>CBDCWU010000009.1:0-3488891 GCA_965223555.1 Promineifilaceae bacterium (SeqCode)
TTTCCCATAACTCCGCATAGGCAATCGTTTGTCCACCGGCACGGAGCGGTATTACTAAAATAGACTTGGCTCCATAATCCAGCATATGTTGACGCTCAGGCAACATCAGGCCAGGATCATGATCGTGAATAATAGTAGGCTTACCTTCAGCCAGGCTCGTCAAATCATAGGGGAACTCTTGATCTAATTGATAAACAACCCCTAAATCAGATTCTCTTTCGCTGTCATTGGCCTCGGGGCCCATATATTCAGCCAATACTTCTGACGTCAATAACCTTGAATCATAACTGCAAATGTAGGCACTCGTCGAATCTAAGGCTCGACTCATCTGCTCCACAATTTGGGATAAGACCGTCGGCAGGTCTAAGGAAGAAGTGATAGCTGTGATCGCTTCGCGCAGCGCCGTTTGCTTCTTTAATTGTTGGCTTGTTTGAGAATAAAGATTCATATTAGCCAGCGCCAACGAAATTTGTTGACCAATTGTCTTGTGTAAGGCCATCTCTTCAATGGATAGCTGATAAACGTTATTGGTAAATAAACAAAGGGTGCCTAAAGGACGCTCATGATGGTGCAAGGGTATGCCAAAATAGGATTTGATACCAAGTTGTACCAGATCATCTATGGTAGTTGGCATCAACTGGCGTATTTGCTGCACCGCTGCATCCTGCTCATCGGTCACATCTGGCAGATAAAGTGTCTCCTGGCCACTGTGAGCATGGTTGCAAATACTGTTTTCTAATCCCTTGTTTTGCAAATGAGTCAAAAAAGATTCGGGCAAACTTCGTTGGGCGGCAATAGTCAACGCACCACTATAGGGATCAGCTAGGGTAATAAGCCCCATATCACAGCGCAAGGCTGTCACACCCAAATATAGTACCTGCTGCAAAACATTCTCATCCATCAACACATGGCTGACCAACCGTGTAATTGAATATAGGGTACTTAAATCTGCCGCATGTTGACGTAAAACATCATGTGTCTGAGCATTGTCTACTGCCAAACCAATCGCTTCGGCCAAAGCATCAGCCAACCACCTTTCATCTTGATTCAGACCTTCAGGATGATCGCTTTCGATATACAAAACACCTAATAGATGACTGCCACGCATCATGGGCAAGGCTAATGCGCTTTGCAAGGCAGAATAGCCGCCTATGAAATCTGGGTCTTGGCGGACATTGGACACAACTTGAGGCAACGAAGTACGCAAAGCTCGCCCCCATATCCCACTATCGGCCGTAAACTGATTTGAACTGAGTTTCCCTAGCACACCGGTCGCTGTCTGCAAGTCAAATCTTTGGCCAGTTTGGTCGGTAATCAATAGGCAGTGGGCGGGCCAATTTGTTAATTCATCAATTGTTTCCGCCGCCTGCCATAAGACGGTTTGTGGATCGAGATAGCCGCTAATCGCCCGTAATATTTGATAGAGCGTGGCCTGATTCTGGGCAAGCCGGCGCTGATTTTCAAAACTTTGTGCATTGCGCAAGGCTAGGGCTAGTTGGTTCGTGGCTGCTTGTAGAAAGAGTTCATCCTGTTGTGTGAAGTGTTGTGGTTTGGGATGGGTTACGGTGATAACACCGATGGCCTGGCTTCTTTCTAAAATGGGTACCGCTAAAGCAGAGTGGGTTATTGTAGAACCGTTGGCAACCTGAATCCAACGTTCGTCTTGTGTTGTCTCTGAAACGAGGGCTGATTGGCGCTGGCGAATGACCCAACCCGCTAAACCATCAGCCACAATTTGATGTACATCGTGGTCACGCTGGGCGATCTCTTTTCCATCTTTACGGGCCAACAAACTGCGGAATATTTGGTTATTGTTTTTTAGCAAAATCAGATTGCCATTTTCGGCGTGGGTTAGGTTAACGGCCGTTCGCACCGCATTGTGCAAAACAACATCTAAGTCCAATTCCTGGGTGATCACCCAGGTTGCTTCCAACAAATTGACGGAAAGCTGCTTTTCAGCCAGCAATTCCTGTTCCATCTCTCTCCGCTCTGTAATATCACGCAGAATGATCAATCGACCACGCGGCTGCTGTTGGTCGTTAAATAACAAAGAAGTACGGGCGTCATAGTAACGGCCGTTCACCTCCAAATCTTGCCAATCATAATCTTCATGTTGGGCTGTCGCGTCATAGGCTTGTGCCCATTCTGGTCGGTCTGTAAACAAAGCCTCGATAGACTGTCCAACTAATTCCTTTTCAGTCTGTCCCACAAGCAGTGCAAACGCTTCATTAACATCAACAATACGATTTTCCACATCCACCACCAGCATAGCATCACTCATACTATCAATCAGCGCCCGTCGGGCGATAGGCACGAGGTCAAGCAGATTCAGGCGGAAAATATCCCAGGCAAACACCACCCCGCTAATCGTAAAAGCCAAAGGGGTTAAATCAAAATTGGGGATGGGGCTAACCCCCGTTAGATAAACAATATTGCCTATCCAAGGCGCCAGTGGGCCTAATAGCAGCACCCCGATCTGCCAGCGGTGGATAGTGGCAAACCGACTAAAAGCCCTTAATAAGACAACAGAACCGATCAATAGGAGCAGATAAGAGTAGGCTGAATGTAGCCAAAACCAAAAGCCATAGTTCACCTCCAACATCCTCATTGTTGAGGTCGTGATGAGCGATGTCTTCTGCCAAATGAACCCATGCCACTCATTTGTAATTACAAAAAGAAGGGTAAGCGCAGGCACAATCAAAAACAGGATCAGACGTTTGCGAGTGAGCCATTGATCTCGACTAACATATTGCCACGAGAAAATAAACCACAAAAGAGGCGTAAGGACGATTCCCACATACTCTATTTTAGCCCAAATAATCTTGGCTTCTAAACTGACGGCCGTTAATTCAAAAAAATAGCCTAACGACCATTCGCTCACAGCAAACAAAAGGAGCGCAAAAGAAAAAACCCAGCGATAACGATACCGAAATTGCCAGGCAAAAAAAGCCAACCCCAAGGAGATAAGTGTAGACGCCAGTGGTAGAAGGGTGATCATGTGTTGTCCATATCTAATCCTATTATACACTGACACATAAAATTATGAGTGGTCACATTCTCCTAATGGCACGTATAAAAAAGCCTTGTCTGTTTTCCAGACAAGGCATCCGATATGAAAACTATTGCGGACTAAAACCCTTCCAACTCCGACAAATCGGCGATGCCTTGAGTAAGATTGGCGATGTGTTGCAGGAGAGCGAGGCGGTTTTCGCGTACCGCTTGATCCTCATCCATCACCAGCACATTGTCAAAGAAGTTGGTAATAGCTGGCAGCAGTTGGCGCAGGCTGGCAATGAAAGTATCCAGTGTGCCATCACTAACATTTACGGCCGTTTCCCAAGCCACCAACAACCCCTTCTCCTCATCCAATGAAAAATCACCCTTACGCAACTCAAACTGCTCCGCTTGCTTGCGCGTAATACGCACACAACGCGCATAGCCATCTAGTAAATTCGCCCAATCATCCGCTTCCATGGCTCGGCTCAGAGCCACGGCCGTTTCCCCCGCCGCAAATGGATTGTGACCCTGTTCCGCCAACACAGCCCGCACCACCGAAGATTGGAACCCTTTTTCACGAAGCACACCTTCCAAACGGCCGTTCACAAACCCCAACACCCCATTTTGCACCGAGTCATCAGCCGCAATCGGCAGCAACTGCGCCGCCGCCGCAATCCCTTGGCGCAAATCAAAGTTAACCTTATTGGCCATCAAATTCTCAATCATCTGCAAAGCTGCGCGGCGCAAAGCAAAGGGATCGTTCGAGCCTTTGGGCATCAGCCCCGCTGCCGCCAATCCCGTTAAGCTGTCCAATCTGTCTGCCAAAGCCAAGGCCAAACCAGGTTGCGTATGGCTCACCGCGTTATATTGCTCGGCAATCGCTCCAGCCACCGCGTCCGATTCACCACTCAGTTTGGCATAATGGCCACCCATAATGCCCTGCAATGAGGTCATCTCCACCACCATACTGCTAGCCAGATCAGCTTTGGCCAGAGCCGCTGCTCGATTAGCAACGGCCGTTTCCCCCTCATCCAAGCCCAACATATCCGCCAAACTCGGCACCAACTTCTCTAGCCGATGCGTCTTATCCAGCATCGAACCCAAATCAAACTGGAACGTCAGCAAATCCAACTCAGCCACAAAATCAGCCAACTTCTTTTGCGAATCCTTGCCGTAGAAAAACTCAGCATCCGAAAAACGCGCCCGAATCACATGCTCATTGCCCTCACGCACAATGTCCACATGCTGGTCATCACCATTACGCACCGTAATAAACAGCGGCAACAAACGGCCGTCTCGATACACAGGGAAATAGCGTTGATGCTTACGCATCACCGCCACCAACACCTCATCAGGCAGCTTAAGGAACCGCTCCTCAAAACGCCCCAGCAGCGGCGTCGGCCGTTCCACCAAATTCGTCACCTCATCCAGCAAAGCAGCATCATCAGGAATCGTGCCATTTTTGCTTCTAGCGATAGCAGCGGCCTCTTCAGCAATAATCGCCTGCCGCTCAGCCACATCAATCACCAACCCATTCTCACGCATAATCTCAGCATAATGCGCCGCCTCATCAATCTTAATGGCTGGCGAACCATACGGCCGTAATCCCTGGCTAGTGCGCCCACTGGCCACCCCCGCATACATAAATGGCACAACATCCGGCCCAAATAGCGCCACGTACCAGCGCAACGGCCGACTATAGGCAATATTTGTGTGATTCCAGCGCATACTTTTCTGGAATTTGATACTGGCAATCAGGTCTGGCAAACGTTCAGCCAATACCGCTGCTGCCGGACGACCCTCCTCGCGGACAACGGCCGTTACATACCGCTTACCCTTCTCCTCCACAATTTGCAAATCAGCCACAGCCACGCCTTTGCCCCGTGCAAAACCTTGCGCCGCTCTGGTGGGATTGCCATCTTTGTCAAATGCACGGTCGGCAGGTGGCCCTTTGGCGACGGTTTCCAGGTCAGTTTGACGGCCGTTCACCCCCTCAACCATCACCGCCAAACGACGCGGCGTACCCTGCACTGTCACATTTTCATACGACAGGCGCAAATCATCCAACATCTCCGGCACCAACACCCGCAACTGCCGCAACGCTGACGTCAAATCAGCCACCGGCAATTCCTCGCTGCCTATCTCTAATAGGAAGGCTTGTGGCCGCTCTATCTGGGCATACTGCACCATACGGCCTTGCTGCGCTTCCGGTTGATCCGCCCATACATCCATAAACGGATACTCCAACCGCTGCCGCTGCTCAAGATAAAGGGCTGAAATCTGCCGCGCCATATTACGCATCCGCTTGAAATAATCGGCCCGCTGCGTCACACCAATGGCCCCGCGTGTGTCCAAAACGTTGAATATCTGGGAGCATTTCAAGTTGAAGTCGTGAGCGGGAATAACGAGATTGGCATCCACACAACGTTGTGCTTCTCGTTCATAAGTGTCGTAAACGGCCGTTAACGCCGCCACATCGGCCACATTAAAATAATATTGACAATGCTCAATCTCCCCTTGCAGCAAAATATCGCCGTAAGGAATATCAGCCCCATAATCCATCTCCCAAACACTCGTCTTCTCCTGCAAAGCCAACACGATCCGATCTAGGCCATAAGTCAACTCCACCGAAACTGGGTCTAACTCATGCGCGCCTGCCTGTTGGAAATAGGTATACTGGCTAATCTCCTGCCCATCCAGCCACACCTCCCAACCCAAGCCCCAGGCACCCAAAGCTGGGCTTTCCCAGTTATCCTCCACAAAGCGAATATCATGCTCGCGCGGGTTGATGCCGATGGCCTCTAGGCTTTTCAAATAGAGTTCCTGCGGATTGCCAGGATCGGGTTTGAGAATGACCTGCAGCTGATGGTGCATCTGCATACGGTTGGGGTTTTCTCCAAAACGGCCGTCATCCGGCCGCACACTCGGCTCCACATACACCACATTCCACGGCTCCGGCCCCAACACCCGCAGCACCGTCGCCGGGTTCATCGTCCCCGCCCCCACTTGCACATTATAAGGCTGCTGAATCAGACACCCCTGCGCCTTCCAATAATCCAACAACCGCAAAATCACATCCTGAAAACTCAACTTCTTTTCACTCATAAGTAATATCAAATATCCTAAATCCAAATTTCAACGAAGCGGAACATTATAACACGAGGCCACAAGATTAAAAATCGCCAGACTGCCAGGACTGGCAGTCCTTGTATCGCAATTCAGCCAGATCAATGCTTAAGGACTGCCAGTCCTAATTCGCGCAACAAATCATTTCCAGATAAGATTTGATCAAACCATATCTCAAGGGCAAATGCCATGTCACAACCACTCATACCAGGCAGCTACTACCACATCTACAATCGCGGCAACAACGGCGAAAACATCTTCCACGAAGAGCGAAACTATCGTTATTTCCTCCAACTCTACCTCAAATACATTTTTCCCGTTGCGGATACCTATGCCTACTGCTTGCTGCTCAACCACTTTCACCTATTAGTCCGCATCCGAGAAGCTCAAGCTCAGGAGTGCCCTCCTACGTCAGCCTACAATTTCGCAATTTTTTCAGCACCTACACCAAAGCCATGAATAAAGGGTATGGTCGCACGGGCAGCCTCTTTGAAAAGCCCTTCAAGCGTAAACTGGTTGATAATGATCGTTACTTCACTTATTTGGTGGCCTACATCCACCGCAACCCACAAACACATGGGTTGGTAGATGATTTTCGTGATTGGCCATGGTCATCGTATAGGGCGATATTGTCCGAAAAGCCAACCAAAGTACAGCGAGATGATGTGTTAGAATGGTTTGGTGGTCGAGCCACTTTTGTGGATGGACACATAATGGATGTGGACGAGAGCTTAATTGAGCCATTAATTATAGATGATTTTGTTTAGAAAGGACTGGCAGTCCTTAGTCCACTGTTTTACAACTTTACGGATATAAGGACTGCCAGTCCTAATCCCGCGGAGGGCGACGATGACACAAGATGAATTGCTGGCGCTGATTGACCAAGCCGAACGGGAGGAGTGGACGGAGCTTGATTTGAGTGATAAGGGATTGACAGAATTGCTACCATTTGCTCAAGATTAGTCAGGAACTAAGTTACTTATACAATACAAAGGTGACAGGCACTTCGGAAAGTGCCTGTCACCAGGTATTAAAATAAGCGACCTTGTTGCATGACGCGGATGTCTTTGGTTTCTAGACCTACCATGGTTTTGAAGCGGTTGCAAGTGGCAGGTGAATAACCAGAGTAGTCATTATTGAAGAAGCCGTAGATGCTGTTTACTTGGCTAAGATGGGGCTGAATTTGACTGTGCCATTTTTGCAGAACGGCCGTTTTATCCACCAACTCCTTATCCTTTGTCGCAAATTGACCGTGTGGGCCAATGAAGCGCATGTAGAGAAAATCGGCCGTTTGCCGCACCACCTTTCGCAAATAAATATAGTCGGCCGATACCCAAGCCATATTGTGTCTTTGTAGCAGATCGGCCGTTTGTGGCACTTCCCACGATCGGTGCCGAAATTCAATAGCAAAACGAATATCAGACGGTAAGGCTTCGAGGAGGGGAACCAACCTGTTGCGCTCATTAGTCGTGAAATCGGGGGAGAATTGGATGAGGATGACACCTAATTTAGGGCCAAGGTGGCGCATGGTATCCAGGAAGTTGTTCATGGCGGGCATGACGTTAACCAGGCGTTGATTATGAGTGATGTCACGTGGGGTTTTGGCACAAAAGGTGAAGTGTGGTGGCGTAACGGCCGTCCACCGTTGCACCTGTTGCACACGCGGCGTGCCATAAAAAGTCGAATCAACCTCCACCGCCTCAAAGCGTTCGCTATAATAAGCCAAATAACTGTGTGCAGCTAAACCCCGTGGATAAAAAGCTCCTGACCATTGCTTATAACCAAAGCCCATTGTACCCAAAAACCAATCAACCATAATCTTACTAGATGTAGCAACGCTAAGTAGCATTGACCCTAACCACTTGGCACTATTTGCATCTCCTGCCAATGGGTATTATCATAACCTCTAACATAGAAAAGCAAATCTCATGCAAATGGCCCTGTAGGAACACACCCCTCCTCTGAGATTTTAGCCACATCACATCAGCAGCCCTGTTCTGTAGTGATCTTGTATTAACCATTTTCGAGTCTGTCGTCACACAGCTACTTATGATTACCTGTCTGATGGCAAGGAGTATTATTTTGCCTATTCGAGTAGAACGTAAATCAGATGAAACCGAAGAACAGTTATTAAGAAGATTTCGGAAAAAGGTAGCTTATAGTCGGATGTTGAGCGAAGTACGTCGCCGCCGTTGGCATGTTTCCAAAAGTGAGGTGCGCCGCATCCAGAAGAAAAAGACAATCCGCCGCGCCAAACGCAAACTAGCACAGCGTCGGGAGCGCCACCGCCGTTAGCCCAAATGGCGCACCCTGCCGAGCAACGACGCGTTTTTAACTGAGCAGTTTAATCCCTTCTATCCGTTGCTTTCGTCCCCCTCACCAATTCCCAAATGCGGCTAGGGCTGAGGGGGATCTCCAAGATTTCCAGGTCAGCCATACCTAACGCATCTTCCACCGCTTGGGCAAAGAGTGGGCCAGTCGGAATCGCGCCCGCTTCACCTGCCCCTTTAACACCTAGTGGATTCAGTGGTGATGGAGTCACTTCGTGACCGATGGCGATAGAGGGCATTTCCAGAGCAGTGGGTAGTAAATAATCCATAAAAGAACCGGTCAAAAGCTGGCCCTCGCTATCATAGGCCAGCTTTTCATAGAAGGCATTGCCAATACCTTGGGCAATACCACCATGTATTTGTCCATCTAAAATAAGCGGGTTAATCACCTCACCGCAGTCATGTACAACAACATATTTTTGAATATCTACGGCCATCGTATCCGGATCAATCTCCACAATCATAGCGTGAACGCCAACGGCCGTTGCCCCATACTCCGGCCCAAAATAATTCGTCGCTTCCAAACCTGGCTCCGTGCCCGGTTTCACCGCCCCCCGCATCGGATTGGCCTTCTGCGCCAATTCTCCCAGGGGAATGGCTCTATCTGGCACCCCCTTCACCTGCACCTGGCCCTCGCCCAAAATCAAATCCGCCTCATCCACTTCTAGCAATTCGCTAGCCAACTTGAGAATTTTGCTGCGCACATCTTTGGCCGCCTCATTAATGGCATTGCCCGCCACTACCGCTCCACGGCTGGCAAAAGTGCCCGCTCCCCAGTGGAACTGATCCGTATCCCCCGTCACAATGTCAACATCTGTTACATCTACCCCCACCTGATCAGCCACCACTTGGGCAAAAACAGTGTAATGCCCCTGCCCTTGAGTGCCAATGCCAGTAGCCACGGAGACACGGCCGTTGCCCTGCACCTGCACCCGCGCCCCCTCATAGGGCCCAATACCCGTCCCCTCCACATAAGCCACAAGGCCCAAACCGAGATGCCGTCCTTCAGCCCGTGCCTTCGGCTGAATCTCGCTGAAAAATTCATCGTAGCCAATCATTTCTTTGGCCTTTTTCAACACAGGCTCGTAGTTGCCGCTATCATAGGTCAATGGGGCAAAGTCCTGGTAAATGATTTCGTTGTTATAGGGAAATTGTTCCGGTTGAATGAAGTTGCGGCGGCGGATTTCGGCCCGATCCAGCCCCAACTCGCGGGCTGCGAAGTCTAACATACGCTCCACCACAAACACACCATGCTGCCGCCCCGCCCCGCGATAGGGGGTGACGATGGTTTTGTTGGTGAACAAGGCCTTGAAATCACTGTGATAGTTCTGGATGTCATACGGTCCTAGCAAAGTACATTGACTGTTGAGGGGAACGGTGAGGCCATAGGGAGCATAAGCCCCTTGATCATGGAGAAAAGTGTCGTGGATGCCCAGAATACGGCCGTCTGCTCTAAACGCCACCTCCACCCAATGAATCTGATCCCGCTCATGCGTCGTGGCCACAAAATTCTCCGAGCGATCTTCAATCCACTTCACAGGTCGGTCGAGCTGCATAGCCAGCCAGGGAATCAACACCTCCGACGGATAAAACATCATAATCTTGGGGCCAAAACCGCCGCCAATAAAAGGCGCAATCACCCGCACCTGATTTTCCGACAGCCCTAGCATGGCTGCCAGCCCACCGCGAATAAAAACTGGGGCTTGCGTCGTATCCCACACCGTCAGCCGCCCCGCTCGCCTATCCCACTCCGCCACAATCCCTCGGTTTTCCATGGCTGCGGCCACCCCATGATCATAATAAAGCCGCCGCTTGAGAATTAGATCAGCCTCAGCTTTGGCCGCTTCATAATCTCCCTTCTTCTGCACAACATGCGCCGAAATATTGCTACCCAGATCATCATGCACCAAAGGTGCATCGACTGCCGCCGCTTGCTCCATATCAACCACCGCTGGCAGCGGCTCATACTCTACAAAGACCCAATCGGCTGCATCTTCGGCCAGGTAGCGGCTCTCGGCCACAACAATGGCTACAGGTTCACCAGCATAACGCACTTTGTCTTTGACCAAAGGCACTTGGGTACGCTGATTGAACACAATATCGGGCACAGGTGGCGGCGGCACGAGCAGTGGCCCTGGCTGCCAATAGTCGCCTAAGGAATCGGCCGTATACACCGCCAACACTCCCGCCATCGCCTCTGCCTCCGATATATCAATGCTCACAATCTGGGCGTGGGCATAGGGACTGCGCACAAAAGCGGCATGAGCCATATCCGGCAGTTGCACGTCATCCGTAAACAAAGCCTCACCCATCAACAGGCGCGGGTCTTCATTGCGCTTAATTCGTTCACCAAAAAATTGTGTCGCCGCCATCATCGTACCTCCGCAAAGCTAGTACGCAAACTATAACGAGTTCACCAAAGCTGGACAACTCCAGTCCAAAATCAATGATAGATCAACGGTAGGCTGCTAGAGTACAAGCTATTGAACCCTCATTCAAGACATACTGGGTTCAAACAATCGTATTGGATCATTTATTCGCTATAAGGAGTACTGGAATGTGTGAAACAATTACCTACGATGAAAGCTATTGGACTGTTTGTTGGAAGTGGATATTCCCTTATCCATGCAAGAAATATCGCACGGTAACTAAGTGGTGTTGCTTTTTTAGTTGGATTAAAGAGACTCGATGGGGCTTCTTTTGCACATTGGAAGGATGTGCAGGGGGACAATTATACAAATGGAAGGCTTTCTGCTTCGGTCTATTCGGAACAGCCTATTTCTACAACATTACAAAATGCTTCAACTCAGCAAAATCCCCACAAGGAAGGTGTACACCAATAGCCATTGGTAGTACGTTTGAAGGGCTGCTGCAACAGTCTCATGGAGCCGAAGCGAAAAGCGAGAATTCAGCCATTAACTATGTAGCTGAACCTGAATAATCAAAATCCAAACGCCCACAAGCCATTTGAGCTTGTAGGTGGGATGCAGTTGGGGTACATTTTGGCACGGAGTTTGTCCTGCGAAACAATGCTTTGGTAGGACAACTCCAAGCCAGAATATTTCGACTGAGTGTGGCTGGAAACGGCCGTGTTTTTATCCGTATTGACAAAGATAAATCACATATTTTTAGGAGGCAGGTAAATGTCAACTCTACAAACTGATCGACGTACCGAATGGCAAAAGCGAAGAGATACATTAATGATTGCGATCTCATGCACTCAAGAAGATATTAGAACGCGTTCCAAGGACCCGGCTTCTGCCAATAAACGTCGTGGATATGTTATTCAAACTCTCGATGACTTGCTGACCTGCTTGGGGTCGTTTGGCAATGCACATTTCAACTATTTCCATGATGAAGTGTTCTTTGGTCTCACAGTAGAGCATGAGGGAATAGCAACCGATTATCCACCAGAGCATGTGCTGTCTGTGATTCTCGATCAGATTTCATTTGATTTGGAGGCCATAGAACAAGCAGCCAATCAGCGTCTCTCCCATAATTCGCAAGTTTATGATGCTTTAGAAGTAGCAGATGAAATAGCCAGGCGTGCGTTAAAGCCAGCTTTGACTCAGTTTCAATTGGCAGGAACACGCCTTGTCACCTATTTCCAAAAATCTGCTTCAATTCGTGTCATTCCTTATGCTTCGGTGGCCTTAATTGGCATTCCCTATACGGCTACAAATGTAAAGAGAGATTTCCTAGCTATCCCCCACGAGGTTGCCCATTATCTCTACTGGCATGGCAAGATAAACGGCCGTACCATCCAACAAGAGCTAACCGAGCGTGTTCCCAAAGAACCAAAGTGGTGTTATGAATGGCTGGAAGAAATCTTTGCTGATGTTTATGGCTGCCTTATTGCTGGGCCAACGATCGCTCTCAGTTTCCAAGATTTACAATTACGCCGTACACCCCAACAATTTGTCGAAAATGATAAAGAACACCCCACCCCTATCTTGCGACCCAATATCTATACAAAGATTTTGAAAAGATATTTTAGCACTTGGGGTGACGCTTTGGATATCAGATGGAATGGTGGTCGTAAGCAAGAAGGAAAACGTCAAAAAAGGAGCCCAAAGAACGAGTTTAACCACAGTGAAAACCCTGGCGAACCGGTTGGGGCAGCCATTTCTACTGAGGCTGCTGTTAATGATAGAGCCGCAGCAAACAAACCAATAGACAAGGTAATTGCCAATATTCTAGCTGTCTTAAGTGAAGGATATGTGCACAACGAGCTTGTTGATGAAACTTCCTGGTGGCAAGCTTATTTAGGCCAGGTAATGTCAATCGATGAGTTGTACCTAGCCTTTTCTAATCACATCAAAGACCTTACCAAAAAACTTGCTTCGAATGATGCAGTTGCAGATGATGGTCTTCTTATCTGCACCCCTTTTGAAACATTACGCCCCCAATGGCTGGAATTGGGACAACAGGCTAGAAAAAGGGCAAAAGCTCCTCAACCACCGGAGTGGCTCCCTGTTTTACACGCTGGCGGTTGGGCAACCAGAGGCCCGGAATGCGAGGGGTCTGGTACATGTGGCGGCGGTTAACGATAAATAAAATGCTGGTCTCAGCGGAAAACCATGTATGCTAGTTTTACGCCTGGCCTAAACATGGGACCTCATACCCGAACCCTGAAAACGCCAACCCCCAGCAAGGCATAAGGCATCGAGTGATCCAATTGAATTAAGGCAAAAATTTTGTTATCGTTCGGTTAATTTTTTCTGTCAGTGCTTTATGTTCTATTTCTTCAGCTATTTCTAGAGCTTTTGCCCAATCTGTACCTGCCTGCTCATTCTGATCAATACAATGATACCACCAGCCCAGATTATGATAAGTTATAGCGATCTCTGTTTTATCTCCTAAGCTTTGCAAAAGAGGTAAACTTTTGGTTCCGGCCTCAATCGCAGCTTCGAAATCGCCTTGTTGATACTCAATTTTAGCAATATGTCCTAGAACAACAGCTTGTGAACGTCTATCTCCAATATGTTCTAGTAGGGAAAAACTCTCCAAGGCACTATTGTTGGCTTCCTCAAAATTATCTTGCATTAGTTTCACACGAGACAAGCTATAAAGAGTAGCTGCTAACTCTCCCTGATCCTGGAGTTCACGACACAACTCCAAAACCTGATAGCAATATGCCTCTAATGACTCAAGAGGGCGATGTTGTTGGTTATGGAGTGCCAATTCTATATCAATCAATAAACGAATGGCCTGAATGGTTCCCAACTTATTGCCAAGTACCTGCTGCATAGATAAAGCTTTATGAATAAGTTGATGAGCTTCTTCATACTTCCATTGGCGATGTAATACTCTTGCTTGTCTCTCAATATCTTTAGCCATGCCTCTAGTATCATTCAAGGCTTCCCTGATTTTTAGACTCTCATCAAGCAACTGTGTCGCCTTATCATATTGTGATTGATCGACAGCGATTCGCGCCAAGTTAGAATACACATTGGCAATACCTTGTTGAATCTTTAGACGCTTATACGTGGCCAAAGCATGATTAAATAACCCTTTTGCCTCATCAAGATCACCTTGCTCTACACAAGCGTGTCCCCAATGTAACCAGTTATCGGCTAATTTCTGGTTATCTTTTAGTTGCACAGCAGCTCCATGAGTCCAAACAAAAGCTTGACGAGCTAAAGAAAAACGGCCGCGTGCAAACCAAGCATCATGCAAAGCGTCGACAAAGTCAACAACCCGTTGCCAGAGAGCATGTTCGTGGGCTGTTTCCATGGCCGACATCATATTCTCCCATTCAGGGCGCAGAGCATCGTAATTGTACTGGTTCTCTTGAGCGAAGTGGAGGTAGTATTGGACAAAACGGCCGTATCCCCCCTCACCTTCCTCTCTATCTGCCAACAACTCACGGGCAAAGTCAGCCAGGAGCGCATGTTGTTGAAAACGGCCGTCTTCCCGCATCTTCACCAATGAAGCCCCTTCCAACGAAAAAAGACGATCACCGGCCGTAAAATAATCCCATTCAGCCACCGCCGCAAAAGCTTCACGGGTAAAGGAACGGCCGTTAAACACCCCCATCAACATAAAAGCCCGCTGTTCATAGCTATCCAAGGCGCGGTAACTCAAAGCAAATGAAGCTCGCACCGCTTGGTCTTCACCTTCCAGTTCTGCCAGCCGCTGCCGTTCATCCCGTAGGCGCATGGCCATCTCTGTGAGCGTCATACTACGGAAGAGGCGCAGTCGCTGGGCCACAATCTCGATAGCTAAGGGCAGATTTTGTAGTAATTCACAAATCTCCTGCGCCGCCTGTGCCTCCCCTAGAGTACGCTCCCCACCCACAACCTGGCGCAGGAGTTCAGTGGCATAATTCACAGGCAGTTCATTCAGTTCCAAGGCCTGATTGCTGATCTGATAAGCCAATTGGGCATCGCGGGTGGTGAGTAAAACTTTGGCGCTGGGGCCGGTGGGCAACAACGGCCGTACCCGAGCCATACTCATCACATCATCCAACACCAGCAAAGCCTGCTTATCCTCCATGACCCCCTGAAAAGCGGCCGCTCGGCTCTCTACATCAGGCAGACGGGAGAAATCATAGCCAAAAGCATGGGCCCAATCCTCTAAAATAGCCGCCGGATCCGTCGTGGCTACATTGGCCCACAGCACCCCATGCACCAAATCATCCCGCAAATCATGACAAGCGGCAGCAGCCAATGTTGTTTTGCCCAAGCCACCCATCCCCACTACCGTCACTGGCTGAACTGAGGCCAATAATTGCTGCTGCAACCAATCTCGTTCCTCATCCCGATCCACAAAATTCTTGGCTCGTTGGGGTGCTTGAAAAGGCGGGGCAATCAATGTGCCTGTCTGGGAATAATCCTTATCTGGCCCAATCTGACTGGACCTGATTTGCTCATAAAGCTGTGTCGTTTCTGCTTCTGGCTCAACCCCCAACTCCTCAGCCAATAGCTGGCAGCAGCTATCATACTGGGCCAAAGCCGCCGCCCGATTGCCGCTCTTGGCCAGCAGCCACATCAACTGACGCTGTGCCTTTTCCAGCCAGGGTTCTAAGGTGAGCAAACGGCGGGCCGCATCAATACCCTCTCGATACTGTTTCTCTTGGCTATGGTACTCGGTGATTTGATAGAGGGCATCTAGCGCCCGGTCATGGAGATAGGCCCGTCGTTCCTGGGCCCATTCTGTAAAGAGATCGGCATCATTCAGGTTGAAGTCTTCTAAAAAGTCGCCACGATAGAGGTCAACGGCCGTTTGCAACTCCCGCAATGTGGGCTGCACACTTTCAACAACTGCTAAAAAGTCCCTCACATCACACACAAGTGCGCTATCGAGCTTCATCCGCAGCGAGCGCCGTTGAATATCCAAATGCTCAGCCAAATGTGAACGCAGTCGGGTCACCTCCACCCGCAAATTATTACGCGCCCGTGCCTCCGTCTTATCTGGCCACAGCAGCCCCGCCAACACCTCCCGCGAATGTTCTTGCTCGGTCACGGCCAGATAAAAGATTAAGGCCTGTGCCTTCTGCGATTTTAAGTGAGAGAGCGGTTCATCACCCAAAAAGATTTGGGGTCGCCCCAACAAAGCCAGCTTTAGAGTCGCCATCCACCTGCCTGTTTGCCAAAAATCAATGATAGTTTAACGGTAGGAACTTACACTACAACCATATTAAACTGAGAAGTAGGCTCCCCAACAGTACAGCCTTGCCATTATAGGACGGCCGTTTCTTAAATTCAACTGCAATTGGAGTCTAAGTAAACATGTTCAAATAGATTTTTGTAAATGTAGGCCAGAAAACCATGAAGTACAAAACAATCGACAACCCCAACCAGCCTCAACCCCTTTTAGAAGTACCACGCGGAAGCCAACAGTCCGAGCCTGTTAAGACAGGCCCGCTGCCCACAGCCGTCAGTCCCATCATACGCCTCTTTGACGTGAGCGGTCTGTATAGCTGGAAGTCCATCACGCCTAATGCTGTGCCCGATACGGCCGTTCCTACCCCAGCCCGTGATCTATCCTTCACCTGGGGCATCGGTTATGAGGCTCTGCGCCTGGATGTAGATGGACAACATCCACAAATGGTGGCCAGCGGCACCATCAAAAACCTGTTCCATACTGTTCACTGGCTGGCCCCAGTAGAAGCCATCCATGATGATACCTGGTTGGGAAACATTACCAGCATCACTGCCACACGGGCCACTTTTCCCTATACGGCCGTCCAAATTACGGCCGTGCGCAGCATGTTCAGCAACCAGCGTCAGCTCAATGTCACCTTAATGGGTGATGGTGTGGCTGAACGGCACAACACTCTTCAATTTGAATCGCCAGCTTTTCAAAAAATCAGCCTCGCCTTCGACTTTGCCACAGCCAAGAGCGCGGCTGCTGTCAGAGCCACAGCCCAAACCCCTACCCGGCAAGTTTCGCTAACGGATCTGTTCCAACAAGTTGGCTTTGATGTGACTATCACGGCCAGAACAATGATCTCAGAAGCTACGCCTGATCCCTATTGGCGTGAACAAGAGCTACATGATGCTATGCAGTTCTACTGGGCAAATAGCGAAAATGTGGCCGAGCCTACCTTATGGGCCTTCTTTGCCCCACTGCACCAAGATGGCAAAGAGCTAGGGTCCACCATTTACGATGATATTGGTCCCACACATGGACAGGGAACGGCCGTTTTCACCGATTCCTTCATCGCTCAATCGCCAGCCAGCAGCAGCCTGTCAACTAACTGGCCCCAATTTGGCCTCACCTGCCGCCAAATCGCTGCTGCTTTGCATCCTCTAACTTCCCAAACCTATCCACATGGCACACAAATAGCCTACATCACCGATCCCTCCAATTATCTGACCGATTGTTTTAACCCAGCCATCCTGACCGATCTGCGCCACACCACGACCCAGCACAAGATGAACAAAACGGCCGATTGGGCCAACTGGGATGACGAACAGGGCTTCAGCATCATGCCCCATCCATCGCTCCGCTTAGAACTGTGTGTCAATCGAGACCAAGCCAGCTATGAATTCATGGAACCCGTGATCCTTGAATTGAAATTAACCAACATAGATGCTCAGGCACAGTGGACAGATAAAACGAGCTTGACCAATTTCGACAACCTGACGCTAATCATCAAACAAGAAGGAAAACCAGCCCAGCAATTTTGGCCCTACAAGCGCGATTATCGTATGCCACAGCCCCAACAGCTTATGCCAGGGCAATCCTTGCACGCCAGTCTGTTCATAGCGGCTGGTCGCCAAGGATGGTACATAGCTGAACCAGGTCGCTACAGCCTCCAGGTTCGCCTAACGACTGCGTCCGATGGCATCATCACTTCTGATCGGCTCCAGATTGTCGTTAGGCCGCCCACCAGCTTTGTGCAGGAATATCTGGCCCAAGATTTTTTTGCCGATGACGTGGGTCGTATATTGGCTTTTAATGGCAGCCGCTTTTTGAATAGTGGCAACCAAGTTTTGCGCGAGGTGATGGCTCGCCTGCCGCTCAAGCCTGTTGCCCTTCATGCCGCCTATGCCCTAGGCCTGGCATTGGCACATGAACATAAGCGGTTGGTCCTCGCTGGCAACCAGAAATCGCCCTTACTGCGCATTCTGAGGCAACCAGGCCGAGAAGAGGAAGCAAGATTGCTATTAAATTTTGCCTTGGTAGACCAGGCTGATACGGCCGTCACCACTTTTGGCCATATTCGTTGGCAACACGATATGGAGCAGTTCAGCATTTGGTTAACGCAACGGGGTGATAACCGCCTAGCAGCAAAAACAAGGAGACTTCTTGAGCAAACAAAGCCTCACCTTGCCTTTTAAGGACAAGTTGCAGCCTCTTATTTGGCATGGGTGGCAATTGCCGCCACCAACTGTGGCCAAATTTCTATAGGGAGGCTATGTCCCATGCCTTCGATGATGAGGAGTTTGGCGTTGGGGATAGATGCGGCCGTTTCTTGCCCTCCCTCTACATGAAGCAGCGGGTCTGCATCGCCATGAATGACCAAGGTGGGGATTGTAACAGCTTGCAGAGCTTCAACACGACTACCACTAGCTAAACCTGCCGCCATTTGTCGAGCTGTGCCAGCCGGGTGCAGGCCCCGATCAAACATCAGCCCAGAACGATAGCGCACCCGATCCTCATGGAAGGGAAAATGGCTGCCATGCAAAACGCGCCAGCCGTGTAGGGATTGCTGAATATAACCTTCTCGGTCAGGTGGTGGCGGGGTCATCAAGACAGTGAGAGCTTCGGCGGTGGGCATAGGCAGATCAAGATTGCCACTGTTGGACATAATGGAGACGGCCGTTAACACCCGCCCACTAAAGTGAATCAACATCTCTTGCACAATCATGCCTCCCAATGAAACACCTACCACATGGGCCTGTCCAATACCCAGAGCATCTAACAGCCCCACTGCATCAGTCGCCATATCTTTGAGCAGGTAAGGCGCTTGGGCTAACGGCCGTTTGCTCATAAATACCTGCATCATCTCACCCACATCCGGCAAACCTGCCGCCTCGCACTTTGTGGATAGACCCACATCCCGATTGTCAAAGCGAATGACCCAATAGCCCTGCAAAGCCAATTGCTGGCACAACTCCTCATCCCAGCCAATCAGTTGCATCCCCAACCCCGCCACCAACAGCAGTGGTGGTGCTTCTGGACTACCAAAAGCATCAAATGTCAATATCAATCCATTGGTATCAATCTGCTTTTCGCCGCTGTATGGTACGCGCATGATTTCTCCTTATGTGGCCTAATCACAATGACTATCCGTGAAATTGGTATGATTGTTGATGATATTTCATTATCCCGACTCTCATCAAACCACCACCTCCATCTTATCGTCAACAGAGAAGATATTCAAAAGTGATGCTACTCACCCAAAATAAAAAAAGCTCAAGTGGTTCACTTGAGCTTCCCGATTTAAAGATTGTAACTTTTGCAATTAGCTGGATTTTCTGAGCAGAGGTAGGCCATTACGGCTTTCAGATACTTCATACCCCGCTGGCACAGCATCCAATGCCCCCTCTTTGGCTTCCTTGCCAAAGTAGTAGATCGTCTGCTTACGGCCGTTTTTCAACGTCGTATCTTTCCGATGCAAAAAATAGGTTTTTCCTTTTGAATTTGTGTGTGCGTATGCCATATTAAATCTCCTTATGTTTATTTATTTATAAACCAACCTTTCCAGTTGTATGTTGCTTCTTTGACACCTTAAATAAATAAAAGTCACTTTGAAAGAGAATTTCATTTTTACCACAACAAATTCAGGCTGGACGCCTACTCTGCTTAACCTGCCTTAAAAGCCACAAATCGTGCCCAGCATGACGCTAATTCCATCCCTTTGGGCACAAAACAAGCGATATAATAACGGCCGTTTTCCGCGACCGCCATATCTGTCCCCAAATTCTCCGCATGAACAATCCCCTTAGGAAATAAATTCAAGTGCATATCCTGATAATATTTATCCAGCGGATACATCTCATCCCAATCCTTGCCATATTGCGCTATCAACTTCTCATTCGCTTCGGCAAACGTCTTCGGATGCCAAACTCGTTGAATCGTATTCATCGGGTGCTCCATGGCCACGCAATCCACCCCTAGCCATTTGATCCCCTTCTCAATACACCAATCCCCAAAATCTGGCGACGGCCCTGGATGCTTAATCATATAGCGAAACTCATCCGAATCCGGACTATTCCAGCCATACTGATACCAGCCCGTCTTCACCAATAAAATATCCCCCTCACGCACATCCACCTTGTCCTCAATCATCTCCGGTGTATACACACTCGAATTACTCACCACGTCCGAAATATCAGCCACTACCCCTGGCCCAAACCAATAATCAAAGGGCATCTCCCCAATTGTGCGCCCCGCTGCCCAAAAATGCACCTCCCCATCCATGTGCGTCGCCAAATGGAAACTAGCCCGGCAGTGAGCATTATTGCGCCCTAAGCCAAAGTATTGCCCACCCACTCGCTTCGTATACTTCACCGTCAGCGGCTCATAATTGGCCCACTGCGGCGTCTGCACACTAAAGGGCAATGTCAAATCCAACATCGTCGCTGAGCGCATAAAGTCATAAAAATCCGCCTCACCCATACCTTCTGGTGCTTGTATAGCCGCCGCCCGACTCCAAGCTGATTCAACTTCCATAAATGGCACAGGCATCACCATAATCCAAGCTCGTTGATTGCTCAATTCTGCAATCTGCCCACCTAAGGCTTCTGCCAGTAACAATCCCTCTTTGGGCATCGTAATATGGGTCAACTCATGATACCACTCAACCGGATACATCTCATCCCACGCCTTGCCATAGGTCTCTTGCAGCTTGGCCTCAGCCTTCTCAAATTCACGGGCATGCAAGGTGCGGATATTGGTATTCATGGGATGTTCAGCACAGCCACAATCTACACCAATCAGCTTTAGTTTCATATCCAAAGCCCACTGAAAGAAGTCCGGTGATGGTCCCGGATGGCGCACATAATAGCCAAACTCCTTATTCTCAATGCCCCCCTGTGCCTGTGGATTAGGCGTGTCCGGCTGATCCCAGCCATGTTTATGATAGCCCGTGTTAATAATAAGAATATCCCCTTCTTTTATCTCTACTCGCTCAGTAATCATCTCCGGTGTATATAAACTATAGTCAGACACTGCATCGGAAATATCCACCACCACGCCTTCACCACTCAAATCGCTTAAGGGAATATCGGCAATAGCCCGCGCGCCAGAGTGGAAGGCACGTGGCCCCACCAAATGTGTCCCCGTATTATTGCTCCACTCAATCAATTGCCCGTTGGCCCCCTGCCCACCAATATAAGAACCAGTTAGCCGCTTAAAGAACTGTATCTGTAACGGACTTTCCCCAGGCCAGGGCGGTGTAAAGATACTCACCCCCTGCGTTAAATCAACCCATTTGGCCCCTGCCAATATCTGCATAAGCTGCTCTCCATTCATCTCATCTTCTCCATGTGAGTCTGTCTATTTATTGCCCTGACGCTACCTTGACTCTTTTTACCCGGCCCGAAAATCTGCTTTATACTTTTTTAGGTATTCTACACCTAAGTCAAAGACCTCTTCCATTTGAGCAAAATAATCCTCATCTAAGACCGTCAAGGTTTCTTTCATTCTCTGCCCCGAACTTTCTATCCAATTTTGACGAGCTTCGGTACTACGTAACACAGTCATACTGGGAAACAATACAATGGCACTTTGCACGAGAACAGCCATCCTCCTGGCCCCAATTAGCCCACAGGTCTGCAAGATTTGGGGTAGATAATCACCTGCTGGGCTGGTCAAGAGTCGATAAAATCCCCCGTCACCTACTTCTGCTCCAAGCATTTCCAAGAATAATGTCACCTGTTGGCTCTGCTTTAGGTCGCTAAAAGAGAAGTACCGAGCAACGGCCGTTTCCCGCACTAAATCCGCCAACGCCAAAATCACATCATAACTATCCACTTGTTTAAAGGCAGCCTCTATATCAGCCATGCCTCTTTCCTCCCTTCTTAATTGGCAATTGGGGACCAGCAACTAGAGCTTGGCAACTCCTTATCTGTGGTCTTTGAATCCAATTTTAGCCAAACCTCATTTCCTCTTCTCTATCCTAAAAATTTAATACGTTCTCCCTCGTCCACCAAGCCGTTCCACATGAACTGGATCGTAACAATCACCGTATTTCGTTTTAGGCATCGCCTCTTTTTTCGCCATCAGTTCTTCATATTCATCATCCTCTACCATAGCCACAATACGAGCAATACTGGCCTCGCCATCCACAAAGCGCCAGGGGAAGCAGCCCACTTGCACCCGCCGATTCACCAGCAAATCAATGTCCCCACCAACACACTCCGCGTGAATAATCCCCTTGTGGAACATCCACAAGTGCATCATCTGGTACATATCCTTGGTAAAATATTCAGCCAATGGCTTGCCATACTTCTCGCGGAAATAAGCATCGGCATCTTCTGCCTGGGTGGGCATCCAATCACGCACCTTCGTATTCATGGGGTGATCGGCACTGCCACAATCCACGCCAATCCACTTAATCTTTTTCTCTTCGCACCAGTGAGCAAAACGGGCATCGGGGCCGGGGTGCATGACCATGTAGCGCACCTCATTGCCATAGGGCTGATCCCAGCCAAAGTGATGATAGCCCGTGTGGATGATGAGAATATCGCCTTCGCGTACTTCTACCCGTTCTTCAATCATCTCTGGCGTGTAGACATCAAAATCACCGCAACAATCGCTCAAATCCACAATGGCCGCCTCGCCACACAAAAAGTCAAAATCGAGCGAGGCAATGTCTTTGCCAGGCGTGTAAAAATGAATTTCACCATCTAAATGTGTGCCCACATGATTACTATGCGTAACTACTTGTCCATTAGCCCCATTGGGAGCCAGTCGCTTAAAATATTTCACTTGCAGCGGTTCATACGTTGGCCAAGGCGGTGTGCCAATGCCGAGGGGAATCGTGAGGTCTATAAATTTCATGATTTGCTCCTATCAAAAGAAGAGATTGGGAGATAAAGAGATTGGCTAATCTCTCAGGTTCTCAATCTATATTAATTCATCATCGTCTTTTCGTAATTTCTTTGTGCCTGTTCTAGAGCAGCTACTGTGTTCCGCATGAGAATAGCCAAAGTGACCGGGCCAACACCGCCAGGAACGGGTGTGACCCAGCCCGCTACCTCATGTACGCTGTCGAAGTCAATATCGCCTACGGTTTTTTTGCGCGAACGGCCGTCTTCCCCCACTATCTCAATCTGATTAATGCCAATGTCAATCACCGCTGCCCCCGGCTTCACCATATCGCCCGTAATCAACCCAGCTTTGCCCACCGCCACAAAAAGAGCCTCGGCCCGACGTGTGTGGTGGGCCAAATTGCGCGTGCCATGATGACATACTGTAATCGTGGCCAGTTCCTTGAGCAGATGCAGCGCAATCGGCTTGCCCACAATCTCCGAATGGCCCACAATCACCACCTCCAACCCCTGCAACGTCAGTCCTGTTGAGCGCAAAAGCTCCACCGAAGCCAACGATGTACACGGCCCCAGCAAAAAATCACCATAGACGACCTTGCCAATATTAGCCGGGTTCATGCCTTCCACATCTTTGGTAGGGTGAATGGCCAACTGTAAATATTTCAACACAAGATGATCGGGGATCGGCCGTTGCAAAATAATGCCACTGATGCGCGGGTCCACATTCATGGCCTGAATCGCGGCCAACATCTCTGGCTGAGTAATATCTTGTGGGAATTGGCGATGTTCAAAGGTAATGCCCACCCGCTCACACACACGCCGTTGATTGCGAACATAGAGCGAAACAGCTGGTACATCGCCAATCTCGATCGAAGCTAAGCGCGTCGGCCAACCTTTCTCTTGCAACAGAGCTACGCGACGAGCCACATCCTCTAAAATAGGAGCCGCCACCACTTTTCCAGAAATCGTTTTATGGGACATATTGTTCCGTAATCAGTAATCAGTGGGCAGTAATTTGTAACGCTTACGGCTAACCATTTACGACCGTCTGATTACCTCACTTTTTTGGGTGATGAAGTGATAGAAACGAGCCAAGTATTTGTATGGTTCCCGGTCACTTAGAGCCAATTCTAACATTTCCAATTTTTCGAAAAAGCTAGGATCATATTTGCGATCATTGTCAGCCATAAAGTCACAGACAGCACGAATGCCATATTGTCTGAGAAGCGTAAACTCGGCCGTTTGCAACATCTCTACCAAAGCTTCATCGGTATAACGGGTAATTGTCGTGTCAAAAGTTGCCACATAATGGGTCGGATTATCCAACGATGCTACCGCTGCCTGCAAATTATAGTCGCGCAAAGCCTGAGCATACAGTTCAGCATGGGGATTGGTAATAATCAATGAGAGCAAACCGCCTGGTTTGAGTACGTGGTGGATGGCTTGGAGAACGGCCGTTATCCCCTCACCCACATATTGCAAAACGTTATGACACAGCACCACCTCAAAAGAAGCCGCCGCAAAGGTATCAGTCAATCCCCGCACATCCCCAGCCTGGAAAGTGACCTGTACCCCTTCGGACTCAGCCAGTTGACGGCCGTTGGCCACCATCTCTGCCGAAAAATCCAACACCGTGACCCTGTGGCCTAGTTTAGCCAAGGGCACAGCATCCAAGCCATTGCCACCGCCAAGATCAAGAATGTGTAACGGCCGTTGCTCCAAATGTCGCCCCAAATTGGCAGCCGCTACTCGGTAACGTAAGCGTCCCCAAGGAGCCTGCTGCCAATCCTGCCAACCCACTATCCCTTGATCAAAGTTTTGAGACAAACTTGTTGACATTACTATTTACAAATACCGCTCTGCATAGGCCACCAACGCATCCTCAAACACATTCATAGGCGGCAAAACCAAGCCGGCCCCTACTTGACCCACACCAGCATCCTTATGAGCAATACCAGTATTAATTTGCGGACGCACACCCAATTCCACGACCTTGCGAATGTCCACACCAACGGGTGTGCCCCGAAAATCCAAAGCTGGAATCGTAAAGGCTTTGTGCTCGGCTACTGTAATCTCATACATACTAAGCGTCGTGTGGATGGCCATCTCTGGTGTCCCACTGATAAAGGTTACAATGGCAGGAGCTGTAGCCATAGCAAAAGCTCCGATCCCAGCCGTTTCCGTGATGGTGCTATCACCAATGTCGCCACTGGCATCTTCAACAGTGTAGCCCGGGAAATACAAGCCATCGGGCTGCCCCACCGGCCCCGTGAACCACTGGCCCCCTAGTCCACTCACCCGAATACCTAAATCAGTGCCATTGCGGGCCATTGTCGTCATAATCGTGCTGCCCGCAACACCATGCCCGGCATCCGCCATTGCTTTACAAGCAGCCATCACTGGATTCAGCACACTGAGGGCGTTTTCGCCCAAAAAGCGCAAAATTAGGGAAGCTACTGCCCGGTTATCGGTGGCCATAGTAATCAGAGGCGCTAATTTGGTCGTAAATAAAATAGAGCCAGCTTTGTTACGATTATGGCCTTCATCACCCATATGTAAAGATTCTGCTAGAAAGGCACGCATGTCCAAGCCATCACTCATCTCCAAGGCCGCAGCCAAAATCGGCCCCATTGTTTCATTCATCCAGCGCAGCTTCTTCAAGACGTCTTCGCTATAGGCTCCATATCGCAATACCTTGCCATAGCCTTCATTCAAATTGCAATACGCCTTGTTGCCATGCGTCACATTTTCAACAACATAGACCTTCATCGAGGCCGAAGTCACCCCGGCCATAGGGCCAACGGCATCATGTTCGTGACACGGCTCCAGATCAATCTCACCACTCGTCACTAGCCTTTCGGCACTAGCCCAATCTGTAGCCAAGCCTTCAAAGATCAATGCGCCCACAATCGCCCCACGCATCGGCCCTGAAGCCCGCTGCCACGTAATCGGCGGCCCGGCGTGCAACAGTAAATTGTCACGCATTCCGGGTATCACATCGCGGGCAGTGGCCACACTTTTTAAGATTGGCCGCGCTTCCATCATGCGAGTAACGGCCGTTTCATTTGCTCTCTCAATATTCATTACTACCTCCTCAATCCAACTGTCATTTCGACAAGTCTTCGAGGAGAAATCCCTTCAAAGCCGCAACATCGTCGGGATTCCTCGGCAGACCTCGGAATGACAATTTAATGAGCCATATTATATTTGTTTTCTATTGCCCCACCGACCACGTCTCCTATGCGTAGCTTTATCAACAAACTCGGCTTCATCAGCCCAAGCCAAGACCACACCGACAAAATTGATCGCAATTAGTATAACCAAGCACGCCCCACCAACAGATAGTGCATTATCTATATTATCGGTAAAACGAAAAAGCGTACCTACTGCTACGACAAACGCAACAACACCAACCAGAATACGCGGCAGGACAACAACTAGTGCCTTAAAACCTAGCAATCTAGCATACTTACCCCACCATCTTACAGATGCCTGTTCACGGAACGCATCAAAAACTTCACTAATAAGTGCAATACTCGCTACTAGCATATAGACTACTAAAATCATTAGCTATCCTCTACTACATGCGCACCTATTTTTTAACATGATGTTCCCACCATTTACTCGGTTTCATACGTTGCCCAAAACCCACACGTAAGTGCAAGTTCAACATCATTTGCCGTAAACTTGTTCCTGCCAATTTGCGCCAGAGGCGATGCTGCCATTGGGAATAGTCCTTATTGTAGGGGCAAACCCGAATGCAAATCGAGCAATCACTATTCTGGGCCGCCCAGTAGCCAAAACATTTCTC
Organism: Promineifilaceae bacterium (SeqCode); assembly: GCA_965223555.1. GTDB lineage: Bacteria > Chloroflexota > Anaerolineae > Promineifilales > Promineifilaceae > CBDCWU01. Next base: position 26,715 of record CBDCWU010000009.1, read on the forward strand.
GCCATTCACCGACCATTTGCGAATGCCTTTAATATTTGACTGATTATAACGTTCTGTAGAAGGTTCACCAGCCGGGATGGCCTTGACAGGGCAAGAGCCACTGCACAAGCGGCACATCTCACAGAACTCCTTTACGCCAAACCGCAACGGCCGATCCGCCGCCAACGGCATGTCCGTAAACACCTTGCCCAGCCGCACCCTCGGCCCGAATTCTTTGGTGATGAGAAGACCGTGACGGCCGTATTCCCCCAAACCCGCCTGAATCGCCAAGGGAATGGCCAAAGCGGTATCATTCATACTAGCAATAGCCTGATAGCCCAAATTGCGAATATATTGGGCCAGCGACAGTAAAATTAACGCATCTTGGGAGTAGCCCAAACCTGTAGCTGCCCCACTCAAGGCTGAGGGCACAGTACGAATCAAATCATAATCCATGGCTTGGGCCACCATAATGACATTATTCACACCCTCTGGCAGCTCATTCGGCTTCTGGCCCAAGGTCGTGGCACTAAATTTATGCGTGTAGAGCCAGCGTTCATCCAGATGGGTAATACCCACCAAATCCGCGCCAAACGCCCGCGCCACGTGCTTAATTTCGGCGGCAGCTTCCTCCGGCGATCCCATCTCCTGCCGTACATCGGCCCCATCTCGCTGCAAGGTAAATTCATCCAAAAAGCCTTCGCGCCGATCCTCATCCCCTTTTAGCTCGGCAAAAATATCGGTGACATGCCAGGAAGCGTTGCGGAAGGCATAATCTTTTTGAGTGAAGCCCTCAGCCTTACGCCAGGTTTTCAGGGGACGACGATAAGTAGTATAAAAACGTTCGGTTTTACTGTTGCGAATACGCTCATCCCACCAAGAGCGGTTGAAGACATCATCCTTCTGGCTAAACGGCTCAAAATCATCGCCGACCTCGAAGCCCGCTTCTTGGTCGCTGACACGGCCGTTTAACTGCCCCATCGCAATTAAGATTGAATCACTCATTGTTTACAAATTGATCTAGAGAAACGGCCGTATTCGGAAATTCTCGCAGCACCTTCTTGTCCACCGTCACCAACGGCACCCCTAAATCCTGCGCTAACGCTACAAATTCACAATCATAAGCAGAACAACTGCTCATGGATGCTAATCTATAAACATCATCAGCCATAACATGAAATTCCCTCCCCGACATAATCCCCTCGGCAGAGCGTGTTAATTGCATCAGATACGGCAAACTCAATAATTTTTTTCGCAAGTAAAGCATGGCTGTATTCCGAAATTCGCTACGCCAAAAATACGGTGCAGCCCACTCCTCATCTTTTTGATATGCGTCTATGGCCTGTTCCGTAAAATCGCCTTGAATATGAAAATAAACTAGAATATTCGTATCAACCACGATCACAGGCGACCCTCATTTTTCCACTCATTCAACTCCTCATCAGTCAAATGATAATGCGCCGTCAACTCCCGTAGCTTACGCGCATTTTCTAAGACCTCTTCCTTACTGGGTCGGTAGCTCCGAAAAGAACGCTCAATGAGCATAATTAGCTCATTATTGATACTGCGTCGATTCTGTGCTGCCCGTGCTTTCAACTCCTCATATAAATCATCAGGAATGTTTTTAATCGTGATCGTAGCCATGTTGTCACCTCATCATAAACGTAGTCCAAAAGTGCCTTGCAACCATTATGGAACCATTTCGCAACCATGTCAACTAGCTCATAAGCTGAGCCTACTATTGACTGCAAGAAAAGTAACCAAATTAGACAATTTACAACTCATCCTCCATAATCCTCAGCTATGATTTTACATATCACCACCCGCGCGGAATGGGAAACGGCCGTCAACAGCCCCTACACTGCCCCCAGCCTCGCCAGCGAAGGCTTCATCCACTGCTCTACCCCCGCCCAAGTGCTTGGCCCCGCCAATCAAATGTTTCGCGGGCACACAGACCTTATCCTCCTTTGCATTGATCCCGCTCAGGTAACGGCCAATATCGTTTACGAAGATTGCTACCAAACAGGTCAAGAATTCCCCCACATCTACGGCCCTCTCAGCCGCAACGCTGTCATCAAAACAGTCAACTTTCCGCCTAACCCAGACGGCACATTTTCCCTGCCCGCCACCATACAGGTTATGGGCCAATGAAAGTTGACATAATTATTCTCGCCTTTCAAGAACACTGCAACTCTCAATAACAAATCTCCGAATCACTGATTACTGACTACTGTTTACTGATTACTACTTACTGACAACTGTTCACAAATTACTGACCTATGTCCCAACTACCCCCCATTCTCGAATTTGACCCTACTCGTGAAGCCATCATCGAACCTTCAAAAGCTATTCAACCTATAGACATTCCTCACCGCTGTGTTCTCTGCTTTTTCCCCGACATTCTCCAAGCCCATTATGAGGCTGGTCACTTGCGTCAGATTCACCACCTCTACTCAGAAATGGGCCATAATCCGGTTTATGTACTGGAGCATGAAGGGCAGGTGTTGACTGTCATTCATCCCGGCGTGGGCGGGCCATTAGCCGCCGCTTTTTTGGAGGAACTAATCGCCCTCGGCTGCCGCCAATTTATTGCTTGTGGCAGTTGTGGCGTATTAAATGAGGAGATGGTTTTAGGGCAAGTGGTTGTACCAGAAACGGCCGTTCGTGATGAAGGCACCTCCTACCATTATTTACCGCCAGGACGTGAAGTGGCCGCCTCCCCCATTGCCATTGCCGCCATCAACAAAGTCCTCAACCACCACCATATCCCCCACATCAGCGGCAAAACCTGGACAACGGATGCCATTTACCGCGAAACGCGCGCCAAAATGGAACAACGCCGCGCCGAAGGCTGCCTCACCGTAGAAATGGAAGCCGCCACCTTCTTCGCCGTGGCCCAATTCCGCCATGTGGCCTTCGGCCAACTCCTCTACGGTGGCGACAACCTCGGTGGCGACGAATGGGATGAACGCGACTATTTGGCGCAAGGTTCCACCCGCGAAAAGCTATTCTGGCTGGCTATCGAAGCCTGTGCCGAATTGTAGGTTACATCTCTCATTACCGCCCCTCTATGCGTAAGTTTATACTCCCTTTAGGCGTTTTTATAGCCGTCTTCATGCCCCTTGTGATAGGGCAGCTCTGGGCAAACTGGCTCATCAAGCAGCTTTGGCCACATGCGGCTGATTCATTGTTCGCTTGGGTGCTATGGCTGATAACGGCCGTTATCCTCACCCTATTATCGATCGCTGGTTGGGCCATTTATAAGGACAAGCTGTGGCAGGGGTTGATGCACCCCATCGCTTTTATCTATAGCGTCTTTTTGGTCATCTTAGCCTTGTTGTCGCTGCCTTCTTTATGGGGCCAGTTACGCTTATTGGCAGAAGGGGAAACGGCCGTAGGTGCAGTTACCCGACTATCCACCGGGATTGATTATGATCCAGAAACCAGCATTAGCCATACGATTTATTACCTGACATATGAGTTTGAAACCAAGATAGGGGAAATAAAAAGCAATAAGGTCGAGGTGATCCGCTCATTCTATCAGCAATTGAGTGAAGGAGGTGCCCTGACAATTTCTTATTTACCAGATAGATCCAGTTATTCCCTACCCACAGAAGCTGTGCAACCCCAAAATCGAGCCAGACGTATTTTTGGGTTTCTATTGACTGTGTACGTGGCTTTGGCTGAAACGGCCGTTGTTCGCTTCTTTTGGCAACGTGGGCTAGAGGCATTTCTGGATAGGTGGGATTGAAGTGTGATGGTCTGTGAACCGTAATCGGTGTTGAGATTACCGTTCACTGTACTCGAAATGGTTGTTGTGTGGAAATTCCAAACAGCGGTAATGATAGGTGTATAAAGTGGTGAAGCCCGCCTTTTCATAGAGGCGCTGAGCCGTGGGGTTGTCTTGTTCCACTTGCAAATAAATGTGGGTTGCACCCTCTGCTTGCCCCCAATGTGCTAAGTGATAGAGAACGGCCGTTGCCACCCCTCTCCTCTGATAAGCCTCATGCGTCCGCATGCCAAAAACACCCAGCCAACCCCGCTCTACCACACCTAGCCCAATGCCTACGATTTGCCCATCTAAGCGCACAGTCACATAAGCAGCTTGAGGGCCAATGCGCTGCATGATGCCCCGTCGCACAGCGGCTGTATGGGTGCTGCGCAGGGCCGCTGCCACATCGAAGGCGAACCAAGCCTCGTCGAAGCTACTGTTGATAGTAGCTGGATAAGTGGGGGCTGTATTGTGGAGAATAGTGGGCAGAACGGCCGTTTGCACATTCGTCGGTGCATCAATCACATAACCGCGCTCAGCCAGCACTTCATCAAGGTGACTGGGTTGGGCAGCAGGACAAATTTGAAAACGAGTTGGTGCATGATGGCGTTGGTAGAAGGCTTCGACGAGTTCCAGTTTGCGGGTGAGGGGGGAATGCTCATTATTATCATTGGGCCACACCGAATTCACGCGCCGGTGGACATTGCCCGTGTAGCGCAACCGCCAACCATCAACAACCTGTATGATGTCGGCTGGCCAAGCATTGGCAGCCAGCTCTTCTAAATATTGGATAAGTTGAGTCGTCATGCCAAAATTATAACGGCCGTCCCCAAATTCTTGGAACTCAATAGCGATTTTTCCCAATAATTGCACTAAATTTCACTTATTTTGATTATATTCGCCATATTGGTCAAAATATTTGTTGACATTACCAAAATTGTTGTTTATAGTAATCGCATGGTCGCCATGTGCACCATCAACAAGGAGAGTATCTTTGATGCGAAAATTATTAGAGACTTGCCCCGCTTGTGGCTGCGAGATGATTGTGACCCGACAAAGTTGTACCTGCTGTAACACATCGGTAGCAGGAACATTTCAACCCACCATTTTTTCTAAACTGTCGCCGGAAAGTTTGGCTTTTGTGGAAGCCTTCGTCAAAAATCGCGGTAATGTCAAAGAGATGGAGCGTGAGTTGGGTGAATCCTATTGGACGATTCGCAATCGACTGAATGAAGTCATTGCCGAGCTGGGCTTTGAAGCAGAAGAAGATGAGGCCGAACGACAAGCCTCATTGCACCGCCAAGAAATTTTGGCGCAGTTGGATGAGGGCAAAATTGATGTATCTCAAGCAACTGAATTGCTAGCAAAGTCGAGAGAAGTGTAGTTAACCCTTTTAATCAACCAAATATTGGCAAGCAACGGCGGAACGGTCGTTGCTGCCCCCTGCACAAAAGGAGAGAGTCATATGAGTTATAAAGAAGAACGAGCCGCTATTTTAGAGATGGTTGCTCGCAGCAAGATCAGTGCTGAAGAAGCAGATATGTTGTTACAGGCACTCGTAGAGAATAACCAGCCTGTAGCATATGTCGATGAGGTAAGTAAAAAGAATAGAAACGGCCGTTCCCCTCATCTCACCCCCCAACAGAAAACCAAAATGGCTTTAGAAGGAGTTAGTCCCGACTTCATCCGGGCTATTCGCAAGCTTAATAATCCATCGCTTTCCGGCGATCACATCGTCCAGATGGGCATCGAAGATGTTTCCCCCGATTTTATTCACGCCCTCACCCATGCCAATCTGCACCAACTTAATGGCGACCAAATTGTGCAGATGGCAATTGAAGGTGTTAGTCCCGATTTTATCCATGCCCTAGCCAAACTAAATCTAAAATCGCTTGATGGCGACCAGATTGTGCAGATGGCATTCGAAGGCGTAAGCCCTGATTTTGTCCACGCTTTAGCCAAAGTAGATTTGCCCAATCTAAGCGGCGATCACATTGCCCAAATGGGTATTGAAGGTGTTTCTCCCGACATCATCTACACCCTTGCCGATTTCGATACGCCCAATCTTGATGGCGATGCCATCGTACAAATGGCGATTGAAGGGGTAAGCCCTGATCTCATTAGAGAGATGGCGACCATATAAAAATATTGCGTATGCCATGCAATACACAAGACGGAGCATAAAATGAACGAAGAACGCAAACAAATTCTGGAAATGTTAGCCAAAGGAAAAATAACGGCCGATGAAGCCGCCACCCTACTCGATGCCCTAAGCAAAGCCGAACAACCACAGCCAGCATCCCATTTCACATCACCCATCCCCCCCGTCCCGCCCATTCCACCCATTCCACCTGTGCCACCAGTTCCACCTATACACCCCCGCCCAGCACGGCGTACACGGCGCACACGGCGCGGTCACCGTCATCACCACCCCCATCAATTTATCAGCCCCAAATATCGGGAGGCAATGGCACAGGTTGGTTTAGCAGATTTAAGTGATGATCAGCTATGGCAGTTGCAAACACACCATGTATCAGCCGAATATGTGCGCCAATTACAAAAATTTGGCCTGAGTGATTTGGACGTAGAAGATATAGTACAGTTCAAAATCCACCACATCACCCCTGAATATATCCAACAGATGGTGTCACTTGGTCTAACAGATCTGTCCACAGACGACATCGTGCAATTGGGCATTCATCATGTTGACCTCGGCATGGTACAAGAAGTGCGCAATTTGGGGCTGGAAGAGTTGACAGTGGAACAAGTGGTGCAGTTAGGCATCCATCACATTCATCCACAATTGGTGAAGCAGGTGCGCGAAGCAGGCTTCGCTGATTTTAGCCTGGATGACATTATTCAATTGGGTATTCATCACATTTCACCGGATTTCGTGGCACAGGTCAAGGTAGTAGGGATGGATGCGTCACTGGAAGATGTGATAGATATGGGCATTCATCACGTAACGGCCGATTTCATTCAACAAGTCCACGATATGGGTTTTGCTGACTTCACACCTAATAAATTGGTAGATATGCGAATTCACGGCGTAACGGCCGAATTCGCCCGCCAAATACAAAAAGCTAACCCTGGCATAAGGTTGGGAGACGTGATTGATATGAAAATTACGGGCAACATGCCGGAAATGGTGTAAACAATAAACGGTGATCCGTAATCCGTTTACCGATTACCGATCACCGTTTACGGATCACCGATCACCCTCCCTGAATCTGCTCCGCCACAAAGCCCTCTAACTCTGCCAAAGCCACAATCTGTCGCTCTTTTTCATGACGCAGTTTGACCTCTGCACCACCATTTTTCAATGAACGTTTACTGATCGTAATCCGTAAAGGCAAGCCGATGAGATCGGCATCATTGAACATCACGCCGGGGCTTTCGCCGCGATCATCAAACAACAGTTCAAAGCCTGCCTGTTGCAGTTGCGCATAAAGGGATTCGGCCGTTTCTTCACCACCGCGCAAGGCAACTAAATGCACCTGATAGGGGGCCACGGACATGGGCCATAGTAAACCATAGTCATCGTGATGCTGTTCGGCAATACAGCCCAACAAACGGCCGACACCAATGCCATATGATCCCATAATAATTGGCTGTGGCTTGCCATCCTTGGCCAAAAACTCAGCCTTCATCTTGTGAGAATAATGCGTTCCCAACTTGAAAATATTGGCAACCTCAACACCCCGCACCGTACGCATAGGCGTGCCACAGTGGGGACAACCATCCCCTTCTTGGGCCGCTGTAATATCGGCCACAAGATTCGCCTTATAATCCCGCTCCAGATTCACATTGAGCAAATGGTAGCCGTCCTCATTAGCCCCGGCGACCAGATTGGGTGATTGGGCAACGGCCGTATCCACCACCACCATAGCCCCTTTCACCCCCACTGGCGAGCCATAACCTGGCTCTGCGCCAATGGCTCGAATCTCCGCCTCCGTTGCCGGACGCAGCGATTGCGCCTTGACCGCATTGCTCAGCTTCGTCTCATTCACCTCCATATCCCCCCGCACCACAGCAAACATGAACTGTTCCCGAGTAGTTTGCCCTTCGGCAATGGTAGCCATCACAAAAACAGCCTTGGCCGTCTTGGCTTTGTCAATGTTCAAGAAATTGGCGAGGTCTTCAATAGTTTTGGTGTTCGGGGTGGCCACTTTCTCTAACGGCCGTAACGCCTCCTCATCCCCCATCACTTTGGCAAAGGTAGCAATCTGCCGATTGGCCCGATAATCACAACTATCACACAGCAGCAAAGTATCCTCGCCAATCGGCGTCAGGTACATATACTCATGAGCCATCGTGCCGCCCATCATGCCCACATCCGCCTCCACCGACATAACGGGCAAGCCACAACGGGCAAAAATCCGAAAATATGCCTCATAATGAGCCTCATATTGAGCATCCAAACCCTCCCAATCAGCGTCCAACGTATAGCTGTCCAACATCGTAAATTCCCGCGCCCGAATCAGCCCGGCCCGGGGGCGGGGATCATCACGCCACTTGGTTTGGATATGATAAATTAACTGCGGCAACTGACGATAAGAGTGTATCTCCCGCCGCGCTAAATCCGTCACCACCTCTTCATGACTCATGGCCAACACCATATTACGGCCGTTTTTGTCCAAAAACCGCCCCATCTCATCCCCAATCTTGTACCAACGATCAGTCTCTTGCCAGACATCGGCCGGATTGACAACCGGCATGGTCATCTCTTGCCCACCAATACCATCAATCTCCTCGCGCATGATATTCTTGATCTTCTCCATTGAACGATGAGCGAAGTGGAGGTAGGAAAAAAGGCCCGCAGCTAACGGCCGTATAAAGCCCGCCCGCACCAACAACTGATGTCCCACTACCTCACTATCCGCCGGTGCCTCTCGCAATGTTTGGTTAAAAAGTCTACTCATTCTCATAATATCGCCCTTCTTTTCATATTCATTAAACAATCATCGTGTCCAGTAAGTCATAACCGATTACTGACCACCGATTACTGATCACTGACCACTAACAACAACCCTCACACAACAAAAACGCCCCAGTAAGTGGGGCGTTTGTAAGCAAACTCGATGAGGGCAAATCAAAAACTATAGTCTCATTAGATCATCTGCACCACATCGCCCCGCTGCTGCGACAACGGGGCCAGTTGGGACAGGGAATATTGCTAAATTATATCTCTTCTGTACCATACTCGTAACCTTACTCAACTTGCTCTATGTTGTCAACCGCGATGGCAAACAAAAAATGGCAGGGAACTTTTCAGAACCAACACAGAAGATTTACGTGCTTTTTCTGGCCGTTTTAGGTGGTTTACTGATAACGGCCGTATTCACCAACAGCCTATTAGCCAACAACACAACCGGGCAAACGGCCGTATCCCCCTCTGCCACATCTACAGCAACCATCACCCCCACCACAACCCTTACGATCACCGCCACCATCACCCCCACAGCTACCCCCATCATCACCCCTACGGCCACATCTGTCCCGCCCTGTTCTCCGGTCTTGCCACCGCTCGGCAGCCAAAAAGGCTACTTGCCCTTCCTGGCCACGTCATTAGCCACACCTCCCCCTCTGCCGCCCCCCTTGCCACCCCCAACGCCCATTAGCGACACACCTCCCCTTGACTTCAACCAAATAAGGGCTCATTTGCAAGCCCAGGGGTTAGACCTGGCCTTCAATAAAATTGGCTTCCACACAGGCTACGGCGGTAACACCACAGGTCTGCACGACATGCTTACCTTATTAGACAGCCACTGCGTCCCCTTCTTCCTCAAAAGCGTGGATGATGCCCAACATCTCTACTTTGCTCAACAGCTAATGCAGCAGAGCGGCGCACCCCATACCCTTGTCTGGCGGCGCACTGGCTTGTCATTTGAAGTGCCCAACTATGATCTGCCTCCGGCCCAAGCCGCCCAAGCGCATTGGCTGCTACACAAAAACGCCTTTCCCCCAGAGCTTGACCCCAGTTCAATCTGGATCGAGACAGTAAACGAAGTGGACAAAGAGCGCACAGAATGGTTGGCCGAATTTTCTATTGCCATGGCCCACTTGACCATGGCCGATGGCTTTAACTACGCCGCTTTTAGTTGGTCAGCAGGCACACCAGAACCAGAAACTTGGGCCGGGCCCAAGATGTTAGAGTTTTTGACACTCGTAGGACAGCATCCTGACCGCTTGGCCATTGCCTTGCACGAGTATAGTTTCAAGATCGAGACGATTAGCGAGGGGTATCCTTATTTGATCGGCCGTTTTCAGGCCCTATTCCGTACCACAGACAATCATCACATCCCCCGTCCCACCATCCTCATCACCGAATGGGGCTGGGAACCGCGCCACGTCCCTACCGTACCCCCAGCAATGGAAGACATCCGCTGGGCGGCCTGGCTCTACGCCGCCTATCCTCAAATTAAAGGGGCAGCGACCTGGTATCTCGGCTGCTGTTTTGATCCCGTAGCCGATGAGACCCAACAGCTTATTGCTCCCGTTGGTGCTTACAGCCTTAGTCACTACTTTGCCATCACACCGGGCCGAGGCCAGATTGACGAAACTGTTTTCTGGCCCGTGCCGCCTACAAATTGAGCAATTTATCAATCCCCTGCGCCCGATACCGTGCCTGCATACGCTGGTAATCTAGAGGGGCTTTGCCAATCCAGGCCAAGGCACGGCCACTCAACTCTTTTTTGATTTGGGCAGGCACACCCGCTACTAACACCTGGGGCGGCACTTCCATACCTTCAGGAATGACCGAACCAGCAGCCACCATCACCTGTTCGCCCACTTTTGCTCGGGGCAAAATAACAGCATTCATGCCAATCACACAGTTGGCGCCAACATGACAACCTTCTAATACCGCTCCATGCCCTACCGTCACATTTTCTGCCAATACAGTAGATACCTCATCATAGACATGAATAGTCACATTATCCTGCACACTGCAACCCGCCCCCACGATAATGCTGCCGCCAAAGTCACCCCGCAGCACCGCCCCAAACCAGATGGAGGCCTTGTCACCCACCTGCACATCACCAATAAGAACGGCCGTTGGCGCAATAAACACCTCCTTCCCAATCTGCGGCATCTTACCCTCAAATTCAATCAACATAGTCTCACTCCATCGCTTTGTAGCATCGCCTTAATTCAGATATGATAACCGAAATCGAAAGTTGACCCATTTCAGGAGGAAACATGGCAGAAAACAAAGATAAACAGGACCAGAAAATTTCACGTAGGCAAGCATTAAAATTGCTAACGGCCGTTTCCGGCGCAATTACTTTATCCAGTTTACCAAACCAATGGAGTAAGCCCCTGTTAAAAGTTGGCATCTTGCCAGCCCACGCCCAAACTTCCCCCTTTCCTGTCACCGATACACCGACAGCCACATCTACAAACACGCCTGCGCCTACAAATACGTCTACCAATACACCAACACCAACAAATACCAGCACAGCCACAAATACGCCGACGCCTACCAATACAGCTACGCCTACGGATACACCTTCACCGACAGCCACGGCAACACCCGCTCTCATCCAGGGTTTGTTAATAGCAGACCTAGTATGGAGTGCTGAAGTGGGTCAGATGGATCTTGATTTAGAGATTTTCGACCCAGGTGATAACACTTGGGCAACGCCTAATAACTTAACAACATTGACCTTGCTCCATGGCGGAGGGGCGCCACTTGGCGATCTTGGCAATGAAACCGTCACTTCGCAAGGCAGCGTTGCCACTGGCACTTATTCAGTGTGGTGGCGCGTGGTTGCAACTGACGATAGTCAAGGCTTTTTAATGTCTGCCGATATTGCTTTGGAAACGCACACAACACCTATTCCCGAAATTGGGTTCTTAGATTTCCCTTCGCCGCCAGCTGATGGGACGCTTATTCATGCGGCTGATGTGGAATTTCCAGCAGGTACGATTACCTGGCATATTCCTACATTTCCCTAGATAGAGTCTATGTCTACCTGGCAGAAACGGCCGTCGCCCACCCCCAATTACCACATCGAAGAGCTGGATGGTGAACTCCTCCTTTACCATCCAGCAGCCGAACGAATTCTGCACACCAACCAAACCGGTGCTCTCGTTTGGAACCTGTGTGATGGCCAACGCACTGTTGCTGAGATTACCGGGGTGCTAACGGCCGCTTACCCCGAAGCCGCCGCCGACATTACTCGCGACGTGCCAGACATCCTCAACCAATTCGCCGCCCAGGGAGCCATTGTGTGGGCATGACACAGGCCCTGCGCTGCCAATTTGGCGGCTTGGCCGTAAACATCACCTGCTCAGATACGGCCGTTTTCCACACGCTCCACCATCACTTTCAACATTGCCTCAGCCAGACATTACCCCCACTGGCACACTATCATATCCAGCAAACCGCTCACCATTGGCAACTACAATTAGACCAGACATCACTGCAAACGGCCGTTAACCCCCACGCCTTATTCGAGCCACTGTTACAAGATGCCTTGCAACGCCTCATCACGCCCCAGCAGCAGCATCTCATCTTCCATGCTGGCTGCGTTGCTTGTGCCGAACAAGGCATCCTCCTATGCGGCGCCACAGGCACAGGCAAATCAACCCTCGTTGCCCAACTCATCACGGCTGGCTTCGACTACCTCACCGATGAAGTAGTCGCCATCCCTTTAGACAAACAAAAAATGTCAGGATTTGCCCGTTCTTTAGTGCTAAAATCAGGCTCCGAATTTTTGTGGCAAACTGCGCCCCGCAATAATGAGATTCTGCTGCTGCCAGGCAGTTTGTCTTGGATTGCCCCTACCTTTTTTCGAGCTGATTGTGTTCGCCATCAAGTCATACCCAAGTTACTCTTGTTTCCACATTTTGAGGCTAATTGTTCGCTAGCAATACGGCCGTTATCCTCAGCCGAATCTGCCTTCCACCTCATGCAACACCTCGTCAACGCCCGCAATCTACCCCGACATGGCTTACCCATCGTGAAAAAATTGGCGCAAGCAATACCCGCCTATGAAATCCGCTTTGGCGATGGCTTGGCGGTTGCCGCCTGGATTTATCAGCAATTAAAATCATGAGTCACAGAAGTTATGCCCTCTTGGTGCTGTGTGCGCGGTTAGACGGTGATCGGCCGTTTTACAACCAACTCCAAACCACGCTTGCCACCTTCACCGATTGGCCTAACCTCATTACTTTAGCCGAAGCCCATAGTCTGGCCCCCTTGCTCTACAGCCATTTACGCCAATGCGACATACGAATACCCGCCGACATTCGCCTCCAATTACAAGGACTTACCCTGCGCCATCGCCAAGCCAACACCATCCGCCTCAATGTTCTAGACAACATCCTACAACTTCTCGGAACAGCAAACATACCCGTTTTAGTTCTCAAAGGAGGGGCTTTAGCCCCAGCCGTCTACCCGCAACCTGGCTTTCGCCCCATGAATGACCTCGATTTGCTCGTGCCAGAAGCAGCCCAAGCAGAAGCGCAGCACATGTTAAAACAGACGGGTTTCCAACCCAACCCCCAAGCCGCACAACCGCCAGCAGACCACCATCATTTACCCGTCCTCATGATGCAAAAGGATGGGTTAACGGTGAGTGTGGAAATTCACCGTCGCCTATTCAGTGGCTTGCTCACACGAGACACAGCTTTAGAGGATAGGGTGTGGGACACTGCTTTGCCATTCTGGCTCAACGGCCGTCTCGCCCACACCCTCTCCCCCCTCAACACCCTTTGCCATCTCTATCAACACACCGTATCCGAACCCGCCCGCCTCATACGATTAGTTGACATAACGGCCGTTGCCGAAAAATATGCTGCTGACATAGACTGGACGGCCGTTCGCCAAAACCATCCCCAAATCATCGCCGCCCTCTCCAACCTGCACTTCGTCAGCCCCCTCTCAACCAACCTCATCAGCCAAGCTGGCCTGCTGCTTAAACAAAAACCAGCAGGCACAGAACTAGCTCTAGCCGACTGGCCGCCCTTACCGCGCAGCTACTGGGCAAACACAAGCACACGCCAAATACTCCAGGCCACCTTCATCCCCTCAGAGTTTTCCCTGCGTTTCTACTACGGCATCCCCAACCACCGCTCACACCACCTGCACCGCTGGCTGCACCATCCTAGGCAAATTCTCTCCTGGTGGCTAGCTCGTCATTCCACTAGTAGCTGAGGTATCCTTACCGTGTCTTCGTAGACGCGGTAAGAACCACAACTACTTGGTATCATTTTTCATCTCCATCGTCAGAGCATAATCAATGAAACCAACAGCCCGCCAAAAAGCGATGGCCCGTTCGTTGCCCAGCAACACTTCAAGCCGAATCTGTTTAGCCTTGCGCCAGGGATTTTGTTGTAACCATTGCAAAGCAAAACGGCCGATTCCTCGCCCCCGGTACATCCTATCCACCCAAAATTGGCGTAAATACACATACTCTGGTTCCCGCCGATACAAAGCATAGCCCACGTCCACCCCCGCCAGCATAAAGACCACCGCCTCATACTCACTTTGCAGCCAACCCATCATCCGCTGCGCTAACTGCGCCTCGTTCATGAGATTGCGATGCCCCTCATCCTGAATCAACTGTCGATTCATCCGCGCCAAGACAGCTGCATCAACTAGAGAAGCTTGTCGAAAGTTCATCGTTTCATTCAAAACAAGGCCTTTTTATTGTGTCCAGACAACGGCCGTTTGGCCATTCTAGATCATCAAATATTTTGCATACACGAAACCTCACCCACAATACAACCCAATAATATGCAAGCACAATAGGTAAGGCAATAGTTCTGCAATCTGCTACAATTCGCCGATTGAAAAATCCTAGTACCATTCAACGGTCTCATTTCAGAAGATTGAAGATGGACCAATCTCTAATCTCCAGAAGTGCAGCGTCCTAATCTCCCCCACCCAGTTATGTCCCACCCCACTTCCCCACAATTTCATCAGACTGCCAACCGCAAACAGAGCCGTGCTATTCTCATTGCCCTCCTCTTTCCCACCATGGCCATCATTCTTAATGGTTCCATGTTTGGTGTCGCTCTACCCACCATTCGCGACGAATTCGCCATGCCCGCCGATGTGGCCGCCTGGTTGACTATCGCCTTTTCACTGCCGTTTATGATGTTCATGCCCCTATACGGCCGTTTAGGGGACGAACTTGGTAAATCTCGCTTGCTACTAGCCGGAACCCTCCTCTTTGTTCTCGGTTCCAGCCTAGCCCTTACTGCCAGCAACTTAACCTTCATCTTCATCGGCCGCATCATTCAGGGTGCAGGTTCCGCAGGCATCACCCCCCTCAGCTTGGCCATCATCGCCGAACGCTTCTCCAGCGAAGAACGAGGGCGTGCTCTTGGCACCTGGAACTCCATCGCTCCCGGAACCAGTATATTTTCCCCCTCTATCGGTGGCTACTTAGTAGATACACTCGGCTGGCGCACCATCTTCATCCCCGTTATCGCCGCCGCCATCCTCGCCTTCATCATCGTCCGTTGGCAAGTCCCTACCCTACGTGGCAAGCCTAACTGGGCCATGCTGCGTTCCTTCGATTGGGGCGGTGCCCTCCTCCTCAACAGCACCATCATCTTTCTCGTCCTTTACGTCTCCAGCCGCCCCGTCACTGGCATTGAACCTCTGCGAGATTGGCGTTTACTGCTCGGCTGCGGCTTACTGGCAACAGGCTTTGTCGTCTGGGAGAAGCGACACGCCATTCCCCTCGTAGATTTTCATATTCTACGCAATCATAGTTTCCGCCTAGCCTCTATGTCGGCTGCCATACGCATGGCCCTCATGAGCGGCATCGGCTTCCTCCTTCCCTTATATCTTGCCGATATATACAATCTCACTGCCTCCCAAATCGGCTTGTTAGCCACCTTGCACTCCATTGCCCTCTTCATTTCCATTCGACAAGGTGGGACCTTAGCCGATCGTTGGTCCAATAGGTGGTTGGTCACAATCAGTCTTAGCCTACAACTGACCATCATGGGTTACTTTGCCCTGCTTCCTGGCAATCTATCCCTTGTCTGGATTGCCATCGGCAACGTAATTCATGGCCTGGGTGCTGGCTTGTCATTAGCCGCCTTACACCGCACAGCCTTAGGCAGCATCACGGCCGAACAGACAGGTGTGGCCGCAGGCATCTACTCCATGACTCGTTTCGCTGGCTCCATGCTAGCCACAGCCCTGGCTGGCGTCATCTTGCAAAACGGCCTAGATCGTAATCTATCCCTTCTTGCTGCTTATCAGGTTGTTTTCGCCTTCTTAGCTGGCCTCGGTATTCTGGGTGTCTTCATTGCTAGCCAGTTGAACGAATAGAGTCATTGCACAATATTTTATCCAGCTTTGACAAAAACAAACAGGCTTGTCCACATTTTCTGGACAAGCCTGTTCATAAAAAGGAGAAGCGAAAAAGGTTTAGGGTGTCAAAACTGCGTCAATCACATGAATCACGCCATTCGATGCCTGAATGTCTCGAATAACAATGTGTGCACCAGAAATATCAATAATATTATTGCCATCGCGATTTACCCACAAGGGCGGGCCTGCCAAAGTGGGAATATAATCATCAGTGGCAATCTGGTCGCCACTTAAAGAATCACCAACGACATGGTAAAGCAAAATGGTCTTCAAATCGCCGATAGGATCGGATAATAAAGCTTCTACCGTGCCAGCAGGTAAAGCAGCAAAAGCAGCATCGGTGGGAGCGAAGACAGTGAAATCACCAGGGCCAGCTAATGTATCAGCCAAACCTGCCGCAACTACAGCCTGAACCAGCGTGTTAAAATTACCATTAGCCACAGCAATATCTACGATGCTATCAGTCGCAGCAGGTACAGCCTCTTCGGTTGCCGGAACGGTTGGCAAGGAAACCGAGGGAACCATAACAGTATCAATCACATGAATGATGCCATTTTTAGCCTGGATATCAGTGATAATGATCTGGCTATCGTCAACATAGGGCAGGCCATTACGCAAGCTTACGGCTAACTCACCACCTTGCAAAGTCGGAATAGAGGACATGCCTAAAACGTCACCACTACCCAGCGAACCAGGGGCGACATGGTAGAGAAGGATTTGGGCTAAAGCGCCACTAGGATCTGCCAAAAGACTATTGATTAAATCAGCAGGCAATTTGGCAAAAGCATCATCGGTGGGAGCGAAAACAGTCAGGGAACCAGGTGCAGCCAGAGCATCGGCCAAGTTGGCAGCTTTAACGGCCGTTTCCAACGTATCAAATCTATCGTCAGCCGCCGCAATATCCATGATATTAGGAACATATTCCTCGGCAGCAACAGGGGTGGGAATGGTAGCCAAGCTGACCATCATCATCAAAGCCAGTAAAGAAAGTAAAGGGATCATCACATGTTTTTTCATTGTTGCCTCCAAAAGCAATTAAAGATATTTCTGCGCTTGCAGTTGTTACAATAATAGGGTCGCGCCAACGTTTTGTCAATATATTGCACATGCTTCCTTTTCAAAACATGGCTATCGCTTATCTTTTACTCATATTACAGGCACAAAAAAACAGCAATTCTCATTCTGAAATTGGCTAAAAAGGGTCAAGGAGGTAACTCCAATTCAAGACCATCAAGCATAAAGTCAAACAAAGCATCCCAGCTGTCGAAAACCATGTAACGGGTCAAAGCCTTGAGGTCATTGAAAAAGGTGCGCCGCACCGCTAAAGCGTCGCGTAGAAGACGATAGGCTCGATTGACATAATGCTGAATAGTATGGGTCAAAAATGCCAGGATATTGAGGGAGAAAAAGACGTTGGCCAAATGAGAGCTGCCATGACCAAAATTGTGTTCGAGATTGTAGCCCTTGGTCTTGAGAATATTGATATTTTCATTCTCAACCTTCCAGCGGGTGCGCCCGCAGCGAGCCAAGACTACCACATTCTTGAGTGTAAGGAGATGATTGGTAATCCAAGCATTGTGAAAGAGTTGCTCACCTGTATCCTCATGAGTGATGGTTAGCTGAAACCAGTTGACCAGGAGAGCATCCTCACCAGCCTTGATGGGCACTTCATTGAGGAAACGATAAGACCAGATTTCACCATGACGGCCGTTCCAGTGACGCTCTTGTTTGCTTTGCAGGCGACCAACCCCTTCTACAGAGGCGACATATTCATAGAGGATGGTATGAGAATCTGGTTTGCAAACGAAGATAAAGGATTGCTTATAGGTTTGCTCAATCAACTGACACAGTGGCTGATTGGAATGGAGGTCATCCCCCAAATAGGTCACAGTGCCGGGTTGAAAATAGTCATGATGTTGGCTCAACCAGCGTTTGACAGCCGCTCGTTCACAATCTTGTTTCTCGTGTCCATCCTGAGGCACGATGAACTCTGGTGGCAGTGATACCACTTGGGCTGAACCTGGTTTGACCATCACTGGCAAGATGGCACTGTGATAATAATGGATTGTGCCATTGCGGTCTTTGCGCTGGCTGCACTGGTCACAATGTATCTTGGTCGAGGAGTGGAAAACAACCCCATCAAAAGCCACCAGATAAGTGCTTTTATAGTCCTGAAAGGAAGCAAGCTGACCACTATTTTCTAATTCCTGATACAACCAGCGGAAATCGGCCTGGAAATGGTCGGGTGAGACGGGGTCTAACAGGTTCCTGACCTGATTATCACTGGGTATCTTGCTCACACCAAAGAGAGCTTCTACATTATCCTTCCCTTTTCGTCGCTGCAAATCCCGTTGATGGGCCAGGAATGAGGGTGATTGCATGAAGAAGACTGAGTAAGCAGCTTTGGCTGCATCAGCTATCTCATATTTGGTATTGTTATTGAGCTTACGATAATCTGGTAACTCGCTCCACGATTGTCCCAATCGTTCTGTGATTTTGTTCAGGGTCATACTATTATTCATCTTTCTCTCCTTGCTGCAAAACGCTGACCCTATCACCTTTTGCCTCTCATGTCACCCCCTGTTTTAGATTGAGAATTGCTGACAAAAAAAAGAGCTTGTGGTATGAACACCACAAGCCCTACTCGACTAAATAAGGTCGGTTCCTAATCTTTCAAGAAATTCCGCAAAACTGTGTGCAGAATGCCGCCATTGCGATAGTAATCGACCTCAACTGGCGTATCAATACGGCAATTTGTTTGGAAGGTGATGATTGTTCCATCCGGTTTCACAGCATTAACGATCACATTTTGTCCAGGTTTTAGATCGTCTGTCAAATTAACAGTTGAATATCGCTCTGTACCATCCAACCCCAGGGTTTCTGGTGTTTCGCCGGGCTTAAATTCCAAAGGCAATACACCCATACCCACTAAATTACTGCGGTGGATGCGCTCGTAGCTCTCAGCAATTGCCATCTTGATACCCAACAAAAAGGTGCCTTTGGCCGCCCAATCACGAGAACTACCCATACCATAATCCTTGCCCGCAATCACAACCAATGGTGTGCCGTCATTCTTGTATTTGACTGATGCTTCGTAGACGCTGGTCACTTCATTCGTTGGCAAGTAAGTGGTGAACCCCCCTTCTGTGCCAGGAGCCATTTTGTTCCGCAAACGGACGTTAGCAAACGTGCCACGTGTCATCACCCGATCATTGCCACGCCGTGAGCCGTAGGAGTTGAAGTAGAGGGGCGTGATGTCCCTCTCTAGCAGATATTGTCCGGCTGGACTCTTACTGGAAATTGCCCCTGCTGGTGAAATGTGATCGGTGGTTACTGAGTGACCCACTTTGATCAACACTTGGGCGTTTTGAATGTTGTTGATGGGTTCAATCTTGGGTGTTAAGTCTACAAAGAAAGGTGGTTCTTGAATATAGGTGGAGTCATCTTTCCAGGCATATAGTTCACCGCCATGCACGGGTATTTTATTCCACTCCTCGTTGCCATCATAGACATTGCCATATTGTTCATGGAACATGTCAGCCGTAACGGTTTGGGCCACAGTTTGAGCAATCTCCTGGCTGGTGGGCCAGATGTCCGTGAGGTAAACGGGGTCACCAGCATCATTTGTGCCCAGCGGCTCGCTGGTCAAATCAATGTCGGTGCTGCCCGCTAGGGCGTAGGCCACAACAAGCGGCGGCGAGGCCAGATAGTTGGTTTTGGTGAGGGCATGGACGCGCCCTTCAAAGTTGCGATTGCCGCTAAGGACAGAGGAAACGACGAGATCACCTTCCAAAATAGCATCAGCTACAGGTTCGGGTAAGGGACCAGAATTGCCAATGCAGGTGGTGCAGCCGAAACCAACGATGTGGAAGCCTAAGGCTTCTAAATAAGGCAATACGCCCGATTTTTTAAGGTAATCTTCGACCACACGGGAGCCAGGGGCCAAACTGGTTTTGACGTAAGGTGGCACTTTGAGACCCGCTTCGACGGCCTTTTTGGCGACGAGGCCAGCACCAATCATGACGCTGGGGTTGGAGGTGTTGGTGCAACTGGTGATGGCGGCGATGACGACGGCCCCATGTCCGATTTCAGTATCGCTGCCATTGGAGACAACGGCCGTTTGCCCCAACCGTTCTTCTGGCAAACCAATACCCTGCGGGCCGACTGGTGCTAAAAGCGTCTCACGATACTTCTGCTTCATGTCTGAGAGAACAATACGGTCTTGCGGCCGTTTAGGGCCAGCCAAGCTCGGCTGTACCGTACTCAAATCCAACTCAACCACATCCGTAAAGTCAGGATCAGGCATATCGTCCGTGCGGAAAAGCCCTTGCGCCTTGCAATATTGCTCGACCAAAGCCACCAGTTCAGGCGGGCGGCCTGTGTTCCGCATATAATTCAGGGTTTCATCATCTACGGGAAAAAAGCCCACGGTGGCCCCATATTCAGGGCACATATTAGCAATGGTGGCGCGGTCGGCTAGGCTCATGGTGCTGAGGCCAGGGCCAAAATACTCAATAAATTTGCCCACCACGCCTTGGCTGCGCAGGAGTTCAGTGACTACCAGTACAAGGTCTGTCGCTGTAGCCCCTTCAGGCAAACGGCCGTTCAGCTTCACGCCCACTACCTCTGGCGTCAACATATAGATGGGCTGGCCCAACATGACAGCCTCGGCTTCAATACCGCCCACGCCCCAGCCCAACACGCCCAGACCATTAATCATTGTGGTGTGCGAATCTGTGCCTACCAAGCTGTCAGGGAAGACGACAGTACCGTCGCCTTCGGGCTTGCTCATGACCACTTTACCCAAATATTCCAGATTAACTTGATGCACAATACCGGTGGCTGGCGGGACGACAGTAAAATTCTCGAAGGCTTCTTTACCCCATTTGAGAAACTCATACCGTTCTCGGTTGCGTACAAATTCCCGTTCGGAGTTAAATAACAACGCTGCCGCTGAACCGAAACGGTCTACCTGTACGGAATGGTCGATAACCAAATCTACAGGGACTTGGGGATTGATTTTCTTGGGATCACCGCCCAAACGGGCCATCGCTGAACGCAAGGCAGCCAAATCTACAACGGCCGGCACACCGGTAAAATCTTGCAAGATAACACGACCGGGCTTGAAGGGAAGCTCATCTTTAGCAGGGCTGCTAGCATGCCACTGAGCCAACTTCTCCACATCTTCGGGCATTACTTCATACCCATCGCAAGTACGCAAGAGGGCCTCAAGCATGATTTTGATAGAAAAAGGGAGGCGGTCAATATAGCCCAGGCTGTTTAGTTTATCTAAGCGATAATAGTATAAGTTTTCGTGGCCGGGCAAAGCAGTGCGGGCGCCAAAATGGTCAAATAGTTTATTCATACATCACCTCGTTTGTTTGCTGGATAATTTTACAGGACAGTCAGTACAATCAATTATGTTGACCTATTATAGCGGAAATGGGAGCGGGGGAAACGGCCGTTTGTCCAGGGTAACACAAAGGTTCAAAATCGGATATACTATAATTTTGTGAAAGATGCTCTAATAAACCTCAACATATCAAACAACATAGACACCATAAGAGATATAGTAAGAATTTTATAGCATAATAGCAATATAACTTTGGCTAATATGATGTTCAAATATCCTTTTTTTTCTACGATTAAAGATTTCTTCAAATGGGCAATTATTCTTGTGCCTGCCCTGCTAATGATTGCAAGTGCTAGCTTCATGCTGTCTGTACCAGAAAACGCCACTGTGTCAGTCATTCCAGCAAAAACAACCCTTTTGCCCACTGATACTGTCGTCGTCACCATCACCTTGACTACGCTAGACGCCGAACCCTTTGGGGCCTGGAAAATCCGTCTCACTTATGATGATGCGATCCTACAATTAGATTCGCTTGTTCCCAATGAATCTGTTATTCCGGCAGATTCAGCTGCAATCGACAGTTCTACGCCTGGTTTGATTCTCGTTAGTGACAGTGCTGCAACCAATAATGTCGGCAGCAGCGAACCTTACATCTTACTAACTGCCACATTTACCGCCCTAGCAGCAGGTAGCAGCAACTTTATAGTCGAGACGGTTCCAGGTATGCCTGAAAACGGAACCTACTACGCAGATGTTGTAGTTCTTCCTATTACTTACTGGATGCCTAGTGGCAGTCCAGATATAACGCAGATCACAGTTAATCCGACCTCAACATCAACCCCAACGCCAACCAACACCCCCACTAATACACCTACACCTACGTCTACGCCAACCAATACCCCCATTCCACCAACAAGTACATTTACCCCAACCAATACGCCTATACCCCCAACAAGTACATTTACCCCAACCAATACGCCTATACCCCCAACTCATACGCCTACGCCTACGCACACACCATCCTCTACCCATACACCAACCATCACCAATACACCCACCCAAACCCATACGCCAACCATCACCCCTACGCCTACAAATACACCTATTGCCCACCGTTACGTTCCCATCGCGGATGCTTACGTGAAAGAGAACAATCCTAGTAGTAATTTTGGTACAGCAAATGTACTTGAGGTTGATGCCAGTCCCAACGAACGAAGCTATATCCGCTTTACAGTCACGGGCGTGACCGGGGTGATTGCAAGCGCAAAATTACGATTATTTTCTACAGATACAACACCAGATGGCCCAGCTGTGTATGGCACAGACAACAGTTGGTTTGAAACGGGCATCACTTGGAATAATCGGCCAGCACCAACAACAGGAACCATCGCCAATATAAATCAGGTTGGGCAAAATATTTGGATCGAATATGATGTTACAACTCTCATAACTGGAAATGGTACTTTTAATTTTTTGCTACTGCCCGAAAGTGGAAATGGTGCCGTTTTCTCGTCACGAGAAGGCAATGCACCACCTGAACTTATACTCATCATTGACCCTACACTAACCCCAACCGTAACCAATACACCAACCAACACTCCAACACCAACCAACACTCCAACACCGACCAACACCCCAACACCGACCAACACCCCCACCCCTACCCTAACACCTATATTTACAAATACACCGATACCAACATCTGTGACCAATACACCCGCCCCCACTTCTACACCTCCGCCTGTCCCTACTTCACCACCTACCCCTACCAGCACATTAATGCCGACAGCTACCAACACACCCTCGTCTCCTGTCGTGATTAATGAATTTGATTACGCTCAGCCAGATAATAATGAAGGCGAGTTTATCGAATTGAAAAATATCAGCTCGGCGACAGTCAACCTTGCCGGTTTTGTAGTGGCGTTAGTGGATGGCAGTGTAACCTCTGTCTACAAAACCATTCCCTTACCTGGCATTAACCTACTTCCCGGTGGTTACTTTGTTATCTGCGACGACCCGACCCTCGTATCCCAATGCAATCTCAATATTTCACCCGATAAATTGTTCATCCAAGACGGATCGCCTGATGCTATCTCCCTCTTCTTGAATGGAAATGTGATGGATGTTGTTAGTTATGAAGGCAACACAGCTGCGCCTTATACCGAGGGGTCTGGTATGGGTTTGGAGGATGAAGGTATAGAGCCAAATGTAGGTCTATCCCGTTTTCCCGATGGTCATGATACGAATCTAAATAACGAGAATTTCAGTTTGCGTTGTCTCACACCAGGACAAGCTAATGTCAGTGACATGTGCTTTACACCCCCGCCTGGGGAGCCAAGAACAGTCTTCTTGCCTGTGATGTTTCATAATATGGTCGTCGGCGAGCCCAATAATAACTGCTTAGAAGCTATCTCTATAAACACAGATCGCCAATATCATTATTTAGCAGACGATGCAAATGACTGGTATCAATTTGACCTGATCACATCAGCCCAAGTTCAGGTCGTCCTTTCTGATTTTGAAGTCGAAGGGCAAATTGCGCTCTGGACAGGTGATTGTTCTTCACTCACTTTTATTGCTAACAATGGCAATAGCGAACCAACTAAAGTGCTTAATCTGGGCGTACAGAGCAGTGGCAGTTACTATATCTGGATCATCAATGACGATGCCCCCTCTAACGACGCCTACACCCTAAAAGTAAACACAAATTAACAAAGCCTGTCGGGTAGCTTATATCCGACAGGTGTTTTTTATAAGCTCAAAATATGCCGTGCAATCACCAAGCGTTGAATTTCGCTTGTGCCTTCGCCAATCGTCATTAAACGTGTGTCTCGATACATGCGTTCAACTTCGAATTCACGGCTATAGCCATAACCACCATGAATCTGAATCGCATTGCGGCATACCCGTTCGCTCACTTCAGTGGCAAATAGCTTGGCCATAGCTGCTTCTTGGGTGTAACGCACACCTTTTTGCTTTAATGAGGCCGCCCAATAGACCATCAACCGGGCTGCCTGAATCTCCGTAGCTGCATCCGCCAACAGCCATTGCACTGCCTGATGTTGGGCAATAGGCTTGCCAAACGTCTCTCTTTCATGAGCATATTGAATGGCTGCTTCATAGGCCGCTTGGGCCAAGCCAACAGCCAAGGCTCCAATGCCTATACGGCCACTGTCCAAGGTAGCCAATGTCTGTTGCAAACCACGCCCTTCTTCACCTAGTAGGTTTTCTAGAGGCACTTGAACTTCTTCGAAGCTGACAGCATGGGTAGGAGAGCCTTGCAGTCCCATCTTTTTTTCTGCGGGGCCAATGGTAATGCCTACGGAATCGCTAGGCACAACAACATGACTAAGACTGCGACGGCCGCCAGTAGGATCGGTGCGACACAAGATGACCATCACGTCAGATACGGAAGCATTGGTCATCCACATTTTGTTGCCGTCTAATATCCAAGAATCACCTTCTTTAACGGCCGTTGTTTGCACCCCTCCTTGCAAATCAGACCCTGCCCCCGGTTCTGTCAAAGCTAGGCAACCTAATTTGTTTTGTCCTGAAATCAAGTGGGGTAGCCACTTTTGCTTTTGTGCCTCTGTACCATATTTGACAATGGGGCCGAGGGCCAAGCCATTGTGGGCGGCAATGGCCAAGGCTGTTGACCCACAGCCCCAGCCTAGCTCTTCGATAGCAATAGCCGAGCTAATGGCATCTAAGTCGGCGCCACCATACTCTTCTGGCACTTCCAGACCAAGCAAGCCAATTTGGCCCATTTTTTTTACGGCCGTCCAGTTAAACTCACCTGTCTCATCTGTATGCCGCGCTAGTGGCTTCACCTCTTTGGCCACGAACTCATGCACAATATGGCGAAACTCACGCTGTTCTTCATTTAATTCAAAATCCATAATAGCTCCTACAAGGGATTCAGTGGGTATATAAGGCTTGCAGCCCCATGTAGATCATAGAGACATACGACCTGGGAAAAACTTAAGTTAGGCCAGCCGCAGCGCATGTTAACAGCAGCAGTTGGCCAAGACCCGCAGGCAGATAAGTGGGATCCATATACTCATCTAGGCGATGGGCGTTGCCTGACTGAGTTAGGCCAATGCACACGGCCGTTATCCCCCGACTCAGTGGAATATTGGCATCCGTACTGCCAGAAATATAGTTGACCTCCTCACACCCCATTAACCGCAAGGCCGATTCTGCCCACTGCACTAGCGGCACATCACGGTTTATTTGTCCCGCTGGGCGATTGCCAATTAGCTCCATCGAGACAGTCACACCATCGGCACGGCCGTTTCCTCCCCCATTAGCTTGATTGACAATCTTCCCAACTGCTTGCACTAACTTAGCTAATTCTCCCTCATCTTCCGAACGTAAATCCAGCAGCAAGCAAGCTTGTTGGGCAATTGAGTTAATTGTGGTACCACCTTCAATAACGCCAACATTAAAAGTCGTTTTAGGTTTAGTGGGGACAGCTATATTGCTGATCGAGGTGATAATTCGGCCCAATTCGTGAATAGCACTAGCATTACCAAAGCTACCCCAAGAGTGGCCACCAGGTGCATTGATCTTGATTCGATAACGGCGTACGCCAATCGCCTGATGAGAAATCTGCCCAAACAAGCCACCTTCAACCACAATATAAGTTGGCTCATCACCAAAGTGCTCCACCACCGCTCTCATTCCACGCAAATCACCCAGCCCTTCCTCTCTCACGTTGGCCACGAACCAGCAATCAGCCATCGGTTGCAAATCAAATTCGCTCAAGGTTTGTGCTAGCCACACAATACCAGCTACGCCCATCGAATTATCACCCAAACCAGGACCATAAATCAGTGGCGGTTCACGCCGAATGGTTAAATCTGTGTCGGCAGGGAAAACGGTGTCCGTATGGGCAGAAACAATGACGGGTGGCTGTTGTGAGTGTTGGCCAGGATAACGGCCGTATACATTCCCCAATTCATCCTGAAACACATCCACTAACCCCAAACTCTCAAATCGGCTCTGCACCCAAGCCGCTCGTTCCCCTTCGGCAAAGGTGGGGGCAGGCACTTGCTGCACAGCAATAGCTAAATCAACAATCTGGTCAATTTGTGCATAAAAACTCTGAAGAGCCGCTTGGATAGACGGCCGTTGCGCAAGTTGTTTAATATAGTTTTTCATGAGTATGGCCTATGCTACATAAAAGCCGGCGTAAGGACAAACAAATGGGCGAATCGACAGGACGGCAAAAAGAACGCCATTCACCCAATCACCCTCCAAATAAGGTATAATAACCATCATGCAGGACAGAAATACAAGCAAACAACTTGAGCAAGTTTTTGAATTTAGTTCAGCCGAACTAAAGACCAACCAGATTGCACAGCTCTCAGTAGCACAAGAAGCAACAGCACACTGTGAGTCGTATGTGATGCTTCAAAGAAAGCACAAATCAATCCGTTTGGGTAAGCAAGAGGCTATATATTAAGGATGGATGACGTAATTTATTATGCCATCTAAGAGGTATGGTGGAGGAGGATAGTAGAAATGGAGTCATTTAATTGGAATTTGCTATTCGGTATCATTGTCGTCGTATTTGTTATTGGCATCAGCTATTTTTTTCGACCTCAGCCACGTTGCCCAGAATGCAAGAGCTATAAAGTAAGCATCGTAAAGAAAGAGCCGCAAAGAGTGATCACTCATGTACAACCAGGCGACCCAAACGGTGGCCCAACGACCACAGCAAGCGTTTTTTATCACATGCAATATCGATGTAATAATTGTCAAGAAACCTGGACGAATACTCTTTCTGAATCCAGGTGATGAATTGAATAATAGTGAAGAGTTAGCATCTGGTTTGGCGTGGTCTTCGGCCACGCCAAACCTTTACCCAACTGCGACATGGCGTCTCGCTGCAACGCACTACGCAATAGATTCTATTAGTCATAGCCACGGTTCCTTCCCGCATCTGCATAGATCCGAAAATCAAGTAAGAATCAGTATCAAACAGGTCGCTTGAACACACAAAAATAATTCATTGCCCATCGTTTCATCCCACCCCCTTCATGCGTCAACACATCATGATTCTTACCGATGACTACAGGCTCCATATGCACTATTTCCCACCCCTTCTCACCTAAATGGTTTAACTCAGGAATCATAGCAAGGGGCGAATAGCGAGGTAAATTGTCCCCATCCACCAATTCGCTATAAATCGTATCCGTGCCTGGATTACGCACATCGGCTTCCACAAATCTCGTTAAATATTCCCATCGTTGCATTGCCTACCTCCTAAAACAATAATCTTCATTCCAATTTTTTTACACAAAAGCCTCAACTCAAACATATTTACCATCTGTACCAATAACCTTTGCTCACGCTAGTCCTTGCTCCACAAAAGCCCCTAACCAGGTCATCAGCTGCTCAATATCATCCATATGCCCCATTTCAAAAGGTGTGTGCGTGTAACGTGCAGGGAAAGCTACCAACGCTGCTGGCACATCTGCCTCCATAAATGAACGGCCGTCACTGCCAAAGGAACCAAAAACAGCATGTTGAATGGGAATATCGGCCGCCGCCGCCACTTGCTCCAGGCGTGCCGTCAAAGCCTGATCATAATGCACCAACGAATCCTTATGCACCAACACCGGGCCAGCCCCTAACCGCAGAGGCACAGCATCATCCCTCACACCCGGAACATCACTGGCCAGGCCAATCTCCACCGCAACCACCGCATCAAACTGCTCCCGCGCCGCCAAAGCCGCTGCACCTATCGTGCCAACCTCCTCCTGCACCGTGCAAACCAGCGTCAACTCACAACCCAAATCCGCCACCGCTACGCGCCGCAGCACCTCTGTCAACACCACCAGCGGCACACGATCATCCAAAGCCTTACCCACCACATGGCTGCCAAACTGCTCCGTGCTGGCCTCCCAAATCACCCGTGTACCAGGTGTAACCCCTCGCGCCAAAAGCTCCTCACGGGATAAACCCGTATCCACCCAAAAATCATTCCAGGTTAATTCCCCTGGTTCAGGCAGAGCCAAGGCGGCCAGATGACCAGTCACCATGCCAATGACACCCGGTATCGTGCCTGAACGCCCCAATATTCGCACCCGCTGCCCCAATGTAAAGGTGTCCCGCAGGCTAATCGTGCGCCGCCAGCCCTGCCCATTGGCCAGATACAAAAAGCCATCAGGATCAATGGCCCGCACCAGATAACATAGCTCATCCGCATGAGCCACCAACGCAACCTTGGGGCCATGCCCACCCACCCGCGCCAAAACATTACCAATGCGTGTGCGCTCAGTCGTCGCCCCACCATCACGCCACAGTTGTTCAACAGCATCGAGCACAGTATCTTCCTGCCCCACTGGCCCGCTTAGTTCAGTTAAAGTTTTAATGAGAGGAAACATCACTACACCACCTAAGTGTTTGGCCGCAAACGACTTTACAAAAGCCAATTGCTAACAGCGGCCAAACCTCAAGCTTTGGCCAATTGCATCATAACAAAATGAAAAGATATAAACGGCCAAAGCCTAAAATAAAAAAATGGCGTAACAAAAATCGTTACACCATTCATAAATCAGTCACAAAACATTGCCAGGTCAGGCAGTTTCCGAAAAACAAACAAGTTCTTTTAGATTCACAAACTGCCTTAAAGCCAATGCAAATCTTGACTAAATTCACTTAATTACTTTTCAGCATTGGCCTTAATCCTCAAAAACAATGACCGAGCGCAAGGTTTCACCACGCTTCATAGCATTGAAAGCTTCTTCCGTCTCGTCCAGACTAATAGTGCGACTGACTAAGCCATCTAAATCTAGCTTGTCCTGACGATACCAATCAGCCAAAATGGGGAAGTCGCGGGCAGGAATGCAGTTACCATACCAAGAGACGGTTAAGCTGCCACCCAAGTCAAAAAACTGTTGAATCTCCATATCTAGGCGCGGTCCCGGCCCAGGCACACCAATTAAGACACATGTGCCAGCCAAATCACGGCAAAACAGGGCTTGTTCCAGAGTTTTGGTGATACCTACGGCTTCAAAAGAGTAATTTACACCATTGCCATCGGTGATGCTTTTGATCGCTTCTACAGCATCTACCTCGCCAGCATTGACTGTGTGAGTCGCGCCAAATTCTTTAGCCCATTCTAGTTTTTGGGAATCAATGTCTACCGCAATAATGGTAGTGGCTCCAGCAATTTTAGCACCTTGAATAACACTATCACCTACCCCACCACAGCCAAAGACAGCCACACTGGTTCCCTGCTGCACATCGGCCGAGTAGAGCACTGCGCCCACACCCGTCATCACACCACAGCCAATCAGGGACATGGCTGGTGCGGACAGGGCAGGATCATATTTGACGCATTGGACTTCATGAACGAGGGTATGGGTACAGAAGGTGCCAATGCCCAGAGCGGCATTGAAGGGATTGCCATCTTTGTCTCGCATTTTGTTTTGGGCATTTAGACTGGAGGCGCAGTAGTTATGCTGTCCTTTGAGGCAAAAACGACATTCACCACAGGGGGCACGCCAGTTGAGCATGACGTGATCACCAACTTGCACACGGGTAACGGCCGTTCCCACTTCTTGTACTACCCCCGCTCCCTCATGTCCTAGCAGAAAAGGAAACCCATCTGTACCATACGTACCTGTTTTCAATCCCAAATCGGTATGGCAAACGCCAGAGGCCAAAATCTTAACAACAACATCATTTGGTCCCGGATCATCTAAGGTAAACTCCTCAATGACCACTGGGGCATCTGGGACTCGAGCGATTGCTCCTCGTGCTTTGACTGTCATAAAACATCTCCTTTTATTTTGGTAACAACGATCTAACAGATCGTCTCACCGATTTATTATGTGACCAGCAGTGGGGTCAAATACCTGTACCGATGGCTCGCAGGGCAATACCAAAGAGGAATAAGGTGCTCAGAGCCATTACCCATTGGCCACGATTAGTCTCATCACTTTGTAACCAGACAAAATAGACAAAAGGCATAAAGGTGAGAGCAAAAGCCCCATATAAAACATGCATGAAGGGTCGGCCTACGCTGACTAACAAACCACTGGCCCATAAGATTCCCCCTAGCAAACCCTGTAGTGCGTACAGCCCCTCACCAATTGCCAAAGCACCCATATAGCTACCATCTATTCCCTGTCGGCGATAGGCTCGCCATAATCCCCACAAACCTACCGCCAGAAAATATAACCAGATGGTATTTGACAATCGCGTATGTATCAATAAAACAGTGCCCATTCTCTACTCCCATATGCTTGTAACTGTTTGGGTACAGGGAGTGTATCAGCGACAAGAAGCCTGTCAACCAAGGCCATTAAAAATTTGGTGGATTTCTGCTTGCGAGTTAAGTTTGCTTGTGCTAATATCTCGCCTTCATTGTGGTGTCGCCAAGTGGTAAGGCAGCGGACTTTGAATCCGCCATCCCTGGTTCGAATCCAGGCACCACAGCAGAAAAGGTGGCTGCTTATAAGCAGCCGCCCTTTTTTTGTAAGTTAGGGCAAATCACCCCCTAAACTCCTCAAATATCTCTTATTTTTAAGGTTTCCGGATCAAGGGCAGGAAAGTTTCCATGACTGGGATGAAGGCTCGGTTGCTATAGTGGCTCCATAGGTCACTTTGCTGGTTGTCGTGGGCCGGGGTAAAGGTGCGTATTTGGAAGTAATAGGGTGTATCTGGCTGTAGGCCATCTAGCAGATAGCTGCTGCTGTTTTTATCCGCCGTTACGCCGTGCACGGTGTATGAGCCAGTAGGTGCCAGAGCATAGCTAATTTCATAAAAGCCACCATCGACTGTGTAAGGGATAGTGTGCCAGACCAGTTGGGCACTGGTGGTGGTGTAGTTGCTAACGCGAACGGCCGTTGGTGGGACTGTTTGAGTGGTTTGCCAATCGGGATCATGGCTGGCCAAGAACTGTTGTACAGTCTCATCATGAGCGATCAATTTATTATGACCAATATCCAATGCACTCAGATTAACCATGCCTGTCAACGCTAGTGGAATATCACCCTCAAACTGATTATTACTCACATCCAGATCAGCCAAAAATTCCAAATCACCCAGTTCCGCTGGTAAATTCCCACCCAAGCGATTTTGGCTCACATCAAGTCGGTGCAGATAAAGTGAATGTGTTATGACGACTGGAATATTGCCTTCCAGATGATTTTGGCTCAGATCAATGACATTGAAAGAGGGAGAATCAAACAGAGCCGTAGGAATTGTGCCAGTAAAAGCATTGTTTGCCAGCAGCAGTATAGAAAGGTAGGAATCGGAAAAGAGGGGCAAAGAGCCTGTCAATTGGTTGTGGCTCAAATCGAGCACGAAGAGTTGGGTGAGTAAGTTAAGCTCTGCCGGCAATTCTCCGCTAAATTGATTGTTGAAGGCTACAAATTCACTTAGTTGCTCTAAATTGCTAATAGTGGCGGGGAGAGAACCCGTGAACTGGTTGTCGTACATATAAAGAGCCTGGAGGCTGCCCATTTGAGTAACGGCCGTGGGGAAATCCCCATTGAGTTGGTTGCCATGTAGGTGTAAAGTAACCAATTTTGTTAGATTACCATATTCGTTGGGCAAGGAGCCGCTCAATTGATTATTGGCAACGCTCAAAAATTGCAAATCTACAAGGTTGCCCAGCGCAGCTGGCAGAGAGCCACTCAACTGATTACCACTTAGATCTAAGGTCAGCAAACCTGTTAATACACCAAATTCTGAAGGAATCGTACCTGTTAACTCATTACCACGCAGCATTAGAGATTTTAAGTTGGAGTCACCACCCGTGAAGAGAGGCAATGTGCCTGTTAACCCATTGCCAGAAAGATCCAAGAAATGTAAATTGGGTAAATCAGTAAACAACCAGCCAGGCACAGAGTCATTAAAATTGTTCTCATTTATCCATAGACCATCTAAGTGTGGCAAATCGGTTAGGGCTGTGGGAATATCACCAGTGAGATTGTTGTAAGAAAGAAATAGTTGGAAAACATGCCCATTCTCGCAGATCACACCAGACCAGGCGCAAGGTGAACCATAGAGCCAATTAGCGTTATTCTGCCAGTTATCACCACCTGTTTGGTTGTACAACTCTATTAGGGCTTCACACTCGCTCACGGGCAAGTCGGTCTGATGGGCACAGCTAAAGGCAGCATAATGAACATCTATAACATAACCAGAGGGAGATTCACTAAGCACGGTGACGGTAATCTGGCCGGGGGTATCGTGGTAGGTATCGCTTACGCTCAGTGTGCCACTGAGCACGGCTTGAGCTTGGTGGAAGTAGCGGCTGGCTTGATGAATGACAACGGCCGATTGCGCCAACTTTACATCATAAGCAAATTGACGACGCGCTTCAACGGTAAAATATGCACGTGTGCCGGGGCCGCCCAAGAGAATTTTGGCCATGAGGGGATCGGCCGTATTAGGTTCGGCCAGCCGTTCTAAAGCTACGGTTACATGCTGTCCCTGAGAAATTTCAACTTGTTTATCGGCTGGGAGCCAATCCAGCACCTCCTTATAATAGGCAATGGTATGCTGCCCCAGACAGCCATAAACTGGATGCTGTGAGGCATTACAGTTGGACCAGATGTCGCTCATCATGTCCCACTCGTTGCCATATTCAAAGCCATAAGGGTCTAAGGAATGTACCAAACCAAAAGCATGACCCATTTCATGAACCACCAAGGTTTGGTGAGCAAAGCCCCAAGAGGGAATCCAGGTATTAGGCCAAGGGCGTTCTTCGCCATCCAATTCGGCATAGGTTCGCCCACCATAAGCAAAACCAGCAAAGCTTTCATTAAACATGAGATTGATGCCCGCAAATTGGCTGAAATCTATGTCAGGATCAGCAACGGCCGTACAGTCATGAAAAAGGTCTTGCAGCTTAACGGAATCGCCTTGAACGTAATGCTCGCGGGTGTAGGGCAAAGTGTACCAACCAAAGGCCGCACTGTTTTCTAGGTTGATCTCATCATAGGAAGCCTCGCGCCAATAATGATCCAAACCAGGATAATCATGGCTGTACATCTCTTCAAAGTAGCTGAGAGGTTGGGGTTCATCGGGATAATCAGCAAATTTGCACAGGACAGACACCCAGGGCTGTGTGCCAAGCACAGCATCATCAGAGTTGCGCAACTGAAGAGGTTGCACGGCCGTTACAACAAAATCGCCTTCTTCGCTCTCTAGGGAGCGGCCGTGGGCAAATTCACCACTCACGCTTACCTGCTTTCCCGACCAGTCAAGCAAGCCAAGCTCCTCAGAAGCGGGTTGGAGCGTAATGAGACGGCCGTCGGCCAATGACAGGTGGTAAAGAGGTGGCAAGGCTGGTGTTCCTGGCAAGCCATCACCCCAAATGACAGTCAGCCAGCCGGTCAATGTGGTGGGAGGAGGTGGGGCAAACGGCCGTTCTTCCAGGGCTTGTGTGCTCAAAGAGGTTGCCCCCAACAGTTGCATCATCATAGTCAAACTCAACATGGCCAACCCAGCTAGAACCATTACAAAAAACCATCGTTGTCTACCTATACGTTTCATGATTATTAACCTTCAAAACTACATTTTCCCCAAGATTTCACTTGGAAAAGAATAAATGGCGACCAGTAAAAGGAATTGCACCATCAGCTTTAGGGGGCGGGAGTAGTGTAAGCTTGTAGTTTGTGACTGTACAGGTGGGGTTGGTCTACCTGTGTAGACACTGCAGTGTTATTTAATATCCCCTTGTTAGCAAAATTTATATCATGGAATAGCAAAAGAATCCCGACAATTTTGCACCGGGACACCTTTGATTTACATACTTATCTTTCAGTTTTTGGAAAGTCTAAACGAATTTTGTTTTGGCTGTCATGAATTGCCGTTGGGCGAGATTTAGACTGACAGAGATGCGGCGGATGTTTTCGCTTTCCTGGTGAGAAACGCCGCCATCGGCAGCGGCGATGGCAAAGAGTACGTCGAGGAACTGTTCACGCTCGGCTTCACTGGTGTGATTAAAGAATTCGCGCGTAATACGATAGTAGTCGAGGTCAGCACTGACTTCGGTAGTGGCAACTTCAGTGATAAAGACGGCCGTTTTTTCATCCACACCCCAATGCCGTTGCAAAGCCTTCCCCATTTGGGCAAACTCTGTGTCTGTCACCACGCGATCAACGTAGGCTATCTGAGCCATTAAGCCCCCGGCTAAACTGAGCTTCCGTAAGTCAGCTTCGGGGATAGCTAGCTCTTCTTGCGTCAAATTCAGACGCTGTTGCAGGGCATGATAGACCCGGTTTTGGACATAATCAGCAAAGGCCCTATCTGGTTGCGAAGGGCGACTGGCAACCTGGATACGCCGCCGAATGAGCCGTCCCAGACGGGCAACCACACCCATGTCTACTTCAGCAATAGCTGCTTCCACAGCCTCAGCCATTTGCACTTCTTCATCGGTCAAGCTCTCATCAGCCCGCACTAGGTTGGCCACAGCAGCCAAAACAGCTTTCTTATCGGCAACTGTGTCCAGATGTGTTTTCAGCTCGTCAACGAACTGTTGACGTTGATCGGCCGTTACCGGTGTCTCAATGTGCATTTCCAACTGATTCCAATCATCGGCCGTAAGGGCAATGGCTGATTGTGTATTAATGTGCGGCAAACGAAACATCAAATCCTTAAGACTTTCTCGTTCTGAGGATGTGATTTTGCCATCTGCCCAGGCGGCAGCAATAGCAACTCTAGCTACGGTGAGGATTAGGTTTTTACTGGGCATAGATTTCTCTCTTGTTTGTTTTAGGGCTGACGACTAAAAAAATAAATTGCATCGTCAACATGACTATAGCCTGAATACGCTTATATCGCCGTGAAATTTGGGTTCAATTTAGGAGGGATTCTAGACCAGTTAGCGTCTTGGGCAAATCGGCCGTTAAGTTTTCATAGCCATCGGCCGTTACCAAAATATCATCCTCTAAAAAAGTAGCAAGGCCTGTATCATGGTTGTAACACCAAGGTTCGATGGTGATAACCATACCTGGGGCTAAAGGTTCATCGGGCAGATTAGGATCGCCCGAGGATAGGCCGATGTGATGGCCGAAGAAATGGCAACCGCTGTGTTCCACCCCGCTTAAAGGCCGCTTCCAACACCCCTTCCAGCGTGCATTCATCCACACCGGGCCGAATCCATTTTACCGCCTCTCGAATACCATTCATACCTACTTGACAAGCTCGCCACACCAACACAATTTCTTCAGCCGATTTACTCATGCGGCAGTGGGCTACAGTTGCATAAGCTGAGCGCAGGACAAGCGATAGATAAGTTTGCTGCACATGGAAAATGAGGTTGTCCACGACGCTCCATTGGGCGATGAAACTGGTGGTGTGCCAACCACCTATTGACGGATAAGACAGCGCGGCGCACCTTGCAGAAGCTACCGCTTCTGTCCGACAAAAGAAGTTTGTCAGAGTACTAGGTTGATGGGGCTGGATGGAGCCAGGCTGTTCGGGATTAAGATGTAGGAAACGGCCGTTTCCCCGCAAACTTATAACATCTCATCCCAAAATACTCTGTCTCCTCTATCTTCTGCATCCCTATTTTGCTTAACACTCGCTGCGAACCGAGGTTTTCGGGGTGGACAATGCCGATGATGGTGGATAAGCCTAGCTCGTTGAAGCCGAACTGCATGCTGGCTTGCCCCGCTTCGGTGGCAAAGCCCCGTCTCCAGACAGTACGATCCAGGATAAAGTCTATTTCCACTTCATCCGTTTCGGGGATGTACTGTAAACCACAACGGCCCAGCAAAGTGTTTGTTTGTCGCAGTTCCACAGCCCACAAGCCATAGCCTCTTTCCCGCCAATGGCTAAGTAAACGGCCGATCATCCGTTCTACACCCTCTAGTGCAGGTGCCTGTGAGCTGGGGAAGTAGCGCAGGACATCTTGGCCGCTTAGGATTTGGTGCATGGTGGGGGCATCGGTGGGAGTAAACGGCCGTAACCGCAAATTCTGTGTCGTTATCGTGGGTATTTCCATTGTTGTCACTGCCTACACTCCTCAGGAGCGGAAATTAAATAAGACGACGAAGTCGTTTCCTTCCCGCCCCTTCAAACTGACGATGCGATTCCGAATTATTTCATCGTCAGTGCTTAACGAATAGAAACGGCCGTTAACAATAGTTGATCATTCACCTGTACCTGACCATTCACAATAACTGGCAGACGATGTCCACTGTCAGCATTATACAAGCCAACTACGAGCTCATAAGAACCCGCGCCAATACTCACCCGCAAGGGAATCATGCGCCGATCAACAATCACCTCGCCAGGTAGCCAGGTTCCCGTGAGCCAAGCCTCGCCAGATGGCGGGCCATCAAACTGCCCCACAATTTGCCCATCCACCCCCGTCACATGATTAAAGACCGTGTAATGTTCTACTGGTGTCGCCACTGCCTGCCAATATAAGGTAAGCTGAATATCACCGCCACTTTTAGCTTGACTGTTGTCAATATCATAGCCCAATAGTTGAATAGCATCGCCAAATTGGGCCTGCAGCGGTTGGCCGATAGGTGGCGGCTCAAAAAGATGTTCACGCAAGCTCAGCGTCATATCCGCCAACTTATTGTCTCCCTGCGTCACTGGCACACGTTCTCCCGTTGGGGACAAGAGCCACAGACGTAATTGCGGATCGGCTGTCGTAGGCATGTCCAGTGGCATGTCAAAGCTGTGCAAGCTACTCACCTGTTCATTGGCTTGCCACTCTGTTGGCGGATAGACATCAGGCCAAATGTCATATTGCTGCCGCAGGAAAGGTTCTGTTGCTTCCGGCAACCATAATTGTAACTCAACACGATAATCTAGGGTGGGAGGCTTGAGCACAACCCAATCGAGGGCGATATTGAGAGGCAAACCCGGAGCCAGCAGAGTGCTAAAAGCTGTGCCTTGCAAAGCCAACGTGTCATCAAAAAGCAACATATTAGCCTGCACCTGAAAATCAGCTTGCGGGCGGCTGCGGACAAGGTGTGGGCCGAGACGATGGGCACGCTCACTGTTGAGGGTATGCACATTGCCCTGACCATCGTGCAAGGTGAAGCGTAAGTAGCTATTTCCGGGCAGCATTCCAGCCGGAACATCTAGTTCCAGGAGTTGGACGAAGGTGTCACGCGGCTGCCAGCTTTCTTGAGGATAACCAAGAATCTGGCTTGATTGAGATCGGATATTGCCGCTTGCGTCTTCCAGTTCGAGCTGAATATAGATGAGTTGATTGGGCAGGCGGGGTAGATCGAATGGGATTTGCCAATAGGTCGTCAGGGTGATCGTATCACTGCGATAAAGATCACGGGGTAAGTCATAGCCAATGAGGGCAGGGGCATCTTGGAAATAGTGCGAGGCTGTTTGCTGCGGTGATATACCCGTCTGACCCGACCATTCATAGCGAGTGGCAACGGCTTGACCATCATCATAGGTGATAGTATCGGCCGTTTTCAGAGCCAATTGGTCAAATAGTTGGGGTATGGCTGGTTCCTCGTCCAAGACAAACAGCCAGGCATCCCCTGGCTCATAGGGAAAGCTGTGATTAGGTAGGAACCAATTGATGGCCTGCTCGCTATAATAGTTCCAAGTTTGAGGTGCGCCATCATAGGCGTAGGAGCGGCCGATAAATAGACGCGTCTGTGGTGGCGGCGGGTTTTGCTCCAAGTAACGTCCGATTTGGGCCAACTCTGCCTGATAGATATGGCGTACTTCGGGGGTGCGCGTCCATACACCAAAATAGCTGCGCCAACTGCTCGCCAAAATGAGACTGAGGCCAACAATAGCCAGTATGGGAAGGAACGGCTTGAGGGACGGCCACTTGTGGCCAAGTTGCGTGGTGAGGGTGTGGAGGCCGACGGCCGTTATCAAATAGATGGGCACAATAGCCCCAGCCGCCCGCAAAAAGGATGGCTTGTCATCAATAATAAGGTTAGGGCCGAGCATAGCGGCCAGCCAAATGAGAACAAGCGCATAGTTGGGCTGGGTAGAGGCTAGAGGCCGGTGATTCGAGACTGAATCGCCTATCTCTGTGTGCCAAACTTTGCGGAAAGTGAACCAGAGGCAGAGGGCAAAACCAAGATAAAAAAAGAGACCACTCACGGGATCGAAGATGGGTTGCCCAGCAAGATGGTAACGCCAGTCAGTGTCACCTGTACCTGTGAAGGTTTCGAGAGTGGCCGTGACGGATTGTCCTAGCTTATCCCAATCACCATCCTGCACCGCATCTTCTAGAGCCACGCTGAGGCCACCAATGCGCTGGTTGACCTTTTCAGGGTTCTGGCTCATGTATATGCCATAGGGCAAGAAGATAAGACCAGCTGTCAGAAGACTCAAAAAGACATGTGATCTCTGTTGTCGCAGCCGCTGGCTATCAAACATCCATAACCAGAGCAGCCATATGAGCACAACAGCAGGGAAGGCCCGGCTAGGAATGTAGGTGTACATGGTCAGGCCAAGAGATATGCCCCCTAGCAGCCATTCGCGGCGACGGCCGTTTTGCCAGCCGCGCATCATCAAAAATAAAGTCAAGGTAGTGAAAAAGGTGAGGCTAACGGCCCGCAAAGCCCAGCGCGATTCCATGATTGGCCACAAGGAAACGGCCGTTAAACCTGCCGCCAATAGACCCACCTGCTGCTTAAAAGCGTCACGCCCCAGACCATAGGCCACTATCACTGAGCCAGTCCCCAACAAGGCTGCGGGCAAGCGCAAAGCAAAAATAGTTGGTCCCAACAACCATGTAGAAAGAGACATGAGGTAGAAAAAAAGGGATTCACGGCCGTTATTACCCTCAAAATATACTGGCCAATTACGCCAACTAATCTTGGCCGCATCAATGGCATTAAACATCTCATCACCACTAATGCCTGGCGGTGCCTCACTCAGACGATACAGGCGCACAAATAGGGCCAAGCCCACGATGAGCCAGATTCCTAGTTGCTCCCCGTTGGTACGACTTTTTCCAAACAGCATTGACATGGTGTCAAGAAAAAAGCCCACCAAAATAGGCGGGCTTTTTATCAGATCAAAGTGGGGTAGAACTACATGCCAAAAAGACTCTGTAGCTGCATTACCGAATTCAAATCGCCTTCAACCTTCACTTTTCCGGACATGAAAGCAGCCATCGGATTCAGCTCGCCAGAGGTCATCTTGACATAATCTGTAGCATCCATACGAATAGTGGCCTTAGGGGCCTCAATGCTACCTTTACCCGTATCGCATTTACCATCAGCAACTTTGACAAACCACTGTCCTCCACTATCACCGGACAGTTCAAATTGAACCGAAAAATCAAGGTTCTTTGCTTTACTGGCGTCAAATTGCTTAGGCATTTGTTCAAAAATCTCTGCTGCTGTGGGCATGAAAATCTCCTTTGTATATGTAATGTGAGGCCAGAGTATAACAACGGCCGTTCGGGTGTCAAGCTCACCCCTTAGGTGCGAATTACATTGTAAGAAAACTCACAGCTAACGTAACACATTGCCTATCCTTGTCAGCAGACGCCCTTTACCCAAAAGTGACATGATTTGTGGCAAAGGGGGGCCACTCGTGTGCCCTGTGAGGGCAGCTCGGATGGGATGAAACACCTGTTTTGCACTCCAGTTATGACTGCCTTTGAAGTTGGCGCGTAAACCATTGAGGATGCTGTGAGCAGTCCGCTCATCAAGGAGAACAACCGTGACAACTTCGGCCACAAGCTGGGCCAAAACAGGCCGAGCTGATTCAGAGATCAAGGCTTGCTGTGCCTCCACCGATAAACTAAAGACGTCGTCAAAAGCCCACTCAGCTTGCCCAACAGCATCTTCGAGCTTGGTCAGACTAGACCGCAACACAGCTGTTAATTGTATGAACCAATCCCCTGCTGTCGGCATCATGCCGTAGGCTTCCTCTAGAAACGGCCGTATCCGTTCTGCTAGATCATAAGTGCTTAATTTTTCGATATATTGCCGATTTACCCAATTTAGTTTGTCCCAATCAAATACTGAGGGGCTGGCCGACAATCGCTCCAGACGAAACTGCTGCTGTAACTGCCATTTATCTATAATTTCCTGTTCGCCATCCGGCGACCAGCCCAATAGGAGTAAATAATTGAAGACAGCTTCTGACAAATAACCGGCAGCTTGAAAGTCGCTGATTTGATACCCGCCTTCGGGATCACGCTTTTTCAATTTTTCACCCTGTTTGTTCAGGATCAGTGGCACATGAATCCAAATAGGTTCCTGCCATCCCATCGCTTTATAGAGCTGCAGATGAACCGGGGCAGACCCAATCCATTCATCACCACGCACAACATGGGTGATGCCCATGTCATGATCATCCACCATCGCCGCTAGATGATAAAGAGGACGGCCGTCACTCCGTACTAAAACAGGGTCTTCCAGGCGACGATTGTCAAAAACGATATCTCCCCGAATCGCATCTTGTAAGATCGTCTGCCCTTCACGTGGCATTCGCAAACGCAAGGGTTGGCCTGCAGGAACGGCCGTTTGCGTTGGATCGTTCCCATAATAAGCATGGTTGCCCGCCAACAACTGAGCTATGGCTTGCTGATGGTGGGGCAATCGCAGCGATTGCACATAGGGGCCATGTTCACCACCAACATCTGGCCCCTCGTCCCAATCTATGCCCAGCCATTGCAGAGCATCTAACATGAGGGTGACTGCCTCAGGTGTATTGCGGGCAGGATCGCTATCCTCAATACGAATAATAAAATCGCCGCTTAAAGCGCGAGCCAAGGCCCAGCTAAAAAGGGCTGTATGCAAATTACCAATATGGGGAATTCCTGTCGGGCTGGGGGCGAAACGAAATCTAGGAGTCATTTGGGGCAATCCATAAATCATAATCGGCAAACCGATTGTGACCTACGGATTACCGAGCATTACATTATTGTCGGGCAAAGACCATACGCCCAGCAGAGGTCTGCAAGACTTTGGTAACGGTGACATTGCGGGTTTCATTGAGGAGAGAACGGCCGTTTTCCACCACCACCATCGTGCCATCCTCCAAAAAGCCAACACCCTGACCTTCTTCTGTACCTTCCTGGATAATCTTAATGCGCAAATGCTCACCAGGTAAGTAAGTGGCCTTAACCGCATTTGCCAAATCATTCACATTTAGGACTCGTACGCCTTGCAATTCAGCCACACGGTTCAGGTTATAATCATTGGTCATAATAGGCGAGTGCAAATGCTTGGCCAAGGCTACCAGCTTATTATCGGCATCCCGTACCTCACTTACATCCATATCCGTAATACGAACTGGAACCGGTGCTTCACTTTGCAATACGCTGAGAATCTCTAGCCCGCGTCGGCCACGATTACGACGCAGAGCTTCGGCACTATCAGCAATATATTGGAGTTCTTTGAGAATGAAATTGGGAATGAGCAGCGTATCGTGGACAAAACCTGTTTTACTGATGTCCAGGATACGACCATCTATGATAACGCTAGTGTCCAGGAGTAAAAATTGTTCCTGTTCCACATCACTCATAGGCGGTTGGGCCACTGGACGCATCCCTCGGAAAAATGATTGCAAATCATTTTGTCGTGAGATGAGAATGACAACCCCCATGTAACAAAAGATAACGGCCGTTGCTAAAGGCACGATTTGACGAAAGGGCGAGGGCAACAAGGATAAAGGCAAAGAGATTAGTGCAGCAGCCACTAAGCCGATAAAAATACCGCTGATAATAGCCACCAGCGTCTCCGGCGGCATCGTCGTCACAGCACGGATAGCACGGCGCAAAGGTCGTACTGTGACTGAAGGGGTTAAAATCAAACCAGCCAAAAAGCCAACCAAGCCTAAGACGACAGTATAAGCCTCAACTGCCTCAGGTGCTTGCAAAGCCAATGCCAGCCAGCGACCGGAAAAACCACCACTAACAGCAAGGAGTACAGCTCCAATCAGACGAAAGACAAACTCAACGCTAACAGCCATTCCGCTTCACTTTAGTAAAAAAATACTCTAAAATAAATAACTTGGACAAAAACGGCCGTTCCCACTCAAAATTCAATCAAAAATTTAGTAGATACTGCCTTTATATTGTCACAACAATAAACAAATGATGGTAACACAGTGCCTAGTGACCAGCAAGGCATAAAGAGCAAAAATCCCGGTTCTTTAACCGGGATTCATGAAAATCAGGCCCTAATAATTTTCCGTAGAGATAGTTTCAGAATAATCCTGTAACTATCTCCAACCAATTCCGAAAAAAGATATTGATGCCTCTGATTATTTTGTGGAAATGATCTTATTGTTTGTGTTGGCTGTGGGCATGCATGCCTAC
Source organism: Promineifilaceae bacterium (SeqCode) (assembly GCA_965223555.1). GTDB lineage: Bacteria > Chloroflexota > Anaerolineae > Promineifilales > Promineifilaceae > CBDCWU01. The sequence goes on from CBDCWU010000009.1 coordinate 69,415, forward strand.
AGGGGCACGGTTGAAACCGTTTGGTCGGGGAGGCTGCTGACGAACACGCCGATTAACGCGAGTTGGCTGCTGTTTGGGAGTATCTGGGCGAGTAACGCGCACGGCCGATTGCCTCGGTTGGGTTTGTTTTCTAGACATATCCGCTTGTGAAAGCCCGGCCTGTGCTAGGTCAAACATATGCTCACCCGTGACTGACAAAGCTCCAATAAATAGGATACGGGTTAGCCATACCAGCACAGCCACAAAAATCGGGGCAAATTCTAGGAGCTGCTGACGACTCAGCACCTCGTTGCCTAAATCATGGCTCAGCAAAGTGAGCGAAACAGCCCACCAAGTCATAATAGCATTCATGGTCGCCCCTAATAACCAAGCACCCATCAAATACCAAACAGCTTTTGGCTCATCAGCCCCCTGTTCGGGTGTGAACAAACGGGCCAACCCTGCAAAATCGATAGCGCAAAAAGCCAAAGCTAGAATGCTGGCCCAACCAATTCCCCAGAAACTCACACCACCTAGCAGATCGCGCAGGGCAAATCGGGTCGTATCGAAATTGAAAATTTCGAAGGCGACGAGTGCTGTCAATAAAATGATGCCCACAATTGTCTTCCGTGGCATATCCAGACCAAAACGGCCGTTTCCCATCGAACTAGGTCTCTTACTAAATAGATGTCCTTGCTGCATGATCTACCTCCTCGAAAACATTTCCTCTGCCAATGTAAAGTGATTTGTTCTCTATGTGTTGTAGTTTTGATAGTTGGAGTGTAAAGTAGAGAACATATGTTCGCAACAGAATAGCACGCATGTTCTAATTTGTCAATACTTGTCACAAATCCGAATATCAATGCCCCTGCCAACCAGGATTCTGCCATAGTCCATAAATCACTCCGTGCCCTTCACAAAATTTCGATGACGAATTTCTTGCGAAATCAGGCAGCGCATGATATATTTTCCCTCTTAGCCCGCATGGCGGGCTTTTTTATGCGAATTTAGGCCAATGGAGAATATACCATGTCTGACTTACTACTTAAGGCTTTTGACAACGAAGATACAAAAACACACCCTGAGTTACATGTTGGTGACAATGTAACTGTCCATCTACGCATCAATGTAGGTACCCGCAACGAACGTGTCCAATTAGTTCGTGGCATCGTTATTCGGTTGCGTAACAGCGGCAACAATATGAACTTTACTGTCCGTCGTATCGCTAGTAACGGTATCGGTGTCGAACGTTCTTTCTTGTTGCGCTCTCCTCGCATTGAAAAAATTGAAATTCATCGTCATGCTTATGTACGACGGGCACAGCTCTATTATTTACGAGGACGGACAGGTAAATCTGCACGCCTACGTGAAAAACGAGTATTTTAAGGCCAACTCAGGCCAAATTAGAAGCAATGTCTTGAATTAGCTTGAGAAACCACACCCTTGAGTTAGAAACTGCTAGTGGTGACCCTCATATGCCAAGGATGTTCAATGAGTAATAGAGTGAAAGCGTAGGTGCTTTCGCTCTTTTTGTTTACATAAGGAGTGCATCATGATCCCCTATTCCCAACGGCCGATTATTGGTCTTCTCACTTATCAAAAGAAGGCTGCTGAACGCGCTCGGCACGTCGTTGGCATAATGCCCAGCTATATAGAAGCTGTCCGTCTCGCTGGCGGCATTCCTATTTTGCTTCCCCTCCTCTTAGATGAAGGAGAAACACAAGCAACCATACAACGGGTGGATGGCATACTTATGCCTGGCGGTGGTGATGTCGAACCACGGCATTATAACGGCACACACCACCCTACGATGTACAGTATTGATCCAATTCGAGACGAATTTGAGATCAAAGCAGTTCGCTATGCTGTACAGCAGGAAAAGCCCATTTTTGCGATTTGTCGTGGCATTCAAGTATTCAATGTAGCTTTAGGTGGCACCTTATGGGAAGATGTGCATAGTATGCTGCCAAATGCGATTAAACATGATTATTACAAGCATCATTCTCGTAATCATCTGGCCCATACTGTCGATGTAGAGCCTAATTCATGTCTAGCATACCATTTGCAATCCACTCAGGTACAAGTGAACAGCTTACACCATCAAGGAGTAAAGGAATTAGCCAAAGAAGCCCGGGTAACGGCCGTTGCCCCTGATGGCCTCATCGAAGCCATCGAAATACCTGGACATCCTTTTGCACTGGGTGTACAGTGGCATCCAGAGAACCTCGTGCAGGATGATCCAGCCATGCTGCGCCTCTTTAAAGGCTTGGTAACGGCCGCTCAGCAAAACTAGTCCAAAACGTTCGTTGATTGGGCATCAGACATCCGATTCCTCCGAGAAATCGGATGTCTCTCGAGTAGTCATATCCTAATCTTAACTACCTCTAAGTAAACCCTTACATAAATCTAACAGCCACAAATTCGCCATGCCCACCGACTATACTGTTAGCTCGGAGGCATATTCATGAACAAGCGAATAATTTTAGCATTGATTTTATTAAGCACTTTAATTGCTGCCTGTAGCGGAACGGACCTTACACCTGCACCTACGGCAACGGCCGTTTCACCGACAGTTCCCCCACCAACGACGGTCCCGTCACCCACTTCTACGTCTCCACCCCCAACCGCCACCCTTACTGCTTCTCTTCTTAATGAAGAAGAAAGCGAGCAGCTCCTATATCAACTCTTACAAAACAACAATAGTGAAGCTACTGAGGCCATGGAGCGCATATTGGCTACTAATGACCAACGCTTCATCGCCCCCTTGATTGAGCTATATTGGGGACGGCAATCGGGGTTGGTACGGACGCTAAGCGTGGCTGACTATTTGCAAGCATTAGAAACGCTCAGTGGGCAAGCGTTCGGCTTTGATTGGCCAGCCTGGGTTGAATGGTATGGCAGTACCGACTTAGTACCGCCTCCCGGTTTCACTAGTTGGAAAGGTCGCCTTCTGGACCCCATTGATAGCCATTTTGGCGAATTTTTACAGGATGAGTTCCCTTCACGAATTCGGGTTGAAGAAATACAGTGGGGGGGCGTGCAAACAGATGGCATTCCCCCCCTCAATAACCCCCGTACTGTAACGGCCGATCAAGCCGCCTACCTCAACCCTCATGATCCCGTATTTGGTCTTCACCTGAACGACGAGGCCCGCGCTTATCCTTTGCGTATCTTAGATTGGCATGAAATGGCAAACGATACTGTAGGTGGCATCCCCGTGTCACTGGCCTATTGCACGCTTTGCGGTGCAGCCGTCGCTTATGACGGCCGTGCCTCTGATGGCACTACCTACACCTTTGGCACGTCTGGCTTCCTCTTCCGCAGCAACAAGCTTATGTATGACCGTCAAACCAACACCCTTTGGAATCAGTTGACAGGCGAGCCTGTCCTGGGTGAACTGGCTGACACCGACGTTACCCTCACTGTCTTGCCCGTTGTCCTCACCACTTGGGCAGAGTGGCAAGCAGAACACCCCGATACCCTCGTTCTTGACGTTGACACAGGTTTTCCCCGTGACTACACACCGGGTGCAGCCTACGGCGACTATTTTGCCGCCGATATTACGATGTTCCCTGTGGCCCAACGCAACGATTTATTGGGGACAAAAGACCAAATATTTGCCTTACGCCTTCACAACCTGTCCAAAGCCTATCCTTTAGACATCATTACCGAGGAGCGGGTAGTGAATGATCAACTTGGAGAAACGGCCGTTGTCATTATTGCCTCCCGTGGCACTATCCAGGTAGATGGCAACAACCGCCGCGCTGGGCCAGTCACCTACTCAGCCGGTGGCGAGGTTCGCGCCTATGAACGCGGTCAATATAGCTTCAGCCCAACGGATAATCCTGACATCATACTGGACGAAACTGAGCGCAAATGGCAGGTCACCGAAGATGCCCTTATTGGCCCCAATGGGGAGACTTTGAAGCGACTTGGCGGTCATTTAGCTTACTGGTTCGGTTGGTTTGCTTTCTTTCCCCATACCCAAGTCTATGGTGTACAGTAAGGCATTAGGCTGCTTCTTCACAACCCAATTCCTATTGTATACTTACTAGAGCTACCCCCACAAACACAATGAGCACTCCCATTTTTTGCCACCTTGTCAGTTTCTCCTTGAGCCACAACACACCAATCATCACTGTAACGACACTGTACAGAGCCGTTAACACTGATACAACTGAGGTCAAGCCTGTAGTTAGGCCCAAATTGTAAAAAAGATTAGCAGCTGTATCGAGCAAGCCCACGGGAATCAACCAGCGTAACGAATGGAGGTTGTCTAAACGTAACGGCCGTTTCCCCAATACCATCCACGTCACCAACAGGGCCAGAGTAATCAACCTCAAAGCCAATACTGTCAATGATTCACCTAAACTTGCTACCATCCCATCTAACAAGAAAAAAGCAACCCCATGCAAAACGGCCGTAGCCAAAGCCAACAACACCCCTAACGATAGCCAGCGAATCGGCCGCTTCTCTGATGTATCGCTGGCAGCAGCCAAAGCGACCCCGATCAAGGTGAACACAAGACCAACAATTTGCAAAGGGGACGGCCGTTCCCCCGTCATCAGGGCCAACACCGTCGTCACCGCCGCAAAACTAGAGGCAATTGGCGAGGTAATAAGCATCGGTCCCACCACCAAACAGCGATACAGTGTCGCCGTGCCCAGCAGCATCACTACCGATGTCACCACCATCATCAGCCCAGCCCGCCCCCACAAGGCTGACCAGTATACTGGCCCACTAAAAACCACAAAGAGTGTGGCTACCAACGTGCCAATCAACTGCAAATAGAGCAAGGCCCGCCAAGTGCCCTCCTGTTCACTGCCAAATCGCGCAAACAGATCGGCCATGCCAAAAGAAATAGCGGCTGCTAATCCCCAAATAAGTGCCATAGGAATCAAAATGTGACCATTTGGCCAGAAATCGCCTCTAAGACAATGTATTCCATATAATTTAGCCGATAGTTCGGCTTTGTTAAAATTCTACATTTTCATAACAGGAGAACAACATGCGAAAAGTTAGCGAGATTGAAGGAATCGGGCCTGCATATGCTGAAAAATTAGCTACTGTCGGTGTTACCTCTGTCGAGGACGTACTAGCAAAAGGGGCCGAAAAGAAAGGTCGCCAGGAATTAGCCGGAGCCACAGGCATCAGTGAAAAATTGATTTTACGCTGGGTCAACTGCGCCGATCTATTTCGGATCAAAGGTATTGGTTCACAGTATGCCGATTTGTTAGAGGCGGCAGGTGTAGACACTGTTGTCGCCCTGGCACGGCGGAACCCCACCAATTTGACGAAAAAGATGGAAGAAGCCAACGAAGAGAAAAATCTGGTGCGCAAAGTGCCAACTGAAAAACAAGTCACTGAATGGGTGGCTCAAGCCAAAGAACTGCCTCGTGCCGTACACTATTAAGCAATAAAATAGCTCTGACAATCAAAACGGCCGTTGTCCGCGAAATGGACAATGGTCGTTTTTTGTTGCCATTCTAGTCCAGGCTTTTTCAGAAAAATAATTATCCAATAAATTCTGAAAAAGCCTCAAGCCAATTCCAAAAGTCCCTTCAAATCTGGACGATTTACTTTTGGAATTGGCCCTAAGCCCCACAAGGCCCTTCGTATACCGATCCTCCCCCAATGCCCCACCCCCAAAGGAGCGGTATGACTACCCCAAAAAACGATACAAAAGCGATACAAGGGAGGTCCACCTCTTGAAATCGGTCATTACTTCCCTTACACTCTTTCTATTGTGAGCCGCCAGCAGAAGGCAAGCCATCATGGCATTTATTGCATAGACGTAACTAGATTTTTATGGACATTTTCTACCGGACAGAAAGGAAGGAAAATCTAACGAAAGAATAAGAGACAAAAAATCAGGCATCAGGTAAATTCTAAAGTTCAACCAAAAACAAAAGGAAGAACCTGATGGCTGGCAAGATGAAAGTATATACCCAAGTGCTAAAAACGCTCAAAAAGATGATGCCAACAACCAAACAATGTTTTGTGGTGACACTGGCGATGATGATAAGCGGAATCGTAACGAGCAAAAAAGCACAATTGAGTGTGATGAGTGGTGAGATAGCGAGCCAGGCTAAGCCAAAAAGTATCGAGAAACGAATGCGGCGATTTGTAAAGAATGAAAATGTGGATGAAAAGGTGATGTATATGCCATTTGCGGAGATGATTCTGCAACAACTGGCACAGCAAACACTCTATATAGCTATAGACGGCAGCACAGTAGGTCGGGGTTGTATGACTATTATGGTCGGGGTTGTCTATCGTCAGCGTTTGTTGCCCTTGGCCTGGATAACATACCGAGGTAAGAAAGGACACACTACAGCGGCACGTCACATCGAATTACTCGAACTATTACAAGAACGAATCCCTACAGGAAGCGAGGTCGTTTTGCTAGGAGATGCTGAATATGACACTGTTGAGATGTTGACTTGGGTAAAACAAGAAACAACTTGGCACTTTGTGATACGCTCTGCACCACAAATATCGATTACTCAAGCAGGTACTACTCAGAAATTGCGTGATTTATCTCCAGAGCAGGGTTCAACTATTTCTTTAGCCAACAGCTACTTTACGGCTCAAGAGTTGGGACCTGTGACAGCCATTGCCTGGTGGGGTGAAGCTTATGAAAAACCGATTTATCTAATCACAAACCATGTTGACCCTCAGCGAGCCTGTCGCGACTATCGCAAGCGCTTCAAGATTGAGACGATGTTTTCTGACAAGAAAAGTCGTGGGTTTCATATTCACAAGAGCCATCTCTCTGAACCGAAACGAGTTGCTTCTCTTCTGATGGCTTCTTGTTTAGCTTATCTATGGATGATATATCTGGGAATCACAGTTATGGCTGATGAACATAAACGTGGTTTGATTGACCGGACTGACCGTGTTGATAAGAGTTTATTTCGCCTAGGGAAGGATTGGCTGACTTACTCCTTGGTTCGAGGGCTTCCTTTTGAGGTCTCTTTTTATTTACCTCCTTCCCTTCTCAATTCAACTGTCCGGTAGAAAATATGGACAAAGACATTACCTTTGGGCAAATTGTCAAAGAGCGACGCCGGAATCTAGGCCTAACTCAGGCTGAGTTAGCTCGGCGTGTAGGCTGCGCTGCCATCACTATTCGCAGGATAGAGGCCAACACATTACGGCCGTCTGTCCAAGTCGCCGAACTATTAGCGCTTGCTCTCAATATCCTTGAAGCCGAACAGCTTGCTTTTGTTCGTTTGGCTCGGGCCGAACCAGGCCCCTCACCTATTCCTACGCCAGCACCGATCCCCGAAGAAATTGGTCAGGAAGATTTGAGTGGACGTGCCATTCGTGGCTTTCAATTAGGAGAACTCATCGGTAATGGCGGGTTCGGCGTGGTTTATAAAGCTGTCCAGACGACGGTCGAACGGGAAGTCGCCGTCAAAATTATCCTGCCCAAATACGCCAATCACCCCAAGTTTATTCGCCGCTTTGAAACAGAGGCCCAAACCGTGGCCCGTTTAGAACACCCCCACAGGGCCATTTTTAATACGCCAGAAAACTGCTCCAATGATATTTGTGGTTTAGATGATGTCTTTTTGATGGATGAAAATGGCACCTTTATCTTAACGGACGAAGGTGCCCGAACTCCAAACCTACCTGATCGAGATGTCACTGGCTTTACTGAAACACGGGCCACAGGGTCGATTATCGACGTGGATGGCACAGCCGAATTTCAGGCTCATCTGCCTATCGGGGATGCCACAGAAACCAGCTTTGGTGATGGTTTGCTTGATGTCATGAAAGCCGAAGTGCATCTCATCCTGCGCACCCATGGCCCAGCCATCCCCGGCAGGATTCATGAACAGATGAATACAACCTGGGGTGGGTGTCCTGAAGGCTGGCCCAAAACGCCTTGTCGTAACACCCAAATCGCCATTCATAACGCGCCTACGCGATAGCGGCAGGCGCAAAAAGGAATCAACCAAGGAGGTGATTGATGATCGATTAAAAGAGGTCTGTGTCGAATCGAGCGGCTCTTTTTGTCCGAACAAACCGCTCCTAATATTGTATCCGTGTTTTCATATCTAGAATTGGAGGTAAAAATGTATGCTCAGGTAATGTCGTTAAACGGCCGTATCGCCCGCCTATCACTCTTGTTATTGTTAATCATGCTCGCTGTTGTTGCTTCCCTGCCCGACCAACAGGCCACGGCCGCACCCAGCAGCGGTATCGTCCACTCAGTCGTCAATGCCCCTATTGTGCCCGATGGCAATGTAGCTGGTGCCCCCACCGATGTGGTCATTACCTTAAACGGCTCACTTGACCCCAGCGTACTGGGGCGCGGCTTAAGCCAGGGCCATCAGCTTAAAATCACTTTACCTGAGGCATTTGTCAACACAGGACTGCCTGTACAAACCGTCACAACCTGTAACCCATTTGCTAATCAATGCAGCACCGGCATCTTACTCCAGGGCTGGCCGCAACACCCCATTTTTCCCATGTTCCCCCCAGGTAGTGGCGCACCAACCGTTTACACTACTCACCTGGAAGGTACGCACACTTTTGTCTTTACGGCCCTACAAGATATTGGTCCAGGTCTGCAAATGCTGCCTGGCCCCGGCATCAAGCAGATACATATGATGGCTTTGGGCTTTGTGAATCCATCTCCCGGCTTCTATGATATTGAGATTGAGGCACAAACCGGACCAAACGGTGCTTGGGAATCTGGCACAGGACGCTTGCAGATTGTGCCTCGGGCCAGACCTAGCATCAATGTGACCAGCATCTTCGGGGGACCAGGCAACCCCAATAGTATTTACCAGCAAGCGGGTGTCAACGAAGCAGTCAGCTTGCCCTATAACTTCCTGCTCTGGGATTATGATAGTGAGCCTTTTACAGGTGTAGACATCGAAATGGTGAATTCGAGTCATGCCCTGATGAAACAGGGCAGTGCCACTGTGGGACATGTGTTCATTGGAACCCCAGAAGGAGCTAAGGAACAAGCTGTATCAGCGGTAGAGCCATCCTTCGCGGCTAATGCGCCCAACTCTGGCGTCGCCACGGCTAGGCTAATAGCTTCGTTTACGACAGGCGATCAGCCCGGTCTCTACACCGTGACCTTTTCCTTGAATGGGGGCAATTCAGTGACAATGTATGTGATGGTTCATTAGGCTTGCTCGCAGTAGGAACCAAGTTTCCTTGTGGAACTTGGTTCCTACTTTACAGGTCACATATTCTGGGAGCATGGTACAAGTCCAAGGTAATACGGGACAGCTCAGTCCAAAGTCGGACAGAGATTTAACACTTACCGGAAAGGAGCAATGTGGCTGTTACAACCAGATTGCTAAAGGAGGCAAAGACAATGGTCTAGATGATATAAAAATCATTAACTCAAAAGCATGCTGAAGTAGAAAGAAAGGGGCCGGGCACAATTCTCACCATGGGGATGGCTCTCGGAATCATGACCACGGCCTTATCCACTAGTATAACTGATAGTGGGTACGATTTCTATCCGTTCACGTGCTGATTACTCAAATATTATTTCAGCTTTTATGTAAACAACAAGGAGAAATCAGATGCGTAAGTATATGATGATGTTAACAAGTTTTGTGATGTTGCTGTTGGTGATCGGTGTGCAATCTGTAGTGAATGCAGCTGGCCCAGCCGACCGCTATGAGACAATGTTGTACGATATTACGAATATGGGACATCCCACGCCCATTGAGGGCAGTTGGGCTACCCTAACCACCAACGACAGTGGGGCCTCACTCCAAGTACACACCTCCGATCTACCAGCCGGCCACGGTGTCACCGTCTGGTGGGTTATCTTCAACTACCCCGAAAATTGCAGCGATGGCGTTTGTGGTGCCGACGATGCCTTCCCACCGCCAGGAAATATTGCGGCCGGGGCCTCTGTCTCACTGGCTGGCGGCCATGTGATTGGTCAAAATGGCGTCGGCAATTTCAGTGCCCACAATCCAGTTAATGGCGATGCCACACCTTGGTCAGTTGGGCTGCTTGAGCCACGAACGGCCGAATATCACTTCGCCCTCCGCGATCATGGTCCTATGGAACCCGGCATCGTCAACGAGCAAATCCTCACCGCTGGCGGTGGCTGCAACAACATCCCCCCCTTCACTGGAACCTACACCTGTGTCGATTTCCAAGGCGGCGTGTTCATGGATTAAAGATGTTTCGCTATCACTAGCGAGATAAATATTCATAAGAAGCAGGAACCAAGTTTCCTGAAAGAGCTTGGTTCCTCATTCTCAAAAGGAAAAAATTATGGGAACAGCAAAAGTACAAGGTGAACTATGGGGCAGTGCGCCCCACGATTGGGCGACGATTTTGGAAAAGGCACATCGGCCGTTAATGGACGCCATGCTGACAGCAACAAAGGTTGGGGCTGGCACCCGCTTTTTGGACGCGGGTTGTGGCAGTGGCGGAGCGAGTGCCTTAGCCGCTGCACGCGGAGCGCAAATTTGGGGGCTTGATGTCTCTGAAAACATGATTGCCTATGCTGGTCAAAGGCTGCCTCAGGGTGACTTTCGCGTGGGTGACATCCAACTTCTACCCTATGAGGAGGATGCTTTTGACGTGGTGTGTGCAGCTAATTCTGTGCAATATTCGGCCGATCGGGTGGCCACACTGCGCGGTTTTGAACGTGTTTGCCGATCGGGTGGTTACATTGTGGCTGGCCTATTTGGCTCACCCGATAAAGTAACCTATGCGTCAGTGCTGAAAGCGATAGGGTCAGTTATGCCCGATGGCCCCAAAGGCGGTGGCCCTTTTGAACTGTCTATGCCGGGTGTGCTGGAAGGATTGTTTCAAGAGGCTGGGTTGAACGTGGTGGAAAGTAGCGAAGTAGATTGCCCCTTCACCTATCCCAATTTTGAGACCTTTTGGCGAGGCCACTTGTCGGCTGGCCCGATTCAGGGCATGTTGCGGGTGGTAGGCAGGGAGCGGTTGCGAACAGCCGTTCGCGAGGCAGTCGAACCATTTACACAGGCAGACGGCCGTATCCTCATCGCCCCCAACTTTTTCAAATATGTGGTAGCCGTGCCATAATGATTTACGTGCCGCCATAAAAATCTCCGCTACAATCCGGCAGCATGTCAACCCCTCGCTTCCCTCCCTTGCTGGTACTCGCTATTGGTGTGCTGGCCGTCTCCGTTAGTGCCATCTTCATCCGCTTGGCGCAAACAGGGGAAGCAGTGCCCTCACTGGCCATCGCAGCTTGGCGCACGACGCTGGCTTCATTGGTTCTGCTGCCTCTCGCCTTGACCCGCCGTCGTTCAGAGCTACAAAAGATGGACACGGCCGTTTGGCTCCTAGCCATCCTCTCTGGTCTCATGCTGGGGCTGCACTTTGCCACTTGGATTAGCTCCCTAGCCTTCACCTCCATCACCAGTTCCACCGTCCTCGTCTCCACCTCACCTTTATGGGTGGGGCTGGCCGCCCCCATCGTCCTACATGAACCCCTCAACCGTTGGCACAAAATAGGTCTAGCCCTGGCTCTGTTGGGCAGTATCGTGATAGCCTTCAACGACGGCTTTCGTTTGGCAGATAGCGCCAACGCTATGTGGGGCAATGGCTTGGCCTTGCTGGGGGCTTTGTCCATGGCTGTGTACTATCTGGCTGGCCGACGGTTGCGGCAGGGATTGTCCCTATTGAGCTATACGGCCGTTGTCTACACCATCGCCGCCCTCACCCTCATTACTACTTGTGTGGTAACGGCCGTTCCCCTCACCGGCTACAGCCCCACCGCCTATGGCCTATTCATCCTCATGGCCCTTTTTCCCCAACTCATCGGGCACACTTCCTTTAACTGGGCCTTAGCCTACCTGCCCGCCACCTTCGTCGCCGTCACTATTATCAGTGAACCCGTTGGGGCCACGATATTAGCCATCCTCTTTTTAGGTGAAGTGCCGACTGTCATCACCATCGTGGGCAGCCTATTCATCCTAGGTGGTATTGCCCTCATCAGCCGTTCCACGCCTTAGCTATGTTTGCTGCTCACTGCTCACCGCCCACTGCAACACTTGCAGTACATGTTCTCGCAATGGCGTCACCCGTAACAGGGCTGTGATATGACTTTCGGGAATTGTGACCAACGGGCGTCCCCAATGATGTTTCTGTTGAAAAAAGAGGTCATATTCACCCATCAAGGGAAAGACCCGGTTCTCATCACAACGGGCATAATAAGGCGTGAAATCTAATGCTTGCTGCAGCCGTTCATACGAAATCGGTAGCTCTCGTCCAAACATCTGCGAAATATCCCACATCACCCGGGCCAAATCTGGCGATGACACCATGGGGATCACCGCTCGTGTGCGTTGGAACAAGGCCTCGTACAACAGGCTGGTAATGCCACCCCAACTCACGCCAGCCGCTATGGTCAAAGCCGCCCCTTGGGCTTCAAATTCAGCCTGCACCGCCTCCATCATCCGCAGCGAAGCGGCAAACATCTGGTAAATGTGTGTCAGCGAGACAAAACCCTTTTCCAGCGGCTCGCGCCATCGTTCATGATAAGGGGCCTGGATACAAACTGTATGGGCGGGCAGGGGGTGGTTGCGGGGGAAAATGCGCCACCAAGAGCCAGTTGGCGGCCACTCATTGAGGCCATGATGAAACAAGATGAGCGGTGCATTGGGATCCTTAGCAGGGCGCACCCAGACAGGGCAACGCATTTCGCCCAGTGCAGTTTGCAAGGTAATCGTACGCTTGCCCGGGGCGGTCAGAGCGTAAACGGGCGTCTGCCCCTCATCCACTCGCGTTTCCGCCAACACCTCTTCCAAACTGGGCGCATCTTCATAACTCTCTGCCAGCGAATCCGGCACCATCCGATTCATGCCATACAAAACCAACTTGTCCAACTGTTGGGCCATCGTCATCAAAAACATCGTACTACTCTCAAAGAAAAATGTGGGTAGGTGTGACTTAGGACGCAGAGTTACGCAGAGGAGCAGAGGCACACAGAGAAACAGAAAAACTTTGCTTCTCTCCGTGAATCTCTGTGTCTACTTTGTGAGTCTCTGTGTAGTCATCTTCATCCATATAGGTGAAAATTGTATCATAATTAGCCTATTGCGTCGGCGAAACTAGGAGGTGCTGATTGACAGACACATCTTGTAGTTCCGTGCGACGGCCGTCAGGCCAGCGCACCACCACATCCACCTGCATTACATCGCCCACACCAAAATGCAAGCGCGGGTCTTCCGAGGCCAAATAGCTGCTGCCCACATGCCCTTCACGGATGAGCGAACGGCTGTCGGGCAACACCACCTCCACCACCGTCCCCGGCCAAAAGCCGCTTAGTTCCACCATCAACCAATTCCCCGCCGGAAAGTCATTGCGTAACAAAGCAGGCTTCCCCGCAATCGTATTAATGGCCACGTCCAGATCGCCATCATTGTCAAAATCGGCCACAGCGCTGCCCCGTGCCAGCAAAGGGCCAACAGCCTCTAAACCCCTGGCCTCCGTCCATTGGCGCAGCTGTCCCGGCTGCCCCTCCACCAATTGATTACCAAACAAGCGTACCAGCTCAGGGTCGGTCTCAAAATTGGTGACCGGCACACGGCCGTTTACAAACAGCAAATCCTCATCTCCATCCTGGTCAAAATCAGCCCAATGTGTGCCCCAGCCCGTCATGTCCCGACCTAAGCCTTGAAAGCCGATGCGAAAAGTGCTGTAGACAAAGTTGATTTCGCCTTGTTCTTCAGTCCGATTGCGATACAAAGCATTCAACTCTGGCTCCCAATTGGTCACAAACAGATCGAGGTAGCCATCACCATCATAATCACCACCAGCCACACCCATGCCACTGCCTGCGTCTCCGGCATCGGCTGAATCCGACAAATCTACAAAATGGAAGCCAAGGGCGTTAGCGGCAGGCTGATTTTCATACAGCCGATTGCGATGGCCGTCATTGGCAATATACAAATCGAGGTCGCCATCCCGATCCACGTCTGTCAGTAGCGCACCCAAGCCTCGCTCCTCACGTATTAGCCCAGCAACGGCCGTTACCTCCACAAATTGCCGTCCTTCGCCTCCCAAATACAGATGATCGGCCAACCCATAAAAATCTTGGGGGAAAGCCCCACTGGGATTGGGAATTTTATTCTCCAAATTAATGTAGCTGGCTACAAAGAGATCGGGCCAATCGTCCCCATTTACATCTCCCACCACGGCCGCACTGTTCCACTCTAGTGCGGCAACGCCAGCCGCCGCTGCCCCCTCACTAAAAGTGCCATCGCCGTTGTTCCACAATAGGGCATTAGGCCCGTCGGCCGTGATATAAATATCTGTCCAACCGTCCAAATCAAAATCAGCTGCCACGCAACCATTGCCGCGTAAGCTCAAATTTGCCCCGCTTTCCCGCCCCACAGCCTCAAATTGGCCGTGTTTATTACGAAAAAGGCTATTTTGGGGCCAATGACCCAACGCTCGCCAATACTCATTTTCGGCCTTAGCGAAGCTGTTGACCAGATAGAGATCGAGCCAACCATCCTGATCATAGTCCAGCCAACACAGCCCCGCGCCCATCATGGCTACGGGGTCTTCGTATAAGCCTGTGTGGAACACGCCATGCTGAAAATCTAACCCCACCGCTTCGGCTACATTGGTAAATTGCCAGGGTGGGCGAGCCGCTTCCGGCGCCAGCACGGCCGTTTCCCCCACAATTTCCCCTTCACCAAACGTCACCTGCAATACCCGCCCCGCAAACACTTCGCTGATGAGCAAACGGCCGTCGGGCAAAGGCAATACCGCCCCTGGAAAATTCAACCCATCCAACACCACTTCCAGCTCACCCTGGTCGTTGATGCGGCTCAAACGGCCGCTATTCGGCTGATACCCCTCACCCGTAAAACAGTGAGCAAAGGGATTCTCTGAAAAATAACGGGCAAACTCCAACACCCAAAGCGTGCCATCGGCTCCCTGGGTTACATCAATGGGCATGTTCAGACTATCTAACACCACTCGTTCATGGCGGCTCTCATCAATAGCTACCAGCCGCCCCGAATCAGCCGGATAGGGGCAGCCGCCCGTTAAGGTCACATAATACTCTTCACCCACGCGGGTAATGCCTGTAGGCACGGGATCAAGCGTAATTTTCTCATTAGCAGGGTCTTTTAGTTCAAAAAATTGGTGAAAAAATGTGGTTGTGCCATCGGCTTTCTCCTTGGCTACGCCATTGGCACTGGCATCGCTCACCACGGGCACACCCGCTGCGTCGAAGGTCATGTCAAAAGGGTTGATCAGTTGCACACGATTGAGGGGCATCAGGCGTGGTGTGAGATCGTTGGTGGTAAACGGCCGTTGCGGCAACACCACCCCCTCACTCACTGGCAGCGTCCACAAATGCCCCTGATTAAAACTGCCCAAAAAGATCGTGTTATCATCTGGTGACACCGCCACCAAAGGCACGCCCGACAAATCCCCTGAATCTCGACTGCTGGGCAAACCAGAAATCAAACGGCCGATCTCCCCCTCACTCGTCAACAAACTCACCCCCGCACTATTATCCCCCTCACCCGTTCCCTCCTCAGCAATCAGCAGCCCGCCATCCGGCAGCAGCGCCAACCCTACCGGATTACTTAACCCCTCCGCCAGCACCTGAATACTCGGACTTATGTCAACTTCCTCTTGCTTCTGCTCTCGCTCCCGGCACGCTCCCAATAAAAACAACAATGTAAATCCCAACAATCCCCAATGCCAACCTCTAGTCCCCAGTCTCCAGTCTCTACTCGCCACTCGCCACTCTCCCATACAAATCCGGCCGATCACTTATCAACCCATCCACACCCCACTCGATCAATTGGCTCATCTCCTCCGGTTCATTCACCGTCCAAGGAATCACCAAAAGTCCCACCCCATGCGCTTCATCAATCAGCTTTGGGGTCAGCGTATTGTAATTGGGTGACCAAATCGAGGCTCCATTATTGGCATATTGGCTAAGTGCCACTGGTACTCCCGAAGTCAGAGCCGCCAGTTGAATCTCCTCATTCATGGCCCGCACCGCCCACAAGGAGCGATGATCAAAACTTTGAATCATCACCCGCTCACCCAGCCCCCGCGCCACCACTAAATCAAGAATTGCTACTTCAAACGGCCCCGCATTTTCCCCATCAAAGCCATCGCCAATGGCTTTAGGCTGGTTTGGCTTTCGTTTGGTTTCAATATTGAACTGCACTTGGCTGGCATTAAGCTGCTGGGTTTCGCTTTTCTCGTCAGATTGACTGTACTGTTCCACAAAATCAAATAGCTCCGCCAGACTGATAATGCCATAATCAGCACCAGCCAGTGTGGTGGGATTACTATTTTGCTCAGGAAAACGATCTGGGTCTGGGTTGCGATCACAACGGTAGGCTTGTACTTGCTCAAAGGTTAGTTGACTGAGCATCAAGCCCTCGCCCCACTTGACCAAACTGTCGGGATCAGGACTCTCTACATCACTGTTGGGATCGAGGCCACACTTGCTCTTGTCAATAGCTGGATCATGCCAAACGACAACAACACCATCGGCCGTATAGTGCAAATCCAACTCCAACGTAGTCACGCCTAAATCGAGGGCGGTTTCAAAGGCAGGCAGGCTGTTTTCTGGTTTGAGGCCGCGTGCGCCACGATGGCCTTGCCAGTCGAAGTCAGCGGGTAAGGTCGCGGTGGGAACAGATGTGGGGGGAAGGGCAACGGCCGTTGCCTCATTCATATTTTCTTCAACCTGTGCACACGCTAGCAACAAAACCAACACACCAATCAGAGGCCATTTCCAATTCATAACAAAACAAAAGGCTGGGATATGTTCCAACCCCAGCCTTTTTATCTCTCAAAAGCTGTTCAAATTACTCAAAGAAAGCGTTGTAATTTGTCAACTCTTCGTCCATCTTCTCGACGGCCTCATCCAATGCCTCTTGTGGTGTCAGACCATCATCCAAGACACGACTGTAGGACTCCGTCATAATACGGCGAATAGCAGGGAAGGGGCCAGCGCGGCCACCTAAAACAGCGTAATTGACAGAGCCATCATCCAATGTTGTCTTGGTCGTGGACAACTGCTCAATGGCTGTCACAAAATTGGGATTCTCATCCCAAAAGGCAGTTAAATCAGCATTGCCGCTTATATCTGTGCGTACCGGGAAGTAACCTGTGCCCGTATGCCAAGTCACTTGCTGATCTTCGGCTGCCATAAACTTCATGAACTCCCAAGCAGCCGCATTAGTAGCATCATCACCAGAGTCAATTAGCCACAAGGCCGCGCCACCAATCACTACACCATTGCGATCACTGCTGTCGCTGTGAGGAATGAAGTTGGTGCGAATTTCAAACTCCGCTGACTCTTGGAAACCACGAGCACCAGCCGTAGAATCAAAGATCATGGCTGCCTGTCCCGCTAAGAAGGTGGCATCAGTGTCTGTCCAAGTGCTGCCCAAATTGGGAGCGTAGCCATTGGTGTACAAATCGGTGAGGAAGGTGAAAACCTCTACACCTTGCCCTTGATTGATGACTGTTTCGCTGGCGCGTCCGGTACGGCCGTTATCATTGTTGAAGTAGAGACCACCACTATTAGCCAAAATCTGCTCGAAATACCAGCCAACTTGGCCCAATGTCACACAAAACTCTACACCAGATTCCTGGATAGCATCACACACTTCCAAGAACTCAGAGAAGGTCCACTCTGGATTGGGAGCATCCAAGCCAGCCGCATCAAACATTTCCGCATTATAATAGACAATCGGTGTACTGCTATTAAAAGCCATAGCCACCATACCATTTTCATCAGAATAATAATCACTCACAGCTGGCACAAAGACACTTGAGTCGTAGCTATCGGCTTCCATCAACTGCCAGGCAGGGACGAGGCGACCTGTATCAAACATGGTTTGCGCGGCTAAGTCAAAGTTTTGAGTAATGTTGGGTTCATTGCCCGCCTCAAAGGCAGCTAACAAGGCGTTGTAGGTTTCATCATAGCTACCCTGAAAGGTGACATTGACATGAATAGCATCTTGACTGTCATTAAAACGGGCTGCTAATTCGTCCACAACAGCACCGAGGTCACCGCCCATCGCGTGCCAAAACTCGATAGTGATGGCCTCTTCCGCCATCTCCTCTTCTTCTTCGGCGGGAGCTTCTTCCTCTTCCATCTCCTCTTCTTCAGCGGGAGCTTCTTCCTCTTCCATCTCCTCTTCTTCTTCGGCGGGAGCTTCTGTGGCAGCAGGCGCAGCCTCTTCCTCGCCCGCATCGCCGCCGCCACCACAAGCGGCTAAGATGAGCATGGCGACCAACATCAAGGTGGTCAATTTGAATA
Organism: Promineifilaceae bacterium (SeqCode); assembly: GCA_965223555.1. Taxonomy (GTDB): domain Bacteria; phylum Chloroflexota; class Anaerolineae; order Promineifilales; family Promineifilaceae; genus CBDCWU01. Next base: position 87,680 of record CBDCWU010000009.1, read on the forward strand.
ACTGTTTCATATCTTTTCCTCCTTATTGAAAAGAATGTCACTAGGTTTTGTCTGTTGACAAGACCCATGTTAAGGATAAAAATGGCCGTTAAGCGGCCGACTACCAATAAACCAGTAACCAGTAACCGGTTATCAGTATTCAGTGGAACTTCCCAACTGATTACTGATTACTGCACACTGAATACTTAAATCATTACCCCTTCAAACCCGTCATGGCGATCCCCTTCACCAACTGTCTTTGTGCCAACAAAAAGATAAGTAGCGTGGGCACCAAGGCAATAACGGCCGCAGCCATAATTGCCCCCCAATCTGCGCCCCGTTCTTGATCAAACAAGAAAAAGCGCAGACCAATCTGAATCGTACGCCAATTCTCTTCACTGGTAATAATCAAAGGCCACAAATATTGACTCCAAGCTCCCAAAAAAGAAAAAATGCCAAAGGCACTGATGGAACCCTTGCTAATCGGCACCAAAATCTGCCACAAAAAGCGCCAATTGCTGGCCCCATCAATCCGCGCCGAATCGTGCAAATCCTTAGGCACAGACATAAAGAATTGGCGCAGCATAAACACACCAAAGGCGCTGGCCAAAAACGGGGCTGTTAAACCTTGAAAGGTATTCGCCCAGCCCCAATCCGTAATCAGCACAAAGTTGGGGATAAATGTCAGTTGAAAAGGAATCATCAAACTGCCCACCACCAAATAAAAGATGACATTTCGACCAGGAAAATGCAAAAATGAGAAAGCATAAGCCGCCAAAATGCTAAAAAGAATGTTGGCGCCCACAATAATGCCTGTTTGCACGATACTATTGATGAAAAAACGGCCAAATGGCGTTGAAGTCCAAGCCGTCACATAATTCTCCACTGTCCATGCCTCCGGCAACAGTGTAGGTGGATAATTCGTAATATCCGTCGGCAGCTTAAAACTAGCGAAAATAGCGATGAAAATAGGCATGGCAATTAATAAGCCTATTGCGATCAAAAAGGCATGAAGCCAAAAATCGCTGGAAAAAATAGATCGTCGAACTGGTTGTTGTGGTGTAATGGTTGTCATGAGTAATGTACCCTCCCGCCTAAACCTCTAAATTGAATCACGGACATAACAATGATCATCAGAGCCAATAAATAGGCTTGGGCCGAAGCAATACCCCGTAATGGCGTCCCCACAAAGGCATCCACATAAATATTGTATATCATATTCGTGGTCGCTCGTCCCGGACCGCCATCCGTCAAAATATTGATTTCACCGAAGGTCTGCAAACTATTAATCGTATTAATGATTACTAGAAAAAACAAAGTAGGCGAAAGCAGGGGAATTGTGATGTGCCGAATTCGGTGCCAAACATTAGCCCCATCCACCTTAGCCGCCTCATAGTAGGTGCCATCAATATTTTGAATACCTGCCAAGGCAATAATGACATTAAAACCCAACTGCCGCCATACAACGGCCAAAATAACAGCCACCAATGCCCAATCCTTAGAGGCAAGCCAATTAGGCCCATCAATGCCTATAAGACTTAATACATAATTCAAATACCCCACAACAGGATGATAAATCCAGCTAAACAACACCCCAGTGACCGCACTGCTGATAACAATAGGCACAAAAATCAACAGCCGGTGTAGCCAGGTCAGGCGGCTCAAGGGGTAAGACAAAGCAATCCCTAAGATAACAGCAACAGCAATGCCCATGGGCACAGTCCCCAGCATAAATAGAAGTGAAACACGTACGCTGTTCCAATAATCAACACTTGATAACAGGCGCGTATAATTTTCAATCCCTACAAAACGCATCTGATTACCAAAGGGAGCAATTCGATTTAGGCTGAGGGTAAAGGAAGTGATAATAGGCAAAAAGGTAAAGAGGCCTAAAACAATCATCGTCGGCGATAAATAAAGATAGCCTTCAATGGCTGCCTTGAAATTATTCCATCGCTTTTGCTTCGTTATAGGCTGAGACGATCGCGTGTTATCTGGGGAGGGTGCAACTGTTTGGCTCATAAAGTACCTGCTTGAAAATTGCTATTCTTGTGGATTGGATGCAACAACTATGATTACAAACTATGCCATTTCAGTGGTGGCGGCTAGTATAGCATAGTCATTTCGATTTTCAACTTAGCGTGTCTAGACATGTATCACAAATGGTAACGGTTTGTTTAACATTCATGTCCTGCCTAACGGCCGTTTTTCATGTAACATTAGCCCTATGGTCAAAAAATGGACGAAACTGCACAGTGAACAACTAGAAAATTATCACATCTTCACGATTCGGCGAGACACTAGCCAATCGCCACGCACCAGCCAAAAGCACAACTTTTTTGTGCTGGACACCCCCAATTGGATCAACATCATTGCCCTCACACCTGAGCAAAAAGTGGTGCTAATTTACCAATTTCGGCATGGTACAGAAGCGGTTTGTCTGGAAATACCAGGGGGAATGGTGGATGAAGGGGAAGATGCTAAGGTAGCTGCCGTTCGGGAACTGCGTGAAGAAACGGGCTATGAAGCCGACGAATGGCACCATATCGGCATGGTTGATCCCAACCCCGCCTTCCTCAGCAACCGCTGCGACACCTTCTTGGCCCTCAACGCCCGCCGCGTAGCTGAACCTCAATTTGACGGTTCCGAAGATATCGTTGTTAGCGAACACCCTATCAGCGATGTCCCTCACCTCATCCAATCCGGCCAAATCACCCACGCCATCGTCATCGCCGCTTTTTACCATTATGAACGACACATCGCGTAGGGGCGACCCTTGTGGTCGCCCTCTTGTAGCTTTGGGTAGGTACAAGGCACTGTCCCTACAATTAATTCGCAATGGGAGCAACCCATGACTGAATCCCGCCGTCTCGAAGATTTACTCAGCGATGACATCCACTTATTGGGCAATACGCTCGGTCAAGTGATTCGCCGCCAGGCTGGCATCGAAATTTACGAATTAGAGGAGGGCATTCGGGCCCTCACCAAAGCCAGGCGGGTAGATAGTGATCCAGCCATAAACGGCCGTATCGAACGCATCATCCACAGCCTAAGCACCACCAACGCCGAACTTGTGGCCCGCGCCTTCACCGTCTACTTTGAACTGATCAACCTGGCCGAAGAACAGCACCGCGTACGTGTCCTGCGCCAGCGCGAACGGGCCGCCCATCCCCGCCCCGTCCAGGAATCCATCGCCGCCGCCATCGCCAACCTGCGCCAAATGGGCCTAGACGAATTTGAGATGCAGCAGTTGCTGGATCGCCTCAATATCGAACTCGTCTTCACCGCCCATCCCACCCAGGCCAAACGGCGTACCGTTCTCAGCAAACTGCGCCGTCTAGCCAATGCCCTGCACGATCTGGAAATGCGTGATCTGCTGCCCGCCGAACGCGACCACATCTTGCGCCAACTCCTGGCCGAAACCACCTCCCTTTGGCTCACTGATCGCAGCCGTGTTACCAAGCCGGAAGTTGAAGACGAGGTGCGTACCGGTCTCTACTATTTCGAGATTACCCTTTGGAATGTGCTGCCCCAAATCTACGCAGCCATGAAAAATGCGCTAGCCGAAAACTACCCCATGCTCAAAATGCCGTCCCGCTTCCTCACCTATGGCTCCTGGATTGGGGGTGACCGTGACGGCAATCCCAATGTCACCGCCGATGTCACCGCCGAAAGCCTGCGCCTCCATCGTGGGGCAGCCATGGAATGGCATCAGATCATGACCCGCCAGCTCAATCGTACCCTCACGATGTCCGTCGAATTCTCTCCCATCAGCTCCGAACTGGAAAACGCACTAGCCTCGGTGAAAACAGAATCAGAACATGTTGCCTACCTGCAAAATCGTTACCCCACCGAGCCTTATCGCCTCTGGTTTGCTCTGCTCGGCTCTGATTTGCGTGATGCTTCTCGTGGTGACATGGTGGCCCGGCTCAAAGGTCAAGCCAATCCACCACTGCGTCTGCGCGCCATGAACGATCTCAGGGGGCGGCTGGATCTGATTGACAAAGCTCTGCGTGATAACAATCTGCGCGATATGGCTGAGACGGACTTGGCCCACATGCGCCGCCAAGCTGAGGTGTTTGGTCTGCACATCGCCCGCCTAGATATCCGCCAATACAGTGACTATAACACGGCCGTTCTCCACGAACTCCTACAAAAACTCAACCTACATGATAACTTTGCTGAGCTGGATGGGGCGGGACGCACGGCCGTTCTCAGCCAGCTCCTGGACGCGCCCATCCCCGACCTGGACAAACTCACGGATCTTTCCCCCGAAGCCCAAGAAACACGTGATCTGTTTCAAATCCTCTTCCGTGCCTACGATTTCTACGGCCCGGAACTAATTGGCCCCTACATCGTCAGCATGACACATGGCCCCGAAGACATCCTAGCCCCCCTGCTGCTGGCTCGCTGGCATGGCCTGTGCCTACAACCGGGCAGCCAAGATGAGGGTTTGGCCTTTGCCCCCCTCTTCGAGACCCGCGAAGATTTACGCAACGCGCCCCAGATCATGACGAATCTGTTTAAGCACCCTCAATACGGCCGTCATCTGCAACGTCACCAAAATCAGCAAACCATCATGATCGGCTACTCCGACAGCAACAAAGACGCGGGCTACCTGGCCGCCAATTGGGAGCTGTACCAGGCCCAAGAAACGATGGCCGCCACTTGCCGTGAGCAGGGCGTGACTATGACCCTCTTCCATGGACGTGGCGGTACTATTGCTCGTGGTGGTGGCCCCGCCAATCGGGCCATCGTGTCCCAACCACCGGAATCGGTAAACGGCCGTATCCGTATCACCGAACAAGGCGAGGTCATCGAAGAGCGGTATGGTAACGAGTCTGTGGCTCGCCGCCACCTGGAACAAGTCGTCCACGCCGTGCTTATGGCCAGTGCGCCTACGCATTATGGTGCTCGCATCAGCCTCAAGCCAGCCTGGCGCACCGCTATGGACGAACTGGCCGCCATCTCCTACCGTGCCTACCGTAAGTTGATCTACGAAACGCCGGAACTGCTCGACTACTGGCAGCAAGCCACTCCTATTCACGAAATCAGTCAGATGCGCATCGGCTCACGGCCGTCACGCCGCACGAGCAGCGCTACCTTCACTAGCCTGCGGGCTATCCCTTGGGGCTTTAGTTGGATGCAGAGCCGTCATGTCCTGCCCGGCTGGTACGGCGTAGGTGCGGCTCTATCCCAATTTGGCAGCACTCCCGAAAACCTGCAACTGCTGCAAGAGATGTACCGCGACTGGAACTTTTTCAAAGTTGTCATAGACAATGCCCAAGTCTCCCTGGCCAAAGCCGATATGGGCATCGCTCGCCTGTACGCCGAGCTGGTGGAGGGCGAAAAAGTGAGAGAGAAGATTTTTGGCGAGATTGAACGGGCCTTTGCTGAAACTTGCCAATGGATTTTGCGCGTCACCGAACAGCGCCAACTACTGGACAATGACCCCGTCCTGCAACGCTCCGTGCGCCGTCGCAATCCCTATGTGGACCCCCTCAACTACATCCAAGTTAGCCTCCTGCGCCGCCTCCGCTTCTTGCCTGAACAGGACAGCCCCACCGCCCAGCAAATCCTGCAAGCCATCTTCCTCACCGTCAATGGTATTGCCTCGGGGTTGAAGAATACGGGCTAATCTCCAATCTCTAATCTCCAATCCCCCTATGAACCATCATTTCCAAACCTACCTACATGCCCTGCGTCAATTGAACCGAGATGTACGGCTATATCTGCTAACGGCCGTTCTCATTGGTTTCGTCGCCAGTGGCATTTACGGCGTCTTGCTCAACATCTATTTGCTGCGTTTAGACTACGATCCGCGCTTCATCGGCACAGTCAATGCCGCTGGGCAGATGGCCTTTATCCTCCTCAGCTTTCCCGCCGGAGCCTTGTCGCGCCGTTGGGGCAGCCGCAATTTGATCGTCACAGGCGTGATCTTACACGCAGCCGGCTTTCTGCTGCTGCCCTTAGCTGAATACGTACCCATAAGCTGGCGCGAGGGCTGGTTCATCAGCATGCGTTTGTTGACCTCATTAGGTGGCCCGCTTTATTGGGTCAATGGCAATCTCTTTTTGATGGACAAAACGAGTTTGGTAGAACGCAATCATGCCTTTTCAGTGCGGACGGCATTTTTTCCGCTGGCGGGTTTTGTCGGCAGTTTATTGGGCGGCGCCTTGCCCAGCCAATTTGCAAATTGGCTGCAGGTAACGGTAGATGACCCCGCTCCTTATCGGTATGCGTTGATGTCTGGCGCGGCCGTTTTCCTGCTGGCGATCCCCCTGATTTTGCGCACGAGCAAGGTGGAGGGCGCGGTGAGTCGCAATCAGGTCGTTGGTGAACGTGGGCGGCTTCCTTATCATCTCTTTGTGCCCCTGGGCATCATTATGATGATGCGTTCGGTTGGGGAAACGGCCGTTCGTGATTTCTTCAACGTCTATATGGATGATCGGCTGGGTGTGGCCACCACCCAAATCGGCGCCATCGCCGCTATGGCTCTATTGCTTTCTGTGCCCGCCGCCTTGGTTACACCTACATTGGCCGCTCGTTGGGGCAATGACCGTGTTTTTGCTATCGCCATGTTGGGCATGGGCCTGTGCATGCTGCCCCTTGCCCTCATTACCCACCCTCTAGCAACGGCCGTTGGCTATGTCACTATGCTCATCTTTGCCCAAGCTACCAAGCCCACGCTGTATGTGTATCGTCTGGAAATTGTATCGGCCGTTTGGTGGGGCATCATGTCCGGCACAGGGGGCACAGTACACGGCATCGGTCAGGTAATCGCCTCCTTTGGTGGCGGCTACTTCATCACTTGGTTTGGCTATCAAAGCTTCTTCATGCTGGCCGCCCTCATCACCTTACTAGGCGCAGGTTACTTCTGGCTCTTCTCTCGCATTCCCCGCCGTGAGATGGCTACCGCTCACAGTACTGACTAATGATCCCCGCTGAAGAATTGTTGTCCACAGGCCTGGGAACCATCGGTAGCGGGCGTTTGCAAAGCCATCATCATTGACTTCACTGAAAAAAGGACGCGGACAAACGCAGATGATGCGGATTTACTCTGGAACCTTTGCGCCTTTGCGTGAGCTTTTTTCGGTAGACTCATCATTTAGTACCGTAATTAAAAACTTCTTGACATCTCCGTGCCAACTGATTATACTCACTAGTAACTACTCTGATAACTACTAGAGGATTTTGTGTGAGTGAAAAAGCAATTACAGCCTTAGAAAATCTAGGCTTTTCTACTTATGAAGCCCGCGCTTATCTGGGCTTGCTGCAAGAAAACCCTATTAACGGCTATAAACTAAGCAAGATCAGCGGCATTCCCCGTTCGCGCATTTATGAGACATTGGAAAGGCTTACCAGTCGGGGTTATGCTGTCAGCTACCAAGCTGATCCAGTTGAATATGCACCATTGAGTATTGATGACCTTCAAGTGCAGCTTAAAGAGCAGTTCAATGACCAGTTGGGCACCCTAGAAGCTGAAATTGAGCGCATGGCAACGGCAGCCCGTTCAGAAAGTCTGTGGAATTTGCGTGGCCGAGAGCCGATTTTAAGTCGGGCACGAGACATGATCACCAGAGCAGAACGGTCAGTTTATCTAGTGGCTTGGGCAGAAGCGTTGCACACGTTGAAGCCAAATTTGGAAGCGGCCGTGGCTCGCGGTCTGCGTCTGGTCATTATTAGCTGTGGCGATACAGAAGCCATGCCTGGCAGCCACTACTGTCATGCTTTTGAAGAGGTAATCGTGCATGGCGATCCTGGATCGATCAACCTAGTTGTTGATGGGCAAGAAGTGTTGGTGGGAGCCACATATCCTCCTGACGATTGTTACGCCTTCTGGTCGCATAACAGTAATCTCGTTCTCGTCACAGAAGAGTACATTCGGCATGAGGTCTATTTGCACAAGATCATTGAGCGGTTTGGCGAAACGGAAGCAGAAGCCGTCCAAAACGCCCTCGCGGACGGCTTACGGGAGATTCCTTATGAATAGTCAAGACTATTTTGCAAATGTAGCTGAAGATTGGGATGAAATTCGTAGTGGTTACTTTACAGAGGCTATGCGAGATGCTGCCATTGGGCTGGCAAACTTGACACCTGACTCAATTGTGGCCGATGTGGGTACTGGTACGGGTTTTGTCGTTCAAGGTTTGGCTGCAAAAGTAGCCAAAGTTTATGGCTTTGATGAATCACTGGAAATGCTCGCAGTGGCCCAACGGAATTTGGCCCCACATGACAATGTGGAATTGCGTCAGGCACCGGGAAACAGAATACCATTGCCAGACAGCGCTCTAGACGCACTTTTTGGCAATATGTATTTACACCACGAGCCGGATCCACCAACAGCTATTGTTGAGTTGGTGCGCGTTCTCCGTTCTGGGGGACGGCTGATATTGACAGATCTGGATACCCATGACCAAGAATGGATGCGCGAAGCCATGGCGGATCGCTGGCTAGGTTTTGCCCGGACTCAAGTGCAAGAATGGTTCACGGCGGCTGGATTGACTGAGGTATCGATGACTGATGCTGCGGGAAGATGCTGCTCCACCAACCCAGAGGGGCAAGATACGAGTTTGAGTATTTTTACAGCATACGGCCGTAAAGCTTAAGGCATCTTTTTTTATCCAAACATATAGACGAGTATCTATGGAACGACCACAAACAGCAGTTGAATTCAATCAATTTGGCCAAGGAATGCTGCCTGGCTATTTAGGCATTGAAATGATACAAGTGTCCCCTGTCAAGGTGATCGGTCAATTGCTGATTCGGCGTCAGATAATGGCACCAAACGGCTTTTTACATGCTGGCACGATTATTTCGCTTGCCGATACGGCCTGTGGCTACGGTACAGTTGCCAGCTTACCGGATGGGGCTATTGGATTTACAACTATCGAACTAAAAAGCAACTTTTTTAGCACCGCCCATACAGGAACGCTAACTTGCACAGCAATGCCTAGGCATCAGGGCAAAACCACGCAGGTTTGGGATGCACACGTTACTCATTTAGAAAGCGGCCGTGTATTAGCTGAATTTCGCTGTACCCAGCTTCTACTGCGGCCACAATAATACTATGACCAACAAAATATTTCATTACACAAAAAATCGCGTGTATTTGGTACATAACTGGCTCCTGCAAGCTGGTAAATCTGTTAGCAGGGAGCAATTTTCTCACACATTTAGCGAAGATGCGCCACCATTAGGGTGGCACCTTTGGCATATGGCTCGTTTTACTGACCGCCTCCAAGCCAAATTGATTACGGCTACCAAACGGGAGCCAGGTGCAGAAGTCTGGCAACGAGAGTCTTTGGCAACCAACTGGCATCTTGCAGCAGATAAGCTTGGGGTTTATGAAACTGGGATGGGGCAAGCGCATAAAGATGCCAAGGACACCGTTGTTCAGGTTGGTCAAGCTGCTATCGTTGATTATGCCAACGCCGTGTTTCGTGTGTGTAACGCGACGATAGGCGAACTGAGCGACAGTGACTTGCAGAAAACGTACTATGGCTTTCTTGACTATGCCTATGATGGCAGAACAGGGCGTGTATGGGCCAGCGAAGCCAAAGAATCTGTGATAGTGGAAGACTTGATATTTCATTTGACGCACGGCAGTCGGCATGTGGGGATGATGGAAGCATTGCGTGGCTTGTTTGGTGGTGCAGGCACATTATCAGTTTGAAGGAGATACAGGATGGTGCAGCATTTTAATAACGGCCGTGACGAAACCCTCGATCCTGAAGATTGGCAGGCATTTACGGAAATGGGTCAACAAATGCTGAGTGATATGCTCTCTCATCTGGAAACGGTGCGGGAGCGTCCGGTGTGGCAATCCTTGCCAGCGTCGGCCCAGCAAGCCTTGCAGATGCCTTTGCCCTTGGCCGAACAAGCCCTGCCAACAGTCTATGATGAGTTTCGCCAACATATTTTGCCGTACCCCTTTGGCAATACACATCCCCGTTTTTGGGGGGCAGTGGTGGGTACGGGAACACCGTTGGGTATGTTGGCCGAAATGCTGGCTGGCGGCATGAATTCACCAGCGTCATTTGGCAATCACGCCTCTATCTGGGTGGAAATGCAGGTGATCAACTGGTGTATGGAAATGTTGGGGTATGCGGCTGAAGCGAATGGCCTATTGGTGAGCGGCACTTCGGAGGCGCATTTGTTAGGTCTGGCGATTGCCCGCAATGCTGTCTCGTCTTTTGATGTACGTGAAGTGGGAGTAGCTGGTGGGGAGGGTGGGGGACAACGGCCGTTTACCGTCTATGGCTCCTCCGAAATGCACGGTTCCGTGCAACGCGCTGTCGAATTTCTGGGCCTAGGCAACCAGCATTTGCGCCGTATTCCAGTTAATGACCGGGATGAAATCGAGGTAGCCGCCCTCCGGCACGCTATTGAAGCGGATTTGGCCGACGGATTCCACCCCATCTGCATCGTGGGTAATGCTGGCACCGTCAACACAGGCGCGATAGACAATCTGGATGCCCTGGCTGATATAGCTGCCGAGTATAACCTCTGGTTTCATATTGATGGGGCTTTTGGGGCTCTGGCCTATTTATCTCCACAAATACAGCCCAGATTAAGCGGCTTACAGCGAGCCGATTCTCTGGCTTTTGACCTACACAAATGGCTGTATTTGCCCTACGATATTGGTTGTCTACTGGTGCGTGACAGCCAAGTCCATCGGCAAGCCTTCTCACTGCATATGGATTATGTGGATGAGGAAAGTCGGGGCTGGGCGGTGGGGCCGATGTGGTACATTGATTATGGGCTGCAAGTATCACGCAGTTTCCGCGCCTTAAAAGCGTGGCTGGCCTTCAAGGTGCACGGCGTTGCCAAATTGGGGCGACTCATCGACCAAACTATCGTTCAGGCTCGCTATCTGGCGCAGTGCATCCAGCAAAACCCTCAACTTGAACTGCTGATGCCTGTTTCCTTAAATGTGGTCTGCTTCAGATTCACCCTGCCTGATTGGGGTGATGAACGGCTCAATCCGTTTAATGAGGAACTCCTGTTACGCTTACAAGAATCTGGCGTTGCTTTGCCTACAAGTACGGTGGTTAACGGCCGTTACGCCCTACGCTGTGCCATCACCAACCATCGCAGCCGCCATGAGGACTTCGACATATTGCTCTCTACAATCAACCAAATTGCGGTTGCTATGCTGGATAGTGGTTGGGAATCATAACCGAAACAAATATTATAAGGGGTTGCCCATGAAATTTGACACCAAAATAGCTGTCGTCATTCGGGAGGATTTAGCCGTTTGGCAGAAGCTCAACGTGACTGCTTTTACGATTGGCGGCATTGCTGGAACTCAGCCCGTTATGGGAAAACCGTATGTTGATGGCTCAGGGCGGATTTATTTGCCCATGATCAAGCAGCCTATCCTTGTTTTTGTGGCTGACCGGGAAAGCATAAAAACAGTTTATGAGAGGGCCACTGTGCGCGACGTCAAATACTCGATTTATACTGAGGAACTCTTTTCAACCAGTCATGATGAAGCGAATCGAGGAGCAGTTAGAATAGTCAAAAGTGCAGAGCTTAATCTTGTTGGGCTGGCTTTGTATGGCAAGAAAAAGACGATGGACAAGATTCTAAAAGGGCTTTCTTTGCACCCATAGCTGTCTAATTATTCCTGCACACGCACGTTTTTTTGCGTACACTCTAGATGATTCGTGAACGAGAAGGGGGTGATGTATTGACGTCGACCCGATTTTCCGTATGATTTTCGGAGAAATATATTGTTTTGCGGAAAATATACGGAGAAGGCGTGTTGGACAAGATTGATCACCAAATATTGGACTTATTACAAGAGGATGCGCGGATGTCGAATGCCGCCATTGCTGAACAGGTTGGTCTGACCAGCTCAACTGTCTTTGAACGGGTGAAGAAGCTGGAAAAGAGAGGTGTGATTCAGCGTTATGTGGCTATCATAAATGGAACGGCCGTTGGCAAAATGATCACGGCTTTTGTGCGGATTGTGATTGGTACTGGCCCAAATGTTGATTATGCCAGCGGCAAGCAACAGTTCATCGAAAGCTGCTTAGAGGAGCCGGATATACTTGAATGTCATACGGTGGCTGGTGAAGATTGTTATGTGCTCAAGGTGAAGGCGGCATCACCCCAGGCACTCGAAATTTTACTTGAGCGCATTCGGTCTTATGCGCCAATAATCCATTCAACAACCAGCATTGTTTTGTCCACATTGAAGGAGGAAACAAAAATTTTGGCCTCATAAAGAATGCTTTCATGAGCCAATGTCAAGTTATGAACGAAAAAAGTTTACCTGATCTGTATGATTTATGGGATTACAATGAACCAGCAGCAACGGCCGTTACCTTTCGCAAAATTCTGCCTCAGGCCCAAGCAGCCGGAGATGTCGGCTATACGATTGAACTGTTGACGCAGATTGCCCGTACAGAGGGCTTGCAGGGGAATTTCGCCGCCGCACATGGCCTACTGGATGAAGCAGAAGCGATGTTGACGCCCGATCACCTCATTCCCCAGATACGTGTATGGTTAGAACGAGGGCGTACTTTTAATGCGGAGGGAGAAGCGAAAACGGCCGTGCCCCTTTTCCGACAAGCCTATGATTCGGGGCTACAAGTGGGAGAGCGTGCCGATTTTCACACAATTGATGCCGCCCATATGCTAGGTATCGCCATGTCTAGCAACGATGAGCAATTGGAATGGAATTTGCTGGCACTGAACTTGACGGAGCAAACGGCCGTGCCTCGTGCCCAAAAGTGGCGTGGTTCGCTGCTAAACAATATTGGCTGGGCATACCATGACAGAGATGAGTTTCAGCAAGCATTGGAGATATTCAAGCAAGCTCTTGCCTGGCACCGGCAACATATGCCAGATAAACCCGATCGCATTGGCATTGCCAAATGGTGTGTGGGCCGCACCTATCGCTCATTGGAGCGGTACGAAGAAGCCCTGATTCTGCAAGAAGCGTTAGCAGCAGAGTATGAGCGGCTGAATATACTGCCCGACGGATTCGTGTCTGAAGAAATCGGCGAGTGTTTATTGGCTTTAGGGCGATTGGCTGAGGCCAAGCCACATTTTACTCAGGCATATGAACTGCTTTCGCCAATGGGCTGGCTAGACGAAGCGCGACTCACCCGGCTAAAGAATTTGGGAGAGGCGTAGAGTTAATTGAATAGTCGTTACCGAGGGCGAGGATACGGCCGTTCCCCTTCAACACCGCCTCCACACCCGCCGTAATCTCAGCCAACGCCGCCTCGCCAAACGTCAATGCCAAATCACCCCCATCCCGCCAGCCATCATACGCCCCCAGGTTAACACCATTCTCCGCACACATATTGGCCGAATCCGAGTGCAACGTCTCCCGAATCCGCGCCGGAGCCAAGGCTGACCCCCGCAAAAAAGAGGAATTCTCATCAAGTGGCACGCCCAGTAGCGTAATTGGTTTCAAGTCTGTCATTTCGTTACCTCGTTTGTATAATGTTACTTACATTGTAATCTGCATCGGGTGGTCGGGGAAAATAACAGCTTCCCTACTTCATCAACTCTGCTTTGAGCCATGATCATGCTCATCACCCTGTCCGCAGAAATATCTGTCTTGCACAGGAGCAGACTCATATAAAGCTGTCGTTGGTTTTATCGTAGAGGTGCTTAAGGCAACGCCCAAGGTCGTTCATAATTCCCGCAAGGCAGGCAAGAAAGCGCTGGCGACTCTGGAGTGGGTGGGTCACTATCGCCGAGACAAGGGCAAACGCAGCTACATTGAACGCTTTTTCGCCCTTCTGAAACACTACTACTACCGACTGAACCACTTGCAACGCTTTGGCTGGTGAGCCGCTTATCATCATGCCGCTGAGGTTTGTTTTGCCGTTTTGTTGACGGCTTGGTTGGCTGACCACCTTGGTCGTCCTGACTTGATTCATGCTCGTTCGCGCATTTTGACCCCTTGCTAAGTTATGCGAACCTCTCATATACTTTTACCAAAACAGACCTGAACTCATTATGCACAGCTTTTGCTTTTTGGCGAGGAATAGTATTATGATTGATGATTACCATATAGTGCTGATGGCACCATTTACTAACTCCATTGAGAAAGACAGTATCAATCAATGAATTTACTCTACCAACTTCTAGATGCCCCATACACAGACCCAGATACCCATCGGCGAGCGCGGTTGCTTAATACGCTGCTAGTGGGGATAGGGGGCTTATCCATTTTGGCACTATTGGCTGTCCTCCTTCTAGAGGGAAATGCTCAAGAAGAGACCCTGCTTTTTATAAGTGTGTCTATCGTGCTAATTGGTATTGTGATTATTTTTGTGATCAATCGCTATGGGTCACAAGCCCTAGCTGGTTGGCTCTTTGTAGGGCTTTTAGTCCTTGCCATAGCTTTTGGTGACACCCCAGAAGAGATTGTGAGTGGTCGTAGTCTGTTCACGCTTACAATTCCTATCCTCATGGCCAGTGTCCTGCTTCGTCCACATAGCAGCTTTATTATAGCTGGCTTGACTAGCCTGTTACTCATTGTCATATCGGCAAATGCCAACCTTGGCTTTCAAGCGATCCCGGCTCTTGGTTTCTTTGGAATCGCCTTTATTGCTTGGCTGTCGGCTCGAAGTTTAGAAAGAGCTGTTGTTGAAGTACGCACAGTCAATCAAGAACTTGATGAACGTGTTACTCGACGTACTAAGGAACTGAAAGAGAGTAATGCACAACTTCACCAGGAGATTCTCGAAAGAAAGCATGCAGAACAGGAGTTGCAAGCTTATCGTGACCAACTTGAAAGAACCGTAGCAGCCCGAACGGGCGAGTTAGAAACGACGAATGAGCAGTTACACCAAGAAATTATCCAGCATGAGGAAACGACAAGGCAGCTTACTATTTCCTTACAAGAAAAGGAGATATTGCTCAAGGAAGTACATCATCGAGTCAAGAATAATCTACAGGTGATCTCAAGTCTACTAGATTTGCAATCTGGCTCAATTGCAGATGAGGGACTGCGGGATATTCTGCAACAGAGCCGGAATCGGGTACACTCGATGGCAATGGTTCACCAACAACTTTATCAGTCTCAGAACTTTACTCAAATTGATGCCGCTGACTATATAAGGGAATTGGTTAGCAACCTAATTATTGCACATTCGTCTCCAACTAAAGAAATTGACTTTCACATGGATTTAGCTTCAGTACCAATAAAGCTGGATACGGCCGTCCCCTGTGGCTTAATCATCAATGAGCTTGTCAATAACGCGCTACAACATGCTTTCCCCGATAACCGCGAAGGCCAAATCTGGATTGACCTTCAAAAAGGTGAAGCGCACCAATGCACTGTACAAATCAAAGATGATGGTATTGGATTGCCACCTGACTTTGACATACATCGTGCTCAGTCGATGGGATTAACAATTGTCAATGCTATGGTAGAACAGCTTAGGGGTGAAATGGATGTTCATAGTGATCAGGGGACTGAATTTAGAATTACCCTGTCCTAAACAACCAGCTTTGATAAATCTTGAAAAAAACGCCGATTTTTGGCCGTTTCTCTTTTAGGAGAGAGATTCGCATAACCCGGCTGCTAGAGGTGAGAACGGCTAAAAACATAAGAAACAG
This sequence comes from Promineifilaceae bacterium (SeqCode), assembly GCA_965223555.1. Classification (GTDB taxonomy): domain Bacteria; phylum Chloroflexota; class Anaerolineae; order Promineifilales; family Promineifilaceae; genus CBDCWU01. The sequence goes on from CBDCWU010000009.1 coordinate 103,253, forward strand.
CGACTGAAATTGTCGAAAAAGCTTTTGATCTTGGCAGTATTTGTAATTGAGACAGCAAATGTTGAAATGCTAATTGGACAGTTTGGCACACTATCCCACTATATCGCTTTTCATTTTCATGGCATCGATTGGTCTGGTGTTGTATATCGATTCTTTTGTTTAGAGTCAGGGGTCTATGTTAATTTAATTGGAGATAGTAGGGATCAGAAAATTGTGATACTAATTTAGACATAGATCGTAGAGTCCACTCAATAACCTTGGCTAAACCTACTGAAAACATCCATGAATTTATAAGTTCTTTTGCCATATCCGTGCCACAGGGAGAAATTGATAGCGTTTTAGATTGGCAATCGTTGGACACTATTCATATTGCTGGCTGTGCGCACCATCAAACCCCTAAGCCTTAAGCGACTGCCTCCTGTCCATAACTATCGATCCTAAAACAACAGAGTGCTTTGCTTAAATCTTTGTCCGCGTCCCTCTTGCCAAATTCCCCATTCAACGGCAAGATTCAGAAACGTAAATACTAAATTCGAGGAGAAAAAAGATGAAACCCTTCCAACCCTTCGTCATGGAACGGATGATGTCCAAGTTCGAGCAAGAAGTTGAGTTCAATTTATCCGAGAGCGGCGTGCAGCCCATTTTGTTGCAGGAACTGCTGGCACAAGATTCCGATTTGCTGGAAGAAGTGCTGTCCACCGATTTGAACTACCCGCACGTCAACGGCATTCCCGCTCTGCGCCAGAACATTGCAGGGCTGTATAACGGCGCCAGCGAAGACAATGTGCTGGTTACAGTCGGTGCCATCGAAGCCAACTACATCGCCGTCAACAGTTTATTGTCGGCGGGCGATGAAATCGTGGTGATGATGCCCAATTACATGCAAATTTGGGGCATTGCCAAAAATATTGGCCTCAACGTCAAAACATTCCCTCTACGCGAAGAGAATGGCTGGCGGCCTGATTTGGATGAGCTGGCAGCAGTCGTCACCCCCAACACCAAAATGATCGCCGTCTGTAATCCCAACAACCCCACCGGACGCGCCATGACGGTGGCCGAAATGGATGCCATTGTGGCCATTGCCGACAAGGTGGGGGCTTGGATTTTGGCCGATGAGGTGTATCGGGGGGCAGAGCGCGTGGGTGACGGGGAAACGGAGTCATTTTACGGCCGTTATCCCAAAGTCCTGGCCATCGGTAGCATGAGCAAAGCCTACGGCATGCCTGGTTTGCGCGTGGGCTGGGTGGCTGGCCCCGCTGAAACCATTGACCAGCTTTGGGCGCGGCACGAATACATCACCATTAGTGCCACCATGATGGCCAACAAATTAGCCGCCATCGCCCTCTCGCCGCCAGTGCGCCCACGTGTATTGCAGCGCACCCGCCAATACATCCGCGAGGGCTACCCCGTGTTGCAACAGTGGATGGACAGCCACAACAATCTGTTCAGCATCATCCCACCCGATGCCGCCGCCATCTGCTTTGTGCGCTACAACTTAGATGTGAATTCGACGGTGCTGGCAGATCGCTTGCGCCAAGAAAAAAGCGTGCTGGTTGTGCCCGGTGATCATTTTGGCATGGACCACTTTTTGCGGATCAGCTTTGGTTTGCCACATGATTATTTGACACCCGCTCTGGACAGAATGCACGATTTACTGGTGGAGTTGGGAGCATGATGAATGTGCATGATTTGGTAGTTGAGGCGGAGGGACGGATACGGCCGTTTATCCGTCAAACCATCCTCGACCACTCCCCCTATTACAGCCAGCAAACCGGTGCCAACGTCTACTTCAAATGTGAGAATTTGCAACATACAGGCTCCTTCAAAACACGCGGCGCCATGAACAAACTGCTGTCGCTATCTGAGGCCGAAAAAGAACGCGGAATTGTCACCGCCTCCACCGGCAACCACGGCGCAGCCACCGCCTTTAGCTTGCGCCAAGTAGGCACCAAGGGCATTGTCTTTGTGCCCGAAACGGCCGAACCCGCCAAAGTCAAAAACATCGAGCGGCTGGGCGCAGAAGTGCGCTATCATGGGCAGGATGGCGTGGAAACGGAAATGTTTGCCCGCCACTTTGGCGCAGAACAGGGCATGACCTTTTTCTCACCCTATAATGATCCCCAAATTATGGGTGGGCAAGGAACCATTGGCGCAGAATTAGAGCGGCAACTAGACCACATTGATGCTGTGTTCGTCGCCCTAGGCGGGGGCGGTTTGCTGGGCGGCATCGCGGGCTATCTCAAAGCCAGCCAGCCCCACATACAGATGATTGGCTGTTCGCCCGCCAATTCACAAGTCATGATTCAGTCGGTCAAAGCTGGCGAGATTTTGGATTTACCCTCACAGCCCACGCTGTCGGATGGCACAGCAGGCGGGGTGGAAGCAGGTTCCGTCACCTTCCCCGCTTGCCGCGATTTTGTGGATGATTTTGTGACGGTTGCGGAGGACGAGATTGCCGCCAGTTTGCGTGAATTCATGGGGGCACAACATATGATGATTGAGGGGGCAGCGGCCGTTCCCATTGCGGCCTTCCACCAACGGGAAGCAAAATTCGCGGGCAAGAATGTAGTCATTGTGCTGTGTGGGGCGAATATTGGTTTGGGTACGTTGAAACATATACTAAACGGATAAACTTACTTTTGTCATTCCGAAGTCCTCTGAGGAATCTCTCTTAGACTAGCAAAAAGAGAGATTCCTCATTCCGAAGACTCCATTCGGAATGACAATTTTTTAAGCAATTAAGCTGATAAATATCAATGATCGAATGGGGTAAATGATGAAGATTGTAACATTGGACAAAATTAAAAAGGTTTTGCCGTCGCTGGACTTAATGCCCGCCATTGAGGCGGGGTTTGTGGCTTATTCGGCGGGGCGGTCGGTGGTGCCGCCTGTGGGGGAGTTGTTGTTGGAGAAGGGGGAGGTGCATATTAAGTATGGCTTCATCAAAGAGGATGAGCATTATGTGATTAAGATTGCCTCGGGTTTTTATGGCAACCCCCAGTTGGGGCTGCCAACGAGCAGTGGTTTAATGCTGATGTTTAGGCAAGCAACGGGGCAGCCTGTGGCGGCGTTGTTGGATGAGGGGGTGTTGACGGATGTGCGCACGGCCGTTGCTGGAGCCATCGCCGCCAAATATTTAGCCCCCCAACAGGTACAGCGCATCGGTATCGTAGGCACAGGCGTGCAAGCCCGCTTGCAGTTGCAACATTTGCAAGCTGTGACTGAGTGCCGCGAGGTGCTGGTGTGGGGGCGGGGTGAAGCTCAGTTAGCCCGCTATCAAGCAGAGATGACGGCGGCGGGTTTCCAAGTAGAGACAACACAAAACGCGAGTGATATTTTGGCCAGTTGCAATCTGATTGTGACGACGACACCAGCCAGTGAGCCAATTCTACAAGTTGATGATTTGCGAGAGGGTGTGCATATAACGGCCGTTGGCTCTGACACTCCCCATAAACAAGAATTGGATGGAGCCATCTTGGGCAAAGCCGATTTAGTTGTGGCCGACAGCATCCCCCAATGTTTGGTGCGCGGCGAAATTTACAAAGCAACTGAGGGTGGGCATTTGCAAGCCAACGGTTTGGTTGAGTTGGGGGATGTGATTGCAGGAAACGTCAACGGGCGCGTTGATGATTCGCAAATTACGATTGCTGATTTAACGGGGGTGGCGGTGCAGGATATTCAAATTGCGAATGCTATTTTTTCAGCATTGTAAATCAAGTTTCTAGAAAAAGTACGAGGCGGAGATAATAATGGACAATGAAATGCGAATTGTTGCAAAGGAATGGGTTGCGGGATTTCAGCAAAGATTTCGACCCATTCCTCAAAACTGCATGGAGATGCTTAATTATCTAAAGCAGAGTCCTGCACCCAGCATTTCGGAAGTTGTTTTGAAACACCTCCTTAATGATTGTTTACAATTGATTAAATCTGCCAGGTACGAAGAGGCAATACAAATTGCACATTGCGTGGGTAAAGCATTTGATGACTTAATCGTCATTCACAAGAATAAGAATCTTCCAACTTATATGTTTGTATCAGGAAAGGTTGTCGCCTTACGACACCACATTACGAGTTGCTATCATATAGATAACAAACAAGTGACACCTCATTTAGAGCAACTGATTCGCCAGTTTATTCAGCATGTTTCTAGTTATGATAAAGGTCACTCTTTTTATGAGTTATTGTATAAAGAAATCCCATATGCACAATTAGAAAACTTGCATCAAGTATTGCCCCTTCCAAAAGAAATATCATAATGCAAAACGGCCGTTTCCCCTCAAGCTAACCCATAGCGACGAGCAATATCGGCCGCCTGGGTACGATTTTCGGCCTGTAGTTTGCCCAAAATATTGGAGACATGATTTTTGACCGTGCCTTCAGTGATGACCAGTTTTTGGGCAATTTCCTTGTTTGCCGCCCCTTGTGCCAGATACACCAGCACTTCACGCTCCCGCTCTGATAGCGGTTCAAGTGGGGTAGTTTGCGGACGAATCAGTTCACGCAAGGTGCGGGAGGCGATTTCGGGCTGAATGAAAGCTTCGCCTTCGTAGACGCGCCGAATCGTGTGAATGAGATCGTCGGCGGGGGAATCTTTGAGCAGATAGCCCAAGGCACCCGCTCGAATACCCTGAAAGACGTAATCGTCCCGATCAAAGGTGGTGAGGATAATGACTTTGGCTTCGGGCCAAGCAGCGCAAATGGCGGCAGTGGCTTCCACACCGTACAGTTTGGGCATTTGCACATCCATCAAAATGATGTCGGGACGCAGGGACATGGCCATGGCCACACCTGCTTCACCATCACCTGCCTCACCCACCACACAAAGCCCAGGTTCTAATTCTAAAATCGTGCGGATGCCTTGGCGGACTAAGGTTTGATCTTCGACCAGTAGAATGCGAATATCGTCAGTTGTCATAGGTTTATTTATCATAACCATTCAGGTGGACACAGAGATGCGCTGAGAAGCTGAGGTGCCCAGAGAAAAAGAGATAAGGTTTACAAAACGCGACTTCTTTCACGAAAGATAGTATATCAAAATGTAACATCCTCTCTTATCTCTCCGTGAAGCTCTGTGCATCCTCTGTGAAGCTCTGTGTAACTGAACGCTTACGTTTTTTCTTGAGGTAGCAGCAAGGGTATTTGTAATTGTACTTGGGTTCCGCCTTGCCCATTACTGTGCAACTGAAAAGAGCCGCCTAAGCCTTCTACCCGTTCGCGCATGCCACGAATACCATAATGGCCAGGTTTGTTCTCGGCAACGGCCGTTAACCCCACGCCATCATCCTGCACCAACAACGTCACCAAGTCTGGTGTCATTTTGAGTGCCACTTGCACTTGCCGTGCTTGGGCGTGTTTTTCCACATTAGTTAGGGCTTCTTGGGTAACGCGCCAAATGGCTTCAGCAATTTTAGGACGGAGGCTATCCGCTTCATCGGCCAATTGCCAGCTCACCTGGGCGGCGGTTCTCTCTCCTACATCGAGGCAGATTTGCTCGATGGCTTGGCGCAACGGCCGTTTGCCCAACCCTGGCGCACGCAAACCAGCCAAAGAACGACGCAGGGCCAACGTCGCTTCTCGTGTCACCACCTTCATCTCATCCACTTGTGCCGAAGCCCGTTGGGGATCAACAGGGTAGAGTCGTTGGATCGCTTCCAATTGCAGCGACAAAGCAACCAGCGAATGTCCCAAACCATCATGTAAATCGCGTGCCAGCCTTTCTCGCTCTTGCAAAACGGCCAACTCCGACTCTTGCTGATGGGCGATCTTTAATTCATGCTGTGCTTTTTGTAATTGTGCTACCAGTTTGGCCTGCTGCTTATTAGTAGACATAATGTTTCTAATGAAGCCATAGACCAGAAACGTGAAGGACAGGCTAACGGCCGTTCCCACTAGATTTTGACCCAAAGCAGCCAGCAAAGCTGCCCAGCCTTCCCCCGCAGAATCAAACACTTGAATGGCAAAAATGAGGAAAACAACTATAGGAATGGCAACCACTGGTGATAAAGTGGTAAAGGCGTGAAAAATATAGACGGTAACGAGCCAAACAAACCCGGGGCTAAGATGGGTAATCGCCAACCAAGTGGCGATACTGATTATAAAGTAAAGAGCCTTCCACCAGGCAGGTAAAGGCCACGGCCGTTTCCAGATGAAGGTGAGGGTGTAAACGGCCGTTAACACCACTACCCCGCCCAGCAATAACACCCCCTGCCCCGACCAATTCAACCATAAACGGCTTATAGACAGCCCCGTTGTCAGAAACAATCCACCCAAATAAATCACATGCCATACAAAATACCAGCGTGTAAAGATAGAAGGCTGCATAGGTGGGGAAAGATCGAGGTTTGTAGACATATTCTTCATCGTCATCGTTACAGTATACTCAGGCCAAAAAGAAAGGGGAAATTACCCATAGCTCCGACGCTGATCTAGTCGATAGGCAAACAGTGCCAAACCCGTAAACAAGACAGTATAGCCTATTAACCATAGAACCGATGTAGATAGTGATCCATCGCTAACACCAACCGTAATCCAGCCGAGTTGACCAACATGATAAGCGGGCAAGTAGGGGGCAATTTTTTGCACAGCCTCAGGCAAAAACATCACAGGAACAAACAGACCAGAGGCAAAGGCCATCGGAAAATAAATCATGTTAGAAATAACCCCAGCTGTATTGGGCGAAGCGATATAGCCAATAAACAGCCCCAAGGCGGCAAAAGGGATCATGCCAAGCACTAGTAACAGGATGAGCTTCACGACCATACTGCCACTCAGTTCAATGCCACCAATAAGAATGCCTGTAGCAAACAAAGCCGTAATAGACAGCGTGCCTAAGAGTAGGGTGTTCAGCATCTTGGCTACAAGCGTTGCTAGTGGCGGCATAGGTGATACCCGAATGAGTTTATACCAACCCAGCCCACGCTCATTGGCGATCACGCTGCTAAAAGAGAGCAACGCTACAGACAAAGCCGCATATGTGCCATAAGAAAATAGAAAGGGTGCCCCAGCCGACGCGCCATTGGCCAGTATGGCATCGGCATTTGTAAGACCAAACATGATAAACAGCATGATGGGCATAACGATGGTAAAGAAAATAAAGCCTGGTGAACGGATGAGTTTTAGGAACTCTATTTTTATCTGATTGAGTAAGATGAACGGCCGTCTTTCAGGCACCTCTATAGTTAATGTTGTCGTTTCAACTGTCATGATATGTCTCCTAATTAGGCAGTAAACAGTACGGTTCACTCACTGCTCACTGATTACTCCAATTTCTTATGCAGCCTGCGTCAATGTCAAAAAGGCTTCTTCCAAGCCAGCGCCAACGACTTCCAGATCATTGATGTCCGTGCCGTGTTGAAAAATTTGCGCCAGTGTCGCTTCAGGTTGGCGCGAAAAAAGCTCAAAGAAATCGGCCGTTTTCGTCACCCGCTCTACCCCTGGCAATCGTCCCAAATCTAGCCCATTGATCTGCGGCGCACGAAAACGAACATGTTTGCCTCCTGCCCGCGACTTAATCTCAGCGGGAGTGCCTTCAGCTATGATTTGTCCTTTGTCCAGTAAGATAATGCGGTCAGCGACCGCATCAGCTTCCTCTAAATAATGGGTTGTCAAAATTGTGGTTTTGCCCGCCTCTGCTAGCGCATCTATTTGCTGCCAAAAAGCGCGTCGCCCCTGCACGTCCAGAGCCACCGTTGGCTCATCCAAAAACAAGATGTCGGGGTTGCCCACAATAACCAGGGCAAAGTAGAGGCGCTGCTTCTGCCCACCCGATAACTTCGCAATACGAGCATCGGCTTTCTCCTGTAATTGGGCGATTTCTAAGGCTTGTTTGACGCTATAAGGGTTGGGATAAAGGCATTGGAACATGTCAACTACTTCCCTCACTTTGAGGTTATCGGGAATGCCGGAATCTTGCAGCATAGCTCCCACGCGGACGCGGCTGGCGGAGTCCAAGGTCTCATTTAGGGCTTGGCTGATAGTATAGCTCCCACGCGGACGCGGCTGGCGGGGTGATGGGGCGAACGGCCGTAAATCGTAACCGTTCCCTCTGTTAATTGGCGCAACCCTAGCATAGCGGAAACGGCCGTTGTCTTGCCCGCTCCATTTGGCCCCAAAAGAGCCACCGTCTCTCCTGGCATCACCGTTAAAGACACCCCTCGCAAAGCCGCCACATCACCATACCGTTTAACCGCGTTTGTTAGGGAAACGGCCGTTTTTTCACTGTTTTGTTTGACCACTATCATCTCCTAGTTTTAGATTGTTCCATTTGTGTAAGTCCGCTGCCCATCATAAAAAATCGATAGTCTAAACAGAAGTAGCAAAGGATAGATAGTGACTATGCCTTTGGGCATATGCCGTCCGTGCGGCTCAATCCGGGCTGGCCAAAACCTGAGCTATCATTTTCTTTTTCTGACTTGTATAATGCTCATCATATGAGCCATACAGTCATCCGCACCGAGGGATTAACAAAGCAGTACAAAGAGATAATGGCCGTTTCCAACCTCAGCTTCCAAGTGCAAGAAGGCGAAATATTTGGCCTGCTGGGGCCAAATGGTGCCGGTAAAACAACCACCATTTCTATGCTGCTGGGGCTGATACGGCCGTCTGTGGGCTACGCTGAAATCATGGGCTGTGACATTCGTAACGAGAGCACCACGGCTCTGCGTCAAGTTGGTGCTCTCGTTGAAGCTGCCTTCTACCCCTATTTGTCTGCTTACGACAATTTGTGGGTGATGGCGCAAATGAGTGGGGGTGGGATTTCGCCTGAACAGATTCAAGCGGTGCTGACCCAAGTCGGTCTAGCCGCACGCGCCCACTCCAAAGTACAAACCTTCTCTATGGGCATGAAACAGCGTTTGGGGTTGGCCGCCGCCCTGGTACACAATCCCCAACTGCTCATTTTGGATGAACCCACCAATGGCCTCGACCCAGCAGGGATGCTGGAGATGCGCCAACTCATCAGCCAACTGGCAGCACAAGAGGGCAAAACCATCATCCTCTCCAGCCATTTGTTGTACGAAGTAGAACAAATATGTGACCGCGTGCTGATCATGCGGCGGGGCGAGATGATTGCCAACGGCCGTGTCAGCGACCTGCTCGCCCACGGCGGCCACATTGAAATCAAAATTGACCAAGCTGATGAAGCCGTTAAAGTATTGCACCCCATTGCTTGGATCAATGGGGTGCAATTGCGTGACGATGGCCTGATTTTGGTGGATGCACCTGGAGAACGCGCGGCTGAGATAACGGCCGTTCTAGCCCACAAACAACTCTACCTACACGGCCTCAAAGTCACTGAACGCTCTTTAGAAAGCTACTTTTTGGATATAACAGGAGATGAAGAAAAATGACTGATTACACAAATATGTCTCTATATCAAAACCTCAGAAAATTTGATGATGTCAATAATGATAGAGAAAGATTAATGATTTTACGCCATGAAATGCTCAGACCAATTACAACGATACAGGGATGGAGCACCCTTGCGCGAGAAATGAATTTCGATTGCAATGAGGATGATTTAGCAGAGCTGAAGCAGATTTTGGAAAGGATTTCAGTTGCTGGAAATGAAATAGGAGCTATTTTGGAAGCGTTAACTGCAAAGTATTTTTTTGAAGATAGTGAATAATTCCTCACATAATTGTGACAGAATTTATTCGTCTCTTTCGCGTTGAATTAGTTAAACTCCTCAAGCATCGGCTGACTTGGGGTGTTTTGCTAGGGCTGCTGCTGATTATGGGCTTGCAGTTGAATAGTTTGTATCAAGAGGTAACGGCCGTTCCCAACCTCCCCACCATCGTCGAGCAATATCAACAAATAGGCATTCCCCCTTTGGCCACAGACGCGCCAACGACAACCATCCCCGAATCCCGAGGCGAGATAGTCGGCACCGCCTTTGGCGCGGCTGCCATTCAGCCCATCCATCGCCTAGCCCACATCATCCTGCCTGGCATCTTCAGCCGCGTGCAACTCATGGCAGATTGGCTAACGGTAGCCATGATTTTATTCGGCATCCTCACCATTGGCCGCGAACTCAATTGGGGAACCTTGCGCACAGTATTGGTGCGTGGTGTGTCACGGGGGCAGTTGTTAATGGCCAAGTTGGTGGCCGTAACGGCCGTTTACACCACCATCCTTCTCATCCTCTGGCTCACCTGCGGCCTCATCGGCCTACTCACCACCCATCGCCTCACGGGGACAGTTGATTTTAGTTTTGCCACGGGCTCCTTTTGGTTAGCCCAACTGGGCATATTAGCCCGCGTCTGGCTCATCGTCCTCGTCTTTCTGTCCTTCACCCTGGCTGTCAACATCTGGCTCAACAAACCTGGCCCCGCCTTCAGTCTGCTCTTTCTCAGCTATGGTCTCAGTTGGTTCAGCTACATTTCCTCGACCATAGCCGCCGTTTTTGTGCTGGCCAATCCCAATGTGGATGTCAACAGCTTCCAAGATTCATGGGGTGGCTGGCTGATAGAGATGCTGCCCCACTATAACGGCCGTCTCCTCACCTACTGGCAGCAGCCCCCCCATATCCTCTCCGAATTCGACAGTAGCGTCTATACCTTCGCCCAAGCCTTCGGCCTCAACCAAGACCCCCGCCGTGCCCTACTCATCCTCCTACTCTACGGTCTCATCCCCTTCTTGCTGGCTCTCCGCACCTTCCAACATCGGGAGATAAACGCTTGATCCCAGCCTATCTACGCGCTTTCATCACTGCCGAATGGTTCAAATTGAGGCAATCACGGGCAGCTAGAGCAACCTTGATAGCTATGGCTGTGACCCCGATAACGGCCGTTTGGGGCATCTGGGCCGCAGGCGGCAACAGCGTCATCCTCCCCCGCGCCCTACAAATTGTGGGCGCATCCTTACTACTGCTCACTGGACTAAGCGCATTTTTACTCACCGCCATTGCCATCGGCAGCGAATTTGAGCAAGGCACAGTGCGCGTAACAATGGGGCGCGGCGTGTCCCGCGCCATGTTTGTGCTGGGCAAAGGCGCGGCCTTGCTGCTCATGATGCTCATCAACGCCCTAGCTGGCTGGTTCTTCGGCAGCATCGCCGCCACCATAAGCCACCTCGTCCAAAACGGCACCTTTGGCCTCACCTTCGGCATTCTCACCCTACTTACCTCTGGACTAGATGCCATCCCCATTGTGCTGTTGTCGGCCGCCGCCTATATTGGGCTGGGGCTGGCCGTGAGCATTGTCACCCGCTCCACCTCTTTGGCTATGCTAGGCGGACTGGGTGTGTTTATGGCCGATTTTTACCTGCAAGCCATCGCCAACACAGGGTCAGCATTTTCTATTTTGGGCAATACGGCCGTTCTCCTCAACAGCCTCACCTTCCCCATGTTTTCGCCTGAATTCAACATTTTGGAAGAGGGTGCGGTGAGTGTGGGAACGGCCGTTCTCACCCTTATCACTTATGCCCTCGTTGGTGCAGGCCTGGCAATTTTTGCCCTGCACCAGCAGGATTTGGAAAATTAGCCCATCATGAACCTCATCTGGCTCAAACGCCTTATCATCACCCTCATCACCATCCGCATCATAGCCACCCCTGCCTTCGTCTGGTATCTGGCCGATGTGGATGCGCGGCCTGTGCAACGCTCAATATGCTGTGCCACTCCCATCGATTTTGGTGTGGCATATGAGGATGTGACATTTACGGTCGTTGATGGCGTCATGCTCTCTGGCTGGTTCATCCCCTCACAAAATGAAGCAACCGTGATCGTGCTACATGGCTACGGCGCCGACCGGGCTGGCAGCACACTGCAACAAGTCGAAGTGCTAGCAAGCAACGGATATGGCATCCTCACCTACGACTTGCGCGGACATGGCCAAAGCGGCGGAGATATGAGGTCACGCGGCTGGCAAGACCCCATCGACCTTGAGGCAGCCATCATCTATCTGAAAAATCGCGGCGACGTAAACATAGATCGCATTGGTATCATTGGTTTTTCCGTTGGGGGGCAAATTGCGCTATCTGCTGCCCCACATATCCCGACTCTCAAAGCCATCATAGCCGACGGGCCCGGCCCCACTAATCTAGCTGATATTCCTGATGAAACAGGTTGGCAATTGGCCGATGATTGGGTTGCTCAAAAAGCATTCGCCTGGCGCACTGGCCTAGAACCTCCACCAGCTATTGTCACTACCATTAAGCAAATCAGTCCTCGCCCTATCTTATTGATACAAGCAGGGGCTGAATTACCAACGAGCGAACATTACTTTCAATATGCTGGCGAACCCAAAGAGTTGTGGCTTATCCCAGAAGCATCACATGGAGGAACCTTTACAGCTCGTCCCGAGGCCTATGCCACCAAGATGTTGGCCTTTTTCGATGCAGCTCTTTTAGAAGACGAGTGAAAACAGGCTGTTTCCAGGTATAATTTGCCCCAATATGACAAATTCATTCCCTCCCTCTAACTATATACAAACCGAATCGGCCGTTTCTGGCATCACCGTCTACATGCCCCGCCCCATTGTGGAAAAGCATGAAGAAGTAGTGGATTTCCGCTGCCCCAACTGTGATGGCGCGACAGCGTATAATGCCGATGATGGCGGCCTCACCTGCGCTTTTTGTGGCTATCACGAAGCTCCAGAGCAAGAAGTAGTTGGCAAAGGCGCAGAAGAGTTTGAATTCACGGTAGAGACAATGCACCGGGCCATACATGGCTGGGGAGCGGAACGCAAGGAGCTTGTCTGCCATAGCTGTAATGCCCATACCACCCTCTCTACCGACATGCTAACGCACACTTGTCCCTTTTGTGGCTCCAATCAGGTGGTACAGGAACGTGCGCCGCAAGATGTCTTGCGCCCGCGCTTTCTCATTCCCTTAACGGTAACGGCCGATCAATGTCGAGAGAAAACGGCCGTTTGGCTGCGCAGCAGTTGGATGTTGCCCAAAGGGCTAGAGCGATTGGCACGCACAGCCGAATACACCCCCATCTACATCCCCTTTTGGACATTCGATGCCGATACTCAAGCCGCCTGGCACGCCGAAGTAGGGCACACCAAAACAACCCGCGTCCGCGTTGGTGGCAAATGGCAAACGCGCACCAAAACCGTTTGGCGCTGGGAATCAGGGCAGGCCAATCTCAACCTTGACGACCTGATCGTACAAGGCACTAACCAACTGAGCGGCAAGCTATTGCAAAAGGGGTTGCGCCGCTATGACCTAAACAAACTTGTTCCCTACGATGCAGCCTACTTGGCGGGTATTCAGGCCCAAGCGTATGACATTGGTTTGGAAGAAGCCTGGGAACTAGGCCGCCGCCGCATGCGGGAGCGCACTAAAGATGCCTGTCTCAGGCAGGCCAGTGCCAATAAGATTCGTAATTTCAGCATGAATTTGGAGTTCCATAACGAAAGCTGGCGCTATATCCTACTCCCCATTTATCTAGCCACCTACCGTTACGGCATAGAAAGCTATCAAGTTCTCATCAATGGCCAAACAGGCCAGCTTGCCGGACAACGACCTGTCGATTGGCGCAAGATTTGGCTGGTGATTGGCGCTCTCCTAGCTCCTGGTATCATTTTAGGCATCCTCTCTCAGGTGGTGGCGACAATGGCCGAGTTCACTCCCATTGCTGTGCTTTTAGTGATGGCGGGGGTGGTCATAGCGGCCGTTCTCTTCAGCCAAGCCCAAAAAATGGACGATATTTAGCTTCCAAACATATAATTTCACCCTTTGTTAGCAACTGCTTTCCGCGAAAATTGATTTCATTACAGTGAAGGGAATGACACATATGAAAAGAAATCCAATCATCATGATCTTGCTTCATATCAGCCTGAGGAACCCGTGACTGCATTAGAGGTAATTTCTAACTATATGGCTGCCATGGTCGAACAAGATAGTGAGACCATGAACAATTATCGTACGGCCGATTTTGTTCTAGATTGGGTACATGGTGATGCCTATGAGGACGGCGTGTTATCAGCCGCGGAAGCCGCCCAGTTTTGGCCGGCCTGGTTCGCTGGTTTCCCCGAAATGGATTATGAGGTGACGCGCACCATTGCCGCGGAGACGGTGGTAGTAACCCAGTGGACGTTTACGGGCGCACACACGCAGCCCCTGGGGGCACCCATTTTTGAGCCAGCTTTGGCTATCACAGGGCGCACAATTCGTTTTCGTGGCGTATCGGTGTTTGATGTGGCCGACGGTCGTATTCAGCGTGAAACCACTTACATAGATTTGGCGACCTTGATGGTGGAATTAGGAGCTGAGGTATGAAACGGCCGTCTAGCCTCGGCCAAGTTGTGCTTGCCAGCCAGGTGATAGACGGCCGTATGGAACCTCGGCGCGCTCGCAATATCATTCTCCTGCTGGCAGGCAGTGTGGCCTTGATGATGACTGGCTTTGGCATCATCATGCCCGTCTTTGCCCGCCGCTTGGGCGAATTTGGCGAGGGTGTAGAGGCCTTGGGCCTGATGACGATGGCTTTCTCACTGGCTCAATTCATTTTTGCGCCCATTTTAGGCGCACAAGCCGACAAACGTGGCCGGCGACCGCTCATCCTGTTAGCTTTAGCCTCCTTTACCTTGATTAATATTGGCTATTTATTGGCTCCCAACACGGCCGTTTTCATCGCTGTGCGAGGGGCAGGCGGTGCGCTCACTTCCGGGCTGTTTCCCGCAGCCATGGGTGTCGTAGCCGACATCATCCCCGAAGAGCGGCGCGCCCAATGGATTGGCATCATCATGGGCGGCTATGGTGTAGGTTTCATTTTAGGGCCGGTCGTGGGCGGTTTTCTTTACGATAGTTGGGGCTTTGCGGCCCCTTTTGTGGCATCGGCCGTTTTCGCCTTCATTGCCCTTATCGCCGCTAGCATTCTTGTTCCCGAAACGCGCACACCTCAGCTACGCCGCCGTGAAATGTTGCGACGGCGACGGGAAGCAGCCATGGCTCCCACGCAATCCACATCTCTCTGGGCTTCACTACCTAATCCGCTTTACATTTTTGGCACATTGCTTTTTCTCGACTTTGCCAACACCTTCGCCTTCGCCTTCATCGAGCCACAAATGGTGTTCTATCTGTACGATGTGTATGGTTGGTCAACAGTGCAATTTGGGATCGTCGTCGGTGTATATGGGTTAGCCATGGTGCTGGGGCAAGCAGGATTGGGGCAGTTGAGTGATAGATACGGCCGTAAACCCATCATTGTTATGGGTGTCGCTTTGAACGCTACCTTTTACTTTGGCCTCGTCTACTTTAGCAATTTTTATGCTGTCTTGGGTGTCGCGGCCGTGGCGGGATTTGGAGCTGCCTTGCTGGGGCCAGCCGTCAGTGCCTTTTATCTGGATATCACCGCCGAGCAACACCGCTCGCGTGTGGTGGGCATCAAAGAGTCGTCGTTGGCTTTGGGTGGGGTGCTGGGGCCGCTGCTGGTCATCGTTGCCAGCCGCATCACTGACGCGCAAGGCATTTTCCTCATCGCTGGTGGATTAATGACAGCAGCCACTATTTTGGCTCTGATTTTGCTTAAGGAGCCGCACCGCCTCAGCCAAATAAGAAAACCCATTGCTTGGGAGGTTGCCGACCAACGCACGCTAGCAGCTCAGGCTTCTCTGCGGGGAATTGTGATGCGGGCAACGGCCGTTCGTAAATCAGACCATGCGCCAATTGACCTGTTTGAGATATAATCAAGGTCAAAATTCATTTATCTGTTGGAGAAAATAATATGTCTGGACATTCTAAATGGTCCACCATTAAGCACAAGAAAGGGGCAGCTGACGCCAAGCGGGGCAAGCTGTTCACCAAGCTGGCGAAGGAAATCACGATTGCAGCCCGCGAGGGCGGTGGTGATCCCGATTTTAATAACCGTTTGCGCTTAGCTATTGCCAAGGCCAAAGCGGATAATATGCCCAATGACAATATTGACCGGGCTATCAAACGAGGCACGGGCGAATTGGAGGGGGGCGAGCTATTTGAAATTATGTACGAAGCCTATGCCCCACATGGTGTTGGTATGTTAATTGAGGTCGTGACAGATAATCGTAATCGAGCCGTAGCCGAAGTACGCCATGTGTTCAATAAATTTGGCGGCAATTTGGCAGAGAGCGGGGCTGTATCTTGGCAATTCTCACGCAAGGGCTACATCACCATCACTGAAGAGGTGGATGAGGATGATCTGTTCATGATTGCGGCCGATGCCGGTGCTGATGACATTCAATTTGATGAAGTGACAGAGATTTTTACAGAAATCGAAAATTTCCAAGCAGTACAGAAGGCATTGGAAGAGGCTGGCATCACCATTGATGAAGCCAAAATGGTGTTTGAGCCAAGTAACACGGTAGAGTTGGAACAAGCACAGACGTTGCAAGTGATGGGGGTGATTGAAAAGGTGGAGGATTTGGATGATGTACAGAATGTATACACGGCCTTGGAAATTAGTGATGAAGCGATTGCAGCAATAGAGGGAGCATAGAAAGTAATTACTGTGCGGATATTAGGCATTGATCCGGGAACAGCGACGACGGGGTATGGGGTGGTAGATGTGGTAGACGGCCGTTTAACGGCCGTTGCCTATGGTGTAATCACCACCCCAGCCAAAGATCCCATGCCCACTCGTCTGCAATCTATTTATCAGCAATTAAGTGACCTGATTGCCGAATATAAGCCGGACACGGCTGGCATTGAAGAAGTCTTTTTTGGCCGTAACATTACCACAGCCATCACAGTAGGTCAGTCACGGGGGGTCTTGTTGTTAGCCCTGGCCAATGCGGGTTTGTCTATTGGCGAATACTCGCCACCCAAAATCAAGGATGCGGTCACTGGCTATGGCAAGGCCGACAAAGCCCAAGTACAGTTGATGATCCGTAATTTGCTTGACCTGGAAGAAACACCCCGCCCTGACGATGCTGCTGATGGCCTGGCAGTGGCCATTACCCATTATCACTATCACCATTTTGAATCACTTTATGAATGAAATAGATTACATGTTACGTACTCCAGAACGGATTTACGCAATATACAATACGCCATGATTGCCTCTCTCAGCGGAACAATCCTCAAAATTGAAGATGCCAGCTTAGTGGTAGGTGTGGGCGGGGTGGGGATACGGGTGACTGTTCCCAAGACGGTAATGGAGAATGTGGGGGGTATCGGCCGTTCCGTGCGCCTCCATACCCACCTTATTGTGCGCGAAGATGCCTTGTCGCTTTATGGCTTTGAGACGGATGAGGATTTGCAGCTTTTTGAGGTGCTGATTGGCATTAGTGGTATTGGCCCCAAGGTGTCATTGGCGATTTTGTCTACTCTTAGCCCGGAGTTGCTGAAAAGTGCCATTATGCGAGAGGAAACGGCCGTTCTGCAACGTGTGCCGGGCATTGGTAAGAAAACGGCCGATCGCATTATGTTCCAGTTACGCGACAAGCTGGATTTAACGGCCGTGTCCACCTCCGTTCCCCTCGTCAGCGATGTCGATGCCGATGTGATAGATGTCCTTACCTCGCTCGGCTTCAGTATCGTCGAAGCCCAAGCCGCTCTGCAAAACATCCCTCGTGAAGTAAAAGAGGTGGATGAGCGCGTGCAACAAGCTCTACAGCACTTAGACCAGAGCCGATAAGTCTACTCAAGACAAACGACTGACAAGCTGCCATACCTGCTGTTTCACCTGTCTAGCGGCAGCAGGATCATGGGAACGGCCGTGCCGAATCACAATATATTTTTGCAACTCATATAGTAGATAAAATAGCTGCCGCACTTGTGCTTCTGGCGATTCATCACGGGGCTGGCCGTACCCTTGCCAAAAAGCAGGTTGGGCAATGCCACAATAATCCAGCACGGCGAACTCAATTTCAGGATCGCCCCACAAAGCCCGATCCCAATCCAACAGCCCAGTCACCGTGCTACTGTCATCTACCAAGATGTTTTGGCCCCAAATGTCCATGTGCAGTAGGCGTGAAGTGACGGGGCGATCAAAGAGCGATAAATATTTATCAAGTAGGTGGCGTAGATAGCGGCTCTCTTCGTCGTCATAATGGCCCACCCCCACAATGTCGTCAATCATTTTGTGCCACATGATGACGAAGGCATCGACCCAACTGTTTTGGGGCTTCATGGGCCGGTGGGCGCCGAGATAGCCATGCCGATCGGCCGTTAGCTCATGCACTTGGGCCAAATATTGACCCACTTGTCTTAGCACGCGACCATGATCGAGATGAGAAGCTTCACTAAACGGCCGTCCCCCCAATCGTCGCATCAACATATAATCCCGATCAATGAGCGTTTGCGACTCATCAAACAAGATAATTTCAGGCACTGGCACAGTCGTCTTCTGTCGTAATAGGGCATGAAGCTCCGGCTCTTGCCGCATCAT
Organism: Promineifilaceae bacterium (SeqCode); assembly: GCA_965223555.1. GTDB lineage: Bacteria > Chloroflexota > Anaerolineae > Promineifilales > Promineifilaceae > CBDCWU01. The sequence goes on from CBDCWU010000009.1 coordinate 121,566, forward strand.
CTTATACTCATAGAAGACAAATACGGCCTCATCTGGCGGGGCGATGCGCAGCACCAGCTCTTGCTCATCCACCTGCACCCAATAGGAGTGGTTGAATTTACCTGTAGCGATGGGGGTGAGTTGGATACGGCCGTTGGAGAAATGGTAGCGGATGAGGGGGATGAGGGCGTCAGGCATACTCATTGAGTAAGCAGTAAACAGTATACTGATCGCTGCGTACTGACCACTGCTCACTGCTTACTGTCTTATTTCAGCTCCACAATATAGGTGCTGTAAGGGGCTAATTCATCAATGGGAGTATAGCTCTCGAAACCACCAGTGGCTGTAAGGGTAGGCTCATTGGTGGAGCTATTTTGTAGAATTTCTACGGTCGTCCCTACGCTCAAGCCACCATCGTGCAGACAAAAGCGATAATCCGAAATTGGTTCATCGCCTAAGTTGATGAGGACGAGTAAGGTTTGATCAGCCGTGCGTCGCAAAAAGGCATAGAGCTTGCCATGGTCGACTGGCATCTCCTGCCAATCACCCGATTGCAAAGCCTCATACTGATTGCGGGCCTGGATGAGACGGCGATAATGGCTGAGGAGGGAGTTGGGATCGGCCGTTTGGGTTGCCACGTTGACCTCATCAAAATCAGCCTGTGGGCTACGCCAGGGTCGTTCACCTGTTGTAAAGCCAGCAGCCGCTTCGGCCGACCACTGCATGGGGGTACGGATGTTTTCATCAGGCTTACGGCCACTTTGTCCTATTTCCTCACCATAATAAAGGAAAGGTACACCGGGGCCTGTGAGCAGCAGGGAAGCGGCCGTTTCGGCCCGTTGCCCATTGCCCAATAGTTGGCTCATTACCCGATCTTGATCATGATTGGTGAGAAATGTGCCGTATTGGTGAGCAGGAAATTCACGGGTCACTTCCACCATCTTATCCGTGATAAGCAAATTAGTGTCGCGCCGCGCCGTCTGGATCATGTCGCCAGCCAAATCGAACTCAAAGGCAATATTGACCTCATCGCCAATGTATTTGACCACTTCATTGGTAGATGACCAGGCTTCGCCAACGGTGAAGGCTTGGGGATTGATACCGGTATAAAAGTCATAGAACCCTTGCCACCATTCATGGGTAGCGGGCGTGTTTTCTTGGATACGGCCGTTTTCAATCAAATGTTTAATGGCATCCAAACGAAAACCATCTACCCCTACATCTTCTAGCCAATAACGAATAACTTCATTCATATCGGCCGTGACGGCCGGATTGGTATAATTCAAGTCGGGCATACCTGACCAGAACACGCCATAATAAACGCCACCGTCAGCGGCGCGATGCCAAACATCACTGCCCCAAGGACTTTTGAATCCGGGCGAAGACTCCTCAAAAATGTAATAATCGCGATAGGGGCTGTTCACATCGCTGTTGGCCTCCCGAAACCAAGGGTGCTGTGTGCTGGTATGATTCAAGACTAGATCAACAATCACCCGAATGCCCCGCTGCTGCGCCGCCGCCAACATATTCTTGAACTCTGCCATCGTGCCATATTCGGGATTCACAGCAAAATAATCTGTCACATCATAGCCATGATAGCTGGGCGAGGCATTAATGGGCATCAGCCAGAGGGCCGTAATGCCCAAATCATCCATCGTATTGGAATCGCCGTCATTGAGGTAGTCTAGTTTCTCAACAATACCATTGAAGTCACCAATGCCGTCCCCATCGCTGTCATAAAAACTACGGACGAAAAGTTCATAAAAGACAGCATCATTCCACCAACCCAGTTGGGCCGGATCAGTGGTGAGATCAGCCAAAGAAGTGCAGATAGCTTCGGCGGTGGGGCGAGGTTCGGGAGTTTCAGTTGGGGCAGCGGTTGCTTCTGGTTCTGCCTCTGTAGCTTGGGCCACTGGCTGGGGTGTGGCGGTGGGGACCACAACTGTGGTCGCCATTTCACCACCACAAGCCACCAAAAGCAGCATCAATAAAGCAAAAACAAGCAGGCGTTTCACAAGCTCACCTCCAAACAAATCAGCTTTTGGACGAGAAACAATGATGAAATTAAGGTGAGGATGTGGGGAGAGCGCCCAGGGGCATCAATCCCCACCTACAATCAAATAACAGCCACACCCTTCAACTCTAGTTCACCAGCAAAGTGACAGGCTGCATAATGATCTGGCTTAATCTCACGTAGTTCCGGCACTTCCGTCTTACAGCGCTCCTGCACATATCGGCAACGGGGGTGGAACAAACAACCTGGTGGGGGATTTCCCGGATCAGCCACATCACCTTCCATAATGATGCGTTGTTTCTTGACACGGGGATTTGGCCGGGGCACAGAAGACATCAAAGCCTCTGTATACGGATGCAGTGGGGCTGAATACAGCTCAATAGATTCAGCCATTTCCGCAATACGCCCCACATACATCACCGCCACCCGATCCGAAATATGCTGCACCGCACTCAAATCATGGGCTATAAAGATATAAGCCAGATTGAAATCTTCCTTCAGATCATTCATCAGATTCAGCGTCTGTGCCTGCACCGACACATCTAACGCCGACACCGGCTCATCACAAATAATCAACTGAGGATTGAGGGCTAACGAACGAGCAATGCCAATACGTTGCCGTTGTCCACCCGAAAATTCATGAGGATAACGGCGAATATGCTCTGCGCGCAAACCCACACGTTTTAACAATTCAACCACTTTATCTTCCGTATCCGAGCCAATTAGGCCATGAATAAGAAGCGGCTCGGTGATAATATCATAGACCGTCATACGTGGGTTCAAGGAACCAATTGGGTCCTGAAAGATCATAGAAATGTCTTGATAAACCTGTTTCAACTGGGCCTTATCCAATTCTCGCACGTTAACCCATTCAGGCTGGCCACTTTTAGACAGAGCACGCGATTTAAACATAATGGTGCCATCTGTTGGTTCATATAAGCGAAGCACAGTACGCCCAGCTGTGGTTTTACCACAGCCGCTCTCACCCACCAGGCCCAAGGTCTCCCCTTCGCGGACAAAGAAGTTGACATCATCAACTGCTTTGACATGACCCACGACCCGACGCATGAGACCACCAGTGACGGGGAAATATTTTTTCAATCCTTTTACGTCAAGAATAATATTATCTTTTGCTACTCCATTGTCAGACATGTCTCATGCCTCCTTTGCTTTGATGGCTTGCGCTTCGGCCGTTTGTGGCCAGCATACATCATATAATAGGCAGCGCACATCATGGCGCTCTTCCAATTGAGCATACTGCGGTGCGATCACATCACATTTGCCCGGCATAAAATCAGGGCAACGGGGGTGAAAAACACAACCGGGAGGGAGATTAAAGGGACTGGGTACCGTGCCTTTAATCGTAGCTAATTGTTCCTTCTTTTCCCCAATTTCCGGGATAGAGCCTAGCAACAAACGGGTATATGGGTGTTTAGGGTTTTCAAAGATTTCAATAACGCTAGCTTCCTCCACTTCCTTACCCATGTACATAACCGATATGTCATCGGCCATTTCAGCTACAACGCCCATATTATGGGTGATAAACAAGATAGCCATATCCACTGTGTCTTGTAGCTCGCGCATCAAGTCTAAAATTTGGGATTCAATAGAGACATCTAGGGCTGTCGTCGGTTCATCAGCTATCAGCAAATCAGGATGAGTCGAAAGAGCAATGGCGATCATCACCCGCTGCCGCTGCCCACCGCTCAATTGATGAGGATAACTGTCTACCCGCTGTTCAGCATTGGGCAAGCCCACCTTACGCAGCATGTCAATGGCAATTTCGCGGGCTTCTTCTTCACTTACACCCCGTTTTTCTTGGATATTTTTACTCATCGTTTCGCCAACTGTGTCGATGGGCAAATAACGATGGAGGTTGACGGCTTCCATAATATGGAATCCAGCACTAAAGACGGGTGTCAAGGAGCTCATCGGCTCTTGGAAGATCATAGCAATATGACCACCACGAATTTCCCGAATCTTTTCACCGTCTATATCTAATTGATCAAGACGAATTTCTTCAATAACTGCGCTTCCATTTGAGCCATTTCTCTTAAAGAAAGTTATCTCACCTGTCATTTCACCTGGTTTGGGGACCATATTCATAATGGCCTTGGCTGTCATAGATTTGCCGCAGCCGCTTTCACCGATCACACCTAGAGTGCGTCCTCGTCTAATTGTAAAATTGGCCCCATCCACAGCGTTTACAATACCATCTCGCACATCGAAACGGATGTGGAGGTCTCTCACTCTTACAAGGACATCATTTTTGGTTTCACTCATTTTAATCTCCTCATTCTCTATACTTATTTGCTATAAGGATCCATCGCGTCACGCAAGCCATCACCCAGCATGTTGTAAGAGAGAACGGCCGTAATAATAAAAGGTACTGTCCACAACAAATGCGGGGCAAAACGGATCGTGGTCACATTATTCACTTCTCTCAAGAGCACCCCCCAACTTACAACCGGTGGTTGCAAGCCTAAACCGAGAAAACTGAGGGCTGTTTCCAGCAAGATCATGCCTGGAATCATGAGTGTAGCAATTACGATGACATGGCTCATTGTGCCGGGAATCAGGTGCTGAAAAATGATGCGTCGATCGCTAGCTCCGAAACTTTGTGCCGCCAGCACAAACTGTTGTTCACGACCAGCCAACACCAAACCACGCACTTGACGAGCCAACCCCCCCCACTGGATAAGGGCTAAAACGATAGTAATACCAAAAAAGACCGCTATCGGATCCCAAGTGACAGGAATGGCCGCACCAATAGCCAAAAAGAGAGGTTCACGGGGAAAAGCGGTTAAAAATTCAGTGGTGCGCTGTACAATCATGTCTACAGTTCCGCCATAGTAGCCGGAGACGGCCCCAAGCACTGTGCCTAATATCAGGGTGGTAATAACACCGGCTAAGCCAATGACCAAGGAGATGCGCCCACCAAACAAGATACGGGAAAAGAGATCACGACCTAATCGATCCGTACCGAAAATAAAGACATTGGCCTCCTCCACATCTGCCTCGGGATGCACACCAAATAGATGGCGTTTCATAGGAATAAGCCCCAATAGCTTATATTCCTCAGCCGGCACAAAAAAATGAATGTTATATTTTTGTGACGTATCAATCGAAAAAATACGTTTGCGAATGGCTTGGTCAATCTCCTCATTATAACCGTAGACAAACGGCCGTAATTGAAAATTCCCTTCTGCATCCCAAAAATGGGGCCTTGCCGGGGGGGCTTCAATAAAGCTTGATTCCCGCCGAGCACCATAAGGGGCAAAAAATTCGGGGAATAACAAACAAGTCAAGAAAAACAAAAGGATTAATATGGCCCCCACAATGGCCAGCTTATTTTTCCTAAACTTATCCCAGACTAAATTCCAATAACTTTGGCTAATACTTTCTTGTTCATCCCAAGTCGGTTTAGCCTCATTTGCTGTCATCTCACTCATTTCATCACCTCTCCTTCCAAACAATTATCATGTGAAGCCCTGGGCAACTGCCTCCCATTTCATGACAAAAACCTGTTCATTCACCGTCATTATTCCAAGCGAATCCGCGGATCGATCCAAGCCAAAATAAGATCAACCAAAATATTGCCAACTAACAAAAGTAGGACAATGAATACCAACACCGTCCCCGCCATAAACATATCCTGTGTCAATAAGGCTTGGATAAACAAAGGCCCCATTGTGGGCAAGTTTAAGACAATAGCCACTAACGCATTACCACCAATGATATTTGGTAAAGCCTCTGAACCTAAAATAACAATGAGGGGGTTAATAGCCATGCGCACGGCATGTCGCCAAATGACTGTACGATGCTTAAGACCACGGGCTCTGGCTGCTTCTACAAAAGGCTGTCCCAATGTATCCAGCAAATTACCACGCATAATACGAATGAGCCCAGCCGTGCCCGTGACAGCACCAATGAAGGCTGGTAACCAGAGATGTTTAAGTAAATCCCACACCTTAGCCAAACTCCAGGGCGCATCTTGGAAATCACGCGAAAATAGACCAATGACATCAATATCTAAAATTACAACAGCCACATAAAGCACAATGAGAGCAATGAGAAAACCGGGCGTCCCCAGGCCTAGAAAACTGATCGTGGTGATCAACTGATCACCAAACGAGTATTGGTTAACGGCCGAATACACCCCCAACGGTATCGCAATCATCCACGTCACAATTAACGTCGAAATAGCAAGAACAACAGTCAGCCAAAATCGCTGACCCAACAACTCCGAAACGGGGCGTTCATACTCAAAAGATTCCCCAAAATCCCCTTTAGCAAAATTAGAAGCCCATATCCAATACTGGGTCAACAGCGGTTTATCTAAACCATAACGAGCCCGATACTCTTCAATTCGGGATTCCGCACTCCGATCACCCCGGGCACTTAGCTCGGCAATTTTCTGGGTCAGAAAGTCACCGGGCGGCAGCTGAATAATCAAGAAGCTTACAAAAGAGACAAGCACCAACATGATTGCCGCATAAAACAAGCGTCTTATCAGAAATGACAACATAACAACCTCCTCTTCTTAGAAGTAATCAGTAATCAATGTCAGTAATCAGTTCTCAGTCTGGTTTACTGAATACTGATTACTGAACATGGACCTCTATAAAAAATGGGCGGTAGTTACCCACCGCCCATTTTCTCTAAGCCCTATTGATCCATCCAGAACTGTTCTGGATTCAAGTTGCCAGGGCTGCCAGGTGCCCAAGGGCCAAGAATAACCAGGTCCGGGATACCATGGAAGTGATCACCAACCACTACGGGCATGGGCTGATCACCGGCGGCACCTAAAGTGAAGGGGCCTTCTTCAAGATGAATTTGAACTGCTTCCCATACTAACGCATGTCGCTCTTCAATCGTTTCGGTCGCTAGACCTTGGTCGTAGAGAGCCTGTAGACGGGCCGCTGGGCTATCAGGAGCAGGCTCCCAACCTTCCTCGCCACCCGTTTGCCGCCATCGACCCTCTTGAGGCCAAGCACGATTATTACGCAGAGGGAATAACCAATCAGGATAGGTCCAAATATCCAGCTCAGAAGCGTGGGTGTTACGGAACATGAACAAGCCTTCATCTTGACGCAATTGCCAATCAGGTTGTCCAATCAAGTTGTTGACCAAGACATTAACGCCAATAGCTTCCAAATCACCAGCGAAAGATTCGGTGGCAGCAATAGAGAGTCGCTCACCACCCCAATCACCTAGATCGAGAATCAGTTGGAAAGGAGCCCCACTGGGTAAGTCACGGAAACCGTCACCGTCTTGATCGGTGAAGTTGGCCGCCTCTAGCAATTCATTAGCTAAATCGGGATCATAGGCTGCATAGGCGTTAGCCCATTCTTCGAAAACAGCTTGCCCTTCCGAGCTGTTGAAGTGCCAGGCTTGAGGACTAATCGTTGCCTGCTTGGGTGTGCCAATGCCATCCCAAGCCACATCAATCAGACGCTCTCGATCCATGGCATGGGAAATACCTTGGCGGAAATTCTTGTCGCGTAGGAGATCTCCAATTTCTTCCCAATTTTCCACACTTTCATCAGAAAAGTTTTGGTTAATAATCCAACCCGGCCAAGCACCGGCACCATTGACAGCACCTTGATGCAGATGGTAGCCATTATCCTCGGCTTGCTCTAACAAGATAGGGATGTCAGTTGGGTTCGTTGTGGCTCGGAAAGCAGCATCATATTTACCAGCACTCGCTTCCAAAACACGTACTTGTTCATCAGGCACGATGGCAATATCTATGCGATCAATGTAGGGTAACTGATTCCCTTCTGGATCAACTTTCCAATAGTAAGGATTACGAACCAACACGGTGCGCTCGCCAGGGGTAACACTTTCCACATACCAAGCAAAGATGGTTGGGTAGTCTGGTGTTAAGTACCACTTATCAGCTTGTTCAAACTCTTCATAAGTTGAATCGCTGTAGGTGGGGTGGAATTGCTCTAGATAATGACGTGGTTTGATCATGGGTTCCCACTCCCAGAAACCCTGAGCCACAATAAAGGTAGTAACCCAGCGTGGGGTATCCCATTTCATGACCATGGTGTAATCATCGGGGAAGGAAACGTCCATATTGGACCCATCGGTATTGAAACCCCACCAAGGCACCTGAACAACTTTGTAGTCGTCATTGGTGGCTATATCTTCCCACCAGAATTGGAGGTCAGCTGTGGTGAAAGGTGTACCATCAGACCACTTTACGCCTTCGCGGAAGACCCAGGTTAGTTCGGTACCTTCATCATTATAGCTAAAAGATTTAGCTAAACCGGGTTCATAACCAGAATAGTCTCTGCGCCAGCGTACAGGCGGATCATAGAGAACCATTTTGATATTATTGATGGTCTCTACATTACTTTGGTTATGCCAGGTGCCACCATACTGACCGATGCCATCTACTGGCTCAATAACTTGAATATCATCTTTGACAGGTAGACGCTCAGCAACTGGGGGCAGATCACCAGCAGCAACCATTTCGGCTAACATCGGTGCTTCACCAAATTCTGAGGTTTCTACAACGGTTGTATCCTCTTGAGAGGTTTCTTCTTGTCCAACAATTTCGCCAGAATCTGCCTCTTCCTCTTCTTCCATCTCTTCTTCTTCTGCAGGGGCTTCTGTTGCTTGAACTTCTTGCTCTTCGCCACCAGATTCGGTGTCGGCACCACCGCTGCTACAAGCAGCCAGCAGGGCCAACATCAGTACTAACAGCAATGAAATTAAAGTTTGTTTTTTCATTTGTTTGTTTCTCCTCCGAAACTAAAATTTTTTGTTACTAAAACTGTGTGATTTGGATGAAATATCTGATTAAGTTACTTGCTCTATGGCCTCACCTCCTTGGGGATTTAAGATATCAATAGAATATGGCTGACCTTGTTGATAAAATTTGAAGGCTAATCGTTGCCAATGGGCGGGCAAACATGGTGTTAGGGTGTAGCTATCTCCATGGAGGCGAAGACCAGCAAAGCCAAACACCAGGGCTTGCCACAAACCACCAGCAGAAGCGGCATGAATGCCATCACTGGCGTTACCTCGAATATTACGTAGGTCAGCGCGGGCTGCGAGCATAAAATGCTCGTAAGCTTCTTGAGGTTTCTGCATTTCGCAGGCGGCCCAAGCATGAAAGCTAGGGCCTAATGAGGAACCATAACTATGGTCTGTAAGAGGCATGTAGGTATCCCAATTGACTTGCCAGGCTTTTTGATCGAACTGATCGCGGAAAAGGCATAAGAGCATAATGATATCTGCCTGTTTAATAACCTGATGTTGGTTAGCCCCCTCTATGCCCAAGATCTCTTGCATAGACTTGGTGCGTCCTTCATATTGGGGCCAATCTACCGCTTGTAAGGTAAAGAAGTTGTCAAATTGGGTGAATAATCCTACTTCGGTATTAAAGGGGATAATAATATATTTTATGACTTCGTGCCAATGATTCAGACGTGCTGGGTGCAGATCAAGTTGAGTGATGAGTATCTCAGCTTTCTGGGGATAGGACTGCTGTAACCAGTGTAATAGACTCACGGCCGTCTGCAAATGCCACTGTGCCATATAGTTGGTAAAAGCGTTGTTATCCACATGCTCATGATACTCATCGGGGCCAATCACATCACCGATAGCGTAGCGTTTATGGCCCTTTTCATCCTGCTCTGGCTCGGCACGATCGCCCCAGAAACAAGCCGTGTCCAAAATAATTTCAGCACCATAATCAAGCATGAAGTCGTCATCACCTGTGGCTTGCCAATATTGGATAATAGCGTAGGCGATATCGGCCGTTATATGGACCTCAATATCGCCTGTCCAAATCCGCACCAATTGGGTCTTATCTTCAAAGTGAGGCACCCAAGTAGGCGTCACCTCATCACCTGTGGTCGCGCTTTCCCAAGCGTACTGGGCACCGCTAAAGCCATTGGCAGCCGCTTTGCGCCGCGCCCCAGCCAAAGTGTGATAGCGATACATGAGCAAATTGCGGGCAATCTTGGGTTGAGTGAAGGTGAAGAAGGGCAAGATGAAGATTTCGGTGTCCCAAAAAACGTGGCCGCGATAGCCTAGCCCACTCATCGTTTTAGCCCCAATGCTAACACGATCATCGTAGCGAGGAGCAGCGATCTGTAGTTGAAAGAGACTGAAGCGGACACTGAGTTGAGCTTCGTGGTCACCTTCGATGATAACATCACAATCGTGCCACATCTGCTGCCAGCCACTAAGGTGGGCGGTTTTGAGAGGGTCGTAGCTTTGGTTTTGCAGGAGGGCAACGGCACGGCCGTTTACATCCCCTGCTCCTTCAACATTATCTCTGCTGGCTGCATAACTTACCAACTTATCCACTTGCCAAGTTTGCCCAACCTCTAAATCACAAACAGCCGCCATCGTCGGTTGCCCCACACAATCTTGACAAATCACAGGCAAATCGGCCGTTGTTTGCAAAATGGCCGCTGTACCCAACTCAATTCCTGAATAGCGCGTTTGGCTACGCAACCAAATAGTACTGTTCACTGCATACTGGTCACTGTTCACTTGATCCAAATGGTGCCAATGCAACAGATCGCCATTGGCCACATGGCCGTTGATGCCTGCCTGAACAGTGAGGTGACAGGCCTGGTTAACGGCCGTTACCAACACCCTCATCGCCCCCATATGCTGCTGCGTATAACTGGCAAACCTCTCAAAATAAAGATCGAGAATCACGCCACTCGGAGCTTGCCACAATACATGCCGCTGCAAAACACCGGTGTTTATATCTAATTGGCGTTCAAAATGAAGAACGTCACCCTGATCCAGTCGGAACAGCTGTCCATTCACTGTCAACCGCAAATCCAACCAGTTAGGCAGATTTACCAGTTCCGTAAAGCTAATGGGCATATCATCAAAAATGCCATGGGCAAAAGTGAGGGCTGATTCAGCCGGATAGCCTTCTTCAAAGCTGCCTCGGCTGCAAAAGTAGCCATTACCGATGGTGAAAATTGTCTCTTTGTGATGTTGGGTTGTCGAGTCAAAGCCACTTTCAGTGACAATCCAATCAGGGTCAGGCTGCACGGCCGTTTGCAACTCTGCCAACGTCATCCCTTGCAAATCAGCGCGATGCATAAAACGGCCGTTCACTTCTTCAAACCGCCCCTTTGGCCCCAGGGCCAAAGCAGGCATTCCCGCCGCCAAAGCCGCCTGAATACCCGCTGCCGCATCCTCAACCACCAAACATTGGCTGGCTGGCTGGCCCAATTGGGCCGCTGCAAACCGAAATAGGTCAGGGGCTGGTTTAGGACGTGCCACACTGTGACCATCAGCAATCACTGCCAACCGTGAGGCAATGCCCAAGCGGGTGACGACATCTTGCGCATTTTTGCTGGCCGAAGCCACCCCATAAGGAACCTCAGCCTCATCCAAGCGAGCTAATAATTCAACCACACCGGGCAGCAAATCGGCTGGTGAAATTTGGCTCAACATTGCTTGATAAGTGGCGTTTTTGCGAGCCATCATCTCTTCAATTTGGGCTTCAGTAGCAGGACGGCCGTTCAAAATAGCCAGCAATGATTCTCGCCGTGCCACTCCCCGTAACTGTTCATTGGCAGTTCGGTCGAATGGCAATCCCTCTTCATCCGCCAGCCGTTTCCAGGCCAGATAATGATATTCGGCCGTATCGGTGAGGACACCATCTAAATCAAAAATCACTGCTTTCAGCATCGTTTCAGCCAACTACTCGATAATTACTAGATTGTCGAATAACTAATTCCGGTTTTAACAAGATGCCTTTTTGCTCAATCGGCTTACCTTCAATTTGTTGCAGCAACAGCTTGACCACCCATTCTCCGACTGCATCAATGGGCTGGCTTACTGTCGTCAGAGGGGGGTTCAAAAATTTAGCAATGGGAATGTCATCATAACCTGTAATAGCAATCTCTCGTCCAATTTGTAAATTGGCATCCTGGGCCGCATGGATAGCCCCAATAGCAATTTGATCACTGGCACAGATAACAGCCGTAGGTCTGCGTTCTGGCGGCAAAGTTAAATAATGACGGATACCATCTGCGCCAGTTGTGGAAACATCCAAGTCTCGCACCACCCAATCAGGGTCAATTTCAATACCAGCCTGAACCAAGCCTTGCCGATAGCCTTCTATCCGATACTCACCTGTTGCTGAAAAATCCTTCTCCCAGGAAATAAAGCCAAGACGACGATGCCCATTTTCTAACAAATGAGCGATGGTGGCTTGGATGCCATGACGGCCATCCACATCCACCCAGCAAAAATCCCAATCCGGATTAGATCGACCAAAAGCCACAAAAGGAATCTTTTCTTGCATCAAAAAGGCAATGCGAGGATCATCCCCAATCGTATCCGACACCACAAAGCCGTCCACTTTTTGCCGAGCAAACAAGTCAGCATAGGGCTTCACATCACTTTCAGTCACTTCCCCTGAACTGTTAAACACCGTAACCAGATAGCCATGTGTCTCAGCTGCCCCCGTCATGCTGTGCAAAAACCACTCCTGAATCGGATGCCAATCACGCGATCTATTCATATGCCAGGCATAACCAATGGCATTACTTGCTTGTGTACGTAAATTCTGGGCGGCCGAGTTGGGACGATACTTTAGGTTTTGTACCACCTGCCAGATGCGTTCTTCCGTTTCTGGGGCAACCTGGGCGATACCATTAATCACCTTAGACACTGTTTGGTAACTAACGCCAGCCTCAGCTGCCACATCCTTCAGGGTCACTCGTGGCATTTTCCTCTCTCGTCTCGGTTGCAATCTCTTCTCTACAACAAGAACGTTCGGGCGAACGTTCGTCTAAGTAATATACGAACCAAACATACCTTTGTCAAGAATGTGAAAATTTGTACAAGCCCAGCAACCAGACTTCCCTTTATATGGAGGAAACTGTAGCAGACGGCCGTTTCTTCAGTGCCATGATCCGTTTCGCCATCATCAGCAGCAAACCAGCGCTCTAGTGGCCAACACCATGCCTACGAGCGGCTGGTTGTTGCCCTCCGCGCTACCTTCCTAGATGGCGTACCCCATTAAAACCAATGCGCCAATACCATTTCCCCCAAATGGGGGAGACATAAATCCCGTGCCTGTGCCATGACAAAGGATCAGGTGTGATCTAAGCTGTGTTCTGTACGGAGGTTTTCTTATGGACAAGATACAAGATCCCAACCAAATGAGCGTAGCCCTGGCCGCCCAGCTTTTTTTAAGCCACTTTCTGATAGGCCTGGCCAGCATCATCCTGTTCAACACTCTAGAACGATTCAATCCTATTTGGCAGATCATTGTCGTCATGATTGCTATGGGCTTACTCGGCCTCATCCTCAATCTCAATTTACAGCGTAGCTTACGTATGTTGGATTGGGCTTTGATACGGCTAATGGCCGTTCAGCCCATCCCTGACCTACCCACAAAAGGATTTGGCCCTCTGTCCGGCATTATGGCTAAATTAAAAATATTGGTTGATCGGGAACGGCCGTTTGCCCACCTGCGCGAACGTCAAATGCAGCAAGCTAGCGAAGCCGCTGCTCAAGAAACCCGCAACCGCCTAGCCCGTGACTTGCACGACTCTATCAAACAGCAGCTATTTAGCATCAATGTCAGTGCTGCTGCTACCCAGGAGCGGCTGACGCAAGATATGGCCGGGGCCATAACCGCTTTAGGCGATGTTCGCAGCAGTGCCAAGGCGGCTCTGGTAGAGATGAATGCCCTTTTGCAGCAGCTTTCCCCCGAACCTCTAGCCAAGGTCGGGTTAGTGCAAGCCTTGCGAGAGCAGTGTGAAGCCCTCAGCTATCGCACCGGAGCCGAAGTACTGGTAGACATTGGTGATTTACCTAATGATGAACACTTTCCCCTTGGCGCCCAAGAAACCCTCTTCCGCATTGCCCAAGAAGCCCTGAGCAATGTGGCACGGCATGCACGGGCGGGGCAGGTCAAATTGAGACTGGAGACTGGAGATTGGAGATTGGAGGGAAACAGTCTCCAGTCTCCAGAAGCGAAGCGACCTAGTCTCCTCTTAGAAATCCAAGATGATGGACAAGGCTTCGATGAAACGGCCGTCTCCTCTGGTATGGGTCTGGGCAATATGCGCCAACGAGTGCAAGAGATAGGCGGTCAACTGTACATCACCACTGCACCAAATCAAGGCGCTAAAATACAAATCATTCTCCCCCTAGAAGATGTCATCATAGAAGCCAAGGAGCAAGAAATGATCAAACCCGATCACGCCCTCAATCGTTTTAGTCTCGTTAGTTTTGGAGGGGGAGTGGCCGTAACGGCCGTTCTCTTTTACCCGCTATACAATCTCTTAATCGGTCACTTTGTCCCTGGCTGGCCAACTGGACTCGATCTGTTCATCATTCCTAGCATCATAACGGCCGTTCTGCTCACAATCATCATCAGCACAACGGCCGTCAAACAATTGCCGCTAACAACCCGCCGCCAAAACAGTCTAGCCGGAGCCATAGCTGGCAGCATCATTGGCCTCACCGCTTACTTCATGATTGGCGGCTCGGCTGCCAGTGTCTGGGGCAGCCAAATTCTCATCCAGCGTGGCTTCACCCGCGCTCAAACCACATCAGAATTTCTGTACTATCTTTCTGAATCCGTCACGGGCAACATTTGGGCCGTTTATGGCAGCTTCTGGCTTGTCTTTATAGCCGCCGTCCTACTTGGCGCAATAGGTGGCTTTATGGCACGTCCTCGGCCCACCCACGACCCTGAACGTTGGGCATCATTGCACTCACTCCTACCGCTTATCACCAACGCCGCCCACCTCATCGGCTTGTTCTCACTCTTTTTCACCGTCGCCATTTTTAGCTTGTTGGGCGAACAGGTAGCTGAGGCTGCCGCTGATTTTGCCGTTGATGGGTACTTTCTGACTCTACCCGTTACAGGCATAGATTTTTGGCCCGTTTTTACAACATTTACCATCTATCTATTGTCACTTATCCTGCATACCTGGGTCTTATGGCGCATTCGGCATAGTTATGCAACGGCCGTTGCCCAGCGCGATTATGTGGGTACGGTGTATACGGCTGTGTTGGTAACGGCCGTCTTTCCCATTATTGTTGGTGCAGTCTGGCCTGCACTCTTTGCCAGTTACGCTCTCATTGGCTTCCTCATCAACTTGTCATTTAGCCTATTCCTTCTCTGGCACGCCAACCAAACCGTCAAAAGCTTCCCCCCTTTGTGGCGCGAGGGTGTCTGGGTGGCCGAAGGGGTCTCTTGGCTCACAGTTCTGCTTCCCTTCATTCTTGCTTGGCAACGTGAATTTGAATTGGCTTTATTCATCTACCTTTTGGGTATTGTCATCTTTCTGTCCACCAATCGGCGCAACCCTCTTATCGAAAAAGCCGATAAAGTTGCATTCTCTCGCCGCCGCTTATCACACGCCCTTACCATTTTTTTCAGCAGCATCCTGGCCATAACATTGCCCATGATGATTACCCCCACTGTGGCTCTGGGGCTTATCCAAATTAGCGTTCCTTCTATTGCGCCGCTTACGCCAGAAAGTACAGCAGAGGCCGCCCTTCCCCTCATCGACCAAATCCAGCGGCTCTACTGGTTGCAACCTACCCTCCTAACTGCTATTCTCCTCGTGTCTGCTGTCCTAATGGGCATCGCTCTGCTCATCATCAAACTTCTCAGCAGACGAAAGGTAAAATAATGTAGGGGCGAGGCATTTGGATATTGCGTTGGTAAAACACAAAACCATGTCTCCCGAATGCCTCGCCCCCAGCTACCCATGAGCCCCATCCGCCTTATCCTTGTAGACGATCACACCGTTGTCCGGCGCGGCATTCGCACCTATTTAGAATCCTTTACCGACATTGTGGTCGTTGGTGAAGCTGCCAGTGGTGAGGCCTGTTTAGCCCACTTAGAGAGCTGGTTGCCCGATGTGGTCATCATGGATTTACTGATGCCGGGGGGCATGGATGGTATTGAGGCCACACGCCAGGTGCGTCGACTTTCACCCCACACTCAAGTGGTAGTGCTAACTGCCCACACGGATGAGGCGCGGGTGATTGCGGCCTTACGTGCCGGAGCCATTGGCTATGTACGTAAAGATGCTGATCCAGAGTTGCTACTAACGGCCGTTCGTGCCGCTGCCAAAGGCCAATCCATGCTCGATCCCGCCATTGCTGGGTCTGTGTTACAGGAGGTGCTGGGGGAAACGGCCGTCTCCTCCGACCTCACCCAACGTGAACTCACCGTCTTGCGCCAACTGGCCCATGGCAAAACCAATCGGGCCATTGCGGCCGAGTTGGTCGTCAGCGAAGAAACCATCAAAACCCACGTGGGCAACATCCTCTCCAAACTACAAATAAACCAGCGTACCCAAGCCGTCATCGCCGCTCTCAAACAAGGCCTTATCTCTCTAGACGAAATTGAGTTATAATAGATCCAATAGGCGTTGCCAGTGCTAGAACATCCTGTATAATCACATAGTCTGCCATATCAGTGTAGGGTTGATAATTTGATGGTGACAACATCATATCTAGCGCAGTTACGGCAAAATATCATTGAGCACTTCAATGAGGATGAATTACGCACTTTATGTTTTGACTTGGGCGTAGATTATGATAGCTTGCTAGGTCGTGCTAGAGATGGCAATGCGCGTGAGCTAGTTGCCAGAATGGATCGTGAAGATCGCATTCCCGACCTTGTCCAACTATGTCATAAACATCGACCACAGGCATCTTGGCCTCATTTGGGACGCATTTTTGTTGCCTATAAGCGTCATATAGCCACTGACGCGGCCTTAGCCCAATATCTCAATCAATATCTGTCAGTTCGGGGCTATTATGTATTTATTGATACCAATTTGCGGACAGGGACCAAATGGTTGGAGCAGATTGACAGGGAAATCCAGGCGGCCGATTTCATGGTAGTGCTGCTCTCTAACGAATCGGCCGATTCAGAAATGATTCAGGCGGAAGTGCTACGTGCTGCCAATTACCGTCGGCAGCAGGGCTACCCTCAGACATTGCCAGTGCGCATGAATTTTGAAGAGTTGCTGCCTTATGCCATTGATGTTTCTATTAATCCTCTACAATATGTGGTTTGGGAGAATGAAGGGGATAACGACCGTATTGCAGCCGAAATTCTAGCTGCTATGCGCGGCCATTTGCCAGACAAACCGCTGATCAGCATCAAAGTTCCGGAACAGAAACACATAGGAACGGATGGTAATATAAGCAACAACGTTCAGATTTCTGCTAACCCTTTGCCTCAATTCGATCCACGTAGCTTGCATGCGCCTGGTGGTGCTATGCGTCCTAGTGACAAATTCTATATCAGACGAACGGCCGATGACATTTTGGAACGGGAACTGATGCAGCGTGGCACAACTGTTACTATTCGTGCCCCTCGCCAAACGGGAAAGACTTCACTCCTTATGCGTGGCCTCCACTTTGCCACCCAGCATAAAGCCAAAGCGGTCTTCTTTGATCTGCAAAATTTAGGTGAAGATGCTCTTAATTCACCAGACATATTCTTGCGGGAATTTGGTGAGACCATTGCCTACGAATTAGGTCTAGATATGGACCCACTTCAAAAAAGCTGGCAGGGTTCACTTAGCCCCCAGAAAAAATTGACCTATTTCTTAGAGGATCATGTGCTAAAAGTATTCGATAAACCGATTATCTTGGCTATTGATGAAGCTGACGGCTTGCTACAAACGGAATTTTATCGTGACTTTTTTGGTATGTTGCGTTCGTGGCATAATCGCCGTGCCTTATATGAAGTATGGGAAAAGCTACATATTCTCCTTGTGATATCAACCGAACCATATCTCCTCATTGATAATATTAACCAATCCCCCTTTAACGTGGGGCAGATGATTGAGCTACAGGATTTTACAGTGGAGCAGGTGGCTTATCTTAACACTCTGCATCCTAAACCAATCGCACAAAAAAAGGTCCCTGGGATCACGTGGTTTTTCGGAGGACATCCTTTTTTAACTCGCCAATTTTTCTACAAGAAGATGATGGGGACGATGGCGCGTGATGTATTGGCTGACAATGGTCCATTTGGCAGCCATTTGCGGCGACTATACTGGGCCATTAGCAAACAACCAGAGCTGCAAATGGCTCTCAGACAAATCATCGAAACCAATCGCTGCCAAGATGAACGTGTGCTACATCGCTTGCTGAGCGCAGGTCTGATACGAGGTAGCGGCACTATTTTTCGCTGTCGTTGTGAATTGTATCAGAGATATTTTAAATCTAAACTTCTATGAACCCTTCATCTGTGCAAACAGAATTCTTTGTAGCTGGTGGGACGCTTAATCCTAATGTGCCCTCCTATGTCAAACGCCCCGCGGATGATGAGTTATTGGGTTTGACTGTGGCTGGTGAATTTTGTTATATCTTGACCCCACGGCAGATGGGTAAATCGAGTTTAATGGTGAGAACGGCTACGCGTTTGCAAGCCCAAGGTGTTCATACAGCCATCGTCGACCTCACTGAAATTGGTACTGTAGCTATTGATGAATTTTATCTGGGCATCTTGACCGAGTTACAGCGTCGCTTGAATCTTTCGATCAATCCTGAAACTTGGTGGCAGCAACAGGCAGCACTTGGTCAGCCACAACGTTTTGGTTATTTTGTGCAGGATGTCATTTTGAGGGAGACGGACGGCCGTATTGTTATTTTTATAGATGAGATTGATTCTACCCTCAATTTAGAATTTCGCGATGACTTTTTCGCGGCTATACGCGCTTTGTATAACGGCCGTACCCGTACGCCAGAATTAGGGCGCATCAGTTTTGTTTTACTGGGAGCCGCTTCTCCCTCCGACCTAATCAACAATCAGGAACGGACTCCTTTCAACATCGGTCATGAGATCGCTTTACAAGAATTTAGTACAATAGATGCTCGTATTTTGCGACAAGGCTTAACGCAAATCTTTAGGCGACAAGGTAGTAATATCTTTAAGCGAATTTTTCATTGGACCAATGGGCATCCCTATTTAACCCAGAAGCTTTGTTTAGAAGTAGTTAAGTCACCAGCAAATGATTGGTCAGATGATGCGATTGATCATCGTATTGAGCAGCTTTTCCTCTCTGAAGAAGCCCAAGGGGAATCTAACATTCGTTTTGTGCGCGATCTTATTCTGAATAGCTCCTGCAAGCTAGAGGCTCTGGCAATTTATGAACAAGTATATAAAGGACAAGAAATCACGCTTAATAAACAATCTTTAGCCCATTCTCTCCTTATCCTTTCTGGGCTAGTCCGCGTTGAAAATAAGTATCTTAATGTTCGTAACGAGATTTATCGCCAAGTCTTCAATCGCCAATGGATACAGGAGCATTTGCCACGTATCAATGTGCAACAATGGCGCAAATTCATGACAACTGCTGGTATCCTTTTGGTGATTTTTGTCGTTATTAGTGCCCTCTTAATCTTATGGTACATAAGATTCCAGCAACAGCAAACAAATGAAGCTATTGCTCAACAGTTCACCACTTGTTTTTTGGCCGGGGCAAATAACAAAGAGCAATTGGGTTGTTTAAGTGGGTTATTTCAGCTAGAGGGGTTTGAAAGCGAGGCGCGTTCCTTATTTTTTAGCCGTAATACTACTGTGCAAACGACTTTATTCTTGGTCCCTGAAGATCAAGAAATAGCTGAATGGGTGCGCATTGTTGTGGTAGGAACATATTATAAACTTGAAAATACACCAGCAAACAACGATGTGCTCATGGCTATGAAGAATGGTCTTGAATTATCAAGTGGTCACTCCACACTCTTATCTGATGAGATTGCTTTTTTATTAAATGGTCGTCATTTCTATAACAATGGTGATAATGTCAATTCTATCAAACAATACAGCCTTGGTCTCAATTCTAATCAAAACAATCCTGCCCTGTATTATGATCGTGCTATTGCCTATATTAGCGGTGAAAATTTCATCGAAGCATTGGATGATTTGCAGGCCTTGCATAACTTAAAGTTAGCTGAGGACATAGGTAATTATTGGTTGGCACGTCTACAAATTGCGCTGAATAATTCCAACCCCCTATTTATAAGGACAGCCTGGGAAAATGGCGATGTATATAAAGAATTAATTGCCTATGTGGCTGCCCCTGGTCCGCCGACAATTGCTCCAACTCATACGGCATTACCTCCAACGCAGACACTAATACCTACTATTACCTCAACTCCTTTGCCGGTTCAGCCACCCGCTATAGCAGAATTAGGGGATACTTTAAGTCGCCCTATTGATGATATGATTATTCGTTATGTTCCAGGTGGCCGCTTTATGATGGGCAGTACAGAAGATGATTTGGATAATGCGATTTTACAGTGTGTTAAAGATGTATCAGGCTTTAATTGTGACGATGACTATTATGACGATGAATTGCCTCAACATCCTGTAACTGTTAGCTCTTTTTGGCTCGACCAAACCGAGGTCAGTAATGCCCAATTTTCTCATTTCTTGAACATTTTTGGCAATCAAACGGAGGGAGGTGACAATTGGCTGCATCTTGATTCAGACTTTGTTTTGATTGAAGAGGTGAACGGCCAATTCCAATCAAAAGCGGGTCTTGCAGATCACCCGGTCATGGCCGTTAGCTGGTATGGTGCCAACGCTTATTGTCAGTGGGTTGGGGGGCAGTTGCCCACGGAAGCACAGTGGGAATATGCGGCACGGGGTGAAAATAACCTTATTTATCCTTGGGGTAATGAATTTAGTGGCAACCGAGCCAATTATTGTGATAGTTCTTGTTTCTACAACTGGAGCGATGTGAATATAGATGATGGCTTTCTCCAAACATCACCTGTCGGCAATTATCCATCTGGTCTTAGTTGGGTAGAGACTGCTGACATGGCAGGCAATGCGTGGGAATGGGTTAATGATTGGTATGGTCTTTATGCATTGTCAGAGCAAACAGATCCGCCAGGTCCAGCTATTGGAACACACAAGATCATGCGTGGCGGCAGTTGGACGACTAACTTTACTTTTTTACGCACAACAATGCGTCGTTCCAGCCCACCTGCCAAAATTAATGTGCAAAATGTAGGCTTCCGCTGTGCTATGCAACCGGGTTCGTAGCTCGAATCAACATCTTATGCCCGATTACAATTCCCTTGCATGTTATGGAAAAATTCGCAAATGTAGCTATGATTCTCAGACTTCTGACTAAATTTGGAGAAAAGAATGACGACGACATCTTTGCGAATCAAACTGCACTTGTTGTGGTTGATCCTGATATTTACTCTATTTGCCTGTCAAAATGATCAGATAGTACAGGAAACAGAAAACACGGCCGTTTCCCCTACAACTACCACCGCCGAAACTCTAACCGCAACCGATACGGCCGTTCCCCCCACCTTAGCCACCACCGCCACCCTTGAACCCACCCTGCCACCACCGCCTACCCTTACCCCACCGCCCACACCCACCCTCATCCCCACCCCGGATTTCACACCTACCCCCGAAATCGTCACGTTGCTCACCCAGGCTGACTTCGGTGAGACACGCAATCCACTCACGGGTGAACGAGTGGCTGATACCAGTGCCTTGCAACGCCGCCCCATTGCCTGCAAACTGTCCAACTATCCGGGCAAATATACTCGCCCCCAGGCGGGTATCAACAGCGCCGACATCGTGTATGAACACATTACCCTATGGGTCATCAGCCGCTTCACAGCCATCTTCTACAGTGACCTTCCCACAGCCATTGGCCCCATCCGCAGCGGCCGCCTCATTGACAAGGAAATTCCAGCCATGTACGATGCCGCCTTTTGCTATTCCGGCTCCCATCCTGTCGTCTCCCAGCGGCTTTTCCGTTCTGATATTGGGGGCCAGATTTTGCGTCCCAATGAAGAAGGGTATTACCGTATAGACAACCCCGACATCCCCTCTGAACACACTTTTTACGCTGATCCAGTCGGACTGCACAATGCTTTGGCAGCGCGTGATTTAGAACATCCACCTCAGTTACACAATCACATGGCCTTTAGCACTATCCCCCCAGAAGGAGGGCAGCCTGTCACCAAATTCACAGTCGATTTTGGCGATGTGGTGGCCGATTGGGAGTATCAGCCGGAAAACGGCCGTTATTGGCGCTGGACCGACGGCGAAATTCACCGCGACGCCAATACCGACGAACAGGTCAACTTCCAAAACGTTGTGGTCATCTTTGCCCCCCATGTCAATGCCGATATCTGCGTATATACCAACGAGGCAGGTGAGTGCATCGCCCAATCCATCGAAATTCAAGTATGGGGCAACGGCCCCGCCATGATCTTCCGTGATGGCTTGATGTATGAAGCCACCTGGCGACGCGAAGAGCGGCACCATATGCTCACCTTTCATGATGACACAGACCAAACGCTTCCCCTCCAAATCGGCAACAGCATGTTCGAGGTTGTGATTCGTTACTGGTCAAATCAATTAATCATCAACGAATAAGCACAAAAAAATGCCCCCCTTCTCAAAGTAAGAAGGGGGGCAGTGCAGAGGGGATGTGCCCGCGGATGAGGGGATCATCCGCAGAGTACAAACAAGGGAAGGGTGTTGGCGGCCTCCGTGTCAGCGCCGGCGTAGAAATGCCGGGATCTCCAGGTTTGTAGGTGAAAACTTCGGCTGGACTGGCTCACGAGCAGGGACCTGTCGTGAGGGAACAGAGGCCGGTTGATTCTGATAAGCTGGTTGTGGTGGTGGCGGGGTAGCTGGGATAGCTGGCCGCGTATAATGCTGTTGCAACACTTGCCGACGGGTTAACCCCCGCTCAAACCCGGTAGCAATAACGGTGATCCGCAATTCATCGCCCATCGTTTCATCAATCACAGCACCAAAAATCATGTTGGCATCGGGATGGGCGGTTTCGCGGATGATAGCGGCGGCTTGGTTCACTTCAAACAGGCTCAAATCTGGGCCACCAGTGACATTGAACAAGATACCGCTGGCTCCATCAATGGTCACGTCCAAAAGACGGGAACTAATCGCCTGTTCAGCGGCAATGCTAGCGCGGTCATCTCCAGAACCATGCCCTACAGCCATCAAAGCTGCGCCACCTTCAGACATAATGGTTTTGACATCAGCAAAGTCTAAATTAATGAGGCCCGGAATGGTGATCAGTTCGCTAATGCCTTGAATGCCCTGACGTAAAACATCGTCAGCCATGTGGAAAGATTCGGTCAAGGACACGCGCCGATCGGCAATTTCTAAGAGCCGATCATTGGGAATCACGATGAGGGTGTCTACATGCTCTTTAAGCGCTTCAATTCCGGTATCGGCCGATTGGGAACGACGGCTACCTTCAAACAGAAACGGCCGTGTCACCACCCCAATCGTCAAAGCCCCCAATTCACGCGCCACTTTGGCCACAATAGGAGCCGCGCCTGTACCCGTACCACCGCCCATACCAGCAGTGATGAATACCATATCGGCCCCTTGCAGGACTTCATACAACTCTTCCACGGATTCATTGGCAGCTTGTTCGCCTTGCGTAGGATCACCACCCGCGCCTAAACCTCGTGTGAGCTTCTCGCCAATGCGTACCCGGGTGGGGGCATTAGATAATAGTAATGCTTGATTGTCCGTGTTTACTGCGATGAAGTCTACACCGCCCACGCCTTCGGCGATCATGCGATTGACGGCATTACTGCCACCACCACCAACACCTACCACACGAAGAATTGCCAAATTTTCTAACTCTGGTGTACGTTGCATAGGACTGTCCTTTGTTACAGTAAGGTTGCCTTGTGGCCGGGACGTGGATCGTACCGGCTGGCGAACTGTTCGAGAGTTGCTTTTTCTACGAGCCATTTGTTACCAAATTTAATTGCTGGCAATTTCCCCTGACGAATGAGGCGACGTACAGATTCTGGATGAATATTAAGTCTTTTGCTGACTTCATGGATGCCAGCGTAATTTTCTAACAAGGTTTCCTTACTCATTTTGTGCCATGCGGGATATTACAACAATTGCAAGTGTTGTAACAATACAACAAAACAAAATTTGTGTCAAGGAATTGACACAAATTTGTTGTAATTGCTCAACAGATCGACAAACTATAGGTTACAAAAGCAGCTTGTGCTTATTCTAACAGCAAGCCAGAAATTGAGACAAGAGAGTGGTGCTGATCGTCGGCTGGGCAGTGACGATAATCTACTTCAGTACCGTTTTCTACCTGTTCCAGGTAACGCAGCATAAGGTAAATGGGAGAGAAACCACAGATGCGGTTGCGATCTTGTACAGCTGCAATTTGCTCATAGAAACTAGCGGCATCCCCCTGCAGAACGGCCGTTATCAAAGCCTCATCCTCTGTTTGTAACTGCTGCCGCCGTACCTCATCCATGACAAAGCTGTCATTAAAGGCGGGGCCAACGTGAGCCATGTCCACCGAAGCTACCACTAAAACTTTTCGTCCAACTGTTTCACGCTTTAGGGTAGCAACGGCCGTCATCAACAGTTCATCACGCTCTGGATGCCCACCATTTGTGACAAAATGGTGAAATGAACCTACCAAGATAGGCACCATCGGTGGCGGCGCTACTTGGGCACGATGATAGATGTCATGTAGCCAAACGGCCGATAATTCTACCGAATGTTCATGGCGATGATGGATTTCCTCTTTATAGGCCTCCGCCGGGCCAATGGCCTCAGCCACCTTGTCAATCAAGTCTAAATCAGTGGGCAAAACGCCAAATGGTGTAGCATAAGGAACCCGAGAGAGGGTGAATGTGCCTAAGCCACCATTGTGATCTGTGCCTAGAATGATCACGAGATCAGCCTCTAGAACGGCCGCTTCCGCCCGCCGCCACAACTGGGCATAAACTGGCCCGCCGCGTTGATAATCAATGTGAGGCGATACGATTCCCCGACCGCGCCATTCCCCCCAGCCATTTAGCCGATCCCCCTCTCTATACTTTGCCAATAGATACGATAATGCAGTTGCGTCACCAGGGTAGCTAAGGCCAGCCAGGGCTGCGGGACGATGGGCCTGACTGCGATAATCAATCACCATATCCACCATCGCTTGCTGTGCAGTCTCATTATCCAATAGGCAGGCTACATCCAACTGATGCAAAGCATCAGCCACAATCTCAAAATCCATCTGTTGGCCCACATGATGACAAAAAGCCTCATAAATCTGCTGGGGAGTCCGGGTGCCATCACAAAACAGCAATATCTGGGCCAAAGCAGGTGGCATAATGATTTGATACTGGCTCAATTGCAAAGGATCGCGCAAATACCACATCTGCTGACCATGATGGTGCACAGATTGAATATCAATAGAACGTAAAGTGGGGTAATCGGTCAAGCAGGGTCTCCTTCTTTTGGACTATGACAATAGCACCTTTAGACCCATCATACAAGCAAAAAAAAGAGATTGACCATTACAGTCAATCTCTCTCAAAAACGAGTGGAAGGGCTATTAAATTGCTCGCTGTGTAGGCCCGCGGAGTGTTTTTGACCGCCGTTCATCTATGCTGACTATGATACACGGCCGTTCCCCTCAGATGATCATCTTTGTTCTCTTCCCAGTCTAAGGAAAATGTTCTACAATGTTAATCCATCTTTGCCACTCATTCACTATGATAGAGCAAAACCAATTAGTATTAAATAACAATTCCGTGACAAAACTGCAACGAAATTGTCACAAATTATTCTTGACCATCTCCTAAACGCATTGAACTGATGAAACGCTCTACCTCGCGGCCAGCAATCTCGCGGCTGCCCAGCCCAAAAGCCAAAGCAGAGGCAACTGCCAAAGAACCTAATAGGATACCAAAAGCCATATTCACAATATCATCCGCAATACCCAATTGTCGCAAAGCCATGGCTCCAGCCAATACCAAAACAGCAACACGAGCGATGCCTGCTGTAAAAGTAGCTTCTTCGCCAGCAGCACTCAGCACCAAACTGCGAGCCAAGTTCGCCAGATAGAGGCCAATGCCAAAGATAATCAAGGCCAACACGAGTTGTCCTAAGAAACCCACAAATGTTGTTAAAATATTAGCTAAGAAAGAAGAGCCTAGTAATTCTGCTGAGGAGACGGCAGCAAACAACATAATTGCCACTAAAATCAAGTAGCCAACCAGTTGGGAGGGAGTGCGCGTACCTGTCATATTCAAACCGATGCGCTCTGGCACTGTATCGAAACCAACACCAGCCAATAAATCAGAGATGAGGTTTGCCACTAAACGGCCGATATAATAGGAGATTGTTAACACGAGCGCGGCACCCAACAAAGCAGGAACCGCATTCGTAATCGTGTCCAACATGCGTGTAGCTGGCCCCGATACCGCTTCAATGTCCAGACTGTCTAAAGCAGAAACGATTGTATACAACAGAACCAAAGTATATACAAACGTACCCACTAATTTAGATATAGAACGATTCTCACTCAGACCAACCCGGTCACCAATGTTATCAGCGCCCAAAGCCGCCAATATATTAGTCAAGACTTGACGCAAGATGCGGGCGACAAACCAGCCAATCACAAAAGTGAACGCGGCTCCCAAGATGTTGGGGATAAAACCGACAGCTTGATCAAAGATACTCTGAATGGGTGCAGCTACCGCTGACACACCCAGCAACTCCAAAACACCTGGCAAGAATAACAAAAACACGAACCAGAAGAAAAAGGTAGCCACAGATTCTGTAATCGAAACCCGTTCACCTTCTTCCAAAGCACCATGCTCTGTCAACCGCTCATCAACCCGCAACGTTTTTGTTGCTTTGAGGATCAAGTAGCGCAAGACACTGGCAATGAGCCAGGCTACTCCCAATAAAATGCCTGCACCCACCAAATTTGGCAGGTAATCTGTTGTCACTCGCTGCAAGAAAGCTGTGATGGGATTGGCAACACCTGGCAAATTTAAGGCATTTAAGATAGCTACAACTACAAAAAGCATGATCAGCCAAAAGACCGTAGTGGATATCAACTGTTCAATATTAAACTCTTTTATGCCAGTACTCTCGCTGATCATTTGGGCAAACCGATTATCTATGTTGGTTCGATTAGCTAACAAACGACGAACACCACCAGCAATAAGGCGGGCTAGGATATAACCCAGCACGAGCAGACCTACGGCTGCTAATATCGTGCCAAATGATCCTAAACTATTGAATAAATTTAAAAAACCTTGCATTTCTTACCTCCTAACTTCCACAGAACTTACGCACTTCCCGGACTAGTGTAGTCTTAAAAACTGCTCCAGTCTCTCTAAAAATTGTTTCAACAGCGTAAATCCTATTCCATAAAAAAGATTTAACTAATAAAGACACGTATACGCGCAAAAGGTCACAAGTGTAAAGGATAATCACACTTGAAAATGGTGTTCTTATGACTTTGATGGACTACGAATACGTGTATAGATGTCCAAAACAAATGCCCCTAACCCATGTGCCGGGCGGCAATGTAAACAATGATGTTATGGACAAATGGGTGCAAAACCAAATGGGCCTAAAATGGTCTCCCAAAACGGCCGTAATCCCCCACAATACAATAAACGCCCTTGCTCATAGGAATCCAAGAAAAAGAGCGAGGCGGTGCAAAGACAGAGCAAAACAAGCAAGGCAACACAACCTATGATGAGGCGGCGGCGGGCAGACGGGCGTTCCTCTTCTGCCGTACTATCCGGCATCAACGCTGGTGCTTCAGATACCAGCATCTCTGGTGGCAAGGCAGGCAATGGAGCCGTGTCCTCATCATCTGAAGCCAGAGAGGGAGGGCGCTCTAAGACAGTTGGCTGCTCCCCAGGTAAAAAAAAGCGTAGATCAATAGCATCACCCAAGCGTATTTGATCGCCATCTTGCAGCGGCGTTAAAGTCGCCACCCGCACCTCATTCACAAACGTGCCATTGGTGCTGCCCAAATCCACAATAGCGTATCCATCCTCTTGCCGCACAATCTGAGCGTGGCGACGGGATACTTCGGGATCAGGGATAGGAATGTCATTATCAGGCGAGCGGCCGATCGTTGACTGCATAAGCATCAACTCAAACTCACCTTCTCCTTGAAAACCGCGTTGTACCAAAAGACGAGCAGGTAACTCAGCCATGTCAAAATGTCCTACTAAGCGGGTAACTCTCCTGCCAGTTATAGAAACAAGCTTGGCATTTGTCAATGAAAAGCAATGACGAATGTGACCACAGCAGGTAAAATGCCATAAACTTGAAAGGTACACACCGGCTTTGGCCGTCAGGAGGCTTAATATGATCCGTTTTCAATCCCTTTGGGGACAACAGGCAACTAGTAAAACTGAAGACGGCCGTAAATTCGGCACATTCGCAGGTGTATTCGTGCCCACCGTCCTTACCATCCTCGGCGCCATCATGTACTTGCGGCTGGGTTGGGTAGTGGGCAACGCTGGCCTAGGTGGCGGCCTTGCTATTATTCTCCTGGCTCACATCATCACCATTTCCACCGGTCTCTCAGTCTCCTCCATCGCCACCAACATTCGCGTGGGTGCAGGCGGCGCCTTCTCCATCATCTCCCAATCCCTCGGCCTCGAAGTCGGCGGCAGCATCAGCGTTCCCCTCTACCTTGCCCAAGGCATCTCCACCGCCCTCTACGTCTTCGCCTTCGCTGAAGGTTGGCAGCGCATCTTTAACATTGACGCTGATTGGAAAATTGCCATTGTCGTTCTAGTCACCCTGGCCATCGTTTTCATCATCGCCTACATCAGTGCTCAACTGGCCGTTCGCATCCAATTTATCATCCTCGCCGTCGTCGGCTTTTCTCTGTTTGCCATCCTACTAGGCAGTTTTCCCACAGCCCAACAGCCAGGATTGGTGCATGAACCCCAAATCTGGGGCAGCTTCCGTGCAGGCAACTTCTGGAACATTTTCGCCGTTTTCTTTCCTGCAGTCACAGGCATCATGGCCGGTATCA
This sequence comes from Promineifilaceae bacterium (SeqCode), assembly GCA_965223555.1. Lineage (GTDB taxonomy): Bacteria > Chloroflexota > Anaerolineae > Promineifilales > Promineifilaceae > CBDCWU01. Next base: position 150,405 of record CBDCWU010000009.1, read on the forward strand.
GCCTCAGTGGTAATTTGAAAAATCCCCAGCGCAGCATCCCCAAAGGGACGATGATCGCCGTAGGCTCGACCATGATCATCTATCTCTTATTGACTTACTGGTTGTCCAGAGTGGCTACACCTGATGAACTTATTAACAATACAACTATTATGGTAGACAAAGCCTATTTTGGCTGGGCCATCTTAGCTGGGCTATTGGGAGCCACTTTTTCTTCCGCTCTAGGATCACTATTGGCTGCACCGCGAGTGATGCAAGCCTTAGGCAAACATGGCGTCATTCCTTTTGGCAATTTTTTTGCCCAGGAAACGGCCGATGGTGAACCGCGCCAAGCCATGATCGCCACCGGCATCGTGGCCCTCGCCGCCACCCTCTTTGCCCTGGTTGGCGGTGGCCTCAACGCTATTGCGCCTCTCATTACCATGTTCTTCCTCATCACCTACTTCATGCTCAATGCCGTGGTTCTCATCGAGCAAACGCTGAGCATGGTCAGCTTCCGCCCCACCTTCGCCATCCCCCGCGTCGTGCCGCTGATAGGTATGCTAGGCTGCCTCTTCGTCATGTTCCTCGTCAATCCCGCCTTCAGCATCGTGGCCATCGTCGTCACCTTGGGTATTTATGGCTATCTGTTACGTCGTCAACTCAATACCCCCTGGGAAGATGTGCGCAGCGGGCTCTTTTTGGCCCTGGCTCATTGGGCCGCCGAGCGTGTTAGCCAGATGCCACAATCCCCAGAGCGTACTTGGAGTCCTAACATTTTAGCCCCCGTCGAATCTACACAGGAGTTGATGGGCAGCTATCGTTTCCTCCGCGCCGTTGCTATGCCCCAAGGGTCGGTACACATCCTCGGTATCCATCCCCCCGGCCACGATGAGCAGGTGGCTGACCTGGAAAAGCTTTCACGAGCCTTTATCGATGATGAGGTTTGGAGCCGCGCCACGCTGGTGGAGGAAACGAATTTCATCAATGGCACGCGCACAGCGATGGAAGTGTTGAGTAGTGTGTTCTTCCGTCCCAATATGCTATTTCTGTCGGTGTTAGAAGATGATTACAGCTATGATCTGGCCCAATTATTGGCCCGAACGGCCGCTTACAAAATGGGTGTCGTGCTTCTGGCGCGTAACAACACAGTAGAGTTGGGCCGGGAACAGCACATCAATGTCTGGATGCGTGAACAAGCGCCAGAATGGAAGTTGGGTTTGCGGCTGGCAAATTTAGATTTGGCGGTCTTATTGGCCGTCCAATTAAGACGCAATTGGAACGGCCGTATCAACCTCGTCATGATCGTCAGTGACAACGACATGGAAAACCGTGCCCGCCACTTCCTACAAGAATTAATCATCTTGGCCCGCCTGGAACGCAACACCCAAATCACCGTCGTTCAAGGCAAATTCTGGGATGCTCTCACCCAAGTTCCCGCGGCCGACATCAACATCTTTGGCCTACAAGCCCAACCCAATCTGGAATTCGTGGAACAGGTCGTGGACACGCTTGGCGCATCCTGCATCTTCGTGCGCGATTCAGGGGATGAGAGTGCTTTGGCTTAGCCAGGGCGGCAATGTGATAAAAACACCTGCTTAGGCCGACCCCAGGCACGGAGAATCATTTGAAACATCCTCCTCCATTTTGCGTAATAGGGAACAGTGCAGCAGACAAATATTTTTCTACCTTTAACTATGCGGAGATATGATGAGTGAAGAAACAACCCCAACTGAAACGGCCGAAGAAAATGATAAGCCAGAAGACGAAATCGTCTTAGAACAACCCTCAACTCAGCCATCTGAAAATAGCAGCCCCGATTCCATTGTCTCTACTCTAGAAAGGCGAGCACAGCGACGCGGCTGTGGGGTCTTGGTTCTCAGCTCCATCTTGGGCGCGGTCTTGGGCGCTGTTGTAGCCCTGGCCGTGTTGGCAGCAATCAACGGCGGGACACTAGCCTACAACACCAACAAAATCCGCAACGACATCACCACTGCCCAAGAGATTCAAAGCGGCCTGACCACCCAAATGGAAAGTTTGAGCGAACAGTTGACAGAGGTGAACGGCCGTCTCGAAGGTCTCACCAACCAAAGTAATGAATCCAGCCAAAGCCTAACCACTGCCCAAGAAAATATCGGCCAACTACAAACGGATGTGGATCAAATCGAGTCTGATTTTGAACAAGTTATCGAAGCCTCTAAAGCTGTGGATGAATTCTTAGCCGCTTTCCGTGTCATGTTGGAAGCCTTGCCAGATAGCACGACAGCCAGTGGCGAAACGGCCGATTCACCTATACCAGCCCCCACCCCTGCACCTTGATGAAGCCATTGTTTGTATGACGGCTTAACGGCCGTTCCTTCCTCTCATTCCATCCTTGAGTCTACCGAAGAAACTTAGTTCCTGGCTACAATTGGTGCTAGACACTCGAGGAGAGGAACTAAGTTTCTCTCCCAAAACGAGCTTTTTTCAGTAAAGTCATCCTTAAATATCCATTAAATGAGTAGCACTTGAGAAGTGCCACTCATTCATTTATACTTGCACATTGACAATACTGTGTGATATACAGTATAATGCCACACATGGCACAGAACAATCACAAAGAAGAGCAATATGAAAAACTTTTGCTGGAACTGCGACGAGGCATTTTGGTGCTGGCCGTATTAAGCCAACTCCAAGAAGAGCAGTATGGCTACTCACTCAAACAATCCCTCAGCGATAAAGGTTTACCCATAAAAGAAGGCACACTTTATCCTCTACTGCGCCGTTTGGAAGGGCAAGGCTTGCTGGAAAGTGATTGGCAAGTGATAGATGATGCTCGTCCTCGTCGCTATTATCAAATTAGTGCCAATGGCCAAACAATTTTGGCAAATTTAACCCAGGAGTGGCAGGCTCTAACGGCCGTTATGAACTGCTTGCTGGGCACGACAAGTGGAGATAAAAATGAACGCAGATGAAATGATGACACGGTATGTTCATGAAGTAGGGCGACACTTGCCCCGCAAAAATCGTGAAGATATTCAGATGGAGTTGCGCTCCCTCTTACAAGATAGTTTAGATGAACAGACAGCCAATAGCGATTTAGAACCTTCCCCTAAAATAGTGGCTGAACTACTACGTGAATTTGGCAGCCCTGAAGAGATCGCTGCTCGTTATCGTCCCGAACAGGTCTTAATTGGGGCGCAGATTTTCCCCATTTACAAGTTAGTCAGCACTATTGTGTTGGCAGTTATAGCGGCCCTCCATCTCTTTGGTGTGTTATATGGGCTATTACGAGGAGAAACGGCCGATCTTGGCCAAATCCTCCTCAGTTCACTCTTCTCCTTTGGCCGTACAGCCTTTCTATTTCTGGGCTTTTTCACTGTTGTCTTTGCTATTATAGAACGAGTGGAAGGTGGTCAGCTTGATTTTGAGTTGAAGAAAACGGCCGATTGGGACCCATACCAACTCCCTCCCGTCAAAGACCCAGATCGCATTAATCGCTTCGAGCTGATCGTGGGCATTATCTTTGCCGCCCTTTTCATTGTGGTTCTCAACTTCTTCTTCGATGTCATTGGCATTATTGACTTCACCGGTGAAGATCGCGGTGTAATCCCCCTATTAGCCGCCGAATTTCAGCAACATGTTCCTTGGTTGACAGCTTCATGGATTTTGGACTCATTGCTGAAGGTGGTGGTACTGGCTCAAGGACGTTGGCGACGGGCAACTCGCTGGGTGCAAGTTGGGTCACAACTATTTGGCGTCTACGTCCTCTACCGCATTCTCCTCAGCACAACTATCTCTGTTGTGCCCTTCTTCACTACGGCAGCTAAAGGGATCATCATCATTGTCATAATCGTCACCGTCTTTGAGATCTTAAATATACTGTATCGGTTATTACTGGGACGGCCGTTTTCACCCCGCAACTTCTACAAATCCCGCCCCGCCTAATGCCCTGTCCATAGCCCAGACCCTCTGGGCAGGATCTAGCATCATTCCTGTCAAACTTTATAATGCTTCTTGCCATCAACAAGTTTGGTAGCAGGCTCGTCAAGCAAGGTGTTTATTTCCACTACAGGCAACGTCAATACAAATCTGCTAGGAACTTGGTCACTGGGAGCAACCAAGTTCCTTAGATCATCTTACTTTCTCCTTCTCCTTTCGCTTCTTCTTTCTCTCTCTGCTTGTACAACAGAACCGCCAGCCCGTCGTCCCCTCACGCCATCAGATAATAGGCTAGGTGTGCATTTGCTACTGGACGACGGCCGTGCCCACTGGCCCACCTCCCTCTGGCGCACTCACATCGAGACAGCCGCAAACATCATCGGCCAAGATGGCTATGTTACCCAACTGGTGCGACTGAACGACCTCGATCCCCACAAATGGCAACAATTTATGGATCTGTGTACCGAATTTGATCTCATCCCCATCATACGATTGGCAACAATATATGATCAGCAAGCAGGTTGGTGGCAAGCACCGCCTGTAGATGACAACGGCCGTTACACCACCACCGCCAGCCAATACGCCACCTTCCTCACCGCTCTTACCTGGCCCAGCCATGAACATATTATCGTGGTAGGCAATGAACCCAATCACGGCGACGAATGGAACGGCCGTCCCGACCCCGCTGCCTATGCCCAGTTTTTGATAGACGTGAGCCTGGCTCTGAAAACGGCCGATCCCCAAGCCCGCATTCTCAACGCCCCCCTCGACCAATTCAGTCCGCACAGTGGCAGCCAGCCCTTCAGCAATGGCCTCTGGTACGTGGATGCCACCACCTTCCTGCAGGAGATGCAGGCCGCCCAACCCACCGTCTTCGACCATATTGATGGCTGGGCCACCCACCCCTACCCTCTTGGCCCCTTCGCCGCGCCTCCCTGGCAGCAAACCCAACAGATAGACAGCCTCGACGATGCCCCACGCCCCTCCCTGCCCACCCCGCCTTCCGATCTGCCCAATCGCGGTCTCAACGGCTATGAGTGGGAACTATGGCAATTGGCCCAATGGGGCATTACCGACCTGCCTGTTTTCATCACCGAGACAGGTTGGCGGCACAGTGAAGCCGATTATCCTCATGTTGATTTAGTGAACGAATATCTCGATTTGGCCTTGCGGGGCAACAACGGCCGTTATCCCCACTATCCCCAAACGGGCTGGACACCCTGGCTAGATGACCCTCGTATCATGGCCATCACCCCCTTTGCCCTCAACGGTCACCCCGATGAATGGCACCATAGCAACTGGCTGGATATGCACCAGGATGGTTCAATCCTAGGTGTATATATCACACCCTGATCACATACTGTGTAAGTTTTTATCAAAATTTGCGACATATAGGTCATATGGAAAGTGAATTTGTTGATTTGGTAACGCAAAATCAAGCGTTAATTTATAAAGTCTGCCATTTGTATGCAGACAATACAACTGAAATTGAAGACCTATTTCAAGAGATTGTGATGAATCTATGGCAAGCCTATCCCCGTTTTGATAGACGAGCCAAAATAACCACTTGGATGTATCGCGTGGCTCTTAATACGGCCATTACCCAACTGCGTCGGCACAAAAGCCGCCCTAAATTGCAAGCCTTTGACCACACTCTTTCTGCATCTATTCAATGGCAGGATACACAGAGCCAGCAACTTTATGCCGCTATAAAACAGCTCAACCCCATTGAGAAGGCCATTGTTACGCTCTACCTTGATGGCTACAACTACAGCGAAATTGCCAGCACTACAGGTATTTCCAAAAATAATGTTGGTGTCCGTATTAATCGGATCAAGAGCAAGTTGAGGCAGTTAGTAGCAGCGAGCTAGCGGTTATCCGCTGAGGAATAAAATCATGGAATTAGATGACTTCAAAACAACTTGGCAATCCCAATTATTTATTACGGAGGTAAAGGAAATGACTGATATTCAAAAAATTATCCAACAAAATATGGTGACGATCCTGGAACGAATCATGAAACGCTATCGGCATATGATCACCAGCGCACTAATAGGCACTGTCCTATTTATTCTCTTTTTCTACGCAATTAGCGATGGATTTAGAGAATCCCCATTGGGTTTGGTCGTCGGCGTGTTGTTGATGATCTCCGCTGCTGGCTTTGGTTGGAGCCGTTATCAACAGCTTCTCGCTCTCGACTATGCCACCAGCCTTAAAGATCGATTGCAAGGATTAGTTGCCCAACGCCGACGCAGCCGAATTGTAGAGCAATTCATTGCGATTTTGGGGGCCAGTGTCATATTCGTTGTACCTAGACTGTTCAATGGGCGTGGTTTCTCCAACCTGACACAACCTGATATGATCATGACCTTAGCCATCGCGCTTCTATTGCTAGTAGGCTTGCTGTTCTTAATTTATCGCTATCATCAACGGGATATTGACGATCTGCAAAAGCTATTGACGCAATTAAGTGGAGAATAACTAAATTCTCACTTGCATACTCTAACAGCCTTTTGGGCAATGTCCCAACAGGCTGTAGAGTCTAAAAAGGCAAACGGCCGTTTCCCACCAATCTTAGGGCGAAAAGCCAATTTAATATTTAGCCATCCTTCATCTTCGCCAAAATGCCCAATAATTTCTCATTGCCACCTGCGGGTGGCCGCCAATCGACTTGGACAGCTTCTGCCCCCTGCCCTTTCAAACTATCGTAGAAGGATTCCAGACCAACGTTAACGGCCGTTAACCCCTCACCCAAACCACCATTGACTACTTTTATCTCATCCTGTTCATAGGGCAACCGATTAAAGACATAATCTACTGCCTCGCCCGTATTAGCAAACACCACAGCCCCAGCCGCCATCAATTGTTCGATCTGGCTATCCAAATCCTGTGGGTCTTCATCCGTTCCTACCACAATTGCCGCCACTTTCAAGCTATCGCCTCGCGCCGCCTTGGCCTCAGCAATGGCCAGAGCTAGCTCGCTGGCCGGATCAGGGTGCGCTCCCTCGCCCAGCACCACATCTAACAATAGAAAGCCAACCTCAGGAGCAGCCGCTTCCTGCCGCAATCGTCGCAAGCGTAAATCATTATCCATCATCGGATGCAGTCGCCCCTGTGTAAAGACATCCTCACCCAAATCCAAAATTGTATGCCCTTGGCTTTGCATCACATCCGCCAGTTTCTGCTCTGAGCGTAGAGGAATGTTGCTGTAAATTGGCTCTAAAATGGTAGAAAGCCCCAAAAGAGCCTCATATGCCAAGGTTCCTCCAGAGAACAGTCCGCGTACAAAACCGGGATGTGATGAGCGATCATCTAGCCCTAAGAAAGAGGTGCTAACGCTGGTTGATAAGTGTACGGCCGTTTCTGCTGTCTCCGTCAAACTAGTAGCAAAATGCACATCCCCAATTTGCCGTCCCGGTGGTGGATAGCCCAAAAAGTTGACCACCACATCCTTACCAGTCGCCTGCGCCGCCTGCAACAGCCGTGTTGCCACTTGAGGTGAGGGCGGCTTAGACACCAACACAATCACCTTTGTCATGGGGTCACGAGCCAACAAAGCCAAGGCTTGTTGAGCCGTCATAGCCCCCACTTCCGCCTTCAAATCACGTCCGCCTGTGCCAATAGCCTGGCTAATGCCGCTGCCCAAGTTGTGAATTTCCGTCGTCACTGCTTGCAAGCCTGTGCCCGAGGCTGCTACCACACCAATGCGCCCAGGGCGCACCCGGTTGGCAAAACCAAGACCAATGCCATTGATAACGGCCGTACCACAATCTGGCCCCATCAACAACAGCCCCTGATCCTGGGCAAATCGCTTTAAGGATACTTCATCCTCTATAGATACATTATCGCTATACAAAAAGACATGCTTGCCCAGCAGCAACGCTTCCCGCGCTACCCCTGCTGCGTAGCGTCCTGGCACGGATACCAACACCCATTGGGCGTCAGGCAGCGTTTTAACGGCCGTTGCCAAACTCCTGGGCCGAAATTCCGAGGCCACTTGCGCTCGCCGTCGTTGCAACAAGCCGTCCACCTGCGCCAAAGCTGCTTCTGCTGCCGCTTCATCCTCCCCTTTGACCACGATCAACAAATCGTCCGACTTGGCCCCACTGCCTCCTGGCAACAAATCTCCCACCGCCAACAACTCCAAATTCGCCGGCGTAGCCATCACCACCCCTGCATCTACCACCCCCGCCAGCCCCGCCAGCGATCGCTGCAACTGCATTAATACCACTGAATCATAATACGCACCTGCACGTACTTCCCATTTTGTAATACTCATTTTTCTCTCCGAGGTAATTGAGTAATTGGTAATTAGTAATGGATTAAGTACCAATTACATTCCTAAATTCCTCTCCATTACATCTACCGCGTCTTTGGCTTCTTTCAAACCAACCTTATATGCTTCACGGTAGAGTTTGATAGCATTGATTTTACGTTTGGCTCGCAACTCCTCCTCAATTTGGGCCATCACATCGCCTCTTGGCAGGTTAGCTGCTGGGCTTTGATAACCCGACAAAGCCAGTTGTTGTCTTTCTTGAATCGCTTCCACCGCTTCCTTAGCCTCTTTCAACCCCACCCCCGTTACTTCACGATATAGTTTAATGGCATTAATTTTGCGCCCCCTCCCCAGATCGGCATGGATCTGGGCCACTTGCTCTGGCGTAAAGCCCATCTCCTTCCCCCAATCCGCTTGCGCCAATGATTGTAACCATGCCATTCCATCCGAAGCAGTTGGATTTGCTTTTAACCAATCAGGCGAGCCAGATTCACCAAGTTCTTGGCTGACAGACGGTCGTTTCACCACACCCTGCCGTTGTTGCCAAATCACCACCAACGCCCCTACCACAACCACCGCGCCAATTATCAATACCAGTTGGATGTCCATCTTCCACTCCTATTCAAGCTTGGACTGATACTTACCTGGCCATAAAGTAGAATAGCCATTCTCTATCGTCCAATCAAAAATCTTGCGCACCATATAAGACCACTCCAAAGCTTGCCAGCGGCTATTTTCATCCATAAATTTAATGAAACTGCTTAGATCGTCCTCTGATGGTACATCCATGTCAATTAAGCCCACCCACTGTCGCGCGGCAAACAACCCAAGTTCCCAAATTTTTTGACCAGGATCTTCTTGAATCTTTTCCTCAAAATTCTCCGCGATAAATTCCGCAAATTCATGCGGGGACATGGCTATGAGAGCAGGCGTGTTTAAACCAGACTTAAAAAACTGGGCATAGGCTGGCACAACAAACCCCTGTTGCTTGGTCCACTCATAAACGGCCGTCGCTAACTCTAGCCACCCAGATGATCGATGTCTATTGGCCCGTACAATACTTAAAAAAGCCGACACATCAGTCTGAGTGATGTCATCATTATTCATCAATCGAAGCCATTCGCGGGTGACTTCTGCACCGCGTGCCCAAACGTCTTCATCTGATTCACGGGCAAGGCGTTCAAAGTAGCTCAATAGCACTTTCGCACGATCTGATGGCGTTAAAGTTTCTTCCATATTCAGTCCAATAGAATCAGCCTTTTGTCCCCGCTGTTTCTATGATTAAAGCAACCTTCATCATACTCTCATCGTCATACCAGCGCCCCGTTATCTGCAAACCCAGTGGCAATCCCGCCCCGCTCACTCCTGCTGGAATCGTCAGCGTGGGCAGACCCGCATGGGTCCAGGGCAAATTCATAACAGGATCGCCTGTGCTGTCCAATCCGGCTGGGGCTGGCCCGGGCGCTGGTGGGGATAGCCAACAATCCAGACCATGTTCATCCATCAGAGCCATTAGCTGCTGGCGCAATTGGAGACGGCCGTTCCGCGCCTCCATCAACACCCCGTCACTCACTCCTTGACCACGCCGAATAAGATCGGCCGTTTTCCCATGATATACATCCCCATATCGAGCAAACCATTGGGCATGAACCCGTGCCGCCTCCCCCGCCACCAACAATTGATGTCGTCCATAAATCTCCCCAAAATCTGCCATCGCCGCCACCCGTTTTACTCCCCAGCCACCTTCTTCCAAACAGGCCACCGTCGCCTCAAAATGCTGCAACCCTTCCTCAGACGCTCTTTCCAAATAAGGCCCTTCTGGTATACCCAGCGTGAGGTTTGGAGGGACTGGAGCTTGTAACCTCTGGTCGTTCCAATCCTCGCACAATAAACTAGCTCCTATTGTCACGCCCTTTACCGTTGCTGCAAACAACCCCACATGATCAACCGATCCTGCCAGGGGAATCACCCCAGCTTTATCAATGCGATCATAACTCGGCTTATAACCCACCGCGCTACAAAAAGCGGCAGGCCGATTTACCGAGCCAATCGTCTGCGTGCCAAAGGCCAGCGGACACAACCCCGCTGCCACCGCTGCCGCCGAACCACTACTTGATCCACCCGGCGTATGGTTAGGGTTATGCGGATTGCGCGTTGGCCCTGGCGCAAAATAGGCAAATTCTGTCGTCACCGTCTTGCCCAAAATCAAGGCTCCCGCTTGCCGCAGACGGGTCACGCTGGCTGCTTCTTGCCCCTGGATAGCTTCAGACGGCACCTGGCTACCCGCCCGTGTTACAAAACCATTTACATGAAAAATATCCTTCACACCAACGGGCACACCAAATAATGATGGTCTCGTTTGGGGGTCGGGATACTTTTCGAGGAGTTTTTGAGCCTCTCGACGCAACCGCTCAAAACGGCCGTCCTCCACCACAAAAGCCATCACCTCCGGCTCTCGTTTATTAAAATGTGCCTCTAGCTCATCAATATAATCGAGCAACGGCCGTTCCCCTGACCGCAACCCCTCCGCTAAAACAGATAATGGTTCCATAATTTCGTAATCCGTGCCCGACCCCGCTTACCGTTCTGCCATCAACCCCGCCGCTACCTGCACCGCCTCCACAATATGCTGATAGCCCGTACAACGACATAAATTGCCCGAAATCGCTTCCCGAATCTCCTGTTCACTTGGATTAGGATTCTCTTCCAAAAACGGTACCAGCGTCATCAAAATCCCTGGCGTACAGAAGCCACATTGTAGCCCATGCGCCTCCCAAAAGCCCTGCTGAATCGGATGCAAAGCATCCCGACTCGCCGCCAACCCTTCCACCGTGTCCACTTCATGCCCATTAACCTGCACCGCAAACAGCAAGCAAGAACGTAAGGGCAACCCGTCAAACAAAATTGTACAGGCTCCGCACACACCGTGCTCACAGCCCACATGCGTCCCTGTCAAACCAAGCTCATGCCGCAAAAAATCACTCAACAACAAACGTGACTCCACTTCCCGCACATACATTTGTCCATTTACTGTGACATTGACCTGCACTTTGTTCATCCTGTCACCTTCGCTTTGGCTTGGTTTAAGGCCCGAATCGTCAACACTCTGGCCAAATGGCGTTTATAATCGGCCGTTGCGTGAATATCACCCGTGGGTTCAATCTCATTTCGAGTTGCCATCTCAGCCGCTGCTTGGATCGTTGCCTCATTTAGCAGTTGGCCTTGCAAAGAAACGGCCGTTTCCCCGGCCACCATTGGCACTTCACCCACATTCAAATAAACCAATCGTGCTTCCTGACACACCCCCGCCTCATCCAAACGCACCATCACCGCCACACCCGCTTGGGCATAATCCCCATGCCGCCGCGCCAACTCCACAAAGGCTGTGCCCGTCCGTGGCGGCAAAAGAGGCAATTCCACTTCCGTTAAAATCTCCTCTGGTTCGAGCGCAGTGGTAAATAGACCCACAAAAAAATCACGGGCAGCCACCCAGCGCGAACTATTTTGGCTTTGCAGGCGGAAACGGCCGTTTAACACCATCACCACCACCGGCAGCTCCGCCGCAGGGTCAGCGTGAGCCAAACTGCCTCCCAACGTCCCGCGATTGCGAATTTGTGGATGAGCAATAAAAGGCATCGTCTCGTGTAACAAGGGCACAGATTGAGCAACCACCTCATCAAACTCTAACTGGCGATGGCGCACCATCGCCCCTAGCCGCATCACCCCATTATCTCGTTTTATTGTGTCCAATTCCGTTAGATTATTCAGGTCAACAATCATTGTCGGCTGGGCTAGACGAAAATTCATCACCGGCACCAGACTTTGCCCCCCTGCCAGTAATTTGGCATCAAACCCATGTTCCGCCATCACTGCCAACGCCTCAGCCAAAGAGGTTGGAGCCACGTATTCAAAAGGAGCAGGTTTCATGAAAATCCTCTTAAGTGACAGGTAATTTCCAATAACCTGCCACCTGCCGAAATAGATGCAACGATCCTAATCTTATCATAGAATCTCTTTAAGCAGTAACCTCTCCTGATCACCGATTACTGCCCACTGATTACTAACAAACGGAGCAATTATGTCAACTCAATCCCTTCTGCACGGCATTCGTGTCCTTGACCTCACCCGGGTTCTGGCTGGCCCTTACTGCACCCAACTCCTTGGCGACCTGGGTGCTGACATCATTAAAGTCGAATTCCCTGGTCGGGGTGACGATACCCGCCACTGGGGGCCGCCCTTCACCGAAAGCGGGCAAGCCGCCTACTTCCTCTCCGCCAATCGCAATAAACGCAGCCTTACCCTCAATCTCAAAAGCGACAAAGGCCAAGAAATCCTGCGCCGCCTCATCCAACAGTCTGATGTCCTTGTCGAAAACTTCCGTACAGGCACATTAGCCAAATGGGGCCTTGACTACGACACCCTGCAACAACTGCGACCAGGTCTCATCTACTGCACCATCACTGGTTATGGCACAGATGGCCCCTACAAAGACCGAGCTGGCTATGACTTCATGGTTCAAGCCATGAGCGGGTTCATGAGCGTGACCGGCCCGGCTGAGGGCAACCCTGTACGAGCCGGTGTGGCAATCGCCGATTTGAGTACAGGCATGTTGGCTTGTAATGCCATCCTAGCCGCTCTTTTTGCCCACGAACGCACGGGGGAGGGGCAGCGTATTGACATGGCCTTGCTTGACTCACAGGTTGCGCTAAACAGTTATGTAGCTAGCAACTATCTGGTTTCCGGCGAATTGCCACAACGATTAGGCAATGGCCATCCCAACATTGTGCCCTATCAAGAGTTTAGGGCACGAGATGGCTATTTTGCTTTTGGTGCTGGCAACGACAGCCAATGGCAAAAGTTATGTCAAGCTATCGATAAACCAGAGTGGATCACTGATGAACGCTTTCATACCAATTCAGCACGACTAGCCAATCGCAGCACAGTGATCGCAATGTTGAATGAGGTTTTTAGCAGTCGTAACGCCGCTGAGTGGATGACCCTATTTGACGAAATCGGCATTCCTTCCGCCCCCATCAATAATATCGAGCAGGTTTTTAATGACCCACAAGTACAGGCGCGGGGGCTGCGCACAGAAGTCTCGCACCCTGGTGGCGAAACAGTACCACTGGTACGCACACCGCTACATATCCCTACCAACCCTAGCAAAATCCGTTATGCACCACCGTTGCTTGGTGAACACACTGAAGAAATATTGGATGAGCTTCTAGACTATAGTGCTGAAACGGTGGCGCAATTACGTGCAGATAAAGTGGTGTAGATGAAACGACCAGTGGTATAACTGAAGGGGTAAATGGAGTATAGCGATGCTAAACGGCCGTTGCTACTCAGCAATAGGGTAAGGTATCGTGCCCCATAATGAGGTTGCTTTATCTTAAACAACCTGAACATCACACCTGAGTGCTTGAACTTTGGGCTTTGTATACACCATAATTGGTTCATATAGACTTTTTTGGGATACAAAGTATATGTCTAAAAAGCTCATACGAGTTTGTTCTTATGGAAATTCAATTGTTCTTGTTGCCCTCGCCTTCTATTATTTCATTTTTCCTTTAAGCATATTGATCAATATTCTCCGTGATCCGAGTCTGCATGATGGCTCAACATCCCGTTTTCTGTACACATGGCACCATCAGCTTTCAGAAAAACTTGAGCCGTGGGCCACTGCACGATTACGTTCCGGTCGAGCATCTGAATTAAGTATGAACGATATTTCCGGAACAGAATGGCCCATCTTCAGTGCAGTGTATTACTTATGGGCGACCGACGCTCTACAAGTTGCCTGGCAAAATGATCCAACCTTGTACCCGATAATACCTTCAGAATATGCTAAAGGTGCTATCGAGGCTGCTGCCGCCATTGTAGCTGACCCCACCCATGCTACATGGGTTAAAAATCACTGGGGGGATGATTATCTCAACCAAGAAAACCTTTTCTACCGAATGCTGCTGATTAGCGGCCTTACGAGCTACCAAAAACTGCTCAACAATCACCGATACGAGCAACTGTTGCTGACTCAAGTTGAATCTTTAGCTCAAGAGCTAGATGAATCACCATTTGGGTTATTAGACGATTATCCAGGCCAATGTTACCCTATAGATATCTTGCCAGCGATTGCAGCTATCCAGCGAGCAGATGAGGTTTTGGACACGGATCATTCTGCCTTTATAACCCATGCTATTCGTGCTTTCGAAGGGGCACGGCTTGATCCTGACACGCAGTTACCAGCTTATGTAGCAAACTCTTTAACAGGCAAAGGTTTGGGACCAGCAAGGGGGGTCGGTATTTCGTACATGCTCATTTGGGCGCCTGAATTATGGCCGGAAACAGCACAAAATTGGTACGGCCGTTATGAAAATCACTTTTGGCAAGAGAGTCCATTAGCTGTTGGGATTCGAGAGTTTTCCAGATATCAACCCTATCCCGAATGGCTCCTGGATGTTGATGCAGGCCCAGTTTTAGCTGGGTATGGAACAGCAGCCAGTGCTTTTGGTATAGGAGCGGCCAGAGTAAACGGCCGTTTTGATCAAGCCTATCCATTAAGTGCAGAAGCCCTCATCATCTCCTGGCCTCTGAGCAATGGTACATTGTTAGGTGCACGCGCCCTCTCCAACTTGTCAGATGCGCCCTTTATTGGCGAAACTGCTCTTCTTTTCAACATGAGTAGACCAACAATAACCGACATACACGTGAGCGGAAACGACAAACTACCACGTGTTGTTTATCTTGGCCTGAGCCTGTATGCTTTCGCTGGTCTAATCATAATCGCAGTCGCAATTCGCGCAATTCAGCGGTGGCGAACTCGCTCTTCAAATCTACAGTTCCCACAACCGCGCCTTCAACTAATGGGCTGGATACTTCTCGTCCTCATCGGTACATTAACGATACTATCTGACAAGGCGACACTTGGCCTTGCGATAATACTGGCAGGTCAATTATTACCAAGAGGTAGATACACTGTGAAACATAAAGCTAACGACTAATCGCAAACCTGCCATCACTTTTATTCATCATGATACAGTTGGATTAGTGATCCAATGTCCTGATAGTATACAATTCAGGCATGGCTGAACCACGAGATTCCCAAGATTATGATGACTGTATCAACGTTGTCAAACAGTACATCCATAATCACACAGACCAACCATTAAACCGAGAAGTATTGGCAGCCATTGCCGGTTTCTCCATCCCCGACTTCCATCGCATCTTCACTACCCAAGCAGGCGAAAACATCGTTGCCTACGTTCGGCGTGTACACCTGGAACGGGCTGGACTCAAGCTGCGCATGGGTGCGGTAGACATTATGGAGGTGGCTTTGGCGGCAGGATACGACAGCCACGCCGCTTTTAGCAAAGCCTTCAAACAACATTTTGGTCTTAGCCCTAGCCAGTTCCGGCAACTTGATTGCCGTTCAGCCACCCAAATTTTGCGCAAGGACAGAACAAAACATGAAGATTAAATTGACCAGTGTTTCCATAGACGACTACGACAAGGCTTTGCATTTTTACACTGAAATCTTAGGCTTTGAGAAAAAACGGGATATTCCGCTGGGCAACGGCGCACGCTGGATTACTGTTGTCTCACCCCAAGAACCCAATGACACAGAACTATTGCTGGAGCCGAACGCAGATTATCCGGCCATGAAAGCCCTTAAAGAAGCTCTAGTAACTGACGGCATCCCCTTCACAGCCTTCGAGGTGGACGATATTCAAGCAGAGTATGCCCGCTTAAGAGAACTGGGAGTGACATTTGTGATGGAACCCACCAATGTCGGTATGTCAACGATAGCTGCTTTTGATGATACATGTGGTAATCTCATCCAGATTTATCAAATCGCCGCTGAATAACTTTGTTGTTTAACCGTAACTACTTTGTATCAGCCCAAAATGTGTGCCATAAGCATGAAAAGTTTAATCACACCAAGGCGCAAAGCCGCCAAGGAAGAAAAAACTTTGCGCCTTGGCGGCTTTGCACGAGATTTAATCATGGCTTTGCTACGTTATATTTAACCTTTAATTGATTGACTAATGCTTCTGGCTCGGTGACGGGTTGTTGGCAAACGAAGCCGCGGCAGACATAGGCGGTAGCCTTGTTGTGGCGCAACGGCCGTTCCCGCAATAACGCAATCCGCTCCCCAGCCAACCCCACAGCCACCACCACATGGGGCCGATAGGTATTATAAACCACCTCCAGCAAAGCCTCAGTATCGGCTGCACCACGTTCACCCGCAATAGCCACCTCCTGCGGCTGACCCATGATGAAGGCAGCCGCCCCCAGCCAGTGGGCAAAGCCAGAGGGGGCACGCACCATCCATTCCGACAGTGCGGCTGTCATATTCTCGGCCATGTCCCAATAACGGCCGTACCCCGTATACAAACTCAACTTCAACAGCACCTGCGCCGCCATGGCATTAGCACTGGGCGTGGCATTATCCTGCACATCTTTCGGCCGTTGAATCAACTGCTCATGATCATCTGACGTGTCATAAAAGCCACCATTTTGTTCATCATTAAAATGGGTCAACATCATCTCGGCCAACTCCCGCGCCCACACAAACCACTTTTCCTCAAAATCACTCTGATACAAAGCCAGCAAGCCATCAGCCAGATAGGCATAATCCTCCAGGTAGGCATTGTATTTGGCCTGGGTTCCAGCTTTCCAGGTGCGCCGGAGACGGCCGTTCTCGCTCCGCATCGTCTCATATAAAAATTGGGCGTTTTGTTGGGCAACGGCCGTATAATCAGCCCGCTTCAGCACCCGCCCCGCCTCAGCAAAGGCAGCCAGCATCAAGCCATTCCAAGCGGTTAGTATCTTGTCATCCAGCCCCGGCCACACCCGCTGGGCACGCGCCGCATACAGTTTGGCCTTGGCTGCTGCCAGACGGGTGGACACCTCAGCCATATCCAGCCCTAACGACTCAGCCACCTCCTCCGGCTCCAGCTTCATATTGAGAATATTGCTTCCCTCCCAATTGCCTGCCTCCGTGACATCATAATAACGCTTAAACAGCGCCGCCTCATCCCCCAAAAGCTGTTCAACTTCCCCCGCCGACCATACATAAAACTTACCTTCCTCCCCCTCGCTATCGGCATCATAACTGCTATAAAAGCCACCTTGTTCATGGCGCAATTCCCGCACCACAAAATCTAATGTCTCCTCCACAATGCGCCGATAAAGCGGCTTGCCCGTCACCTGCCAAGCGTGCAAATAGACCCGCGCCAACAGGGCATTGTCATACAGCATCTTCTCAAAATGGGGAACAAGCCACTCATTGTCCGTCGAGTAGCGGGCAAAACCACCACCCAACTGGTCATACATGCCGCCATAGGCCATCATTTTCAGAGTATGTTCAGCCATATGCAAGGCAAATCCGTCGCCCTGCTGCTGATACAGCCTCAGCAAGAATTCAATGGTCATCGCAGGCGGGAATTTGGGAGCCTGACCAAAACCACCTTTGTCCTGATCAAAACGACGCATGAGAACCACCGCCGCCCGCTCAAACATTGTAGTCTCCAACTGACCTTGCTCCATATTTTCTGTCAGTACATTGCGCTGCAAATGCTGGTGGATTTCGGCTACACTTTTTTCCACCTCGGCGCGTCGATTGTGCCAAAAATCAGCAATGCCCTGCAGCAGTTGCGAGAAACTGGGCATGCCATAGCGGGGCGTGGGCGGATAATAAGTGCCACCATAAAAAGGCTTGCCCTCAGGGGTGAGGAAAGCGGTCAGGGGCCAGCCGCCCTGTCCATTGTTGAGCAGAACGACGGCGTTCATGTAGATGCTGTCAAGATCGGGCCGCTCTTCCCGATCTACTTTGATATTGATGAAGTGACGATTCATGAGGTCAGCAGTGGCTTCATCCTCAAAGGATTCATGGGCCATGACATGGCACCAATGACAGGCGGCATAGCCAATGCTGAGCAGAATAGGTTTGTCTTCGGCTTGGGCACGTTGCAGGGCTTCTTGGCCCCAGGGATACCAATCAACAGGGTTGTCGGCGTGTTGGCGCAGATAGGGGCTTGTTTCATCAGCAAGACGGTTGGACATATATTTCTCCAATTTGCGATTTAGGATTTACGATTTAGGATTATGTATGATATGAATCGTAAATCGTCAATCGTCAATCGTCAATGGCAAGGGGCCGTGTTGGGCGTGATTCTGCTGGCTTTTGCCGTTCTCTTTCCGCCTTATGATTGGTCGTTTGTGGGGGATGATTTTGTCCAATTCCGGTATGTATGGCAATTTATGGAACGGCCGTTCACAGCCATCTCCCTCCTCAACCCTTACACTCTGCCCTGGTATTATCGCCCCCTGCAAAATTATTGGTTCCTAAGCAATCGTCTCACCTTTGGCTTCAATCCCTTCCCCTACTACGCCATTCTGGGCACGTTTCACGCCCTGGCCATCAGCCTCGTCTATCGCACCTCGCGCCAGCTACGCCTCTCGCCCTTAGCCGCCTTTTGTGCCGCCGCCTTGTTTGCCATCCATGCCCATTGGGTAGATGTGGTGGGCTGGTTGAGCAGTGTGGCTATTGTGTTAGCGGCCGTTTTTAATTTAGGGGCCGTGTCAGCTTATCTTACCTATTTGAGCAAAAGGAAAGCGGTGCTCGACCCATCTCCCAACTTCCATCTTAACTCATTACCTTCGACCCCCCACTTCTGGCTGGGACTAACGGCCGTTTTCTTCCTCCTGGCCCTCATCACCCACGAAGAAACCATTATCCTGCCCCTGATGCTGCTCGGGATACGGCTGCTGAATAGGCGATCAGCGGAGCAGCCGAGCCAGGGAAAATTGCCACTTATCAAGCACGAAATTACCCTCTTTATCATCATGTACCTGCTCACGGCCGTCTACCTCTATGCCCAATTTACCCGCCCCAATCTGACATTAGAAGCCCAGGAAATCGGCTTGAGCGGCTATTTGTCCCATGTGACTGTGCCTGAAATCGGCCGTTTTGTCACAGACACGCTCGTCCGTTTCAGCCTCGCTTTTAACCTACTCAAACTGCCAGACATCGCCATTGTGACACTTGGTCTAATCAGCCTCGGCCTGTTGCTGATGTGGGCTTTTTATGGCGGGCACATCGTCCGCATCGGCTTAACCTGGGCCTTTTTGCACTTGGCCTTCATCTACTTTGCTCTTTGGACACAAAAGCCAGAACTCTTCGCTGGCCGCCACATCTACCAGGCCGGGCTAGGGCTAGTGTGGGCCATTGGCGCGGCCGTTTACTGGTGGGAACAACAAAATGCCAGCGGTCAGGGGCGAAGAACAAGGAGCAAGAAACGTCGAACAAACGCCTACCCTCGCCTCCGCGTCTCTGCTCCCCTGCTTGTGCTCACGGCCGTTCTCCTCTTGCAGTTCACCATCATCAACAACACCCAAGCTAATTGGCTGATTCGTGCCCATCGCTATCGCCAAGCCGAGGCCCAGGTGAAGGCAATGCTGCCCGCTGTGAACGCCAATACAACCGTGCTGGCCCATCGCTTTCCCATCACCCCCTCCTTTTTGCCCGCCACTATTCAGGTTTGGTACGAGACAACAATTAACACGGCCGTTGTCGGGGGTTTGTCCCAATTGCAAGAAGCTGAGCCAGCCACCCCCGATTATTATCTATTCGACTATCAGGATGGCAACGTTGTCAACCTGATGCCTGAATTGCAAGAACATGCGGAGACAATATTTTTGTGGGCGCAAGACGGCCGTTTAGAGCAAATCAACCCCCAAAACCAGGCCATTCAACACCCTGATATTGACATAAAGTTGGCTGTAGCTGGCCCCGAAAACGATCTACGTGTGAGCATCATCCCACCTGCCCTAGAAACACCTACCACCTGGAACAGCCTCGTCTACCCCATCAGGATTCCCAGCGACAGCCAGCTCCATTTCAGCCTCTTTGCCCAAGATGCCGAGACTGCTTTTCGAGTGCGCCTGCTGGGGCGAGGGTCAGAATGGGAGACACTACTGGAAACAACCATATCCACCCCCAACCAATGGACAGACATCACCCTCCCTTTGCCAGATCATGCCGAACAATCTGTCATTTTCCGTCTAGAATCCACCAAAGACGGCATGTGGGGTAATCCCCGTCTAACTAGAGACTAGAGAATGGAAGACCAGAGATTAATGCCTCACCCCAAAACGGCCGTTCTCCATTTGCGATTGACGATTGACGATTGACGATTGGGACGGCCGTTCGTTACCTATTGACACACCCTTCTTATCTGTACACATCACGCCGGTGGCCGATCTTGACAACAGTAACTGTAACAATATCATCCTCAATGCTGTATAAAATTCGATAATTCCCTTGGCGAATACGGTATTTTTCTGCATCCGCTAGCTTTTGGCTGCCTGTGGGCCGCGGATCATCTGCTAATTGGTCAATCTTTCGCAAAATCCGCTGCACATCCTTTTTAGAGATGGAACGCAAATCTTTGGTAACAGATTGCTTAAAAACAATCTTATAGCTTGCCATGGGCTCGTAAATCTTCTAACAATGCTTCATAGCTTAGCACAGGCTCATCCGCTCGCTCGCGAAAGGCCTGCAAATCTTCAGCATCCTCAAGTAGCTGTTCACGAATCATCTGGTTAACCAGGTCTGATATGGATCGATTTGTTTCGACCGATTTCAGTCGTAAAGCGCGATGTAATTCTTGTTCCAAGTAAATGGTGGTACGTTTTGTAAGTAGAGTCATCTTTCGCCTCGAAAGTCGTTAAACATTATAGCATCAGAACATTATAACGTTTTGATGAACACGAAGCAACGGCCGTTCCCCCATCCACAATTCAGCTCACATTGACAGTCCTTGTCAAAATATTTACAATTAATATATATTGTATATGCAATATATACTTAGAAAAGGTGATTAATGCGGCGAGTTGAAGGATTTATTTGGGCAGAGTGGGTTGTTGATAAATTAGATTGGAAACACAGCCTTGCTCCAGATGAAGTCGAAGAAGCCTTCTTCAATCCGCCGTATAAGATCAGGCGGACAAAGGGTAAAAAGTATTTGCTCTACGGCCGTTCATATGATGGTCGCTACTTATTTATCGTTTTTGCCTGGAAAGGGAAACAAGTAAAAGTAATCTCCGCCCGTGATATGACAGCGGCTGAAAGGCGATATTTTAATCGAAAGTGAGATGTAATATGGTTGATAAGATACCACAGTTCAAGACAGAACAAGAAGAAGCTGATTTCTGGGATTCACACGATTCTACAGACTTTCTTGATGAGACCGAAGCCATCGATGTCACATTTGTCGATGGGCGACCAGCTATGAAACAGATATCTTTACGACTAGACCCTTCTGTCATTAGCCAGCTTAAATCGTTGGCTAGGAGCAAGGGCATCGGGTATCAGACAATGATAAGAATGTGGGTCATGGAACGATTAGGACAGGAAGCTTAAACTTGTAAGCTCAATCAACAGACGCATTCCAATAAATACGAAACGGCCGTCTCCCCCACACACACTCCACCCAAAAACGGCCGTCCATCCTCCCACAAAAGACAATACGCTAGCGCAGGCGGACGATCATGGAGAACTAATGGGGAAACGGCCGTACCGCTACCATGTTTGCCCGTGCTTGAGCGGCAATGTGACGCGGCGGGACGCCGGTCACAGCCCGCTGGGCAGAGAAGACCTTGTCTCTGCAGGGGATCCACCAGCCCACCAAATCAGAACGTGACTTGAAGGCATCCGGTGGGGGATACCTAGCTGGTTAAGAAAGCCATCTTTTTATCTTTCTATTCCAAATCCAAGTGCTTAAACCCGTAATGGCTAAACTTGCGACAAACAATGATGCCACTGCATACAGCGGTAAATTTAGGCTGAAGTAGAAGGCGGCGCAAAATGCTGTTAAACTGGCAATTAGTAGCCATTGTCCAGCTAACAGTCGGTTTTTCATAGTTTGATATTCAGGGTTGGGATTAGTATCCCGTTGATACATCAATGCAGCGATCACCACAGCTCTAATTGTCAAACCCATTGTAGCCATTCCCAATAAAACAAGTCCCGTTATCATGGATAGGGTGAAAATATCGCCTTGATAATAATACATAATCGGCATCCTTCTATTGAGGTTCATAATAACGAATTTCAAAATAGGGAGATACTGTTCCAATTCTCGCTCTGGGCAGGTCTTCCTCCGGCAGTGAATCTCGTTGGGCTGCGTCAGGCGATCGTCCTTGACGAATGGCGATTGACGATTCGGCAGTTTCTTTGCATCCAACTTACGGTGGGTGTAAACCAACATCTACCCAAATTTCTCGGGCTTTAACCAAAGATGCCCGATTTACATTTAAGGCAACAACCGTAGCACGACCAACGTCAGTTAGGCCAATTATCAGTGTGCCTTCTTCTGACCAACTGAAATGCTCATGCCAATTTTGCAAACGTGGGTTAAAAAGCCGAACCAATATGCCTGTTATAGGATCAATGGCTGTGATACGATCGGATTTGTGTCGATTGCATAAAGAACAGGCCAACTAAAGATTGCTTTCTTCTGTTTTGCCACCTAATGCTTCTGGTGTGAGATGATCAATTTCCAATGGGCTACCAACGATGGCGGCGCGGGTTAGGCAATAACCACAGCGGTATTGTGCAACTTTGGCAACACGATCTCGCAATTTTTTGGGAATGTAAGTCTGGCTCATTCAATAAAATGGGACACAGGTTTTCCGCGATGTTTTAGCAACAAGAGTGCCTGAGCGCGAATCAACATAGTTTTCTCATATTGCATGTTAAGCTGATCTAATCTTTCGGTTTCGCTTTTCGTAAGACCTTCTCGTTGCTGCTTGAAATTTAATTGCTCAAGTTCAGCAGCTATGTCTTGGTCCAATTCTGTTTGAGCAGCAGATTCTAAAGCTGTATCATCTAATAAGGTCAACGATTGAATGACTTGAGTAAGGTCTGAGGATAATTGGTCAATTGTAGGAACGGCCGTCAGTAGCGCATCTACTAATTCAGCTTCCACTGTACGTTTGCTTTGCAAGGCACGCTGTTTTACGCGATCATAAATTTCCGTTGGCACATCTAATGTTACTGAAAGGGTTGTCATGGAGCACCTCTTAGAAAGATCGAAGTTTTGCATATAACCATAATAGCCATATTCTATCACAATCGTAGCAGCAACGGCCGTCCTCCATTTGCGATTCACGATTGACGATTGGAACGGCCGTCTCCCACAAAATCACCCCCAAAACGGCCGTCCTCTAGCCCACGATCCATTGACAATTAACCATTGACCGTTGACCAGTGACAATTGAAACGGCCGTTTCTCCATTTGCGATTCACGATTGACGATTGACGATTGGGACGGCCGTTTCTCCACACACAACCCACCTCGCAAACGGCCGTCCTCTAGCCCACGATCCCCCTCTGGTATGGGCGGGACGATGCGGGGACACCGCCACCGCAGCCAGCTACCCCCTTCCGCATCGTCTCGCCCCGCGCCCGCCAACATACACAACCCACCCTCAAAACGGCCGTCCTCCCACAAAAGACAATACACGCAGGAGAACAGCCAAGAAGAAACCAATGGAGGAAACGGCCGTGTCACTACCATGTTTGGCCATGCTTGAGCGACCCTGTGACGTGGCGGAGCCTGCATTGAGCTTGCCGAAATGACGCCCGTCACAACTCGTTAGGGAGGGGAAAACCTCAAACAAGAACAGCAAAACGAACATAAGGCAAGAAAAAAGGACACGGTCAAGAGGCCGGCCCCAGCAATTTGTGATTTTGAAGAACTCACCCAAGCTGGGAGTCTGATTACTCTTGACCGAGAAAATTTATCATTTGTTGATCAATGCTTATCACAACTTGTTCAAATTGAGATTCCGACATTTGTCCGCCAATTGAAGAATTAAAGTCAACTACATATTCTTGGTATCTGGCTATGAGACTGCACTCATAGCCATTATCAAACATTGACGAACCGCACCCTATTAAGAATTTGTCCGCAATAGGACTTTCATATGTGATTGCAGGGTGAGCCTGATATGAACCTCTGCTGCGCCAATAGAGACCGCTCTCAAAAGACTCTTTAGCTCTCGTCTCTGTGCCATATCTATCCACATCAAGTACTCCGCCATATAGGCTGCCAGTTTCTTGCCAGGAAAACGAAATATTCCCTGACTCGACTCCACTAGGTTCAGATGGGATAATCATTGAGTTAACAACAGCATTGCTTGGGAGCAAATGTTTAGGCAAACTCAAATCGAATACGGAAAATGTTCGAGCAGGTGCACAAGTCCACAGAAAGCATTGTCTAGTTCGAATTTGATAAATACTAAAAGAACAGAAGAAACAGAGACACATTAAGCAACAAACAAAGGCCACAAGCAATTTCTTATTCTTCTTCATAGTCAAATGTCCCTAAAGAATATGGAGTTTCTGGAGGAAAAATGCCATCTGCGGGCTTCAATAATCGTGAGTCGGGTTGCTGGAGTTGATCCCAATAGATATCCAACCCAATCTGGAGCTGAAGTACTGTCATGTCCACCCCAAAAGCATCATACAAGAGATAGCCTAATTCAACCGCCGCCCAGTCCTCGGGATGTTCATTCCAATATGTTAATCCATGCCAATTACCATCCAAAGCTTCCAGAGTACCTGCAGCCACTTGTGACGCTTCCTCCTTAATTCCTGCAGCCGCAGCCATAAAACCATAATGAATATTTCCAGGTGTCGAGTAATCAAACCATCCACATTCTTTTGTCCCACATAAAACAACCATTTCGCCTAAAAGCACTTTCGTCTGTTCTTTGAAATTCCAACGCCCATCATTTGTATTCAAGCTGAGAAATGGCAATGCACCCGCTATTGTTTGAAAGATATTGCCTGATCTTAGTTTTTGAATCTCCAGCATGTCAGCCCCCGTTGCATTGGATACCATTTCCTCAGCTAGCCAATTAGTTAAATCATATTTACCATCTTCTAGTTCACCTAACTTTTTTCTACTGATCAGAGGGGGGGCAAAATCACTAGGACTTTTTTCAAAGAAGTAATGACCAGTCGGGTCAGTATATTTGAGGGGCGAATTGAGAGTGTAGCTGTAGCGGTTGAAGGCTTGGGGGTTAGTAGGGTTAGGGACAATGGTATCCGCGCTGGCAAAACGGCCGATCCCCGGCACATAATAGCGCGCATTGTAATACATCAAGCCCAGCTCCATATTCTCCTTCTGCCCCGTGAAGTCCCGCTCCGTAATCCCTTGGCTGGGGACCGTTCCCCATTTGCGATTCACGATTGACGATTGACAGTTGACACGGCCGTTTCCCCACACAACCCACCCTAAAAACGGCCGTTCTCTTTCCCACGATCCATTGACAATTAACCATTGACCGTTGACAATTGATAGTTGAAACGGCCGTCTCCCCACCAACAATTTTTGCGTAACAACGGCCGTTCCCAGCAATGGCAACAGGTATTCAGCCTGCTTTTTTGCCGAACGGCATGAATTCAACCTACAGGTGCCCGTTTCCCATTCGTCATGACCCCGGCCCTTCTGCGTACCGTTCATTTCAAGTCCCCGCCCCTGCCTAGAACGGCGCAGCTACAGTGGTGGGCAGCACAGGAGCAAACAAGGAGGAGCGGAGAGAGCCTGAACTGAGCACATCTGAAGTGACGCCGACCCCAGCCCTAGAAGACCTGTCTGGGACAAGGGTACAGTCAGGAGACAGGCCCTTGCAAACTGTGATTTGGAAGGCCTTGTCCCAGCAAGGAGAACCTCCATAAGGCTAAAATTCCTCATAAAAAAGAAGTAACAAGATTACGGGGAGCAGTGTCAAAAATAGAAAAAAAAGACAAACACTTCGGGCAAACCATTTATAGTTTGGTTTTGTCACAAAAGAACTGAAGAATGAGGCAAAAGGAATCCCCAGCTTTTTTGTAAAAATACTGGCTTTTTTTACTAAAGCTTCATATCTCTGATACTTAAACCAAACCAACGCATTTAGGTAAAAAGTTAGGCAGTTTAGGCCTAATATTAGCAAAAGCGGTAGGATCTTGTCCTGCATTTTTTGTCTCCCAATTCTATAAATTGCAAAATTTTCCGGGAAGCATTATCTACTTTCATTGTAATTTACGAACCCCACTTTTGCCAAAACCAAGGGGTATCTGAGCCAGCATCATAAATAAACGCACCGAACGTACCCCCTCCACCAAGTTGAGGCGAGTAAATTCCACCTTCAACACCTATGTGTAAAGGATCTTGAGTGGAAAGACTAATAGCTCCATCTATTCCACCCCCAATGCCGCCCCCTCCACCAGCAGACCATCCTCTCAGGAATTGTTCCAGTATTGCCTCTGAAGGAGCTACGTCAAGCTCTTGACGTTCCCAATCATATCCCCAACCAGATGGGACTTGATTTGCTACGATCCAACCCCCTGCAGCCCGAAGAGATCCTGCTATGCTTTCAGGCCCAAAACTGACGCCGCCTGAAATGTACACATTTGAGTAAGTATCAATGGTGATTGCACCTGAAAAAATAAAGAGTGTACCTTGTATGGTAAAATAGTCTGGGAAGAGAGGGTGATATGTCCATGCTGGCCATTCGTTTGTGTTCGGTGGCATACTTGGTGGTTCTTGTGACAAGGGCATTAGTGCTACTTCTAATACAGGCGGTTCTGGAGGAGGGACATAGCAATCGTTATTTTTGCAGCTAGAAATACCTCCAGATTCATCAACTTTATGGCCAGTTGAGTCTGTATATCGAAGAGGATTATTGTAAGTATACGCATAACGATTCCAGGCTTGCGGATTGGCGGGGTCCGGCACAATCGTATCTGCGCTGGCAAAACGGCCGATCCCCGGCACATAATAGCGCGCATTGTAATACATCAAGCCCAGTTCCATATTCTCCTTCTGCCCCGTGAAGCCCCGCTCCGTAATCCCTTGGCTGGGGCCGTTCTCCCCATTGACGATTTTCGATTGACGATTTTCGATTGGAACGGCCGTCTCCCCCGCACACAACCCACCCCGCAAACGGCCGTTCTCTAGCCCACCAACATACACAACCCACCCCCAAGACGGCCGTCTCCCCACAACAGACAATACGTTAGCACAAGAGGACAGCCAAGAAGAAACCAATGGAGGAAACGGCCGTCTCCCGCATATCCCCAACCACCCTCACTTCTGTAAGGCCATCTGCAACGACTGGGTGAAGGCCATAGCTGCCTGTGGCTTATCCTCCGCTGCCTCCACAGCATTAATCAAGGCACTGCCCACGATCACGCCGTCAGCCACCTGCCCCACAGCGGCCGCTTGCTGCGGTGTGCTAATGCCAAAACCCACAGCCAGGGGCACCTTTGCCAACTGCCGCACCCGCCCCACAAAATCGCCCAAATTGCCCTGCACCTGCTTACGCGCCCCCGTCACTCCCGCCACACTCACCAAGTAGATAAAGCCCTGCGCTCGTTTAGCAATGGCCTCAATACGCTGTGGGTTGCTCGTTGGCGCCAGAAAGTGAATCAGAGCCAAGCCACTGTCATGGGCAGCGGCTTCTAATTCCCCCGCTTCCTCCGGCGTTAAATCAGGCACAATAAAGCCATCGGCCCCCACCGCCGCCGCCTCACGCACATAATCGGCAATGCCATAAGCCATCACCGGGTTGTAGTAACCCATCAACAAAAAGGGATTATCCACCCCTCTCTGGCGCAGTTCGCGCACCATTTGCAGGCAATCGGCCGTTGTTGTGCCTTGCTCCAACGATTTTTGAGTGCTGTGCTGGACAGTTGGCCCATCAGCAATGGGATCGCTGAAAGGAACACCTAATTCCAACATATCACAATGGGGCGCAATCGCCTCAATAACGGCCAGCGAGGTAGCCCGATCAGGATAGCCCAACGTGAAGTAGGGCATAAGAGCAGCTATTTGACTTTGTTTTGCTTTTTGGAAGGAGGCAGCGATATGGGAACGGCCGTAATTTTTATTCATATTCTTCTCTCATGGTATAAGATAAAGGGGTAATTGAGCCTTCGTCAATCACCCCCTTGCAAAGGATCCTTGCAGACTATATCTGGTTAGGCCGTTCAAGCAACCAACGATTGCAGCCTCTTTAAGAATTCGATTGTGTGAACGGTTTGGTCTTGCCACTGCTCGGCCAGAGTCGCATCATGGGGAAAATGGGGCTGCTGCGTCAGATAGTGAGTTTGATAAACGGCCGTAATCCGCTCCAATTCCATCATCGCCTCCCCGAAGCTATCATATACAATGGCTGACTGGATCAGATTAACCAACATCTGTTGCCGATCGCCGAAACCACGCGGCAGCTTAAATTGTCTAGCCAAAGCCCCAATCATGTCCCGCCCCAAATAGATACCTGTGGCCATAGGTGTCAATAAAAAGGCTGCGATCTCCTTCCAGCCACTTTTTTTGTCGTTGAGAATTGCAGGCGGTTGTGGCAGAGTATACGGCCGTTGTCTCGTCAACTCCTCCGCCAAATCTTGAGCATGATCAGCCACAAAAATCAACAGCAAATCAGCCAAAGCCGTATAAAAATCCCGCTTTTGCAGCTTTAAGGCACAAGTAAAAGGCAAAAGCCAGCGCAGCAAGTGCTGGCCGAGCAGTTCCGCCTGTTGCTGGCGAGCCTGCTGCCCGCCATCCTCACAGAGCGCGGCCAAACAGAGCAACAGTTGACCCATATGGTCGGCGTCAACATCTGACACACCCTCATAACCCACCTTGCCCAAAAACTGTTGAACTCGTTTCGTCTCCTGCCCCCCCACCAAGCCTGACCTATCCAAAAAGATACTCTGAAAGGGGAAAAGATTGAAACCGAAGATATTTTGATAATGGACGGCAGCACTCTCATCATCGTACGCTGGGGGAACGGCCGTCGCCAACTCCGGTATTTGTTGCACAAAAGGCAACAGCTCAGGGGTCAACCCCTCAAGTAGCAAACGGCCGCACAGCAGATACCCATGCTGCCGCGCCAAAGCGATCGCTGCCCTGTCCAAATAAGCATCCATACCCGAACCATCAGTATAAGATCATGACGTTTCAATCGGCAAACCAGCGCCAGCCCAGCCCTCGATACCCCCTTTCAAATTCACCACCTGCTTAAATCCCTGTGCCTGCAAAATGCTAGCCGCAATCGCAGAACGGGAACCTGTGCGGCACTGGGTCACAATAAGCCTGCCATTATTCAGCAATTCGGCCGATCGTTCCATCAGGTAGCCCAGCATCATATGTGTGGCCCCTGGCAAATGCCCTTCGTCCCATTCTGATTGCGCTCGTACATCCACAACCGTCACCGCACTATCTAAGATTTGGGTCGCCAGTTCTCGCGCTGATTTCTCCTCAAATGATTCAACAGAATAACCCAACGCCTGCCATTCAGAAACGGCCGTATCCGCCCAATAACCCGCCACCCGATCAATGCCAATATAAGCCAAATCTCGCACAGCTTCCCACGCCCGCGCTGGATCAACAATCAGATAAAGCGGTTTCTCATAATCCACCAACCAACCAGCCCATGACGGCAACGAAGCCAAAGGGATATTGATTGTGCCCGGAACATGGGCACGAGCAAAAGCCCGCTCACCACAAGTATCCACCACCATCGCCTCTCTATCCAACACCACTGGTAACTGCGCAATGGGTAATTTTTCCGGCACATGGATGCCGCCCAAAACAGATGGCCCCACCTTATTGACATGCTTCATTATCGCAAAATATTTAGGTGGTTCTGGCTGCCCTTCCAATAGAGCCTCAATAAAAAACTCCTCATCCTCAATCGTCAACATGGGATTAAACAGCTTTTCATAGCCAACCGTACTGGAAGGGATCGCGCCCAACCCCTTGCCACAGGCACTACCTGCCCCATGCCCTGGCCATACCTGCACATAATCAGGCAATGCCTTGAAACGTTGTACGGATTGATACATGTCCCTGGCTCCAGCAACGGCCGTGTTCTCTATCCCCGCCGCCTTCTCCAGTAAATCCGGTCGTCCCGTAGACCCCACAAAGACAAAATCGCCTGTAAAAATCCCCATCGGCCGTTCCGCCCCCGCCGTGTCCGTCAGCACAAAAGAGATATGCTCCGGCGTATGCCCCGGTGTGTGCATCGTCTCCAGCCGAATATTGCCGACCTTAAATGTATCCCCATCTCGCAGCAACTGATGGTTGTAGCCTTCTAAGTATAAATACTTCCAATCCGCATCTCCCTCATCCGACACATACAGTGTCGCTCCGGTACGCTCAGCCAACTCACGCGCACCAGAAACAAAATCAGCATGAATATGCGTCTCAGCCGCACCTACAATCTGCATCTCCTGAGCCTCCGCCACCCGCAAATAGAGATCAATATCTCGACCAGGATCAACAATCAAGGCTTCACCCGTCGCTTGGCAGCCCACCATATACGAAGCGTGGGCCAACTTTTCATCATAAAAATATTTCAAAAGCATCACATTTCCCCTTTATTTTCTAAATGTAATAGGCGCAAAGGTCACATCTCCCTCTGCTTTCGCAGGGAGTTTATAAGCTTCCTTGGTCGGTTTGAGCGGCCGTTTCAACCAATACGGCCGTCTTGTACCATCAGGACTATACATAGACGCAGGGCGCGTGAGGGCCATCCATTCGCGGTAAATCTGCATAGACCAATTCGTGTCCACCCACACATCGCCATGTTTGTCATCGGCCTGAGCCTTTTCCACATTGATCGCCTTTTGCAGCCAGCAATGTGCCCCACTCACTGGGTCAGGATGTACCGCATGTGTCAAATTTTGATGCACCCCCACATCCTGCCACCAAATCCGGCTCGTGTCTGGATCACTGCTCTCCCAAGCCTGCGCCCCATGCAAAATATTCAAAGAATGTCTATCCTCTTCATCCTCATGCAGTTGTGCCAAACTCGACATCCCCCGGCTCAGCCCCATATCCTCTTGCAATCGCCAGCGCCCCAAATGGTGGCTCATAGCGATCACACCTGGTTTAATACCCTCCGTCACCCAAGCCTTATCCACAAAATAGCCGATTTCCGTCGTCACCCGCAGCAAATCGCCCGTCTGTACCCCTAGCCGCTCCGCATCAGTTGGGTGCAGCCAGACCGGATTCTTGTGGCTGATTTCATACAGCCATTTAGCATTAGCACTGCGCGTATGAATCAAGGTAGGCAGGCGGAAGTTGGGCAAGAGCAGCATCTCACCCTTACTACGGTCAATATGATCAGGATGCACATGGCTCTGGAGCGACCAAGGAATCACATACTCTTTTTGTGACCAACCCCATTCGGCCAAAGTAGGGCTAAAAAATTCAAATTTACGGCTAGGTGTGCCCACGCCCGTCTTCGCCACCCCATCAATCAATACACCATCCTCAACCTCTTTTTCATAGGGAACATAATTGCTATGCGTCACCTCAAACGCCCCATACTTGCGCATGTAGGCCAGCGGTGTTAAATTCTCCTTCGCCGCTGCTTCGGGCAGCCCCGGCACACTATTCTCAAAAATCCACTGATAATACTCGTCAACAGTGATGATTTCACCCGGTCGGTAGGGGCTTTCAAACCATTGACGCACTCCCAAATTGCCGTCCGGGTCCATCCGCGCCGATAGTTCAATCCACCACTCATTCTCCTCCCACACTTCGCCTGGATTGGCTTCATAGGTAAATTGCACAGGCTGGCTCTCGGCAGCCATCGCCACCCGGCGCACGGGCTGGCGGAAGGCGATCCACTGCCCAGCGTGCGTTTCCTGACTCATCAGATCATGCCGCTCTCCCGCATGGCCCATAGGCAGCACATAGTCAGCAAACCAGGCTGACTCATTCCAAGTAGGCGTGAGAGCCACATGGCATTTGATCTTCTGCTCATCGCGTAAAGCTTTGAGCCACATAAAACCATCAGGATTGATCCACATAGGATTGTAAACGCGGGTGAAGTAGACATCCACCATCCCCCGCCCCTCTTCCAGAAAGTGGGGTAAGAGGAAGCTCATTTCATAATGGGCAAAAGGCCACTCATCGGGTAGATGCAATTCATTCCAGGTGTCACCGGGCGGCGGTGATTTGAAGGGTTTGGGCACAAACTTGTTCCAACTGTTGGCTGATGTGCCACCGGGTGTGCCCACGCTGCCCGTCAACACATTGAGCAAGAATAGGCAACGAGCCACTTGCCAGCCACCCAAATTGCCAATACTAGCACTACGCCAGGTGTGGGTGGCTAGTTTACCATCGCAGGTTGCGATATATTCGGCCGTTTCCCGAATCCGCTCTACAGGCACTTGTGCCTCCTCAGCCGCCCGCTCAAAGGTATATTCAGCGTAGAGGTCTTTGAGTACACGGTCGAATAAGGCAAAGTTTTCTAGATCATTTTCGATGTTCGATTTTCGATTTTCGATTTCTGCACGTAACTCTGAATCGTTAATCGGCAATCGTAAATCGGCAATGGCTTGCAGCGTCTCTTCCCAATTGACCCAACGGCGCACAAACTCTTTGTCATACAAGTCATTTTGAATAAGATGATTGGCAATAGCCAGCAAAACTGTGCTTTCACTACCTGGCCAAGTGGGCAACCAGACATCGCTCATGCTGGCCGTGTTGCTCAGGCGTGGGTCAAAGGTGATAATTTTGGCCCCTTTCATCTTGCCCTCAATGATGCGTTGGGCGTGCGGATTGAAGTAATGGCCTGTCTCCAAATGGCTGGAGATGAGCAAGATGACACGGGCATTAGTATGATCGGGGCTGGGGCGATCAAAAGCCCCCCACAGATAGTAGCCAGCCCGTGCCCCTGCCGAGCAAATATTGGTGTGGCTATTGTGTCCATCAACGCCCCAAGCTTGAATAACGCGGTTGGTGTAGCCATCTTCGCCAGGACGGCCGACATGGTACATGATGCCATCTTTGCGCCGCTGTCGGCTGAGCCGCATTCTGGCAGCAATATCCGTTAAGGCCTCTTCCCAACTGATGCGCTTCCATTGCCCTTCACCCCGCTTACCAACCCGCTTAAGGGGATAGAGGATACGTTCAGGATCATAAATTTGGTTGTGGGTAGCAGGACCTTTAGCACAATTACGCCCGCGGCTGCCAGGGTGGGCTGGATTGCCCTCGAATTTTTTGATCTCGAAGGTTTCTTTGTCCACGTAGGCCAGCAGACCACAGCCACTTTCGCAGTTGAAGCAGACGGTGGGGACGAGACGATAGCGATGAGCCACTCGGCGCGGCCAAACTTTGCCGTCCCATTCCACCCAGTCGTCCCAATGTGAAGAGGGAGGGTAGTTGGTGAGACGGCCGTCTGGCTGTTGCACTGGAATCATCTCTACCTCAGCAAATTCTGGCATGGCTTCCCCGGCCACATTCGTCGGGCCAGACCCTACCCGTCGCCCCCGTGCCTCCGGCGCCCCCACCTTCAGCATGGTTTTTAACAGATTGCCAATCCCTTTGTTACTCATATCTATTTCTCGCGATTCAAATGACGGCTTTGCATAGCTAGGGTCAATATCAAATTTATTTCGTCACAAGAATTCTTGATAATTTGCAATATTTCTTTCTGCTCTTTGTTTGTATTATTCCCCTCCTTTAGCAAATACTCACAAAAGCCGATTCCCAAGTGAACTTTGCCCCTTATCTCATTTGCCATCGTATATACTAACATTTCATCAGATAGTGATTCATACTCTTGAAGTCTATCATCATATGTCATGAAACCCACCTCAGTCTGAATTGACTTACTTTATAAAATCCGGCACAATGCTAATAAATGACTACTTACCAAGTTCCAATTCCTGAAAGCCTCTATCACCGCTTGCAGAAACAGGCTAAAACTTCGCACCTATCGGTTGAGATGCTTGTCAATCAGGCGATCGCTCGTCATTTACCGCCACCTGTTGAAGATGACTTACCACTACCGTTACAAGCTGAGTTGGAGGCTATGAGCCAATTGTCAGATGATACCTTATGGCAAATTGCCGGAAGCATGTTAAATTCAGATAAAGTCGCTTTGTATGATGTCATGCTCGAACGCCTAAAAAGCAACCAGATCACCGATGAGGGACGAATCGTGCTAAACCAATTACGTGAAGAAGCGCAGGCATTAACTTTACGCAAAGCCCATGCTTATGCTCTGTTACAAAGTCGTGGACACCAGTTGCCTCCACTTGAAGAATTAAAACGCTCCCGTTCATGAGCAGTGCCTACATTCCTGTAGAATTACGGCGATCTATTCTCGAAATAGATAAATACCGCTGCGCCTATTGTCTAACGGCCGAAATCCTTTCTGGTATTGGTTTGTCTATTGATCATATCAAACCAACCTCGGACGGTGGCGAGACAATCTTTGAGAGCCTTTGTTCAGCTTGTCGCCCCTGTAATGAAAACAAAGGTACACGCACAACGGGGCTAGATCCACAGACCAATAAAGAAACCCCTTTGTTCAACCTACGTGCCCAAAATTGGGCAGACCATTTTCGCTGGGATACAAATGGCACACGGCTTGAAGGTGTTACGGGCATTGGTCGGGCTACTGTTTCCACTCTTAAACTAAACAACCCGCTTATCATAAAAGCTCGCTCCAGATGGGTCTCTGTCAATTGGCATCTACCTCAAGACAATTAGCTATTGGGTATCTCCTGTGGTGCCATGACAAAGGCGTATTCGTACAGGTAAAGGCCAATGAGGGCCAATAGTCCGCCTATGGCTACTACAAACAAATTCGCATTGAAAAAGAAGGCGAAAATGATGAGGGTGATAGGGAGGATGTGACCCAGGAGGATACTGCCGAACCAAAAGTGATTTTTATAACGGCCGTATCGAATCTCATGAGCCGCCCTAGCCGCCACTTCACTAGCGTGGGGGATACCAAACTCGCCGGATAATGTCAAAAACAAGTCTAAAATCAGGCTAAAAAACTGAACGAAGATGGCTGTGACAATAAAATCATTCTCAAACACCCGCAGCAAAGACAAGATCAGCGTCAGGCTGCTAGCCGCCATAAAGGCTTGTAGCAGCAGATGAAAGGGCAATAGTGAGCTTTGCCATAAATCGCGCCCTTCAGCTTGAGCAAAGAGGAAGGCAGTGTAAGTAGCCACCCCCACAGCCAGAGGGAAACCAACAAAAAGGAGATACGGCCGTATCCCTATCGCCGTTCTCCTGTTAATCCAATCATAAAAGTCGCCCAACTCTAACAGCCACCATAAGCCCATCACTACACTAAAAGCTATCAAAAAGAACGCCCCTCGCGTCAGCCAGCTTCGCCACTGGGGACGCATCAAAATATAAAGAAAGCGTTCTGGCTTTTCCAAATCATACACAAGCAAACCTGTCGTTATGGCCATAAAGAGAACGCAGATGAAGCTGGTGGCGATGGCTGTTCGGGCATCGTACTCAAACCAGCCAAACATAGCCCCCAGCGTAAAAATCATCAATGCACCTGAAGCCATCGCCTTTGTCACCAGATAGGCGGGCACAGGCCAATGCCAGGGAATTTTATGTTGCGCATTGTAACCCACTTGCACCATCTGCTCTGCCATCTTGCCGCCCATTTGGATGGGACCATCCCAGGCAACACCCTGTGGCTGTGGTATACGCAACATCGCCCCTGAAATGGTATGCTGCCGTGCTTTCTCGCTCTTTTTGGCCTCTATATTCTCGCTTCTGCGTCTGCCTACATGCCCATTCATCACATCAGCCCACATGAACGTTTCTGGATAGCGTTCGGTAGCAGTTGGATGCAGTGAGACATCGTTACCATGAATGTAAAAGAGCTTGGGTGAAGTACCTTGTTCTGGTTTGCGGACGGTTACTTTTTGCGTTGCCAGCAAGTGGCTAATTTCTGTCTTTGGGTCGTTCATGTCACCGGCGATGATAGCCTGCTCAGGGCAGACAACGACACAGGCAGGTTCCAAACCGATGTCAGTGCGGTGGGCGCAGTAGTGGCATTTAGCGGCTGTGCCAGAATCCGGGTCAATGTGAATGGCATCGTAGGGACAGGCTTGCAAGCAAGCTTTGCAGCCAATACAAGCACGATTATCGAATTCGACAATGCCGTCATTCCGCTGATACATAGCTTCGGTCGGGCAGATACGGACGCAAGGTGGATTAGCACAGTGGTTACAGCGCGTCACTTGAAAATGGCGACGGGTATTAGGGTACACACCTTGTTCTACATATTTGACCCAGGTACGATAAACGCCGAGTGGCACTTCGTTTTCGCTTTTACAAGCGGTGGAGCAAGCATGGCAACCAATACATTTGCGATTGTCTATGACAAAACCATAATTTTTGGGGGACGCAGTCAGGGAGAGGTCCGTGGTCATCCTTTGTTCCTTTCATCACATCATTAAGACGGCCGTAAGATGGCGTTATTATGGTATCTGAGTGACATAGAGGCAACTTTTGCAGAAACGCAACTAAGGGTAAGATGATTATTCGAGAGCCCATCCGCGTATATAGCCATAATTCCATTAAACTAGGGCAATGACTCGAATCCGGGGGGTACTATGCAATAATCATTCGTGGCTCATCAAAATTTTTACGTCCCCCAATGGGCTTAGCTGTTACAAACAAGGAGCGATAGCAATGAAAGTTAAGTGGTATTTTGTCTTATTTGGTCTGTTTGGGTTTTTATTCGTAGCTTGTGGTAATGGAGAAACGGCCGTGTCTACTCCTGAATCCATCGCCACTCAATCAATGGATATAGCTCTAAATTCTCCAACAGAGCCACCAGAACTGGAGGCTACCGCAACTCTGGTTGCAACCGAACCAGCTACTGAGCCAGTTGCAGAAGATTCTGAAACAAACAGTGAGGTTGAAGAAGAATCTGTAGCCGCCACACTCGTACCATCCCCTACGACACCTATTCCTGTGAATTGGCTCGCAGAGGATGTCACGTTTACTGCGGATGATGGTCTAGAGATTCAGACCACCTTCTTTGGCTCGCGTGATGGCCCCTCCCAGCCTGGGGTCATTCTATTACATATGTTGGGGGGCAGTCGCAAAGTGTGGGAGCAGAATAATTTTGCTGCTTTATTAGCTGACAACGGCTATGCGGTTTTGGCGGTGGACATGCGCGGTCATGGGGATACGCGAGGACAGCAAGATTGGGAGTCTGTGGAGGCTGATTTGCAACAGATTTGGACTGAGTTTACGGAATGGGGTGAGGTTGATGGGGGACGAACGGCCGTTATCGGCGGCAGTATTGGTTCGAGCATGGCTTTGATTACGGGTGATAATCACCCGACTATTAGTACCGTTGTGCTGCTTTCACCAGGCATAGAGTATCTGGGCGTACCGATAGATCAGCACATTTTGACTTATGGTCAGCGGCCTATGCTTATTGTGACTAGTGAAGAAGACACCTACTCAGCTGATTCATCACGCGCCTTGCATAGAGTGGCGCAAGATGCGGAGTTGATTATGTATGAGGGGGCAGGGCATGGCACACAAATGTTTGGGGCCGAGCCAACGCTGTCTACAACTATTTTATCATGGTTGAATGCCCATTTGGGTGGTGGCTCGATGGCCAATTCGTCTGTTGCTTCTCAAGATGTAGAGTTTACCACAGCCGATGACCATACTTTGCAAGGTACATTATTCGGTAGTGGTGATATAGGTGTTATCTTCGCCAATATGAATGATAACCAATCTTTGCCCTGGCAGTCGTTTGCCCAAGAAGTGGCTGCGGAAGGCTATATGACACTTATTTTTGAATACCGCAGTGCAGGTAGGTTTGGCATGGGTGAGCGGGATGATGATTTGTTGGCGGCGGCACATTTTATGCAGGAGCAGGGAGCGGAGTCGCTGGTGATTATTGGCGCTAGTATTGGTGGCACGACAACGGCCGTTGTCGCTTCCGAACACCAAGATGCCCTTAACCTACAAGGAATTTCTATTATTGTCTCACCTGCTGGTGTGCCAGACTTGGTCGTCCGCGATGCCATGCTACAAGCTATTACCGTTCCTAAACTCTTTATTACGACGGAAGATGATGAGCAGGGTTTGGCTGTTGCCACAGAGCGTATGTTTGAAACGGCCGTTGAACCCAAAGAATTCCAGACCTATCCAGGAACTGCACATGGGGTTGACATATTCGCTACAGAGTCCGATTTGGCGTTTCGGCAGAGACTGCTTCAATTTGTACAAATGGTGATGCCGATCACTGAATAGCAACCATTTGCTCATTTTAGCGTAAAGCATGTTGTAAGATTCAAAAACAATTAGCATGCATATTTGATGCATGATTGACAAGGAGTGAACAACAACATGAGTGTGTTAGGTAATTTAGTTTGGTTGATTTTTGGTGGCTTTTTGGCTGGGTTAGGCTACATCTTAGGTGGCTTGGTCTTATGTCTCACCATCGTCGGTATTCCCTTTGGTATGCAGGCCATCCAACTTGGGGTTTCTTCACTAACCCCCTTTGGTAAAGAAGCAAAACCTAACGAACGAGCTGGCGGTCTTCTTAGTCTAGTTTTCGATGTTATCTGGCTGGTAGTGGCAGGGTGGGAAATCGCTCTAGCTCATCTCGTCGGTGGCCTCATTCTGGCGATTACAATTGTTGGACTGCCCTTTGCCAAGCAGCACTTCAAGCTGATTCCAGTGGCATTATTTCCCTTCAACTATGTTTTAGAATAAACGATAGCTTGTTTCAATTCTGAAACCTATCTTGGCCCGACAAAAGACCCGGCAAAATCGGGTCTTTTTCTTTTCTGACGATTGGTTTAATCATCCTCAAATTTGAATATCTGCTCGCCTGGTTCGGCTACTATGAAGGTCGCCTGGCAGGTGTGGATATCTTGGCGTTCTGTCTCAGGTGTGGCGTAATAGATGGTAACTTCAATGTGATAAGGATCGGTTGGCTCAGCATCACGCAGGTGCATGGTGAGGCTGAAGTTGGGTGACAGCACTTCGATGACGTTGAGCGAGCCGGCTGGTTGGCCTTGCTTATTGGTGATGGTGACCTCGAGAGACGGCCGTTGCCGAAACTGCGTCAACTCAAAACCCACTGCCACTCGCCGTTTGTCCGGGTAAACATACAAACCCAACTGCTTCATCCGCACATCTTCCGGCACAGATGGCTCTTGCAGAGGATCATCAAAAAAAGTTACATTCATAGCCAGCTTTGCTCAAAATTTATCAAAATACCCATAGCGCCCAAGCTGCCTCATGGCTCTACACAAACATCTCCCGTAACAGGCAAAGCTGCCTGCGTGACCAGATCAAAACATTGACAATAGGTCACACCCTCACTTTCACCTTCCCACATCAGATAGGCAACTGAGGTTTGCAAGCAGGATTCTGGTTGGAACAACCCGTGCCGCCATTCAAACCCTACCCCATTGGCCCCCGCTTCTTGCACTAAAAACAGGCGCACGTAGCTCTCATTGCCGATGCGCAGCTCTCCATTTGTGGCCAAGGTGAAGGCCACAAATGGAAAAGCCATAAGCAAAAGCCATAGAATGATGATTACTAAGTATAGAAGGCGACGAAGCCATCGTTTCATCGTAACCTGTAACAGACGATCAATTCTCGCAACCGATTACTGATTATCTGTCATAGCTGAAATATACATTTCTGTGGTGTACTCCTTGATCATGCGGCGCATACAGAATTGCGGCGTATTGGAACGGATAGTTTCACGCATAACCTCAACCCAACCACGGGGAATATCATCACGATCACGATTATAGAATAGCGGCACAATCTCATCTTCTAACAAGCGATAAGTAGATTCGGCGTCACTTTCGTCTTGGGCATGTTCGTTATCATAGTGATGTTCGCTGCCAATGGCCCAACCATTGGCACCATTATATCCTTCTACCCACCAACCATCCAAAATACTCAGGTTAGGAATACCATTAAGCACAGCTTTCATGCCGCTTGTACCGCTCGCCTCACGGGGACGGCGAGGCGTGTTAAGCCATAAATCTACCCCTTGAGTCAGGAAACGAGCCATGTGCATATCATAATCTTCAATGAAGGCCACCCGTCCCCCTAGTTGATTATGCTTGGCCAGATTATAGATTTGCTGAATGAGAGCCTTACCTGGTTCATCAGCGGGGTGTGCTTTGCCCGCAAAGATGAGTTGTACCGGACGATGAGTGTCTAATAAGATACGTTGTAGTCGCTCTAGATCACGGAAGATGAGAGAGGCACGTTTATAGGTGGCAAAGCGTCGGGCAAAACCAATAGTTAGGGCTTCAGGATCAAGGAGGGTGCCACTGGTGAGAACTTGGGTGGGATCATTACGGCCGTCTACCCAACGCTGCCTTACCCTTTCTCGCAAAAAGCCTAACAATTTCCGCTTCAAATGTTGGTGTAGAAACCATAGCTCCTCATCAGGAATATCATCGAGCCGTTGCCAAACGGCTTGATCATCTTGGCGGCGCTGCCAATCCGGCCCTAAATATTTACTAAATAGCTGATGCATTTCTCGGGCAATCCAGGTCATGACATGAATGCCATTGGTGATACCCTTAATTGGTACCTGGTCCACTGGTTTGCTGGGCCAGACCTCCTGCCACATCTCGCGGGATACTTGACCATGCAATTTACTAACGCCATTGCTCTGCCCAGCTAAACGCAGAGCTAAGACAGTCATATTAAAAGCCATACCCCAATCTTCTTCATGTCCCCCTAAACTGAGGAACTGTTCCCGGCTGATACCCATTTCATCCCAATAGCCACCAAAGTATTGGTCTATTAGATGAAAGCCAAATGTGTCATGTCCGGCTGGCACTGGCGTATGCGTGGTGAAGATTGTACAGTCGCGCACTTCGGCCATGGCTTGATCAAAACTCATACCTTGAGCAACACGCTGACGAATACATTCTAAAATGAGGAAGGCTGAATGGCCTTCGTTCATATGCCAAGCCACAGGCATAATACCCAACGCTTGTAGGGCGCGAACACCGCCAATGCCCAACATGATTTCTTGGCGGATACGCATTTCGCTATCACCAGAGTAGAGGCGCGCCGACAACTCTCGATCCCACGGATCGTTTTCGTCAACATCTGTATCGAGCAAGTAGAGGGGGATACGCCCAACGCGCACATGCCAGATGCGGGCATAGATGGAACGCCCAGCCAAATTAACGCTGATTTTAAGATCATAGCCATTTTCATCACGTACAGGCATCACCGGAGCTTGGCTCATGTCTAGTTGCTGATAAACAGCCTCTTGCCAACCATGAGAAGGAATACGCTGACGAAAGTAGCCTTGTGGGTACATGAACCCAACGCCTACAAAGGGCAAGCCCAGATCGCTGGCTTCCTTAGCATGATCACCAGAAAGAATACCTAAGCCACCAGAATAAATGGGTAAGGAATTGTGTAAACCAAATTCAAAGGAGAAGTAGGCTATTGTCTTATCTACTAAGTGAGGATAGGTCTGATGAAACCAACTTGCTTCCAATTTCATAGCTTCGTCAAACAGCATCATGACCTTTTTGTAACGTCGGATAAAAGCTGCATCGTTAGCAACTGTTTGTAACCGCTCAACGCTGAGTTCTTTAAGCATCTGCACTGGGTTGTGTTGGGTATTGTGCCAAATCGGATAATCTAACCTTCGGAATAGCTCCCGCGCCTCTGGGTTCCAACTCCACCAGAGGTTATGGGCTAATTCTGATAGGCGATTGATTTTTTCGGGAAGTTTATCGTCTAAAGGTGTCATTCATTCGTCCTTGTTACTTGTTTTGTTTGTTAAAAACGGAAAAGATGGCGAGGGCGCAACGGCCGTTTGGCGCGTTTCACAGCCATAGCAACAGTCTCATCTACACACCATTGGAATTGATCGGGCATCATCAAGGCCTTGTCAATTACTGGTGAAGGGTTCGTGCTATTAATGACATAAGGCTGATCATCCTCTACCACAATTTCCACCATATTTATGTCGTAAGCATACGCTTTACTGAGGCGTAGAGCGACTTCTACGAAGTAGTCATGTTGGGGATGTTTTTCAGTAGAGGTGGGCTGATAACGGCCGTTCTCCAATGAATAATACAGTACTAACACTTTCTCTTGTCCCACTACAAAGCAATGGACATGGGTGTCGGATTCAATAACTTCCTGCACAATGACCGTGCGCGTACCACTTTCATCATACCGTTGAATTAATTCATCCACACTATTGACGCGATGTACAATACGTCGGCCACCAGTGCGAATATCCTTGATAATGGCCGGCACACCTACATAATCTATAATTTCCTGCCATTCAAGCGGATATTTTAGATTGCGGAAACTATCTGCAACCACATCTCGTTCTACGTCTTTATTTGGCAGTGCAATGGTACGTGGTGTCCGAAAACCATATTTCGTGACAATTATGTGGCCTAAAAAGCGATTGTCTAACTGCCACAAAAAGGGATTATTAATAATATCTGCACCAGTAATCGCTGCATACTGCAAATAAGCTTGGTAGTAGGGAATTTCATGGGACATTCGATCAATAATCAGATCATAGTCACAAGCTTCTTTAAGGCTTGTGCTCGCCAATTTAATGAGTTCGGCTACAACATCCTCATCACTCTGGTTCACGGCCTCCATAAAAGCAGATGGCCAATCCCATTCGCGGCCAATTAAAAGACCGATACGCTTGTTCTTATTCTTACTCATGCGGGTTCTCTCCCTCGTGGAAAATCGTGGTGAACAAACTATACAACGTAAAACCTAAATCGTAAAACAGAATGAGCAAATTATTAGCACCCTTTGCGTAAAGCATTGGTACAGATAATAAGAACTGTGCGTCTCTGTTTCTCTAGTATCCTTTTGTGTCCCATTTTTCTGGCTAGTCCAGGTTAGAGCTTATCCATCAATAATTGGGAAAGTCGTGGTACGTCTTCACCTAAATGTAGAGCGTAGCAATTCGCTTGTTGGCTCAATTGTTGGAGAATGTTTATATGGTGATTGAACATCTGTTCATCCCAACGGTCAACGCTTTGTTCCATTAGCTGGGTAAGAGCCAGGGCTTGGCTCAACGGCCGTCTATATGACACCTCGCTCTCCTCAATCTGGCAAAAATAAATGGCCGATATCCGCACAGCATCAGGGGTGCGATCAGGCCACAGCAATTGATTAGTCACATTATATTTACCCTGTATGCAGGGCACATCCATCAACAGCTGCTGACAATCAGGCAGCAAGCGCAAGGTCTCTTTCCGGATACTCAAGCCACCAGGGGTGGGCAAGGCATATATGCCATCGTCTCGTGCCTCTATCAGCAAAATATCATTCGCCAAAAGCTCCCAACCAGCCATTATCATACTCAGACCGGTGGTCGTCTTGCCACTACCAGATGAGCCAACAATGAGCAGACCTTGGCCGTCGCGGGACGCCCCAAATGCATGCACCAAAAAATAGCCTTGGCGGCGTAAAAACGGGGCTAAACTTGTGTAAGTGACATCCTCTAAACGGCCGTAATGCAGAACTTTGGGCAACACATAACCCTTGAGAAACGGCCGTTCCGCCGCCAATGGCACATGCACTAACGCACCATTCCAAAAGTGCAGCAGCACTTCATCCGTGCCCTGCTGATATACCGATAGCAAACCAACATCATCCGGTAAAGAGCCAGAATCCACAAAAAAAGGTATCTCATCTGGCAATGGAGGCAGCTTATCTGTTACGAATAATCGCAATTGCGCTCTCACACCCGAGCAACTCGACTCCAGCCAGCCAGCAAATAAATGCTGCCAATACGCCTGCACCTCCTGAGCAGCACATTGCAAATCAAGACACACTTGGTGCAAATCAACTAGCATCAAAGTCACTCTTCAACAAGCGACAACGTAAAAAAAAAGAGACTCCCCTGACCTACTTCACTTTCTACACCAACAGTCCCCCCCAGCTTTTCAACAATACGTCGCACAATTGACAAACCCAAGCCATGCCCCTCAATATTGAGTTGATTGAGCCGTTCAAAAGGTGTAAACAAGTTGGTCTGTGCTTCAGGCGTCAACCCCTTGCCATTGTCCCGCACCCAAAACCGCACCTCCTGTTCTCTTTCTG
Organism: Promineifilaceae bacterium (SeqCode); assembly: GCA_965223555.1. Taxonomy (GTDB): domain Bacteria; phylum Chloroflexota; class Anaerolineae; order Promineifilales; family Promineifilaceae; genus CBDCWU01. The sequence goes on from CBDCWU010000009.1 coordinate 194,535, forward strand.
CTGTATAACCTAATTCTACACGTGGTGGCCTCCCCCCATATTTTAGAGCATTACTCACATAATTCACCCAAATCTCAGCTATCCACGGTCCGTATCCCGCCACCTTAGGCCAGTTGGAAGGCACGACCAATTCTGCACCATATTCTTCCGTCATATACATGAGTCGCTGCCAAACATCAGCCATAATCCACTGCATATCCACAACCTCTATCTGCACATCTGCTTTACGAATCTGGGCCAATAACAGCAGTTCGTCAATAATATTGACCATTTGGTGACTCACTCCTCGCATCTCTGCTAAAAGGGCCTTCTGCCGCTCTACTGCTGCGCCTGTTTCATAAGTATCTGATAATATATCCATGAAACCCAGTACAGCACTCAATGGCGAAAATAGATCATGGGCTACTGTATGCGAAAAAGCATCTAATTCTTCATTTTGGGCACGAAGTTCCTCAATGTATTGACGCTCTACACCATATAAACGTACATTCTCCAGAGCCATGCCTGCCTGGTTGCCCAAAGCCATCATCAACTCTACATCTTCATCTGTAAAATCAGGATCATCCAAACAGTTGATGGCTGTCAGTGTGCCTAAAATCATACCCTGATAACGTACTGGCGACACAATCATGGAACCAATGTCTAGGGCAGTACGCTGTTGGTGCATGGCAGGATTCATCCGTTTATCTGCCACATGCTTATAGATCAGGGCCGCTTGGCCATGGTGCAACACCCACCCATCCACACCGACCATCAAAACCTCAAAAGTGACAGGAACAACTAAGTCTGCACGAGGGCCACCTGTGACAAAGTGTTCAACATGGTGCTGTTTCAAATCAAATGTATAGAGGATAGTCCGACTGGCTGATAAAGCACTAGCTATGGCGTTGGTCACTGTTTGTAGTAAATCTGGTAGCTTACGATAAGAGATTAGTGACCGGGCCATTTGGTACATAGCTTCCGTTTTGACCAACTCAGATTGCAGAGCTTCTTCCATCATACGACGTTTGGAAATATCTCGGATCACACTATGGTAGCCTACCAATTGATCATCACCATCCATCAATACGGCCGTTCTCTGTTGTGCCCATCTCGTAAATCCACCCGCCACCTGAACCGGGAATTCATAGACAGTTTCCCGGTGTCCTTGTTGCCACTGCCGCTGATAAAATGCCTCTGCACGCGGTCGCCACTCCGGTGGCATTAGAGATGTAAAATGCCTGCCCAATAGCTGCTCCTGATCATACCCCGTCCATTTGGCTGCGCTCGGGTTCACATAGGTCAATAAACCCTTCGCATCTGTCGTATAAACAATATCCCCGGCGTGTTCCACCAACTGCCTATACTTTTGTTCATTAAGTGCCAAAATAACATTTTGCTGTTTCAATTCCATCTCTATCTGGCTACGTTGCAGTGCCTCACGCAATATCAACAGCATAAAGATAACAATGACACTCATTTGCAAGTTTTCTAGCCAACGCGAAGTGCTATCTGCAATAGTTAAAGGATAGCCAAACCCACTAATGTTAATGAGCATGGCCGTCAGGACAGCTAGCCCCATAAGTACACTAGCACTAATAGATTGCCACCTGGGCAAACTCTGGACTGCAATAATAAAAATGGTTAGGGCAGCGCTAATAATGAGGGGGGTCGTCGCCCCAGACAAAAAGATGGCAGCAGCCAATATCGCAGAGACCAGGGCTACGATTAGCACCCAAAAACCCATTAACTCATAATGACAAAAAATGAGTGTTGTGCTGCCAATCAGCATGAAGGTGATGGCAACACTGATATTGGTGATGATAACTAATCTTGTACTCTGATCTTGATCAACAAACAACCAAAGAATGACAGTAACAACAAATGAGGCGCATAAGGCTATGACGGTTACGAACTTCAGGTGGCTGCTTGTTGTATGCTCTTGTTTCTCCATAACGGCTGTGTTGCCCAACCAATCTCACATTACCAGCATTCATCAAATAGACAATGTTAGCGGCTCTAAAATAAGCGAGCCAGCCTTGAGAGGGCTGGCTCACTATCCCTTAAAATATTAAGCTGAGACGATCTGGCGAAGATTGCTTACGGGGAACATCCAATACATATGTAAGCAACTTCATGCTAAATCAAAGTATCTGCCCCACTCAATAATATTCTCTTTCGGATTAGTCTAAACCTCACCACTTGCGAGCACCTTCTTCACTTCAGCAATCGCTCTAGTCACCTCAATCTCGCGTGGACAGGCATTGGTGCAGTTAAAAACTGTGCGACACTTCCAAACACCAAATGAATCACCCACTACTTGAAGGCGCTCATTATAGCCCTCATCTCGGCTATCGAAGATAAAGCGATGTGCCTGCACAATGGCGGCTGGACCTATGTAACTTTCATTGGCCCAGAAGCTAGGGCATGAGGTGGTACAAGCCGCACAAAGAATACATTTGGTGGTGTCATCAAACCGGGCACGGTCTTCTTGCGACTGAAGGCGTTCACGGCCATTTGCTGGCACAGCCGAATCATTGATAAAAAACGGTTTCACCGAGCGATAATGCTCAAAAAACGGCTCCATATCCACTATCAAATCCTTCAGCACCTTCATTCCCAAAATGGGTTCCACCTGGATAGACACAACATCACTACCCTGCTTGGCAAGGCGTTGAACAAGCATCTTACAGGCCAGGGCATTAGCTCCATTGATGCGCATTGCATCTGAACCACAGACACCATGCGCACAAGAACGGCGCAAAGCCAATGTGCCATCCCGCTCCCACTTCACTCTATGCAGCACATCCAAAACTGAATCAGTGGGTGGCACATCATCAAAACTATAATTACCCCACCAGGCTTGATTATCTTTTTCTGGGTTATAACGTCGGATTTTAATATCTACTTTCATAGCTTCCTCGAAGCAGTAGCCAGTGTAAAACAATCAGTAATGAGTTAAAGGCGTAACTGATTACCGATTACCAGGTACTGATTACTGTTAATAAACCCGCTCCTTCGGTTGATAACGGTCAATCATCACTGGCTTATACTCAATGCGGTACTTCCCACCCCCTTCCTTAAAACAAAGGGTATGCTTAAGCCAGTTTTCATCATCTCGCTTAGGATAATCATCCCGTGCATGACCACCACGGCTTTCAGTACGGTTAAGTGCGGAAACGGCCGTTACCTCGGCCAATTCCAACAAACAACCCAACTCCCAAGCCTCCAACAAATCTGTATTAAACTGCTTACCCTTATCATCAATCTCGATATTGTTACGATAAGCGTCTCTCAGTTCATCCAACTTCTGTACCGCCTCCGACATCATCTCATCCGTACGGAACACGCTCACATTAGCCGTCATCACTTCTTGCATCTCATTCCGCAGCGTATGGGGCTTTACCCCCCCCGTACCTTGCCGCAATCGCTCAAACTCCGCCATCACTTCATCGGCCGCACCGTCTGGTAAAGGCAACAGTTCTGCCTGTTGACAATACTGCCCCATATGTACCCCAGAGCGGCGACCAAATACGATCAAATCTACTAAAGAGTTCGTTCCCAAGCGATTGGCTCCATGCACCGAAACACAGGCAGCTTCACCCGCAGAATACAGCCCGTCTAGCACCGTATTCTGGGCATCTAAGAGAACACGGCCATCTACATCCGTGGGAATACCCCCCATAGCATAATGGGCTGTAGGCTGGATGGGCATCGGCTCCGTCACTGGGTCAATTCCCAAATATGTCCGTGTGAAATCAGCAATATCCGGCAACTTTGCCTCAATATACTCCCGATCAATGCGCCGCGACTCGCCAGCCTGTTCTAGATAATAATTCACCGTCTCCGGCCTCATATCCAAATGAACGTAATTATTGCCATTAATGCCACGGCCCGCTTGCACCTCGAGATAAATAGCTCGACTCACCACATCCCGGCTCGCCAAATCCTTAATAGTTGGCGCATACCGCTCCATAAAGCGTTCCCCTTCATTATTAATGAGAACACCCCCCTCGCCACGCACGCCCTCTGTAATCAGAATACCTAGACGAAAGATACCCGTTGGATGGAATTGGAAAAACTCCATATCCTCCATGGGAATATCACGGCGCAAACAAATTGCAGCGCCATCACCTGTCAAAGAGTGAGCATTCGACGTCACCTCCCAACAACGTCCCCAACCACCGGTAGCAAAATTCACAGCCTTCGTGTGGAAAATATGGAAATCGCCTGTGGCAATATCTACCGCCACTACCCCGCGCACTGTATTATCCACGCGAATCAAATCCACCACATGAAATTCATCAAAGAAATTCACATTATTCTTAATACACTGTTGATACAGTGTTTGTAAGATCATATGACCCGTGCGATCAGCGGCGTGGCAAGCCCGACGTACTGGTTGCTGGGTATCATTATTTGTATGGCCGCCAAAGCGGCGCTGCGAAATCGTTCCATCAGGGAAGCGATCAAAAGGAAGCCCCATATGTTCCAGTTCAATTACTGTTTCAATTGCTTCCTGACATAGCACATCTACAGCATCTTGGTCTGCTAGATAATCAGACCCTTTGACTGTGTCATAAGCGTGCCACTCCCATCTATCTTCTTCTACATTGCCAAGTGCTGCACCGATACCCCCTTGCGCCGCACCCGTATGCGAGCGCGTGGGATATAATTTAGAAATCACCGCTACGTTGGCAGTGCGGCTGGCATACAGTGCAGCCATCAAACCAGCCCCACCAGCACCAACAATAACGGCATCAAATGTATGTGTTTTTATGTTTGCCATGATTTATTTTTCATAGCGTAATTACGTAATTACGTAATTACGTAATTATCGGATTGTTTCAGGATTAAAAGCGGCAATAGCAAACCCCGCCCAAATCACGGTGACAACGGCGAAGATTGCCAAAATAATGTTAATGTTTTTCATCAAACTACGATTATGTACATAGTCCTCCAAAACGTTACGTAAGCCATTAATGCCATGAAAATAGGCAAAAACAAGTAGTAACATATCATAGACCTTCCAACCCCAGGCATTCCATTGTTCAGCTACAAATTGAATACTGAGGTGAACACTACTGTTCACCACATGCTGAATCATCATATGCCCTACTGCCAAAATAAGTAGGACAACACCTGACATGCGCATGAACATGAAAGCGACACGCTCCAAATTGGGTTGCCGCTGAATTTTACGTCGAGTAATGTTTCCTGTGGCTGCTGCCATGTCTGTTTCTCCTTAATTGTGGAACCAAGTTCCTCTCATATACCCTGTAAGCCTCGAAAATGGGAAGCCAAACGAAGCTTAGAGGCTTATAGTTTCTAGTTGTAAGGTGGAAAGTCGCTCAAGCGGGGAAATACCCAACAGGTGTCTCCGTGAGCTGCTAGTTCGCTACAACGGCCGAATATTTCACTGAGCATAAATATCCCAATGGGAATAAAGACGAGAGCAAACAGTAGCCATACAATCATGGCACTTTTCTGTTGATGCTTCCACCATTCTGGCTTGAAATCTAGTAAAGTAATGCGAATGCCATTAAAAGCATGGTATAAAACAGCCGCCATAATCGCCACTTCGCCTAATCCAAAAAGAGGATGTTTAAATATTGCCAGCGACCATTCGTAGATATGCGGCGCAAAATGTGCATTGGCTGTGTCCCACACATGAATCGTGAGGAAGCCCAATATCGCCAGACCAGACAGACGATGAGCAATCCAGCTCCAATGCCCACTACGCCCACGATAACGAATGGCTTCGCGGACTGTGAGAATAAGAGATGACATGAGTTTCTCCTTTTTTGAGTATGACTATTGATTTACAAACGTTCAGCCCCGAAGAGTTGTAAGCTCTGGGACTTGAGACATCAGAATATGAAAACCCGATGGGTTTCTCTGGTGCAAGTACCTGACTGAACGGTTACTTTTCTTCCCACAAGGGATTATAAAACGGATTATCAAAAACGTAAAACATAATGAGAGTTAGTTGCTTTGTGAAACGGCCGTTGCTACACTACTCAGCAAATGATACGACCCTTTGATATTCGAGATTTAGCTCTGGTTCACCGCTTACGTGAACAAGGAGTTTCTCTCCATACCAAGTCGGCCCTTACAGACAGTCTACATCCACTACGTGGGGCCGTCGTCAACATGCTGGTTGGTGGTGAATTTCCAACCTATGTCTGGAAAGCAGAAGAAGGCAGTGCGGCGGGTTTTATCCAGCTTTATGTTGAAGAAAGTGGTCAACAAGCCCGTATCTTGTATCTCAGCTCTACACCCAACAGCAATAATGGGCACACATCGGAAATCACAACGGAGGTGACTCGACATGGTGATAAACAACCTTACCCTGATGAAAATGTGTGGCTGCCCCTACTAGATCAGGCAGTGAGCGAAGTAGGCAGTCGTGGCATTCATAGCCTCGTAGCTGAAGTCAACGAAATTGGCCCTGAACTACCCATTTTACGGCGAGCGGGCTTTGCCGTTTATACCCGGCAAGATATTTGGGTTTTTACTGATCATGAAGAGATAAGACAGAGACAGAACAGCATCGAATTGATCCCCTATGGGACAAATGATGAGTGGGACATCCAACTGCTATACGCTAATACTGTGCCACGCTTGGTGCAATTAGTGGAACCAATTCCACCAGAAAGCCCAGGCAATATGGGCTGGGTAGTACGTGAAGATGGTGAATTGGCCGCCTATGTTTATATTCATACAGGCGAGACAGCAATTTGGTTAGGATTGTTCATTCATCCTAATGCAGATGTGCGCGTGAATGATATTGTCACGGCTGCTTTAGGTGTCAAGCGCCTCAAAAAATCCTTGCCCGTCTACTGCTGCATCCGTCGCTATCAAAGCTGGATACAATCTTCCTTACAGCGATTGGGCTTCACTTTTTGGGGCAGTCAGGCAGTCATGGTCAAGCATACTGTGCACCACACTCAAAAACCATTGCACGATTTATCGGCCGTTTTAGAGCAAAAGGGTATCTCTCCCACCACCACCATCGTGCGCCACTATCATCCGCCCCATAGGTTGCCCAAAGATAAAAAGCTGCAACGCGCAGAGTAAACCGCATCGGGTTACCCCTTGCCCCTTGTCAGCGACATCATCACAAACATACATTTATGTCAACAAAAACAATCCACGAAGATTTACAAGCACTATTAAAACTTTTACCAGACCGAATTTGCACCAAAATTGAGACTTACGGCCATGAAGATGCACTCTTAGAAGTCATCATGGATTTAGGCCGTGTGCCTACGGCTCGTTATGTGACTGGTGAGATCACTTTGCATGAGGAGGAAGTGACACAAGCCGAAATTGATACTGTCGTTAACAATATCGGCAAATTCGACGATGACAATCGAGCGGGCATCGCTCGTACTTTGCACCGTATCTCAGGCATCCACAATCGCCGCAAACAGGTAGTTGGCCTCACTTGCCGCGTGGGTCGGGCCGTATATGGCACAACCGACATCATCGCCGACATCGTAGAAGAAGGACAGAGTGTCTTGCTGCTGGGCCGCCCTGGCGTAGGTAAAACAACAATGCTGCGCGAAATGGCACGCGTGCTAGCCGAAAGCAAGCGCGTCATCATCGTAGACACCTCCAATGAAATTGGTGGCGATGGCGACATTCCTCATCCGGCCATTGGCCGTGCCCGGCGTATGCAAGTGCCGCGTCCCTCCCACCAGCATGAGACAATGATCGAAGCAGTGGAGAATCACAATCCTGAAGTCATCATCATTGATGAAATCGGCCGCGAATTGGAAGCGGCTGCGGCGCGCACTATTAATGAACGCGGTGTGCAGCTTATTGGCACAGCCCACGGCAATTCATTAGAAAATTTGCTGCTTAACCCCACTATCTCTGACCTCATTGGCGGTATTGAGAGTGTAACCCTGTCAGATGATGAGGCTCGGCGGCGGGGCACCCAGAAAACAGTCTTGGAACGTCGTTCCCCCCCTACCTTTGATGTACTCATTGAACTGCAAGAGCGACAACGTCTTCTGGTTCATCGAGATGTCACCTCGGCTGTGGATAATATGCTGCGCGGCCAGCCCTTGGACGTGGAAACACGCTACTTGGACGAGGCAGAAGCGGTGCAAATTGAGTATGAGCGGATTGTACTCTCCTCAACGGCCGTTACCGGGCGGCGCGATAGCAGAGGACGACGGGAACAGGGGGAAACAAACTATCGCAGCGTCAGCAAGAAACGGCTAACTAACGGCGAGATAAAGGATAACCGCAACGGCACACCTACCAATGAGCTCGACAACAGCGTCAATATTTATGCCTATGGTGTGGCCCGAAATCGCCTCATCCAGGCCGCCAAACGGCTCAAGGTCCACATTTATCTGGTAGACCAGATGGGCGATGCTGATATGATGGTGACGCTCAAAAGCTATTATCGCAAGCGGCGGCGTATGATCAGCGATGCCGAACGGCGGCGCATTCCTGTTTATGTCTTACGGGCCAATACGGTCAGCCAAATGGAAAGCTTCTTGATGCAAGCCCTCAACATCAACAGCGATCAGGAAAATGAAAACGCTGACCCTTTTGAGTCAGCGATGGCCGATGCCCAACGTGCCATCGAAGAGATCAATGCGGGCAAGGCCAATGTCACTTTGCGTCCGGTGGGCTCCACCCTGCGCCGTCAACAACACCAAATGGCACGACAAGCCAATATCGTTTCCCACAGCTATGGCAAAGAGCCATTTCGGTATGTGAGGATGTTTAGCACGAAACGTAATTGAGGAAATCGGGCGATTGAAAACCCAACCGCCCAATTTCCTCTTACCGACAAATCAACATCGGCCACTTGAATTCCCGCAGCATATGTTCCACGGTGCTGCCTAAGATAACTCGTATCATTGGTCGTTGCCCAAAGCCTCCCATAATGAGGAAATTGTTGTCATATTGTTCGGCCGTTTTCAAAATAGCATCGACAATGGGGCCTTCATCCAATACATATTCGGCCCAAGTGACTCCATACTTTTCTAAATATGCCCGAGCTTTAGTTAGGGCTGTGGTGTCTGTATGTTGTGTGCGCACAGTCAGGACAGTCAGAGCTGTCTGCCAGCGCATGGCAAAGTAGGTAGCCACAAAAAGGGCCTCATCCGCTTTGGCACTGCCATCATAGGCCAGCAGAGCCTGGCTTAGTTCAGATTGGACAGCATTGGGAATAGCCAAAATCGGGCGTGGGCAGCGCTGAATGAGCCGCCCCCAACCTGGCCCCAACCTAGCTAAGGGTTGGTTTTCAGGCGGATCAGTTAGGTTGATAATCACTAGATCAACCCAGGCAGCACGCTTGATAATAGCGTTTGTCCAAGTGCCCACCTCTGTAGCAAATTCCCCCTTTACACCTGCCTCACGACAACGCCGCTCAAACTCAGCTCGCAGGTCTTTCACGGCCTCACTCTTTGCTTGTGATTTGTTCTTGACCACATGCAAACCAAGAATATGGTCATGATCTATTTGTGCCCAATGAATAACCCTCTCAAGAATGTTCCAATCCCCTTCAATGCCTTCTAAGATGACAAGTATATTTTCAAAGAGATGGCCTTCGCGGTGTAAGGCCATTTGTTGTTGCCGCCAGCGCCCTGGCATTGGCCCCTCTTCTAAATCGGGCGCAACTACATCCAGAAGGCGGCTGAGTAAGGGCCGCGAGTTCTCGTCCAGAAGGGTGGATACGGCCGTTTTCGGATCGAGCCGCCACTGCAAAGCCTCTTCCAACTCTTCACGCTCCTCTGATAACAGCACATAAATGTCAGTCTCCGTGCGTTCGGGAAAACGATGCCTCACACCCAACTCCTGGATTAATTGGATAACAGGCAGATAGACCTCATGATACCAAGTGAGGACGGCCGTTTCCCAATCTTCCCCCTCACAACTATTACTATTATCACCTATGAGATAACATTCAGCCTTAATTTGTTTGAGCAACGTTTGATAGTGTCCACAAAACGTCATTAGCAAATCTGCTTCAGGCACGAGCTTGTCTAAATTCGTCTTTTCCAGGAATTCAGCATAACGAGCCTTGATGATCACTTCATCAGGATCATCATCGGCCGTTAAGGGGACTCGTGTTTCCACCTCTGTCACGTATGCCGAAATCGTCTCCGTCCCCAATTGCCGTGCCACAGAGACACGATGATTGCCATCCTTCACAAAATAGGCATCCCCCACTTGATATACTTCAATGGGTGGGATGCCTCTCATGTCGCTGATAGCTGATTTCACCCGTGCCCATCGCTCCTCATTACTATCCTTCTTGGGCAGAAAACTACGTGTGAAATCCTGATAACGGCCGACACTACCTACAATTTTATCGAGGGGAATCTCCTGTAAGCCGCGCTCAATAGGCTGGCCTATGGCCTGCAACTGACGGCGCACTTCATCATAACAAAGCAAAACATCTGATTTGCCTTGTATTCGGGCTAAGACCTGCTGCATAGCTGCTTCTTTTCGTGCCCGCTGAAAATCACGGACTGCTAGTTGATAATTCAATTTTTTTAGATCACTCATAGCAGTCACAATTATAGTAAATTTTCATCATTTCGTAACCTTTTACAGTTGACATACCCTTAATATTAGCTGTAAACTTATGCGTAGCAGGGTAACATTTACAAGACAGTTTGCTCCCCATACGGGTGTCAGTTCCCCGCTAAACTTATTTAACACATTTTTTCATCAATGTGCAGGCGTTTAGCCTGTATTGTAACCCTGTAACAAAGGGGGTGATAACATTGCCGCGAGTAGAGCTAAAACCAAATGAAACACCGGAACAGTTATTGCGCCGTTTCAACAAGTCTGTTTCCAAAAGCCGAGTCTTGGCCGATGTGCGTCGCAAGCGCTGGTTTGTCTCCAAGAGTGAATTGGAGCGCATTAAACGCAAGAAGGCTTCGCGCCGTTTGCGCCGACCGGGGCCAATGCGTAATACAAACCATAAGTCCTCTTCCACGTAGATATTGGCTTTTACAGGCTAAACATGATTATTGCTCCCTGAAAAATTTCAAGCCCATTCAAAAGATCTCAAATTCAGGATCGTTTTTTGAATTGACTCAATTGGTTAGCTACATTTGTTATCTAGCCCCCAGATAAACCTGGGGGTTTTGTTTTATAAGGGTGGGTGAGGATATTCAAACATGAGTGAATCATTTCCTCTTAAACGAAAATGGCTACATATTGTAGCCCCCTTCTGCCTTCTGCTGCTTTGCCTGGGCGGTATTAATGGGGTAGTTTGGTTACGCTCACGGCCGTTAGCCCCTTTGCCTGTCACGGTAACGGCCGTTCCAGCAGCCACGCCCTTATCCACTCGAACGGCATTCCCCGAACTCAGTCCTATGCCACCTCAGTCCACCCTGGTACCTACCCCTTTACCCACTCCATCCCCTACCTATGTCCCGCCCAGCTACAGCGAGGAAAGCGTCATCCGGCTGCTTGGCCCGCCGGCCGACAGTGTTTTTGCTGCCTCAGACAGTATCTCCTTTTATTGGCAATGGCATCTGCTACTAACCCCCGATCAACAATTTCATATTTACCTATTTGATGATGAGCAAACCATATTATTGGGAACTATCGCAGAACCAAATATAGGTGATAGCTACCACCTATCTGTAAATTTAGCGGACGTAAATGTAATAGCCGGGTCAGCTCAATGGGTTGTCCAACTAGAAACATCCTACCAAATACAACCACTACGTAGCAGCGAATCTCGTTTTCTAACATTTTTAGCCTCCTCATCACCCAATTAATGGTATAATTACCATCATGCAAGAATTTCTCGACGAGGATATCAGCGGCATCTATATTCGTGACTATCTCATTCGTGGCCATATAGGTCGTAATCGAATCAGCGAACGATATGTAGCCCAAAATACCCTCAACCAGGAACGCGCTGTTGTTGTTTTTTTGCGTCCCACCGTTCAACAAGAACCGGGGTTGTCTCAGCGTTTCGAGCAGCGGATGAACAAGTTGGGTACACTTTCTCACCCATCTTTGCCTAATCTGATATACGCCAAAGTTCCTCAGGACAACCACGCCTTTGCTCTATTCAAATACATTCCTGGTGAATTATTGGCAAATATGCTGCAAATCTGGCAAAGAGAAAGAAAGCCGCTGCCCATCATTGCAGCTTTGACATTAGTACGTAAGATTGCCTCTGCTCTCTCCTTAGCTCACGACATTGGCCTCATTCATTACAACCTTAACCCTAGGCACATCTTGCTCACCGCAGATAACACGCCTGTTTTGTTGAATCTAGGACTTCCATTTGTGCTCGGGTCACCTGATGAAACCACAGTAACAAATTATAGACGCAAACTGGATTATCGTGCCCCAGAACAACGCGCAGGGTCCGCCCCCACAGCGGCCAATAATATTTTTTCGCTCGGCCTCATTTTGCATGAATTATTAATGGGAAAACGTCTTACTTTGCCCTTTGGTGCCGATGATGAGTTTGAGCAAGAGACGTTTCTCCAACAAATTGTGCCTGAGCAATTAGGGATCAATTTGGCAGAAGAAACCTATCAAGCTTTGCGTGATTGTTTGGATCAATCATCTCCTACTCACATAACATCTGCTTCAGCTCTCGTTCATGCTTTAGATTTAGCCATTGCTGCCGAACAGAAACGTGTACCTGCTTTACAATCTGTTTTGCCTCATGTCAAGCGTTTTTGGTGGTTATTCTTGGTGCTACCAGTCCTGTTATTGGCGTTTTTTCTATTCCGTGATCAGCTGAATACAGCCTCTAGCCTGCCGCCTAATCCGCCAACGAGAACGGCCGTTCCCACCACCATGCCATCGCCAATCACAATCCCTATATCCCTCTTGCAACCCACTACCAATAGCCAATTTGGCCAGAATGATGCCGTGACTTTCACATGGCGATATGGGCTGCCTGTTGAGTCTGAACAAGAATTTATTCTCTATCTCATTAAGGAAGAGGGGAATCAACTATTGGGGATCATTGGTGAACCTCCTGAGGATAATAACTATTCGTTAACGGTCAATGCTCTTGCTATTGGTTCGGCTAACAGCTCCCACCAGTGGCAAGTTGCCCTACGTGATTCAGATAATGGTGACATCCTTTTTACTAGTGAACCTTTCACAATTCATATAGTGCCTGACACACCCACACCCACAGCTATGGCTACAGACACACCCACACCCACAGCTACAGCTACGGCCACACCCACACCCACCCATACAGCAACGGCCGTTTCCACGCATACCAACACGCCTACTGACACTCCTCGCCCTGTCATCCCCACGGCCGTTCCTACCACGCCCGTCCCCACTACACCTCCCCAACCAACTTCACCACCACCGCCAACATCGCCGCCACCCCAACCAACCTCACCACCCAAACCCACTTCGCCACCACCACCACCAACCTCACCGCCACCAGAGCCAACTAAAACACCACCAACTCCCTAAGCTGTATCAGTTATTAGCCTTCCTAGGCTTCATCAAATGGCGCATCCAACTACATAGCTAACCGCAATCAAACGGCTTCTGTGATTGGCGTAGACTGGAAAGCCACATTGCACCACCATCTGATCACTACACGCCACCTACCAATGGCGTGTATCTGAAGCCAACGATGCTAGTGTCTCCTCCTTGTTCTCAACAACACCCCCAGATTGAACAATTACCTAATCCGGGTGTAATAATTCTGCAAACACCACCCAATCTAAGTTTAGGCTAGCCAGAGCCAGGCGTTCTTCCGCCTCAATAATGATCTGTTGTACTTCAGTCGCCATCATCCTCTCCAAAGGTGTAGCGGAAATCACAGAAGGGCGCACCTTGCATTATCGTCTGTGTGCGTGTGAGAGAGGCCTCACTATTGAAGCCATCAATCAGAGCAAAATCACGGTTACAAGAGAAAACAGAACCTAATTCAGGGATACCCAATGCCTGATACATTTCAGCATATCGGCAACGAGTAACATTAAATACAAGTTTCTGGGGGCTATTTTCTAACACATCTAGTTCGAGGGCATCATCTTTTGTCCAATATTGTAATGAGTCTAGAAAATGATTGGCACTATTGCCTCCCATCGCCTCAGTTAATACTGCGCCCTGCTCTTGAGCAATGCTGATAATCGTGTCTCGTACCACATTTATGACTGCCTCACGACCAAACTTTTCCCCTAATGCCTCTATGACAGGGGCTAGTATACGTGCCTCTACTTCACGGCGAGTAAGAACACCGATGCGCTGGGTCAACGTGTCGGATAGTGGTTTAGGGTTAGTTGGTTCATTCATTTGAGCATCTCCATTGCTTGAATTTGATGGTTATTGTAATAAAAAACCTACCTTCGCACAGATTTTACAAGTGTACTGTCATCCATATGACACCATCAGCAACGTCTTTGCTCTACAGTGTAGTTACCACTTTTTCGCGGTTTATGAAATTAACAATATAGCCATCAAGTCAGCCCTTTTTATTTCCCTGAATAAGCAGTCGTTCATCCAGGGAACGGAGGTCAAGAAGATGAAAGGGATACTTGCATTTATGCTAATGTTAGGTCTGGGTTTTATCAGTTTGATAACACAAGGGACAGAAATTATCCCACCAGGCACAGAAATGGTCGTTCCTGCTTTGGCTGCTGAAGCTGTGCCAAATGAAGAAACGGCCGAAATCGTCTACACAGAAGTTGACCGCGATGATGATCCTAATGTAGCGTTGCCTTGTACACCCGCGCCCAACGATTGCTCTTTGCGTCAGGCATTGCTCATTGCTAATAGCGATGGCACTCCCAACAGCATCACTTTCGCCGATCACTACATCATAACCCTAGCCAGACCTCTGCCAACCATATCAGAAGCTCACACTAGTATCCAGGCCCGCCCTGACCAGGAAGTTCATATCGATGGCAATCAAATTGCCCAGAGTGTCTTTTATATCACTGGGGCCAACGTTACCATATCCGGTTTACGCATCTATGGCGCTGGCACAGGATTTTCTAATATACGTATCAGCGGTGCCGCCTATCAAGTGACCATTGCTGATAATGTTATTGGAGATGGCGATGCCCCTAGTGGCAATTGCGGGCAAAGTGATGCTGCTTATGGTGGTATCTTTATTGATGGACAAGCGACTGTGCCCACGGCTGTTCGCGCCTGGATTTATGGCAATATTATCGAATGTCATCGGGGAGGCCCGGGCGATGGTATTACCATCATGACAGACAAGGTAATCGTCGGTCAAGATAGTGAAGGACGAGCCGAGTTAGCCCAACGTAATATCTTGCGCTGGAACAATGGTTATGGTGTGAATGTCAGTGATTATATTGATAACATCATCTGCAATAGTTTGATACACAACAACCAAGCTGGCAATCTGTATATGACGAATTTCAACAACGATGTGATGAATAATGAAATGAGATAGGGTGTTCCAATTTTCTTGGGGAGTGTCTCAAAAAACGTAAAACGTCTAGTTGGGTTAATGACGTTTTACGTTTTTTGTTTTATTTGCAACATTCAGCTCCTTTTTTGGTAATGTTATAGTAGTGACATGGATCAGGCGGATGAACGGAATCTGCTCATACGAGCGCAGCACGGTGATCAGGCAGCATTTGCAGAGTTGGTGCAGCAGCAACAAAAGGCTGTATTCAATGTGGCCTATCGTCTGTTGGGGCGACAGCGGGATGCGGAGGATGCAGCCCAAGAAGCCTTTCTACGGGCCTACCGTGCCTTAGCGCGTTTTGACGTAGATCGGCCGTTTACCCCTTGGATCAAGCGTATTACCACCAATCTCTGCTACAATTGGCTGGCCTCAGACCGGGTGAAGCCTGCTATTGTAGCCTCTGATCTGGGTGATGAGGTTACCTTGGATACATGGGCACAGACATCACCCACACCTGAACAAGAAGTGGAGCATCAAGAACAAACTGATTTGATTAGGCAGGCTATTTGGCAATTATCTCCCCGTTACCGGGCTGTTATTGAGCTGCGCCACTTTCAGAATCTAAGTTATGAGGAGATTGCGGCAGTGCTGGAACGGCCGTTAAGTGATGTAAAAAGTGATCTATTCCGCGCCAGAAAACGATTATCGCATCTGTTAAAAGGGAAAATATGATTCATTTAGATGAATTTGTGTTGAATGAATATGCTGACGGTGTGCTAATGGCATCGGAGATACAGGCGGTCGAACGACACTTAGCCGATTGCCCTGACTGCCAAACACGATTGGCTGAATTACAAAATCTGTTTGCCGCTTTAGAAATGGTTGAAGAAGTACCGTTAACGGCCGATCTCAGCCAAAAGGTGTTAATGGAAATTCAACCACGCTCCTCAAGGTGGTCTCGCTGGGTGATTGGGGCACAAGCAGTAATGGCCGTGATTCTCTCTATCTCCCTCTGGCCCACGGCGGAAGCTTGGCTGGCGACAGCCCCAGATTTAGGGGAACAGACAGCCAATTGGTGGAGCCAAACAGCCCTATCTTGGGCAAACATCGTGGCTTGGGCAACGGCGGCCGTATGGCAACAAGCCGAAACAACCACCTACTCTCTAAACCTGCCCGCTGAGCAATGGCTGTGGCTCATTGGGCTGGCCCTGCTGCTTTGGCTGGTAGGCAATGGCCTGCTCTTGCAACCCCAACGGAGGCAAACCATCTCATGATCATTATTTCTACTTCAAAACCCCCGATTGGAGGCTGTTATGGGTGAAATTCTCGGCGTTATTATTTTGACATTGCTGGGTGGTCTGGCTTTAGCTGCTCTATTAACCGTCTTGCTCTATCTAGTGCCCCACCAAGTACAAAAAACCCGTACCATTTTAGAAAGTTCGCCCAAGCGGGCCTTTGTAGTCGGGTTAGTGAATTTTATCTTTTTTGGTTTGCTCGCAGCCTTTGGGGCAGAACGCCGTGAGATACTGCAATTCATTGCCGTGCTCATTGTCTTGACCTTGTTAGGACTGTCTACAGTGGGGCTAACGGCCGTTACCCATCTATTACGCCATCGCCTCTACCACAGCCAGACGGTCAACCACACTTTGAAAACGGCCGTGCTCCTCATCGCGGCTGGATTGAGTCCTATCGTCGGTTGGTTTGTCCTCACCCCCCTCACACTACTAACAGGTCTAGGAGCCGTCATCATCTCCCTATTCCGTTCGCCACAGTCTTCTGCTAAGTCAGACGATATGGAGACCTTGCCTTATTAGAAAATAAAAAAGGACGACCTGGAGGTCCAGGTCGTCCCTAAAGCTAAGTCAGGAACCCGCTACTCTTTCGCCACAAAGGGCAGATAGAGAGTATAAATCACTTCCTCAACCGTAATCATTACAGTAACCACATTAGAATCATCTGTCCCATCATTAGCATGATAGGTGAAACTGTCTGTGCCCACAAAGCCCGCATCAGGTGTGTAGGTGAAGGAGCCATCAGCATTGAGGCTGAGTGTGCCACTGGTTACGTCAGTATCCAAAACAGCCGTTAACACATCCCCATCCACATCACTATCATTGTCCAATACACCAGGTACAGTTACAGTTAGCACCGTATCTTGATCCATGATGTAGGCATCATCTACCGCCACCGGGGCCGTATTCGTCACCACATTCAACTCCAACGGTACTTCCACCACGGGATTGAAGGGATCATTACTATTGACACACAAAGTACCTGTATAAACGCCTATTGCCAAGCCAGCGGAGTCGAAAGTCACATTCACATCTGTGGCACTGCCGACACTTGTGGTGCCACTTATCGGAGAGACACTCGCCCAGGAAACATCATTCGGATCACACGAGGCACCTGGAAGCTGCAAATTCCCATAGGTGGAGGGGTCGTTAAAAATAGAGCCTACTGGGAAAAAGCCTGTGAACGTTGCCGAACCACCTACATTATCAAGTGTATACACTCGATAGCCAAACTCTTCATTGAGGCCAGCTGTCAAGGCAGATGAGCCATCTAGAGGAATAGCTACTTCGTAAACCATTGTGCCATCAGAGACACCATAGGTAATCTGCACATTTGTCGAGCCTAATTGTACTGGGCAGGCTGTTGGTCCAACGATCCACTCGCGCCACTGATCATCAGGGGTACCAAAATTGCCGAACCAATAATTGCCCTCACCCATATTAGGCCCACCAGCACAAACGGCATTGATCCAAACATTGTCCCATAAGATAGGAGGCGTACCACCTTCGTCGTCGAAGTAAACACCAATCTGGTCAAGGCTATCCAATGTAGTATCGTTTTGGTCGTTAAACGCTAGATAGAGCGTATCAGCATCATGCATAATATACATAAGTACTGGCTGAGCCGTAACCGAAATATCCATTTCGAAGGCGCTATCCCATTCGCCTGCACCAATACTCCCATCTAATACCGGTGGGGCATCTGTAAAGTGAGAGGCAATGGTTGGCCCATTCCCGCTTTTTACATTAGCAGCACTTAATGAAGTATAACCGTGCGCAGTTTCCGCATTGCCGATTGCTGGCACAGCAATTATCGGCTCTAATGGTTTTGCTTGAATGCGAGGAGCGACTTCGGTGATGTCCCAATCCAAATCGGCCGTTCCCACGTTGCTGATGGTCAAGGTTTGCGTCATCTGTGTGTCCGTCTTCTGTGTAGAAGAGAGAGAGCTGGGACTGACGACAATAGCGGGGGAGGCCTCGACAGTGAGTGCCAGGGAGACAGTGATGAGTGGTGTGTCGGGGTCATCGCTATTGACACATAAGAGGCCATTATAAACAGCTGGGGCTAACCCAGTTGAATCAAAGACTACATCTACGCCATTACTGCCCAGAGATGGGATTGTGCCGCTGACAGGTGAGGCACTTGCCCAGGCAATGTCGCCAGGAGTTGCACAGTCGCTGGCTGCTTCAACCATATCCCAAGTGAGGGTTAAACTGCCTGAATTATCAATAGCCAGAGTTTGAGTTACTAACTCGTCTGCAAATTGATTGCTAGCCAGTGAATCAGGAGTTACGGAAATATCGGGCTGGGCTGGTTGCAGGCAGATGTCGTCGAAACTGTAGCCGTCGGTGGGGATACTGAAATCATCGAAGGATTGGAAGCGAATCATGAAACCATCTACATAACTCATACCTGCGTTGGCAACGGCCGTATCTAAATCCAAGAACACGTTTTCATAATTGGCCGGGAACCCATTCAGGCTAAATATCTGGACCCAGGTGCTGCCACCATCATCACTGACAAAGATACCATCTTCGGCATTGTTTTCATCGCTATGTTCATGCACCCAAAGGTTAAGTTCCACACCCGACTGTCCCGCTAAATCTACGAGCATTGTTCCAGATTGCAGGGTAAAGCCGCCACAGCCGTCACAGTCAGTATCTATATTCATGGCATAAGAACCTGTGTGAGGGAAGGTGTCGGTAATGACAACACGGCCGTTGGCCCCGCCATCACTCGTTGTTTCAGCAAACATGAAGTTAGGCAATGAGCCCGATTCAAAGCCTTCACAGACGGGATAAGAAGCGGAGGTAAGTACAGTTACGGTGGCGGTGTCAATGTCAACGGCCGTTGTCACTCCATCCGTTGCTGCCCAGGTCGCTGTGTTGACAGTAGTTTGAGTGATAGTGGCTGAGCTCGTTAGAAAGGCACTGGCTCCAGGGGCCAGAGAGAAGGGGAAGCCAGCCAGAATGGTGCCTAGCTCGCTGTCATCTAAATCATGTGAAGTGAATGTTACCGTTCCTGTATTGGTTACTTCATAACAGTAGGTGACATCAGTGGGGCCACTGACAATAACAGCATCATTCGTAGCACAAACGCTAGGGTCAGTCCCAACCGTTTTTTCCAAGGCAATGTTTGGCCCAATGGGACAGGTCAGTGCCACGTCATCGATCTGGGCGTACCAATCTTGAGCCGTACTTGCTCCTGGATCATAATAGTGCCAACGTAAGATAACGGTTTGCCCTACATACGCATCTAGATTCACTTGCACGAACTCACCAGGTGAGTTGCGAAAAGCACCATGATCTTCATTCCAACTTAACACAGTTGTCCAATTCGCCCCGCCATCTGTACTAATGTCTAGATCGAGGAAATCTACGAGAGCGAAGTTTTGATAATTGGCCCAATAACTTAATTCAGCAGAGCCTACACCAGAAAGATCGATGGGAGGTGTCTGCAGCTCTGTATCATACATGCCACTGCCGCCACCCTGGAGGTCGCTAGATGCGGAAGCTGCATCACCAGTTCCACCCGTATAATTTGCGGCCTCACCTGAACTAATAACATCAGTCCAGACAACAGGATTAGAAGGGACATTATTAACAACGACCCAATCTACGGGAATACCTGTATCGAAGTCTATGGGGCCAGCATTACAGACAATGGGAGCAGCCAGCGAGCCAGAAGATACATAGATTTCAACTTCTTGACCTCCAGACTGTTCAGTCTCAATCCCGCTTTGTTGGACAGATTCCTTTGTTTCAGTTTCCTGGACTTCAGGTCGTTCTGTATCAACTCCACTTTGTTGGGCAGGGGCAGCTAAGGTTTGGCTAACACTCATTATAAACAGCGTTAGCAAACCAAAGCTCAATAGAAATACACTCAATACGATGGGAATACGAAATGACTTCATGGGACCTCCTTGTCTCCTTCTATCAAGAAATAAAAGGCGTGGGCTATAGTGTGGGCAATAAAGTCGCTCAGGTGATTATAGGGTAAGATTGATTTTGATCAACTTCTAGATGGGGTAGAATGGGAGGATGAACGGCCGTGAACAAATCAGTGGTTCCATCGAGAGAATCACCTACTACAATGCTGAAAATGGCTACAGTGTTATTCGCTTGAAGCCTGATTCGCGCAAGATGCTACCCTTCATGTATTCGCCGGAGGGGCTGGTTACAGTAGTAGGTAATTTGCCCGAACTTAATCCTGGTGAGTGGCTAAAATTGACGGGACAATGGGCCAGCCATAGCAAACACGGCCGTCAGTTCCAAGCTGAATTATGTGAGCAATCACTGCCAGCCACAGTAGAGGGCATAAAGCGTTATCTGGGGTCTAATCTCATTCGCGGGGTGGGGCCAGTGATGGCCGAGCGTATTGTGACTAAGTTTGGGGAGGAGACGCTGACGGTAATTGAGGAGACACCAGAGCGGCTGCGTGAGGTGTTGGGTATTGGTCAGAAGCGGATTAAGGGAATCATCAAGGCTTGGGATGAGCAGCGGGCGATTAAGGACGTGATGCTGTTTTTGCAGTCGCATGGGGTGACGACAGGGCTAGCCATTAAAATTTATAAGAAATATGGCGATACAGCCTTAGCGGTGGTGCAAAATCGGCCGTATCAGTTGGTGCGTGATATTCATGGTATTGGTTTTAAGACGGCCGATAAAATTGCTCAAGCCCTTGGCTTAGCCCCCGATGATCCAGCCCGCATTGAGGCAGGAGTAGCCTATACGCTCAATCGTATGGCGGAGGAGGGGCATGTGTATATGCCTCAAGAAGAGCTTCTGCCAGAGGCTGAACAGATTTTGAGCGTAGAAGGGGGGAAGATTACGGCCGTTATTGACCAACTCGAACATAGTGATTTTATCAAGCGGGAACGGATTCAGTATACAGTGGACACTGTTCAATATTCAGAGGGGCAGGGGAGCAGGGGAGCAGGGGAGCAGGGGGAAAAGTCTCCAGTCTCTAATCCCCAGTCTCCAACTATTCGAGAGGAGCAGGCTGTTTATCTAGTGCCACTTTACTATTCGGAAGTGGGAGTGACGCAGCGAGTGCAGCGCATGATTGGGCATCCGACGAGTCGGTTGACGGGGATCGGTAAGCAGTTATCAGTAATCAGTAAACAGTTATCAGTCACCAGCGTTCAGTTGTCGGAACAGCAGCGAGAGGCGGTGGAAACGGCCGTTACCCACAAAGTCACTATTCTCACGGGTGGGCCAGGCACGGGCAAAACCACCACATTGCGCACGCTCATCGAATTGCTGGAGCGCACAAATCACACTTACGTACTGGCTTCGCCCACAGGTCGGGCGGCCAAGCGGTTGGCCGAAGCAACTGGGCGCGAGGCCAAGACGATTCATCGGCTGTTGGAGTTTAAGCCCGGTGAAGGCTTCGGACGACATGAACACAATCCTCTGGATGCCGATATGGTGGTGATTGATGAGGCTTCGATGTTGGATGTGGTGCTGGCTAACAATCTCATGAAGGCCATTGGCCCCGACAGCCATTTGTTATTGGTGGGCGATGTAGATCAGTTGCCCAGTGTGGGGGCAGGGGATGTATTGGGTGATTTGATTGATTCGGGGGTGACGGCCGTTATCCGCCTGCAAACTATCTTTCGCCAGGCCGCCAACTCCCTCATCATTCAGAACTCTCACCGTATTAACCAAGGGCAAATGCCCTTAACACCCAAAGAGGCCAATGATTTTTTCCTGTTTGTGAAACAAGAACCAGATGAAGCGGCTGAACTACTGGTAGACATAGTGAAATCCCGTATCCCTCAAAAGTTTCGTCTGAATGCGATGGATGACATTCAAGTGCTGTCACCCATGTACAACGGTAGATTAGGTGTGACCAACTTGAACCTTCTTCTACAAGCAGCCCTGAATCCGCCAGGCAAGCGAAAACTGGAGCGACGTTTAGGTGGGCGACTCTTCCGCGTAGGCGATAAGGTGATGCAGACGGTCAATAATTATGATAAAGATGTGTATAATGGGGATATTGGTCGGATTGCAGGGATGGATATGGTGCAGCAGACAATAACAGTTAATATTGACGGTGCGCCGGTGGTTTATGATTTTTTGGAAGCAGATGAGATGGTTCATGCTTATGCCATTTCGGTGCATAAAAGCCAGGGGGCAGAATATCCCTGTGTGGTGCTGCCAGTGATGACTCAACATTATATGATGTTACAACGCAATTTGTTATATACGGCCGTTACCCGTGCCAAAAAGGCAGTCATCCTCATCGGCACCCGCAAAGCCCTCAACATCGCCATCAAAAACAACAAAGTCAGCCAACGCCACACGGCCCTAGATTGGCGATTACAAAAGTAATTGGAGGCTGGTTTCCGTAAGCAATTGAAGTAAGGTAAAAGCAAGATGATTGACGATTATGAAAAAACGATGGCACTCGTGCAAGAAATGCACTTATATTTACCGCTCCCGGCCCGTGCCACCAAAGCATTAGTCCGCATTATGAGAGATAAAGACATTAAATTACCTGGTAATAGAGAGGTAGAAATAGAGTCTGTATTTTACATGGGGGATGAAGGTGGTATTGGCTGTGGCCTGAAATATTCCACAACAAGTGAAGAGGTTGTCGTTGCCTCTATAACACATCTTCGCATTAAAAATACTCATCCTTTAGGCAAAAAAATCCGTGCCTATCAATTTGAACGAATAAAGAACTTGCAACGGGCAGAAAAAGTAGCAAATCAAAAATCCTGGCTGACAAACTTTTCAAAAAGGAATAGCTAAAATGATGAATGAATGGACAGAGGCAGCCTCACAAGAGTTTATGGATTACGGCCGTTACTATGTCCCAGCCCGTGAAACCCAATTAAATATCATCAGCAGTCTCATTCCGCCACGTGATGAGGCTTTTGAAGTAATTGAACTGGCTTGCGGCGAAGGGCTGCTGGCCGAGACTATTTTGCAGCAGCATCCTACCGCCATACTGCATGGTTATGATGGCTCACCGGCTATGTTAGCTAAGGCCCAAGCACGGCTAGCCGCCTTTGATACACGTTTTTTAACGCACCAATTCGACTTATTCGACTACCATTGGCGTATAGTGACCCACTTTGTACATGCAGTTGTTTCCTCATTGGCAATTCACCACCTAGACGATTCGCAAAAGCAAACATTATTTGAGGATGTTTATCACATGCTGCATCATGGTGGCGTATTTATTATCGCCGATCTCATACAGCCAACTACGGATTTGGCAATGGCCGTTGCCGCCCAAGCCTGGAACGAGGATGTCAAAACATGCTCATTAACCCTCGATGGCAACTTAGACGCATACGAAGAATTCGCTCGCACCAAATGGAATGTCTTCACTTATCCCGATCCGATGGACAAACCTTCTGGGATATTTGAGCAATTACAGTGGCTGGAGGCGGCAGGCTTTACGGCCGTTGATGTCTACTGGCTGCAAGCTGGTCACGCCATCTACGGTGGGCAAAAGGTATAAGCAGGGAAAGCAGCATGGAAGTACAATTTGCAGTAGCCAAAGTGGGGAAATATGCTACCAGTGAAAGTGGCGACACCTTAGAGATGATCGAACGGCCACATGGTGGCCTCTCCTTTATTTTGGCAGACGGCCAGCGTAGTGGCAGAAGTGCTAAAGCTATCAGCAATGTTGTGGCCCGTAAAGCGATGCAATTGTTAGGTGAGGGGGTGCGAGATGGCGCGGCCGCCCGCGCCGCCCATGACTATCTCTACACCTATCGCGGCGGCAAAGTTAGCGCCACCCTCAACATCCTCTCCATTGACGCCACTACCAAAACCTTTGTTATTTCGCGCAACAATGATGCGCCGGTTATCGTCCATACTGCCGACTCAGGCCTATATCAGCTTGATGAACCATCAGAGAGAGTCGGCTTCCACCGCAATACCAAGCCCGTCATCACCGAGATTCCCATTGTAGTGGGCACAATCATTGTTGTGTTCACCGATGGACTGCGCCACGCGGGCAGCCTAAGTGGCCTTAACTGTTATGAGCCGTTCTTGGCCATGCGGCGTATGTTGGCAGAAGGCATCACCGATGCCGACACCTTGTCAAACACCCTTTTGCACGAGGCCTATGAATTGGATAACGGCCGTCCCCGTGACGATATCAGCGTTCTCGTGGTCTCCGTTCATGAAGGTGATGACCAGGTACGGCGACTCAGCGGGCTTGTCAGTTTGTAATGAAAAATGACAGATTCAAAGAGTAAGCTCACCCCGCTATGTTTATAATGACTGCCGCCAAACCGCTCCGTATTGCTCTGGTTGGCCCCTGCTCTTCAGGTAAATCCACTTTGGGAGCTAGTCTCAAGCAAATGGGCTATGAAGTACGCCAGGTGGCTCAAGAGCACTCCTATGTACAAAATATGTGGCAGCGCATCAGTAAGCCAGACCTGCTCATCTATTTAGATGTGGACTACAAAACTGCACGAGCCAGACGGCCGTTCATAGACGGCGGCCCCCAACGACTAGCTGAACAACACCAACGCCTACAACATGCCCGTCAGCATTGTCACCTCTACCTCAGCACCAACAACCTCACCCCCAACCAAGTTCGACAGCAAGTGCTGGATTTCCTCAAAGAATTTGGTAATCGTAGTCCGTGAGCGGTTAACCGTTTACCGATTACCATCCTACGGATTCATCCGATTCAAAGTACGGGGGAAGGGACTCGTCTGGCGAATATGGTCAATGCCACAAATCCAGGCCACTGTACGCTCTAGCCCCAAACCAAAGCCACTATGTGGCACACTGCCATAACGGCGCAAATCTACATACCAGCCATAATGCTCCAGAGGCAGTTCATGCCGATTGATGGCCGCAACGAGCACCTCCGGATCACTCATACGCTCACTACCGCCAATAATTTCACCATACCCCTCTGGAGCCAACAAGTCCACACTCTTACACACCTCCGGCCGACCTGGCCAGGGTTCCATATAAAATGCCTTCACCTGCGTGGGATACCCATAGACAAAAACAGGTTTCTCAAACTGCTTCGTCAGCTCCGTCTCATGGGGTGAACCAAAGTCATCGCCCCATTCAATCTGGAGCATCTGCTTCAACTCAGGATCATCTGTGGCTTCCCGAATGGCAG
This sequence comes from Promineifilaceae bacterium (SeqCode), assembly GCA_965223555.1. Lineage (GTDB taxonomy): Bacteria > Chloroflexota > Anaerolineae > Promineifilales > Promineifilaceae > CBDCWU01. The sequence continues at coordinate 220,285 of CBDCWU010000009.1, forward strand.
CGATACGCTCAATGGCCTCATCATAGCTAATGCGTGGGAAGGGCGGTGTAATCTTTTCTAAAGCTGTCAGGTCTCGCTCTAATAAAGCCAATTCTGGCCCTCGCTTAGCTAGAGTCGTCTGCACAATATAGCTAATAAACCGCTCCTCAAAATCCATTAAATCATCGAGATCAAAAAAGGCCATCTCTGGCTCCACCATCCAAAACTCAGCCAAATGGCGACGCGTTTTCGACTTTTCGGCGCGAAAGGTGGGGCCAAAACAGTAAACCTTGCCAAAGGCCATAATGTTGGCCTCGTTATACAACTGTCCTGTCTGCGCTAGATAAGCTGTCTCCTCAAAATAATCCACCTCAAACAACGTACTCGTGCCTTCGGCGGCGGAAGGGGTGATGATGGGCGTATCGATGTTGAGAAAGCCTTCATTGTCCAGAAAATCAATAATAGCCCGCTTTATGGTAGTGCGGATACGCATCACTGCCCACTGGAGGCTAGAACGCAGCCAGAGATGGCGATTGTCCATCAAAAACTCCACACCATGCTCTTTGGGAGTAATGGGATAATCTTCAACATTTTGCAGAACTGTGATCGTTTCTACGCCAATCTCATAGCCACCAGGTACACCGGGCGCGCGCTCATTTTGGCGCACAGGCCCTGTAATGATGAGTGAGGATTCTTGTCCAAGTCGTTTTAGCTCTTCAAATAGCTCATCTCCAACTTCTGGCCGAAAAGCAACCCCTTGCACAATGCCTGTGCCATCGCGCAGGCGCAAAAACATCAATTTACCTTTACGTGTGCTGGCATAGAGCCAACCACGTATCGTCACCTGTTGCCCCTCATAATCAGCAATATTTTCAATACGAATGATGTCACTCATGAACTGCTCCTCGTTGAAATTTCGCGCCCAAGATTGTACCACAGGGCCAATAAATAAAAAGTGCCGACCGAACTGGGCACAGAGGAAAGGGAACATGGTGGCTTACATTTGACAGCTTTTTTTGGTCTAACGGCCGACCATGCTAAAATGCTCCTTTCATGGAGTGAAAGCATGTTGTTTGCTGATCAATTAGTGGTTATACGAGGTGGTGGCGATCTAGCGACAGGGGTGGCTTATCGCTTGCATCAAGCCGGTTTTCCCATCATTGTGCTAGAATTGGCACGGCCGTTTGTGGTGCGTCGTCAGGTGGCTGTAGCCACCGCCGTTCTGCAAAACAACATCACCATCGAAACGCTCCCAGCCCAACTCGTCCATACTTCCGCAGAAGCTCTCGAATTAGCTTACATGGGTGCTGTTCCTGTTCTTATCGCCCCAGATTTGACTTCTCTCTCTAGCCTCCCATCTCCAATTTCCACTCTCATTGATGCCCGCATGGTCAAACGAAATCTAGACACCAACATCAACCAAGCCCCTCTTGTCATCGCTCTTGGCCCTGGCTTCACCGCTGGCACAGATTGCCATGCCGTCATCGAAACCATGCGTGGACATAGATTGGGGCGAGTCATTTGGCAAGGAACGGCCGTACCCAACACGGGTACACCGGGTATCATTGCTGGTAAGGGAGCGGAGCGAGTATTGCGTGCCCCAGTGGTGGGAGAGGTCAATTGGGGACTAGAGATTGGAGATTTGGTCAAGGAAGGTGATGTCATCGGTGAGGTGGCGGGGGCAGAGGTACGGGCTCCTTTTGCAGGGGTGTTGCGGGGATTAATTGCACCGGGAACAACCGTTTCCGCCCATCTCAAAATTGGCGACCTCGACCCTCGTGCCAATAGAAGCGCCTGCTTCACCATTTCCGACAAAGCCCTAGCCATAGGCGGCGGCGTCCTCGCCGCCATCCTCACCCATCTCAATCGCAAATTGTCAAGCAAACAGCAAAATAATTATGAAAACAGTGGCTCTCAAACTCTTTAATACGTTTTTCTTTCTACTTGGTGTGATCTATGTTGGTGGCAGCCTCTACTTCGCCAACATCCTCATCAACCGCGACACACAAGCCTTGGCAGTGTCTCAACAACGCATGGCAGAAACAGGCTATCATGAGGCCGATCTACCCCAGCCGGAATCCGTTAGCATTGAGGCAGACACGGTTACCTTGTCTGGCTTCTTTTATGACAATGAAGATGACGGCCGTTGTGCCGTTCTTTTGCTGCATGGCTACACCAGCACCCGCTACGGTGCCTTGCAATATGCCCCGCTCTTTTGGGATCGCGGCTGTGATTTGCTGGCCTATGATGCACGGGGGCATGGCGAAAGCACCGACGCCTATCACACCTACGGTTATTACGAAAAGCGTGATGGTCAGGCCGCCTACGAGTGGCTCTTAGCCAAAACAAGTCTACCAGCCGGGGCTGTGGGGATTATGGGTGTGTCCTATGGCGCAGCCACCTCCCTGCAAATGGCCCCGCTCATTCCAGATGCCGCTTTCATCGTAGCCGACTCACCCTACCGAGACCTGCGCACCATCGTAACCCACCAGGCCGCAGAACAATTTGGCGAATGGACACGGCCGTTTGTGCCTGGGGCTTTCCTTATTGCCCAACTCCGAGCCGATTTTGAGGCAGAAGAAGTCGCGCCTGAAGACACCATCATCGGCACAAATATCCCCATCTTGCTGATCCATGCTCAGGCCGACACCTTCACCCCTCCCTCCCACTCCGAAGCAATCTACAAACATAGCAACCAGGGCTCAACAGAGCTGCACCTGACGGCCTTCGGTACAGCCCATGCCCGCTCCATTACGGACGATTACGATGCATACGACGCCCTAGTTGATGACTTTTTGGATGAGAAAGTACCGGATTTTGGCTTAGAAGACGGAGCTGATGGCTAAGGTACAAGAAAGCTTCGCGGCCCTGGCTGCTCTCCGACCGAGCCAGTTGGGGGCGCAGTCAGGAGACTGGCTCCGGCGAATTTATACTTTACTTATACAATAAAAAAAAGCCGAGTTTGATCAATCAAACTCGGCTTGGGTTTACAAGTATAGGGCGTCTTCTAGACTATGGCTGGTCGGAATTTATACCCATACACAATCATGCCCTCATCCCCATCCGTGCGCAGCTTGCGCGTGACCACTTCCACAGGCATATCTATAGTAATTTCATCAGGATCGAGATCGCTCAATTGGGCCGTGACTATTGGACCCTCTTCCAACTTAATCAAGGCCACCGTATAAGGCGCATTATGCTCAAAGCCAGCCGGGGCATCATACACAGTTGAGTAGGAATAGACCGTGCCCAAACCCGTGAATGTATAAAGCTCTTGGGCCGGAGCCTGACACTCTAAGCAGACATCACGGGGCGGAAATAGCTTAACCCCGCAACTATCACAAGTTTCACCAATTAGACCATACCGCTGTTCTTTTAACTGCCAATGTCGTGAGACTTCCATATTTTCTCCCAATACTAAAAACGTAATTTCCAGCATGTATTATCCACAAGAAACCTTTCATAAGCTGTCAGTGGGTGGGAAAATACTGTCAAAAGCTGTCAAAAGCAGGGTTTTCAGGGCTTTTTGTTGACATAACTAGAGATTGAGGGGTTGACAACCTCCCAATCTCCTAATCTCTCAATCTCTTTTCAAAACATGCGTCACGGCCGTTCCCCCGCTGCCGCCCAAAATTTGAGTCATGCCAATTTGCGCCTCTACCACCTGATTCTCCCCCGCATCACCGCGCAATTGTCGCGCCACTTCCACCACTTGGTAGACACCCGTAGCGCCAATAGGATTGCCCCGTGCTTTCAGGCCACCAAAGGTGCTAATAGGGATACGGCCGTTTCTAGCGATCTCTCCATCACGGGCTAACTGCCAACCCGTCCCCGCTTCCGCAAAACCCGCCGCCTCTAACGACAAAGCCGCCAGCACCGTAAAGGCATCCGTCAATTCAAACAGATCCACATCATCCGGCCCAATGCCGGCCTGTTCCATCGCCTTTTGGGCACTAATTTCGGCCGCTTTCAGCCACAGCGGATTATTACGATCATGGAGGGCCAAGGTATCCGTAGCCACAGCCGAGCCAACAATACGAATGGGGCTGGGAACCATATCCATCGCCCGTTCCTGCCCCGTCACAATCACCGCCGCCGCGCCATCGCCATAGGGAGCGGCATCAAAAAGGCTCACAGGATCAGCTACCATGGGTGCCGCTGTAAAGCGTTCGGCTCGTAGGCGATTGCGAAACATCGCCAAAGGATTGGTGGCTCCATTGCCATGGGCATTCACACTAAAGCCAGCAAAATCATTCACTTCCACCCCATACTCGTGCATATAGCGGCGCATCATCAAGGCGCCAATAGCGGCTGGCGTGGCCCCGTGAATGGCTTCATAATCCGCATCCAGGCCGCTCATGGCAGCGGCCGTTATGGGCGATCCGGTCTGGTCCGTCACCTTCTCCACCCCCACTACCAATGCCGTCTGCACCAGTCCGCTTTGCACCGCCAACACCGCCTGACGCAAAGCCACCCCACCAGAGGCTTCAGCCGCCTCCACCGTCGTTGCCTCAATACCGCGCAGCCCAGCAAAGTCAGCCACCAAGGCCCCTAAATGATTTTGATGACTCAACTGGGGCGCCAGCATATTGCCAACATAAACCGCATCAACGGCCGTTGTGTGGGCATCATCCAAGGCCGCTTCAATCGCATACCAGGCCAAATGCCGCAGCGAGCTATCCCAATGTTCCTTAACTTCTGTCTGTCCAATACCAATGAGTGATACGTTTGTCATGTTAAATCCCAAATCGTAAATCCTGTTACTGCATCTTAAGTTTATCCCGATAGCGGGTATATGTGGCGTAATCAATTTCCTTGCGACGGCCGATATAGGCTTCTGTACTCGGTGCTAAATCACGCACTTCGAGCAGACGGTCTGTGACCGCAATATCAAAAGCATCGGAGCCAGCCCCAGAACCATAGCTGACCATCAGAATACGGTCACCTGGTTCAGCCACATCGAGGATGGCGGTGAGACCAATAATACAGGAGCCAGAATAGGTGTTGCCGATGCGCGGACTGAGGAGACCAGGGGCAATTTGTTCGTTGCTGAAGCCCAATATTTTGGCAACACGCTGCGGGAATTTGGCATTGGGCTGGTGGAATACGGCCCAATCATAGTCGGCGGCCGTTCGTCCCACTAATTCCATCATCGCCTCTGCGGCACTGGTAATATGCTTGAAGTAAGCTGGTTCACCCGTAAAGCGATCACCATGCGAGGGATAGGTAGCGTGGGCGCGTCGCCAGAAATCGGGCGTGTCGGTGACGTAAGAGTAGGAGGCTTCAATAATGGCTACCGCCTCTTCGCCAGGGCCAATGAGAACGGCCGCTCCCCCGGCCGCTGCTGTATATTCGAGGGCATCACCGGGCCGTCCTTGGGCTGTGTCCATGCCAATGCTGAGAGCATACTGGGCCATGCCAGAACCCACAAAACCCATCGAGGCTTGCATGGCTTCCGTACCTGCTTTACAAGCAAATTCCCAATCTGCGCCCAGCGTATGGGGTACAGCCCCAATGGCTTCGGCCACGACAGTGCTGGTGGGTTTGACGGCGTAGGGGTGGCTTTCGCTGCCCACCCATACAGCCCGAATCTCTTGCGGGTTGATTTGGGCCCGCTTGAGGCTGTTGCGAGCCGCTTCGATAGACATGGTAATGACGTCTTCATCCAGACCGTTGACGGCCTTTTCTTTGACAGGGACACCGCCCTGTCCACCCGTCCACACACGAGCAATTTCGGTGGCAGGTAGTCGATAACGCGGCACATAGGCCCCATAACCAACAATACCTACAGTGCGGTCGGGTTTCATGAGTCCATTGGGGGGAGTGTATTGATTCATATTTTTCGTAATCCGTAATTGGTGGTCAGTAATCGGTGAACGGTATTCAGCTGACCGATTACCATTCACCGATTACCGATAACAGTTCTTCAGCGCGATTGACACGCACATTGCCTTCGGCGACCAGTTGGTCGGCGATTTTTTGCACTTGGCCATCGACTGCGCCTGCGGCCAGAGCCACCTGGCGGGCATGGAGGCGCATGTGGCCCTGTTGGATGCCAATAGTGGCCAGGGCTTTGATGGCGGCAAAGTTTTGGGCCAGGCCCACAGAAGCGATGATACCTGCTAGTTCAACGGCCGTTTCTACACCCAGAATCTTCATAGCCACCTTGGCCGTCGGATGCACCTTCGTGGCCCCACCCACAATACCGATGGCTAAAGGCAGGGTGATTTCGCCGTAAAGATCACCATTTTGGTCTACATGCCAGTCGGTGAGGGCTTGATAACGGCCGTTGCGGGCTGCGTAGGCATGGGCTCCAGCCTCCACGGCTCGCCAATCGTTGCCGGTGGCGATGCACACAGCATCAATGCCATTCATAATGCCTTTGTTGTGCGTGGCGGCGCGATAGGGGTCTACCACGGCGAAGGCGTTGGCTTCTTCCACATAACGGGCCACATCGCGGCCATCAATGCCATTGCGCCCCAGCACACTGGCAGGTACGGTGCAACTGGCCGTCGTCGTGCGCCGATCCGTGAGATTGGAGAGGATGCGTAAGTTGGTACGACCGTTTGTCAGGCTTTCAATGGTAGGGGCAATCGTTTCGGCGGCGGTGTTAATAGCATTGGCCCCCATGGCATCGCGGCAGTCGTAGAGCAGGTGAACAACGAGCATGGGGCCAACGGGGGTGTCGGGAAACGGCCGTATCTCGATTCCCCGCGAACCGCCGCCCCGTTTGACAATATTTTGACTGCAAGCATCGGCTTCAGCCATCAGCCGCTGTTTGTTGGCTTCCAGCCTAGTAATAGCGGCATTCATATCGGGGATGTCTAGCACCTGAATCTGACCGATCATGATGGGGTCGGTGGAAGTTGTATGAAATCCGCCACCAACCCGTGCCAACTTGGCAGCATGGCCGACAGCGGCCAATACGCTAGGCTCTTCGACGGCCATAGGAATGAGATAATCACGGCCGTTTATAAAAAAATTAGCCGCAATGCCCAAGGGCAAACCAAAGGTGCCAATGGCATTTTCGATCATGTAAGCAGCCTGACTAGAATCAAGACCACCGTGCAGAAGAACGGCCGTTTCTTCTGTATCCAGTTCAGCCCATTCGCCCACCATCTGCGCCCGTTCTGTTAGCGATAGTTTGTAAAACCCTGGTAATCTTGACGACTTTCGGCTCAAAAGCTGCCTCCTCATAATGGTGTATTTATATTTGAGTAAGGCAGTTTCGGAAAAACAAACAACTGCCTGATTATGGGACAAATCGGCGGGACTATACACTAGCTTTACTGCCAAAATCTACCGAGACCCGTAAAAAGGCAGCGAAAATCTGCCAAAAAGGGTGATTTTTAGATATGGTGGGTGATTAAGTGTTCTGAAGCATCGGGTTTGACAAAGAGATGGTGCGACGGCTTCGGAACCTGAAGGAAACGAAGTTTGTAGTTCCACTTATGTATTAAGTTTCATACTTCGTTTCACTTAAGCCCATTTGCCAGCTTCATACTTTATTTGCGAATGGGCACTACTCAAGATAGCGTGGCTGGGCGAAGACGCGCCGCACCATTGGCTCGAAAAAGGTCACGGGTAGCGACTCAAATTGGGGATCAAAGCAGTTTTGGTCGTATTTTTCGCAGAATTCGACGCAGGCGTGATAATGGGGGTGATCTCGGTAAAGATCACGGCCGTTTCTATCCAAGCCATAATGGTGCGCATAGTAATACATCTGGAATAAACCGTGATATTGGATCACCCAGCAAATTTCCTCGCTGACAAAGGGCTTGAGAATGGCGGCGACCATCTCGCCATGTGTGTGCGGTGCCAGTACATCGCCGATGTCATGGAGCAGCGCGGCTACCATATACTCCTCGCTCTTGCCATCGTGGTAGGCGTGGGTGGCGGATTGTAGGGAATGTTCGTAGCGACTAACTTGGTAGCCGCTGAAGCTGTGGCGCAGTTCGTCCAGGGCCTGTAGCAGGCGATCCGGCAGGGTTTGATTGTACTGTTCTTCAAGTTGACTTAACAGTTCGTAATCTTCTTTTGTGCCATCGGCCATGCGGATGAAACTAACAGTTTTCATAATATCCTCCAGGAAATAGGTTGATTTGCAGCTATTTTTCCATATTATGGCCCGTTTGTCGCCAATTTAGATAACAAAGTTGGCCTGAATAGGGAGCAGAGAAGCGGGGAGCAAGAGATAAATCTTTAGTGCCCCTTTGTGCTTGAAAGTGTGATAAAGGTGGCAATTAAACCGTTTGCGATTGCCTAAAATCGGGGTATAGTGCCACTTGCAATTTGTATGAATCAAGATCGCAACTTCCTATTTATTACTTTTGCTGATTTGATAGCTCGTTCTGCCTACCAGATGGGCAAAACGCCTCTGCTGCCTATCTTCGCGGCCATGCTGGGAGCCACGGATGCTTTTTTGGGCATCATTGTCTCGGTCTCCACGTTGACGGGCATGTTGTTCAAGCCTTTTGTGGGCATTTTATCAGACCGTTGGGGGCGCAAGGGTTGGCTGGTGGTGGGGACGCTTTTTTTTGCGATTGTGCCTTTTTTCTACTGGCTGGTGCAGATACCGCAGCAGTTGTTTTTTATTCGCATCATTCATGGCACGGCCACAGCCATTTATGGGCCAGTGACAGTGGCCTATGTGGCTGAAAATTGGCCGGGACGACGGGCGGAGCGGTTGGGCTGGTTTAGTATGGCGCGTAGTGCGGGTTATATTGTTGGCCCGGCGGCAGCGGGTTGGATGTTGCTGACGATGCAGCCAGCGGCCGTTTTTACGATTATTGGTTTACTGAGTAGCTTGGTTTTTGTACCTATTTTGCGTTTGCCAGAGTCAACGGCCGTTACGCTCTCCACTTCTCCTACCACTCGTCCCCCACTCCGTCAGCAAATCCGCGAGGCTTTCCAGGTCGGCAGCAACACGCCTGCCGTCTGGCTTTCGGGCAGTATGGATGCGACGGCCTATATTGCCCTCTATGCCATCAAAGCGTTTGTGCCTGTTTATGCCCTCTCGGTGGGGATTAATGTGGCTGTCGTAGGCCTCTTTTTTGCCGTGCAGGAATTGGTGCATATGGTGGTGCAGCCTTGGGGCGGCCGTTTGGGGGACAGATGGTACTACTTGCCCGCTATCAGCCTGGGGATGCTGCTATTGGGTGTGGCTCTGCCCTTGCTCCCCCTGGCGCACACGGTTTGGAGTTTGATGGGTATCACTATTTTGTTGGGTTTAGCCCAGGCGTTTATTTTCCCCTCGACCGCAGCCTTGGTGTCAGCCCGGATAGACGGCCGTAATCTAGGCGCGGCTATGGGCATCATTGGCACATTAGACAATGCGGGCAAGGTGATTGGCCCCGTGCTAGGCGGCCTACTCATTGCCCGTTTTGATTATGCCCTCACCTTTAACCTATTGGGTGGCTTGCTGCTACTGGGGGCGGTGCTGATTGGGACAGTTTCGTTATTTGGAGTCCGTTCAATATCATCACAATCCACTACCTTGTGATCAAAGACAATCCATATTTGGGGGAGACTAGAGATTAGAGATGCCTAATCTCCCATCTCTAATCTCTAGCCCCTTTGTGAGATGGCCTATCCAGATAAACTCTGGCACAATACGGGCTATGATTAGCGAACAACAGGTATGGGATGACATTTGGCCCATTGTAGGTCAGGCCATTCAAACAGTTATCAGCGAAGATGGTGAGGCTTTGGCCCAGCTGCTAGCCCCCAACTCCTTGGCAGCCGATGTGATGGATGTGTATGGCTTCCCTGCCTTTGGCTTTTTGCTGAAAACGGTATTGGGCCGGAATAGTTTAGGCTTAGTGCGGGCGGTGGAGACGGAAAACGGCCGTTCTCTCCACCTCGAATTTGCCTGGCCTGACCCTGAACTGGGGGGCGATCGTTTTTCAGCTGTAGACCTCGTTTCTGTGCGTCTAACCCCAATGGATGATACTTGGCGCATCTTAGACATCAATCCAGCCAGCATAGATGCTCCGCTTAACAGTGCCCGTGCTCGTACTGCTCTTGTGGCCAGCCAAATATTGGAGGACGAGGTGGAACCAGAACCCTGGCTGTTACCCCTGGCTCTTTATAGTGGTATGATGCAGCTACAGTTGGCGGAAACGGCCGTGCGCGATATTGTCGAAGAGCTGCTGCTCGCTGGTTTGCAGGAGCGCGGTTATGGGCTTATCTCCATCGTTTTGGGCCGCCGCCTCTGGCGCGATTTTGTAGAAGTGGCGGCCCCACCCTTGAATAAGGCCATGATATGGGCGGCCACGATTGAATATTTAGTTAGCCTGCAAGAGAGACGGGAAGTCACGCCAACGGCCGTTGGCAACCATTACCAAGTCAACCTGACTACTCTCCTCCTCCACAGCCAACAAATCCAAAAAGCCCTCAACCTACAAGAGCCAGATGAACGCTACTCCGACCTGGCAACCACCCAAATTGTTTATGAAGATGAGGTCTAGTAGGTTAGTCTATGGGTGGGTGCCAGCCTGCTAATACCCATTGTCGCCTAGCTGGCAAAATGTACTCATTATTCATCTTGAGGGTGGCTACAGTGACTCGCCCGGTAGGTGTCAGTCCCATTATTTCAACACCATTTTCTTGCCATCGAAAATGATCAAGCCATGTTTGGACACGAGGGTTAAAAAGAGCAACTTCTTCATGAGTTAGTGGATCATATGCTTTTATTTGACTACCTTTGTAACTGTTGCACCAAGCACAAGCTAAGCAGAGGTTTTCTTCATCAGATTGCCCACCATGCACAAGTGGAATGATGTGTTCAATGTGCATTTGGGCACCACTAATTTGTTGATCTGTCTGGCAGTATTCACAACGATGAGCCGCACGCTCAATGACTTTGTATCGTCGTTTATCGCTTATGTAAGCGGCCATTATTAGAGGTTGGCAAGGAGAGGTCGACCGTTACGCGAACTGAGCAAAGCATAAGCACGAGCTTTTTGCAAGGTAATACGGCCGTATTGCTGCCTTAATTCCTCTAAATGCTGCGCTTCCCCGAGAGTAAGAGCGGTTTCAGATTGGCGGTCAATTAATTGGTTCATTTGTTTCTGCTCATCTGGTGACATTGTTTGGTGAGCAAGCTCCCATAAAGCTTCGTCAGTCAAAGAAACCATACGGACCATCTCAAGTTGCATAGATGCTGGAACATCATCTAAATTAGGTAGAGCCGCTGCTAAGGTGACCGTCAGAACCTCCTCAAGAGGATGATTTAGGGCCATGGCCATTTGTTTGGCCCGGCGCAGCAGCGATTCAGGCAATTGCAATGTCACTGATTGTGAAGACATAAAAACCTCTTTTCTCAAGCTCGTGCAGCCATCATAACATAATCTCAATCGTAGCAGCAAACCAATTATCTGTTGTTAACTATATTTCTCCGAATCTGGTCTAATTCAGCCGCTACTTGGCGCATACGGCCGATCCTCCTCTCCCTCTCCTTCACCAACATCTGACCAATCAGCCGCACCAGGGCTGGCGGCACCTCGGAGCGCAGGGACAGTAAATCGGGAGTGGGGTTGTTAAGAATGGCTAAGACGGTGGCTGTGAAATGTTCACCCTGGAAAGGCAACTCCCCCGTTAGCATCTCGTACAGCAGCACACCAAAAGACCAGATATCAGATCGGCCGTCTAATGCCTCCCCTCTACATGCCTCTGGACTCATATAATCAACAGTACCTACCATTGCCCCAGCTTGGGTCAGTTGGGTTCCTTCCTGTTGCAGCATTCGTGAAATACCAAAATCAGTCAGGCGGGGCGTACCGTCTTCGGCTAGAAGCACATTGCCTGGTTTCAAGTCGCGGTGAATGACCCCTAGATGATGGGCGCGGCTGAGAGCATCAGCCAGTTCCAGGACAATGTCCAGCACTTGAGCCAATGGTAGCTGTCCTTGAGTGTCCAGCAGGTCGCGCAGTGAACCACCAGGGACATATTCCATGATGAGGCACTGCTCACCGTTGATCTGTTCAGTGGCGATCATCTGCACGATGTTGGGGTGGTTCAACTGGCGCAGCAGTTCCCCTTCACGCGCGAAACGTCCGGCCATATCCGGTTGCTGTGCTAACAGTTCTGGGTTCAGCCGTTTGACAACGATCACCTGCCCCGTCTCCGTATCTCTCCCCCGATACACCTCGCCAAACCCACCCGTTGCCACTAATGCCTCTTTCACAAACTATTTATTCAGCCTTCCCCTCTCCTGCAAACGGGGCAACGCCACCTTAGCCTCTTGTATCTTCCCCCCAGCCAAGTACTGGAAGTTCTTCTAACAAATAAACTGCCATCTCCCACCAGCCCAATGCCTGCCCCTGATTTTGAGCTTCTATCACTACTTGTTGAGGGAGTTGTTGAGCAAGTTGTTTCATCTCGTTACCGACATATGCTTGCGTCGCAAAATCGACTTCTTGATATTGACTATTTATCATCGTTATGATTTCGACTCCCAATATGAGGCTGAGAAAATCATTTCTCTTTCCCGCTTTGAATCGCCTTATTAAAAGTGCAATAATAGTCGTTAAGGCGACATACAAAACATAAAAAGATTGCCTTTGATAGCTATCTTGTAAGATACTGAAAGCTTCTCTTTCCAGAACATGGTTGTCTTTTCGACTTTTGTCTAAACGTAGAATGTGCGCTGACACGATTTGGAATAAATCAAAGTATCCCCTTTCAGAAAGGATTTGACGTGACCAGATAAGGTGTTGAAGACCTTCTTTTTCCTTTCCGGTTATGCCCAAGGTAGTACCAACCGAGGCGAGGCATAACGCTTCGTAGAGTGGTTGGTGGTTTTCTCGGGCTACATCAAGGGCTTGCTGGTAAGTTAGACGGGCTTCCTCAAATTGACCTTTATAATGTAACATAATGCCAAGATTAAATAATGATTGGCTTTCATACAATGGGTTTGCCAAATTTGTCATAATGTTTCTACTTTGTACCTGTATTTCCAGTGCTTTTGTGAAATTACCAACACCTTGGGCATAACAATGAGCCAAATTATCCATAGAGCGAGCAAGCATATTAGCATTATTCAGTTGCTGACTTATACCAATTGCGGGATGAAAGATCATATAATAGGGGCAAAAATAATGGGAGAAGAAGATGGGACGACGAATGCAGATAGAATGGGAAGAAGATGAAGCTACTTTGAAAGAGCGATATCTAGCAGAGAAAGAATCGCAAAGACGAACACGATTGCAAGCGATGTGGCAATTACGGCAAGGGAAGACAACGGCTGAAGTGGCCGAGATAGTGGGGAGACACCAACGAACCATACAAGAGTGGGTAGCCTGGTATCGGCAGGGAGGATTAGCCAAAGTACTCAAGCAGCGACAGGGAGAGAAGGGAGGTAAAGTGTCCTGGCTAAGCCAGGAACAGCTAGAACAATTGAAAGCAGCGGCCGGTGAGGGCGAGATACACAGCATTCAAGATGGGATGAAATGGGTGAAAGAACACCAGGGGGTGAGCTACAGCTATTGGGGGATGCGAAGCATCTTTGTCCGTCTAGGGTTAAAGCGGAAAGTGCCCCGTCCACGTAATCCCAAGGCTTCTGCTGCTGTGCAGGAGGCTTGGAAAAAAGGGGGCTAAGTGCACAATTGGAAGAAGTTGCCTGTGGCGATGTGGCTGGTTTGTACTGGGGTGATGAAATGCGAGTTGGCTTGATAGGTCAGGTACGCCGTGTCTGGGCACCGCCTGGTGTCAAAGTGGTACAGCTATTGGAATACAAGTACGCCTGGTCCTACCTAAATTTGGTTGTCAACGGTTTGACAGGGCAAGTGCGTTGGCAATGGGCCCAGAATATGAAAGGTGAATCCATTGCTCCCATTGTGCAACAGTGGAACTACGAGGGTATTGATGTTATTGTCTGGGACGGTGCTCGTGGCCATCGCGGCCCTGCTTATGCTGAGGTGGCTGTCAAGCTAATTGAGCAACCGCCCTATTCACCTGAACTCAATCCCGCCGAGCGGGTCTTTCAATACCTGCGTGATAAGATTGAAGGCCATGTCTATGGCTCCATTGCGGCCAAAAAGGCTGCCGTTGAAAAGGAACTGGAGACCTTAGCTGCCTCCCCAGAGAAAATTAGAGCCTTAGCTGGCTGGGATTGGATTCGTCTGGCTGTCGCTGGTCTCCCCAATTCTTTTGTGGCCTCTCATTAGGCAATTGGTATTAGTTCAAGACACTCTTTAGCTAAATGAAATGACTTGTCGTGATGTCCGTTATAACGTGCATTAATGCTGGCCGTTAAAGTGGCTGTGGCCAAGCCGCGTAAATTACCCAAAGAGCGGTTTAGACGAATACTTTCATCAAGATATTCAGCAGCAGCTACATAATCACCAAGCCCCCATGTCGCCTCTCCCAAATTTTGCAAGACACTGGCTGTAGCCCAAGGATTATTAAGGCTACGAAAAAGATATAAACTCTCCATTAGGGTGGCTTTTGCCTCAGCATGATTTGTAGCCACGATTATTTTACCTTTTTGAAGAAGTAGAAAACCTTTCTCATTACGGCCGTCTACCGCAGTTGGTAAGTTCTCTATAATGGCTAGCCCCTGCATCAACAATTCCATAGCCGTAGCCACGTCTGTTGTAACTCGTTGAAACAGACCGTCCCACCCCAATGTCCGCACTAAGCATAAGGAGTTAGCATGTGCTGTCATAAATGGCGCATTTAGTAAGGCTTGAAACACCATTGCACCATCTTGAAAACTGCCGGTCCATTCAAAAAACAGCCCAAGTGTATCCATCGCCTTAGCCAAATTACTTGCATCTCCTTGCTCAATCGCCCACATCCAAGCCTTCCGTGCATTTTCAACGTCCGCTTCAATCTCAGATAAAGCAATTTGCTGTTCACGGCCTTTCAGCTTTTCTTCTCGCTCGTGGAGAGCCTTAAGGTAATAGCTACTGTGCTGGTTGCATACGGCCGTTTCCCTCCCACTCTCCTTCAACTTTTCTGCTGAATACTGGCGCAGCAGTTCATGGATGAAATAGCGATCCCGTGCCTGGTTGTACTGCAGCAGAGACTTGTTTACTAACTTGCCTAAGGTGCGTAACGATGCCCTTGTAATCGTTTGCACCGCTTGGCGCGTAAACCCACTACGAAAAACAGATAGTTGAGGCAACACATCCCGCTCCGCTTGTCCTAACCGCTGCCACGACCTCTCAAAAACAGCCTGGATACTGCGGTGGCGCGAGGGTACATTATGTAAATTTGTCTCCAAAAAGTCGAGGCTTTGTTGAATCTCTTGGGCTATGTTAGCCAGCGATAACATCTCCACCCATCCTGCTGCTAGTTCCACCGCCAACGGCATCCCGCTACCAGATGACAGATACGTGTTAACCAACGTTCATCGCCCGCACGTAGCTGGAAATCGTGTTTGATGCGCTGAGCTGATTGCAGGAAAAGTTGAACGGCCGTAAACCCCTCTACACCTTCTGTCTGTTCTGACTGCGGTGCATCCAATCCCCCCAAAGCAAATAACTGCTCCTGATGCAAATGCAGCCGCTCCCGCGACGTGACTAAAATCTGTATCATGGGCGCGGTTTGCAAAATATCGGCTACCAGTTCCACTCCCGCCAGCAAATGCTCAAAATTATCCAGCAGCAACAGCATCTCTTTTTGGCGCAGGTAGTCTAACACTTGCTGTTTGGCCGTGCGTCGCTGTTCACCCCCACGGGTGAGGGTTGGAGATAGTAAAAACTATCTGTCGCCTGAACGGCATCTGTATGCCGTCAAGTGTAGCATAGGTGTCAAAAAATGACCTAAGGGGTGAACCAAGCGGCCGTTTTTCGGCATATAGGTGTCAGCGAACGAGATGTGCATGTCGTAGCAACGACAGATAGAAAAGCCAGTAGGTCAAAACACAGGGTGGCCTCCTCTGATATAGTGTTTGTTACCACACAGACACGCTATCAACAAGGAGAACCACCATGCTTAAAGCAAATTTTATCATAAACCGTAGTTGGCCTCGCCGTATGCGGCAGGCTTGGCAAGCCTATCATCTGTCTCAATGGCAACAACCCACCCACCCTCGCTTTTTATTGTGTCCAGAAAGAGAGTTTCCGCGTTTTGTACGAGACTGTCCGGTCACGATGACGGCCGTTCGCTGGCTGCGTCTGTTCGACTGGCACTGCTTACGTCCTAAAGAGGATACACACCTGTTTGGGCGTAGCCCCATCCCTCACGCTGCCTACATTGGTGCCTTTCTACTCAAAATCGAACATCAACTGGCAAGCTTAGGCCAGTTGCGTCACCTTCTGGTCACCCACCCTGGTCTGATTTGGGCCTTGGGTTTCCCACTGCTGCCAGGGGAAGGAGCCCATGGTTTTACTGCCGAAAAGAGTGTGCCCACTCGTCGCCATTTGGGACATGTCTTACGGCACTTACCTAACGAAGCCTTGCAGAAGTTGCTGGACGCCCAAGTGGCTCAGTTGCAGCATCGGCTGCCAGCTTCTTTTGGACAGACGATTTCTCTGGATACCAAACATGTCATCGCTTGGGTGCGGCAGAATAATCCCAAGGTCTATATTAAGGAAGGTCGCTATGACCCCGACCGTCAACCTAAGGGCGACCTTGACTGCAAAGTAGGCTGTAAGCGGCGGCACAATCGCTTCCCTACTCCCGCACAAGAAGGGCAAGCTGTTTCTGATTTACCCTCTACCGTCGGTGAGTTTTATTGGGGTTATGCTTCTGGGGCTGTGGTGACAAAAGTGCCGGAGATGGGTGAATTTGTTTTGGCCGAGTTGACCCAAACTTTCGATAAAGGAGATACCCTCTTCTTCTTCCCTCTCATGGCTCAAGTTGAACGTCGGCTTGGTTTTCGACCTCTCTATGCGGCCCTTGATGCTGCCTTTGATGCCTGGTACGTTCATGAATTCTTCCATTCTTCCCACCATGATGGCTTTGCCGCCGTGCCTTTTAACCAACCAGATGGTCAAGTCCGTCTTTTTGATAAGAGGGGCTTGCCTCTCTGTGCGGCCGAGTTGCCTATGCCTGTCCGTCGCACTTACATGGATCGCACCAAGTCTATCATTCCCCATCAACGTGCCTTTCATACTTGCCCTTTGCTCTGGCCCACAGCTACAGCCGATGCTTGTCCGGTCAATCATCAACAATGGTCTAAAGGTGGCTGCACAGCTCAGTTCCCTACCAGTATCGGTGCCCGTCTACGCCATCAACTTGTCCGCGATTCGCACAAGTACAAGGTTGTTTATGCTCAACGCACAGCCGTTGAACGCATTTTCTCCCAAGCACTTCATCTTGGCATTGAGCGTCCCAAGCTGCGGAATCAGTTGGCGATCACCAACCACAATTCTTTGATTTACCTAATCATCAACAACCGCGCTTTGCGCCGCCTTTTGCCTGATTAGGCTTGGCTTTATCTCGTTGTTCCACCCGCAATTCTCTGACCTAATTCACTTTTGTATTTAGGCGTGTTTGGTGGTCTGTCATGGTCTTGGGCTTTGTGGGTGTTCGGGTGGGGGTTCCTTTTTTTCTCTGGTAGTCATCAATTGACATATAGCTTTTTAGAACATTTTGCTATATCCAACCCTCTGTTTCCAGGGGGAAATCTAAGGCTTCGGCCAACGTCGGAATGATTTGCTCCGCCTCACTAAGCGGAGCCAACGGTACGAAGTAGATGCCGTTGGCAAATTGATCGTTTCTTAGTTGCTGCTCAGCCACAGCCAACCCTAGCCGTGTTTTGCCCATGCCCCCCGGCCCCACGATGGTGATGAGCCGTTTGTTGGGGTCAGCCAAATAAGTGGTGAGTGACTTTGTTTCTTGTTCACGGCCCAAGAATGGGGTTGGTTGTGGAGGGAGGTTGTGGCGGATGGGGGCGGAGGATAGTGAGGATTGGGGGGCAACGGCCGTTGCCCCAGGCAGTGGTGGTAATGTTGGTGCAGCTTCATCTAGCACAGCCAACGTGTCAGGCATAACGGCCGTATAGGCTTCCATGCGAGCAAAGGTGATGAAGGCGGCTTGTTGAGTGTCGGGAATCTCCAGTTCTGTTGCCAGGAGTTCGGCTAACTGTTTAGACGGCCGTCGCTCATCCCGTTCAATCTTGCGCACAGTACCCACTGAGCAACCTGCTTGCTCAGCCAGTTCCTTTTGTGTCAAATCCAATTGTCGGCGGCGATATTTGAGCCACTCACCAAAGGTCATGTCAACACACTAGGTTTGCAGATTATATTGACATAACGAGATATAGGTAAAAAAGTACATTTATAATGAAATAGTGGCAGCATAGCCCACCTTGAGGTAGAAGATGGTTGACCAAAACTACTCTACCCAAGAGGTGAACTATGCGGTTGCCAATAGTATGTCTAGACCAACGATTGCGCTACTATCTGAACCTGTTTAGAGGCTGCTTTAGCCAACCACAGTACAAGTATTTCGTGACCATACTGCTGGGGTTGATGCTGTGCCAAAGCGGACGAAGCTTGTCGGGATTGATGCGGCAGGTCAACAGTAGGGTCAGCCTATCGGGAGCGAGTCGATTTATGGGGCAAGCCCCCTGGCAAGCAGAGGACTTGGCCCGGACATGGCAAAAGCATTTTCAGCAAGAGATGGCCGTGCAGGTAAGAGCCGCACATGCCCGATTACGCCGTCGGCAGAAAAAGAAACGAGGACGACCTAAGAAAACCGTAGTGACAGGTTATTTGATAGGGGACGACTCGACGATGAGTAAACGGCGTGGCAAAAAGATGGGCGGCTTGGGACGACACTACTCGGGTAGCGAGAAGAAAACAGTCACTGGGCATAGCTTAGTGCAAGGGTTATATCTCTTGTTGGGTCGGCGTTGTCCCTTGGCACCCAAAATGTATCGACAACAGGCTGTTTGTAAAGCAGAAGGGGTGACTTTTGCTAGCAAAGTGGACATCATGGCCGAGATGATCAGCAGTTTTGAGCCGATGGTCGGTACATTGACACATGTCCTGTTGGATAGCTGGTACACTTCCAAGCGCATCTGGAAAGTGGCTCGTGAGCGCGGGTTTCTCATCACCAGTGGCTTGCGTTGCAATCGGTCGTTGCGTATTGAAGACCCTGAGACAGAGAAAGGTTGGTATTGGCAACGGATAGATGAGTATGCGACCACTTTATCTGAAGCTGATTGGCAGTTGGTAACCTGGCCTAGCCAACAGGGGCAGCGTCAAGTCTATGTCCATGTGGTCTCCACTCGTATTAAGAAGTTGTATCGTTGCCAACTGGTCATTGCTCGTGGGCTGTGGCAAGATGATGAAGAGGAAAAGACTATGTATTGGGCTTCTTCTGACCTGACTGCTGACTTGGATACCTTGCTGTCTCATATTGCCACCCGCTGGGATGTGGAAGTTCTCTTTGCTGATACCAAGGAACTACTGGGTTTGGACCACTATCAACTGATGTCAGCTAAGGCCATTCTCCGCTTCTGGACGCTGGTCATGCTGGCCTACACCTTTTTGGACCAGGAACGTGACCGTTATCAAAGACAAAGTGACCAGCATATTACTATTGGTGATGCCTGGCGGCAGGTTCAGCGTATTCATTGGCGTCATTTCATTGATTGGATTCATCAGCGTTTTCGCTTTGGCCTCGAGCCTGCCGACTTATACCTGGTACTCACCGGAGCGAGCCTCTGAGCGATTTCTGCAAAGATAGTGTCAACAGTCATAGGGCACTTTATCCAATTTATTCTTACAACACCGTAAAACTTTTCCTATTGTATCACTTTTTGTCTTACTTCTAGGGGTACTCAGTGACCTTATGTTTGCCTACTGGAAATGGTTGAATAAGGGTATGAAGTTGTGGAGACGAATAAACTACAAACGAACAAGAAAAATCATTTTTAGGTAGCCGTGATTCTGACAAGAATGCAGCTCAAAATAAGGAGAACATCATGTTCAACAAAAATTCAAACAACCCATTTGATCTATCCCTAACTAGCAATGCACTGCTCGCTATCAGCTGCCTTCTTGCCTTCATCCTCCTCGTCATCATCGTAGAATTCATTCTGCAACTATATCTGTAACAAATACATAAAGAGATATTCATATCAGTAACAGCAACTCAGATCGCAGAATATGGAGCTGGATTACACGGCAGCGGACGAGATTCGGTTGCTCATGAGGGTGCACTTGCCCTTTATAACAGCATGATCGACAAACTGCCGTTTTCACCGTCACCCAATCTATCTACGCTTAATCAGTCATGTATAAGGAGATGCCTATGAACCCAACTGGTTGAAAGCCATAACAATTATCAATGTTGGGAACTTCACATAAATGAATCCAACCCATACAAACAGGAGTAAAAAAAATGAGTAATCAAACAACTGTAACCCCAGAAGCTGTTGAGACCTATGCCCAGTCCGTCGTTGGTTATGCCACCGGTTATTTTGTAGCCATGATGATCCACTTAGGAGATCGCCTGGGACTGTATAAAACGTTGTCAGGAGTGGGTGAGGTCACAGCCGATGAGTTAGCTACCCACACTGGACTCAAAGCTCGTTGGCTCTTGGAATGGTTACGTAACCAGGCAGCAGCAGGCCTAGTGGAGTACAAAGGCGGTGATGTCTTTGCCCTGTCGCCAGCAGCCGTGCCCATTCTCATAGACGAAACCAGCCCATTTTATTTATCAGGCGTTTTTAACTATCCTACCTCACCAGAGACATTAGGCCGCATTGCCGAAGCCTTCGAGACTGGCCTGGGCATGACCTACAATGAGCAAGGTGCCCTATGTGCTTGCTCCATCAAGCAACTGTCAGCGCCTAGCCATGGCATGTTGCCTGAATTTTTACAGCGCGTTAATGGCCTAACAGAACGATTAGAAGCTGGAGCCAAAGTCGTAGATGTGGGCTGTGGCGCAGGTGTGGCTCTGCGCGAACTGGCCCGACGCTATCCCAACTCAACCTTCGAGGGTTACGATCCTTCCAGCGTTGCCATTGGGATGGCTGAAGCGGATACACAGGCCGAAGGACTAACCAACATCACTTATCATATTGCGCGTGGTGAGGATTTGCCGCAAACGGCCGAATACGATGTCGTTCTCACCCTCGACTGCTTACACGATATGCCCTTCCCTCAACAGGTGATGGCTGCCATTCGCAGTAGCATCAAGCCCGACGGCATTTGGATCATCAAAGATATCCGTTGTTCCGATAAGGCGGAGGATAATCTGGCCAATCCCTTTGCCCCGCTCTTGTATGGCATCTCGGTGCTGCTATGTATGTCATCGGCTCTGTCGGAGCCTGGTGGGGCTGGTCTCGGCACGATGGGTTTCAATCCCACTTTAGGCCGCCAAATGACCCAAGCCAGCGGCTTTTCCCACTTCGAGCAACTGCCCATTGAGGAAGACCCCTTCAACTTCAACAATTTCTATGAAGTGCGTGTTTGATTAGCTGATTAGTTGGGGACGGTTGCCAGTTTCTTAGAAACGGGGGCTGGGAACAAGATGAGTTTCCCAGTCCCCATTCATCAAATCACCAAACGGTATTCAAGTTTGTTTTCTGAATTGCTCTGTCCTTTGTCAGCAAAGGTAAACCTAAATACAGGGCAGTTGCCGCTACAATGCGGTCTGGCATATCGGGCACAATATTTCTCGGTATGGTAGCTAAAGCATCAACAATGTCAGATGTTAAGCCAATGACAATGAGGCCTGTAGTACCAGACTGTAATTCTGAATCAAAGCGAGACTTCAAACTTGAAGGAATTCGGCCTTTCTCTTGCAAATAGATAATTTCAACCAAACATATTGTTGGCACGTAAATGAGGGCATTACCTTGGTCACAATCATCAAAAACTAAACTAGCTTGCGCTCCCAGACGAGGGCTATTTTCGAGATACCAGATTAAGGCATGGGTATCTGCCACAGCATCAGCCATTAGATATCCTCACGAGGAAAATTAGCCCACATTTCACTACGTAGTTCATCAATATCTTCCGGGGTGATGTCAAGCCCTTGCCATAAACCTCGCAATGATTTGCGTGGAGCTACTAGCTGAATGTCTTGTTTAATTTGTGGTGCTATTTCTTCAATCAGGCGTATTTTATCTACAACAGAAAGCTGACGAGCCATGTTAACAACATCACTAAGGGTTATGATTGTACTCATATTATGCCTCCATGTCTCATTGTGCGTCAAGTAGTGGAAGGTGTCAAGAATAACACGAACTATATTTTTCTATAACCACAATTTTAATACACATTGCCACTATACAAATTTTCATCTATGGTAACAGCGAGTACCATTGCTTGAGGATTATCGCCCCAAGCAGCCACGGCCGTTTGCAATTCAGCCTCACTTTGCACCCACAACCCCTTCACTCCATACCCCTCAGCCACCTTTGCCCAATCCACTCGCCCAAAATCTACACCACGTGAGGCATAGCCGCGTTTGATTTGCGGCAGCCGGATCAGACTCAAAGCTTGGTCGCACAGCACCACAATCAGGGGTGCAATGTCCAAACGCTGTACCGTTTCTAGCTCCTGTACCGTCATGTTAAAGCCACCATCACCCGTTAGGCACACAATCGGCCGTTTTCGATCCAATAACGACAACGCAATCGCACCTGGCAAACTGGTACTCATTGAGGAAAGACCGTTAGAGTTGAAATAAGTAAGCGGCTCATCTGTGCGCCAAGCCTGCCCCCACAGCATCTTGTGCTGGCCGGTATCCACCGTGATACGACCGTTAGGTGGTATGCTTTGTCGCAAAACTTGGGCAACAGTGAAGGGGGCCAGGCCTCGCTCGTTGGCTCTTGCCCTTGGGGTCATATCAGCCCGAATCTGTTCTCGTACCTGTGTTAACTCTTCAGGTTGCCATTGGCTTAAGCCATCATAACGTTCGGCCAACTGCTGCACCATCATACCTACGTCACCGATAGCCTCAACAGACGGCTGGAATGTTCCGTAGGCAGTTGAGCCAGCTACGATGCCATAGTAATTGTCACCCAAATGCCAATCGTAGGCGGTTTCTACAGGATCATAACCAATACCCAAGATGCAGTCGCTTTGGCGAATGAGGGCGTTGATGTAGTGATCGGCCGTTGAGGATAAGTAAGTACCTAAATAGTTCGGGCTATTGGGATCAGCAATGCCCTTGGTCTTGGGTGTATCAGCATGGGGCAGCCCTGTCATCTCTAAAAAGTGACGAATAGCGGGCGTGTCTTTGGCTTGATCTAGCGCGACACCGAGAACGACGAACGGCCGTTTGGCTCCATTCAACGCCTGTTCAATCGCTACTAAAGCCGGCTCACTCTCTGGCAAGGGCTCATCCCGTTCAATTTGTCCTGCGCCTGGTTGGGCGGCTTGGGCGGCCACATCCCCTGGCAAAGTGAGATAAACCGGGCCATAGGGCGACTGTGTGGCTAGGGCAATGGCCTGTTGTACAGTTTGGGCTGTGCCGCGACCATGCAAAGCAATGGAGGCTTTGCTGATAGGGGCATACATCTCATTGAGGCGCAGGTTTTGGTGATTGAACCAGTCAGCACGGGAGACGGCCGTTCGTGCCGAAAGGGCTATCAGCGGATGTCGATCTAAATAGGCATCGCCAATGCCCAAAGCCAAATTACAGGCTCCTGGCCCTAATGTTGCCAAGCATACACCGGGTATGCCTGTGGCCAGCCCCATCACCCCAGCTGCCAAGGCTGCCGATCCCTCGTGTCCCATCAACACAAACTCGATCCCTTGCTGTGCAAGAGCCTCTATCAATTCCACCACTTCGCCACCCGGTTGCCCGAAGACATAGCGAACACCAGCGTTAAATAGTTCTTCGGCAATGATTTGCGCGTTTGTTTTCATAATTTCCTCTTGGGGAGATTGGAGACTGGAGATTAGAGATTATGCCATTTTGCTAACTCAGTCTCTGGTCTCCAGTCTCCTCTTCATCCTTTGTAATGCTTCACCTAACCGTGCCTCTGGCTGGGTAAGGGACATGCGAATGTAGTTGCGGCCGTTTGTCCCCATCCCCGAACAGGGTAGCAAAGCCACGCCAGCTTGCAAAAAATCGTCACATAGGTCACTGGGATTACGGCCGTTTACCACTCCCAACGTCACATAAAAAGCCCCATCTGGCTTGACATAAGTAAGCGACGGCATCGCCGCCAATGTACTCACCACCCCATCTCGCCGCTGCCGATACGCCTCGCGCATGTTCACAACACACGCCTGTGGACCATTTAAGGCAGCTAAACCTGCATCTTGGACAAATAGGGGAACACAAGAGTGATTATTCGTCATCAATTTGCTAATTGGCGCAATCAATGGCTCAGGAAACACCCCAAAACCCAAGCGCCAGCCTGTCATAGCATAAGGCTTGGAGAGGCCATCGATCAAAATGGTACGCTCGGACATATTGGGTAAGCTGTAGATGCTGGGGGGAAATTCGGCCGTGTAATACAGTTGGGCATAAATCTCATCCGAGATAATCCATAAGTCATGCCGTTGAGCTAATTCCGCGATCTGTTGCAGGCGGGAACGGCTGTTAATTGTCCCTGTTGGGTTACCAGGCGAATTGAGCAAAATACATTTCGTTTGCTCAGTAATCAGCGACTCAATTTCGGCTACATCGGGCTGGAAGCCATTTTCGGCACGCAAAGGGAACATCACGGGCGTGCCACCTGCAATACGTGTAATCTCTTGATAGCCTGGATAACCTGGATCGGGCATTAGCACCTCGTCGCCTAATTCCACCAAGGCCATGAGGGTGAAGAAAAGGACGGATTTAACGCCAGGGGCGATGAGGATGTTGTGGGGGGAAACGGCCTGTGCTGAGCTTGCCGAAGTAGCCGTTTCCCTCGTCCGCCTCACATAATCAGCAATGGCTCGCCGCAGTTCAGGTGTGCCGGCCGAGGAAGTGTAGCGAGTACGGCCGTTGCGTATAGCCGACACCCCCGCCTCCACAATATGTTCTGGCGTAGTAAAATCTGGCTCCCCCAACTCCAACCGCACCACATCCACCCCTTGCTCCACCAAAGCCTGCGCCTTATGCCAAATATCAAAGGCTCCCATCCCCATCACCCGCTGGCTGCGCTCTGCTAATGATTTCATATTATCAAATGGGTTTTGCTAAAACTTCAACAAATTCTGGCACATTCGGCATCCTCTCAATGTGCTAAAAATGTGCCAAAGAGCTTGCTCCAAATTAGAATGCTTACTTAAACTGGGAAATTTATCTGGCTACAAAGGCAATCGTAAAACGCCATTCTCCAATTCTTTCGATACCATACACTCGACAATTAACAAAATATCATCAATAGCTGTGCCAATGTGAATATCTTGTCTCATAACAATCAGCCCAGACATTTTTTGTTGATTAGCTATGCGCTCATAAGCAAAATTGGGCATTGTTCTCAAATCATGTGTCAACACAATCCGCTCTTGCTTAGCCGCCCATTCTAAAATGATACGGTCATCTGTGTTGGCTAAGCTTTGATCTTGAGCACGTACAATATCAATATCCGGCTTACGCCGTAGCAATCCCCGCAAAATGGCCGAGACAAGGTTTTCATCTGCTAAAAACTTCAATCCCAGCCTCTATTTCTCTGTGTGGCGCTGCTCAGATCGTCGTGCCAACAGCTTCTGGCGGAGTTGCTTTTGATGCGGGTCGGTCTCAATTTTTGCCCACAACTGCTCTGCCTCTCCTTCTCTTTGAACAATATATCCATCAATTTGGTCGCGGTTTTCCAAATAATGAGCAATAGCTCCGTACACTTCCGACAACTTGAGTGTAGGATAATTGAGAACAATTTCTTCGGGAGTACGCCCTTCGTTAAAGGCATATACAACCAGATCAAGCAAAACGCGCGTATTGCCCACCCGAATTGACCCATCTTCCCAACGGGTTAGAGGAATAAGTTGCGGAGGAAATGTTTCTAGTTTCATAGGAGCAAGTATACCACAGGGAAATGTTAATTCATCTATCTTCGTGCTAAAACTTCAACCAATTCCGACACATTCTGCATCCCTTCAATGTGCCAAAGAGCTTGCTCCAATTCGGCCGTGCGCTCCACCGACAAATTTGTCTGCCCCAACTCACGGAACTTGACCAGCAACTCCTCATCCTCTGGTGGCTGCGCCAAATCACCCCATTTGGCCGTGGTCGTGCCGGAGTTAAACTGTTGGCCATCCTTGGTTTCAATCACTACACGCGAGAGACGGTCAGCAGGAAAACGGCCGTTATACTCATCATCCTCCAACAACTCCACCATATTGGACAAGCGCAGCACTTCAGGATTATGTAAAGCGTCACCACTGATTTCGGGCATGGCCAAACGGCCGTAAACCAAAGCCGCCGCCAACGGATAAGGCAAACTGTACTGCGCCTGATCCGAATCCTGTGGTTCCCGCATCGCCAAGCGAGACGACTCATGGAAGGTATACACTTGAATCTTGGTAATATCTTCCGCCAGAATTCCGTGAGCCTTTTGCAACATCATGGTTCCCGTAATGGCTGGTTGCGCCCAATAACAAACCCCAAAAGGCTTGAAATATTGAATCATCAGCGACCAACTCTCGCCTAAGTCAGCCCAATAAGGCTGCGCTTCCGCAGATTCCAGTGTTAGCGCAGGCGCACCCGTGAAGCCATCGGCGGCCATAAAACCCGCGCTCAAACCCGCCATCGCTCCCCAACCAGAGCCATCCTTCAACATCGTGGGATGGTCAATGCAGCGCATCATTTGTGAGCGCGGGCCGTGATACTCGGCAATACCCAAGGCGTGGCGTGTTTGCTCATACGTCAAGCCCAAACGCCGGGCCACAATGGCCGCACAGCCTGCCGTATTCCACGAGCCAGAGGTGTGATAATCACACACAGTTTGGTGCTGTGCCGTGCCTGTACGGATGGCGATGTCATAAGCCATCACCAGCGTCGTTAAAAGTTCTTTGCCCGAAATATCACCATGGGCGGCCAAGCCAATCGTGGCTAAGGCAGCGGGCACTTGGGCCACACCCGCATGGCCTTTTACGGGGCGGCAGCTATCGTGCATGTCCAGCGAATCAATCATCATGCCATGTGCCAAAGCAGCACCAGGCATGGAGACTTGACGGCCGTCCCACCACAACCAACCGCCTATGCCACCATAAAACCGTGCCACATGCTCATACATAATTCGCGCCGTCTCCGTCGTCCGCGCCCCAATAGCCACCCCAATTGTGTCTAGCAAACAGCGTTTGGCCTGATGGCGCACCTCGGCCGGAATCTCGTCCCAGGTCAAATCGTGAATAAAGTTTATTGCATCCATAAATTTCAAGAAGAGACTGGAGATTAGAGAGTAGAGATTATGCCACTGTGCTAAATCTCCAGTCTCCAATCTCCAGTCTCCTATTCATACAAATCTATCCCCGCCAACTCCCGTTCACGCCGGGCCACAAAATCGTTGAGTTCTTCCAAAACGGTCGTATCCATCTCTGGCTGTTCATACTCCTGCAATAACTGTTTCCAAATCTTATTAGCCCGCTGCGCTGCATCTTGCCCTCCTTGTGCCAGCCACGGTTCGTATCCCTGTCTATCCATCAAAAAGGGTTGGTAAAAAGCTGTGCGGAAACGGTCTTGCGTGTGCGGTGTGCCAAAATGATGACCACCTGGCCCCACTTCAGCGATCATATCCAGGGCCAACGATTCCGCATCAATTGTAAAACCGTTTAGCCAGTGGGCAAACATGGCTAACGACTCCAAATCCATGATGAACTTCTCATACGAAGCGACCAGTCCCGCCTCCAGCCAACCGACGCTGTGCATTAGCATATTGGTATGAGACACTATCGCCGGCCACATCGTCCACATTGTTTCATAGGCTGCCTGGGCATCAGGCAACTTAGAGTTCGTCAGACTACCACTAGAGCGGTAGGGCAGGCCATAATGCCGCGCCATCTGTGCTCCCACCACTGTCGCCCAGGCGCCTTCGGGCGAACCAAAAGCAGGACTACCTGACTTCATATCCACATTCATGGTGAAGCCACCATAGACGACGGGCGCACCAGGTCGCACCAACTGTGCCAAGGCCACCCCAGCTAATGCCTCTGCGTTTTGCTGCGCCAACGCTGAAGCCATTGTCACGGGGCTCATGGCCCCAGCCATGATAAACGGTGTAATAACGCTCACCTGCCCTAGCTTGGCATAGGTGATGAGGCCACCCAGCATACGGCCGTCATAAATTAAGGGGCTGTTGACATTAATCGTGCCGCCCAGCACGGGGCCATCAGGCAGAGTGCCACCAAAGCCAATTCGTGCCATTTCTATATTGTCGGCGGGGATGATGCGGCTGTGACCCACATCACGCAGGGCTTTGTCTGTCAGTGTGAGCATGGCTTTCATTCGCTGCAAATGGCGCAATGAGGGCGGGATGTCTTGGGCTTCACAATGCGTGCCGCCGCCAAAGTGCATGATGGGTATAACGTGGGCTAACTTGGTGAATTTTTCTAGGTCGGCTAGAGTGCTGGTGCGTCGTCCACTGTCCATTGAGGTGACGTAGGGCATGCCAGAGTTGGGCAAAAAGGTGAGGGCATTGCCACCGATGGTGAGGTTGTAGGTAGGGTTGCGGGCGTGCCAAGTGAAGGTGGAAGGGGCTTTGGCCACGGCTTCCATAATCAGGCCACGATCTAGCCAAGCATGTTGGCTGGCACGATCTACCTTGGCTCCAGCAGCCTCCCAAATATCTAAAGCCTCCGAATCCAGAAAGTCAAGGCCGATGTTTTCCAAGATGTTCATGGAGGCACTATGTAAGGTGTTAATAGCGGCTTCGTCTACCCAAGCCAGCGGAGGCAAGGGATTACGTGGCTGCTGAAAGGGCTGGTTGAGCCATTCTGATTTGTTATTAGGGCGTGTTTGTCGTTGACGACGGCGCATGAGGCGTGATGGGGTGATTGGGTAATTGCTCAATTGCCCCGGTAGATTTTATAATGGTTGGATTATAGGGAAACGGCCGTTCGGCTAATTGCACAAAACGCTGTGATGATTGGAGGAAATGATGGGACGCATTCAGATGAACCGACCGATTTGTGGGGGGACGCATGGGGGCATACGGCCGTTGCATTTCGACTATTGGCGGGTGGGCTATGGGCAGCGAGAGAGGCTGAATCTCGATTTTTGGCTAGAACAAGCCGGCGAGTTCCATTGCCGACCACCCCATCACTACCCTGTGCCTGAGTATAAAATTCAGCGGTGGACACGGGTTTATTATGTGACAAAGGGGGCGGGACGGGTAACGGTGGGGAGGACGGCCGTCCCTCTCTCCCCGGGCGATTTGCTCATCACCCCACCTGGTCATCCATTTATCTATGAAGCAGCGGAACCCCATCATTATCATTGGTTTGCTTTGGCAGGGAAGTGGCCGTCATTGTGGGGGGATGCAGCGCGGGTACAACATTTTGCGCTGGGACTAGATGATGAATTGGCGGCCACTTTTGTGGCATTGCGCGAATTGCTGATTTTACAATCGCCTGGTTATGTTTTGCGGGCTATTAGCTGTTTTTATGAGTTGATGGCACGAGTGGCGGTGCTGCGGGTAGGGGAAGGTGGGGGAACGGCCGTTTACCCTGAGCCTGTGCGTAATGCCATGATCTTCCTCGAAGAGAATGTGGCTGAACCTTATGATGCGGCCACTACTGCCCACGAGGTACATCTGAGCCAATCCCATTTGCGGGCTTTGTTTGAGAAGTGGGTGGGCCTATCACCGCAACAGTTTCATACGCACTGTCGCATTGACCGCGCCAAACAGCTTTTACGCGACCAACGCCTGCCTGTGCAAGTGGTGGCGGGGCAGGTGGGTTTTAATGATGTCAGCTATTTTTCACGCACGTTCAAGCGGTTGACGGGTGTGTCACCAAGTTTGTTTGTCTAATCAAACAGGTGATAGGCACTTTGAAAGAGCCTGTCACCTAATGCGCTATGAATCAAGTCTATCTCATCCTAGGTTCTAATATTGAAAAGGAGCGGAACTTGCCAACGGCCGTTGCCCTCCTGCGCGAATTGGTTGAAGTAGTGGCTGTCTCATCAATATACGAGACTGTGCCTGTGGGCTTGAAGGAGCAGCCTAATTTTTGGAATACGGCCGTTCACATCCAAACGCCACTCACAGCCACCCAGCTCAAGACAGAAGTTCTGGCTCCTATTGAACAGCGGCTAAAACGGGTGCGCGGGGCTGATAAAAACGCACCACGCACTATTGATTTGGACATCGTGCTGTTTAATAAGGATGTGTTTGAGTATGATGGCGGTGACGGCCGTTTCCGCCACATCCCTGACCCCGACCTGCTAAAGTTTGCCCACGTGGCCGTCCCTATCGCCGAACTTGCACCCAACATGCGCCATCCCGAAACGGCCGAATCTCTCTGCACTGTCGCTCAACGCTTACACAACCCCACCTATCTTTGGCTAACTCAATCTCTCAGTCTCCCAATCTCAAATTCTGCATCACTTCGGGAATGAGATCGGCGATTTCGCCAGCGAGAAGACCAGAAGGTTTGCCATACAGTTGCCCAGCCGCGCCGTGCAGATAACCACCCAAAACGGCCGCTTCCCAAGTGGCCATCCCCTGTCCCAACAGTCCCACAATCAAACCGGCGAGCACATCGCCACTGCCGGCAGCACCTAGAGCCGGGTTGGCAAAGGGAAGAAGGGCACAACGGCCGTCTGCTGCCGCCACTATGGTATAAGCTCCCTTCAACAAAACCACCTGCCCCCACTTAGCTGCCATTTCCCGCGCCACCGCGACCCTGTCTAATGTCTTTACCTTTGCTAACGAGAGGCCCATCAGTCGTGCCATCTCACCTAGATGTGGTGTCAGAATGCTGTTGGCTGGTAATTGTTTGGGCCAATCCGGCATTTTCGCCAACACGTTGAGGCCATCAGCATCTATCACTAGTGGTGGCAAGCCATCACTGGAGGCCAAAAGCAAGCGCAAAAAGTCCGGCACATCATCAATGCCGGGGCCAACCAGTATCGCTTTATGTGTAGCCACATTCTTCAGTAAAAACCGCGCACTAGCTTCACCAAATTCGGCTATATCTGGAACAGGCGGATACGTAGCTTCTGGTAACTGTGTGGCCACCACTGGGCGAATTTTTTCTGGTACAGCTAGAGCTACCAAGCCTGCCCCTACTCGGTATGCAGCCCGTGCCGCCAGCACAGGCGCCCCCCAATAATGTCCGGAACCGGCCGCAATCAACACTTTGCCAAAGGTGCCTTTGTGTCCGTCAGCAGGGCGTGGGGGTAGGAGGGATTGGGCGGTAACGGCCGTTACCATTTCCAAGGCCGTCATCAATTCCATCTTCACCTCTGGCACCATCTCCTCTGTAATACCAATATCGGCCACCACCAACTCGCCACAAGCAGCTGCGCCAGGAAAGATGAAATGTCCCCGTTTTGGTCCGGCAAATGTCACCGTCAACTGCGCCGGAATCGCCAGGGGATCAAGAACACCCGTATCGCAATTCAATCCGCTAGGGCAGTCCACAGCAACGACAATGGGAGGGGAGAGGTGTTTAGCATATTGCGTATTGCATATTGCGTAAAGATTAGCTGGCTCTTCACTCTTTGCTTTTCGCTCTTCTAACCCTGCTCTTACTTGTTTTATCAGCTGCGCCAAGGCGCCTGAGATGGGACGGGAGGCCCCTGTCCCCAACAGACCATCGATGATAATATCGGTGATGTTGAGACGGGTGCGGAGAACACGATAACGTTGATCAAATTCGGCTGTAACGTAGAATAGCCCCATTTGCTGGATACGGGCGAAGTTTTTATCCGTTTGGGGAGCACGTGGTTTGAAGAGGTAGAAGGCTACATTGGCTCCAGCTTCAGCTAGGTAGCGACCAGCTACTAAGCCATCACCACCATTGTTGCCGGGACCAACCAGCACTAAGATATTGGCCCCTGCCGTAGGATGACGTTCTATGATGGCATCTGCTAGGCCACGACCAGCCATTTCCATCATATTGGCATAGGAGTTGCCCAGAGAATGGGCTGTTTTCTCCGTTGCTATCATCTCTGCTACTGTAAAAATCTTCATGACCTCAATGTATCTACTGTTTGCGCTTGAGCTGTCCTGTGTTCCAGTACCATTCCAATGTTTGCCGTGTACCTTCGGCAAATGGGGTTGGCTCAAAACCTAACTCATTAGCCGCCTTTTGATAGGAAACAGGCCAATCTTGGAAAACATAGGGGCGCATGTTGATAGGGTAAAAGGGTTCACGGTGGGTATAACGTGAGAGAAATGTCCAAGCACGAGCTAGTGTGAGGACAGCCCAAGTAGGAATATTAAAACGCCAATGGCTGATATCCGCTAGGTCACTCACAATAGCGTTGACGCTGTTGTGATCCAAGGATTGCCCCGTGATATTGTACAGCTCACCTGGACGGCCGTTTTGCAAGGCTAATTCAATTCCTTGCACCACATCAGGCACGAAGACGGGGAAGGTAATGTGACGGCCGTTATCCACCTTAATCCGCCATCCTTTCAAAGGTTCCTCAAAAAAGAGGCGATTAAAGGCATAATGCCCCCAGGGACCATAATATGCCCCTGGTCGCAAAGCAATCACCGGTAGCCCCTTTTCACGATAATATGAAAATGCTAATTGCTCTGCTTCCAGCTTCGTAATCTGATAGGGTTCTTGAGGGTGGCACTGTGTTTCTTCTGTGATATCCGCCTTCGAGGGTGTTTTGCCAACAACAGCAATGGTAGAAATATGGATAAATCGTTCTATATTGGCTGCCACAGCCGCATCCAACACTGTAGCCGTTCCTCTGACATTGGGATGATAAAAATCGTTAAACGCTCCCCAAAAGCGAAAATGGCCTGCTCCATGTATCACTTGTTGGCAGCCTACACAGGCCTTTTGCACGGCGGCTGCATCCGTAATATCTTCAGCGTAAACCAACTCGACGTCTAACTGTTCCAAAAAAGCGACGTCACTGGTAGGCCGTACCAGTGTGCGCAATTGATAGCCTCTTTCCAATAAGTAAGGGACTAAATTATGGCCTAAAAAGCCAGTGGCTCCAGTGATTAATATCATCTATGGGGGTGTAAGTTGACAACTGGGTAATTGAATAATTTCCTATCAATTACTCAATTACCCAATTACTTCTGCATACCCCAGGAGGGAATCGAACCCCCAACCTACGGATTAGAAGTCCGGTGCTCTATCCATTGAGCTACTGGGGCAAATCACAATGGGAATTCTAATCGCCTAGAGAAGGTGCGTCAACTTTGGTGAGAGAGGTGAGGAGTTCAGAAATACGGCCGTTTTCAATATCCTCTAGCAAACTATCCAAATCTGGCAAAATTTCATTGGCCGTAAAACGCACTGCCCAATGGTGAACCAGAGGGGTAATCGCAATGATATAGGTCTGCGCCTGATACGCTTCCCACATCTCCATTGCCGTCCCCATACTAGGTACAGGCAGATAAGCTAACAGCAAATCGGCTCGTCCGGCCTCTCTCGTCATAGTTAAAAAGGTAGACTGCGCCTGTTCGGCATCATAACTAACACTATTCGGATTCAAGGCCCAAGGGTCCGTGATATGAACTGAAGGGATATGCTTTTCTAAAGCCTGGCTGATACGCACCCGATAGGATTGGTCGCCAATCTGTTCATCCTGTCGCATACCTTGCATCACGCCAGCGATAAAAACGCGCACGTTAACCTCCGGCCGAAGGGGGAAACAACTGAACGGAATCACCAGCCTGCAATTCTGTATCTACAGTCACAGACTCGCCATTGACGGCAGCAGCATTCAGCAATCCTTCCCGAACGCCTAAATGCATGGCCAATTGGATCACAGTTGTGTCCTCCGGTACAGAAATAGAAAACGGGTGATGGGGAGCACCACCCGCGTCACTTGGCCGATGTTGGCGCAAGGTTCCATATAGCTTGATCTCAATCTGCATCATCTAGGAAACTGGCCGAATGCCCTGATATACTTTACTACCAGCCAGTGTACGCAAAAGAACTTCTGGCGCACGTTTAACACGCTCGGACAATTCGTTTATAGTCATAGGGCGGTTGCCATTTGCCAGCAAAATGCAAAATACTGCATCTACTAATGAGGTTTGTGAGGCAAAATCATCAGGCAGTTGACTAAAGTAAAATTGGAGCATGTATTCAAAGCCATCTACCTGCCTTACTTCGCCGGTTTCAAGGTCTACCATATCCACTTGCTCAACGTCTGTTTCCAAATTACCAATGTCTTCAGCAGGTAGCCGCTGATAGAGATAGGTTTTCAAATCCATGCCGGATTCTTTCCACCAATCAAAATCTACAAAAAACTTGGTGTCGGCAGTTGGTCGAGCTAGTTTTCGGGCCGTTAACTTGGGCCGAGGCATATTAGACAAAACTACTCCTCTGTTATCAGTAATCAGGTTTCAACAGTGCCTTGAACTGACTACTGCTTGCTGGTTACTAACTATCTTACATCACGCCAACGGCTGCTATCAAATCGCCAATAATGATCGCCGACGGGCTGGAAGGCTGGATGGCGCACCAGTTCAGCAAAGACAGGGCCTGGGGGCAAACGGCGCAGCATGTTGATCGCGCTATATAGGGTTTTGGCATGAACAGTCTTTTGTGGAGCTAGTTCTGCCAATTCAGGAAAGATTTCGGCCAAAAGGGAGGCAATGGAACGACTGTTGCTTGCTGCACGACGCCATAGAGCATCGACGGCCGTTACTGTATCTGTGCCTACAATCATTAATTCATCATACTCGCAACCAATTGTACGACGATGGAGTTCAAAATGGATACGATTTTCTACCACTGTGGCTAAACGCATCCATTCCCGTTGGGGACGGCGTTGATCATAACTCAAAATAACCACACCTGGTTCCAAGCCCGGCTTTAGCTGGACAAAACCGCCGATGGGAATCTCATGTTCGGCATACCATGCTTCTAAACCATATACATACCGATGTTCACGTACAACCCAAGCTTCTAGCGGTTTATTCGTCATCTCATCCAGCAGCACGATGCGTTGGCGGGGTGAATTGCTAGCCTGAAATAGTGGGCGAATGTGTGAGTTGAGGGGAATCGTACCTGATAGACGATGCGGGTAAGTCAGACTAAAAACAACGGCATGGGGCGTTGTGGCTGAGTCAATATCTGACCATTCATCATCTAGTTCACGCTCCAACATCATGAGTTGCGGGCTGATCAGGGCACGATCATAGGAGACAGGTGCATAAGCCAATCGAGTGGGCAAAGTTTTTACACCTTCTGGTTCCAGGCGACGCAGGAACCAGGCCACTTGCCCCACAGGAGCAACTTCATCAAAACGATCATCTTGCAATAGATGATAGTTTAACGAGAATTGCTGGACCTCTATAGGGATACTGGGATCCATATCTAAATGAGGCAGAATCCCATCTACAGTCAATGGCTCACCCTCTCCCATTTCCAAAATCGCTTCGGTGAGATGTAAATGCCCTACATTGACATCAGCCATGAGGGCTTTCATAAACCACTGTTCACCCAAACGGACAAACTCTTGATGATTTTCTATGGCTTTCAGCAGTTTATTTTGAATCTTAGTGCCATAATTGGCATACAGTTGATCCACATCCACTTCGATTGCTTGGTCCAAAATATTGTCTATGTCTACATTGAGGGGGTGCTCCATGGCCAAATCGGCGGCAAAATCACGAACTTTGCCATTCATACGGACAGAGATCACATTGAAACGGCCGTATTGCGGATTAAAGCCTTCACGAATCGCTTTGACCTGCCCGTGTATAAACTCCATAGCGGGAAAGACAAGCTCTTCATCTACTTCATAGTTATTTTGGGGCCGATAAATCGTCCGCCCAGCTAATAGTCGCTCAATATTACTTTTTTCGGCGGCCACGCGGCGGGCCATGAGTGCCTTAGTCAGCTGTTTGGCCGTTTGCGGCCGTTCAATCTCCAATAGATAGCTGGAGATAAACTCAACGTCTTCTTCTATTAAGACGAACTCAGGCCCCCAGTAGGTGGCCGTTTGGGTTCTGAGTTGAATCACATTCTACTCCTGATATGTGGGGGATACGTAAATACTTGAGGTTTGCACACAGGCAGAATTATACCAACGGGCTAGGTTGTTGCCAATTGGTGATTCAAGAGAAATGAGTGTATTGGTTTATTAGTATATTGGTTTACAATTTGGACATGCTTATCCCTCTGTCCCAATCCCGCCATTGCTTGTCACCCACCCTCTAGCCTATGAATGAAACCATTGCCATCTTCGATTCCGGTGTGGGTGGCCTGTCCGTTTTGCACCATGTGTACACGATGTTGCCCCAAGAGAACATCCTCTATTTTGCCGATCAGGCTCATGTGCCTTATGGGCCACGTTCAGCTGAGCAAATTCAGGCGTTTTGTCAGGCCATTACCCAATTTTTAATAGCACAAAGTGCCAAAATAATTGTCGTTGCTTGCAATACAGCCTCGGCCGCAGCTTTGGCCCCCCTGCGCCAAGCATTTCCTCACATACCCATTGTGGGTATGGAACCAGCTGTGAAACCAGCCGCTCAACAGACCAAGAAAGGCAAGGTAGGGGTATTAGCAACAGCCGTTACCTTCCAAAGTCCCCGTTACGCCGACCTGATGACCCGTTTTGCCCAAAATATTACAGTCTACGAAGACCCTTGCCTGGGATTAGTGGATTTGATCGAAGCTGGACACACACATACACCTCAAACCAAAGCCCTATTAGACCGCATTCTAACACCCATGCTGGCTGCCAACATAGACACATTGGTGTTGGGCTGCACCCACTACCCCTTCGTCCTGCCCTTGTTACAAGAAATGGTAGGAACGGCCGTTACTATTATAGACCCTGCCCCTGCTATTGCTCGCCAAACAGCTCACCTCCTCCAGCAACATCATCTTCTTGCTCCAGGCATAGACCCTCGCCAGGTTCGCTTGCTAACAACGGGTAAGACGGCCGCTTTGCAACAATTTGCTAGTCAAGTGTTACCAGAGGTGTTTTCAGTAGGAACGGTCGTGTGGCAAAACGATGGCACAATTGCATCATTACGTAATTATCCCCCACATCCGGTATAATTCATCCATGCGACGACGCAACCCGGCTCGGTGGCGAGCCATGGAAGCCCGACTGGGGCGAGAACATACTATTTGGATAGCGACAGTCAGATATAACGGCCGTCCTCACCTCGTGCCCGTCTGGTACGTCTGGCTTGATGGCCTCATCTACCTGGCCACCGGCTCCGACACCCAAAAATTCCTCAACCTCACCTATAATCAAGATGTGGCTCTGGCCTTGCCCGACACCGCCAGCACCATCATCCTTGAAGGCGAGGCCCATGTCGCTGAATGGAACACCGTCAATAAAGTTGCCGACTACTTCTTCCACAAATACGAATGGGACTTCCGTTATGATGACAGTACCGAATGGCGCCTTATCGAAGTCACCCCTCGTAAAATTCTCGCCTGGGGTGACAGCTATGATGCTGAAGGGACGCGCATTCTGTAATTGAGTAATTGAATTGGCTTATAGGAGTCCTTTACCATTTATTATACTCATTCTTATACGAATCCA
Source organism: Promineifilaceae bacterium (SeqCode) (assembly GCA_965223555.1). Classification (GTDB taxonomy): domain Bacteria; phylum Chloroflexota; class Anaerolineae; order Promineifilales; family Promineifilaceae; genus CBDCWU01. The sequence continues at coordinate 257,770 of CBDCWU010000009.1, forward strand.
ATCTTTGCAGGGTAAAATCAGTACTTATTGAACAATCAGGTAGTGTAATCACCAATTATCTAATTACTAAAGGATGAAATCATGCGATTTGATAGATTTACAGAACGTGCCCAAGATGCTGCGGCTCGCGCCTACGAAATTGTACAGCGCTACCAGCATACACAAGTGGACACGGAACATATTTTTCTAGCCTTGCTAGAGCAAAATGACGGTGCTGTGCCCCAGCTTTTAGATGAGCTGACCATAGATGTCAACGCCATGCGAGATCGGCTGGATGCTGAACTGCGTAACAGTCCTAAAGTGGCTGTGTATGGCGGCGGCGTGGGGCAGATTTTTTATACACCCCGCGTCCGCACTGTATTGGAATTGGCCCAGGGCGAAGCCAATCGGCTCAAAGATGAATTCATCTCTACGGAACATATCTTTCTAGCTATTTTAAGCGAGCGCAATACGCCAAGTGCTCGTATTTTGCAGCAATTTGGCATCACGCGGGAGCGCGTCTTGGACGGCATTAAGGGGCTGCGCGGCGGCCAACGGGTGACTGATCGACAAGCTGAAAGTCGTTACCGTACTCTGGACAAATACAGCCGCGACCTGACGCAAATGGCCAAAGAAAAGAAGATCGATCCAGTGATTGGCCGTGATCAGGAAATTCTGCGCGTCATTCAAGTATTGAGTCGCCGCACCAAAAACAATCCCGTTCTCATTGGTGAGGCTGGTGTAGGTAAGACGGCTATTGTGGAAGGCTTGGCACAAAAGATTGTGGCCAGTGATGTGCCGGAAAATCTGCTCAACAAACGTGTTCTTTCCCTCGATCTAGGGGCCATGATCGCTGGCAGCCGTTTTCGTGGTGAATTTGAAGAGCGGCTAAAGGCGGCTATGGAAGAAATTCAACGGGCACAAGGGGAAGTGATCCTTTTCATTGATGAGTTACACACGGTGGTGGGCGCAGGCTCGGCACAAGGGGCTATGGATGCCAGCAATATGATGAAGCCAGCCCTAGCCCGTGGTGAATTACAATGTGTGGGAGCAACAACTTTGGATGAGTACCGCCAACATATTGAGCGAGATAGTGCTTTGGAACGCCGTTTTGCTCCTGTTTTTGTGGATGAACCAACAGTGGAAGAGACAATAGAGATGCTGCGTGGTTTGCGCCATCGTTATGAAGCACATCATGAAATTGAATATTCAGATGAGTCTTTGGTGGCGGCAGCCCGGCTGTCTGATCGCTATGTGACCGATCGCCATATGCCAGACAAAGCGATTGACTTAATGGATGAAGCCGCCGCCAAATTGCGTGTGGCCCTATACACGCTGCCAACTGACCTGAAAGAGCGCAAAAAGGCAATTGATAAGTTGCAAGTAGAGGAGGAAGAAGCACATACAGTGCGTGATTATGAGCGGGCGGCCCAATATCGAGCAGAACGTTTGCGCCTGGAAACAGAGTTTACTGAATTGCGTGATAAATGGCAGTCTGAGAATATGCTTGATGAGGTAGTAGATGAAGAGGATATTGCTGAGGTAGTGGCTTCGTGGACGGGCATTCCTGTGACACAGATGATGGAAACGGAGGCGGAGAAGCTGCTGCACATGGAGGAGCGGCTGCACGAGCGTATTGTGGGACAACACAAGGCGATTGAGGCTCTGTCAGACGCGATTCGGCGCAGCCGTTCAGGGCTGAGTGATCCTAGACGGCCGATTGGCTCTTTCATCTTCTTGGGCAGTTCGGGTGTGGGTAAAACTGAGCTGGCTAAAGCTCTCGCGGAATTCCTGTTTGACGATGAGGATGCCCTGATCCGGGTGGATATGAGTGAATATCGGGAACAGCATACAGTAAGCCGTTTGTTTGGTGCGCCTCCTGGCTATATTGGCTATGAACAAGGTGGTCAATTGACAGAGCAGGTTCGCCGACGGCCGTATTCCGTCGTTCTCTTTGATGAGATTGAGAAAGCCCATCCTGACGTGTGGAACTCTTTTTTGCAGTTGTTGGATGACGGCCGTTTAACCGATGGTCAGGGCCGTACAGTCAATTTCCGCAACTCGGTTATTGTCATGACCAGCAACGTAGGTACATCATTTGTCCGCTCATCTGGTGCGCTCGGCTTTGTGGGAGCACGAGACGCGGAGGAAGAGGCCAATCACAAGCGTATTGAGGAGGCCTTGAAGAAAACCTTCCGGCCTGAGTTTATTAACCGCATTGACGAAATTATCATCTTTGAGCCATTAAGTGAGGAAGATGTGGTGGAAATTGTCAATTTGCAGATGAAGGACGTGCAAATCCGCCTATCGGAGCAGGGTAATTTGACAATCACGCTAACTGAAGCAGCCCAAAGATGGCTGGCCAGCCAGGGCTTTGACAAAGATTTCGGCGCACGGCCGTTAAAGCGAGCTATCCAACGATATGTGGAAAGCCCCTTGTCCGTGAAGCTTCTCAAGGGCGAGTTCAGTTCTGGCGATCATGTCTATATTGATGAAGCAGATGGTGCATTGACATTTACCAAAGTGGAAAGTGCAGAAATGATGAGAGATGAGGGCGTAGAGACGGCCGTTTAGCCAGTAAAAAGTACGCAGTTCGCAGTAAATGGCGAAGCCCGGCAAGTGATTGGCCGGGCTTTTTTTTATTCCTTGAGGATAGCAAGGGCCACAAGCTTCATGCTTTTGTTTAAGTTGCGGGCTTGGGTTTGGATAAAGTGATAGGCATCCGCTTCGCTTAAGCCCTTTGCCATCAGTTTACCTTTGGCGCGATCAATGAGTTTACGACTTTCTAGCATTTCCTCTAGTTGTGTCGCTTTTTCATTTAGGCGTTGTGCATCGGCAAAGCGTTTATGAGCCACGGCAATGGCAGCAGCCAGCTCTTCGGGCTTGATGGGCTTGATCAGGTAGCCGTGAATGGGCAGTTCGCTAGCTTCTTCGATGAGGTCATGTTCACTGAAAGCGGTGAGCACGAGAATGGGCATAGGCTGGGTGCGGGACAGTGTTTGGGCAACTTGAAGGCCATTACTAAAGGGCATTTTTATGTCAAGTATCGCCATTTCGGGCTGATGGCGGCGGGCCATGTCGAGGGCTTCACGGCCGTTTACAGCGCTTACCACTTCATGCCCCATCTCCACTAGCATGGCCTTCAGACCCATGCGAATGATTGATTCATCATCAGCAATTAAGATACGCATGGTTATAAGAGAGATTGGAGACTAGAGACTGGAGACTGAAAGAGTCCACAGTCTCTAGTCTCTAACCATGCTGTTATACCGCAACTAGCCCAGCTTCGGTCATAGCTGACTCAATAATCTCATCATTAACACCATGACGGCGTAAACTCTCGATGAGATCAGCAACTTCAAGATTGTTTTCTAATTGTTCTAGGTCTGTACGCAAACCTTGACCAACATAGGCACGCATTAAGGGTTGATAACCAGAAAACCCAAGCAGGGGTGCAACTCGTTTTAAGTCCTTAAGAATGTCTTCTGGTATCCTCATCGTAATCGTTACCATCGCTCGATTTTTCTGTAAACGCTGTTTCAATTTATCCATTTTCATAATATTTTTTCTCAGGTGCTGTTGCAGGACGAGCCGAAATAAGTCTCAGCCTATCTGCCTTCATCACATAAACAACATAAAGGAACTGCCAATCAAGGGTCATTCCAACGATCTTTTCCCTTAATTCTCCATCAACAAATTCTTCATCATCATCAGGGGGTTGCAAGAAGGGATCAAAAAAGACTTCACAGGCTGTTTCAAAAGAAATACCATGTTTGTGCCGATTAGAAGCCGCTTTGAGACTATCCCACTCAAAAATGATGTCTTGAAAAACATAAGTGACATTCATGAAGTAAAAGTATATTTCAGTGTATTTACAATGTCAATACGCTGAAGCGCTGAAAATATTATTTTTGTTTGACTGTTCGTGGAATTCTCGCACTCACTTCCGTTCCCCTTGTCAAGCGATTAAACTTGAGACGGCCGTTCAAATCCTCCCGCACCAACGTTTCTGCAATCTCCAAGCCCAACCCCTGCTCAAACTCAGGTGGTAAGCCTACCCCATCATCCTTAACTAGCACAATAATCTCCTCAGCGGAATGACCAAAGGAAACAGCCACTTGCTGGGCCTGAGCGTGTTCCAGGGCATTTTGTAGCAGTTCATTGACCACCAGTGTTAAAGATGTGGCTTCGCGGCTGGGCAAGAGAACGGGTTCGCCGTAAATGTGAACGGCCGTATCGGACACAATAGCTACCGTCATCATGCCCACAATCCTCTGCAACACATCCTTGACATCTACCAGCCTAAACCCCTTCTCTGACAGCACTTCATGTACCGAAGCGATACTGCGGATGCGGTGAATGTTCGTTTGCAGCACTTCGCGGGTATTCAGCCGTTCAGCATCAGGCAGTTGCAGCTGCATGAGCATAGCTACCGTTTGCAGATTGTTTTTGATGCGGTGGTGCATTTCACGTACAACGGCCGTGTTGGTCACTAACCGCGCATTCTCAATTGCCAGCGCGGTTTGGTTGGCCAGGGTGAGTAGGAGGGTTTCTTGTTCAGGGGTGAAGGCATGGGCAACGGCCGTATAACAAGCCAGCACCCCAATGACCCGCTCACGCACGCTCAAAGGCACAGCCAACAGTGACACGAGTCCCTCTTTCCGCGCCAACTCATGCCCTAAATAGCGTGAATCCGTCTGCACATCAGCGATATACAATGATTTGCCCGTCTGGGCCACAATGCCGATGGCCCCCTGGCCTACGGCCAATGGCCTGCGCTGGCGATAAGGGCTGGTGGTGCGCCGTGCCGAGCGCATTTCTAGCTGTGTGCCCGTTTCGTCCAACAAAAAGATGCTGCAAACGGCCGCGGCTAAGGTTCGGGCCGCCATATCCGTGACCACATGTAGCATATCGTCCAAATATTGGGGCGAGGTAATTGCCTCACTCACCTGTGCCAAGGCCCGCATTTCCTCAATTTGCTGTTTTTGCTTGTCATACAGTTGAGCTTTGGCCAGAGCCCCAGCCGCCAAATCACCAATCAGCGACAAAATCTCTACTTCTTCACGGATAAAGGTGTGCGGCAGCAAGGTTTGCACGTTCATAGCCCCAATCGGCCGTTCTTCGATCATCAGCGGTACGGCCAGCAGTGACTGATAATCTAATTCTTCTGCCTCATCCACCCGCTTAAAAAGGGGATCATGCTGGGCATCTTGGGCGTGAACGGGCTGCCCCGCTTTCACCGCATAGCCCGTCATGCCCTCGCCCACTTGCAGTGTGGCCCGGCCTACGGCCCGGTGGGCTAAGCCGGTAGAGGCTCGTAGACGCAAAGTCACGTAATCAGGATCGAGCAAGTAAATGGTACAGGAGTCGGCTTGCATGAGATCGGCCGTTTTGCGGGCAATGAGAGCCAACGTCGTATCTAAATCCCAAGCCAAGCTTAACGTCTGCGCCATTTCGCGCAGCACAGTGAAGGTTTCAGACCGAGGGGTAGAGACAGGCATCAGATGGTTTTCTGGCCGTCAGGTATACCTTAACGACTCCCTGTCCAGATTGCTAAGAACAGCCCCACGAACAGGAAACCAATCCCAACGGGGACGTCCCAAGGCTTATAGCGAAATTGGTAACGATGTAAACCAGCAGGTGCTTCAACAACCAACCATTGCCCAGCTAGTAAAGGCACAGATTCACCATCTCGGCTAGCTTTCCAACCATCCCATTGATTTTCCTGTACAACAAGTTGACCAGACTGTTCACTATTACAGGTCACGGTAATATAACCACCTTTGGTTTGGGCAATGCATGGCACGTTTCCATCTGGTGTGACCACAGAAGCATACCGATTAGAGGGGAAGCGTACAAGTGAAATATCTATGTGTTGCGTTATGAAATTGGGATCATCATAGCTTCCCCTTTCGCGAGCCGCTCTGATATAAGGCAGAGGAACATCTCGATTTTTCCAATGGGTTGGCCGCCAATGAATTGTTAACTTCAATCCTCTTTCAGCGGCTAATGGCCCCCAATAATGTTCGCCAAAAGGGAAAGATACCCATTCAGCACCAGAGGTTTGAACATCGTTTAGCACCCGCTGCCAAACATCATCTTCACGATGAACTTGGAAAAGCCAGCCAAAACTGAAATCATAGGTGGCTTCAAGTGAGCGGGATAAAATAGCCAATGTAAAAATCCAGGTGAGGATGACTACTATGCGTTTATGAAACTGTTTACCAGAGGTAGCTATTTTGGCTAACGGCCAGGCTTGTTTTAAGATTAAATCCACACCCCAAGCTCCCATGCTTACAATAATGGGTACGGCTAACCCTTGAATAAGGCTGGGGTTGCGGATACCGTAAGCAAACTCTGGCAAGAATCGTGCTAGCCACTTAAACGGTAATGCACTGCTAGTAAAGATGACTAAAAAGAGGGCTAATACTAAAAAGAGAAGGCGTTTACGCTGCAACGGCCGTACCCGCACGAGTGGTACAAGCGCCAATAAGATAGGGGTCCAACCTATGTAATTGAAATAAAGATAAGGATGGGGTTGTTTGCCCATGATGGTGTTCCAATAATAGTCTCTATCATTGACGGCAAAATTGAGCGGAATATATTCGATTGGTTGAGCTGAGCTAAATTCAGCATCTACATCTTTACCAAATTCCGGCCAGAAATGGATGAGTGGCACTAAGAATGGTCCGGCAAATAACAGCGCTAAAAGTCCTGCCAATACAAATTCTTTCCATACAGCTTGTAGCCGTAAGCGGGCATCTACCCAGAAGATCATTAAAGCTGGCAAGATGGTGATAGCAAAACCTAATTGTAAATATCCTTGTCCAGCAACAATAGCCAAGGCTAATATAAACCCCAAAATAATAGCATCACGGCGACGGCCGTTTAGAGCCAACTGAAGCGCAGGAGCAATCGCCAAACTGCAAGCGGCCGTTGACAAAACTACCCCCACAACTCCGATTTCCATACGGCCTGCCAGATGCCCTCCCGTTATAACCAACATAGCTCCCCATAGTCGAGGGACAAAGCCCAGGCCCATCACCCGTGCCAACCACCACTGTCCCAACCCAGCCATAACCAAACTGCCAATTAGAACAACTTTAGCACCATTGAGTCCACCCCATATGATAGTGGCAATAATAACAAGAGGATGCAAAACTCCTGCATGTAGTTCTGCAAAAGCTGGTGAACCACCATTGTACATGCCATTCCATAAGACACAGTCACCACACTGCCGCAAAAGCGTCCAAATATAGTGTGGGTGAATCGCCATGCCAAATTCGCCGCCGTGGGGCCATTCCAACAGTGAAAAATCAAGGTATCTTCTGCTTACCCAAATTGCCCACCAAAGTACAAGGCCAATTTCCAGTAAAGACAACCAGGGCAACCTTCGTTCAGGGTCACGAATAAACAACCACTGCCGGAAACGGGTACGACGAGAGGGTGATGTACGTACAGTGGACATATTGGAGATTGTATACGGCTGTTACAACGGCTACAAATTGGCAATATCTTGGCAGCCGTAAGTTCAAAACTTTTGTTAGTTACACTAACTACCATGATGATAATTAAGACTATGTTATTTGCAGCGAAGGAGCTTGTCCTATGATGCCCTCTCCTTATCTATCAGCCGCTTGAGTTGCCTGTTTATTTGGGCTCGGGATTTTGAGGAAATGTTGCATTTCTACCAAGATGTATTGGGACTAATACCGTATTTTTATGAGGCGGGAGAATTGGCGTTTATGGATGCAGGGGGAACGGCCGTTGCCCTATACGCAGGTCGTCAAACGGCCGTCAGTCAGGAGACACATTGGTTGATGGCTTTTGATGTACCCGATTTGGAAACGGCCGTTGCTACCCTCACCGCTCACGGTGTGAACGTCTCCCCCATTGCGGAAATACCATCTGGCCGCTACGCTAAATTCCGTGACCCTGAAGGCAATCAACTAGAAATCCATCAGACAAAACAATAAACAACATTTGCAGCCATACCGCAATCTCTGCCGACTTCGCCATCTGCCAAAGCTGAGGGAAACTCAGAGGGGGTTTCCTTCTTTAGAGGTATTCATGTTTACTCACGAAGAGACACAAAAAGCACAAAAACAAGCTGCTTCACCTATGTTTTCGTACTTTTTCGTGTGACTTCGTGGACGAATTTTTGGGGAACACCCCTTTTAATAATTTAGATGGCAGATACGTGCTGACTCGCCAGTGCCTGCACGCATCTGCCCAAGTGAGTGGAAAAAGCTACTTAATGAACAACATCTCCTGATAAGTTGGTAAAGGCCAGAGATCATCAGCCACATAACCTTCTAGAGTGTCGGCACATTCACGGACCGCATCCATTTGAGGCACGAGGACTCTACGAGCGTATTGAACTTCCTCATGGGGTGAGTTTGCTTCATGCCTCATCAAGCCCTCTAAATGGGTCAATCCATCTTGCAATAGTTTCACTAATTCAGTAATTGTATCAAGGGTGTGTGTATCGAATTCATAACCAACAGCTTTTAGATTGGCGCAAGTAGTAGCCAATTCGCTTTGGTAACGCACAGCGGCGGGCCAAATCATGGTACGGCCGATTTCCAATGTCAGATTAGCTTCCACATTAATGGCCATCGCATACTGTTCCATTTTGACATCTAGACGACTTTCTACTTCTAATTCGCTCAAAACATTATATTTTTCAAACAAGGCCACTGCTTCGGGGCTGCTAAAGGCGGGCAGGGCTTCGGCTGTGTTACTAAGATTGGGCAAGCCGCGCCGTTCAGCTTCTTCGTGCCAAGCATCGGAGTAACCATCGCCATCGAAGATGATGGCACTATGCTCTTCCATGATCTCTTTAAGCAACGTTTGTACGGCCGTATTAAAATCACCCTCAGTTGCTTCCAAGCGTGTCGCCATATAATCCAGCGATTCGGCCAAAATGGTGTTCAAAATAGTAATGGGCATGGCGATAGATTGGCTAGAACCAACTGCCCGGAACTCGAACTTATTGCCTGTGAAGGCGAAGGGGCTGGTACGGTTGCGGTCGCCGGAGTGCAGGGGCAGCGGCGGCAGCGTGTCTGCACCCAATGTTAATGTCCCCATAGGCTTGGAACTACTGGCACTACCAGAGGCCTTAATTTGCTCGAAAATATCTGTTAGCTGGTCACCCAAGAAGATGGAGATGATGGCCGGCGGGGCTTCATTGGCCCCCAAGCGATGGTCATTGCCCGCAATGGCCAAAACCGAACGCAGGAGTGTGGCGTATTTGCTAATGGCTCGGATAACGGCCGTTGTAAATACCAAAAAACGCACATTATCATGAGGCGTATCACCTGGTTCTAATAAGTTGCCCAGCGTGGCAGTGCCCAACGAATAATTAACATGCTTACCCGAGCCATTGACACCCGCAAATGGTTTTTCATGCAATAAACAGGCCATGCCATATTTGGGAGCCAGCCGTTTGAGCGATGTCATCATCAACTGCTGATGGTCAGTGGCTACATTGGCATTCTCATAAATAGGCGCCATTTCGTACTGACCTGGCGCCACTTCATTGTGGCGCGTTTTAATGGGCACACCTAGCTTAAACAACTCCTGCTCTACTTCCAACATAAAGCCTAAGACCCGCTCCGGCATGGCCCCAAAGTAATGATCATCAAACTCCTGACCTTTGGGCGGGGGCGCACCAAAAATAGTGCGCCCGGCCGTCACTAGATCGGGACGGGCAAAGTAAAAATTACGGTCAATCAGGAAAAATTCTTGCTCTGGTCCAGCGGTGGCGTTGACCATTGAGCCATCAGCATCGCCAAACAGTTTGAGAACGCGTTGGGCCTGTTTGTTGAGGGCTTGATTGGAACGCAGCAGCGGCGTTTTCTTGTCCAGAGCGATGCCTGTCCAAGAAACAAAAGCTGTGGGAATACACAAGGTTGTGCCATTAGGATTTTCCAAAATATAGGCGGGGCTGGTGACATCCCAAGCAGTGTAGCCACGTGCTTCAAAAGTAGGACGCAGGCCACCAGTAGGGAAGCTAGAGCCATCTGGCTCACCCTGAATTAACTGTTCGCCTGTGAATTCAGCGATGGCACTGCCACCCCCGTTGGGGGCTAAAAAGCTGTCATGCTTTTCGGCTGTGGCCCCTGTTAAGGGGTAAAAGACGTGGGCGTAATGGGTTGCTCCTTTCTCAATGGCCCAATCTTTCATGGCATTGGCGACAGCATCAGCCACAGACACATCAAGTGGCTCGCCACCCTCAATGGTACGTATCAATGATTTGTATACACGTTTGGGTAGGCGTTCCTTCATAACGGCCGTACTAAACACATTGGCATTGAACAAGGCACGGGTTGGCGTTTCCGCAAAATTCAATTGCTGCTCCATGGGAGCATAGCTGTTGATGGCAGCTATGGCGTTCAATCGGGTCATATTTCCACTCATTTTATAAAACTCTCCTTAAAAATATTGATTTGTTTTGGATACGGCCGTCTTGCCATTCCCGCAATAAAAAATGCCTCCACACACAGAACCTTGTCTATCTGGGGAGGCATCTTGGCCTGTCAACTATTTTTTTGTCATACTGTCCCGATAATAAGGAGACGGATCGAAAAATGTTACGTCAAAAGTATCAAAAAGTTGGCCCCTATTTTTGTAGAGAGTTCACAAAAAGTCAAATTTTGCACAGAATCAATAGGTTATACCCTGTGTGATTTGCATAAACACAGTTCGTACTCGCCTACACTATAATATTATTGTGTGATCTATATCACATTGATTGTGTTTTATTTCACAGAATAGGTTTTGAGTTCCCGCTTAACCCATTTTCCCACTTACCTTTGCACCACAATGCACAGCAACATAGTTTAGGTGTCTCCATTCTTGGTGCTAGAGTGGTGAGCGAATTGAACCTTACCAGACGGTACCAGACGGATAATAAGGAGAAGAGTTATGCAAGAAGGATATCCCCCAAAACAAGGTTTGTATGATCCGCGGTATGAACGAGATGCTTGCGGTATGGGTTTTGTCGTTAATGTCAAAGGCAAAAAGTCCCATCAGATTGTGCAAGATGCGCTGACGGTATTAACTAACATGAGCCATCGTGGGGCACGGGGGAGTGATCCTAACACAGGTGATGGAGCAGGTATCACTGTGCAGCTACCCCACGTTTTTTTGCAGAAAGTGTGTGCCGAGCAGGGATTTGCCTTGCCTCAGCCAGGTGATTATGGGGTAGGGATGCTCTTCTTGGCAGCTGATACCCAAGCACGACAGCGTTGCCAGCAGCAATTTGAGCAGGTTGTGGCGGCGGAGGGGTTGCAGCTTTTGGGATGGCGCGATGTGCCAGTTAATGATGACGAATTGGGACAAACGGCCGTCTCCTCCCAACCACACATATCCCAGGCCTTCATTGGGGGCCTAGACCAACTGCCAGACGAAAACAGTAAAGAACGAAAACTATATATTATGCGGCGCGTAGCCGAAAAGATGCTCGATTGTGAGCGTTTTTACGTTTGTTCACTATCCACACGGACAATGGTTTACAAGGGCATGTTGCTGGCGGAGCAGTTACGCCATTATTATCCCGATTTGGCTGATCCTGATATGCAATCAGCCATTGCCCTGGTACATTCTCGTTTTAGCACCAATACCTTCCCCAGTTGGGAACGGGCGCATCCGTACCGCTATGTGATTCACAATGGCGAGATTAATACGCTGCGTGGCAATGTGAACTGGATGCGTTCGCGGGAAGCGTTGCTTTCTTCGCGGTTGCTAGGTGATGAGTTGGAGAAAATTTTACCTGTCATTGATGAGGATGGCAGTGACACAGCGCAATTTGATAATGTGCTGGAGTTGTTGACCTTGAACGGCCGTTCCCTACCTCACAGCATTATGATGATGATTCCCGAACCTTGGGAGAAGCACGAGAGCATGAATGCGACGACCCGTGCCTTTTACAACTATCATAGTTGTTTGATGGAGCCGTGGGATGGCCCAGCTTCGATTGGCTTCACGGATGGCACACAGGTGGGGGCGGTGTTGGATCGCAATGGCTTACGGCCGTCTCGCTACTATGTGACGAAGGATGACCGGGTGATCATGGCCTCGGAGGTGGGCGTGCTGCCCATCGCCCCAGAGAATGTGGCCCACAAAGGGCGTTTGCAGCCAGGACGCATGTTTTTGGTGGATACGGCCGTTGGTCGCATCATTGGCGATGAGGAGTTGAAGCAGCAGTTGGCGGGGGAACGGCCGTATCAACAGTGGCTTGATGAGAATTTGCTGACGCTGGAGGATTTACACCCCCACCCTAACCCTCCGAGGGGATTGGACTCTCTCTCCCTTGAGGGAGAGGGTTGGGGTGAGGGTGCATCATTGCCCTTCTCGCTCATCCAGTTACAGCAAGCGTTCGGCTATACGTATGAGGATTTGCGGATTATTTTGAAGCCGATGGTGGAGAAGGGCATGGAGGCCATTGGCTCGATGGGGGATGACACGCCGTTGGCTGTGTTGTCGAATAAGCCGCAACCGCTTTACAACTATTTCAAGCAGCTTTTTGCTCAGGTGACGAATCCGCCGTTGGATGCCATCCGCGAGGAATTGGTGACGAGTACAGCTTCGATTTTGGGGACGGAGGGTAATTTATTGGAGCCGAGTGAGCGGGATTGCCGCTTGATTCGGCTGGAGTCGCCGATTTTGACGAACGAGCAACTGGCCAAGTTGCGCCACATTCATGTACCTGGTTTTAAGGCCACGACGCTGCCCATTTTGTATCCAGTGCGGGAGGGGGAAGCAGGTTTAGCTAAGGCTTTAGATGCGTTATGTCAACAAGCAGAAGAGGCGATTTCGCTGGGCTACAACTTGTTAATTTTATCAGATCGGCAGGTTGATCCCTTTAGAGCAGCGATGCCTGCGCTGATGGCCACGGCCGCTTTACACCATCATTTGATCCGGCAGGGAAAGCGAACGGCCGTTAGCCTAATTGTGGAATCAGGCGAGCCGCGTGAAGTACACCATTTTGCCACACTGCTGGGCTATGGCGTATCGGCAGTGAACCCCTATTTGGCGATGGAAACGGCCGTTGAGTTGGTGGGCACAGACAAGGCTGACGAGGCTGTCTCCAAGCTGCAAAAGGCCATTGTCAAAGGCATGGTCAAGATCATGTCCAAGATGGGCATTTCCACTTTCCAAAGTTATCAGGGGGCGCAGATTTTTGAGGCGGTGGGGCTGAATCGTTCGGTGGTGGACAAATATTTTGTGGGCACGTCGTCGCGTATTGGCGGCGTGGGGCTGAATGTGTTGGCCAAAGAGGTGCAGATGCGCCACACACACGCTTTCCCAGAGCGGCAGGTGAATGGCAAGACGCTGCCCGAAGGCGGCCGCTACCAGTTCCGTGAGGAGGGGGAAGCCCATCTGTTTAACCCGGCCACGATTCATAATTTGCAAACGGCCGTGCGTACTAACAGCTATGAGCATTACCAAAAGTATGCACGTGATGTGAATGACCAATCGGAGCGGCTGTACACATTGCGCGGGCTGATGCAGTTCAAATTTGACCGTGAGCCGGTTGCGCTGGCTGAAGTGGAGCCAGTGGAAAACATCGTGCGTCGTTTTAAGACAGGCGCGATGTCTTATGGCTCGATTAGCAAGGAAGCGCATGAGAGTTTGGCGATTGCTATGAATCGCATTGGCGGCAAGAGCAATACGGGCGAAGGTGGCGAAGACCGGGCACGATTTGTGCCACGTGAAAACGGGGATTCAGCTAATAGTGCCATTAAACAGGTGGCAAGCGGCCGTTTTGGGGTGACGAGTGAATACTTGACACAGGCGCAAGAGATTCAGATAAAAATGGCGCAGGGGGCTAAACCGGGCGAAGGGGGTCAGTTGCCCGGCCACAAAGTGTATCCTTGGATTGCGGAGGTACGCCATGCTACGCCCGGTGTAGGGTTAATTTCGCCGCCGCCGCACCATGATATTTATTCGATTGAGGATTTGGCTCAGTTGATTTTTGACTTGAAAAATGCCAATCCCCAGGCGCGAATTAATGTGAAGTTGGTGTCAGAAGTGGGTGTGGGCACGATTGCGGCGGGAGTGGCCAAGGGTCATGCGGATGTGATTTTGATTAGTGGGCATGATGGCGGCACGGGGGCATCGCCGCAAACGAGTATTAAGCACGCAGGCATGCCGTGGGAACTGGGGCTGGCGGAGGCGCAGCAGACATTGCGGCTGAATGGCTTGCGCAGTCGGGTCATTTTGGAGACGGATGGGCAGTTGAAGACGGGGCGCGATGTGGTGATTGCGGCTTTGTTGGGGGCGGAGGAGTTTGGCTTTGCCACTGCGCCGCTGGTGGCGTTGGGCTGTATTATGATGCGGGTGTGTCATTTGAATACCTGTCCAGTGGGGGTAGCCACGCAGAATCCTGAGTTGCGTAAGCGGTTTATGGGTGATCCAGCGCATGTGGTGAATTTTATGCGCTTTTTGGCGGAGGATGTGCGGCAGTGGATGGCTCAGTTGGGTTTCCGCAGCTTTGATGAGATGGTGGGGCAGGTGGCGCAGTTGGAAGCGCGGCAGGTGGTGGATCATTGGAAGTCGCGGGGGTTGGATTTGTCGCCGATTTTTTGTGAGCCAGCAGGGTGGCACGGTGAGGACACCGGCCACAGCGAGCAAGAAGCTGACGGCCGTTTCCATCAAATTGAGCAAAATCATCGCTTGGAAGAGACATTAGATTTCCGTACATTATTGCGCTTATGTCAACCTGCACTCAATTCAAAGAAGCCTGTGCGGTTGACGCTGCCCATTCACAATCAGAATCGGACGGTGGGGACGATGTTGGGCAGTGAAGTGACTGGTCGTTTTGGGGCGGAAGGGCTGCCAGCGGATACGATTCGGCTGCGTTTTCAGGGCAGTGCGGGGCAGAGTTTTGGGGCATTTGTGCCGCGAGGCGTGACGCTACTGCTGGAGGGGGATGCTAATGATTATGTGGGTAAGGGGTTGTCAGGGGGAAAGATTATTGTGTCGCCGCCGCAAGGTTCTACTTTTGTGCCATCGCAGAATATTATTATTGGCAATGTGGCATTTTATGGGGCGACGGGGGGTCAGGCGTTCATTCATGGCCGGGCAGGTGAGCGTTTTTGTGTACGAAATAGTGGGGTAACGGCCGTTGTCGAAGGTGTGGGTGATCATGGCTGTGAGTATATGACGGGGGGGCGCGTGGTGGTGTTGGGCCAGACTGGCCGCAATTTTGCCGCTGGTATGTCGGGTGGTGTGGCCTATGTGCTGGATGAAGCAGGTGATTTTTCTGAACGCTGTAATCAGGAGATGGTGGTGCTGGAACTGTTGACTGATGATAAAGAGGCCCTGGTCGTGAAGCAGATGATTCGTCGTCATGCCCAAGCGACACAAAGTGAGCAAGCGCAGGCGGTGCTGATGAATTGGCAGGCAATGAAGCGGCTGTTTGTGAAGGTCGTGCCTAAGGATTATGTACGAATGCAGTTGGCGATTCAGCAGGCGGAGGCAAGTGGTTTGCGGGGGGATGAAGCCTTGTTGGCGGCGTTTGAGGCGGAGAAGTTGGAGAAGGTAATCAGTAGACAGTAAACAGTGACCAGTAATCAGTAATCAGATTCTTTACTGTGAGCGTAGCGAAATTATGGCGAAGACGACGGGATTTTTGAAATTTAAGAGAGAGGCGGGGGCGGAACGGCCGTGCCATGAACGAATCCATGATTGGCAGGAGTATTTGCTGCCGATGGCGGATGATGTATTGCAGCAGCAGGGGGCGCGTTGCATGGATTGTGGCATTCCTTTTTGCCACAAGGGTCAGGTATTGAATGGGATGACGTCGGGTTGCCCCATTAATAATTTGATTCCAGAGTGGAATGATTTGGTGGTGAACGGCCGTTGGCGAGAAGCCCTAGATCGACTGCACCGCACCAATAATTTCCCTGAATTCACGGGGCGGGTTTGTCCCGCCCCCTGTGAAGCCGCTTGTACTTTGGGCATCACTGACCCGGCAGTGACCATCAAGAATATTGAACGGGCCATCGTAGAACGAGGCTTTGCCGAGGGCTGGATTGTGCCTGAGCCACCCAGTAAGCGCACGGGTAAAAAGGTAGCAGTGGTGGGGTCGGGGCCAGCGGGGCTGGCCTGCGCGGCCCAGCTGAACAAGGCGGGGCATTGGGTGACGGTGTTTGAACGGACCGACCGCATTGGCGGTTTGCTGATGTATGGTATTCCCAACATGAAGCTGGACAAAAGTGTAGTGCAGCGACGGATCGATTTGCTGGCGGTGGAGGGTGTGACTTTTGTGACCAATACGGAGATTGGCAAGGAGTATCCAGCCGAGAAGCTGCGGCAAGAGTTTGACGCGATTGTGCTGTGCACGGGAGCGACGGTGGCACGTGATTTGTCTGTGCCGGGGCGCGAGGTGTCAGGTGTCCATTTGGCTATGGAGTTCTTGCACGGTAACAGTAAAAGTTGGTTGGATTCGGGGTTGGGGGACGGCCGTTATCTTTCGGCCACCGATAAAGATGTGATTGTCATTGGTGGGGGCGATACGGGGACAGACTGTGTGGCCACAGCCTTGCGGCATGGTTGCCGCAGCCTGGTGCAGTTTGAAATCATGGAACGGCCGCCTGATAAACGCGCCCCCGATAATCCCTGGCCGCAGTGGCCCCGTGTCTATAAAGTAGATTATGGTCAGAAGGAGGCCCAAGCACGCTTTGGGGCCGATCCACGCAGCTATTGTGTGATGACGAAGCGGTTTGTGGGGGATGAGCAGGGGCAACTAACGGCTGTACATACGGTTGATGTGCGTTGGCAGAGTAATGGAGACGGCCGTCCGCACTTGGCAGAAATTCCAGGTACTGAACGGGAGTGGTCGGCCCAATTGGTGCTGCTGGCCATGGGCTTTTTGGGGCCGGAGGGTGATTTGTTGGCACAGTTGGGGGTGGAGGTGGACGGCCGTTCTAATGCCAAAGCTACCTATGGAAAGTACACGACCAATGTTGGCGGCATCTTCGCCGCTGGCGATGCCCGACGCGGTCAGAGCCTGGTGGTGTGGGCCATCAATGAAGGGCGGGAAGCAGCACGAGAGTGTGATCGCTTTTTGATGGGGGAGACGGATTTGCCGTAGATAGAGGGAAACGGCCGTTTCCCCCTAATACCAATCAACCAACGACAAATTTTCTATTCGACTAAACTCGTTTGTATTGCAAGTAACCAATACACTCCTGTTAGCCAAAGCAGTAGCGGCAATCAAAATATCGTAGGCGCCGATTGGTTGCCCTTTCTCTTCCAAGGAGACACGAATTTGAGCGGCCGTTTTGGCTTCAGCCTGGTCAAAGGGCAGGATGCTCACAACAGAGAGTAGGGCATTCAATTGCTCAATTCTTTTTTCTGGCGACGTTGATTTGCCAATACCCACCTGCAATTCATACAAAACAATGGCTGGAATGCCAATATTCTGCGGGGACTGCTGCAAAAAGGTTTCGGCAACACGCCCTTGCCCTTTGAAAAAGTAGATGAGTGTATTTGTGTCTAAAGCAAACATCAAAACTGCTCTCTTTCTATATCCAAGCCTATTGTTGCTCTAATTTCCTCAACCTCCGGTAAATCTGTCCAAGCACCGGCCAAGGCCACCACAGTTGGCGGCCATTCTGTTTGTAATTTTTCACGAATAATATTGGCCACCCATTTACTGTGGGAGAGGTTCATTGCTTGGGCTGCTGCCCGCATTTTTGCTTCAAGCTCAGGTTCAATATAAATCGTTACTTGAGCCATATTTTTATCCTCCAAGTGATACAAGTATATGTGCAAGTATACTCCCTGATAGGTGTTGGTGTCAATTTAGCGATGGGTAAAGGGTAGCCGACCATTTCCCATTTGCCTCTAGACAGCAAAATTGCACCTTGTATAATTTATGTTAATATAAAAGCCTATCAATCAGCCTTACCGATTGAAACCATCATAATGGGAATGTCATGAGCAATTTGGATCCCCGACGAGCAAAAATGTTGGCAGAGCTGGTGCAAACAGCACGAGAACATGCCCGCCGCGAACCAGCCGAATGTGCCTCCGCCTTGGGTATGACCACCGCCGACTATGAAAAAGCGGAAGCAGGTGAATACCCCATTTCCTTGCCAGACTTGGAAGCCTTGGCTATGTTCTTAAACATTCCGATGGGCTATTTTTGGGGCAGCGACTCACTCGATAATAACCAGCGCGATTCCTATCAAGATTTCATTGAGTTGCGCCAACGTGTGATTGGCGTTTTGCTCAAACAACGACGCTTACGAGCCCGTCAATCCGTGGAAAAATTAGCCGAAGCCTTGGAAGTTGATGAAGAAACCATCACAGGCTATGAGTCAGGCAATGTCCCCATTCCCTACCTGCACTTAGAACAGTTAAGCAGAGCCTTAGACGTATCCGTGACCCATTTTGTGGATGAGGAGCATGGGCCATTGGCACGACATGAAGCCGAACAGCGCATGGTTAAACAGTTCGCGGCTTTTTCGCCTGAATTGCAAGTCTTTATCACCAAACCGGGCAATGAGAGTTATCTGGAAACGGCCAAAAAGATCGGTGATATGGATGTACAGAAGCTGCGTGATTTTGCGGCCAGCATCCTAGACATTACCTTCTAGCCCACATGTCCTGCTGACGAAGCAACCCTCCACAGATTACTATTGAATGGCAGCTCAAGGGCTGCCATTTTTTATTAATAAGCAAAATTGGTTCAATCCATCGGCAATGCTCAGGATAAGCCTTAAAGATTGAACCAATTTAGAAACGTATGACTCAAGCAGATACAGTAAAAGAAGAAGGGTTAACATTATTTCAACAGGGGAAACGCGCTCAAGCATTGGCTAAGTTTGGGGAGGCTGTACAAGCTTATGCCATGGAAGAAAATCGGGCTGGTCAAGCCGAAGCACTCAATAATATTGGTGTGATTCAGCGATTGCAGGGTAATCGAGATGCTGCGCTAAAAGCCTTACAAGAAGCTGAAGCGATTTTTGGGGAATTGTGTGACCATAATCGTCAAGCGCAGGCCTTGGGCAATTTGGGCGATTTATATGCGGCCAAAAAGCAGCGCGAGGAAGCAGCCCGTTGTTACAGTCAAGCAGCAGCCCTATTTGCCCAAAGTAATGATCCTGCTAAACAGAGCCAAGTATTGCGGGCATTGGGGATATTGGCGATCAGAAACGGCCGTTGGTTTGAAGCAATGGCCCGTATGGAAGAGAGCATCCGTGTCAATCCCCATCCCAGCTTAGGCCAACGTCTCTTTCGTTGGCTGATCAGGTTTGTCCTGGGGATGGGCGGTGGGTAGACGGAAGTTCGTAATTGGTTGTCTAATGGATTTTCCCGTTCGGACAAACGATAACAGATTACTGAATACCCATACTAGTTCCCCATAAATTGATATTTCCGTTGTACTAGATTCAGGCCGATGATAGGGCCAAGCCAGCCGCAAGGCATGATAAGCAGTGCCAGCCAGCCATAAGGGCCACCGCGCAAGAAAATGAAGGGGTTTTGTAAGACCATGCTGGGATCGAGGTTGGCGGCGATGGTGAGTTCGATGAATAGGGTGCGGCTGACGAAGAGGACGAGGAGGGTAACGATGCTGATGAAGATGACATCACTCAACTGACGCAAACGCCAGCTGCCAACAGCCAAAATCATGATAAATGACCAGAATAGCATGTATTGTGTGGGCATGTTTTTCTCTCCTATTTATTTACTAAAGTCGTCGCTCTCTCTGGTTTACTACGTAAACGTACAATGGAGATTAGAGAGTGGAAATTGTGTTGAAGAAGATAGCCTTCTCTCTAATTTCCCGCCTCCTGCTTTTTTAGTGTACGGGTGATACGGCATTGGTTTCTTGACGTTTGGGCAACGGCCGTATGACCTATTTCCTATGCTGACGACGAAAACATACTAAAAGTTCCCGCCAAAATTTGGCATGATGCACCATTCCTTGTAATCTTGTCACTATCGTCCATCTAAAAAATAAAGGAGTGCTTTATGCTAAACGTTGGTGATGCCGCCCCAGATTTCGTGTTGGTTTCGGATGAGGGGCAGCCAGTAAAATTATCAGATTATCAAGGACAACAAGTGGTAATTTTCTTTTATCCCAAGGCAGATACGCCTGGCTGCACCAGACAAGCCTGTGGCTTTCGGGACAATTTTGTGATGATGGAGGCGGCTAATACGGCCGTTCTTGGCATCAGCCCTGACACGCCTGAAACATTAGCCAAGTGGAAAAAGAAACAAAACCTGCCCTATCCCCTACTTTCTGATCCAGAACACGCGGTGGCGGAAGCGTATGGTATTTGGGGCGAGAAAAAGCTGTATGGGCGGGCTTATATGGGCATTATTCGCAGCCACTTTGTGGTAGATGCCGATGGCAAGTTGGCTGATGTCCAGTTCAAGGTCAGCCCCAAGAACAGTGTTGCCAGGGCCGTAAAATTTGTAGAACAACTAGGAACTTAGTTCCTACGTCTTTTCCAAGACTTCGCTTGGAAAAAATGGTGAATTGTGAAGTCTGAATTGTCAATTGTGAACGAGGGAGGCTTCATTCATCATTCATCATTCTCCATTTACAATTCACAATTATCGACAACTTTTTGTCGATGTTGTTGCCTTAGAGGCTACGTCTTTTCCAAGACTTCGCTTGGAAAAAAGGTGAATTGTGAAGTCTGAATTGTCAATTGTGAATGAGGGCGGCTTCATTCATCATTCATCATTCTCCATTTACAATTCACAATTATCGACAATTTTTTTTGTCGATGTTGTTGCCTTAGAGGCTTAGAGGCTAAAGTGTTGATATTGCGAGACCACAGGAACTAAGTTCCTCTTTAAGTTATTGAGAACATACATTGGTATCATTTTGGAGGAAGTGAGATGAGCAGCCACGCGGGGTTAATCAATTTGATGAGTTTCATGACAAAGCATTTTAACAGTGGTGAGCTACAACAGCTTTGCTTCCAGTTAGCTGTTGACTATGAGGACATTCCAGGGCCGGGGCGACAAGCCAAGATCAGGGAATTTATCCAGTACATGAACAGGCATAGTCGTCTTTGCGAACTGGTAAAGGCTGTCGGTAAGGAACGACCGTTAACCCTTGATGAACTTAATCTAATTGCGGCCCAATTAGGCTGCGACCCAGTTAAAGTTGACGCAACACCGCCAAACAATGCTGTTCGATCTAGCAGTCAGGCAGCAGCGACACAAATCGTACCGGAAGCGCAACCACCTACCAATCTCAACACGGACTTAGAGATTGTGAACCGCATGGGACGGCCGTTACCCGCCACCACCACCACTATCCTACAAACCATTTTTACCGACCACAGTCGGGTGATTATTCGCTCTGAATTTGGCAGTGGTTTAAGCGGCAGCCGTGTCTTTCTGGTGCGGCCCATTCGCCGGGACAACATGGCCGAACTACCAGCAGTGGTGAAGGTGGACAAAGCGGCCGTCATCCGGCGCGAATGGCGTGCCTACCATGACTGTATCGAACGCCGCTTACCCGGCGTGGCCGAAATTCGGGATGAGCCAGTTTATTCGTTTGATGGTGAGTGGGGTGGTTTGTGGTATCCCCTGGCGGGAGATGGCGCCTTTGCTGTGCAAAGTTTCCATGACTATTACGAAAATGCCCCGGCAGAGGATGTTGCCCATGTGTTAACAAGCCAATTAAGCCACAGTCTGAGTCGCTTGTGGCAGCAATCCCATCAAGAGTGGGATTTTCATGTGGGCACATTTTATGATTCCTTTTTGCCCATGAATTTAGTGATTGATTGCCGCCGAGAGAAGGCAACGACCGTTGCCCCCGCCCCCCTCAATCCCCAAAACGCCAACTTCAACCGGCTGCAAAAGGGCGATGCCGTGCAACTATCCGGCTTTCGCATTGCCCGTGTCTTTGCCGAGCAGAGCCGCCTGTCACTGGACATGCCCAGCAGTCATGCCGCTTACCGCACGGCCGTTTATGTGGATTCGGTGACAGGTTATGAAGAAGGGCAGATTTTGGAGGGGACATTGACGGGTGTTGTCACCAAAATGCGCCAGCAACTGCTGCGGGAACAAGCACACAAAGCCATGGGATGTGAAGTAGACGTCACGGCCGTTCCTTTGCACACGCCTAAGGGCCAGACCTTGCCTAATCCCCTAGATGCTTTACCTAACATTCTCAAGCAGACCTTTGACACTCGTCTGGCCTGTCTGCATGGCGATCTCAATTTGCAAAACATCCTGGTTGAGCCACAAAGCCGCACGGTGCGCCTGATTGATTTTGCTAAGGCAGGGCGCAACCATGTTCTGCGCGACTTGATCTGCCTAGAGATGAATATCGCCGTGCGCCTCATGCCACCCGCTATTGCTGCCGCCCAACTGACGCCGGAAGCCATTGTTGGCTTTTATGAAGCGTTGCACTGTGCCTTAAAACGGCCGAACAATCCCGCTACCCCGCCATCTGGCCTGGAAAAGCCCTTTGCTGTCCTGCACAGCTTGCGTCAGCAGGCCCAACCTTATTTGTTTACAGCCAACAAGTGGGACGAATATTACTATGGCTTGTTCATCTACTTCCTGGGTGCGCTCAAATTTGGGGATTTGGATATGCTGCCTGCCGCGCCCTGGCCCAAGCAGTTGGCCTTTTATGGGGCGGCGGCTGTGCAGAAGTTGCTAGATGAGGGGGATGGGATTTGTGTGGAAACGGCCGTTCCCCCCCAAACAACCCCAATAACGACCACAACCACAAGCCAACCAACCCACACCACCTACACCAGCACCGACGCCTTCAGCAGCTATGAACGCGGCCTGAAAAACTTGCTCAACCAAATTGGCGCCGACCATCCGGCTCATGCCGATGCGCTGCTCTTCCAGCAGCGGCTGACTGAAAATATCCAACGTGCCCGCCGCTTTGGTGACACAGCCGCCCGCCGTGCCGATCGGGCCGAGGTTATTGACCAACTCAATGGGCTGGCACTCAAAGCTTTAGGCAATTCCTTCAACGACCTTTGTGGTTCGTAAGGGCAATGCCTTGTACTTGCCCAAAAAGAGTGTCCTGTGTACTTGCCTGAAAAGGGCGACCACAAGGGTCGCCCCTACCAGATATCTGGTCACATCTGGACAACGGCCGTTGCCACCCATCCCTCTTGCCCTGTCCCCACCACATGCTCCACCACCACCAACGGCGAAACCGTCATCATGGAACGGGCGTAGGTGGCACAGTGGCGACCAAGGGAATCGTTTCTGGTCGTGTGGGATAGAGCAAACGCACCACCGCCGCTGACAGCCAACCACGTGTGCCCCTGCCATCTTGCAACTCTACCAGATACCACGTCGGGTCAATGGTTTGTCCCAAAATCGTAGCAAACGTGCCGCGCCTAGGAAAGGCGAAGGCATTATATTCAGTCCCTGGCCCACGGCGTAAATTGACACGCGAAATCTTGATGACCAACTCTGGCACAATGAAGCTGGAATTTAAGGGAATAAATAGCTGCTGTCCCGCATATAAATCACCTTGAGATGGCAGGCCGTTTATTTCGGCCAGTTGCGTCACTGACACACCATACTGTTCAGCAATCGCGAATAATGTTTCACCTGCTTGAACGGTATGGGGAACGGCCGTTTGTGGGGTAGGTGTTTCCGTTGGCTGGGGTGTTGGCGAAGGCGTAAAAGTAGGTGTAGACGGCTGAACAGGGCTGTCATCCTCACCATCAACCAGCCCATCCCCGTCCGTATCCATGATAAATGGATCCGTGTGTAGTATGAATTCTTCGCCGTCAAGCAAGCCATCCCCATCCGTATCAAATGCCAGCGGATCTGTCCCCCAATCTAATTCGTCAATATCCCAAAGACCATCTCCATCCGAATCTTCAGCAAAAGGATTGGTGCCTAGCAAAGACTCTTCTTCATCACTCAGGCCATCTTCATCTGCATCTGGTAGTGAATCATTACTGCGTTCTGTTGGCGTCACTGACGGCTCAGGCGTAAACGTAGCGGTAGATGGCGTAACAACCTCGGAGACAGTCTCTGTAATTTCGGCCGCTGCCTCTTCAGTCAGGGAGACTCCTTCAGAGTCTCCCCCCTCCGATGGCCACACTCCCATGATCAAAAACACGACAAACAGTATGCTAGCAAGCACTGCTAGCCCAATCGCCAGTAGGCTCCAACGCCCTGAATCCGGCGTCACCGTCACATCATCGCTAGGTGGTGGCGGGATAGGCAGTGAGGGCTGGGATGATGCTCCAGCAAAGGGAGCCAGTTGGGTAGCTGGGTAATCACCCTGACGGTCAAAAATGATGCCGCCCCAATGGCGCAAAATAGCCCGCAGCTGTTCACGCTGACGCACATCACCAATCATTGCCCCAGCAGTTCTAGCTTCTTCTAAAAATTGCAAAATCGTCTCTGTCGCCAGAGCCTCCGGCTGGTTGGCAAGCCCAGCCTGCATGGCCTGATGCCGTTCCACTAAATCCGCATGAATCTCTGTTGTCATGTCATCACCTGTGGCCGCGGTCGTGGCAGCCGCATAATCTCATTAGCCACTTTGAGCAAGGCCTTGTCAGCTAGATAGAGATATTGATCTACCTGATCCCCAAAATCAGATAAATTCTCGCGCAGAGCCAAAATATCGCTGTCAAAGAGAGCTTTGTCCAGCCTTTGGGCCGACTTTTTGGGCTTGAGCAGCCAGTCGGGGCCACGCTCACTGTGACTATCATAGGCTTCGCCAATGGCTAAAATGCCCGAGGCAAACTCCTCCAAGCGGCGCAGTACGCGTTTGCAGGGTCGCCACTCCACCTCAATTTCGTACAGCATCCGCTCCTCGTCACGTTGCCGATTGGCAGACTCCCGCAAACGGCCGAATGTGTAAATATAGCTGCGGCAGGGGGCAAAGTAGTTTTGCATATCTTGCAGTAAGTTATGTACCTCTTTCCACTCCTCCATCTGCTCATGCAGCAGATTGAATTGGTTAAGGTAGGCATCTACCTGCCGAATGAACTCCACAAAGGCATCACGCCCCGTCTCACTCGTCTCTTCCAAGATGGTTAGCTGCAACTGCTGCACACGTTCGGGGGAGTAGATGGTGTCCAAAGACGGCCGTTCCCGGCGAATAGCTGCTTCCAAAACGGCCGTTTGCCCCAGCCGTTCACACAGCTTCACCAGCTCCCGCGCCTTGCCCGCCTTGCCCTGCGCCGGCAAGCTCTCATAATCTACACTCAAGTCAAAACAGAGCGTTTCCAGTTCCTCTTCGTCAAACAATCGGGTCAACACACGTCGCAGATCAACGGCCGTTAATGTCATTATCTATGCGCTCCTAAGCTGGCTGGCATCATAGCATTGAACAAAGCAAGGCACAAGAGGGATACTGGACAAATCCGATAGGTCTCTGTGGGGAAAGAACGCCCCAGGACTAGTGGTGCGCCAAACATCTATTGACGGATAAAACAGCGCGACACACCTTACAGAAGCTACCGCTTCTGTCCGACAAAAGAAGTTTGTTAGAGTACTAGAGCCAGAAAGAAAAGAGCTTGTTGACGATCTTGCTATTGGCTACGTTTCAAGCCTACCAGCCACAAAAACCCTAGTAACAACAAAGAAACCAAATGAAGCCGCCCCTGCCAAAAGCGGGGAATTAGGCGAGGATAGCCAACTGACGATGGCTCTTCAAACCATGGACGTACTGTTTGTGACCAAGCGGCAAAGGCATCGCCAACAGGTATTAAACCAAAACCATACCGCTTCTGCCCACGCCATGTGATAGGCATGGCTAAGGCCTCCCCCGCCTGCTCAATCGCAACGGCCGTTTCCTGATCGTTATACATCCGAGCTGTTCCCATCATAACGGCCGTCGCCGACAAACTGATCCCATCAAGCAATGGCCCTGAATCAATATCGCCAGAACCATTAACACCTTGAGGATACTCCCGCACACCAGGCAGGCCAGTCGTATGAAAAACTAGGTAAGATTGCCGAAAGAGGCTGTAAAACTGTGCCCCTAGCTTGGGCTCAATATCAGCCAGAAACCGCAAAATCAACGTTTGTGAAGTGGCCCTGGCCCCTCCAATTGGCGTTCCATCTTTTGCTTGACTTCGATGAGGTACGAGTCCTGTAGCTGGATCCAAACGGTGAACTGTTGCCGCTAACCATTCTTCTATTAACGGTTCATATTGTGGATTAACTAGATACCGATGCGCTCGCAAAGCGTGAATGGCTGGATAGGCATCTACTGGCCAACTCATTCCTGGATATGAAGCGAGAAAAGGAGTAGCTGCTCCTTGAAGTGCTTGAGCTATTACGGCACAGTCCTGACGGAATTGTTCCAGTTCCGCTGGGTTATATTGCCCTTCAGGTTGCAGTAACAAAATACCAGCCAATAGATCTGTGCGCCAAGCCATATAGAACATACCAAAAGGCAGTTCTGCCTCCGCCATAGCTTGGAAAGGGGCTTGCCCTTTTTCTGAGGCCAATGCCTGCCATGCCCAACGAGCCTCCCGCAAAGCCTCTTCTCTCTCAGAACTCCCTTCAGGATACATCAAGCCGACATCTACCCAGGTTAAGCCATAGAGGGCATATGAAAAGAAATATCCCTCTGGAAAAAGCCCTTGCATTTCTTCTGCTCTTCCAGTTGCCAAGGCAGCTTGCAGATAGGCAAGTTGTGCATCTATATCCTGAGGTATAGCGTTTAGATCGACTGATTTATGGAGCCGGATATTTGGCAAAACAATCAACCAACTTAGACATAGCAATAGACCGAACCGAATTTTCATCACTTGTATTATAGTGCCCAAAAAGGCAAAGGGATGAGCAGAAATATTGTTGATGCTCCGAGAAGGCCACAAAAATCTTGAAGTTTTTACAGTCTGTCCATTCATAGAAACACCGTTCACTTGTGAAATTGACACAATAATAATAAGGCGGGTAGACTTTGGAGGTGGCAAACAGGAGAAGGGCATCATGAAGATAGAATATTTCGACGTAATCATCGTTGGTGCGGGGCTTTCTGGTATTGGCGCAGCCTACCATTTGCAAGACAAATGCCCCCGCAAAAGCTACGTCATTTTGGAAGGGCGTGAGGCTATGGGGGGTACATGGGATTTGTTCCGCTACCCTGGCATCCGTTCCGACAGCGATATGTACACCCTGGGTTATAACTTCAAACCGTGGCGCGATGCCAAAGCCATTGCTGATGGGCCGGCTATTTTGGAATATGTGCGGGAAACGGCCGTTGAAAACCAAATTGATCAACACATCCGCTACAGCCACATGGTGCAAACAGCCGCTTGGTCTAGCGACGATGCTACCTGGACAGTCACCGCTCAACACAACGGCGAGCCTGCGCAAATCAAGTGCAACTTTCTGCTGATGTGCGCCGGTTATTACAGTTACAAAGAGGGCTACACACCAGAGTTTAACGGCCGTTCCCGCTTCCAAGGCCAAATCATCCACCCCCAAAAATGGCCCAAAGACCTCGATTATGCGGGCAAAAAAGTGGTAGTGATTGGTTCAGGGGCAACGGCCGTTACCCTTGTGCCTGCCATGGCCGATGAAGTCGAACACATCACCATGCTACAACGCTCCCCTACCTACATGGCTCCTGGCCCCGATGAAGATGTTATCGCCAATCGCCTGCGCCAATATCTGCCCGAAAAAGTGGCCTATGCCATTACGCGCTGGAAAAATATCGCCTATCAACAATTCGTCTACAATCTATCACGCCGCAACCCCCAAAAACTCAAGCAAAAACTGCTCGATACGGTGCGCGCCGAACTGGAGCCAGATTATGATGTGGAAACCCACTTCACCCCCCGCTACAATCCCTGGGATCAACGCCTCTGCCTCGTTCCTAACAGTGACCTATTTCAAGCTATCAAATCTGGCAAAGCCTCTGTTGTTACTGACCATGTCGATACCTTCACCAAGACAGGTATCCGCCTCCAATCAGGTCAAGAGCTAGAAGCCGACATCATTATCACCGCCACTGGGCTAAACCTCGTCATTTTGGGCAACATCCAATTTAGTGTAGACGATCAGCCCATCGAATTCTCCCAAACCTATACCTACAAAGGCATGATGTATTCCGATGTACCCAACCTGGTTACCACTTTCGGCTATATCAACGCTTCCTGGACACTGCGTGCCGATCTCACTGCTGAATACGTCTGCCGCCTCCTGAACCACATGGACAGCAAAGGTGTGCGTCAATGCACCCCCCGCCTGCGCCCCGAAGACCAAAACATGCCCACGCGCCCCTTCATCACAGATTTCTCCTCCAACTATATGCAGCGCATGATGCACCATTTTCCCCAACAAGGCGACCGCGCCCCCTGGCTTAACCCCCAAAATTACCGCCGCGACAAAAAGATGATCCGCTATGGTAAACTAGAAGATGGCGCACTCCAATTCACCCATTCTGGCCCTTCCACCGCCCATACGCGCCTACACTACACCTCCTCAACGATTCCTAAACGCCTCTTGACGGGGATGGGTCTGTTGGCTATTCTCCTCCTGTTATGGTGGATGATGAAACGAGAACAGGATCGCGGATAAGTAGACGGCCGTCTCTCCTCGACTGTTCTGGGTTGATTTTTCTCCTTATTCTTGCCCTCTCCATTGCGGCTGCGGCTTCTTTTGGAGAAATCACTGCCACAGCCACACCATTCGCCTCAGCCACGGCCGTTCAATTCGCCTTAGCCCGGGTCACGGAAACGGCCGTATCCACTCCCACCCTGGCCCCCACCGTCACCAACACCCCCACGCCTTTGCCCACCACTACCCCCACTGACACACCAACAGCTACCAACACCGCCACCACCACCCCGACCCTCCTGCCCGGTGTCCCCACCTTCACCCCCGAACCAGCTACGCCCACGCCAACCCCCTTCCCTTTGCCCACCCCTCTAGATGGCCTCAGCCAAACCGTGCGCGTCCCCATCCTCATGTATCACTACATCAGCATACCCCCCGAGGATGCTGACGAGTACCGCACTGACCTCTCCGTTACGCCAGACAACTTCCGTGCCCAAATAGCCTACCTCGCCCAAAATGGCTACACACCCATAGACTTCTACACCCTCTCTCGCGCCATCACCAATCATCAACCCCTTCCACCCCGCCCTGTCCTCCTCACCTTCGACGATGGCTATCTAGACAACTACACTAACGCTTTTCCCGTTCTGCAAGAATTCGGCTTCACCGCCACCATGTTTGTCGTTACCGAATTCATAGACAACGGCTACGAGCCTTACCTCACTTGGGCTATGGTTGAAGAAATGGCCGCGGCTGGCATCACCTTTGAACCCCACTCCCGCACCCACTCCGATCTACGCCAGCGCGAGCGCGACTTTCTTATTTGGGAAATATTAGGCCCCCAAGAAACGCTCGCCGCCCACATTGGTTACACACCCCGCTACTTCTCCTATCCCATCGGCTGGTATGACGACGATGTCATCGCCATGCTGCAAGAGCTTAACTTTTGGGGGGCCGTCACCACCGCCAGCGGTAAGCAGCACGGCTTCACCGACCGCTACGAATGGACACGCCTTCGTATCCGCCACGATACGCCTCTGGCCGAATTCATAGACCTAGTGGCCCCTCCCGGGGGGTAAGCTCATGCCTAAATTCGCCACTTATCTGCATCCCCACACCACGCTCACCAGCAGACCTGCCGCCCAAATTAACTTTGCCGGACATTCCTATCCCTACTTCGCGCAGGTGCGCCAGGGTTTGGCGGCGCGATTAGCCCATTACCCAGCTTTACCTGCCCGTGAGGCGACAATGGCCGATTATGGGGTGGTGCATACGGCCGTTTACCTACAAACAATCCAACGTATGGCTAACGATCAATCCATAGACCAACCACCAAATTGGAGCATCGAAAATTCAGGACTCGCTTACACATTGCCAGGACTGCTTTACGGTTTAGGTGGCTTAATGGAAGCCGTAGACCAGATGAAAGCGGGGCAATTAGAACGTGCTTATTGCTTTAGCCTGCCTGGGCATCATGCCTATGCCGATTGGGGGCATGGCTACTGCATCCTCAACCCACAGGCCGCTGCCGTCCGCTACGCCCAACCACAAGGCTTCGAGAAAATCCTTATCGTAGATTGGGATTTGCATCACGGTGATGGCACACAATCTATTTTTGCCCATGATGCCAACGTTTGTTGCCTCAGCATCCACAGTGCCGCCGACCTGTACATGACAACACAGCGTGTTTTGCGCCTGGGAACGACAACGGCCGTTTCCCACACACCCCACATCAACATCCCCATCCTCCACAGCGATTACAACGACACTTTCTGGGAACAAATGCAACTACCAGGCCACTATTACCGCGCCCAAGATAGCTTGCCCACTTTCCAAACAGCGCTAGAAAACCTACCCTGGTTGCCCGATCTCATCTTCATCTTCTCTGGCTACGATTCCCATCGGGATGATCAAGGCAAGGGTGTGACCAATTGGGTTGCTGAAGATTATGAACAACTGACCCGTTGCGTGCTACAGGTGGCACAAAAAGCAAATTGTCCTATTATTTCTTCACACGGCGGTGGTTATAAATTGGACGTGGCGGTGGAAACGGCCGTTACTCACACCAACATTCTAGCCAACGAATAAGAGGAGGCAAAATGAAACATAATGAAGGCACATTCAAAACATTTGACGGACTAGATTTGTATTACCAAAGTTGGCAGCCAGAGGGCACAGTCCACGCCGCTTTAGCCATTGTCCACGGCCTAGGTGAGCATGGTGGCCGCTATATGAACATCGTCAACCACCTGGTTCCCCAAGGCTACGCCATTTATGCGCTGGATCATCGGGGACACGGCCGTTCGCCCGGCCCCCGTGCCTTCGTCAACAGTTGGTCAGAATTCATTGAGGATGTGGGCAACTTTTGTCAGCTTGTGGCCCAGAAGCAACCTGATGTACCCTTCTTTTTAATGGGCCATAGTATGGGGGGTAACATCACGCTCAATTACATTTTGCACCACCCCACCAGTCATCATCCCGATGGCGTCAAAGCCGTCATCGCCTCCGCGCCAGCCGTAGGCAAGCTGGATGTGCGACCTGTTTTGGCCTTTGTTAGCCGTTTATTGTCAGGCATCATGCCTAAATTGAGCATAGCAACGGGATTAGATGCAACGGCCGTTTCGCGAGATACGGCCGTTGTCCAAGCCTACCAAAACGATCCCCTCGTGCATGGGCAGGGCACACCTCGCTTCGCCACCGAAATTGCTACTTCCGCTGAGTGGGCGCTGGCTCACGCTGCCGAATTCAAACCACCCCTCCTCATGTTACACGGCGCTGCCGACCGCCTCGTCAATGTCCAATCTAGCCACGACTTCTTCGCCCATGTCGCCCACAACGACAAAAAAATGATCATCTACGAAGGTGGCTATCACGAGCCCCACAATGACATCGAGCATGAGCGTGTCGTGCGCGATATTGAGGCATGGCTGGAGGCACATTTATAATTACGTAATAGAGTTGTTCCCACATAAAACTCGTCCACAAGGTTACACGGAAAAGCACGAAAAAATTGGCGAGATAGCTTGATTTTGTGCCCTTTGTGCCCATCATGATTAATCAGGAACACCTCTAATGATTCTTATGGATAAAATCATCATCAAAGACCTGCTCCTACGCGGTATTATTGGCATTAATCCAGAAGAGCGGGTGAACAAACAGGATATTCTGATAAACATTGTGATGTTTGCTGATATTGGGCTAGCGGCCGTTTCCGATGCCATAGACGATGCAGTAAACTATAAAACCATCACCAAACGCATCATTAAACATGTGGAAGAATCAGCCGATTTTCTAGTGGAAAAACTTGTCAGCGACATTGCCCAATTGATTCTTAGCGAGAATGAAGCCGTGCAAAAAGTACAAGTGCGTCTGGAAAAACCAGGCGCACTTCGTTTTGCTCAATCTGTAGGTATTGAAATCGAGCGGACACGGACAGATTTTGGAGACTAGCGGTGCGCCAAATACCTATTGACGGATAAGACAGCGCGGCGTACCTTGCAGAAGCTACCACTTCTGTCCGACAAAAGAAGCTTGTCAGAGTGCTAAGTCATGTACGGAGTTAGATGACGGTCCTCAAACATAGTTCAGCTTTGTGATTGACTGGCTATTACCATATAGCGCTCATCGGTAACTTCTCCACCCCAAAGTGTAGGGTTTTGGCTGAGATTTTGTACGATGCTGTTAAATGAAGCTGGTAGAGCGGCGATGATTTGCGGGGCATGGAGTCCGCCACCTGCGTGCCAGAACCCTTCGATGAGGAGGAAACGGCCGTTTTCCCGCAACAATTCTGCCCAACGAGCTAAGGCCACAGTTAGGTCGGTCAATGCCCATAATAGATGCCGACACAACAAAACATCAAATTGACGAGGTAATAGTTGGGGCGCAAACGCATTCATCACTTCAAATTGAATTGAATGACCAGATACCTGTGCTTTCTTTTTTGCCTGGGCAATCATGGCTGGCGATAAATCAATCCCCATCACCTCATAGCCTAGCCCCGCCAATAGCACACTGAGCGACCCTGTGCCACAGCCCATATCTATGACAGATGCTGGCACTGGCGGCAAATACTGCCTCAACAAGTTCGTCCAGGCCGCTCGTACTAATGGGTCACGCAAGCCATGATCTGGTTCGTTGTCAAACCGGCCGGCTTCACTATCCCAATATTGACGAGTTTCAGTCAGATCGTTCTGATTATTCAAAGCTTAACCTCACAAGGGGTCATCAGATTATTTTTTTCTCGATTGACCTAGATGCCAAGGACTCCCGCTGCTCATAAATCTTACGCAAGGCTGCTACCGCATCATCTACCCCTTTGGGGCCGGCCCGAAAGACAGATTCACCTAGCCAAACGGCCGTATGCTGGGCGGCATTCTCGGCCACAGGAAAATTCATCTTATCAAAGACAAACCGTTCCGGAAAAGCTGTGGGAACAGACAACTTAGACAACTGTGGCTGGAAAAGCTCATAATGATTCATGGCCTCATAACCACCCCAGGCGCCGATCCCCTCCTCATTCAAAGCTGCACACACCACATCATGATCAAAACCAAACACCTCTGGATCAATATTGAAAATATAGCAATAGAAAGAGTGGGTCGTGTGGCGTGGGTCATGGGGCAACACCTGCACCCCCGGTATCTCACTGAGAGCTTCATCCATATAAGCCGCCATCTCCTCCCGCTGTTTGGCCTGTTCTGGGAAGCGTTCCAAACCCACACGGCCTAGGGCTGATTCTAGTTCGCTCATACGATAGTTGGCCCCCATAAGGAAATTGTCACCTGTTTCCTCACCGCCACCAAGAGCGTGAGAACGGCCGCAATTGATGATGCTAGCGGCTTTTTGGGCATATTCGGCCGTTTTGCAAATCAACACCCCTCCCTCACCTGAGGTCAACGTTTTGGACGACTGCAAACTAAAAGAGCCAAAATGCCCGAATGTACCTGCGCCTTGTCCTCGCCACTTAGCCCCATGAGCATGAGCACAATCCTCAATAACGATCAGGTCATGCTTATCAGCTATGGCCATAATCGCATCCATGTCTGTCATATGCGCCGCCAAATGCACAGGGATAATGGCCTTGGTTCGTTCAGTGATAGCGGCTTCGACCGCTTTAGGATCAAGACAATAGTTATTGGGGTCTACATCTACAATGACGGGGATGCAGCCAGCTGCCATAGGGGCAGCGGCTGTAGCCTGGAAGG
Source organism: Promineifilaceae bacterium (SeqCode) (assembly GCA_965223555.1). Classification (GTDB taxonomy): domain Bacteria; phylum Chloroflexota; class Anaerolineae; order Promineifilales; family Promineifilaceae; genus CBDCWU01. The sequence goes on from CBDCWU010000009.1 coordinate 291,447, forward strand.
TGTAGGCAGGCACGATGACTTCATCACCCCAGCCCAAGCCAGCTGCCCGCAGGGCAACTTCCATAGTCACCGTGCCGTTGGCACAGGCAATCGCATACTCCCCACCCTGCATCGCCAAAAAATCTTGCAAAAAAGCGGCCGTTTCTGGCCCAGGATAGGGATAACCACCCCAATTGCCGGATTTAACTACACGGGTCACAGCGGCAATGTCCCGTTCATCATGGACGGGCCACTCAGGATAAGGATCAGTGCGGACGGGTTCGCCGCCTAAAATTGCTAAAGTTGACATGGGATTTTGTTCTCCTCTTAAAAAGATTCAGATAGGTCATTTAAAAAACAGGGGTAAATGTTCCCGATTAGCCTCCAGCATTTCGTCCAGCATGGCAACAGCTGCTTCTGGGGGCAGTGTCACCATTGGATCATTCAATAGAGCTTGCCGGGTCAGGTTAATATTACCTGTCAGAGCTGCTTCCACGATCAATTCCTGATTACTCACATGGCGGCTAACAACCGCGTGGATAGCAGGAGGCAGAGCACCAACACTCAAACCGTGAGCCCCGCTGTGGTCCACAATGCCATAAGTTTCCACGACTACATCAGGCGGCAAATTGCTGATCTGCCCCTTGTTCGGCAGATTCATAATACCCAGATAACGGCCGTTGGTGACCCACGACGAAATGATGCTATGTGCTGCTTCAGCAGAACGTTGGCGCAGAAACGGCCGTAAATCTAGATCACCTGCCACAATCTGTTCCAGTTGCGCCTTGTCTCCTATCCGCCAGCCGAAGCGATCCTCCACTGAGGTCAGCGCCAGCCGATACGTTTCCCCCCTCTTGGTGGCTTCCGTCAAAAAGTTGGGGAAAAATTCAGCCACATGCCGATCTCCTGCCACAGGCAAGGCCCCATACAATTGTAGCAACCGCGCCTTGACTCGACCATGATCGGCAAAAGGCGAGGTATTGTCAGGGTCTAAATCAAGTGAACCAGCCAGAATCTGTTCGGCCAAGCGATGAAGATCAGGCATCAGATTACGGCCGTTGGCCCACAAATCTAACAGCCAGATCAGATGATTCACACCAGCAATGCGCGGCTGAAAATCAGCCTCCCGCACCGCCAATAGTTTGGCCAATTTACGGCGTACCCCCAACCACTCATGGCATAATCCAATCGTCTTGATCTTCGTCTCACGTGTCACAGCCCGGGTCAATGTCGTCATAGGGTTGGTGTAATTAAGTAGCCAGGCATTGGGGCAAATATCAGCCATCTGTCGCGCAATATCTGCCACCACAGGCACACTCCGCAAACCGCGCAACAGTCCACCTGGCCCCACCGTGTCCCCTACCGCTTGGAAAAGGCCATAACGTGCCGGAATCTCCAAATCATGCCGCATAGCTGCCAAGCCACCGGTGGTAATAGTGAGAATAACAAAGTCAGCCCCGGCCAAAGCTTGGGACAAGCTATGGCTTTGCTCCAGATAATAGTCAAAACCGCTCGTTTGCAAGGCTAACTGCCCCACCTGATAAACCAAGTTCATCGCTTCTGGATCAATATCATGCAGCACAATGGTGCTACCAGCCAATTCAGGTGTCGTGATGAGGTCGCGCACAAACAACGGCCCCCAACTATAACTACCGCCGCCAATAATAACGATTTTAGGTGCTTTCATAAGAGTTGCTCAGTGCTTGCTTTTTTTATAGAGGGTTAGAAATTATCGAATTTTGGGTCTCCAATCTCCATTTTTAATAGATAGTGTAGCGCCCTAGTCAAGGCTGGCCCTGTCTGGGCAGAGACAGATATACTTTCTTCATAACTGGGGCCGGGATCACGGTAATTTTGGGGCGAGACAAAATCGGCGGCGGGCAGAATATAGCCTAATTCATCGTTGGCAAGGCCAATTATGACCGTACTCTGTCCCCCAACTATCTTCATGACTTGCCGATAGTGCAACCCTAGTTTGGACAGCAGCAGTTCACCGGGCACAGCATAGAACCAGATATCGTTGATTTGCATTAAACTGGCCTCAGTCCGAATAGTGCCATCGGGGCCAACGGCCGTTTCCAACAATCCCGTCGCCTGAGCCATCTGGAAAAGAGATTCTCCACAGGCAGGCTAAATTCTTGTCGTTGATAGATGAAATAGGTAACGGCCGTTTGTGCTTGCCGATTTTGTCCAAAACCAGCCAGGTAGACGGGCCTATCTAATGAGGGCGTAATCACATTTTTAGCATAACCTATTTGAAAGTTCATGGCTTATTCAGATTGGCTCAATCTTGAAGATTGAGCCAATCTACGCGGTCGGCAGTGAATAGTGATAAAAATCCTCATCACGCTGCCAACCTAATGATTCATAGAGGGCTTGGGCTTGATGGTTATCAACGGCCGTTGCCAACTCTATCCGCACCACCCCAGCCGCCTGTGCGTGATCATTCGCCGCCACCATCAAGGCTTGTCCGATACCCTGGCGACGGTAAGCTGGATCAACAAAGAGATCATACAAAACCAAAATAGGGGCTGCCGCGACTGAGCAAAAGGTGGCATAAAGTTGGCAAAAACCGACCAACTCTCCTTCATCCGTTGCAGCCACTAAGATGGTTGATTCATTATTCTCCAAACGCAGTTCAATATAAGCTGTGGCTCCTGTAAGATCCGCTGGTTGTTCATAAAATTGCCGATAAGCATCAAACAAGCGTCCGATCCCACGTACATCGGTTAACATAGCATAGCGAATTGTATAATCCATCTAAATCTCCTTATCATCCAGGTTGTTTATTAGCTCATTACTGGTGCTAATATTTCCTGTGCCGCCAACAATTCCAATTTTCATAAAGTATCCTTATAGAGTAAAGGGTTCGCTCAAAAACAACTCTTGAGGTTCCAGATTAGCCCAATTTCACCAAGTTAATAACGAGCGTTCCCAAATGCCCATTTATAGTTCATGGGCAATGCCATAGGGCAAGCGATGCTGCCGTGCATAAGCCGGAAGCTTATGTATGGTTGTGGCCACAATCTCATCGGGAATGTTGTGCAGGGGAATGTGGCAGGCTTCCAGCGCACGGCGCAGAGGGGCTGAGTCTTGTCCCTGTTTTTCAGCGATGAGCAGGATGGATGGGCCAACGAGATCACCATGCGGCAACCCTTTGCCCATGAGGTAATCAGGTGGTTTGGTCTCAAGGTAATAGACGCAGCCATCTTGCCGATAACCAGAAGCCCAGGTGAGGAAGGCATCTACGGAGAGGGCGGTGGGTAAGCAGACAAGGGGCTTGTTGAGTTTGACGGCCAGGTATTTGGCGGCATCCACGACGAGGCCACCACCGACAGCGTAGAGGACGAATTGTGAATTGTGAATTGTGGATTGTAAATTGTGAACCAGAGCGTCCCAGTGGAGGAGGGTGGCTTCGGTAACTTCGGTTTGGTGGATGATGTTGAGGTGTTGGAGGTGGTGAGAAACGGCCGTCCAGGCTGGACCGCTGGTCAGAAGAGCAATGGGACGATCATCTTCAATTTCGCTAAAGAGTATATATTCAGTAAGAGGCAAGTTCCAGATTTTCATCAAGTAGCCTGCAATGTTCTTTTGACCAAATCATGGCCGGGGCGAATCATCATCACCGTCCCAGGCCACAAAACAGAGGCCAGGGGAGTTGAAATAAGCATTATCAAAGACTTCGGGATCGCTTTCCTCGGGGTTCGGTTCGGTTGCTGTGCTTTTTTCTTCCGTCTCCTCTGATTCATACCAGTGTCGTTTTTGCCAATGAACGGCCGTACTATCCGTGCCTCGTGTGCTTTGAGAACTAGCATTAAGCAAAGCAACCACGATGCCCACATCATCCCACGTAGCCGGACGCTGTTGCAGGTTTTTGGGAAGGGATAATTGGATCGTCATATCCTAGGTGACTACTCGCGCTGCGCCAGTAATTGGGGTACCGGCTCATGGTGAAGGGTAAGGTGATGGGCTTTTTCCAGCGGTTGCCATGGCTCCACATGCACCAACACCTCTGCCAAACTAGAGAAGGCATGGAACAGATCATGGCGCAGTTCTTCAACAATGTGGTGACTTTGACCGGTTGTCAGGTTGGCGTCAACCCCAACGTTGACTTCAGCGTAGAGGCGGTGGCCTACCCAACGCATCCGTACCCGGTAAATTTCCCGCACCATTTTGTGTTTGTGCAGAATCCCTTCAGCTTTATCTAGATATTCAGGGTCAACGGCATCCATCAGCCGATACCACATCTTTTTAGTGGCATCCCAGGTAATGAAAAGAATCGTGAAGCCAATGAGTAAACCAATGATGGGATCGAGGATGGGGAAACCGAGAGCCGTGCCGCCAGCAGCCAGGAGGACAGCTAAAGAGGTCAAGCCATCAGTGCGGGCGTGCAAACCATCAGCAATCATAGCCGCCGAGTTTATTTTTTTGCCTACGCGGATCTGCATAATAGCGACTGCTTCATTGCCCAAGAACCCGACGATGGCTGCCGCGGCCAGCCAGCCTAAATTGGTGAGTGGTTGCGGGGTGATAAACCGTTCGATGGACTCCTTGAAAATGAAGAAGGCGCTAAAAGCGATAGAGAAGACAATAAAAATCCCGGCCACATCTTCGGCGCGGGAGTAACCGTAGTTATAGCGGCGGGTGGCGACGCGGCGAGCCAAGTAGAAGGCGATGAGCAGCGGAACTGAGTTGAGGCCATCACCGATATTGTGGACGGTGTCGCCTAACAGAGCGACGCTGCCGCTGAGAACTACAACCCCAATTTGCAGCAGTGAAGTGACGAGTAAGATGGCTAAAGCTATCCAAACGGTGCGGATTCCCAATTCATTATCGAAAAAGGCTTGCTCAGAGGTGAGGTTGGCGTGTTCATGACTGTAGCCGGGGATATGAAGGGCGGAGGCGATCCGTTCCCAAAGATTGTGGTCGTGGTCGTGATCATGGCCATGACCGTGTCCGTGCCCATGATGATGGTCGTGGTCATGATGGTGGTCATGGTCGTGGTCGTGATGGTACTCATGGGGGTCGGGATGGATGTAGTCGGCAACGGCCGTTATGAATTCTTCCTGCTCGTGCCGATGTTCATGGTCGTGGTTATGTTTGTGCTCATCGTGGTGATTGTGGGGTACTGTGGACATTTACAATTCTCCAAAGTGAAATTTAGATAGAGTTTACCAACTGTAGGTCATATAGGACAGAGAGACCTGTCTGTGAAAATGGGAAACCTTGGCGGATGGAAGGATTGGAGTAACGGCCGTTCCGCAAGCCTCAACCCTTAATGCCAGAGATTACCACACCTTGCGTGAAGATTTTCTGGCTGAAAAAGAAAAGTAAAATCGGTGGCACTCCAGTCGGCACAGAGACTTCTCATTGAAACTGTCTGTAAAAATAATAAGGCTGTCTGTGTTGTGCCGACCAAGCGGTAAATTCAAGACATCCAACTCTTCTGGGTTGGTGGTGGAGTAGAGGAGTAAATCATATTGATTGAAAGCCACTATTTGCTGGATGCCCGGAATCAATTGAAAGAAAAAAACATCATTCATTTCAGGCAAGATAAGGCCAATGGTACTTGTTTTTTTAGCAGCTAAAGCGCGTGCCCCCTGATGAGGAATATAGTTTAGCTCTAAAATAACTTATTGGATGCGTTCGGTCGTTTTATCTGCGACTGGCCCTGTAACGACTATTCTGAACCTGCCAATCTTCTGCTCACATCATGAGTTACCCAAATAAATAACAGAGGGTTCAATGAAAATGTGGTCTTGCGGGTTGCATGATTGCCCCTGCTGTATCAGAATACGGGCCTAAATTAGATGGTTAGGTGAAAAATATGGATGTAACGGCCGTTTTGCAAACATTATTACACGGCAATCAACTCAAACGGACGGTGCGCACGGGCTGGGTGCAGCGCGGTGTACCCAATGCCGAAAGTGTAGCCGCCCATAGCTTTGGGGTCATCTTTGCCACGCTAGTATTAGCTCAAGCAATAGAGGAACCCCTTGATTTAGGCAAAGCATTGGCTTTGGCAGCACTGCATGACTTGCCCGAAGGACTGACCACGGATATTCCTACGCCTGCCTGGCGTTATTTACCGAATGGTGTGAAAACGGCCGTTGAGCGACAGGCCATGCAAGACATTTTGCAAGATACACCCTATGCAGACTCTCTCATGGCTTTGTGGGAAGAACTACATGAAAAGAAAACGGCCGAAGCTCAACTGGTAGATGATGCCGACAAACTCGATATGTTCGTCCAAGCTCTCGTTTATGAAGAGCAGACGGGCAATCATCACTTAGCTGAATTCTGGCGGCCTCCATACACGTTTCACACACCTATAGTCCAAGCTGTATACGATCAGCTAAGAGTGCATCGAACCAAAAAAGTAATCACATAATCATTTTTATGTCAACAACCAAGCAGATCAAACACGTTGAATCCGGCAAAATTTTAATCCCGCAGGCCAAATGGTGCGATAGTTTCAGCACCAAATTGCGTGGCTTCACTTTCCGCAAAGAATTGGGCGAAAGTGATGGCCTGGTGCTTGTCGAAAAGAGTGACAATCGGGTCAACACTTCTATTCATATGCTTTTTGTCCCCTTTGATTTGGGTGTTATCTGGGTCAATGATGCTGGCGAAGTCGTGGACACTATTGTGGCCAAGCCCTGGAAACTCTCCTACGTGCCCAAAGCCCCTTGCCGCTATACCATTGAAGGACATCCCCAGCGGTTGCAAGCAGTGAAAGTGGGCGATCACATTGAGTTCTTATGAACAGAAATGCAACCATTCTCCGTGTCATCTTTATTATCCCCCTTCTGCTCGCACCCCTCATTTCCGTTTATGCTCAGGACCCAACACCCACTGCAATGGCCGATTCCACAACGTCTGACACGACTGCACCCATCCCCCTTATCCACAAGGTAGAAGAGGGCGAAAATTTAACCTACATTGCCGATATTTTTGGCACGACGGTAGCGGAACTGTTGGCTATCAACGGGCTAGATGAGACTTCTTTATTATATGTGGGGCAGGAACTGATCATTCCTGGAGGAGAAGGAGAAGCCATTGCCACCATTTACACAGCGCAGGCAGGAGATACATTAACGGCCGTTGCCACCATCTTTAACACCACTGTCACCGACATCCTCACCCTCAACCACCTCATTCATCCCGATTACGCCCTCAAACCGGGTCAAACATTATCTCTCATCAGCCGCACAGGCTCTGCTCTACCCCAATCAGTTAAGGGCACACCCTACCTGGTGCAGTCCGGCGAATCCCTGCTGATGATTGCCGCCCGACATAATTTGGCCCCAGCCGAAGTGGCTGCCCTCAACGATCTACCTTTTCCCACCCATCTATTTCCCGGCCAACGGCTGCGGCTGCCCAGTGAAGACGATTATCGCTTCTTGCCAGGGGAGTGGCTGGATGTGCAAATTCAGCCAGATAGGATCATTCCTGGCACAACGGTGTCTATTTATGTGGAGAATTTATTAGAGGGACGGCCGTCTGGTCATTTTGACAATCAGCCCTTGCAATTCACACCCTTTGCCGAGGGTTTTGTAGCGCTAGTGGGGCTGGATGCCTTTGCTGAACCGGGCGACTACCTGTTAGAGTTGGCTGGCTCAGGCAGCCAGCCCTGGCGACCTATGAATCAAGTGATACCAGTACAATCCGGCAATTATGGCACCCAGTTTATTGCTGTAGATGATAAGCCAGATGTACGAGCTGAGGAAGACGCCTTTTTAGCCACAATTTTCGGCCGTTTTACAGAACCTCAACAGTGGCAAGGTATCTTCCAAGCACCTATCACCACCACCATTATTAGTGCTGGTTATGGCGATGCCCGCTCTTATAACGGCGGCCCCATCGAAATCTACCATTCGGGTGTAGATTATGCAGCACCAGTCGGCACGCTTATCTTAGCTCCAGCCAATGGTACTGTCGTCTTTAGCGGCACACTTGAACTGCGCGGCATTGTCACCATCCTGGATCACGGTCTGGGTGTCATGACGGCCTATTTCCACCAATCAGAATCACTGGTGCAAGTGGGAGATGTGGTGATAGCGGGGCAAACTATCGGTAAAGTAGGCTCGACGGGACTTTCAAGCGGTGCTCATCTGCATTGGGATGTGCGGGTGATGAATGTGCCTGTGGACGGCCGACAGTGGCTAAATGAAGAATTTCCCTAGGGCGCATGAAGGTGCAAAAGTTATTTCGGTGATATGGTTAAGAATATTAAGAAACGGCCGTTTCCGGTAGCCAGGTTACAGAGACAAAAATACAGCTTCTTATAATGAGAACAACTTACCTTAGGAGGTTGTCATGAAGAGAACATTGATATTGATTTTAGGACTGTTTCTAGTGGCCTGTGGCGCACCAGCGGCCGAAACGGCCGTTGTCCCACCACCCGCCACTAACCAAACAGTCGCAAATGATAGCGAAAATGTGGCCAGCAGCACCCAGGCACCTGTTACTGATAATGAAGGTAGTGAAGGTGCAGCCACCAACACGCCAACGCCCCGTAAAACTGAAGCCGACTATGCTGATTTAGAGATTATTACCCTGCTGCCCCGCGATGGCATTCCGGCTATTGATAACCCAGAATTTATTACCATTGATGAGGCCGACGAAGCCTATGACCCTGATGAACTGGTCATTGGTGTGGCCTTTAATGGTGAAGCACGCGCTTACTCGGTGCCTCTGTTGAGCAATCACGAGATTGTCAACGACACCGTCGGCGGCGAAAAAATCGCCGTCACTTGGTGACCACTCTGCTTTACGGCTATCGTGTATAGCCGAGAAATCAATGGTGAAGAGTATACTTTTGGCGTATCGGGCAAACTTATCCGTAATGTGTTGGTCATGTATGATCGGCAGACGGGCAGCTTATGGAGTCAGCTGCTGGGCGAATCAGTAGAGGGCGATTTAATTGGCACAAAACTAGATTTTGTACCTTCGTGGATGACAACTTGGGAAGAATGGAAGGCCATGCACCCCGAGACAGTAGCTTTGGACAAAGGCTTCCGTGTGGGCAAACGAGATAGTTACGACGGTTATTACGCATCTCCCTCAGCCGGTGTGATTGGGGAAACACTGAGCGACGATCGGCTGTATACGAAGGAGTTTGTGATTGGGGTGGAAGTAGGGGAAACGGCCGTTGCCTATCCCTTCAGCGCCCTCAATGACGAACCCGTCATCAACGACACCATCGACAACACCGACCTGCTGGTTGTCTTCAGCCCTACCGCCGCCGCAGGTGCAGTCTATAAACGCCAAGTTGATGGTCAAACCCTCACCTTTCAAGCTACTGACGATCCACTCACCTTAACTGATGAGGAAACGGGCAGCACCTGGGATGCCTTCAAGGGTACAGCGACCGACGGTTCGCTGGCTGGTACTGAATTGGAACGAATCAAATCTACAACGGTCTTTTGGTTTGGCTGGAAAGATTTTCATCCCGACACAGTTTTATATGGCTTTGAATAAGTACTAGTGGTGCGCCAAACACCTATTGACGGATAAGACAGTGCGGCGCACCTTGCAGAAGCTATCGCCTCTGTCCGACAATAGAAGTTTGTCAGAGTACTAGTGGCATGGTTGATTATCAGCCAAAGCATCATTAAAAAGAGGCTGGAAACATTTATGTTTCGGCCTCTTTTGTGTTTCCGCTATAATAGCCTTAAGCTAGACAAATTTATGAGCGAGGGAAAAAATGACGCTAGTCGCACCAAAACGCAGTGAAGTACCAGTTGAATATACTTGGGATGTTGGTAATATTTTTGCAACGGTAGCCGATTGGGAAACGGCCGTTACCCAACTAGATAGCCAGATCGAACAAGTCAGCCGATACAAAGGCCACTTGCACGAAGGGCCAGCCGTTCTGGCCGACTGTTTGGCTCAAGCTGAACAGTTGCAAAAACAGGCCCGTAAAATCTTCACCTACGCTGGCCTAAACTATAATGCCGACAGCAACAATGCCGATCTGGCTGCACGCAGTGATCAGGCGCGGGGGGTATTTGCCCGCGCCTTGGCCGCCATGTCCTTTGTCCAGCCGGAACTGCTGGCGGTAGGCTTAGACACCGTGCAGGGTTGGTTGACAAAAGAAGAGCGACTGGCCCATTATGCCCACTTTCTGGATCGCCTAGCCCAGCAGCAGGCCCACGTCCGCTCGGCCGAGGTTGAGCAAGTCATGAGCATGTCCCGCGATGCCTTCGGCACGGCCACAGCCACGCACGGCATCCTAGCCAATACCGATATGCCTTTCACGCCAGCGCAAGGCAGTGATGGGCAAACCCACGACATCACCCAAGGAACCATTAGCGCGCTCACCACTCATGCGGACCGCGAGGTGCGGCGCACGGCCTGGCAAAGTTACGCTGATGCCCATCTGACCTTCAAAAACACAATGGCCAATGCTCTGGCAGCCGGCATCAAGCAAAATGTTTTTTTTAGTCGGGTACGCGGCTATTCGTCAGCCTTAGAGGCTGCCCTCTCGCCCAACTTTATCCCCACCGAAGTGTTCCACAACCTTATCAACACCTTTCGCCAAAATCTACCTACTTGGCACCGCTACTGGCGCATCCGGCGGCAGGCCCTCGGCTATGACAAACTGCATGAGTATGATGTGAAAGCGCCATTAACGGCCGATCCACCCAAATTGAGTTATGAAACGGCCGTTGACTGGATCGCTAAAGGCATGGCCCCTCTGGGCAAAGAGTATGTCTCCATCCTGCGTGACGGCGCACTGGAACAGCGTTGGGTAGACGTTTATCCCAATCAGGGTAAACGTATGGGAGCTTTTTCCTCCGGTTTACAGGGCACAAATCCCTTCATCATGATGAGCTTCACTGATGATCTCTTTAGCCTCAGCACCCTGGCCCATGAATTGGGTCATTCCCTGCACTCCTACTATGCTTGGCAAACTCAACCCTTTGTTTACTCCAACTACGGCCTCTTTGTAGCCGAAGTTGCCTCTAACTTTAACCAAGCCCTAGTGCGTGCTCATCTGTTTGAGACCAATAGCGACCCCAACTTCCACATTGCCGTTATCGAAGAAGCGATGTCCAACTTCCACCGCTACTTCTTCATCATGCCCACCTTAGCCCGCTTCGAGCTAGAGCTACACCAGCGCGTGGAGCGTGGGCAACCTCTCAACGCCGACATCATGAACAATCTGCTGGCCGACCTCTTCCAAGAAGGTTATGGCGATGAAGTTGTCCTGGACCGCGAACGCACCGGCATCACTTGGGCCCAGTTCCACACTCATCTCTACGCCAACTTCTACGTCTACCAATACGCCACTGGCATTTCCGCCGCCCACGCCCTGGCCCATGATGTCTTGACTGAGAAACCGGGTACAGTGGACAATTATCTGGCTTTCCTCAAAGCAGGCGATTCCCTCTATCCGATGGACGCCCTCAAATTGGCAGGCGTGGACATGACCTCCCCCGAACCGGTAGAAACCGCCTTCGCCGTCCTCGCCCAAATTGTAGATCGCCTAGAACAGCTTGTTAGCCACTGATAGGCTAACAAATGATAAAAATTAGTGGAGACGAGAAGGATATGCCTAAAAGTGTGAATGTTGGTGTAGTTGGTACAAGTTTCTATGCTGATTTTGCCCATTTAACTTCTTTTGCTAACCATAAACAAGCGGAACTGGTTGCTGTTTGCGGACGAAACCGTGAACGTGCAGAAGAAGCGGCTCAGAAACATAACATTCCTCAAGTGTTTACTGACTATCTTGGGCTAATTACCGATGGTGGAGTGGAAGCTGTTGTCATAGCCACACCAGATGATTGGCATCACCCAATAACGATGGCAGCGTTAGAAGCAGGTTTACATGTGCTATGCGAGAAACCCTTGGCTCTAAACTTAGCTCATGCCCAGGAGATGTTTAACAAAGCCATTGAAGCCGATATTGTTCATATGGTATGTCTAACTGCTCGTTGGTTTCCCATGTATCTTTATGCTAAACAACTGGTTGAAGAGGGGTATATCGGTCGTCTACATCATAGTGAATTTAGTTTTGTAGGTAATTATGGTCGTACGGACAGTTACGTCTGGAGATTCGATAAAAGTCAGGCGAACGGCATTTTAGGTGATTTTGGGCCTCATATGCTTGATTTAGCGGCTTGGCTTGTAGGAGATATTACAAAAGTTACTGGACGGTTAAATAGTCTACAAACACGTATTGGATCAGAGGGGCAGCCAATCGAAGCTGCTAACGATGTTGCTATGTTGGGTATGATGTTTGCCGATGGCAGTCACGCGACTGTCAATCTCAGTGCCATGGCTGATACAGGTGATAGAGGACTCGTACAGCGTGTCGTTCTCTATGGCGAAGCAGGAACTCTTGAAATTGATTTCTCTTCTTTTGGGTGTACAGTTCACGGTAAACGAGCTAATGAGGAAAGAATCCAAAATTTAACAATTCCTGCTGATGTATGGACTATTGTTGACGAAAGTTTGCCACCTTACCCAAAGACATTTAGATCTGCATTTACACGCGCTGCTGATGATTTTATTGCTGCTATCTTAGGCGAAAAACGAACTTTTCCTACTTTTCAAGACGGTGTCAAAGCACAAGCTATTATTGAAGCTGCAATTCAGTCTGATCAACAAGACGGCCGTTGGATCTCTATCTCACAATAACCAGATATGGACTATCGGACATTAGGACGGACGGGAGTGAAGGTGTCGCCGTTGGCGTTGGGAGCGGCGAACTTTGGACGGCCGTCTACACCCCGAACCTCCATCGCCATCATCAACCGTGCCTTGGACGCGGGCATCAATCTGATTGACACTAGTAACAGTTACAACGATGGTGAAAGTGAGCGCATTATTGGGCGGGCGTTGCAGGAAAACGGCCGTCGCCAGCAAACCCTCATCGCTACTAAAGTGTATAACCAGGTTGGCCCTGGCCCCAACGATGGCGGGAACTCCCGCTTGCACATCATACAAGCTTGCGAAGATTCCTTGCGCCGCTTGCAGACCGATTATATCGATCTGTACCAACTGCATCGGCCGTCGCCCGACATTCCTATCGAGGAAACCTTGAGCGCATTGACTGATTTAGTGCGACAAGGCAAAGTGCGCTATGTGGGCTGCTCCACCTTCCCCGCTTGGCAAATTATGGAAGCGATCATGATGAGCGAACTCAAAGGGTATGTGCGCTTTGCGTCCGAGCAGCCGCCCTATAATTTGCTGGATCGGCGCATTGAGAATGAGCGTGTACCGTTGTGCCAGAAATATGGCCTGGCCATTTTCCCCTGGGGACCCATGGGCATGGGCGTATTGGCCGGGCGTTATAGCGACGCTAAAAAATATCCAGTCGATTCACGGGCGGCGCTGGTGGGTGGTATTTATGCCCAGCGGGTGACGGCCCGGGGCATTGAGGCGGGTGTGCAATTCGCCCACATCGCCCAAGAAGCAGGCTTGCTGCCCGTGCAGTTGGCCTTGCTGTGGATCAAGGATCAACCCGGTATCACCGCTCCCCTGGTGGGCGTGCGGACGCTGGAACATCTGGAACAAGCCTTACCCGTGTTGGAGATGACGTTAAGTGATGCGTTGCGGGCTGCTTGTGATGAATTGGTGGCCCCGGGAACGGCCGTTGTTGATTTCCACAACACTGCCCCCTGGATGAAGATGGAGATCAGTGATTTGGTAATCGGTAATCGGTAATCGTTTATGTTAGAACTGCCATTTTTTAGAGAATTGGATGAAGCCCAGAATATTTTAATTGCTGGCATGGGCGGTGGGTTTGATATTTTTTGCGGCTTGCCCTAGCCAAAATCGACCTCACCGAATGCCAAAGCCACTGCCAGCTTAAGGCCCGCGAGCCGAAGTCCGTATGCGGTTATCGGTACGACTTGCCAACAAAACCACTCCTGATTATCGTTCACCGATCACCGAATACCGTTCACTGATCACCGAATACCATTCACCGATTACCGATTACCGTTCACTGATCACCGAATACTGAGACGAGCGGCGGTGCTTTATTAAACCAGGGCTGGGCTTGTTCTAGTTGTCCTGCCAGCCGGAACAGGGTGGCTTCATCACCCAAACGGCCGATAAAGTGCATCCCCAGCGGCAAGCCAGCATCGCTCCACCACAGCGGCACGGACATAGCGGGTTGACCAGTGGCATTAAAGGGTGGTGTGTAGGGGGTAAAACGGAATGAGTCTGCGGCTGCTGTGTCAATCATGCCCATGGCTTGCAGAAGAGAACCAGCCCGTAAACGGCCGATTACCTGCAAGCCCAATGCCTCTACCCCTGTGGGCAGTAATGTTCCCGTCACCGGTGGCAGTTGGGCCACCGTCGGCGTAAGCAGCACATCATACTCTTGGAAAAATTGATGCACTTGATAGACTGTGCGCTGCATCAAGCGCGTCGCCAGCACCAAATCGGCACTGCTAATATGACCGCCCAGTAAGCCCAAAGCCCAGGTTGTTTTCTCAAAACCAGCGGGCGACGGCTTTTGTCCCATAGCTTGACCAGCCTCTTCAATGTCGGCCCGAATTTCACTAGCTAGCATGGTGATAACAGCCCGAGCGAAGGCGGGGCCATCAATAGGCGGTGCGGCTTCAACTAATTCATGTCCCAACTCGCGGCACAAGTCTACCGTGTCGGCTAAGGCTTTTTGGTAGATGGGATCAACGGTGTCACCCAAAAAAGGTTGGCTGGTATAGGCGATACGTAGTTGGCCAGGTGGGATGGTGACTTGTTGGAGGTAGTTGACGGGAGGGGCAACGGCCGTTACATCTAACATGGCCGCGCTGTCCCGCACCGAGCGCGTTAGCACATGCTCGCACACAAAATCTTGCCAGGGCTTGTAATCCAGGCCGGGGTTGCGTCCCCGTGTGGGCTTGAGGCCAAGCAAGCCACAGCATGATGCGGGAATACGAATTGAACCCAAGCCATCGCCGCCATGGGCCATGGGCACCATGCGTGCCGCTACCGCCGCCGCCGAGCCACCGCTGGAGCCGCCAGATGTGCGCGTTAAGTCCCAAGGATTACTCGTTGGGCCAAAAAGCTCTGGCTCAGTAACGGCCGTAATGCCATACTCTGGCGTATTCGTCTTGCCTAGTACAATCAGCCCCGCCGCCAAATAACGTCGCACTAGTTCGCTATGTTCCGCCGCTACCTGATGGCGGTGAAAGCGGCTGCCATTGCGCAGCGGTTCGCCCGCATAGCCACTGAGCAAATCCTTCAGCAAAAAGGGCACACCAGCAAAGGGGCCATTCGGCAAAGGCGATTGGGCTATCTGTCGTGCCTGCTCATACAGCTTGTGAATGACGGCATTTAATTGTGGGTTCAGCTTTTCAATACGAGTAATAGCGGCCTCCACCAACTCAAGCGGCTGCACGTCCCTTTGCCGCACCAGGTCGGCCAAGCCCAGACCATCATAGTTCTCAAATTCATGGAAATCATTCATTAGATTATGTATATCGTAGCAAAATAGCTACAGTTAACCAGAAGCCAGCGGTTACAACGACCATTAAATAGCCTACCATATTTGTCATAATAGCCATCCACCAAATGACCCTACTTTCATAGTGTGATCTGCCAACACTCATTATGATGATACCATCAATAACAAAGGTTGAAATAAATGTGAGGATGTAAAGGGGCCTGATAACTTTGACTGCATCCCGTCCCAGCAAAGTGTATGCTAGATAGTCCCCACCATACTTTAAGGTGAAAGCGACAGCAAGAGATGCTAGAAACATCGCCAATGATGTCCTGAACGGATTTGGCTTCCAACCCAAATGTTGCAAAACATAGCCTTCACTTAGCACAATGACAAATGGAAGAGATAGTCCATAAAGACCCAAAAAGAAGAGAGCGTCTATACCAGCCATACTATTTTCCTTGTTATGCTTGTCCTTTTTAGGGCAAAGGTACAATTCGATATGATGACGGCCGTATCGCTAGCCATTGCCCAATCCCTAAAAAAGCTGAAGCGAAAAATGAAAACTTGGCAACAAGTAGTAAAATTTCTAGCGAGTTCCAAGCACTTGCGGAAGGTCCAGCAACGGCAAGACCTATTATCAAGATAAAATCAGCGAATTCAGTCAGAATCATGACGATTGAATTGATAACGACCCACAACAGATAAAACCGCCATCCAGGAAAATTGGGCTTTGTAGCCATTTGCTTCCCCTTAATGACTTAGCTGTTCTAGATTCTCGTCGCGCAGGTCGATTAACAGCACATCACCCGATGATGAGACGCGCAATTCGGCATAACGGCCGTTGGCATAAGTTGGGGCGAGGTCTTCTTGGAAGAAGAAGCTATTTGGGCCCATCTGCATATTGAAGCAGCGTTGACGATACTGTAGATGTATTATTTTTCATGAGGTCCTCCTTCCTTATCCAGAGCTTTTTGATTAGCATACGCTGGCGGTCAATAAAAGAAATTGCTCCTGTTAAAACAGACCCTTTATAATGTCACAATCATGCTTGTTAATTTCAGCAGGACAGGTTTCTAAAATTAGCAACTCCGCTTGTCCGCGCAGATAACCTGAACACACCACAAGCAATATATAATGTAGAGAATAAGGAAAAGCGATGGATAAAAAAGAGTTTGGTAATTTAGTCAGAGCCTTACGGGAAGATCATCTGGATGAAAACCTACATACCTGGACGCGAGAGCGGTTAAGTACTGAAACAGGGCAAGGCGGTAATCAGAAATTAAAAGTGGATGTCATTGGCAAGATAGAACGGGGTGAACGGCAAAATTTAGCCCCAAATGAATTGGTGTCGCTGGCAGATGCCTTAAAGTTGACGACAATGGAACGGCAGGGCTTTTTTGATGCTTCGACGGGGATTGATCGCTATCAGATCGGCCGTTCACAGACACCACCCGAATCTGTCCTGCAAAAACTATTGGTCGATATCCACGACATCCGGCTGCCATTCTTCATCGTAGACGCTTACGCGGATGCTATCGCCATGAACACGATGCTGCTTTCCTTCCTCAATCTACCCCAATCAATAGTTGAGAAAGCCTACGAACACCCCATAGGCTTCAACATTTTACGCATCATCTTTGACCCAGATATAGGCTACCAAGAACTAGTTGGTCGGAAAATATGGGAAGCCGTTGCCACTTACAATATTTTGCTGTTTCGGGGCAACACCATCCTTTATCGCTCCACCCCATACTGCAAACACCTTATCAGCCATCTGCGCAAAATGGGTAATTTTCGCTGGCGCTGGGAAGAAATCTACTGGCAAGAAGAAGATTACACGGGCGGTGGGCTGAAGTACAGCTTCAATCATCCTGATTGGGGGCCTGTAAACTACCTCGCTGTGGAATCTCGTATTCTAACAAGTGTGGGCAGTCTCACTTTGGTCATCTATACGCCTACTGACGCACATACCAGCCAAGCTTTTGTCGAATTAGCCACGGTGCCTGGTAATTTGGCTCAACAAATATTAGCTACCTGGCCTCAAAAAATCATTCCAGATGGACCGTGAGCATACATGTCAACTTAAGCAGTTGTCGGTGAGCAGTAATCAGTAGCGGATTTCTCTGGGGACTGATTACTGATTACTCTAACCCTCTTAAGTTGACAGAAATGGTGTCTATAACTTTTTTTGTCCGCTGATCATGCAGCTATGAGCTCGGCCGTTTCCCCATTTCTGGCACACATTTCCCATCTTCGCGTATACTATGGCCTGCTCATTGAGACCATTTGGTTAGCAATTACCACTCAGTAAAACAACGTAGTGATTGTCCAACAATCACATACAGATATAGACAACGGTCATCTTGGCCTGACATTTCCCTGAGGAGGACAGTATGTCACAAACAGCAGATGCAACCCTATCAACTCATTTTTCTTCTAAGTCGGATAGCTCACAGACAGCAAAGGAAGCCCAATTTGCCCAATTGCAACAGCGATTAGGCCCTATGTTTGAACGGTTCCAAGATGACCCACTGAAGCCAAGAACCGTTGTCGTTGTACCCAGTCTTAGCTTTAATGCTGAAGAACTGGCTAAAATCTCCGGCATTCATCATTACGAAGAACGGATGCTTTGCCTGTTGATGCTCTTGCAACTGCCGCGAACCCAAGTGATCTACATTACCAGCCAGCCCATTCATGACACTATTATTGATTACTATTTGCATTTGCTGCCTGGCATACCGGGCAAACATGCACGGCGGCGGCTCACCATGCTCAACTGCCATGATAGTTCTACCCAGCCCCTAACGCTCAAGATATTGCAACGGCCGCGTCTCTTGCAACGCATCCGTGAGAATATAATGGCCCCACATGATGCCCATATCACCTGTTTCAATGCGACATCATGGGAGCGTGAACTAGCCCTTGCTATAGACATCCCCTTATACGCCTGCGACCCGGCCCTGACCTATTGGGGCACAAAAAGTCATGGTCGTGAGGTATTTCGCCAATCAGGCATTTCATTACCTGATGGGGCAGAACATTTACGCGACGAACAGGACATCATGGAAGCTTTGGCTGACCTCAAACGCCGTCACCCCTTGCTGCGCCGGGCTGTGATCAAACTCAACGATGGCTTTTCTGGAGAAGGCAATGCCATCTTCTCTTTCCACCGATGCCCTGACAAAGGCAACGGTATTCGCCAATGGGTGGGCCAAAAACTACCCAAGAAAATCCGTTTTGAGGCACAAACTGAAACTTGGGAGCAGTACCGGGCCAAGTTTGGTGAGATGGGCGGCATTGTAGAAAATTGGATTGATGGGGAGGAGAAGCGATCCCCTTCCGTACAGTGTCGCATAACGCCCCAAGGGAAGATGGAGGTGATCTCAACCCATGATCAAGTGCTAGGTGGCCCTTCAGGGCAAATCTTTTTGGGATGTACCTTTCCAGCCGATGAAGCCTACCGTTTGGAAATTCAAGAAGCCGGCCACAATATCGGTGAGATATTAAAACGAGCGGGGGTTATCGGCCGTTTTGGCATAGATTTCATTTCAGTGAAAAAGGAGGATGGTTGGCATCATTATGCCATCGAGATCAACCTGCGTAAGGGGGGTACGACCCACCCCTTTTTGATGCTGCAATTTTTGACCAACGGCCGTTACAACCTCCAAGATGGCCTTTTCTACAATCGGGCCGATCAACCCCGCTACTACTACGCCTCTGACAACATTTATGACGAGCAACAAATTGGGCTCACCCCCGACGATTTGATAGATACGGCCGTATTAGAAAGTTTGCATTTTAATGGCGCAACCCAACAAGGGATTGTTTTCCACCTCATGGGAGCCCTATCCGAATTCGGCAAGTTTGGGGCTGTTTGCATTGGTGACAGCCCTGCCCAAGCCCAGGCACTGTATGACAAACTCAGTGCCAGCCTTAGCCAAATGCCGACACATCTCATGGCTTAGGCAGCTTCCACAGAAGCTATTCATTATCATAAAGGGACAATATGGCTCATATCTCTCATAAACTAACCAACTCATTTGAAGGTGCCCTCGCGGGCGGCGGTGATCCCGCCACCTCGCCCCTCTACGTTTTTGGCCCCTTCCTAAAACTAATCGTCGTAGCCGGTGTCGCCAAAATAACCTTTGGAGCTAGCATTTGGTTGGTTGTTTTGACCGTCATTGCCGTATCCGCCATGTATCGTCTAGTGATGGTTTGGGTCACCGATGGCAGTGGCGGCAGCGGCCTCAGCGAAGAAGAATTTGGCCCTTGGGCCGTCAAAGTCAATGCGGCCATCACCTTTATCGAATATACACTCACCTTCTTAGTCAGCATCGCCGCCATGGTCACCTTCATAGCCGACCGTTTTCCCCCTTTGAACAATACCTTTCTCGGCTTTCAATACCGCACCTTCGTCGCCATCATCCTCAGCATTCTCATCGGTTGGCTCGTCAATCGTGGCCCCAAAATGGCAGCGCGCGCCTTTGGGCCAGCCACGGCTGGTGTCCTACTACTGCTGTGGATCATGACCATTGCCACGATCTGGCAATATGGCTTCCATCTACCCGACTTTAATCTGCAAGCCTTTACCCCAGAATATCTAGAGTTCACCTTCGGTGGTTACACCCGTATTTTGGCCCTCATGACAGGGATTGAGATTTTTGCCAATATGGTGCCAGCCTATGGGGGAACCGCCAAAGAAAAAGGCAGAAAAGCCTTTGGCAGTCTGCTGCTCATCATGGGCACAACCTCTATCACCATGTTAGTCGTTGGCCCAGCCATTCTCCAACTGTCTGATCCCACCAATGAACATGTCTCTGTATTCACGCAAACGATGGATCAACTATTACCAGCCCCACTACCCTTTTTGGGCACATTAGTGGGCATCGCCGTCTTAATGTCGGCAGCAGCAGCCAGTGCCCAAGGGCTGCAAAACCTGGCCTTGGGCTTGAAATACCGTCATTACGTGCCTGCTGTCATTGGGCAGCGCAATAAATTTGATGTAGCCGATAAACCAGCCTGGATCGAAGTGGGCCTCGTTTCCCTCTGCTTTTTGGCTCTGGGCACGGACGAAGAGACCTATTTAGCTGTTTATGCCGCCGGCGTGTTCATCTTGTTAGCGATGACTGGCTGGGCAGCCGTCAAACGTTTATCCAGACAACTGCGATCCGAGTTTTCTTGGGGCCACTTCGCTACCCTAGCTGGCACCATTCTGGGGGCAACATTGGTTTCTGGGGCGACCGCCATTATCTTTTGGGAACGATTCTTTGAAGGAGCTTGGGTATTTCTCATCTTAATTCCTGGCCTGTACATACTTTTTACCTATTTTCGCAATCGTTTAGGTGAACCAACGCCCTTTGAAAAGCGTCTGGGCCGCAAATATTTATCTACCTTCCCCACCGACACCTCTAGCAGAGCTAGACCAGATGATGAGATAGCTTTTGACAATATCCTCATTCCCTTAGATGGCTCTACTTTCGCCGAACAACCCCTGTCTCTTGCTAAAACCCTCTGTCACAAATATGATGCCCAGGCAACACTTGTGTCCATCCAGCCCGCTAAGCCCAAAATGTTACCACCACTTGGCAGACAGGGGGCGCCCATGCTACGGGGGCGGACAGACCGTGAAGCCTATCTTGAGCAGATAGTATCGCAGTTCAACAGAGGTGGCCTTAAGGCTGATTTTGCAGTTGGTTTTGGGCATATTGTGGAAGAGATCGGCCTGGTGGCTCAGGACAATAGCACAGATTTGGTCATTATGAGTACGCACGGCCGTTCTGGTCTTGAGCGTTGGCTAATTGGCAGTGTCGCCAGCAAATTGATACGGTTAACCCCAGTTCCTATTTTGTTGATTCGTCCTAGCGATGAATGGCGTACCCGCGACTCACAATTCAAACACCTCCTAGTCACGCTTGATGGCTCCAAAACGGCCGAACGCGTATTGCCCTACGTGAGAGCATTTGCCACCATCTTTAACAGCAAAGTACTTCTCGTTTCGATTCCTGAAGGGCTAGAACCCGCCAGTGGTGAAGTGGCACAGTTGGAACAATATCTAGACAATGTGGCAAAATCGTTGCGGGAGTTAGGCGTGACGGTTGAGATCATGGTCACTGGCAGCGAACCAGCCCACGCTATTGTCGATATTAGTGAAAGCGAAGCCACTGATTTGGTCATGATGGCCACGCACGGGCGCGGTGGCTTAGAACGCTTGATGCTGGGCAGTGTGGCAGATCGTGTCATTCGGCATACCCATCGTCCTATATTCCTGGTGCCGCCACGCAGTAGATAAAGGAAGCAAAATATTGTAACCAAGCCAAAGCCTCTGCCAAAGTATCAAGGTGTAGCTCAGGCAGCCAACGAAATGTCTGAGCGCAATAAGCTGCTATCTGTCCTTTCGTAAATGTCATCATCCCATGACTGCACCCAACAATGCTGCCAAACTACAAATAAACGAAAATTCAGCTATCATTCCTATCATTCACAATTTACAATTCACTGTTCATTATTCCGAAGGAGATAATACTATGGCAAAAATGAAAATTGGTTTTGTAGGAGCAGGGTTTATTGCTTATTTTCAGGCGCGAGCCATCCAGCAGATACGCGACCTTGACATTACCGGCATCGTCTCTCGTACCCGAAAAAGCGCAACTGCTTTTGCCGAAGACGTTCGCAAAAATGGCTTGGGCAACTGCGTAGTCTATGACAGCACGGAGGAGATGGCCCATCATGTCGATGTCATCGCCATCTTCTCACCCAATTTCACACGGGTGGCCATCATGGAAGAGATCGTGTCTGCTGTGAAAGCGGGGGCGACCCTCAAAGGCGTTATCTGTGAAAAGCCTCTGGCCCGCAACGTAGCCGAAGCTCGCCGCCTCGTTGATCTGGCTGAGGAGGTCAACTTACGTACCGCCTACTTTGAAAACCAGATATTTATGAAGCCTATCAAAACGCAGTTGGCCCAGCTTGCGCCACAGCAAAAGACGATGGGGCCGCTGGTGCTTACTCGCTCGGCTGAGGAGCACGGCGGGCCACATGAACCCTGGTTTTGGGACCCCACCCAGCAAGGTGGCGGTGTTCTATCTGACATGGGCTGCCACAGCATTGCGGTGGGTTGGTATGCGCTGACGCCCATTGGTAAGCCACCCACATTTTTGGAGCCGGTATCAATAACGGCCGATTGCGCTCTGCTCAAATGGGGCCAGCCCTTCTGGCGCGAAAAGCTGCTCAACGAACGGGGGGTGGACTACAGCAAAGTCCCTGCCGAAGATTTTGCCACCGGTATGGTCACCTTCCGCAACCCGGAAACGGGTCAGTTGGTCAAAGCCCAGTTTACTGACTCTTGGATGTTTGAGAAGCAGGGTTTGCGTCTCTTTATGGACGGCATGGGGCCGGGTTATGCCTTCGAAGTAAACACCCTGCGCTCTACGCTTGAGGTCTTCATTGGCGATGCTGCCGCCGAGGCTATTGCCGATGCTGAAACCGCGTTGGAAAAAGCCACTGCTTCGCGGGGCTTATTGGCTGTGCAGTACAATGAGCCTGATTTATATGGCTATACTGACGAAACTGAAGATGCCATGCAGGCTTTTCTAGCGGGTAAAGACGCCTTCCTCGACTGGAACTATGGTCTGGAAATCATGAAATTGGTCATGGCCGCCTATATGTCTCATGAACGAGGCCAAACCATTGACTTGACTGATCCTGCCATTCAAGAAGAGCTAGAAACCTATATTCCCCTCATCCAACAAGGTCGCGGCGCGGAGGTGCTGCACGTCGGTTAATGGTTAAGTGGTAGAGACGTAGCGGGCTACGTCTCTACACAATATCTGTAAAGCTTTGACTAACTCGCTCCAACACGCCCGTCAAATGCACATTAGCAAGTTGTCGAGATCGTAAAACTTTTTGCCAACAATGAGATTTGCTGCCGTTATTGACAAGGAGATTGGATTTTGCCTCATTGGGGAAATACGACCGCTTCCCGCCCAGCCAAGCGGTCTTGAATCCGCTCAATCACAATGTCTAGGTGGTGTGGTTTATTGACAAAGTCGAGGTCGGCGGCGGGAATGGTTAGGACGGGGCAGAGGTCGAACACCTGCATCCATTCGTCATAAAAAGAGTCGAGAAGGGAGAGGTAATCGGCCGTTATGCCACTTTCCATCTGCCGCCCACGCTGATGAATCCGATCCATGAGCACGGGTACGGGTGCCTTCAGATAAAGCAGTAAATCTGGCTTAGGCAGTGACTCCACCACCAGATCAAACACATCACGATAGGCCTGATAGCCTCGCTCATCCATATTGCCCAAATGCAGCGACGCTCGGCTAAAAATGGTGGCATCTTCATAAATGCTGCGGTCGGCAATGGCTGAGTGGGGGCTGTTTGCCAGGGCAAGGTGCTGCCGGGCACGATGACCTAAAAAGAAAACCTGCAAATGAAACACCCACTGCTGCATATCGGTATAAAAATCAGCCAAATAAGGATTGTCTGACACGGATTCAAAGGCTGTTTGCCAGCCTAATCTAGCACCAATGCGTTCTGTGAGGGAGGTTTTACCAGAGCCAATATTACCGGCAACAAGGATAAGATGTTTAGTCATGATGTATTCTCCTGATAGCTTGGACGGTTTCCTCTTTTTGTAAGTTAAGGAAGGGGTAGGTTTTGGTGGCATTATCGTGGGGGAGTTGTATATCGTTTAACTGACTCAACCACAATGAGGTGATGAGGCGATCCCCCTCACGACCAACACCGACAACATCACTACGACGGGAGATGATGGATTTGGGTTTGGCATTTAGTTTGGGTGGGGCATCGATCCGGGGGATGTGTAGGAAACGGCCGTAACCATCCACCGTCACCACCAATAGTTCATCATCCGGCTGGGCCAGCATCACGCCATTCACCCGATCATCTATGATCGCACCTAAATTGAGCAGTTGCACCCCTGATGTCCGCAAAACTGATTGGGAGAACCGGGCCGCCTTGCCCTTGCGTGTGACCAGCACCAACTCCCCCTCATCTCCATTCAAGCCGCGCATGGCCACCACAATAGCCGGTAATGGTTGGTCAAACTTCATCGGCACTGGGGCTTCGATGCTGGGAATAAGCACATCCAAAGGATAGGGACGCGCATAGCCAGTGGATGTTACGAGCAGCAGCCGTTTATATGTTTTAAGCTGTGTCCAATTGCCCACAGCGATGATTTTTTCTTCCTTTTCAAATTGGTGCAGGTTGGTAATGGCCAATTCCATATCTTGCAGTTCCAGCAGTTGGCGGGGGCTGATGAGTAGGAAGCGGTATTTGCTGGTGATGAGCAGCAGTTGATTATCAAGGTCGGCAATTTGGAGGTCAACGACAGGTTGAGGCAGTGGAATTGGTTCAGATTGTTGTAGACGGGTTGAGTGAAGGGGAACGGCCGTTACCGTTCCGCCCTCATCCAACAGCACCAATCCCCAATCAGCATCCGTGATCCCCACCTCCACCGCACCTTCGGCCACAGCGATACGTCGCTGCATAATGTCTAGATTGATGGGACTGACATTAGGGCGTGAATGGGGCATATCGGGTGCAGAATAGGCCAGCTTGTCCGGTGTATAGACGGGCAAATCAATCTCGCCGACCTCAAGGCCATGCCCAATGATGCCCAAACCAGAAGTGACACTGCTAAATGTATCCAAACTGCGGATTTTAGCCTCGCCGAATTTGCGGCCGAGCATCTCATAAAAGGCCGCGATTTGGGCTGAGCCACCGGTGCGAATAACGACATCAATCTCTTCTGGCTTCAGGCCCGATTGGGCCACCACTTCATCCACATGCTGGTCAATGGAAACAATTTCGTTGCGGATAACGGCCTCAAATTCGCTGCGGGTGATGAACTCTCGCACTTTGAAGCCCTCGCCCTCCAGCAAAATTTCGGTGCCATGTTTGTCAGAGATGCGCCGCTTGGCCTGCTCCACAATGTCAAACATTTTGAGGCCATAGTTGCTCGAAACCAAGCTTTCTAGGGCTTCGATTTGCCAACGCCGCCGGGCTGATTGGGCAATATCGCGGATGAGGCGTTTATTATCGGCCGTTTGCAGCTCCAGGATCGTCTGCCAATCAGAAAAGTAATCGTAAATCCACTGGGGCACAGTCATGGCTTTGTGGCGCGGGCCATATTCGCTGCCCTTGCCAAAATGGCGCGTCAGCTTGGCCTGCACAATCTTCTGGTCAAAAACATCGCCCGCCACTGGAATACCGCCCGTCGCCAACACCTGCCGCCGCTTGGGATCGCCCAAGCGCATTACTGTCACATCCAGCGTACCACCGCCAAAGTCGAAGACAAGGACGTTCTGTTCATGCTCAATCTCTCTCTCATAGCTGAAGGCAGCGGCAATGGGTTCATATTGCAGGTAAACTTTTTCGTAGCCAGCGCGGAAGGCAGCTTGCAGCAGCCGTGCCTGAGCCAGCTTGTCATTTTCTGGATCGGCGGCAAAGCGCACGGGGCGGCCCAGCACCACCTGCCGCAACTCTTGGCCCAACTGCTGCTCGGCCCGAATTTTGGTGATGTTCATATAGAGAGAGATGAGGTCTTCGAGGGCGTAATAATATTGACCAACGACGGTTCCGGCATAATCGGCGTTACGCAAACCCGTTTTGATGGAGAGGAAGAGGCGACCGGGTGAGTACACGTCTATCCAGGCATAAGCATCGGTGACATAGAACATATCTGCGCCATACACTTCCAATTCACCCAACCACACTTTTTGCATTTTGACGGCTCGGCCAATATTTTGCTCGAAATATTGGTCAACAGCGCCTCGCCCAATGGTCAGGCTGTGGTCGTTGGTGATGTAAAGGGCGGTACGGGCTACACGGGGATTACGGTTGCTGGGATCGAGGGCGATGAGGTTGACGGAACGGCCGTCATACATTGCCATCCCCGAATTCGTCGTACCAAAATCCATACCGATGATCATAGAACCTCCAGTATTCAGTAAGCAGTAAACAGTGTCCAGTCATTCGTGTTGGGCGCGGAGCAAACTGCTAGTCTATGGGGAGACGGCCGTTTCGTCAAATGAACGGAGAATCTTGGGTGCACGAACAACCTGTCAGTGAATATTGAGTTTGAGGACTGGCAGTCCTAAATTCAGAGAGATAGTCATGGCTAAAGCGCAAGGACTGCCAGTCCTACTTGTTCGTAGACCCGAGAATCTTGTGCCAAAAGCGAGCAAAGGAACTTGTGAGTATCTTGCTGCAAAAGCAAAGTGAATGTGGCTTGTATAAAACTGCACGTATGATAGAACGCAAAACTCCGCTTTACAATGCCCTTTGGCGTGATCAGATATAAAATCGGCGTGATGTGTGTCATAGAGATTAATGTGACTTTTCTGGGGGACGCGGACCCGGATTCTTTTTTGGAGCATTCCGCACTTAGACAAGGGAACGTATCCGTTCTCATTGATTGATATGAAAGAAAGGAAACAATATGA
Organism: Promineifilaceae bacterium (SeqCode); assembly: GCA_965223555.1. Taxonomy (GTDB): domain Bacteria; phylum Chloroflexota; class Anaerolineae; order Promineifilales; family Promineifilaceae; genus CBDCWU01. Next base: position 318,303 of record CBDCWU010000009.1, read on the forward strand.
CCCTAATTCGACGTAATTTCCGCCGCTGGTGGCAGGTGCTCCGCAATATTCTTGACCCTCGGGAACATCGCCAAGTCACCTTTTTAGAACTGTTTTATGATCTTGTTAATATGGTGCTGATTGCTGAATTGACACACGCGTTGGAGTAAACAATAAATGTCCTTTAATTTGCAACCAGTTCTACGGGGCAACTTGGTTAACCTCCGCCCCCTTCGTCTAGACGATTACAATGCTTTATATGATGTTGCTTCAGATCCGCTTATCTGGGAGCAACACCCTGTCAAGAACCGTCATGAAGAAGCTATGTTTCAGGCGTTCTTTCAAGAGGCACTGGACGCTGGTAGCACTTTAATCGCTACTGATGCCAAAACCCAACAAGTTATTGGCTCGTCGCGCTATCATGGTTACCACAAAGAGAAAAGCGAAATCGAAATCGGCTGGACCTTTCTGGCCCGAGCCTACTGGGGCGGCCTCTACAATGGAGAAATGAAGAGGTTGATGTTGCAACATGCCTTCCAGTTCGTAGATTACGTTGTCCTTCTTGTTGGCGCCGAAAACTATCGTTCATAACGTGCTGTAGAAAAAATAGGTGGCATCCAGGTTGGCACACGGCCTGATGGAGCTGGTCGGGACAGTCATGTGTATCAGATTGCAGCCTCAACATTTGCCTGAATGGAGTGAGCCAGAGTGCATCTTGTATGCACCCTGTTCAAACAAGAAAGCTTCGCGGCTCTGACCAGTTTCTGAGCAGCCCTTCGGGACTGAGAGGCGGGCCAGTTTGGGGTATGCTCATGAGAGCAGCCCCAGCGATGGGCAGAGAGAATCTAGATGAGATTTTTAGGTAGCCATAGCCTAGCATAACTCTACTCTGGTAAACCATGTTCATACTGCTGATAAGAGGATTTTAATAACAATATGATTGGATTATCGTTTGATCCTTTTCTACAAAACACCCGCACAATTGTGCGGGTGTTTTCAAATTTTTCACTCATATTTAGAAAAGGCAGATTAAACTAGTGGTGCGCCAAACACCTATTGACAGATAAGACAACGCGGCGCACCTTGCAGAAGCTATCGCATCTGTCCTACAATAGAAGTTTGTCAGAGTACTAATGTCTACGTGCCTCCAGTACTGACCTTTTAACATGTCTACGAATCATGAGCAAGACTATTGAGATGATTGTCAAAGACAACAAGCCAATTCCGAGACCAACCAAGATAAGATTATTAGCTGATGCAGCCTCCAACGTATTTAGTGTAATAGCTGTTGGTATTGAAAAATAACACGTTCCATCTGGCAGACAGGTAATTCCGTTATTACCGCTATTAACCGTATCTTTAGGTGCTTGTGCAGGCCCAGAGGGATAAGAGCCAAAATCGCCAAAAACATGAGGGTTTGGAGGCCCTGGTAGTGAAAGCAGAGACCAGGGGATAGCTAATTCTAAAAAGGCATCTTGCGAAGTGCAGTTAGTACCTTCACAAACATTACCGCCGCCGTGTCCTGGGGTTGGATCGAAGGGATCATCCCAAGTGGTTCCAATAGCGGCAAGCGCACCCGTGCATAGCCCGCCACCACCACCAGTACTTGAACATATGTCATCAGCATTTGTGCAGGCACCGCCTGGGCAAGAACCAATCGAGTAACTCTTAAGAGTGGGAGGATCTGATTCTAACGACCCTAGAATAATAAAATCAAAAGCACCATCTCCAGTAATATCTAATCGTGTACCTGCTGTAGAAGCATTACCACCAGAAAAACCTGTATTGTCCCAGGCCATTAGCACGTAAATATAGTCCATATCTACATGGGCACAAAATTCTGTGATATCGGCTCGCTTTGGAGAAGCTTCATCATCCACACCCCCATCATCAATTATGCAAGTAGCATCACTCCAATCACTCGGGTCACCATCAATAGTTCCCGCCGTAGGTAGAGCCCACACAGTAACAACTATCAATAAAATAAAACAAATAGATATCGTAGTCCCTATAACTTTCTTCATTTTGTTACCTCCCAACAAACATAGATTTATTAACCAATTATGTATGGTTTTCGGGCCAGTATAACATGACAATTTCTAATTAAGTGGTCGTTTTAGGTTAGAATTTAGTTTAGGTTTGGGTTGCTTGGCTGGGTGTGAGGACAACGGCCGTATCCTCCTCAATCAAATAACGATAAAAAAAGCGAGAGGTGAAAGCACCTCTCGCTTAATATCAATTAGAAAACGGCCGTTTCCATCAGTCCCGACGCAGGCGGAGGAGAACAACCCAACTGAGACCGACCAGGACGACGAAGAGGGCTAGCACAATGACCAGCACCTTGGGGGAGGGGGAGAGGCTGAGCGATTGTAGGCCAACGGCCGTTGGCCCAAAGCCTTGCACATAATCCTCAACTTCCCCATTACTGGCTTCGCCTACGGAAATTGCTGCCATAGCGGTCGTGTCATTGGCAGCATTCGGGCAGCCGTTAACATCATTCGGCTGCTGAGGCAGGCTTGCAAATAGGGGATCATTGGGGGGGAACAGCCGGAAGCGCATATGCAGTACGGGGGGATAAACAAAAGTACCCCCACCAGTAGTAGAAGCTGGCGTTGAGAAGGACAATGATGTTGTTCCTGGGCCAAGGAATTCGGTAAAGATATGTTCAGGTACCGTACCAATACCGTCTGGCACATTATTGCTAAAGCCCGTCATACCATCAAAGTCTATCCAACCAATGAGACAGCCATTGCCACCACTTACCGTGACATTTACATCCCCCGTACCGTCGCCCCAGGTTCCGCCACTGGCCGTAAACACAATGCCATCCTCATCATCGCTGAAGGTGCCATCGTCACCCATCGCAGCCACATCGGGACTACCTGCCAACTCTGCATCAACAATTACACCCAACCTGATGTCATTTATGATATGACAAGCAGCATTCACTGTACAATCTATTGTGCCATAGGTATCCGGTAAATCACCAAAATCTCGGGCCAACGCCAGGTTCACTTGGTAATCTTCAACTTCGCCGTCGGGGGCGGCATTGGTAGGCGTGAGGCCAGAACTGGTGCTGCAGCGGAAGCGGGCGCTAGTGGTAATACCGCCGACAGCAGAACCGGGCACAGCGAAGGTGAGATTGTGTACCGTACCCATGCCCAGATTTTGGTCGGCAAAGATCTGGTCATCAGGGTCATCCCAATCACCATCATCATTAAAATCTATCCAGGCATTAAGTAAACAAGCAGCCGGAGAAGCAGTCATATCCACCGTTATAGGAAACATAGGCTCACCGGGAACGAGCGGTGTACCCAGGCCGACAATGCCATCTTCATCATCGTTGCCGACACATGTGCCTAATGTTGTTGTGCCGGGTGGGCCAATATCATCACCTGTGGCCATGCCATCTGGCTGGCCATTCACTTCGCTGTCTACACAAGCACCCATAAAGGGGTTATTGGTGGGGATGAGGAGATGGTAGGCTGTGGAACCAGTTCCCAATAAAGTAGGATAGGAGCCAAAAATGCCATCAGGTGCATCGCCCCAGTCGGCATCTACCTGGACAACACCAAAGTCATAAGTGTGGTTGTTGGCTCCTGGTGCGCCTGTGGTGAGGCTAATGCCGCGTGTGGCTGCGTTAAGCCCGGCCCCCACTGTGACCCCGACACCATCTGAATCCCGAATGTCAGGCGTGGCCAAGGCGTCGGGGTTTTGATCATTGATAGTCATATTGTAACCATCGAGGTCGCCACCACTAAACTCACTGTCGAAAATAGCGATAGTGTAATCAGTGTTAGGTAGTACCGCATCATTGGCGTTGACCCAAGTAGCCCCATCCATTCCATCGCCGATGAATTGATAAAAACCAGGATTGCCTTGTGGGTCGGTGATGGTGACCATAGAAGCCAGGAGTGTACCATTGACATCGTACAAGCCGACGGTTACGTTATCGAAACCTATTTCGTTCGCATCCTGCACACCGTCTAAATCAGTGTCGATCCAAACGCGGTTACCCAGAGAAATGGGAGCGGCCGTGCACAATAACACCAAGTCACCAATGCCATTAGCCTTACCAAAGGTAGCTACACTGCCGCTAGATTCATAAACCTCATAGCCATTAAAGGATTGTTCATCGAAGGGATCGGTCGTGCTGGAACCAGTTATATTATTGAAAAACATAACGCCACCAGCTTCTGGATCGCCTATGGGGTCCATCACAGTCCCTACAACCTCACCGATGCCGTAAATGTGGGCAATACCACCTACAGAAATTTCACGGTGAGAGCGTGGTGGAGATACGTCATCCTGATAAAATTCGCCACCTCCTGGTCCTTCGCCGTTACCCACTCCATTATCTGGTGTTTGCCAGGCAGCCGTTGTACTGGCCGTGCCATTATTCTCTAATTGGTAGGTGCCATCGTCATTATGCACGCGCAGGATATCACCTCCGATGACACCCTCCCGCCTATCAGAAGTGCCTGTTAGTTCCCAGTTTAGGTTACCCAATTGATGTCCGAGTCGATCCATAAAGGTAAGAATAAGGGAATCATCTATATCAAATTCGATGCCAGAGAGGATAGGTTGAGGCCAGACAGTGCGCTCTTCCGAATTGGCACAGCCATCGGGAAGGCTCGTAGCCCAAGGATGCCAATCGCTGGTGCCGTTATCTTCACAACTACCGCTATCTGAAGCCCAACCTTTAGTATAGTCCAAATCGAAGGTGGCAACCTGAGTGAATGTGCCGCCGTCGAGACGGAAGACATAGGCATCTAAATCGGCACTATCCTGAGAGTATTCAGCAGTACAGGTCAGGCCAATGTACATAGCACCATCATGAGCTTTGAGGGCAAAAGCGGCCGTGTCATTAAATTGCTGTCCACTAGTAGCTGCTGTAATTTCGATACCGTTGATAGTTGGTGTGCTGCCTGGTGCAGGATTGTCAAAGGTGAAATTCATCAGGCCATCATTGACGGTAATGCTACGCGTTTCACTGTATGGTGTGTTGCCACTTACAGAAATTGTTTGGGTGCTTCCCTCAATTGTGGCATCAAAAGTGATAGTAGGAGGATTATTTTTATAAACATAGAGGGTCACATCATAATCCCCATCAGGCAGAGGAACCATATACTCAAAAGAGGAATCCGTCCGATCGGTGTTGTAAGGTGCACTGAGTGCATTGGTAGTTCCAGTGGTTCCACCCACATGGTAGCCATCACCCTCCCAGTCTGAACCAACTAAGGTAGCAAAATCAGCCCCACCGGCATTGAGTTTAATTGTTGTATAGCTGCTACACTGGTTGGTCGGGATAGAGAAGGTCTGCAAAGCAAGGCTATCCATTTCCAGAGAATGGAGCGTCTGCTCGAAAAGGTTAATAAACCACAGGGCTTGATTGTTTTCATCGATAGTGAGATCGCCAAGGCCCACCTTACCAACCATGTAAAAAGCAGCCGGGTCATTACTACGCGCAGAAGGATCGGCAACCAAGCCCCGGACGGCATCAGTGCCAATCTCACCTACATCCAGGTTGAAGGGAGGGGCGGTAACATCGACAAAGAGGGAACCATTAACAGTCGTAGTCATGGGATCAGTCAGGAAAATGGCACCTAGTCCATTTTTGAGGCCCACATGCCGCTTGAGGAAGGCGGCCGTGTACAAATCTTGGTTCAGGGGATCATAGGCCAAACCCCAGGCACTGCCAATGTGATCGCGCTCGGAGATGTGCGTAGGCGGTGTCGTATCGCCGCGTTCAATGTAATCCCAGCGTACCAAGGTATCATTGGGGCCACCAGGAGAATTTTCGGCACTGCCGTTGACAAAACAGGTGGTAGCCAGTTGATCAGTGGCCGCTTCGCAGTATTGAGCAGGGTTGGCTAGACCAAAGTCTACGCCACTAGCTGGGCCGCTGACGAAAGTAACCGTGGTTTCCGAGTCAGCCCCAGCTGGGCCAGATTGTAAATAGGTAGGAATGTTGCTGATTTCCAGGCGCACAGGAAAAACGGCAATATTGAGGTCGTAAGCACCGTTAGCGTTTGTTTCGCAGCTAGCTACGTCAGTGTTGCTGCTGTCATAAGCGGTCACGATGATGTTCGAGACACCTGGTTCGAGCGCGCCAGCGTCAGCACCGTTGGCATCATAATCGCGGAAGACAGTACCGGTAATGTTACCGCCGCCAGTGCAGGGGGCGGCAGCATGAACAGGACTAAGAGATGTGTGGGGGATGATGGGGCTAAAAAGGATTGTACAACTGAGGAGGATAACACCAAGGACAAAGATTCGACCATTTCTTGACCAATAACGTTTCATAACTACATTAACTCCATATAAACTATAAAATGAAACCATTACATCTTATGAGTACAGCAGGGTTGTTAAGGTTGCAGATGCAATTATTCTAACGACATACCAATTATAAGCATTAAATCCTCAAATGTGTACTAAAGTACTATTTACAAACCGATTTCTTACGAAACTGGCATTTTGGACAGTGCAATCGAATTGTTTCCAGGCAATAGGATATGTCAGATAATTGAGGAGGCTCGGCCACTTTTCCACCACCATAACCCAAGGCTGCTCCCCAATAAGACAGCGCTTCCCAACAAATATAACATTTTACAGGAAGGAGGCACAGTTGGCCCGATGTTAGGGGGTAGGATGGTGCTGGTGGGGGACACGGCCGTTATCCTCACAACTGTTGGTGTGCTGCTGGGTGTGGGTACTGTGGTGGCTATATGGGTGGGCACGGCCGTGGCCGTGTCTATGGCGGCGGCTGTGGGTGTGACCGTGGGCGCTGGTGTGGCCGTATTGGTCGCCGTCGCTGGCTGCGGGGTGAGCGTGAAAGTGGGAACGGCCGTTGGCGAAGGCAAAACGTCGCTATCTTCGGCCACAGTCTGTACCAAATAGTAAGTTGTGCCGCCGATCATACAGTAGTCGCCAATCGTCTGGGTGCAGAGTGCACCTGGCAGTTCAATGGTGTATGTGGCATTTTCAGCTGTGACAGTTTGCCGTTGGCCCCACATGTCCACCAGAACGGCCGTCTCACTAGCGGCCACCACCTGCGCCTGCTGCGGCTGGGGCAGCCGTGCAAACAAGACCGTAGTCCGCTGCTCATCCTGATCTAGGCGGATTTGCCCCACCCCATCCCACCGTTCCCGGCTAACGGCCGTCACCCCCGCCAAATAGCGAATGGCAAAGCGATAGGTGGAATAGGCCGGACGGCGACGGCCATCTTGCCGCACTAAACCAAAAGGTTCAGGATTGGCGGCCCGATCATCAGGTGTGTCCTTCAACTTATAGAGAGCCATGCGCTCTGCGCCAGCCGCCAGGGCTGAGGCCAAGGCCTGGGGCACAAAGGCTGCTTGCTCATTCTGCGTTACGGAAAGCGTCCAATCGGGCACAGGCCAAGTAGGATCATCAATCGGTGGCGCATTGGTTTCTACCAACCAAATGGGCTTGCTAAGTCCGTAACCGCCCATGGTGGCCTGGAAAGTCTGGATGATGTCGTAGATGCTGTTGGGCTGGAAGTAGAGGTGGGCAGTGGCCACATTGAAGTAATGCTCATGCTGGGCAGCCGCAGGATCGGCTGTTAGGGTCGCTAAAAAACGATCAAAATAGGTGGGGTCCCAAAAATGGGTGAAGGCGGGCAAGTGGATAACTGCGTTGGCGTTGCCCTCTTTAGCCACCAGATAAGCCACGCGCTGTAACTGGACAAAATCTTCCACAGAGCCATCCCAAGTGTGACCGAGAGCAGTGGGGTCGGCGATGTCGGGTTCATTCCAGATGATCCAATGGTTGATACGGCCGTTATATCGTTCCACCGCTTCCCGCACGAAATTAGCCCAACTATTGCCTGGATCATCAGGTGGCAGCCAGAGACCAGCGGGTAAACGGCCGTCATCCCTGGCCCAATCTGGCACACCAATGAGCAGCCCCACTACCAGTCGGCCATTGCTGATTTCAGTATCAATTTGAGCCTCACTGACTGTGGGTGTCCAGGTATCAGGCCCCCCCGCTTGCACCTCGGCCCATTGAAAGCGCACCCGCGTCCAAGACACACCTAAAGTCGTGGCATCGCTGGGTGATTCGTAGCTTTCGACAACGCCAAAACGGGGATCGGCCGTTTGGGCGACGGTGGAATGGCGATTAATAAGAAACAGGAAAATTAGGGTGGAACAGATCAACCATCGACGCATAGGCCGTAAGTTTAGAGAGGAATGGGGAAAAGGTAAAGGTTGGAGATTAGAAATTAGACAATCTTAAGTCTCCAATCTCTAATCTCTAGTCTCCAATCTACGGCATCAACGTCACCGCCACACAGTTGCGGTGCACCAGGCCACCATCAGCAGCAGAGACGTCTTGAACGCAAACAGCACCGTGGGTTTCGGCCGTTACCGTGTAGGTAACATCGGCCGCAAAGTCGCCCCACTCACCTATATCACTGGCAATCGTCGTAAAACCATTGCCCACCACCTGCCCATCTTCGCCCAGAATTTCGATGACCAGATTTTGCTCGAAGGTGGGGGCGGCAAAGCCAGTGACGAACACAGTGCCGCCACTGATGTCGGCCAGCCGTTCAGGGCTGTGCACAGCGATGGCTTCGGGTTGGGCAACGGCCGTTATGATCTCCGCCGTCTCCCCTTGTGGCAGGAGGGTCACATTGGTAGAAGCCAGGTGTTCAATATGACCGTCGCGGGGACTAACCATATAGACAGCAATACGGGCCGGAGTGGGCGCCTCAGGCCCAGTGAAGGCGGCTTCCCCCAAAAAAGGGCCACGCAGGCCAATGTCGGACACATTCAGCCGAGCAAATCCGTTACCCACAACCTCCCCATTCATCGTGGCAATCTCCACAACCAATTCACCTTCAAAGGCATAATCTGATTCGCCGGAGATGGTGATGGGGCTGGTAACGCGGGAGCCCGTGGCTGGAGACAGAATAGTGATAGCTTCGGGTGGCTCGGTGGCTACAGCGGCAACTGCGTCTGTGGTTGTCGTCTCAGAGCCTTCAGGCTTAACGGCCGTGGCTGCCACCAATATCAACACACCGCTTTCATGGTGAATTATCAGAGTGTCTCCATTGAGTTCGTAAGAAACGGCCGTATCCCAGCCCTGCAAAATCTCTGCCTCTTGCAAACCAACAGGCTCAGTGCAAGCACGGCGGGTGCTGGCCACAGGGCCAGTGGTCAATGTGTCCCCACTTTGGCTGAAAGGCGCAAAGTATTGATTACAGCCCGTGGTGCCGCTCACTTGACCATCTAGAAATTCGGCTGTCGGTTGCGTCTCGGCCACCATGGAGGCTGGTTTATCAGTTGCACCATAGGCGATGATGTCCCACTGTGTACCGTTTAGGTCAACAGGGGGACTGTCAGCAGGGGCGGTATCAGTAGCGGAAACGGCCGTTTCCACCGTCACCTCAACAACTGGCACACCACTTGATGCCTCTTCAACAATCTCTTCCCCTTCCGCTAGGGTCAAGAACAGTTGCCCCTCAACTATATCCAAAACATAGGTGTATTCGCCTGGGGCCAATAGAGATTCACCCACATAATCAATTGGCTGCAAAGTAAAAGCCTCCCCACCCACCATCACGTGCACATAGGCATATTGGTAGGCCTGGCTCACCACGCGATATTCACTACTGCTGCCCGCACCCACAACTCCGTACTGCTCCGTCTGCTCAGGGAATTGCACTTCCACGCTGTCGAAAACCCGTCCACTGTTGTTATAAACGCGAATCATGAGCGGTTTAGCGGCTTCGGGGAGGGGGGCGGTGGTGGCTGGAACGGCCGTTTCCCTATCAGTTATCGTCGCTGCCGAAACACAAGCCGTACTCGTCAGTAGCAGCAGAATAAATATCAAAAATCTTTGTACATATATCATCATCTTGTTCTTACACCTCATCTTTATGCTGGTCTGATTTATAATTATCATGCCAGCCTCTATTATAACGTTGAACCCGCAACAAAAGTTCCCAGCCCAGCCAGTCTATTCGTGCCTAGCAACCTCACCCAAACACAGATAAAATCTCATTCAAAATACAAAACAATCCCATCATTCTCATTCCTCATGACTTTCTGGAACTCTGCAAAATTGGAGAACACAACATGACAAATAGGACAAAACAGTACGATACAATCATCGTGGGCGGTGGATCGGCTGGCTGCGTCCTGGCCAATCGGCTCAGCGCCAACTCAAGCCAAAACATCTTGGTTTTAGAAGCCGGGCGGCGCGACTATTTATGGGATCTCTTCATCCATATGCCTGCGGCCCTCACTATTCCCATTGGCAGCCCCCTCTACGACTGGTGCTATGAGAGCGAGCCGGAGCCATTTATGCACAATCGGCGTGTTTTTCATGGACGGGGTAAAGTATTAGGTGGTTCCAGCAGCATCAATGGCATGATCTTTCAGCGCGGCAATCCACTGGATTTCGAGAGGTGGGCGCATGATCCGGGCATGGCGCACTGGGATTATGCTCACTGCCTACCTTACTTCAAGCGCATGGAGGATTGTTTGGCAGGTGGTGATGATTATCGTGGCGATAATGGGCCATTGGTGTTGGAGCGCGGCCCAGCCGTCAACCCATTATTCGGGGCATTTTTTGAGGCGGTACAGCAAGCAGGTTATCCATTAACAGGTGATGTCAATGGTTATAAACAAGAAGGGTTTGCGGCTTTTGACCGCAACATCCACAAGGGGTGGCGACTGAGTGCGGCGCGGGCTTATCTGCATCCTGTGTTAGAACGGCCGAATCTGCACCTTATCACCCGCATCCAGGTCACCAAAATCCTATTTGACGGCCAACGCGCTATTGGTGTGGAGGTAAAACAAGGGCGGCAGCACAAAAAAATCTATGGAGGTCAGGTCGTTTTGTGCGGCGGGGCCATTAATTCGCCGCAACTCCTACTGCTTTCCGGCGTAGGCAACGCCAACGAGCTAAGCGCTTTAGGCATTGAGGTAGTGCATGATTTGCCCGGTGTCGGTGAAAACTTGCAGGATCATTTGGAAGTGTATGTGCAGCATGCTTGTACACAACCCATCTCTGTTTGGCCGGCGATGCAGTGGTATAATAAGCCCTGGGTCGGTTTACAATGGCTGTTGTTTAAGCGCGGGCCAGCCGCCAGCAATCATTTTGAAGCTGGAGGCTTTATTCGCAGCAATGAAGAGGTTGCCTACCCCAACTTAATGTTCCACTTTTTGCCTGTGGCCGTGCGTTATGATGGCACGTCGCCCAGCGGTGGGCATGGCTATCAAGTGCATGTCGGCCCCATGTATTCGGATGCGCGGGGATCGGTGAAGTTAAAAACGGCCGATCCCCTCCACAAACCCGCCCTCCGCTTCAATTATCTCTCTACTGACCAAGATCGCCGCGAATGGGTCGAGGCCATTCACTGCGCCCGCCACATCCTCAATCAGCCTGCCTTTGCCCCTTTTAGCGGTGGTGAAATCTCCCCTGGCCTAGAGGTTCAAAGCGATGCCGAGATTTTGAATTGGGTTGGGCATGAAGGGGAGACAGCCTATCATCCTACTTGTACTTGTAAGATGGGTGTAGATGAGATGGCAGTGGTTGATCCCAACACCCTCCAAGTACATGGTCTACAAGGACTATACGTCGTAGATGCTTCCACCATGCCCTATGTGACCAACGGTAACACCTACGCCCCCACCATGATGCTGGCCGAGAAAGCAGCCGATCTCATCCTCGGCAACACCCCTCTACCTAAAGCTGATGTTGATTTCTATGTCCATAAAACTGCCAGAAGGAATTCGACATCTGAGCCAGAAATAGCGAATTCAAAGTGAGTTAGATTGAACTTCATGAGCTAATTCAGTATGATCGGGAATCCAAAGCAAGGTTTCATCAAATTAGCCCCCGACTGAGTAGGCAAGAATTATCAAGCATTTTCAAGAGTATTATCCGCTATGAACTTTAATCTCAAGACAATTCCTTTCAGCCGTTACGGCTCTTACATGGTCTTTTCCTACTTACCGCCAACCGCAAACAGGCAAGAGGGGCTATACCTGCGCACGGTTCGCGGCCCGGCGCTGAGTACACGACCCAGGCAAGAAACATTTCGCATTCAACTGACACAAGCAGGGCAGCCTGTCCCGTCTCAAACAATTGCTAGCCCTACACTGCTCCGCTTGGAAAGTGATAATGGCTTTGGGGAAATTTGCATGCCAGAACCCCATGTCGTTCGCATCAAATGTGTGGGTGCAGGGCTGCGCTTGTCTATGGATACGGTCGCTTACGATTACGCCATTCCTGGTCCAGGCAATACCTGGCAAATCGTCACCTGCACTCATTCCGAAACAAAGTACATGATGACACCTTTACAGGGCAACTTAACAGTTGACGCTCCCTGGCAGCGGCTCAAATCCCAACACATTACCCTCGACCTCACACCAGATTCAGAAACTGGGAGCGGCGAGCTGGTAATTGAAGAATTCACCACAATTTGGAATCAACGAACTTACAACACAGATTTTGACACTGTCCAACAGACGGTAAAAGAGGAATATGCCGCCTGGCAATTGAGCATGCCTGAAGTGCCACCTGCCTACACGGCTGCAGTAGAGATGGCCGCCTATATCAACTGGTCTTGTGTGGTTGCGCCGTCAGGGTATTTAACCCGACCCGCCATGTTTATGTCCAAAGGGGCGATGGCCAGCATCTGGAGTTGGGACAACTGTTTCAATGCCATGGCTCTGGCTTATCAGGCGCCTAACTTGGCCTGGGATCAGATCATGACGATGATCGACCATCAAGATGCTAGCGGTGTTTTCCCCGATTTAATCAATGATCGGCTCGTTTCTTGGAGCTTCTGCAAACCACCGGTGCTGGGTTGGGTGCTTAAACGGTTAATGAAGCGCACCAATTTGATAGACAAAACACGAGTGCAAGAAATTTATGAACCATTGTGTCGTTGGACAAAGTGGTGGTTTATGTACCGTGACGATGATGAAGATGGCATTCCCCAATATAACCACGGCAACGACTCTGGCTGGGATAACAGCACCATCTTTGCTAGCAGGCCGCCTATCGAGTCACCCGATTTGGCCGCTTATCTGGTCATCCAGATGGACGTTCTGGCCGAGATAGCGCAAGCGCTGGATAAACCAGAAGCGGCAGCACAGTGGAAAACCCGTGCCAATGTTCTGCTGCAAAAGATGATTGACCATTTCTGGCAAGGTGACAGATTTGTGGCTATGCAATCCGGCGCACATGAAGCCATAGCCTCAGAAAGCTTGCTTTTCTATGTGCCCATCATCCTTGGGCAACGGTTGCCGCCAAATATACAGGCCAAATTGGTTGAGGGTTTGCGGGAAAACGGCCGTTTCCTTACACCATATGGTCTGGCCACCGAAAGCATAAACAGCCCCCTGTACGAATCAGATGGTTATTGGCGCGGTCCCGTTTGGGCAGCCCCTATCTTGATGATTGTCGATGGGCTCATGAACATCGGCGAAACTGATTTTGCCCGTGACCTAAGCCAAAGATTTTGTGATATGGTCGTTCAGAATGGCGTGGCCGAAAACTACGATGCTCTCACTGGCGCAGCCTTGCGCGAACGGGGCTTTACCTGGACTGCCAGCATCTTCATTGTATTGACTCACGAGATGATAGGCGGCGGACAGCACAATGATACATTCTAGGAATGAATCCAATGGCTACCTGAGGAAGTTCAATTACTTTTCGACTTTCAGCCACGCACAAAAAAGCCTCAACTGAATTCAGTTGAGGCTTTTTATTTTTACATTTTACGTTTCAAATCTATTGCCCTTTGATAGCCGTCCAGGCTTCATCATACAGGAAAACAGCATCACCGACTTCGGTGAGCCAATAGAGTTTGGCTTGCACTTCATCCGGTGGATAAATGCCAGGATCAGCCAAAATTTCTTCTAAAATATGGTCATTGGCAGCAGCATTGGGGCTCGCGTAATAGGTGTAGTTGGTGATAGCCGCGCCAACTTCAGCATCAAGAAGATAGTTAATAAAGTGTAAGGCCGTCTCATATTCCTCAGACGAAGCTGTGACGCAGATGTTGTCCAACCATTTGACTGCCCCTTCCTGAGGGATAGCGTAGTACCAGTTGCCATCTTCAGCGTCGTCGTCATAGGTCTCCCAATAAGCTCCAGCCGCGTCGCCGCTCCAGGCATGGGAAATGACTACCTCATCTGGAACCAATAGAGCATCTTCATAATCTTCGCTGTTGAAGGTTTTCCAATATGGCTTGGCGGCCAAAATCAGATCACGGGCTTCAGCAATTTCATTCTCATCAGTAGAGTTGCCATCATAACCAAGATAAGCTAGAGCAGCGGCCGTTAGTTCGCGTGAGTCATTTAGCACATTGATACCGTCATCAGCATACTGTTCTAACAGTTCCACATCAAAGATATAGGCCCAGCTATCTGGCGTATTTTCATCAAAAAATTCGTTGCCAGCCCGATAAGCAATGCCGGTTGTGCCCCACTGATAAGGCACACAATGTTGATTGCCAGGATCAAAGGGGGCATTTTTGAAATCATCACTGATATTGGCAAAGTTGGGAATAGCATTGGTGTCTATCTCAGCTAATAGAGCTAATTCAATCATTTGCGACACCATATAGTCTGAGGGGAAGATGACATCATAGCCTGTGGCCCCTGCTTGCAGTTTGGCAAGCAGGTCTTCGTTGGAGGCATAGGTGTCATAAATGATGGTCACACCATATTCTTCTTCGTAAGCTGTAATCAACTCTTCGTCGATGTAATCAGCCCAGTTGTAGACGCTTAATTCAGCCGCAAGTTCAGAACCGGAATCGGCCGTTTCCTCTTCTGGCTCTTCTGACTCTTCCATTTCCTCTGATTCTTCCATCTCTTCCGATTCGCTTTCACTGCTGGTATCTGCGGCTGCAGTGGGTTCTGCCTCATCGGCTGTGGGACCTCCTGGCCCACCACCACAAGCACTGACAACGAATAAGAGCATTACAACAAACAACAAATAGATCTTCTTCATTTTCTCCATTTTCTTCTCCTTATTTTTAGTAATCAGTAAACAGTGTTTAGTTTGTCAACGACTGATTACTGGCCATTGATTACTGATTACTGACTACTTCCGTTGCAAGATCAACGAAATAACAACTAACAAAGTAGAACCAATAAACATGAGCGTGGAAATCGCATTTACCTCTGGGGTGACACCAAATTTGATCATCGAGTAGACGCGCACAGGCAAGGTTGTGGAGCCTGGACCAGCCACAAAAAAGGTGATCACAAAATCATCCAGCGACAAGGTAAAGGCGAGCAACGCGCCCGAGACAACCCCTGGCATCAGCAGAGGCAAGGTCACACGCCGAAAAGTAATCCACTCATTCGCGCCCAAATCAGCAGCCGCCTCTTCCAGCCGATTATCCATATCAACTAAACGCGCCCGCACGACCAGGGCCACGAAGGCAATGTTGAAGGCGACATGGGCAATGAGGATAGTGTAACGACTAAGGGGAATGCTGAAAATAACAAAAAATAGCAGGGTAGAAAGAGCCATTACAATATCAGGAATGATGATGGGCAGGTACATGATGGCATCAAAGGTGAGTTTGCCACGAAAGCGGTAACGTTCCAAAACGATGGCACTTAATGTGCCTAAGATGGTGCTGACGACAGTTGACCAGAAGGCAACCCAAAGGCTGACGCGGAGGGCATTAATGAATGCTTCGTCCTGAAAAAGAACACGATACCAATCGGTGCTAAAGCCTGTCCAAACGCCGACAACTTTATTGGCGTTGAAGGAATAGATGATGAGCAACAGGATGGGGATGTATAAAAAGAGAAAGATGCCGATGGAGAGCCAAGTGAGGATGCGTTGGTTGAAGGCGGCACGGCGTTCGTGGCGGGTGCGGCGGCGGGTTTTAATTTGGGAGCGAGTGGGGGTGGTAACGGCCGTTGTCATCAGGCCACCTCCCCTTGTACTGACGTTCTAAAATAGAGCAGCGTGGCAGCCAGCATAATGGCCATCATCAAAAAGCCGATGGCTGAGCCAAAGGGCCAATCGCGCACCGTCATAAACTGTTGTTGGAGCAAATTACCCAGCAAGGCTACCTTCGCCCCGCCTAGCAAATCAGGTGTCACATACGCACCCAGCGAGGGGATAAAGACAATAATCGAGCCAGAAACAATCCCAGGCAGCGTAAGCGGAATAAGAACCCGCACCGTGCTGCGCCAAACATTAGCTCCCAAATCGGCCGCCGCCTCTAGCAGAGACCAGTCAAGCTTCTCCAAATTGCTGTAGAGAGGCAGCACCATAAAAGGGAAATAGCCATAGAGTAGTCCTAACATCACAGCGGGCTGATTAAACAGCAGCGGCAATTTGCGTGCCGTAATCTCGGCCAACCAAGCGAAAAATTGGGAGTTGCCAGCCAGCATCACTGCTTGCTCATGCAACGTAATCGTCCAGAAGTTGTTGATGAGGCCAGAGTCGCGCAAGATGAGCATCCAGGCGTAGGTGCGCACCAAGAAGTTTGTCCAGAAAGGGATCATCACCAGAAAGATGAGTGTGTTGCGGTATTTTTCCTGCTGCCGTGCAATCCAATAGGCAAAGGGGAAGGCCAATATTAGACACAGGACCGTGTTGAGCGTGGCGATACCTACGGAACGCCAAAAGATACGCAGGTAGATGTATTCGCCGCCGATGGGACTGAAAAAGCGTAAATAATCATCAAAGTAAGCACCAAGATTATTCAGCGCAAATTCGGGGTAGGTGACTGTGCCTAAGCGAGAGCGTTCGCCAAAGCTGACGATGAGGACGATGATCATGGGGGTGACGAAAAAGACACCCAGCCAAAATGCGGCAGGATAGGCTAAGGCCCAGGCTGTGTGGCGCACCAGTAGGATGAGCAAGAAGCCTGACAGGGCCAAGATGAGGGCCGCACCATAAAAGTCGCGGGCGATAATGAAGTAAAAGACGCTGAGGAGAATGAAAAGCACAGAACGGCCGATCCCCACCTGCCGCGCCACAGCCATATTGCGTAGTAAACCGATGCCCAGTAACACATCGACGACAATGAGCAGGCCATAAATGAAGTAAGCTGGCCCTGAACCCCACTGCGCCAAAAGATTTTCGATGGGCATGGCTTGCCAATCAAAACTGCCGAAGGTGAGCCAGCGAATGAGTAGGTAGAGCCAGAGCAGCGCATGACCCCAGAGGAGGTACACGGCCGTTTGCTGCAACGGACTCGTCCCCGCCTCCATATTCAACTGCTTGCGTGATGGTTCCAGAGAAGTGGTCGTCATGGGGTAGCTCCTTTACTCTGTCAACACTTGGGCATTTTCAGCATCCCAATGAACATAAACATTATCGCCCACATCAAAAGTCGTGTCATAGCGCGAGCCAAAGTTCTGCACCCGGATAAAAAGGCTGGCCTCATTAGCTAGGCTAACACGGTAGCGAGTGTCTGTGCCGATGTAAATGGCCTCAGTGACACGGCCGTCCACGACGACATTTTTAGGGTCAGCTGCTAGATATTGGCGCATGTCCACCTTTTTATCTGGCATCTGGCCCTCAAATAGGTGCAGGGCCTCATCCATATCCAGCCCCGCTTTGGTCACGTCCACCTCACCTTGAGGATAGAGGTTAATCTTTTCCGGCCGAATAGCGAGGCTGATGGGTTGGTTGAGGGATAAGGAACGGCCGTCTGCCGACCCTTGTACCAGTAAATTGCCCAAATCCACCTTGACTGGCTCACCCAACTCAGACACATTACCTGTCAGGAAATTCGTCTCCCCAATAAAATCAGCTACAAAACGATTATTGGGATGCTCGTAAATATCACGCGGCGCCCCCACCTGCTGCACAATGCCCACATCCATCACGGCAATGCGATCTGACATCGTGAGAGCTTCCTCTTGGTCATGGGTCACATAAATGAAGGTGATGCCCACCTCCGACTGAATCTGCTTCAACTCTAGTTGCATGGCCTTGCGTAACTTCAAATCCAAGGCTCCCAATGGCTCGTCTAGCAGCAGCACTTCGGGGCGATTAACTAAGGCTCGCGCTAAAGCCACCCGCTGCTGCTGCCCACCCGATAATTGACGTGGCCGTCGGCCCTCCATTTGGCGCAACTGCACCAGCTCCAAAGCCTCCACCACACGCCGGTCAATTTCCGGTTTGGCGACCTTTTTCATTTCCAGGCCAAAAGCCACATTTTGAGCCACCGTCATGTGAGGGAAAAGGGCGTAACTTTGGAACACGGTATTGACGGGTCGCCGATAAGGGGGAATACCGGCCACGGGTTGTCCGTGAATATAAACTTCACCTACTGTGGGCTGTTCAAAACCAGCGATCATGCGTAACGTGGTTGTTTTGCCGCAACCGCTAGGTCCTAATAAGGAGAAAAACTCTCCGTCCTGAATTTGCAAATCTAACTCACGGACGGCCACAAAATCGCCAAACTGCTTTGTCACACCCGTCAGCTCAACGGCCGTTGTCGCGGCTACTGTTACTTCGGATTGTTTAACAGATTTTGCCAATGGTGTGCCTCCGAGTTTCGTTTTTAACGGTTCACTCTATTTTACCTGGAATTGCCTCCACGCAAAGCAGAAAAACATAACTAAAGGTGTTCATGGGGATTGACAGGATATATCGAATCTGCTAGGCTGTGAATGTTATGAAACGGCAACAACTATTAGGCAACTTACATTTACTTACATTATTACTTGATGGTAATAGTTGTTGGGAGTTGCCTGCATAGCGGCCGATTTATTCACAAATCTTATCTGACAAGGCCACAGGGACTCTCCCCTGTGGCCTTTTTATTTACCCAAAACATGAACAAACAAATGAACAGTTATTCATACTATATATTTCTCGCTTTAGGCAGCCCAGCAGCGGCGCTGGGTTTGGCCTGGTTGTAGAGCACCCAGCCACCTTGCTGCTGCTGGGGATTTTGTGGGCAGTTATCAGTGAAAGGTGAAGAGCAAGCAGTGAGTTGTAAGCAGTTATCAGTGAAAGGTGAGATGATGAAACAGTATGATTTTGAAACGAGTGAACAAAAGTATAAGAAGCTATGGACTGACGTAGATTTGTATCGAACGGGTAATGATCCTGAGAAGCCCGATTACTATATGTTGGATTTTTTCCCCTACCCATCGGGCGAGGGGCTGTCGGTGGGCCATTGTCGCAATTATGTACCAACCTGTGTGGATGCCCGTTTTCATCGGATGCGGGGCTTTAATGTGCTGCATCCGATGGGCTGGGATGCCTTTGGTCTGCCCGCCGAGAATTATGCCATCAAGCATGGCATTCATCCCCGGGAGACAACGCAGAAGTTTAGTGCCAATTACCAGAGGCAAATGAAGTTGATTGAATGTTCCTATGATTGGTCACGGGAAATTGATTCAACTGACCCCGATTATTATCGCTGGACGCAGTGGTTTTTCTTGCTGCTGTTTAAGCGTGGCTTGGCCTATCAGGCGGTGGGCAGCCAGTGGTGGTGCCCAGAATGTTTGACGATCTTGGCCAATGAGCAGGTGGAGAACGGCCGTTGCTGGCGCTGTGATTCGTTGGTGGAAAAGAAAGACCTAAATCAATGGTATTTCAAAATAACGGCCTATGCCGAACGGTTGTTGGCCGATTTAGACACGATTACCTGGCCGGATCATATTAAGATGATGCAGCGTAATTGGATCGGTCGCTCGGAAGGGGCCGAGATTGTTTTTATTGTCGAGAAACCAAGTTCTGCAAAGGAAGCTGGCCCCTGGGAGATACCTGTTTTCACCACACGACCGGATACATTGTATGGAGCGACGTTTTTGGTGCTGGCCCCAGAGCATCCTGTAGTGGCTAAGGTGACAACGCCGGAACGGCAAACGGCCGTTGCCACTTACATTACTCAGGCTAAACGCAAAACGGAGATGGATAGGCAAACGGCCGATCAAGAGAAAACGGGCATCTTTACGGGTGGGTACGCGGTACATCCTTTGACGGGAACGGCCGTTCCCATTTGGATCGCCGACTATGTGTTGATGGGTTATGGTACAGGGGCGATTATGGCTGTACCTGCCCATGACAGCCGTGATTATGCCTTTGCTCAAAAGTATGACCTGCCCATTATCTCGGTGATTGAAACGGGCGGGGATGATATGATGGCGCAGGGCACAATGATCAATTCGGGGTCATTTTCAGGGATGGCTTCGGCAGAGGGTGGGGCGCAGATTGTGGCCAAACTAGCAGAACAAGGAAAAGGCCAAGCGGAAGTATCGTATAAGATTCGGGATTGGCTGATTTCACGACAGCGATATTGGGGTGCGCCTATTCCTATTGTCCATTGTCCAACCTGTGGTCCGGTAGCCGTGCCGGAAGAGGAACTGCCTGTGCTGCTGCCGGATACCAAGGATTTTGCGCCCACGGGAGACGGCCGTTCGCCCCTGGCTCGCATCTCTGAATGGGTCAATACGTCTTGCCCCCAATGCGGTGGCACAGCCCAACGCGAGACAGACACGATGGATGGGTTTGCCTGCTCGTCTTGGTATTTCCTGCGCTTCCCCAATCCGCATTATGCTGATGGGCCATTTGATCCTAAAGCTGTGGGGCGCTGGCTGCCTGTAGACTTGTATGTGGGCGGGGCTGAACATGCAGTACTGCATCTGTTGTACGCCCGTTTCTGGACGAAAGTGATGTTTGATGCAGGGCTAATCACTTTTGCTGAACCTTTTTCACAACTGCGGAATCAGGGGATGTTGTTGTCGGCGACGAATGGGCGGAAGATGTCCAAGTCAAAGGGTAACATAGTCACGCCGGATGAAGTGGTGGTCGAACATGGCATAGACGCGCTGCGGGCGTATGTACTGTTTTTGGGGCCATTTGACGCGGAAGTGACGTGGGATGATGAGGGCATTGTGGGCGTCGTGCGTTTTTTGCGCCGTTTTTGGAAGCTGGCGAATTCGGTAATCGGTGAACGGTATTCGGTAATTGGTGAGCAGTCTCCAATCTCCCAATCTCCAATCTCCCCATTTGAGCGGCGGCGGCATCAGGTTATCCAGCAGATGACCCATGATATGGAGCAGTTTCGCTTTAATACGGCCGTGGCTACCATGATGACTTATCTGAATGACCTGTACGCTTTTCAAAATGAAGCCGTTCCAGCTAGCCTATGGCTAGACGCGATTGCTACTTTTGGCAAGCTACTGGCTCCTATTTGCCCCTTTATGGCGGAGGCGGTGTGGCGGGAGGTGCTGGGGCACACGGATTCTGTTCACGAGCAGGCGTGGCCCATTTTTGATCCTGCCAAAGCGGCCGATGAGGAGATTACGGTGATTGTGCAGGTGAACGGCCGTCTGCGAGATCGGCTGACCATGGTGGCGGGTGTGTCGGATACCGTGATGCAGGAAACGGCCGTTAACAGCCCCAATGTGCAAAACCACATCAACGGCCAGCCCATTCGCAAGGTGGTTGTGGTGCCGGGGAAATTGGTGAATATTGTGGTGTGATTGGGTAATTGGGTAATTGGCGTGCTATGCTGCTTCAATTACCCAATTACCCGTCCCCATGCTAGAATGATCTTATGATTCGCATTGTCTTCATGGGGACACCTGATTTTGCGGTTCCCTCTTTACAAAAATTGATTGAGACCCAGCAGGTGGTGGGCGTAGTCACGCAGCCGGATCGCCCGGCGGGGCGGGGCCGGCAGCCCACGCCGCCGCCCGTGAAAGTGGCGGCTGAGGCGGCGGGGCTCCCTGTGTATCAACCCAAGTCGTTACGCCGTGAAGCGGCGGCTGAGCTCTTGCGCGAATGGCAACCAGAGATGATTGTGGTAGCGGCTTTTGGGCAGATTTTGCGGCCACATGTGCTGGATTTGCCACCGTTGGGTTGTCTCAATGTCCACGCTTCGCTGCTGCCGCGCTGGCGCGGGGCTTCGCCCATTCAGCATGCGCTGTTGGCGGGCGATGCCGAGACAGGGGTGAGTTTGATGTGTATGGATGTGGGGCTGGACACAGGGCCAGTGTATGTGAAGGAGACGGTTGAGATTGTGAGGGATGAAACGGCAGTTTCCTTACACGACAAATTAGCTGATCTGGGGGCAAACATGGTGGGTGAATACCTGGCACAGATTGCTGATGGGTCGCTGGTGGCTGTGCCACAAAATGATGCTGCTTCTACTTATGCGCCGATGATCAAAAAGGAAGATGGGCAGTTGGATTGGGAGCAAACGAGTGAGCAACTGGATCGCCGCATACGGGCCATGACTCCTTGGCCTGGGGCTTTTACCTATTGGCAAGGGCAATTATTGAAAGTGAAAAAGGCGACGATAGTGAACGGCCGTTTGCCTGTGGGTGATCCTGGCGAGGTAGTAGCCTTGGGGAAAGTGCAACAGTCCGAGTTAGCTGTTGTCCTCACTCAAAATGGCGGTTTAGCCTTACAAGAGATACAATTGGCGGGCAAGCGAGCAATGACGATAGCTGATTTTTTACGTGGACGACCAGAGTTGATTGGTAGTAAATTAGGAGATATACCAGTAATCGGCAATCCGTAAACTCTCATCGGATTACCGACTACTGATTACTGATAACAATGAAGATACTAGTTTACGGTGTAGGCGCAGTTGGGGGCTATTTTGCAGCAAAGTTTCAGCAGGCCGGACATGAGGTAACGGCCGTTACCAATGAACTCATGTCCGATGCTATTGAGGCTAATGGCTTAACCGTCGTGGAAGACGGCCGTTCCTTAAAAACCAGGCCAACGGCAGTCAACACCATTGCCCAGGCCTTTGGTGATCAACAAATTTATGACCTCATTATTCTAGGCATGAAATCTTATGATCTGGAATCGGCACTCAATCCATTAGTCGCTTTTGCCCCGGAGCCCCCCCCCGTCATCACCATGCAAAATGGCATCGGCACAGAAAAATATGCTATTGATCTTTTTGGTGAGGAAAATGTGATTTCGGGTGCGTTAACCATTCCTCTCAACCGTGATACCATCAACCAAGTTCGCGTTGAACAGTCGGGACGTGGCCTAGCCTTGGCACCAACTCAGCCTAAGCAAAAGATCAAGGAATGGGTGAAGCTGTTTAAGAGCTTGGGGATTGACACCAAGGGGCTGAAAGATTATGAAGCCATGAAATGGTCTAAGGCCTTGTGGAATATGATGGGCAATGCCTCTTCAGCCATTGTCAATCGGCCACCCAACATTCTGTATAAATCAGAAGTGATGTACGATTTAGATATCCGAATGATTCAAGAGGCAGTGGCAGTGATGAAGAAGCATCGGATCAAGGTGGTAGATTTGCCTGGCACACCTGTGTCACAGTTGGCTAGTGGATCGGGATTGTTTTTCAAACGTTTTGTGATCAATAAGGTTGTCGGTGGACGGGGCGAGCGGATGCCCTCATTTTATGCAGATATTTCGGTTGGTCGGCGCAAAAATGAGGTGGTTTATCATAATGGGGCTGTGGCGGCGGCGGGCAAGGCGGCGAGAATTTATACGCCTGTCAATAGGGCCTATAATGATATTGTGATGATGCTGGCTTATAAGCGACTCAATTGGCAAGATTATGACGGCCGTCCACAACGATTATTGCGTGACGTGAAACGGTTGGCAGAGCAGATGAAACAGGAGAAGATGACCGGACAGTTAGGGGATGTGAATGAATAAAGTGTAAGTCGTGCCTACGAATGAGTATGCTCTAAGAGAGTGTTTGAAAAATAGAACAACTACTCAAAATGATTAGTACGAGCAAGTCTACGCAGCATAATATGAGACATAGCCAGATAAATAAAAGACTCGCTGGTTTCGGTCAGTTCCTCATAATCCTTGCTCAAACGACGATAATTGTTGAACCAGCCAAAAGTGCGCTCAACGACCCAGCGACGAGGCAGAACTTGAAAGCCCTTGACATCATCATTGCGCTTGACGACCTGCCACAGCCAACCAAAGGTGTCTCTAACCCAATTGGCAAAAGGCTGACCACCATAGCCACCATCTGCCCAAATCAGTTGCAAGCGAGGCAAGGACAACTGTTGTTTGAGTTGGGTCAGCAACTGTTTGCCGCCTGGCTTGTCTTGCACATCAGCTGCTGTAACCAAGACCAGCAACAACAAGCCCAGAGTGTCAACAATGATGTGTCGCTTACGGCCGTTGACGTTCTTGCCAGCATCATAGCCTCTTTGGCCCTTGACCAAGGTCGTTTTGACCGATTGGGCATCGACAATAGCCGCACTAGGGGTCGCTTCCCGTCCTTCTCGTTGTCGTATCATCTCCCGCAACTTCTTGTTCACCTTGGCCCACAAACCACTCTGACGCCATTTGCGATGGTGATCACTGTCTGCCAGGGGGGCAGGTCATGGGGCAACATTCGCCACTGACAGCCTGTACGCAGCATATACAAGATGGCATTGATGATTTCTCGTATAGGCCATTCTTGCGGTCGTCCTCGTTTGCCTTTTTTACTTGGGGCTGGCAGCAGCCTTTGCAATCGTTTCCATTCTTGCCTTTTCAGGTCACTCGGGTATTCTTGTCTATGTATGTTTAGCATAATACCCTCAATTGGACCTCCAATTGGGGGTATTTGCATTTTTCAAACAGTTTCTAAGACAAGACTTGGTTAAGATCGGCCGTCTCATGTTTGAGAGAGGCTTTATTGTGTCCAGCGATAACAATATCTTGGCCGCTTGGGATCAGAGCGGCTGCTTATTACAGGCTTGCATGAAGGCCTCTTGGAGCCCGACCAAATTCTGATCATAGATGATGCAGGACGTGAGGTAAATGAATTTGCTGCTGCGACAGCAGGTGGGCTTGAGCCACGAGGGGGAAGTGCAACTATCTTACACAACCTGTGGTGTATACTATCTTGGTAACAACGATGCGGCCGTGCAGTCAGGGCCATTTTACGCCGCAGATGTTGCCCGGTATGAATAAGTTACGTCAGATCATGATGCAGGTTGTGCAGCTGACAGTGAACTTGAGTTAGATTGGTTCAATCCTTCGGCTATGTTCAGGACAAGCTTCAGCAATTGAACCAATTTGGGTTAGGGTGCTATGTTTGATTTACGAGTACGGAAGAACGGCCGTCCCCTGTTAGTGGGTCATCGAGGAGCAATGGCAGTGGCTCCTGAAAATACCATTGTTGGTTTTGAGGCGGGCCTAGCCGGTGGGGCAGATATCGTAGAGTTGGATGTGCAATTAACGGCCGATAAACAAGTTATTCTCTTCCACGATGATAATTTGCAGCAGAAAACGGGAGTGCAGGGAGCAGTAGGGCAGTATACGGCCGATTTTTTGCAAACATTGGATGTAGGAGGCTGGTTCGACAAGCAGTTCGTGGGCACCCCCATGCCCTTGCTTGACGAAGTGTTGCGTTGGGCCAAAACAAAAGATATAGGTTTAATAATTGAACTGAAACATGGCCCCATTTTTGAGCCAGAACTAGATAAAGCTACTGTCGCCCTTATTGAAGATCATAACATGGTGGATCAAGTAATTATCGCAAGCTTCGACCAATTTGCCCTGCAACGTGTCCATAAGGTCAACGCCGATATTGCCACTGGTTTTATATATGTCTGCCGCCTCCTTGATCCCCTAGCTGCTGTTAATGGTTTGTCAGTCAGCTCCCTTAGCCCCTCAACTAACTTTTTGACCCCTGAGGAAGTGAAAGTGATTCAGGCTGCAGGTTTGGCCTGTAGTCCAGGGGGCTGGTGGTGGGATTACCCCACCCTGCTGAGTTGGGGTGTAGACACAGTGAGCAGTAATGATCCAGCCAGTGTCGTTTGGGACTTGTAGGCAATGTTTGCCCAAAGGCTAGTGGTGCGCCAAACATCTATTGACGGATAAACAGCGCGGCGCACCTTGCAGAAGCTATCGCTTCTGTCCGACAATAGAAGTTTGTCAGAGTACTAGATAGGGCAATTGGCTTTCTCGCCTTCAATTTCTAATCATAAAAATAAGGCAGGTCTGGGGGAATTACTCCTGCTTCTTGCGCCACCAGAGAACGGCCGTTATCATGCCAGCCGCACCAAAAATAGACCAACTTAGTTGACCAATGCGCTTTTCCAACCGATCTAGGCGGCGCAGCGTGTCACGGTCGGCTTTGTTTTGCACTTGCAGACGGCCGTTTTCCACAGTCTCCAACAGCCTTTGCATACGTACTGGCGTGGTGAGATAGGGTTTGATCAGATCAACGGCTGTTTCCCACGTCAAATCCTGGGTTGCTTGTTGCTGAATCAGTTCCAGGCCATACTGCTCGATCTTGTACCAAGGGTTGATTTGCGGATCAAGCTGAGAAACGAGGCCGGACATCATGCCAATAGCCCGACCTAGATAGATGAAATCTTGGGGTACCTGGAAGGGAAAATCAAAGAGGAGATCGCGGAATTCTTGACCCAGCTCCTGCACTTCACGGGGGTCTGGGCGGGCCAATTCCAATAAATTGCGCCCCCAAATGCGATTGAGTATGGTGTCTTGGGCTTCAATAATGCGTTCTAAATCAGCCCCAGGCAGAAAAAAGCCAAGATTGTCGTAGGCTTCCGTGAGCTGGCGGGCATTCTTTTGGGTGACGCTGATTAGTACCTTGCGTAAGTTGTCACCCATGAGATCGGCCACCTGCCCCACCATGCCAAAGTCTATGAAGATGAGCCAAAACGGCCGTCCTGCCTCATCTCCCTCATGCCACTCTAAATCTGTGCGCGGCTTAATAAATAGATTTCCTGGATGGGGATCAGCATGAAAAAAGCCCTCGCGGAATATTTGGTGGAAGTAAGCATCAAAAAGAACATCCGCTACTTCCACAGAATCAATGCCAACGGCCGTCATGGCCTCAATATCTGTAATTTTAATGGCCTCTACATCCTCTAGCGTCAATACGCGGCTGGTCGAATGTTGGCGGTAGATGGCGGGAATGTAAACCCGGTCATTATTGGCAAACATAATGGCGAACTGTTCAGCATTGTCCGCCTCTGACTCATAATCCAACTCTTCCCACAGCGTTTCGGCGAACTCCTCCATGAGGGCGGGCACGTCGGCGCGGCGGCGGATGGGTGGATAGTACATAACCCAACGGGCTACAACTTGCAGCGCGTCTAAGTCTACACGCACGATTTCCTCTATAGACGGCCGTTGCACCTTCAATACCACCGTCTCACCCCGGGAAGCTACCCCGTTGTCTGGCAACAAGTAAGCTCGGTAGGCTTGACCTAGCGAAGCCGCCGCCAATGGTTCTGGTTCAATATGGGCAAAGCGCAGCGATAAATCACCCAGCTCAGCGCGTAGTACATCAAAAATTTCCTCCGAGGGCACGGGTGGCACTTCATCCTGTAAACCCTGCAACTCCTCGGTGATTTCCGGGGGCAGTACATCGACTCGCGCACTGAGGAACTGCCCCAACTTAATCATCACGCCGCCCATTTCCACCGCCAGAATCCGAAAACGGTGCGCCCAACGGCGAAAGCGGTCGGGCCGGGTGCTACGAATGCGCTGGCGCAAAACAGGCACACGCCCACCCAGAATGTCCCACAAGATGAGGTGGGCGATGATGCGAGCGAAGAAGGTGAGGATGCGGCGGTAACGGGCTTGAGTGTCGGCACGGCCGTTACTGTTGGCGGGTGTTGGTATAGGGAAACGGCCGTTGTCATTTACCGTCATCGTCGCTGCCTGCTCAGAGATGGAGGTGGTCATGATTGACAGAATTGTATCGTTGCCTGATAGGCAATGCCACTTACAAGAGCCAGTGTGAGGCAAAAATAAGGATCAAGTAAACAAAACAGGCTACAATCATAAATCAGCCCCCAAAAGGGGCAGACAAGATGACAACTGTAAAATCTACACACAGGAACGGCCGTTTAACATGAATCGCAAAACATTCCCCATCATTCTGCTCAACCTCGTCAATGGCATCGGTGGCACACTTCTAATCCCAGTTTTACCCTTCATCATTCGTGACCTCGGTTATAGTGATGCCATCTTTGGCCTTTTGCTAGCCGTCTACCCCATCTTTCAATTTTTCGCCGCCCCCTTACTCGGCGCCTTAAGTGACCATTATGGTCGTAAACCTATCTTACTTGTTAGCCAAGCTGGCACACTGCTCAGTTGGATTATTTTTGGTGCGGCTTACTTTGCCAACGGCTCCCTGTGGCCGCTCCTGATTATTGCCTTTTCTCGTGTCGTCGATGGCATCACGGGTGGCAACCAATCTGTAGCCAACGCCTATTTGGCCGATGTGACCACCGACGAAGAGCGCACCACCGTTTTTGGCATATTGGGCGCATCCATGGCCGTCGCCTTGATGATTGGGCCGGCCATTGGCAGCCTCACCTCGGCTGGTTCCATAGGCTATTTAGGCGCGGCCATCTTAGCCACCATCCTCTCCACTGTGACCCTCATCGCCATGTTCTTCATGCTCGATGAATCATTAACCCTCGAAAACCGCAGCCACAGCCTCGACCTCAACCCCCTCCATCAACTAAACTTACTCAGCAAAATCCATCACCTAGCACATGAACGATCCTTAACCCGCCTTTTTGCCACCCGCGCCATTTTCAACTTCGTTTTTGGCGGTTACACCACAATTTTGGTGCTATGGTACGCCGATCGCTTGGGTCTCACCCAAACACAAGTCGGTTTCATGTTGCTGGCTGTTGGTGTTTTTCTAATTATCAATGAGTTGTTATTACTACCGCGCTTCGAGGCACGCTTTGGTGATTTGGGCACGCTGATAGTAGGGTTTGCTATCACCCCTATTGGCCTTCTACTTATCCGTTTCCCTGAATCAGTTTGGGTCTATTTGCCCATGGCCTTCATTCTAAATCTAGGTGCTGCGCTAACGTTCCCCACTTTGCAATCAGTTATGACTAAAGTGGCTGACGAGCGACAAGAGGGTGAAGTGCAAGGCATTGACACCTCTATTGGTGCTCTGTTTTCGGCAGGTGCGCCACTTTTTGGTGGCTTTTTGTATGCCCAAATTGGTGGCAACACTTTGATTGTACTGGCTGTATTGGGGGCTTTGGGCTTCCTGTTCCTATTTGAAAGTCGTCAAGTGATTGATGATGAATTGCCCCATCCTGAAATTCATCCCGAAGCCCGCGTGCGCGAGAAGTGGGTGGCTTAATATGCCTATACTTTCCATTTCCTTTGGACATATCTGGTTCTATTGGATTTGCTCGTCATCATAGCAACTCCTTTGGTCCATTATGTAAACTCCCGACCTATTTTAAGGGAACTGTCTCATCCTGCAGACAGAGTAGACAAACCCTCACCACTTTGTGCTACTTTGTCGCCAGTTGGCTACACTCTGCTGATGTTTAGCAAACCCTATCGCTTACGTGTGCAACTGATCATGCTCACTTTGGCGCGGCTGGTGCTGAATACGGGTATCCGCATGGTGTATCCTTTTGCACCGGCGATTAGTCGGGGGTTGGGTGTAGAGGTAACGGCCGTTTACCGCCTCCTCACTCTCCGTAATTTAACTGGCTTTCTGAGCCCCATCTTTGGGCCCATGTCCGACCGCTTTGGCCGCAAACCCATCATTGTAGCCGCCATGTTCTTATGTGGATTGGCCTGTCTGCTTGTCGTCATTTGGCCCGCCTATTGGCCGTTGGGAGCCGCCCTCATTCTTATCTCTATCGCCAAAGTCATCTATGACCCTGCCCTTTCGGCCTATTTGGGCGATGTTGTGCCATTTGTCCGGCGTGGGCGCGCCATTGCTGTGATCGAGTTGGCCTGGGCAGGAGCCTTGCTGGTGGGTGCGCCCATCGTCGGCTGGCTCATTACCCGCGGGGGCTGGCAATCACCCTTTTTGTGGATAGCCGTGTTGGCGGGGGGAACGGCCGTTATCCTCATCATCGTCCTACCGCCCACGAAAGCCAGCAACATCCGCACCACTCGCCTGCGCGACTTACCTAGAACCATACGCCAGCATCCCGTCATCTGGGGCGGCATTGCCTATGGCATCCTGTCGGCGGCTGCCAATGAGATATTCTTCATCGTCTACGGCGATTGGATGGAAGTGAGTTTCAATCTGCCCCTAACAGGTTTGGGCTTGGCCGCCGGTGTGGTGGGTGGAGCCGAAGTTTTAGGCGAAGGTGCAGTTGGTGCTTTTGTGGATCGCTTTGGCAAACGCTTTATCGTGGCGTCAGGCCTGCTCTGTGTGACCATGTACGCGCTGATTCCCAGCACCAGTGCCACGCTCACAACTGCGCTCGTCTCCCTCTTTTTGCTTTTTCTAAGCTTCGAGGCACTGGTGGTCGGGGTGATTCCCCTAATGACGGAGCTGGTTCCTAGCGCACGGGCTAC
The DNA here is from genome assembly GCA_965223555.1 of Promineifilaceae bacterium (SeqCode). Classification (GTDB taxonomy): domain Bacteria; phylum Chloroflexota; class Anaerolineae; order Promineifilales; family Promineifilaceae; genus CBDCWU01. Next base: position 348,537 of record CBDCWU010000009.1, read on the forward strand.
GGTGATGTCGATTGTGGTGGCCGCCAGTTACTTGGGGCGGGCGATTGGCACGACGGTAGGGCCATTTTTGTGGGAGCGTGGTGGTTTGCGTGCCAATGCCTGGGTAGCGGCCGTTTTGACAACAACGGCCGTTTTCATCATTGCCCGTTGGCTTCATGCAGGAGAGGGAGAGGAGCTACAGATTGGAGACTAGTGGTGCGCCAAACATCTATTGACGGATAAAACAGCGCGGCGCACCTTGCAGAAGCTACCGCTTCTGTCCGACAAAAGAAGTTTGTTAGAGTACTAGGTCGCTCCGGTCACTTTACATATGGAGGTTGAGGAACGGCCGTTATTCGTAGCCAATTCATCGCTTTACTGCACGCCAAAAAGGGTAAACTAGCAGAAATTTGCACGGGCTAGCACAGACGAATATCTCTTTTCCTCTCTTTCCCTCTGCGTCACTCGGTTCCTCTGTGCCCCATTTGTTTTCAAGGAGATAGGTATGCCCACAATTGGTACAAATATTGTTGTGATAGAAGCTGGCAAGATTTTGCTGACGAAACGGTCAGATATTCCCGTGTGGTGTTTGCCCGGTGGTGGTGTGGATGCGGGGGAGTCGGTGGCACAAACGGCCGTGCGCGAAGTGCTAGAAGAAACCGGGCTACACGTACAATTAACCCGGCTCGTTGGTGTCTATTCCCGTCCCACCTGGGGCTTGGATGGCGATCATGTGCTGCTGTTTACGGCCGTTCCTCGGGGCGGTCAGCTACAAGCCCAAGCCAGCGAAGTGGCGGCCCAAGGTTACTTCGCCCCAGACAATTTACCCCAACCCCTCATCTGGTGGCATAGGCAGCGCATTGCTGATGCCCTGGCAGGGGTCACAGGCGCGGCTTGGTCGCAGGACGTGCCCTGGCCCTTTGGTGAGATGACGCGGCAGGAGTTTCATGAAAAGCGGGAGGAGGTGATAGGGGAAACGGCCATTGCTACCCTCATCCAACAGCTAACGAGCCATCCCCGCCCTGATCAGGAAAAACGAGAACTCTAAACCCCTTGCTTGCCTCCTAACGTGCCTTCAGCACGTTTCCCATCTCAGACGCCGAATTCATTCGGTGGCAACCATCATTTCTGGTATCATTTCCCCAACCATTTACCAGGAGATTAAACCATGAGCCTGCCCAGTCTACGCCACCTCCTTACCCAACACTTCGACCTTGAAGAACTGCGCCAGCTATCCTTCGACATAGACATCAACTATGAGGAGTTACGCGGCGAAACCCTCACCGCCAAAGCCCAAGCCCTTGTCGAATATAGCCTTCGCCATAACAAGTTGACAGATTTGGTGGCGCAGTGCCGACAACTACGCCCAACTGCTGCTTGGCCAGATATGAGACCTGCTGCTAGTAACAGCCCCTTCACCACCTACTTTCATCAAGCCATTGCCAACCTTTCCGCGCCACGCTACCAACTTGACCAACGTTTTGTTTGCCTCACCCTACTATTGGATCAGGGAGCCGAGGCCCAAGGCATCCGTTTTGTACCCGACTCGCAGCGTGGCAAATATGACAGCCTGTCTACTTTACTAGCTGACATTGATGAACGCGCTCTTATCTTACTAGGTCGCCCAGGTAGCGGCAAAACAACCTTTCTGCGTCGTTTGCAATTAGAAATAGCCTGGACAGAATTAGAACAACCTAGCGGACAGGTGGCTTTTTTTGTGCCGCTCAACGGCTATCGTGGAGCACGGGTGGGCGATGCTCCGCCCGATCCTTACAGTTGGCTGGCACAGGAATGGCAGCTACGCCAGCCTACCCTGCCTGATTTTGCTACTTTGTTCCAGACAGGCCGTTTTTGCTTGTTGCTCGATGGTCTTAATGAACTCCCCCACCGCGATCCGGCTGATTATGAGGAGCGCGTCACCTTGTGGCAGTATTTTTTGCAACGGGCTACACCGTTGGGCAACACCCTGCTTTTTAGCTGCCGCAGTCTCGATTATAGCGTTCCCCTCAACAGCGAAATGGCTCCTGTACGCCAGGTACAGGTAGAACCCTTGTCGCCCACACAGATTGAGGAATTTTTGACCTTTTATTTGGGTGACAAAGCGGCTGAGGTTTGGCAAGCCTTGCGCCAAGACAAACAACAGTTGACCCTGTTTGCCACCCCCTTCTTTTTGCGCTTGTTGGTAGACCATATGGCCATGACGGGCAAGCGGTTGACCAACCGCGTGGAACTGCTGACGGGTTTTGTGCGTCGCGCCCTTTACCGTGAGATTCGAGAGCGTCATCATCGTCTTTTTCGGGCGGGACAATTGCTGACAAATAATGATGTGCAGCAGGTTATTCACAACCGTTGGGCAACCACCGTCGCTTTGCCCCAACAAGGGGTGCTTTTGCCTAAATTAGAGGCGCTGGCTTTTGCCATGCAGGACAACCAGGCAAGCAACGAAGGGGGACAGGTGTGTATTCCCGAAGAGACGGCTCATCGCCTGTTGGCTCATCCTCTGGTTGAAGACATTATCACTGCCGCCATTCAGTTAAATGTGTTGGATAAGGATTTGACACGCTTAGAAATCACTTACCTGCACCAACTGTTACAGGAATATTTTGCGGCACGTGTTTTGGCTCAGCAACCTGACCCAGCGCGGCTGACTGTAGCTTGGCAAATGGCTGATGTAAAGCCCTCTTTGGCTGAATTGACAGACAATCTGGAAGTGAGCGAACCTCTACCTGCTTTACCCACAACAGGCTGGGAGGAAACAGCCCTCTTAGCGGCGGCATTAACAGCCAACCAGGAGCAGTTTGTGGCCGACTTAATGACAACAAATTTGCCTTTGGCGGCGCGATGTGCGGCTGCGCCAGAGGTGCAAGCATCGGCACGGCTCATGGCTGCCTTGCAACAAGCCTTGCTGGCGCGGATTGGCAACCCGAAGGCAGATTTACGGGCGCGAATTGCTGCCGCCGAAGCTCTGGGCGACTTGGGCGACTCCCGTTTTGAGCAACAGCCTGGTGCATATAGTGATTATCTACTGCCACCACTGGCTCCTATTCCCCCAGGAACATACACGATTGGTAATGATGTGACCCAATTTGATGATGAAAAACCAGCCCACACGGTAGAGATAGCGGGCTTTGAAATGGGGGTTTTCCCTGTGACCAATGCTGAGTATCGCCTCTTTGTAGAGGCGGGGGGGTACGAGGATGAACGCTGGTGGCAAACAGAAGCAGCACAGGCTTGGGTGAAGGGTGAAGCCAGCACTGAGGGTAGCAAGGCTTATTATCGTGACTTGGTGGCGCAATTAGAGTCCATATCGGAGGCTGAGATTGGTCAACAACAAAATATAACCCCAGAGCAACAGGAGCTTTTGCTTTGGCTCAAAAATGCCACATCAGAACAACTAGAAAAACAACTTGAAGAGTGGTATCCAACAGGTAAGGTTTATGATGAGCCAGAATTTTGGCATGACAGTCGCTTTAATCAGGCCGCCCAGCCTGTAGTAGGGGTCAGTTGGTTTGAAGCACAAGCTTACTGTGCTTGGCTGTCGGCACAGACAGGGAATGACTATCGGTTGCCAACGGAAGCGGAATGGGAAGCCGCCGCGCGAGGACGGGCGGCCGCGCGAGGACGGGCAGGGCGTGAGTATGCTTATGGCGATGCGTATGACAACGGCCATTGCAACACCTTCGAGACCCACATTCGCCGCACCACACCTGTAGGTGTTTTCCCTGATGGTTACACGCCTGAAGGCATTGCTGACCTGAGTGGCAATGTATGGGAATGGACAACCACCATTTGGGGCGACAAATTTGCTTATCCCTACGTCACCGATGATGGGCGGGAAGATGTCACTGATAGTGAATCCCCTCGCGTGGTGCGCGGCGGGTCGTTCAACTTCAGTCAGGCAACGCCCGTGCCGCCTACCGTTACGACCTCCATCCGAGCTACCGTTTCAACCTCCCCGGTTTTCGGCTGGTGTGTGTGCGTCGTTCCCCATCTCAAGACCACTGATCTCTGTTTCTTGGCAGGCGGGCGGTAGCGGTGTCCTGCCCTCCTCGCGCGTAGCGCGATCTTTTTAATTTTCCCCCGAGGTGACAGGCACTTTCAGAAGTGCCTGTCACCTTTTCCAGTAGCGTATCCCAATTTTTCAGATACTATCTTGTTCAAGTATGTATCAGCATACCTGGGGCCACCTGGCAACCTCGCGTGGTGCGCGGCGGGTCGTTCAACAACAATCAGAACAACGCCCGTGCCGCCTACCGTAACAACAACCATCCAGTGCGCCACATCACGACACTCAAGATTGCCACCAGAGGTGGCTGTAGGTCAGGTGTCAACAACCTATAAGTCGAACCTGGTCAAGCTGACCCGAAAGGGAAAGCCCAACAGAGCATCCAGGTAAAGCGAGTTGAGAGAGGCTAGACACTCTCAAGAGGATTTCGCAACGGCTGGTCAATAAGGTAAAGACTATACTGTTTGAACTTCAATCGTCAGTGGTGCTTTCGTTCGCCCAGAGGAAAACTAGCTGAAACCTCTGACATGGTAGTAGGAAAGGAGTTCTGGGTTTCCCTTCCGAATGACACCTACCATGAACACATTACAACGAGTAATGGTAAGATGATAAGTGAAGTACCTAAGTTGACCTAGAAACATCAAGAGTGTACGGAATGTGGGATGGCCTAAGGGGTGCGAGCCCTAAGGTCACGGAGCCTGAGTAGTAGTCCGAGGACGGGAAAGCCGTCCACATGGCGAAGGCAGGCAGGTAAGCTCGACATCTGAACAGGGAGGTACGCGAGATGCGAACAGCCGAAACTGTATTAAGTGTCATCCAGGAACGAGGCAGAAGAAAGCTGCCATTGGAGGGTATTTATCGTCAACTTTACAACCCCAATCTGTATTTGAAAGCATATGCAAAACTCTATAGCAATGATGGCGCATTGACACCAGGGGTAACAAGCGAAACTGCTGATGGCATGTCATTGGCACGAATCGAAAACATAATTGCACAGCTCCGCTGTGAACGATACCGCTGGACGCCAGTGAGGCGAACCTACGTCGAAAAGAAAAAGGGAACAAAGAAACGACCATTGGGAATCCCGACTTGGACCGACAAACTACTGCAAGAGGTCATACGTTCCATATTGGAAGCTTACTATGAACCGCAATTCAGTAAAGCCTCCCATGGATTCCGCCCAAATCGAGGGTGTCACACAGCGTTAAGGCAAATTGAGCGAACGTGGAAAGGAACACGATGGTTCATCGAAGGTGACATATCTGGTTGTTTCGACACAATTGACCGTGACATACTCATAGGCATCCTCGCCGAAAAACTACATGACAACCGGTTTTTGCGGCTTATGGGCAACCTGCTCGACGCAGGCTACATGGAACAGTGGCAACACCACACAACGATAAGCGGCACGCCACAAGGCAGCGTGGTTAGCCCTATATTAGCCAACATCTACTTGGACAAACTAGATGCTTATGTGGAACAACAGCTAATCCCTGAATATACAAAAGGAACGGCACGACAACCCAACCTAGAATATCGAAGGCTAATGAGACAATCTCACACTCAAAGGAAACAAGGTAACTGGGAACAAGCCAAACAATTACGTCGACAGGCACAATCACTCCCCTCGCTGAACCCAGATGACCCAAACTACAGACGCTTACGGTTTATCAGGTATGCCGACGATATTTTGCTAGGATTTGCCGGGCCTAAAGCAGAAGCAGAACGAATTAAGCAGCAGATAGCAGAATTCCTACAACGTGACCTAAAGCTGCCATTGTCACAAGAGAAAACGCTAATAACCCATGCCACAACAGAAATGGCTCACTTTCTAGGTTATGCCATCAACGTACAACAGGTTAATGATAAACTAAGCCAAGACGGCGGACGACGAACAAATGGACGTATCGCCTTGAAAGTACCTAAAGGAACGATTGACCAATACTGCACTACATATATGCGACGTGGTAAACCCGTACATCGGCCAGAATTGACATTTGAAAGTGATTACACTATCACCAAAATATTTCAGGACGAGTATCGCGGTATAGTGCAATACTATATGTTAGCGCAGAACGTTAGTAGTTTCTGGAAACTGCATTGGGTCATGCAAACATCATTGTTGAAGACATTAGCCAACAAACATAAAACAACTGTCGCAGCAATGATACGAAAATACAGAACAGACTTGGAAAAGCCTGAGGGCACTTACAAATGCCTAAAGGTCGAAGTTGAAAGGGGCGATGATAAACCGCCATTGACAACATACTTCGGTGGTATCCCCCTGCGACAACAAAAAGAGGCATTCTTACTGGACAAAAACCCACAACAGACCAGGTGGAGCAGCCATAATGAATTGGTAAAACGACTCATAGCACAAAAATGTGAGTTGTGCGGCGCAAGAGAAGACATCGAAGTCCACCATATTCGGCGACTAGCTAACCTAAAGGTTAAAGGGCGCAAAGGAAAACCGCGTTGGATGCAAGTAATGGCTTCCCGACGGCGGAAAACCCTTGTGGTTTGCAAAGATTGTCACACTAACATCCACGCAGGGCGACCTACCCGGCAACGGACTATGGTATGAGCTTACTGGAGAGCCACGTGATACGGAAACGGTCATGCGTGGTTCGGTGGGGGCTTGTTGGAAAAGTGCATTTAGAATGTAACTCGCCAGCTTGCTACCCTACAACAACCGTAACAACAACAACGGTTTTCGGCTGGTGTGTGTGCGTCGTTCCACACCTCATTTCCTTTCCATTATTGGGTTCTTTGTTCTGGCCGGTCTCTGACCGCGCCAGCGTTCCCCTTCTCTAGGTTCCCGAACTCTCCCCCATCAAAAGGGTGTGTGCTGGCTTTCGGGAATCGGGCTACTGCTCCACCATAAGCAGCAGCTTCCAGTTCATGCTCATCGGCCACGGCTTATGAGACGCGGTTCGAGAAGAGATGAGATGGCGCAGGTGCCTCTCGTTGACACGAGAGGAGCTTTCGTTGACACGAAAGGTGTCCCGTCTGTCTACAGCCGCAGCGGCATCAGGGGCATCGCTCGTAGCAGGCATATATAAAAACCAGTGTGTGGCCTGGATTCGCTCCCGTCACGCCCGCCCCTACTTAGCTACCAAGATTGGGCCAATCTCGGAAGATTGGCCCAATCTAATTTCCAACTGCTTCAGGAGGGAAAATGGCTAATGAACCACTCCTTTTCGGCCAATATTACCATATCTACAATCGTGGCAATAACCGCGAGAATCTTTTTGTAGAAAAGCGCAACTACCCCTATTTTTTGCAGCTATATGCCAAATATATCCAGCCCGTGGCTCTAACCTACGCCTACTGCTTGTTGCCCAATCATTTCCACTTCCTCATCCGCACCCGTACCGAAGAAGAGCAAGAAACATTCCACCAGGAACAGATTGGGTCAATCTCAGAGATTGACCCAATCTCATGGGACAGCCACATTGACCCCATCTTTAAGCTGCGCCAACCCAGCCGCGCCTTCAATAACCTGTGTATCGCCTATGCCCGCGCCTTCAACAAAGCTACTGGACGCACAGGAGCTTTGTTTGCCAGTCCATTCGGGCGCAAGATTGTGGATAATGATCGTTATTTCATCACCCTCATCGCCTACATTCATCGCAATCCGCAAAAACATGGCTTTGTGGCCGACTTCCGCGAGTGGCCTTGGTCATCCTATGATGCTATTCGCTCCAGCAAAGCAACCAAAATACAACGGGATGAGGTTCTGGAGTGGTATGGTAGTCTAGCTAACTTTGAGGATGCCCATCAGTTAGAAACGGATGAAACATTGATTGAACCTTTGATTGTGGATGATTGGTTCTAGGCGACGAGTACTTGAGTTTGGCTCTTTGAGCCACAAAATATGAAGTTGAGGGATGAAATAGCTGTCAAATTCTGGCCGAAGCCAGGATAGAGTTGAATAAAGCACGCCAAAGGGTCTCATTTACAAGCCAGTTGTCCTGGGACCAGGTCCAAGTGGCACGGAAATGAGGGTCTTGCCACATTTCTGAGCGAAAACCACGGCATAAGGTGTTGAAAGACCAACGGCGAGGGGTAGGCATCCAGAGACCAGGTGGCTTAGCTCCAGCATCATTGCCCCAAGCGCGAAAGCCAGCCAGCATCATGAGAGCATAAACCCAAGCCGACCATTGAACAGTGGCTACGGTAGCTGCATCCTGCCAACATTGTTTTTCACCCAGGCCCAAGCCGCTCTTCATTTGACGATGGGCAATCTCCAACTCCCAGCGCTGCCACAGCCAAGCCAGAATATCAGCAATGGGTAAGGGCAGAGACCACTCGCCATCAACAAGAATAGCTGAAACGAGGAAGAAGCAGGGCTTGTACCTTTTGCGACGAGAACCTTTGGGCCATTTGCCACCACCAATGACAATCAGCAGCAGGGGAATGTCAGGTAAGCCATCACGGAGAAAGGGGCCTTCCACCCGATAGCGCATGGGGCGGGCTTTGCCTCGTACCAGCACTGTTTCTTGCTTAAACTTCTTTCGTTGTCTCAGGAATTGTGGCGGAGCCGGTGCTTTCTTACCATACTTGCAATTACCATGTGCCTCTGCCTGGGGCAAGTGTTTTAGACAGCGGTTACGAGCAGTACGGACAATCCCGACTGTGTTATGGGGCAGTCCAGACCAGAACTCCAGAGTATCATAGCTACCATCATTGAGGCTGACCAACATCTGCTCGGCCCGACCAACTTCATCCATCTCTTGTCGTGTCCACTCTAAGAAAACGAGCCCTGCTTGCACTTCTGTCCTCGGCTCTTCCTCTTTATTGGGTACCGATTGGGCTGTGAAAGCACTCAAACTACGGATAGGAATGGCCCGACTATATCCATTGACCATCGGTGTTAACCACGACCCTTCCACAAAGCGTTGCCCTCGTTGTATCCCTGGCTTGAATTTGGCCGTCTGCAATCCTCTCATCCAGCCTGTCCCTGGCATCTTCTCACTACAGCGCGGCACATGAAACCCATCTGCCCCCACCACAAACGGCTCATTCTCTTCTACCTCCTCTAGCATCTCCCGCAACATGATTGCCCCTGTCTCTTCTTCATTAAATCGTTTCTCACTAAACAACCGGTACCAGGCACTCCAATCTTCATCTATCAACCCCAAGGTCAGCAGCAATTGCGTGATTGTATGTCGTCCAAAGGCACACAGTTCGGCCATCACTAAGGCTATTATCCGATTAAAGACCCGTTTTTGTTGGTATACTGCTTCACATTTACCTATCAAGATCATCATTTCTGTCAACAGGGCTGGTTTTCTCGTTCTTTCTTTGCTATGGTTATGCTCTTTCACTGGGATGTCCTTTATTGTAGTTTTATTCGTTTGAACTACTTTATAACAAGTACATCCCTTTTTCTACCCCTTTTCCCAAAAAGCCAAACTCAAGTGTCTTGGGCGCGGCTACTCCTTCCCCCGCTTAAATAGTTCTAACCAATCATCCACCTCGTCGGGATGGAGTTCGGCATCGTCTGATTTGAGGGTGCGCAGTTGGCCGACGGGGCGTTTTTTCTGGGGGCGGCGTGGGGGTTTGGTGGGTTTGTCTGTTTTGGCAGGCAGGGATGGTTCCCGTTCCACCACTGGCCCAAAAAGCTCCAGCCACTCGGCAATTTCCTCTTCGTCTAGTTCTCGATTGCCTGCTTTGGCCACAGTCAGAGGCTGCCGCTTTTTTGGTTTTGGCGGCTCTGGTTTCGGGTCGGGGGCTTTCTGTTGACGGCGTTTGGCTGGCTTTTTCGGCCGTTCGGGCACGGGGCCAAACATTTCGAGCCATTCAGCCACTTCCGCTTCGCTCAAGCCATCAGCATCCGGTTTTTCCTCTGCTGCTTCTGGTTCGCTTTTGATGATTAGTCGCTCGTCATAACCCAATCTGCCTACAAACTCTTCGGAGAGGATGTGGCGCGTTTTGCGCTTTTTAGCGGCGGCAATGATCTGGCGGTCGCTGCTGACAAGGGTGTATTCAGGAGGGTGTTTGACCTGTTTGATGCGGGCTATGAGGAGGGAATCGGCCGTTTGTCCCTGAGGCGCAAAAATAACGGTCACATCCCGGTTGGACAGCATCCGAGCCGTACCTCCGGGCAGGCCTCTGTCAAAGACAACCGTCACCCGTCGTTTGCGATTAGCCGAAGCCCAGCTTTTCAGTCGCAGGGCCAATTCAAACTCGTCATGCTCCTCACCCAGCGACAGGTCAGGGAGTTTGGCAATGAGGTTGTGACCGTCTATGAGGTAGTGCATCTTTTAAGAAGCAGGGGAGCAGGGGAGAAAGGGAGCAGAGGAGAAAAAATCACCCCTGCTCCCCTACCCCTCATCTCCCCTGCACTTTTTTCAATTTGGCAAAGCTGGCCACCAGCCGCTTGATACCCACGCCAGGGAAAGCAACGGTAACTTCTTCATCGTTGCCCACCCATTTGCTTTCGATGACGGTGCCTTCGCCGAATTTGGCATGGCTGACTTTTTCGCCAGTTTTGAATTGGGGTTGGCTGCTGGCTGAAGGCGTATCAAAGTCATCGTCAAAATTAGGGGAAACGGCCGTTTTCTGTTGGTGTCTCGGCTGAGGCAATGATTTCTCCCGTGAACTGGCCCAAGCAGGTGTGGTGGCGGTGGGGCGTGAAGCTGGCTTCGATTTGGAGGTACTTGACCATTGCCATTTACTAGCCCGGGCGGTGGCCTGTTGATAGCGGCTAGAGGCTTTCACATCCCCATCCAACAGTTCCCCCGGAATATCCTTCAAAAAGCGAGAGGGAACTGAGACGGAGGAATCACCGAAAAAGGTGCGGCGAAAGGCATGGGAGAGATAGAGTCGGTCTTGGGCACGGGTAAGGCCCACGTAAAAGAGCCGCCGCTCCTCAGCCATCTCTTCACCATCATCTAGCGAACGGCTGTGGGGCAAGACACCATCCTCCAACCCCGTGAGGAAGACTACAGGAAACTCCAACCCTTTGGCCGCATGCAAGGTCAGCAAGGTGACGCGGCTTTGGCTTTCGTCCACATCATCCTGGTCAGAGACAAGGGCCACTTGCTCGATAAACTCGCTCAAAGTCAGGTCATCGGCTTCGGCAGCCACATTCCGCAGTTCCATGATGTTGGCCCAGCGGTCGCGCCCTTCTTCGGTATTGTCATCCACATGACTGCGATAATCGGTCTGTTCCAAAATGATGTCCATGAGGTCGCTGACGCGAGCTTCATCGCGCAGGCTGTACCAGGCCTGGAACATGTGACCGAAGGTGGAGAGAACCTTGAAGGCACGGCCGTTAAAAGGGTGCTGCACGTCCAAATCAGTGACCAACTTCAGCATGGCCTCACCAGGTGTCCAGCCATTGGCGGCGGCCCAGCCATAAAATTTCTGCTCCGTCTTCTTGCCAATGCCACGCGTGGGGGTGTTGATGACGCGGCCAAAACTGACGGAATCAGCCAAATTGTGCACGATGCGCATGTAGGCGATGATGTCTTTGACCTCGCGTCGTCGATAAAACTGGGTGGCTCCCACCAATTTGTAGGGCATCCCAGCCCGCAAAAAGCCCTCTTCCAAAACGCGGGATTGGGCATTGGTGCGGTACATGACGGCGAAATCATTAAGGGAACGGCCGTTTAGCAGCAAGCCCTCAATCGTTGAAACCACCTGATCGGCCTCATCACTCTCATTGTAGGCTTCGCGCAGCAAGATGCGCTGGCCGCCTTGTCGCTCAGTGAACAGCTCTTTGTGGACGCGGTGGGGATTGTGTTTGATGACAGCTTTGGCTGCATCGAGGATGGTTTGCGTAGAACGGTAATTTTGTTCCAGCAGGATCATCTGAGCCTGAGGATACTCATCGCGGAAGCGTTGGATATTGCGGAAATCTGCCCCGCGCCACCGGTACACGGACTGATCACTGTCGCCCACAACGAAGAGGTTATTGTGAACGGCCGTAATCCGCTTCAATAACTTATACTGGGCTGTATTCGTATCTTGGAATTCATCCACCAGCACATGCTCATAACGAGCCTGGTATTTGTCCAATACATCTGGCTGGCCCTCGAACAGCAGCACCACATTGAGCAATAGATCATCAAAATCCATAGCATTGTTCGTGTGCAAAATCTCCTGGTAACGTGCATAAACGCGCTTGGTAATTTCAGAAATGTAATTGGTAGCTGTGTAAATATCGGGGGTGATCAGCTCATTTTTGGCGCTGCTGATACCGTGCAGCATCTTATTGGGCTGGAACTTCTTATTGTCCAGGTTGAGGTCGGCTAAGGCCTGTTTGACCACCTGCTGCTGGTCGTTGGTATCAAAGATGACAAAATTGCGGTCATAGTCGTGCAGATTATCACTCTCGCGGCGCAGAATACGCACACAAGTGGAATGAAAGGTACCCATGGTCAGGCCACGTGGCTGGCCATCGAGGATAGCCTCAATGCGGTGATTCATCTCGCGGGCAGCTTTGTTGGTGAAGGTGACAGCCAGGATGTGCCATGGTGGAATGCCGCGCTCGCGTATCAAGTAGACAATGCGATTGGTGAGGACGCGCGTTTTGCCGCTGCCCGGCCCAGCCAATATCAAAATGGGGCCATCAGGGGCAGTAACGGCCGTTCGTTGGGGGTCGTTTAATCCGTTGAGGTAATCCATTGCTGTCAGTGTTCAGTATTCAGTAATCCGTATTCAGTTTGCTGTGAGCCGTCCTGAATACTGAACACTGATTACCGGTATTAATCTCCCAATTTCACAGTTGTTCGCACTGTGCCAGCTCGCTCGTGAACGGCCGTAATCCCCACTTCCGTCCCCGCAGCAGCCTGCACCACCCACTCTACCTTCACCCGATCATCAGTGGGATCACTGCCAAAGGTGAGCATAGCTGGTTTCTGGTCACGGCCAGCCAATTGGCCCAGCACCGTTTTTTCCTTACCCATGACCAATTTGGTCCCATCGGGCAATTGAATATCCACTTCTAATTCCCGCACTGCCTTCATTTCTAAAGCTTTCTGGGTCACATTGGTGGGTAGCCAGCCCGTATTTTGCAGCACCAGCCGAATGTGATGCATGTCATCAATAGATTGCACCTCAACAGTGTGCAATTCCAACTTGGGCGAGACAAGGCTGGCGTAAATGGCAAAATCCACCAGTGGTGCGATCTCCTTTTCCAGCATTGACTGTGGCGGATTGCGCCAAGTATACATAAAGTTCCACCCACCCAGTTCTACTTGGCCCAATTGCGGATGGTCATATTCATACCAATCCACATAGCCTTTGCCCTCTAGCTGCTCATCATTCCACTTCATGATGGCAAAATCATCCTCGATGGGATGCTCGCGGAACCACTCCAGAGGCTTTTCGGGCACGGTAACACCAGCTTGCCGCTGCAAATTCCAGATTTCCGTCGTCCAGCCATACACACCACGAAATTCGTACATCCAGTCAGAAAATGTACCTTTGATGTACGCTTTAGGATCATATTTGAAGCCATGAAAAATAGAGATAGCGGGATAGCCAGTTATCTCCGTGGCTCTTGTGCCCAGTTGTTTGAAGGTGCGTAAATCGCTGGTAGGCATTTCATCCTCAGGGCCCTTGGTGGGGGCACGCAGATGCACACCGCTGAAGGTGTGGAAACTGATGGAGCCGGTGATATTGGGATGATCGACGACGAAGCGGGTAGCAGCCTGAGGTTCCGGTTCGCTGCCCGGATACTGTCCAGCTCCAGGCTGGGTAGGCTCCCAAAAGACGGGGAATTGGCGGTTCAAATCCAGCCCTTGTAGGGGCGGGGCTAGGTTGATGAGCAGGCCATCATAGTTGTGGATGGTGCCTTCGGGCAGGATGCGGTAGAAGTCGCCACCAGGTGGTTCATCTGGCTGGCGCTGAATCATAATGCGAGGTTCATCGGGGTGGATCTTCCAAGCTCCATTGGGATCTTTGAGGCGCATTTGCAGAATACGGCCGTCTCCATCCACATCCTCTTGGTGCAAACCATCCATCATATCCATACGCGGGTAGGGTTTGGTGCTGCTGCGCACAAATTTGGGCGTGTCAGCCAAAGCCCACTCGGCGCCATCAGGGTTGAGGCGGGGCACTACGTAAAAAGCGCGGCTATCTAGAGCATAGGTGATACGCTCATCCTGCCCATACTCAGTGAGAAGCTTATGAATCAGATACAAAGCGGCTGATGAGGGAGAAACTTCAGTGGCGTGAATATTGCCATCCACCCAGTAGGCGGGTTTTTCTTGGTCAGGGCCAGTATCAAAATTGGTCACGGTCATGACCCAAATGTCGCGCCCTTCATAGCTCTGGCCTAGGCTTTCCAGGCGACAAAGGCCGGGATAGCTTTCGGCCCAACGCTGCATAAATTGGTTGATGGCTGCGTAACGATAGTAGGTATCGAAGCGAATATTGGGCAAGGGTTAGGTCTCCTTCCAGGGGTAGATTTAGCGCGGCAGATTATAGCACAGATAGCATCTTGCTTGAAATGAAGAATAAATTGACGGTGTATATCCGTATAAAGATAAGGTATATTGGATTGGTTTGAGACTTTTTGGGGTTGAATTGGACTTTAATTCCCGGAAAGACTAAGCTTCGAGTAAACAAACCAGGACAAGCCAGAAGCCAATAAAGGCCCATAGTCGAGACACCTATCAGCTATTTTCGTATTGGACTGATAACTAAAGAACAGTAACGGTTGGGAGCAAGGTTTAATAAACCTCTCAATCTAACCCATGAGTATTAACAAACAGCAGTTTCAGTTTCATAAATGGATCAATATTTTGATTCCATTCTTTTTCATCGGTGTGGCTATATGGGCCACTTGGCCCCTTACGGCCCAACTTGCTAGTCATATGCCTGGTGGTTGTCGTGGATGCGTCGATATTTTTGTCCACTACTGGAATGGTTGGTGGATGCGAGAGGCATTGACCAACGGACTATCTCCCTACTTCACCCCTTACCTCATGCATCCTAATGGCCTCGTCCTGACCTACCATAACTTTGCCTTACTCTCGATAATACCCTGGTTAGCTTTACGGCCGTTTATTGGCGAATTTGCTGCCTTCAACTTAGTGTTGATTGCTTATCTTGCCTTTTCTGGTTTTGCCGCCTATTTACTCGTTTACCACCTTGTGAACAATAGGTGGGCGGCTCTTTTGGCTGGTTTGATTTACTTGCTTTGGCCCTATCGGTTGTTTCAATTAGGTCATCCTAACCTCATTAGCACGCAATGGATTCCCCTCTTCTTGCTCGCCCTGATTATCACATTGAAACGTGGCCATTGGCAGTATGGGTTGTTAACCGGCATCTGCTTTGCTCTGGTAGGGTACACCCGCTGGCAGCAACTCATCCCGGCCACGATTATGGGCGGTGTTTACTTCCTAGTTACCTTACCCATTCATTGGCACACACATCGGCGCTGGTTAACGGCTACTATTTTAGCGGCCGTTGTCGCTATTTTGCTCTTGACACCTCCGGCCATTGTGCTCGTCCGCACGCAACAAACTACACCAACCATCCTGGTAAAAGATGAAGAAAGTGAAAAACGGGCAGATCTCTTGGCCTACCTAATTCCTCCAAGTGATAGCTATCCCGATCTAGGACCATTGACACAAGGCCTCTACAATAATCATCAGGTAGACTCCAAGGCACTGGGCCCTTATATTGCTATATCCACTCTTTTTCTCGCACTTTGGGGAGCTTGGTGGAGTAGGCATAAGGGCAGCATACCCTGGACCATATTGGCCCTACTGCTTTCGTCCCTAGCTCTAGGACCAATATTGCAATTCAATGGGCACCTCTATCCAGATGTACCTATGCCCTATCGCTTGTTGGTACGACTGATGCCCTTTATTCGCCTGCTACGCTTTTCCGGCCGTTTTAATATCTTTCTTGCTTTACCAGTGTCAGTTCTAGCAGGGTATGGAGTGGCCCATTTGTTAAGCCGGGTGCAAGGACGAATCACCCCGATTATTCTCTCAACTTCACTGATTGGTGTCACCCTATTTCAATACCAGACGTTACCTATAGAGACGAGACCTTATGACCTGTCTCCCTTTTATGATGAACTAGCAACCGAAGCCCCTGATCAAGCTGTGCTAGATTTGCCATTAGGCGAACAAGATTCAAAAATATACATGTACGCTCAAACGGCTCATCAGCACCCTATTGTGCAGGGCAAAACAGCACGATTCCCCATTAATGCTCATGCCTATTATGAAACCCATCCCTGGCTGCAAATTCTGCAACAACAAGATCGCCCCCCTCGCTTGCCTGATATTGGTCGCCAACTGAAAGCGTTTGCAGCTGATAATATCGGTTATCTCATCCTGCACAAAGAGCGTCTGGGGAAGGAAAAGGTTTCACAATGGGGACGATATTTACTGACTAAGCCATACTTTGAAGATGATCGGATTGTCGTTTACGATACAACACCCTTGGCTGGTGAAGATTTCGAGTTACTAACAGAGTGGGTGCCTAATTTGGGGCCAATTAAAACTGTGGTTTCAACTGATTGTTTGAATCCAGATCATGTCTTAGAGGTTGACGTAGGTTGGGGCAGTACTGACGTTATCACTCGGGATTTTGATATAGAGTTGGCTTTGGTTAATGAAAACGGCCAGGTAATCCAACGTCAATCATTCTCACTTTTACCTGATTGGCCTAGCAGTCAGTGGGGGGCTAATACGATCGCCTGGGGCTATTATCCCATCCGTTTAATCCCTGAGGCCCTTGGTGGCTCCTATCAACTAACTATGACGATGCTTGATGCGATCACGAAACAACCTCAAAGCCAAGCCCTATCTATTCAGCGTGTTCAGGTTGAGTCAGCCACATGTGGGCTAGCCTTATTCGGTGATGAGATGCGTTTGCTGGCATACGACTTCACTTTTGAAAATACTGAAGCCGTTTTGACTTTACAATGGCAATCACAGCAGCAGATGGCAACAGATTATAAGATCTTTGTTCATATTTTCGATCCAGTGACTGGTATTCCCGTAGCTCAAAATGATAATCGGCCGCTTCAAGGCACCTATTCAACGACTTTGTGGGAGGCTGGTGAGAGGATCAAGGAGCATATTCCTGTCTCTCTGGATGGTGTGCCTGCTGGTAACTATGGGCTGGCTGTGGGTGTCTATGATGCAGTAACTTGGCAACGATTGCCGGTATTTGATGGGGAGGGACAACTGGAGCCAGACGGCCGTTTTAAACTACCTGAAACACTCTCAATCGAGTAACGAGGATGATCTTGGAAACGCCTCGTGAGGTGACAATTTCAGCCAATTCCAAGACAAATGATCCTGGTTTGCAGGAACTTTTGAATTTGGTGGGTATCTTTTTTTGAAAAAGCCTCAGGGCCGATCACAAATGGTCACTGTTTTGATGGAACCGTTGGGGCGTAAAGGGAACCACAAGCTTGGGCACCTTGCCGGTGAGTGCTTGTTGGCTGAGAGCTTGGGCCATAAGAGGGGCCAGGAGAATACCATCCATGTATTGACCAGTAGCAAGGAGGAAGCCATCTACGGCCGTTTGTCCCAAAATAGGCCAATTATCGGGCGTACCGGGACGGAAGCCAACGACAGTCTCGACAAGGGGATATTGGAGGAGACCGGGCAAGGTGCGTTCGGCACTTTGCAGAAGTTGGAATACAGCTCGAGCCGTAACAGAGTCGTCAAAACCGGCCGCTTCTTTAGTGACACCGATGATTAAACGGCCGTCGCGCCGAGGCACCAACGACCCATCGTGGCGGCGAATCATGCGGCTGATGAGAGGCTGGTCTGTTTGCACAGCCAATATTTGCCCTAGGGCAATCGGGTATCTTATGTAAACAAGGGGGGTGTATAACAAGAAAAAGCTGAGATAATGGGGAGAAAAAAGGAAAATCCCCATGAGTATCGAAGTCGTAGCAACTATTCAAGAGCATTTTGGTGAGGTAAGAGACCCCCGACAACCAGGAAAAGTAGAGCATCCGCTGATTAATCTTATCTTTATAACAATCTGTGGTGTCCTTTGTGGAGCCGATGGCTGGGTGAGCATTGAAGCCTTTGGCAATGCCCAGAAAGAGTGGCTGAGCCAGTATTTGAACCTAGAAAAGGGCATCCCCTCCCACGATACATTGGGAACGACCTTTGCCATGCTAGATAGAGAACAATTCAGTCAGGGTTTTGTGAGTTGGATGCAAACTGTATGCGACCTGGTGGCAGGGATTGTGGCTATTGATGGTAAACAAGGGAGACGGTCGCATGATAAACATGTAGGCAAAGAAGCCATCCACCTGGTAAGTGCTTGGGGCGAGGCCAACGGTCTCGTTTTGGGGCAACAGAAAGTAGATGAGAAGTCCAATGAAATCACAGCCATTCCTTTATTGTTGGCTGCCTTAGATTTAACCGGTTGTATCGTGACCATAGATGCGATGGGTTGTCAAAGAAAGATAGCAGCACAAATCGACGCCCAAGGTGGTGATTATGTTTTATCTCTCAAAGGCAATCAAGGGCAGTTACACGAGGATGTGGCAGAGATGTTTGCCTATTTCAAAAAGATAGACTTTGCTGACATTGACCATGATTGTCACAAAACGGTGGACAAAGGACATGGACGGCTTGAGATTCGGGAATGCTGGGCCTTTAATCCTCATCACTGGTCAGAATATTTTCGCACACTCGATAATTGGCAAGGCTTACAATCGGTAGCTATGATTCGCACTCAACGCATTGTAGGCGAGAAGACGACGATTGAAACGCGCTTTGTCATTGCTAGTCTTGTCGCTCAAGCCAAACAGATTTTACAAGCCAATCGCCATCACTGGGGTATTGAGAACAAGCTTCATTGGGTCTTGGATGTGGCCTTTGCTGAAGACCTCAGTCGAGTTCGTCAAGGCTATGCAGCTGAGAACCTGGCAGTGATTCGCCATTTGGTCTTGAATCTGCTACGACAGGATAAACGTAGTAAGCTCGGTGTAGAGAACAAACGCTTGCGATGTGGTTGGGATGCTCACTATCGCGCTCAGATACTCAATGGTATTACTTCGTTATGTTAACTTTCATCCGATTGCCCTAATATTTGCCCTTTGACGGGATACACGGGCGGCACACAAGCTGGTGGGAGACCCGCCAATTGGCCCGACCAAGCACCAGCGGCCAGGATGATGGTGTCGGCCTGATACTTTGTGTCATTTTTTAGATGAACTCCGTCTATTTTGCCATGGGCAATGAGGAGCTGGGAAACGGCCGATTGTTCCCGCAACAAACCACCTGCCTGCACAAAGGCTTGGGTCAGCGCTTGTAGCACCAACCGATTGTCTACTTGATGTGTCATGGGCATGAACAGCCCCGCGCTGATGTCGGCGGCCAAGGCTGGCTCCCACTGTCTCGCTTCATCGCCCGTCAACCATTGTGGTGACCAGCCTAGCTCCTGATAAAGGGCATAACGATCGCGTAGGTCTCCCTCGTCGTCGGGATAGGTCACAAAAATATCGCCGTCCCGCCGATAGTCGAGGCTAATATTTGTGGTCTCTTCCAGTTCGGCAACGAATGAGGGCCAAAGGGTGTGGGCAACGGCCGTTAGCTCACCAAAGGCCGTCTGTGATGGTTCAGGCAATAGAATGCCTGCTGCAGCTCGTGAAGCTGCTTGGCCTATGCTGTTCCGTTCCAAAATAGTCACTTTCGCCCCCGCCTGCACCAAGCGCCAGCCAATAGCCAGTCCCGCAATGCCACCACCAATAATGAGAATCATACTTGCCGTCCTTTGGGTCAATTTTGAAGCGAAGCAGGTTTTTCGGCAACAAAGTGGTTAGAATAGGCTCAGATGTCAGCGGCCAACCCGCCAAAGACAACTTAGAATGACAGATTTGGAGAAGCAAGTGGAAAACAAAAAAGGCAAACGAGGCCCAGCCACAAAGAAGCAGCGAGCAAAAGCAAAGTGGTTGAAGAAAAAAGCCGCAGCAAACCCGCCCAGTGAACCTCGCCAGAAACTCAATCGGCAGGGATTACGGCGTATCGCCGATGATCTGGTACGCGAGACGATTTTGCAGATGTGCCGTGAACAGGGCTTGACGGGTTCCGTGAAACCTGAGGCCATTGCTCAGGCGATTTATCCCGAAAAATGGCAAAGAATGCTCAAACGGGTGCGATTGATGGCCAAACAGATGGCCCAGGTAGGCGACTTGCTCATTTTGCGGAAGGGTCAGCCAGTTGATCCAGAGGCAGCCAAGGGGCTCATACGACTGCGCATTACAGAGCAAGGATTGGTGGCTGACGAGGAGGAGTGAACGTTTGACAGGCCTATAGCCGTTTGTTAGAATCGCAAGCGCGTTCAGCCCCGTTCGTCTAGCGGCCTAGGACGCGGCCCTCTCAAGGCCGAAACACGGGTTCGAGTCCCGTACGGGGCATGTGAAGATGATTAGCTCGTTGCAATTAACACATTGCAACGAGCTTTTTTGTTGGTTATCAGCGGCGGGTGGTGGGCTGCCAACTGAGGCTGGTGCCGTGGAAGAGCATGACATGCAAATAACGGCCGTCTGGCAAGCCAATGAAATAGTGAATGACACCTGTGCCCGTAGCAGTTTCCTGATACTCCATCTTGTAGCTTTGTTCAACGGCCGTGGCCCAACCTAAGGCACGTTGAATCCACTCATTTTCCACCCACACCTTGCCAAAGCCCCGCTGCGGCAAAAATAGCCCTTCAGGCGGTTCTTCGTCAAACTCAATAGGCTCTCCCTGCCAGGTATCCATCAACTCATTGTTGCTGGGTGTGTCATTGGAGAAAACCCAATTTTTGCCTGGCTGCCAGACCATAAAGCCGCGTTCAAAGGGCTGATAAGCAGCTTCGCGTATTTGTACATCTGTGGTGGGGCAGGCCTCGATGTGACCTGGATCTACAAAAAAGTCATAGATACAGTTGATGTGTACCGTCACATCAGTGAGCAAGCGGCTCTCGTCAGCTTGGAAGCCGATACCATAGCTGATCCGAGAGAGCGGCAATGGTGCAGTGGTGGTGAAGGAGCCTGTAGGCGGCAGGGGACGGCCGTTATTCAAAAATTCACCGCCAAAGGATACAAGCGAATGACGAGTGTAGAGGTAGACAGCTTGTGTCCCGCTGCTTTCCCAGCTTATAACAGTTGGCTCATTGCTATTGACAGTGCGGGGGATGACATTGAAGGATAGAAGTTGAGGAGAAACGGCCGTAGCTGTAGGCACAATTTCAACCGGGACATGTAATGGCTGCCCAATGACTATCAACTGCACATCAGCCAGGCAGTTGGCGGCAGCTAATTCCGCTACGGTTAGCCCCACATGACGGCCGATATTAAATAGCGTATCACCCGCCTGCACCATATAGACTGGCCATGCCTGCTGTACTTTACAAACAGGCGTGGCTGAGGCAGCAAGGGTTGGGTTTGAGGCCACAGCCGTAGCTGTAGAGGTGATGGCTGTAGTAGCCATCGCAGGAATGACCAATTCAGTTGCAGCTGTAGGCAAAGGGTCGTTATGGGCTGATACAACTGTGGGAATAACTACAACAGGACTATTATTGGTAGTATGCTCGGGAACGGCCGTTAAATTACAAGCCAAAAACGGTAAAACAAACAAAAAAGAGAGCCTCAAATGTCGTCTCATCATCGCACCTCCAATGACATATCTTGTCAGGCCATTCTAATCGGGCGGAAATGTGACAACTTGAGGATTATCAAGTGACAGCACCATGATTACCCTACGCATTGCTTGTCAATCTTCTCTCTGCTTTGCATACTTATGTATCTTAGGAGGCGTTTACAGTCTGGGCTGTGAACTTGCTATTTTGTACGAGGCGAGACTATAAACCGTATGGCACAAACCGATTGGGAGCTGATTGAAGCATGCCGTCAAGGCGATGCTTATGCCTGGGATGCCCTATTGATACAGTATGAGCGTCTCGTGTACTCGATTCCGCTGAATTATGGCCTGTCTCTGGATGATGCGGCCGATATCGCCCAAATCACATTCACTATTCTGTTGCAAAGCCTGGACAATCTGCATCCCAATAGCCGCCTCGCTCCCTGGCTAGCAACCGTTGCCAAACGGCATACCTGGCGTGTACTGGCTCGTGAACAACGGGAAACTAACATGGCGAATGATGACAGTCGCACCTTCGATTTGCCTGATACGAGCCATTTGCGCCACCTAGAGAGGTGGGAACTATTGCAATGGCTGCATCAGGGGTTGCAAGGCTTAGCCGAGCGTTGTCGCCGTTTGCTTTTACTACTGTATTTTGATGAGGAACGGCCATCGTATGCTGATATTGCCCAAATGCTGTCCATCCCTTTAGGTAGCATTGGCCCTACCCGCGCCCGCTGTTTGCAACGCTTGAAAAAGTTATTGGCTGATTTATAGTACCAAAGTCCTGGTGAGTGCTGTATTTTTGGGCAGAGGCCAGTGCATTTATAGAGCAGTGACCCAATTGCCGATTTTCAAGACGAGAAGATTATGAATGAAGCACCTACTTTTGAACAGATGACTGATTGGCTAGACGGCCGTTCTACTCTTGACCCTACTCAACTGGCAACGGCCGATCAAGCGGATCTCACTTGGCTGCGAACCTTCCATCAACTCAGCCAACAAATCACTCTGGTCTCACCACCAGCGCCTGTCCGGCAGAGTCTGCGACAACAGTTTACTGACTACACGCAAGCACAGGTAGAACCGGGCTTTTTTCAGCGCCTCCTAGCTGTATTGAGTTTTGATAGCCACAGGCAATCAACTTTGGCTGGTATACGTACAGCAGCTTCAGGCAATGCTCGGCAGCTCGTCTACAACACCCGTGCCGCTGATATTGCCCTAAACACCCAATGGCACAATGAACGAGTTGATTTGGCAGGACAGGTTTTTCTGCTGAATGACACCGTGGAGCCCACTCTTAGCGTCCAGCTTTGGCAGAATCAAAATGCAGTCGAGTTAACTACAACCAATGATTTAGGCGAATTTGCCTTCCAAAATTTGCCGCCGGGTTCATTTGAGATGATTATCAGCAGCGATAGATTTGAAATTATCATACCCTTAACGATGTAACCAAATGCCACCAAGCGAAACGGCCGCTATGCAAAAGCTCCTGCATTTGACTGAAGATATCGAACAGGTGGATTTGTTAAAAACGGCTGATTTAAGTAATGGAGCCATTCTCGAACAGCTTTTGGAGCAAGCAGCCAAGCTGGTGGGTAGCGATCCCGGACGGGCACGTGAATTAGCCCTTTTGTGCAGCCAACTAGCCGAACGCACAGCTGCCCCTCTCCTCATTCCTCGCGCCCATTACATTTGTGCTCAAACCTATGCCGCTGGCGGCGATTTCCAAAATGCTCTCATCTACATCCAACAGGCTGCTGATGGTTATCACCGGCTTGGCGATGAATTAGCTGCCTTGCGTACCAATTTGGGGCGCATGCACGTGTTGAATGAGATCGGCCGTTATGATGAAGTGATGCAAGTAGGTCAATCCGTCTTAGAGCAACTCAATCATCACCCAGAAGCTGTAGCTACCACCCGCCAGATCGCCACCTTCACTCACAATAATTTAGGTATTTGCTACCGGCGGCAGGGGCGTTACCATGAGGCTTTGGCAGCTTATGAAGCGGCTGAGAAACTAGCTGATGGGATGCCCGTCCATTTGGGCGACATTCACAATAATCGGGGCGGCATTCTCATGCACTTAGGCCGAGCTAACGAAGCCTTAGCCGCCTATGAAGCAGCTGCAGATGTTCATGCCCAAACCAGCAATACTTGGCGACATGCCGTCGTACTCAACAATATTGGGGAGGCCCATTTGCATCTGGGCAACTATACCCGTAGTCTAGCTGCTCTGGATGAGGCCCAACGCCTATTACCCGCGCTGGAGGCAGTGGCAGATGAACAGATTGGTCGCCTCTATCGGGCCGATGTCTATCTAGCCCTCAATTTGTACCCAGAAGCAGTCGAGGCTTTTCAGGCAGCAGCTGGGGAATTTGAGGCCGCTGGCATGGTGCATTATTGCGCCCAAGCCTTGTGGGGGTGGGGCGCAGCCCTCATAGCTCAGTCGCAGTTGACAGAAGCAGCCTCTCTGCTCGCTAAGGCCGTGACGCTTTTCCAAGCAGCAGGTGATGTACCTCATCAGCTAGGCGTGCTGCTAGAGCAATCTGCTTTGCAAGCCGCACAAGGGCAGATGGCCCAAGCTTGGCAAACAGCTCAACAAGCCGATCTCTTAGTAGATGGGGAGAAGTGGCCAGTGCAGCAGTTGTATGTTCATTTGCGCCTGGCTGATCTACAGTCTAAAACGGCCGAATATCACTTACAAGCGGCCCAAAAACTAGCTAAATCCTTGCAATTGCCTCATTTGCAGTACCGTCTCTATCAACGTTTGGGCCATTGGCATTGGCAACAAGGACAACCAAAGATAGCTAAACAGTGGTTGACAACAGCCATTAATGAAATTGAACAGTTGCGCGGCACAGTGGCCCAAGAGGCTATGCGCGTCTCCTTTTTACACGACAAAATAGCCGCTTATGAGGATTTGCTTTGTGTGCATTTGGAGCAAAACGACCTTGCTCAAGCCTTTGTGGTGGCGGAGCAGGCCAAATCGCGCACTTTGTTAGATTTGCTAACGGGGGTGCTACAGTCGCCTGACGCAAGTTTGGCAGCGGCTGATCGCTTACAAATGTTGCAAGCGGACTTGAATGCCGTTTACAATGCCTTTCTACATCGTCCCCCAGCAGAAACGGCCGATCTTCAACCGCGTGCTCAACAACTCGAACGTGAGATTCGGCAGTTGCACCTGACAGCTAAAGCAGTGCCTAGCGAGTTGAGGACGAAACTTTTTTCTTGGGACAACCTTCATCTAGCAGCCGATAACACCCTACTAGCCTATCATGTGGTGGGGACAGAAGTGATGGTTTTTGTAGTGGAAGATGGCCGTCTCCAAGTACAGCGCCATCTATGCACGATACAAGAAGTGCAAGATTTGCAGCAGCGGCTGGCAGTACAATGGCAGCGTTTCCACATTGGGGTGGCCTTCACTCTTCGTCATCAGGGGACATTAGAACGTTCAGCCCAACGGGTGTTGCAAGAACTGCATGATGCCTTATTGGCTCCCATTATCTCCCTGTTAGCACCGTCTTCGGCAGCGGCTCCTCGTACCTTGACCGTTATCCCGCATGGATTACTACATCAAATCCCTTTCCATGCCTTGCATGATGGGCAGGCTTATGTCTTAGATTCTTGGGTGGTCCACTATGCGCCGAGTGTCCAAGCTTGGTCATTATGCCAACAAAAAGCTGCCTCGGCAGGACAAAATGCACTCATTATGGGTGTTTCTGATCCACTTATTCCTGCAGTGGCACAAGAAGTGGCCTTGGTTGCGGAGACATTGGCACAAACAACCGTTTACATAGATGACGCAGCTACAGTAGCGACGTTTAAGACACAAGCAGCCCAATATGATGTGCTGCACCTCACCTGTCATGGCCTGTTTCGAACAGACAATCCCATGTTTTCTTCTTTACAATTTGGGGATGGTTGGTTAACGGCCGTAGATATTCTCAATCTTAAATTGCCCAATAGCCTTGTCACCCTCAGTGCCTGCGAGTCTGGGCGGGGACAAACGCTGACAGGCGATGAAGTGATGGGACTGACACGGGCCTTTTTAGCAGCAGGGGCAGCCACAGTAGTTGTTAGTTTATGGCTAGTTCAAGATGAAGCGGCAGCCGGGTTGATGGCAGATTTGTATGGCCGTTACCAATATGATGATAGTCGGGCAGGGGCGTTGCGACAAGCCCAATTAGCCCTCAAAGCACGGCATCCCCATCCCTATTTTTGGGCCCCTTTTGTGTTGGTTGGCAATGCTAATTGAAAGTTTGGCAGGATATTTTGTTTGTACGTAACTGTTGGCGAGACTTGAAATGGGATTTGGGGTCTAATTTTCAATTAGTTGCAGATATGCTGAACATCTATGCTTGGGAGATCATATTTTTAGCAGAGGGATCATGTTTATCAAACGTTCACAATTTATAACTTTGGTGATGACGGCCGTTATCTTTGGGCTATTGTTGTTGGTATATCAACAACCGCCGCCAGCTTTTGCTACTGGCTCACTTTCAGCTTATCGTGCCGGACAAGTGATTGTGCACTTGACCCCAACGGCCGATATGGCTCAGATCAATGCCGATTATGGCACGACGACGATCAAGAGCCTGGGCAACGGCCGTTCCATCTATCTCTTACAAATCCCCAGCAACAGCAACGTCATCAGCCTCATCCAAACTATGCAGGCAGACGTCCATATTCAAACAGCCGAACTCAATTTCATCGGTTACACACCTGAAGCCATCTTGGGCGATATGCAAGCCTGGGGTATAGACACAACTGCTCTGCCCTCTGATTTGTATAGCTGGCCCTCCGATCTATACAGTTGGCCCTCTGATTTGTATAGCTGGCCCTCCGATCTATACAGTTGGATGGAAAGCGAACAAAATACGACCACCTTATCAAGCCTACGCACTGCCTATGAGTGGCAGCCATCGGGTTCAGATAATGCTCACTATTACCAACAGCCAGTCGTTCATCAACAGGGACTAGCAACAGCCCACACATATAGCAACGGTAGTGGCGTTGTGGTGGCTGTGCTGGACACAGGCATAGATTACACCCATCCTCTTTTAGCCTCTCAGCTTGTGCCTGGTTATGATTTTGTAGATGATGATCCGCTGCCTGAAGATGCCTTTGATGGGCTGGACCATGATGGAGATGGCCTAAGCAATGAAGTAGCTGGGCATGGAACTCATATCGCTGGCATCGTGCATTTGGTTGCTCCCCAAGCCCAAATCATGCCCTTGCGGGTGCTAGACCCGGACGGGCAAGGTGATTCATTTATAGTAGCTCAGGCCATGCTCTATGCACTCGATCAGGGTGCTACGGTCATCAATATGAGTTTAGGCTCTCTGATCCCCTCACAAGTTTTATTAGACGCATTGGCAGAAGTGGCTGCGGCTGGTGTAGTTGTGGTAGCCGCTGCTGGTAATCTGGATGCGCCAACCCCCATTTATCCAGCGGCCGCGCCCTGCGCTCTGGGTGTAACCTCTGTGAATACTGGTGGCGTTAAGTCGAATTATGCTAGCTATGGCAGCTGGGTGGATTTAGCCGCACCAGGCGAACGTATTTTTAGTACTTTCCCTGGGGAAAACTTTGGCTGGTGGCAAGGAAGCTCAATGTCTGTACCTTTTGTTTCAGGTCAAGTGGCACTTTTGCAAAGTTTGTATCCTGGCCTGACATTGAACCAAACGAGCAATTTTCTGGCAGGCACAGCCAGCGCGCTTGATACTCAAAATCCTAACTATAGCGGTTGGCTAGGGGCTGGTGAAGTGAACATTGGCGATAGTGTAGCTAATTTAGCTGCCGGCCAGTGGCCTACCTCGTCCTCAAATTTGTTCCAAAACTGCCTACCGTAAAAGACCCTTGTAGTACTTTGGTACTATTTCAAGGGTGTGTGTATTTTTTCGGCCGTTTTCTGCATTTATTTCCTGAGAAGAGGAGGAGGAACTCGTTGAAGTGATGTTTCATTTCACGAGTTCCTCACTGTTCCCCATTCCCACACTCAGGAGGTTTTATGTAGTTGGTTTCGTTTCTCTTTTCATCTACGTTGTCTGGATTATATAAATATCAAAAGGAGTTTATTTCATATATGTTACGTTCAAATAAGACCCAAAAGGTTTTCTTGATGATGATTCTGTTAACTTTAACAGTTTCTATTTTAACAGCCTCGCTGGCAGCGGCAGAGGTTGAGGTTGCCGTTAGTGATGGCTTTGTGGCCCTTAATGGTAACGACGCGAAAGATTACCAGATCCCCTCCGATATGAATTTGGTATCACAGGAGACGCTAGCTAGTAATAGCTTTGCAGCCAATATCTCGGTCGAGCGATACCAACAATATTTAGGCGAAGCGGCCGTTTTTGGCGGGCAATTGACCATATATCGTGATGGTAATGGGGATGCTGTAGCTGTTATTGGCGCTCACTATGCCAATGTCTCCCCCCAAAACAGTGTAAATCTAACGGCTACTGAAGCGCGTCGCCGAGCAATGATTCAAATCGAACGGGGTGGCACTTGGCTGGTTGAGTTGATGATTCACCCTGACACAGGCCATTACTTCTACATTGTGGAAAACCAACGTGTTGATAGCCGCTGGTTCCATTGGATTGATGCTGGTCATGGTGGTATCTTGAATGCCTATAATGGGTTGGCGCATGGCACAGGTGTGGGTGTCTTAGGGGACACCAAAGACTTGACGGGTCTAACAACTCAGAATGGTAGCCAATATGAGATGGTCTCAGCTAACGGCCGTATCACCACTTATGACGGCCGTAATCGTGGTGACAACTTTTTACCCGGTGTGTTAGCAACAGATAGTGACGATATTTGGGATACTGCTGGAAACAAATCCCCTGGCCAGCCTGCCTTAGTAGATGCCCATTTCTATGCCAACGTCACCGATCAATATTTGCAAACAGTGCATGGATTTGATTGGCTCAACCATTACTCGCAAGGCATTGTCTCCACAGCCCACTATAAACGTAGGCTCAATAATGCTTATTGGACTGGCTCCCAAATGCTTTATGGCGATGGGGACGGCTCGAGCTTCATCGAGCTCTCTGGCGAGTTGGATGTAGTTGGCCATGAACTAGCTCACGGTGTGACTGAAGCTACCAGTAATCTAGTTTATCAAAACGAATCTGGCGCACTCAATGAAGCCTTCTCTGATATTATGGGCACTTCTATTGAGTATTATGATGGCAGTGGCAACTGGACAATTGGCGAAGACATTACACCTAATGATAATGGCATCCGTAACATGGCGAATCCTGGCGAAGATGGTGATCCTTCTCATTATGCCGATCGTTATACGGGCACAGGCGATAATGGTGGCGTACATATCAACAGCGGTATTGCCAACCACTGGTTCTATCTATTGGTCAATGGCGGTCAAAATGCCGATCCAACCTATGCTTCGGGCCAGAATGTCACAGGCATTGGCCTAGCAGCAGCAGCAGATATTGCTTTCTTAGGCTTCACTGCCTTGACAGCCAGTGCTGATTTCTGTGATGCACGGGCCAGCACGATTGCTGTCGCTGGCGGCAATGCAGCCAATGTAACAGACGCTTGGGATGAGGTCGGTGTAGATGACGCGCTTTGTAATAACACAGGCAATGGTGACGGCCCAGTTATTTCCAATGTCGCTTCGGCCAAACTCAATGGTCGCTCCTTTGAAATTACCTGGGACACCGATGTGGCTTCCGATAGCACTGTAACCTTCACCTGTTGTGGCACTTATAATGATCCGGCTCAAGTAACCAGCCACCGGATGACCTTTAATGGTCAAAAGAATGTACTGTATGAATATTTTGTAACTTCCGAGAATAATGATGGCTCGACAACGGAAGGGCCATTCTATCATCAAAATTAGGCACAAGGGCCAATTGGCGTAAGAAAAGGGGATGCGAGACATCCCCTTTTTTTACGCGGCGTTTACTAGGAAAACGGCCGTTTCCCCTTACAATGAGTGTACGATTTTAGACTGATAAGGAGATAACCATGACATTCCAACTTTCTGACCCCGCCGAAGCCTATATCTCACTTGTTTTTGCCATTAGTGCCGCCGATGGCGACTTTAATCCCAGTGAATTTCAATCGTCCCACAGCTTGTTCGATAATCTGCCCGCTTTTCAGCGTCATGACGATGAGGCAATTGCCAATTTCTGGATTGATATGACACGCAACTTTTTTGAGGAGTTTAGCAGCGGTGGCAGTTTGAGCAGACGTGAAGCAGAGGATTTGATCGGTGCGGTAAAAATGGTGTTGCCCGTAGATCAATATGAGATGGCTTATGCAATTACTTTACAAACGGCCGTTGCTGATGGCCTCCAAACACGCGAGCAGCAATTTCTCTCACAGCTCCAACACAGCCTTAATATCAACGATATCGAGGCAGAAAATATCCTAGCGCATGCACAGGGACATTAGGGCAACGGCCGTTTTGAGCTTTTAGGGCCAATTCCAAAAAAAACATCCAGGTTTGAAGGGATTTTTGGAGTCGGCTTGAGGCTTTTTCAGAATATATTGGATAAAAATTTTTTCTGAAAAAGCCTAGATAAGTGATTGTAAGATCAATCACTTACTCCCTTACACACGGGTCAAATATTCACCAGTCGTCGTATTAATCCGAATGCGGTCACCAGCCTGAACAAAGAGAGGGGTTTTCACCTTCAATCCTGTCTGGGTAACAACTTCTTTAGTGGCCCCAGAAGCTGTGTCACCTGCAATAGCATTTTCAGCCTCTACCACATCAAATTCCATCGTAATAGGCAGATCATAATCAAGCACTTCTCCTTCATAGGAGAGAAGTTCCATCTCCATATTATCGACCATATATTTGGCATCGTCGCCAATAACATCGTGGTTAATCATCTTTTGTTCGTAGGTGTCTATATCCATAAAGACATAGAAACGGCCGTCGTCGTATAGGTATTGGAACGGCCGTTTTTCTAATCGTATATCATTCACCCGGTCACCCGAAGTAAATGTCAGTTGCAAATTCGCGCCACTACGTAAATTTCGCACATTGACCCGAATCGTTGCTTTACCACGTCCTGGTTTGCTATGGCTATATTCTGTTACCTTGAACAAGTTGCCATCATGTTCAAAACTCGTGCCACGACGCAGTTGGTTTACATCAATCATTTACATTGCTCCTCATATCTACAATTTTTGTATTGGTCAAGAGTAGCTTGAACTATGCAGTGCACAAAGAAAAACTCATTCTTTTCTCTGTGAAACTCTGTGCCTTCTCCGTGTGTCTCTGTGTAACTTTCTTTTGACCATTACCCATATCTACAATTTTCCTGATCTGGCGAAAATTATACCTGCCAAAGTGACCGAACACCTACACTATTACGCCATTCACGAACGCCAGAATCCTTGATATTTTTCTCATCAGCTAGGGGGTCTGCCTCACACAAAGGGGTCAGGACGGGACCGACGACTCCACCACAAAACGGCCGCTGACGAACCAACCAACAGTACCAAACCACCGACAAACCAAAGCAAATCCGCCAATGGCACTGCACTACTGATTCTAATGCGACCCAATTCAATGACTAAAGGCCATAATGGTGTCATCATAGACCAAAGTTTAACATACTTGCCAGAAGGAGAGCAAAGACAGGCCAAACGGCCGTTGTCCCATCCAGCCCTGGCAATGGTATACTTAATCTAAATTCTCCAATTTCTACGAGAGGTACAAAATGTCTTATCAAACTGAACCCTTTAACGTATCTGCTTATGGCGGTGAGGGCTGGTCTCCCCGTACCAACTCACTGGCTGAAGAACTCGGCACCATCTGGGGCCAAGCCGGCATAAACAATGAATGGTCACGTCTCAAATCCGTCTTGCTACATCGCCCTGGCACCGAGCTGAATGCCTCAGCCGATCCCAACAGCGTACAAATGATTGAGCCACTGGACCTGTCTCGTGCCCAGGCTCAACATGATGGCATTGCCGCGGCCTATCGTAATGCTGGGGTAACCGTCCACTATGCCGAGCCTAATTGTCAACCTACGCCCAATCAAATGTTCGTCGCCGATCTCATGTTTGCCACACCAGAAGGCGTGATACTAGCCCGGCCCGCCTCCACCATCCGCGCCGGCGAAGAACGATATGTGGCCCGCCGCCTAGCCGATATGGGTGTCCCCATCATCCGCAGCATACGCGGCCAAGGCACCTTTGAGGGAGCTGATGCCGCCTGGATTGATCCCCAAACCGTCATCTTAGGACGTGGCTTACGTACTAATGACGAGGGCGCGGCCCAAGTCACCAGCACATTGAACGAGATGGGCGTGGAAGTCATTCAAGTAGATTTACCCTTTGGCTCCATGCACCTGATGGGGATGTTGCGCTTTTTTGATCGTGATCTGGCCATTGCTTGGCCTAGACGATTCGTGCATAAAGGCGTGGAAGCCCTCAAAGCACACGGCTATAAAGTTGTCTATTTGCCAGATGAACAAGAAGCCACACGTGGCAAAGCCTTTAATTTTGTGACACTTGGTCCCTGTGAAATTCTGATGGCCGCCGGGAACCCCAATGCTCAAGCATTTTATGAGAGCCTGGGTGTTACTTGCCATCCCGTGCCAGTAGATGAGCTAGGTAAGGCAGCAGGGGCAATTGGTTGCCTAACAGGAATTGTGGAGAGAGAAGGGGTGTAGGGCTAACAGCCATCAGTCAGCAGTGTAGAACTGCTGACTGATGGCTGCTGACTGAGATTAGTGATGCAGAATCTGAGACAAAAACAGCTTCAATCGATCATCTTTGGGATTCTCAAAGAACTCATCTGGGTTATTGGTTTCCAAGATTCGACCATGATCCATGAAAATAATACGATCAGCCACACCACGAGCAAAACCCATCTCGTGTGTCACAGCTAGAATTGTATACCCTTCCCGGGCTAGATCGGCCATCACTTCTAATACTTCCTTTACCATCTCCGGGTCTAGAGCCGAGGTTGGCTCATCAAATAGCAAAACCTCTGGTTCCATGGTCAAAGTACGGGCTATAGCCACACGCTGTTGTTGACCACCGGACAGTTGCCCTGGATATTTGTTGGCCTGCTCAGGAATACCAACACGGGTCAACCACTTCATACCAATTTCTTCCGACTTTTCCCGTGACCATTTACGAACGTTGATTGGTGCCAGGGTAATATTCTCCATAATTGTCAAATGGGGAAATAGGTTAAATTGTTGGAACACCATACCCACTTCACGCCGTATCTCAGCAATGTTACGTACATCATAACTCAAGGGTATGCCCTTAACGACGATATCTCCTTGACTATGCTCTTCAAGACGATTAATGGCCCGAATAAAGGTGGACTTGCCCGAGCCTGATGGCCCCAAGATAACAATCACTTCACCTTGCTTGACAGTTAAATTAACCCCCTTTAGGGCTTCGTATTCACCATACCACAAATGGACATCTCGAACTTCAATGACGGTTTCAGCCATCGGATTTACAGCCATGTTATTTTCTCCTTATTTTCAACTTGCCTTGTTCTGGTTAGCCATACTCTACTGATCTGATCTTAACTATTTGTCACTATTTAGCGTTCCCCCACACCCAGCCTAGCTTCCAACCGACGGCTGTAAGCAGACATAGCAAAACTAACTAAAAAGTAAAAAACGGCCATAGCATAATAAAGTTCTTTTTTGAGGCCTAGCCACTGCGGATTACCCACAATAGTAGTAGCAATACCTACTAAATCAAATAGACCCACAATGGAAACGAGGGATGAGGATTTGAAGTTACCAATAAACGACCCCACCAAAGCAGGGATCAAAACTCGCAAAGCCTGCGGAAAAATGACAAAACGCATTTTTTGCAGTGTATTGAGCCCTAACGCATCGGCAGCCTCAAACTGCCCTTTGGGGATAGCCTGCAAGCCGCCCCGAATCAGTTCGGCCATATAAGCCGCAGCAAAGACGGTATAGCCAACGATAACAGCGTAAGGATTAGGTATTTTGGTTCCTTCTGGGAAGAAGAAAGGAGCCATGATGATGGCCATAAACAGCAAAGTAATCAGAGGCACACCCCGCACAATTTCAATAAAGGCTGTTGATGAGGCCGCCACCACATTGCCCTTGAAAACTCGTTGCAGCACGAAAGCAATCGCCAAAATCAAAAGAGGCCAGAAAGCGATTATTGTTTCAATGGGGTTGCGCGCATCCTCTAATAGTTGGGGTGTAGTCGTGAAGCCCCAAATGGTAGCAATAATAGCCACTGGCCAAGTAATCCAATTAGGGATGCCGCGCACCTCACTACGCCGTCCCAAAGCCAACAACATGCCCACAGGGAAGGAAAGCAAGATGACAGACACAGCAATGATCAGGGTCAGCATCAGCCCGCCCCAAGTATCTACGTTGATGGCAGGAAAAGCTTCGCTGCGAGCAATGAGTCGCCATACAACGTAGGCGATCGGCCAAGCGGCAGCGGTAATAATCAAGCTGACAGGGTTAAATTTGATAACTTTTTGCCACCAAAGTAGTCCATAAATAGCCAGCAACACGACGATGCCACCAATTAGGGTACCGAAATTGATGAGACTGCTGCCCGGCTCATAAGCAATGCCATTGATGAGAATGAATAGGATAATAGGCGAGAGAAGCCATAAATACGTCAGGGTTTGACGCAGAGGCTTCACCCGCTCCCATACCCCTGTTCGATTGGCAGCAAAGGTTACAATAGCCAGAAGGAGGAACATGTAAACGGCCACTTGCACACGGGGTACGTGTATTCTGTCTAGGCGGCCATAATATAGAAGGTCTCTAGCGCCACCATTCTCGGACGAGGCCAGCCAGCCCCATGTGCCGCCAGTATTGGTACGCACATCAGGCGCAGTGAGGGCCGGATCAAAGGTGGCATTGGTCACAGCGTAACTCCAGGCTCCACGGAAAGCAGCAGCCAGAAGCAGCATGAGGAAGAGGGTTAACAGAGCATTGGACACAGAGCCAACGAGATTGGCTCCCAGCCAATCTCCTACTCTAGTGTGACGTTGGAACAGTCCACTAGCAATGGCCAGTATGAGAAAGGCTGCCCACACTACCAGAATAATAATGGTCCAAAGTGGCTCAGCAGAAAGTTGGCTTATCGTATAAAAAACTGTGATCAGCCCTAAAACAGCCACCCATATCATTAATCCAACAGAGCCAGTAACATTATCTTGCAAAAAATAATCCCAACGGAAACGTCGCCCAATGGAACTTCTTAAATCTGTGAATGATTGCGTTATCGCTGTCATAATTATCTCTCCGCCAGTACAACGTAATTGTTATTGTACCAATTAAGTATTATCGAAAAGACGATGCTAATCGCCAAATAAACCAGCATCATCAGGATAACCAACTGCAAGGAACGGCCCGACTGGTTAATCGTCACATTTGAAACACGGTACATATCTGAAAAACCTAAGGCCAGACCCAAACTCGTATCCTTAATTAGGCTGAGATAGGTGCCAATCAGGGGAGGAATAATAACCCTTAAGGATTGTGGCAAGACCACTAGCCGGAGTCGTTGACTTTCGCTCAAACCTAACGCACGGGCTGCTTCTGACTGTCCTTTAGACACAGATTGAATGCCGGCCCGTACCAACTCAGCCAGACCGCCACCATAAAATAGTACCAAACCTATGAGTAACGCAGTGAATTCTGGTGTTAACTTGGTGCCACCAGCGATGTTCAAACCTTCGAAGGCGGGCACACTCCAAACAACTGGCTTTTCGCTGACAGGCACAATAAGATGCCCATTAGGATTTTCCAAAGTGACACGCTCTGCTGCTAATACAGACTTGGGAGCAGCAAATACTTCACAGCTCCCTTCGCCATAGGCCTCTGCTGCTTGGTCAGCCCGATCAAAGCGGGTGATCTGGTAAGGAATACCTTGCCGACGTAACTGTGAAATAAAGTTAGCTTCCGACGGTGAATCCCGCAAGACACAGATGGTGAGCGCGGCCGCGGCCAGATCCTCTTCCGATAATTGATCTAGTTCGCCGATAATATTGACACCAGTGCGATTGATCATCAACTGCTCAATATCGCCTACTTCTCGAATCCGGCTGGCCTTTGTTGCTAACAAACCTTGCGTATCTGACAAAGCACCAGACACAAACCAACCAATGCCAATGACGATGAGGAAAGAGAGGATGCCCAAACCCACTTTGTTACTGGCCTTGCCCGTTTGTTCTTCACGGCGGCCTAAAAAGATAGAGAGTACCTGATATTGAATAACACCTAATACCAGAAATGCCAGCCAGATGGCAGCCGATGAAGTAAATTGCGGCCAAGGGAAGTTTAAGCCGCGATTATTAAAGAAGATGGGCAGTCCCAATAGTTGCACAGTATCTTGGAGATCTGGCCCAGCTAAAATAACGCCAAAATACAAAATAAATAGCACGATCAACAGGGGGATGTTACGCATCAACTCCACATACCATAGAGCGATTTGGCTTATCAGCCAATTGCTAGATAGGCGGGCAATACCGGCCAAGGTACCCACAATTGAAGTTAGGAGCACCCCCAAAAGCCCCACCTTCATGGTGTTCAAAAAGCCTTGATAGAAGGCATACCAATAAGAGTCGGTGGTTTCATAAGGCAAAACGGTTTCGCTAATATCAAAACCAGCCTGTGTACTCATGAAATCGAAGGCACAGCGGTAACTAAAGCTGCCATCCGAACAAATAAACTGGGATTCACCCAATTTGCCGACATTTGAAGCAAAGTTCGTGCCTAAAGTTTGGACAGCGATTATCACCAAGATAATGAAGCCAATTTGCCCAAACACGCCTAACACACGGCCGTCCCGCCAAAAAGGGATATTTTGGGTAGGGGCAGCACTTATTTCTGGTCCCATAATTCTCTCTCCTTCCCGAATCCTAATCCAAGCTAAACCAAGCCAACTGCCCAACAGGGTTTTCCCTGTTGGAAAGTAGACATCCAATTTCCTTACTTAATAAGTTAACCCAGGTCGAATGTCTATATAATCAATTGTTAAAGACCAAAGAGGCGAACTTGTTTAAGTGTTCGCCTCTTTGGTTATCGTTTATTATTAACGGAATGGTGGCGAGTACAACAGGCCGCCATCTGTCCATAGAGCATTCACACCGCGAGGCAGGTCAAACTTGAAGGGGGAATCGGGGCCAAGATTGGCCAGATAAATCTCTTCGTAATTGCCCACTTGTTTGATGATCTGGTAACAGAAATCATTATTCAAGCCCATAGCTGAACCTAAATCACCCTCAACGCCAAGCAGGTTCAAGATTTCGGGATCGTCACTGCCCAACATTTCGTCCACATTCTGGGAATTTACGCCCTTTTCTTCGGCTTGCATGGTGCAGAAGGTAGACCATTGCACGATGTCAAACCAGTTATCATCGCCATGACGTACTAGTGGGCCAAGAGGCTCTTTAGACATGGTGACTTCCAAGATAACATGGTCGGAAGGCTCGGTCATAATCACTTGTCCGCTAACCAGGCCAGATTTATCCGTCGTATATCCGTCACAACGCCCCTCGTCATAAGAGATACGTGCATTATCGCCTTCAAAGGTAACGGCTTCATAGTTGATACCGAGGCTCGACATCACAGAGGCCAGGTTTAGCTCAGTAGTGGTACCAGCAGTCACACATACGGAACCGCCTTCGAGGCCTTCTAGATCGGTAATGCCGGAATCTTTACGCACCATCATGCCTTGCCCATCGTAGAAGGTTGTGGCCACAAAGTTGAAGCCCAAGGCTGTATCACGGGTCGTGGTCCAAGTGGTCTGGCGTGAAAGCAAATCTACCTCACCAGATTGCAGGATGGGGAAGCGCTCGGTGGATGTATTGGGACGGGCAACAACGGCATCGGCATCGCCAAAGACGGCGGCTGCTATGACACGGCAATATTCCCAGTCAAAGCCAGAATAGCTGCCGTCGGCCTCAATAAAGCCAAAACCTGGCGAGGCACCTTGGGGTACACCACAAATTAGCTCGCCGCGATCTTGGACTGTTTGTAGGGTATCGCCCCCACCAGCAAATTCAATGGCCTCGGCTGCACCACCAGCAACAGCGTCGCCTGCCGCAGAAACGGCCGCTTCTGCGGTGGCTTGGGCATCTGCCAATTGTTGAGTTAAATCATCAATTTGGCCTTGTAAAGCGGCTGAATCGCCACTATCTCCACCACCACAGGCTACGATACCGAGGCTCAGAATAAGCATTGCAACAATAAATTTGATTCGTTTTGTCATTTGTCTCTCCTCCAATGTGTAGAGTATTAATTTTGTTTTTTGAAACTTTTGCGTCGTGTGTTTGGGTAAATAATTCGCTTGTCTTTCACCTCCTTTAATGAACGGTCAGGCAGCTATGAATGTTTTACTCATTCTGTAAATGCCTTATTGCTTTTTTACTCGCAATTGCTTAGCGATCACGAGAGGATAAGAGAGATTGTTGAGTGGAGGGTAATGACCAGCAAGATAGGCGTTCATTGTATCGTTCACAATGAGGTGAGTTGCTAGTCGCCGATTTAAGGGGAAATCTTGCATTCGTAATTGCATAGATTCTTGGATTTTTAGTATTGGTTGTTTCTTCCCGATATACTCGCATTAGAAGCTTTTCCTAATATGAGTGGATGCTTAGTATAGCCTTGCGTTCAAAATTATCAAGTTTTTGTTAAGGAAAGCTATTTTCTGGGGGAGAATTAGCAACAATGAATTACTCTCAAAACTTGACGATCTGGCCTCAAACAGATCTGTCAACTTGGGGGCAAAGAACACCTACTCGCTTGCTTATTGAAATCAGCAACCAGGGTGATAAACTAGACTTGCCCAAACGGGTTGGCTACGACTTGCACAATGCGATTTGGCACGGCTTGATAACCCTAGAGAATCTAAAACGGCCGAACACAAATTGCCCAGCTAACGCGGTCTGAAGGCTAACCAGAACGCAAGGTTGGTTGCTCGAAGAGGAAATGCTATCCTGCTCAAGATATTACTAACGATTATCCACGAAGAGCAAAATCATCAAGATCACCTCGATTGCCTTGGTGACGAGGCCAAGAACGCTGCTCCATGGTTCAGGGTTGACGAGAAAATAGGCGATAATCGTGACACCTGTATAAACCAATAAGGCCCAATAGGCATAGCTGCGGAATTCGTGAAAAAAAACGATAGGCAAGAATATAATTGCTAACAACCCGAGAAAGCCAAGGCCATTCAAGATGAACAAGGTGTTGCCAAAACCAATACCTAGCGGAACCAGATGAATAACGGCCGTTGCTAAGGTCAAAACAATGATACCAATTTGGGTCGTATTTAGCTTCTGCATAATAATCTCTCCTCTTCTAAAATTAATTATGCCCTTTGCGCTTGGCGGCTTACCAACTAATTCATGCTACTTTAGATGAACTTGTACCAGTTGACAACTATTCACAATTGTCTGTTTATACCATGATCACCTTCCTTATTGCTGAGACCACCATATGTTAAATTAGCACTCTCTCAAACTAACTGCTAAAATACTCTTGACAAGCTATTGAACTATGCTAAAATGTCGTCAGTTAGATTTAGCACTCTGGTCAAGAGAGTGCTAGAATCGCCAAAACAGTAACCCAAATTTAGTTTACAGAAGGAGAACGTATTATGTCTATGAAGCTCAAACCGCTGGGCGATCGTTTAGTGGTGGAACCCAAAGAACGTGAAGAAATGACGGCTTCTGGTTTGATTCTGCCAGAAACAGCCAAAGAAAAGCCTCAAGAAGGCGAAGTCATGGCCATAGGGCCTGGTCGCCGCGATGATGATGGCAAACGTGTGGCTATGGATGTGTCTGTAGGTGATCGTGTTTTGTACGCCAAATATGGCGGTACAGAAGTTAAAATTGATGGCAAAAAATTGCTCATTTTGAAAGAATCAGACGTCCTCGCAATTGTTGAGGCTTAAAGGAGATTGAACAATGGCTAAACAACTTGTATTTTCTGAAGATGCACGCCGTAAACTGAAAAAAGGTGTTGATACATTAGCAACGGCCGTTTCCACCACCCTCGGCCCTAAAGGTCGTAACGTGGCTTTAGATAAAAAATTTGGCGCTCCCACCATCACCCATGATGGTGTCACCGTCGCCAAAGAAATTGAACTCGAAGACCCCTATGAGAACATGGGTGCGCAGCTTCTGAAAGAAGCTGCGACTAAAACCAACGACATCGCTGGTGATGGCACTACCACCGCTACCGTCTTGGCTCAAAATATCGTCAACGAAGGTTTGAAAAATGTGGCTGCTGGCGCTAACCCCATGCTCCTCAAGCATGGTATCGAAGCTGGCACATCTGCCCTCGCCAACAAAATTCGTAGCATGGCTGTAACCATTGACGACAAAGCCGAAATCGCTTCTGTTGCTTCTATCTCTGCTCAAGATCCTAGTATCGGCAACCTCATTGCCGATGTCATGGACAAAGTCGGCAAAGACGGCGTTATCACAGTAGAAGAGTCTCGCAGCCTCGAGTTTGAAACTGAATACGTCGAGGGTATGCAATTCGACCGCGGCTACATCAGCCCCTACTTCGTCACTGACTCCGACACAATGGAAGCAGTTGTCGAAGAACCCTACATCCTCATTCATGACAAAAAGATCAGCTCCGCTCAAGACATCGTGCCTGTTATGGAAAAATTAGTCCAGATGGGTCAACGTAACTTGGTCATCATCGCCGAAGATGTAGATGGTGAAGCTTTGGCTACGCTCGTTCTAAATAAACTGCGCGGCATGATTAACGCAGTTGCTATCAAAGCCCCAGGCTTTGGCGATCGGCGTAAGGCTATGTTGCAGGACATCGCTGTCCTAACCGGTGGACAAGTTATCACCGAAGAAATGGGCCGCAAACTGGAAAGCGTCCAAGTCAGCGACTTAGGCCGTGCTGCCAAGATTGTCTCCAGCAAAGATGACACAACCGTTGTAGATGGCTCTGGTGATGAAGGCCAAATCAAAGGCCGTGTGGAACAGATCAAGGTCGAGATTGATCGCAGCACATCTGATTATGATCGTGAAAAATTACAAGAGCGTCTAGCTAAATTAGCTGGTGGTGTGGCTATCATTCGGGTTGGTGCCGCCACTGAGGTTGAGCTAAAAGAAAAGAAACATCGTGTAGAAGATGCTTTGAGCGCAACCCGCGCTGCTGTTGAAGAAGGTATCGTTCCTGGTGGCGGGGTGGCTTTGTTGAATGCTCTGCCCGCTTTAGACGATGTGCAACTTGACGGTGATCGGGGCACAGGTGTGGGCATCCTCCGCCGTGCTTTAGAAGCACCGATGCGTAAAATTGCTGAAAATGCTGGCCGAAATGGTGACGTTATCATCCAGAATGTACGACGTGCCCAAGCAGAAGGCAGTGATAATGATATTGGCTACAATGTCCTTGAAGATACGTATGTCAACATGATTCAAGCAGGCATCATTGATCCAGCTAAGGTAACGCGCGGTGCATTGGAAAATGCAGCCAGCATCGCCTCCATGATTTTGACCACTGAGGCTCTGATCACAGATATTCCAGAAGAAGAACCACCAATGCCAGCAGGCCCCCCTCCCGGCGGCATGGGCGGCTTCTAGAGCCAAAAGATTAGGAATAGTAGGAAATAAGACCCCTCAGTATTGAGGGGTCTTTGCTTTTAAGATGGTTTTTTGTACACTAATCAGAAAGTATCGGTTACTAATCATTATTTCTTTGGGATTATTATGAGTCAAGCACTGCTAAAAAAATTGATACCACAATTACAAAAAATGCGGTGGCCGCAAAACCCCGCTCTGACTGAACTGGGTCGAAAAACATATGATGCTTGTTTAGATAAAGTGGACATGTATCGAGATGATCCGAAGGTACTGATTGAAGCGTTGCGCGTTCTACAGACGGGAGATTCGATGCCTTATGCTTATGCTGGTGTAGCCTATACACTTGTGGCTGCCTCCCAACAAAAAGATGGCAGCTATTTGGAGTCAGGCCTCGAAGCCGCAATGGAATGGCTGGAAATGGCCCAGGAATCCGCACCAGATGAAGTCGACATTAATATGATAGAGGCGTTGGCTTACATTCACAGCGGCCGTTTTGAGGATGCACGCCTTGTTCTCAACTATCTACATGATCGTGATCCCAATGATTACTATGTCCATGTGGCTGAGATCATTTTCTGGCAAGCACAAGATGATGTTGAACAGGCGACCCATTGGTATGAAAAAGCCAGCCTTTCTGCCAGAGAAGTACCACAACGCCTGCGTTTGCTGACTCGTATGGGCGAATTCTATACCAAAGAGAAAAATTACAACAAAGCCTTACAAATGTATAAAGAAGCTCTACATTTCAACAAAGAAAAGCCCGAACTTTGGCACAGCATTAGTGTGATCTATTGGCAGTTAGAAGAGTATGAAGAAGCGGCCAGGGCCAATAAGCAAACCCTGCGGTATGGGGATGTGCCAGGGGCGCAGCGAATGGCAGAGGCGCTGAAACAGAAGATGGGGGGCTCAGGAATTTTGTCGAGATTTAGACGAGGGTAGTTTCAATTGTCACAAAAAGCCGGGCATACCCGGCTTTTTTTATTCGTAACTCAACACCTCGCGGATGGTGAGGCGGGACGCGCTACGGGCGGGCAGATAGCTGGCAATGACGGCCAAAATCAGCACGGTAAACAGCCACAGAAAAGCGCCAAATGTTGAGAAAATGTAACTGGGAGCGGCTTGCAACAGGGCTGTACCAACAGCGTTTGCTAAAAAGCGACTAGTAGGGAGGGCCACGAGACCTCCAATCACCCAACTGATAAGACCAATAATCAGGCCTTCGAGCAAGACAATGCGCAGTACGGCACCATCGGAGGCCCCAATGGCACGCATGACACCAATTTCTCGGGTGCGTTCGATGACATTGATGCTCATCGTGCCCATCAAGCCCAAACCACCGACGATACCCAGCAACAGTGCCATGAAGAGCAAAAAGACGATGATGACATTGAAAACGGCCGATATGGTTGTCCTCAACTGAGCAATGGTTGCCACTTGCTGCACACGGAAGCTGCTGCGATAAATATCTTCCAAAATCTGGGCCATGGTCCTTTGGTTCTCTGGTGTGCGATCATTCAAACGTATGAGTGAGATTTGGGCCTGTCCCGCCGCTTTGGTGATGCGGCTGAAATAATCAAAATTAGCAAACACATTAGGACCAGTTAGGATACCGCGTACAATGCCCACCACAACCCAATCTGTTTCCCTCCCATCAATGTTGAGAACTATGGTGTCGCCCAACGTCACATCATCTTCTGTTCGTAAAACATCGGTGTTGATCACGACGGCATTGGTGTCACCCTCCTGAATCCAGCGGCCTTCGATAAGGATGGGGTTGAGCATATCAGAATCGGCCGTTGGGGCATAGGCAATAATGGTGTCGCTTTCCGTGCCATCGGGCCGAATACGGCTAATGGAACCAAAGCCCCACGTCTCCACATTAGCCACCTCAGGCATATCTTGCACAATGCGCTGGATGCGCTCGGTGCGATAGGCACGATCAAATACCACTTGAACATCATAATCAAAAAGCTGCAAAGCATCATCCAATGTCTGCTGCAAGGAAGCTCGGACGCTGAAGATGGAAATGAAGATAGCACTGGCTAAACAGAGGGTAATGAGAGTGAGGATCAGCCGCCCTTTGCGACGGAAGGTGTTACGGAGAGAGATTTGTGACGGCCGTTCCATGGGTGTCACCTTCCCCAAATTTACTATCAGCCGATCGACAAAACTCGTTCCAAACTGCCCCTTGCCTAAACCATGTTCACTCAAAGCCTCTCGTACCGTCACCCGCACCCCGCGCACAATGGGAAAAATCGCTGCCAGCAGCGGGACAGCCAAAGCAATCACCGTCTGAATCACCACCACCACTGGCTCAAAACGGAAGCCGCCCACATCAAAGTTGAGCAAAGTGGCAAAAAGCGAGGCTAAGCCAATACCACCAGCCGCACCCAGGGGCACAGCAATCAGCAGCGATAAGAGGCCCAACATAATGACCATTACAAAATACATAACCGTAATTTGGGGCGTCTTGGCTCCGATAGCCTTCATAATGCCAATCTGCTGCACCTGTCGGGTCAAAATAGCTGACAAAATATTGATGATGAGGAAACTGCTAAGAACCAATG
Organism: Promineifilaceae bacterium (SeqCode); assembly: GCA_965223555.1. Lineage (GTDB taxonomy): Bacteria > Chloroflexota > Anaerolineae > Promineifilales > Promineifilaceae > CBDCWU01. The sequence goes on from CBDCWU010000009.1 coordinate 392,226, forward strand.
ACAGCCCGCCCATTGCCCCTAAAATCAGCGAAAAGGCATCGAGGAAATTTTGGGCTGGATGCTCACCCGGCGGAAAAATGAGAGCGAACAAGACAGCCACACCACTACGCTCTAACCGATTTTCGATCATCTTGCCCACAGATTGGACATGTTCTTGGTTCAACTTGTCCTCTGCCGCCACAAACACAAGCTGATTAAAGTCACGTGGTTCCCCCAACCATTCCAGCGTCTCATAAGTGATATAGGCATAGCCAGAACCATTGATAAAAGCTGGCAATTGGCTCAAATCATGCACAGTACCCGATATGTGAATCTCACGCTGTTTACCATCTGGTGGCTCAATAATGAGCGTATCGCCAATGGCAACGTCGCCCAGGCCCAGCGAGGCATCCAGAGAAGCCCGTTCAATCAGCATCGTTTCTTCGGGCGGCGGGAAGGCACCTGCTTGCGGATTGACGCGATTAATGGTGATGTCCTCAAAGTCAGGTATGGCGATAAGTTGGATGTTGCGCCATTCACCCGCCGGGGTCAGAAAGCGTACAAAAACAGCCCGACGGCCTTCAGCCTGCCCAATTTCGGGCAGCGCCCGAATCGTTTCTACCATGTCGTCATCAAAGGTGTTGAGGGTAAGGATCGTACCGCTGGCAGGATTGATGGCAGCATAGGCTTCGGGCAAGTTGCGATCTATGATGATTTGGGACACCATGACCATGCCAATAGCTGTAACGCCCACGGCGATGGAGAGGAGTACCAGCAAGGTACGGGTTTTATTGGCCCAAAGATCGCGCACCACTTTGCGCCAGCGTGTTGAAGACATGCAGGTTATTATAGGGGGGAACTATCTTGATGGGAAGCATGAAAGCAGATAAATCTGCAGCTACGACTACAAAGTAGCCCTGTGGCGACTAAAGCAAGAATATTTCTGTCTCTTTTAGCCCGCGCAGGTGAGGTTTGTACAGCCGTCTTCGCGTTGTAGCCGCGATTTTAATCGCTTTTTCGTTCATTCGATTGCCCTGGCCTGTCAAACCCCCGTGCTTGCCAGGCCACATACAGCAGCACTGAACCAGCCACGGCCGCGTTTAAAGATTCCACCTGGCCGCGCATAGGCAGTTTGATGAGAAAGTCACAGCTTTGACCCACCAGCCGCCGCAGCCCTTGGCCTTCATGACCAACAACGATGGCCAGGGCGCGATCCAAATCCACACTGCCCAATACCTGCGACTCCGGCACAATGTCCATACCCGCCACCCACACATCACGCTCTTGAAGTTGTTTGATACTGTGTACCAGATTCGTTACTTGGGCAATAAGCAGATGTTCAGTAGCCCCCACAGCGTATTGGACGACAGCGGGGGTGATGTCGGGGGCGCGACGATCTTGCAAAATGACACCATGCACACCCACAATTTCGGCTGTGCGTAGCAGTGCGCCGATGTTTTGGGGGCCGTGCAGTAAATCGAGGATGAGTAAAAAGGGAGCTTCACCCCGATTAGCAGCCAGGGCCAGCATTTCATCTATGTCACTGTATTCATAGGCCCCTACTTCGAGGACGACACCTTGATGTTTGCTGTCTTTGGCTAGGTTGGCGAGCTTTTGTTTATCGGCCGTTTCCACCCTCACCCCCCGCTCCTTCGCCGCCGACATAATTGGCACTGCCAATTTACGATCCAACCCCTTTTGTAGCCACACTTTATGTACCTGCCGCCGTCGGCCACGCAGCACTTCCAGAGCAGGATTACGACGGATGATAATTTCAGTCATTGGTGAACCATAATCGGTAATCGGTTTTCGGATTACGGTTCACCGAATACCGATTACCCTCTACTCCAGCTTCCAAATCGTCCCATCAACCCGATCTTCCAGCGCTACACCCAAATCACGCAACTGGTCGCGGACTTTGTCAGATGTGGCCCAATCTTTGTTAGCACGAGCAGTGGCGCGGAGGTCAATCAACAAGCGAATGAGGCCATCTTCACGTTCGGCATTGGCACTGCTTTCAGCTTGGTCGGGCACAATGCCCAGCACATCGCCACCCAACTCGCGGTAAAGCTGGTCAATAGCATTGAGCGTTTCACGGCTTTGGGCTTGGCCTTCATTCAGCAGTGTGTTTACTTGACGTGTCAAATCTTGCAATGATGCCAGGGCAGCAGGCATGTTGAAATCATCATTCATCTTTTCTATGAAGATAGCTTTGGCTTTTTCTAGCATCGCCAAAACATCGGCATTGGCCTCGCCAGCCTCTGCGCGGCGCAGTTGGTCACGCACCAGCGTGACCGCCCCCCAAATGCGCTGCCAACCCTTGAAAGCTGCTTCCACAGCCTCATCAGAGAAATCAATGGGGTTGCTATAATGACTAGACAAAATAAAGGTACGAATGGCCTCTGGTCGCCAGCGTTGCAGAGCATCTTTAATAGTCAAAGTATTGCCCAAACTCTTGCTCATTTTCACGCCATCCAATGTCAATGAACCAGTCAACATCCAATAATTACAAAAGGCTTCGCCATGAGCCGCTTCACTCTGAGCAATCTCACATTCATTATGAGGGAAAATATTGTCAATACCACCGCCATGCAAGTCAAACGTTTGGCCCAAATATTTGGTGGCCATAGCCGAACATTCAATGTGCCAGCCGGGAAACCCTTCGCCCCAAGGGCTGGGCCAACGCAAAATATGTTCAGGTTCGGCCTTTTTCCATAGGGCAAAGTCAGCTGGATGTTTCTTCTCTTCACGAATAGTGACCCGTGCCCCTTCTTCAAGGTCTTCGACAATACGGCCGCTTAACTTGCCGTACTCTGGATGGGAAGCCACATCAAAGTAAACTGAGCCATCTACCTCGTAAGCGTGCCCTTTTTCAATCAGGGTTTGCACCATAGCGATCTGTTCGGGGATGTGGGCACTGGCGCGGGGGCTGATGTCGGGGCGTCTAACACCTAGTGCATCCATATCGGCGAAGTAGTCACGCATATAGGTCTCGACAACGGCCATCGGCAGCGAGGAAATTTGTCGTGCTTTACGCAAAATGCGGTCTTCGCCAGTATCCAACATGTGGCCCACGTCGGTGATATTTTGCACGTATAAGACGTCGTAACCGATGTAACGCAGGTAGCGCACGATAATGTCAAAGCTGACGTAGGTTTTGCCGTGACCAATATGGGAATAGTCATAAACGGTCGGACCACAGACGTAGATGTTGATTTTGCCTTCAGTAAGCGGTTGGAAAGCCTCTTTTTGGCGAGTTAAGACGTTGTAGATTTTCAAAGTCATAGTTGCTCCGTTTTCAGTATTCTGTGTTCAGTAAACAGGTGTCGGTCACTAACTTTACCCTGATTATGGCTCACTGACCACTGATCATAGAGTAGGTTATACTGGTTTTATAAATGGATTAATCACTTTTCATGCGGGGACAACGGCCGATTTCCACACTATCTTTTGTCTCCTTGAGGAAACCTATGCTGATTTGGCACGGCGCATACAGCAAACAGCGTTAACAAGCTGAGCTGATCCGGCTCAGTTAGCACGCATGTGAAAGATGTGGCGGGGATTATATAATCATTTCGCAAAAACGGCCGAGCAAGATAATATGGTAGTTGGTTTTGCCCACTCTATTTCTAGCTGAGCCACTCATCCTCCTCTGCATCTTCATCTTCATCATCTTCCCACAACATGGCTGCTGGAGTGCGGTATTCTTCTCGGTGGGCGCTTTTTATCTGCCCCATCCAAGCCACTCGAGCCGCATCTACCGCACGCTCCACTGTGATCCAATCTTCCTCAGCCAGTAGCAACAAACCAATTTGAGTTGTACCGAACATGAAACGGGGCATCACTTTCTTGGCAGCTTGTACTTCTTCTGTCTCTTCATGCAGCGAAACAAATATCTGCGTCTGATTAAAGTAGGGTTTCACTGCCTGTTGTTCCTTCCGGCTTAATTCCTTTAAGGCATGGTGCTGAGCAATGCGCCCCCCCGTAATCACGTCAATGTTCTCATAGGTTATTGGCAGCTCATGGCCCTCATAGGCAACAATGATGCCATCTTCTTCAATTTGTAAAAAGCCTGATGGGGCTGATAGTGAAAGCAAGCGTAAGACGATGGCGATAAGAATCAGCAAACCACCCAGCCCCCAAACCACGATGGTCAAAGAACCTAGGAATGAGAAATAAAATTGGTCAACGGCCGCTACCAACAATAGCAACAACCCGAACCAAAACAGCCCTCTCCCACGCCTCTTTGGCGCAAAACCAAGCAATGGATACTTTTTCGTCATGACTACTACCTATACTGGTACGGTGATGGGTCTATTTTCACCTTGAGCTAAATTTGGAAACGATCCTTATATGGCACAACTTTATAAGTTAGACCCTCTACAAAAGTTTCCAACTTTTCATTAAATGACACCCACTCGTCATCCTGAAACAAGTTCGTAGCTGTCTCACGTTCTCGGCAAACAAATTCCAAGAGCCGGTTGGGTGCGCTACCATAGGCTGTATGCCAAGCCTGGCTAATTTGTAGGCCCATGGATCCCATAAAGGGGATATACTTCCCCAATATAAATTGACGATATTCGTCAATTTGGTTTGGTCTCACATCATAGCTCACAAGTATTTTGTAGCCTACCAGATTATCACTCATGTTTCACCCCCTAGAGCCAATGGCACAGTAAAAGTAAAGATGCTCCCCGTACCCAATTTACTCTCGAAGTAAATATCGCCCCCTTGAGCTTCGACTATTTTTTTGACAATAGATAGGCCAAGCCCCCACCCAGCCTGTTCCCGCACTTCCCGATCTTCTGCCCGGAAGAATTGGGTGAACAGCTTTGCTTGATTCTCTTCGGAGATGCCCAGTCCATTATCCCTGACGGAGATGGTGGCGATACGGCCGTTATGCTTTGCCTCAATCGTTATCTCCCCCCCATCTGATGTGTACTTATGAGCATTGCTGACTAAATTCATAATCACTTGGCTTAAGCGCGTCGGATCCGCATATACAAATGGCAAATCCTCAACCACCTGCATCATCACAGACTGTTCTCTTGCCGCAGTTGCCTCACTCAAATTCTCCATGACATCTTCAATCACTTCCGGCAAATCTACAGCCTCAAACTCAAACTGCATACGGCCACTTTCAATACGATTAATGTCCCCTAAATCCCGGATCAAGGCTCCCATGCGATCCAAATTGCGCTTTACCACATCCAAAAACTGTCCCTGCTGCTCACTTAACGGCCCTGCCATCCCCGAAGCAATCAAGTCCGTATAACCCTTGATTGAAGTCATGGGCAGGCGCAGTTCATGCGTTACTAGCGAGACAAAATCACTTTTAGCCTTATTGGCATCCTGAATAGCCTGGTACAGGCGGGCATTTTTAATCGCAACAGCCGCCCGGTCAGCCAACCGCTCCATAAACTCAACATCCTCGTCATTCAGGGCATTGACATTCATGCTTTTCAGGGTTAATAAGCCCGTAATCACCCCATCCCGCTTGATAGGCACGTTAATCTGGATGGCCGCTGGCACATCATCAAAGGCTTGTACGGCCGTTAAATCATGTGTCACTACCACTTTTTCCTCGGCCAAAATCTGTGCCAAAATCGGATGCGTTGTGCGAATCACCTTCGCCTGCTCGTTCTGCTCAACCCCCTGATAAAATAGAATATGCAGGACATATTCTTCATTTCCATCATCCAATTGCTCCATCAAACCAATGGACCCCATTTCGGCTGTTGTCAATCGTAAAGCCCAATCTAGCGATAAGCTAAGAACTCTATCCAAATCCAACGAACGGTTCAGTTCCTGGTCAATCTGTTGGAACAGCGACAACTCAGCCACACGCCGCGCCAAGGCCTGATCCGTCTGTGTAAACAGGCGGGCGTTCTCAATAGCAATCGCCGCCTGATTAGCAAAAGTGGCTAATAGTTCCAAGTCTGCATCCTTGAAAATATTAGTCATAAAGCGGTTATCTACATACACCGCCCCCAAGGTGCGGCCTCTAGCCAACAGTGGGGCACACATAATTGAGCGCAATTGATAGCCCACCACACTTTGCTGGCCCGAAAAACGTTCATCTTCCTGGGCATTATTGGTGACAATACCTTTACCCGTGCCGGCAGCGCGCTTCACCACCGTCTGGCTAATTTGTAGAGAGCGGGCCTCCATGGCGTTCTCATCCACATTCCGGGCCGCCATCATCTGGAGTTCTTCAGTCATGTCGTCGAACAGCATTAAAAAGCCGCGCTCAGCGCCAGTCAGTTTAATAATGGCATCCATCACCTGATTCAATACTTCACCCAGGTCCAGACTCGTCCCCAGTTGCGAACTGAGTTCATAAAGAATCGCAAGTCGTGATTGTTCTGCGGCTTGTTTGCTCATAAGTTTAGAGAGTGGAGATTAGAGAATGGAGATGCAGAGAAACTCAACTTCTAATCTCTTCTGAGTCTGCATAATAAGCACAGTATATTGAGATTGGGCAGCGGTGGCAATGGGGGTTTCGGGCTAGACAGATTGTACGACCATGCCGAATGAGGTTCATGTGCATAGGATAGAAGGTGGCGGGCTCTCCCATAGCTTCCAGAATGTCGTGGGCTTTTTCGGCCGTTACCTTGGCTCCAATCAACCCTAGCCGCTTTGTAATGCGATGAACATGGGTATCTACGGGAAAGGCCTCACGACCAAAGGTGAAGAGGAGGATGATTGCGGCCGTTTTCCGTCCCACACCTTTAATATTTGTCAACCAGGCAATGGCCTCAGCCACGGGCATCTCTGCCAAAAAGTCCAACTCAATCGCGCCTCGTTCTTCCAGAACATAACGTAAAGCGGCTTGAATACGTGGCCCTTTCTGATTGGCCAATCCTGCCGAGTAAATCGTTTCCACCACCTCCTCCGCTGGCGCATTCATCACGCTTTCCCAATCAGGAAACCGGGCCTTTAAGGCTGAGAAGCCTTTGTCCCGGTTCGTGTCCGAAGTGGCTTGCGACAAAATTGTACAAACTAGTTCATCCACAGGTGGATTATGAGGCCGCCAGACAGGCTCACCATAGCTATCTGCTAAGGCCTGATAAACCACTTGATATTTGGTTATGAGTGGCTCTTTATTGGTTGTCATCACAAACTATTGTAACCATAAATGACAAATTATTCCGCATAGGTTTTGTAAAAAGGAATCATACTCATCATGCTTAACCCACTGCTTGCGCTATAATCGTAGAATGACTACGATGTCTTACAACAAGTTTTTACAAACATTACCAGACTTGGTGCTGCCTCTCTTGCCTCCGGCCCTACAAGATATAGAAGTGCGACAGCCTTGGCGTTGGCTTGTGCAATTTCATTATGGCGAAGCACGCCTACATTATGAGGTGTCCAAGGTGCGCTATCGGGGTGGCTGGGAGTTGGGCTTTCATTGTGAATCGAGCGACAAAAATCTCAATCGCTTTTTGCTAGATGGCTTTCGCCGCCATTTGTTTGAGATTAAGGCCATCTTGGGCGATAGCATCGAAGCAGAGATGTGGGATAAGGGCTGGACAAAAATTTATGAAGTATACCCCGATGGGGCGTTAACTGAAGCCTATCAAGCGGAAATCGGCCATCGCCTGGCCCAAATCATCACCTGCCTGCACCCCATCTATGTAGATTTGCGAAATACAGTGGCTCGTTCTTATCGCTAACGCGAATAAGGGAATTGACCTATAAATACCCTAAGCCTTTCAGACGTTCTTCTACTTGAGCAGCATCTTCGGCAGCTAGGGATTGATCGGCAAATGTGTGATCATCGGTGTCATCGCTGTAGGCAACGGCCGTTTCCCGCACAAATATCTCCTGCAATACACGACCATCAAAGATCGTAGGCACTTTCTCTGCCAACAAATGCAGCATCGTAGGGGCCAGATCCAAGATGTTTGACTCGGGTAGCTGGACACTTTGCTTAATATTGGGGCCAGTTGCAATAAAGATGCCCTCACTGCGATGACAACCCGAATCTCCCCGAATTTGTTGCGTAATCACTTTGCCTTCAGTGGCAAATAGAGGATAGGCAATGATATTGTAATCATCTAAGACCAGGTGTAGATCGGGGCCAAACTGGGTGTATGGGCCATGATAGGTTTCATGTCGGGCAATGATGCTGGTGACAAGAGAACGGCCGTCTTCATCCCGCAACTCCCGCAAAGCATCTGCCACTTCCCGGCGGGTGGACTCATAATGATTGGTCGTGACAATGCCCTCAGGCTCCCGCCCTGCCACATTTAGATACACCTGTCCTACATGCCCCATGCTATAAGCCACAGTACGGCCCCAATCCACACTATCAAAGCTGAGGAACTTACCCACAATCTGATTGCGCGTATTCTTTGAAACCCGCGTTGCCAGGTTTTGGATACCAATCTTCGAGGCCATTTTGAAAGCCCCCGAAGGCGTAAGGCCATGCTGAAACGCAAAAGACTTCAACTGCGTCCAAGCATCTTTTTTCAGCTTGAGCAACCCCTTTTGCATCAAATAGATATTGAGATTAACCATTTTGTGCAACGGCCCAAAACCATGATCGGACATGACGATGACGGATGTATCAGGCGGTAATTGATCCAGCATACGCCCGATATAGGCATCCACTAGGGCATAACCATCTCGAATAGCATGTTCATAGGGCGACGGCTCAAAACGGGGATGGGTATGATCCATAAAACGCCACAGGGCATGTTTCATGATGTCTAGGGCAATAAAATGCACCATAAGCACATCCCAAGCCTCATTCTGCATAAATTTTAATCCCCAATCCCCGTGCGCTCGCACCAAACCATAAATATCTTCAGTGAACTCTGCCTCAATACCCGGTTTATACTGAATATTGGGGGCCACCCGATAATGGCCTGTTTCGGCTTCATAACGGCTGATCAAATCATCTGGATAGCTAATCATCACATTCTTGGGGCTGAGAATCCCAGTCACCATGAAGCCATTCAACGGCTGGGGCGGGTAGGTCACAGGCACATTCAGCACACCTACTTGCCAATCAAGACCAGAGAGTCGCTGCCAAATGGTGGGCTGCTTGACACGAGTGGAATTAACCAGCGAAAAGTTGGCCCCTTGCGGCTGGATAAAGTCAAAAACACCATGTTTGCCAGGATTACAACCTGTCATAAAAGTGGGCCAAGCAGGACTAGTTACAGGCGGCAAGGTAGAGTGCAAGTCGCCATGCACCCCTTCCTGCATCAGTTGAGCCAGATTGGGCAAATGACCCTGTTCAGCCCAAGGGCGGATGAGGTCAAATGTGGCACCATCAAAACCGATGATGAGGAGTTTGGTCATAATTGGATAACTGAGTAATTGGGTAATCCAAGATCACCTAATTACCTCTTGCACAAAATAAACAGGTTTATTCTGTGATTCATAATAAGTACGTACATTTAATTCGGCCAGAAGGCCCATCACCAGAAATTGCACACCAATGATGACCAGGAGAATAGCCAGTTGGAGTAACGGCCGTTCGCCAATCTGCACACTACGAAAACCATCTGCGCCACCCACAATGCCTGCCCCTACCTTCAATACAACCAAATAGAGACCAATAAAGCCACCTAGACCACCTGAAAGCAAGCCGAGGCTACCAAACAAGTGCATGGGTCGGTCACTATAACGGCGCAAAAAGAGGATGGTCATCAAATCTAAAATCACACGAAAGGTGCGCGAGATGCCATATTTTGATGTGCCAGCCACCCGCGCCCGATGATTCACTGGTACTTCAGCCATCCGAAAGCCAGCAAAATTTACCATTTCCGGGATAAAGCGGTGCATTTCGCCATACAGATGTAAATCTTGTACCACATAGTGTTGAAAGGCGCGGATCGAGCAACCTCGATCACGTAAACGTACACCAGTGCTACGCGCGATAAGCCAATTGGCAATTTTAGAGGGTAATTTACGCGATATAAAGGCATCTTGGCGGTTTTGACGCCAGCCATTGACAACATCATACTCCTCATTTAATTTGGCAAGCAAAAGGGGAATATCGGCCGGATCATTCTGCCGATCTGCATCTAGAGTGACAATCATGGCTCCCTGTGCTTGACTGAAACCAGCGGCAAAAGCGGCCGTTTGCCCATGATTACGGCGAAACCGAACGGCCGTTATTCGTTCATCCTCCTCGTGCAACTCTCGCATACAGGCAAAACTGTCATCATTGCTGCCATCGTCTACAAAGATAACCTCATAGGCTAAGTTTTGATCGGCCAGGGCTACGGTGATTTCATCCGTTAACGGCCGTAAATTCTCCACCTCATTAAAACAGGGAATCACAATCGTCAAATCAAGCGTAGGCCCACTTATTTCACTCATCTCACTCATTTACCGCGCCTAGAATTCTATCACGCCCTACCCAAGCACCAAAACCAGCCAAAGCCTGTCACGGCTGACAAGAATGCAAAAAGTAGAAAAGGGGCTACAAGAATACTGCGCGACTCTGGTCAAGCCAACCAAAGTATGATCTGGCGACTGGTCTCAACAATTAGGAAGGGTTGGACGGGCAAGCTACTCTAGAAAAGTCCTCATCTTTTTTAGCAATCGTGAAAAGTTGACAGGTTTGGCTTCATAATCATCACAACCAGCTGCGAGGCTCTTTTCACGATCACCCGAAAGGGCATGCGCGGTGAGGGCAATGACAGGAATATGCTGTGTGTTGAGGTCAGCTTTGAGGCGGCGGGTTGCTTCCCAACCATCCAATATAGGCAAGCTCATGTCCATAAGGATGAGGTCTGGCTTTTCTTTTCCAGCCGCGTTGAGGGCTTTTTCACCGTCTGAGGCAATGACAACTTCATATCCGCGAAAACTTAAACGCTCAGATAAAATTTCTTGAAGCATTTCATTGTCTTCTACAATCAATATTTTGCTCAAGCTGTTTATCCTCAAATAGTGTCTCTGCGTACCTGTCCGTTTAATTTGCCCTTGAGGAAAAAGGCCGACATCTGCCCTTTCCCCTTCACATCAATTTCGCCACGAGACTCAAACAGGAACTTGTTTTGTAATAATTCATAAGTGGTGCGACTAACTTGAATATGGTTGGCAAGGCTATAGGTTTCCATACGACTGGCTGTATTTACCGTATCTCCCCACAAATCATATGCAAATTTCCTTTTGCCTATGACACCAGCTACAACCGGCCCACTATTGATGCCAATCCGCATATGTAAAGGAATATCATGCTGATCGCTCACATCAGTTAGGGCTGTCAACATAGCCATAGCCATTTCAGCAATGGCTTCAGCGTGATCATCTCGCGGCGTTGGCAACCCTCCTACAACCATATATTCATCGCCAACAGTTTTGATTTTTTCCAGGCAGTAATGATCGGCCAACTCATCAAAAGCAGAAAATATTTTGTTTAGGAGCTGCACAATTTCCGTAGGGGATAACTTTTCTGAAAGTGCAGTGAAGTCCACAATGTCGGCAAACAAGACGGTCACTTCCTCAAATCCATCAGCAATGATTTCTTGTCCTTGTTTAAGCCGTTCAGATACTGGTTCCGGCAGAATATTGAGCAGTAATTCATCAGCTTTACGCCGCTCCTGCTTTATTTGTTCTAAATATTCCTGTTCCTGATCATACCATCGCTTTCTGTCGAGTGAAGCCTCAATACGTGCTTTGAGCAAGGTTCTATCGAACGGTTTAAAAAGATAATCTTCCGCACCCAATTTGATACATTGAACAATACTTTGGATATCATCTAGAGCGGAGAGCATGACAACAGGAATATGGCGCAGGTCGGGGTTGTTTTTGAGGTAGCTGAGGACATCGAAACCATTCATTTCGGGCATCATAATGTCCAGAAGGATAAGATCGTAGGGGCGTTCATGGACTTTGTTGACTGCAACACGGCCGTTTGCCGCCCAATCCACCTCATATCCTTGCAACTCTAATAACAAGATCAAAGGCTCACTGATCATGTCATTATCTTCTACAACTAGAATTGAATATTTCTGTTCCATAATCCGTTTTAAGCCAACTCCTCCCCAAATAGGAACGAATAAGATGAGAGGTTTCAGGGAATTGGCTTGCAGTTGCTATCAAAATGGATCGGATATTTTATATTTTTATTAAAGGCAACCGTACCCAAAAGGGTAACCTCCCTACTAAGTATAAGCCATGAAGGCTAATTCTTAAAGACAAAAATATTATCTAAAGGTCACAAATCATGGTATGGCCAATCTACTATTCTGTAATGCTCTTATAATATTTTTTTAAGCAAGTCGCTATATGTTCACGGTAGAATACAGATTGAAATGTTATTTTAATTTGTTAGGAGCGCATGATGCTAATAAAAAGAACGAGAGGAATAGAGATTCCTTCATCACAGATTACGCCTAAACAGGCATATTTTTCACGACGTACATTTATGAAAAGTGCAACGGCCGTTGCCGCAGGCACATTGCTAGCAGCCTGTCGCCCCGAGCCACCCACTACTACTAATAATTCTGAACCTGCAGCAACAAGCAATACACCCGCTGAGTCCAGTAAAGTCTCTATGACAGCAGATGAGTTAGGCGACCCACTAAACTCATACCAAGATGTTACCAACTTTAACAACTTTTATGAATTTACCCAAAGTAAAGAGGACGTGGCTCGTTTAGCTGCCGATTTTCCCACCTCACCCTGGCAAGTTGAAGTCAAGGGGCTAGTGAAAAATCCAGGCACATATGATATGGATGACATGCTGACAAAGTTTGAGCAGCAGGATCGTGTTTACCGACTGCGTTGTGTCGAAGGCTGGTCCATGGTCATCCCCTGGCAAGGCTTCCCTTTGGCACAACTTTTGCAAGAGGTGGAACCAACAGCCCAGGCCACTCATGTCCTTTTTGAGACACTCCATGATCCAGACACGATGCCCGGACAACGCAGTCCTTGGTTTGAGTGGCCCTATGTTGAAGGCTTACGCCTGGACGAAGCCATGAATGATTTAACCTTGATGGCAACGGGCCTGTATGGCGAATCTTTGCTACCGCAAAATGGAGCACCAATTCGCTTGGTTGTACCTTGGAAATATGGTTTCAAAAGTATCAAGTCTATTGTGCGCATTGAATTAGTTGATTATCAACCGACGAGCTTGTGGATGGCGGCCGCCCCCAATGAGTATGGGTTCTATGCCAATGTGAACCCCGCAGTGGCTCATCCACGCTGGAGTCAGGCCACAGAAAGACGCATTGGTACCTCAAACCGGCGTGAAACCTTGATGTTTAATGGCTATGAAGAGCAAGTAGCTCACTTGTATGACAATCTCGATTTGAAGGTAAATTATTAATCATGCTAGCTAACATGGACCGAAAGACAAAAAGCAACACGTTAAAAATTGTGACTCATGTAGGGTCACTTATTCCCTTGGCTTGGCTTTTGTCGGATTGGTGGTTCTATCTATTGGGGCCAAATGAGATTCAGGCCATAACGATTCGTACAGGGCAGGCGGCGATTATCTTGTTGGCCTTGTCGTTAGCAGTGACCCCCCTGAACATGGCTTTTGGCTGGAAGCAGTTAATTCCGTTGCGACGGCCGTTAGGCCTTTACGCCTTTCTCTACGTCTCGCTGCATCTGCTCACATTCCTCGTTCTCGATTATGGCCTCAATCTAGTCTGGATAAAGGAAGCGCTTTTTGAGAAATGGTATACGTTGCTTGGTTTTTCTGCTTATCTTATCCTGTTAGCTTTGGCAGCAACATCAACAAAATGGTCTATGCGCAAGATGGGCAAGCGTTGGAAACGTTTACATCGCTGGGTCTACCTGGGTAGCATTTTGGCCAGTGCCCATTACTTTTTTGCGGTGAAAACTGTGACGACACGGCCCTTCATCATCATCGGTCTTATCCTCATCTTGCTCATCGCTCGTATCACCCCTATCAAACAAACCCTGATTCGTTGGCAGCGCAAGAGAAAAGTAATAAGGAAACGGCCGATTCCCGCTGAATAACCCAGATAAGTGGCGCAGCATATAGCTGTGCCACTTATCCCTAATCTAATATCATCAGCCGCCCCATCACCTCAATCGCCACCCTTCCTTCCTCCATCAAAGTCTCAAATCTCTCCTTCTTGGCCGACAAGCAAGACGGCCCTTCCAGCCAAATCAGCAATTGTTGCCCAAATGTTTGCATATGTAGCCCAGGCCGTCTCTCATAATGCTTACGCAAGTCGCCAGAGAAGACTTCCGCCAATTCAGCCTCATCCGCATCACCATATACCGTAAAATTCCAAGCCACTAGCCCCATCTCCAGCCAATCATCCAACAACCAGGTCTTGGGAAATAGGTGCAGTCGTGGCAGATCACAAGGGAAATACAGTATGAGACAAGTGGCAAAGGGTGGCAAGAAGAGTGAGTGTGATCCTATCGTGATATGCGTTTGCTCAGAGCTTCTGGCCACAACACATATCTGCGCGGGCAGACCTTTGATTGTGCCTTCAATTTGGTCATAGACCCGAACTTCCTGGGCCAAGGCAAACCAACCATCAGATTGATACTGCCAATTGTAAAAAGCCGCGATCTGTTTGAGTTTTGGGGAACGGCCGTTAACCCCACCTCGCGTCAACAAACCTGGCAAACACACTACAAGCACCACCCCAACAGCAATCATAAAGATGTCCATCATCATTTCCCTTGCAAACAGCAGCAGCCAGGTTTTATCTCAAAAACCTGGCTGCATAGACAAGACACAAGCTATTGACCATTTGAGTGCGTAGACACTTGATTGCGTAAAATCATCCCCAACAAGCCTTCAACCATGCCATTGCCATTGCTGGCTCCGGAGAGTACATCAGGCACAATCCGCACCTGGCGCTCCCCCACAATCTGCATCAACTGCAAGGCCGTATATCCTTCTGCGCCTAAAGCGTCGACACTGGCCCGATATACCTCAGACTGTGCCTTGCCCTTTTGTCGAATGGATTCTGCTTCGCCTAAAGCCTTCAACCGAGTAGATTCCGCCTCACCAGTGGCCTGCTTAATATCGGCTTTAGCCTGCAATTCAGCCATTTGTACACTCTGCTCCGCCTGCACCATCTGCTGCTGGATATTGGCTAATGAGGTGGCACGAACCAACTCTTGCCGCTGATCTTGAGCCAGACGCTGCACCTCATATGTTTTACGCTCCTCCTCGGCAATTTTGCGATCAGTTTGCGTCCGCATCAGATCATCGGGCGGTGTAATATCACCAATCAGGGTATCCAAAGCCTGCACATCATAGGCACTAATGGCTCGGCGAATATGCTGAGTAGCCTCATGCTGCCGCTCACTGCGGTCACTAAGGAAATCCAATACCGTATACTCTTGGGCTGAGTTACGGAAGTAGTTGCCCACAATAGGCTGCAACACATGATCCACCAGATTTTGTACGGAACCTACACGGGAAATCACCTTAGGTGCTTCCGGAGCACCGATGTGGATAATCTGGGAAACATCGAGGTTGAAAGCAAATCCATCCTTGGAACGCACAATGATGGGCGAGAGCTGCGCATCATATTTGTGTGACTCGGTGCGCTTGGCCCAGTTAAGAACAATGTTGGTTGTTGGCACTAGCTCCACCCGCATGATACGCGGGTTGATGGGATGTTTGCCCGGATAGAGGGGTGTTACCCAGACACCTTTGTGTCCCGGCTCTACCAGATTACCGTGCTTAAATGATTCACCACTGACATCCTGATGGGCTTTGCCAACATAAGCAATAACAATACCAACATGGCCGATGGGAATAGCCGTCATGTTGACTTGCTCAACTCGGACAAACCAGGGGTTCAGGTTCCATGAACCGGACAAAAGCACTTGTTCTTGCAAACCACGACGGCCGTGATTGTTTAAAAAGGTTTGGGCACTTTGGAAGTTATTATGCCCTTCGATAACAGGGCCAGCGATCTCGCCCTCATCGATGGGCTGACCATCAAGGGTAGTAACGATGCCCACTTTGTCAGGTTGAACGGTGTAGACCATGAGCAGGCGGGGGTCAATGTCGTAATCGGCGGCATTGTTAGAGGTAATAATAGTGAAAACGGCCGTGTTAATGCGATATTTACCTGCTGTCAAAATGCCTAACTGTCGCCCTTTCTCCCCTCCGTGCAACAAAAATTCTCGGGTATCTTGAAAATTATGGCAGGGCACTGCTTTCGCTAAAATACGGTTAGAGGGGATTGGTGCCCCATCAGAGGCAACAACCAGACCAATCTCTCCCTGCGGAATTGTGATAACTGGTACCTTACGTACAGAGTATTGCCAAGGAAAATAGCTAAAATGCCAACCAGGGGCCAATGTGTCTGCCTGTCAAAATAGCCAGCCTCGCCCTCGAGGGCAATGAGTTGACCGGGAGGCAAGCGCGGGCCAAATTTTTTCACCACAATACCAACTTCATGTTCCCGAATGATGACAATACCAAAAAGCGACGTGGCAAAAACACCTACAAAAATGAGTAGAGTAAGACCTAAAATGAAACCGAAAAGAGTCATGGGGGTGACCATGATAAACCTCCTGACCAGTTTTAAGTGCACGAATACAGCCTAAACGACTAAAACTGTGTCAAGCGAAAAAACGATAGACGCATCTGTGCCTATCAGGGGAAAATATATGATTCAGAGAACAAAAAGGGATTTGTATTAAGTAGGAGTACGCTGTTTCATAGTCCAACCTCCACCAGGGCTTTGTTAATATTTTTCCTAGTTGAATCGCCCCTAAATCACAACCGGGAAGCCAATATATGGGCATATTAGTGATATACGCAGAATTTGTCAAGATATTCTACCCAGAATATTCAAAGGGGTGTCATACAAAAATGTAGGAATTTTTGGATAAATATCCCTAGCTTTCCAGACAGCACCCACGATTTCAAGTTATCTTCCCTGTCCTATAGATCGTGTCCTAAATACCCCAATTCTGGTATCATAGCCAGATGAACCTTGCAAATTTTGAGGCAGATGTAGCGGCTCCACAACGGCCGTTACTGCAAACCAAGCTCTGTATGCCCCGTACCCGGCACAGGGCCATCTCTCGCCCACGCTTAATCGAACAGCTGAATACGGCCGTTACCCCCGATGGCCTCATCCAACCCAAACTCACCCTCATTACCGGCCCCGCTGGTTACGGCAAAACCACCCTCGCCACACAGTGGCTTAGCAATTTACGATTAGAGAATATTGCAATCAGCAATCGGCAATCGCAAATTGTCAATCCACACCTGGCTTGGCTCTCCCTCGACACAGGCGACAACGACGAAGCCCGCTTCCTGGCCTACCTCTTTGCCGCCATCGGCACGGTGCAGGAAGAGATTGGCGAGGCAGCCCAATCTCGCCTCACCACCACGTACCTCTATAACGATACACAGGCTATCCTGACAACCTTTCTCAATGATCTGGCTGTGTGCAGCGAAACCATTGTCCTAGTTTTGGACGATTATCACTTGATTACAGCCACGGCCGTTCATGAAATTACTACCTGCATTCTGCAGCACATGCCCGTGCAACTGCATATGGTCATCACCAGCCGCAGCGAGCCACCCCTGCCTTTGGCCCTCCTGCGTGCTCGCCACAGCCTCAACGAAATCACTGCCCGTGATCTACGTTTTAACCAAGAAGAAGCTGCTCAGTTTTTGGGCCATACCATGAGTATACATCTGGCTCCTGCCCAAATCAGCCAGCTTGAGGAACAGGTTGAAGGCTGGGTCACAGGCTTACAATTGGCAGCCTTAGCTTTGCAGGAAAATGTGACCCTTCAACAATCCTTCTCCGGCAACCAACGCTATCTAGTGGATTATTTGGCCGAGCAGGTACTTGGCTGCCAACCGCCCGATGTACAGGAATTTTTGTTAAAAACGGCCGTTCTCAGCCAATTCAATGCCGATTTATGCGCCCATCTTACCGATTGTGATAGCCAAGCCATGCTCAGTTACCTTGAAACTGCCAACCTCTTCCTCATCCCTCTAGACGCTGAGCGGCACTGGTATCGCTATCACCATCTATTTGCTGACTTTTTGCACGGCCGTTTGCAACAACAAAAATCCACCAGCACCATCTCTACTCTACACCAACGCGCTGCCCATTGGTATCAAGTCAATGGACAGCCGCTAACGGCCGTTGACCACGCCCTAGCCGCTGGCGACTACGATCTGGCCGTCACCGCCATTGAGCAAGTGGCCCGACAAGTGCTCATGTTTGGCGAAGGTAGCACCCTGCGCCATTGGCTAGAAAGCTTACCGGATGCCAAACGTACCGCTCAACCCAACCTTATCCTCTTCTATGCCTGGTCCCTCATCCGCACTGGCGATTTAGATCAGGCGAAAGTCATGCTGAAAGCCATTAGCGACCAGCTAGATACACCACTGCTTTGGGGCGAATGGTCTGCTCTTTGGGCACGGCTGGCTGTTATGACGGGCGATGTAGACATCAACATTCGCTTCTCCCAAAAAGCCTTAGCCAAATTACCTCCCGACCAGCATATGCTCCGCAGCGAAGTCGCTATTAATCTGGGCTTTTCCCACTTGCAGCAAGCTGATGTGGCTGCCGCCCGAGCCGCTTTTGCCGAAGCCGCCCAAAACACAGCCCATGACCCTGGCCTGTGGGCCGTCATGTTCGCCACCTTCTATTGGGGACAAACATATGAGAGGCAAGCCCAGCTTCATGAGGCTTTTGAGATTTATCAGCGTGGTTTAACTTTAGCCGAGGGTCAAATGAACGGCCGTTCTCCCTCATCGGCCGTTGGCTTTATGCACATTGCCTTAGGACGTATTTACTACGAGTGGAACCGTCTGGCCGAAGCTGAAAGTCACATTCGCCGTGCCCTAGCCTGCGCCGAACGCAGTGGCGACCATAAAATGCTCATCTACAGCCGCGAAGCCCTAGCCCAACTCCTCACCACTTTAGGGGACTGGCAAGCAGCTCAAACTATCGTCAACGATTTGGAGCAGCAAACCCAGTCTCCCCCTGGAACATCTAAACTTCGTGCCATCCTGGCCTTGCAATGTAGCGACATAGCTACAGCCCAAAAGTGGGCGACCAATCTAGAAATTGCCCTCACCGACCCGCCCCATCGCATCCAAGAATGGCCGATGGCCTATCTCACATTGGTGCAATTACACCTAGTGACGCGGGAGTTTGAGGGCGTTTTAGGCGTCTTAGACACATTGGCCGCCTACGGCAAAACTCGGCAAAGTACACAATTTTTACTTACGGTCCATTGTTTACAAGCGCTAGCCTATAGCAAACAGGGGGATATAGAAACGGCCGTTACCCATTGCCAACGTGCCTTGGCTCTGGCCGAACCAGGTGGCTATATCCGCCTCTTCCTCGATTATCAAGATGCCGCACTGGCCCGTTTATGGCACCAGGTAGCTGCTAGTGGTGGGGCCACAGCCACATATGCCCATGCACTCCTAACCCATCTCCAGCCTGAAGAAGCCAGCTCCGTGCCCGCTGTCCAACCACTCAGCCCCCGCGAGTTGGAAGTGCTACAGCATTTGGCCGTTGGCCTCACTAACCGCCAGATCGCTGTCCAAATGGTCGTTACTATCAATACTGTCAAGGCCCACACGCGTCGTCTCTATGCCAAGCTGGATGTCAAAAGTCGCACTCAAGCTGTAGCCCGCGCTCGTCAATTGAACCTCTTGTAATTCCCCCCTCATTGCCGCCAAACACATATAGACCTAATAAGCGGCCGTTGTGGATCGCTTTTCGGCACGTTTGGAGATCGGTCGTCTTGTATGCTGGTCATACCTTACAAATCATTTTTTTAGGAGATAGCAATGTATAAGAACAAAAGTAGTCAACAAGACAACAGCAGAGCAGCGGTGACCTCAACCCCCACGTTACTCAGCAAGCCCTTGAGCCAAAGCAAGATGCCTATAGCAGCCTTGCTTTTAGCTCTAGTTTTAGCCGCAACCAGCCTCTTCTCATTGGCCAGCCCGGCTCAAGCGGATAGCAATGAGATAGGCGAAGGCACTGTATTCACCTACATGGAGCAGGAGCCCGGTTTTCCTGAAGGCATTGTCGTTCACGGCAATCGAGTTTTTGTCTCAACCCCCGCCCGCTTTGGCACAGCTGGAACTGGCCCATCCCAAATCTTTGTCTATGATCGACTAGATGGAAGCTTGGTGCAGACCATCATCATTAGTGGTGAGGTTTTGAGCCAGGAACATGCCCTTAGCGGCCTAGCTATTGATGGTAACGGCCGTTTATACGCCATCAGCACCCAATTAGGCATCATTCGCTTCACAAAAATGGGTCAAGCCTATGTCCAGGAACCCTGGGCTGACCCCATTCCTGATCTCAACCCCAACGATCCCATTCCACCCTTGCCCAACGACATTGTTTTCGACGAAGCAGGCAACCTGTACCTGACTGATTCCTTGCAAGCCACCATTTGGCGCATTCCCACCACCGGTGGACAACCTCAAATCTGGTTCCAAGATCAAGCCTTGGCCATCACCGGACAAGCACAACTGGGGCCAAATGGCATCCGTCTTAGCCCCCAACGGGATTATGTCTACTTTGTTTACTCTGGCGGCCCCGCCCTCAATCCCTATGAACTGGCCCAACCCGGCCGCATTTACCGCCTGCCCTTGGTGGAGAATCCAACGGCCGTTCAATTGGAGACCGTCTTTACCTATAGCGAGTTTGACCAGCCCGACGGCCTAGCCTTCGAACAGACGGGTCAGCTCTATGTGGTGTTAGCCGGAACCAATGCCATTTCCATCCTTGATATAGATGCTCAAACAGGCCAAGCCACCGAGCAGCAGCGGCTCACTGGCCCCAGCAACAGCCCCCTGCCTTATGTCCAACCAGCCAATATTGCCTTTGACAGCCGCACCCATTCCCTGCTGGTGACGAATCACGCCATCTTTGCCCCGCTGCCACACAATTTATTTGCCGTCCTGCAAGTATTTGTAGATGCTGAAGGCGATCCACTGGCAGAGCCGGACATGGATCAAGATTGAGTTCAATCTAAAAACCAAATTAGTGGAGATCTTCTCCCCATCTAGCATCAAAAAGTTAGCAAACGAAAAGGCCGCCTGGTCTAGGCGGCCTTTTTGATCTAAAGACCGGGCGAGTTGCCAGCCACTATTACCGTCTTCGTTTTTTCTTTTTGGCTTTGCGACGTGTTTTTAGTTTGATGATACGTTTCTTTTTAGGCGGTGGCGGGGGATCGGCCGTTTCCTCACCCATATCTCCAGCTAGCAACTGTTCTAATTTTGCCATAGTAGGATATTGCTCACCCAACCACCCCCGACGCGGCGCAGGTGTGATTCTTTCGCTGAGCAAACCCAATCTAATTTGTACCTCTTCCCAATCACCTAAAATAGAAACATCCACCTTGTTCGCTTTGAACGCCGCCGCCATCGTATCAGCCGCCTCAACGGCCTGTAAATCACACAACTCAGAAACAAGGCCACCATTAAGCGTGAGGGATTGTTTACGATGCTTGGCTAACTGGCGGGTCAAGAGTTCGACACACTCTTCTCGGTAAGCCGGGTATTGCCCACCGATTTTTTGAATGGCAGTTGCTGCCGCCCAACGACTAAAATCCCCATATTGCGGATTGACCAGATAGCCAGCTAGGTTAGGCAAAGTCTCTGGGCCAATCATAGCCAAGACATCCGGCAAGTCGCCATGTTCCCAATCGTGATTGAGGTCATCATCGTCAATACGAGTCAGAAGTTTGACCAACGGTTTAATGGCCACAACAGCTTGCAGTTGCCCTAAAGCCCGCCAAGCGTGGAGGTTGGCCCACACCTCATCTGAATCCTCATCCGCCCAATTAAGTTCCTCGTCTTGCATCATGCGTATGAGATCGGGAATGTGTGCCTCTGTTAGGCCACAGGTGGTTTTATAATCCAGCCACTCCTCCTGGCCGCGCACGTCGCCTAGCGTCAGCAGTTGGGCCATGGGCTGTCCATACGTTTGTGGCTTTGGCAAATCTGCCATCTCTATTTCTCCTCAGTGCCTTGCACCGTCTGCGGTGCGTGGCACTTTGCATAGTGTAACACCCTCGTGTAAGAAAGGTGCAAGGCACGTTCCCACGTGCCACGCACAGGAGTGGTTACAGGTCGTTGATTAGTTTTTGGAATTCGGCTTCGTCGGCCAGGAATTCTAGGAGGGTGCGATGGATGAACATCCAGCCGCCACCCACGCGGCGCAGCAATAGACGCGCCGCCATCCCATCCAAATAGGCAACCAACTTCCGATCCCGAAAAGGAAAGGGTAGCATCCCCTGCCGCGCCAACAACCAGCGCAACACATAATGCTTTATCACCGTTTCTCCCCCATATTGCATTGGCCCGATCATAAGCCCGATCATAAGCCCGACCACCAGCCCCAGCCCCAGCCCGAAAATCAGTTCACCAATGAGCGCAAAGATTAGTCCACCTCCCAATCCGAAAATTAGAGCAACAATTAGCCCATACACAGGACCTGTCCGCCGTGCATTATGCCATGATGTCCGAACACCTTGATTAGGTTGGGAACGTTGAAGCGTTCTATTTGTATGAATAAGAGATTCAAGTGCAGCTATTAGCCCGAAAATTAGCACACCGCCCAACCCGACAATCAGCCCAGCAATCAGCCCAGCAGTCAGCCCAGCAATCAGCCCGAAAATTAGCCCAGCACCCAACCCAAAAATTAGCCCAGCGATCAATCCTTGTTTGATTTTTGACCGCAAAAGGGGAGAGTGAGGGCGTAGCCAACGGATTTCTTCAACTAACTGTATAGGACCACTATCAGATACAAAAAACTGTTTAAGACTCTCGTCACGAATGCCTATACCACCTTTGAAACCGAGAAACAATCCTATTAACAGCCAAACAACTAACCCTGCAATTAGCCCAAGAATTAGACCAACAACCAAGCTGGTAATCAGACTAAAAATTAATCCAATAACCAGACTAACAATCAGCCCAGCAATCAGCCCAGCAATCAGCCCGAAAAGCCAACGGTAGGAACGGGGATTGGGTGGCCAGCTTGGTTGTAGCTGCTCAATGTAAAAAACAGATTGGTTATGGGCTTGCAATTGGTGGGCAAGGTGGTACAACCAGGTTAAGGCGGCATGTTCATTATACGGGCCATCAGGGGGTAAGGGGCGGCGGTGCAAGTTGTGCTTGATGTAAGCGGTAAACAGTTGGTTCCGCTTGTCAGCCAAGCTCCCGCCTGCGGGCAAGGGCGTTTCACTAAAGGTGAAGGCCATGAGGTTAAGCATGAGGGGGGATTGGGCCAGTTCGCGCCACTCGTCGTCGGTGGCCACGGCTTGGCGCAGGCCGGCCAGGGGGGCGCTGAAGCTGGCTAGGTAGTCGTCTATCTGGCTGGGGGTCAGGGGCTGGAGGCGGATGGCGCTGCTGAGGTTGAGCTGTGCTTGCAGTTGCTCGTAATCGGCCAGGCGGCTGCACACCACCATGTCGGCGGGGTGGTCGGCTTTGAAGCTGTTGATGGCTGTCACACAAGCTTCGCGCTGTTCGGCAGCCACTTCATCCAGCCCATCCAGCAGCAGTGTTAACTGGTTGCCTGTCAGCCAGTCGCGGCTCAACTGGCGCGGGGCTTGGTACTGCACCAGCAATTCCTCCACTATCCAAGCAACCAAGTCCCCGCCTTCTCGCGCCCACGAGGAGAGATTAAGGACAATGGGAATGGGCTCATTGGGGTCGGCTTGGGCGGCGGTCAGCAACTCTTGCAAGAGTTGCAGCAGGGCAATGGTTTTGCCACTGGCTGGTTCGCCCAAAATCAGCAAGGCTCGTCCCCGCGCCGCGAATATTTGGGCCAAACTGGTGTCGGCTGGAATAGGCTGCTCCTCAGGGTAAAGGCTACGGTGGGGGCGGCTAAGGGCATCATGCTGGTAGCTCATGTCCAAGGCCAGGGCCACATCGTTGTGCAGGGCTGGCTCTAATATGCCCTCAATCCAGGTGTGGTGGATGTTGTTGAGGATGTTTTGGCGGTTGCGTTGTTGGGGGTGGCTGGGGGTGGCGGTGGTCAGGGCGGCAGCGAGTTCGGCGGCATTGGGCCACGTGAGTTTGTCACGTTCCTCACGTAAAGCGGCAATTAGTTCATCTAATTGCTCGCGCCGCTGCACGTGAGTTAGCAGGGAACGAATTTTGCTGGATTTGCGAAAGCCATCCAACTCGTCCCAATCCACACCTAAATCCATAGCCAAACCGCGTAGCTCTTCTTGGTCGAAGCTGCGGGCGATTTGTTGGTGGAGCTGTTTGGCTAGGTTCATGGTTGGTTTAGATAATAGTCAGCTTGCAGGAGATTGTACAGAGGAAGAAAAGGGATTACAACATCTGCACTCAAACAATTTGTTGCTTGACAACTCTCCTGGCAGGATCGTATCATCTGCTCACGATATTGTTCTCCGGTTAGATAAATATTTACTATCCATTCGCAAACAAAACATGACATCCGCGAATGGGCTTCAAGTAGCCGCTCGGTTGGGAACGTGTGCAGTTCATTATGAAATGAACGGCTACTTGGCAATCAGTGAGCAGTCCATGACAGCAAGCATCCCATTTCAACTTGATAAACCGGGGAGTGGAGCCACGATTGTCTATCGCCCTTGGGGAATTTCTACGCTGAAAGTGCAAATAAGCACCCAAACAGATCTACCTCCTTTACGTCTACGGCCGCAAAATGTGCACCCTGAAGAGGCAGCCAATGGGCTCTTTCGGGCCTTTGCTGATGATAGTGACGCCTTCATTATCAGCTGGGGTGGTGGCAATGAGCCGGGGCCATGCAGCCAAGCCGAAGATTTTCTGATGGCCTTTGAAAAGTGCGTGGACTTAAATCCGGGCGAAGGCAGCACTGTCTTTTTTAATGTGCAGCATGTGGGGCCAGATGTGCCGGAAACAAGCCTCATTACGTTGCAAGCCTATGATGAAGAGAGCGGGGATGTCGTAGCCGTGCTGCCTATTCAGATGGAACAAACGGCGGCTTATCGGGCGGATGCGGTGCAATTTGTTGAGGCGGAGCCAGGGATTTGGCGACCATCAGGCAGCAGCTTGCCCACGTATGATCCGCGCTGGTGGCCGCGCTCAGTGGACTATGTGCCAGCCGATGAGTTGCCGCTAACAATTCAGTGGGGGAATAATGAGCTATTTGTGTTATGGCAGGATCATGTAGCTGCAACGGTAAGGGATCATACGCAGCCGACGATTTTGGATTTAGGCGACATTTCGTATGAACTATTTTACTTTGATGAGTGGCATGTGGCTTTACGAATCTGGTTTTTTTGGCTGGACAAGAATGTTGGCACGGATTTTTTTGTAGGGCGACATGAGGTGCCCGATGCCGAACGCTTTGATATGTTGATCCGACGCCAAGACGGCGCCACGACGCTGGCTTGCACGGATTTGCATTGGCGGGAGACGTGGGGGCGGGTGAAAAAAGGCGAGCCGCTAGAGGCAACGCTGGGGCTGAGTACGGATACAAAGATTAAGCTGGCCAAGGAGGCTTTGGGCAAGGTGTGGCAGGTGTGGCAGCGGGATGAGAAGGTGGATCATAAACGGCCGTATGACCCTCTCACCTATATCCAACGCATGGCCGCCACTCTGGGGGCAGAAGCTGTAGGCACGGTTCGGGCCAAAGGCACCGAAGCCCATTTGCCCGCTTTGCAAAATGTGGAAACAACTGACCAACCAGGCCGGCCGCCACGCATGACAAGTAGTGATGTGAGATTAGGATAGCATATCAGTAAATGGGGGATTGAGTGATAATTGGGTAATTATCGAATTAGTCGCTCCAAGTCGAATATCATCAGTACAAACCGCAGGAGATAATTAAATGAACAGAAGGGATCTCGTTAAGTTAATAGCCCGTGATTTTGCGGATCAAGAGGAGTTTACCGATCTGCTCTTTGAGCTTGATTTAGAATACGGCAACATAAAAGGCAGCACGATTTCGGCCAAGTCACGTGAATTAGTGACTTACAAGGAACGCCGTGGTGAAGTGGAAGAGTTATTAACAGCAATCGTCGCGATGCGACCAAATTTACAGGAACAGTTGGAAGCATATGATGGTGTGCGGCCTGGCATGGATATTGGCAAGAACAAAGGTCAAGGCTCATCCAGGCGGGGAGGGCAATCTCATCCAGGAATGGGTGATGATACGACTGATGAGCAGCAAGGTTTAGCATACGAGAATTTTGATATACGGATTCTGACGGCGGATTCAGATGGCAGTTATCGCATTCAAGTAAATCGTAATCCCGAAAATATGGAGATGTACGATGATGTACGGCAGAAGTTTCCCCTGGATGATTATGATTTTGTTGATTTGGTAGATTACTTGTCTGATTTGATTGCCCAAGGGAATGATGCCAAACAGTTGGGGAAAATGATGCGCGACTTGCTCTTTCCGGGGCGTATTGGCGAGATATTTTTTGCCAATATGGGCAGTATGCGGCGGCAGGGGAAGGGGTTGCGCATTCGTTTGCGCATTGATGCGCCGGAATTGAGCAAACTACCTTGGGAATATTGTTATGGCGGGGATGAGTTTGGCTTTTTTGCTCTGGACCCGCGTACGCCGCTGGTGCGCTATATTGCACGGCCGTTTGAGACTTCAACACTAGCTGTACCCAACCCCATGAAAGTGCTGCTGGCGATTGCGGCACCCTCAGACCAAGCACCTTTGAGTGTGGATGAGGAAGAGCGGCGGGTGCGCAGTTGGCTCAGCGTGATGGGGGATCGGGTACAGTTGCGAGTAGTGCGCAATGCCACCCCGCAGCGTCTACAGGCAGCCTTGACGGATTCACCCCACATTTTCCACTTTATTGGGCATGGTGAATTTGTAGATGGGATGGGCAAATTGGTGCTGGAGGATAATTTTGGTAAATCTGAATATCGTGATTCGGAGCAGTTGAAGGTGATGCTGCGTGGGCGTGATGTGAAGGTAGTGATTCTGAATGCTTGTAAGTCGGCGGCGGGCAATGCCCACGCCGCTTTTGCGGGGGTGGCTCCAGCCTTGGTGCAGGCAGATGTGCCGGCGGTGATTGCCATGCAGTTTAATGTGCCGGACAAGACAGCCTTGGGCTTTACGCAGGATTTGTATCGCTATTTGATGGCGGGTTATCCTCTGGATCAGGCGGTGACGGAGATGCGGGCGGGGGCGTTTAATAATGCCAATGATAAGTATTTCTGGGGTATCCCGGCCTTGTATATGCGCTCACCAGACGGCCGTTTGTGGGAGCCTGAGGCTGAATTATTGGCTAAGTTTGAGGAGGCGCGGGAAACGGCCGTTGACCAAGCTGGTGCCACGATTCCTGAGTTATTGCAGCAAATTAAAGATGAGGTGCAGAGCGCGGGTGATGTTGATGATCGAGATCGAGAGTACATTCTGCGCGGTTTAGATGATGGTTTGAGAGCGGCCAATGAAGGAGACGGCCGAGATGTGGCCTATTATCTTAACCGTGTTATTGATGATCTGAAGCGTTCTCGTTCGGATACGGCCGAGAAAGAGATTGTGCCGAAGGTGGAATTTGTGATACAGCGGGCAGAGAACGAGATGGGTTAACAGTAAACGGTAACCCATAAGGCGGCAAAGCCGCAAAATTTTTCCACAAAGGGTACAAAGGACACAAAATTTATCTATACTTGGTGTTATTCGTGACCTTCGTGGAGGACAATTTACGCTTATGGTGCACATTTCGCGCTTGTACGAAGTAACCGGATTACGGTTTACCGATTACTGATTACGGAACATGCCAGATACGCTCACCCTTAGTCGCACGAAGTTTTCTGCTTTTTTGGCTTGCCAGCGGCGCTTTGAATTGCGCTATTTGCGGCAATTGTCCTGGCCAGATGTGCCTTTGTCGGAGCAGTCGGCCTTGGTGCAGAAACGGGGGCAACAGTTTCATCAGTTGTTGGAAAGACATTTCCTAGGGCTGTCAATAGAGTTGAATGGCATTAGCGACAGTGTGGTGCGCCGATGGTGGCTGGCATTTCAGGGCAGTAATCCAGTCTCCAGTCTCCAATCTCCAGCCTCTAGCTGGCAACGATTACCAGAACTGTCGCTCACTATTCCGGTGGGAGGTTATTTGCTGAACGGCCGTTTCGACCTCCTCGTTATAGCTGACCAACAAGCCCACATCTTTGACTGGAAAACGGGCAAACCCCAACCGGAGCGGCGTTTGCGCCATGATTGGCAAACACGCCTTTATTTGGCAATGGTAGCCGAGAGCAGCACGGCATTGGGGGCAGATTTTGCGCCGGAGCAGATTACCCTCACCTACTGGTATGTGTCCGAACCAGATGCGCCGCGCACAATCCAGTATGATGCGGCCTGGCATAGGCAAAATTGGGCCGAGATTGAGCAGTTGGTGACACAAATTGAGGTCGCCACAGCTGAGGGGATGTGGCCGTTAACGGATGATTGGGAGCAATGCCGTCCGTGTGCCTATCGGGCCCATTGTGGGCGACAAGAGGTTGAAACGGCCGAATCCGCTCCCGATGAAGATGCAGAAGAAGTTGTGAGTTTGCAATTGGAACCAAATATCCCATAATAAGACAGCGGATTTACGGAATGGTTTTTGACACGGATAGGGAAGAGGCCTTATCCGTGTTTGTTTTTTATCTATGACTTTAGATGAGTTTTATTTTTTGTTGACGGCTGAAGGGCAGCAGCTTTTGGGCCAGGTTCCCTTAATTACGCCGGAAACGCATTTGGCAACGGCGGTCCAGTTACGACGCCAGGTGGGCCAGGGGTTGGCGCAGGCAGTACTGGAAACAGCCTTATTGCGGCAGGAAGCGGCCGTTAAGTTTAGCCGAGCGTCTGATATGTACTTCAGTCGGGAAGCTTTGGAACAATCCTCATCGGAGGTGGTAGCTAGGTATCGGGCAGAGCGTTTTTTTCGGGCTGGGATTGAGCGCGTGGCAGATTTGGGCTGCGGCATTGGCGGTGACTCGTTGGCATTGGCGGCAGGGATGGAAGTGATGGGGGTGGAGTGGCAGCCAGTACGGTTGGCCATGGCCCAAGAGAATGTGCGGGTGTATGGTCATGGGGCTAATTTTCGGCCGTTGCAGGCAGATTTACTGGAATTAACGCCGCTGCCTGTGCAGGCCGCTTTTTTTGATCCAGCGCGGCGGGATGAAAACGGCCGTCGTCTCACTTCTGTTCATCAATATCGGCCCCCACTTAGTTTGATTGACAAGTGGCGGGTGTGGATTGGGGAAACGGCCGTGAAAATCAGCCCCGGCGTGGCCTATGACGAATTGCCAGAAGATGCTGAGATAGAGTTCATTTCTGTAAATGGTGATGTAAAAGAAGGCGTATTGTGGTTTGGCGATTTGCGCTCCGGTGTTAGGCGACGGGCGACATTATTGCCCTCAGGTGAGACGTTGACAGACAGGGAGATGCCGATGACACCCATTGCTGTGACTAAACCACAGGCCTACCTGTATGAGCCAGACAAGGCGGTAATTCGGGCACATCTGGTGCAAGCATTGGCACAGCAGTTGGGGGCAACTAAACTGGATGAGGAGATCGCCTATTTAACGGCCGATTCAGTCCAACCAACTCCTTTTGCTCGCTGTTTTGTCATTGAGGATTGGTTTCCCTTCCAACTTAAACGGCTGCGGCACTATTTACGGGAGCGTGATATAGGACGTGTGGTCATCAAAAAGCGCGGTTCGCCCTTGCAGCCAGAAACATTGCAACGCCAATTACGCTTACAAGGCGATAATGAATGTATTATCTTTTTGACACATGTGGGGGGAGAAGCGGCCGTTTTAATTGGGCAACGCCCTTAGCTAACTGAATTGTTCGTATACTGCTTGATAACTTCGCGCAATTTGCGAATATCTAATGGCTTGGGTAGATAATCATCACAACCAGCTTCAAGGCAGCGTTCCCGGTCACCAACCAACACTTGGGCTGTCGTAGCAATAAGCGGTACCGGGGCCAATCGTTCATCAGCCTTAAAGCAACGGGCTAACTCTAAACCATCAATTCCTGGCAGGTTAATATCTAGCAAAATAATGTCAGGTACTATATGCTCTAAAATATCAAGGGCCGTAGGACCATCTTCTGCTTTGATTACTTCATGTCCCGCTGCTTCCACAACACGACTAACTAAAATCATATTGGCCGGATTATCTTCAATGCATAGTACAATCATCTGTTTGAGCATATTTTTTTCCTGAAAAGGATTCCAAGTCTATTCTAACAGTGATTTTCCATTTTGGGTAAAAATTCACTCTGGTTTTCCGCACTCAAATGATTGTATTACTGAAGGCTGTTGACAGTAAAAAATGTCATGGCTCTGTAGGTGTTGATGACTTGGGCAAACATGGCAGAGCAAACCAAAAAAGTACCCGCAATCGTTACAGCCAAAACAAAGCCTGTAGGAGCCAGCATAGCCAACATCCCCACCTTGGTAGAGAATAGGCTGGTATACAAAAATTATTATGGCGATTTGTAACTGCTAAGTCCCTCTGGAGATTGGGCCAATTTGTACCCATCATTGCCCCTATTTCCAGAGAAATTGGCCCAATCTGACTAAGTAGCAACGGCGATTTATCGCTTTTCTGACAGCTGTTGGCTTAGAAGTTGATTTACTAAAGCTGGATTGCCCTTACCGCGTGTGGCTTTCATCACTTGCCCCACAAACCAGCCACGCAATTTTGTCTTGCCGCCTAAATATTCTGCCACCATCTCTGGGTTGTCATGCAACACTTGGGCCACAATCTCGGCAATGGCTGCTTCATCTGAAATTTGGGCCAATCCTTTGGCTTTTACAATAGCCTGCGCCGACTGTCCTGTTGTGAACATCTCCGCCAGCACATCTTTAGCAGTGTTGTTGTTGATGGTCTGTTTATTTATTAACCCAATCAGCTCCACCAAAGCGGCTGGGGTCACTTGAATCTCGTTAATGGTCTGTTTGTGTTCGTTCATGAGGCTGAACAGGTTGTTGATCATCCAGTTGGCCACGGATTTGGGCTCACTGCTAGAGGCAACGGCCGTTTCAAACCATACCGCTACCTCCCTTTCCTCTGTCAGCACGCCTGCATCATAGGCTGACAAACCATACTCCGCCTGATATCGGGCCAACTTGGCCTGCGGCAGTTCTGGCAGCGTGGCCCGCACCTCGGCCACCCAATCGTCCGAAATCTGTAGGGGCGGCAAATCTGGCTCAGGGAAGTAGCGATAATCTTCCGCCTCCTCCTTGCTGCGTTGGCTAAAGGTCTCGCGCCGCCCTTCCTGCCAACCCCGCGTCTCTTGCAGCACTGTACCACCGGATTGGAGAACGGCCGTTTGCCGTTCAATCTCATAGGCCGTGCCATCAGCCAACACGCGGAAACTGTTTAAGTTCTTCAGCTCTGTGCGTTTGCCAAATTCACTGCTGCCCACTGGCCGAATGCTGATATTTGGCTCCACCCGCAGCACCCCCTTCTCCATATCGCCCGAATTTACTCCCAGATAGCGCAAAATCTGCCGAATCTTGGTGGCATAAGCCCGCGCCTCCTCGCCCGAGCCAATATCAGGCTCGGACACAATTTCCAATAGCGGCACACCCGAACGATTGTAATCCACCAGTGAACCACCCTCATCCAAATGGGTTAGTTTGCCCGTATCCTCCTCCATATGCACCCGCCGCACGCCAATGCGCTTCGTTTCACCTGACTCTAATTCAATGTCCAACCAGCCGTTTACCCCTAAGGGCAGTTCGTACTGGCTAATCTGGTAGGCCTTGGGCAAGTCGGGGTAAAAGTAATTTTTGCGGGCAAAAATATTGTGGGCCTGGATAGTACAGTTCAGTGCCAGAGCCACCCGCATAGCAAATTCGATGGCGCGGCGGTTGATGACCGGCAGCATACCGGGCATACCGAGGCAAATGGGGCAAACGGCCGTGTTGGCTCCCGCCTCCACACTATCCACCACCCGACAGCCACAAAACATCTTGGAGTCCGTCATCAACTCCGCATGTATTTCCAACCCAATCACTGCTTCATAATTCGTCATAACTTAATCCACAAAAGTAAGGCTCAAATCCTGCAAATTAATAACCGCACCAGCTTGGCGCAAAAAATCCATTCCCAGAATGCCATTAATTTCAAATCCATAATCCATCCCACCCACCTCAATTTCCAAATTTGGCACTTGCTGTTTACCGATTTGGACGTAATCTACACGCCTTGTGAAAACAACTTCTGTGCCACCTACACCGCGAATGGTGTGTAATGTGTCATTGGGTTCAGGGGTGATGTGAACGGCCGTTAACCGATCCGCCGCCAAAATTGTCGTCGCCGAACCCGTATCAATCAACACATTATCAACCGTGGCTGTTATACCACGGTAAGCAATCGTAATCTGGCTAAAAGGTAAATTATCAACCAACCTGAGCTTCATGGCTTCTGCGAACTCCTAACCAGTAGCGCACCTCAATATCCAGTTCTTCCCGACTTGTATGCACAAAATAAAACTCCCGATCAGGATACTGCTGGTGCCAACGACGATAGCTCTGCATAGCACTGCCACCATCATCACATTGCTCAATCACCGCCAATCGCACTACTTCTCGATGGTTATCAGGCCGTGTATATGCTTCCAATGCTTCCACCACCAACCACTGTTCAGGATAAACCTGTCGTATTTCAGTCCAAATCATAGTCAGCCTCCACACTATCCACCACCATACAGCCACAAAACATCTTCGAGTCCGTCATCAACTCCGTACACATCTCTAATCCAATCACTGCTTCATGATTCGTCATCCACATCTTTCCAAAATAAGAATATGTTCTTCTACATTCATCTTCGTTACTGTAGACAAGCGCGTACGCCACAACAAGGTTTCCACTTCTCGATAGTTCAATTTTTGGCAAGCAATTAAGCTGAGAAGTTTAGCTGTATAAATTGGCACACGAAAATAACTCATCTGATCGCCAACAACAAAAGCCAATTGAGCCCCGACAGACGTAACTTGTTGCAATTGTTCCAAAACTCGAAACATGCCACCAAAATATTCTGTGACTACTCGATGATACAGGCGTTCAAAGCCAGATGTCGCTCCCCGTTCAATTCGTTTCCGTTCAATCTCCTGAGACAGTTTCTGAATTTCTGGCATATCGGCTACGTATTGGGCATCATCATCAGCAACATACACATTACGTGTATGAGAACGCAACATCTCCTTTTTGATGGTACGTAAATCCCCTTTACTTTGCATAAAATCTAGCAAAAGCAATTCTAATCGTGTGATGCGCGAATAATCTTTCTCATTAGGGTATGGGGGTGAGCAGATGATGAAATCTATGTTCGTATCCATAAACGCTGTCAACTTTCGTGCATCCCCTAAATAAACAATTGATTCGCCAAGCTGTTCAATCTGCTGCACTTTCACCAAATCAATCCGCATTCGGCGCAATTTATCTACAAATAAATTATAAACATCTGCATCTTTGCGCTTTTTAGACACATACACTTCTGGCCCAAACCCTAAATTAGAAGCCGCTACAAATACGTTGGCTAAAGCCAGTTGAAACAACTCTGTTAAACTATCCTCCGGTTCGTCAATTAGCAATTGTTTGATGATTAAACATTTCTGCAAAGGGTTAGGGCTAATCCAGTTCTTGGGTAATAAGCCCCGGATAATTTCCCCATCCACTTCCATTTCTGTCTCAGCAAGCAAGCCGCCAGGTGGCAATAAATCATCGAAGGAAAGTTGTGTTGCATATTGTTTGCCCACTGCATGAATTGGTTGCCAGATTCTCTGGCATAGAGATTGAAATCGATTATCAAATTCTGTTAAATCAATGTCCCAATTTGTTTTCACCCGACTAGCAAAAGCGGTGACTGGATTCGCATCAATGCCGATAGAATTGATCCCTCGTCGCTTACATTCCACCAAAGTTGTTCCTGTTCCCACAAATGGGTCTAGCACTACATGATTGTGCCCAATCCCAAATTTTTCGATGAGACCAGATACGAGATGATCGGGATAAGACAAAACGAAACGATACCAATCATGAATAGTTGTATCGTCTAATTGTTGCGCCGTGTGATTCGGCCGTTGTAAATCACTCATAGTTCTCGCACCAATAAGTACCGTTTATACCGTTTCGTAGCAATTTGGTCGGGATCAGTAACTGCCGTAAACTCTAAAAACAAATACGAGCCATCCGGCATTAGTTTGACCCCAATCGGTCGTATCACCTAATCAGGGAACTGTGCCGCTGCAAACCGAATCATCTGCGTTACTTGAATGACCCCCAATTGGTCTTTAACCGAGTCAATTTTCGCCTCAATCGGTAAAATAAAACCTACTCCATCACTATCCAAACCAATATATAAATCATCAATTTCAATCTGACCTGTATTGGCAACCGTCGTGCGAAAATGTCCTTGCAGATGGTAAGTCGTCAACGACGTGAAAATATCTACCAAACGATTGTATCGAATACGAGCTAATGCTGCTTGTTCATCGGAACTCTGATAGTTCAGAACAATTTGTGGCGTGGCATCAGGAATCGTTGTGACTTCAATGTCAGATGGCATATCAAAATAAGGAGAACGAGATAACTTACGAAAAGCATATTTGCTCTTTCCCATCCCCTCAATCGCCCAAGATCCATGCTGCAAAATAAATTTCGGCAAAGCAGATCTGCCAGAGCGATACGTATAAACAATATCCGGTACATTTTTCGTCGAAAGCTGTAATCCCAGTTGCTGAATAGCTTGTTCAATATCTGCTTTCGTGAAAGGCAAGGTGTCAGCACCTTCTGCAAAAACACTTTCAAAAACACGAATAATAACTTGATCGTAAACTTTCAAACCTTCTGTTTCCAAACTCTATTCTCCTTACCCATGCCTTCGCATGAAGCGTTCTAGGCGGTTGAGGGCTTCCTCGATTTTTTCGTAGGCGGTGGCGTAGGAGGCCCGCATGAAGCCTGCGCCGCTGGCACCAAAGGCTTCGCCCGGAACCATAGCCACTTCTTCCTCCTCTAGCAATTTCATGGCAAACTCATCGCCGCCCATGCCGGTACGAGCGATGGAGGGGAAGGCGTAGAAAGCGCCGCGTGGCTCAAAGCAGTCCAGTCCCAAGCTGTTAAAGCCATCCACAATCAGGCGGCGACGACGGTCATATTCGCCCCGCATTTGCTCCACGTAAGCATTCGCTTCGGGGGTGAAGGCGGTGATGGCGGCGGCTTGGGCGGTGGTGGGCGCGGACATGATGGTGTATTGATGCACTTTGCGCATGGCGGCCAGCAAGTTAGGATTGGCGCAGGCGAAACCTAGCCGCCAGCCCGTCATGGCGTAATCCTTGCTAAAGCCACCCAGCAAAATGGTGCGATCCCGCATTCCGGGCAGGGTGGGCACACAGATATGGTCAATGCCATACACCAAGCGATCATAAATCTCGTCGGAGATAACGACGAGATCATGTTTTTCGGCCACGACGGCGATATCGGCCATGATGGTGGGGGTCATAACGGCCCCAGTGGGGTTGTTGGGATAGCCAATGAGCAAGGCTTTGGTTTTGGGGGTCACGGCCGCTTCAATGGTTTCGGCCGTTACTTGAAAATCATCTTCTACATAACAAGGCACAGTAACGGCTACACCGCCCGCCAGTGTCACTTCGGGGGCATAGGAGACGAAACAGGGTTCGGGAATGATCACTTCGTCGCCAGGGTCGAGAACGGCCGTACAGGCCAAATACAAGGCCTCACTACCACCCACCGTAATAATCACCTCCGTCTCGGCATCATAGTCCACACCATACAGCTTGGCTAAATTGGCCACTAACGCTTGTCGCAGCTCCTGAATACCGCTGTTCGAGGTATAGGCCGTCTCTCCGCGCCGCAAGGAGGCAATGCCAGCCTCCAAAATCGGCTTCGGTGTCACAAAATCTGGCTCGCCAATTCCCAGCGAAATGACATCCTTCATCGTGGCGGCAATGTCAAAAAACTTGCGAATCCCCGAAGGGGGAACTTGTTGAACTCTTTGAGAAATGAAACGTTGCATGATGTCTCCTACTCTTTCATAATTCTATGCGGCGACTATACCGATAATTGTTTCAAGTGTAAAGTGGGCCGGCCTGCTGGCAACAGGGTGCTGTGCCTGTAAACAAGTTTAGAGGCTGTTATGATCTTGGTTCAGCCATGCGCCAATATCGTCCAGCCAATCAGAATCTTGATTTGTATCGAATATTTCCCGCGCATATTGCACCAATTCGCTAGGCAAGTTGCTCAAGGCTTCTTCTCTAGTTGCCACCCAATATGACTTGGCTCCCTGCCAATCTGATTGACGCAAGCGGCGAGCTTCGTCTAGCCAATAGCGGTTGGCTGGCTGGCCAGCGATATATTGGCTAATGAGCCATAAGCGAGTGGGCTGATTGAGTAATTTGACATCACGCCAGCCTTGGGAAACGAGAACGGCCGTCTCCCCCACACCCCCCGAGGCATCATCAATCAATGTTGAATGAACCTCATACCCTTCTACAAATGGCATGGTCACGATGGATGGATAATAGCCATAACTGGGCCGGGCATTTGAGGGTACGGTCTCCGAAAAAACATCCTCGTCAATTTGGCACACGATCTTTCCGTCCCGAAATTGTGCCTGAATGGCTGCCCCATCGTTCATGTCAAAAAGATAGGCATGAGCTGGATAACCGGGTTGGTTGTAAAACCAGAAGTGATTTTCACGGCTAGCCACACCACCTTGTGCATAGAATAAAATGTGTAATTTGCTCACAAATAGGTCAGGTGTTTCCGTTGCCGTTGTCTGGCGATACAGAAAACCCACCTTTTGGCCTTCAATATAAAAACTCTCCCAGATTTCACCTAGCAAAACCTCTTCCATATAAATTCTCCGTCACCAAAGCAGGGCGAGACGGGCAAGGGACAGGTCTATCCTGCTTCACTAGTTTCTTGCGGCCCGTCCCGCCCCTACCGTTGACTGATAACCGTACACTGCTCACTGAAATCACGGCGCATCTGAAGCGCAGCGGAAACCGAGATTGGCGCGGGCCACAAGTGGGTCGAAAGAGGTGCGTGCTGTCGTAGCCACATCTTCCACATCGGACAGCCAAGAGCCACCACGTATTGTTTTGAACTGACCCTCTACGGGGCCAAGCGGATTGGTGTCGCTGATGTCCTGATAGGCACGGAAGTCGTACCAATCGTTGACCCATTCCATCACATTGCCGCTCATGTCATAGAGGCCAATGGGGGAACGGCCGTCGCCATAGCTACCTACCGGCGCTGTATCCCGATGCCCATCATCAAAGGCGGGATCACGCTGATCGGCAGGGCAATTACTATCACAAAAATTGAGCTTGGCCCCGTCAAAAGCTTCGCCCCAAGGATAACGTAACTTCAAGGCTTGCACAGGATCAAAACCAGCCGCTTTCTCCCACTCTGCTTCTGATGGCAGGCGAGCCTCGCGCCACTCACAAAATGTTTGAGCATCATACCAACTAACAAAAATTACGGGATAATCGATAAAAGCTGGTGAGCCATAATAAGCATTATGGTAGGTGGCATTGGGCCGACGGGGCGGCTGGCACACACCGGCATCTACACATTGGGCATATTGGCCGTTGGTCACTTCGGTTTCATCAATGTAAAAGGGGTTGAGCCGCACCAATTGTGAGGGCTTTTCATCGTTTTCACCCTCATCATGGCCGATGCGAAAGACGCCAGCCGGCATAAAGATCATACGTGCCCCCGTTTCGGTGATGATAGGTTCGGGGGTGGGTGTCGGTGGCTCAGTGGGAGCGGGCAGAGGTGTGGGTGTGGGGGCAATAGCTGTTAGGGCAGCGATGACGACGGATTCGACAGTGGCAGTGGTCCCAATTTCGGCTGCCTCTGGCTCGTCTTGGCTGGCAAGGCTGAAGAGGCCAATCAGTGTGAGGAGGATTATGAGAACGACCGCTAAACCCCAAATGGTGCGCTGTTCAATCTGTTTACGCCGGGTAGGTGTGAGAACAGGTGGCGGGGCGGTGGCTGAGGGAACGGCCGTGCGTCGCAGTTCATCTGGGGGCAAAGGCACTGGATGGCCGGCAGGGCGATTGAGAGCTTGAGCAAAATCAGCCGCCGTCTCATAACGAGCGTCAGCCCGCATAGACATAGCTCGGGCCGCTACCAGCGACAGATAAGGTTCCACATCAGGGTTTACCTCTCGCGCCGGAATAAGATCAACTAGGCCGCTTTCGCGGCTGAGGGCTTGGGGCGGCACTTGGGCCGTCAACAGCGTGTAGAGCGTAGCCCCCAGACTGTAGATGTCACTATAAGCTGACACCTCTGTCTGTGCTTGCTGTTCCGGTGCGCCATAGCCATCTGTGTGGGGGCGCACCCCCATGCCTGATAACCCGGTGTCTACGAGGAAGATTTGGGAATCGGCCGTTAGTCGTAAATTAGCAGGTTTAATATTGAGATGCAGCACACCTTGCTGGTGCAAATAGCCCAGCGGTTCACAAGCCGCTTGCAGCCAGCCAATAAGCAAATCTGAGGGTAACGCGCCATACTGATTCAGCAGACTTTGTAAATCCACACCATCCACATAATCACTGACCAAATATTGGCCGACGCCATCCAGCGGAAAGTGGTCGCGGAAGGTTGCTAGCTGAGGATGGCTCAGTTGGGTGAGGCGGCGGGCTTCGCTACGGAAGCGTTTTTGAATCTCTGGCGAGGCATCTAGATACTCTTTGATGGCATAATGCCGCTCATCTTTGATGTCGTAGGCGCGGTAGGTGGCCCCATATGAGCCAGAGGCCATCAAGTTGACAATACGATAGCGGTGATTGAGAAGTTCACCAGGAAGAAGAGGCATGGGACGTAAAAGAGACTCCTACACGTCTCGCTTTTGTATTTTGTGGTCAGTCATATCATACCTTTACTTGGGTTACTGATGTTTATGACTTCGTCAAGGTGCCGAAATTATAACAGATACGGCCGTTTCCCTACGCATCAAAACGCAGCATGACCTCTTCCAGCTTTTTAGTTGAGCCAACCATCGTTACCTTGTCACCCAAGTGTAAGCGGGTGTAGCCGTGGGAGATGATAGTGTGATGGTCGCGGCTGACGGAGAGGATGAGGACATCGAAGGGGAGTCGTAAGTCACGCAAGGTAAGTCCATGAATATCGGGGTTACGGACTTCAATATCGACCACGTCTTGGTCCCCATCCATGCCCAACAGCATAGATGCACCAATAGGTGAACGCACAAAATGTTCTAAGAGGGAGACAACGGCCGTTTGTGGTTCCACAATCAAGGCTCCTAATTCATGGAAACGGGGTACATTTTCTCGCTCATTCAACTGAACAACAACTGTCTCTATACCAAAATATTCATATACTAGCTCGCAGATTTGGTAATTCTCATCATCTGACAGCATCGTTACCACACTGTCTGCGTTATGTAAATCTAACTCTTGCAAAGCCTCAATTGTCCAATCTGATAGTAAATGAACGTGAATATCAACGCCATCCAACTCTTTTTGGCGCTCGGGATTGCATGTAGCAATCTTAACCTGCCAATCATGCTGCTGTAATTGACGGGCTACTTGGGTTGAACGGGGTGTCAGACCAAAGATTACCGCGTCACGTACCCCATCAAATTCAGCATGCTTGGCCCGAACATGGCTCTCCCCTGCCCAGCTAATACCGCGCTTGAATAGAATTGGGCCTACAATTTCATTGACAACCACAATGGAGATGATCATGGTCACAAAACCAGAATCAATTTGCGTAAATTCACTAGCGGTTTCCTCTGCCAAACCCAAAGCAACACCGGCTTGTGTGACCAAAGACATCCAGAAGAGACGGCTGCGGGCAATGGGTTCACCCGCAATCAGTCCACCAGCCGCAGAGCCGATAATAATGGCGATCAAGCGTACCGCAAAAAGAGCCAGAGCAATGGGCCAAGTTTCCAAAAAGACAGGCAACTCTAATAAAGCACCGACTAAGGTAAAAAAGAGCACATACACAAAGGGGCCGGCATCATGCAGCACTTTGGCGAACTCCATACGGTGCCTACTGTAATTGTTAACCAGGAAGCTGGCCATCAAGCAGACGAGGAGAGGTTCAATAAAAATTTCAAATGGCAAAACCTCATGCGTATATTCGCGCACGAAATGGAGCAAAACGAAGGTGCCATAACCCGCCATCACAATCAAAAAAGCTTTAATAGTTTGCCCTAACTCCAAAGCGAGTATGGCGGAGATGACATGATAAAGCAGATAGCCTACAACAGCAGCAAGTGCTAATTCCAGTAACAAGAGTAAGAAAAAACTAATTTGGATGCTTTGATCGGTTAAAAGGACGTTAGCCAAGGAGGCAGTCACGGCGAAGAGGGTGATGACAACCACATCACTAACTACTGTAACGCCTAATACGGTTTGTGTAAACGGGCCTTTGGCGCGGAGTTCGTTGACAATGGCAATGGCGGAGGATGGTGAACGGGCTGTCATAATAGCACCTGCCAATAGTGCAACTGCTAGGCGGGTGTTGGCTGACATCTCTTGCATGAAGGGAATGTAGGCGGCAAGAAAGTAGACGGCCGTTGTAATGAGGCCAAATGTCAGCACCACAATCCCGGCAGTTATCCAGCTAATACTGCCAAAACGACTACGGAGTTCTGGCAAATAAAGTTCACTGCCAGCCGCAAAAGCAATGAAAGCGAGCGATAATTCCTCTAGAAAAAAGAGTCCATGCCCCATCTCGTCGGTAACAAGGTCTAGCGCAAAGGGGCCAGCTATCACACCCGTAAAAAGATACCCAGTGATAACGGGCAGCCCCCTGCTTTTAAAAAATTTTCCTACCTGCCAGGCGGCTAAAGCCACGAGGGTAAATCGAAAAAAGTAAATGGCTAATTCTTGGTATACTTGCATCACGTTCCTTCAAAAAAAAATTCTAAAAAATAGAAGATCTTATAATTATTTTCGGTCTATACAGTCCATCAATCCTTCGCGTATTTTATTAGGCAGCAAGTCGTAGCATAACCTCTTCCAGCTTTTCTTCAGAGCCAACGATGGTCACTTTGTCACCCAAGCGCAGACGGGTGTAACCATGGGAGATAAAAGTGCGATGACCTCGGCTAACAGACAGGATCAATACATCGAGTGGTAGACGTAGGTCGCGCAGAGTCAGGCCATCAAGCTCAGGGTTGCGGACTTCGATGTCTATGACATCCTGGATGCCCTCTGTGCCCAAGAGCAGCGATGCTCCAACAGGCGAACGCACAAAATGTTCTAGAAGTGAGACAACGGCCGTTTGTGGCTCAACAATTAATGCGCCCAGTTCATGGAACCGAGAGGCATTCCCCCGCTCATTCAACTGAACAACCATGGTTTCAATGCCAAAATGTTCATACACCATTTCACAAAGTTGGTAATTCTCCTCATCAGATAGCAAGGTAACGATACTATCTGCATTAGTTATATTTAGTTGACGTAGTGTTGCTTTAGTCCAATCTGCTACTAAATGGACTTGAATGTCGCTTTCATCTAACTCCTCCTTACGTGTTTCACTGCGTGTGGCAATCACTACTTGCCAACTATGTTGTTGCAGTTGGTGAGCCAGCTGTACTGACTGGCGCGTTAAGCCAAAGATGATGACATCGCGGACACCATCGAAGGCAGGGGCCTCAGCACGGGTATGTGATTCACCAATGCGATTAATAGCCCATTTCAACAACGGCGGGCCTACAATTTGGTTAAGGACTATGACCCCAATAGAAAGCGTTGCTAATTCTGCACCCCAAGTATGGAATTCTACGCCAATTTCCTTAGCTAGACCTACACTTACACCTGCTTGGGTGATAAAACCAAAACCAAGTAAAGCATTACCAACACTTCGATCTCGTGCTGCCATGCTCCCAGCAAAACTACCAATAAAAATGCCCACTAGACGGACTGTAAAGAGGATAAGAATAATGCCCCAGGCTTGACCAATCACGTCAAGCTCTAACTCAATGCCTACCAATGTAAAGAAAACAAGAAATACGAGTGGCGACATCTCTTCAATAGTGTGTTGAAAATCTGAGGCAAGGCGCGAGTAATTGGTCACATAAAACCCTGCCGTCATACAAATCAAGAGTGGCTCAGAGAAAAGACCAACTGGAAGAGAGAAGAGGTGAAAATCATGCAACTCAACCGAAAGCACAAAAACGCCTAGCCCAATTAGCAGAATCAAACTACTTCTGAGCAATGGGACAGGAAGGCTCGTAATCGCTTGAAGTAGCAGACCAATAAGAATACCTAATACAATATCGAGGAAAATCTCAAAAATAACAAGGGCCAGAAGACCGATATTGAATGTGGCTCCTTCTACAAGCACGGCCGCAACGGAAACGGAGGCAGCAAAGATGATAATAACAACAGCATCTTTTAGAACAGTGGCTCCTAATACTTTATGCGTAAATGGGCCGCGTGCGCGCAACTCTTTGATAATTGCCAAAGCTGATGAAGGGGAACGTGCAATCATAATCGTTGTGCCTAGCAAGGCAATCGCCAAAATCTCTCTTTGGGGCAAGGCGACCATGAAGGGTACCATATCCTTGATTGAGAGGAAGGTTATGATACCGATAGTAAATACAGCTATAACCTGCCCACTAATGATAGAGATGATGCTACGAAAATAGCCTCGAATGACTTGTAACTCAAGCTCTGCGCCAGCAGCAAAGGCAATAAAGGCCAACGCCATTTCGTCGAGTAAGAGAAATTGAGGAATGTTTTGCTCATGAATGAAATCAAGTACAAAGGGACCTGTGAGAATGCCAATGAATAAAAAACCGCTGATAAGGGGTAATTTGAAGCGAACAAAAATATCACCCATCTGTCGGGCAGCCATAACTAGGACAGCGAGGCCTATGAAAACAGGGGCAATTGCTAGAAAGTTATCCATTTGATCCTTAAGTCGTATGACGAAGAAGCAATCTCATGATGCTTTTTGCCAGCACCAGCATTGCTTGTCTATTCGCGTTTATCTATCCGTTCAAAGCGGTGCAACTGGGCCCCCTTATT
Source organism: Promineifilaceae bacterium (SeqCode) (assembly GCA_965223555.1). Lineage (GTDB taxonomy): Bacteria > Chloroflexota > Anaerolineae > Promineifilales > Promineifilaceae > CBDCWU01. The sequence continues at coordinate 435,156 of CBDCWU010000009.1, forward strand.
GGCACCCATCATTTCTGCCTCTACCACAGATGCGGCTTGGGCTGCTTCGGCAAATTCGGCCAGCATAGCATAGTCGCTGGGAATAATCGCGTTTTGGTCGTTTAGTGTATCGATATCCATGCGGCTGAACCAGGCTACGCTACCTTCATCTTGTTCGCGAGCTTGGCCCCAAACGGCCGTTACCTCACACACAAAAAGCAAAAAATGGGCCGCTGTGCCATCATCGATCAAGCGCTCGCTAACGAGGCCGCGTAAGGCAATAAATTGGGATTCCAGGCTAGTTTCCTCGTTCACTTCACGGGTAACGGCCGTGGCCAACTCTTCTCCAAAATCCCACTTGCCCCCCACCAAGGCCCACATCCCCTTGTAAGGATCACTATTGCGCTGAATCAATAAATATTCTGCATCTCGCCGAATAATAGCCACGACGATGGGCGCAGGGAGTTGTTGTTCTCGCCACCGTTGAGCCAAGGGCAAGGTATGTAAATCAGAAAATAACATCATTTGAGTTTAGCGGATGTTATAATGGATGGCGAGAGACAAATCGCTTGTTTACCAATTGATAACATATGATGCGTAAAAAAAATAACCTACAAGATGCGTTATGGCAAATTTATCGGCGACCCGATGTGCCTCAGCCTTGGTCAAAACATGATGGCAATCTACCTTGGGATAAGCCTGGGTTTTCGGCGCGGATGCTGCGAGAGCATCTGGATGAAGGGCATGGCGCAGCCTCGCGGCCAGCGGCCGAACGCAAGGCACAAATTGATTGGCTCTGGCACAAATTACACCTACAACCAGGTCATGCCTTGTTGGACATGACCTGTGGGCCAGGTTTGTATGCAGTAGCTCTGGCACACCGAGAGGTGGTGGTAACCGGCGTGGACTTTGGCCCGGCCGCCATTGTCTATGCACGGCAATTGGCGGAGAAGGAGGGGATCAACAGCCATTGTCGCTTTATCCAACAAGACATCCGCCATATGTCCCTAGAGGACGAACGTTTTGATGCTGCTCTGCTACTCTACGGTCAATTAGCCGTTTTTCGCCGCCAAGAGGCACAGGCCATCTTGGCCAACATCCGACGATGCTTAAAGTCAGGCGGTAAACTGTGTGTGGAACTGCTGCATCCAGACAAAGTAGACCGCAGCCCCAGCCAGTGGTGGTTTACGGATGATACAGGTTTATGGGGGGGTACACCCTTTTTGCATTTGGGTGAACGCTTTTGGCTGGCAGAGGAAGTTGTTTCAGTGGAGCGGTATTATGTGCTGGAGATTGAGACGGGGCAGTTGACCCATGTTGAATTGTGTGACCAAATGTATCAACCTGATGAGATGGTGAAAATGATGCAGGCGGCGGGGTTTACGGCCATTGCCATCTATGAAGGTTGGGATGGCTTGCCGCTGTATGATGCAGCCGAGTGGGTGGTGTATGTAGCTAGTTAGCAACGAGCAGTTTAGTTATTTGGAGGGGGATCGGCCGTTTCGGTGTCTTCGGTAGTGGCAAGTGTAGGGTCTACGGGTGGTAGTTCATAGCGTTGATGTGTAACTTGTATGGCGCCTTCAGCCAAAGTCAACCGCGAGCCATAGCGATTGGCATAGACCTGAGTAAATTCGGCTCCAAACAGGAGAATTTGAGCCGACAAATATAGCCAAAAGAGCAACAAAATCAATGAGCTGGCCGCCCCATAAGCCGCGCCGCCTGTCCAATTACTCAAATACCAACTAATCAAATATTCGCCCAAACTAAAGAGAACGGCCGTAACCACTGCCCCCAAGCCTACATCCTGCCAAGACACATCAGCATCCGGTACAAACTTAAAGATCAAGGCAAAACAGCCAATCATAATCGTAAAAGAGACTACAAAATCCAAGAGCGGCAACACGGTGGCCAACACCGGAGCTATAACTGATAGCCACTGGTTGACAATTCCCAATATGGTACTCGTTGCCAACGATACCATCAGCAAGGCTCCCACACCCAATACCATGATGAAGGCTAAAATGCGGTTTTGGACAATGGCTAACAAACCTTTGTTGGGTGGTTGGGCAATGCGCCACATGCTATTAATGGCTCGTTTTAGCTGAGTAAAAACACCGGAAGCCCCCAGCAGCAACAAGGCAGTACTAATGATAGTAGCTGTGGTGCTGGAACTAGTTGTATTAGCATTTTCAATAATGCTTTCAATAACAACGGCCGCTTCCCGGCCCACAACCCGCTCAATCGGTGCCACCAATTCCCCTGCCACCGCTTTTTCGCCATAAAATATACTCACTAGGGCTACCGTGAGTACAATGAGAGGAGCTAGAGAAAACATCGTGTAGTAGGCCAAAGAAGCAGCCAACATTGGCCCTTTATCTTGTGAATAGCCTTGGGCTGTGTCACGAAATAATTCGAATATTGCTTTTACTTTGCTTTGCCTCATATACCAAACTACCCAAATATCATAGCCCAATCCATGATGGTTGTAATAATTGTTAAGCTTTTTACCAAGATGCTTATACTTTGGTTTTCCTAAGAGGATAAGAAAAAGAGACCTAATGTGCAACTTCCCAGAACACAAATATGGCAAGAATGAGGGCAATCTCGCCTGGTCACCCATATATGGAGGGCTACGATCTACAGCTAATGCTCTACAACAAAACTGCAATAGGTCTGAGAAGTGCGCTCTTGCCATATTTGTCAGAAGTGATGATTCTGGGCGGTGTTTGCCCAGATATAGGTCAAGAAAAAGTTGCACATTGGATAAAGAGGAAAATAGGATGTATCGAGAGATGATTGTGGAGTGAACAAAACCAGCTCCACCATCAGAACTATAAAAGTGGAAAAGAGCCATTGGTTTTAGGCCAATGGCTCTTTTTGCGTTGATTACAATTGGATCAAGATATTCTGTATATATGCTGTCAGCAGGTTAGCTTGCTCTACCGTTAAATCTTGACCGCTTTGGGCAGCAATGTGATTGAGAAGGGCATTAAGGTGTGCCTCTGTTCCTGCGATATCTCCATTATTAAAAGCAGCTTGTGCATCGTACACCTTGGTCAGCAAAGCGTTTTCAGCACCATGCGGCAAATTCATGCTTAGAATCAGGATTTCCAGACCATCCAAACTATCTAAACAGCCATCTCCATCGGCATCTAGCCCAGTGGCATCAACGAGAGGACAGTTATCGTCTTCATTTGGAATACCATCACCATCACTATCAGGATTCACCTCATAAGCACCTCTGTCTGGCGCGTTTCCTTGTGGGCGAGGCATGCCCAGCAAATCATCAACAACTGGCAATAAGCTGCCTGTATCAATTGCTGGAGAAGATGAGAGCAGTTGATAATCCCCATTGGTTGAATCGACAAACTGCGGGTCAGCAACAACATTGTTAATACTAGAGACAACACCATGTTCGTTGAGAAAGTTGTTAAAGTAAAGGTTGGATTCGGTCGAAATAGGAACCAGTGGCTCGGTAAGGTACCCATAATTAATCGCCGTATTGGGCGTATTTGTAATGATGTTATTGCTAATATTTACATAGGCATCACTATTTTCTTGACCAAGCTGTATCATGATGGAGCCGATGGCGTCTGGGTCGTGATACAGTTGAGTTCCTGCTTCATCGATGGTGTTATGCCAGATATCGACCTGAATAGGATTGTCAGTAGCTGCTGCATTGCTCCAAAAACTGATTGCACTACCACCATCAGCAGCACTGTTGTGCAAAAAGAGGTTGTTAAAAATTGTGGCCTTAAACCCAATGTTGGAAGGTGTAATACTCATGGCACCACCTAACCTATTAGGTGCTGTGTTGTTCTTAAAAATGGAATGGCTTATCACGATATTTTTAGTTCTGGCAGTAAGTCCACCGCCTCTCCAATCGCTTTTATTGTTAACAAACCTACTGTTTGAAACAGACAATTCGGAGCCGACTTCGCTGACATGTAACCCGCCACCTTGATAGTATGCGTAATTGTTGATAAATGAGACATTGTCTAGACTAGCACTTTGGATAGCGTGGGCAGCACCTCCATATCTTCCCATATTGTTGGAAAAATGAACAGTAGCTGCAGTTAGCCTATTTGCGTAAACTGCACCACCACGCCCATTGTTATAAAGTTCGACTGTGTTATTTGTGAATGAACTATTATACAGTTCTAGGTGGCCATCTTTAATATGGACGGCTCCACCCTCCTTAGACATTCCGTTTGTAAATAGTAAGTCCTCAAGCTGTAAATGGTGCTGTCCCTCAACATGGAGCAAGCGAAATGCTGGAACTGGGTGAGCATCATCCGTCCGTTGGATGGTGCTACCATTTCCATAGATGGCTAAATCGTCGGTAATAATCGGGAGCCCTATTGGGTCACCAATATCTGTATAAGCATGAATATTTTGGAGATTATAGAGACACGCTTCTCCGGCATCACCAAGAACAATGACATCTTGTCCTTGTGCTGCATTGGCGTTCTCAATAGCGTTAATAAGTTGTTTGACAGAGCCGACACCATTTGTGCAGCCTGCATAATATGTTTGTTGTGCCCGAACAGATGTGGTTATTGATAGGAGGCTAAATAAAACAAGCAGGGAAATTAAAAGGCTAAGACGGTTACAAGTGTGTTGTTTTTGTATCATTTCTATATTCCTTATGATGTAAAGGGATTTTACAAAGTTCGTGTTCATTTTGAACGCTCCTTAAAATCGGTAACGGCCGTTTGGTTATGATTAAAGCGTGTTCCAGTTTTGTGGTTCATGATTAACTCCTTAGGTTCAAAAAATTTGTTGTTAGGTTGGCGGCAGCATAACAAGTAACCGAAACCTCACCGTGCCACAAAGCGTTCCAAATTAGCTGTTTAACTTTATGATCGTTGTCACAAAGTTTTCCTGACGTGCTTTGTCCATCATATGACATTTGATTCTAGAAGTGGCGACACAAAATTCGTAAAGTACTCTTATCAACAAATCAAACAGACCTTGTTAAGAGGAGAGTAAGGAGAGAAAAATGAAACAGCTTATCACTCACAAAGGAACAATTATTCAAGACCCGCCTTTGGCCCAAACACTATTTAGTGACACTCGTATGAGTTGGCTCTGGTTAATCTTGAGAGTCTGGCTCGGCTATAAATGGGTAGATGCTGCCCTGCATAAACTTGACAATCCAGCTTGGGTACAGACTGGAGCTGCCTTAAAAGGCTTTTGGACAGGTGCAGTTGTTGTTCCCAAAACAGGTAGACCAGCCATTGCTTTTGAGTGGTACTGCAACTTCATTCAATATCTACTTGATGCTGAGGCCTATGTCTGGTTTGGCAAACTCGTAGTATATGATGAGTTACTGGTTGGCATCGCCCTCATCTTAGCCTGGAAAGTAGCTAACTTCATTGGTCTTGATTACTTCGCTTTGCCCTTCATTGGCACACCTTGGCGCACACAAGAGCCAAAACCAGATCTGGCGCTCACATAAGGCAAGAGCAAAGAGACACGCTTTCTAAAGGTAAAGAGGATGGCTAAGAAGTCATCCTCTTTTTTTAGGGGTTGGCTTCGTAGTGAATGGGAGGTCGCGGTACAATTATACTTTATGAAGTCAGGCATCCGACAGCAAATCATCTCCCTAGCCCTTTACGCTTTACGGTTCGCCTTCTTATTTCTCTTGGGGCTTGCCACAAGCCGCTTGCTTTATGAATGGATCTTTCCTCACTGGTTGGAAATGGCACGGCCGTTTCCTACTCTCCTCCTCTCTTTTTTTCTAGCCTCAGCCCTACTCGCTCTCTGCCGCATCACCTTGCCTACACTCCCTACGCTTCTCCTCTCACCTCTGCTCCTGAACCTCATTTATCTCTTTGACCCCGCCGTCAATTTGACACAAAGTCGCTTCCTCTTTTTTGCATCCTTGTGGTTAACGGCCGTTCTCATCAGCCACCACTATCACATCATCAGACTTTTCCCCTGGTTTGGCCTTACCTTCATCCTGGCAGGCCTGCTGCCCGTCTACCTCCTCACCATGCCCCACACCGTGGGCCGAGCCGATACCTTTGAATTCCAAGTGGTTGCCCCCCAACTAGCCATCGCCCATCCTACTGGCTATCCTCTCTATCTGCTGTTGGCCAAGCTCTTTACCTTTGTTCCCATTAGCTCTGTAGCTTGGCGCATAAATTTGGCATCGGCCGTTTTTGCTCTAGCCGCCCTCACCATTATCTATCTCATCATCCTACAGCTTGATTACCAGCCTATTCCGGCTTTGCTGGGAGCCATTGCCATCGGCCTCACCCCTACCTTCTGGAGCCAAGCCATTGAGGCAGAAGTCTATGCGTTACAGGCACTCATTACCGCTGTCAGCCTTTGGTTCATCTTGGAAATCGGAGAGTGGCGAGTGGCGAGTGGCGAGTGGCGATTCGCACTAATTCTGGCTGCGATCATTGGCCTAGGACTGACCAACCACCTCACCACACTCTTCCTGATCCCGGCAGCCACGCTCGCTTTCCTCTTCACCCTCTACAAATACGGGCCTCCACTCGCTGCTTACCGCTTACTGATTACTGATTCTTGGCTCCTGCCCAAACTGCTCCTAGCCACCATCACCCCTCTCGCTCTTTATGCCTACTTGCCTATCCGCTGGGCCGCCACTAATGAGGACAGGATGGGATTCGGCCGTTTTGTGGAGTGGGTCATCGGCGGCCGTTTTCAGGGTGCCTTACAGTGGTCAGCTTGGCGCACAGATTTCACACGCTATGAGGTTGTGGGGCGCCTTTTCCTCGACAATTGGGAGACGTTCAATCTCATTTTGGCGGGGATCGGTTTGGGCTACTTATTGTATCGCCGTTGGCGCACGGCCGTTCTCCTATTCATCACCTGGTTCGGCTTCAGCTTCTACGCCCTCAGCTACTATGTACCTGACATCTCGGTCTTCCTCATCCCTTCTCAAATCATCATCGGGATTTATTGGGCAGCGGGCGTGATGGGAGTATTAGATATTAGCAAATGGGCTATTGAGCGAGTGGAGATTATGAATTTAAGGTTAAGCTTCACTCTCCAATCTCCAGTCTCCAGTCTCCTCTTTGTATCTATCCTCCTCCTAGCCATCGCCCATTGGCCGCAGCTAGACCGCTCCGCAGAAGATGGGCTAACACAATGGGGAACGGCCGTTCTCAATCTTCCCCTGGCCCAAAATGCTGCCATCCTAGCCGATAGCGAAAAAATTGCCCCCCTCTACTATCTGCAACAAGCTGAAGGTGTGCGCCCCGATTTAGATATTATGGTATTGCCAGACGAAGCTGCCTATCGTGCCCAGCTAAACGGCCGTATCGCGCACCAAACAATCTATCTTGCCCGCTTTCTACCTGGCTTAGAAGGCATCTATCATCTGCGTTCGGTTGGCCCCCTCACTGAAGTAAGCCCAAAACCACTGACCCAACTGCCCGGCCAGGCCACGCCCACTGAGCGTAACTTTGGTGAGATTGATTTAATTGGCTATGAAGTGGGCAAGACATTTGAATCGGGGAAAACGGCCGTAACCCTCTACTGGCAAGCCAACCAAACCATCACCCAACCACAGCATATCTATTTGCGTTGGGCAAACACCTCCATCACCACCAGCGGCCAACACCCCGCCAACAACAATTATCCCACCAACGCCTGGCAAGTTGGTGAAATCGTCCCCGACTTCCACCTTGTCCTCAATCCCATCAGCACAGGCCCCCAACAACGTGCGCTCCAAGTAGCTCTGGCCCCGCCCTTCACACCTGTCAGTCAGCTCAATTGGAAAATTGTGGACGTTATTGATATCCTCGCCCATGATCAAATTACTAATTTACGACCATACCGCATCCAAATAAACAGTTCCACCATCAGTGGTATGCAATTCAGCCCCACCGTGCGTCCCCAAACACCTTTGGACTTGACCATAGTCGGCTTTGGCCGCCCCGAAGAGATTCGTTACGAACTGTCGGCCACTCCCCCCCAGCCAGTGCCTATTCAAAAATATCGTCTGACTATAGATAACTACCCGCCCTTCCTCGACCCCTATATCGCCCAAACCGCACTGGATACAAATTCGGATAACGACCGTTACCATCTCATCGCCCACTCAGAAAACGGTGCTATTTGTGGTTGGCTGCAACCAGCCACGACCAGCTGTAATCTCGGCCAAATCGAAATCAGTGGTATCCCCCTGGCCGCCAACGCCACCAACTATGACGATAAGATTGCTCTTCTCACGCTTGACCTCCCCCAAACTCAGCTACAAGCTGGAGGACAACTGCCATTGACACTAACTTGGCAGAGCTTGTCTCGCACGAACAAAGACTACACCATCTTTATCCAGATTTTAGACGCCCAAGATCAAATCGTGGGCCAAATAGATGCCTGGCCTTTGCAAGGAACTCTTCCCACTAGCCAATGGGACGCAGGTGAAATCATCACGGACCCCTACGTCATTCAACTAAGCAACAACTTACCTTCAGGCAATTATCGGCTGCTCATTGGCTGGTATCTTCTCGCTGATGCCAGCCGCCTCTCCGTGTTAAACAGTGTGGGTAATCCCATAGATGACAAATTGGTTATCCCCGATCTTTTTGTGCCTTAACAAAATTGCACAAAGAAAAAAGCCCTACCATATTACACGATAGGGCTTTTTATGTCTTTTGTGATGATATTTAAGCTTTTTTGAGGACAGGGAGACCGTTCTTAGTTTCACTGACTTGATAACCGGCTGGGACTGCATCGAGCACACCATCTTTAGGTGCTTTGGCGAAAAAGTAAATGGTTTGTTTACGGCCGTTCTTCAAAGTTGTTTCACGTTGATGTAAGTAATAGGTTGTCCCTTTTGAATTTTTAACAGTGTATGACATTTGTAAATCCTTCCTTTACATAAAGATTGGTTTTTAGGAGATTCTCTCCTGAATGAGACCATATTAAAACAAATGTTCCTGGAAAGCAAGTCAATTGTCAAATTTTACCAGACAGGCCAGCCAGCTATCTTTACCCAGAATCTAGATTTTTGATGTACCATCAGCGTTTACACTTAACAAAAGCTTTGCATTATTATTTGTGCTATGATAACAGATATGAGCAGAGACAGTATGCGTTATTATAGGCTTAGCCAGCCATATTTAGGAATTTAGCAGCGTCCAACTACTGCCCCCAGATAAAATTTAGACGCTGGTAACGAAAGGGAGCATGTCTATTTTATTCGAGAAAATTGTATCATTGGAAGTCTCTCAATTAGAGGAGTGCGAATGGCCTCGCTATTGCGTGTTTTATTAATAGAAGACTCAGTTGATGAGGCTGAACTGCTACTACACAAGCTACGTTCAGGTGGATATGATCCCGTTTGGCAGCGTGTGGCAACAGCCGCTTCTCTCCGCACAGCTTTAGATGAAACTTGGGACATCATCATCGTGGCTCAAGCTGTTGCCAGCCTAGACATCGTCCAAACCATAAAATTGAGTAAAAGCCATTGCCCAGACATACCCATCATCCTCATTATCCAAGCAGATGATGAGATAACGGCCGTGGCCGCAATGCAGGCCGGCGGACACGACTACATTATCAAAGGACGATGGGCTAGACTCATGCCCGCTATCGCCCGCGAAATAGCCGAAGCCAGACATCGCCAAGATGGCAAACAAGCCCAACAAGAATTAGAGGCCCATGCTCGCAATCTCATCCTCCTCAACGATATTACTCGTGCCGCCTCTGGCATGTTAGACTTCAAACAAATGCTACAAGTATTGGCAGACCGTTTAGGCGAACTGCTCCGTGCTGATGGCTGCTACCTCTCCTTGTGGGATGAAAAGCAACAAAAGCCCAAACCCGCTGCTGCCTACGGTGCCCTACGTGACAGCTATAGCCAGGTCGATGTTCAGCAAAATGAACCCACTTTTACAGCTCATGTCTTGCAAACAGGGCGGGTATTGGCTGTCCCCGACACCGAGGCCACACCCCATCTTAGCCCGCGCCTTGTGGCTATGTTTCCCTCCCGAGCTGTCTTGGCCCTTCCCCTCATCGTTGCTGACCGAAAACTAGGCGCAGCCTTAATCTCTTTTAATCAACCCCATGTCTTCAGTCAAGGCGAAATAGCTAAGGGCAAACAGGCCGCGGGGCAAATTGCCTTGGCCGTTGCCAAAGCCCATTTACTAGATGCTGAGCGCAAGCAACGTGCTTTAGCTGAAACATTGCGTGAAATCACACATGTCTTAACAAGCAGTCTAGAACCAGCGGAAGTCTTGGAATTGATCTTAGACCAGCTAGCTCGTGTCCTCACCTTCGATAGTGCCTCAGTCTATAGCTTGGTAGGGCAAGAACTACACCAATTAGTCAATCGTACGATTTATGATCAGGCCAAGAACCCCGTCCTGGTCATTAAACGCTTCAAGCATATTGTCGAAGTTTTGGCAACGCGAAAACCAGTCATTATTGACAACACACGACATGATCCACGCTGGTTAAAATTAGTAGAAAGACCCTACACTCATTGCTGGTTAGGTGTTCCCTTAATTGCTCACAACGAGGTGATTGGCATACTCAATATCACCCATAGTGAACCCTTTTTTTATGAATCACATGATGCAGAAATCGCTATGGCCTTTGCCAATCAAGCAGCCACTGCCATCGAAAATGCTAATTTGTATGAACGTTTGCGTCATCATGCCCAAAATTTAGAAATACAAGTTGCTGAGCGCACTCGTGAATTGGCACAAGCAAACGAACAGCTCAAAGAGTTAGATCATCTAAAAACAAAGTTTATTTCTGATGTTAGCCATGAACTGCGCACGCCCATTACCAATCTCAAACTCTATCTGAGCCTGCTCAATCGTGGGGCACCCCAAAAGCGTGAACAATACCTGGATGTCATCAATCACCAAACGGATCGTTTAGAAGCATTAATCAAAGATATTCTAAACATTTCTCGATTGGAAGCAGGTGGCTATCAGTTAACTATCCAGCCGGTAAATTTTAGGGAGTTGGTTGAATATGCTGTTGTTGCTCACAGACAAAGGGCCGAATTAGCTGGCTTGCAACTAAATTTTCAGCCTGACCCTTCATTACCTCTTATACGAGGAGATGTTATAAAATTACAACAGGTCGTTGAGAATCTAATAACCAATGCGCTTCAATATACTCCTTCTGGTATGATTAATATTCGAATGTTTATAGATCAGGGTAAAGAGATGGTCTGTTTGCAAATTTCGGACACAGGTATCGGTGTTTCAGAAGAGGAATTGCCTTTATTATATGAGCGATTTTATCGGGGTGAAAAAACGGGTCAGTTGAATATTCCTGGCACGGGGTTGGGGTTAAGTATTGCGAAGGAAATTGTGGATATGCATAACGGCCGTATCGAAGTTGAGAGTAAACTCGATCAAGGGTCCACATTTCGGGTCTGGCTACCGATTAGCAACCCTACACAAGGAGACAGTGATGGCAGAACGACAAGCATGGCATGACATGGCACAAACCCTGGTAGATGTGGCCATGGGACGGCAACCAGCTGATCTACTCATCAAAAACGGCCGTTGGCTCAACGTCCATAGCGGTGAAATCATTCCTAACACAGATGTCGCTATCTGTGGCAGTCGTATTGCCTACGTGGGTGAGAACGCCAGCCACACGATGGGGGAAAAGACAAAAGTGATCAAGGCCAACGGCCGTTACCTTATCCCTGGCCTTTGCGATGCCCATATGCACGTCGAAAGCGGCATGATCACGGTCACCGAATTTGCCCGTGCTGTCATCCCCCACGGCACCACAAGTATGTTCATAGACCCCCATGAAATCGCCAATGTTCTTGGTCTACCGGGCGTCAAGCTCATGCACGATGAGAGCCTTACCTTGCCCATTAACGTCTATGTGCAAATGCCCAGTTGCATCCCTAGTGCTCCTGGATTGGAAACACCTGGTGCTTCTATCGGCCCTGCCGAAGTGGCTGAGGCCATGAGTTGGCCCGGCATCATCGGCCTCGGCGAGATGATGAACTTTCCCGGCGTATTCATGAACGATAACAAAATGCACGCCGAAATGGCCGAAACGATGAAAGCTGGCAAAGTTATTGGGGGCCATTACGCTTCGTTCGATTTGGGGCTACCCTTTCATGGCTATGTGGCCGGTGGGCCTAGTGATGATCATGAAGGCACACGAAGTGAAGATGCCATTGCCCGTGTGCGCCAAGGTATGAAGGCTATGCTCCGCCTTGGCTCTGCCTGGCATGATGTCGCCTCGCAAGTCAAGGCTATCACCGAGGCGGGGCTGGACAGCCGTAATTTTATCCTCTGTACAGACGACTCACACTCCGGCACATTGGTGCATGATGGCCACATGAACCGTGTGGTACGCCATGCTATTGCCCAGGGGCTTCCTCCTATCACGGCCGTTCAAATGGCCACACTCAACACAGCCCAGCATTTTGGCGTAGAAAAAGACATTGGCAGTATTACACCCGGCCGTTATGCTGATATTGTGATTAGCAGCGATTTGGCAGCACTGCCCATCGAAATCGTGATTGCTGCTGGCGAAGTGGTAGCGGAAAACGGTCGTCTCCTAACATCTATCCCCCCGCACACTTACCCCGACTTTGTCCAAAACACGATCAAACTGGGCAAAACCCTCACCCGCAACGACTTCCATATCCACGCTCCCAGTACCGATTCTGCTAAAGTTCGCGTCATTGGTGTCGTCGAAAACCAAGCCCCCACTCGTGCCGCAGAGCACACCTTACCTGTGACCGCAAACATCGTTCAGCCCGATACAAACTTAGATGTGGCCCAAATAGCCTTAGTGGAACGCCATCAGGCCACAGGCGGTGTCATCAACGGATTTGTCACAGGTTTTGGTTTTGATACTCCCTGTGCCGTTGCCAGCACCGTTGCCCACGATAGCCACCATATGATTGTTGTTGGCACGAGTAAAACGAACATGGCCCTGGCCGCCAATCGCCTGGGCGAAGTTGGTGGTGGCATTGTCGTCTACAAAAATGAAGCCGAAATCGCTTTAGTCGAATTACCTATCGCGGGCCTCATGTCCAACGAGCGGGCCGAAGTGGTGGCCGATAAAGCTGCCCGAATGGTACAGGCCTTCCGTGACTGTGGCTGCCGTCTCAATAACGCCTACATGCAACTAAGCCTATTGGCTCTCGTCGTTATTCCTGAGCTACGTATTTCTGATCTGGGTCTGGTAGATGTAACTAAATTTGAGGTTGTGTCACTTTTTGTAGAGGAGCATCAAAATTGACAAGAAAGCTTCACGGCTTTGGCGGGTTCCTAAGCAGCCCTTTGGGACTGAGAGGCGGCCCCAGCGATTTTATCTTGCCTCAACCACAAGAAACACAGCTCTATTATTGACTTATCTGAGGGGTGTGCATCCTCTTAGGAGAAAGCAGCTTTGATAGAAGAAATTTCTCTCAGGGGCAACCCCAAAATACTATTCATGGTCATGGCAATTTGCACCGATAAGGTAGCTAAAGCCATGAGCATGCGAACATTTACAAGTTTTTGTATTGGCAACTCTTTTTGACGAGAGGTCGTGCCAATAACTTTGGCAATCAAATCAAAAAAGGGTTCAACGCTGGTTTTTCGCTTCTTGAAGCGTTCTTGGATGTCAGGTTGAGCCAGTAGTTGATGATAGGCTTGGGCATAACGGCCGTTATGCCAGCGCAAGGCAGGGGTAAGAAGTAAAGTACCCCGTTTAATCCAACGACGAATTCTCATTGCTTTGGTGTAACGGTCATCCGCCGACAAACTGGCTGGGTTGAGTTGCTTGAGGATAAAGTCAGCCTTTTGGTCGAGAACATCGCTATCAGCGACGGTAGCGGTTTCTGTCTGAACCATCTTAGGAAAAGCGGTCTCAGTACAAGTGATATGGATACCATAGCCATAAACCCAGCCTTGATACCCACTTTTACCCCAAGTGGCATCCGTATCCAAGTGACGTAACTTCGGCGGAATCCGTCCTGCTTGACGGTCAGACTGATGCCAAACAGGGCCATTGGCCTTAAACAGGCTTTTGTCCTCAGCTAAATGCATGTTGGAAAACGCTTCATCTAAGTCGGCCACTTGGTTGCCCACAAAGGCTGCAAACTCGGTGACGACCTCTCCTAATCGCTTGTATTGCCGTGACAGGGTTGTCCGGTGGGGGATTGTCTCGAAGTTGAGAAGCTCCCAGACCTCTGGATGAACGCTCAACCAACGATGTTGCGCTTTGAACTGATAGATTCGTCGAAATTGCATCAGCATGAAAAAGATTATCATCTCCCGATATTTGTAGGTGCAAAGATTCTGATACCTTAAGATAGTCGGATTTGTTTGAATAAATTGGTCAAATAAGGTAATGATTAGGTGAGCATAGTCAGTTAGAGTTGGTTTTTCCATCGGGTTCTCCTGTAATGAATTGGTCTTTTTTACAGTTAAACCCTTTTTGGCTGACTATGCCAACTCTTTCTGTTTTTCTATGCACACCCCTCACTTAACTGAAAAAAAAGAATTACACAAAAACACAAATTTCTTCTCTGGAACTTATGTGCCTTTGCGTGAACTTTTTTCGGTAGACTTATTATTTGTTGGGCAACCAAACGGTGAAGGTCGTCCCCTGGCCTAGTTCACTACTCACCTGAATCTGGCCATTATGAGCCTCCACAAATGTTTTGACGATAAACAAACCTAATCCCGTTCCAGGTATGCGACTAGCTTCAGCATCTTTGGTACGATAATAAAGCTGAAATAGGTGGGCCATTTGTTCGGCAGGGATGCCATGACCTGTATCCGTTACATTTAAAATAGTTTCATCTTCGTTCTGGTTAGTAGTGATCGTGATTTGAGAATGTCGTGGTGAATATTTGATGGCATTGTTGAGCAAGTTATAAATGACTTGCCCGATACGGGTAGTGTCCATTGGTATGGCATGCACCATATCACCCAATCTCAAATGCAAATCCACTTGTTTTTGAGTTAGACTGAGCTGAAGCATTTCAACTGTTTCGGCCACAAGATTGTTCAGACAAGCTGGTTCAAACGTAAATTTTATTTTGCCTTGTTCAATTTTATCTAAATCAAGCAAATCGCTGATTATTTGCTCTAATCGTTTGGCCTGATTGGAGATAATCATCAGGTAATCATCAGTACGTTCGGAAACGGCCGTTTGCAATAATATCTCTGCATAACCATCAATAGCCGTGAGTGGGGAGCGCAAATCATGGGCCACCATAGACACAAACAAAGATTTCAAACGGTTAACCTGTTCCAGCATTTCATTGGCCTGGGAAAGATGCAACTTTGTTAAACGCAATTCATTGCGTTCCTGCATCAAAATCTGCTCCACTTCTGTTTCCTTTGTCACATCTTCAACAATCAACAACAAGCCATTGCCA
Source organism: Promineifilaceae bacterium (SeqCode) (assembly GCA_965223555.1). Classification (GTDB taxonomy): domain Bacteria; phylum Chloroflexota; class Anaerolineae; order Promineifilales; family Promineifilaceae; genus CBDCWU01. The sequence goes on from CBDCWU010000009.1 coordinate 450,487, forward strand.
ATAGTGGCGTCGTGTAAAGCTGTCACATAGAAATCAAGAAAAGCGCTGGAACCACCCCCTACTGTTCGGTGAATTTGTCGTAATTCATAATGGGACAACTCTTTGGCAAAAACAGCGGCCAAAGCATATTCAGAACCAGCGAACTCCCAAATCAAGTTGGTGAGGCGCGCACCCAACACAGGTTGTTCAGGATCATTGAGAACCGCCTTGAAATTAGGAGAATAGTAAACAACTGTTAGATCGGGTTTGATAAAAGCGTAGGCCAATCGGTGCAAATCACTATAAAGTCGGGTGACATGCGTGGCCAAGACCATCGCGGAAAGGTCAAGTGCGGGAAGTGCCATGAATAAAGTATAAGACTGATAGGGTCGTTCTCAAAATCCAGGTAGCTTCTTGTTGATTATTGAGTGTTTGGTGTTTTTTTGTAGAAAGTTTCGCAGCATTAGCCATCAAGCTTTGAGGTATTACAGTTTTCTGTTCTCCAATTTCAAACTGTGACACACTTAAGCCAACCGTTGGGCCAAAAGCTGGAAGCTCTCCTCTACTTGTTCCCCTGTTTTGGCACTGGTCAACACCAGGGGCCCACCTAGTTCATCGCAAGTTTCTTGCAACATTTGATCAGTAATCATTCGTTCGGCCGTTAAATCCACTTTGTTCGCCACGAAAATCAAGGGTATGGTGTGATTCAGCGTACGGAGTTGGCGAGCATAAGGTGCATAAGTTGCCAAACTATCTATTCGGGTCAGGTCACAAACGATCAGGGCACCAGCAGCCCCCTGCAAATATCCCATCTCTGGCCGATTAAAGCTTTTGTCACCTGCCAAATCCCAAATGAGCATGTGCAAGATATGGTTGGGTTGGGGCAAGACTTTACGCGAAACTTTGACACCGACCGTGCTGAGATATTTATCGTCGAATCGCCCTTCTACGTATTGGCGGACTAAACTTGTTTTCCCCACCGCAAAACTGCCTAAGAGGCAGATCTTTTTTTGGATAATCTTCATCTATACTCACTTTTCCCCCTATGTGAGCATATTATACCGGATACGGCCGTTTCGGAAACGACCGTATCCAGTCAGTCCACCTAATACGTTGGTAAATATCTATCTACTTCTTGTGCCCAGAGGTTAATCCCGCCATCCAAATTCCACATCTTCTTAAAGCCATGTTGGCTCAATTGACGAATTACATCAGCACTACGGACACCACTACGGCAGAGAACCACCATTTCTTGGGCTGTGTCCAACTCTCCCATCCGTTCCAGCACATCTCCTTTAGGGATAAGCACCGCACCCAAATGACCCAGGTTAGAGATGTCCCACTCATGAGTTTCGCGGACATCTAGGATAAAGAGATTGTCGCCATTGTCTAAGCGAGCCTTTAGTTCGGCTGGTGCTATTTGGGGCACGACATCACTTTGTCCGTTTTCATGAGTCGTGAACTCGCTGCGATCATGGGCTGGCATCCCACAAAATTGCTCGTAATCAATCAATTCAGTTAAGGTAGGGTTTTCTCCGCAGACAGGGCAGTTAGGATTTTTACGCAGACGTACATAGTCGAAGTTCATATTGAGGGCATCATAAAGTAGCAAACGGCCGATCAACGGCTCGCCAATCCCCAATAGCAGCTTAATAGCTTCTGTAGCCTGAATAGCTCCCACTGTGCCTGGCAGAATACCCAGCACACCGCCCTCAGCACAGCTAGGGACTAATCCCGGCGGGGGCGGTTCGGGGAAGAGACATCGATAGCACGGCCCTTCCTCAGCATAAAAAACCGAGGCTTGTCCCTCAAAACGGAATATGCTGCCATATACATTGGGCTTACCCAGCAGCACACTGGCATCATTGGTCAAATAGCGGGTGGGGAAGTTATCTGTACCATCAATGATGACATCATAGGGGGCAAAAATCTCCAGAGCATTGTCAGAGGTGAGCGGCACTTCGTATAAATCTAATTGCACATGGGGATTGATGTCTAGAATGCGATCTCGGGCACTTTCTAGTTTAGGACGGCCGACGTCTTTTGTGCCATGAATAATTTGTCGTTGCAAATTCGTATAATCCACCACGTCATAGTCCACTAATCCAACACGGCCGATTCCCGCCGCCGCCAAATACATGCCCAAAGGCGATCCTAATCCACCCGCCCCAATCAACAACACACTCGATCTCTTCAACTTCTTCTGCCCTTCGGCTCCCACCTCTGGCATAATAAGGTGGCGACTGTACCGCTGTACTTCCTCATGGGAAAGGGTCACATCGTCTAGGGCAGCTTGATTTATTAACTCTTTCATCATTTCTCCATTTTTTATTAGAGTTGGTCCCAAATAAAATTCATCCACGAAGGCACACAAAACAGCACGAAGAACACAAGTTACTTCTCTTACTTTGCGCCCTTTGTGTCTCTTGGTGGTTAATCAGGATAACCTCTATGTATTCTATGAATAGTAACCAGTATTCTGACCACTGATAATTTCTAACTGCTTCTTCAGCTTCTGCGTAGGTGTCAGGCCATAATTAATCTCACGCACAACACCCGACTTGTCTACAATAATAGTTGTGGGCAAGGTAAGGATGTGATATTGAGCAGCTTTATCTGGTTCTTGCTCAGCATCAATGCTTTCAATGGCCAGACGGCCGTTCCATGCCTCCTTTAACTGCTCCACGTAACGCCATTGGGTGGGGCACACAGCACAGCTTTTGCTACCAAAATAGAGAAGTGTTGGGGTATAAACAGCGGCCGTCACCCGGCCCATCTGCCATAACTGTACCTGCTTCAAAAACAAATACCCCCCCCAGATTCCTAGCCCGGCCACAATGACAATGAGCAAGCGTTCAGCAATCATCATAAACTCCTGATTGGCGACTGATTGAAGCCGGGAACACCTAAGCGGTGTAGTTGGTAATAGACAAAACAACCCACACAAAAGCCCAAGAACAAATTGAGAGCAGCTAAGATAACCACAACGGCCGTCAAACTCCAGCCTAATCCCGTCAAACCGCCCCACAAGGCAGCCACTGCTAGCGCGACTACAATCCCACCAAGCCCTTGCGCAAAGCGATGTGGTTCAGGATTGTCATGAATGATATCTGGTTTTACCAGCCCAGCAGGCTTGAGCCAATGTTGATAGATGCGTTTAAACAGGGAGAGGGAGGGAACGGCCGTTCCCAATAGTATCACCACCGCTACCAAAGCCACGAGCCATACCCAATCCACCACAAACGCCAACAACAACAAGCTGATTATAAGCACCTGATTCACGCGCAATGCAGACTGATCCACCTTACGCACCCTAGTTTGGTTCATAATAAACTCCTTGAATTGACGATTGACGATTCAATGCGTGAGCCAAAATCATCAATCATCAACCGTAAATTGAACCACCAGCTATGGAGGGAATAATCATCAGAGTATCCTTCTCCCCTATTTCCGTCTCTGCACCATCCAAAAAACGTACATCTTCCTGATTGAGGAAGATATTGACAAAGCTGCGTAACTCATTGCCCTCAAAAAGATGCTGACGTAATTCTGGATGCTGCTCCGTCAGGCTGCTCAAAGCAGCCCCAACGGTGCCCCCATTCACATCTACTAGGGCATTATTGTCCGCAAACGGCCGTAACGGCGTGGGAATACGTATCGTTGCCATCGTTAAAACTCTCCTTTTCTATGTATTGTTTGAAGACTGGGGACTAAAAAGGTCTCCAGTTTCTAATCTCCAATCTCCACTATCTTCTCTTCAACAAACCCAGCTCGATCTCCCTGCAACTGCCAGGAGCGGCTAAAGGTTGGTCTACCTTTTAAGACCTGCGTAATCAGGTAGCTATAACCGGGCCAACTGGCCCAAGCCAAATCACGTGGCGAAGCCACTGGCACATCATCAGGATGGCTGTGGAAAATACCAATAACGTCCAAACCATTCCTCATGGCCTCAAGCTCCACCTGCTGCCACGCCTGGGGATCAATAAGGAAACGAATCGGTTTTTCAGACTCCTCCGGCCACACATTTGCCAATGGGCGAACGGCCGTAACCACATTGTCCCCATTTTCCACTAGACCCAACAGCAGCCCGCACCCCTCATACGGGTACGAAACCGCTCCATGCGCCTTAATCTGCTCGTGAATCTCTCTGCTAAATTTCAACATCTCAAATCATTCTGTGCCCTACGTAATAAAAAACACCTTCCTGAAAATGAGGAAGGTGTCTAAAAATCATTATCCCTTCTCTCATCTATCAGGCTAGACTATTCATCTACCTGTCGGAATTAGCACCTTTCTGGTCAGTAGCTGGAAATGTCGCTCCGCGACCACTTCGCGTACAGTTGTCAGCAACCAGTTAATAACTCTCACTGATCACTGTTTACTGTTCACCGCTTACTGAAAAGACGGTTGCTGAGGCTTCATCGGGCCGTTCCCTCAACCTCTCTTGATAAGATAAGCAACGTATTGAGTTGTTGGCCATGATCTTAGCAGGAGAGACCAGATCGGTCAATGAACAAGTTATACAAAAACGTAATTGGACAATTGGGTAATTACGCGTGATAAGAATCTCGTTCGCGTGATAAGAATCACATACGCCAAAACCGCTCACTCAAATACTTGAAGCCATTATCTGGCAGCACCGTCACAATCACGCCTTCATCCAATTCGTGGGCGATCTGGATAGCGGCCACAACCGCCGCTGCCGCCGAGATACCCACAAACAAGCCCTCTTGCCGCGCCAGAAATAGGGCCATCTTATACGCATCTTCAGTACGAACGGCCGTTTCACTATCCGCCAACCCTTCATCATAAATGCCTGGTCTTATAGCCGTCGCCATATGCTTCAATCCCTCCAGGCCATTAAAAGGACTATCCGGCTGCATAGAGATAGCCTCGATTTGTGGATTGAATTCTTGCAAACGGCGTGTCACCCCTGTAAAGGTACCACTTGTGCCCAAGCCAGCTACAAAATGGGTCACTGTGCCCTTAGTTTGCTCCCAAATCTCCCGCCCCGTTGTCAGATAATGCGCCCGCCAACTGGCCGAGTTATTGTACTGATTGGCATAGTAAATGTCCGGATTTTCGGCTGCCATGCGCCGCGCGGTCACAATTGCTCCATCCGAACCTGCTAGGGGATCAGTGAAGATCAGCTCGGCACCATAGGCTTGTAAAATAGCGATACGTTCGGGGCTGACGTTGTGGGGCAAGGCCAGTTGCACCTGATAGCCGCGGGTTGCGCCCAGCATAGCATAAGCAATACCCATATTGCCCGATGTGGAATCGAGCAAGGTCATGCCTGGCTCAAGCTGGCCGTTGGCCTCAGCCGTGCGCATGATGTTCAAAGCAGCCCGATCTTTAACGGAGCCACTAGGATTAAACCATTCAGCTTTGGCGAAAAGGGCAACAGTGTCGGGGATTTCGTGGGCAACGGCCGTTTGCCACAATCTGAGCAGCGGCGTATTGCCAACCTGCGCTTCGAGGGAATTTGGAGATGAACCAGCACGGGAGGCCGGGATTGTTCGATAGATTTTGGGCAACATACAGAGTTTCCTTCAACAAATAGGTATGAAAAAACGGTAACAACCACCATGGGGCAGAACACAAAGTCGTGCTGCGCGAGGAAAACCGTTACCGTTTACTATCTGCTGAAGTCATGAAGCAAAAGGCACTCAGTTCCCTCGCTTCATACACCTGCAATATTGCTTAAACATATCTTTCAATCACCGAATAAAAAAGAAGTTTTTGATAAAAATTCAGTCAGGTCCTGAGTATAACAAAGCCGATTGTCAATTTCAAGAGCATTTTCAACAAAAACGGACTTTAGTCCATTAGCCAAACTACTGACGCGACAGCCAGGTGATTTCTTACCACAAAAAACTGGAACAGTTCAGGCCCGATTGATTTCTTTGAAAGTGGCGGCTCTCAACCCAAACAAACCTTTGTGGGCAGATAGGGACCACCAACAATTTGGCTACGGCGTTCCAACAAAATCACATCATGCCAGACCCCTTTTCGATGCCCTGCCTGCTCCCGATAGCCAATCTCCCGAAACCCACACTTTTTATGCAAGAGACAGCTGGCTTCATTTGCGGCCAAAATCTCAGCCGATAATGTCCAGTAGCCTTCTGCTTCTGAAGCTTGTATGAGGGCGGCAATTAGGGCCGTGCCAGCCCCTTGGCGCTGTGCCTTTTGGCTGATGTAGACGCTGACCTCAGCGACACCAACATAGCCTCAATGGCTGGAGACAGCACTCAAGGCCGCCCAGCCGACGACAACATCATCTGCATTTCGAGCGACAAAGCGCCCTATAGGCAAATAAGCGGCATCCCAGGCTTCCCAGTCAGGGGCTTCTTCGGCAAAGCTAGCCAGGCCTGTGGCAATTCCCTCCGCATGGATGGCGTGAATCTCTGGCCAATCATCTAACTGCATTGGCTCAATTTGAATGTTCATAGGACCTCTTTGACTACGTAATTATCTCTAGAAATATTCTACTAATAGCAATGCCAGCCCGCAACGCCTATTTGGTGCCTCTTGGCAACTAGGATGGCCAGTGAGGGTAAGTATCAAGCCATTATTAGCTTGTTGATCATGGGCTAGCAAAATTATGAACAACAGTGGCTGCATACACAATTAAGGCTTGACCAGGGCCATAAGTGAGCCAAATGGCATCGCCAATAAGGGGAAATTTGAGGCCGCTGAAAAGTTCGCCAGCCAAAATGAGATCGCTGAGGAGAAAGAGGGCGGCGCCGATGGCCATAGGCACGAAACGGGATGATTGCAGGGCTAAACTCGTGGCTAAACCCGCCGTGCTGGCCAGCAATAGGGCATAAGGCAGGGCGGCCCAATGCAACATCGTCGCTTCTTGGCCACGAAAGACGACAAAATACCAGCCTACTAAACCAATTAGCAGCCACACGGCCGTTGCCCCCCAACGCACCCCAGGAGCATTGAGTCCATGTTCATTGCCAAAGATGAGGATAGCACTGATATAGAAAATATGTCCAATACCAAAAGCCACGATGCCACCGATAATGGAACGGCCGTCTCCCAGCACCCCCGCCAACCACAAATCCCCCACAAACCCCAACGTCATCCCCAATGCTAGCAGCAACGAAAAGCTGTCACCATCATTCACCACAAACCAACTCCATGCCGCCACAACCAAAACGGCCGACGAAGCCATGCGCGCCCATGTTGGCATTCGCCGCTCGCCTTCACCCAAAATGAAGCCACCAAACAAAAAAATAGCCCACAAAATGAGCAAACCTATTAACCAAAATTGCTGAGCACCACTTAAAAAAGAGAATGTCATCACAACTCCAACTAGATGTAAAACTTCTCGGAAACGGCCGATAAATGCTGATCAGTCAGAAAGGTCACTTGCACCATATAAATGCCAGCATTTTTTGGCTCTATAGGCTTACCAGAGTATTCACATTGAAAGCGTAAGGTAATACGAACCGCATCCTTCGCAGCCAAATAGACGGGATCATCAGGTACAAAATCAAAACTGCCCGCCCCAAATGGCAAAATAATATCCCAAACTACTAACGGCGAAAGAATTCTCGTTTCAGGGACAGCCGCAAAAGGCTGATATTCAATAACATGGCATTGTAAACGATTAATTATTTGAGGCACACCGGAGCGATTCATAAGAGTAAAGGTATAACGGGGAAATGAATCACGCTTCGATTTGAAGAGAAAAAATCTGGCTTTCTCCTTTTTGAAATGGGCAATAACAAACTGTGTATTGGGCAAGGAATGACCGGGGCGCGCTTCTTCAAACAGACCTTGCCACACATAATTCGGCCTTTTTTCTTGAAGGATGGCTTCGAGTTCTGTCAAACGGCCGTGTCTATCCAAATATCGAAGCAGGTGAAACAGCTTGTTAGATTTCGTTGCTCCCTTTAATTCATCCCAATCTACGCCTAAATCAAAAGCCAACATTTCCAATTCCTCCAAGTCAAAATGTTGAGCCATACTTTGTCTCAATTGTAGAAAGGAAGCGGGATCGTTCATGTCAATTATCCTTCAGCAAACGGCCGATTTGCTCTGGCCCACCCAACACAGCCAACACATCCCCAGCTGCCAGCTTCTTTTCGCCGGCTGGATGGAAATCTGAATCCTGAAAATGGCGATGCAACACCACACTTAAATCATACCTTTGTTCGATGTCAGACATGGAACGGCCGATCAATCTTGACTGCTCCGACACGTTCATCCGGGCCAAGCTAAAGGCCTCTCCCTCCACCGTAATGGGTCTAGTAATGTCTACGCCAGCGGCGGCAGCAGCAAACGAAGGCGCCGCCATCAAGGTGGCACTCATGGCACGGAAACCAAACTGCTCCTCCAACATCTGGGCAAACTCATCATCAAATATCCGCATAACTACTTGAATAGCCGGGTTGATTTTGCGAGCCTTAACTGCAATTTGCAGATTCATACTGTCATTTTGAGTGCAAAGCACAATCGCTTTGGCCTTGGCAATACCTGCCCCGACAAGGGCTTTATCATTGCGAGCATCATCGCCGATGACCGGAATCCCCATGCTTTGGGCACTGCTGATCAAATCCTCTTTAGGGTTTAGCTCAACAGCGGCCACATCTTGATCCATTTCCACTAATTGACGTGCCACTCGGAAACCCAAATGACCCAAACCAATGAGAACGATATGCTGATTGAAAGTTGAAGCAACTGCCATTTCCCACTCCTTGCTGCGTGCATGACGGTTAAACAGTAGAAAGCCAAAATCGGTCAGCCCTTGGGCCAGAATACTGAGGCCAATAATGGGCATGAGAAAGTAGAAAATCTCCAAATACCAAACATCAGGAAAGTCGCCGTAAGCCTGGAGGAAGGTAAGACTGAGAATTAGATAGACGGCTTCAGCACGGTTGGCAACGGGAAAATTGCTGTTGGCCGCCAGGGAGAAATAGAGGAAGCCACCTCCAATCATGGCCAATGTGAAGAGGAACAGCGGCCAGCCAAATTCGCGCACCAGGAGGAGTGTATCACGGACATTGGCTCGAAATCTGCGCCAACGGATGTTACGAGAGAGGCGACGGCCGATTTTCATGAATAAAAATTAGCCAGGCGCACAGGCTGGCGACGGCGACCCCATGAACCAGGTTCCCCAGCAAAGACACCCGCACAACGCGTACCACAATTTTGGCAACGGCCGTCTCCATCCAACTGCCATCCTCTCAACTCATACCAATCACGGCCGATTACCTGCTGCCCACAACCATGACAGTAAGTGCTGCCACCCTGCTCATCATGCACATTGCCCGTATAGGCATAGCGCACCCCATTTTTAAGAGCAATCTCGCGGGCACGGCTCAAGGTGCTGGCCGGGGTATGTGGGACATCCAGCATCTTATAATCAGGGTGAAAGGCAGAAAAGTGCAGCGGCACATCTGGCCCCAAATTTTCTACCAGCCACTGCGTCATCTCTTCCAATTCAGCATTGGCATCATTTTGACCGGGGATAAGCAAATTAGTAATTTCCAGCCAAACATCTGTTTCCTGTTTCAAATAGACCAGAGTGTCCAAAACTGGCTGCAACTGTCCCGCACACAGCTTTTGGTAAAAGGCCTCCGTAAAGCCCTTCAAATCCACATTGGCTGCATCCATGTATTGAAAAAACTCCCTGCGAGCGGCCTCGCAAATATAACCTGCTGTCACAGCCACCGCTTTGATGCCCAGCTCGTGGCAAGCCTGAGCGACATCAATGGCGTATTCCAAAAAAATGATGGGATCGTTGTAGGTGAAGGCCACACTGCGGCAGCCTAATTCCTTAGCCGCTTGGGCAATGGTCTCCGGTGCCGCCGCATCTGCCAAGGTATCAACCTGACGCGACTTGCTAATGTCCCAATTTTGGCAAAATTTGCAGGCCAAGTTGCAGCCAGCCGTACCAAAGGAAAGGACGGGTGTGCCAGGCAAGAAGTGGTTGAGCGGCTTTTTTTCGATGGGGTCTATACAGTAGCCGCTAGAACGGCCGTAAGTCGTCAAAACCACCGCATCCTCTTCTGCCATGCGCACAAAACATAAGCCACGCTGCCCATTTTGCATTTTGCAAGCCCGGGGACAGACATCACATTGGAGTCGGCCGTCTGCTAATTTGTGCCAGTAGTGCGTGGGGTAGTTTTCCATTATCCATCAAAGGGATCAGAGACGTGTAAATGACACGCCCTTCGCCCTTTACTAAGAGTAGTATGCCATTGTCAACTATACCACACAAGCTGGGCAGCAATCCAAAGCAACCGTAAAATCTAGCTCAAGGTGATGAAGATGAAAATTCGCAAAACGGCCGTTGCCGGACAGTTCTATCCCGCCCAACCAGATCAACTACGAAACATGGTTCGCAGTTTTTTGACTCAAGCCAGCAGCATCAGGAAAAGACCAAAAGCCATCATTGCCCCTCATGCAGGTTATCGCTTCTCTGGACCCATTGCCGCCTCTGCTTATGCGCGGCTGCAAGGGGCAGATTTTCGGCGTGTGCTGCTGCTTGGCCCGGCACACACCGTACCATTACAGGGCATTGCCGCCACAGGTGCCGAGGCTTTTGCAACGCCGTTAGGGGATGTGCCAGTGGATATAACGGCCGTGCAAACTAGCCTAGCCTTCCCCCAAGTGCAAATTAGCGACGAGGCCCACCTGCATGAGCATGGGCTGGAAGTGCATCTGCCCTTCCTACAGGTGGTGGGGCGCGATTTTATGATCGTACCCTTGGTAGTGGGTGTGGTGAAAACGGCCGTTCTAGCACGTCTTCTCACCGAACTCTACACACCCCACACCCTCATTGTCATCAGCTCTGATCTTAGCCACTATCATGATTATGAAACTGCCCAACAGCTAGACCAAGCAACTACCGAAGCCATTGAGCAATTACAACCCGCAGCTGTGGAGCAGGCTTGTGGATGCTATCCCATTCGGGGCCTTTTGCAATTTGCCCAGCAGCGTGGCTGGCAAGCCCACACCCTAGATCTGCGCAATTCTGGGGACATGGGTGGGCCACACCACCGTGTTGTGGGCTATGGAGCCTACATTTTTACATAGTTCCTGTTTGTCAGCGCCTTCACCATACTATCTAAACAACTTAGGAGTTACACACTTCCCAGGCTGGAGCAGTCTCATAGACCGCTCCAGTCTTTCTATGTAGAAACTTCAACTGCGTAAGACCTGACTTAACTGAAAAAACCACGAATGACACGAAAAACACAAAATTTCTCTCTGGAGACTTTGCGCCTTTGCGTGAGCTTTTTTCGGGAGACTCAAGACCTATAACTAAATAAATCAATCTTGGCGTAGGCTGGGCAATGATGGATCATGGATTTTGCGTCAGGTGAGGGGAACTTTTTGCCTGTAAGATACGTTGGACTTTTAACGACATATACATGTAGATACACGAGAAAACCATGTCACTCAAACATACCGGCTTTACCACACCTCCATTTTCACAAACGGCCGATCCGCCTATCATTTTCGTGCCGATACCAACGCAGCAGAGATCAAAGCAGCGCGGCTGGCTGGTGGGCAAACTGTTGTTGCTGTTGCTAATAACGGCCGTTTTGGGATCAGGAGCATCTTTAGGTATATATGTCTACCAGGCCGATTGGATTGTACCGGGTGTCCAAACGCTGGGCATTCCTTTAGGGGCGCAATCGCGGACACAAGCAGCCAACAGATTGCAAACAGAGTGGCAAGAACAGGTACTCGTGCTGACAGGAGCCGACGCTATTGAGCACACATCACCCCAAGCTTTAGGGGTAACACTGGATGTGGCAGCCACTGTCCAGCGTGCTTATGAACAGGGGCGCTCCTTCGACAGCATATTGGCGCTAGTGCAAGGTAAGCCAACGGCCGTATCTCCCGTTTGGCAGATGGATATGGCTATGGCTGAGGCCCATTTGCATCAAATTGCGCCACAGTTTGAGACTGTGCCCATGGCCGCCTCTGTTCAGATCGTTAATGGACAGGCACAGGCCCTAGCCCCTAAGGTAGGCCACAAAGTGAATGTGCCAGAAACCCTAGCCCGGTTAGGGCAACACGGTGCAGAGATTGTACGAGACGGCCGTTTACCGCTAGCAATGGAGCGTCTTGAACCCGCTATTTTGGATGCAAGTTCTGCTGTTGAACAGGCAAATCGCCTACTAGCAACAAGCTTGCACCTTCACGCCTACGATCCCGTTCTGGATGAGGCGATAGACTGGACAATTCCACCACACCAATGGGGGGAATGGGTGGTAGTCGGCCCTCTGTTACCGGGGCAGATTGAGCATTTTAGCTGGACGTTGGCCCAAGAACGTGTAGCAGCCGACTTGGCCGCAATGGTGTCGTTGACAGACGGCCGTTTTCTGGATGTGGATGAAGCCACAACGGCCATGACACGAGCCATTTTGAGTGGAAATTCGGCCGTTTCCTTACGTATCTTCCACCCAGAGCAGGTCCACACCGTTCAGACAGGTGAAACCTTATCCAGCATTGGTTATGCCTATGGCATTCCCTATCCTTGGCTGCAACAAGCCAATCCTGGCTTGGGAGATGCCCTTAGCGTGGGCCAATCTTTGCTTATTCCCTCGCCTGACAAATTGCTGCCGTTGCCCGTCGTGGAGAACAAACGCATCGTCATCAGCTTACCGGAACAAAAGGTATGGGTGTATGAGGATGGTAGTCTGAAATGGGAATGGGTGACCAGCACAGGTATTGCTTCCAGCCCTACTGCTCCCGGTATTTTCCAAATTCAAAGTCATGAGGAAAATGCCTACGCGGGCAACTGGGATTTGTGGATGCCTTCATTTATGGGCATCTATCAACCGGTACCAACCAGTTCATTTATGAATGGCTTCCATGGCTTTCCTACCCGTAATGGCTATGACTTGTTATGGACGGGCGATTTGGGTCATAAAGTGACTTATGGCTGTATCTTATTGTCTAATGAGAATGCCCAAGCATTATTTAATTGGGCAGAGAAAGGCGTCATAGTAGAAATTCAGGGGCAACTGATTCCTCAATAATCGGAGTAGCAACTATACAGAGGTTTTGTGATGGCAGATACTACTTTGGCAACGACTGAAGGGAAAAGCAACCGCGATTTGGCGGTTGCGGCGATGATGCTGTTGGGGGCTGTGAGCATGTTTTGGCATCTAGATTCCGTGTTCTCTGTATCGGCTTATTTTTGGTACTCGCTGTTGTATGTGGCAATCGTATCGCCGTTTGGAGGATTGGTGTTACACGCACGGCCGTTCCGCTTGAAGCTGGCTTTTTGGGTTATGTTGGTAGCGGCCGTTTTCCTTCTTTAGTCTCCCTTGCGCAATAAACAAACAGGATATGCGCACAAGCTCACCTATCACAACTGAGCTTGCGCCACCTATTCAATACCGATAGACTGCCAGCAAGGAAGATGTAATATGAGTCAATCTTGGTATGCCTTGCGGGTGAAGCCGCATAAAGAACGTGCAGTCGCTGAATATCTAAAATTACGGGAAGCCACCTATTACGCCCCTTTTATCCGAGTAAAGCCAATCAACCCCAGAGCTGCCAAGCAACGGCCGTATTTTCCCGGCTATCTCTTTGTGCATGCAGACCTAGAAACATTAGGTCAGCAAGCATTTAGTTGGATTCCTGGCACACGGGGGCTTGTCACTTTTGGTGAAGAGCCAGCCATTGTGCCAGAACCCCTCATCCATGAACTGCAACAGCGATTGACCCAATTAAATGCCCAGGGGGGCATCGAACAGGTAAAGTTCCAAAAGGGGGAGCACGTACAGGTTGTTAGCGGCCCCTTTGCCGGCTATGAGGCTATTTTCGATATGCAATTATCTGGCAAAGAACGCGCTCAGGTGCTCATGCGTTTTCTAAGCGACCATCCTCAGCCAGTAAAGCTAAACCTTGCCGACATACAAAAAGTAAAAAAATAACGATCTGTTTCCTAAATATGCGTGTGGCAATTTTGCCAAAGTCTCCAGCCTTGGTTATGATCGCTGTCTATCACATTGGCGTTTACCCATTCCCGTTTTACCAAATGAGTGCTCTGGTACGAAAAATGCCTGATTTAGGCTAGGAAAACGGCCAAAAGGGTAGAATGCTCTTATCAGAATTGTTTGACTCCGATGTCGGGAGGGTGGAACGATCTTGAAACTAATTTATGCAACGTAAAGACGAATTATTAAAAAAGATTGAAGCACGACAAGCCGTGGTAGGCATTGTGGGCATGGGCTATGTGGGGTTGCCCCTGGCCGTAGCCTTTGCCCAACAAGGGTTTCGGGTCATTGGCATAGATGTGGACGGCAGCAAAGTAACTGCCCTCAATGAAGGCCGTAGTTATGTTGAAGATGTACCAGATGAGGTGTTACGGCCGTTAATCACCAGCTATCAACTCCGCGCCAGCACCGATTACGCTGACTTGGCGCAGGCTGATGCCATCTCTATCTGTGTGCCAACACCTCTGAGAAAAACCAAAGACCCCGATGTATCTTACATCATCAATGCCGCTGACAGCATTGCCCAACATGGCGGCACAGGCAAGCTCATCATTCTAGAAAGCACCACCTACCCTGGCACGACTGATGAAGTTATCTTGCCCCGCCTGGTAGGCAACGGCGATCAAGTCGGCAAAGATGTCTTCCTAGCCTTTTCGCCAGAACGTATTGACCCTGGTCGCACTGATTACACTATTCGCACCACGCCCAAAGTCATTGGCGGAGCCACTGCTGACTGTTTGACAGTAGCGATGGCCCTGTACGGCACAGTTGTTAACAACCCCATCCCTGTCTCCTCAACAGCCACAGCCGAAATGGTCAAACTACTAGAAAACACCTTCCGGGCTGTTAATATAGGCTTGGTGAATGAAGTGGCTCTGATGTGTGACAAATTAGGGTTAAACGTGTGGGAGGTGGTGCAGGCTGCAGCCAGCAAGCCTTATGGCTTTATGCCCTTTTACCCCGGCCCTGGTTTGGGCGGCCACTGCATCCCAGTAGACCCCCATTATCTGAGCTGGAAGTTGAAGACCTTGAACTACACAGCCCGTTTCATCGAACTGGCAGCAGAGGTTAACAGTCATATGCCAGATTATGTGGTGAGCAAGGTGGCGGACGCGCTAAATGAGGATTGTAAGGCGATTAAGGGCAGCCAAGTGTTAGTTTTGGGTGCGGCTTACAAGCCAAATGTGGGCGATGTGCGGGAAAGCCCAGCCTTGGATGTGATCCATCTCTTGCAAGGGCGGGGAGCACACGTTCGTTATCATGATCCCTATGTGCCCCATTTACGCCATGAAGGTTTTGATCTGGAAGGAATTGAAGTAACGGATGAGGCTTTGCAAACGGCCGATTGTGTGGTCATCATCACCAATCATACCAACTATAATTGGCAACAAATCGCCTCCCAGGCGCGAGTCATTGTCGATACACGTAATGCACTAGCGGGGGTGAGGGTGAACGGCCGTCTGCTCACCTTATAAAAATTTTATGACACAAACCTACTTAATTACTGGTGGGGCCGGCTTCATCGGCTCCCACTTATCTGATCTTTTGCTAGCTGATGGGCATCAGGTGTTGATTATTGACAATCTTTCCACTGGCCACCTTAAAAATATCTCGCACCATCTGGAGAACCCCAACTTCCACTTTGCTCGGGCCAGCATCAGTAATGAGCTGGTGCTGGACAGATTGGCTTCCCAAGCCGATGTCATCATTCATTTGGCAGCAGCTGTCGGTGTGAAGCTGATCGTGGAGCAGCCTGTGCATACCATAGAGACAAACATCATGGGCACAGAAATGGTTTTGAAAGCTGGCGTACGCTACCGCTGTCGCATTCTGATTGCCAGCACGTCGGAGGTGTATGGCAAAGGCAGTCGGATTCCTTTTAGTGAGGGGGATGATGTCCTCTTAGGCTCCACAAGTAAGAGCCGTTGGGCTTATGCCGCTAGCAAGATGGTGGATGAGTTTTTGGCCTTGGCCTATCAGCAACAATTTGGTTTGGAAGTCGTACCCTTCCGCTTGTTTAATACAGTGGGGCCACGCCAAAGCGGCCGTTATGGCATGGTTATTCCTCGTTTTGTGCGGCAAGCGTTGCGGAGCGAAGCCATCACCGTCTATGGTGATGGTCGGCAGCAGCGCTGTTTTTGTGATGCCCGGGATGTGGTGCAAGCTCTGACGGGGTTGGCGCATCATCCTCATGCTCCTGGTCATGTCTACAATGTAGGCAGCACAGAAGAGGTCTCGATTATGGAACTGGCCGAGCGTGTAAAAACCTTGACAGGCAGCCGCTCTCAGATTATGACGATACCCTATGAACAAGCCTATGCCTCGCCCGGTTTTGAAGATATGATGCGGCGCGTGCCAGGCACAGCCCGAATCCAGGAGCTGATTGGCTGGCAAGCCACCCGCTCCTTGGATGACATTTTGCAAAGTGTCATTGCTTATGAGCAGGCGCAGATGAGCGTTTGAGGAAGCAACCAAACTATCGTTCCTAGGCAAAATAACGCTGGGGTGTAAACCTTCATTCCAGTTACCTATATGTCAACAGTATCAAAATCAATAGCACAGAAATGGCTCCTACCGCTTATTGTGATATTGATTCTGGCTCTCCGATTTGAGTTTGTCGCGAATAACGTTTGGTCGTTGCACTACCTACGCCACGTAGCAAATTCATTCCCAACTGAGCCGGAACTTTCCTTGCCCCCTTTAAGTCATCAACGCGCCACGCTTTGGCTGGCACAAACAGCGTTGCGGCATGGCGACCTAACTGGAGCAAAGACCCTCTTAACACCCCTAGCTGCCCAAGGTGATGCGCTAGCAATTTCTGCATTGGGGGAGGTGTTTCTTACTCAAGGCAATTTCCAGGGCGCAATCGAAAAATGGGATGAGATAGAGAATGCTGCCCGTATTGCTCAAGTGGCGCGTCAGGCTGCTACTTCCGGGCAGTTAGACAATGCGCTGTTGGCTTATGAAGCCAATTTACGTTTTAATCCAGAGCGCGGGGTGTTGCAATTAGCGAATTTCCTTTGGGAAAAGAAGGATGACCGCCCCGCTGCAGAGACTGTTCTGCGTCAAGCTTTAGTTGATTATCCTGAGTCATATTATCGCGCACAGTGGCTGCGACGCTTAGCGACTTACCTAAAAAGTGAAGAGCAGTGGGATGAGGCCGAGACGCTTTATCGGCAAATTTTGGCAGAGGATGAAGAGAACACGGCCGTTTGGATAGATCTAGGTTGGGCACTTTACAATCGTGGCGATGGAGCCGCCACAGCACAAACTATCTTTGAGCAAGCCATTGCCATAAACCCCAAACAAGGCGAGGCGTATTTTGCTATGGCTCAAATGCTATCCAAAGCAAACCGATACTCTGAAGCCGATGCTTGGTTCCAACTAGCTGTCGCGCGTAGCCCAGACAAAATAGATTGGTATCTTGTTCGTGCTAATGCCCAACGTACCGGGGGTAATTTACCCTTGGCTTTAGACTTGTATCAGCAAATCATCACGCGTTTCCCTGATTCTGCTCAAGCATATTACGAGCAAGCTTGGGCCTATCGTCTTGATGAGCAAATGAAAGAAGCCACGAACTCTATCGAACAAGCCATACAGCTACTAGATAAATTTGACCCACGATATTACATTCGAGCGGGAACCATTTACGAGTGGACCAACGAAACAGAGACGGCCGTTAACTATTACAATCTGGTTTTAGACCAAAGCTCCAATAATAGAGCTGCTTTAAATGGGTTGCAACGATTAGAAGATAGTCGGTAGAGAACGGCAACACGCTTCCTCACCTCTGTGTGAAATCATCCCCTCGAAAAATACTCCACCATATTAACCATTTATGCCCGATGAGACAGAAACAAAACATAAACCTAAACAAGCTGGCTTTGTTGGCGATGTACTTAAACTAGTTTCTGGCACGACCTTTGCCCAGGCATTTAGTGTATTCATTGCGCCCATTTTAGCGCAACTATACGCTCCCGAAGCCTTTGGCATTGCTGCCCTATTTGCCTCCATCATTCTTGTCATCCAAGTGCTCGCTAATTTGGGCTATGATCGCGCAATCATGCTCCCCAAAACCGATATGGAAGCAGCAAATTTGTTGGGGGTGGCTATCTGGTCTGCGATCATACTTAGCCTTATTACCGTACCCATCATTTGGTTTTGGCAAACGCGAATTGCCAACTGGCTCGGTGCACCAACTTTAGCTCCTTATCTATGGCTATTACCGTTGGTGTTATTTTTGAATGGCCTGTATCGAGCACTTAGAGCGTGGAATTCCCGATCCAGACGTTTTGGACGCTTATCTCTGGCTGATGCCAGTGCTTCATTGTTTACTGCTGGGACTAAATTAGTAGCTGGTTTTGCTGGCTATACCACAGAAGGCAGTCTAATAGGGGGGAATACACTAGGAACATTCATTTCTTCGACTATCCTAGGACAGCAAATTTGGCAAGATGACCGCGCCCTGATTAAGAAAAGCATTAATCGGCCTGATATGCTTGATGACCTTAAACGGTATCGTAAATTCCCTCTCTTTAATATGGGATCCACCCTGCTAAATACACTCTCTTGGCAATTGCCGATTTTTATGCTGTCAATCTTTTTTTCGCCCACTGTAGTAGGATTTTACAGCTTGGGAAATCGGGTGGTTCGCCTACCTATGGTGTTTGTAGGGCGTGCTGTCGGTCAGGTCTTCTACCAAAGAGCAGCAGCAGCCTTCCATTCAGATGATTTAGCATCTGTTGTCTTGCCAGTTTATCGTCGTCTAGTCATTTATAGTTTGTTCCCCATGTTCTTTTTGACCTTAACCGGCAAGGAATTATTTATGACTATCTTTGGCGAGACATGGACGGATGCAGGCGTATACACTCAGATACTTAGTGTACACATGTTTTTCGTGTTCATTTCTTCGCCGCTTTCTGCATTGTTCAACATTTTAGAAAAACAGGAAGTAGCACTGATCGTAAATGTTCTCTTACTTCTCTCCCGTTATATTGCCCTGCTATTAGGAGGGATGACCGACAATATACTTTATACGCTCATGTTATTTAGTGTGTCAGGTATATTGGTTTATGGTGGATACTCCATGTATATTCTGTATGCTGCCGGGGTGACTCGAAGAATGTGGTGGATGATATTGATGCAGTCAACACTTACCTCTGGGATTTTTCTCGCCCCCACTTGGGTACTGGTTACAATATTCCAGATGAGATCATGGTTCATGTTGTTGTCGTATGGCGTGTGTGCTATAGCTTACTATTTATGGGTGTTATCAAGAGACCAACAGATAATGCGGTTTATCCGGCGCTTCCACCCTAAGTTGAACAGAACAGGCAGTAAATGAATGAGCTTATCGGTAAATTTTTGTTCCGAACAATTCAATTTGTCCAACATCACTACATTTCTTTCCAAGATCGTATGCAGACTAAAAATCTTTCGCATAAACTCAAAAAATGCGGCAAAGGCACACGTATCCGATATCCGTGCGATATACGGGGTTTTCAGCAAATGGAAGTTGGTCATAACGTTCATATTAATCGAGGCGCGTTGATTAGAGCACAGGGTGGCCTAAAAATTGAAGACAATGTACATATTGCCCGCAATGTAACAATTTACACCATTAACCATGACTACTTAGGGAATGCACTACCCTACGATGAAACCTCGATCAGGCAACCTGTTATCGTCGAAAGAAATGTATGGGTTGGTGTGAATGTTACTATAATCCCAGGTGTCAGAATTGGTGAAGGGGCCATTATTGGTGCAGGGGTGGTGGTTTCTAGAAATGTCCCCCCTCTGGCTATAGTGGGCTCACAGCCTTATCGAGTGCTTAAGTACCGCGATAAAACTAGATATGAAGAATTAGATAAAATGAAAAAATATGGTGGTGCAAACGGAAAAGCACTTGAACGTATAATAAATGATGATGACTAAGTATACTAAGCAGCAACCAACAAAAGTTTGATTTTGGAGCTTCTGCATGTTTGAAACATTCACGCAAAGGCTCATTCATCGATCCCCGTATCAATGGTATGAATCCCTACAAAGAAAACACCTTAATAAGCCGCGAATTGATACATTTGATCAAGACCACCCTTGCGTTTTTGTCTTATCCACTGGACGGGTGGGAACGACTACCCTGGCATCATTATTTGAATTAGCCACAAATGTGTTTGCTTATCATGAACCATCGCCAGAACTTGTTGGATTATCCACCTTAGCCTACGAATACGCTAATGAAACGGCAGCGCGTGAAATTCTTCGCGAATCCTTTGTAACAATGCGAAAAAGCTTATTCAATTATTCTCTTTCTTGCAACAAGGGGTATGTAGAAACTGGCCCATATCCAACCTTTTTGGCTCCTATTATTCTTGAAGCAGTTCCTAATGCCAGATTTATTCACCTGATACGCGATCCTAAAGACGTAATCAAGTCTGGTATGAAGCGAAAGTGGTATGCAGGGCACGCAGAAGACAGAACTCGAATTATTCCACTTGCAGATACGGACGCAAGTAGGCAATGGCCTACTTGCACCCCGATTCAAAAAATTGCTTGGCTATGGACTGAAACAAACAAGTGGATTCAAGAATTTTGTGATTTACTCCCATCTGATCGCGCACTACTTATTTATGCAGAGGATGTTTTTGCACACGACACTGAAACCATTGAAAAACTGTTTGGATTTATTAGTGCGCCATTGCCATCAAATCGTAAAATTGCCAGGGTATTAGGTCAGAAACTAAATGCCCAAAAAACGGGGTCGTTTCCTGCCTCAGACTCCTGGAAATCGGAGCTTGCCCCTGAATTCATGGTGAATTTTTACAAAACCGCACAGGATTTTGGTTATGGCACTAAATGAATCTGTACCAATGCCATCTCCAACATTTAGTGTAATCTTACCCACCTATAACCGCGCCCATTTGCTTAGTCGTGCCATTCACAGTGTTTTGGCTCAAACTTTTCAAGACTTTGAGCTGCTTATTGTTGACGATGCTTCACCGGATAATACGCAAGAGGTTGTGCAGGCATTTGAAGATGAAAGGATTAGCTATATTAGGCGGGAACAAAACGGTGGGGCATCGGCAACTAGAAACACAGGTATCAAACATGCCAAAGGTATATATATCTCTTTTCTTGATGATGATGATGAATATCTACCAGATTGCTTAAAGTTAATATATCAATGCTTCAAAACAGCCTCAGACAAGACTGGGTTTATCGGTTGTGGAATACAAGTTATAGAAGACCATACAGGAGAAGAGACTTATCTCCGCGATCAAATACCACCAACACCCCAATTTGAAAATCTAAACGAGATATATTTATCCTGCTTAGAATACTTACCATTTGGCAGCAGTTGGGGTATGACAGTACGATCAATTTGCTTTGATGTGGTTGGTTTATTCGACGAAAATCTTAGATGCGATGTAGATCGCGATTTGATCATTCGACTAGTACAACATTATTATTATGATGTAATTCCAGTGGCACTAGTAAAAAGACATTGGCATCTTGGCCCAAAGGTCACCGCTTACAACATTGTGAAGGCTGAAGCACACGAATTTCTCATCCAAAAGAACATACACGCTTTATCTGAATATCCACACCTTTGGGCTGAATGGCATTATAAAACTGGTTGGTTATATTATCATTCTGACAATCGAATGCAAGGGCGTGAGTTTATGCTGCGCGGCCTGCGCAAATATCCCTGGCATATGAAAAGTTGGATTGGTTTACTCCTCTATGAAAGTTTCGGTGCCAGAGGGCCACAGGTACATCAATTTGTGAGTGGTATCATAAAAAGAGCCTCGTTATCTTTTAAGTCTAAGATTATGGAGGATAGGGAATTACGATAAGGAAAGTCTAATGAAAAACACATTACTTAAACGAGTCAAACGTGGGCCTAATCTCCTCAAGGCTGTTCGAGGAAAAGAAAGGGTGATGCTAGTTGGTTATTTAATCCAAAATTTTCTAAACCAGATATTGAAGTTGCCTGTTTCTGCGCACGAGATGACTTTGACTATGAACCCAGGTATCCGTGTATCAGTTCAAACTTTTTCATCACAACTTGGAGCCTATCT
Source organism: Promineifilaceae bacterium (SeqCode) (assembly GCA_965223555.1). GTDB lineage: Bacteria > Chloroflexota > Anaerolineae > Promineifilales > Promineifilaceae > CBDCWU01. The sequence goes on from CBDCWU010000009.1 coordinate 472,526, forward strand.
AGATATCTTTCATGAATTTGTTTATGGTCAATTACCTCGGTTCCTAGGCCAGCCAGGGCAAGTAATAATAGATGCTGGTGCTCACGTAGGCTTCTATACATTGTGGCAAGCTGCATCAGTTGGACCAACTGGCCAGATATATGCCTTCGAACCTAACCCGACTACTTATGCGTTCTTGGAAAAGAATGTTAAACAAAATGGATTGGATTGGGTTCAATGTATGCCCCAAGCACTGTCTGTGAATGAGGGTGCCTTAATTATGAAGGCAGTGGATCGGGCAACTAGTTCGACCCGTGTTCTTTATGATGCACCAGATACAACGACCCCAACCATTTCAGTACAAAGTACAACACTTGATATCTTTGTCGAGCGTCATAATATTCAACGTATTGATATTCTCAAAATGGATACAGAAGGGGCTGAAGTAGACATCATCCAGGGAGGGATTCAGCAAGCCTTACCTATAACAGAACGGGTAATAATGGAGTCGCATAGCGTGCGCTTTTCTGGGGAAAAAGCAATGAGAACCCGCGAACTCGTACGGGATTTGCTGCTGCCACTAGGCTTTCGTCTAAGCTTGGATTATCAAAACGAGAAAATCGTTTACTTTGAGCGCGTTCCTTAAGCCCTCTCTCCCATAACAAAAAATTAACTACAGAGCAGAAATTTAAATGACAAAGAATGGCATTTTTACAATCTCTATTGATGTTGAACTAGCTTGGGGCATTTGTGACAAGCAAATTCAACCTACAGTGCTTGAAGCAATAAAACGGGAACGTGAAATTATCCAACGGCTGTTGGCTCTATTCAGAACATATAATGTGCGAGCAACTTGGGCTATTGTTGGTCATTTGTTACTAACAGAGGCTGCGTGGGATGATGATAAAGCTCATCCCGAATTTCCGCGCCCTGTGCTGCATGATGAAACACAAGATTGGTTTTTTCAATTACCCCCAGACCCTAATGATTTAGCTTGGTACGGACGCGATCTAATAGAATGGATTAGAAATTCCGAACCTGCCCAAGAAATTGGCAGCCATTCGTTTTGTCATTTACCTTTCGATGAAAATCGCACTTATCGAGCTGCTATAGAAACGGATATTGCAATGGCACAGAAATTACATGATGCCGAAGAATTGCCGTTTGAATCTTTTATCTTTCCACGCAATTGTGTTGGCTATAGAGATGTTCTAGCTCAGGCAGGCATTCGGGTTTATCGGGGCCGTACACCACGTTGGTATAGCGATCTGCCTCCGCCACTCCAACGAACATTCAATCTACTCACATTTTTACTTGCTGTTTCCCCACCGCTTGTTAAAGCAACAATTGATGAGCTAGGTTTAGTAAATATACCTGCTAGCATATTGCTTTTAGGGCGAGATGGATTGCGAAAATTCATACCTTTTCGTAATATGCGCCGCATAACTATGGCAGGACTTGATCAAGCAGCGAAAAACGGGGAGATCTTTCATTTATGGTTTCATCCATCAAATTTTTCTCATCAGATGGACAAACAATTTGCACTGATGGAGAAAATTCTCATCTATGCTTCTCGGTTGAGAAATGATGGGAATCTAAAAATCCTATCAATGTCTGAAATAGCACAGCAATTTTAATAGCTAAATTAAGGAGACAATTATGTTGCAACGGTCAGTTCTTGAGCACCACGAGAAGGCAAATGATTTTAATGACCTTTATAGCATAATGCGAGAAGATTATCGGCGTTCCTCATTTGCTTATGGACGTAAAAAAATTGAAGATGTACTCAGGCAAAGCCTGGCTGAGATTCCCGATGGGGGACGGGTTTTGGACATTGGTTGTGGAACAGGTGAGCAACTCCATTTCTGTCATGATCTTGGATTCGAGGCCATTGGTCTGGAACCAGCCTCCAATATGCGGGCCATCGCCCAAGAAAACAACCCTGACCTATCAATTTATGATGGGATAGCTACAAAATTGCCCTTTGCAAACGATCAATTTGATTTCGTGTTAGCCATAGAGGTGTTGCGCTACCTCTATCAAGAGGATATTGAACAGGCTTATCGGGAGATGATACGAGTTACAAAACCTGGCGGCCGCATATTTTTGGTTATGGTTAACCGTTATTCACTTGATGGTTTTTACATTTATAATGCTCTTCATGGGTTTATAAAGCGGGTTCTAGGTCGTGAGTCGCCAATTCAATGCAGTTTTACAACACCTGCTGAAATTCAATCTGCTCTGCAAAAGTTAAGTATTACCCAGGTTCGTTGCTATGGTCGTTTTTTTGGTTTGTTCCGGGTGTTTTATAAGATCCATGCAGCCGCAGGTGTGCGAATAATGAAACTAATTGAAATAGGAGACGATTACATATCGCGACAATCTTGGAGCGTTCCCTTTGCAGGACACTTAATTGTCATTGCTAACCTTGATAAATGAGGCTGGGGCAAATTGGTGATGAATCCGATTCTAATGGCTAGAATATCAAAGCTTGCCGCTCGAATAGCACCTGATTATTTTTCTTCAAAACTTGCCAACCCTTTTTTTATCCTTGGCAGTGCTCGCAGCGGAACATGGCTACTGGCTCGCACATTGGCTTTTCACAAAGATATTGCAACCTACCCAAGCGAAGCCAATGAATTGTGGCATCCGCAAACTTATCCATGGCGACACTCTCCTCATAATATTACACTCCCACCTCTGTCAGTGAGTCCTAAAGAATTTACAGAGCGTTCTCTCAAATATCGCTCTGCGTTCCAAATAAGACTTATACGATCTACCTTTGGAGCTTACCAATCTCTTGCAAAAAAAACATACTTTCTCAACAAAAGTGCCATGATCACCTTTATGATTCCCTTTATTCTGAATGAATTTCCAGAAGCCAAGTTTATTCATGTTGTCCGAGATGGGCGAGGAGTAGCACTTTCAGGTGCCAAAAAGACCCAAGGGAAAATACTGGCCGATCGAGACTTGTATCAAGAAGGAGGATTTGATATGAGTTTTGAGGATTCTTTAAGAGCTTTTGCGAAAAGTTGGGAACTCCATATTGAAGAAGTCGATCGGCAAATAAAAGCTCTTGATTTGATGCAACGAGGGGTCATTCATGAAATCAAATACGAGAATTTTTGTAGCAACCCGAAAGAACATCTGTGTCAGATAGCTCAGTTCATGGGTATTGATCCTGATGAATTTGTAAAAAGAGATTACCCAGATATCGTTAGCAAAAACTACAAATATAACCAAGAGCTTGATGCCAATATTATGCAAGAGCTAGCTCGAATTATGGAGTTGTCGCTTAGAGCAAAAGGTTATCTCTAATTCAATGGGCATAATTATCGGCAAAATATTTCGGGAAATCGATCGGCTTATCAAAACGTTCCTTGCTTTTCTCGTAAGCATGATACCTGTTGGCGAGGTCGATCACATTAGAAAAGAACAATGTTGGTTAATTGGCAGCTCTGTTGGTCAGGCTTACAGTGACAACAGTGCCGCTTTACACAAACATATTATAGAAAATTATCCTGATATCAAAATCTATTGGGTCATCAACAAGAACAGCCTTGATGTGACCAAAGCCAGCCAGATAGGGCCTATTCTTTACCGAGAAGCGTTAAAAACATATCTATACGGTTTGTTAGCCCAAGTACATATCGTGTCCCATGGTTTGCACGATGTGCCTACATGCAGCTCTGGGCTTTCTAAAAACGCTGTCAAAGTTCGCCTTGGCCATGGGCTTACTGCCTTAAAAAAAACAGGCGGCTCTTTTCTGAGAGGGGTAGAAGCCAAAAATCAGGTTTTTGATCTGGTGCCAGTCAGTTCCCAGTTTGAAGCGCGAATTAAACAGAGTTGGGGGTTTAGCCAGAACAAGCTGGTTGTAACGGGTTTGCCCCGCTTTGATGAACTCCTGCGAAGACAAAATGCATGTTCAATATCCAGAAATGTCGCTGCTCAGTCCGCTAAAATTCTCTATATGCCCACTTGGCGTGATTGGCTGCCCTCAAAGAGTGGCAGCCTCCACGAATCAGACTTTTATGCGCAAGTTGTGGATTTCTTGATGGATCCAGAGTTAAACGCCCTTCTTATCCAGTATAATGTCTTCATCTATGTCCATTTGCACATCATTATGCAGAACCATTTGGCCTCTGTGACTGATTGCCTTGCCAGCTTATCAAATGTGCGCGTTTTGCCGTCAGGAACCGATCTGCAAGACGAAATCGTAGACAGTCAACTGCTGATAACGGATTATTCTAGCGTGGCTTGGGATTTTCTTTTTCTAAATAAGCCTGTCCTTTTTTATCAGTTCGATCTCCCCAAGTTCAATCAATATCGTGGATCTTATATAGACATGCAAGATCTGTTCGGCCCGGTCGCCTATGACATGCACAGTGCTGTTGCACTAACTGTGATTTTTATCGAAAATAGCTTTGACGCTACTGTATACAGCGACATAATGGAACGATGGAAGGCAAAGGTGTTTCTATACCGCGACGCTAATAATAGCCAGCGGACAGTTGAGGCCATTCTAGAAGCGATTAATGCCTGACTGCCAATCTCGGATAGGGCTATAATCTATGAAACAGAAATATAAGGTTTTGGTGCTGAGTAAGCATTTAAACCTAGGCGGAGCGGAGCGGCTATTGATTGATGCCATGCCGTATCTTGATCGGCAGCAATTTGAGTATCATTTTGCTTATCTTCTGTCTGATGGCAATTACCTTGCACCCCAATTTGAAGCGCAAAATTTCCCAGTTCATTGTTTGGGTATGTTGTCTAATTATCACTTCCCGCTGATGCTGCCTAGATTACATGGCTTGCAGCAACATCATCAGTTCGACCTGATTCATGCTCACCTGCCCTTGCCTGGTATTTTAGCTCGTATAATTGGTCGTTGGTACAAGATACCGGTCATTTACACAGAACATAATCTTCCGGAACGGCAGCATCCGATCACACGATGGGTTAGTAAAACAACCTATGGTTGGAATACTCAGGTATTGGCTGTGTCACAAGGTGTGTTTGACTCCATTATCCAGCTTGGTTGGGATGAAAAAACAAATGTGCATGCATTGCTAAATGGAATACCTGTGGAACAAATACGGGCCGAGGCCTGTCATCTGGATGATTTGCGTCGGGAATTGAGCATACCTGAAGGACATTTGATAGTAGGAACAGTAGCGGTCTTTAGTCGCCAAAAACGGTTAGAAGATTGGTTAGAGGTTGCACGCCAAGTTGCTAAACAGCGCGAAGATGTAACTTTTCTTCTGGTAGGGTACGGGCCCGAAGATGCAGCACTGCGTAACAGGGTGGAAACGTTAGGGCTAACCACTCGTGTAATAATGCCTGGATTTCGCCCTGACAGCCGTCGGTTAATGGGCCTCATGGACGTTTACTTGATGAGTTCCGAATTTGAGGGCTTGCCCATAGCCCTCTTAGAGGCTATGATTTTAGCAAAGCCTGTTGTAGCTACCAATGTTAGTGGAATTTCCGAAGCGGTGGAAAGTGGTAAAGAAGGCTTTTTGGCTCCAGTTGGGGCAGTTGCTGAATTATCTCATTATGTTGTGCAGTTATTGAATAGCCCAACGTTGCACTTTGAATTGGGACAATGTGGGGCTAAAAAAGCAGAAGCAAATTTCCATCTGAAAGATCGAGTGCAATTTATAGAAGATATTTATTTAGAATTGTTGCCGGTAGCTGACTGCACTCAGTGAGGCAAAGGGTTAGTTTGTACCATGTTGAATGATTCCAGAATCTTGACGAAACGTCGCCGACCACAAGATTTTTCACCGCTAGTCATCTTGAGCAGTCTTTCTTTTCTTGTGATGTTAACGCAAATCATCCGTGTTGAAGATATTTTTGCTTTGTTAGTTTACCTTCAGCTTGTGCTTGTCTTGGCTGGCGTTTTATATGCTAAGGGTCTTAAAATTGAACGAGATTTTCCGCCATCCCTGTTTTGGTTGGCATTTATGGCGAAACTGATTAGCACCGCTGTAAATTATTGGTTCCTAACTGAATTTTACGGCAGGGGAGATGCCAATGTTTACCATCGGGGAGGGGTATATGTAGCTCAGTTTTTGTCCGATTTTAATTTTTCTGTATTTGATTTTTTCCAGTATGGTACGCAGGGAACCACTAACATGATGTTTTTGACGGGCATATTCTATACTATTTTGCCGCCAAGTTTGCCCGGTATCTACTTCTTATTTGCCGGATTGTCTTTTGCTGGAAGCGTTTTTTTTTATCGTGCCTATCGAATAGGTTTTCCCGATAGTAGTCCTAATCTGTTCCGGATGAGTATATTTTTTCTGCCCTCAATTTTATATTGGCCTTCGGCTTTGGGCAAAGATGCCTGGATATTTTTTAGCTCGGGTTTGGTAGCTTATGGGCTGGCAAAAAATTTGCGTCAATCCCGTTTGTCTGGGTTGTTATGGGTGGGATTAGGATTGCTTTTGATAAGTTTTATCAGACCCCATATTACAGCCTCTATGGGGATAGCTATCAGTGTAGCCTACATCTTTTTTTCTTTTAAGTCTGGAATAAAAGAGTCTCATCAAGGATTAGAAGTAAGGTTGCTTGGCAGCATCTTGGTTATTGGCTTTGCTTTTTTTGCTATCCGTATTGGGGTCGATTTTTTAGGACTCGATGAATTTTCGTATACCGAAGTTGAGCTATTCTATGATGATATTCAAGAACGCTATCTAAACGAGGAAGGCTCAAATTTTCAAGCAGTTTCTGCGTTTACGCCCACAGGGACTATCCGTGGTGTCGTTACAGTACTATTCAGACCATTTCCGTGGGAAGCGCATAATATTCCAGCTATCATAGCTTCTATAGAGTCCTTATTATTCTTAGCCGCCTTCTGGTTTCGTCGTCGGGTTTTCTGGTCGCGCATTAGCTTTTTCAGAAAGGATTCGTGGCTTGCCTTTTTGCTGCTTTATTCTTTGACCATGATGTTGTTTTTAACGGTGATAAGCAATTTTGGGGTGCTGGCTCGTCAACGAGTAATGCTCATCCCGTTTTGGTGGATGTTATTTGCATAAGAAATTGGATGATACCTTATTAGACGTTATATCGATTAGTTTAGCCGAAAATGGACAATCATGATAATCTGTTGCAAATTTGTGCAATGGAGGAACTCCCAATCAGATGACCCCTTATCAAAAATATGTAGAGAAGCCAACGCAATTCATGTCACTGACCGGTTACACTCGTGAAGAATTCGAAGCATTGTTACCCTATTTTAGCGAATGCTTTTATGAACGGATGGACACTTATTGCATCAGTGGAAAGCTACGAGGCAAGCGCAAGTATGTTGATTATCATAATAGTCCATTGCCTACTATAGAAGACAAACTGTTTTTCATTTTGAGTTGTATCAAAACCAACAATCTGCAATCTGTACAAGGCGCGCTTTTTGGTATGAGTCAACCAAAAGCCAATACATGGATACATTGTTTACATCCAGCATTGAATCAAGCGTTGGAACATCTAAAGGCGTTGCCAGCCCGTGACATAGAGGATGTGGATTTTGAAGATGCCCCAGGGATACTCTATTATCAAGATGGCACGGAGCGACCAATACCACGACCAACCGATAGCCAAAAACAAAAAACGTTTTACAGTGGTAAAAAACAGCACACAGTCAAAAATAATACATTGAGCACGAGTTCGGGAGAAGTCGTGTGGTTAAGCGATACGGTAGAAGGCAAACGGCATGATAAAAAAGTGGCAGATGAGAGCGTTACCGGCCTTCCCGAAGGTATCATTCTGGTTCAAGATACTGGTTTTCAAGGTTTTGTACTGGAGGGCATAACCATTATGCAACCCAAAAAGAAACCTAAAGGGGGAGAGTTATCGGACATGGCAAAGCATGTCAATAGTTGGATTTCATCGATCCGCATTCGGGTAGAACATGCTATAGGTGGTGTCAAGCGATACCGGATGGTAAAGGAAAAGATTCGAAATTGGAAAAGGGGGTTCAGGGATTCAATAATTGAGACTTGTTGCGGCCTACATAATTTTCGTTTGCGATTTCGTCCTTGGAGCTATGAGCCAATTCAATTGCATTTATTCGCTCACTATTGGTGAAAAAGACCTAATTTAATCGATATGATCTCTATTTTAAGAGCATTGACCTTTGTCTCCTTGATTATGAAAATTGCCCACATTGCTACTATTGATTATTCTATACGTTATCTGCTGCTTAACCAATTACGGAGTATTAAACAGGCCGGGTATGAAGTAGCGAGTATCTCAGCCTCTGGTCCCAACGAGCCAGTTATTGAGAGCGTTGGCATCCGCCATATCGCTGTGCCGATGACCCGTCGCGTTACACCACTGGCTGATTTGTGGGCGCTGTGGCAGTTAGCACGTATCTTGCGTCGAGAACGATTTACCATTGTTCATTGTCATACGCCCAAGGCGGAGCTGTTAGGGCAGGTTGCGGCTCGGTTGGCTGGTGTGCCAGTGGTAGTGGGTACGTTTCGTGGCATTTATTACCGCCCTGATATGCACCCGTTGTGGCGGCGTTTATTTATGTTGATGGCTCGGCTGGCTGCGGGTCGGGCTGATCTCATTTTGTCGCAAAGTAAAGAAGCGATGGCGACGGCCGTTCGAGAAGGTATTTGCTCACCCGAAAAGATAAAATTGTTGGGCAATGGTATTGATGTGCGCCGTTTTGATCGTCGTAGCTTAAATCCGGTGGAGGTAGCTCAGTTACGTCAGTCGTTGGAGATTGCGCCGGACGTTCCAGTCGTAGGCTTTGTAGGACGATTGGTGCGCGAAAAGGGGATTTTGGAGTTGTTGCAGGCAGGTCGCATTGTTCGCAAGCGGTTTCCCGAGGTACAGTTTTTGATTGTTGGCCCGCTTGACGATGAAAAAGCTGATGCGCTTACGCCGGCCGTGGCTCAGGAATATGGTTTGGCTGACGCTTTCACCTTTACGGGTCTGCGTAATGATATGCCGGAATGTTATGCTATGATGGATCTATTTGTTATGCCTTCGCATCGCGAGAGCTTCCCCCGTTCGCCCATGGAAGCGTCGGCGATGGGTGTCCCCTGTGTGGTGACTGATATTCCTGGCTGCCGTGAAGCGGTGGAACAGGAGCGCAATGGTTTATTGATTCCCTTGGGCGATGTGCAGGCGTTAGCAGGGGCTATTATGGTTCTTTTGACGGATAAGGAGAAAGCGCGGCAGATGGGGGCGACGGGGCGGCAGATGGCCGAGGAGCGATTTGATGAAGAGTTGATATTTGCCACTGTGAAAGCTGAGTATGCGCGTCTTCTGCAAGAAAAGGGGCTGGCTGTGCCAGAAGGAGGGAGGATGATATTTAACTAGATGGGTAAACGTCTTTTTGATTTTCTGGCAGCATTAGTGGCTCTGTTTTTTTTGTCGCCACTTTTTTTGCTAACGGCCGTTTTGGTGTTTTGGAAATTAGGCAGTCCCATCATCTTCCGCCAACGGCGGCCGGGGTTACACGGCCGTTTATTTTCTATCCTCAAATTTCGCACCATGACCGATATGCGGGATGAAGCAGGGAACTTGCTGCCCGATGCGCAGCGATTGACAAAACTTGGCAAGTTTTTGCGTAGCAGCAGCCTGGATGAACTGCCAGAACTGATCAATGTCGTGAAAGGGGAGATGAGTTTAGTCGGCCCTCGACCATTACTTGAACAATATCTCGATTTATATACGCCCGAACAAATGCGTCGCCATGAAGTGCGACCGGGTATAACTGGGTGGGCACAGATCAACGGCCGTAATGCATTATCTTGGGAAGAAAAGTTTCAACTAGATCTCTGGTACGTGGATAACCACAACTTTTGGCTGGATATAAAAATCATCCTCATGACTATCATTAAAATTGTAAAACGAGAGAGTATCAATCAGCCAGGGCAGGCAACGATACGGCCGTTTCAAGGAACCCAATCATAATCCATGCGTGTCATTATTCTGGGTGCTGGCGGACATGCCCAAGTTGTGGCCGACATTTTATGGCGGATGGCCGAGTCTGGCGTAAACATCACTCCAGTCGCTTATTTAGATGATAATCCCGCCTTAAAGAGCCAAGAGATTTTAGATATACCCGTTTTGGGCGGAACGGCCGTTTTGCCCTCCATTCCCCATGAAGCTGTCATTATTGCCATTGGCAGCAATTTGACTCGGTGCCAACTTTACCAGACATTAAAAGCTCATGGTGAACAATTTGTTACAGCACGACACCCAACGGCCGTTATCGCCCCCGATGTACAAATAGAGCCAGGTTGTATGATTTGTGCCAACGCTGTCGTTAATACAGGCAGCATCCTGGGAGCCAACGTTATTTTGAATACAAGCTGTACTGTTGACCATCATAACCAAATCGAAGACCACGCTCACATTGCCCCTGGTGTTCACTTAGGCGGGAATGTCCGCATAGGTGAAGGGGCATTAGTAGGTATTGGGGCAACCGTTATGCCGCAGCGTCAGATTGGGGCATGGAGTCGGATTGGTGCGGGTGCTGTTGTGACCCAGAATCTACCGAAAAGGGTAACGGCCGTTGGCATCCCCGCCAAACCAATCTCACAATGAAAAACGATAATCATCGCCGAATCCACCTCTCTCCGCCACACATGTCTGGCCTGGAACAGCAATATATCCAAGCCGCTTTCGACTCTAACTGGATTGCGCCGCTTGGTCCTAACGTGGATTATTTTGAACAAGAAATTTGCCAACTAACTGGAGCCAGACATGCCCTGGCACTCAGCTCTGGCACGGCCGCGCTTCATCTAGCCCTCATCGTCTTAGGCATACGACCTGGCGATAAAGTCATCGTCTCGACCCTAACCTTTTCCGCCAGCGTTAATCCCATTGTCTATCAAGGTGCAACCCCCATTTTCATTGATAGCGAACCCGCATCTTGGAACATGGATCCCAATCTGCTGGCTGATTTCCTGGCGGCACATGCTCAGCAAAACCAGTTACCTAAAGCACTGATTTTAGTGCATCTCTATGGCCAAAGTGCCAATATCGCTCCCATTCTAGAACTATGTAATCAGTACAATGTCCTTCTGATTGAAGATGCGGCTGAAGCGTTGGGAGCAACCTACAAGGGTAAAGCTCCTGGCACATTTGGCGCGATGGGTTTTTACTCTTTTAATGGTAACAAGATCATCACCACATCCGGGGGCGGCATGTTGGTTTCTGACAATCAATCCAGGATTGACCATGCTCGTAAACTTTCCACCCAAGCACGAGAGGCAGCCCCCCACTATCAACATAGCGAACTTGGTTATAATTACCGCATGAGTAACATTCTTGCTGGCGTTGGCCGCGGTCAGTTGCAAGTATTAGAAGATCGCATCCAGGCACGACGAGAAAACTTTGAATATTATCAGGAGACGTTGAGCAATCTAGCTGGCATACAATTTATGCCCGAGGCGGCTTGGGGGAGGCACACACGCTGGCTAACCACACTGACTATCGATCCGCAACAATTTGGCGTTGATCGAGAGGCAGTGCGGCTGGCTCTAGAAGCCGAAAATATTGAAGCCCGTCCAGTGTGGAAACCTATGCACTTGCAACCCATATTTGCCGCCTATGAAAGTATTGGCGGTGCTGTCTCCGAGCAGATTTTCACCAATGGCTTATGCCTTCCGTCTGGTTCAGATTTAACGAAAGCGGATTTATTGCGGATCGTAACGACTATCCGCAACCTTGCCGGGAGAAATGTGTGATGTCATCGCAGTTACGTAACCGACATTTTTTCTTTTTAGACCTTGTTTTTCTACTGTTAGCACCTTGGTTAGCGTTAGCATTACGCTTGGATACCTTAGCCATCCCACAATATTTCCATGTGGGGTTGTTTGTGTATATGGTTGTGTCTTTACTAGTGCGCCTGCCTATTTTCTACCAATTTGACCTATACCGTCGCTTCTGGCGTTATGCCAGCATTGATGAACTGCGACAAATCATGATTGCTGTTCTTCTTTCTACAGCGATTGTCACGCCAAGTTTTATCCTCCTTAGTTCTTTGCTAGATATTAATTTTGCGCGTTCTGTTTTCATTTCTGATACTCTTCTTCTGTTATGTTGGGTTGGTGGTATCCGCTTTGGCGTTCGATTAAACAACCATAAAAATTGGCCCCTTCCAGATGAAACACGCGCTCACGTCTTAATCGTAGGCGCTGGCGATGCCGGTGCTATGTTGGCGCAAGAGTTGCGCAACAACCCACATTTGGGGCTTGTTCCTGTTGGCTTTGTTGATGATGATCCCATTAAGCATGGCAATCGTATTCACAGTATACCTGTCCTGGGCGACCGTGAGGCAGTGGGTACAATCATTACGAAGCATAATATACAACGAGTCATTATTGCCATGCCCACCGCGCCAGGGAAAATCATTCGTGAGATTACGGCCGTTTGCGAGCGCATTAATGTTCCTGTCAAAATCGTACCAGGTATTTATGAATTGGTGGATGGCACGATAACCATCAACCAACTGCGCGACGTGCAGATCGAAGATTTGCTGCGCCGTGAGCCAGTGCAAACAGATAGCCATGCAGTAAAACAGTTACTGACAGGCAAGCGTGTGTTGATCACGGGCGGTGGCGGTTCGATTGGCAGTGAATTGTGTCGTCAGATTTTGCGCTGTGCGCCAGCCCATCTGACTTTGCTAGGGCATGGCGAAAATTCGATCTTTGAAATTTATCATGAATTGCGTCGCGCTGGGGCTAAGGATGAACAATTAACGGCCGTTATCGCTGATGTTCGTTTCCCAGATCGGATCAAGTCCATTTTCATGGAACATAAACCCGAGGTTGTCTTTCATGCAGCCGCGCATAAACATGTACCGCTGATGGAACTCAATCCAGTTGAGGCTATTACCAACAACGTGCTAGGAACGCGTAATATGTTGGCTGCCGCTCTCGCCGCTGATGTAGAACGATTCGTCATGATTTCCACCGATAAGGCGGTGAACCCGACTAGTATTATGGGAGCAAGTAAGCGTACTGCCGAGCTCCTTGTGCATCACGCCGCCAAAGAAACGGAACGGCCGTATGTCGCGGTTCGTTTTGGCAATGTGTTGGGCAGTCGAGGCAGTGTTGTTTTAACCTTCCAGAAACAGATCGCCAGTGGTGGCCCCGTCACTGTCACTGATCCAGAAATGGTTCGCTATTTTATGACTATTCCCGAAGCAGTGCAGTTGGTGTTGCAAGCAGCCGTTTTGGGAACTGGCGGTGAAGTGTTCCTATTAAACATGGGTGATCCCGTTAAAATTGTAGATTTGGCACGTGACCTGATTGAATTATCTGGCTTGGAAGTGGAGCGAGATATTGATATTGTTTTTACTGGCTGTCGGCCCGGCGAGAAGTTGTATGAAGAGTTGTTTGTGGCTGGGGAAGATTATCAGCCAACACGGCATGATAAGATATTCATTGCAGGTAATGCTAGCAATTTTGTGCCTGATGATTTGGATGCTGGCATTAGTGCCCTAGAAACGGCCGCACAGCGCAGCGATGCCCAAGCCGTTATCCTTGGTTTGCAGGCGTTGGTGCCAGAATATGTGCCAGTGGGAGGATTTAAGGTTGAGCCATCTGTTGTAAACGGCCGTTCCCTCCCTTTATCTGATAACCTTACGCTAAGGAGTGGAACCAAAATAATACCAGGAACTTAGACCTATCCCGCTCCTTAAAGCTGACGATTCAATGCCCGATTTTATTTAATAGAGTTGTTCCTAAATAAAATTCGTCCACGAAGGCGCACGAAAAAACACGAAGAGTAATAAGCGAAGCAGCTTATTTTGTGTCCTTTGTGTCTCTTCGTGGTTAATCAGGATCATCTCTAATCGTCAGCCCTAAAAACGCTGCCGAGCTGATAAATATAGAACTCTATGATCACAAATACGCCTGAACGATTATTACACGAGCCGTGGCCAGACGTGGCTACGGCTCGTTTGCTTTTACGGTGTTTGGCGGGAATATCTGATGAACACGGCCGTTTCTCCGCACAACAAAACAGGACAGCCTCAGCCAATTGGTTGATCGAACGGGAATTAGGGCCACTGGCTCATGCTAAATTTAGGCAAAACGCGCCAGAATTGGCTCAGTTGTTGCAAGCTGATACCTTCACGGCTATGGCTCAGATAGGTATCCATTTTTCCAATTTGGCGCAGATAACAAATGCCTTTGTGCAAGAAAACATCCCCTTGATTCTGCTAAAAGGGGCAGCTTTGGGGCAAACTGTCTACGACGATCCCCTTGGGCGCATTATGTCAGATATTGATTTATGGGTTCAAGATGCAGATGTGCCGCGTGCGGTCGAGGCATTGCTGGCTTTAGGCTATCAGCAAAGGCAGGAGAAAGCAGAACGGCCGTTAGCCTTGCAACAGCAATCTAAAGGGGAAATATGTTTTGTCCAGCCAGACGCGGTCTGGGGGTTAATCGAATTACAATGGTCTCCTTTCCCGGGTTGGTGGTTGCAACACACGGCCGCTATTGACGATACGGCCATTTGGTCACGCAAAGAGCCATTGCCAGATGGCTTAGCCTATCAACTGGCCGCAGAAGATATGATCATCCACTCAGCCATCCACATGTCTATCAACCATCAATTTGATATTTTAACCACGCGCCATTTAGTGGATATGGCTTTGACCGCCCAAAAGCGGGGGGTCGATTGGCAAATTGTGGCTGACCGCGCCCAAAAATGGCAAGTGGCAACGGCCGTTTACACAGCCCTAACCTTGTTAGAACAACTGATTGGCCTAGATAGATTGGATGAGGTGTTGTCACAGCTACAGCCATCCCGCTTGCGCCGACACCTGCTACACCGTTATGTGTCAGTAGAATCCGTTGTCGCTGGCCGCGAAGCCAAACGTTCACATTCGCGCTACATTCTTCTTTTGCTGCTGGTAGACCGCCCCCGCGATATGCTCATACTCCTTTTCCGTACCCTTTGGCCGGAATCCGCTTGGCTCGATGCCCGTTATGGCGTTAAAGTAAGCCATTGGCGGCATTTATGGAACGTAGTGCGCTACGGCCGTATTTGACACATAATCAGACTTGCACAATGGCAATCACAAGATTCAAACATTTTTGTCGCAACATCGCTAATTATGAATGGCTTTTTATGATGGTTCTGCTGCCGTTGGCAATGTTCCCATCGCCAACGCGGGTTGTAGCTTTGGCCTTAATCCCTGTGTTGTGGGGAATACGCAAAATGGGATACGGCCGTTTCCTGCCCCAAACCCCTCTTACCATTTCGTTGATTCTACTCTTGCTCACTGTCTTAGCCAGCCTATATGCCACATATGATATGCTGTTTAGCTTGGGCAAAATCGCTGGCCTCACCTATGGCATCGCCCTTTATTTTGCGGTGGTGGCGGCAACGGCCGTTTCCTGGCGACGTTTTACGATTGGCCTATTCATCCACCTTAGTACAGGTATTGGCCTCACAGGCTTAGCCTTACTCACCATGCCACAATCGCGCAACTTGCCCCTGCTGCGAAACACTGTAGCCTTGTTACCCCCTCAAATCACAAACTTGCTTGGCCCTCAGGGCTATGTAAACGACAATCAGACGGCGGGTATGCTTTTGTGGCTAGCCCCAATCGCCATCGTTGTAGCCTGGGGCTTGTGGCGGCATTTTACACAACTTCGGCATCAAGTACGGTTATTCCCGGCAATAATGATCCTGTTGGCAGCAACGGCCGTTTCCCTTTTCCTCATCGCTGTTTTACTCATCACCCAATCACGTGGCGCACTACTTGGCTTTGGCCTAGGGATATTGCTGATGGTAGTTATTGCTTTGCGACGCTGGAAATGGTTTTTGTTGGGTGCATTAGCTGTCGCTGTATTAGTCGGCGGCATACTTATGTCAAGCGTCGGCTCAGAACAGATCACGGGCTTGTTATTTGACCAGGTAGGGATAGAAGACGGCAATGTGATCAATGCCCTAGACGGCCGTCTCGAAATCTGGTCACGCGCCATTTATGGCATACAAGATTTCCCCTTTACGGGCATGGGCATGAACAACTTTCGCCGCGTCGTTCATATCCTCTATCCCCTTTTCCTCATTTCACCCGACACCGATATTGCCCATGCTCATAATCATCTGCTGCAAACTGCACTCGATCTGGGTCTGCCTGGACTCATCGCCTATCTGGCGATTTGGTTCGGCGCGGCCGCCATGTTGTGGCAAACATGGCGCAACGCCACCCATAACGTGCCCAAGATATTGGCCGTTGGCTTTGCTGCGTCTCTCCTGGCTTATTTTGTCTATGGCCTGTTGGACACCGTGGCTCTAGGTGCAAAACCCGGCTTCCTTTTTTGGATGATGTTAGGTTTGATTACGGCCTTACATCAATTGGTGTGTCATTCACAACGACAGTTAGGCTTTCTCAAAAATTAAACGATCCCGCTCAACACCTAAAAAGCCTCAAGCCAATCCAGGGGACATTGGTTAGTTGGGATCATTATTTTCTTGGATTGGCCTTATACAGATGATTCAGCGTCATTTCTGCTTGAACCATCTGTTTGGTGATCGTCGCCAAGCATGGGGATAATGGTTCTTGAGACGGCCGTTTACCCCCTTGCCCCAACCAATGCCAAAACCATCTACGCGCACCAATACCCACCCACGCACTTCCTCTCTAATCGGCACATCTGCCCCAGCCAAATAGGCCCCCACCCGTTCATCCTCCAAATCAAAATCCACTGCTGCCCCCGCTTCCTCCGGTCCCAGCGTCAATGCCAGTTGATGTCTCGGCCTGAAATATCCCCGCCGCAGTTCTCCCAACTCCACTCCTAGCCGCGCCAGTCGCACCCCTTTTGTGTCCGGCATTGAGTCCGGCAATAGCAAGAGACGGCCGTTCCACACTCCCAACCTCTCTTCATCCCAATCCACCTGCAAAACCTCTCGCGCAAACTTATGCCATACTCGCAGATCGCGTGATGCGAATTGTGCAGGGCGTAATCTCCAATCTCCAGTCTCTAGTCGTCTCCCCATCTCCCCATCTCCCACTCTCCTCATCCCCACCACAAAATGCCCCTCACCCCGGAAGCGATGGGGCCACAAACGTACTGCACCCGCGAAATCCGCCCCAATACCCGGAGCAAAGCCCCCGAAGCGCGGCAAGCTGATGAGTTCAAAATCGGGATGAGCATCAAGAAAACGGCCGATCACCCCCTCATTCTCCTCCACCGAAAAGGTACACGTTGCATACATTAGCACCCCACCGGGCCGCACCAACTTAGCCGCCGACTCCAAAATTCTCGCTTGCCGCCGGGCACAAGCAGCCACTATGCTTTCACTCCATTCTAGTTGACCCAGCCGCCGCCACATCCCCTCGCCCGAACAAGGCGCATCCAACAATACCCGATCAAACACAGCCCCCCAGACTCGTGCCAACTGCTCCGGCGGGCTGTTGGCAATTATCGTATTTTTTGCCCCCCATCGCCCCAAATTTTCAGTCAAAAAGCGCACCCGCTTTCTATCTATATCATTAGTAACGAGCAGCCCTTCGTTGCCCAAAAGTGAGGCAATATGCGTACTCTTGCCGCCCGGTGCCGCCGCCAAGTCTAGCACCCACTCTCCCGGCTGGGGTCGCAGCAAGGCCCCCACCGTCATCGCTGCTGGCTCCTGCATATAATACAGCCCTGCCGCATGATAAGGATGGTTGCCGGGTTGACTCTCATCCATCACGCGGAAACCAGCTGGCTCAAAATCACCGACGGCTTCAAGCGCAAACGGCCGTTTCCTGCTAAAATCCTCCGCCGACATCTTTAATGTATTGACACGCAACCCGCGATGCACAGGCTGTTCAAAAGTGGCCCTAAACGCCTCAAACTCCGCCCCCAGCAACCCTTGCATCTTAGTCCAAAAATCATCTGGTATCTGCATCATCCGGTAATCCGTGATCGGTAATCGGTGAGCCGTTAACCAATTACCACTTTATATTAATCTATGCTTAAAACCCTCAGCCTCCCTCACGGTCAACTGCAACTGCCTGCTTTCCTGCCCGATGGTACTCAAGGTGTAGTTCGCGCCGTGGATGCTCAAGATTTAGAAGCCATTGGTATTCAGGCTGTGCAAATGAACGTCTACCATCTGATGCAGCGACCTGGCTCCTCCACCATTCAATCACTCGGTGGCTTACACCAGATGTCCGGCTGGCCACGCCCCATCTTTACCGACTCTGGCGGGTTCCAAGTATATTCGCTCATTCGCCAAAACCCCAAAAGCGGCTCCATCAGCAACAAAGGAGCCACCTTCCGTCTGGATAACAGCACGCGCAAGATCAACTTCACGCCCGAAAAAAGTATTCAACTGCAACTCAGCTATGGCAGTGATGTGGTCATTTGCCTGGATGACTGCACCCATATTGATGATTCTCTTGCCACCCAAACCGAATCCGTGCAGCGCACAGTGGCTTGGGCCAAACGCTGTAAGGCGGAGTTTGTTCGTTTGCTGGATGAAAAGAGGGTGGCGGAGGGGAAACGGCCGTTTCTCGTCGCCGTCATTCAAGGGGGCGGCTCAGGCGAGCTGCGCCAACAGTGCGCCGAACAACTGTTAGAAATCGGCTTCGATGGTTATGGCTATGGTGGCTGGCCGCTAGACAAAAATAACAACCTGCTCAGTGATATGCTCAACACTGTGCGCGAACTAGTTCCGCGCCAATACCCCGTCCATGCCCTCGGCGTGGGCCATCCACGCAGTATCCTAGAATGTGTGCAAATGGGTTATGAGCTTTTCGACAGCACCATGCCCACCCGTGATGCCCGACACGGCCGTCTCTACACCTTCACCACCGACCCCAGCCAACCCCTACGCGGCGACTGGTTCAGCTACCTCTACCCGGCTGATAAAAAGCATATCAAAGCCAATCAGCCCATCAGCCCCTACTGCAACTGCCCCACCTGCACTCACTATACGTTTGGCTACCTTCACCACCTGCACCAAATCAACGACAGCCTCTATCCCCGCCTCGCCACCCTGCACAACCTGCGCTTTATGATGCAGTTGATGGAAAACATGCGAAATTACATAATCTGGTAATTATGTGGCCGTTTTTAAAGCAACATAGGGGCGCATTTCAGGAGGTTGATAACCTAACTCAATAAATTCGGCTGGTATACCCGCTTCCGTTAATTGATGCCCTATACCTTTCCGTGTCCAATCCTGTTCCACCCAAATCTTGTCATCCTTGAGACGAATGTGAAATACAACATTATAAACACGTCGCGGATGCTGCCAACCTATCTCAATGAGTGGGTGTAGTAAAAACTCGTAAGGGAAAAAGATGGACAAAAAGAGCCAACTGTGATTTTGTTTAACCATTGACAAAGCAAAACAAAAAACGCAGGAGGCTCCAATGGATTTTAACACAGGGCAGAATAAAGATGTGGTCAACCAAATGGCAACGCTATTAAGCGATGCCATCGCTGAGGGTATTGCAACAGAAGGCAATGTGAGCCTAGGAGATATAGAACAAGGTATGCGTCAGATACTGCAAGATGTTGGACGACGTGCAATCGGTCAGGCATTAGAAAAAGTTGACGTTGTGGAGCCAACTGTGCGCTGTTCCTGTCAGCATCAAGCAACTTATTGTAGCCGACGGGAGGGGATGGTAATTACAGTCTTTGGACGAGCCTACTACAAGAGAAGTTATTACATCTGTCATCACTGTGGTCAGGGGAAAAAGCCATTGGACAGACGATTGCAGATAAAACCCGGCGAAATGAGTCAAGGACTCAAGGCGCTGTTAGCCTTGTTGGGTATCCAAACGTCATTTGATGAAGCAGCTGAGTTGGCCCAAGAGTTACTGCTGGTCCAAATCAGTGATAATAGTATCCGAAAAGCGGTTCAGTGGGTGGGAGAGAAGCAAGATGCGCTTGAGGAAAAGTGGAAGCGGTTGAGTGATTGGCATCATTATATGAATGACGCAACTCGACAGGAAACTGATGCCCCCCGACGATTGTATGGGTCGATGGATGGGGTCATGGTGCCGACTCACACTGAGTGGCGAGAGCTAAAAACGGTGTGCTGGTATGAAGTGAGTCCTGTGTCCGAGCGTCAGTGGCCCAGCAGATACAAGAAGCGTGTTGGGGAGTTAGAGGCGTTGAAAGCGACGAATATCCGCTATCATTGTGATATTCAAGAGGCAGAAGCATTTTCTTCTCTATTGTGGGCAACAGGGGCGCACTATTTAGCCGACCAAGCACAAGAATTGATATTTGTCTGCGATGGAGCGAAGTGGATTTGGCGTTTGGTTGAGGAGAACTTCCCAGAGGCTATCCAAATTTTGGATTGGTACCATGCTGTTGAGTACCTGACTCCCGTGGCTCAAGCTTTGTTCTCTGAAAAAGAGCAACAAATGGCATGGATGGCTACGATGAAAGAACATCTTTGGTTTAGCCGTACCCAAACTGTCATTGATGCCTGTTTGACCTTGGCCGACCATTCGGCTGTCTTAGAACCAGCTACAAAGGCAGCGACCTATTTTCAGAACAATCTGCCTCGCATGGATTATGCTAATTTTCGTGCTCAAGGCTATTTCGTTGGCAGTGGCACCGTTGAAAGTGGCTGCAAACAAATTGGGGCCATGCGCTTAAAACGTTCTGGAGCACAATGGCTTGAAGGCGGGGCGCGTTTGGTTGCCAAAGCACGAGCCCTTTGGCTCAGTGGTCAATGGGATGAGGTTGTAAACAACCCTACCTCTCTTCCTTTTGCTATCTAACGAGTTTTTACTGCTCCCCAATGAGTAAATAGTTTTCACTGTGCTCATCAACCACTCGTACTGCTTCAACTTCTTTATCATCTGCCAGGAATTCCAGATGGTCACCTAAAATACGTTCAATAATGAGTCGATATTGGTTTACTTGATCCATTGCACCACCTCATTCAGCTCCAGATCAACGACACAAAGTGCTATACCTAATTCGCGCTTAATGACTTGTCCGGCTATTGTATCAAAGAGCGAAGCATAAACAGTTGTACTGACTGCTAGATACACTTCTCTTTCTGGCTCTACTTCAACCAAAAGTGCTTTATAAATGCCAATTGGCCAACGGCTTGCTCCAAATCATAAACGGCCGATCTCCCTACAAAACTCTTTACTTCTACAAGAATTTTTTGCATTCCTCTAGTAGCAGCAAAAGGCCGTTCTGCCCCCATATCTCCATAAGTACGCATGGATCCCAAACGCAAAAAGAATGGATCATGGGTAATTGTCCACCCGTCTTTGATTAAGGCCATTTTCACGATGCCGTGAATTTCATCTTTTGAAGGCATAGAGCAATTATACCTTATTATAAACAATGTGATCGCTTTCTATTTTCTACCATGTGCGAATCGAATAACAGTTGTTACACTTGCGAACCATGTCATATTTGGACAAACTTGTAGATTCCATACTAAATGCTGCCAAGTATCGCCACATCAGCCCCGACTTAGTGCGACGCATTGGCGAGCGCGAATTGGCGGTGCGACGCAATATGAAGGAAGCCGTGAAGGCCACTAAGAATAAGCTGCATCAAGTAGGCGGAGCTTATTTTGAAGCCAAAGTGGATTATGAAGCAAGCTTAAGCCTGCTGCATGAAGCAGATGATCGTCCCGCCGTCCTGCGCCAACTGATGCGCCACCACGCCTCTACCCGTGAGCGTCTGCCCATCCTCGACGACTTCTACCGCACTATCTTTGCCCAATTACCCCCCATCCACAGCCTCATAGACATTGCCTGTGGTCTCAACCCTCTGGCCATCCCCTGGATGCTGCTCCCCCCAGATGCTGAATATCAGGCCTATGACGTTTATGGCGACATGATTGCCTTTCTCAATGGTTTTATAAAGCTGACTGGCATCAAGGGGCAAGCAGAGATGCGGGACGTGATCGGCCATCCACCCACCGAACCCGCCGATCTCATCCTCATCTTAAAAACCTTGCCCTGTTTAGAGCAAGTAGATAAATCGGCAGCACAGAGATTGTTGGATCAGGTAAACGGCCGTTACCTCCTCATCACCTACCCCACCCAAAGCCTTGGTGGTCGCCGCAAAAATATGGCAGCCAACTATACCACCCACTTCCACAACCTCGCCCAAGGCCACAATTGGCAATTCCAACAATTTGAGTTTGAAACCGAACTCGCTTTTTTAGTTCAGACTGAAAACTGATTACTGACCACTGCTTACTGTAAACTGATCCACAACTCCCACTACTACTGCTCGAATTGGGGCAGTTTGCAGCCCCAACACCTGCCGTGCCCCATTACCCTCATCCAGCACCAACACCCGGTCGCCCACACCCGCTTGCACCGTGTCCACACAGATATCATAAGCCCCAGTGGGCTCATCCTCTGTATCTAAGTGATCTACAATGAGTAATTTACGGCCGTTAAACGCCCCATGTTTCACCATGGCCACCACCGTTCCCGTCACAACTCCTACATACATGCCCCCAATCGTAAATCGCAAATCGCAAATCGTCAATTTCTCTTGCCCATGACCTGCCACTATGCTATTCTCTCCCCAGCGTATTCACATCACTAAGGTAGGTACATGACAGCGATTAGTAGCATCAGTTTCGGTTTTGTCTGGGGATGGCTCTTCCTCCTATACAAATTCCCTGCTCAACGTCTGCCCCGCCTCATCGGCCTTCTCACCTTCGCTGTCGCCACAGCCTTCTTGGCTATACAGCTTTATCTCTACTTCTTCAGCGTCCAATCCATCGTCCTCTTCTTCTTGGCGATGGCCTTTTCATTCATCATGCATGTCTCTTGGCGCAAATCCATTCGAGACAAAATGACATAATTACGTAATCACGTCATTGCGTAATGGAGGTGACTTCCATGTTATTCCAAGCAGAACCCGAACTCATATCAGAAGTGGCCGATGCAACAACCTCAACTGTTCAACTCATAGGTGCTGGTGGCTTCGGCTTTATCATTGGCTGGTTTGTGTATTTCATTAACCGCTACCGTAAAGAAGATGTACAATGGAGTGATCTAACGACGCTCATTGGCATTATTGGCGGAGGTGCGATTTTGGCCCTTTTCCCCAATAGCACCGATCTTTTTGGCGCTTATGGAATTGGCCTCTTCGTCGGCTTTTTCGGTTATTTCCTATTCCTGTTATTGTGGGTGCGTCTGTCTAAGAATTTCACAGTAGATTGGTTTTTGGACGGCCGTCGTCATAATCTAAGCAGTGACGAATTCATCCCTGAATTTGTACGTCAATCAGTCACCAGCATGAGTCTTGATGAAAGCAGTCAAGGTGGTCGCGAATAATTTCTATATTCTGGTCAAGATTTTTACGACACCGAAAGGCTAGCAGCTAGCACTTGGAGACTGTAATCTCCTAATTCCTAGTTTATAGTCTCTCTCATCTTTGGAGGCCCATATGACCCAACAACTTAAAGACCTAGACAGGCGTGAGCAGATCAAACAAGTACTACTCTGGTTTAACCAAGATGCAGATCTGCTCCAAAAATATGAGGCTGATCCAGATGGCACTGTGGCCGAACTAGCTGACGCTGGCCAAGAACTATCTGAGGATGCAGCCCGTCAACTCAAAGACCTCATTTTCAACCGTGGCGGCTTTGCGGCCACATTTGAGCGTTATTTCCCCCCTGATCGCACCGACCGCAGCACCCTACGCCCTAGCATCCCTGCCCCATCTCTCGGCTCAGCCAGCATGGGGGCAGAGTTTGCCGATAGAGATTCAGCCTCCCCCTCCGCAAATGGGTCACCAGAACGCATCGTCAATACGGGTTTTGCCGATGAAGGTGATGCCGCCACCCCCTACTCTCCAGAATTACCCTTGTGCCCAGCCACCCTCTACTATTTTTGGCTGGAAGTCGGTTCCCCTATTGCCGGTTCTATTGAAGTGATTCCCACCGAACTACCAGAGGAAATTCCCCCAGGAGCCGAACTAGATGTGGCTCTATACGGCTTTGAGAATGAATTGCTCCTAACACCAGGCCAGGACATCGGCCGTATCCAAATCGAGGCCGATGGCCGCGTGACTGTTCTTACT
This sequence comes from Promineifilaceae bacterium (SeqCode), assembly GCA_965223555.1. GTDB lineage: Bacteria > Chloroflexota > Anaerolineae > Promineifilales > Promineifilaceae > CBDCWU01. Next base: position 496,510 of record CBDCWU010000009.1, read on the forward strand.
CGTGTAGCCGAACCAGCCGTTGGTGAAGAAATGTTGAACAAACGTCTGTTCTTCCCCGTGGAAACGGCCGCTCGCGAACGCCCCCAACGCCTGCGCTGCAACATCTACTACAAACAAACCCTCATCCAATCCCGCCTCGTTCGTGTCAAAGTCGAGGCCAATCCTGTTGCTGGCCGTCGTCCAGCGTTGGCCTCCCGCCTTGATTACACCTTGTCCAAATCCCTTAACGGCGAGGTGCTAGAAGGTATGGGAACCAACACCATGAGCGTCATGCTCAACGACAATGGCAATGGTACACATGGCTTCCGCTTCTTCGGCCAAAACAGCTTCAAAAACGAATCTACCCTTACCGAAGGCGCCCTAGAAAATCTCATCGAAATGGCCCGAGGCGGCTTACGCAAAGTGGCCTGGGGCGATGAAAGGGAATATGCAAGCGGCAAAAAGTACCGCTATGACGATGATCGTCTACATCTAGATCGTCTGCGTGCCGATATATTCACTCTCGCCATTCGGGGCCGTCGCTTCTACACCACGCTCATCACCAAACTGGTAGGGGGCATAGAGAACGCCTGGGACTTGGAAGTGATGATGAAACAACCGGGCCAACTACAAATTGCCAGCAAAGTAGATTCTAGTCTAGTTGTTCCCGCAGCCCTGTTCTATGATCATCCTCTGGATGACGGTAAAGAAACCAGGATGATGACGCTGTGCGAAACCTTCTTGGAGGCATTGCAGAGCAAGCAGCCTTTGGCCGAAACAGCCTGTTTCCAAGGCGAGTGTCCTAGCTACAATGAAGACACGGCCGTTTGTCCTAGCGGCTTTTGGGGTTTTCGGCATAGCCTAGGCTTGCCCGTTTCCATCAAAAAAGATGGAGAAGAGGGTGATGATGCGCCTGTGACCATCACCTATACTGATGCACCCCAGATTGCCATGAGTGTTTCCACAGACAAGAACTTCCGCGAAAGGCCGAAACATGAACAAGCCCTACGTGATCTCAACTTGGCCACCACTGAGGAATACGCTGACAACCGGGATGCGGCTGTAGATTTGATGAAATCTACCAAATCACAAGTCGTCTACTTCTACTGCCATGGTGGTTTGACCCAAGCAGGTGTGCCCTTTATCAGCGTGGGTGATCCTTCTGGCGACTGGTTAACAACCGCTACCTTGTTTAACAAACGAGTTCGTTGGCGGGGCAATCGACCCCTTGTTTTTATTAATGGCTGCCACACAACGGCCGTTACCCCCAAATATGCCCTCAACTTTGTCCAATCCTTCATCCAAACCTCCAATGCGGCTGGTGTCGTCGGCACCGAGATCACTATTTTTGAGCCCCTGGCGGTGGCCTTCGCCGAAGCGTGCTTGCAGCAGTTCTTGCAAGGAGGCAAAACCTTGGGCGAAGCCGTGCGAGATGCCCGCCTTGACTTGTTGCAAGAGGGCAATCCTCTCGGTCTCGTCTACATTCCCTATGCCGTACCCGGCTTGAAGGTAGCACCGGCTTAGAACGAGACAAGCGCGTATCTTCACGCTTGCGTATCCTTGCGCATATTATAGGGTTATAATGGGGAGAATAAACGGCCGTAGAAACGGCCGTTTTTATTGGAGGCTGAATGAACGAAAAACAACGGGTAGTCATTACCGGCATCGGAACCTATAACCCATTAGGACATGATTTAGAAACAACCTGGCAAAAAATCATGCAGGGCGAAAGCGGCATTGGCCCCATCACCCACTTTGATGCCAGTCAGCACAAAACCCGCTTTGCTGGTGAAGTAAAAGAGTTTGACCCCAGTGCCTTTTTTGGTCGTAAAGAGGCACGGCGTATGTCGCGTATGACCCAATTTGCGTTAGCAGCCACCGATCAGGCCCTCAAAGATGCCCAACTCATCATTAACGAAGATAATCGTGATAGAGTCGGCGTGATTTTGGGCAGCGGCATGGGCAGCATGGAGCCGATCATGGAAAGCACTCGGATTTTGCATGAGCGTGGCCCTAGCCGCGTCAACCCCTTCTTTGTGCCCATGATGCTGCCGGATACACCAGCAGCCGCTATCTCCATCACCCACGGTATGCGCGGCCCCAATATGTCGGTGGCCACAGCCTGCGCCACTGGCAATAATGCTCTGGGCGAGGCAGCCAAATTGATCCAGAGAGGTGCCGTGGATGCTGTGATAGCCGGTGGTTCAGAGGCCTGTATTAACCCACTGGCCATCGCTGGCTTTGGCGTGATGGGAGCCATGTCACAACATAATGAGAACCCACAAGGGGCCTTACGGCCGTTTGACCTCAATCGTGACGGTTTTGTGACTAGTGAGGGAGCGGCCGTTTTTGTGCTGGAAACATTAACACAGGCCCAAGCTCGTGGGGCACACATCTATGGCGAAATATTGGGCTATGGCACTAGTGCCGATGCCTATCACCTGGCTATGCCTGCCAAAAATGGGGAAGGGGCGGTCAAATCCATGCGCAATGCTCTTGATGATGCTGGTTTTGATGGCAGCGAGATTGATTATATCAATGCCCACGGCACAGCCACGCAATTAAACGATAAAGGGGAAACGGCCGCTATCAAAACGGTCTTTGGTGAACGCGCCTACGATGTGCCTGTTAGCTCTACGAAATCTATACATGGACATTTGTTAGGGGCGGCAGGGGCTTTGGAAGCGGCCGTTTGCCTCCAAGCCATCGCCAGCAACACCCTGCCTCCCACCATGAACTACGAAACCCCCGACCCCGAATGTGACCTTGACTATGTAACCAATACCCCGCGCCCGACTACTGTAAACATCACCATGTCCAACGGCTTCGGCCTCGGCGGCCACAACGCCACCATAATATTGGGCAGGTATACGGAATAATCTCTAATCTCCAGTCTCGTTCCCCAGTTCCCCAATCCGGCGTAATTTTGTTTCTAGATCGCGTTGTGTCCGTTGTAGGCTAATCCCAATACGCGGGTAGGCCACCCAGACCAGGCAAAGGCCAAACCAGGCCCCCGTGAAGGTACGCAGCAACGGTGTGCTTTCCCGCAAGGGGAAAGTAGCTTCCATGAACGAGGCATTCAGAGCAATGCCATACATGCTCAACAACTGCGTGAAGCCATCCAAGCCAATTGGCCCCATACCCAAAATGAGGAAAGCCATAGGCGACAAAGCCCGAATGCGCGTATAGCGGCGCACAAAGGGGTAAATGAGCCCCCCCAGAAAAACAAAGAGATAAATGCCTATATCTCGCTCACAAAGAGCCATCTTGTAGCCCATTTGCTCATTGCCCAAGAATTGGCGGGCTGGCAGAAGGAACTCAGGCCACTCAACAGGATCAGTAGAAACATCAGCAAATTCGGGAATGTCGGACATATAGGCTTCAATGGGCGTGTATTCTGTGCCCGCTAGTTCACGGGGGTAGGCCTCTTGTTCGCCAAACAAGAAAAAGGAGCGGGAGGCCATCTGGTGGCACATCGGCCCATACATAGCATAGACGGTGCGGGCCGGGCCAGTCACGCCTGCATTCATGAGGATCGGAGCCAAAATGGGCAAGCCCACATAAATGAAGGCGATCACATTGAAGACACCCAGCCAATGTTTACTAAATTTATAGAGGAGTCTATCAAGGCCAATAACGAGAGAACGCTGCCAGCCAGTTACAGGTTGTTTAGGAGGAGTTGTCATAGTTATCAGTGTTCAGTAAGCAGTAAGCAGTTGGGGGTGAACTGTACCCTGATTACTGTTAACTGACGACTGTTTACTGTTAACTGACGACCGTTTACTGAATCGTATCGGCCAGATAGCCGTCTATCTGTGATTGTAGAACGGGGCCGCGATGGATGGCAGTGATAACGCCATCGCCGTTGATGAAGAAGGTAGATGGGTAATTAAAAACACCATACTGTTCAGCCACAAGCTGATCAACATCCAAAACGGGCGTGAAGGTGAGCCCAAGCTGGTCATAGAAGAAGGAACGCACTGTCTCTGGAGATTCATCTTGATTGAGGGCCAGGATGACGAGGCCGTCATCTTTATATTTTTCGTGGGTGGCCTGGAGTTCGGGCATTTCGATACGACAGGGGGCACACCACGTGGCCCAGAAATTTAGGATAACAGGTTGCCCTTCAAAATCAGCCAGAGCAATTCTATTGCCTTCCAGGTCTTTCAGGTCAAAATCATGGGCACTATTGCCCACCTTGAGAAGGCTACTGCTGTTGGGTAAGTCAGCAACCCCAGAGGTGTTGTCTAGGCTGGGGATTTGTTGGGCAATGGTGTCAGCTGTTTCTTCCCTAGCCAAGGGGCTTTTGCCGCCAAAAATTAGCAGGACGATGGCTGCTCCTAGGATAACAATGCCAACGATAACTAGGAGAGGAGAACGGCCGTTTTCCGCTTTTTGCACTTGTTCTAATTCATTCCATTCAGTCATGATACACCTAAAACCCATTCGCCGATTCCATACTTTATTCGCGAATGGGCACTAACTACTAAATACGGATACTAACCACTCCTGAACTTCAAACATACGTTCATCAATAGCCACAAACCACTCTTGGAAAAGGCCATTAATTATCGTCAATTGCGCCTCTAACATCATGATACCAATCAGGATAAACAAAGCCCCCGTCACCAACTGCGTCGTATGCAAGTGAATCGTGGTTCGTCGGTCTGCCGGACTTGTGAACACCCACAGAGCCGCTCCCAACAGCGTAATAAACAACAGCCCAATTTCATGACCCAACGTGAAGATTTGCCCCTCAAAAAAGATAAAGCGGCGGAAAGCATACTCTGTCAACGGCACCAGAACACGCCAGATAGCCAAAGCCCAGACCACGCCAACCACAATCATGTGGGTGTCCCAATCCCAGCCTTTGCCTCGCAAGAGTCGCCAAAATAAGCCCTTGCGGCTGGCTCGGCCAAAGAAAGTGGAAACAATGAGTAAGGGCAAGCCCAAGCCAATGGTGTAAATGAAAAGTAGCATCATGCCTCGCCAAACAGAGGTCGTTTGGGCTGCTAAGGTCAATACCGAGCCAAGAATGGGGCCAACACAGCTCGACCAGCCTACAGCAAAGGAGAGGCCAAAGAGATAGGAACCCTTCATAGTGGGGCTGGGGCCGCCGCCATCTGCACCAATTTTAGACATGCCGCCAAAGCCGCCCCCTAGCAAGCTCATCACACCAAAGACAAGAACGGCCGCTCCTCCTACTAATAAAATCACCTGTTGATTTTGTAATAACACACGCCCCACCGCAAAGCCTACCGCGCCAAACAGACTAAAAGTCGTGGCCAAGCCGAGCATAAAGGCCAACGTATTGGAAGCAATACGTGATCGGTCACTCTGAAAGGCAAAAGCGAAATAAGCCGTGAGGACAGGCAAAGTACAGGGCGAAACAAAGCTGAGAATGCCGCCAGCAAAGGCCAAAACAGCCAAAACTACAAACGGCTGAGTCTGAATGCCAAAGGCGAACTCATCGGGGCTGCTTGTCTGATTAAACGTACCTAAAATGAGAAAAGCAATGACAATGCCCACAATGGCTATAAGTAACTTTTGGCCATTGGAGAGGGATTTAGGGGGGGCAGATACTGTTTTTTCCATACGGGTTACCTCGATTATATGTTGTGTTGCTAGACGCTCTACTTTAGGGCGGTCTTACCTATCTACCAGTATCTGAGAAAGTTCTTAAGGAAGGTGAGATGGCTTACGAATCGGCCGATTCTTCATCTTCCCGTAAGATTCTTTGCATCAGTTGCAAGTCTTGTTGCACATTTCGCTGCCGTAAAAGCAAACTAGCAACATAAATCATGCCGATAACCCACATAACGCCATAACCCAAAATAAGGAAATTATTGAAGCGGTTGGGATCACCAACGCCAGCTTGGAGTAAAATGGTTAATAATAGCAGGTAGTTCATGCTTGTTCCCCCTGCAATCTAACGGCTACGCGCATTTTGAGGAGATTTGCCTCTTCGCTTAACCGTTGCAAGCGCACACGATTGGCTAACCAGGCTGCATACAGAAAGGTAAAGGCGGTGACACTAACCGTGAGAGTGATGCCCATCCTCATGGATTCAATACCGGGCGCAAATTCTTGCAAGCCCTCTTCGGCACCCTGGGCTGATTCTAGCGCACCACCCACAACCACAGGGTGAATATCGCGCAAGATGCGGATACTAAAATAGGACATGATGATAGTGATGAAGGCGATAATGACATAAACGGCCGAAAACCGCGCCCGCTTCTCCTCATCTTCTAACGCCCCCCGTAGCATAAAGTAAGCCGCATATGTCAGCCAGGCAATCGTGACCAGCGTTAAGCGCGGGCTCCAAATCCACCAAGTGTTCCAGGCTGGCTTGCCCCAGACCGAGCCAGCTGCAATAGCCATTGTAAAAAAGACAAGACCTATTTCTACTGACGAGACAGCGATAGTGTCCCATTGCCGATGAGGTCGGCGTAGGTAAAGCACGCCACATACCAAAGCCACAAAGAAGGCCACCGCGCCAACCCAAGCTGTCCCCACATGAAAATAGAAAATGCGCTGCACATTGCCCATGGTGCGTTCGGTTGGAGCGTAAAAGAAAATAGTGGCTATGTTGGCAAAAAAAGCAACAATGGCAATCCAGTTAAGCGGACGAATAAAGCGTTCGAGCCTTTGTGTTATAAGCATAAGGGATACCTCAGGAGTTTTTGTAGTTGGCAATCGGATTATGGATTACCGAACTATGATTCTACAACATAATGATAGATGAAAAAGCCAGCCGTAAGCATGAGGATGTCATAAAGAATGACCAGGAAAATAGGGCTTTGTACTTCACTAAAGGGTGGTAGAGTGGGAAACATATAAGCAGAAACGGCCGTTGCCGCTGGCAACACCAAAGGCAAAGACAAAGGTAGCAGCAAAACAGGTAACAATACATCTCGTGTCCGCGTCTGAATCGTCATTGAAGTCACTATCACACCAGCCGCAATGTAGCCAATTGTGCCTAAGAGTAAAATCAACAACACTTGCGGCCGCCAAAAGGGCTTGTTAAAGAATATAATGAAGATCACAACCAAAAGCAGTTCTAAAAGTAATGAGAAAAGGGTGATGCTAATCACCTTTCCCAAGAAAACAGCATTGCGCTCAATGGGCGCAATCAGTACTGCATCCATTACTTGGTTCTCTCGCTCAATGGCCAAAGAGCGATTTAGACCCAAGGTGCTAGCTAGCAATATCGTAGCCCAAAACAAACCCGTCGCCACATTGCGGGCTGCATCTAGATTGGCCTCCAAAGCAAAATTGAACATAACAACAGTAATGAGCGAAAACATAGCCATAATGCTAATTGTTTGGCGCGTGTGTTGCTCAATACGTAAATCTTTCCGGGCAATGGCCCAAACGGCCGTCCAAAAGGAACTGTTAGTTGACTCCTTCATAACTTTATTGTCGTCGTCCTGTCTCCTCCGCATATAGTTCCAGAAATTCGCCTACATCCACTGTCTCGCTGGCAATATCTTGCACAATACGGCCTCGATTTAAGATAGCAATCCTGTAACAAAGATTCAGACCATGTACCAAATCGTGAGTGATCATGAGAATCGTACGGCCGTTTTCCATCTCAGCTCGTAACAAATCGTCCAACAAATGGGAGGCATCTTGATCCAAACCCGTATATGGCTCATCTAACAGCAGAACGTCCGGCTCATGCAGCGTCGCTCGCGCAATCGTCAATCGTTGCAACATCCCCCGTGAAAAGGTTCGTACTGCATCCCGCTGCCGGGCAAACAACCCCACTTTCTTCAACGCCTGCATTACCCGCTCTTCTCGATCCTCCAACTGATACAAACGCCCAAAAAATGTCAGATTCTCCTCCGCACTCAAATCTCCGTATAGCATTGGCTGATGAGAAACCAACCCAATATGCCGCCTCACCTTGTGGGCATGCGTGGTTAACGGCCAGCCGCCAATCATCACATCCCCCGCCGTTGGCTGCAATAATGTGGAAACAATTCGCATCATCGTGCTTTTGCCAGCCCCATTCGGACCAACCAAAGCGACAAACTCCCCTTGACCTACATGCAGGTCAATGCCACGCAATACAGGGTTAAGTCCGTAATTTTTAATTAAACCTTTTACATCGATCATATGCCTAATTGTAAACTCTCTGGTGAATTCATCAATCATTCATACTTTTTGACTCGTTATTCACTCCTTAAATTTGTTGGTAGTCAGGGGGCAGTTTGGTGACATTTGACAAAAATCTCACATTATGTACAGTTGTGTACTTGCACGGACAACTAATCCTACTTATAATCGCCCCGAATCTGGGAAGAGGTTCTATTTAGTTGTTATTGAATTTGAGTGGAACGATTGTGCCCTGGATACTGGGCACGCTAATAATTCTGGTATTAATCACAACGCTAAATGCCGCTAAAGCCTGGCGAGACATGAAGCGTTCCCCTTACTTTTTTCTCCGTCGTCAAGCCGAAAAGCGATTGCAGAATTACTCCATAAGCTGTTTTGGTTTTGTTTTGATAGGTCTTTTCGTAAGCACCTACGCTTGGCAAAACCCTCAAGATACAACTGTTCGCTCAGCTTTATTAACCAATGATAAGCCACCTCAAGCGGAAGTTAGTGAAGCTGTGGCTGCCGTTGAAGAAGCTGTAGAAGCTGAAGAAATAGAAGCTGCCAAAGCTGAAGAAACGGCCGCAACCAATGCCTCTCTTCGCTTCCTTAACCCAATAGACTCCAGCAGTAACTCACCTTCTGCTACCTCCGCCCTCCCCTCTGAATTTGACCAATTTGAGCCAACGGCCGACCTCAGCATCAGCACCAACCTCTCCTCTCTTGCCTTCTCCACCGAAGTCACTAATGATTTGGAAGCTGTTGAACCGCGCCGTATCTTCCCCGAAGGTTATTTCACCATTTATGCCACATTTGGCTACGAAGAAATGGCCGATGGTATGGAGTGGGCTTGGGTTTGGCGGCATAATGGTGAAGTTGTCAGTGGTGGCAATGAGCTATGGGCTTATGGCAATGATGGCCCTGGCTATGTCTACCTGAGCCCCGAAGAAGGCTTCCAACCCGGTGAATACGCTGTAGAAGTGTGGGTCAACAGTGAACTACTAACCAGTTCAACCTTGGTTGTCAATAACGCGGCCGTTTCCGCTGGCAACTAACATTTCCATAACAACTGGCTTAAACGGCTCGGCTTTAGCCGGGCTTTTTTATTTTCTGGCTAGTCCCGCCAGTCCCCGACGGCCGATTTCCCAAAACTGTGTCACCTCTTGTACCTGCAAGAAATAGCAGCCCCCTATATAAACCAGCCCACCCGCAAGACTCCCACCAACTGCCTGCCACCAAATAGATCGAGAAGCTAATTGACCCAAAACAAACCACATGGCGCCAGCCATCAAAAAGCCAGCTAACCCCATACGCCAAAGACCGTCAAGAAGGAAACGGCCGTTTAACCCACTCATCTTCCGCCGCAGCAAGCCTAACAATACAAATAGTTCCAGAAAATTCGACAAACTAAAGCCTAAAGCCAAGCCACCAGAAGCCTCCCAACCTTGTGCCGGGAAAACAGTTGCGCTGAACCATTGGCTCAACACAACCATTAAAACTGCCTGCGCTCCGCCAGCCAGAACCGGTGTCAACGTATCACGCAGGGCGTAAAAAGCCCGTGCCACTACCTCTAGTGATGTCAAGGCAATCAAGCCAATCGCGTAAAAAAGCAAGGCCCATGACACAAGCTCTGTATCACTTACCCCAAATTGACCACGCTCTAACAAAATAGTGATGATCGGCCGTCGTAACAGCATCAACAAAATCGAAGCCGGCAGCCCCAAAAAGAGCAGTAATCGTAGTGAACGACTCAAAATCTGTCGCATTTCGGCCAAAGCTGACTTGGCTGCCAATGTAGAGAGAGTAGGAAAGGCCGCAATGCCCATCGCTTGCCCCAATATACCCTGCGGCATAATCATGATTCGCAAAGCCGTCTGCAAAGCTGGCACACTTGCCGCCGAAATAAAACCACTGAGGTACACAGTGGCAAATTTATTGATCTCACTAAAAGATAAGCCCAAGATACGTGGAGCCATCAAACGCAAAACTTGCTGTACACCAGGATCACGCAAAGTAAAAACGGCCGTATACCGCGCCCCCTTTTGCCTCAAACCTGGTAACTGAATTAGCAAGTGTCCCAAAGCGCCCACCACTGTACCCCAAGCCATGCCCACTTCGGCAGGCTTGCCCAAAATCGCGCCACCAATGATGCCCAAATTGTAGATGATGGGGGCTAAAGCTGGCAGCAAAAAGTGCTGTCGAGCATTTAAAGCTCCCATAATCACACCACTTGCGCCAAATATAATGGGCGAAATAAGCATGATCCGCATCAGTTTAACAGTCGCATCCAGCAAACTGGGATCGTCCACCACCAATTCATGCAAGAAAAAAGTGACAAATTGCCGGGCAAAAATCATGGTGAAAAGGGCAACGGCCGTTACCACTACCGTCACTAAATTAATCACTGCGGCAAATAGATGCCAGCCCCCCTCTTCATCATCCCGTGCAAAATAGGCCGAAAACGTGGGAATAAAAGCTGATCCAATGGCTCCGCCCGCAATAATCAAGAAAATAGCCTCTGGAAAGCGGCTGGCCGTATCATAAGCAGTGGCTCCAGCTCCCAACCCCAAAAAGTCAGCCTTAATAATATCTCGTGCCAGACCCACAAGGCGACTAAGCAAAACGGCCGCTCCCACAATCCCGGCAGCCCGCATCACCTGCGCCTGATTTGACCTATTTTCTGTCTCTTGCGTTGTTGTCATAGGCAGATTATAGCAATCCCTGATTCCCAGAAAATAAAAACGGACTGACCCAAAGGCCAGTCCGTGAGTTTTTTAGAGAGTCAGGAACGCCGAATCCTGACCCTCATTAAAAGGAGGAGAAGAAAAATGAAGTTGATAAAGAATCGGCCTAGCTTAGGCTAGGCCGCTATTTTTTTGGAGAGTTAGGAACGCCGAAACCTAACTCTCGTTAAAAGGAGGAGAAGAAGAAGAGATTTTTACTCTTCACTTCCAGATTCTACCCCATATCCTTGCCGATCACTGTACGTCGAACCTACGCCAAAACTACGCAAAACCTCCGCTTGTGACAAACGGAACAAGCTGGAGGGTTTATGACGTGTAAACATAGGATAAGCCAGCTGTCCCTTGCTTCGACGAACACCGCTGGCAAGGCTACAATTCGCCCGTATGCACAAGGTCACGCGCTACCATGCCCTGCTCTTCATGCTACTCTGTCTGTTAGTGGCTGCTGCCCTGCGCCTACCCGATCTGGCAACAGTTCCACCGGGCTTGCACTATGATGAAGCTGCCAATGGCATATTAGCCAGCGAAATTGGTTGGAAAGGAGAACGGCCGATTTTCATCAGCAGCTACACAGGCAAAGAAGTACTGTTCTTCTACCTGGCCGGTGGCCTAATGCGGCTCCTCGGTGTTTCAATCTTTAGCTTACGTCTAACGGCCGCTTTCGTTGGGCTTCTCACCGTTGCTGCCACCTATTGGCTGGGACGCGAATGGCTGTTAGACAGGCGCATCGCCCTCATTGCCGCCGCGCTGATGGCTGTGAGCTTTTGGCACTTACTCCTTAGCCGACTCGGCTTCCGTGCTATCACTCAACCTCTACTCCAAGCTGTTACACTAGCCACTTTTTTTCGCGGTCTTCGCTACCACCAATGGCAATGGCTGGCTATCGGGGGCATCTTTTTAGGGTTGACGGCCTATACCTACCTGGCGGCTCGCATTTTCCCAGTCTTATTGCTTCTGGCTCTCATCCCCCTCCTCCTTCAGCCGCGCCAACGTTGGAGAGAGCTAGCCCTTTTTGGCTTCATTGGCTTACTCATCTTTGCTCCGCTTGGCTTCTACTTCTTCAACCATCCAGAGGCCTTTTGGGTACGAATTGGTCAGGTGGCCCCTGGCAGCGAAAGCCTGCGCTTGGAAGAGAGCATACTTAAGTCATTGAGTATGTTTTTTATCGGTGGTGATCCTTATTGGCGTTTTAATTTGCCCGGACGGCCGTTATTCAACTGGTTCTGGGGCGGCTTACTCCTCATTGGCTGGGGCATGTCTATTAGCCGTCTGCGTCGCGTGCCTACTGATTGGCAAAAAGCAACGCTTCTTTTGCTAATCCTGGCCCCTCTCATCATGCTGCTGCCCACCGCCCTGGCCACCAATGAAATCGTGCCGAGCAATTTGCGCACTATCGGCCTTATTCCCTTCATTTTTTACTTGCCTGCTGTTGGTCTCATGACCTTTTTGACCACTTTGGAGGGGTATCTTCCAGAGAGTTGGTCCTTGACAACGGCCGTTTTTCTTATCGGTGCTGGGATTATGCTGGCTGGTGGCATTTACACCTCCTTTCTTTATACCAATCAGTGGAGCACAGAGTCGGAGCTATTTTTTGAGTCTGATGGCGATTTAACGGCCGTTGCCCAATTTCTAGACAATACAGACTTGACAGATACCACCATCTACCTCGCCAGCGAACATGACCAGCATCCAACCTTAGCCTTTCTCAGTCAGCAATATGAGCGTGTCAAATGGTTGCCCCAAAGCCGAGCTCTCGTTTTCCCTAATGAAGGGCCAGCCCTTTATATCTATCCCCACAACAGTCCTCAACCAGATTGGGCCAAACCTTTTTTATCAGGACAACTCGCCACTGGGTCATTCACAGGTCCAGATGACAGCCCAGCCTTCACCGCCTATCTCCGCAACGGTCCCATTGCCCCACCAGCCCCTATCCCACTCAATATCAACTTTGGCAACAGCATTGAATTATTAGGCTACGATATACAAGAGACCATCGCTGGCAATAAAACGACGGTTACCCTTTTCTGGCGTGTCCTGTCCCCACCCATAACCAATTTGCTACCCTTCATCCATCTAGAAGACAGATGGCAACATCGCTGGAGCCAGAAAGAAAGTGCCGCCTACCCGTCACGCCAGTGGGAATCAGGCGACTATATCATTGAGCAAGTGGAGTTGCCGTTGCCCGCGGGGATGCCGCCAGGTCATTACCGTTTACGCGTGGGGCTATTTGATCCAGCCACAGGCGAAGCCCTGCCTCGTTTTGATGCCATCGGCCGTTATGCTGGCAGTGCCTTCATCATCGAAAATATCCCTGTGGCTGCCGCCCAACAACTGCCCAGTGATATGCCTCAGCCCCCTTTCCCTCTAGAGCAGCAAGTGCGACCCGGGTTACAGTTGCTGGGATATGAACGTGGCCAAACAACCGTTGCCACCGGTGAGCCAATTGATCTCGCCCTGTGGTGGCAAACAACTGAAACCCAGCCCCATATGGTCACTCGTTTGGAAATCATTCGTCCCGATAACACAGGTCTCATCTTGGCTAATAGCCAACCTGTCCACAACACTTACCCCTTCCCTGCCTGGGCTGCTCCCCAATTATTAATTGATCGCCAATCGCCTCGTGTGCCAGAAAACATCCCCTCTGGCACATACCGCCTCTCGCTGCGCCTCCTAGATAGTGATGATAACACACTCATAACGGCCGATCTTGGTCTGCTCACCGTGGAAAAAAGCGAGCGCATCTTTACTCGCCCCAACTATTCAGTGGCTCAAGCGGCCGTTTTTGGCAATGAAATAGGCCTGATCGGCTATGATTTGACATCCTTGACCAACGGACAAGCGACTCTCACCCTCTATTGGCAAGCCTTACAAGCTCCTAGTCAAAATTACACAGTTTTTGTGCATATATTAGCTAAAGAAGATGGTGTCTGCTGCGTTTGGCAGCAAGATGTAATGCCCCAACAAAACCAATACCCCACGACGCGCTGGCTAGCCAATGAATATGTGATTGATAGTTATCTCATCACCCCCGAAACGCCTTTGGCACCGGGCCGTTACCCTATAGAAATCGGTTTATATTTGCCCGAAACAGGTCGCCGCCTCAGCGCCACTGTCCCCGAGCAAGAGACGCGAGATGTGGTGTATTTACGGCCGTTAGAAGTTAAGTGAGCAGCTCAAGCGACTTAATCTCTACTCTCTGATCCCCAGTTCCCCCCTTCCACAAATACCGTTTGTGTCGGATAGGCAAATTCCACACCTGCTTCAGCAAAACGGCGGAAAAGAGCCAGGTTGATGGCCTGCTGCGTGTCCATATACACCAAGTAATCGGGCACAAGCATGTAATACACGACCTCAAAATCCAGCGCAGAGTCGCCAAATGCCTTAAAGTGGGCACGGTCGAAGCGTGTTTGTTCCTGCACCTCTACAATCTCCTGTATCCAATTAGGAATCATCGCCAATGTCTCTGGTGGTGTCTGATACAACACACCAAAGCTAAACACAACCCGACGATCTGCCATCTGCTTATAGTTGCGCAGACGGCTCTGCACCAGATCGGTATTGGAAAAGACAATTTGCTCGCCAGACAGACTACGGATACGCGTCGTCCGCAAGCCAATATTCTCCACCGTTCCCATATAATCACTGATGATGATGAAATCACCAATGACAAAAGGCTTGTCAAGAATAATCGAGAGGGAAGCAAAGAGATCACCCAAAATATTTTGTACGGCCAAGGCCACAGCAATGCCGCTAATGCCTAAACCGGCAATGAGAGAGGTGATTTCTACCCCGATATTGTCCAAAATCAGGAGTAGAACAATAACCCAAACCAGCAGTGTGCCAATGAAGCCGAGCGCAGCCACGGCCGTTACCCGACTCGCATCCTCCGCCAATCTCTCCTGGCGATAATCCATCACCCAAAAGCGAATGGCCCCATTGCCCCACAAACCTGCCTGGATAAAAAAGGTAATCACCATTACTTGATCCACATATAGAGCAATGTCTGAGGGGATATCTAGCACCAGAGAACCGAGGTAAAGTCCTGCTATCAGTAAAAACCAGCCCCGGGTTCGCTGCAATAAATCGCCGACAAAATTATCCCAATCTGTCTCTGTGGTGATAGCAAAAGCCGCCACTCTGCGCACAATAATGCCTCGCACAAAGGGAAAAGCAATAATGGCTATGACAGCGATCAACAAAGCCAACAGCCAGCTTTGCACACTATTATTCAGTATGATGGTGTCCAAAAAATCCACAAATACCCCTTTTTATCGTAATCAGTGAGTCGTGATCAGTGAACAGTATTACTTCTTACTGACCACAGCTCACTGACTACCCGCTGCCGGATATGAGCCAAGTACTTTGAGGAAGGATGATTTTTTCAGGATGCCCATGAGGGCCTCGCGCACGGGCGTTTCCTCTTCATGCCCCTCAAAATCTACATAAAATAGATAGTGCCAGGGGCGGTTGCCGCGTGGCCGTGACTCAATCTTAGTCAGGCTCAAATTGCGCTCAGCCAATTCTCCCAATACCTGATGCAGGGAACCAGCCACATGGCGCGTGGTGAAAATAATCGAAGTCTTGCTCAGATCACGGCGAGGCCCATCCCCTTTGCCCAGCACAAACATACGCGTATAGTTAAAGTCTAAATCTTCTACATTCCGCACTAGGATGTCTAACCCGTAGGTTTCGGCGGCTAATTCGCTGGCAATAGCAGCCGTTCCTGGTTCAGGGTTTTTAGCCAAATCACGGGCCGCTCCGGCTGTGTCATAATGGATAACAGGCTCAAGACCCATGCGGCGCAATGTCTTATCGCACTGGGCCAAAGCTTGATGATGGGAAATGACCCGTTTAATCTCGTCCAATAGCACCCCTTTGGCGGCCATCAAACAGTGCTCTACCCGGACCACTACCTCTGCCTGCACCCGCAAATCGTGATCTACCAACAAATCATAAGCGGGAATCACAGTGCCAGCTAAGGAATTCTCCACAGGCAACATGCCATGCGTTGCCCGTCCACTTTGCACTGCTGCAAAAATCCCTTGAAAATCTCGACAGGGCCACGAAGTTACCGCTGGGCCAAAATGTTGTCGCACTGCTTGTTCTGAATAGGCACCATGCTCACCTTGAAAGGCCACTATCACCTGATCCTTTTCTGTCATCGCCGACCTCCTTCTCGTGAAAGTTATAGTATACCCAGGAACGGTTTGGCCTACGAACTGTATCTAATAATTTGATAGTCGAAATGGGGGGTGGTTTTGTTCCCTTTTGTAGCGTACCCTTGTAGTATCGACTGAAATTGGCGGCATCTAGCTGCAAGTAACGAACTTCAGCCCGTTTTTTGGGATTCGTCCCCAGACGAAGGAGCAGAATGATACTGTTGCTTGGTCGTAATTTGGAGGTGTTATGCGCAATTTATTATGGATTTTCAGCTTACTCTTTTTACTTTTGGGCTGTGGTGGGAGAACAGCAGGTGATACGGCCGTTCCCACTGCCTTAGCTCCCGCAGATTCTGCCCAAACAGACAATGTCCTGCCGCCAACGTTCACACCAGAAGCTGTTGAATTTGAGCAGCCTACCCCCGTTACCCCTGCTCCCACACCCACACCAGCCCCCCCAACGGCCGTTCCCCCCAACGCCCAACCCGATGCTCTCCAAACCCTTATCACTGCCGAGAACAACCTGCGAAACCTAGCCAGCTTCAGCCACGAACGTTCGATTACCGTTAATACACCCGCTTTCAACCAAACTGAAGATATAAGCTGTGTCTTCCAGTCACCCAACCAGGCCTTCTGCCACGCCTTCCGCGAAACCATACCTGTTACGGGCGACCCTGAGGTACGTGATTTTGAGTTTGTGCAGCGCGGCCTCCAATTGTGGGCGCGAGGCAACAGTCAAGCTGACTGGGAACTATTACCATCCGATAATACAAATTATTTAGATTCCTACACCAACCAATTGCTCCTCAGTTCTTTCGTTACTGATGCCTTCATTTTTGGCGAATCGGCCATAAATGGCGTACCAGTTTATGAGATCAGGCTAACATTAGAGCCATTGGCCGCTGTTGAAGCCCTATACAGCGGCGACGATTTTGATGATTTTCTGGCGCAAGCGCAGACGGGACAGGCCACGGCTACTGTGTGGATAGGCCAAGCGGACCAGCAATTGCGTTTGCTCACTATTGAGATCGGCTTCGAGACAGCCTTAGGAGCAGTAAGCCTAAATGGACTAGGCTCTATCGCCAACTTCAATGAGCCGACCGTTATTCCGGAGCCATAGACAACATGAACTGGTATCAAAAAGAGATCGCCCTCAGACCGCGACCACGTGGTTTTCATCTAGTGACACAAGAAATCGTGGGACAAGTGCCCGAAATCGGCCGTTATGCCATAGGTCTCGCCCACATCTTCATCCTGCATACCTCAGCTTCTTTGACACTGAACGAAAATGCAGACCCCACTGTGCGCCAAGATATGGAAGCCCACTTTAATCAAACCGTTCCTGAAAATGCTCCCTACTATCGCCATATTTACGAAGGCTCTGATGATATGCCCGCCCATATAAAGGCGGTTTTGTTGGGCAATAACCTTATGCTGCCCATCCAACACGGCCGTTTTCGTTTAGGAACTTGGCAGGGTATCTACTTAGGCGAACATCGTAACCGGGCCAACGGCCGTCGCCTTATCATCACTTTGCAAGGGAAACTAGAAACAGGATAGAACAGCGTTCGCAAAGGTATTCAAGGACAACCCTCCACAAAGTGTTGTGCCTGGAAAGTAAACGCCTTTACTTCGGGCGGTTGGACTTGTAACTTGGCAGGTGGAATCGCTGCTTTTTTAGCAACGACGCTGAGAAAATCGGCTGGTTGGCTAATATGCTGCCACATTTGCGGCAGCAATACCCCACGGCGCTCACCCCACTCCAGCATAACCCCATCCATATGGGGGCGTAACTGTGTCAGTAACGCACTGTAATTAGCGTAAAGCAAAGGGTGCAAAGGGGTAAGCACTGTTACCTCTACCTGAACGTCCGCCAGTTCTTGTCGGGTTACGGGGGGAAAGCGGGGATCGCGGGAAGCAGCCGCCACTGTATTTTGGACAATGCTCTCGGCTAACGGCCGTACTTCCACCACATTACCAATACAACCGCGCAATTGCCCTTGATGGTGCAATGTGACAAAAGTAGCTCCTGGTTGTTGCACGGCCGTTGGTAACTGCATCAAATCAGGCTGCAAGACACGCTTCTGCTGTACAAACTGCCCTAAGCTGGTTCGCGCCAATTGCACCAAAACAGCTCCCTCACTCAATGCCAATAAATTTACCGAACCAGACATGACGTACCCACTTCCCATTTAGAATCCAAAAAAGAAAGGCCTTCCCCCTTCTTTCTTTTCGGGCTTCGCCTTATTCCTCCTTATTCTACCTGAAGGTGCTCATTTTGTAGAGAAGTCATCCAGCAGCAGGCAAACTTTCAGATACAATAGATGTAACCCTATTTTCACTGAGGTGATTCACGATGACCACTGAACCAGTAACCTATACCAATTACTTAAAAATTGACGAATTATTACAATTGCAACGCCCTCGTTCTCCTGGTCCCGAACATGATGAAATGCTCTTCATCATCATCCATCAGGTGTATGAGCTGTGGTTCAAACAAATCTTGCACGAATTAGATTTTCTTTGTGATCGCATGAACCATAACGATCGTTCGCGTATTCTGCACACCTTGCGGCGAGTGTTGACCATCCTCAAGACCCTGGTCAGCCAGTTAGATATTTTGGAAACCATGACCCCTCTGGAGTTTATGTCCTTTCGCGATCGTCTAGAATCCGCCAGTGGCTTTCAATCTCATCAATTTCGGGAATTAGAATTTTTGCTAGGACATAAGCGACGTACTGTTCTGATTCACTATCCACTAGATACTCCAGCCCGCGCCAAGTTAGAGGAACGGTATAAACGGCCCACATTATGGGATATCTTCCTTCGCTTTTTAGCGGATGCCGGCTATGCGGTTCCCGCCGCCTCATTAAAACGTGATGTGACACAGCCCGTTACCCCATCTCCAGAAACACAAGCTGTCCTCATTTCACTATACCAACAGGATGATCCCTTGATCCGGGTATGTGAGCGACTGGTCGATTTGGATGAGGGCCTTCAGGAGTGGCGCTATCGCCATGTGAAGATGGTGGAACGCACGATTGGCACAAAGCCCGGTACAGGCGGTTCGCCAGGTGCCAAATATTTGGCCTCGACCCTATCTAAACCCATTTTTCCTGATTTATGGGCCATCCGGGCAGCCTTATAATCTATACTGTCGCTACCACGTATTTGAAAAAGTTGGGTTGGATGACAATACGGCCGTCTACCTGCTGAAACGGTTCAACTGCTCCCTGCGCCGCCATCTTGAGCCGCTTTTCACCCACAACACGCAGCATCGCTTGCGTTGGGCCAGCCGACTTACGGCCTTGCCAAAACGTTTCAAAATTTGGGTAGCGAAGTGGGCAATTCACTTCGCTACTTTCCAATACGGTTAGCCCCGCCTCAGCAAACAAGCCCTCCAATTTGCCTGGCATGGACAACTTAAATGGGCCACCACTCTTCGGCGGCTCTGGCATGGTAGCTGCTATTGCTTTACCAATGGCGGCAACAGCAACCTTTTCTGGCGCAGCGAAGAGGCTGGCAACGATATAGCCTCTTGGCCGACACACATGCCTAAAACCACGCAGCGTTTCCACAGGATCGGCCGCATATTGGAGTGCACAAGCTGCAAAAACAACGTCAAAGCTATTTTCGTCAAAGGGCAAAAACTGTATATCTCCCACGCGGAAGTCGCCTTGGGGAATCCTTTGTCGAGCATAAGCAATCATGCTCTCAGCGGCATCAATGCCACTCACCTGCGCACCCCGTTCTATTGCTAACAGGCTGGCCGCCCCCGTGCCGCAACCCGCATCCAAAAAACGTGTGCCTGTCCCAACCTTCGTTGCTGCCAGCATCGCCTCACGCATTGGCTCATGATTGGGTTCCTGGATGGTTGCCCAATCATGCGGTGATTGACCCCATAACTCACCTTGCACATTTGCTGTTCCCATAATCTATTCCTCAAAGATAATTGTATCCAGCTTTTCTCACACTGTCGCTACCACATATTTGAAAAAGTTGGGTTGGATGACAATACGGCCGTTTTCATCCATAAATTGCTCGACGGCAGGGGAAACGGCCGTTCGCAAATGATCCTCCGTCACCACCCGCAGCATCCCTTGTAGTGGTCCCGCCGCTACATTGCCAACCCAAAACGTCTCGAATTCTGGATAAATAAAAGGGCAATCCACTTCGCCGCTCGCAATGACATCTAAGCCTGCTTCAGTAAAGAGACTTTCCAACTTGCCTGGTACAGACAGATCGAAGGGGCCGCCCCCTTTTGGTGGACCGGGCATGGCTGCGCCGAGGGCCTTGAAGATGGCGGCAAAGGCGACTTTTTCAGGCGTACTAAATAATCCAGCGACAATACGGCCGTTTTTAGCACAAACCCGCCCCATCTCCCGCAACGTTGCCACCCGATCCGCCGCATACTGCACCGAATTAGCTGCAAACACCACGTCAAACGAATCATCCGCATAGGGCAAATACTGGATGTCGCCTTGGCGGAAATCACCATTTGGCACACGCTGGCGAGCGTAAGCCAGCAGCCCTTCGGCCGCATCCAACCCACTCACTTGCGCTCCGCGTTCGGTGGCAACCGCACTAGAGCCGCCACCGCCACACCCTAAGTCGACAAACCGCGTTCCACGCCCAACATCAGTTGCATCCATCATCGCTTCCCACAATGGCCGATGCAGCGGCTCTAAAATCTCTGCCCAACCTTGGGGTGCGTTATCCCATAACTCACCCTGTACTTTTGCTGATCCCATGATTTTGCTCTCCTTATTTAGGTTCTTTGGGAATCCATAGGATTCATCCCATTTGTAGGGACGTAGCATGCTACGTCCCAAATAGACCACGTCCCCACAAAATCCTAAAGAATCCTTATATACAACTGATTGCGCTTGCCTTATACCTTTGGAACCCGTCCTATTGTGACATTGTACGACCCTCGCCAAAAAAAATCGTCGCTGTAGAGAATGTGTTGAGGATCATCCACCTGTTGTAGTGCGTGCCATACAGCTTTGTCAGCTTCAGACAAATCAAGCCGCTGCGTGAGCATACAGGTAAACAAGATCATTTCTCGGAAAAGCCGTTTTTCAACAGGCCGTAGTGGTTGCGCTCGTTCGGCCAAGGTTGTATGACGAGTGACATCTTCAAGCCCAAGCCCTCGAAAGTTCGCCGCAAATTCAGGCGCACGTAAAACACCGCGGGCAACCCCATCTTTATCGGCAATAAAAAATCGCCAAAGTACATCTGAGGGAAAGGGATCAAAACGAAAAGCCGTCATGTCACCCTCTTTGACAGCAACCAGCCCGCCAGGTTTGACCACACGCTTAAATTCACGAAACGCTGTCAACACCTCATCATCATTCAAATATTGAGTGACATTGGCACACCAGACAGCATCGAAACTGTTATCTGGAAAAGGTAACTCAACGACATCTCCCGCACGGGTCTTCACGCCACCACGGAATTCACCCTGCTGGATGCGTTCATGCACCCGCTGCACATTCTCCGCAGCGATGTCCAGCGCCATGATTTGGCCTGATTCGCCAACCAGTTCATCTAGCAAGCGGAGATAGCTGCCGCCACCGCAGCCTGCATCGAGAACGTTCCAACCCGACTTAATGCCAACCATCCGCAACATCCGTTCATATTCAGGCTGTAGGGCAGCGTAATGATCATCCAAGTAATCGGCATTTGTCATGCTACCACCAGAGGTAGCGTTGTGTGCTTGTACAGGAATATTTTTTGACATAATTTACCTATCTAATCTGTTTTTTGTCGATGTAACAAGTTTACGCTTTCATTTAACCAGACACCATTCGCCTTTTGGTATTAAATTGTGGTACAAAAGTGATACAAAGCAAGGAGAAGGGATTCGTAACAGAAATTGTTTCCTTTGGCGAATGGATGGAAAAGCGGCGCAGGGGGCTGGGATATTCACGTAAGGCTTTGGCGACACTTGTTAGCTGCTCGACGGTGATGGTGCAGAAGATTGAGCGGGATGAAAGACGGCCGTCCGTTCAACTAGCCCAACTGCTTGCCCAGCACCTGCAAATTCCTGCCGCTGAACAGGATGCTTTCATTCGCCGTGCCCGTGGCGAGTACGTGCCGCACCTTGATGCGCCGCAGCACATGGCTGCGGAAAAAGACCAAGAACCCAGCTGCAATTTGCCGCCACAGCCGACATCGTTTGTGGGGCGGGAAGCTGAGTTGGCGGCATTATCTGCCTTTATCACCCAAGCTCATTTGCGCTTAGTGAGCATTGTGGGGGCTGGGGGCATGGGCAAGACGCGATTGGCACTCGCTGTGGCGGAACGCTTAACGGCCGTTTCCACACCCCCTCCTTTCCCCAGCGGCAGCTTCTTTGTCCCCCTAGCCCCGCTGAATGATCCTGAGCAGATTGTGCTAGCCATCGCTGAAGCTCTCCATTTTCCGCTAGATGGTGGGCAAGGGCGACGAACAGCAAAACAGCAGGTTTTGGATTATCTGCGCGAAAAGCGGCTACTACTGATTTTGGATAATTTTGAGCATTTGCTGGCTGGGGTGGGGCTTGTGAGAGAGATTTTGCAAACGGCCGTTAACATCCAACTTCTCGTCACCTCCCGCGAACGCTTGCAGCTACAAGGGGAGCAAGTTTACCCAATTGAGGGGCTGGCCTTTCCTCAAAATAATGGTAACGCGAGTGAGGGTGAAACGTATACGGCCGTTCAGCTTTTTCTGCAAGCGGCACAGCGCATCCAGCCCGATTTTGCTTTGCGGGTCAACGATTTGAGCCATCTGGCCCGTATTTGTCAATTGGTGGGCGGGATGCCCTTGGGCTTAGAGTTGGCCGCTGGTTGGGTCGATATGCTCCCTTTGGCTGAGATTGCCAGCGAGATGGCGCAAAGCAGCGACTTTTTGGCGACGGAATTGCACGATATACCCGAACGCCATCGCAGTATGCGACTCGTTTTTGCTGCCTCTTGGCGGCGGCTATTGGCCGATGAGCAAGCGGCTTTTGCCAAACTCTCTGTCTTTCGCGGTGGGTTTACGCGACAGGCAGCACAAGCGGTAGCAGGGGCCTCGCTGCGGCTGCTGGGGCGACTAGTGAGCAAGTCATTACTGCAATATGACCACCAGTACGATCGCTACCAGATTCATGAGCTGCTGCGTCAGTTTGGGGTGGAGAAGTTGGCAGCAGATGGGGGAGATACGGCCGTTTCCCACCAGCACAGCCTCTATTACTGTACTTTTCTGCATGAACGCGAACCAGATATGAAGGGGGGGCGACAGCAAGAAGCGTTGCTGGAAATTGAGCTAGAGATGGGCAATATTCAGAAAGCGTGGCGGTGGGCCATATCACAAAACGAGGTGACTTGGCTGGCTCAGGGGATGGACAGTTTGGGCTACTTTTTGGAGTGGAACGGCCGTTTTCAGGAAGGGCTGACTCTATTTCAGGCAGCAGCAGATGCCTTGCTCAACAAATCTATACATACCGCAAAACCAACGATAGCCAGACTGCTTGGTTGGCAAAGTGCTTTTGCCTATATTGTGCAGGATAGCAAAACGGCCGTTGGCCTATGCCAACAAGCCTTAAACCTATTGCCAACTGACGTTGATACACGCGCAGAAGAGGCGTTTATCTGTTACCAAATAGGGCGGGTTGGGTCAGATTTTGAGCAAAAGCAACACGCGCTCAATCGTAGCTTGGCA
Organism: Promineifilaceae bacterium (SeqCode); assembly: GCA_965223555.1. Taxonomy (GTDB): domain Bacteria; phylum Chloroflexota; class Anaerolineae; order Promineifilales; family Promineifilaceae; genus CBDCWU01. Next base: position 520,175 of record CBDCWU010000009.1, read on the forward strand.
TTGCAAAGGACAATTCAAAATGCTTGGGGTATCGCCAACACGCTCCAAATTCTTGGCGATCCCGATTTGTGGTATGGGACATCCCAGGAGCTTGGGCAATGGCTTGAAGAATGTTTGGCTATACGGAGTAAGTTAGGCGATCAACAAGGTGTTGTCCGAGCCTTAATCGTACTCAGCAATTGGGCGCGTTATGATGGACAGCATCTTCGCTCAGAACAATTGGCTCAACAAGCATTGCGACTTGCCCAAGCTGCTAGCATTCGAGCAACAGAAGCCTATGCACTCTATAACCTTGGCTTTAGCGTGTCCCACTTAGGTAGATTTGAAGAAACTCGTGATCTCTTTATAGAAAGTGCGGCACTGTATAAGGAATTAGGTGATCGTTTCTGGCTGGGCATGCTTTATTTTTCTTTAGGCCTTATCTCATTGTGCCTCAAAGATATAGCGGCGTCTAGGCGGTATTCGGCTCTTTTTGATAAGGTTTTTCCTGATGATTTGCTTCAAATGAGAGAAAACAATCTCGGTCAAATTCTTTTGTTGGAAGGAAAGTTTGAAGAGGCTTTGCCTGTACTCTATGATGACTTGGAGGTGATTTATTTGTCTCATAGTAAGGCGAGAATTAGTATGGGCAATACATATTTGGCAATTGCTGAATATAGTTGTGGGCGAATTGACCAAGCAAAACAGCTTGCCTATGATGCTTTACAAAATGCTGTTACACAAAAGATCCACATTGCCATGCAACATGCTTTTCTTAGTCTAATCGTGGTTCTGTCTGGTGTTGGCGAAGTAGAGCAAGCCATTGAATTAGACGCTCTTATGTGCCGGGATCATCCTCTTTTCGATAAAGGTTGGAATTTGATAACGTTAAAACGGCCGTTTCTCGAAAAAATCGCCACCGTGCCACCTGAAATCGTCACCGCCGCCCAAGAACGAGGTCGCCAACTGGATTATTGGCAAACGGCTGAATCCCTCCTCGCCGAACTCACGGAACAAGGCTGGGGCAACAAATAAATCAGGCAAACTATTTCAGTCTCGCTCTTAATCCGCTTCCGCTGGCGGTACTCTGTATCAGTACAGATATCGATTGGCAAAATCTAGCCGCTCGTACAGTTGACGGGCACCGTCATTGTCTTCATTGACCCCTACGCTAGCCATAGTTACCCCGTGCCTACGGCCAAGCTGGATCAAAGCGTACGCGATCTGGGTGGCCACGCCCTGACGCCGATAATCGGGCTGCACCCAGAGGTCCATCACCGTCAAAATATCACCTTGTCGCAGTGAACGGCCGTAACCACATATTGTTCCCTCTCGTTCCACCACCACATAGTGACTGGGCAAGGCCAGTCGCTGGTAAACTTCCCGTTTCCAGGCTTGGATAGCGAGATCACCAGGCCGAATACGATAAATCGTTTCCAACCATTCGTCTCTTGCCAATTCAGTGATATCCACATCTGGCCCGTCTATATATGACCGCACCATAATGAGATTGGGGTTGGCACGGCCGTAGCCTCGTTCTACGAGCAGCGCTTCCGGGGCTTCTTGTTCCGGCAGTCCAGCTAGGCGGAAGCCGCAAGTTGAACCTTGTGCCTGATACTGGGCTTCACAAAAGGCCAGCTTTTCTGCCAAAGGCAATTTCCCCGCATACAAAGGCCAAACCGAGTTGTTATGCCGCGAATACCCTTGCGTAAAACGCAGCAGCCAACCATCATACACAACATGAGCAAACGACGGCATAGTATTGGCAGCTACCTCTTCCCAAAATCTGATTGACTTCATCTCATCTCCATCAAACTGAAGGGTTGACCCTGTTCATGTCGGTCATCTTACTCCCTCACCATAAATAGAGTAAATTGTACTGTTATCTGCTTCTTCTGCCACTTTGCTGAAAGGGACTTGACATTCATGACGCGCTGCGTTATAATATCAAACATGACGCGCTGCGTTATAAAATTGGCTAAAAATTTGCTAGACAATTCTAGATAAGAACAAGGAGAATGAAATGTCTGAAACAATGATTGAGGTCCATGAAGAAACCGCAGAAGAAGCAACTGGCAACCCTATGGTAGCCGCTGCTCGAAAACTTTTATTAGCCAGCGTCGGTGCTGTCTCTTTGGCCCAGGAAGAGATTGAAAGCTTTATCAACCAATTAGTGGAGCGCGGCGAAGTTGCTGAGCGTGACGGCCGTCGTTTGCTCAACGATGTGATGGAAAAGCGCAAGAACCAGGTCAAGGAAGTAGAGAGTGACTTGGAAGGCCGTATTGAAGATGCTTTGTCCCGTCTCAACGTCCCCACCAAAGCTGACATCGAGGCTTTAGGCCGCAAGATTACCTCCCTAACCCGCAAAGTTGATGCTCTGAAGAAAGAGATCAAGGGTTCCGAAGGTAAATAAGCAATAGAGTATTTCGTACAAAAAAGGGATGGTGTGAACCCATCCCTTTTTTGTATCTTCTGATAGAGTATTATCGCGTTGAAGAGGCTCATTGCCAAAGTGCAGGGCAATGGGGATTACGCTATAATCGGCCCATATGGTTTGATAGGGAGAAAGTCAATGAGGCTGGGCAAAGATTTAATAGGAAAACCAATTTATAGTGTGACTGACGGCCGTTTCCTGGGCAACGTCAAAGACTTATATGTGAACGACACACTTTACTGGCTGGCTGGGGTTCACTTGGGGACAGAGGGCTTAATCAAACGCAAATCCCTCGTCATCCATCGTGATCACGTCGTTGTGTTTGGCCTAGACGCAGTTCTGACCCAAAAAGCGGATGTGATCACAGATGATAAGGAACAAACGGCCGTTACTGGTTGGCTGCGTCTCAGTGATTTGCGAGGCCGGGAGGTAGATACGCCTGGGGGTACCAAAGTCGGCACCATCGGCGATATCATCTTGGGTGAAGAGGCCCATATTCAGGGATTTACGCTAGCGAAAGTCTTTGTGGAGGGGCCTGTGGCTGAACAAGGCACCATTCCCCGTGATGCTCTGATTGATACGGGCCAAGAAGACGGCCATATGACCATAGATTTGCCCAAAGTAGAGCAACAGCATCGCGAAGCCAAAAAGACAGGAGAACAAAATGACCACTGATGGCAGCATCAATTTTGCTCTGACCGAAGAGCAAAAAATGATCCAACAACTGGCGCGAGAATTCGCCCAGAAAGAAATTGCCCCCGTCGCCGAACAGTACGATCAAAGCCATGAATATCCCTGGCCCGTTATCAAAAAAGCGCAAGAAATGGGCTTTACAGCCCTCAATGTTCCCGAAAAGTACGGTGGCATGGGCTTGAGCCTATTTGAAGAAATGCTCGTAGGTGAAGAGTTATCTTGGGGCTGTTCTGGCATCAGCACAGCCATCGCCGTGAACGGCCTAGCCATCCTGCCCGTACTGATTGCTGGCACAGAAGAACAAAAGGTGGCATACGGCGGCCGTTTAGCAGATGGCCAACTAGCCTCCTACTGCCTTACTGAGCCAGAAGCTGGTTCCGACGTGGCTGGTATCAAAACCACAGCCCGCAAAGAGGGCGATCACTACATCCTCAATGGCAGCAAGACCTTCATCACAGGGGCAACGGTGGCTGACTTTTATACCGTTTTCGCCTACACCGACCCCGATGTCCGCTACAATGGCATGAGCTGTTTTGTAGTTCATCGAGATTGGGAAGGCGTGAGCACAGGTCTGCCCTTCCACAAGATGGGGCAGCACGCCTCAGACACAGCCGAAGTGATTTTTGACAATGTCAAAGTGCCGGCCAGTCATCTGCTAGGCAATGAAGGAGATGGTTTTATCATTGCTATGAAGGTTTTTGATCGCAGCCGTCCGGGAACGGCCGCTGGTGCCTTAGGCGTGGCCCGACGGGCTTTAGAAGAATCAATCAACTACGCCAAGACGCGCTCGGCGATGGGCAAACCCATTTGGCGGCATCAGGCTGTGGGCCACATGATTGCCGATATGGCAATGGAACTAGAAGCAGCCCGTATGCTGGTCTGGAAATCAGCTTGGTCGGTGGACTCCGGTGAGCGCAACACGACGATTGCAGCCTACGCCAAAGCCTTCGCCGCCGACACGGCTATGAAGATTACTACCAATGCTGTACAGGTTTTTGGTGGCTATGGCTACATGGCCGAATATCCAGTGGAAAAGCTGATGCGTGATGCCAAGATTTACCAAATTTATGAAGGCACTAGCCAGATTCAGCGCAATATCATCGTTCGAGAACTGTTCCGCAACAAGTAATTTATTGCAAGGTGACAGTCACTTCGGAAGTGACTGTCACCTTGCAACACGAATCTCCCACAACTCCACAACTCGATCAGCCGGAAAGCCGGTTGGATCAAAATCATCTGTTTCGCGGGCCTCAAAACCCACGCGATCAAATAGCTCTTCAATGGTGCGAGAAGAGTGGTGTTGAGCTTCGCCGAGGGTATGATAGAGGTAAACGGCCGATGGCAAAATCACCGGATAACCCATTTCATACAAGGCATAGGCCACCCCATTGGTTTGTAAGTTGCTTAAAAAGCTGGACTCGGTCTGCTGAATAGATTGACCAGCATAGGTGACATTCACATTGAAGGGAAAAGCAAAATGATCGCGCAGGTAGCCCTCACGCAGCAAGAAGTCACCTACGCGCTGGATGTTGTGCTGTAGTTGGTTGAATTGGATGGGGGTTTGCAAAGCGGCTGGTAGATCGAGTTGGAGGTGATCATGAACGGCCGTAAAGAATCGCTTCCCCACCCGCTGGGTAAACGGCCGTTTTTCTTCAGGTCTCTTTTCAAAAGCAGCACGATAAAAAGCATAGGACAAGGCATCAAATTCGCCGGATTGGATGTGATCAACCTGTTTGTGGGCAAAATCTTGAGTCAGCGAGAGGCGCGGGGAACGACCGTAAACCGTCTGTACATATGTCGCCGCATGCCCTTGCACAATCTGTAAGCCAGCATCTCCTGACACAGCTTGCCATTCAGCCACAATCGCCTCAGCCATAAAGGCCAAAAAGGTGTGACCCATGGGCCACCATTCAGCAAAATCAGAAAAGGGGTATTCACGAACAACCTGGGCAAGGGAAGGGGGCATAATGTTTTAACGAAGAAGACCACCTGTAGGTGGCCTTCGTTGACTTAGCGTAACTGTGGGCGGAGGGCTCGAACCTCCAACCTCCTGATTCAGAGTCAGGCGCTCTGCCAGTTGAGCTAGCCCACACCAAAAACTCGCTGGCAATTCTAGCATGGGGCAGGCAGAGATGCAATTGGTTGAGTCACCGTTTATTTTCTGAAAAAGTCCCGGCAGACGTGGTTAGAGACAAAATAGCGAATGTGCCCGTCGCTTGGGCCACTAAAACATCGCCATTATGCACATCGGCGGCTAAGAAAGCGATTCGCTTGCCCTGCTGCACCACATGGGCAGTACAAGTGACAGTTCCCGCACGCACAGCTTTGAAATAGGAAATCTTAATCTCTATTGTGGTGCAAGGCTGGCCTGGCAGTAGTTGGGAAACCAAGGCACCTCCCATAGCTGTATCAGCCAGGGCGTAAAGAGCGGCACCATGCACCACACCATTGGGATTGAGTAAGGCTGGGCTTACTTCTAAACGGCAATGGCAACGGCCGTTTTCTTGCCCAAAACAGTCCATACCCACCAGATCACCAAAGGGGTTGAATCCCTTGGCATAGGCTGGTTGCTCATTCATACAGGGCCAAAATCTCGTCCAAACGGGCCAATGTACGCACCCGGCCTAAGGCCAGCATAGATTCAAATAGTGGGGGCGAAACTTTTTGGCCCGTTAAGCCCAAACGCAAGGTGCCCAGAAAGGGGCCAGCTTTACCATTGGCTGAGATGCTTTCGCCGATTTTCATGAGGCCCTCGCGGAGCGTGTCTAAATCATAGGAATCGGCCGTTTGTACCAACTGCCGTGCTTGTTGCACACCCCATTGCAGGGCATTCCCAGGCAGATGCTTGTGTGTCAGCTGATCGGCCGTTATCGACCAAGGCGCATCATCAAACAAAAAGTGCAAAAATTCAATGGCATCTGTTGGCAGACGCATCCGTTTGCTCATGGCAGGCATCACCACCAACAAAGCCTCAGGATTCACTTCAAAATCGGCCGCGTCCAGGAATGGTTTGACAAACTTAGTCAATTCTAACGGGTCCATTTGTTGGATATATTGCCCATTCAGCCAAGCCAGCTTGCCATAAGGCAAACGCGCCGGTGCTGGATTAAGATTGGTCAGTTCAAAGCGGGGAATGGCCTCTTCCATTGTAAAAATTTCTCGATCATCGCCAAAAGCCCAACCTACATTTGCCAAAAAATTCCGCATCACCTCTGGCAGATAGCCAGCCGTTTGGAACTCCTCAACTTGCACCAAAACTTGCTGATCACCATCCTGAAAGGCTTGGGTGCGCTTGCTTAATTTGCCCTTGCCGCTGGGATTAAGCACCAGCGAGAGGTGCCCATAAACGGGAATCTCCCAACCAAATGCCTCATACATATTGATATGCAGAGGTGCGGTGCTAATCCATTCATCGGCCCGCATAATGTGGCTGATCTTCATAAAATGATCGTCCACCACGTTGGCTAAATGATAAGTGGGTAGGCCATCAGATTTGAGTAGGATCATGTCCTGTATCTGCACGTTTTGCACGGTGATGTCACCACGAATCGCATCATGGATCACGGTTTCACCCTCAAGCGGCATCTTGAAGCGGATGACATGGCTGAGACCAGCCTCTTCTTTGGCCGCTACTTGCTCGTTAGTGAGGCTGCGGCAGCGGCGGTTATAGCCTAGCGGCAGCTTGTTATCTTGCTGGTATTTTCGGGCTTCGGTCAATTCTTCGGGGGTGCAGAAGCATTTATAGGCACGGCCGTTTTCCACCAGCCAATTGGCCCAATAACGGTATAAGTCGGCTCGTTGGGTCTGAATATAGGGGCCATAATCACCACCAACATCTGGCCCTTCATCCCAATCTAGACCCAGCCAGCGCAGAGCTTCCATGAGGGCCTCTGCTGCACCTTCGACTTCCCTGTTTTGGTCGGTATCTTCGATGCGTAGGATGAAACGGCCGTTATGCCGCCGGGCAAACAACCAATTGAACAAAGCTGTACGTGCCCCACCGATGTGTAAATAACCAGTAGGGCTGGGAGCAAATCGAACACGAACTGTCATAATACTTTTACTTTTAGATAGTAATCAGTAATCAGTGTTCAGTAATGAGTGTCGAACCGATACTGTTTACTGCTTACTGGCTACTGCTTACTAAACTTAGCCAAACTCCTGCTTGCGATGGCGCATCAACACTGACTGGACAATGCCAATAGCAATAAACAAAGTAATAAGAGAACTGCCCCCATAGCTGACAAAAGGCAAAGTGAGACCCGTTACAGGTAAAACACGGGTATTCATTCCCACACTAACCATTGTCTGAAAAAAGAGAACCGAAGCAATACCAGCACAGATATATTTCCCTGCGGGATCGGGCGTGAGGGAAGCCACACGCAAAATACGCATCAAAATAAAGGCCATCAAGCCCAAAACCGCCAATGCCCCAAACGAAAACCCCATCTCTTCCACGATAACAGAAAAAATGAAGTCTGTGTGCTGGATACGCAAGAAACCAAGCTGACTCTGTGTCCCTTGTCCATACCCTTTGCCCCATAAGCCACCAGATCCAATGCTAATTAGGGCTTGATTGATATTAAAAACATCATCTTCATCAGCTGCTTCAGGATCGACAAAGGTGGTGATACGCTCTTTTTGATAATCTTGTAAATTGGGGTAAACGGCAAATATGCCAGCAACACCAATAACGGCTAGGGCAACAAAATGGGTCAAGGATAGGCCAGCCAACCAGATGATTACAAACCAAATGACTACATAGAGAATAGACATACCCAAGTCGGGTTGCAGGAAGATTAAGACAATGGGTACACCCATGTAGATAAGGGTAGTCACAGTGTTGGAAAAGCGGTTGATTTGGCGTTGGCGATTAGCCAGGAATTGAGCAAAAGTGACAGAGATGAAAATACGGCCGAATTCTGAGGGCTGAAACAGAAAATTAATGCCTGGAATCTGGAGCCAACGTTCGGCGCCAATGCCCACATTGCTAACCCCGATGAACAAGACTAAAACTAGCGTCGTGACGAGAGCAAAATAAATATACCAATGGGCTGAAGTGAGGATACGATAATCAACAGAGGCTAAAACAAGCACGATGACAATGCCGATAGCGGCCCACTGAACTTGCAATCCTGGCAAGGGTTCAAAAGCAGGGGCGCCTGTCACGGCACTGCGAATCATTAGAACACCATAGGCGGTTAAAAGAAGAACGGCGGCCATCAACCAGAGGTCAAAATGCCGCCATACGGATGTTCGACTGTTTAGCATGTAATTAGGTAATTGGGTAATTACCTAATTACTCAATTACTCAGTTATTATGATCTACGGCCGTTTGCCAAAGGAATTTCAGCAACCAAACGGCTCTCCTGTGCTGTTTGTGCCAGATTAATTTCTACATTATCTGGATCAATCTCCAATCGCTGGGCGATCACGCCGATAATATCATCCTTAATTTGTTCCAGCAAACCAGGTGTGACATTGCTGCGGTCATGGATCAGAACCATTTGCAGACGATTTTTGGCAACGGCACCACTTTTTTCTTTTTGTCTAAAGAAACGATTTAACCAACTCATAACATCTTTCTCCTAGTTTCCGTTTAGCCAACGCCGCAGCCGATCCATAAAGCCATCTTTAGCCATCAGGTCCAGGAAGGGCACATTTTCGCCATCTACTCTGCGGGCCACATTGCGAAAGGCTTGACTAGCACTGGTACCGTTTAGCCCGTTTAAGGCGACAGGTGTGCCCCGATTGGTGGACACTAAAATATGCTCATCTTCAGGCACAACACCGATCAGGTCAATTGCCAAAATATCCAAAATATCATCAATTGAGAGCATTTCGCCACGGTCAACCATGCTAGGTTTGAGGCGATTAATGAGTAATTTGCCTGGCCCTTTTTGTTCAGCTTCAATCAAGCCAATAATGCGGTCAGCATCACGAACGGCCGATACTTCGGGATTAGTCACGATGAGGACTTGGTCGGTGGCGGCAATGGCGTTGCGAAAGCCCCGCTCGATTCCGGCTGGCGAATCGATGACGATGTAGTCCATTTCTTCCCGCAATTGATCACATACCAGCACCATGTCGGAAGGGCTAACGGCCGTTTTATCTCGCGTCTGGGCTGCCGGAATCAGGTAAAGTTCAGGCACACGCTTATCTTTAATCATCGCTTGCCGCAAGCGGCATCGCCCCTCTATCACATCCACCAAGTCATAGACAATGCGATTTTCTAGGCCCATGACCACATCTAAATTGCGCAGGCCAATATCAGCATCGATGGCAACCACCTTTTTGCCCATCTGAGCCAAAGCCGAGGCCAGATTGGCACTCACAGTGGTCTTGCCCACGCCTCCTTTACCCGATGTGACTGTAATCACTTTTCCGCTCATGATGTTCTCCTTTGGAGGTCAATAGCACCCCCCTCTATGCCTCTCAGTTCTTCAGAAATCTGAAAACTCAGAGAAGGCCACTTACCTCCAGCCTTCTACAATAATTCGTCCGTCTTGAATGGCCGCCTGCTCTGGAATGGGGTTATGCCTTTTGTCGTCTGGTGGAATGGCTATCTGATCGGCAATACGGAGTTGGGTGGGGGCAAAGTGGAGCGCGCAGATAACGGCCGTCTTATCTCCCAATGCCCCCGCATGAACCAAACCGCGCAGCCGTCCCCACACCATCACATTACCACCAGCCACAATTTCGGCTCCAGGATTCACATCGCCAATGATGACCAGATGCCCTTCGTGATAAATAGAGCGGCCAGAACGCAGGGTTTCTTGGAGAAGAAGGGTGTTGGCCGAAACGGCCGTTGTCTCCGGCATCATTGTTTCCTTCTCCATCACTGCTCGTACATTGCCATCTAAATCAGTGTCACTGCCGGGCAAGCGCGTGGCTAAATTCAATTGCCGGGCCGCGCTGCGTGTGTCTACTGTGTCGGCCAAAACCGTCCACAAAGTCAAGCCATGTTGATTAAAAAGGGCTTGAATTTCGGCCAACTGCTCACGGAACAACGGCCGTTTTCCCACGGCTAAGGCAATCCGGCTGCCCCGCAAAAACTCCTGCTTTTGCTCAACCTCTAGAGATAACTGATGCAGTACATCATCATACGCTCCGTCATCTACTGTGATGAGCAGGCCTTCACGAATTCCTTTAATGTTGATAGCTGAAATCGCTTGTATGGTCATAGGTTTAGAAAAAAAACCCGCGATGCGGGATACTACAACAATTCTAATTGTTGAAATAATACAACAAAGACAATTAAATTGCAAGGGATATAAAATCAGCAAGCGGTCCTTTTATAGCCTATAGATGTTTTGTAATCATCTTTTAAGCCCTATATAGGAGTTGGCATGGTAGTGACAAAAATTTAGTTTTATCTTTCCCTGCTATTGACGTTGGTAGCTTGTTCCGCAAAATGGACAATGGATACGGCCGTTTACCTTTGGCACAATTGGCTGAAAGGCAAGTATAATCTTCTGCACCATGACCAACCGCCCATCTCTCGATCAGTTTGTGCAACATTTGCATTTGACGACTCTCTTTGAGGGGGTGGATGAGTCAATCCTCCAAGACTTGGCCCGTGGTGCTCGCTGGCGTGAATATGAGGTCAATGAAGTGGTTGTCTTAGAGGGGGAGGCGCAATTCGGTCTATATTATTTACAATACGGTTGGCTCAAGGTCGTTAAAATATCAGCAAATGGCCGTGAGCAAATATTGCGCTTTCTGGAACCGGGAGAAACATTCAACGAAATCGGGGTCTTTGCCGACCAGCCTAACCCGGCCACTGCCATTGCCTTAGAACCGGCTGGTATCTGGCAGATACGACGCGAATCTGTGTTGGCTCTACTCAAGGAACGGCCAGATTTTGCCCAGCACGTTATCACGAAGCTGGCCGAAAGGATGCTGTACCTTGTATCGTTAGTGACAGATCTCTCTTTGAGGCCGGTTACTGGCCGTTTGGCCCGATTATTACTGGAAGATGCCATTGATGATGTCCTCCACCGACCCCGTTGGTACACTCAGGCTGAGCTGGCCGCCAGACTGGGTACTGTTCCTGACGTGATCCAACGCTCTCTACGAAACCTGGAAAAAGATGGACATATTGCTGTAGAGAGGCATCAGATTCGTATTTTGGATCGCGAAGCATTGTCGACAACAGCCACCTAATCTTAATCATCTCATACGAATAACCCGACAAAAGTCGTCGAATTCCCTCTGACGATCCGGTAGGCTAGGAGCAACCTTATTTGCTCTGCCTATAAAGCAGGCAATTCAACGCTATTTTTGTTCAAATGAAGGAGTATGAAATGACAACAATTAATTCCCAACCTGATATTCAGTTGACCAGGAGCCAGTGGTTTTCTACTGGATTGGTTGCGGCCGTCACTAGTGTGCTGGCCGTACTCATTATCCAGGTCATGGCCCTGGCCATCTGGCCAGAGATAGCCCTTTTTAAGCCGCTGGACAGCTATGCACGCTCGGCCGTTTTCACCTTGGTTCCGGCCATCGGTGCCACTGCCTTATTTGCTTGGCTGGTGGCGCACAAACCTCAGCCTGTGCAGCTGTTCATAAAAATTGCCGCTGCTGTCTTGATAATCAGCATCATTCCCGATTATCTCATCCCCGTGCCTAATAAAACGTTTTTGGCCAGCACAGTTACGGCCGTTTTGCATGTAGGAGCGGCCATAGTCACTGTGTTCGTGCTGGTAACTAGCTATCGGCGGCTGGCAAATCAAACTTAGTTTCTAATTTCTTGAAATTATGTCTCATGCGGGGCGAAAACTATGATGACAGAAAAAAAGGCCATCCTGAGCAGTGAGCAGACTCTATTACCCGCCCAAAAACTGTTGGTTAGTGGTCTGATCAGGTTGGATAAACCTGAGGCTGAACTGGTTGAACTGCGGCGCGGGAAGACTGTCGTAGATCAGGATGGACAGGAAGTCGGTGGAGTCGCTGCCGTTGTTTTGGATTGTGCCAGTCAGGAAATCACGCACGTACTGCTGGGACATCTCCCGTTGACGGCCGTTTACCGTCTGATACCTCTACCTCTGATTGACAAGATTGATGAGGAAATAGTTTGGCTCACAATACCTAGGGCAGAAGTCAAAAACTTACCCATACACCAGCCATATTAAACAATCCGACAAAAGTCGGCGACCATCATTATCTATTCGACCATAATAGTCAAAAAACAAGGAGCAATAACCAAAATGACACAGACAACCCTATATCCCAACTGGCGCGAGAAAGTTATTTATTCACACGAAGGCCCACAACCACAAGTCTTAATGGTCAACGAAAAAGTGAAAATCATCTTGGCCGGTTTAGAGCCAGGCCAGAAAATTCCCGAACATGCCGAGACAACTGCCATGTACCATTTCTTGGATGGTAACGGCTGGATGCTCGTTGACAGCGAGCGCCTGGCTGTAGGCTCTGGCGCGACAGTGGTTATGCCTGAGGGTACAGTGCGCGGCATGGAAGCAGAAACGCGCCTGGCTTTCCTAGCCACGCGCATATCATGAAACAAAATGGTTGAGGACTGAGGCTTTAATGCCCTCCTCTTAGTCGGCTCTGAATGAAAAGGAACCTGAACATGACTCCCTATTTTTTAATGACACTTCTTTATCTTTTACTAGCTGTTTTAGCTGCGCTGGAATCTTCTTTTTCCGGCTTAAAAATTGTTCCCTGGTTTAATGGCATGGTATGGTTACGTGTCCACCTAATTACGCTAGGAGTCATGACGCAAATATTATTTGCACTCATGCCCATGCTAACTGCCATCCGTTATCGCCTCCCTAAACCTCCAATCCGGTGGGACATTTGGCTGACCTTAAATGGTGGCATCATGACCTTGTTGGTAGGCATTCCACTCATTGGTAAAGTGCCTATTTTTATCGGTGGCACGCTCGTTTTTATCGCTGTACTTTTACTGATGCACCAATTGAGTCAGATGAAGCCATCTGAACAAGCTCAAAAAGAAAAAGATGGTGACCGCTCAAATGAAGGGCGCAAATTTTATATTGCTGGATTAGCCTATTTTTTGGTGGGCATCATTGTCGGCACGGGACTGTGGCTAGGTTGGATGAGACCGCTTGGTGTGCAGGATACGATGAGTGCCCATATCCATTCTAATAGCTGGGGGTTGATGTCGTTGGTTTTTACTGGGTTGCTGATTGATATGTACCCGACATGGACCAAACGGCCGTTTGCTAATCCTAAATCCATCACAGCCATCTTTTGGTTGATGACATTAGGCGCATTTGGGCTGATATTTGGCCCCTGGTTTGGCACAAACTACCTGACCGTGCCTGGCCTCGTCATGCATGTTATTTCCACATTCTGGCTACTGTACAACATAATCAAGCCCCTGCGCGGCGACAAAACGGCCTGGACACCTGGCATATGGCATATTGTACTTTCATATATCTGGTTTGTTGGCCCATTACTGTTTGCCCCGCTCATTTTATTAGACGTGCCTGGTATACCAGGGGCAGCCATCGAAGCTGCTGGCCCCCAAATTATGGTCTACGGTTTTCTCCTTCAGTTTGGTTATGCCGTTATCCCTTACTTCTTTTCTCGTATTTTCTTACCGGAACAAGAGGCGAAACTGGGTGGTTCATGGTTTACTATCGCTGTTATGAACATTGGCGCAGCACTCCCCTGGTTTGCTGTTCTCATCACACCTATCAACGATCTCTACGGCATGCTGTTCGGAATTTCATACTTGATGTGGGCTATTGCGACGGTTCCAATTGCAGTGACATTGTGGCGTACAATTCAAACTGGACTGGCGCGTTTTGAAAAAAACAGTGTGCAGACAGTATGATGCATATTTAGTATGCAACAATCAGAGGTAACCATCCCTCGTGCCACGCAGAGCGTGGCATAAAGGCAGCGCGACGCGGAGCGTCACCAGTAGCATTCCCACGTAGAACGTGGGAACGAGGAGGGGAGTACACAATTACAATCAAAGTGATGAACTCTGTCTATATCGACGGGGAACATCAGCATTATCAGAAACAAAGACATGGTTCATTTTGAGAGCAGGCATTTTTACAACTTATTGCCCCGCAAAACTGTCATTTCGAGCCGTCTTCGGCGAGAAATCCCGACGGGGTAATTCCGCCGGGATTTCTCGGCAGACCTCGAAATGACGCTGCAATTGTAAAGATTACATGGTTGCAAATTGGCCCAACCTCTAGAGGAGCTTAGTAGTTATGCTTTGCTTTAAATTTAAAAAGGAATCAGGAAATGAAATCCAAACTGACAAAAACTGCTGCGGTCATTGCCTTTATTATCGGTGCGATGGCTATATTTGCGGGCGGACAGGTTGTGTTAGGCAAGATCATGGACTATTACGTGATCGACTGGCTCCCGATCTATAACTTCACTCTTGGTCTTATATCCACCTTCTTCACTGCAACCATCATCTGGAAAGACAGTAAAATTGCCATGCCAATCTCTATTGCTACATTAGCTAGCCATACTACAGTGATGCTAATTTTGCAAACCGCTTATCGAGATGTAGTTGCCCTGGAAAGTATCATAGCAATGACTGTGAGAATAGTGGTATGGCTCATTGTTTTGGCCCTGATGATCATCCAGGCACGAAAAGACAAGCGCATCCCCAAATATGAATATTAGTCATTTTTGCTAGCTGAGCACAATGGCCTTGCAGGTATTGGCGGAAATTGCTACCAGATAGCCTGCCCCGCACGGATAACCCGAATTATGAGGTTAGCTAAAGATTAAGATGGTAAAAGCGGTGAGCATTTTGATAGAACAGCTTGTTGTAGTCCTCGTGGCTAAGATCGGCCGTTGCCCAACGTAGCACCTCCACCCATTCGCCATACGTCGTTGCTAGCAATGACACTGGCCAATCACCCCCATACATCACCCGACCCACACCAAAAGCCGTTAGCACATGGTCAATATAAGGTTTCAAATCCTCTCGTGTCCAATGTTGATGATCCGCTTCTGTGATCAACCCAGACAGCTTGCACTGCACATGTGGAAATTGTGCTAACGCTGTGATTTGCTGGGCCCAGGGTGAAAACAGAGGGGTTAGGGCATCAGGTTTACCCAAATGATCTAGCACAAAAGAAACATCAGGGCACTGTTCCACCAGATGCAGTACATCGTTCAACTGATGATGCTTGACACAAATATCGAAGCTCAAGCCATAATCGGCCAAGGCCTGAACACCAGTTACAAAAGCAGGCTGCACAGCGAAGCCTGCTGCCTCCGACTGAATGAGACGGCGTACCCCTTTCACCAAAGGCATATCTGCTAATTGATCCAACACTCGCCGTACTTCGTCACCTTGTTCCAGAGGAGCAAAGGCAACGATGGCCTGGATGCGCGGTTCATGGTCTGCCAACCTAGTTACCCAAGCAACCTCACGTGAGCCATCTTCTGGCACACAGTCGGCTTGGATGAAGACGAGAGCGTGGAGAGGGAGATCGGCCGTTTGCTCTCGCAAATCATCCGGCAAAAAGGGCTTATAGATGGCTGGTACCTCCTCTAACCAATCGTAGCGTAGATAAGCCGGGTCCCAGAAATGCACATGACTATCAATAAGGGGCTGACTCATATAGGCGTCACTCCCTTTTTCAAGATGACATTACCATATTTGGCTGTTTCGCCCGTCATAACTACTGCAAAGGCTGTGCGGGCTCGTTCATAAAAGGCAAAACGTTCCAGACGTTGAATGGGTGGTGTTTGCGGCCAATGTTTATCAATGACGGTTCGATAACTGGCTTCCACAGAGGTGTCAAGCGTATCGCCTGGCACAACCGCCATCATCATAATCGGGTGATCTACGTAAGTATCCAGAGCCAGGAGAGGCAAAATGCCATCAAGCAAAGGGGCAATTCGTAATCCATCTGCCCGCAGCAACCGCTGTCCTACTGATTCGCCAGGAAAATGGACATCGGCCAATACAATTTCATCACCGTGTCCCATACGGTGTAATAGAGCCAACAGATCAGGGCCAATAAGTGGGGAAATGCCTTTTAGCATCTGTCTCTCCTTCTTCTCGAACGGACATCTTAGGAATCGTCCACAAATAACATTGCAAATCAAGGAGACAATCCCTCAAGCATTGGCCGTTTTTCCGCCAAAATATAAGTTAAAAACGGCCAATGCCTTACTCCTCCTCGCTTAGAGCAGTCTCATCAAACACGCCCTCACTAGCGGCAGATAATGGTTCCGACATAATTGGTTCAGGCTCTTTTTGTATGAATGAACCAATAATCATAATAACCATCCCAACATTAATGGAGATGTCAGCGATATTCACAATGCCCCAGAGCAAGGAGGATTGAATAAAATCGAGCACTTCTCCTGCCCAAACACGATCAATCAAGTTGCCTAAGGCCCCGCCTATAATAAAGGCCATACCTGTGCGGACAAGCCATAATTGAGGGGGCAAACGCACCATATACACAAACATGCCAATCACAACCACAATCGTCAGCCAACCAACAATGGGGCCAATTCCCTGAAACCAACCGAAGGCCACACCTCGATTATATGTTTCTTGGATCGTCAAATATTGATTAATCTGTGTGGGACCATTTTCGGCCAAAAAGGCAGCCGCCCATATTTTAGACAGCCGATCAGCCAGAAAGATAATAATGATGAGAATGTAGAGCATTACTACTACTATACCAATTATGATAACCATGCCCAATGGTTCTGGGTATAATAGAGTGATGATGAGCAACCCATTGAAATCACAACAAGAAGAATGGGAAACGGCCGTTCTCCAACCCACCTTACAACGTTTTTCCGAACGCCGTGACCGTTTTGAAACCAGTTCCGGCATCCCTATCGCCCGTGTCTACTTACCTAACGAGGATAGCACTAACTATGGTGACAAGTTGGGCTTTCCTGGCCAATATCCTTACACACGTGGTGTGCAGCCCACTATGTATCGCGGTCGCTTTTGGACAATGAGACAGTATGCAGGTTTTGGCACAGCGGCTGAGTCCAATGAGCGTTACAAATTCTTGCTCAATCAAGGGCAAACAGGTCTGTCGGTGGCCTTCGATCTGCCCACGCAGATCGGTTATGATGCTGATGACCCTATGGCAGTAGGAGAAGTGGGCAAGGTAGGAGTAAGTATCCCCAGTTTAGAGGATATGGCTTTGTTGCTGGATGATATTCCTCTCGGTAAGGTTAGTATCAGCATGACCATCAATGCCCCAGCCGCCATCTTGCTGGCCATGGTTATTGCTATGGGCAAGCGGCAGGAGGTGCCTCTGCACCAACTGCGGGGTACGATCCAAAATGACATTTTGAAGGAGTATATCGCCCGTGGCACCTATATTTTTCCACCACAGCCTTCGATGCGCCTGATTACTGATGTGTTTGATTTTTGTGCGCGGGAAGTGCCACGCTGGAATACGATCTCGGTATCGGGTTATCATATTCGGGAGGCGGGCAGCACGGCCGTTCAGGAGATTGCTTTCACTTTGGCCAATGGCATCACTTATGTGCAAGCAGCCCTTGAGGCAGGTCTAGACGTGGACAAATTTGCCCGGCAAATCTCCTTCTTTTTTAATGCTCACAATAACTTTCTGGAGGAAATTGCCAAATTCAGGGCAGCTCGTCGCCTCTGGGCCAAGATTATGCGCCACCGCTTTGGGGCCAAGAATCCAAAAAGCTGGCAGTTGCGCTTTCATACTCAGACAGGCGGCAGCACTTTGACAGCGCAGCAACCAGAGAATAATGTGACACGGGTAGCCTTACAGGCCTTAGCAGCCGTTTTGGGAGGTACACAAAGCTTACACACCAACGGCCGTGATGAAGCCCTCTCCCTGCCCACCGAAGAAGCCGCTCAAATCGCCCTCCGCACCCAACAAATCATCGCCTATGAAAGCTGTGTGGCTGATACCGTTGATCCTCTAGCTGGCTCCTATTATATTGAGCAGTTGACCGATGAATTGGAAAAACGAGCCTTGCAATACATTGATTCGATTGATGAAATGGGCGGCACCTTGCCAGCCATCGAAACAGGTTATATTCAGCGTGAAATTCAAGAATCAGCTTATCGCTTCCAACAAGATTTGGAAGCGGGGCATGAAGTGGTCGTCGGCGTCAATCAATTTACGAAAGAGGATGAATCCCTGACAATTCAGATGATGGTGCTTGATCCGGCTATTGAAGCGACTCAACGCCAACGGCTAGAAGCTTTGCGGGCGCGGCGTGATAATGAGCGTGTCTCGGCTTTGCGGGGGCAGTTGGCAACGGCCGTTAACACTCACGACAATCTCATGCCCCTTCTCATTACCTGTGTTGAAAATGATGTGACGCTTGGCGAAATTTGCCACACTCTGCGTGAGGTATGGGGTGAATATCGGCCAAATGTTGCCGTATAACAGCCATGATAAAAAAAATAAGCCATATAGCTGTTGTTGTGCCTGAGCTTGATGAAGCCATGGGGTTTTGGGTAGAAGCACTGGGCTTGCCCTTAGCCCATGTGGAGCATGTAGCCGATCAGGGCGTAGATGTGGCCTTCTTGCCTGCGGGTGAAAGTGATATTGAATTGCTAGAGCCGGTTGACCCCGAAAGTGGTGTGGCTCGTTATTTGGAAAAGCGTGGGCCTGGTATGCACCACATCTGCTTTGAAGTAGATGATATTCAGGGGACGTTGGAGCGTCTTAAAGCAGCCAACGTACCCTTAATCAATGAGGAGCCAACGATTGGCACTGGTGGCAAAAAAATCGCCTTCATTCACCCCAAAGGCACAGGCGGGGTGCTGGTGGAACTGTATGAGCTAACACCCGAGGAACCACAGCGCCGCTTAGAGCGCCTCTGGGAAATGCGAGAACGCTTGAGCAAGGGAGGGCGCGTGTATACGGCTGGGGCCGTTGGTTTTTTGTCTGGTTTGAGGCATCATAATGAAGCAGGAGACAGTGACATCTGACAAGCAAGCAATGGGATAAGGAAGAATGTCACTTATTCCATATGACGTTTGCCACTATGGCAACGACCGTTATCGGCTATTATCCTAATAATTATTTGGGTGAATACTGCGAGTCAAAGCAGGTAAATAATAAGACTAACTTGGATTGGCATGCCTGTAGGCTGCCCCAGCAGTCAAAATTTGTATATTGATTTGCACTCCGTACAAAGCCCAAGTTGAACCACTCACTGATTTGTGTGTGTATGTAGGAACGAGAAGTTTTCTCTCCTATTTGTGTGAGGGCGAAAGCCCTTGATGATTGTGTGGAATAGAGAGTCAGAATCTATCTGGCTCTCTATTTTTTTGTGTGTCTGTTGCCTCGCTCCTCATGGGTTTGTTACAATCACCCCATAGCTTACGTATGTTTTGGCAAAACGTTAGTAAATAAGGACATAAGGAGAGCATCATGCCGACTTTAAGAATTCCTCATAGTGATGTTGGCCGTTTAACCTTCCTACGCACGGCCGCACAAACGGCCGTTATGGATCAGGCCAATGGCATCATTTACATCACTCCAGATACCCTGCATGAATTAAATGACTTTTTGAACATCTTCGATCTGGCCTTCCTCAAGGTTTCAGCTGCCGTTGGTGAACGCTCCCGCGAGGTCGAAGAGAGCGAAGTGGCCATGGCCACGTTAAAGCAAGTGCTAGATGACTTTTGGGAAGTGCTGCGTCGTCGCGTGCGGCGCCACAACGAGCCAGTCGGTGTCTTGCGTTTTTATGGCCTGGATGTGGATGGACAACCGCCACAATTCGAGACCCATGAGGAGTGGCTAGAGTTGGTAGAACAGGTAATTGTTGGGGATGCGTCGGCAGTGGAGGTTGGTTATGCTACGGCCGTTTGCCCCTCTGTTGCCGAACTACAAGCCGCTCTAGACAGTGCGAAAAAGGAGCTAAATGATGTAACGCCGGCAGAACGGGAACTGAATCGGGCTGAAGCGGCTGTTCTTTCTCTCCGCCAACAAGCAGACGATCTCATCTTGGACATCATTGAGGAGTTACGCTTTCATACCCGCAAAGAAGACCCAGCCAGCCAGCGCCACATTATGCGTACTTATGGGGCCAGTTATCGCTACCAACCTGGTGAAGTCCGCGATTTAGAAGATGTGGAGGACGAGGAGGAAGAGGGGTAGATAGTAAGCAACAATCAGTAAGCAGTATAGAATACCAATTACTGTTCACTGCTTACTGACCACTACCCCCCAGCGACATTCTGCCCCAGGTTGCGGGGGCGTCCGGCTGATATTGAGGCAAATGAGCATACGTAACTAGGGGAACGGCCGTTTCTTTTTCATCACTATCCATCGCTCCCAACATAACCCGCAACTCTAAGGTGTCATTGGGTGACACTTGAAAAATCTGCCAGGGAATAGCTGCCTCCAAACCATAACCATCCTTGGTGGGGCGGCTGGCAATTTGGATGCCAGAGCCAGCAACAGGTATGAAATCTCCCGTCTTATTACCTTGAGTTACCCGCACCAGTGGCAAAACACTGGCCAAATCTCCAGGATACAATGCCAATCGAAAACTATTAGGGTTGATCTCGGCAATATCTGTTGCTGATGTATCCAGGAGTAATTCTAAGCTATCGCCATTAAGCTGCTTGGAGTCGGCCGTTGCTGGCACAACTACATCATCCGTCACGGCCACTGCCAATAGCAGATGCTTGTTGCTCCAAGCCAACTGCCATGTCGCACCCAAATCATCACTGCCATCCCAACTTGCCGCCTCCGCCATACGATAGGCTGAGGGATAGGAGGCAATTCCATTCCAATCAGACAAATCACCATCTACATCAATTTGGCGATTCACAATGCCTTGTTGTAGGGCTGAAACCCGCACCATAACGGTTTCGCCAGAGAGGATAGGTGCATTGGGGGTAACGGCCGTTGGCAACAAGTCGGCAAAGTTCACCACACGCCCAATACCCAAAACCAACACGATGACCACCAACACCAACCCCACCAATCCCATGAGCCATGAGCCTATGGCTTTGAGACGGCCAGCATTGAAGCCTCGCGTCCTCCGGGCCCAACTCATCAACTCATGCCCATCAATCAGTTCAATTGGCTTACCCTTGGCCCAAGTCTCAGCCGGGCGCGAAACAGCCCCTGTCGTCACCAAAACAGCCCGGCGTGCTTTGTTATGCACCATCGCTCCATATAAATCGCGCACTGTTGGCTGCCCCACCGTGCCAGAATAGCGTTTGCATTGAACAACGGCCGTGCTCAACCCCCGCCGCAAATAGAGATCAACCCCTTCATCACCCGAAGTCACCGTCATAGCCACCCGATAGCCCTCCTTCTGATACAGATACCCTACGTACTGCTCAAACTCAATCGGGTTCATATTTTGCACCTGTTTCAAGCGGGTCACACGGTCAAACTTTTGGCGGGCTTGTCGGCTTATTTTCAGTCGCTGCTCACTCATTTATGCTACCTTTCACCCCCTATTTTAGTCTGGTACACTTATTCCTTGAACGATTTGGTCGTTTGTTGACAAAGCCCTTTACTAGGGCTAGAATGAGGCCATTAGAGATTGTGCCGATCTTAACAATCGGTTTGTAGATGGTCAAACATCAAACATATCTCGAAAAGTATCGAAGGAGATAAGTATGACCCACATTGTTACTCGTCTATGCCTCCGTGACACAGCTTGTGTAGAAGTTTGCCCGGTAGAATGTATGGTGCTTGGCTTCCCCGAAGAAGAATGGCCCTGGCTCTACATTGACCCTGATACCTGCATTGACTGTGGTGCGTGTATTCCTGAATGTCCCTACGAAGCTATCTTTCCCGAAGAAGAAGTTCCTTTTGACTATGTAGCTCCTGATACGGGTGTCTGGATTGCCAACACCAAGGAACTATTAGCAGACGGTGAACCCTTTGCAGGTGAAGTGGACGGACATCAGGTAAAGCTGCTGAATGCGAAACAATTGGCAGCTGGCACGGAGCTAGACTTGACCGAAGATATTCCCCCCAATTATGATTTCTTTTCAGAAGGCCCTGGCTATGATATGATGGACGCCATGACCGAATATATGAATAATAAGTAGGGGATTCTATTCTTATTCGTTTCAATTACACAAATATGTGTAAAACCGAATTAACAACCCGTTTACCAGGTTTGTTAATTCGGTTTTTTGTTGTAAGGAGAAATTCTCGTGAAAGACGATTATCGTATTGAAAAGGATTCGTTGGGCAATGTGCAAGTTCCCGGCAATGCCTACTGGGGAGCACAAACCCAACGGGCTGTACACAATTTTCCCATCAGTGGCCTGAAACAATATCCTGCCTTTATTTGGGCAATGACTGTGATCAAACGGGCTGCGGCTGAAGTTAATTATGATCTGGCCTTGTTCACAGACAAAGCAGTGGGCGAACAAACAATGTCTGCTGAGGCCCTGGCTAAGGCAATTATGCAGGCGGCAGATGAGGTGTTAGACGGCCGTTTCCATGATCAATTCGTGGTAGACCCCATCCAAGCGGGAGCTGGCACCAGCCACAACATGAATGTCAACGAAGTGATCGCCAATCGTGCCAACGAGCTTTTAGGCTTTGGTCTGGACACCAATGCCAAACCCATCAACCCCAACGATCATGTTAATATGGCCCAATCTACCAACGACACCATCCCCACGGCCATCCGCCTTGGCTGTTTGTGGCGTTTAGCCGAATTGCAGCAGACCTTGGACACATTAGCCACCACCTTAGAAGCCAAGGCAGCTGACTTTGATAACGTAGTCAAAAGTGGCCGTACCCATCTACAAGATGCTGTTCCCGTGCGCTTGGGCCAGGAATTTGCTGCCTACGCCCGTTCTGTGCGCCGCAACAGCGACAAAATTGCTGCTGCGGCCACCGGTTTGCGCCGTCTAGGCATTGGTGGCACGGCCACCGGTTCTGGCCTCAATGCCCACACCGAATATCACAGCCGTATGGTTGCCACTCTGCAAAAACTAACTGGTATTGAGCTTCAAGAATCAGACGATCTCTTTGAGTCCATGCAAAGTATGGGTGATGCCGTCTACTTTAGTGGCGCGTTACGCACGTTGGCCCAGGATATGACCCGCATTGCTAATGATTTCCGCTTACTTTCCTCCGGCCCCAGCACAGGCCTTGATGAGATTCGCTTGCCAGCCGTGCAGCCTGGTTCCTCTATCATGCCAGGCAAGGTTAACCCCGTATTGGCCGAGATGCTCAACATGGCGATGTTCCAGGTGATGGGTAATGATTTAACTGTGATGATGGCTGGTCAGGCGGGACAGTTGGAGTTAAATGTGATGATGCCCATCATTGCCTACAATCTGTTCCAAAGCATGGACATTATTATTAACTCTCTCAATGCCTTCACGGAAAAATGTGTGGCTGGCTTAAACTCTAATCCCGAAAAGGCAACAGGTTGGTTAGCAAAGAATGCGATTTTAGTGACGGCTCTGAATCCTGTCATCGGCTATTTGAAGGGGGCGGAAGTAGCCAAGGAAGCAATGGCAGCCAATCGCACGGTACGTGAGGTGGTGATAGAGAAGGGATATTTAACGGCCGATGAAGCCGACCGCCTCCTTGATGTCCGTACCTTGACTGATGGCGGTATTCAAAAATAAGCTGGATAGTAGTACTCTGACAAACTTCTTTTGTCGGACAGAAGCTATCGCTTCTGTAAGGTGCGCCGCGCTGTCTTATCCGTCAATAGGTGTTTGGCGCACCAGTAGCGTGTTTTGATTATTAGTGGAGTAATTAAGCAATGACGTAGTTACTCCACTAAACAGCAATTTCGTCCAACACCAATCTTAAGGCCGTGGGTCTAGCAGTTCATCTATGTGCAGCCAGATAAGACGTGAATACCGAAAGATGAGGGGCATGAGCAGGAGAAATATGCCAATAGTAACGATAAAGTACCAGGCGAACGGAGCATCTAGCAGGTAGAGGATTAGGCAGATGGGCAAGGCAATACCTGCCCCAATAGCATAACCAAAGAAGACAGACATCATGAAGTACCCGTCTTCTCGTTCAAATTTGATGCCACAGCGAGGGCAGGTTTCGTTCATTTTCCAAGTGGAGATAAATACCCGTCCTTGCAAGCAGTGGGGGCAACGTTGTTTGAGAAGGGCAGCAAGGCGCATAAATTAAACGGCCGTTCCCATCACATCCGATTCAGTTGGCAGCACCTTCAGGCGGCGCAAAATCACGATGATGGAGACGATGGAACCAATGATGGCGGCAATCAACCACAGGAAACGGCCGATTGATCGCTTGGCTATGCCTGTGAGTGAGGACTGCTCTAATTGCTGGCGTAACTCAGCCTTAAAAAAAGCGGGGGGCTGAACGGGGTGGAGGGCCAATTTCACAGATTTGGCCAAATTCAGCAAGGGTAGCAAGTTAGGTGTGT
Source organism: Promineifilaceae bacterium (SeqCode) (assembly GCA_965223555.1). Classification (GTDB taxonomy): domain Bacteria; phylum Chloroflexota; class Anaerolineae; order Promineifilales; family Promineifilaceae; genus CBDCWU01. Next base: position 544,635 of record CBDCWU010000009.1, read on the forward strand.
GGGTGGTGGTATGCTGATTGAGCCAAACGGCCGTGTCGAACCCAGCTTCATCCCCACTTTCATTCAAGGCATCAGCATGATCTGCCAACAAATCCAACAACTTCTCGTTCATGACCCAATCATTCACTAATCAGGAATGGCCGCAATACCCAATGCGCCAGGCCCCAAATTAACCGCAACCGCAACCGCCATATCCACCACAATTTCTTCCGAAGCATTGAGTTGACCGCTCGCCAATCTTTGTAGTCGGGCCGCATCTTCCGGAGCGCCGGCATGCATAATGGCTAATTGAACAGGCCGATTACCAACCACACCCTGAATTTGATCCACAATGTGCATCAACGCCTTTTTTCGGGTACGTACACGGCCTGCTTCTACAATTGCTCCATCATCCAACTTCAAAATTGGTTTCACATTCAAAACGGAAGCAATCAATGATTTGGCCGTGCTGACACGTCCCCCTTTGACAGCATATTCCAGGCTATCAATTGTGAAAATAACAGCCATTTCATCCCGCATCTTACGCAATCTGGCCAATATCGCCTGAGCGTCAGCACCGTCATGGGCCATCCGAGCCGCTTCCAAAGCCATAAAGCCTTGAGCAGCTGAACCCGCCTGAGAGTCAAACAGATGAAACGTACCGCGTCCTTCCAGTTCTTTGTGGGCAATAACGGCCGATTCATGGGTGCCACTCAACTTCTGGCTCACTGTGATCGCCATAATCTCCGTCTCACCCTCAGCCATAATCTCCTCATAAGCAGCCACAAACTGAAACGGGGTCGGTTGCGAAGTTTTAGGGAAATTATCGGCCGTTACCTGCTTCGTCTTCTCATAAAAATCAGCTGGTGTCATCTCCACACCCGACAAAAACTGCTCCATACCAAACATGATATTCACAGGCAGCACTTTAATATTGTACTTTTCTACCAACTCGGCGGGGACATCCCCAACATCATCCATCACAATTCGCATGATTCCTTCTCCTCTAGTAAGTAATTATGATCTTGAGCGTCGTAAAAATGACAATCGCGTTCTTGGCGGTTCTAAACCATGTGTTCGCTGTAATTCATCACGCAGGGACAATAGCGTCCGATGATACAGCGACTTGATTGCTCCCTCACTTCGCCCCATGATTTCGCCAATTTCAGCGTTTGACAGTTGTTCTACAAACTTAAAAATGAGCAATTCCTGTCTATCAGCGGGCAGGTGCCGAATGGCCTCAAGCAAAGCATTCTTGTCTTCCATCAACTGCGTCACAAACTCTGGCCCTTTTTCAGGTGCCTGCCACTGTACAATATCATCTAGAGAAATAATCTTGCGACGGCTGCGATCACGATGCCAATTAGCGACTAAATTGTGGGCGATCCGATATAGCCAAGCGGAAAAAGGCAGGCCGCGATCATGATAGTTGCCAATATGCTGCATAGCCTTAAAAAAGATGCGGGCTGTTAAATCTTCAGCATCTTCAACATTACCGGTGCGGTAATATACATAGTTGTATATGCGATCCACATACTGTTCATATAACTCGCCAAAGGCATCTTTATCCGTTTTGGCGCGTTCAATCAGTTCTGCTTCATCCATGCCTGGGGCTTCTTCCTTACACACCTAATTATCCCCTGACATGTTATGTTATGGAGGAAAACACATCAGCCAGGGTTTGGTTGCGGCAGGCAGTATAACAAAAGGGGAGGAGACTGACTATTAAAACTGTGATCCTCTGTTATAATTTATATACGGAGGTCGTCTCATGAATGAACGAGAGCAGTTGGAAAAGGCCATTGCAATCCAAGAAGGTTTACGTAACACACTACCCGATGCTGTAGTTGAAGCAACTATTATAGCTTTGCGCGAAAAATTGGCTGCTTTGACATCGGCTTTCCACCCCGAACAGCAACGCAAACAAGTCTCGATACTATTTGCAGATGTCTCAGGTTTTACTGCTATGAGCGAAGCAATGGATGCCGAAGAGATAAATGAAATCATGAATGCTCTATGGAAACGATTGGATAGAGTGGTAATGGAGCATAATGGCTACGTTGACAAGCACATCGGTGACGCTATTATGGCCTTATGGGGAACAGACATCTCACGAGAAGATGATGCAAAACAAGCCGTCCTTGCTGCATTAGCAATGCAATCTGAGACACATGATTTTGCTAATTCCATCCATACTTCTTTGAAAATGCGAATTGGTATCAATACTGGTTCTGTCTTAATGGGCGAAGTTGGCACCTTAGGCGAATTTACAGCTATTGGTGATGCTGTAAACATTGCCAGCAGATTGGAACATATCGCTCCTATCGGCGAAATCCTTATTTCCCATGATACTTATCGCCATATTCGTGGTGTTTTCGATGTTGAGAAACAGACTCCCGTCCTTGTCAAAGGCAAAGAGGAAGCTTTGCAATTGTATATTGTCAAACGAGCAAAACCACGTGCTTTTCGTATGGGGCGTCGGGGTGTTGAAGGGGTTGATACACGTATGGTGGGCCGTACCATCGAGTTGCAACAGCTACAAAACATCTATGAAACGGTATTTACTAATGAAAAACTCCATATTGTCACTATTGTTGGTGAAGCTGGTATTGGCAAATCTCGGCTCTTAGATGAATTTACCTATTGGTTAGAATTAAGGCCAGAAATTATTCGCCTCTTCAAAGGCCGTATGCGATTAGAGGAGCAACACATTCCTTATGCGCTTCTGCGGGACATATTCGCTTTTCGTTTCCAACTTCAAGAGAGTGATACATTAGACGTGATATGGAAAAAGATGGAGCAAGGGCTAAATATAAATGCCATCAGCGACAATGAACAAGACCTTTCGATGCGCGCACGTATCATTACTCAGTGGTTAGGCTTTGGTTCCAGTACAGGTTCTCATATTTCCATAGAAGATGCTCAAGAATTGTATGATCGTGCTTTGATGTATCTAGCCAATTTTTGGCAAACCCTTGCCGCTCAAGGGCCAATTGTGATCTTTCTCGATGATATTCATTGGGCTGATGACAGTTCTTTGAACGTCTTAACAGATTTGACGCAGCGTTTAAAAGATTGTTCCATACTTTTTGTCGTCTTGGCCCGGCCCTCTCTATTTGTGCGCAAACCCAATTGGGGTAAGGACATTCCATTTCAGACTCGAATTGACCTCTCTCCCTTATCTCAAAGGGATAGCCATCATCTAGTGGAAGAGGTGTTACAACGTGTGGAAAACATCCCCTTTGTTTTGCGTGAACTCGTGGTCAGCCATGCTGAAGGGAACCCTTTTTACATGGAAGAGTTAATAAAGATGATGATAGATGATGGAATAATTATCAAAGATCGACCTAAGTGGCGAGTAGAATCAAATCGTTTAGCTAATTTGCAGGTACCAACCACATTAACATCTGTTTTACAAGCCCGTCTAGATCGCTTATCGTCTAGTGAACGTAAAAGCTTACAAATTGCATCTATCATCGGTCGGGTGTTTTGGGAACAGGCTATCAACTTTTTGAGTAAAGACGATATTGACAATATACAGTTAGATGATTCATTATCAATACTCCACCAAAGAGAAATGATCTTGCCCCGTCAAACTTCTCTCTTTATTCAAACACGAGAATTTATTTTTAAGCATGCTGTTTTACACCAAGTCACATACGAAAGCGTTCTTTTACGACTTCGGAGACAATATCATGATCGGGTAGCTGAGTGGCTTATTCATCATAGCCATGATCATTCTGACGAGATGCTGGGTGTAATTGCTAATCACCTGATCAGGGCAGAAAAAACCAAAGAGGCCATCCCCTTCCTAGAGCAAGCAGGTAATCGGGCTGTAGCTCGCTATGCCAATATGGAGGCCATCACCTACTTCACCCAAGCCCTGAATTTATTACCATCAATAAACAAACAGATGCAATACAAATTGCTCTTAGCACGGGAGAAAATCTATCATTTACAAGGTGAGCGAGAAGCGCAGCAGCAAGACTTGAACTCCCTCGCTGAATTGGCTGATCAGCTAACAACAGCGACAGGTTTTGAGTATCGGACAGAAGTTTCTTTACGGCTAGCTAATTACGCTCTAGCCACAGGAGATTATAAGGCAGCAATAGCAGCTACAACCCAAGCATTACATATTGCACAAATGGCGAACTCCGAATATGACGAAATAGCCTCATATTTAAAGTGGGGCCAAATATTGCTCCGAAGAGGGGAATATATAGAAGCCGATGAAAAACTAAAGATAAGCCTATCTCAAGCACGCAGTCGACATCTGCCCCAACTTGAGGCTGACAGTTTACGTTTCTTAGGTGTGAAGGCAGCTGATTTAGGGCAATTTGAGGAGGCAAAAGCGTGCTACACAAGGGCCTTGTCACTGTATCAATTCCTTAATGACAAGCGAGGTGAAAGTATTGTATGGAACAATATTAGTGTTGCAGACTATTCCCAGAGTAAGCTAGAAGAGGCTCTTACAAATTGGGAAAAGGCCTACCAAATTCACCTCGAGATTGGAGATAGAGAAGGACAAAGTCGAGTTTTGTCAAATCTCAGCACTGTTTATATAGATTTAGGTGATTACAATACAGCTTACATCTATAGCCAAGAAGCCTTACGAATCTGCCAGGAAATTGACTTACGTTTTGGCCAATGCTTCAACCTCATAAATCTGAGTCTGGTCTCGTGTTTTTTGCGCGACGAGGAATCTGCTCGACGCTACAGTCATGCAGCCTGTTCCTTGGCTGAAGAAATGGATAGCTTACATTTGCTAGGTATGGCCTTAAAAGATCATGGTTTTCTGCTTACCCTATGGGGGGAACTTAATAAAGCAAAAGGTGCTTATCTGCAAGCTCTCAAAATATGGGAAGAACTCTCCCAATCGCCTTTTAACTTGGAAGCACATAGTGGATTAGCTTATATCGCTTTGTTGCAAGATAACATTGTACAGGCTCAACAACGTATCGCACCAGTTGTCGATCATATCAAAGCAGGCAATAGCCTTGAAGGCACAACACGGCCGTTCAACATTTACTTGACATGCTATCAAATACTCCAATATAAAGGTAACCCTTACGCTAACGTCCTGCTAGAACATGCTTACAGTACACTACAGGAAAGAGCAGCCAAAATGAGTGAAGATATAAAACAACTGTATTTGAATAACGTAGCCGAGAACAAGCAGATAATAGCTTTATGGCAGGCTACAAAAAAAGTGTGAAATAATCAACTAAAACCAGAAATTCTAAGCATATGGCCCTCGGTTTTCTGGCGGCATGAGGGCGGCCAAATGATGCATCATCACATCCCCCAGTTCCTTGATCTGTTGGCGACGGGCGGCGCCCCTTACATCTGCCTCTAGGGTAAGGGGACCAAAGGGACGACCGATTATCATTTGTACCTTTGTGCGCCGCCATCGCTGCATATTGCCCATGATCTTCTCTGTGCCCAAGAAAGCAATCGGCAAAATCTGGGCCGATGAGCGGGTTGCCAGATAGGCGACACCAGGGCGAGCCTCAATCAGTTGGGCACTGAGTCGTGATGTTTGGTCTAGTGGCACGCCTTGCACTTGCTGTCCTGAACCAATCACCTCCATCAATTCCGGCAAAATCCCCCCTTCGGGCATAATGCCCAAAATACCGCCATCAGCCAACAGTCGTTGTGCCTGTCGTAAGGCCTCACGGTCTACTTGACCGCGCCAAACAGGGATCGTGTCGTAGGCTTTCATGACAAGGCGTAGCACCCAATGGGATTGGTGTTCAATGGCCGCCATATAGACGGGGATATAGGGCAAATTGAGAGCCGTGAGGGGCGGCTCAAAAACACTAAAATGGTTGCTGATGATGATGAGTGGCCCTTCTTCAGGCAGGTTTTCCCGCCCTATCACTGTCACGGAAACATATAGCTTGGCAAAAAGATAAGCTGCGGCATAAACCAGAGCGCGGAGCAGGGAGCGGTACATGGTTAGTTAACAGTAATCGGTTACCCGTAATCAGATTACCGATCACCGTTCAGGGATCACCTCAAAGTAGCCCCTAATTGATGCTGTAACTGCTTCAAAATGCGCTGACGGTTTTTGGATACGTTTTTATCGGTTAAGGTTTTATCAGGTGCTTGAAAGGCGAGGTGATAGGCCAGACTCTTTTTACCGGGCGGCAGTTGAGACCCCTCATAAAGATCGAATAACTGTACTTCTTTGAGCAAAAAGCCGCCAGCACGACGAATCACCGCCTCAACGGCCGTTGCCTCAACACCTTTGTCCACCACCAAGGCCAAATCCTCATGAATAGCTGGAAATGGCGAAATGACCTCATAGGGATAGGCAAAGGGAATATTGTTGATGATCGTATCCAGGTCTAGCTCCGTCGCCAACACAGGTTGATCCGCTTCTAAACGCATACCGAACTTTTCGACGACAAGAGGATGCAATTCACCCATAACGCCCAAATGTCTGTCGCCCAGCATAATACGGGCGGTGCGTCCAGGCCGATAAGAAGGGTGTGTTTCAACCTCATAAGTCACAGTAAGGTGCAAATCGCCAAACAAGCCTTCTAGCACACCTTTCAGGTCGAAGAAATCAAGGGTAGTCAGTTCGCTATCTTGCCAAGTGACAACATCGCGCTGCCCTGTCATCACAATTGCCAACCGCGTCAGCTCCTGCGGTAAAATGGCATCCTCGTCCGCCAAATAGACAAGGCCAACCTCAAAGAGAGTTAAACGCTCCTGAAAGCGGCTATTGTTAGCGGCGATATCCATGACCGAGGCCAGCAAGCTGTGACGCATGACAGCTCGGTCGGGAGAGTTGGGGTTGGTGATGGTGACATACGGCCGATCATCCACAGGCCCCTGCGCCAAAACCTTCTGCTCCAACTGAGCCGACGTCAAGCGATACGTGATGATTTCATTCAATCCCTGCTGCACCAAAATATCCTTCACCTGCTCCTCCCGCTCCAGCTTGGGGTTGCCCCGCTGTGGCGGCAGCGTGTCAGCGATGACGGTGGAGGGGATGCGATCATAACGATAGAGGCGGCATACTTCTTCCACCAGATCGTGTGGTCCCTCAATATCCAGGCGATAATCAGGCCCGGTCACAATCAGATGATCGTCATGAACCTCAGCCTTGAACTCAAGCCGCTCTAGTAGTTGGGCCATTTCGGCTGGCGCGAGGTCAAGACCGCTCAGGCGGCGAGCATAATCCGCATCTAGCCGGACAACAGGAGCTTGGGGCGGATTGGGATAATAATCAATGATGTCCTCAGCCACGGTGCCACCAGTTAGACGGCGCAGCAGTTCAGCCGCCCGTTTGGCTCCCAAAATGGCCTGGCTAGGATGTACACTGCGGCTGAAGCGGAAGCTGGCTTCAGTGTGCAGCAGCAGATGGGTGGCAGTGCGGCGGATATTAATGAAGTTCCAGGCAGCCGCTTCTACTAAGACATTGGTGGTTTCCGCTTTGATCTCGCTGTCGTAGCCACCCATGATGCCACCCAGACTGAGATTGCCTTGGGGATCGGTGACGAGAATGGCGTGATCCGGTAGGTCATGGCTCTCACCATCAAGGGTGATGAGCGTTTCGCCCTCGTGAGGCAAGCGGGTATGAATGTGGACAGGACCAGCGGGAGCATAATCATCAGCCCGACGGCGCAAAAAGTCGTAGTCAAAAGTGTGATTGGGCTGACCCATTTCTAACATGACATAGTTGCTGATGTCTACCACGACGTTGATCGGCCGTTGTCCGGCCAAGCGCAAACGATGCTGCATCCAATAGGGGCTGGGTTTCTGCGCCACACCTTCCACCAATATACCCACAAAGCGCGGGTTGAGGTCGGGACGGTCGGTGGCGATGGTGACACGTTTGGTGGCAGAAGGACCTGTCATGACAACGTTGTAGTCGGGATAGCGAATGGCTTTTTCGGTGAGCGCTGCCAGTTCGCGGGCCACGCCAACCATGGAGGCACAGCGAGCAATATTGGGGATGATGTCAATGTCTAGCACGGCATCGCCCAAAATTTGGGTGAGTGGTGTACCAGCTACATAATCGGGGGAATAGGGGTCTTTTTGGATGAGTATGATGCCCTCGTGCTCGTCGCTGATGCCTAACTCTTTCTCAGAACAGACCATACATTTATTGTGGATGCCGCGTAACGGCCGTCCCTTGAGTTTCATCTTTTTACGGCCGTCTTTGTGACCGTCATAGACTGTGGCTCCCTCTAAAGCAAAGGGGGAGTAAATCTGTTGAGCACCGATGTCGCCTTGCCCCAAATACGGGAACAGGTTGGGTGCGCCTGTAACCACAACTTCGGGCTCATCCGCTCCATATTCGACAGTGGCCAGCACCAGGCGATCCGCATTGGGATGCTGCTCTACTTTGAGGATATGGCCTAGAATGAGTTTGTCATCTTCCCACTCTAAATCGGCCCCAGGCAGGCCAATATATTCGATAGTTTTAACTTCAAGGCCAGCGTTGGTAAGGATTTCGGCCGTTTCGGCCACCGATAGTTCAATATCTACATATTCTTTTAGCCAGGAAATTGGTACGCGCATAGATAAGTCTCCTGAATTGGACAAGGAATGTAATTACATGATGACGTAATTACTACTTAGAATTGTTGTAAAAAGCGTAAATCATTCCCCCAGAAGAGGCGGAAGTCATCAATGCCATGTTTGAGCATGGTCACGCGATCTGGGCCCATGCCAAAGGCAAAGCCGGAATACTTCATAGGATCATAGCCCCCATTGCGAAGGACGACAGGATGCACCATGCCACAACCAAGAATTTCGAGCCAGCCCGTGTACTTACAGACTTGGCAACCTTTAGCATCACAAAGGTAACAGCTTACGTCCATCTCGGCGCTGGGTTCGGTGAAGGGGAAGTAGCTGGCGCGGAAGCGGGTCTGCCGCTCTACGCCATAGAGGCGGCGAGCAAACTCGGTAAGCGTGCCTTTGAGATCGGCGAAGGTAATGTTTTCGCCAACGGCCAGCCCCTCTACTTGGTAGAACTGGATGTCGCTGCGGGCCGTGATTTGTTCATTGCGCCAACACATGCCGGGCAAGATAATGCGAATTGGCTCAGGGCAATATTGGCGCATAGCATGAATCTGGCCGGGGCTAGTATGGGTACGCAGAATGACATCGGGGGTTTCGGTGTAGAAGCTGTCCTGCATTTCCCGCGCCGGATGGTGAGGGGGGAAGTTGAGCAGGCCAAAGTTATAATCGTCGGTTTCCACGTCACGGCTACGGTAGACTTGGAAACCCATGTCGCCAAAGATACGGTAGATGTGGCGCAAGACTTGGGTGGAGGGGTGCAATGTGCCACGCACTTGACTGCGGCCCGGTAGGGTGACATCTAAGGCATCAGCAGCGATTTTAGCTTCAAGTTCGGCCGTTTTTAAGGTCGCTTTTTTGGCATCGTAGGCAGCCTGTAATTGGGTTTTGGCTTTGTTGACATGTTGCCCGTAAGACGGCCGTTCCTCTGCTGGCAATGAGCCAACGCGGCGGGTCAATAGTTGAATAGAGCCTTTACGCCCTAGGGTTTCACCAAACCAGCTTTGTAAGGCACTCGTCGAATCTATACCTTCTAGCTGAGTCAGGGCTTCGGCCAATTTCATTTCAACTACTTCATAAACGTTCTCTACAGCTTCCATAATTCCTCTGGTGTATTGATGTATTGGTATGGTGGTTTATGCCATTAACACCACTATACCAATACACCCCTTTACCAACAATAAAAAAACGCGGCTCGGTGGCCGCGTTTGAGTGTTTGTTTGCTTTTTTGCCTTCTTCCTTAGGCAGAACAAAGCTTCAGCACAGCGGCCTGGGACTTGTTCATAAAAAAGAAAGCAAAAAACATCTGTTTTTTCATCGTGTGGGCATGTTAACATGACGCTGTGGCTCTGTCAAGACATGGAGAATCGCTGAAATGGTTGCTTCCTTGTTGTCCCGATGGGGATTGTGTATGATTGCAGGTATGGGCAAATTGGCTCCTGTTGGACAGAAGCAAGTGATATTTATGAGGATGAGGTAACGGCCATGCACATGGCAGATGGGTTGGTGTTTGTGCCGATACGGCCGTTGTGTGAGTATCTAGGAATGGGGGGGGAACTTTACCATCGCTATGGGATCACAAGCTACAAGAGCTTGCCCGCTCACAGATTTGAAGATGCCGTGAATTTTCTCACACAATGGCAGCAGGAGATTGTGACAGACACAGCTTTTTAAGCAGGTATAATGATGAAAGGTTTCTCTGGTTTTCCCGCAGGCAAATTGCGCTTAACGCAGATACCAAATCTATTTTTTAGCGATCTCCTGCCTATTATTGATAATATGGCCGAGTTGAAGGTAACGCTCTATGCTTTTTGGGCGTTGAATCAGAAAGAGGGCAAGGTGCGTTATATGCGCTTGACAGACTTTTTGAATGATGCGGCCTTTGTCAAGGGGCTAGGACCGACGCTGGAATTAGCATCAGAGGCCTTGCTAGACGGCATAGAGCGGGCCGTGGCACGGGGCACTTTTTTACATGTAAATGTGGAGAGTGTAGATGGCCGGATGGAGTTGTATTTTTTGAACACGGAGAAGGGGCGAACGGCCGTTGCAGGCATCAGCAAAGGGGAATGGCGCCCCACTCCTAATGATGATGAACCCATTACCTTGTTGATCGAACGGCCAAATATCTTCATCCTCTACGAACAAAACATCGGTGCCCTCACGCCCATCATTGCCGATGAGTTACGTGATGCCGAACAAACATACCCTATTCGCTGGATCGAAGAAGCTATTCAAAAAGCCGTTGAAAACAACGTTCGCAAATGGCGCTACGTCCTCAGCATTCTAGAACGATGGCGACAAGAAGGAAAACAAGATGGAATCTCTCAACGAGACTCTCAAAAAGGCTTACGACAACAAATCCCCGACGATCTTAAAGGCATCGTCAAACGATAATGACAATGACACCATGAATCATGGCGGTATCGGCAAATCAGATTGTCCTCACTGTGGTGGGTTAGGCTACGTCATTGCCGATGTGCCGCCTGGCCATCCCTCCTTTGGTCGGGCCGTAACTTGTACTTGTCGTGCCACTGAACAAGAAATAGCGCGGCTAGATCAGTTGCAGCAAATGAGCCAGATCGGGATGTTGCAACACAACACTTTTGACAATTTTTTGCCGGAGGGCATTGGTCTCACACCTATAAAACAACGCAACTTAAAAATGGCCTATGATCGTGTCTTAGATTATGCTCAAAACCCCGAAGGATGGCTGGTACTCAAGGGTGGTTATGGTTGTGGCAAGACACATTTGGCAGCGGCTGTGGCCAATTATCGCCTCTCACTCGGCCATTCGGTGCTGTTCGTGAACACGCCAGATTTACTGGACCATTTGCGTGCAACTTACAGTCCTAGCACAACGACAACCTATGATCGCCGTTTTGATCAAGTTCGTAACAGCCCTCTACTCATCCTCGATGATTTTGGAGCTCAGAGCAATACTGAGTGGGCGCAAGAAAAACTGTATCAGATTTTCAATCATCGTTATGCGGCCAAGTTACCAACAATTATTACAACGAATGAAGAGTTAGAAGCTATTGAAATGCGGATTCGTTCGCGTCTGGTCGATCCTAGTTTGGTGCAAATCATCACAGTCACAGCCCCAGATTTCCGGCGATCAGGCATGGACCAAGATCAATCCGATTTATCATCCCTAAATTTGCATGGGGATAAAACCTTTAAAAATTTCAACCTGCGAGCCACGGAACTACCACGCAATCAGGCCGATAATTTGCAAAGAGCCTATGACACGGCTTTGGAATTTGCTCAAGAGCCAGCCGATTGGCTAGTGTTAAACAGCATTGGTTTTGGCAATGGCAAGACACATTTGGCAGCAGCCATTGCCAACTATGTGGTCACACAGGGTGATCCTGTGCTATTTATTGTTGTGCCAGATTTATTGGATCATTTGCGGGCCACTTTTAACCCAGCCATTGGTGCTCGTTATGACAAACGTTTTGATGAGATTAAGGCCGCTCCCTTGTTGATTTTGGATGATTTGGGAACCGAGAGTGCCACGGCTTGGGCAAGAGAGAAACTATATCAGTTATTTAACTATCGTTACAATGCGCGTTTGCCAACCGTGATTACTACAGCCACGGCCATTGATGAGATTGATCCTCGCCTAGCTACGCGGATGCTTGATGGCAGTCGCTGTACTTTTTTTGTGTTGGAAGTGCCCAGCTATCGGGGAGGGATCAAACCAAAACGAACCAGAAAGAGTAAACGGTAATCCGCCATCAGTATTCGGTTAACCGATAACGGATTACCGCATCACCAGACTACTCGCTACTTTCTGCCTGGGGGATCGTTAGCTCATCGCCAACGCGAATATAATCGGGGTTGGCTAGGTCATTGGCGGCAATGAGTTCGGGCACGGTGATTTCATATTGGCTGGCGATGCTTTGTAGAGTCTCACCTTGTTTAATGGTGTGGGTAACTGTTTCCGCTTCTTCATCAGCGACGGATTCAGCATTGCCATCCTCTGAATCAGTATCAGTTTCTGTGTCATCGGCCGTTTCCCCGGTCTCATCTGTAGTTGCTTCTTCAGCGGCCGTTTCATCTTCATCACTTGTCTCTGTTTCAGCTATATCTTCATCACCGTCTTCTGTGGCCTCAGCCATGTCGTCGCCACTCTCTATAGCTTCTGCCGTATCATCATCGGCTGTTTCTGCTTCAGAAGCCTCTTCTTCGTCACTGGTTTCATCAGATACATCTGCTTCACCAGCTTCATCCGTCACTTCTTCTACCTCTGTCTCGTCGGTTTGGGTGGGTTGTTCTTCAGTGGGGATCTCTTCAACCGGTGTGTCTACCGGCTCAATGGTGGGTATTTCGATGCCTTCACCCATCACGGCGGGGACAATTTGGCCAAAGATATAGGGTCGTGTTAAAGCCACTATGCCTACAGCCCCTAGTAAAACGATGATCAACACAATAAACTTCAACATCTCCCGTGACGAACGGGTTTCTTCATGCTGTTCACTCATCTCAAAACCTCCTTGTGAGTCGGTAATCGGTCATCCATAGATGGTAATCCGATAATCACCTATTGATTATGGTTTACCATTAAACCTTGAATTGCTTCATCCAACGGCCGTTCCGCTGACGATTCCTGCGTTAAAATCCAATCAATAACAGGTTGTCGCCAATCAACGGCCGTATTGTAAGCCACTGGATCAAACTCGGCCAACATCTCATAACCATTCCTACCCGGAGGCATATGATTGCGCATCAGGCTCAACAGTTACTTTGGGAGTGGGAGGAACGGCCGTTCTGGGCTGGATCGTAGGAGTAGCACTGGGCGTTGGGCGAGAACAGGCGACCAACATAAGCAGCACATCCATCCCGAAGAACCCCCATTTGTGTATACACCTTGCCACCCGTCCAGGGTAGCAGGCTTGTGTCAGATGGTCAAGATTTGCCGAAAGTGTCCGCATCTGGTAAATTTTCGACTGTAACGATTAAAATGGAGCATTGGTATGCCTTTGTATGAGTATATGTGTCAGGATTGCGATGATGTCTTTGAGTTGAGACGACCTTTCTCTGAAGCAGATAAATCGGCCGTTTGCCCCTCATGCTCTAATACCAATACTCGGAAACGCTTAACAATCACCCATTTCATCACGCAATCAGCCAGCATCCCTGTGCCGCTTAACAACGGCGGAGGCTGTGGTTGTGGTAGTCATTGCGCCTGCCAGCATTAGATGAAGGTGCATTAGAAAACGGCCGTTTCTGCATTCCCGTTACGCGATACAATTTATTGGTTAAGCGCAGCCAGCGATCTTCTTCCGCTTGTCTGCGGAGTTTGTTATTTTAAGGAGATTTCAGAGAAATGTCAGAAGAAATTAATATTTACGTTGGGAACCTTCCCTACCGCGCCACCGAAGATGAGATACGTGAGCTGTTCGAGGAGTACGGCAGTGTCAGCCGCGTCAACCTGATCAGCGACCGCGACACCGGGCGGGCACGCGGTTTCGGCTTCGTCGAAATGGAACGAGAAGGCGGTAATGCCGCCATTGCTGCTCTAGACGGGCAAGATTTTCAGGGGCGCAATTTGCGCATCAATGAGGCACGTCCTCGTGAGGAGCGTCCACGACGCGATAATCGCCGCTGGTAAACCCAGACAAAAATCTAAAAAAGGCGTAGAGAGGTCTTCTCTACGCCTTTTTTGTTTGACACTACAAAAAAATAGTACAGCCTTGCTCTGCCAGCGGCTCTAACCAAGTTGGGTAATGAGTTAATCTGTTCCAGCGCAAATCAAGTTTCTCTAGCTGACTCAACTGTGCCAGGCTATCTGGCAACATAATTAGTTTATTGGCTCGCAAATCCAAAAAGCGTAGTTTAGGCAAACTGCCAAGGCTGGCTGGCAAGCGGGCGACTTGATTATTGCGTAAATTGAGGTCTGTGAGATGGACTAAGTTACCTACTGAATCTGGCAAGGAGGCCAGTTGGTTATCCTGCAAATCTAGTTTGCGTAAGCTGCTCAAGTTGCCAATTGATGCAGGTAACAGCTCCAATTGATTATCCATCAGATACATTTCCCGCAACTGCATCAGGGCGTCTATAGTTTCTGGCAACTGTGTCAATTGATTACCGTACAGGCGCAGTTCGATCAGGTTAGCAAGATGGGAAAGGCAGGAAGGAACGGCCGTTAATCCATTATCCGTCACATTCAAATAAAGCAACTCTGTCATCTGTCGCATTGAATCTGGCAGATCGGTCAAGTGATTGTGGCTCAAATACAAAAAGTGCAGCTTGCGCAGATTGCCAATTGCCTTTGGCAACACCGTCAATTTATTGTGCCCCAAATCGAGCATTTGCAGCTCAGTCAACTGCCCAATGCCTTCAGCAACAGCCGCTAGTCGATTCACCGACACATTCAACGTTTGCAGTGCCCGCAACCGCCACACCGCCTTTGGCAAAAATGTCAGTTGGTTATGATAAAGGCTCAAAACCTGCAACTGCACCAGTTGCCCAATGCTAGCGGGCAAATAGGGTAGTTGGTTAACATCCAGCCACAACTCCTCAATATCTGTGCGCTCTTCTAACCAATCAGGATAGACGGTCAATTGCTGCCCTGATAAATCTACACAACTTGCTTCCTTATTCATACCTGCTGCCTACTATACAGAATCGTACTATCCTCCCAACCATAAATCCACTGTCTTTCAGAATAGCCATAATCTTCCGTTTTGACTTCACCCACTTTTTGCCCACCACAAGCTTCATAGAAACCACAAGCTGGTTCGTTGGTGTCTAGACAGCCAATAATGAGCTTTGTCATGCCTCGTTGTGCCAAATAATGAACGGCTGTCGCCAATAATTTCTGTCCTATTCCCTGCCCCTGCTTATCCTCACGCACATACAAAGCATAAATCTCGCCCGCCTCCGGCCATGGCCCCCCTCTGGCACGGCCGCCCATCACGAGGCCAGTGATTTCAGGTGAATCGGTTGTTTCTACCGCCAAATAAATACAGAAATCAGGGGCTTCGCCCGCTGCCTTATCCCGCAGCGTCTCCGCCCAGCCCCGCGTTGATTTCTCTGGTGTCCAATGCTGCTTGCGTGCTTGCCACTGTCCCTCTGGAACCTGCCCTTTGTGAGCCGCCAGCCAGGTCGTTACCAAAAATTGCCCCATCGCCCCCGTATCTGCTTCTGTTGCTGCTCGAATAATCATCATTCATCCCGCAAAATTTCAGCCAAAACGGCCGTATCCACATTTCCCCCTGACACGACACACACAATCTTGCCCGACCCAGCTCGTCCACTCAGCGCCGCCGCCACCGATAACGCCCCAGCCCCTTCAGCCACAACACGATTGCGTTCCACGAGAAGGCGCACAGCCGCTTTGGTCTCAGCCAGAGTCACCACAATCGAGCCTGCCAGCGTCTCCTGCACCAGTGGCCACATCTCAGGCAGCACACTGCTACTGCCCGAACCATCCACAAAGCTAGGTACATACTCCACCGTTTGAATTTCATCTGCGGCCAGAGAAGCCGCCACAGCGGCGGCCGTTTCTGGCTCAACAGCGTAAATTTTGGCCTGCGGTTGCAAAGCGCGTACGGCCGTGCCAATACCACAACTCAACCCGCCCCCACCAAAAGCCACCAGCACCGTGTCCACATCTGGTAAATCTTCTATTATCTCCAACCCAATCGTGCCATTACCCGCCACTACCTGCGGATTACTAACGGGATGAATAAACAGGCCATCTAGCCCTTCATACCGATGCGTAGCAATCACCTGCCACCATACGCCCCAAGTCACTTTGATGATGCGCCCGCCCAGTCGCTCAATAGCCGCTAGCTTCGTCTGCGGGGCATGATCCGGCACAACCACTGTAAATGGAATACCCAATTGCCGCGCCATCCAGCCCACGCCCTGCGCCATGTTGCCCGCGCTGGCCGTATACACGCCTTGGGCCAACTGCTCTGGTCTGGCTTGGGTAATGGCATTGCCTGCCCCGCGAATTTTGAAGGAGCCAATCGGCTGCAAATTTTCCAGCTTCAAATAGATTTCGGCCTCACTATCTATATTCAAACGGATCAGAGGTGTGCGCACGGTCGTTCCCCGCAACCGCTCCTGTGCGGCCCGAATCTCAGCAAGGGTTGGAGCCTCAATCCTCATAACGCTCACCTCCCAACTCCACCCAAGTGCCCTGGCCCATTACCGTGGCTTTCTTGTAGATGTGGTGGGCAGAGGCCACATCCTCCACCGCCAGCCCCAATGACTTGAACAACGTTATCTCATTGTCATTGCCGCGCCCGGCTATTGTGCCAATCAAAATCTCACCGATCTCGCCCACAATATGGCTTTCATCAATGGCCCCCTCCTTCCGGGGAAAGAGGAAGTCCCCTGCCTCATTCACTGTCGATTCGCGGCGATCAATATAGAGGCGTGATTTTACCACAGCCGCCGTGTCTAGTTCCCGTGTAAAGGCTACACTTGAGCCAACTGCATTAATATGTACACCCTTTTCCAGCCAGTCGCCATGCAAGATAGGCTCAGGAGCGGCCGTTGTTGTACAAATAATATCCGCCCCAGCTATGGCTTCGGGCACAGACCCACTTATCTCCACAGCAATGCCATGTTTTTGGGATTGGCTCTGAGCAAACTGCTTGGCATGGTCATTATTGCGGCTCCACACCCGCACCCGTTGAATATCGCGCACAGCCATCATGGCCGCCAAATGGCTCTTGGCCTGCACCCCCGATCCCAAAATCGCCAAATCGCTGGCATCTTGCTGGGCCAACAAGCGAGTGGCTACCCCACTGGTGGCGGCCGTGCGGATAGCGGTGATCTGGCTGGCATCCATCATAGCCAGGAGACGGCCATGTTTCGTCTCGAACAACAGCACCGTCCCCTGATGCGAATCATATTCCGTGCCATGATTGCCAGGGAAGACACTGACCACCTTCACCCCCATGGCCTGCATATCACCCCCCACATAGCCAGGCATCATGCCCAAGGCTCCCACGCGCTCTGGCAGCCACAGCACCGGACGCAAGGGCACAATGGCCTCCCCTCGTGCTAGTGTCGCCAAGGCTTGGGCCATCACTGCCACACATTCAGACATAGGTAGTAGTTCGGCCACTTCACTTTGGTTGATAATCAATACTTTCATAGATTCACCTCATTCTTTACTTCAAGGCACTAAGTTACTTTGAGCAACTTAGTGCCTAACCTAGGCGAATTGATTGTCGCACACATTGTCTGAACTGCCAGCCCTGTCTATAATGTTCCCATGTCAGATTATTTCATTTGTCCTCACTGTGGCGCGGAAGTGGATTGGGGCGCCGTCGCTTGTCCAGAATGCGGCTCGGATGAGGAGACGGGTTGGTCGGAAGAGGCGGCTTATGATGGGTTAGACTGGATTGATGATACGCCAGCCCCAACGGGTTTTTCGCCGGGAATGAAGGTGCTGGTAACGGCCGTATCCCTCCTCATCCTCTCTGCTTTCATTGCTGCCACATCCCGCTGGGGCATTTATCTCATTCCCTTCATCTTGCTGGGCGTGGGATACGCCTATTATCGGGCTAATATTTTGCCTCACACTGCCAGCAGTCGTGAAAAGCAACTATACCAAGACCTGCTGCTCAAGGCCCGTGGTGACAAAGCCCTTGTTGAACGCTGGATCGGCTACGAGTGGCAGCGCAACCCAGAAGCAGACCGCACAGAGCTGATGGAAGATGCCCAGCAACGTTGGTATCGGGACAATCGTTGATGGTGATAAGGTCAGAATTTGCTGACTATTGATTGTGAGACACCTGTCATAAAAATGTCATTTTCAGAAGGTGATCATCATTTTATGCAAATTGCTTTGGAGCAAGCCCAACAAGCTCTGATTCATGGCGATTTTCCTGTGGGAGCAGTTTTAACGATTGATAATCAGTTGGTGGCGCAGGAACGAAATCATATTTTTAGTCAGCAGCGAACCGCCGCCCACGCCGAATCAACTCTCATTACCCAGCACTCAGCCATGATCCGGTCTGCGTACCAAGAGGGCAAACAGATGGTGCTGTACAGCACATTGGAACCCTGTTTGATGTGTTTGGGCGCGAGTGTACTACACAAAATCCCCAAAATTATTGTGGCTTGTCCCGATCCGCTTGCTGGCGCAACTCGTATTAAGCCACAAGCACTAGGTGAATGGTATATCAACAATTGGCCACGGATTGAAATGGGGCCATATCGTGAAGAATCGTATACGCTGCTGGTTCAGTTTTTGCAGCAGGCAGGCAGCCGTTGGCAAGCCATGCTCTCTCTCTTGGAACAGATGCACGCGGAATGGGGGCGGGCTTCATCATGACCCAAACTATCATTACCGTCTTTGTCATTTTATTGCAGTTGCTGATGGGCCAACTTCTAGGTTTTGGTACAGCTCGATCCTTGCAAGCAGGCGGCGGTTGGGCGTTGGTGGTAATTCCTGTGGGCAATACGGTGGGGGTGTTTGGTGTGGGAGCGATAGCTCTGTGGCTGCGCGGGGAGCGGTGGCGGCGACTGTATATGATTCGCTTGGTGGGAACGGCCGTTGGCAGTGCCCTCGGTGCAGTTCTCATTCGCATCACACCAGGGACAGGCTTAAACCAGGTATTTTATCCTCTATTCGGAGCTTTGTTCGGCTATTATTTATTGCTGCAGTTGTTGAACTACTACTTTGATAAGAAGTAAACGGCCGTGTAAGTCCGTTGATAGCAAAATCATTAGCACATAGAATGTTTCAAGAATCGGCTGATAATGACCATGAAGAGGCTAAATCCTGCAAACGAGGATGAGTCGCATATGCTCCATGATAACGAGCAGGTAGCAAAGCTCCAATGCGGCACATCATCTCATCCGTTTGCGCCTGAAAGTAAGCCTCCTTATCTTTGTGGTCAATGGGCGGCAGCCTAAATGGCTCACCCACAACAATTTTAATCTTGAGTCGCTGCCATCGCTTCAATTTTGCTTTTACGATATCGTCCTCCGTGCCCATGATGGCCATTGGCAGAACAGGCACTTGAGCTTTGGCCGCCAAAAAGGCTGCCCCTGGCTTGCCTGCCAACAACTTCCCTGATTTACTGCGTGTCCCCTCAGGGGCCATAGCCAAAATCCCACCCGCCCGCAAACGCCGCACAACTTCGCGCATGGCATAGAAATCTGCGCCAAAACGGTTTAACCAAATAGCATCAAAGCGCCGCACCCAGAACCGCCAAAAGGCATAGGCACTATATTTTTCGGCGATCATCATGATGATGTCATTTCGCTCCGGCAAAATAAGGGCCAATGCAGCATCTAAACGACCGATATGATTTGACACCGCCACACAACCTCCCGCGCGTGGAATGTTTTCCCAGCCTACAATTTCTATATCAGCCACAATACGCAGGAAAATGCGTGCCACAAACCTTAATATCTTCAAAAACATCACACTACTACCTCACGAACCAAAACTTGAGCGGCTTGTAGGTGGTGTCAATTGACTCACCAAGGCTGCTCCTAAAGCGACCAGACGATCGGCCGTTGCCCAATCTCCCACATAGCGCACTTCAATCTCCAATCTTTCACGACTCCAATTCACTGCCTCCAAGGCTCCTGGCAAGGGCCACTCAGGCCAATGGCTTAAGGCCAGAGCCACTTCTGGGGTCAAAAAGCGTTCTCCTAGGCGCTGATGCGAGGTTAGCATCACATACTCAGCCAAAGCAGGCTGTTGCCACTGCTCCTGTTGCCAAACAGTTAAGTGCATGAGTGGGTGATTCTGATGAGAGACCGAAGCCCGTCGTGGTAAAATGCGAATCAATCCATAGGGCAATGGCGCTGCACTCGTTGTCCAGACAAATAACAGCTTACTTTTCCTCTGACTACGTCGCAACTCCCACACAATACCATTTGGCGTTGTGCCCGCAATAATGTAGGCAGAACGGAGTAGGGAGTGGATCAATGAATTGGAGTAGCGCCAACCCCGATCGGCCGTTGCTCGTTGCCTTTGTCGATGTATATGCCAACCAGAAACAGTAAAATAGAGCGAAATCCCCAAAAGCAAACTGATTAATATGATTATGAAAATACTGCTATGCACACCATCTACCTTACACTACTATATCATCTTGTAACGCTTGACTCGATTATAACGACAAAAACCTATCCAGCATAAAGCTTTTTTGAAGTTCCTAGCTTGCTATTTTATGGTTAAGGGTCATGAGCTACTCCAGCATTTACTATGTATAAATCACACGACTGTCACAAAGTTGCTACAATGTTATAATGGCCTCTGATTACACTACAAACGGGTAAGTTTGTTTAATCTACATTACCCTTACAATATGGACAATAGACGACAGACAGAAAAGAAATGATAACAGCTTCCCATCAAACAATGCTTCGTACTCCGCAATATTGGGGCAAAGTCATCCTATTCGGGCTACTCTACTTTGGTTTTGCCCGCCTAGGATTCCTTATTCCTTTTGAGCAGGGCGAAATTCCCACCTTAATTTGGCCAGCTCCAGCTATGGCTCTTGCTGTTTTATTGCTGTATGATATTTCTCTGTGGCCTGGGCTGGCGCTGGGGGCCATTCTAGTGGCTGTCTCCAACAACCATTCCCTGTCCCTCCTCATTTCCATTGTTATCACCCACACCCTAGAAGATGTGAGCAGTGCTTGGCTTATTCGTAAACGTTATACTTCTTTTGATCAAACGCTAGAACGCTTACAGGATGTACGTATTTTCATTCTGTTTGGCGTTATTCTTGGTCCGGCAATTGGAGCTACCTTGGGTACATTAAGCTTTGCTATTAGCCCAGAAGGAGTCAATAAAGATTTGCTGAATTTATGGTGGCAGTGGTGGGCAGGTCATGCCATGAGCAATCTGATCATCACGCCAGCTATATTGACATGGGCAGCACATGTTCCTTCACATCGTCAACGTCGCCAGTATTTGGAAATGCTCGTTGTCTATGCGGCTTTAATTGTAGTCGGTCTCCTCGTTTTCATCCGCCTCCCCTTTTCGGCCAGAAACTTGCCCCTTGGCCATGTTGTTTTCCCCTTTTTATTATGGTTAGCCTTGCGCTTTAGTCCTCGTGAAGTAGCTGGCGCAAGTCTGGTCATCTCTGTTATTGCTATGATTGGCACAGTTCATGGGACAGGCCCTTTTTCGCGGCCGATCATGTCAACTAATTTATTGTTGCTTTTGACGTTTGTGATCGCGGTGATGTTGACCACGCTCATTATTTCCTCGATCATGACAGAAAGGCGACAAGCCCAACAAGAATTACAAGAAAAACATGATATGCTGGAAATGCGGGTGACAGAGAGAACGGCCGATTTGTCGGCTATCAACGAGAAATTACACCAGGAAATTGAGGAACGAAAACAAATTGAATTTGAGTTGGCACAAGCACGTGATCAGGCTTTGACAGCTTTGCAGCTTAAGTCCCAAATTTTGGCTAATGTTAGTCATGATGCCCGCACACCGCTTAATGTCATCATGCTCTATACGCAAATGCTGCAAAAGGGCATACCGGGTAATCTATCCACGAAACAAGAATCTATGTTGGAAACGGTTCTTGTTTCATCAAGAGAATTGCTGCATTTCATCAATAATTTGCTGGATGAAGCGCATTTACAGACGCAATCAGCATCTTTCAACATGGCCGAAGTTGATTTGCGAGAGTGGCTTATTGAACGGGGTGATGTTTTTCAGCCGCTGGCCAACCGGAAAGGGATATCATTAAAAACCGAATGGGACGAAACTATGCCACCTGTAATCGAGACAGACCCCGAAGGTTTGAATCAGATTTTTAATAATTTGGTGGATAATGCCATCAAATTTACAAATGAGGGAGCAGTGCTTGCTCGAATCCTCAAATTTGATGAAGAGCATTGGGCTATACAGGTTGAAGATAGTGGGCAAGGGATTCCACTAGAAGCGCAAGAGACAATCTTTGAGGCATTTTGGCAGGTAGATGGTTCGGCCACACGGGAAGTCAATCGGGGTGTTGGCCTCGGTTTATCTATTGTCAAACAACGTATCAATTTATTGGGTGGTTCAATTCAAGTGCAAAGCACACCACAAAAAGGGAGTGTTTTTACGGCCGTTTTACCCTTCACTCAAGCAAAGACACCTGTGTAGAGACACAGTTCGCTTACAATACAAGCTTATGGCTACAGGAACCAAACACATTTTTATCATTGAAGATGATGCCATTCTAGGCAAGATTTATACAGAAATTTTAGAATTTGAAGGCCATCAAATCTCATGGGTGCAAGATGGACAAGAGGCTTTGGATACGCTCAAAAAGCAAACACCGCCCGATCTTATCCTGTTAGATTTACATCTGCCTGGCCTATCAGGCAGGGAAGTCTTGACGACATTGCAAAAAGATGCTCGCTTTGCTCAGGTAAAGGTGGTGATTGCTACGGCTGATGGATTCCAGGCCAAAGAGTTGGAATACTCCGTTGATATGGTACTGCTCAAACCCATCAGTTATGAACAGCTTGTGTTACTGTGCCATCAACTATTTACGGAAGGGTAAGAAGGGTTAAGAACAATCCTTTTTCTGTTGCCTTATAAGCGACCATCATCGTCATCTAAATGCTTTTGTTACTCTACATGGGGCAGAATATGCCCCATTTTGTGTTTTTTGACGGAGAGGTAGGTGCGGGCGGCTTCGTGGGGCGGTTCGATGAGGTGGGGGACGCGCTCGTTGATGATAATGCCGTTTTCTTGCAGACCGTTGATCTTTTTGGGGTTGTTGGTCATGAGGCGGATGGGGTGACGGCCGTTGATGTCGGTGATGATGTCAGCGGCCGTTTTGTAGTCGCGCAAATCTAGTGGCCAGCCTAGATGGTCAAAGGCTTGACCCATGTCCATTTGTTGCACGGCTTCGACCTCGATGGCTTTGATCTTTTGGAACATGCCCAGGCCGCGCCCTTCTTGGTTGGTCATGTAGATAAGTAAAAAGGGTGGGCTTTCTGCACCGATGCGCAGGGCCTCCGTTAACTGAGCCGCACAGTCACAAGAGTTCACACCAAAGGATTCGCCAAAGAGGCAAGCGGATTGGACGCGCACGAGTACGTTACCTTGCTTCATTTGGCCTTTGGTGATGGCGAAGATGAATGTGCCGTCTTTGTTGTAGCTAATCATGTTGAATTCGCCGAAGATGGTGGGGCGGGTGAATTCGGCGATGCGTTGGATAGTTGTTGTCATGGGGTACTCCTATATTAGTAAGCAGTGATCAGTCATCAGTAAACAGTTTGTTGATCGCCGTTTGTGATGGCTCCGAGTGCTTTTAAGGTGGCGATTTGGGCTTGGCTGAGGCCGGTGACGCCTTTGATGTTGAGTCCTTCATACGGCCGTTTGGCTCGCCACACTTTTTGCAAGTCACCTGTTTGGCCGTGCCACAAGCGGATTGTCTCATCGCCGCTGCCTGTTGCCAATGTTTGGCCGTCGGGGGAGAAGGCGACGGAGTGTACCCAACTGGTGTGACCAGCAAGGGCGAGACTGGCGACTGGAGACTGGGGAGTGGAAACATCCCAAAGGCGGGCGGTGTTGTCGCCGCTGGCGCTGGCGAGGTAACGGCCGTTGGGCGAGAAGGCGATGGCGTAGAGCCAGCCTGTGTGGCCTGTTAGGACAGAGATTGGGTCGCTTCGCTTCTGGAGATTGGAGACTGGAGACTCGCTCAATCTCCAGTCTCTAATCTCTAGTCTCCATAACTTAATGACATTGCTACGGCTGCCAGCGGCTAGTAATTTGCCATCGGGGGAAAAGGCGACGCTAGTGAAGAGTTCGCCTTTGTCGCCGTGGAGAATGGCGAGGCAGTTGTGGTTGTCTACATCCCAGAGGCGTACTGTGCCATCGAAGCTGGCACTGGCGAGCAGATTGCCATCAGGCGAGAAGGCGACGGCGTAGACTTGAGCGGTATGGTCTATCCAGGTGACTGTGCTTTGGCGGGTGGCGACATCCCACAGCTTGATGTTGCTGTCGTTGCTGCCTGTTGCCAGGAAACGGCCGTTGGGCGAAAAGGCTACAGCCCAGGGGGTGCTGTCGTGTTCGTCAAGTATGGCAAGTTGTTGGCCTGTGTTGGCATCCCACAAATAGGCGTTGCCGTCCCAGCAGGCGGTGGCTACCAGTTGGCCATCGGGGCTGAAGGTGGCGGCGTGAACTTGGTCGTTGTGGCCTGTCATGGTGGTGATGACTTGCTCGCTGGCGGTGTCCCACACACGAGCAATTTTATCGGCACTGCCGCTGACGAGGCGTGTGCCATCGGCGTTAAAGGCAACGGAGCGTATCCAGTCGGTGCGGCCTTGCCAAGTGGCTAAGCAACGGCCGGTGCCCCCCACGCTCACGTCCCATAATTTGACGGATTGGTCGGCACTGCCGCTGATGAGGGAACGGCCGTCGGGGGTGAAGGCGAGGGACCAAACCCAACTGGTGTGGCCGAGGAGTGTAGTGTGTAATGCGTAGTGCGTAGAATCGGGGATACGCTGCCAGATTTTGATGGTCATGTCTTGGCTGCAACTGGCGAGAAGTTGGCTGTCGCGGGAGAAGGCAAGGGCGTGGACTTCGTTGGTGTGATCGGTGAGGGTGGCGTAGGGAGCGCTGGAGACTGGAGACTGGAGGCTAGAGATTGGAGATTGCTTACTGATTACTGAACCGACATCCCACAGCTTAATGGTGTGGTCGGTGCTGGCACTGGCGAGGATTTGGCCGTCGGGGGAGAAGGCGAGGGCGAAGATGCCGCCATCGTGGCTGGAGAGACTAGAGACTGGAGACTGGGAGACTTCAAGTCCAGAGTCTCTAGTCTCTAGTCTCCAAATCTTGATGTTTTTGTCGCCACCCCCTGTAGCTAATAGTTTGCCGTCGGGAGAGAAGGCAGCGGCGCGGACGTAGTCGGTGTGGGCGGTGAGAGAGATTGGGTCGCTTCGCTTAAGGGAGATTGGGAGATTGGGAGATTGACTAGTCTCTAATTTCCAATCTCCAGTCTCTATTTTCCAAATCTTGACGGTTTGGTCATAGCTGGGGGTGGTGAGGAGAGTGCCATCGGGGCTGAGGGCGAGGTTGCGGATCATGGCGGTGTGGCCAGTGAGGGTTTGGAGGGAACGGCCGTTTGTTGTATCCCATACGCGCACTGTCTCATCATCGCTACTGCTGTAAAGGCGCAACCCATCGGGACTGAAAGCCAATCCCCAAACAGGGCGGGTGTGGCCGTGGCAGGTGAATAGCTTTTGGCGGTTGGCTAGTTGCCAGATGTGGATTTCGCTGGCGTAGTCGCCCATGGCCAGCAGTTTGCCATCGGGACTGAGGGCGACGCAGAAGATGCTGGGGAAGGTCTCGGTGAAGATGGTTTTGCTGATGTCGGCGTAGGCGAAGTTGACGGCGTGGAGGTCTACGTCGCGCAAAAAGGCTTGCCAGATGGCCAGGTTGGCGTAGTCGTAGCCAGTCAAATCAGCCTGCATATAGGCGAGCAGGTTGATGATGTTGCCACCAGCGTAGCCGCCGCGCAGGCGTGGATTTTGGACGGTGGCGCATTCGGCTTTGAGACGGTCGAGGATGAGCTTGAGTTGGGCTTCGACGGCGTTGGCAGTGCCGTAGTAGTCGATTAAGCGGTCGCTGAGGGGTTTGAGGATGAGGCGTATTTGGCTGGCGCGAACATATTCTTTGGCGGTGGCTTTGATGAGGGCGTGACTGTTGAAAAGGGCGGTGTTGCTGTCTAGTGGGTGGGTGAGCAGAAATTGGGGCGAGGGGCCAGGGGGTGGGGCGGTAGCTGCGATTTCGTCGAGCACGTGTTCGATGAGGCGGTCGGTCATGTATTCCATGATGACGTTTTGCAGGGTGAAGCCTTGGGGGCTGGGTTCGATGAGGCTGCGCCGCTCAAGGGATTTGAGGGCTTCGAGGAGGGTGCGGGGGGAAACGGCCATTATCATGTCGCCACGTAGTTCGGGCAAGGAAACGGGCTCGCGGTAGATGGCTAACCAGTGGAGAAGGGTCATCTCTAGGCCAACGAGTCGCCGCATTTGTTGGTTGAGTACGTCGCGGATGTCATCGAAGAGGATCATGCCGTCGGCGAGGAAGTCGTCTATGCGGTCGAGGTACATTTCTTGGATGGTGGTAGCCACGAGTTTGAGGGCCAGGGGGTTGCCCGCGTAGCGGTTGATGAGTTCGGTGGTGGCACTTTCGCTGCCGTGTAAACCTTTGCTGGCCAGGATGGAACGGCCGTCTTGTTCGGTCAGCCCGTCAATGTCCCAGGTGCGCACGGGCAGGTTGGGGCCTTTACCTTGGCTGAGTTGGCTGGGTTCTTCGCGGCTGGTGAGGAGCAGGCAGCTTTGGTGACCTGTTTCGCCCACTTGACGGATCAGTTCGCCGTACCAATGGTAGCCGTCGAGGTAGTGGTTGGGGTTTTTGGGGTGGAGGATGGTTTCCAGGTTGTCGAGGATGAGGAGGATACGGCCGTTGCGTAAATAGTTGAGTATTTGGCCAATGGCTTGGCGGGGTTCGTCAGGTGGGTTGAGTTCGCTGTTATGGGAGAAGAAGCGGATGAGTTCGGCGAATAGTTCGGCGGGGGGCGGGGCGTTGCGCAGAGAACGCCAAATGACGGTTTGGAATTGGTCGCTGACTTGATGAGCCAGTTTAGCGGCTAGTGCGCTTTTGCCGATGCCGCCCATGCCCAAGATGGCGACGAGGCGGCAACGATCATCCGTGAGCCAGCCAGCTAGGGTACTGAGTTCTTGTTGGCGACCGAAGAAAACGGCCGTATCGGGGGCATCGCCCCAATCTATGTGTATGCCATCGGGGGCAGTATCAGTAGCAGTGGGCGGGATGGGCCACTGTACATGTGGGCGTTCTTGCTGGCCGAGGCTGATGAGTTGAGCTAAACGGCCGTGTCGCTGTAGATAGGCGACCAAGTCCCGCGCTTTGTTGGCTTTACCTGCCCCTGGCAGACTTTCGTAATCCACGCCCAAATCAAAGCAGAGGGTGATGAGTTCGCCTTCGTCGAAGTAGTCGAGCAATATTTGGCGCAGTTGGGTGGGGATGGTGGGTGTCATGGTGGTTATTGTAGGGGAAATGGGGGGTAGGTTCAATCTAGCATCCAAAATTATCATATTGTGAACAATTGATGACGAGTTTAATATATTCAAAATATGGAGAAAATGCTTATGTTACCTTCCATA
Organism: Promineifilaceae bacterium (SeqCode); assembly: GCA_965223555.1. Taxonomy (GTDB): domain Bacteria; phylum Chloroflexota; class Anaerolineae; order Promineifilales; family Promineifilaceae; genus CBDCWU01. The sequence goes on from CBDCWU010000009.1 coordinate 572,289, forward strand.
GCCTTCTTTTTAAGTATAGGGATACTTGTTTATTTACTTGTTTTGTATCTTAAATATGAGGCTAAAGTACGTAAAAGTAGACGGATCGAAAATAGGGGATTTGATAGATTCCTAAAACCAACACGCCCTTTGACATTCGCATGTGGCGCATTCTTAGCCATGATGCTTTTTTCCGAGGAGGATACCCCAACTTCCTTATTTTGTGAGTTATTAAGCGGTGCTTTTAGTTATCTTGTACTCATGAATGGGTTTAATAGAGGTATCGCTATGCTAGAAGAAGAATATACACAGAACGAATAAGGGGCTGATGAACTGTCTCATCGCCACACGTAACCAATGTATCTAGTGCAGCACAAAAAGGGGAACTTGCCGTATGCTAAGGGGAGTGTAGACTTGGGCAATGACAATAACAACACCTCATCTCACACCCCATAAGTTGCTCGGTGAACGGCCGTTGCCCCCTCATTGGCAAGCGGCACAAACTGCCTTTATCTGTTTTACACCCTTCCCCAATGGCTTTAAGCCTTATGTGGTGGAGACAGCCAGTGAACGGTATTTTATTCACAGTCCCAACAGTGAAGTACGGTTATGTCGCTTTGAGGGCATCTCGTTTTTGGTGATTAGCGAGGTGTATGGCTTTGCGGTAGGAGCCACGACGGTGGAGGAGTTGGTGCATTATGGCCTGCGCCAGATTATTGGGATTGGCTATGCGGGAGCCTTTAAGGGGGCGGGGATGGGACAGCGGTTTGTGGCTACAGGAACCGTGGCTGACTTGCCGCTGGCGGCGCATTATGGGGTGGATGCGTATGCTGTTTGTGAGCCGAGGGGGCGATTGGTGGAAGTGATGGCGAAATGTGTGGCAGGGGATACGGCCGTTTGGGGACAATACACTGTTTGGAACAGCAACAGTTTGTACCGCGAGTATTCAGAGACAGTGGCGCAAATGCGGGAAAAGGGCTGTGAAGTGGTCAATATGGACACACTTTCGCTGTATGCAGTAGCACCCGTATGTGCGCGGGAGGTGCAGGAGGAAGTGAGTTGTATCTACGTGGGAACGGTGACGGATGCGGCTGAGGCCGAAACGGCCGCTTGGCAAAGCGACCTCTTGCAGGCTGTGGATCGTCAGCAAGCCCATCCTCACGATGCCTTGATCACATTTATGGTTGAGGTTGTTTTACCAACCATCATGCAGGCAAGCACAAATGGATGAAAACAGTTTCTCAGGACGGACAACAGATGAACTTTACATAAAACTTCTAGAATTGGAACAAGAACATTCCAACAAACGGTGGACAATCACCACCTTCTTCTTGGGTATCAGCTTCGCGATTCTGGGCTTCTCGTTTACGTCCGAGAAAGCACAAATACCCATCATCGTGCCTTATGCCGCTGCCATCATCAGCTACTGGTTTGCCTATCTTCTGTTTGTACGCTTAAACGATTATACAAAGTTCCTGCGAAACTATTTGGGGGATTTGGAGGATACAGGCCAAGTTCCATTTAAGTTACAGACAGAGACACAGGCATTCATGCAAACAAAGCACCGCTTTTCTACCACCCAGCTTCTTTTATATTTTGGCCTGTTTTATACAGGGGCCATCATCGCCTTGTCACTTTGGTTGACAGCCTAATTGGGCCGCCTGTATGGGCAGAACGGCCGTTATCCTTCTTCATACTGCCACTTGCCACCAGTGGCAGCCACAAGATGATCAGCCAGCCCCAAGCGTATATGAACGGGGACATTGGGAACCTGCTGAAAATGCAATTCTACGGCGTAATAGAGCCAACGCCTCTTTTTTTGGCCCCGAATCTCATACCAGGGGATGGAGAGGGGCTTATTAGCTACAGAAAAGGGGAAGATGGCCGATAGGTGCAGGGCTTCGCTATCAGCGCAGACACGGAGTACACTACGATATTGTGCCCAGCCGCGAAAAAGGGCGCTTTGTAAAGACCAACATTGGGGGCTCCAAGGTGCACGTCCTGGGTACTTTTCCGCCAGCTTGGGCCAACCCGCCATTTGGGCGATGATCCAGACTATAACCGACCAAAAGAGCACGAAGGCGACTAAGGCACCAATGATAATCAAGATGTTGTTGAGGATGTCCATGTGTATTTGCTCCTAATTTTTTGGCCCCCATCAGTGTCAGTGGCAACGGCCGTCAGGCTTGTAAAGTAATTCCACATTCATCAGCCAAGTGTACCCTCACCCTATCGAATAAAAAAGAGCTTGGCAGAAACCAAGCTCTCTTTTATGGAATAGGGAGTGTTCCCTAGACTTTATTGCTTTGTAACGAAGGGCAAGTAGATGATGAAGTCAACTGAGACCCGTGATACTGTAATCGTAACTGTCGCCGTGCGAGTCAGGGTGCCGTCTGTGACCTCATACGTGAAGACATCCATACCTGTAAATTCAGGATCAGGCGTATAGAGGATAGTTGCCCCAGAGATAGTGGCTGTACCATTCGTCGCTGCACCTACAGAGACAAGGCTCAAGCTATCACCATCTGGATCACTATCGTTGGCTAAGACATCAAGGACATTATCAGCCGTATCTTGGTCAACAGTATAGCTATCATCAACGGCCGTTGGTGCATCATTGACACAAGAGACATGAAGAGTCACTGTAACAGTATTAGAGTCCACTTGGCCATCGTTGACATGGTAAGTAAAGCTATCTGCACCGCAGAAATTGGCATCAGGCGTGTAGTTGAAAGAGCCATCACTATTGAAGCTAAGAGCACCGTTGACAACATCTGTATCCTGGACAGCCGTTAGCCCATCATTGTCTGCATCACTATCATTAATCAATAGGCCAGGAGCAGACACGATCAAGGTCACATCTTCCGTTGTTGTGTAGCTATCGGCTACTGCCACTGGGGCATCATTGATATTGGTAACCGTGATAGTGACAACGGCCGTATTAGAATCAAACAAACCATCATTCGCACGGTAAGTGAAGGTTGCCACACCAGACCAATCCTGAGGCGGTGTATAGTCGAAAGAGCCATCGCTGTTGAGAGTTAACGTACCATCCGTGACATCACTACCCAGAACGGCCGTTAAAGGATCGTTCTCATCATCGGTATCATTGCCTAAAACACCAGGAGCAGCCACATTCAAAGTCGTATCTTCATCCATGGCATAGCTGTCATCCACAGCCACAGGCGCATCATTCACGCTACCAACCACAAGGCTCACCTGAGCTATATTGGAACTATCTCCACCCGCCGTTATATGATAGGTGAAGGTAACTATACCTGACCAACCTGGCAACGGGGTGAAGCTGAAGGAGCCATCTGGGGTGAAGACAAGTGTGCCTGTTATGACGGTTGTGTCTAGTACGGCCGTTAATGGCTCGCCATCAGGATTGTCATCATTGCCCAATACACCGGGCGCAGCCACCGTTAAGGGCGTATCTTCTGGCGTAGGATAAACATCATCCATAGCCACTGGCACATCATTCGTACAACTCACATTGAGAGTGACCGTGGCACTCAGCACTGAAGTTAACAAACCATCATTAGCAAAGTAGGTGAAGTTATCTGTGCCACAGAAATTGCTATCTGGTATGTAATCAAAAGAGCCATCTGCTGTGAAGACCAATGTACCACTCATGACATCGGTGCCAAGGAAGGCTGTTAAACCGTCTCCTTCAGGATCTGTATCATTCAGCAACACACCTGGGGCGACGACAGAGAGCGTTATATCCTCTGTGGCTCCATAGTTGTCATCTACAGCTACAGGCGCATCATTGACACAAGCGACATTCAACGTCACCTCTACAACATTAGAATCTTCATGTCCGTCATTGGCATAATACTCAAAACTGTCTACTCCACAGAAATTGAGAGTCGGTGTGTAGGTAAAAGATCCATCAACGTTAAGGGACAATGTTCCACTACTAACATCGGTATTTAAAACGGCCGTTAATGGGCCAAAGTCACCATCACTATCATTGGCTAGCACCCCGGTCGTCGTGATCACAACCAATGCTACATCTTCTGTTGTATCATAGTCATCAGCCACAGCAGTTGGAGCAAAGTTCAAAGTTAGCTCGACAGAGCCAATATCACAAGCCCCATCCACGGGACGAGCCACGCCAATTTGGTCATCCGCTGCCCCACAACTAGGTGCCGGAATCGGATCAATTACGGGGCTAAAGGCTAGTGGCAGGTGCGTTTGTGTATTGCCACCATTATTGGCTAAGGGGCCTAATGAGGGATCGCCACTGAGGCTTGTCCCCGCAGTAATACAGCTACCATCTTCTATTATGTTATAACCATTGTCCGTGACACTACTACCAGCCGCAATGACACAATCTGCGCCACCAATATTATAGGCGACGGCCGAATTGGTTACTGTCAACACCGCGCCAGGGTCAAAATTATTGATACCACCGCCGGTAGCAGCCGAACTTGTATTATTCAAAATTGTTACATGAATTAGCTCGGCATTACTCTTATTTAGTAGGCCACCGCCCTCATTGTCGGCCGAATTCCCACTAAGTGTGCTATTAACCAGCTTGAGGTGACCTGTGTTATTCAAAACGCCGCCTCCCCGATTAGAGCCAGTCCCTAGTGCGCTATTATTATGAATAGTGCTACTAGTGATGATAAGAGTAGGTGATAAATTACCCGTATTATAAATGGCACCACCATCATTTGCTTCATTAAAAGCAAGCTCACTATTCTCGATGGAAACTGCACCACGATTTAAAATCCCACCACCGTTGCGAGGGGTACTATTACTGAGGATATCAGAAGCGATGATGGTTAGAACACCTCTGTTCCACCCTCCTCCACCTTCATTATCAGCTATATTATTTATAATTGTGCTAGCGATCAAACTAAAATCACCATCATTCCAGATAGCACCACCATTGTTGGCCGTTGAATTATTTTGCACGGTGCTTGTCATGACAGTTATTTGACCGCCAGCCCGATTATAGATACCTGCTCCATTGTTAGAGAGTGGCCCACTAATAATACGATTGTTCTGGATCACACTATTCATGACAGTAGCATGTCCGTTGTTATTATTAAAAATGCCACTACCATCATCAGTCGCTTGATTATCTTCTACTACACTGTCATCCATAATCATCGTGCCATTGTTGAAAAGGCCCGCTCCAGATTCGTCAGTTGTATTGCTCACAAGTGTCGAATTTGTAATATTGACAACGGCCGTATTGGAATCATTGGCCAAACCACCGCCATTTAGCGTGGAATGGTTATGCTGTACAGTAGAGGTCACCAAGTTCAGCACACCGTCATCGTCTACATTGATACCACCGCCGATGGAACCAGTATTATTTTCAATGTTACTGTTATCAGATACTGTAGTAGGGCCTAGCGTATACAGACCCCCACCGAGACTGCTGGCAGTATTGCTTATGAGCGTGCTGTTTATCATCGTGAACTGGGCTGCATTATTATAAATACCCCCACCAAGGGAACTGCTTCCACTCTCACGTAAAACACTATTTGTCAGACTCCAAATCACACTGCCACCGACATAAATACCCCCACCATCTCCACCATCACCATTGCCGTTTGCCAGTATGAGGCCATCTAAAACAATGGTTGTAGTATCAGTGGGTATATAGGCAACACGGCCGTTTCCGGTTGCGTCTAATAAGGTTGGGTAGGCAATGGGATTAGAGGGCGAAAGCCAATTGGTATTTGTAAACCCCCCCTGGATGGTTACACTTTGGCTGATATAGACTGTTTGTGTAAGCCCACTTCGTGTTTGTGTGCCTGTGCACGTCCCTGCCACCTTAAGTAGGTCACCCGAACTGGCTTCATCAACGGCCGCTTGCAAAGCAGTAGCATCAGCACTCATGTAATCGGTAACACCATTTCTCACAAAACAAGGCCCCGCCAAGGCATTGGCCGTTGTTACCTGCACCCCCCATCCTAAACTCAATAAAAATGCTACTGCTATCGCAGCAGTAGCAACTGAACCAAATATATACTTCAATTTTTCCATTTGGACTCCATGACACAAATAGCATCGAGAACAACCGATTCTATTTATCCCCTATAATATATATACAATAAACCTATTAACACAATACCAGGTGTATCATGCTGTGCCGTCGCCAAAACACAAGACAGGCTCTTAGGTAATTAAATCAACGTTTTTTTAATATTATTGTTACAAATATTCCTTTAGACTTGCCTTTCGATTAAGAAATTGATGAAAATTGATTTAGTAAGAGATTGTCATAGGCTTTATATCATACAACGACAGCATACAAAATGGAACGGCCTTCTTTTCCTACTACCGCAATCATATTCATATGGCGCAGGCAGTAGACCATCTTTTGCGCCAGACTACGTGGAATCGCTAACGCCTCAGCAATATTAGCAGTGGTAAAGTTAGGAGGCAGTGTTGTGGGCAAAAATGCCAGTAGATCAGTAGCTGTGTGGAATCGGTGGCTGGCCGTTACAGCCAACAGATGCCGTTCCTGAGTGAGCCAGCCTCTGCGCCGCCAACCACGCTTAGGATCAAAGTAGCGCGTTTCCTCTTCTTGGATGAGGAGTATTTCCAAAGAGAAATTATCGTACGCCATAAGGTGTGGGATAGAAACGAGTTCACGAAAGAGATCGGCCGTTTTGCCGCGTTTGGGCGATTTGCGGCGACTGATCGGCTCGCCTGCTGGCGATAATTTGACAATCCATTTCTCTTGGGCGACGGGATGAATCAGGTGGACGGGATGATGTACCAGCAGTTGGCTCAATTTGTGTTTCATCGCACCAAAGTTACGCGTCTGAATCTCAATCAGCTTCTCGCCACGCACGATGTCTATGACGAAGCCCCCTACATTGACCTCAAATTGATCACCAGGTTGGGCCAACCACTGTTTCAAGTCAGCGTGCAGGGCTTTTTCGTTGAGACGACCGATGTGAGCTTGTTTGCTAGTCACAATATACCTTAGACAGAACCACAAAATTCTGTGTCTTTACAATGGTGGTGGCTTGGTCAAAATCTGCAACAGTTGCCGCGTGACGGCTTTGGTATTGGGACCAATTTCGCCAGGGGGGCCAATGCAGGCGGGGCAGCCATCACGGCATTGACAGTCGCTGACGAGCTCAAGGGCGGCGGCGAGGAGATCGTGGTGCAGGTCGAAGAGGCGTTGACTGAAGCCGACACCGGCGGCGATGGTTTCGTAGATGACAATGGTAGGAGCTTGGGTGAGGGGGCTGCGGCTCTCGGCACTGACTTGGATGTCGTGAGGGTCGCACATTAGGTAGAGGGGAGCCAAGTTGCGCAGGACGTAGGCCAGACCACCGAGGGCGGAGCGGGCTTGCTGGCCGGCTTCGGCGCGGCGGTGGCAACTGGGGCAAAGGGTGACCAGGTTGTCGAGTTGGTTGGCCTGGCGGTAGTCGCTGTATTCGCGGAACGGCCGTATATGATGCACATGCAATAGGCCTTCAGCATGGCAGGTACGGCAGCGGTAGCCGTCTCGTTCTAACGTCAGTTTACGCTGCTGCTGCCAATTGGAACCATAGTTATTGGGCTTGAGTAGGATGCCGAGATCGTACAGTTGATCGGCCAAGGCTTCGCTGAAGATGAGCCAGTAGCCAACGGTTTGCAGCACCTGTTCGGGCAAATTGATCTCGCCGAAGCCGAGGGTTTCGTGAGTGTAGCGTTTGATTTTGCGGTAGCTGGTAGCTTGGGTAACGACGGTGACATCACCGTGGGCGTAGAGGGTTCCGTTAGCTTGGCATTCTTCTTCGGGCTGGAGTTGGCGCAGGCTGCTGCCGATGCTGGCTCGGGTATAATAGTCTACTTCGATGGGGCGCACGTGGGCGAGACGGCCGTCCCAGTCGAAGGTATCGACTAGAAAGCTTTGGGCTTGGTGCATGTAGACGGCGCCTTCGTGCAACATGGCAGGGCTGCTGTCGAGATCGAGTTCACCAATGGTACTGCCGTTTTCCACATCATGTATCACCACTGTTTCATCACCATTGGTGCGCAGGGAGACACGGCTAGCCGGCGTACCCTCACCCAGCCAATGGTATTGGTTGCGTGTATGATGGAGGACTCCTTCTTCAGTCAATATGTCAAGCAGTTCATCCACCGCACCAAAACTGCCGTAAAGTTCGCCATTATGGAACGGCAACTCAAAGGCAGCACAAAGGAGGTGCTTGACCATGATGCGTAAGTTGTCGGGGTTGGTGAGGGCATGTTCGGGCGATTGGCCAAAAAGGTAACGAGGATGGTGGCAGATATATTGGTCGAGTGGGCTATTGTTGGCGATCATGATGGCGATGGAGACATCAGCACGACGACCAGCCCGTCCTGCTTGCTGCCAGGTGGAGGCGATTGAGCCAGGATAGCCAGTTAGCACAGCTGTACTCAACTGACCGATATCTATCCCCAGTTCCAAGGCATTGGTAGCCACGACACCACGCAATTCGCCTGTGCGCAAAGCACGCTCTATACCGCGCCGTTCTAAGGGAAGATAACCACCACGATAGCCAGTAACGGCCGTTTCCTCTTTGCCCTCGTAAACCAACTGCTCTCGTAAGTAAGTAAGCAGCAATTCTACCGTTTGGCGAGCACGAGCAAAAACAATAGTCTGCACATCTTCGGCTAAGAAAGTAATGGCCGCATCTTTAGCAGCCATGACGCTACTACCACGTAAGCCCAGTTCTTCATCAATGATGGGTGGATTGTAGAGAATGAAATGCTTTTCGCCTGTCGGTGCCCCGTTTTGAGATTCGTCAATCAACACAAAGGGTGCTTCAACCAGCCGTTGGGCGTGCTCTTGAGGGTTGGCTATGGTGGCCGAGCAGCAGATGAATTGGGGATCGCTGCCATAAAATTGGCAGATACGGCGGAGGCGGCGGATAAGATTGGCTATATGGCTACCAAATACGCCACGATACGTGTGGATTTCATCTAGAACGACATATTCGAGGTTGCTGAAGAGTCCGCGCCAAGTAGTATGATAGGGTAAAATACCAGCGTGGAGCATGTCGGGATTGGTGATGATAATGCCCTCACTCTGACGTACTTGGCGACGTTTGCCTTGGGGGGAGTCGCCATCATAGCTATGGACGGGGATTGGTAGGCCACTGGCGTTAATAAAGGAAGCGGTTTCGGCCATTTGGTCGTGGGCCAAGGCTTTGGTCGGAAAGAGATAGAGGGCACGGGCAGACGGCCGTTCTACCAATCTTTGTAAAACGGGGATGGTGTAGCAAAGGGATTTGCCGGAGGCGGTAGCGGTAGCAATGATGACGTTTTTTCGGTTGAGTGCATGCAGAATAGCGGCCGTTTGATGAGTGAACAGATATGTAAACCCCTTTTGTTGCAAGGCGTGACTGATTTGAGGTGACAAGGAAGGTATAGCTGGCCCAGGATGGGGCAAGCGCCGTGGAAATTTTTCCCACGCGACAACATTGTGCATAAAATCCCGGTTGAGACGCAATGCCGATAATATTGCCGCTAATGTCTGCACTCGTTGGACTCCTCAATATTCACAGGCTCACACAGTGAAATATGTCTAGTAGAGGGAATCTATTTTCCTTCTACTAGACGATTACGTCAAAGTACGATAATCTAGAGGCAGTAGTGGTTTTATAGGTGTACTTTAATGATGAGTAGTAACAGAAAGAAAAGAGTGTCCAAATTAGGACGGCATCTTTTCCCCAAAATTCATCGCCGCCGACAAGCACCGACACATAAGAAACGAGAGGATGGGCCAAGAGAAGTACCCGAAGAGCCAATCCTGAACATCTATCAAGCATCCCCCCCCACATGTATAGCGCAAATCATCTTGAATGGTTATAACATTGAACAAGATGAGTCATTTGGCGCATTAGGTACAATGCGTAGCTTCAAGATAGTACAAGGTGATCTATGGACTGAGTGGCATAATCAAACGGCCGTTATGTTGGCTGATGCGCAAGGTCAAGAAGCGATCATTCGTATAGCTGCGTTGCCTGTTGAAGATGATAGTTTCGGATTGATAGAGTTTGTGTCGTAGTATCCATAATCTGGCATAGTTTGCTGAAGAATCTTTTTAATGAAGTTATCCCCTTATTTTTTGTACTTACTTATTCTTATAGTAGTATTGTAGTAGGGTTTGGGGATTTGTTAATAGTTTTCTTTTCCTGCCATATATGGGTGCTTTCGTTATTTTTGTCTAATTCTTCCGTTATTTTAATAGTATGATTGTTGTCCGCATGGGGACAACATGTGAATGATTTTGTCAAAGTTTTTTTGGATCTTGTTTGGATCCTTTAGACCTTTCCCCCGTATATGGTGACCGTATTTTCCGCTTCCCTATATCTGCTGATTATCTTGGTTTGAAAGGTTAGCAGTAAAAGAAAGTTTTCCACAAAACGAGGCAGTTTTCCACAGATTTTGCCAAGTTATCCACAGATTTTGCATGGAAGATAGGTGTCTCTTTGACATTTTCTTGACAATTTCCTCTTACATTAGCTAGAATTCAGTCTAACTTAGTACTGAGGTACAACTCGATGAACTCATCTGGAGGCCAATATGAGTGTGATTAAAGTTTCTGCTCGTTCTCGAACTGCTGCCGTAGCAGGGGCGATTGCAGGCGTGATCCGGGAAACACAACGGGCAGAAGTACAAGCTATTGGAGCTGGTGCGGTTAACCAAGCAGTAAAAGCGATCGTTATTGCTAAAGGGTATTTGGAGGAAGAAGGTATGCATGTTATGTGCAATCCCTCTTTTGTGGAAGTTTCTATTGACGATCAAGAGCGGACGGCCGTTCGCATTGTGGTGGAACCGAAAGCGTAAAAGCTCAAACTCTAGCACACGGAAAAGCGCGGTATTGCCGCGTTTTTTTTTGCCTTTGTGATACCCTTCCTCTGATAAGTTAACATAATGTCTGTGTTATGTTAACGGCTCTTTGAAATTGTAGAGGCCGTTTTCCACCCCCCACTGCTGCTGGCACCCAGGATTAGGGCATGTAAGATGGCCGTTGTCCACATGCCCCAGCGGCGTTAAGCATTCAGGGCAAGCAAAAAAGTCCGTTGGGGTCGCCAATGATTGATTGCCATGAAATCTGTTTTGTACAAACACACTGGGCGACAACTGCCACCATTTCCCTGTCCATTGCCAAAGGCTGTCCATATAAACCAGAACACTCGTTGGCAGGATCTTCTTTAACAGAGCCAAGCGGTATCTTGAAACCGTCAATGTTTGGCAGGAGGAAAAATCTGCTAGTTGTAACTGCTGCTTTATCCAGCGTAGGTGGAAATTATAATTTAGCTCAACAAATTCAACAGGTTCATGAGAAAAAGGCGACCAACTCTGTTTGTTCAGCAGATACCGCAAAATAGCTTTTAAGTTGTGCTTGTTAGCAAATTCCAAAATATAAGTGCTTTCAAATCGAGCGATCCTGTGCAATTGTTGTAACAGCGCGGGCACATCAGCTGTATGGTGCAAGGTGCGGATCTGCACTAATGTTTCAAATAGACCTGCCACAAAAGGCATTTTGTACCAATTGCCAGCGACATAGATGAAGCGAGGATCAGAACCTAAGTGCGCTTGAGCCTCTCGCAGCAAGGATTGCGAATAATCAAAAAGAACAATTTTTTCATAACCGACATATTCTTGGGCCAAACGTCCAAAACCAGCTCCGATTTCAATCAATGTTGTGCCAGTTGGAGGCATAAGCCGCCGCAGGGCAATGCGCTCAACACTGTCTTCATAGCCACGTTTTTGCCCTTCCCAAAAACGAACTCGATAATCAGAGCCTTCATAATCGCAAATTGGAGGTATACCTGAAGGCATGTGGCGATTGTGCGTTTACTGTTCGGCCGTATTCACGACAGTCGCTTGTGGATTGGGCCCATTCATAACACGATCGATCAGTTCATCATTGCTATCTGGAAGCTTGATCAGCAAATTATTGAGAGGCTCAAATAATCCACGCAGCGTATTAAAAGGCTGACCTAGATCCGTCTCTTGTAAGGGTATTTCCACATCTACGGCCAAAGTAACCGGTATCTGCTCTTCTACTGGTACATCCAGTTTTAGTTGTACAGGTAGAACAAGTCCTTGGGGCAACTCAATCGCAACTTGCCCATTAATGCTTCCGCCACCGCCAGGTAGATTAAATTGAGCTGGTACACTTAATGGTACAGCTTTTGCTAGCACAACATCAGTTTCTGTATCCAAAGGCAAATCAAATGCAATGGGTATCTCATCTTCGACATTGATTGTGCGCACAATAGTGGCCTTACTCATATCAACGAAACTGTTGTTTAGTCCGCCCACGATAGGTTTGGCTATGCTGTCCACGATGGGGATGATGAGTGGTGCGATAAGCAGCAGCACAATAAGTAGAATGATGTTAACGGTGAAAGAAAATATGATGGCAAAGGTTTTAAATGCTTGCCATGGTTTCCCATTCCAAAATGTATTTTTCATTATCTACCTCCAATGAGAGCAACATTTAGTTGACATATTGTCAGACCGTTATGGTAACATGATTTACATAAATAGCAAGACCTGCCTGACTGTTTAGGAATTGTTTCCCAAGAAACAATCCCTCTGCTTCTTGATGATTGCGATTATGGATGAATCAAGTAGAATCTTTTGGTGAGTAAAACTTGAGAGGTTTCTAATGAGCGACATTGCTCTATTTTTGGATTTAGACAATTTTACCATTGGGGCTAGACATGCAGGCCTGAATCTTGATGTTGATCTCTTGTTGACATATGTTGAACAGCAATTGGAGGGGCGTGTTGTTTTACGGCGGGCCTATGGAGATAGCCGCCAAAACAACACGCTACTTAGGCAGTTGGCGACTGCTGGCTTTGTGATTCAGGCTGCTATTGATGTCAGTGGGTATGGCAAGAACTTAGCAGATATGCAAATTGTTGTAGATGCTATGGAAACGATGATGACGGGACAGCAGTACGACAAATATGTGCTTATTACGGGTGATCGAGATTTTACCCCTTTGGTACAGTGTTTGCGGCAGCATGGAAAGTATGTTGTTGGCATAGGTATCAAGCACACGGCTAGTTATAGTTTGGCTAATCTTTGTGATCGATACCTGTATTACAAAGATATAGCCTTTTTAGGGCGGCGGTCTGAATCTGATGTGCGAGGATTATTGACCCACGCATTAAACGAGTTGTTTTCGTCGGGTCAAGAGCGGATTCAAGCGAGTGTGGTCAAACAGCGTATGACTGATTTGGATGATAATAAATTTGATCATTCCCAATATACTGACGGTAATTTCAGTCAATTCTTGAAGGAATATCCCGATTTGGTAGAAATCTATCACGAGGATACAACAACATATGTACGCCGTCCCCAAAAGTCTTATAACCGGACTGCTTTGTATCAAAAATATAGAACTGGTTTGAAAAAATTGCGATTGCGAGTTGTTCTGCCCTCGAATGTGCGGATCAGTCTGATCAAGGACATGATTAGGTTGTTGGAGCACGATGGAGAGATGCAGTGGCGTGTCTTGTTGGAATCTCTATTTGATCTGTATAGTAATCAGAAAATGATAGATGTCTCTAAAAATGCTATCAATGACATTTTGTTACTAAATCGAAAAGCACAAGTTATCCGCACCCTTAAAGGGGATTCTCTAGCGACAGCACCCGTAAAAATGCACCTGCGTTCTGAAAAGCTGTTCCGGGATTCTATTATCCAGTGTGATATGACCTATTTGCAGGCTATACAATCGCTGGGGATGTCTTTTAATTTGGAGGAAGCTGCCTTGGCTCTGTACGACTCCCATAATTATGTGCCCTATTTACAGGTTGTGTGGCACAAAGGCCCTAATAGTGATGGGTTGGTTGTCTGATGCGTGTCTCGATTGCGAGGAGGAGGGCTTTAGGCCAATTCCAAAAATGAATCGTCCAGATTTGAAGGGATTTTTGGAATTGGCTTGAGGCTTTTTCAGAATATGTTGGATAATTATTTTTCTGAAAAGCCTTAATCTGTTTCACGGGGAACAATTTGGATGACTCCTCCATATACAACTAACGGCCGTTGCTGTTTTGTTGTAGGCTATTTTTAAGCCAATGATCCAGCTTTAGTCGTTTGCTGATACGTTCTCCTGTATAATGTTTGTGGGGCTCTGGAGGATGCCGCCATAAGGCCCAACTATTTTACTATAAACACAAGAGGTTCCTGTGAAAACAAAATTTGTTTCTTCATTAAAAATTGGTGATGAGTTAATGAACGAGCCGTTTTTGGTACAAGATGTTGTGCCGCGATCAACCAAAGACGGCCGTCCCTATTTGCTTTATACGTTACGTGATAATAGTGGACAAGTGGGTGGTGTTTTTTGGGATGTCCCCGATTATATTCGTTCCTGGATTAAGCCCGGTGTCGTTGCCCTCGTCTCTGGAAAAGTCAATAGCTATAAAGAAACAATTCAAATTATGGCCACAGATTTGAATTTGATGACAAATCCTGATCTCATTGATTTTTTGCCTTCCAGCCATCGTCCCCGTGAGGAGATGGTTGCAGATCTATATGAGACTATTAACAGTTTGTCGGCTCCCTGGCAAGAGATCGTGTCTCATTTATTACTGAACGAGGATTTTCTGCCTCAATTTGTCAGTGCGCCGGCTGCCCGTGGTATGCACCACGCCTTTATTGGCGGATTGCTAGAACATTCCCTCAGTATGGCTAAACTTGCTCGTCAGTTGGCAGCGCATTATCCACATGTAAATCAGGATTTATTGGTGACAGGAGCGTTGTTACATGATATGGGCAAAACGGCCGAATATAGCATAGAAGGTGTATTTTCTATTTCCACTGATGGTAGGCTTGTAGGCCATATCATGCGAGCGGCCATTTTGATCGAAATGGCTGCGGCTGAAATTGATTTCCCCCATGATTTGTTGGGCCAGCTTGTGCACCTGGTCGCTTCTCATCATGGAACGCTTGAATGGGGTTCGCCTGTTGTGCCCAAGACATTAGAGGCCGTTTTATTGCACCAAATAGATCTCTTAGATAGTCGGGTGCAAGGTTTTTTGGATCATGTCCGTGAAGACAATAGCGAGAATGAGTGGACGACGAAAGATAGCAAGATGTTTGGTACTGTTTTGCAACGGCCGTCTTTTGAAAACTAGCCAGGCTGGTTTTAGGGTCGTGGTGGCGATACACGATACAAAGTGACTAGCGGACGCCGGGCAACCGGTGAAAAGTAGTTGGAAATTTCACCATCTGGTAGTGAATGCTGGATCAGTTCTAATTCATTGGCTCGTTGGGGTAAGACAACAAAGACAGCATTTTTGTCCCAAATTACGGATTCCCACGTGGCTGGCTCGGCAAAACTATCCGTTATGTCAAGTGCATCGGCTTCAGGTACTAAATAAGGCAGAGTGCCAAACCCCCAATACATGATTGGGGCACCAATAAAGTAGATGCGGTGATCGGGAGCTAGCTCACGCAACCGGGGCACAATTTCGGTGGCTAATTCAGCGTGAGGTCCACCATAAATGCGCTGAGATGAGTAATGGGTAAAGTAGGTACTAAGGCTGATCAGACCAAATAATAGAGTGCCTAACGCCAATAAAGCATTTTTAGGGATACCTGACAGAGATTTGCCCAGCAGTTGGACAGCTTCTGACATAGCTAGGCCAATAAAGAAACAAACAGGGATGGCTAGGGTAATGAGGCGTTGGCTTGATGGTGGGCTTTCTGTGAGCATACCGCCAAGCAACATGCCCCCCCACCACCAAGTGACCATGGCGGCCGACCGGGGATCGGCCGTTTTTCCCCATAAACGTAAGGTGCTAACGCCTAAGCCCAAGAGAAAGAAGGAACCAAAAAAGGGGTCTAAGAGTGGTTGCTGTAAGCCATACCACACTGTGCGATCGCGATAATAGTTGAAAGCTAAGGCGGCACGTTGAAATTGATCGAACAGGATGGTGGCCATACTTTCTTGACGAACGACAATTTCCCGTTCCAGCCAACCGCTTTGAAAGATGGCCACGGTATTAACGCGGGCATTAAATTCATTGGGGAAGCGAAAGGCGTATTGCATGATTGGCCCGCCTACTAACAAGAAGCCCCCTAGCAATATTAGAAGCCCTCGTCGGTGCTGCTGCCAAAATTGGCGCGGACGACGGATGAATTCATAGATGATGACAGCACACACGACAACGGCCGTTAATCGTGCCCCTGCATAAAAATAAAAGGCAAGTCCGACTGTTCCACCAGTTAAGGCCCAATCTAGCCAGCGATGTTCATCCAAAGCCCGGTACAAAAACAAGAGGGCGAGTGCCATGAAAAAGGGATCAGCGATCTGATTGGAGCCAAGCCGTGAAAAGTGGATATGATAGTGGTAGGTCGCTACCAGAAAAGCAACGATAAAAGCAAGTTGTCGGTTTTTGAGTCGCTTCACAAGCAAGAATGTAACTAGAACGGCCGCGGTACCTACCAAAGCCCAAGGTAGACGCAATCCCACGATTGTCTGACCTAGCAGTTTGATTGTGATGCTATTGAAAAAAAAACTCATGGTGGGAACGCCCAGCCAGCCGGTGGCAAAAGGGTTACGAATTTGCCCTTCTAGCACCCGAACTGCTTCTAGTCCTTGTGAACCTTCATCCCCACTGAGTGTGAAGGGGATTGTTTCCAATTGCCACACGCGCAGTAAAAGGGCTAAACAGAGCAATCCCCCGACCCATAAGGATTGTTGTTTGTTATGTATCCACCACCGTGCCCAGTCCCTCTCCTTCCAAATTGTGAGAGGGGCAACTGCCGCTAAGTAGAGGCCAAAGGCACCTATCCATATGAGCAACAGCCCCATAAAGTTATTGTCAGGTAAAATCATTGCTGGAATACGGTTGAGTACATAGGTGGCCAGCAAGGCGGCGATTATGATGGCGATAGCTCGCCAGTATCGTTCGGCTTTGTTTGCCCACCTGTGAAGTAAACTGGGTACTTGTGGGGCTATGTCGTGGTCAGGCTCCTCTATTTCTCGCTGGCTTATAAGGAGGGCCAGCACAGTGATAAAGATGACAATAACAGCGAGCCATGGAGGATTATCAAACGGCCGTTCCACAACTGTTTCTTTGAACATGAGGTAGCCAACCCCTATACCTACAAGCAGGATAATTAGCCAAGCGAAGGCACGACCGTTTTTGATGGGGGAACGGTGATCATTCATGGTAGATTGTCATGCCCCGGAAGTATAAGCATAGCGCAATTTATTTTATGTCAACCTTTGTCTCTAAATGTTGCACAAGCCGGTGCAATAAGCTGGGCCAATAACGTTTGAGAATGTGAATGCGCCGCGCCGTTTTATCAGGAAAAACATGCTGCTTATTTTGTTCGATACCCTTGACAACTTCTCGGATCACGTCAGCAGGATCAGTGACCATATCATTGGGCAGGTCGCCTCGCCTCATGGCGCCAAATTGGGGTGAATGCAAGATAGGTGTGCGGCTGAAGAAAGGGTACACGGCCGTTACCTGCACCCCATGTTCTTTTAACTCTTCATACACGGTTTCACTAAAGCCCCGCAAGCCATATTTGCTAGCCGTATAAGTGACCAGCCCTGGTGTGCCAGTCCAGCCCGCAATTGACACAATATTGACGATATGGCCTCTTTTCTGGGCAATCATATCTGGCATAAATTGGTGGATGAGGCGCATGGGAGCTAGTAAATTAACAGCTATCACTTTTTCCCAGCGATTATTTGGTGTTTCATCGAAACGTCCGTAGGTGGCTACCCCCGCATTATTCACCAATACATCCAGTGGCAAATTCAGCGATTGATAAAATTGATACAATCTGTCACAGCCAACGGCCGTTGCCAAATCTGCGGCAAAACAGGCGATA
This sequence comes from Promineifilaceae bacterium (SeqCode), assembly GCA_965223555.1. Taxonomy (GTDB): domain Bacteria; phylum Chloroflexota; class Anaerolineae; order Promineifilales; family Promineifilaceae; genus CBDCWU01. Next base: position 590,097 of record CBDCWU010000009.1, read on the forward strand.
ACCTCCCCGCTACGTACCTGTTCTTGGATAGATTGAGCTGTATCGGCTACTTTTGTCTGATTAATATCCGTGAGAATAAGACGCGCACCCTTTTGTAAAAACTGCCGAACCATTTCTTTCCCGAATCCACCTGCTGCCCCAGTAATCAGAACGGTTGCCTTATCCAATACAGTCATATGCCATACCCTTTGAGAAGAAAGTTATAAACCGAACTCGTAAAGATTGCCAAAAATCCTCATTTTAGGGCTGTACCGCAGTGGCGACAGAATTGATCGCCTCGCTGACGACGTTGTCCACAGTTATGACAGAAGCTGGCTCTGGCTGTTGATTTTGACCGTGCTGGCCGTGCTGAGTCTCTTTTTTGCCGATTGTTGTACGCTTGCCAAAACATGGCAATGCCGATGAGGGTAGTACCCGCAGCTGCCAAATATAAGGCCCAATTGGAAGTGGCAGTAGGGGTGGTGGATGAGGGGGAGACGGCCGTTGTCCCACTGCCCTGGTTTTGCAATTGGGCTGCTGTCAATAAAGGCGATGTCATTTGATAGCTGACCGACACAGCATAGGTTTGCCCGACTGGCACAGATTCTGCGGACAGGGTGTGGTAGGTCAGCCCATCCGTTTGTCGTATGGCAACATCCGTTGTTGCTGGATTTGTCGTTAAATTGGCGGCTGAAGCAGGCTGTTGGATGGCTATGAGCATCTGGTTGATCGCCATGGTTGGTGTCCAATTAAAGGCAAAACTGTGTTGATCCCCTGTAACGGAATAAGGATAGTAATATTCTACCCGGAATGACGGGTCAGGGGTGGTCAGGGTTATAGAATCGGCCGTTTCTGTGTAATCAATATCGTCAATCATCACCCTGTCTGGTGTAATACGGGCAACGGCGTTGACGCGGGCATTAGCTGGCAAGGGAATTGTAACAGTGGCGGGCAATGCCGCTGTATTGGCTAATTCGCCCGTCAACAACACTAAAACATCAGGCTGATCGTAATCAGGCCAAATTTCTACTGTTAGGGTATCAATGGTAGTCCCTACCTGTGCCTCCACTGATAGTACCCACAAACAAAAGACAAACAAAATTCCTAAAACAGATGCAGCCCCTGGCCTTTTTGCATAAGCTTTCAACATTTATCTACCTCGTAAGCGAATTCGATTAGCCCGGCAGTGAGGGCACTCTAAATCTTTATAATCTCGGCCACAGGTGCGGCAGGTGCGGTTTCGTAACGGCCGTTCATCTGCCAACGAGCCCAGCACAAAGACCACTTCTTCCCCATCATGTTGATTGAGCCATTCGATCAAGTCATGACTACCCACCAGCCAACGGCCGTTTTCCCCCTTTGCCACCACACCATTCATTACCTGTAAATTCATCTCATAAGCCGCTGTAGCCAATTTGTGAATGGCTGCCCGTCTCATTGCACTCATAAGCCAATCCTTTTTACAAACAGTTTGCCTCATTATAGTTCAGGTGAAGCTAGTGCGTAAGGGTTTTGCCAATCATGAATCTCGTAACACACAAGGGTATATTGACTGACGAGTTTGACAAACCTATTATGACTCTCGCAAAACGTGACCATGTCCCTGGTACACATTAGGGTTTATCTTCAAACGAGATCATTGTTATAATTAGATCAATGGCTGAATATGGTGAAGAACTAAGCGAGCGCGAATTGGATGTGCTGCGCTGTATTGCACGGGGAGCTTCTAACAAAGAAGCAGCAGCCGAATTGCATATCAGTGAAAATACGGTCAAAGTACATTTACGTCGTGTTTTTGCCAAGCTAGGCGTTTCATCTCGCACAGAAGCCGCACGTGTTGCCATTCAAAAAGGGCTGGTGATAGTGCCTGGCGTGGAAATAGAGCCGCCTCCGAATGAACTGTCTCAGGCACCGCCTGAAGGGCCACTTACACCCGTGACACAGGCGGTGGCAGAAACGGCTCCTATGCCTGTCCAAAGCGATGCGAAAAGTACGGCGATAGAGACTAAAACTTCCCAAAAGCAGGGGTATCCTTTATGGCGTACCGTAAGTGCAGTTTTGGCTATCTTACTGATCGTTGCTGTTGTTAGCTTTATTAGCCTGCGTTTGCGAGCAGAAGACGCAACCTCGGAGCTAGAACCCTTTGCCGAAACAGCTTTGGGCGAAGATTGGACGCAAATAAATCGGCCGTTGCCCCAACCCTTGATGGACGTTGCTGGCACATCTGTTGGTCTCAATGTTTATGCTATCGGCGGGGAAACGGCCGATACCACATTAAACAGCATCTACAGCTTTGATGTCAGTGAGCATGTATGGCGCGAACGGACACCCAAACCAACGGCCGTTGCCGCCGCTGCCGCCACTGAACTTTTTGGTGAAATCTACGTGGTGGGCGGCCGTTTAGCCGATGGGCAGCCTACCAATGTCGTTGAGGTATACAGTCCCACCCAGAACGCCTGGCGACCCATCACCTCCTTGCCCCAGCCCATTTCCAGCGGTGTCGCTTTAGCCGACGGCTCCTTCCTCTACTTTTTTGGCGGTTGGGACGGTTCCAACTATTTAGACACAGCCTTCATTTACGATCCAGCCGAAGATAGCTGGCGGCCCTTGCCCGCTATGGCCCAAGCCCGTGCATTTGCTACCGGACAATTTGTGACAGGTCAGCTTTATGTGGTGGGTGGTTTTGATGGCAAAAAAGAGTTGAGCATCTGCGAATATTTTGATCCAACCCTATCACAGTGGTCAGAGTGCCCCCCCTTATTGTTGCCACGTGGTGGTAGTGCTTCGGTGGCGGTGTTGAACAAATTGTATGTCGTCGGCGGTGGCTTGGCAGGTGAACAAGAAGTTACATTTAGTGAACGATATGATCCGGTCACCGAAACCTGGCAAGTGGTCAATACCCCACTGCAAGATGAAAGCCCTTCCTGGACTGGATTAGGCGTTGCCAACGTCGAAAATCGTATATTTGTTTTTGGCGGTCGTCGTCAGAATGCATTACAAGCTGACACCTATATTTTTTCCCCCTTTGTTTATCGCACTTTCTTGCCTAGTGTGCCCTTGAATGGCAATCAATAATAGCCTCGCTCATTCCGTGGTCTTGTGTCCCGCCCCAGCAAAAACAGCTTCACCAAGACCATCCCGGCTACAAAGCCACCAATATGGGCAAAAAAGGCTACGCCGCCTCCCCCTTCTGTGGTGATACTTAGACTGCCGACCCCCTGAAATAGTTGTAAGATAAACCAAAAACCAAGCACAAGATAGGCTGGAACTTGTGTCATCATCCGGAAAACGAGGGTGAGAATGCGTGCTTTGGGGAAGAGAATTAAGTAGCCACCTAAGACACCAGCAATAGCTCCACTAGCACCAACGTTAGGCACAGGCGAATTGGGGTCTATGGCAATTTGGGCAGCTGAAGCTGCCAACCCGCAGAGCAGATAGAAGATAATGTAACGGCCTTGCCCCATGCGGTCTTCTAAATTATCACCAAATATCCACAAATAGAGCATATTGCCACCCAAATGCATCCATGAACCATGAAGAAACATAGCCGAGATAAGGGTAATGGCTTCTGGGGCGAAATCGTTTGTTAATTGGACAGGAATGATGGCCCACTGATCAAAAAAGGCCATCATGAGGGCTGGCTCGCTAGAGACAAACCATTCGTATAAATAAATGAGAACATTGAGGATGATGAGAGTGATGGTGATGAACGGAGTTTTATGAGTAGGATTTGCATCTCTTAAAGGTATCATAGGATTTTGAGCAATTGCGCCAATGCGTAATTACTTTACTAACTTTTTAAATTCATCTTCCACTTCATATACGGCCGTTTTTCCGGCTTCTACTGCTTCTTGCCAACGATGTGTATCGAATAGGCCAACTGTACCTAGATACGGCCGTAATAACATATCTGGTCGAGAAACAGCTAAGCGTGCATGCAAGGTTTGTGTGCTATTAATGTCACTGATAGTTGACATAATCTGCCAAATGCGCCGATTCTTTGTCAAAGCAATTGCTTTTGCCAATAGGCCATGCGGTGGCGGCTCTGAGCCATCTATTGTGCCAAAGGGTGCTGTATTACTCAAATCCACGGCGATTACATAGGTGGCTCCCCGTGCTCGTGCCACATCAAAAGGCACATTATTCATCACCCCGCCATCCACTAAAGCCATGCCCTCCATCTCGATTGGTGGAAAAATGAGGGGTAAAGAAGCAGAAGCCATTACGGCCGTTACTACCTTGCCCTCATCTAAAATCACCTCCCGCCGACTGATCAAATCCGTTGTCACCACTGCCAGCGGAATCTGCAAATCAGCAAAAGTAATATCGCCAATCAAGTTTTGCAAATATTGCCTGTACTTGGTGTTTTTACTCAATGCTGGCGCACTCCCCGGCAGGCCAAACATCTGGCCCAAGGCTAGCTCAGAGATAGATTGGCCAATTGTTTGTAGATCAGCGCCAGCAGCATACGTGGCTCCGATGTAGGCACCGACACTGGTACCCGTAATAAGAAACGGCCGTATTCCCAACTCCTCCATAGCCATCAGCACTCCCACATGAGCTGCTCCCTTGGCCCCACCACCCCCTAAAGCCAAACCAATCTTCATCATTCCACTGTCCCATACACATAGGGTAATGGCGCCACTGGCTCATCCGACCAGCTGATCGCGGCCGAGATTTCCGCTTTGGCCTGAGCCAATTTCGCTGCATCATTAGCGTGAATGAAGCCAATTTCTTCACCTGCTTCCATCTTATCGCCGATCTTTGTTGGTAACAACAACCCGACGGCATGATCAATCTCATCTGCTTTTGTCATACGCCCACCACCCAAACGCACCACCGCCCAGCCAATCTCACCCGTATCCATCGCTGACACGTAGCCGCTGCGTGGTGCCAACAAAGGTTCTACTAAAGTGGCTTGCGGCAATTTAGAGACATCATCTACTTGGCCCACATCACCTCCTTGTGCAGCCACCATCTCTCGGAATTTCGTGAAGGCACGCCCGTTGGCACGCACTTCCGTCACCATATTATTGGCCTCTGCTACTGACCCTGCTTTGTCTGCCAAGCGCAGCATCTGTGCCGCCACTGCCTGGCTATGTGCCCACAAATGAGCTGATCCGCCCCCTTGTAGCGTGGCAATAGCCTCCTTCACTTCCAGTGCATTGCCTACTGCTTCACCCAACGGCTGATTCATGTCCGAAATCAGGGCCACCATTTTACGCCCTGCATCCAGACCAATATCTACCATCACCCGCGCCAAATCCCGGGCTGCCTCAACCGTGGGCATAAATGCGCCACTACCCGTTTTGACGTCCAGCACAATGGCATCAGCGCCTGCTGCCAACTTCTTAGACATGATGGAGGCTGAGATGAGGGAGTAGTTGGCAACCGTGCCCGTCACATCCCGCAGCGCATACAGTTTGCCGTCAGCGGGAGCCAATTTTGCTGTTTGTCCGGCTAGCACTAAGCCAATTTCACCCAGCTGTTGTTTGAACTGTGCCAATGTCATCTGGAATGACCAGCCTGTGATGGACTCCATCTTATCTAACGTGCCTCCACTAGATCCCAAACCACGCCCGCTCATTTTGCCAACTGGCACATCACAAGCCGCCACCAAAGGCTGTACCACCAATGTTGTCTTGTCACCTACGCCCCCAGAGGAATGTTTGTCCACTACAAAAGGAGCTACGTCATGTAAATCTAGCTGATCACCAGAGCGCATGATTGCCAATGTCAAGTCTACTGTCTCCTGTCGATTCATGCCGCGTAGGTAGACGGCCATCATAAGGGCTGAAACTTGGTAATCAGGGATACGGTCGGCCGTATACTCTTGCACAAACCAGTCGATTTCAGATGTGGTTAGTTCCCCGCCGTCCCGTTTTCGTTCGATCAAATCAATCATTCTCATGGTAAACCTTGAGGAGTAATTGGGTAATTGGATAAGAGAGTTTTGTATCAACCGTCCAATTGCCTAATGACCCAGTTACATCATTACATGGAGGGTTGGAGATAGTAAAAACTATCTGTCGCCTGAACGGCATCTGTATGCCGTCAAGTGTAGCATAGGTGTCAAAAAATGACCTAAGGGGTGAACCAAGCGGCCGTTTTTCGGCATATAGGTGTCAGCGAACGAGATGTGCATGTCGTAGCAACGACAGATAGAAAAGCCAGTAGGTCAAAACACAGGGTGGCCTCCTCTGATATAGTGTTTGTTACCACACAGACACGCTATCAACAAGGAGAACCACCATGCTTAAAGCAAATTTTATCATAAACCGTAGTTGGCCTCGCCGTATGCGGCAGGCTTGGCAAGCCTATCATCTGTCTCAATGGCAACAACCCACCCACCCTCGCTTTTTATTGTGTCCAGAAAGAGAGTTTCCGCGTTTTGTACGAGACTGTCCGGTCACGATGACGGCCGTTCGCTGGCTGCGTCTGTTCGACTGGCACTGCTTACGTCCTAAAGAGGATACACACCTGTTTGGGCGTAGCCCCATCCCTCACGCTGCCTACATTGGTGCCTTTCTACTCAAAATCGAACATCAACTGGCAAGCTTAGGCCAGTTGCGTCACCTTCTGGTCACCCACCCTGGTCTGATTTGGGCCTTGGGTTTCCCACTGCTGCCAGGGGAAGGAGCCCATGGTTTTACTGCCGAAAAGAGTGTGCCCACTCGTCGCCATTTGGGACATGTCTTACGGCACTTACCTAACGAAGCCTTGCAGAAGTTGCTGGACGCCCAAGTGGCTCAGTTGCAGCATCGGCTGCCAGCTTCTTTTGGACAGACGATTTCTCTGGATACCAAACATGTCATCGCTTGGGTGCGGCAGAATAATCCCAAGGTCTATATTAAGGAAGGTCGCTATGACCCCGACCGTCAACCTAAGGGCGACCTTGACTGCAAAGTAGGCTGTAAGCGGCGGCACAATCGCTTCCCTACTCCCGCACAAGAAGGGCAAGCTGTTTCTGATTTACCCTCTACCGTCGGTGAGTTTTATTGGGGTTATGCTTCTGGGGCTGTGGTGACAAAAGTGCCGGAGATGGGTGAATTTGTTTTGGCCGAGTTGACCCAAACTTTCGATAAAGGAGATACCCTCTTCTTCTTCCCTCTCATGGCTCAAGTTGAACGTCGGCTTGGTTTTCGACCTCTCTATGCGGCCCTTGATGCTGCCTTTGATGCCTGGTACGTTCATGAATTCTTCCATTCTTCCCACCATGATGGCTTTGCCGCCGTGCCTTTTAACCAACCAGATGGTCAAGTCCGTCTTTTTGATAAGAGGGGCTTGCCTCTCTGTGCGGCCGAGTTGCCTATGCCTGTCCGTCGCACTTACATGGATCGCACCAAGTCTATCATTCCCCATCAACGTGCCTTTCATACTTGCCCTTTGCTCTGGCCCACAGCTACAGCCGATGCTTGTCCGGTCAATCATCAACAATGGTCTAAAGGTGGCTGCACAGCTCAGTTCCCTACCAGTATCGGTGCCCGTCTACGCCATCAACTTGTCCGCGATTCGCACAAGTACAAGGTTGTTTATGCTCAACGCACAGCCGTTGAACGCATTTTCTCCCAAGCACTTCATCTTGGCATTGAGCGTCCCAAGCTGCGGAATCAGTTGGCGATCACCAACCACAATTCTTTGATTTACCTAATCATCAACAACCGCGCTTTGCGCCGCCTTTTGCCTGATTAGGCTTGGCTTTATCTCGTTGTTCCACCCGCAATTCTCTGACCTAATTCACTTTTGTATTTAGGCGTGTTTGGTGGTCTGTCATGGTCTTGGGCTTTGTGGGTGTTCGGGTGGGGGTTCCTTTTTTTCTCTGGTAGTCATCAATTGACATATAGCTTTTTAGAACATTTTGCTATATCCAACCCTCTACATGTAGCAGATTATAACAACAATCTCCCAACTCACGATACTAAGGCGCTGACTCCTAGACGGCGACGTGTGGTAATGAGACGGCCGCTGCCTACTTGCTCTACATAATGGGACATACGCTCACTACCAGCCACGAGGCGATCAAAGGTGGGTTCGTCCAGGAGAAGGAGCTTGCCATCGGTGGCCGCCCGACAGGTGGCTGTATAGGGTGTGTCGGCAAAGAGGGCATATTCGCCAAAATGCTCACCTGTACTCAATGTGCCCAAGACACGCTCTGTGCCATTTTCACCTGCAATCACAATTTCTACTTGTCCTGAAGCAACAATAATGAGGTGGGAGCGGGCCTCGTCTTGGCGCACGATGATTTCACCAGCTTTCACTTGGCGGGTCTGGAGACGGGCATCAATGGCCGCGATTTCCTGGGGGCTAAGGCTGCCGAAGAGGAGCATTTTCTTGAGCAAATTACGCTGTTGACTGCCGGAACTAACCTGTTTGGCCATGGTCGTATCAGCCCGCAGAAGGGGGTCGAAGTGGTGGCGATCAATACGCAGTAGACGTACAGGGGTGACGGCACGATAGGTTTGTAGATAGTTGCCGCTGTCTTGCAAGGCCATGATGCCAAAGTAGCCACCTGGCTCTAGACTGGCTAGCTGGAGGCCATTGTGGAAGACACCTACTTCGCCTGATTCAATGAGGTAGAAGTGGGTGGCATTGGTATGGGCGCGGGCGATAGTGCTGTTTTCTCGTATTTCCACAAATTCGGCAATGCCCATGACTTCTTTTACGCCATCGTGATCGAGGCCAGCGAAGATATCGGCCTGGCGGATAAGGCTTTCACGGGTGTCGCGGGCACGGATGAAGCCTTGGGCTAGTTGACTACCCCACTCTGTTTCGGCCAGAACATGACGGCCGATTGTCTCGGCTTCGATCCAGGGCAGGCTGTCATAAGCGGCTTGGCCAGCTTTACGAGTGAAGGGTATACCTGCCAGATCATCTAGGCGATCTACAGCCAGCAGCAGGGCTTGCTGAATCTGCTTGGCAATCTCAAAGATGGTGGCATCGGGATCGAGAGGACCAAGGGCATACATCTGGCTTTGGATGTCGGCCAGGCGACGCCCACCAAAGATAGTCTCATAGCTGGCGAAGAGGGCGGTCATGAAGTGGTTAAAGCTGCTGACGAGGCGAGAACGTTCCCCAAAAACGGCCGTTTCCTCTCTGCGTACTGCCTCGTGACGCTTAAATTCGGCCAAAACCCCAATAAGCAGATAGAGTAATCCAGCATAGAACCAAAGGGCGGCTACTAACAAATGGGGCAAAGGTGAAGGCTGTAGCTGTAGCCAAGGGACGGCGAGAGTAGCTAGGGTGATTAGCGCCCAAGGTAGAGCGAAGGTGGAGCGACGAAAGTTGAGTAACAGGGGGGCCATCAGCATGATGCCAAAGAAGGTGCCGATGATGATGAGGATGTTGAATATGAAACGGCCGTTTCCTGACGATATCAAAGCCCAATAGTAGACGATGCCGAGGAGCAAAAACACAACCATCAGCAGTCGGTCGCTGACGGGGATGTATTTGGGCGAGACTGTGAACCAGGCCACGGCTCCGGCGGCGAGAATAGCAGCAGCGTAACCAATGAGGCCCAATTCGCGCCACAGAGGATTGCTGAAATTCAGGCTGAACCAGGAGAGGGTGAGGCAAACGAGGGCGATGACGAGTGACCACATGGCCCATTGGAAGCGGGAGCCAGGTAGCTGTTGGGCGATAGTGACAAAGGCGGCAATCATGCCCAAATGCAGCAGCCAAATCAGCAAAGGTTCCCATGCCTCAGGTATATTGATAATAAGTAAGGGCAGACCGATTAGCATGGGCAGGCCAGTGAGTAGTGCTAAAACGTCAGGGCGGGAGAGGAGATCGCGCCGCGCCAGCCATTCGAGACCGGCTTGGATGCGGTTCCAGCCAAAGAGGAGGAGGTAGTAGAGGGCGGGCAGAATGATAAGAGCCGTTATCACCAATAATAAAATCTGCCCCCATACGCCATACAGTTCGCCTGACCACAGTTTTTGTGCCAACGGCCGTAGGCGGCTGTCCCAAAAGTAGTAAGCTAGCACCAAGGCATAGCTAGAGTAGATGAGGGTGAGTGCCCCATAAAGCGTAAAGATGCGCTCGGTGCGGCTGAGGGTTTGCCAAAGCTTGATAGGGTGGGCCAGGCCGCGCACTTTATCCCAAAGCTCTTCGCGCCAGAAGCGAATAGCGCGGTGACGCAAACCCGGCATTTCAAGCCAATCCATTAGAATAAAGTAGCCGTCCAATTCCAGTAAGGGGTTGAGGTTGACGAAGACGCTGAGGTAGGAGAGGAAGCCAACTTGATAGATGAAGGTAGTCAAGATGTTTTGGTCACTGTAAGTGGGGATGAGGCGGGGAACGGCCGTTAAAATCACCCCCGCTAAAGCCCCTAACAACAATCCCGAATGAGGCCCGGCCCATGACACAGCCACTCGATGCAGCCTGGGTGACAGCCAAGTGTCCCGTGTGTCCACAAAAAAGGCAGGGAAACCCCAATAAATAAGAAAACCACCCCGATTGAGTTCCCGCCCAAAATGCTTCGTCGTCAGCCCATGTGCCAATTCATGAACACCAATGACAAAGAGATTGGCCATAAACAAGCTCACCACGCCCCATCCACTTGGGGAGAGGACAAATTTTTCGCTATAGACCAGCCAAGCAAATAGCCCGCCGCCGATTAGGATGAGTAGCAGCAGCAAAGCTTGGACTATTTGGCTAAATAACTGCTGGCTGCGCTGATAAAGGGGTGTAAAAAAATCATCGAGCCCTTTGATGTCTATTTCGGTATGAAAAAAAGCATTGACGAGGCGGCGGCCCCGACTAGAGGGAGCGCGTGCTGCTAATGCTTGGGTCACTTGACCATATATATTGGCCGGTTCATCTCGTAAAAAAGCATTGGCATGTAAGTTGGCAACCAAGCTCTTGAGGTGGCCGATAGGCAGCGACCGGTAGCGCATGAGATTGTAGAAGAGTAAATCCTTGACCGATTTGTCACCATTCATTTGCCACCAAAGAGCATAATCATTTTCGGAAAGGCGCATGTAGTTTTTATGCAGGGGGTCTTTGAGAACGTAGTAGGGTTCATCACCTGCTTCTAGGCGGGCGGCAATGATGTCGGGACGGCGCAAGGGAGCATAGGCCGTGGGGTCGGTGGCTTGCTGCAGACTGCGCCAAAACTCAGCAACTTGATTGTTGTCATCGGCCATGTGGATAGTTTAGTGGGTTGTGGGGGTGAGAGCAAGAGACAAGAGAGGGTAAATACGGCCGTTCCTAATAAAACCCCACCCGATCATCGCCCACATCCACACCTAGCCCAGACAGCGAACGATTGGAGTAATTGAAACAGGCGCAGGTTTGATTTACCTCTAAAATTTCACCATCATTGGCGCCAGCCGCACGCATGTCCTCAATATCCTCTTTGACAATGGCCCCGGGCGTGAGTGTCAGTTTGCGGGTGTAGCGCAGAAACGCCAGCTCTTTACCCTCAAACACCTCTTCTAAAGTATCCGCTGCCATAGCGGCATCAATAACGGCCGCTCGTGCCTCATCTCCTAATAAACTGCGATAATTGTGCCCGTGATGGGTAGCAGCATAAACGCAGTTATTGAGAACGCTGGTGTAGGTGGCTACTAGTTCCAAAAACCAGAGGGGCAAGGTCACATCAGAGTGGTGTAAGACGCTGCGATAGAGGGTGTCATGCCCTAAAATCGTCTGCGGGCGTAGACTTTTAGAGATGTACACATTGTCATAGGTGCCATGTGGTGATTTTGTTTGCTCGTAAATCTCTTTTAACTCGCCTGTTGCCTCTTCGGGTAAAATGGTTTGTATCCAGGTCATTTCATCTCCTTTTGGGGTATAGGGTAATGTCGCTTAGAATAGCTGTATTATTGTTCAGTAAGCAGTGAGCAGTATTTAGTAAGCCAAAAACAGCAAGTTGCTTGCTAACTGCTGGTTTCTGAGAGAGATGATAGTGGATAAATGTGAAGGGGCAACCATGGATGATTATTTTGATTTAGGGACATATAGTCGGCCGATTTCGACGACTTCGGTAGAGGCACAGCAGTGGTTTGATCGAGGGCTGATCTGGAGCTATGGCTTTAACCATGCGGAAGCGTTGCACTGTTTTGAAAAAGTAGTGCAGTATGATCCCGATTGTGCTATGGGCTATTGGGGGATGGCCTATGCCATTGGCCCTTATTACAATTTGCCCTGGAGTGATTATTCGGAAAACGGCCGTAAAACAGCCCTCCATCAAACCTACACCCTGTCTCGTGAAGCACGGAAGCGAACCGCTAGCGCAACTGCCGTTGAACAGGCTATTATTAACGCTCTCGTGATTCGCTTTCCCAGTGCTATTGATGTGGAGGATGAAGACGAATACGGCCGTTGGGATGATGCCTATGCCGATGCTATGCGCCAAGTACACGCCCAATTCCCTGATGATGACGATGTATGTGCCCTCACCGCCGAAGCCCTCATGTGTCGTACTCCCTGGCTGCTGTGGGATTTACCTAATCGTGTTCCTGCCCTTGGAGCCGACACCAGTGAGGCTTTAGCTATCGTCGAAAAAGCCGTCCAGCGCATTGCAGAGCAAGACCATATTCCCCATCCTGGCCTGTTGCACTTCTACCTTCACCTCCTGGAAATGTCACCCAAACCAGAAAAAGCATTGGCTGCTTGCGACACCTTGCTCAACTTAGTGCCCGACTCTGGTCACCTGGTGCATATGCCCTCCCATATTTACATTTTGTGCGGCCTATACGACAAAGCACTGACTGCTAACGTCCAGGCAACGGCAGCCGACAACAAATTTGTGGCCTATGATAATTCCCTGGGAATATACACCATTTACCGTCTACACAATATCCATTTTCAAGTCTATGCGGCTATCTTTTTGGGCCAATATGAAGCTGCCTTGCGAGCTGCTGAAGAGATTGTTGCCACTATCCCCCCTGAAGCCTTACACCACGAACATGCCTACCTTGTGAACTACCTGGAAGGCTACAGTGGCATGAAAGCCCATGTTTATGTTCGTTTTGGCAAATGGCAGGAAATCATGGCCCAACCACTGCCAGACGATCCCGATCTCTACTGTGTGACAACGGCCGTATGGCATTATGCCAAGGGCATTGCCTATGCCGTAACGGGCGATGTGGAGAAAGCTGCCGGCCAGCAACAACAATTGCGGCTGGCGGTGGCTAACGTGCCAGAAGATCGAGAGATTTTCCAAAATACCTGCCGCGATATTTTGGCAGTAGCGGAGGCTATGTTAGCAGGTGAATTAGAGTATAGACGGGAGAATTATGAAGTGGCTTTTGCCCATTTGCAACAGGCGGTGGTGCTCTATGATGAGCTCAATTACACTGAACCCTGGGCCTGGATGCAACCGCCGCGCCATGCGCTGGGAGCTTTGCTGCTGGAGCAAGGCCATGTAGAAGAGGCAGAAGCGGTCTATCGGGCTGATTTGGGTTTGGATGATACGTTGGTACGGCCGTCGCAACATCCCGACAATATTTGGAGCCTACATGGCTATGCTGAATGTCTGCAACGTTTGGGACGGCCTGAGGCCAATGAGGTGCAGGCGAGGTTGGAAAGAGTGCAAACGGCCGTTACCGTGCCCATCCACGCTTCCTGTTTTTGCCGCACAGTTGAGCATGGCAACTGCTGCGATGAATACCTATGAACGAGCAACTGGCATAGGCAATAAGCAAACATATTACAAGCATTTATGGACGAAAATACGCAACAACTTTTAGGATCGATCACTGCGTTACTTGAAGATCAGGCACAGCAGGATGCGCTTGACATGCTAGTGACTCACTTCGATACGTTGCAAGTCCAGTTAGATAGCCCTGTATTATTGACTTTGCTCGAAAGATTCTCTGGTGAATTGCCGGCAAAACAACTTTATGTTAAGGGACAAGCCCTGGCCCAGGACGGCCGTTATCAAGAGGCAATTTACACGTTACACCGGGCTAAGGCATTGGCCTGGCAGCAACAATTAGAGATGCAAGTTGTTAATTGCTGTTTAGAGCTTGCTTTTCTCTACCAACGCCATGAAGATTTTCAGACGGCGTTCTACTATGTTCAAGAAGCAGAGAACGTGTCGGATAGCCTCAAGGATCAGGAGGCAAAAGCCAGCCTACTGCTGCGATTGGCTGAGCTGTGCCCAGATATTGGACAATTAAACAAAAGCATCGAATATGCTCAAGATGCTCTACATCGCTATTCATTGTTAGGCGATAGTGAAGGTCAATTCCAGGCACTCTATCTGTTAGCCATAGTCAACCGCCAAATGGGTCGGTATGATGAGGCATCTAGTCGGCTGGAAATGGCGCGACAATGCCAACTGGCAGACCGGTTGCCACCACAGTATTATGCTCGAATTCTTAGTGCCGAAGCGCACTTGTTGTGGTATCAGGGGCGTGTGGTTGAGGCCCTGAGCAAGGCACAAGTTTTCAGGCAAATTGCCAGTCTAAATGGCTTGAACAAACAACATATTTATGCACATATTCTATTAGGCAATTTGTATCGAGATCGAGGACGCTATAAAGAAGCCGAAAAGTGGTATAGTGGAACAGAGAACCTTATTTCACAATATGAACTACCACTTTATTTGCCCTGGGTTGAAATTCAAAGGGGCTGGCTTAGAGTATTAATGGGCGAATTGCTACTAGCCCGCCGCCATATACATTTAGCCCTAAAAACAGATAACAGAGGCATGCAGATGAGCTTTAATGTGAATCTCGCTTGCCTGGAGATAGTTGATGGACAGTATCAGTCAGCGAAAAACCTGCTCCAATTGTCCCGGCAATTTTATGCGCATTCTGGGGATATTTTATCTTATCATGTCATTGGTCTTTATCTGGGACACCTCCATTGGCAATTGGCGCAGCAGACAGAAGCCCTTGTGTATTTACAACAGACCTTCGAATGGTTTACTGAGCATAATATTCTTTATTTCCCCAATTGGTGGCATCCTCGATTGGTAGCTGAAGTTTGCATTATGGCCCTAACAAAACAGATTTGCACACCGCTTGTGGAGCGGATTTTTCTGACACATTTACCTGAATATGAACATCTGTTGATGTTGATTCAGCCTGTGGATACGGCCATTCACCAACGCATTCTCACTCTATACAATCTGCTGGCAGACAATGATGGCCATGTAGATGTCTTAGCCACAGTGACCGACAATAATGTCAAAGGCATTTTGCAGCAGCTCTTGCAAAACGGCCCATTGCGCTGGGACACATTTCGGCAGCTTCAACAAAAACTAACTACAGCCAAACATCGTCATAAATTTAACCCCACCTGTATCGCCGTCTTTGGCCTTTATCTGCAAGGTTTTACTCGTCAACAGATCGCGACCAAAATAGGCTGTTCACCAACGACGGTACGTAACTATATTACTGTCGCCTATCAGGCTTTTGACCTACCTGCCAAAGTGGGCACAGGAACGTTAGCGCGCAAAGAAGAACTATACCAATTAGCTCAAACAGAGGGTTTGGTGAGATAAAAACAGGACATTTTGTAGGACTTTTTAGCACAAGACAATTTCACACCGTTTCGCTAAACTAGACTTTATCGTGTGGGACAATTAAACAAAGTTGGGAAAAACAAAGGCTGACTCCTTAGGAGTTAGCCTTTATTTTGTTTAGCTGACTATTTCTCTGCCAGCGTTGCTTGCGCTGCGGCAAGACGAGCGATGGGGACACGGAAAGGGGAGCAGCTTACATAGTCCAGCCCCAAATTGTGACAAAAAGCGATGCTTTGCGGTTCGCCGCCATGTTCACCGCAGATGCCGATCTTGAGTTCTGGTTTGGTTTGGCGGCCACGGGTTACGCCAATCTCCACCAGTTCACCTACGCCACACTGATCAAGTACCTGAAAGGGATCATTGGCTAGGATTTTGGCCTGGATGTAGTGGGATAGGAAACGGCCGCTATCATCCCGGCTCAAGCCAAAGGTGGTCTGCGTCAGATCATTGGTGCCAAAGCTGAAAAAGTCAGCGTGTTGGGCAATATCATTGGCTCTTAAGGCCGCTCGTGGCAGCTCGATCATGGTGCCAATGCTGTAAGCCATGGTCATGCCATGTGCACCCAATACCCCGGCCGCTACCTCGGCCACCAACGGCCGTTGATGGGCCAACTCCTTCTCCGTGGAGATAAGTGGAATCATAATCTCAGGCATAACCGTCAGCCCTTCCCCCTGCACTGTGCAAGCCGCCTCAAAGATGGCGCGTGTTTGCATCACGGTCACCTCAGGATAGATGAGACCCAGACGGCAGCCGCGATGACCCAGCATAGGATTGGCCTCGCGCAGCCGTTCTACTTGGTGCAGAAGCTGCTCCTTTTCCCAAATTTGACGCAAGAACTGGTCAATATCGGTGAAGCTACTGGCCTGCTGCATCTTCAACTTCAACTCATACAGTTCGGCCTGTAGCTCCTCGTAGCTAGGCAGGAACTCATGCAATGGTGGATCGAGCAGACGAATAGTGACAGGTAGGCCGTCCATAGCCCGGAAAATCTCTAGGAAATCGTGCCGTTGAATGGGGAGTAGTTTTTCCAAAGCCACTTCGCGCGCCGCCAAATCCTCAGCCAAAATCATCTCACGCATGATTTTTAGCCGCTCCTCGCCGAAAAACATATGCTCAGTGCGGCAGAGGCCAATGCCTTGGGCCCCAAAGTTGCGGGCAGTGGTGGCATCCGAGCCAGTGTCAGCATTGGCGTGGACGTGTAAGCGGCGTACCTCATCGGCCCAGGTCATCAGTGTTTGGAAGGTGTCGCCCAGTTCTGGTTGTTTGGTTGGCACTTGGCCCAGCAGAATCTGGCCGGTGGAGCCATCCACCGTAATCCAGTCGCCGCGTTTTACTTCATATTGGCCGACACGTATCACGCCTTCTTCGGTGGCAATGTGCAGCTCGTCGGCGCCTACGATACAAGGGGTGCCCATGCCCCGAGCCACCACAGCCGCATGTGACGTCATACCGCCTCGTGCCGTAAGAATGGCTTCAGCCACCACCATACCGTGAAAATCATCTGGGCTGGTTTCGTGGCGTACCAAGATGACTTGGTAGCCTTCTTTGACCTTTTCTTCAGCATCGTCGGGGTTGAAGACGACGCGCCCAGTGGCCGCGCCAGGGCTGGCGGGCAAACCTGTGGTGAGAATGGTAACATCGGCCTCAGGGTCTACCATAGGATGCAAGAGTTGATCTAGTTGATTGGGTTCGACGCGTAAGATGGCCTTGTTTTTGTCAATGAGTCCTTCTTGCACCATCTCTACAGCGATGCGCACGGCGGCGGCGCCAGTGCGTTTGCCCGTGCGGGTTTGCAGCATCCACAGCTTACCTTGCTCAATGGTAAACTCGATGTCCTGCATGTCTAGATAATGGGTTTCTAGTGTTTGGGTGATGTCTTGTAACTGTTGATAAACGCTGGGCAGATCGGTGGCCAATTGGTTGATAGGGTGGGGTGTACGGATACCCGCCACGACGTCTTCCCCCTGGGCATTGAGCAGGTATTCGCCGTAAAGCAGTTTTTCACCCGTCGAGGGGTTGCGCGTGAAGGCTACGCCAGTGCCGCTGTCCCAACCAAGATTGCCGAAGACCATCACTTGTACATTAACGGCCGTTCCCAACTCATCTGGTATACGGTGAACACGGCGATAATCCCGGGCGCGACGGCCGTTCCAAGAAGCAAACACGGCGGCAATGGCCATACGCAGCTGCTCATAGGGGTCTTGGGGGAATTCATCGCCATGTCTATCAGAGAAGACGATCAATTTGTATGCTTCGATTAGTTCAGTTAATTGCTCGGGGGTGAGGTCGGTATCACGGCCGTTTTTGGTTTGGGTTTTGAAACGGGACAAGGTGCGTTCAAATTTGTCCATGCTTACGCCAATGACGATATTGGCAAACATGCTGATGAAGCGGCGGTAGGCGTCGAGGGCAAAACGATGGTCTCCAGTTAATTGGGCTAGGCCAACGGCCGTTTCATCATTCAGTCCCAAATTTAATACAGTGTCCATCATACCTGGCATGGAAATGGCTGCCCCTGACCGCACCGACACGAGCAGGGGCTTCTGGGGATTGCCAAACTGTTTGCCAGTGGTGACTTCGACTTGCTGTAGGGCCTGTTGAGCTTGAGACCACATGCCTTCGGGGAACTGTTGTTGATAGGCACTATAGGCATTGCAGGCTTCCGTCGTAATCGTAAAGCCTGGGGGAACGGGTAGGCCGACACGCATCATTTCGGCGACATTGGCTCCTTTGCCGCCCAATAATGCTTTCATATCTGCTTGACCCTGGTCAAACAGATAGACCCACCGATGATCACGGTTCGTAAACATTTGTTACCTCCTGTTGGGAAAATAGGGAAAGGGAAATTATTTTAAGGAGCGTACAGGAAAGTATAAGGTAGATTCCTAACAATGAACCTAACAGTCCAACCGTGCCTGATTAATCATTATTCGCAAACTGCTATCACATCACCCGTTCCCCGCCTTAGTTGCAGTCGTCCCCTAACGTTGCAAAATATTTAGCCATTCGTCACAATAAATAAATGACATGCCTCAGGCGGAATGTTGACTTAATTCCTTAAAATAAGCGGTGGAGTATATCTATGACATTAGAAATGATAGTTGTTCTAGCCATTTTGTTGGCAGCGATTGGCTTATTTGTAAGTGAAAAGGTGCGCGTTGATGTTACCGCTCTGGGTGTTGTAGTGGCCTTGATGCTTAGTGGTATCTTGACAACAGGTGAAGCTTTAGCCGGTTTTTCCAATAGTTCAGTGGTAACGATTGCGGCTTTGTTTGTTATTGGTGGGGCCGTTCTGCAAACGGGATTGGCTGACTTAGTCGGCCGTAATATTTTGCAGGTTGCTGGAAAGAGTGAACGCACCTTACCGTTGATACTGATGTTGACTTCTGCAATTATGTCAAGCTTTATGAGTGACACTGGTACGGTCGCGGTGCTGCTGCCGATAGTTATTATCTTAGCGCGCAATGCACAGGTGGCGCCCTCTAAGCTGCTGATGCCTATGGCATTTGGGTCTTTGTTAGGGGGAGCTATGACGCTCATTGGTACACCGCCGAATATTATTGTCAGCGATGTACTGCGCGAAAATGGGTACGAGACATTTGGCTTCTTTTCCTATACGCCATTAGGTGGCTTGCTTTTGATAGCAGGCGTAGGGGTAATATGGTTGTTTGGCAATCGCTTACTGCCCGATCATAAGATAGAAAAGTCAGTCACACCCCGAACGGAACAACTACGTGTTGTGGAAGCCTATCATTTACAAGATGAAATGTCGCGTTTGCGGGTGCGGCTCAACTCCCCCTTGATTGGCCAGACTGTTTATCAGGCTAATTTACGCCACGATTACGATATTGATCTGCTAAGAATTCTGCGTTCACAAAAACCACGGCCCGAACTGCAAATTCTTGGGCATACCCTTGATGGAAAAGGCACCAAGAATGAACCTGTATTGGTGGCAGCGGATACGATAATTGAATTGGATGATGTGATGGTTGTGATGGGCGATCCCCAAAAAATTGTCCAGGCTGCGCTTCGCCATAATCTGGCGGTACAACCTCCCAAACCCAAAGATAATAAAGCGTTGGTAGGGCGTGAAGTGGGTGTGGCCGAAGTTGTATTACCGCGGCGGTCAAGATTAGTAGGCAAGAACCTTACAGAAATGCATTTTCAGGAGATTCATAGTTTGAGCGTCCTGTCTGTTTTTCGTCCCAACCATGGCCAATTTGATGATGTACGTGATCTCAAGTTGCAATTTGGCGATGTCTTGATCGTACATGGTACATGGGACAATTTGTTGGCCCTCAAATCAAATACCACTGATTACATTGTGTTAGGCCAACCTGAAGCAATGGTAACCGAGCCTATCACCCAAAAAGCTGCCTGGGTGGCTATGATTTTGGTGGTCATGATCATAACGATGGTTGGTGAATGGCTGCCATTAACCCAAACCGCCTTCGTGGCAGCGGGCGCTGTTGTTTTGACTGGTTGTATTTCGATGGATGAGGCTTATCGTGCTATTAACTGGAAAAGTTTGGTGTTAATAGCCGGTATGATTCCCATGAGTACCGCCCTCAATAAAGTCGGTTTGGTTGATGTCATTGCTACGGGCATCGTTGGGTCGTTGGGAACGATAGGGCCACTAGCGATGTTAGCTGGTTTGTTTATTTTAACGGCCGTATTTACCCAATTTCTCTCAAACACGGCCACCGTTGTCATAGTGGCCCCCATTGCCCTGATCGCTGCCCAAAATCTGGGCGTGGCTCCGCATGCTTTCTTGATGGGAATTGCTGTGGCCGGCTCGATGGCTTTTGCCTCGCCCGTGGCTTCTCCTGTGAATACGCTCATAATGGGGCCGGGAAACTATCAGTTTGGCGACTATCTCAAAGCTGGCATCCCCTTGATTTTATTGTCTTTGATCGCCTCGCTTTTAATATTGCCGTTGCTGTTTCCCTTTTGATATTACATTTGCCAAGGATGCCTGAGGCCGTAGCAGCCATAATGGCCCAAAAGGAAAAGGCGGACATTCCTTTAGCTGTGATTCACATCTTCAATGTGACGGTCTGTGTACGTGCCTGTACCTGTGTAGGTGTAGGGGTCTTGAGGTGAGCGATCATCTGACAGGGTGCGGGTGGTGCGGGTGGTTAATATCTCCAGCGCATCAGCCAGATGTTCGTCACTTATGGCATAAGCATTGGCAGCCACACGCAGTTTGTGGGCTTCTAACAGCACTTCAGCATGGGTCACGCCCACAGGCGGCTCGAATTTGTAGCAGGCCAGTTCCATTAATTGCCCCAATGGATCACGAAAGTAGAGAGAATCCATAAAGCCGCGATCGACTTCGCCTGTATTTTTGATACCACGCTCATCCAAACGGATTTTGGCCTGGGTGTAGGTAGCGCGAGAGACGGTGAAGGCAATATGCTGCAAGTTGCCGATGCCTTCAGGGTTGGGGGTAGGATCAGGGCGGCGGTTTTCGTTGGTGAAGACGGTGATGAGACGGCCGTCTCCTGGGTCAAAGTACAGGTGGCTTTCTTCTGGCACGTCTAAGTTGGGTTGCTCAAAAATGAAGGGCATACCCAATAAACCCTCCCAAAAATTAATCGAAGTCAGCCGATCTGCGCCAACAAAGGTAATGTGATGGACACCTTGAGTTTGTATTTTTCGCATGAGAATTCGTCTCCAGTTTTGGATTTATTTTCTAGTTACCATTTCCATTATCTTCTTCGCCTCGTCAATCTCATCTTGAATGATAGTATGTCCCATACCAGGGTAGATTTTTTTGTTGATTTGGCCACCAAGCTGGGTGAAGATAACGGCCGTTTCCTCCACCCGTGCCACCGGAATATGAAAATCCACATCACTGCAACCAATGAAAACAGGCGTGCCATCAAGTGAGCCAGCATAATGACGTTCCATGCCCAAAGGGCCAATAACCCCGCCACTAAAAATGAGCAATCCCCCATACCGCTGTGGATTCTGTGCCACAAATTCACTTGCCAGACACGCTCCCTGCGAAAAGCCGCCTATGATGATTTGGCTGTGGGGAATCCCAGAGGTTTCGACCTGTGCTACAACATTGGCTATTGCTTGTAGACCAGATGTAATATCTGGTTCATTTTGAGGAATGGGGGCTAAGAAGCTATAAGGATACCAGGTGTTGCCACGGGCTTGGGGGGCCAAATAGGCCATATCAGGATGGGATAGTACGTTGCATAGTTCCAAAATGCTAGGGGCTGTTGCCCCGCGCCCATGAACCAAGATCATGGCAGCTTTGGCCTCAGCTAAGGGCTTTCCGGCTGAATAAACGTGTTGTCCTTGATGAGGGTTACTCGACATGTTTGGTTTCCTTACCCTACCACCCCCAGCTCAAAGTGGGGTAAAACGCGCTCGATTTCAGCGCGGTGGGTCTCTAACCAGGATGGCAATTTGAGGTGAGTGCCGAGTTCGGCAGTGGGTTCGTCGTAGAGAAAGCCAGGCGCATTAGTGGCCACCTCGAATAGAACACCGCCGGGTGTGCGGAAGTAGATGGAATGGAAATATTGGCGGTCTTGGACGGGGGTAACAGATAGGCCTGCTTGTCGCAGTCGCTTTAAATACTCTAACTGCTCGGCATCATCTACAGTGCGGAAGGCGATGTGGTGGATGGAGCCAGCCCCAAAACGGCCGCTTGATTGTCCCGGCCGATGCAAAATGTCCACATACAAACCAATGTCGTTGGCTGCGCCCTGGTAACGGTAGCGATTACCCTCCTGCTCTACGAATGTATAATCCATATGGTCGGTGAGGATAACGGCCGTTGATTCTACTTCAGCCAACCACAAGGTCACACTGTGGAAACCGCGCAGCGCATGAGCTTCGGGAATGGGGCCTTCATGCCAATGGTGCAGTGTGGTTGGCTTATCAGAAGCCACGAGTTCCAGCACCAGACCGTCGGGATCGGTGAAAGTTGCCACATCTGCGCCAAAGCGGGTGACTGTTTGGCCAAGATGAATACCTTTGCTTTGGAGATGATCTATCCAGTAGCCCAGCGATTCGGGGCCAATGGCATAGGCCACAGCGGCCGTTTCGCCATTGCCCTTTTGTCCCCGCCGCATATGTTGCCAGGGAAAGTAGGTCATAATCGTGCCCGGTGTGCCGATTTCATCGCCATAATAAAAGTGATATGTGCCAGGATCATCGAAATTGACGGTTCGTTTGACCAGCCGTTGTCCCAGTATGTGATGATAGAAGTCCACATTGGTTTGGGGGTTGCTGGCAACGGCCGTTATGTGGTGTAAACCCTGAATGGGTTGCATAAAGTTTATCCTCGCTTACTCAGCCTGACCTTGGGCCAGGCCAAGCACCCGGCACAAAGTGGCTAACTGTTCTTGTTCTGTTGTTGACAAAACGCTTAGTGCCTGCACAACCTGGGCCACATGAAACTGCATGATGTTTTGCACTAATGATGTGCCCTCTTCGGTCAGATGAATATCTACACACCGACGATCATCCTGCCGCCGCTGGCGGTAGACCAAGCCACGGTTGGTGAGATTGTCTACAACGAGGGTCATATTGCCACTGCTTTTGAGAATTTTAGTGCCTAGCTCCCCCAACTGCATTGGGCCAAGGTGGTAAAGAGCTTCCAATGTTCCAAATTGACTGATCGTTAGCTCATGCTCGCGCAAATGGGCGTTGATACGCTGAGTAACAGATTCGGCAGCACGGGATAATTTGATATAGGTATTAAGTGCGCGTCTCTCTTTGTCGGTTCCTGTGAAGTGTGTTCCCATAAAAGCTACATACAAATTAGTTTGATATCAAAATAATATCGACAAATATAAATTGCGTCAATATTGAACTATTTAACTTAAAAACAATAGACAAATCTACCGATTGCTTTAGACAGAACGAGATGAAGTTGGTGGTTGAACGAAAAAACGAACTCTTGCTCATTACTTCTTGGGTTTTGGATTGTCGCCAACGGCCGTTATCCTGTTACAATCCCTTCCCGATGGAAAAGGACATACGCCAACTTGTACAAGCCATTCACGATGCTCCCCACCGTTTGGTTTTGGTCACGGCTGGGGCCGGCACCCAGGCTTTGTCTGATTTGCTCGGTGTAGCTGGGGCCAGCCGCACCGTTTTAGAGGCCATTGTGCCTTATAGCGAGGCGGCTTTTGATGAATTCTTGGGACAAAAGCCCCAACAATATGTGGCGGCTGAAACAGCCCATTTTTTAGCGGGACGTGCTTTTACCCGCGCCCGTTGGCTGGAAGCAGAAGGCCAGCCAACAATAGGGCTGGCTTGCACGGCCACTATCATCACAGATCGCCCCAAACGTGGTGAGCATCGAGCGCATACAGCTATTTGGCAGCGGGAACGACTGACTTGTTTCAGCTTGTGGTTGCAAAAGGAAGCGCGGGATAGACATGGCGAAGAGCACATGGTCAGTCGAGTGATGCTAAATGGGGTAGCCCAAGCCATCGGTGCTATACCAATGCTTGATTTGTCCCTGTTGGCTGGTGACGAGCTCGTCATAGATACGGTTGATTTTTCTCATAGTGCGGATAAATTGCACGCAAATCAATTGGATTGTTTTGGCATTGGGGCCAACGGCCGTCTCCTGGTTCCAGAACAACACCCACCTGTTCTCCTTTCCGGCTCCTTCAATCCCCTCCATGAAGGACATTTGGGTATGGCCCAAGCGGCTACCGATTTGTTAGGTCAGCCAGCAGGTTTTGAACTATCGGCCTTTAATGTGGATAAACCACCTCTTATGCCTGATGTGGTATTGGAACGATTGGCCCAATTTGCTGGGCGTTACACAGTGTTTGCCAGCAATGCACCGACTTTTATAGAGAAGGCACGGCTATATCGAGGCGTTACCTTTGTGGTGGGGTATGACACGGCCGTTCGCATTCTTCGTCCCCGCTATTATCAAAACAGTGAGACCCATATGCTAACTGCCTTGGCCGAGATTCGTGAACTTGGCTGCCGTTTCCTGGTTGCTGGTCGTGCCGATCAGAATGGTACATTTCATCACTTGGAGGATATAGTCATACCAACGGCCGTACGTGACCTCTTCCATCCTCTACCTCCCAACCGCTTTCGCCGCGACATCTCCTCCTCAGAACTGCGGGCTAAAGGCTTGCGCGGTAGCCGTTAGAGGGCAAATTGTTTACGACAGCACGTGTAGCGGAATCCCCTCCACGACTGGTGGTTGCGGTGATAAAGGGCGATGATGGGCGCGTGTTTTTATGGGCGGACATTCCCAAGCCTCGGCTGGTGTCTCCCGACGCAAATCACGCAGTTTGGGCAAGATGCCACAAGCAAAACATTGATGACGACAATCAATGCGCGTCTCTTGCTCCTGGCTCATCAAATAGTCCTGTGTTAGGAACTTCTTTGTCACGGCCACATCAATATGTTCCCAGGGGAATAACTCATCAATGGTGCGTTGGCGGTGCGTGTAGAAGTAGGGGTCTAAGTTCTCTTCCGCCAATGCTGTCTGCCAGGCATCCTGCTGGAAATGCTCATTCCAAGCATCAAACTTGGCCCCTTTGCGCCAGGCGCGTTCGATTACCTCGGCCATACGGCGATCACCACGCGACAAAAAGCCCTCAAACAACGATTCTTGGGGATCATTCCAGCGCAAACGCATACCCGCCCCGCGAATTTCCCGTTTAAGCAAGGCCAATTTTTCCGCTACTTGATTCATATCATCCATTGGCTCCCACTGAAAGGGTGTGTGGGGTTTGGGAATGAAGGTGCTGACACCGACGTTGACGCTGGCTCTGTTTCCGTGAAACTTGCGCCCCTCAGCCAGCACCTGTTTGGCTAAATCAATAATAGCTTCTACATCTTCCATCTCTTCCATGGGATGGCCAATCATGAAGTAGAGTTTGATGGTGCGCCAGTTGCGACGGTAGATTTCGCGGGTTGTTGCTAGCAACTCGTCGTGCGCCACATATTTGTTAATGATGTTCCGCATCTTCTCTGTAGCTGCTTCTGGGGCTAAGGTGAAACCGCCGCGCCGACTGTCGCCCAAGTTGTCCATGAGCTGGGTAGAGACTGTCTCAGTTCGCAGCGAGGGCAGGGAGATGTTTAGGCCTAAATGACCAAAACGCTGGCCGATTTGTTTAGTCAATTCCAGGACGTTGGTGTAGTCGCTGGAGGAAAGGGAGAGGAGGGCGATTTCTTCATAGCCAGTATTTTCCAGGATTTGCTCCATGGCGGTGAGGATTTCGGGGATCGGCCGTTCCCGCACTGGCCGTGTCACCATCCCTGCATGACAAAAGCGACAGCCTCTGGTGCAGCCGCGCATAATTTCGATGGGGGCACGATTGTGTACCGTCTCGATGAAGGGAATGATGAAGTCTGTAACTGGCGGGGGCATGACAGAAGTGATGGTTTTCATCACTTTAGCTGGGGCTTCGGGCATATTGGCCATGATTGCTTTCACACCGCCGTCATCGTGATAAGCCACATCATAAAAACGGGGTACGTAACAGCCTTCAATTTGGGCTAAGTAGCGTAGTTGGGTTTCTCGGTCTAAATGGCTGGCCGCTCGCATTGCGCCAATGATTTTTAGGATGGCTTCTTCACCTTCACCAATGACGAAAACGTCAATGAAGGGGGCCATCGGTTCGGGATTATAACAGGCATGACCGCCAGCAATGATCAATGGGTATGTTTCGTCGCGCTCAGCAGCGCGGATGGGCATACCTGCTAAGTCAATCAGGTTAAGAGCGTTAGTGTAAAGTTGCTCATACGGTAGACTGATAGCCAGCAGATCAAATTCACGGATGGCGTGTTTTGTCTCTAAAGAGAAAAGAGGCAGCTCTTTGTCACGCATAACAGCTTCCATATCTGTCCAAGGGCAGTAGACGCGCTCGGCGAGGAGATTACGGTGCTTGTTGATGATATCGTAGAGTATCATCAGGCCGAGGTTGGACATGCCCAGATCGTAAATGTCGGGGAAGGCGAGGGCAACTTTGTAATCAATTTCTAGCCAATCTTTGATGATCTGATTGTATTCACCGCCTGTGTAGCGACCAGGTTTGTCTACACGGGGCAGGATTCGCTCAAGAGAGATTTCGATTTGCTCAGGGGTCATAAACTGCTGGCGTAATAACGTCATGGCGTAATTACGTAATTACTCTTTGTTTTCTTCGGCTTGAATCGCATCTTCGGCGCGGGAGAGGGCGGTGGCGGCGAGCTGGGCAACGACCCCCAGTAGATTGAGGTCGGCTCGGTTGAATTCTTCGCCATCACTTTTGTTGACGGCCTGAATAACCCCCATTGTGCGATGGACAAGATTAATGGGGACGCAAAGGAGGGAACGTGTGTTGAAGCCGAAGTTTCGGTCTACAGCAGCGGAGAAGCGAGGGTCGGCGCGGACATTGGGGATGATGACGGAACGGCCGTTTTTCGCCACCCAACCAGCAATACCTTGGCCTAGAGGGATACGATGGTTGACTAATTTCTCACCTACGGAGCCATGCACGACGACAAAAACCAATTCATCCGTGTCGTTGTCAATAAGCAGCAGGGAGCCATCGTTGGAGCCAATCACAGCCAGGGCAGAGGCCAATATGCGATCAAGTAAACTCAAAATGTTTATGTTGGCATCTATTGAGATAGAGACTTCTTGCAAAGCCCGCAACGCATCCAAAACACCTTGTAATGTTTCTGCTTCCTGACGAAGGGCGGCATTTTCCTGGTGTAATCGTTTGTTTTCTTGCTGGACAAATCTCTGTGAATTCAGAGGGCCAGTGCCCATTGGTAATTCCATGTGTCACCTCGTGCTGCTCTTGTTGAAGGCCAATTCAAAAAAGGGTTCGTCTCTAGCACTTTTTTGGAATTAGTTCATGCTTTTTGGGAGTGAATTAGGGTTTCTAATTTCCAAAA
This sequence comes from Promineifilaceae bacterium (SeqCode), assembly GCA_965223555.1. Taxonomy (GTDB): domain Bacteria; phylum Chloroflexota; class Anaerolineae; order Promineifilales; family Promineifilaceae; genus CBDCWU01. The sequence continues at coordinate 617,440 of CBDCWU010000009.1, forward strand.
AGCCTAAGAGACAGTTTGCTATGTTGTACTGCCTAGGCTAATAATGTACCATATTTTGATGCACTGGGCATAGGGGTAATTTAGAAAACTGAACAGACCTATTTATGGTTTACGTTTTAGGTTTTACACGTTATACACTCGCACCACTCTTTTATTTTGATGGGAGATGAAAAATGGAACTATCTTGGGAAGGTTTGCGCGTGATGGTGACGGCTGGTGGTCAGGGTATTGGCTATGCTATTGCTGTGGCTTTTTTGTCAGGTGGGGCACAGGTGCATATTTGTGATGTGAATGCGGAGCGGTTGGCTGCTTGTCGGGCTGCTTGGCCTGCGTTGGGGACGACAGTAGCAGATGTGTCTGATCCAGCACAGGTGGATACATTATTTGAGGAGGCGGTTAACGGCCGTCTTCAAGGTGTAGATGTTTTGGTGAATAATGCGGGCATATCGGGGCCCGTGTTGCCAGTGGAGGAGATTAGTCCCGAAGCGTGGCGGCAGACGATGGCGGTGAATATGGATGGGCAGTTTTTCTGTGCGCGGCGGGCTGTGCCTTTACTAAAACAGGCTGGAGGCGGGTCTATTGTCAATATTTCTTCGACGGCTGGGCTATTTGGCTATCCTTTGCGTTCTCCCTATGCAGCTTCTAAGTGGGCCGTCATTGGTTTCACTAAGACGTTGGCCATGGAGTTGGGAGCGTTTAATATTCGGGTGAATGCCATTTGTCCCGGTTCAATTAATGGCCCACGTATGGATCAAGTAATTGCAACTGAGGCAGCGACGCGGGCGGTAAGCCCGGAGACGGTGCGGCGAAATTACACGAAGCAGGTGTCGCTGAATACGTTTATTGAGGCAGAGGAGATTGCCAACATGGTGCTGTTTATCTGTTCGCCTGCAGGGGCCAAGATTTCGGGGCAAGCCTTGTGTGTGGATGGGCATACGGAGACGATGAGGACGTGATAGACTGTAAGACTATAGGTTGGTTACTGTTTGGCGAGCTGCCCCAAAGGGTCTGGTCAATTCGCGCAGACTGGACCGTGCGTGATAGGCTCTCAATCTTTAATCTACTAGCACCCTACTCCGAATCTGGCACGGCGGGCTGGTCGAGGCGGATAACTTCGCCATGGAAGTTGATAATGATGCGGAAGCCCAACATGCCCAGCATGTTGCGGGCCTGTTCGGGGATGCCTTGCGCTATGATTTTGTCCATATCTATGTTGCGTAGCTCGGCGTCGAGAACGGCTTTGGTGAAAAGGTCATCTTTGCCCATCATGGTAAGGGCTTGCTCCACAGCCATCTCTTTGTTCGCTTCTAGCTGTTGTAGGAAGAAACCAAGCACTTGCCGGTCAACTTGTTCAGCATCAATGTGACGATGGAAACCGTCGTCGTCAATCACATAGTTGGCTTCGTGGCCGACAACGGCCGTTTCCACTAACCTATCAATCTCATCATATACTAACCCCACAAACATCGCTTGTCTTGCCATCATTTAGCTCCTTACTTTTTCATACTGTGTGATAGGAATCATCACACAGTATCTTTACGAATCATAGTAATAAATTACAGCTTGGCAACTCTACCCACTCACCATTTTCTCAGATAGGCGCGTCAACTCTGTCCATTTCCGAGGGTGAAAAATAGGCGAATGTGCCACGCCTGGGGCATGTTGGTATAATGCGGCGAAGTTTTTAAGATAGATAAGGAAGAGGCTGATAGCAGTGTGCAGTAATCAGTGAACAGTAGTCAGTGCATATGCTGATTACCGATTACCGATTACCGATTACTAAAACAGTCATCAAATCTACACAACATGTTCAGACCACTCGACTGGCTGCTTGGCCTGTTTTCACTCGACATTGGCATTGACTTGGGCACGGCGAATACATTGGTATTTATCCGCGACCGAGGTATTGTCATTAATGAACCATCATGGGTGGCGATTAATCGTCGCTCACGACAGCCGTTAGCCATTGGGGCTGAGGCCCGGGAAATGGTGGGGCGCACCCCAGCCGATATTGTGGCTATACGGCCGTTACGCGATGGTGTCATCTCCGAGTTTGAAATTACTGAGTCCATGCTCAAATACTTCATAGACAAGGCCCATGAGCAGATGATCGTCCCTTTTCCGCGTCCTCGTGTCGTTGTGGGCATCCCCAGCGGCGTGACCGAAGTAGAAAAGAGGGCTGTCTATGATGCAGCTATTTCCGCAGGAGCCAGAGAAGCCCACCTCATTGAAGAGCCAATGGCGGCGGCCATCGGCTCAGGCTTGCCCGTGAACGAATCGCGCGGCAGCATGATCGTCGATATCGGTGGTGGCACCACAGAAGTGGCCGTCTTTGCCATGGGTGGCATCGTCATCAGCCGCTCCATTCGCGTGGCTGGTGATGAGATGGACGAAGACATCATCACCTATGCCCGCAATAAATATAATCTACTCATCGGGGAACGTATGGCGGAACGGGTTAAGATTGGCATTGGCTCAGCCTTCCCCTTGCCTGAAGAGCGTACCATGACATTGCGCGGGCGCAATCTGATTACGGGATTGCCGCAATCAGTCGAAATTAGCAGTATTGAGCTGCGCGAAGCTATGGCTCCCTCCATTAACATTATCGTAGATACAGTACGTGATGCCATTGATGAGACACCGCCAGAGTTGATCGCCGACCTAATGGAAGTGGGCATCTGTTTAGCTGGCGGTGGGGCGCAGATTCGTGGTCTAGCCGAGCGATTAGAGGATATGGTGAAAATGCGGGTGTGGGTGGCGGAAGATGCCATGACATGTGTGGCCCGCGGGGCTGGTCGCATATTAGAAAATATCGAAGTTTGGCAGCGGTCACTGGTTGGCCTGCATCGCGGCAGCACGCATCATTAGTCGGGAGCCAGTGATCAATAAACAGTCATCTGTAAGCAGTAGTCAGTAAACAGTAGGCGGTGATGTTTCCCTATGAATGATTTACCGCAGCGTATTCGGTGGGGCGTTTTGCTAGTTTTGTTGGGGATATCCGTGCTGTTGATGATTTTGGACAGCACAGGAAATCTCGATAATGCCTTCACCTTCTTGCAAAATCCCCTCGCTTCCATCTTACAAATTGCTTCCACGCCAGCCACAGCCTTGGCCGAACGGCTGGCTGGCCCACGTGATCTGGTGGAGGCCCGAGGCGAAATTGCCCGCTTGCAAGCGGAAAATGATGCCTTGCAGCGAGAGTTGGAACAGTTGCGGGAGGTTCAGGGAGAGTATCAATTGCTATTGACTCTGTTTAATCAAGCGCGAGAAACCCCTGATTTACGGCGGGTGACGGCTAGGGTTATTGGCCGTGATCCCGGTGTGGGTATACGCAGTATCATTATTGACAAGGGGTCAGATGACGGTGTGCAAGTGGGAATGCCTGTGGAAGGGGCCCGTGGTTTGGTGGGGCAGATATTCCGGGTGACGGAGAATTCAGCGCAGGTAATTTTGATTACAGATAGTTCCAGTGCCATTGCGGCGCGATTGGGTGATTCAAGGGCAACGGGTTTGCTGCGTGGCGGTGGTTTAGGTGGCTCGATGACGATTGAGTGGATTGATTTGCAGCATCAGGTAGCTATCGGCGAGGTGGTGTTGACATCAGGTCTAGGTGGCAAGTTTCCTCAGGATATGGTAATTGGCCGGGTGGTGAATGTGGAACGTAGTGAAGCAGAGCTATTTCAGGGCGCAACGGTGCAAGCGGCGGCTGATTTTGATGCTCTGGAAATTGTGTTTGTGGTGACGAGTTTTAGTCCGATAGATACGGAGATTTTTGACTCACCTGTAGATGAGCAATAAGAGCACAACTATTATGGGATCAAGTGTTTACATTGCAGCCCCCTTTTTACTACTGTTGTCGGTATTGCAAACGGCCGTTTTGCCGCGATTTCCCATTTTGGGTGCTGTCCCTCAGCTTTTGCTGTTGGTGGCTTTGGTCTGGGGGATGCTGCAGGGTGTCAATGAGGGCGTGGTCTGGGCCTTTGTGGCCGGCGTGTGTCAGGACATCCTTTCCACAGTGCCTATGGGAGTAACTTCCCTAACATTTATGGTGGCTGTATTTGTGACAGTGTCGGCTACACAGCTATTTCCTTCCAATCGCTTTTTCCTGCCGCTGATGCAAGGAGCCTTGGCGACATTGATATTCCTAGGGCTGCATTTTGTTTTGTTAAATGTGTTGGGCTATGGTTTGCGTTGGGAAACGGCCGTTTCCCTGCTTCCTCTCATCATTCTACATAGTATCCTTACCCTCCCTCTCTATTGGTTACTGAACAGTGTGATAAAAACTTTGCAGCCGCGCCGTGTACAATTGTGATAGAGACTGAAGATTAGAGATTGGCGATTAGGGAGCAAGACGGATGCCAATCTCTAACCTCTGCCCTCTGATGGAGAATTTGCTATGTCACGCATGGGTTGGGAACGAATTGAAGATTTAGAGCAGCAGGAACAAGAAGATCCGGGCTTAAGCGGCCGTTTATACTTTTTACGCCTTGTCTTCATCGTCATTCTCGGTTTGCTCCTCTACCGTGTCTTTTATCTGCAACAAACAGCTGGTGAGGATTTGCTTGCCCAAGCGGATGATAACAGATTGGCCTTTTTGCAAACAGATGCCTCGCGCGGTGTTATTTTCGACCGCACTGGTGCACCCCTAGCTGTCAACTTGTCCAGCTTCAATGTCACCATCACCCCCGCTTTTTTGCCACGTGCAGACGGCGAACGGCAAGCTGTTTTTGAGCGTTTATCTTTGTTGACTGGGGTACCTGTGACCAATACCGTGCAGCAACAGAATCTGATTGATACGGCCAACCCCGAACTTGTTAGCACTTACGGCCGTCTGGCCCAAATTTATAATGCGCCTGTTGGGGAAACACTGGATCAAGCAGGCATTGTCAAGCGCCTGCCCGATAGCATTGCGGGCATTGTCCAAGAACAAAGCTTTGCCCAATATCTACCAGCCGTTATTACCACAGGTATCCCCATCACTTTGGCCTATCGCATTGAACAAGAAAGCATCTTCTTGCCTGGTGTACGCGTCATTCCAGAACCATTGCGTGACTATCCAAGTGGCGAATATACTTCTCATATCATTGGCTTTATGGGGCCAATACCGAATGAGAATTGGATCAATATTTTGGGGTATGAGCGTGATGACCGGGTAGGCTGGGCGGGGCTAGAATCCTCAATGGAATTGGAACTATCTGGGTCAAAGGGGGTACGACAAATTGAAACAGACTGGACGGGGCGTGAAGTTCGCCAACTTGGCCTATCTCAAGAACCTGTTGCTGGCTTAAATTTACATTTAACACTTGACTTGGAACTGCAAAAAATAACTACTCACATTTTAGAGCAGGCTCTGCAAGCACGGCGCGAAACACCGAATCGAGACGAAATCACAGGCGTACAGACATTTCCAGAAGTTGAGCAAGCGGCCGTTGTCGCCATGAACCCCCAAACGGGAGAAATATTGGCAATGGTCAGTTTCCCCACTTTTGACAACAACCGTTTCCAGACGGAGGTTCCAGTCGAGTATTATTTGGGGTTGGCGCGGAACGATTATCGGCCGTTAGTCAATCACGCCATCAGCAGCGTCTATCCACCCGGCTCCACCTTCAAAATCGTGCCTGCAGCTGCCGCTTTGCAAGAGGGGGTCGTTTCCGCCTCCCGCCTTCTACGTGCCCCCGGTGAGGTCACCATTCCCAACCGTTTTGCCCCAGACGATCCTGGTCGTGCCCAAAATTTCGTCTGTTGGATTTTGCCCGGTGAACATGGTGTAATGAACATCATCACGGGTTTAGCTAACTCCTGTGACATTTACTTCTATAAAATCACGGGTGGCTTTGACCAAGATGGGGAGTTTGTAGACGGTTTAACGGTTGATCGCTTAGTCCCTTATGCCCGGCAATTCGGTTTTGGTCGGGTGCAAGGCATTGAACTGCCACTAGAAAACCCCGGCAATCTACCCACACCTGCTTGGAAAATTCAAACACAAGGGGCACCCTGGTCCACAGGTGATGATTATAATTTAGGTATTGGGCAAGGGTTTATGGCCTCCACTCCCTTGCAGGTGGCTCAGATGGCAGCTGTCATCGCCAATGGCGGCTTCCTTTATCGGCCAACTATTATTCATCATATGACTGATGCCGAAGGCAACATTGTGGCAGTAGATGCGAACAGTCAAATTATAGCTCGCGCCCATCCTGACCCTGATGGTGGAACAGTTTTGTTAGACGCTGAGGGAGCCCCTCTAAATGATTCAGCCTTCACTTTTGAATTTGATGAAAATGGTGAATATATCTTCAAACCAGAGGTAGTTGATTCTGTAGCTATAGATCGCCAATATTTAGAAACTGTGGCGGAAGGTTTACAGCTGGTAAATGTTTTTATTGATGATGAGCAATTTTATACAGGCGCTACCTATGTAGATTGGTTAGATCCATCGGGTGTGACAACGGCTGGCAAAACAGGCACAGCCGAATATTGTGACAATATCGCTATCAGTCGCGGTTGGTGCCGTTTTGAAGATATTGTTCAACGGCGTGTGTTACCTACACACTCTTGGTATGTGGGCTATGCACCTGCTGAAAATGCTGAGATCGTCGTTTCTGTGTTTATCTTTAATGGGGGGGAGGGATCGGCTTGGGCGGCCCCTGTAGCTTGTAATGTGATTGCGGCCTATTATGACTTAGGGCAATTTGCAGAGCCTATTGTAGATGAAGATGGCGAGTTGATTACACCATCCGGACGTGCTTGTCAATCGTTAACATTTAATTATGAGCCAATCGACGAGAATTAGTTCCCTGCAGCTTGCACACACCAGCCAGCGACCCAACCCCCTTTATTATTGCCATCATTGGTGGTGACAAAGTAAAAGTTCATATTTATTGGGTCGCCACCAGCCACAGGCTGCAATAAGCGTACTTCTTGTCCATTAACTGTCACTGGGGCATTATGATCAAAAATGAGCTCATGGTTAACGATGGCCGGGCCACCACGCCCGGCCAGGACAACTTGTCCGCTATTATCAGTCTTTTCCCCACACTGCCCCCATTTTGAACAAGTGCCTGTACAAGCCACGACACCTTGTGTACCAGGTTGGAGAACAGTAGCATCCCCCGTGATGGTTGGCGGGCTGTCGTCACTACCCCCTAAGCAAGCAGTAAAAATGAGGAGGGAAATAGCTAACCAAAAAGTGGGAAGAGCAGAACGATGTAAATTTGCGGTGATTTTTGAGTTCACAGTTACTCCAGTCTCAGCTAACGCCAATACCAAATTGGTTCGCCGTTAAGAATATCTTGAACTTGTTGGGCAAAAACAGCCGGTTTGATTGGTTTGCCGATGAAGCCATCAAATCCTCGTTCGCGCACTTTGCGGATGTCCTCATCCAAGGTTCCAGCGGTAACAGCCACAACTTTTGCTTGATGGAGTTTTTCGTGTTGGCGCACTATGTGTAATAGATCGTAGCCACTCTTGTCTGGCATGTTGATGTCAGCTAAAAAAAGGTCAACGTGGGGTAGTCGTTCGGCAAAAGCAATGGCGGACACAACATTTTTTCGAGCATAACATTGTGTTGCCCCGTCCATTCGCAATAGATCAAGAATAATTATTTGGGAATTGGGATCATCCTCGACGACGATAATAGTGGCATTTTCCAGGGAAGTACTCATTTATGGGCGAGTTTATCAGAATGAGTTACGGATGACAATGATAACTTAAGCGGGGTTTATTGGTCTCCCTCTTGCCGCCTTTTCTTCTCTAACAAGCGTGATGCTAACGATCCGCCCGGCGGTGAACGGGGCTTTTCTGTCGCTGGTGGCACAGGAGGTACAGATGTCTCACTGTCCACTTTATTCTCCTGTTTCATCCCCTGCTTTGCTACGGCATCTTGCCGCAAAATTGGGGTTGGAGCAACGGCCGTTTCCCCACCATCATCACCCTCTCCCCTACTCCCGACGCGCTGCTTTGCCTCAAATAAACGGGCTACCTGCTCTGATCGCTCAGGCTGTACCGGTTGTGGCCGCCAACGGCCGAATGTCGCCGCCCAAGCCCGTTCCATATCCCGCCGTGTAATCACCAGCCGTCGTACTGCAATATCTACTGGCAGCAGCAGCACTGCTATGAGCATCAATGTTGGCCAAATAGGTTGGGTGGAGGCATTGCTTTTTAGATTATGTTCAAACACGGTTAAAGTAGGTTCGGGAAAGGCAGCAGCGTCACTGAGGTTACGGCCGTTACCCAGCATTACTAACTGCTCCAACAATTCAGGATTCGTCTCAAACTTTTGGTACTCCGGCGAATAACCCAGCACCCAGCCACTGGTCTGGGCTACCACTGCCTCCTGTGAGCCAACTTGGCCCCCATCTTGGCCATCATTACCACCAGCCACGCGGATAAAATAAGCGCCATCTCTCTTTGGCGTAAATTCACCCTCATAACGCCCCGGGGCCACCTGCTGCAAGGCCATATTGACTACCTCTCCATTGGGGTCAACTACATTGGCCTCCATCACCAAATTATTCAAAAAATCTTCGTTTGCCCCTCGTGCATCCACCGTCAACTGAGCTTGCTCACCTGACAGGTCTACTACCATTTCCACATTGCTGTCACGGCTCTGTGAAATCGTCCAGCGCACCGCCTGCGCCCAAAAAGCAGGAAAGCCTTCCCACTGTACCCACTCTGTGGCCCAACGGCCGCTCGCGTCTGAAGTCCAAGCCACTGACCGCCCCAAACCATACTGCCATGCTGCCAACAATGGGTCGCCCTGATGCGTATTCAAAATTACCTGGGCCGTTCCCTTGGGACTCGCTCCTACATAGCCATACAAGGGTGGCACAGCCCGAATGCCCGACAAAATAGGGCTACTACTCCCTAATTCAGGAAAAAATCGCTCTTCAACCAAATAGCTACGTTGAATTGAAGTTGTTTCTTGGGTAAAAATTTGGGGTAGATTAGCTGCTTGATTGGTGAAATGGAAACGGCCGTTGCCCCGCTCCGCCATTTGCTGTAACCAAGGTGTATCAGATCCATTGCCAATACTCACGGTCGAAACCGTCACACCCTCCGCCACCAACCCATCAATCAACTCAGGTACACCCTCCTTCTGCTCTGAATCCGAGCCATCTGCCAGCAAAATGATATGCTTCACTTCATTGGGGCTTTGGGCCAGGGCTTGGGCGGCTGCCTCCAAACCTGTGCGCACATAAATGCCACCACCACCCGCCCCAATTTGCCGAATCAGGGTAATCGCCTCCTCACGCTGGCTGGCAGGCAGTGGGCCAATAGGATTGTCAGGTTGTGTGTCCACCGGAATCACTGAAATCTCATCAAAATCATTTAGCAATTCCACCACCCGTACCGCCCCCTCTGCCGCCAACTGAATTTTTGTCAGGCCTCCTTCCTGCTGGCTCATACTGCCCGAGCGGTCAATCACAATCACAATACTCACCGACGGAAAGCGTTCCTGATCCTTAATCTGCATATCCACTGGCAGCGTCTCTTCCAATGGGGTGCGGAAATAGCCACCCATGCCATAGCTCTCTGGCCCGCCAATAGCCACCAGTCCGCCGCCCAAATCCCGCACATAACTCTGCAACAGTTCCATCTTGCGTGGCGAGATGTTCTTGGCATTGACATTCACCAATACCACTGTGCCATAATTGCTCAACTGGCCTAAAGTGGCTGGCAAATCCTGCGGCGTCACACGATCTACCTGCAAACCAGTTGCTTCCAAAGCGAGTTGTAAAGCCACAGATTCATCAGGTAATGGTGTGCCATCATCGGCCGTTGTCGTGCCATCATGCCCCACCAGCAGTACCCGGGGCGGCCCCACAATTTCAGTAAAGGCTGCCAGTTCGTTGTTTTGATAATAGGTGTCATTCACTGGCGTTAGCTGGACGCGATAACGAGCAAATTCCTGTTCGGTCGCTCGCAAGCGTACAGCAAAGTTGTTTATGCCTGTGCGTAGCTGCACGGTATCTTCATAGACCACATTCCCCCCAGCCAAAACACGTAAACTGGCCTGCATATCGGCTGTCGATTCGGCTGTGACATCAATGCGAAAAGATTCCCCCTGGCTTACACGTGCGGGTGCGCTCACGTCTGTCAGCAAGGCTTCCACATCAGTAGCAGCTCGGGGCAAGTGATAGCTATCAATAGAAACGCCGCTGCTGGCTGCCAAGCGGGCGGCTTCAGCCGCATCGCCTGTCGTGGCTGTGCCATCGCTGACAATGACAATACGTCGGGCACTACCTGCTGGAAAGAGAGCCAGCCCCAATCGTATGGCTTCGGCAATATCGGTGTGCAGAGCTTGGGGCACAGAGGAAATGGGAGCTAGTTCAGCGAGAGCAGACATTGGCCGTTCCACAAGTGCATTAGAACCAAAGAGGATAACGGCCGTTTCGTCCCCCACCTGCATCGTAGCCATCGAATCTCGTATAAACGCCTCCGCTTGCCCCGCCTGCGCTGGACTAATCGAATCCGAGGCATCCACCAAAAACACGACTGCTAACCGATCGGCCGCCTGCACCACCTGCGTCCCCGCCAAACTCAACACCAATAGCAACAAAATCAGCAACCGCAACCCCAAACTCACCCATTCCCGCCAACGGCGCAAAGGCGTATTCGGTCTGCCCAACCAAAAAACGTAGGGAATGGCAAAAAGGAGAAGGAAAGCAAGTGGAGTAGTAAAAATCATGTAGCCGTTGGTTTGTTGCGTATTGTCGGATCAAAAATACAACAATACATTCAACGCCAACATCCTATTCATCTAGTACTAAGGGTAAATAGAAGGCGAAACGGCTGCCAGAGCCATACTTGCTTTCGGCCTCAACACGGCCGCTATGGGCCGAGATGATGAAGTGGGTGAGTGCAAGGCCTAGACCAGGCCCCTTGCCCGTTGTGCGACGCGAACCGTTTTGGCCGTTTTGGAACTGTGCCAGTCCCGACCATATGCCTTCCAAGCGTTCATCAGGGATACCCACACCCGTATCAGCCACATGGAAATAAACTTCGCCACCTGTCACGCCACACTCCACCCGCACCAGCCCCCCAATCTTATTGAATTTAATGGCATTATGGAGCAAGTGCTGTGATGCCTCTGTGAGTTGCACCTTGTCACCAATGATCATGGCTCCAGGAAAGTGTGGCTCAAACTCAACTGTAACTTTGCGTGCTTCGGCCATCGTGCGTAGATTGCGAATGGCTGCCCCCACAGCTTCATTGAGTTGCAACTTTTCAAATTGAAAGGTGGTACGCTTTTGAATCCGGGACGACATGTTGATGAGGTTGTCCAGAGGGGCGCGTAGCTTATTGACGTGTAGGTTTACATCTTCTACCAGCCACTGTTTGCCCTCAGGCAATTCGCGACGCACATCTTGCAATTCTCGCTCAATGATAGAAAAGGGTTGGCGCAGTTCTGGGGTAACTAGCTCAAAAAATTGGCGGTAGAGTTGGGCCAGTTCCTGCATATGCTGGCGCTCGCGGGATAAGGCTTGGTTTTGCTCAAAAACATAGTAATTGATTTGACGTAGGCTAGCGAGGTTTTGGGCTTGGGCCAAGAGCGGGCTAATCTGGGCTGCTAATCGTTGCAGTGTATCAAAATCGCTGCGATCATAGGCCTCGCCAGAATATTTTGAGCCAAGGGCCAGCAAACCAACGAGGCTATCGCCAGCATGAAGCGGCATGAAAAGGATGCGCTGCCATTTGGTGATGAGATGGCGTTCAGCTTCAGGCATGTTGTCGAAAGCGACCAGGGAATCTATATCGTGCTGGATGAGAGGACGGCCGTTTTGTCGCAAATGTTGCACAAAAGGGCTATCATGAACAAAATCCACTGTGTCTGGCATAGGACTACCCAACTGGGCCAACGGCCGTAGAACCAAACGCCCTTGGGGACCATCGGATGTAGCGAAAAACCAACCATCATCCGTACCTACATGTGCCTGTACCAACCGTAAAAATAGTTGAGCCAACTGAGTTGGTTCTGGCAAATTGCCGATAGCGTTGGCATATTCAGCCGTGATCAATTCCTGTTTTCCCAAGGGGCGCATAAACACCCGACGTGTAAAGTCATTCACCCAACGATAAACCAGCGTAAACAGCACCGCAAATAGGCCAGCGGCCACCACAAAAATCAGGTTTTGGCCTGAACCCGGTGGCAAATCGGCCACTGTGCGATTGATGCCCGTTAGAGCCAGCCAAGTGAGTCCAAAGATGATTAATGTGCCAGACAAGCGGCTAAGAATTTGTCGTCCAGCCAATTGCAAATCTGGCAACTGCCCTCGAACTAAGCTGAGCGTGGCAATAAAAACAGCCGGGATAATGATAAGCAATCCCGTTCCTTGCCAACCTGGTTGATCACGCTGCTGTATAGAGGCAAACAGGCCACCAATAATGAACAGGCTTAGGAAAAAGAGCCAATAATGCACTTGATTGCTGTATAGTGACACAGATAGATTGGCTCCCACCTGCCGGGTGAGAATCCAGGCAGCAATGAGGGGCAAAAGCCAACTTGTGACCCATATAGCCGCCCATAAGTTAAAGGAGCTAATCATCTGTCCGGCAATATGAAGGGGAACAATATTATATTGCCAAAGGATTGGGTCTAAAGCAACGGCCGTTGCCAGCAACAGCCCCCCCAATCCCATGGTAAACCACCCCCGACTATGCGGTACGGTTAAATGGGTTAGCGTGGTCCACAAAATGGCCAACCCAGTTAGACTTAGTGCATAACGGCCGATCACACCCCAGGTAAACTCTATCCAGACAGGTAGCGTCGCACCACCGTAAAAGCGCAAAATGCTGCTGGCCCAAATAGCGGCTATCAGCAATGTTAGTTGCCAACGGAGGGTAAGCTGCCGTCGTTTGAGCCGCGCCCGCCACAAATAGACCATCATAGCCACAAAGCTGAGGGGGAGGATGGCAATAATAAGGAACTGCTGTGTGAGAGTCATTTGGGATATTTGTTATTTATCCCAAATTCTATTTGGGATAAATTTGGGATAAACAGCAATGTGAAATATAAATTAATGTTTTACTTCAAGATATAGGTTGTGCCTCTTTTTGAACCGATTTTCAAAAGCAGTCCTCGATCGACTAAATCGACTAAATCTAGACGTAAAGTTTCGGTGGAGACATCGGGACAAAGGGTCTGGTATTCACGATTGGTAATGCTCCCATTTTCACGGACATAAGTCAAGGCACGAGCCTGGCGTTCGTTCATCACTTTTGTCCACTTGGGAATGGCCGTTCTCTCTCGTTTCTTATACAAAGTTACCTTAAACTGGTAGGGCGACGCTTCAAATGTGGGTGGCTCATGGCCAGCATTGACCATATCCTCAATCATTTGGTCAATACCCAACCCCAATTCCTCGATATAGCCCCATTGGTATAAACCACTCACCAGGCGCGGATTGCGCGAAAAATGCTCTTCCACCAGATTGTCCAACGTCATATAACCAGGCAAGCCGCCGGGACTGATCACCTCCAAGCGATCCTCATACATGCGAATCTCAATGCGCCGCCCCATAATGCGGTAATCACGGTGAGCAATAGCATTGACAACGGCTTCACGCACAGCAAAGCGAGGATACTCCCTTACCTCTTCCCGCTCCAGCTGACTGACTTTGGCCCCCACCCGCATCTCCTCATAAATCACATTCCAAGTACGCTCTACTACTCGCGCCAGATGACCACTGATCTCATCACGACGGCCGTAACCAATGCCACCGTCATCTCCACGTGGTTCTGTGCCAGGGAACTTCACAAAAACGACACCACTATGGGGGAAAAAGGCTTGTGGATTTTTGCCAAAGAGCAAAATCCCCGTCATTGTAGGATTGCCAGAGCGATCTGTTGCCCCAATTTCAAATAGTGCTTCGGGAATTGAGGCCAGCCGCGCCGCTCCCCGCGCTTCACGCTGTTGAAAATATTCATTGACGATTTGTTGTTCCAGATCGGTGCGACGGGAACCCGGCACAACTTCTGTTTCAAATTCGGCTGTATTTTTGCTGGCGGCCAATTGGCGCAATTCATCACCGGATAACGGCCGATTCCAATTGCCACTGCGAATCAAGGCCCGTCCATCGACCAGGGTATGCAAGTCAGGGCTGCGTGGCACCTGAATCCCGATAAAACTTTCATTACTGATTGCCACCTGCTGCCACTGCGTGGGAATAGGTGGGCGACAATAATCGGCGGCTTGAATCAAAGCCCCTTCAGCATCCTCATCCCAAATAGTGGTCAACGGCCGTCCTCCCTCATCCAAGCCCAACACAACCAAGCCACCATCACCATTGGCAAATGCGACCAAACATTCAGCCAATGCCACAGCATCGGCCTCTGGTAGAAAAGCCAATCTTTGTCCTGGTGTCCGTTTGCCGATCATAGCCTAAGTATACCAGATATTGGCGGCGAGTAGAGACACAGCAGGTTTGATTGGCAGTCATTGTTTTGGCAATTATGCTAAGATTAGCAGAGCGGATGCTCAAACAGGGATGCAATTCTGTCAAACGGCCGTTGTCACAAATCAAAAATCACTGGTGTTTAGAATGAACAAATCAGGTGAACGGGAAAACAATATGGTCTCGACAGCATCAGATAACGTTTTGATCGAACGTATAAGCGAAGGTGATATGACCTCCTTCGACACCCTCTTTTATCGGCATTATGATCGCATCTATGGGTTATTATTCCGTTTAGTTGGGAATCGTGTAGAGGCCGAAGACATCACCCAAGAGGTCTTCTTGAAACTGTATCATCATGCCTTTGCTAAAAAAGTGTTCAAAAGGAACCGAGAACACAATATTGGTGCTTGGCTCTATCGGGTGGCGACCAATCTGGGCTACAATGCCATTCGCGGGCGCAAACGCCGTTGGACGCGCAACGTTTGGCTCGTACCCGACCCCGATGATATTCCCCGACCTGATGTGGAAGTGGAGAGGTTAGAGGCGAAAACGGCCGTTCGCCAAGCCCTCGCCCGTTTGCCCCAACGGCAAACCCAATTGCTGCTGCTGCGGCAGATGGGTCTTAGCTACGCCGAATGTGCGGCCGCCTGTGACGTAGCACCCGGTTCCGTAGGAACGCTCCTAGCCCGGGCTAGTGCAGCTTTCCGTAAGGCATATCAGGAGGAAATTGGAGGTTAAAACATGGCCCATTCAAATGATCATTTTGATGACGTAATGGAACAATTATCAGTTTTAGAACCAACGGCAGCTGACACGCCACAACCGACAGGGCCAGCACTATCCGCCCTAAAACAGCAAATTCAGCCTCGCCCAAACTCACTCATAACGTTCTTTAGGAGCATAACAATGACTCAAAATCGCAAAATCGCTGCCTCATTGGCAACTTTTGTTCTCTTATTCGCCATCGCCCTGAGTTTTCCCTCAGTGCGTGCTGCCGCCAACGAAGTGCTAGGTCTTTTCCGAGTACAGAAGTTCGCGGCCATTTCCATCAGTCCTGACCAGATCGCCATTTTAGAAGAAGTGGCCGAATCCGGTTTAACACCAGGTGAGTTGGTTATCCTCAATGAACCAGGTGAGGCACAATCTGTAGACTCCGTAGCTAAGGCTCAACAACTGACAGGTTTAGACGTACGCACTTTGTCAGCTTTAGATGAGCCAACGGCCGTTCACGTGATGGATGGTGGCGACGGCCATCTAATTATAGATGCCGCGCAAGCCCAAGAAATCCTCAAAATTGCCGGTGCAGATCCGCGGCTTATCCCGGACAGCCTGGATGGTGCTTTGGTTAATGTCAATGTCTTTACTACTGTTGAACAACGGTGGCAAGATGGCACCTTTTTAGTGCAAACCGAAAGCCCCATCGTCGACTATCCCGACGGGCTCGATCCTGTTCCCCTGGGCGAAGCCCTGCTACAAATCTTGGGCATGAATCCGACTGAAGCAGCCCGCTTGGCTCGCAGCATCGATTGGACAGGCACCCTCTTGCTGCCCGTGCCCCAAAACGTGGCTACCTTCTCCGAAGTGACTGTTGATGGTGTCAGCGGCCTAGCTCTCACCAGCCTAGACGGACAGGGAAGCGCCTTGATGTGGCAAAAGAATGATGTTGTTTATATCTTGAGCAGTCCTGGCCACACAACTGAATTAATTGAATTAGCGAACTCGATGCAGTAAAGGTACAAAGGCCCAATGTAAACAAGCTTATTTACGTTGGGTCTTTTACATCAACCTCATCTACAATGCCCACAATAGCATGATCCACGGGCACAAAAGTAATAGGCATTGCTTGTGCCGCTTCCCGACTGCCTACAATAAAAACAAGTTCATCTGGGCCAGCCTGAAAGGTAGCATCTGCCGCCACTACGGGCTGGCCTTTTGGCTGCTGTTGTTTCGTCAAAGGTTGCACAATGAGGAATTTAATGCCCGTTAAACCTTCGTACTTCTCTGTGGCAACCACCGTACCAATCACTCGTGCCAACTGCATTAGCTTGCTCCCCAGTCAAAATGGCTACCAAAGCGGCCGTCTCTACTCACATTACTCCACATTTCTCCATGCAACTGCGGGATAATAACTTGACGAATGAGTTGTGGAGCTGAAACGGCTGCGCCAATAGCGACGGCTGCCTCCACATCGGCTATCACGCCAGTAAATAAGGCCAGGCCCTTGCCACCTAACCCATCCGCCAGGCGCAATTGCACCAACTGAACTTCGGCTCCTTTGAGGCCCGCGTCCGCCGCCAGAATAGAAGCAGCAACTGTACGAGTCTCCACCACACCTAAGGCATCATTAACGGCCGTTGACCGTTCCCCAGCCAAAGCAGTCACCACATCTGGGTGCACATGTGGCAAAAAAACAAAATCAGCTAGCGCACTCTGTCCAATAGCCTTCCCTGCAGCCACTGCTTCTTCTATCGAAGCTACATCACCCACCACCATCACCAGATAGTGACCAGGCTGCACAGTTCCCGTGACAATGCGGGATACAGGTGCCTGCTTCACCATACCATCACCCGCTTCAATTCCGAGCGCAATGCTATTAAATTCCAATAAGGCGAGAGCAGGTTCGATCATCAATGACTGGCTGCCCCAATACGCTGCCAAATGGCTTCGGCCATACGGTGTGCTACAGTAGAGAAGGGTGATTTGGGGATAATCAAACTGATGGGAACGCCTTGTGCTAAAGCTCTACCTTGTTGGGCATCAAACCCAATCTGGAAAGCAACACGATGATTGAGACCACGTTCCACAGCTTTGGCCGATAAAGCTGGCTCAGGCACTACATGGTTCAGGATGTGGCTGCGGTATTTGACGCTGATTCCCTCTTTAGCCATGAGTTGGTCAGTGTAGGCGGCCGTTTGCACTGAAACGACATCTGGTGTCACAACATGCAAACCCATGTAGGCCATTGGCAGAGTGGTGCGTATACAGGCATCAAACGTAGATGGTAAATCTACTACTGTAAACATCATATGCTCACGTAGCAAGGTTAAAACAGTTGTCACAAAATCGCTTGATAAACTATATGGTGCTTGGGGCATGGGTGGCGCGGCCAAAACATATAACCCCGACTGATGAACAATGAGATGTTCCTTCAAAGTAGGCCAATCTAACTGATCTTGTTTTAATAAGTTGCCCCAGTTGTGCCGAGCTTGTAAGCGCAAATGATATACAGCTTGGCCACCAGCAGAGGAAAAATCTACCAAACAGACATCTTGCTGGCTTAGTTGGCGTAAGGAACTGGCCAGGTTGACGGCCAAGGTTGTTTTACCTGTGCCACCACGAAAGCCATAAACGGCCGTGATCACTTGCTGCGCTGTCTTGGGTGGGGCCGGCTTCTTTGTCAGTAATTTATCTACCCGGTCTATCAACTCCTGTGATGTAACTGGTTTGCTCAAATAGGCATCCGCACCGCTATCCAAAGCCGCCTTCCGATCAACATCCTGGGAACGTGCCGTCATGATCAGAATCGGTAAATTTTCAACGCCCGTTGTATTGCGAATTTCTCTCGTCAGATCATGACCGCTTTTCCCAGGCATCATCACATCCACTACCAAAACATCGGGCGGATGTGCTGTGATCTGGTCCAACCCTTCCAGTGGATTATTAATCAGGGTCACAGTATGACCACCTCGTTCCAACATTAAGCCAACCATTCGCAATAGTTGGGCATCGTCATCAATTACATAAATTCGGGCCACGGAAATTCTCCAACTCTAACAGTACCCGTTATCACTCAAGGCCAACAATCCCGACACGAGCACGGTGAACTAATATCAAATCGCCACTGTAGGAAATATCCGGGTACAATGAAGCCGATGCTCTACCAGAAAAGATAAGCAAAAATTGACCGTGAGATTTACCAATAATATCAGCGGCCATGAGCCTGCCTTCATGAAAAATTTCACCACGAATTTCAAACGAAGGCACCGTTAGAAAAATATTGATTGATCTACCTCGTGTATAAATACTTGAACTCACTGGCAACCCATCACGCTTATTTTGTAGCACAATAAAATTTATATTATCCTTACGGAATGCTGTTTCATTGTAGCTACCTACGATTTCGCCAGGTTGGTTGATGCGCGAAACATAGGCATCTTCCAAGTCCATAAAGCTACGATTTGGATTACCCAATTCAGCATGAATGCCACCTGAGCCAATCTTTGCATGACCTGTTACCCGATAGGCATCGGTAAAAATATCGAGGCTAATAAGTTGTTGAGAAAACCGAACACCCATTACATCACCATTTTCCAATAAGGGCTAACGATTAAATAAAATATGGGATTAAATCGTCAGCTTAAAGGAGCGGTAAGGGGGTGATGAGAATCACCGAATAACATCCTTGATTTACTTCCGCTCTCAAATATAATTATTAAACACTGAATTAATAGCATTATACAATACGAAATGAGTCTACTAGGGTACAACGTCGCAAGCGACTAAAACTCAGAGGCCCCGTCAGCCCTTCACCAGTGGGACTTGCAATTGTAAAAGAACAGAAACCTTCACCACCATAACCTAACCCAGCCAGATTGGGACCATTTTTAACAAAGATACTGCAGTTCATCTCGCGCGCCATACGGCTGAGATTATCGAGATTTTTGGAGTGCATAACGGCCGTATGACGAAAACCATGTTCTGCTGCCACTGCTAAATCAATCGCCTGATCCGCATTTGAGACACGTACTACTGGCATAATTGGCATCATCTGTTCTGACCATACCGCAGGATGATTCTCGTCTACCTCCGCTATAATTTGCCGCACCTCAGGTCCGGCTGAAACGCCAATTTCGGCCAGCAGTACACTGGCGTTTTTGCCAATAAAGGCCTTGTTCATATCCGCATACTTGCGCGGCCCACGATCCTTTATGGTGACGGCTTGCCACAAGCGGTTAAACTGCCAGCTATTCAGCTTCACTGCCCCATGCTGGCACATTGCTCCGATGAGATCATCGCAAATAGTGGCTACCGCAAAGGTCTCTTTTTCTGTGGTACACACTATATTGTTGTCAAATGAACCGCCGATGACAATATCCTGACCAGCCTGAACAATATCGGCCGTTTCATCTACTACCACTGGCGGATTGCCTGGCCCAGCACAGACGGCCCGCTTGCCGCTTTGCATGGCAGCTCGCACTACGGCTGCGCCACCTGTCACCGTCAACAGCCGTACTCCCTTGTGGTGCATCAAGCCTGTGGCCGATTCCAATGTTGGCTCGGCCACACAGGTGAGCAAATCAGGTGGCCCGCCTGCCCGTTGAATGGCTTGATTGAGGAGCTGTACCGTGTAATTGGTAGCTTTTTTGGCTCCAGGATGCGCATTAAATACCACTGCATTCCCTGCCGAGATCATGGCAATAGCATTGCAAAGAACTGTACTGGTGGGGTTGGTGCTGGGTGTCAAAGCCCCAATCACTCCGTAGGGCGCATATTCAGTAATCGTCAAGCCGTTGTCGCCGCTCCAGGCCGATGGTTCTAGCACTTCTGGCCCCTGAGCCTTATCTGCATTCAAAATGTTTTTGAGCGTTTTATCTTCGACGCGCCCCATGCCTGTTTCGCTGTGGGCCATCTCGGCCAAGACGGTGGCATTTTCCCGCCCGGCCCGGCGCATTTGGGCTACCATTTGCTTGCGAACGGCTAGAGGGGATTGGTTTAGGCGTTGAAAAGCGGCTTCGGCAGCAATCACGGCTTCATCCAGGTTGGGGTAGATGCCCCCTTCGCCAGTAGCTTTGGCCGAAGGGGGTAGAGGAGCATAATCGGCCGTTTTTCCTCCAACAGCAGGCGCAGCACCCTCTACTTCCTGCATCACACGCTCCACGATTGCTTGAATGTCTGTATCTTTCATACGAATTGGCATCTGGCGAATTTCCTATCCGCCAGAATAACTTCGTAATTACGTCATGACGTAATTACGTATCCTTTCTTGACATTTTCCGCACAGTGCGGAACTTGCTCCACTCTTCCATGTTCCAGGCCCGTCCCGGTTCTTCACTTTGCCGGATAAAGGCCTGGTCGATAGGCACATGTGTGTAGTCGCCATTGGCCACAAATTGCTGCAGCATCTCATCAAACAAAGAACATAAAGCTGCAATACGCGCTTCATAGCCTTCATAGTCGAGATTCGGCGCATTCGCGGCTGTTAACGCCCTTTCTGCAAAATTCTTAGGCAGCCAGGCGAGTTGCAAAAGCGCGTCCATCTCTCGGTTACGCCAGGGTCGCCATACGCTATTATAGGCGAACAGGGCATCTACCAGATAATGAAAAGCTGCTTGAAGCCGATCATGGGCGATGAGCGGCCCCAATGATTGCCAGGCCTTTTGTGGTTTGCTCCAATTCAAATGCTGATCCAACCAAATAATGGCCTCATCGAGTCGTTGCAGCCGGATATCATAGTCATAAGCAGTATGCTGGGCAATCACCTGTGGCAAACGGCCGTTGCGATCAAATACAATCCAACCTTGGCTCAACTCAGCTTTACGCGGTTCCGGCCAGTTAAAAGCAGAATCACGCCATTCTCGCCAATCGAGACGTAAAAAATCTAAGGGAATACCCTCTTGTTGTAACCGCGCATTGTCAGAAAATATTGTATGAAAGGTGTCTGTATCAGGGTCCCAAATGGCTTCGGCCGGAACGATATGATAATCAAATGGATCGAGAAAAATAATTGCATCAATATCTGAATCAGGACGCATTCGTCCTGTAGCGATGCTGCCGATGCCCACGATACCTTGCACGGCCGTTTCCGGCTCAATCACCTCTTGTATAAATCTCTTAAATTGTGCGCGCTTCTTTTCTGTAGATGGGGTCATGCCTGTAAAACGTAAAACGTAAAACGTCATCAGCTACCATTTTATGCTTTACCCTGCTACTTCTGATACTTTGCTTCGCCACCGACCTCCCATGTATCTACAATTGCCATGATGACAGCATCACACGGCCGTTTATCTGTCATTCGTGTTTGGCGGGCAGAGCTACCAGTAGCCACCATGACCACTTCGCCCATACCCGCCCCTACTGCGTCCGCCGCTATCACATAGCCGCTTTCCTCCCGATTCTCAACAGTCAGGCGGCGGACAACCAAAAATTTCAGCCCCTCAAGTGAAGTTTCCTTCTGCGTGGCCACCAAGGTGCCCACAACTTTGCCTAGAAACATTATGTTTCTCGCGGTCAGTGGTCAGTAATCAGAGTCAGTTACTGTTTACTGGTCACTGCTCACTACTCTGTATTCTGTCGCCCTATGGGCAAAACAGTATCCACATTCTCATGTGGACGTGGGATGACATGGACGGAAACAACCTCGCCTACCTTCTCGGCACCGCGAGTGCCAGCTTCTACAGCCGCTTTCACCGCGGCCACATCACCACGGACAACGGCCGTTACATAGCCACCACCCGTCTTCTCATAATTGACAAGCTCCACGCGCGCCGCTTTCACCATCGCATCCGAGGCTTCCACCACTGCTGCAAAGCTGCGACATTCAATCATTCCTAATGCTTCAGTCATACTAATCTCCTAATCACGTAATTACGTCATGACGTAATTACATCCTACTCGCCTCCCTTGCTTTTCTGCACGCGCCCTACCACACTTTCAACCGCATCAATGGCCGCCTGATAGCCAGCCATCACGTCTCTTTCTTCACCACCAAGATAGACACGGCCAAAACTACCAAAAGCGCGGACTTCCAAAATATTCAAGGCTGCCGCCTTTTCGGCTTCATTGGCGGCCAGTGCCGCATAGGCAGCTGGTTGCACTTCCATCACATAAAGCGTTTGTCCTGCTAAAATCATATGCCCATGCCGCATCCGATTAATCAATTGCACCTGATGGGGGTCAATATTGCGGATGATCTGGCTGGACATTACCTGTGGCTTGAGCCGATCTTCTTTCTTTAAGTCAAGGGCTTGCAAAATGGCTTCGCCCGCCGCCCGCACATCTGCTTGACTGGGCGAATGAACTTCCAGCAAACCATAGAGCCGTTCTACAATTTGCATACCAGGCTTAACGGCCGTTGATTTGAGGGCCACATCCGTAATCCGATTAATTTCAATACCAGGCGAAATCTCAATCCAGAGCGAGGCATCACCAGGCAAGGGCAAAAAACCACTGGCAATGGTGCCTAAGAAGGCCGCATATTGCGGTTGTAGATTATCTAGAAAGACATAACTGCGTAAATCAACTGACACGGCTGGTTGCTCCTAACATCCAAGAATCAGACTGCTTAGCTCTGTCCCCTTGGTCTAATAAATGCTGCACAAAAATCATATAACCTGGATCATATTGGCTGCGGCGGCAGACATCACATACGTAGGCAGGAACGTTGGGGATGATCAAAATTTCACCATCCAGGTCTGTTACGTAAGAGAGTGTCGCGGGGCGATAACGGCCGATTCGACAATTTTCACATTTCATTAACTACTTGCCTCTTGTACAATTTTAATACCTGCACTGGCTCCAATGCGGGTTGCCCCGGCAGCAATCATGGCTTGGGCATCTGCAAAATTCTTCACACCCCCTGCCGCTTTCACTCCCATGTCTGGCCCCACCACACGTCGCATTAAATTCACATCAGCCACGGTGGCTCCACCAGGCCCAAAACCTGTTGAAGTCTTGACATAATCTGCACTAGCCGCTTTTGATAACTGACTAGCAATCACTTTTTCCTCATCGGTGAGCAAAGCCGCTTCGATGATTACCTTGACAATGGCATGATGGGCATGAGCCGCCCGCACCACAGACCCAATGTCCTCGTGAACGGCCGTATAGTCGCGCGATTTCAAGGCACCAATATTGATGACCATATCAATTTCAGTGGCCCCATCACGGATGGCCTGTTGTGTCTCAAAAGCCTTCACTGTGGGTGGTGTGGCCCCTAGCGGAAAGCCTACCACGGTGCATATATCTACACCTGAATCCTTGAGCAACTGGGCTGCTAACTTCACATGGGTGGGATTAACACAGACCGATGCAAATTGATACTTGCGGGCCTCATAACAAAGCTGAGCAATCTGATCTTGAGAAGCATCAGGTTTGAGCAGGGTATGGTCAATCATCTTAGCCACATATTTATCCTGTGGCTGTGTGCCCAGCGAAGCACTTAAGCGCGAAGCCCCTGCTGATACCACCTGCCCCACCTTATCCACGCAGTTCTGCACACAGGAGCCATCACGACAGTTGCAGCCAGATTGATCGATGTTACCATCGCCTTGGCTCAATCGCACCAAGACTTGGTGGGTAATCTCCTCTATAATGCGCTCAATCGTTACTTGATCGTACATTTCAGTTATCAGTATCCAGTAATCAGTGGACGGTTTTACTGATTACTGTTGACTACTCACAGATTACTGTTTGGCAAAGCGGTGGCCAATGGCGTCAATCTTATCTACACGGCGGGCATGGCGACCACCACCAAAATCGGCAGCCAGCCAGGTCTTTACAATTTGTTCAGCAAGGTTGGGCCCAATTAAGCCTGCGCCTAGAGTGAGGACGTTGGCATGGTTGTGTTCGCGGCTATTAACGGCCGTTGCCTGATCATAACACATTGCGGCACGAACACCAGGAACCTTATTGGCAGCCATACAACTACCAATGCCTGCCCCATCAATAATGATGCCCCATCTGGCCCGACCATCAGCCACCAAACGGGCTACTGCATAAGCAAAATCAGGATAATCTACCGACTCCTGGCTGTGTGTGCCGCAGTCAATGACATCATATTCGGCCATCAGCATCTCTTCCAATCGCTCTTTCAAAGCATAGCCACCATGATCGGCACCGACGGCAATCGTTTTGCTGTTGGTAATGGGGTGATTAGATAATTGTGTGCTGCTGACTGAACACTGTTCACTACCGACTGATTCCAGGCGAATTTGTCGCTCCATAGCTGCCTGACGAGCTAAGGGGGTTACAATGGTGTTGGCTGGGACGTGCTGGGTGGAGTGGGTGGGCATAGCTTGCACAGCATCACTGTCTAGAATCGGCCGTTTGGTAGAGGATAGTGATGGGGAACTGGCCGATCCTAGAGTACGCATTACCACCTGGCGTACCATAGCCTCAATGTCGTTTTTATCCATCCGAAGTCGCCTGTGCCTCCAAATTAAACAGATGATGTGGCACCACAATCCAATCCTGCGGTGGCCAATAAATCACCTCAGCCTTGCCAATAATATTCCCTTCAGGCAAGTAAGACCATGAATGAGAATCGCTAGAGTTATTCCGATTATCGCCTAAAACAAAGAAATGTTCATCAGGTACTTCCCAATGGCCGCTATAGGTCGGTGCTGCTTTGATATATGGCTCATCCAAAACAACGCCATTCACACTCACATTGCCACCTGTCACTTCTACCGTATCACCAGGCAAACCAATTACCCGTTTGATCAAGTTTAGATCATTATTGGGGTGACGAAAGACGATTACATCACCGCGCTGTGGCTCATCTAGATAGTAGCTGAGATTGTTGATGATGAGATATTCGCCATCCACCAAGGTGGGATTCATGCTGCTGCCATCAATACGATAACGGCCGATTAAACTATTAACCAACCAGAAAATAAAAAACGTTAGCAGCAGCGTCTCCACAATTTCCCGTACCACTAACTCCGTTGGCTGCTGGTAACTCTGTTCTTCCACTACCTCATCTGGCAAGGGCATTCCCTCTAATTCTGGGTGTGCTGACTCAGACCAACTATGAACGACCGTCCCATTAAGCACTGTTTGCAGATGATTCTGTGTATCGTCTTTGTATGTCATAAGCTATTATAATCATTCAAAATCAGGCAAATTATAAACGAAAGCACCTAAACAAGCTATGTGGCTCTAGTCTGGGTCTCATGCAGTCCCGTTCACTCTCCTAAATCACCAGGGAGCAGTAAAAACTCGTTAGATAGCAAAAGGAAGAGAGGTAGGGTTGTTTACAACCTCATCCCATTGACCACTGAGCCAAAGGGCTCGTGCTTTGGCAACCAAACGCGCCCCGCCTTCAAGCCATTGTGCTCCAGAACGTTTTAAGCGCATGGCCCCAATTTGTTTGCAGCCACTTTCAACGGTGCCACTGCCAACGAAATAGCCTTGAGCACGAAAATTAGCATAATCCATGCGAGGCAGATTGTTCTGAAAATAGGTCGCTGCCTTTGTAGCTGGTTCTAAGACAGCCGAATGGTCGGCCAAGGTCAAACAGGCATCAATGACAGTTTGGGTACGGCTAAACCAAAGATGTTCTTTCATCGTAGCCATCCATGCCATTTGTTGCTCTTTTTCAGAGAACAAAGCTTGAGCCACGGGAGTCAGGTACTCAACAGCATGGTACCAATCCAAAATTTGGATAGCCTCTGGGAAGTTCTCCTCAACCAAACGCCAAATCCACTTCGCTCCATCGCAGACAAATATCAATTCTTGTGCTTGGTCGGCTAAATAGTGCGCCCCTGTTGCCCACAATAGAGAAGAAAATGCTTCTGCCTCTTGAATATCACAATGATAGCGGATATTCGTCGCTTTCAACGCCTCTAACTCCCCAACACGCTTCTTGTATCTGCTGGGCCACTGACGCTCGGACACAGGACTCACTTCATACCAGCACACCGTTTTTAGCTCTCGCCACTCAGTGTGAGTCGGCACCATGACCCCATCCATCGACCCATACAATCGTCGGGGGGCATCAGTTTCCTGTCGAGTTGCGTCATTCATATAATGATGCCAATCACTCAACCGCTTCCACTTTTCTTCAAGCGCATCTTGCTTCTCTCCCACCCACTGAACCGCTTTTCGGATACTATTATCACTGATTTGGACCAGCAGTAACTCTTGGGCCAACTCAGCTGCTTCATCAAATGACGTTTGGATACCCAACAAGGCTAACAGCGCCTTGAGTCCTTGACTCATTTCGCCGGGTTTTATCTGCAATCGTCTGTCCAATGGCTTTTTCCCCTGACCACAGTGATGACAGATGTAATAACTTCTCTTGTAGTAGGCTCGTCCAAAGACTGTAATTACCATCCCCTCCCGTCGGCTACAATAAGTTGCTTGATGCTGACAGGAACAGCGCACAGTTGGCTCCACAACGTCAACTTTTTCTAATGCCTGACCGATTGCACGTCGTCCAACATCTTGCAGTATCTGACGCATACCTTGTTCTATATCTCCTAGGCTCACATTGCCTTCTGTTGCAATACCCTCAGCGATGGCATCGCTTAATAGCGTTGCCATTTGGTTGACCACATCTTTATTCTGCCCTGTGTTAAAATCCATTGGAGCCTCCTGCGTTTTTTGTTTTGCTTTGTCAATAGTTAAACAAAATCACAGTTGGCTCTTTTTGTCCATCTTTTTCCCTTACGAGTTTTTACTACACCCAATCACCAGAGGCGTCTTTGACCTTCCCCAAAGACACCTTATAATCTAGCATAGTCACGAATTGGGAGGAAGTCTTATGAAAAACAAAATAGTTTCTATCGTCACTGTAGTTGGCTCGGCTTTGTGTATGTTGGTCATGACGCTTACGGTCGTTCACCCCTCCACCCTGCAAGCCAGCATCACCAAGTCCGTGCTACCGATTGTTGTCAGCCAGCAACCACCCGCCAATTCATTTACCTGGCCCCTGACAACGGCCGTTGTCCTCACCTACGATCAAGCCATCAGCCCCACTAGCGTCACCAGCCGCACCTTCGTCGTCCACGCCATGCAAACAGGCCTCCTCACCGAAGTCTACAGCGTCGCTGGCAGCACCATCACCCTCGACCCCTCGATGCCCTTCAAACCTGGTGAACTGATCCAAGTCACCGCCACCACCGCCACCCTCAACCTATCCGGCCAACAGCCCCTCACCCCCACCGTCTGGCAATTCCGCACCGCCCCCACCGCCGGCTCCGGCATCTTCGCCAGCCAACCTTACACTATTCCCGGTTGGGAATGGCTTGGTACCAATATGGCACTTGGCGACTTTAATGATGATGATTTTCTCGATGTTTTTGTTGTTCCAACCAGCCATCCCGTAAATACAAAGCCGAATGTCATTTTATTTAACGATGGTAATGGTACATTTGTTGAGAGTGACCAACAATTAGCTCCATCAAATGGCGAACCTGTCGTAACGGGAGATATTGATAATGATGCTGACCTCGATATTTTAGTACCTAGTACACTTGCAGGCTTCCCTGGTCGCATATGGCTTAACAGTGGAAATGGTTATTTTTATGATAGCGGCTTTATACTCGATTTAAGCGAAATATCTGATTTAGGCGATCTGAATGGTGATGGCTACCTTGATTTCATAGGTTATAGGTATGATATTGGTACGCGCATGTGGTTGAATAATGGGCAAGGCTACTTTACATACACACAACAGACGATTGAGGGTCGTGTCAAAGCTCTAGGGGATTTAGACAATGATGGTGACTTAGACCTGATTACATCGGGTGGGACATCAGTTCAATTAAATGATGGACAAGGATTGTTTACCCCTACGGGCCAATATATAAGTGGAGGGCGGGTCATATTAGGAGACCTAAACCAAAACGGCCATCTTGATCTTGTGTTTACCCAAAGTTATTCCACCAGCGTTTGGTTTAATAACGGTGACGCTTTTTTTACAGATAGTCACCAACAATTAGGTAGTGAAGCAAGCACTTTAGCTGTTCTCGCTGACTTCGATAACGATAATGACTTAGACGCTTATATCGCTTATGGAAGCAATCCAGGTATTTTTGTTCATAAAATTTGGGTGAATAGTGGTTCGGGTTACTTTACAGAAGGGCAGAATTTGTATATTCATACTGCTGGTCCCCAAGGTGTTGGAGATATAGACAATGATGGGGATATAGATATTTTTGTTGGTACTGATTATTACAATTTTTCTGAGGATTTCATCATTCACATCAATCAAGATGAGCCGATTGTGGGTCTGCAAGCGGTGAATAGTGGCGCCACCGTCTTGGGTAAAGCGGTTGTGTTTACTGCAACGGTAGTGGGAGGGCCTGTACATAGCTACAGTTGGGACTTTGGTGATGGGCAAGTAGGGAGCGGGGCGGTGGTTTCCCATGTGTACACAGCCACAGGCACGTACACGGCCGTTGTCACCGCCACCAACGACGTCAGCACCGTCACCGCCACCACCAGCGTCCTCATCACCACCACGCTACCCCCACCAGAATATACGCTTTATTTGCCATTTGTTAGTCATGGAGAAACGGCCGTTATTGCTATTACCCTTCAACTTGCACACCCCTACAGGCAAGGCTATAATGCCGCCGTCCTGGGCCATTAGCTCAGCTGGCAGAGCAGTTGACTTTTAATCAATTGGTCGTAGGTTCGATTCCTACATGGCCCATAGGCAATTTTCAAAAACGCCCAGCTTTTAGCTTGGGCGTTTTTAGTTGAGGCGTAAGCCGTATGAAACGCAAGATTTATCTCGAAGACGTGCCCCTTGACGAAGCCTGGAACAGTTTTACGGCCGTTCTCCAAGCCCACACCCTCTTCCAACCTCTCGCCGCCGAAACCATTCCCATTGCAGCCGCTCATGGTCGTGTCACGGCCGTTCCCATTTGGGCCAAACTCTCCTCCCCCCACTACCATGCCAGCGCCATGGACGGCTATGCCCTGCGTGCCCCAGACACCATCACCGCCAGCGAAACTAATCCCGTTCAATTCAACCTCATAGATGGGGATGAACCATCTGGTGAACGTCCCGCTCAGGCTGTCAACACGGGACAGCCACTGCCGCCTTGGGCCAACTGTGTGGTGATGATCGAACATACACAGAATGTAACTTTGAATGACGGCCGTTCCGCCATCGAAATCCGCGCAGCTCTACCTCCCTGGCACCATGTACGGCCCATGGGCGAGGACATGGTAGCTACTGAACTGGTGCTACCCGCCAACCACCGCCTGCGACCCGTCGATTTAGGAGCTTTGGCTGGCTCCGGTCACGCCACGGTGAACGTCTATCGCCAACCCCGCGTGGCCATCATCCCCACTGGCTCTGAACTCGTTGCGGCTGAGACAGTCAGCGCTGTCCAGCCCCAACCGGGGCAAATTATCGAGTACAACAGCCTCGTTTTAGCCGCTTATATCGAACAGTGGGGTGGTTTGCCCACCCGTTGGCCTATCGTGCCTGATGAGTTGGAGGCAATATTAACGGCCGTACAACAAGCCGCCACCAACCACGACCTCATCCTCGTTAACGCTGGCTCCTCTGCGGGCAGCAAAGATTACACTGCCCATGTTGTCCAAACTTTAGGCCAACTGATTGTCCACGGCGTGGCCGTACGGCCGGGGCATCCCGTTATTTTAGGATTAGTAGCCAGCAATAATGGGGATGCTCAGCTACCCATAATTGGTGTGCCTGGTTATCCTGTCAGTGCCGCCTTAACCGCCGAAATCTTCATTGAACCTTTGTTGGCAAAGTGGCAAGGTCAGACTGCCTACCACCCGCCTACCCTTACGGCTACGCTAACACGTAAGCTGGTTTCGCATACGGGCGATGATGATTATGTGCGTGTGGCCGTAGGCAAAGTGGGTGGCAACATCATGGCTACCCCCATCAGTCGCGGTGCGGGGGTTATCACTTCGTTGGTGCGGGCCGATGGCATTGTACGCATCCCCCGTTTTAGTGAAGGGGCAGAGGCAGGAACGGCCGTTACCGTCCACCTCTACCGCACCCCCCATCAAATCGCAAAAACCATCGTGGCCATCGGTAGCCACGACCTCTGTCTTGACCTACTGGCACAATTCCTGGCCGAACAAAGCAGTGGCGTGCGCCTCATGTCGGCCAACGTGGGCAGTCTAGGCGGCCTGGTAGCTCTGCGACGTGGCGAAGCCCATCTAGCTGGCTCCCATCTGCTCGACCCAACCACTGGCAAATATAACGAAAGCTACATTCAACGTTATTTGCCTCGTCAGCCCATCACCTTGGTGACATTGGTAGGGCGTGAGCAGGGCTGGATTATACCTTCGGGTAACCCCAAAGGGCTACAAAGCTGGCAGGATGCCGCCCGCGCCGATGTGCAAATTGTCAACCGGCAGCGCGGCGCGGGCACACGGGTGCTGCTCGACTATGAGTTGAGCAAATTAGGCATTATGCCAGAACAGGTGCAAGGCTACAGTCGCGAAGAGTACACCCATTTAGCTGTGGCCGCCGCCATCGCCTCGGGTACGGCTGACGCTGGCCTAGGCATTCGCGCCGCCGCCCGTGCCCTCAACCTGGATTTCGTGCCACTCACCCATGAGCAGTATGATCTGGTCATCCCCCAAGCCCATTATGAGAGCGAACTGTTACGGCCGTTGCTCGCCCTCCTGCACGATGAGAAATTTAGAACGGCCGTTGCTGCCATGCCCGGCTATGACATCCAAGCTATGGGGCAAATCCGTGCTGTGTTATCATAGGTAGCCCATGAGCAAGCAACAAAATAGCGGCTACCAGCTTGAATACATGCAAAAATATCGGGGGCAGTCGCCACAGCCAGCCAAAAAAGAGCAGCCGTCCCCCAAACCACCTAAGAAGCGTCATGGTTGTGTACGTATACTTATTTTCATGGTGCAATTGGGGCTGATTGGATTGCTTTTAGGTGTAGTTGCCTTCATCGGCGGCTACGTTTATTTAAGCGAGCAGCTGTCCGATGCCATTGCCCAAGTTGAGGCCTTTCGCGGCACAGGTCTAGGCGGTACACCCCGCTTCTATGACCGCAATGGCAACCTGCTCTTTGAACTACACACCACCGAAAAGCGGCGCTGGTTGGCCTACTCCGAAATCCCCCAAGTGGTCATTGATGCCACTATCGCCGTTGAGGATGACACCTTTTGGACAAACCCTGGTTTTGATCCAGCCGCTATCGTGGCCGCTTTGGTGAGTAACTACCGCAATCCAGACGGCCGTCCCGTGGGCGCCTCCACCATCACTCAGCAACTCGTGCGCCATATCGCCTTCACCTATGAAGAGCGGGTCAGCACCACCTATGAGCGCAAACTGCGCGAAATCTTCCTGGCCTTCATCATGACCCAGCGGCGTAGCAAAGAAGCCATCGTCCAGATGTACCTCAACGAAATCTACTACGGCAACCTGGCCTATGGTATTGAAGCCGCGGCCCAAACCTACTTTGGCAAAGCGGCCGTTGATCTCAACTTGTCCGAAGCCGCCTTCCTGGCTGGTTTACCCCAATCTCCCGTGGATTGGGACCCCTACACCAACTATGAAGGGGCCAAAGAGCGGCAAGAATTTATTCTCGATCTCATGCTTGAAGATGGCACCATTGACTACATCGCCGCCGAAGTAGCCAAAGGGGCGCCCTTCAAGGTGCATCCCCTCATTACCGTTGTGGACGAAGTGGAAAACACAGTGCTAGAAGCCCCGCACTTTGTCCTTTATGCCCAAAACGAATTAGAGCAGCGTTATGGCCCTGATGCTCTCACCCGTGGTGGCTGGCAGATCATTACCAGCCTCGATTTGAACATGCATAGCATGGCCGAGCAGATGGCCCGCGAGCAGGTCGCCGCCCGCACCGCCAGCAACGATGTCAGCAATGCTGCTGTCGTCATCCTCAAACCGACCACTGGCGAGATTTTGGCTATGGTGGGTAGCCTGGACTATTTTGACGAAACGATTGACGGGCAAGTCAACATTGCCCTTAGTCCGCGCCAACCGGGCAGCAGCATCAAACCCATTACCTTTGCCTCGGCTATGGAACGGGGTTGGACAACGGCCGATGTCCTATGGGATGTACCCATTGAACTAGATTTGGGTGGTGGTGAGAAGATGCGCCCCCGCAATTATGATGGCTATTTTCACGGACCGGTTCTCTTCCGTGACGCCCTCGCTAATAGCTACAACATCCCGCCCGTCCAACTCCTGCGCGACATTGGCGTGCCTACCATGATTGCCACGGCCCGCACGATGGGTATTGAATCGCTGGACCAGGGCTCGAACTATTACGGATTGGCCGTTACTTTGGGTGGTGGCGAAGTTAAGCTGCTAGAAATGGCCCAAGCCTACGCCACCTTTGCCAATATGGGCGAACGCCCCCGCCTGACCAGCATTTTGCGGATTACGGACAGTCGGGGCAATGTGGTTTATGATGTGCAGCAGGAGCGTCTGCCGCCCTTGAAAGCCATTGACCCCCGTATTGCCTTTGTGATTAGCGATATTTTGGATGATGATGCCGCTCGAATTCCAGCGATGGGACGCAATAATGCTTTGGAGCTGCCTTTTCCGACGGCAGCTAAAACGGGGACGACCAATGATTTCCGCGACAATTGGACGATGGGCTATACGCCTGGTGTGGTGGTGGGGGTGTGGCTGGGCAATGCCGATGGACATCCGATGCGGGATTCATCCGGTCTACAGACGGCCGCTCCCGTTTGGAACCGCATTATGAACAATATTCATGCCGATCCAGAGATGATGAAGGGCTTGATGGTAGACGGCCGTCCACCTCCCAATGACTTTATCCCCCCACCAGGCATTGAGGCGCGGCTTGTCTGTTTGCCCCAGGGTACGGGTGGCAGCCAATGTACAGCTACGCGCCAAGACTGGTTCTTATCAGGCGCAGCTGCTCATGGTATCGCCCGCGTAGGTTATAACACTTACAAGGATCGCAATCCGGGGGCTTGGACATTAAACACCTTGCCCCTGCCCGCCGCCGAGGCCCAAAAAGTGACGCGCCAAGAGTTAGATGATGGCTCTAGGCCACCATTACCAACAACTTGCGTTGTCAATAGTTCCCGTGCCTATGAAGGGGTCACCACCCGCCTAATGCTGCCCATCCCCCCTTACTATCCTGATGAAGTACGGGCACGGCTGTGGGCGCAGCGCAATGGTTATAATCATATGGCCCCGCCTACTGTCTGTCCCATCAGCCTCACCAGTTCCCTCACAGCCAGTGATGTCAGCAGCAGTAGCAGCAACGACCTCAACAGTAGTTCAGGCAGCGGGTCTGTTTTGCAGCAAACGGTTCCGTTAGAGTACAACATCACTGCGCCCACGCCGGGGCAGAAATTGACGGGTAATGTACCCATTATTGGTACAGTCCTCTACGATCCTGCCCAAGTGGCTTATTATCAGCTAGAAATTAGCAGCAGTTCGAGCCCCGGCGTGTGGACGCTGATTGGCACGACCCATACAGAGGCGGTGCGGGCGGGCCTGTTGGAACAACTGGATACGGAGAACCTACCCGCTGGCGATTATACAATTCGTTTGCTTTTGGTGGGGCCTAGTGGGGAAACGGCCGTTACCCCCTACAGCGTTCCGGTCACTATCAGTCCATAGTTTCCCGCACCAGGTCAAGCATATCACCTAGAACGCCAGCGGCTGTCATATCCACGCCTGCCCCTTTGCCGCCGATGAGCAAGGGTTCGTCATTGTAATAATTGGTCTTGAAGCTGACATATTTGAGATTAGCCAAGGGGCTACCTGCTGGTAAGGCTTTCAGTCCGACTCGCCCCTGTCCTTCTTCTACCTCGGCCACATAGCGCAAAACGTTGCCCGCTTGGGCCGCTCCATTCACGCGGGCTTGCATGGCCACATCCAGTTGAGGTGCAGCAGCTAGAAATTCGTCTACTGTTAGCTCAGCCATGTCGGCCGGGTAGAGGGATTCGACTTCGATATCGGCCGTTTCCAACGGCCACCCTGCCATTCTGCCCAAAATCATGACCTTGCGCATGACATCCATACCACTCAGGTCTTCACGAGGATCGGGTTCAGTGAACCCTTTGCTTTTAGCCTCAATAATGGCCTGAGAGAGGGTCGCCCCTTGATCGAGACGGCCGTTAACAAAACCCAATGTTCCACTCAACTGCCCTGCAATACGCTCAATAGGGTCATTTACATCCAGCAAATAACGTAGGGTAGCAATCACAGGCTGCCCGCCACCCACTGTGGATTCATGCCGGATACGAGGATGGTTAAAATATTTTTTTGAGATCTCATAAGGACCAGCAAATAACTTTTTGTTAGCAAAGACCAAACTGTAGCCCAATTCTAAAGCACAATCTACGGCTGGTTCCAACCCAGCAACGGCCGTTACATCTACCACAATCACATTGGTTAGCTTTGTTGTCGCTACGCGATCCAAAATCGCAAGAGGAGCCGGATTCGATTCGGCCGTTGGCAGCAAGGGCAGCCCCATGTCCTTGTTCGTCAGAGCCTCCAGCAACACCTCGTCCGGCAGCCCCTTCCTCTGCCATAGCCAGCTTTTGCTATCAGCCAGAGCCACAATATTGAAGCGGCAATGATTACGTTCAGCGACCTGATAACGACCGTTCATAATTTGCCGTACTAACGCCCGACCCACCCCCCCCGCACCCAAAATAATGACAGATATCTCCTTCATGTATAACCTCTTCTTCGACAGCGTTATCAAAGCTACTAAAGCAAAAGGCTCTACCCGAAGATAGAGCCTTTGCTTTGCACCGTAGCACTACTTACTTTGATAAGGAGGTAGTGCTACGGTGCGTTTAGATAAATAACTATCCATATTGCACCACCTCCTTTTCAAAAAGATAGCTGTGGGCTAAAAAGCCAATAAATTGGAAATAATGAGCGCATTATGGCATACATGCAGGGGGTTGTCAACCATATCTTTTGGCCCTCAATTTGCTCAAGCGGGAAAGACTGCTGATGGTATCTTTCAAGCCAAACGTTTTTTATCTACCCATTTTCAGCCACCTCTATCTATAAGTACAGCTTAGGTTCTCGGCCGTTTTTGCCCAAAGCGGAAACGGCGTGGATCATCTAGGCGGTTCACTAACTTGGTTGCATCATAATCCATGTGCTATAGTACCCAATCTACCTCTTCATAATGTTCCCAACCTAACGCTAATCAATCATCGACCGCTAAACACCCTCCTACTGTGTACATGCAACTCGCACCCCTTCAATATCTGCAAATTTGTCATTGGCTTGTCCCTAATTTATAAATTGATTTGGTCCCTAGTGAGGCATGATCGGTTTCGTAGCTTATGCCCTCCTTATGGGTTATAGGGAAGTGAAATGAAACTTTCTGTCATACTAACTGTTTTGAATGAAGGGGAAGCTATACGGCCGTTACTCGATTCCCTTATCCACCAAACCCGCTTCCCTGATGAGATCATCATCTGTGATGGTGGTTCCCGGGACGACACACTGGAGGTGTTAGAGGAGTATAAACAGTGGTTGCCCTTAACTGTATTCGTTGTGCCTGGAGCCAATATCAGCCAAGGTCGCAACCAGGCGATTGCCGCTAGCACTGGTCAAATCATTGCCGTCACCGACGCTGGCGTGATTTTGTCACCCAATTGGTTGGAAGACTTGACCACCCCCATTGCTAACGGTGAAACGGCCGTTGTCAGTGGTTGGTTCGAGCCAGACCCCTATACCGATTTTGAAGTCGTTATGGGCGCCACAGTCCTCCCTGCCCGCAATGACATTGAGCCGAGCAAGTTTTTGCCTTCTAGCCGTTCCGTTGCTTTTTTGAAGGGGGCCTGGACGGCTGTTGGCGGTTACCCTGAGTGGCTTGATTACAGTGAAGACCTGGTATTTGATTTGGCCCTGAAAGAGAAATATGAAGAATTTGGTTGGGCAGAAACGGCCGTTGCCTACTTCCGCCCCCGCTCCAGCCTCACCGCCTTCTTTCGCCAATACTACCTCTATGCTCGTGGTGATGGCAAAGCCAACCTGTGGCCCAAACGACATGCCATTCGCTACTTAACCTATCTTATTGGGCTCCCCACCATCTTTTGGCTCATCTGGCGCGAGAAAGTTGCTGGCTGGCTCCTTTTCTTGGCTGGTCTCACCGCCTACTGTCAACGCCCAGCCCAACGTCTATGGGACAGTACTTGGGGCTGGCGACCCCCTGCTCGCCTACGTGCCTTTGCCCTCATTCCCATCATCCGTCTCGTCGGCGATTTGGGCAAAATGCTAGGCTACCCCGTTGGCCTCCTTTGGCGGTGGCGCCACTCAGCGAACAGCAAGCAGTAAACGGCCAGGAGTAAGAAACAACTGGCCCACTGAGAAACCTCTCACATTCTTGACGCGCCTATCGGCCAATGCTATCGTAGCCTCCGGCATGTATTTTATAAGGAATGGTTCACGATGGTAATCAAAAACACCCCACCACGCCCCCGACGTGGTCCATCTTGCTCTTTGGTTATCCTTGTCATCGCTGGCATTATTATTTCAGGCTATGTGATGGCGAATCGGGAAGCCGTGCGTGATGTCATCATCCCCACCCCCATCCCCACCCCCTCACCTTCAGCCGCTGACTACGCCATTTTAGCTGATCTGGCTGACCAAGATGGCGATTATGATCAAGCCATCGGCTATTATCAAACGGCCGTTCAGCTTGATGCCACCAAATCTGAACTGTTTATTCGTTTAATTGACTTATTAGTACGCGAAAGGCGACCAGAAGAGGCACTAGAAACGGCCGATCAACTAGCCATCCTCGCCCCCGAAAATGACAAAACCTGGCTGGCTGCTGCTGCCGCTTACATCGCCAATGGTGACCGCCTGGCCAATAGGGGTGATACTGCTTCGGCCAGATTGGAGTACGCTAAAGCTACTGAAGCTGCTGAACGCGCCCTTGCCATCAACGAATCAGCTCTTGCCTTTGCCTACGCCGCCGGCGGGCTTATCTTGCAAGGTAATGCAGACCTTTATGAGCAAGCCCAAATATACGCTGATAATGCCCTCGTGTTAGACTCCAATAATCCTATCGCCCGTCTCTATATGGGCAAAGTCTTCGAGATACAGCAGGCTGATTACCGCAGCGCCATTGAACAGTATCAATTAGGCATTGAAGTTGCTCCAAACATGGCAGATTTGTACATTGAATTGGCCTTCAACTACTATGCTACCCGTGATACAGCCAGAGCTATTAATAGCTTTGAAGATGCCATTGCTGTTGATCTCAACAATGCGGCGGCCTACGATGGCATTGCCTTCATGTATTTGCAATTGGGAGATGATGCTTTGGCTATTGAAAATGCACTGGAAGCTGTGCGGCTTGATCCCAATATGGCCCGGGCACAGGGGCGTTTGGGCCAAGCCTATTTTCGTCAATTCAATTATCCTAACGCCCAAACAGCCTTAGAAAAAGCTGTTGAACTGTACGGAGGTATCACTGACACCAATGCCCCCTTTTTCAATATGTTGGCCTTATCCTATATTCGGGAATCATTGGAGGATAATTGTGCTAAAGCCATTCCTATTTTTCAAGATGTATTAACTGTAAATTCACTGGCAACGGCCGCTGCTGAAGAAGGGCTAGAGGAGTGTCGTCGGGCTGGAATTATTTTGCCTTAGCGCAAAAGCTTGAACGAAGTAAATTACAGATTTTGTGAGGGGGCTTATTGCCCCTAATTAAGATGGTCTGACCTCGACAAAGGGATTTTGACGGTGAATGTGCTGCCCACGTCCATCTGGCTTTGCACAGAGATACACCCCTCATGGGCCTCTACTAAACTTTTCACAATTGCCAAACCCAACCCTGTCCCTACCGCAATTTGCTCATGCTTTTTTACACGACGATATGTATCAAATATGTGTACAAGCTCATCCTCAGGAATACCGTATCCATTATCACTCACATCAACAATTGCATAACGGCCGTTCGCGCGTACTTTCACCTGTACAAGCCCTTTCCGTGGTGTATATTTGACTGCATTTGAGGTTAAATTTAGCAACACCCGTTCAATCTTTTTTTCATCCGCATAAATGTAAATAGGTACTCCTGATGTCTCACAGTGCAATTGAATGGCCTTATCCATTGCTTGCGTTTGTGTTACCTCTAATGCCCTATCCACCAACTGCGTCAGATCAAAGTTAGAACGCTCTAACACCAAAGCCGCCACTGACTTCATCTGCTCAATCTCGAGCATGTTATTAACAATATCTAGCAGCGTTTCTCCATTACGCAATATCACTTTAGCCATATGAGACTGCTGTACTTGTGTTAACGCTTGTGTACTCAAAATAGACGCATACCCCTGAATGCTTGTTAAGGGGGTGCGCATGTCATGGGTTAGCACCGCCAAAAACGCATCTTTCTCCTTATGTAAATCTGCTAATTCTTGATTGGCATCAGCTAAGGCTTGGGTACGCAGGGCTACTAAATCTTCCAACTCCATCATCTGTTTCTTGGCATTCCATACGATATAGCGGTAGGCATAGGCAGATAGAATAATGGGCAAGAAAAAAGCGACAATACCTAAAGCCCCCATTTCGCGTACAGAGTACGCCAGCACACCGCCTCCAATTGCCATAACCATGACATTAATCGGGACGGCCCATAGATTCTCCTGCCATGTTTCTAATGGCTGAACACCATGTGCCAAGTATATAATGCCGATCAGCAGCCACAGATTTACCTGATCGGCCGTTACAGCAGCCAGCAACCAGGGGACGGTATCTTGTAGAATCATATTGCTGCCCAGCCAACCGACTGTCCATTCAAAAACAAGCCCAGCTAAGAAGAGTGAGATGCTGTGCATACCCACATTCACTCCTAAACGTTCAATAGCGTGTCGCCAGGGTGGATTATCTACTTGCAAAGAAAGTATCCATCCGCTAAAAGCTGCGGCTGCCGCAATAAGTATAGCTGCTCGAAAACCAAATAGAGGAATTGAAGCTAGGCTAATAGCCATTTCTACTGAGACACTATTAGTTCCACGAATTACATAGGTCATTGTTGTCTGGACCAGCACAGCCAAAACTAACAGAAGACCAAATACGAATAGATTATCTAAACGCGGAACCTGGGTGAGGCCCCAACCAACTAAAATAACACCTATTGCAGATAGGAAGAAAGAATAGATTGAACGCAATGTAGGCATATTAAAAATCTTGAAAATATTTGCAGTTGCTTCTATGTTTCAAAATGGTTAGCAATCTAAATGAAATAATGATTCTCAATTTAAGTAAGTAAGGTAATTAATAGTGCAGCAATCTTTCTTTATTGTACGCTGTCTCTGGCGGTGTGATAAAAAAATTAACTAGCTTTTTACGCTTCCAGGACGTGCGTACTACTGAACCATCATGCTTTACCTAAAGTTTTCCACATAATTGCTATTAATCCCACAACGACTAGGAATCCGCCCCAAAACAGCAATAGGAAGGCAACGCCAATCGCATCTGCCAAGCCAGCCATAGCTGCCCCAGCCGCAATAGCGATGCTGCTAACGGCCGTGATCACACCAAAGACACGCCCTATCATCTCTCGCGGTGATGCCTCTTGCACAATCGTACGAATACCTATGAAAACGGCTGCATTGCTGGCCGCTCCTAAAAAGAAGAAGGGAAGTGAGGTTAGCATCAACACCACACTGCTTTCGGTATGGCCATTTAACAGCCAGGGCATGCCTACACCTAATACCTGTCCCACACCCATACCAATAACGCCAAAGGCCAATAGACGACCTCTAGGTACATCAACGGCCGTCTTCCCCAGGACAAACGCACCAAAAGCCACACCAATGGCAAACATGCCTTCTAACAAACCAAAACCTAAATCCCCTGCCTTGAGCATCTCTCGGGAGAAAATAAGCAAGAGTGGCTGCGTCGCCCCTAAAGCTAATGGAGCTAAAATGCTGAGGATAACCGTGCCTCGCAAAAGAGGGATATCCTTCACAAAGCGTAAGCCGGCCGCTATATCAGCCCAAATACTCTTCGCAGCTTGGCTGGATTCGGTTTCGGACTTTGGCAAAATCATCATGGCAATGAAAACGGCCGAAACCAAAAAGGTGGCTGCGTCAATCCCAAAAGCAATTGTGGCTCCTGCCCACTCAATCAATAATCCAGCCGCGCCAAAGCCTAAAAAGCCAATCAAAGTCATGGTAGATTGATCCAATGAATTAGCCGCCAGCAGCTGCGCTTCAGATACAGTGTCTGGAATAGTGGCAATTTTGGCTGGCAAGAAAAATTGCTTAATCGCTGCTGCCAAAAATGCCAGGACATAAAGCACAATGAGCTTAACATTTTCCGCCCAAGGCAGTAAGGGCAAGCTGACAATCATCAACACTACGACAGCCCGCAATATATCTGACCCGATCATGGTATGTCGTCGGTTCCAACGGTCTGTGAGCACACCTGCTAACAAGCCAAATACAAAAGCGGCTATTGTTTGGATGAGAAAGACCAGTCCTAGCTGTAAGGCAGAACCTGTGACATTAAAAACAAAAACGGGGATAGCAATCTCAGTAAACTTATCACCAAAAGTGGAAATAGCTTGCCCAAACCAGAGCAAACGAAAATTACGGGAAGCCAGCACATGGGGTTGCGCCTCTAAAGTTACATCACTCATAAAACAACTCTCTTCAGGGAAAATGGTAGAGTGACTAAAAAAAGAGGTTAAAACGAATTGTTCTAACCTCTAACATTTAGTCTATTTAGACCGGTGCGGTTTTATTAACCTGTCCAAAGATAACCGCGTTTCATTATAAACCTCCATATTTCTGCAAACTCCTAAATATAGGGTGACAACATTCTACAATAAAAAGGGGGGCGATTTCAAGGGCATTTTGCTTCGATCCAATAATATAGTTGCCGATAAGGAGCAAACAAGAAATGCTCCAAACCCACGGTTAGGTCCTGACAGCTAGCAAAGAGCGCAAACGGACTATGGCTTGCAAGTATTCAAAGCAGCAAGCGCTTTACTTCAAAGTGCCCTATTATGTCAACATCTTGTTGTTGTATTTATTTGGGAAGGTAAGCTCTAAGCATGACATTCGTAATGACAAATCATGCCAATTGTCACTATCGTTCAAAAGGGAAGTTCCCTACACTATGTTCAACATAGTGGATCATCAAATACTTCGATTGTTACTACATTAGGGGGCTAAATGAGTAGCAGATTACTCACCAAGTAGAGAGTAACAATTAAGCATAATAAAGGAGTTGCATGGTCGAACCTACATTACCACACCGATGGGTTCGTAAGTAGCAGGGTGAACGAACATAGACAGATAAGCACCTAACTAATAGGTTCTTCTGCCCAGCTAAAGCGGCAAACGCAATTCACTGTGAATAGAACGCATCGGCCTACAATTTAATCAAATGATATTCAGAAAGCCACCTATATCTTGGGTGGCTTTTTTGGTTGAACCGAACGTTTCTTGAGGGCGTAAATTGCCAGCATTTTTGCCCATGTTATAATGCCTGACGCGAAACAGGTTGATATTCATGGTATCGGATTCACAAAAACGCCGCTCTCGTCCCGGCATTCGTCTGCCTTCATGGGCTTTGATTCTCATTGTACTCGGGATTGCTATTATTTTTATTGCTAGCTCTATTTGGCTATTTCGCACGGTACAAGGTCAGGTCATGGCAACGGGCCAGATCATTGATCCTGATTTTAGTGCTGTTGTAGAACCAGTTGCTGGTGCGCCCGTGACCGCAGTGAATGTACCCTCTGCCCCAGTCATCAGTGAGCAATTAAAGAATACGCCCCTCGAAGTGGAGTCAGCCAAGCCCTGGGACGGCACAGAAAGGGTAACGGTGTTGATGTTGGGCATTGATCAACGTTGTGATCAGGCGGGGCCAACACATACGGACACGCTGATGCTTGTCACGTTTGATCCAGTGGGGCTGACGGCGGCCGTTTTGTCACTGCCTCGTGATTTATGGGTGGAAGTTCCTGGTTTTGGCTTGGATCGCATTAACCAGGCGAATTATTTGGGTGAAGCATTTGAGTATCCTGGTGGAGGTCCGGCATTGGCTGTGGAAACTGTGGAAGCAACGTTGGGGATTCCTATTAATTATTATGCAGCCGTCAATTTTGATGCCTTTGTAGAGGTTGTTGATTTAATTGGGGGGATCGTGGTAGATGTGCCTGAAACGATAGATGATCCCACGTATCCTGATAGATGTTATGGGTTTGATCCATTTTCCATTGAGGCTGGCACACATCAAATGGACGGAGTGACGGCTCTAAAATATGCTCGAACACGGGCAACTTTCGGTGGTGATGTAGATCGCGCAGGACGGCAGCAGACAGTGGTGTTGGCAGTACGCGAACAGGTGTTGCAATTGAATATGGTGCCACAATTGATGCGACAGGCACCAGAGTTGTGGCAGACGTTTCAGAATAATGTCCGCACCAACATGACGATTGATGAGGCCTTGCAATTGGCGTTATTGGTACAGGATGTTCCACGTGAACAGATTCGAACGGCCGTTATTGATTATGACTATGTTTATAATGAAACAACGGAAGACGGCCGTCAGGTTCTGGTACCAATCCGCGATGAAATTCGCAAATTACGTGACGAGCTTTTTGCTCCTCCGGCTGTCCCAACCCCTGTCATTGAAGATTTGCCAGCATTGATGGGTCAAGAAGAGGCACGGATTGCCGTGTTTAACGGCACGGCCGTTTTTGGCTTGGCCGGTGATACGGAAGAGTATTTGCAAGAATTTGGCTTCAATGTGACCGAAATTGGCAATGCGGACGCAGCGACTTATCGTACCACCCAAGTAATTGACTACGGATCATACCCTCATACAGTCCAATACCTTATTCAACGACTGCAAATCCCCCCATTAAATGTAAGCAAGGGCCGAAATCCCGATGGCGACTTTGATGTGCTGATTATTCTTGGTGATGATTGGCGAGTCCCTGGCTCGTAACAGCACACTAGGATATTGGTAAGGCACAACCTTACTTGAAGGGTTGTAGGTGTTTGATAATAGGAGATTTAGCGATTGGCTCACTAGTTGCTGAATCTACCCTAATTATTAAATGCCGTCTCCCTCCAAGCTGTGATGCAGCCAATGTCCAAAGGGAGAAAGTGATGAATAAGCACGACTGGCCCCATTTAATTTTGGGCCTCTTTTTGACGGCAGTAGTGGCTTGTCGGCCAATTACTGAAGAAGACCCCAATATTCTAGTAACTGAATTGGCTCCAGTGACAATCCCAGCCACCGCAATTGCTAGCCAACCAACTGTGACGCCAACTACTCTCACGCCAGTCTCGACTCGTACATCGACCCCAGTGAATACAGCACCACCGCAGCCAACGGCCGTGCCCACCCGTGATCTCCGTCAAGATTGGCATGTTGCTGGTGATGAAACGACCGGGATGCAAGTTGCTGTTCCGCCTGATTGGCTGAACCTATCGTCCCAATTAGACGTGGCAACTGCTACAAATCAACTCGGATTGACAACGCTGTTTTTGGTAGACAGTGAACGTACCGGAGCCAGCCTTCTATCAGGTAAAAGCATAGAGATGGGTGCCTTTGTAATGGGTGTAATGTCCAGCCAGGATTCATCACTAGCTAGTCCACGCGGCCTTTTGAACACCTTGCTCACACAATTAGGTGTGTCTATCGTAAATAACATCAGATCTGTAACGGCCGCTTCTGCGGCTGGGCCAGTTGCCGGAGCAATGGCCGATATTCTGGGTGACCCGGTCGGATTTCCTGCTGTGGATGGACAAAATTTCCAAGTTCGGTTGTTGCTCTTTCCTATGGTGCAGGCCGAGGAAGAAGGGGTAACAAACCAAGTTATTCTTTTAATGGGGGCGGCTGCCGATGATTGGGCACGTTATGATGAACTGTTTAATCGGATTGCCGCTACCGCCATTGTGTATGAGGAGCAAGCCAATATTGCTATTGGTGCGGGTAATGTCAATGTTGTGGGCGAATTGCAAAATACGGTTCCTGTGCAAGCAGCTTTATCGGTTGGTATGCAAGATGTATGGACCTTT
This sequence comes from Promineifilaceae bacterium (SeqCode), assembly GCA_965223555.1. Taxonomy (GTDB): domain Bacteria; phylum Chloroflexota; class Anaerolineae; order Promineifilales; family Promineifilaceae; genus CBDCWU01. Next base: position 661,554 of record CBDCWU010000009.1, read on the forward strand.
ACAGCCAGCGACGGCCGTTATGCTACGCTTAATTTAGTCGCCGACTCAGCTGATTTGGATTTGCGTTTGACAATTTTTGATGCTTCTGGCCAAGTTGTGACCACAGTTGATAATGGTTATACAGGTGATACGGAAATTGCCGCCGACATTCTACTGATGAAAGACGGCCGTTATTTTGTCGAAGTGGATGAATTTTTTGATAAAGCTGGTCGCTATACCTTGAGCCTGAATTTGAATGATGAACCATTATATAGTGGTGGCGGGCGTATTCTAATAGGACAAACTATTCAAAGTCATTTGCCACCCGGTCAGCATCTATGGCGGTTTACAGGCACAGCCGGACAGATAGTGAGCATTGTCCTGATTCCAGATGACGAGAAGCTAGATGGCATCTTAAACCTATATGGGCCAGACGGCCGTCGTTTAGCCGCCCTCGACGAAGGTTTTAGTGGCGATGCCGAACTGATTTCTGGCTTCTCTTTGCCCGTAACTGGCGAATACACCATTTTTGTCAGCAGCTTTGCCGATGCGGGTGGGGCTTACTCCCTTTCCCTCGATGAGGGTGGTGAATTCACCCAAAACTTCTATGAGGCAGGTGATCTTTTTTATGGTGATGTGCGCCAAGAAAACTTGCAATCCCTTGAAGTTCACGCCTGGTACTTTACCGGGCAAGCCAGTGATATGGTCACCATAAAGGTCATGCCTCTCGACCCTTGGCTCGATGTTGATGTGTGGCTATTGGACGAAAACGTAGAGCGATTGGCCGCCCAGGATCAATTTTTAGCAGGTGAAGCAGAAATCATTCATGCGACACTACCCGCTGAAGGACAATATGTGATCTTGGTGCGTGATTTTTTTGGCGAAGTGAGCCGCTATGAAATTGAGTTGAACGGTACTATGGGGCAGCCAACCCAATATGCAGGTATGTTGTCTTATGGCGAGTCAGTGGGAGCCGCCCTTCCCTCGGAAACACCCATCTATTGGCTGTTTTCTGGTAGCCAAGGCGATGTGATTGATGTCACGTTGACTCCTGTGGATGATGTGGATTTCCTCTTTAGCTTGCAAGACCCAGCCGGTAATGTCGTGGCACAGGTGGATGCTGCTTCATTAGGGGATGCAGAACAGTTGTCGAGCTTTACCTTAACGGCCAATGGTAATTGGCGCATTGTCGTGGAAACATTCTTTGCTGAAGGTGGCGCTTACTCTCTCTTGGTAGAACGAGAATCGCAGTAAACTGCTAGTGATTCTGTAGAAAGTCGAGCCGAGTGAGGTTTTGGCTACAACTGGCTCTGGTTTGGACGGTGTACACTTGAGAAACGGCCGTACCGCTAGCCGTCTCTAGCTGCACATTATATTCACGCACAGTCGGTGAATTAAATAGGAATTGCTCCCAACCAGAAGGGCTGTAAGCTGGGGCACCGCCCACCACCACGCGTTCATCTAAACCACTACCCCATACATGCACACGATAACTGCCCACAGCCACGGGATTACGATTGAGGTCTAACACTTCTCCAGCTACACCCATCCAGTCACAGCCAGCACTATTGGCCGAGTTTTGTAGATAGAAGGGGCTGGTGTCAGATTTGGTAAAGGGGAAAGAGGAGCGGGTGGGGCTGGGCGTGGGCGTGGGGCCTGGGGGTGTGGGCGTGCCTGTTTCTGTGGGGGTCGCAGTAGGCGTGAAGGTAGGTGTAATTGTCGGTAACGTTGGTGAGGCCGTAGGGCTAAGCGTAGGGGCACGAGTATTTGTGGGGGCTGGTGTGTGGGTTACCGCTTCAGGAATAGGTGTCCAGGTAGAGATAAGGGCAGGCGTGGCTGTATCTGTGGCTGTAGGGATAACGGCCACGGCGGCAGCAGTAGGGAGAGGATCAGGCTTATCGCTGCCACCTTGCAAAATAATGGCAAAGGGGGTGTCTTCAAGCAAATCTGGCATCATAACCATAATGCCCAATAAGCCAGCAACGAGAACAGCAAAGAGGATGAGAATGCCTGTGATCAGGTTGAGTAGGTGACCCAAGCAGCCTTTGTTTTGTCGTCTGTTGTTCATTTATACGTCCACAAATATTGTAATATCAGCCTTGCCTCGCTGTTGTTCTAACCAATCCACGAAGGTTTGGTTCAGGAGGACATTACGCATATCGCCAGTTAACGGTCGTTGCTCTGCCCGCTCGATCACCTTTATCAGGAAATAAGTTGTGTCTCCTGTCGCTTCATCTGCGACAACAATCACTTCACTCAGTTCACCTGGTTGCAAAGCAAAAGCAGCCGCAGCCACCTCAGGTACAGTTAGTGACCAACGGGTGAAGAATCCTAGATCGCCCCCAGCCTGTGCTGTCACCTGATCCAGTGAATGTTGCTCGGCGCGTAAGGCGAAATCATCTCCATTTTGCAATTGTTGGTGTAATGATTCGGCCAAGGTACCATCATCTAATTGGATATAACGGGCATGAACCTGTTCCACAGCAAAGGGTACATCTTTTGTCACCTCGCTGGCCATAAGGGCCGTCGCCATCTCTCGCTCAATAGCGTAGTAAAACTCCTCTTCTGTATATTGATTTGCTTCTAACCAAGCAGCGAAGTTATCCAAACCACCAGCCTCTGTGCGCAACTCCTCTACGGTGGCATCTACCATTTCTGGGGTGAGCGTTATGCCCGCACTGGCGGCCGCTTGTAGACTGAGTTCTTTCTCAATTAATGAATCAAGAACGGTACGACGGTAATCTCCATTCTGAGGTGTACCTAATTCGAGCAAAGCTTGCTCATACCGAGCTAATTCTTGCTCATAGGTGGCGAGAAAGATGGGCTGGCCATTGATGAGAGCAGCAATAGCCACAGTTGGGGTAGGTGTGGGAGACACGGCCGTGGCGACTTCGGTTGCTGGTGGGGGTAGAGTGGCTTGGGGAGAGATAGCGGATTCGGGGGATACGGCCGTTGCGATAGCCGCAGTGGGTATCACGGTTGGGACAGTAGGATTATTTTCATCATTGCCACAAGCCGTCAGGAAGAGAATCAGGGCGAGGCTGAGGAGTGTAACATGTCGGGTCATAAAATCCATTACTTGCTTGAATAGTTGACCGAATTATACCCATGCCACAACTCAGGGCAAAAGCAAGGGCAATGATTTGTTTTTAGCTCATCCGGCTGATGACATAGACAGCACCTACGATTAGCAAAATTGTGAAACAACCAACCCGGAATAAAGTGGCGGTTAGCTTCAGCGCCACACGCCCTACGATGAGGAGTACCAATAAAATAACAGCCAGCGTTACGATACGGCCTAACTCAGCACTGGTTAATCCTATAAATTCTGATAATGTGTCCATTTCAATTTCCTTTTTACCTTAAGTTGCCGCCGCCAATTTTGTCATGTGGGCATGGCTATAGCAATATACCCAATGTGCTCCTTGCCATGATGGATAAGGCGATGAAGGGAATCGGCCGTTGACTGCTCATCAACTCGTTTAGCCTCTTTCAGTAAATGCCATAAATGCTGCTCAAAACTCCATTGATTGAGACTGGGTAACTGTTGCCACGCTTCAGCCCCAATCAAGTCAGCATACCATTGCATATCTGAGGCAATAGAAAGTAGGCGATCAGCATTAACTACGGAAAGTTGCGCCTTCATGATGATGGACTCATACGCTGCTACCATCTGGGCTAACATTTCTGGCACGGTAGGACGTGGTTCAGGATCAATGCGCTCTGTCACCCGTCCCAAAATATTGCTGCCATGTGTCCAGCCATTTTCTGTACCCAGACTGTTGACAATCAGGAACTGTTCGTCTTGTTTATCGCCTACTAAATGATTGATATAGCCTCCGCCATGCCATTTGACGATGACAATATCATTCACTTGAATCTGATCATAATCGGTCACTGGCGAATAGGTCAAAGTCTGTCCATGCTTTAACGCGGCTCGCATGGAGGCCAGATCACCACCGTCAGCCAGGGTAATGGTATAAGAACGGCCGTCTTCCAAGGCTTCAATTAAGGGATCAGGTGTCTTACGTTTTGCCATAGTGTCCCTCTTATGGTTGCCAAGTCTGGCGCAATACGCGCAGCCAGTTGCCATGGGCGATCTTCGTGATCTCTTCTTCATTGAAGCCATACTCTCGGAAGGCATCTAACAGCTTGGGCAGGCCTGTCACATCCTTAAGGTCTTCAGGCATACTGGCCCCGTCAAAATCGGAGCCGAGGGCCACATGATCGACGCCAATGCGTTCAGCGATGTAGGCGGCATGACGTACAATTTCAGTGAGAGGCGTTTCTTTGTTGGAACGGCCGTCTGCTCGCAAAAAGCCCTTGTGATAATTCATCCCCGTCACCCCGCCTGTCTCAGCAATAACATCCAACTGCTTATCTGTCAGGTTGCGGGGCGAAGGGCAGCAAGCATGGGCGTTCGAGTGAGTACAAACAAGGGGCGCATCACTGATTTTAGCCACATCCCAAAAACCCTTCTCGTTCAGGTGGGACATGTCCACCATAATGCCCAATTCATTGCAGGCCTTAATCAGCCGTTTGCCCGCTTTGGTTAACCCTTCGCCGATGTCGGGCGTGGCGGGAAAATTGAAAGGAACACCATTGCCAAATTTGGTGGGGCGACTCCAAACTGGCCCCAGCGAGCGCAGGCCTGCCTGATAAAAGACTTGCAAAGCATCCAAGTTTGTGTCTATAGCTTCCGCGCCTTCAAAATGAATGATGATGGCAAAGATACCGTTTTGCAAACAATGTTCTAGCTGGTCGGCAGTGTACACGATTTTGATTTTGCCCTCAGATTGGGCTTCCCACTGGATGAGTTGGGACATCATCATCATGACGGCTTTTTGGGCATACGGCCGTTTTACTCTCGGTGGCAGCGGGAATTCATATTGCAGGGGAGCGGAATCATCATTATCCTTCTCACCAGGAAAAACATCCTTCTTTTTCTTCTTTTTCCTTTTCAAATCATTGGGCACAAAAATGGCAAAAAAACCACCGCCTAAGCCACCTGCTTGGGCCCGGGATAGATCAATATGTCCCGTTTGGCTACGCTCGAAAAAGGAGCGCGGCGGTGCTTTGGTCTTTTGCTCCTCAAAAAACTTCAAAACGGTATCATTGTGCCCATCAAAAATAAGTGGGTTCATTTATTATTTCCTTATTATCTAAAAGTGTGCGCTTAATATCCAAACTGGCAATGAGTTGTTCTAGATTTTTCTTTTTACCCCATAGCTGTGCCGCAGTTATTTCTTCTTCTGAGACTTGTAAAGCTAACTTATCACGGAGAGAGTCAAGAGAAATTTTAGACCAGTGCCAACTGGCGGATTGTTGGCGGATAAAAGATATGATGTTTAATGCTTGTTGATTCGCGCCTTGTTCCGCCCGTAAGTGGGCTAAACCAACTAGGGCGTGATGGGCATAAGGAATCATCCAGGTGGCAACGGCCGTTTGCACAGCCTCATGAAAATAGCTCTCAGCAGCCTGGAATTCCCCTAATCCCAGACTCACTTCACCCAACACTGTGAGCGGACGGATCAGGCCAACTTGATGATCTAATTCCTGACACATGGTTAGGCTTTTTTGCGCCATCTCTTTGGCATTAAGTAGTTGGCCGGAAACGGCCATTAACTGAGCCAGTTGCCCTGCTGTTTCCGCTTCCATGCCACGTAGCCCGATTTCGCGGAAGATGCTCAGACTGTTTTGTAAAAGCTCGTGAGCTGCTTCATATTTATGGTTACTCATTTTAATCAGAGCTAGATAATTTTGCGTGGCGGCCACGTTGCTACGATAGTTTACAGAGTTGGCGGCTGCTAACCCTGCTTTACATTCAATCTCGGCTTGTTTGTAGTCGCCTAAAGCCCAAAGGGTAAAGCCAAGCTCGCTCAAACAAGTAGCAATGGTATCTAAGCGACCTAACGCTTGTAGTGTTTCCCGACTGTCTGCAAATAAATTTTTAGCATTATGGAATTCGCCTAATTTTGTGGCGACCATGCCTAGACGATAGGCTGTCTCAGCCATACCCCGCTGATCATTAAATTCTTGAAAAATGGTAAGAGCTTGCTGATATAAATGGCGTACTTGTTGAGGGGTAAACCAAAGGTGTGCCAGATAGCGTAGGAGATAAGCCATTTCCTGACGCGCTCCTATTTCACTTAGACCCTGCATAGCATCACGTCTTCCATAGCAGGCTAACCAATCATTGCGTGGGCTTTCACAATGAAATCGAGCGGCTCGAGCCAAAACTTTGGCCCGGATGACATCCTTTGTCGTAGCATCTGAGCGATCTGGTTTGGCATTATTCAAGCAAGTAATTAATTCGTTATACATTGTGTCTTGATCAAGGTCTTCCACTTTATCAGATAAGCCCGCCCAGCCCAGAGCCACTGCTGTTGTGGGGAAGAGATATTCCTCATAAAAACCACGTATCCGATGAAATTCACATAAGCCTTCCATGGCATCACTAATGGCCTGCAACTTATCCTGGGATATTGCCCACTGCCAGGCACGATGGATGTTGTCTATCTCTACTTCAATTTCTGTAAGGGCTTGATGCTGATTACGGCCGTTCAAATCCCCCTCCCGCTCCTTTACAAAAGCGGTGAAATAGTCACAATGTCGGTCTCGGGTCATGGTCTCATCATTTGGTGCGGTCGTTAGTCGTTCGATGCCAAACTGTCGTAGCAATTCGTGGATGTAATACCGTCCCGTAAAATCGGGCCGCACCAATGATTTATTGACCAATGACATTAATGTGGGCAGCGTTGCGCCTGTTATGCTTTGGGCTGCCAGGCGAGTAAAGCCGCCGCGAAAGACTGACAACTGTTGAAACAGTTCTTGCTCACCATCGGTCAGCCGCTTCCAGGAGGACTCGAAAACAGAGCGAATACTTTGTTGACGATCTGGCATATCGCGCCAATTGGCCGAGAGAAAGTCCAGGCTTGTTTTAATTTCAGTAGCAATTTCCGCCGGAGTGAGCAGCCCTATCCAGGCCGCGGCCAGTTCAATGCCCAGTGGCAAGCCATCTACCAATTGGCAGACGGTGATGACATCGTTTATATTATCGACTGTTAGCCTGAACCCTGGCTGAACTCGTTCGGCGCAGTTAACAAATAGCTGAAGCGCATCGTGATCAGTAGCAGTTATCGCCAAGTCTGGGTTTATCTGTTGCGGCACACGGAGACCCCCCACTGTGTAAATTGTTTCTCCCCGCAAACCAAGTCGCTCCCGTGAGGTCGCCAACATCTTCACATCACAGGCACATTGCAATATTTCAGCCAACAAGGGGATTCCTTCTAATAGATGCTCAAGATTATCTAGCACCAACAGCATCTGCTTGTCGCGCAAATAGGCCAGCAATTGTTCATTTTGAAGCTCTCGCTCCCATTTCTCACGTTGATCGCGCACGTGGAACGCAAAGTCAATGGCCGTTGCTATGGGCGTGATAATCAATGTTGGATCATCTACAGCAGCCAAAGAGACAAAATAAACGCCATCGGCAAAAGCATCTGCTTGCCTACGGGCGGCTTCAATGGCTAATCGTGTTTTGCCGATCCCGCCAGCACCAAGAATGGTTACTAATCTGGTTGTTGAGTCAGCTAAAAGGATGTCCAATCGGCTGAGATCATCGGCACGGCCAATAAAGGGAGTCGGTTGGACAGGCAGTTTCACGGGAGGGCGGGCAGTAGGCGGTTGTGTCTGCGGCATGATTTGGCCGGAAATCAGACTATGAAATAGGTTTTCTGTTTCTAGCGAAGGTTCGACGCCTAACTCTTTTTCCAAGGCAGTTGCACATCGTTGGAAATCATTCTTCACATTGGCCTGATCGCCAAGTCCAGCATGAGCCATCATCAAAGCGCGGTAAGCGGCTTCTGGCATTTGTCCCCGCGCCAACCAATACTCGGCCCATTCACAAGTCTCCCGCCAACGCGCTTCGTGTATCAGTTTATCCAGCAGCGTCCGCATTCGGTCTTCAAAGATGGCCTGCAATCGTTCCTGTTCCAAAAGCACCCATTCATCATAGAAGCCTGGCAGCAGAACATCTTCATAGACAGACACGCTTTGGATTAAGGTGTCACTTGAATCGTTTTGTTTTTGTAGCACGTCGGCATCAAGGATGTACTCAGCGTGGCTGTTAAATCCGATTGAAACTTTGTCTGTGACGAGATAATCATCACCAATGCTCTGACGCAAACGCCACAAGGTTTGGCGCAAGTTGTGCCGAGCTTGTTTCTCGCCGGAGTCGGGCCAGAGTAAGCCAGCGACTCTTTCACGGCGATACAGTTTACCGCTATTGAGGATAAGGTAGGCGAGCAAGGATTGGGCAGGGCGTGAGGATATTATCAAGGAACGGCCGTTCAAACTGACATCAAATTTTCCCAACAATTGAACCTTTAGCATAGTGATTCCCCATACAATGTGATCTCTACAGGTGTGAGTAGCATAGCATAATGACAGCCCGCCAACAAAATTTAAAGGCAAGCTGAAACCTAGCCTATATCCAAATCTGGAATGAGAAATGTACACTGGATTGACGATGGCATAGACGTTCCCGTGACGCAGCGGGGCTAAACTATTTACATCTTAGAATTTTTGGAGGCAGCCATGTATATCATTCGCGGAACGGCAAGAGCCAAGAGAGGTCATAGTAGCAAGGTGGTCAGAATGCTTAAGGAAAATATCAAAAGCTTAGATGCCAATGTGAACTCCCGTATCTACATCGCTGTTTTCGGTGATCATGATTTGGTTGCGGCCGAAGTGGAATTTGACACGATGCAAGCAGCAACTGCTTTTCAAGAAAAGATATTCGTTGACTCGTGGGAAGCCGAACTTACCGAAGGGGGTTGGTATGATGTGACGACTGGCAACGTTATTGAATTATGGAAGGTTGTAAGTTGAGGTTTGGCTACTATGGTCTAAGCCTTTTAGAAATATACATTTTTTAGTGAAAGGAGATTTGTTATGCCCAAATATGTTATTGAACGCGAGATGCCAGGAGCCGGACAGTTGTCGGCTGAACAGTTGCAAGGTGCTTCGCAAAATAGTTGTAATGTGTTGGCCGAGTTAGGGTCACAAATTCAGTGGGTACATAGTTATGTTACCGACGATAAGGTTTATTGTGTCTATATTGCGGAAAATGAAGAACTGATACGCCAACATGCCCAACAGACAGGTGCTCCGGCAAATCGGATATCGGCCGTTACAACTGTGATTGATCCCTCTACGGCTGAAGGTTAGTTGCCACTCTTAACATGCCCCTAGTAGCCGTGCCAACTACCAGGGGCATATACAGATTTACCTAGCTGTGATTATGGCTGAGTGACCGAGGGTAAGTAAAGAAAATCTGTTGGTTCAATTGGTGGCTCGGTCACAGTCACGGCCACATAAGAGAGTTGGATGAGGGCTTGGGCTGAGGTGGTGTCGTCGCCTAAAAAGAGCAGGTTGGGGATTTCGTAAGGGTCAATGATTCCCATAAAATTACTATAGTCGCGCAGTGGGCCGGTCAGAATGGGTGTGTCATTAGCCGAAAGCGTATAGGTGTCACTAATAATGGCTAATTCATAAGCGATCAAGCCACTGGTTGTGTCATATGCTGTACCCTCGCCGTGTGTAAAAAGCGAACCTGTTGCGTCATCATGCTGTGCCCAAACCTCATTTTGCCAAAAACCTAACTCAATACCTTTCACATCATTGCTGAGAGCAATAATGCTAAAACCAGCTCGATTATCGTTGTCATGGCTTTCGCTATTAATCTTTACTGTGAAAGTGATTTGATAACCTAGATTGCGATCCAGATCGGCAAAATCTTCGGGGGCAAAGTATCCAGCATAATCCTCATTGGTGGCTGTCGTGTCTAAAATAGTCACAGTGCCATTGAAGGTTTGGCTGGCTTGCGAGGGCGGGAAGGGGGGTGATGGTTGGGTCAGGTAAATCATATCTTGTGTATCGGGTGTGCCCGTGTTAAGGGAGCTATCATAGAGAATATGGGTGATAGTCTTTGTATCAGCCACGGCCGTTTTCCCACGTCCAAACAGCATAATAACGACCGTTACCCCCACCACCAACATCATCACCAAAAATAATTTAGCCTTTGTCATACAGTTGTCTCCATACGGCCTCACGCATCACTTCTACATCTGGGTGTAGCCCCGTCCACAAACGAAAAGCCTCCGCCCCTTGATGAATGAGCATTCCCAGCCCATTAATGGCCTGGCAACCAGCCGCTTGCGCCTGTTGCATCAATTTTGTCTCTATGGGATTGTACACGAGGTCATATAAGATGGCATGGTGGGGAAAGGGTAAATCATCAGGCCATACGCTGTTATCCCTATTTGGCGTCATACCTAGGGGCGTGCTATTGACAATCAGCGGCCTAGTTGTCTGGGCTATCAGCGTAGACAATAGTGTCAATGGGGCAGCTGTCAACTCGCCACTGGGCAAAGCCTTAACCACCGCTTGTGCTTGCTCCAACCGCCGCGCTAATACGATCACCCGTGCTCCCCGCTGCCTCAAGGCATAAGCCACCGCCCGCGCTGATCCCCCCGCCCCTAAAACCAAACAGTCACGCCCCTTGACCATCACCCCATGTTCTTGCAAATCGGCCAAAAAACCTGTCCAATCCGTGTTATAACCATATAGCTGGTAATGGGAATGTACAGCTTCTGATGCTCTGCCACTTCCCTGCACCACAATCGTATTCACTGCGCCAATGGCCTGTGCTCCTGCTTCAATTTGGGCCAAAAAAGGCATGACAGCTTGTTTATGGGGCACGGTGACATTGACACCACGAAAGTTGAGGCTAGGCAACGCAGGCACAGCTGTTGCCACATCCTCCGGCAGAACAGGCAAAGGCACATAGGCCCAATCCAATCCCAACTGGGCCAGAGCCGCATTGTGCATGGCTGGGCTAAAACTGTGCGAAACTGGCCAGCCAATTAGGCCGACAAGTTGCGTTTTGCCAGAAATCATTGAGTGGAGATTAGTTCAATCTTCAAGATAAAACCAATCTGAAATCAATCCACCCATTCCATATTTGCTCCCAGTGATTGCATCGTTTCCACAAAGCCGGGGAAGCTGTCGGCGATGCAATGGGCATTGTGAACCACTGTGTTGCCTGTGGCGACAAGGCCAGCTATGGCCAATGACATACCCAAACGGTGGTCATCGTGGCTATCTACCTCGCCACCGTGCAAACGGGTGGGGCCATGAACAGTAAAGCCATCAGGATGTTCAGTCAACACTACACCTAGCTTTTTCAATTCCCCTGCCAACACGCTGATACGATCCACCTCTTTGACACGTAGTTCGGCTGCATCACACGCAGTGCTATCGCCTGCCGCTTGGGTGGCGGCCACTGCCCAAATGGGGAATTCGTCTATGCCGCGCACCACTGTTTTGCCACCTACGTCAGTGCTATGGAGTTCGTCAAAGGTGAAGGTGAGGTCAACGGCCGTTTCCCCACCTGTCACTCGTTCATTCGCCACCGAAAAAGCAGCCCCCATCCCTTGCAACATATCCAAAATACCCGTGCGCGTGTCATTAAAGCCAATATTTGTCACCGTAATTTGCGAATGGGGCACAATTGCAGCGGCCACCAACGGGAAAGCCGCCGAAGAAATATCACCCGGCACCGTCAAATCCTGGGCCGCCAATCGCTTAATCCCCCAATCTCCAATCTTCAACCTTACCCAATCCCCCTCCGTCATAATCGGTACCCCCATCGCCGCCAACATGCGTTCCGTATGATCGCGTGCTGGACCCGGCTGATAGACAGAGGTGTTGCCAATGGCATAAAGACCAGCCAACAGCACAGCACTCTTCACCTGGGCACTGGCCACATTCATGCGATATTCAATACCCTGTAGCTGCCTAGGGCTGATAGAGAGAGGGGCACGGCCGTTTATCGATTCAATCTTGGCCCCCATCAACTGCAAGGGATCTGTAATACGGCGCATCGGCCGTTTGCGCAACTGCTCGCTGCCATCCAACACCGAAGGAAAAACTTGCCCTGCCATGATCCCTGCCATTAACCGCATACAAGTGCCGGCATTGCGGCAATCCAATGGTTCTTGAGGTGGCTGCAACCCATGCAGTCCGCGCCCTGCTATCTGCAAATCCCAGCTTTGCGGCGAGATTTCGCGCACATCAATGGTCACGCCCATCGCACGCATCGCCTCCAGGGTTGCAATTGTGTCGCCCGCAGGTAGCCAGTTACGCACCTGACTTGTACCCTCAGCCAACGCGGCCAGCATCACCGCCCTGTGGCTAATAGATTTGTCACTAGGCACACGAATCGTGCCATGCAGAGGAGTAGTTTGGGGATGAATGAGAAGAGTCTTAGGCATCATTTATCAGGCGTCAGGTGCCACTTAATTCTTGAACCAAGGCACCTGACGCACTTTCAACCAAATCTTTTACGCACCTGTCGAGCGACAGCCTGGGTTTTCTTATCGGGGCGTTCGGGATCGAGTCTGGCAACAGGTGGCCGTTTTTTGCGTTCAGCTTGGGCTAGGGCATGATGGATAATGAGATAGTTGTGGCGGCGCATGAAGTCGGTGTGAGATATATCAGGATGTTTATCCTGTTCGGTAGTTTTGGCAGCGGCCATCTTCTCTCGTAAGTCCCCAATCTCATCTACAGGCAAATAAGCAGCGGCCGTGCTGAATTCCCAATGATCCAACACCTTGACCAATCGTGTCAGGACAACTTCCCCTACCTCCACATCACCACGACCACCCGGCTCATACACTTCATACTCATCGCCAGAGATAAATTCGCGGAGTTGTAAAATCTGTCCATCATAATCCAGCAATTCATAACCGCTGAATGCGCCTGCTTCTAGCCAGCTAGCCAACACCTGCTGTTGCACTTCAGACAAATCCTCCCACTTTTCCTCCTTATAAACCTCAATGAGGCGAGAGCCATCAGATTGAATGTAGTCGAAAGCAAACCAATCAGCAAAACGCAAGGCTTCATCCCTGCTCATCTCTTCTGCGTTTTCAATGTTGTAGTGACCGTCCCAAAACTTGGTGAGGGTTGTGGCAAAAGCCTCAGCAAAGCGTTCTTCACGGGCAAAAGCTAGCAAATCACGCCCTAGCCACTGCACAGCCATCTTGCTGGCCCGCCGCGCTTTTTCTTTAGCCTGGTCAATTTTCAGGTGGCACTTTTTATATTTCAGACCACTGCCACAATAACAAGGGTCATTTCGTCCAGTTTTCATAGTTATCCTTGAGCAGAGAGATTGGTTAGTGAAAAGTAGAAACGAACAGGCTCTAGTCTCCAGCCTCTAATCCCTCCAAAATATCGAGTAATTCCTGTAAATGGGTAATGATGTAATCCGGCCTTGTGCCATTAAGATCACGGTTGAGATGAGGTGGGGACATCAGGACACTGATCATGCCTGTGGCATTGGCCCCAGCAATATCATGATCGGGGCTATCGCCGACAAAGATGGCCCGCTGGGGTGATGCATCAAGTTGATTGAGCATGTAATGGAAGACGGCCGTATGTGGTTTCAGATAACCCGCGTCTCCCGAGGTCGTCCGGGCATCAAAATAATCAATTAGACCATAGGCCTCCAACTCCACATCGCGCATCCACATGGGCAGCATAGAGTTAGTGATGAGGCCGATCTTGTACTTGGATTGCACGGCCGTTAACACGGCCACTGTATCATCAAACGGCTGTACATTAGGCACAGGCTGCCAATCATAGGCTCGCATAACTGCCTCAAAATCAATACCCGGTAGGTCGAGTGCCAGTTCTTGAAATAGCTGCGTCAGCGAATTATATAGACTCACATCCGTCCACACCCCTTGAGCCTCCTGCCAATTCGCCAAAATCGTGCGGCGATACTGCTTGTAAAAGGCTTCTTTGTCAGGCAGAGGATGTTTTTCGGCCGTTAAATAATCATACATTTTGCCCACATGGGGTCGGGCAATCTCGCCATAGCTTAATGTCTGGGCCGACCAATCAATCAGCGTATCATCTAAATCAAAAACAATGGCATCAATTTGTTGTGTCATATTTCGGTAATCGCTATTCAGATATGCCAACCCATAGGTGAAAACTTCTTTTCCGAATAGCTGCTTTGAGCAATTGATAATTGGGTAATGTCAAATAGTTAGCCCTTGCGATTGGCGAGGCGATCCAAACCTAGAATCAAGCCAAAGGCAAGCAAGGCCAATGCCAAGGCAATAGCAAACTCCGTCACGCCCGCACTTGTAGCAAAGTCAGGAGCAGCCAGGCTTTGTTGCGTTACAATCCGTTCGCCATGACTATCCAAAACCAATGTGCCAGCCGCATCTTGCAACCAAGCTACATCTATCTTCCAAGGCCATATTTTGCGCAAACTGCCGATCATGAGGCCAATAAGAACAGCCACAGTCATGTTGTGATACCGTTTGAATAACCAGCCCAAAATCTGGGCGAAGGAGACAAGGCCAATTCCGGCCCCAATTGCCACCAAAATAAGAGTGGCAACATCGCGCTCATTCACTGCATTAAGCACAAATTGATATTTGCCCAACAGCACTAAGATAAAAGCCCCTGAGATGCCAGGTAAGATCATGGCGCAAATGGCACAGGCCCCGCTGAGAATGAGGAACCACCAAGTATCAGGCGTTTGGGCTGGGACTAATCCCACAAGTATAAAGGCGGCAATGGCCCCAACGGCCGTCGCCCCTATCAATGAAGGTGTCCACGCCTCCACCCGCTTACTCACTGTGAACACAGAAGCCAAGACAAGGCCAAAAAAGAAGCTCCACAAATAGACAGGCTGATTGAGCAAAAGCCACTCTAGCCCCTGCGCCAGCGTAAAGATAGCAATGAGAATGCCCAAACCAATTGCTAGGAGAAATTGCCAATTCAAAATTTGCAAAGCATCTTTGATCCGGAACTTGAGCACAGCTTGAATGAAAGGAGGCTGGCCAACTGTGCGAATAGAGTCAATAAGTTCTTCATAGATGCCCAAAATAAAGGCCATTGTGCCCCCGGACACACCAGGCACAATATCAGACGCACCCATACAGATGCCCCGCAAAGTTAAGCCAAGATACTCTTTGAAGCTACGTTGTGGGCGTACTTCTTGAGTAGGAGGAAGTGTTGATTGCATAGATTTTCCCTAATTTTCAGAAATCAAACGTGGCATTATAGCATAGGTTGTCAGGCGGAATAAAAATAGCTTGCCCACTGACAACAACCTAATGGGCCAATATATCCTCAACGATAGTGATGAGGTCAGCCAGCCCAATAGGTTTCGTGATATGGCGTGTAGGTTTATGATGATAGTCAGATAAAACACCTGTATTTAACAAATGCCCACTCATGACAATGACTTTGAGACGTGGCGCTTTAGCTCGCAAAGCAACTAACAAGGCCATCCCATCCATACCTGGCATAGACATATCGGTGACAACAAGGGAAATTTCATTTTTGTGTTGGTCAAAAATTTGTAGGGCATCATGTCCATTTGTAGCTGTGATTACTCGGTATCCAAAATCCTCTAAAGCCATTTGCAATGAAAGTAAAACGATACTTTCATCCTCGACTACTAGGATTGTATGTTGTGCTTCATTCGACTCAATTGTCATAGCATAAGTCCATATTATCTCGACTCTGACCTTCCTACTATCTCAGGAACGGAAATTAAATAAAACAACGAAGGTGTATCCTTACCGTTTCTCTAAGTTGACGATTCAATTCCGTATTTCATTTAATCGTCAGCCCTAAGCAGAAAGGGAGACTGTATCACAGTCCGATTGCGCTGCAAGGGTAGATCATTGCCATCCGGGAAGTCAAACTGCTGTGCCGTATCGCTATCGGCATGGAGAGTAGCATAAAGCATATCGCCTGCCTGTCCGGATGTGATTTCGACACGCACATCACGGTTGATGCCGGCTGGCAGCCAAATGATGCCAAGGGGGTCTGTTTGCTGATCGTTGTCATAGATAGCCAGCCAACTATTGGCTTGGACCACAGCGAGAGGAATTGTAACGGCCGTTCCCACCACCTGATCTTGTGTAATTAAATAGTTGTTCGCATCTGTGCGGAATGGTTCTGGGGGGAAGACCCGCCCATCAGCAAATAAAGGATTATCGCCATCAGGATAATCAAACTCATCTATGCGATTGGTATCCTCATGTACTTTTACGTACATCTGAGATGTCACATTGTTTGTGAGCAGATCTACTATGATATGTTCGTTCACGCCTGCTTCTAAAAAAGCAAAGCCAACAATGAGGCCAAGCTGGCCGCCATCATCGGGATGCACAACCACCCAGCCTTGCTCCCGCATGGTAATCCGCTCAATAACAACCTTGCCATCCAATATAGGTTGATCCAGGACAAAGATGTCAGGAGGCAGGTTAACCGCAAATGAAGCCTTAACAGGATTACCCGCTATAAGGATAGGCAGGTCTTCATCGGCATCATAAAGGCCTACACGGCCGTTATCCATTGCCAAGAGCGCATGTAATTGATTGGTCGCCTCGCGCCAAGGAATTTGTATAGGCACAGCCTCATTGTGCCCTGTCTCTACCTGGGCAAATCCCAATAATGAACCCGTTGTTCCGTTTTCATCGCTATAAACGAGCAACCAACCAGGGTCTGTAGCATAGACATCATCTATGAGGAAACGGCCGTCTTCCGTAATCACCTGATTTGTCACTGCAATTTCCGGCAGAGAAAATTGATGGGTAATGTTAAATTGGCTCATCACAGGGCCGTCCGCACCCACAAGAGGTTCATCAGCACCAGGAAATTCATACTTGCCCGCTTCCCCTGCATCCTCGTGCAGCATTGCCACCAGTATATCGGTTGCTTGCAGGGGATCAATTTGCAATTCGATGTCAGTGACGACGGGTGGAGTCACGGCTGTTTGCCCCAACACCTCAGCCACAGCCCCATCACGCCAGGCATGAATGACTAACCAGCCTGATCGTGGAATTTGCACACTGTCTATTAAGAGACGGCCGTTTTCAGCCAAATCCTGGTCACTCACTGAAATTTGAAGTTGAATTGGTGTAGGGGATGGGACAGGTGTGGCGGGCACACGGGTTGGGGTGGCAGGGAAGGGCATGGTGGTTGTAGCGGCAACGGCCGTTGTCACTATCTCTGTTGCCAAAGGCTCAGGTGTTTCCGTGGCCTCATCCCCATCAGAACAAGCCACCATAAGCAGTAGCAGCAGACAACTCATCAATCGAGCCAACCATAAGCCTCGTTCCATTGCACTTGATTGTAAGCAGTTACTGCCAAAAACCAAAATTGTCTCAGTTGGGATAAGGATTTAGGGGCAAATCCCAATCCTCAAACGAAATCGGAAGCAAACTGCCCCGAAAATGGCTCTGCTCATCAGTACCAACTCTCGCTTAAGGTAGGCACTGCCATCTCCGCTGGTTGACTCACGCGCGATGGCACAGCCTCCGGCGGCAGCAGGGCAACCGCCGCCTGCCACACCCGCTCAAAATGCAGTCGCCGCGACTCGCCACTTTTCTGATTGGCTTGCACCAGCCGGAACACAGTCTCGTACAACTCATCTATTTGGGGATTAGGGTGTGACCAGGGATAGACGAGGGCTGTTTGGTCAAACGGCCGTATCAGTCCTTGCACATCTTCTAGCTTCAACAACCGTGACCCCTCCGGCAGCAACAGCCGAATGGCATACTGAATCGGTGCCACATGATCCACCAGCCCCAAGTTGTCTAACATCGCCAATAGTTCTACATATCCCTGAATGGTCGTCCAAGGTGTAAACGCCACAAACGTGGGGTTCAGCACCAGCCCCACCTCACGGCACAGACTCACCGCCGCTACAAAATCAGCCCGCGTATGCCCCTTATCCAAAATCGTCAAGATTTGGTCATCCACAGCCTCCACCGCACTCGTCACAAACAGGCAGCCCGTGTCCCGCAAAGTGGATAAAAGCTCCCAATGCTTCAGCAGATGCTCAATCTTAATCGTGACATCATACGTTAGTGCAGGAAATTCCCTATGCAACGCTTTCACTAATGGCACAGCATGTCCTGCGCCATTGAAAAAATCAGGATCGCCAAAAGTAATGTGTTGCGCCCCTGCTGCCACTTGTTGTCGGATGTCGGCTAAGATGATGTCGGGTTGGATGATACGAAAACGACCGTTATATACGGGCACAATCGGACAATGACGACATCGATGCTTACACCCCCGCGAGGCTTCTGTATAGCCCAAAAGTCGCGCCGCCTGCCCCACCTGCACTTGTGCATATTCAGCTAATGGCGGCAAATCAGACCGATCTGGCACCTGAAACTGCTGTCGCGCCAGTGAAATAGCGGGCAATTCAATTGACTGTCGGCTCACCAAACTACGATACAAATCCAGCAACCCCTGCTCAAACTCCCCACCCAAAATCGTCTGCACCCCCACCTGCCGTAGATAGTCCTCATTCAGCGGCGCATACAAGCCATAGGCACACAAATGCGCCCCTGGATTCAGCTGCCGAATACGCTTAATCGCCGCAATCGCCAACCGCGTAGCCGTGTGCATGGGTAAATAAATGGCAATCAGTTGGGCTTCAGCAAAGAGAGCCGTGTGTGCGGCAAACGGCCGTATCGCCAAATCTACACAATCCACCACCGCCCCCGCCTCCCGCAACCACCGCGCTGGCGAAGCCAACCCAAACGGTTGATGCCCCAAATCATAAGTAGAAAGTAAAACGATACACATGGACGCTGATTATATGCTTATAAAGGAGCAACCCCACCATAAGGCACACCCGCTAGATAAGCCACATCACGCTTCCAAGTCGTTAAATCATCCAACACAAATTGATTGAGATGATCATGCCCACAAGCCCGCGCTAACACCTGCATTAAATGTACTGACGCCTGCAAAAAGTTTTGCAAATGCTTAGCTGACTGCCGGATGACCAGCCGTGCTCGCAAATCTTGCCGCTGGGTGGCAATACCTACTGGACAGTTGTTAGTATGGCAAGCCCGCATCCCTAGGCAGCCAATGGCCTGCATGGCCGAATTGGCAATGGCTATCCCATCCGCGCCTAGAGCCATGGCCTTAACAAAATCTGATTCTGTGCGTAACCCACCCGTGATGATCAGCGTCACCCGCCGGCTCACCTCTCGTATATCCAGATGCCGCCGTGCTCGGGCTAAGGCCACCATTGTGGGCACCGAGATGTTGTTCTTGAACAGATTAGGTGCGGCCCCAGTACCACCACCCCGCCCATCGAGGATGATGTAATCCACCCCAATGTCTAAGGCAAAATCTATATCAGCCTCGATATGTTGAGCTGAAAGCTTGAATCCCACCGGAATACCACCAGTCACCGCCCTCACTTCGACCGCAACCTGACGATAATCTTCAACCGTAATCAAATCAGGGAAGGTGGCTGGACTAACTGCGTCTTGACCCGCAGCCAAACCGCGCACCTGAGCAATTTTGCCCACCACTTTGCTGCCCGGTAAATGTCCTCCTGTACCCGTTTTAGCCCCCTGTCCACCTTTGAAATGAAAGGCTTGAACCCCTTTCACTTTGTTGATGTCCCAGCCAAATTTTGCGGAAGCTAGTTCATAGAAGTAGCGTGAGTTAGCGGCTTGCTCTTCAGGCAACATGCCACCCTCACCGGAGCAAATGCCTGTGCCAGCCATTTCGGCCCCCAGTGCCAAGGACACTTTGGCCTCCTCGCTCAAAGCCCCAAAGCTCATATCGCTGACAAAGAGGGGGATTTCTAAGTGCAACGGCCGTTTTGCCTCTGGCCCAATAATCAATTCAGTCCCTACGGGAGCGTCATCCAACAACGGCCGTTTGGCCAACTGACCCGTCAAAATCTGAATATCCTCCCAGCGTGGCAGTTCCGTCAAAGGCACGCCCATGGCCGAAACCTGGCCATGATGCCCCACCTTGCTCAAGCCATTCTTAGCCAGATTACGAATATATTTATTGTGTGGCTCCTCTGCCCCGCCGTGCAAATCTTCATACAGTCCCAAATAGCTGTCGCGCTGATATGCTTGGGGGTTCTGCTCATGCCAAGCTGAAATTTCCGCTTCATCCACATATACTGCATCAGCCGCCACATCCACCCAAGCTTTGAATTTAGGCAAAACCTCTTTATTATTATAGGCACTCACCCCCGTTTCATAACGATAATCCCAGTTGTGTACGCCACAGATCAGATCATCGCCCCGCACCGTGCCATCCGCCAGTAGTGCGCCACGATGCAGGCAACGGCCGTATAACACTGACACTTGCTCATCATACCGAATCAGCACCAAATCTACATTAGCCACCAGGGCATATGCAGGCTGGCGATCAGCCAACTCGCTCCAAGTCGCCACCTTCACCGATTGTGCCCCGTTTGTTCCAGAAATTGTCATGCCATTATCTCCTCTAATATTTCGTAGGAGTGTAACAGGCACATTGTGTTAAGAACAGAAGGCAACTTACATTATCCTCACGGCCCTGCCTGCCACCACATAGTATGTCCATCAGTGATGACCTCAATTGTGCCCAACTCATCGGTACGCAAAACGGCCGCTCCCACTGCCGCCGCCCGCGCTAACATCTCTGGATGAGGGTGACCAAAACGATTGTCCAACCCAGCCGACACCACAATAATCTGGGGCCGCACTACCTCCAAAAAGGGCATGGTGCTAGAGGAACGTGAGCCGTGATGCCCGGCCTTGAAAACCAGCGATTGTAGCGGCAACCCCGTTGCCAACATCTCCCTCTCAGCCCGTTCTTCCGCATCACCTGTAAACAAAAGGGTAAAGTCTCCGTAGACCAAGCGCATGGAAATCGAGTTTTCATTGCGGCTCTCCGTATTCAAGGTGGGGCCAGGATGAAGCACTTCCAGGTGAATATCCTCGTCTAACAGAAGCACTTCGCCCACTTGAGCTGGATGAATGGGCGTCCCTGCGGCTTCGGCCGCCAAAAGCACTTCATCGTAAATGGGCGATTCCCCTACCCCTTCACCGTCGGTGATGAGACGGCCGATTACATACCGATCAAACACCTCCACCAGACCTGACACATGATCGGCATCAGGATGGGTAGCAACCATGATGTCAATTTCCTTGTCCCAAAAGGGCATCTGCCGCCCAAGCTCATCATTAAGTACGCTGGGATAAAAGCCACCGTCTATAAGCAGTTGACGGCCGTTTGGCGTCACAATTAATGTCGCATCACCTTGCCCCACATCCATAAACACAATATGCAACTGTCCATCCGGCTGGCCTCTATGCCAACTGACCGTCAATATGGCCAGCAACAAACTTGCTATTACGGCCGTTCGTTGCGATAGATTGTGCCCTAGTTTCGTCCGAATCTCACTGCGTTGTTCGCCATCCTGCTTGGCATACCACGTCAACCCAGCGATCACCAGATAGATAAAAATAACGCCCAGCAACGAAATATCTACAGGCACAGTTGCCCCCGGCACACCAGCAAAGAGACGCACCAGCCAAATCGTATAAGAGAGAAAAACCCAAGCCACCCAAGCAAAAATCTGCCCCACCACAGGAATCATCAATCCCCCCAGCGTGGCCAAGCCACCCCACAACATCAGTCCCGACTGCACGGGCAAGATAAAGGCATTGGCTAACAAGCTGATCAGTGATAGTTGGCCGAAGTAGGCCATCATCAGAGGCAAGGTCAATACCTGTGCTGCTAGGGTAAGGAGCACCGCTTCAGACAAAATCTTCATAATCTGATTGACAATCCCTTCATCCAGCCAACGCAGCAATCGGGCACGTGCCCACTGGCTGAAGGGGGTTCCATAAAGCATCAGCCCTAGGGTGGCCGTGAAGCTAAGCTGAAAGCCCACATCCCACAAGGTGAAGGGATCGACCAACGTCATTAGCAAGCCAGAGAGGAAAAGAGAAGCAAAGACAAAGTTCGGCCGTCCCAGCCAACGATTGGTGAAGAGATAGATGCCGCCCATAATGGCTGCCCGCACCACCGAAGCATCGGCCCCCACCAAAATAGTGTAAAGCGCAATACCACTGATAGCGAAAATGACCGCTCCTCGCCGTGACAGGAAATTGCTGGCTATACCAACCAGGATGGCGATCAAGATGGATATGTTGAACCCCGATATGGCAATAATGTGCGTCATACCTGTGACACGAAAATCTTCAGCTAAGTCTGGCGGGATACCATTGTCATTGCCCAAGAGGATGCCAGTGAGTAGCGCCGCTTGGGGGTTGGGAATGAGTTGGGTAATGGTAGCTTGAGCTTGCGCTTTGAGGTCAAAGATGGCCTGATAGAATGGGTGGCCTTGTCTTTCGGCCAGAATGACAAGCTCGGGTCTAGCCATGAGGCTGTGTACGCCTTGTCGGGCAAGGTAAGCTTTGTAATTGAAGGTTTCACCTTCGGGTGGCGTCTCAAGCTGGCCAGTGACTTCAATTTCTGTACCATATTCGATGATAGGGAAGCGGAAGGTAGTGACGAGGGTTTCGCCGGTGACAGGGTAAGTTGTGCCATCATTGAGGGTGACTTGGCTAACGGTAAGGCGCAGATTGATGAAACGATCACGGATATCGGGTTCGTCGGTGACAAGACCGGTGATGGTAATATCGCGTGTGCCATTGTAATAAGCAATGTGAGATTCGTTAATTTGAGGAACGGCCGTAACATAGCGGGCGCCACCCCCAAACAAGACACACAGGCAAGCCATACCTAAACTAAACTGGGAAAAACGGCGAGTGAGAACGGCCGTTAATAAGCAAACTCCACCAAAAATCAGCCACATCTGCACCTCTAATTGCCAGAGTGAGGCTAACCATAAACCGATAAACCAGGAGGTGGCAAAATACACAACTGCCAATTGCTTTGTTCCTTGATTCCTGCTATCCTTGACAAGCTTGGGGTCTGCTAATTTTGTTTACAATGACGGCCGTTTGGACCCACCAACAACTGTAACAAAGATTAAATTAATTGGAAACAGATGAAACAAGTTGATGGCAATCCTTACCGCATTTTAGCAGTTGATGATAGCACTTACATCTTACGTTTGGTAGAGAGTGCATTAGAATCAGCTGACTTTGAAATTACCACAGCCATCTCCGGGGAAGAAGGGCTAGAAAAAATAAAACGGCATGGTCTACCCCATTTGGCAATAGTGGATATTAATATGCCCTTAGGTATGGATGGCTTCGAGTTTTGTGAAGAAGTACTAGAGTATTGCGATTTGCCCATTATCATGCTGACGGCCATTAATGAAGAATCCACAATCGTATCAGCCATCGAACAATATGCTGAAGATTACATGACCAAGCCCTTTAATGCTGGTGAGTTAGCCGCCCGTGTACGTCGGGTTCTGCGCCGTGTTGGTGATTTTGCCTATACACTCGATCCTTTAACCAAGGTGGATGAACGGCTGCAAATTGATTTTCCTGGACAACGGGCTGTCATTAATGGTGAAGATGTCTCACTGACACCAACTGAGACAAAGCTCTTATACATTTTGATGCGCAACGCTGGTCGCACTGTGACAACTGATTTTATCTTGCGTCGTCTGTGGCCTTTGGAGGCTGCTTATGAAGATAGATTACGTGTTTATGTTCATCGCTTACGGCGTAAAATAGAAGATGCGCATAGTGAGCCAAAATATATTCTTTCAGAAAGGGGAACAGGTTATACATTTTTCGGTGTGAAGGGCTAGAAGTCATCGCTGCCGCAAATTTGTTGACATCCAATAGGAGTATTGGGTACTCTGGAGTAAGATTTTGGGGTGCGAGAAACTTAGTTGGAGCCAATTTTCCCTTTGAATGGGATCACGTTATTTCCGAAAAAGCCGGGATAATGACCATATTTAACTTTTTATATTTATCGCCCAAAATTTTATTTACACATGCAGAGTTTGTTATTTTTGATTTATTTGAGGTATTAATTCTATGTTTGAGACAGCAACAGATTCGCATCAGCAGCAAACAATCTTAGCAGTTGATGATAACACATACACACTCCGTATTGTTCAGCATGCTTTGGAGCACGCCGATTTCCAAGTGGTAACGGCCGTTTCTGGGCAAGAAGCTCTGCAAATTATCAACCGTCGTGGCTTGCCTCACCTAGCAATTGTAGATTATCACATGCCAGGAGGCATGAGTGGCTTTGAATTATGCAATGAACTGCATCAGTTCAGTGATTTGCCCGTCGTCATGTTAACGGCCGTTAGCGACGAAGACACCGTTATCGAAGGGCTAGAAAAACATGCAGAGGATTACATTGTCAAGCCCTTTAGCCCTGATGTACTCGTCGCTCGTGTCAAGCGGGTTTTGCGCCGTATGGGCGACTTCGCCTATACACTTGATTCCCGTACAGTCGTAGATGATCGCTTAGAGATAGATTTTCCCAATCGGCAAGCTTTTATAAAAGGCGAAGAAGTGCGCCTGACTCCCACTGAGACTAAACTCCTTTACATCCTCATGCGTAACGCTGGGCGCACCGTCACTACCGACTTCATCATTCGACGCCTCTGGCCCTTGGAACCAGCCTACGAAGATCGACTTCATGTTCACATGCACCGCCTCCGCAGCAAGATCGAGGATAAAAAGGACAAGTCGCGCCCCCGCTACATCACCTCTGAGCGAGGTACTGGCTATATTTTCCGGGCCAGCAATGGCACCTGAGGGCTACGGGTCAATATCTCATTCAACAGGGCTGGTGTTCACATCACCGGCTCTTTTATTTTATGAGTATCACCATTGAAACTGTCAAACAAGCCTTACAATTAACAAATTTCGACGGCCGTTCTGCCCAACTCAAAATGGCCCCTGTCCTCCGCCAAAACATGCGCCTCCCCGACGATCCCGGCCAGCCCCGCATTGGCAGCGTCCTCATTCTTTTATACTGTCAAAGAGATCAACTCCATCTTGTCCTCACCCGTCGCCGCGACGATCTGCGTGCCCATGCTGGACAAATCTCCTTCCCCGGCGGCAAACGAGAACCCAACGAAGCCTTGCCCACTACCGCCCTGCGCGAAACCCATGAGGAAATTGGCGTACCCGCCCATCATCTGACCATTCTAGGTCAAATCACCCCTATCTACATTATGCCCTCCGATTTCGAAGTACATCCTTTTGTCGCCTGGTATAACAAAGGGCAACGGCCGATCTTCCATCCCGCCCCCTATGAAGTTGCCGAAATCATCGAAGCACCACTTAATCACCTCCTCAATCCTGCTACGCGGCGCGAAGAAATGTGGCAACTACGTGGCCGCGATCTGCTTATTCCCTTCTTTAGCGTCGGTTCTCACAAGGTCTGGGGGGCAACAGCCATGATGCTAAGCGAATTCTTGGAACGCATACAACTGGCCGCCACTATGCCACACTAGGCAAAATGTGACCATTTACCAATCTATTTGTCAATAGTTGATAGAAAACGTATCATTGACAAAGTAAACGCACAACCCCCTGTTCAATCTGGAGCCCCACCACAGCTAACACAAATTCAAAAGCCACCGTCAACAGGGCTAGGCGATTACGAATTTTATTAATAATTTATTGGAAAGAAGGAGGTCAAATGCCCAAATTTAATCGTGAAGTAGAAATCAATGCGCCACCGGAAGTTGTCTGGGAGGTTCTCACCAGCCCAAGCACATGGTCGCACTGGTTCCCCGGTGTAGATGAAGTTACTAGGTCTAGCGGCGGTGGACAAGGTGCTACCTTTAGCTGGCGGGATGATGAGCGTAATGGCAGCGGCAAGATTGTGCGCGTTGAATCTAATGAACACCTTGAAATCATGACCCAACTAGGTGATGATCAGGATTTGCATATATTTGATGTGAAGCCAGATCGTGGCTTTTTGGGCTTAGGCAAGCCTGACGGTACTGAAGTTGAATATACCCTAGACACACTTATGGGTGGTGGAATTCTGGCTAATTTTATAGCTGGCGGCAACCCCAAAGATGCCCTACGTGTCAAGCAGGCAATGGATAGATTGAAAAGATATGTGGAGACCCAACACGCATAAGTAAATTTAGGTAACTATTCAGACTCGAAGGATTTTTCTAGTCAAAAACCCTTCAGGTCCCCTTGAAGAGACCTGTATAGTTACAATCTTAGTTATTCTGTAGGAGGAATATCATGGGAATTATTGCAACAATTATCGTCGGTTTGATTGCTGGTTGGCTGGCCTCAATGGCCATGAAAAGTGGCGGTGGCCTCGTAATGGATTTGATTTTAGGCGTCGTAGGCGGTTTCGTCGGTGGCTTTCTATCACAGTTGATAACTGGCGTGAACTTCATGACTGGTATCAATGTAACGAGTATTATCGTAGGCTTTATAGGGGCCGTTATTGTTATTGCCGTCGGTCGTATGATTCGACGTTAGAGCTTGAAATATAGTAAATAACCCAATTGAATAGACCTAATCAGGGCGAACTACAAAATAAGTGGTTCGCCCCTTTTTTGTCTAGACACGGCCGTTTTCTCCACCCCCTTCACCCCTTAGGCAGTTGCCAAAGCCACCACCTCAATCTCTACCAATGCACCCAGGGGCAAAGCTGCTACCTGAACGGCCGATCTTGCTGGCGGATTCTCCGTAAAATATCGAGCATAAATGGCATTCACCGTCTTATAATCATTCATGTCCGCCAGAAATACCGTCGTTTTAATCACATTACTCAAGCTGCTGCCCGCTGCGGCCAACACAGCTTGCAGATTCTGTAATACCTGCTCCGTTTGCGCCTCTACGCCCCCTTCCACCAACGTCATTGTGGCTGGATCCAGGGCCACTTGCCCTGCCGAATAAACCAGATCGCCAATTTTCACTGCCTGCGAATAGGGGCCAACAGCTGCTGGCGCATTATCAGAGTGAATAATTTCCTTTGTCATCATGCAACTCCTAAAAAGTATGATTTTTTAAGTGCCTAGTAGCTGGAAGTCAGCAATCAGCAATCAATATTCCGAACACTGAATACCGATACTAGTACTCTAACAAACTTCTTTTGTCGGGCAGAAGCGGTAGCTTCTGCAAGGTGCGCCGCACTGTCTTATCCGTCAATAGGTGTTTGGCGCACCACTAGTACTTCTATTTACATATTTATCTTGCCAAATCAAATAGCCATTTGCTGCCTTTTTTTCTAGCGGGCAAAGCCCACAGTTCCGGCGCACCAGCCTCAATGTGAAACTTTAGGCTTTTCAGCCAATCTCTCCGCTGCGCCTCAATACTTAAGACAACAAACTCCATCAATTTGAGCGCGTCATCAGGGGACACAATAGCCGCAACTAGGCGGATTTTAGATGGCGGCGGCATAGCTTGCAGGCGGGTTTGTTCCTGAGTGAATTTTTGCCCTATCTCGCGGGCTGTGACCATAGGCAAATCCCAGGCAGGTACATATAAATTGCGATAACTATCCCAAAACTGCTCTGGATTCTTGCTGCTGAACATACTGCTACCCTGTGTATCCCGTTTAGTAATGTGAACACGGCCGTTAAACACCCAAAATGGCAGCCACTGTTCCACCTCTTCTAAATCACCCCGCATGGCTGCATAACTCACCTTCATCAACCGCAGCCCGGCTTCATCCACAGCCACTGTTGCGTAACAGTGGCCACAGCCCACCACCACATCTAATTCTTCAGGCTCTAATGGCGACTGGCATTGGGGACAACGTAGTAACAGTAATTTCATTCCGATTTTTCCACCAGCTCTTCCAAAAAGCTCATGCCCGTGCTGAAAGTATCTCTATTACTACCTAAGCGCACCCCCAATGCCTTCGACACCGCTGAACCTGAAGATATCATCTTCTGATTTTCAGATGGTAGCTCTTCAATCTCCTCGCCATAGCGAAATGAGCGATAGCCCCACCAAATAATGGCTGCCCCAATTGCCAGAGCAATAAGAGCCACTACAAAACCGCCATCTTCGTCACTCTCAGCCATCACGCCCAATAGAAAAGCTGCGCCATCCACCAAAATCAGATTGCCCAAGGCCAAACCAAGTACCAAAGCTGCTGCCCGATAAAAGATATTGCCAGGCGCTTTGCCATAGGCCACCTTGCCCTGGATGCCATCCACTATGACCTGATAATTGCGTCCCCGATAGACGTAACGGGCCACCCACAGCGGATAATAAACCAACGACAATTGCTGCCGCAAGTAGTGGAACTTCTCGTAAAACTTGCTACGCAAGCTACGCTTAGCTCGCGCCTGTTTCGTGAAATAATTACCCGCTTCAGTCAAGGCATCCGTGTGTGATTCGGCAGGTTCAAACACCATTGCTTCTGCGTGTAGGTGCTCCCAGTCGTAGGGTTGCAGTTCATTTTTGGAGAGCGTCACTCGATGTACTCCAAATTCGGATACATCCGTCGCTGCATCGTTCCAATGCATCAGTTCGGCCACTTCTACTTCAACCGGACGTGTACTGTTTTTGCCTGATTTCACCCGACCAAACATCCAACCTGCCACATAGGCTTCCACTCGCCAATAGGGCAAATAGACGAGAAAAAGGTCTTTGATTTCAGCTTCACGCTTCAGTTCGCGGGCTTTTTTGATGCCAGAGAAGAAGCCACGCACTGTCTCCAGGGCGGCTTCCCGCTCGATGCGATTTTGCACCTGCCAGCGACGCAGGCCGCGCTCGCCTTGCACCAATGAACGCATTTGACAGTAGGAGCAAGTGACAATTCGTGTGCCTTCGGCTATAGGCACGACGCCACTACAGTTGGGACAGGTCAGACCTTGAGAGCGTTCTTTAGATGTCATTTTCGTTACACTTTGGCAGAGATATAGGCGGCAGCGGCAAAAATAGGGATGGCCAAGAGAACGGCCGTTATACAATAGATCAATATCCCTGTACCAAATCCATCGCCAGAACCATAAAAAAAGTTGATAAGTGGGATAAATGCCGCCAGAAAATAGAGGACACAGCCAATGCCAGCCACGCCATAATAGGGTGTTTCCCATTTAGTCGGGTAATTGTTGGCAAAAACTTTACTTGTAGCTGCATCCACAACGGCCGTATACGTCCGCCCCTCAAACTGATACTTAAACAAGTAGATGGGCAGATGTACCAGCGAGGCTTCTTTGACAGCTTGTGCAGAAATATGTTGATTGTCTGCCAACCATGTTTTGACAGTTTCCAAGGGCACAGTAGGGGCAACGGCCGTTTCATCCAACATATGGTCATATGGCTCCAAATCTGCGGCTGGAATCGTCAATTCTGTCAACTCAGTTACAGATGTCGCCGCTGCTGGCTCTAGGAAAACCTTTTCCTCTCCATTTTGCTGCACACGCAGAAGCCATAGAGGGAATAGCTGGAAAGACGGCCGTTCAATCACCGCCTTCTCGTCCAAATCCTTCACCGTTTGATTGCCCACCATCCAACGGCGTAAAGCCGCCTCCGCATCTGGCTCCGCCACCGTTTCCCGCACCGCATAATGCTGCACGGTACTGCTCTTGTCCACAAAATTGGTCGTGCCGCAAAACTCACAAACAACAAATTGCGTTCCCTGTTCCACAGGCAAGGGTGCAGCACATTGCAAACACAAAATAGCAGTTGGCGTGGTGGACATGAGCGCATTTTACATGGGCTGGCAGGGGGTGGCAAATGCCAACGGGATCAGAATATGGTGAATTTTAAAGTGATGTCAACGCCGCTACTCGCGCCTCATCTTGCTTTGCTTCTAGCAACCGACCCACCTGTCGCAAGGCCAAGGCACGATCCTGGTAATAGTCTGCTTCTTCTCCATTTAGCTCAATGGCTCGGCTGTAGCCATGTATGGCCCAGGCATGATCTCCTATGGCGGCAAACACCTTGCCTCGCCCCCAATGGGCCACATCGTTAAAGGGATTTAACTCAATAACCTGATTGAAGTCTTGCAGGGCTGCCTGATACCGTTTCTGATCATAATGGGCCACTGCCCGCAATTCATAGGCAATAGATGCTTCTGGCTTCAGGGAAATCGCTTGGTTGTAGTGATGAATAGCTTGGGAGAAACGGCCGTTCTCATGCAACCTCTGCCCCCGCCGCAAATACTCATAAAAATCAAGCATATCCCAGTGTACCCCTTTCTTCCAATTTCCTGCCACCCTCCCATGCTCATGGTAAAATCGCCTCATTTAACAACCACATCATAAAGAGCGTTTTCTCGGAAAGCTCCAAATTTCAAGAGAGTTATGAGCCCTATGAATCATCCAACACCCTTTGCCCATCCTAAATTGCCCGTCACCCTACAATACCCCAACCCAACACCACAGGGATACCCAGTTGTTGTTCAGGAGAAGGTGAATGATCTAGGCCATCGTGTGCATTTCATCTCTAATGGTTCCGATGAAATCTATTTTGAAGTAGGACAATACGCCAACCTAACCATTGCTCAGGCTATCGATCTATTCAAACGGGAAGTAGCGGAGCGAATAGAGAGACTAGAAATCGGGGAGCTCGAAGCACAACTGTTGGCTGGCCTATCGGCTCATCAATTCACAATTCGCTGGCCCGGAAAAGCACGCACGATCGCTTTCCTGGAGTGGACAGATTTAGTCTATCGAATCATTTATGACCCTAATTCGCTGATAAACAAGCAGATTCTGGATACTTTGCAGTTTCGCTCAAAGGCATAGCTAGGTGCGACCTCATTTGAGAAGGCCGGATGTTTGGCAGAGTGCTGGCAAAATTTGACTGAGCAAGTCTGTTTCTAGAATTATCCAGTTTGCCACGCCAAGTTTGGCCGCATCAAACGGCCCTGCTCCAAAAGTACCTCTAAATGGTTACTATGCTCACATAACAAAATGGGCGAGCGCATCCTGGCATTTTTGCTCTCCCTGCGCAAACCGTCGTAATCTATCGCCATATATGCCATAATTGCCTCCCACGCTGGTTTATTTTAAGATGTTGTCTATCAGCAGTCACAATCCGCCTGCGACACCTGTCCTATAGCCTTGAAATAGTCACGGTACAAACATTAGGAGCAGCAAATGACCCAGCAAAACCCAACCCCCATCCAGTTACGCCAGGTAAGGTCTGGCGATCTGCCCATCTTCTTCGGGCAACAACAAGACCCAGATGCCATCCATATGGCGGCGTTTACGGCTAAAGACCCGTCTGATGAAACAGCATTTATGGCCCATTGGGACAAAATCCTGGCTGATGAAGCCATCCTCATTCGTACTATCCTCTTAAACGAGCAAGCCGCGGGTTATGTGTTAACGCACGGCTGGTTTGGCGATCTGGAAGTGACCTATTGGCTGGGTAAAGCCTTTTGGGGACAGGGTTTAGCCACACAAGCCCTGTCTCTTTTTCTTCAGGAGCAAACCAGCCGCCCTCTCTATGCTCGTGTAGTCCATGACAATATTGCCTCTCGCCGTGTTCTACAAAAATGCGGCTTTGTCATCATCGGTACGGACCGGGGCTTTGCTTATGGGCGGGGCCAAGAAGTAGAGGAGATTGTTTTGACTTTGGCCGAGACCTGATGGGTTATGGAAAACCTGTCAGGTCTGTGTATTCATGCTACAATGCCGCCCGATTTTGTTTAGTGGATGAGAAAATATGCAGTTACATCATGAGTTAGAGGGTGTGGTGGCAACGGCCGTTGCCCAAGCCCAAGCTGCTGGTGACTTACCAGAATTTGAGATACCCAACATCCGTGTCGAACGGCCGCGTGACCCTGCTCACGGCGATTATGCCGCTCCCGCTGCCATGCAAATGGCTCGTCTGGCCCGCATGGCGCCTCTTAAAATCGCCCAGGCCATTGCCGATCACTTAGTCAAGCCCGACTATTTGGGCGAAGTCACCGTCGTTCCGCCTGGCTTTATCAACTTCCGTCTGGCGACAGAAGCGGTCACACACCTCACCAACATTATCATTGACCAAGCCGACAGCTTCGGTTCCTTCAATTTGGGGCAAGGCAAAAAGGTGCAAGTCGAGTGTGTCAGTGCCAATCCCACAGGGCCAATTCATATCGGCCGTACTCGCGGAGGTGTCATGGGCGACACCTTGGCCCGCGCCCTCCGCGCCGCGGGCTACAACGTGACCCTTGAATACTACTACAACGATGCCGGTCGTCAGATCAGCCTGCTAGGTGAAACCACAAAAATTCGTTATCAACAACTGTTTGGTCAGGACGTGAACCTGAACGACGACCATTATCGTGGCAATTACATCATAGATATCGCCCAAGAGCTGAAAGATAAATACGGCGACACCTTGCTAGACAAGCCCTCTGACTTCTTCGGTGACGTTGCTAAAGAGAGCATTTCTGCCTCACAAAAAGCTACCCTCAAAAGCATCAACATCGAATTTGACGTCTATTACAATGAGCAAAGCCTCTATGAAAGTGGGCGGGTATGGGAAGCATTGGAAGATTTGGAACAACGGGGCTATGTCTATCAAAAAGAGGATGCCCATTGGTTCAAATCCACCGAATTTGGCGACGATCAGGACAGAGTGTTAGTCAAATCAGATGGTAGTCTCACCTACCGTATGCCCGACATCGCCTACCACTGGCACAAAGCCCAGCGCGGCTTCGACATCGTGGTGGACATCTTTGGTCCAGATCACCATGCCACTGCGCCCCAGGTGCTGATGGGCGTGAAAGCCCTGGGCTACAGCCCGGATTTTGTCCAAACCATCCTGCACCAGATTGTACGTCTCATCCGCGATGGGCAGGAAGTGAAGATGAGCACGCGGCGCGGCACCTTTGTGGCTCTGGATGATCTGGTGGAAGATGTGGGGGCAGATGCCATTCGCTACTTTATGATTTCCCGCTCTGGCAACAGCCAAATTGATTTTGACATGGATTTGGCGGTGGAGCAGTCGGACAAAAATCCAGTTTATTACATTCAAAATGCCCATGTGCGCTGTGCAGGCATTTTCCGCAAATGGGTAGAAGCTGGACATGATCCCAACGCTGACGCAGAAGCAGATGTCAGCTTGCTGACACATAAGAATGAATTGCGCTTCTTGCGTAAATCATTGGAGCTAACGGAGGTGCTAGAAAAGGTAGCCACTACTTATGAAGCCCATCATATTGCTTTTTATGCTTATGAGCTAGCGGCCGTTTTCCACCCTACTTATGAAACCTGCCGAGTCATTCACCCTGATGTCCCCCATAAATTGCAAATAGCGAGGTTGCGCTTCTATCGGGCAGCGCAAACCCTTTTTGCTCGTGTTTTGGGCCTGATGGGTATGAGTTCGCCAGAGGTGATGTGATTACGAAACTTAGGAAACCCTTATGACGATTAAATCAGACAAATGGATTCGCCAAATGGCCTTGGAACAGGGCATGATTGAGCCGTTTACCGACAAACAAGTGCGACACGGTGTCATTTCCTATGGCCTCTCCTCTTATGGATATGATATTCGCGTTAGCGATGAGTTTAAGATTTTCACCAATGTGTGGAATGGTGTCGTAGACCCCAAGAACTTTGATCCTGGCTGTTTCGTGGATTTCAAGGGTGATGTTTGTGTGATCCCGCCCAATTCCTTTGTCTTGGCACAAACAATTGAGTATTTTCGCATCCCGCGTGATGTTCTAACAGTTTGCTTGGGCAAATCTACCTATGCCCGATGTGGCCTCATTGTTAATGTGACCCCATTTGAGCCGGAATGGGAAGGCTATGTCACGCTGGAAATCTCGAATACGACCCCTTTGCCCGCCCGTGTTTATGCCAATGAGGGGATTGCCCAAGTATTATTCTTCCAATCAGATGAAGTGTGTGAAACATCCTATGCCGATAAAAAGGGCAAATATCAAGGGCAGCAAACGATTGTCCTGCCCAAAATTGACTGACCATTGCTTGCTGCTCACTGCTTACTGTTCGCGGAATAGTGGCATCTTGTCATTGGTGAGGCTATAATTCGCACAGAGTTAGGGCGCTTAGCTCAGTTGGTCAGAGCGCTTCGTTTACACCGAAGAAGTCGGGGGTTCGAGTCCCTCAGCGCCCACAACCTTTTTTTTGCTATCCCCACTCCTTTTGTTATAATCCGTTTGTGATAAAAAGCACACACTTAGGTGGTCTTTTTGGCATTTAGTTAAGAGGTTTTGGCTAATAACGGCCAATTCCAAAAACGAGTGATCCAGGATTGAAGGAATTTTTGGAATTGGCTTGAGGCTTTTTCAGATTGTATTGGGTCATTATTTTTCTGAAAAAGCCAACATCATTATTTTCCTAATCAGTACAGAATAAAAGAGGAGAACAACCCTATGGCAGATGCAGCAATTAGCGCCGAAAGTAAAGGCATGAGCCGCCGTGAGTTCTTGTACTATATTTGGGGTGCATCACTGGCGTTGTATGGGGCGCAATTTACGGGTTTGTTGATTTGGTTTTTATTGCCCCGTTTCCGTGAGGGTGAGTTCGGCGGTACGTTTACGTTAGATGTAGGTGCCCTACCGGAAGTGAATGCAGAACCAGTGAATTTCGCTGACGGCCGTTTCTGGCTCGTCAATCTGGATTCTACAGCAGGTAATGAGCTGATGTATCAGGCCCAGGATGAGGGTCAGCCCATTAAAGGTGTGGCTGCCATCTACAAGGTATGCACCCATTTGGGCTGTATCTATGCCTGGACACCCACCAATAATCGCTTTGAGTGTCCTTGTCATGGCTCGAAATATCGGCTAGACGGCCGTCGTGTCGAAGACCCCGCCCCACGCACCCTAGATCGTTTCCGTATTGCCGCTATGGCTGAAGACAAAGTAACAGTTTTAGCAGAAGCTGATCTTGTTCAAATCGAGGGGACAGATTTTTATGCCCCTCTCGATTTGCCAGCCAACACGGCCTTCATCCGCGTAGATACAGGGGATCGCAAACAGGGTCCCTCAGAGACACTTATTTGTTCCTTCACGGATAGTTGTCCATAAAAGAAAGAGAAAGAGGAGTAATTCATGGCTACCTTTTTTGAGCAAGTGCAAGAAATGGGGCTGAAACAAGCTGCCATCGCCAAAGTAGACGAAAGCGTCGAGCGTATGACCGCTGGTATGAACATCGCCGATGTTCGTGGTGCTTTGCGTGGTGATGAACCCCGCCGACCCAACCCACGTCTACGGCCCCATGCTGATGGCTTTTGGTTCCACATTCGCCCTAGCTTCTACCACACTGAAGTCACCCACATCTACCCCACCTTCCGTTTGGGCTGGCTTTCCACCTTTATGTTTGTATGGGAAACCATCACTGGTATCATCCTTATGGTTTTCTACACCCCTAGCCCTGCTGCGGCCTATTCCAATATGTGGAATATTCTAGGCAATGTCCCCCTTGGCCAACTCATGCGCAATATGCACCGCTTAGGAGCCGAGGTTATGGTAATCGCGGTGGCCATGCACATGCTGCGCACATTTCTAACGGGCAGCTACAAAAAACCACGCCAATTTACCTGGGCTACGGGCATGATATTGCTTGTGTTCACCCTTCTACTCAGCTTCAGCGGCTATTTGCTCCCCTGGGATCAGTTGGCTTATTGGGCGTTAACCGTATTCTTGAGCGGGGCGGAGGCTGCTCCGGCACCGCCTATTCCCGGCCTGGATGGGGCCGTTTTTAACCAAAATGTGTTGCTCGTGCTGCAAGGCGCTCCCTCATTGGGAGCGGGTGGTTTACTAAGGTGGTATCTATTCCACGTCCTCCTGTTTCCACTTATCGTAGGTATCTTCTTCTTTGTCCACTATTATAAAGTGGTCTTGCACGGCTTCTCCCTGCCGCCGGGACGGGAGGAAATTGGTGAAGACACGGCCAAACGTGTGCCACGTAATGAGCGCACCTATTTCACCCCTGACATTCTCACCAGCGAATTGATGTGGACGGCCTTGATCACCTTATTCCTAACGGCTGGTTCCCTCTGGTTGTGGGACGCGCCTTTAGAACATCACGCCGATCCAGTGGTCACACCGCTGCATGTGGTGGCACCTTGGTATCTTTCCTGGTCACAAGGCTGGTTAAAACTGGCTGATAAAACATTAGTCGTCGGCTTTATTCCCGTACTCATGGTGGCCTTCATCGTCATGCCCTACTTTGAGGTAGGCAAGAGCCGCCGTTACGCTGACCGTCGTGTGGGCTTCACCGTCGCCTTCTTGTTCATGGCCTTCATGCTTGTGTCTAACTGGATGGGTTCACCAGAATTCCGGGTGCAAAGTTCACCTGACTTAGAAGTAAGTCAGACGATTATGCCCCAGGAAGGGCCCAACGTACTTTTAGGTGTGCCCTATGAAGATTTGGTGCCAGGAACCTATTTGCCTGGGCAAGAGGTGCCTGGTAATCCACATCTGACCCATGCTTTGGAAAGATTTGCGGAGGCCATGGAGGAACGAAGTTGTACCTTAAAGGGCGATCCCAAATATGACGAATGTGAAGTAACGGGTGAGGGTCGTTGGGGTAACTACTTCACCAGTGATGCCATGCCTGACCCCACGGCTTCCCTACGTATTGAAGAGTTTCAGCCTAATATGTTGAAGCTGACTTTAACTTTCCAAGCGGTCAACCCCGATAATCCATCCGAGTTGTTGATTGATAGTGAGCCTACTGCCTACCGTCATCATGACTCAAACTACGAAGAAGAATGTCGCTTTGTGAATAAGGACTGCTAGTTTCAGTAATCAGTAAACAGTGGTCAGTAATCAGCAACTTTATTACTGAATACTGATGACTGAATACTGGATACTGCTCGCTGGAAGAGGAAAAGTTCATGCAAGTAAAGATTATAATTGGCACGATTTCGTTCATGTTAACGATGATTATTTTGGGCTTTGCTGCCCTGCGGGAGCCAGCCCGTTTGGCAGCTTTTGCCGCCGCAGAACAAGGCCGTTCTATTGAAAATGGTGCCCATCTTTTTGATGGCCAATGTGCTACCTGCCATGGGATTGAGGGCAAGGCCGAGCAATGTCTTGATGCCAGTTCAGGTGAACCGACTACCTGTGTTGGGCTGCCATTGAACAGCTCCTCCTTGATTTGTGGTGATACTCCAGCAAAGCTTGGCCCAGAGGGAGTTGATTGGGAAGGCACAAAACGCAGTTATCTTGAAGCTACCATTGCCGGTGGTCGTGCGGGAACGCAAATGCCCACTTGGTCAGAAGAGTTTGGTGGCCCCATGCGTGATGATCAAATTCGCGACGTAGCGGCCTTTATACTAAATTGGGAGGGTAATTGGTTAGATGAAAATGGTAATTGCGTGGAGCCAAAGGAATGGCCAGTAACAGTAGAAGAGCTTTTAGCACTTGAAGATGTTTCTGCAGGAGATGCAGTGAACGGAGAAGCATTATATACTTCCTTAACCTGTGTGGTTTGTCACGGGAACCTGAGTGACGCTAGCTCTGCTACCATAGGCCCTTGGTTAGGTGACATTGTTGAGCGAGGGGAAGGATTGGTTGAAGGTAGCTCTGCCTCACAATATGTGTATGATTCCATATTGTACCCGAATGACTTTATTGCGCCGGATTGTCCCTTAGGACCTTGTGCTGGGCCGATCAGTGCTATGCGTCAGGATTTTGCTTTTGCGATGGGGTTCCAAGAGATGGCTGATTTGTTGGCC
Source organism: Promineifilaceae bacterium (SeqCode) (assembly GCA_965223555.1). Classification (GTDB taxonomy): domain Bacteria; phylum Chloroflexota; class Anaerolineae; order Promineifilales; family Promineifilaceae; genus CBDCWU01. The sequence continues at coordinate 698,966 of CBDCWU010000009.1, forward strand.
TATTTGATGGGTCAGTGAGGAATTTGTGTAAAAAGATGATAAAGAAGCCCGGCTAAATGCCGGGCTTTTTGTTTGGGTGAGATGTTGCTCTTATAATGGTGGTATGAGTGAAGAACTTTTGTTTACGGCGGATATGGCAATGGTGGCAGTGGCACGGCCGTTATTGGCGACCCAACTAGCAATCATGGAACAGCATCGGGCTACTTTGTTGGCAGAGGCAGAAGCGACGGCCGTTCATGAGACACGCAAGGCCATTCGCCGCACCTTTACGGGGTTCAAACTGTTTGAACCATTCTTTGTGCCAGGCACTTTGGCACCATATCGGCGGCGGTTCAAAAAGATGATGCGCCATTTGGGGCGGGCACGCGATGCAACTGTTTTTCGGCAAAAACTGGCAGTCTATGCCGCCGAATCTGGCGAGAATTTTGACTGTTTAATCGATTATTGGCAAGGAGAACAAACACGGTTGGACGAGGTGCTGCGGGCGTATATGGGCAAGCCGAAGCGAGAGATATTTCGGCAGGAGTACGGCCGTTTTGTCCATACTCCTGGTTTATATGAAAATCCATATACAGAGCTGTCTGAATCGGCTCAAGCCGCCTTTCACTTCCCTCTTTTGCTCAGGCAGCGGATTGCCGCTGTGCGGGCCTACGCTGGGCAACTGGATAATGCGCCCTTGGCACGTCTACACAAGCTACGCATTCAGGGCAAGGAACTACGCTATGCCCTGCAATTCTTTGCCCCCTTGCTGGGGCCAGAAGTCGAATCCGTATTGGCAAGTTTGAAGCAGATGCAAGAGCATTTGGGGGATTTACAAGATAGCACAGTTGCCTTACAGTTATTGGCAGAGATGACCGGGTGTGAAACGGCCGTTGCCCACTACCGCGCCGTTAAAGAGGAGGAAATTACCCAATTAGTCGCCACATTCCCACCTATTTGGAATGAGGTGAATAATGCCAAATGGCAACAAAATTTGACAGCAGCGATTGAAGGATTGTGATGTTGGCTTGGGCACAAGCTAACATTTGAGAGCACTTGACGAGGAGAAGACGATATGGGCTTTTTGAAGAAACTTTTTGGTGGAGAGAGTCGACCGAAGAAATATGTAGACAAACAAGGGCTTTATTTTTATGTGCGGTGTGACAATTGTGGGGCCAAAGTGAAGGTGCGGGCCGACAAACAACATGATTTGAACCGCACTGATAATGGTTTTATCTGGCACAAAACGATTGTAGACAACCGCTGTTTTCGCCGCCTACAGACGACAGTATATTTCGATAGTCAATACCAGATGACGGATTACGAGTTGACAGGCGGCCGTTTTATTAGCCAAGAAGAGTATGAGCGGGTGGAGGCAACACCTGCATCACAGTCAGGGGAGAGCTCCGAGAATGAGTAGCATGGAGCCACTGCTTTGTCATCACGCCAGCAAATAAATGAGCGATACAAAAAGACCAGCTTGTGCAAGCTGGTCTTTTCTTTTACAAATTCAAATCGCTAGGGACAGGGCCCTAATGAATCACCATGATCCAAGTGGGCCTGGACCTCATTCTCGTTCACAGTGATCGTCATTGGATTATCAGGATTACCGGGCGGCCGATGACAGATCACCACTTGGGCAGGAGGAGCTTCTGTCGCTGTTGGTAGGGGCGTATCTGTTGGTTGTGGTGGGTCTGTCGGTAGGGCAGTGTTTGTCGGCTGCGGGGTATTGGTTGAAATCAACGTGGACGTGGGCGTAACATCAAGGGTAGGCATAGGCGTTGCTGAGAGAGGCGTATTATCTACGCAAACACCCACTGTATCTCCATGATCTAGATGTGCTTGAACGGCTGACGCGCCTACTTCAATCGTGTTTGCATTTGCTGTGTTACCCGGTGGCATATGACAGATAAGAATCCTAGCCTCGGGTGTCAGAGTGTGGGGAGAAGCCATGGTGACAGTAGGGACAATTGTATGGGTAGAGGCAGCTGTAGTTGTGGGGGTAAAGGTTGTTGTAGATGTCGGTGTGATAGTGGCCGTCGCTGTCATAGTTGGGGTTGCTGTTACTGTTGGCGTGCTAGTTGCTGTTGGCGTGTGTGTCAACGAAGGGGTTGCCGAAGGTGTATCGGTGGCAGTCGGGGTGATAGTAGCAGTCATCGTTGGCGTCGTGGTGGTGATGACAGAAGTAAATCCATTTAACGGCCGTTCTCCATCACTTTCATCTAGAACCTGATTATTATGCTTCTGCCAAGCCTCCACGGCTGCCATCATTAAATCAAAGTGATCCATCGCTATTTTTGCAAGATGCTCATCTCCCCGTGCCAGCAGTTTTTCAGCTTCCGCTAGACGTTCTTGAGCATAGTTGAGTCGTAAGCGAACGGCTGTTTGCGGACTGAGCGTCCAACTTAAACGAAAATCTTCCAATGCACGATCCATACCATAAAGCGTGTCGCCCGGCACTGCGCCATCAGCAGCATAAGCGAGTCCGCTACTAGCAAAAAAGATAACAGCCAATACAATAACAACCAGCCAAGACAACCTAGTGCCTTTGTTAACTAAATGGAGAGATGAAACTGCCTGTCGCAACCGGGCCCAGAAAGGGAGGCCATGGGTTTGGGGTGGCAATTTTTTGAGCAAACGTTGCCTAGCATCTTGCTGAAAAGCAGCAGAAGGAGCTACTTCCGGCGCCTGGCGCAACGTCATTGCCAAAGGGAGCAATGCTTCTAAACTCTCACCATATTGGGGATATTGGGTTAAACATTGGGCAATGGTTAAACGGCCGTCTTCTACTGCTTCAATACATTCAGCTAAAATATCTACACCATCTAACTTAGACATTCGTAACCTCCTCTGCCATAAGCAGCGTATGGAGGGCCTTCAGGGCACGATGCTGCAAAACCCGCACAGCTCCAACATTTCTGTCCAGCACCTCAGCTACTTCGATTGGCTTTAGTCCGCTAATGAACCGTAAAACCAAAACGTGTTGGTGCAAGGGTGACAGGCGACTGAGAGCCTTTGATAAGCTCTGTTTTTCTTCTTGAGAAAGAATATGGTCTTCTAAACTCATTTTTCCATCATTGAAAGGGGATTGTTCGCTCAATGAGATGGTTTCCTTGCTTGTTCTATAATGATCAATCACCGTATTGTGAGCAATGCGGTATATCCAAGCAGAAAAAGGTGTTTTGCCAATTACATAGTCTGGAATTTTTTGCCAGGCTTTTAGAAAGACAACCTCTGTCAAGTCTTCCGCATCTTGATGATTCTGTACTCGATAGTAAATGTAACGATAGATCGTATCCAAATAGGTCACATATAAGTCACCAAACGCTTCGGCATCCCCATTCTGAGCATTTAGAACAAGTTCATGTTCTTTGTTTACAACTACCATCGAGTTGTCTCTATTTTCATTAACGAAAGAAGAGCAAAACTGTTACATGTCCCTCTTTCGTCAGACTTACTTTATTAACCAATTATTCACTTAAAATGGATAGCTTGTTGAAGCACTATATGCTGCAAATAGCTTAGCGCCTAATATCAAGCAAAAATCCTGCAACTATTTTGACCATGTTAGATCCCATTCACAGGCGATTGTGCGAATGGAATCTAACATGGTTAAACTACATAGCTACCAGAACTTTACACATTATACTACCTACTGCAACATAGAAGGTGTAAAGACATTCGGTACAATGGAATAGTTGCTATACTAATTTTTCCATTCCTTGCTCCCACGGCCGAATAAAATCTTCCGGCTCTACGTGCAATGAATCAGCAATACGATTGATGTAATTGAAATAACTGATCACCTGCGTAGCATCATGAATGGCTCGGTCATCCAAGCCATGTTGCCGCAGCATATCTAAATCTGATGCCGCCATTTGCTGCGGCGATTGAGTCAGCTTTTCGGCATAAACACACAAGGCTTGATCCACTGCTGAGAGTGGTGCTTGCCGCCAGTTAGCAGAAATTAAATGCACCACTCGATCGGCCTCTGGATCATCCACCAAACTCCAATCCTTAGCAACCTCGGCCCGGAGGTCATGTGCGTGAGCGCGAATTCAGTAAAGGCAGCCATTGGTGGCGGAGACGACAACGGCCAACATCTCACGCTGGCTGCGGCTGAGGGGTGAACTGCCAAACATGATGGCACTGTAAAAATCCATCGAGGCTTTCATGGCGCGAGGATTCTGGCTCATGATGCTGACGATGTGCCAGATGCGGCCAGCCCGTTTGAGAGCCGTTTCGTACTCTTTTTTCAAAAAGCCTTTGGCGTTTTCTAGGGAAATGGTTTCGATCCAGGGCATGGGGTGTCCTTTTGGGTAATGGAGTATTCGGTAATTAGGTTTGTTTGTGCCAGAGGCGCTCGCCGCCAATGGTTTGGGTGTAGGTGGTGAGGAGTTGGATCATGTTGAGACGGCCGTTAAACAAATTCCCCATTTGTGAGGGATAAGCTGCAATTGCCTCTATCTTGGTTTGCAGGGTGCCTTCGGTAAGGGGAATAATTTCTGCTTGCCATTGACTATCATTGGGCGGGATCACGCTAACCACGCCACCTAAACGTTGCACATAGGGGTACTCTTCATAATAAATCAGTTTCTCTGCAAAGCATTGCTCCGCTGCCAGCCGTGTCAACTGGTGATCGACATGGTTGCCAATGGTCAATGGGGCCAGTGCCTGTCCATGTGGTGGCAAAGAGGCCATTTTGACAGCTAACTCATTTACCAGAGGGTATTCAGCGGGGTGAACTGTGCCAAAAATATCAGGGTCAGAGTTGTAGAAGGCTAAACCCGTTTCAGGATGGTGGCGATAGATACAGTCGGGTACAGGCCAATGGGCATAATCAGCTCCGATGAGACGGCAAGCGGCAGCATCTTCAACGCGACGTTGCGCACTGGCTTCGGTGAGCAAGTCCCAGCTTTGGTGCTGCCCCTGCGCGAAATCGGAAACGGCCGTTTGCGGAGGGTCGCCAGCGGTAATCGTGACGATAAGAATCGCTTTCTGATCAGCCGTCGCCTGTAAAATCTGCCCGCCACATGACAAAACAGCATCATCTAAATGGGGTGACAGGTAAATTGCATCGTAATAAGCTTGCATTGTTTCCGTTTGTGTCTGTTGTAATGGCAACTATAATACCATGATTCAGACGAAAGAAAGTAGGAGTTCCTGTTGTCAGAAACAGGATGAGATCGCAATTTTAGGAAACGGCCGTTGCCAACATGAACCGTTTATAAGGAGCAAATAATGTCAGGAACAGCAGATATTGGCTTAATTGGATTGGCCGTGATGGGCCAAAACTTGGTGCTAAACATGAATGATCACGGCTTCACCGTCACCGTCTACAATCGCACGACTTCCCGCGTAGACGACTTCCTCAACAACGAGGCCCAAGGCACAAATATTATTGGTGCGCATTCATTGGCTGAGTTGGTGGCAAACTTAAAACGGCCGCGTCGCGTCATGATTATGGTTAAAGCAGGCAAACCGGTAGATATGGTCATTGAGCAGCTGCTGCCCTTGCTAGAACAGGGCGACATTATCATTGATGGCGGTAACTCTAACTATGAGGATTCCATTCGCCGTACCAAAGAGCTATACGAAAAAGGCTTTTTGTTCATTGGCACAGGCGTTTCTGGTGGCGAGGAAGGGGCACGTTTTGGCCCCTCCATTATGCCTGGCGGTGCGCCTGAGGCTTGGCCTCATGTCAAAGACATCTTTCAAGCTATTGCCGCTAAAGTACCGGACGGTGCGCCAGATGGTGTGCCCTGTTGTGATTGGGTGGGTGAAGATGGTGCCGGACATTTTGTGAAGATGGTGCATAACGGCATTGAGTATGGCGACATGCAATTGATTACGGAAGCCTATGACCTGATGAAAACGGCTTTGGGCATGTCCAATGAGGAAATGAGTGCCATTTTTAAGGAGTGGGACAGTCGCAAACTGGACTCATATTTGATTGAGATTACGGGCGATATTTTGGCCTATAAAGATGAAGATGGGCAAGCGGTAATTGACCTGATTTTGGATAGTGCGGGACAAAAGGGGACGGGTAAGTGGACGGCCGTTGCCGCCCTAGACGCTGGAATTCCCCTTACCCTCATTGGTGAGGCGGTCTTTGCCCGTTTCCTCTCTGCGTTAAAGGAGGAGCGCATAGCTGCGTCACAACTGCTGCAGCAAGACGAACCCACTTTTGACGGCGATAAGCAAGCCTTCCTCATCGACTTGGAGAATGCCCTTTACGCAGCCAAACTTATCTCGTATACGCAAGGTTATATGCTGTTCCGGGCTGCGGCAGAGCAATATGGCTGGCATCTGAATTATGGCGGCATTGCCCTCCTCTGGCGCGAAGGCTGCATCATCCGCTCCGCCTTCCTAACAGATATACAGAAGGCTTTTGACAAGAATCCTGACTTGACCAATTTGCTGTTGGATGATTTTTTCAAGGCGCAAATTGAAACGGCCGAAGCTGGCTGGCGGCGTGTGGTTAGTAAAGCTGTGGAGATGGGGATACCCATCCCTGCTATGTCTAGCGCCTTGGCCTTTTACGATGGCTACCGACGCGGCCGTTTGTCCGCTAATATGATCCAGGCCCAGCGCGACTACTTCGGCGCCCACACCTATGAGCGCGTAGACCAACCACGTGGCCAACTCTTCCACACCAACTGGACGGGTGAAGGCGGCAGCGTGACATCAACATCGTATAACGCCTAGTGCCTTGCACCGTCTGCGGTGGCGCACCAAAAACGGTGCGTGGCACCATTGAATGGTTTGTTACAGAAAGGTGCAAGGCACGAAGGAACGTGCCACGCACCAGAGAGTATTTAAGGAATTCTATGGCAAGTCAACCCACAACAATTGTTATTTTTGGTGCGTCTGGGGATTTGACCCGACGTAAGTTGATTCCGGCTCTGTTCAGCTCATTTACCAAGCGGCGGCTGCCGAAGCGGTTAAATATTGTAGGCTTTGCTCGGCGGCCCTGGAGCCATGACGATTTTCGGCAGCTTTTATACCAGGGGATGCAAGATTTTGCCCCCCAAATGTTAGCCGACAATACTGAGGTTTGGGAGCTTTTTGTATCGCATATCTGGTATGTACTCGGGAATTTGGATACGGCCGTTGACTATCAAAATCTCAAAGCCTACCTCGACGATCTCGAAGATGACTCCACCAATCGCCTCTACTACATGGCTACGGCCCCACGCTTTTTTGTGCCTATTGTGCGGCATTTGGGCGAGCATGATATGGTGGCGGAAACTGATGGGTATCGGCATGTGGTCGTGGAGAAGCCATTTGGCGTAGATTTACAATCAGCCCAAGCGCTTAACCGGGATTTGCACGCCGTTTTCCAAGAACACCAGATTTACCGCATTGATCATTATCTGGGCAAGGAAACAGCCCAAAACATCCTCTTTTTACGCTTTGCCAATACTATTTTTGAGCCAGTGTGGAATCGAAATTATGTGGATAGCATCCAGATTAGTGTGACGGAAAGCGTGGATGTGGGCCATCGCGCGGGTTATTATGATAGGGCTGGTGTGATGCGCGATATGATCCAAAATCATTTGATGCAGCTATTGGCCCTGATTGCTATGGAGGCGCCAGCTTCATTTGAAGCGGATGCGGTGCGCAATGAGAAGGCGAAGGTGTTTAAGGCGGTACGGCCGATAGCCTTGGAAGAAACCGTTCGTGCCCAATATGAGGGCTATTGTGAAGCTGATGGTGTCGCCGAAAATTCACAGACCCCCACCTATGCTGCCCTCAAACTGAGAATTGACAATTGGCGTTGGCAAGGCGTTCCCTTCCATTTACGCTCTGGCAAAGCCTTAGCCCGCAAAAATTCGGAAATCGTCATTGAATTCAAAAAGCCACCCCATTTGATGTTTGATCAAATTTCAGATGAGGATTTTCATGCTAATGTTCTTTCCATTTGTATGCAGCCGGATGAGGGTATCCATTTGAAATTTGAGGCCAAGGTTCCTGGCTCATTGCAGGAAACACAATCGGTCGATTTGGAGTTCCACTACCAAACCTCTTTCAAGGGCCGCCCTTTGCCTGATGCCTACGAGCGGCTGCTGTTGGATGCGCTCAATAATGATGCCACCCTTTTCACCCGTAGTGATGAGATTGAGTCGGCCTGGCGCTTGATTGATCCTGTGATTGCTGGTTGGGAGGCGTCGCCGGAGCGGTCGCCATTAATGACTTATGCGCGGAATAGTTGGGGGCCAGAAGAGGCGACGAAATTGTTGGGGAGTAACGGCCGTTTCTGGCACCACAGTTGCGCCGATCATTAGAAAGTGGAGACACACATGCACATTGCTCAAATGCGTTTTGCCCGTTTAGACAAACAAAAGCTGAGTAAATTACGTGAAGTTGAAACAGAGTTAGGTAATTGGTTGGTGGTCCTAGAGCCAGATATGGAGACAGTAGAACTACCCGACGAACAGGTCCAATTACTCAAACAGATTGAGGCCAATTATGGTCTCACCTTGATGGCCTGCGCTCCGCCTAAAAGGAAGATGCCAGGCTCATCACAACGCGCTCCGCGTCGGCGCTAGCCTTCGGGCGCGGGGGTTGGCTGCTGGATGAAGTCGGTGGGGATGGCCGTGGTTAGCTGCTCGACGCTGAAGGAGGAAACTGAGACATAATACTCGGAGGCTGACCACTTGGTGGTGTAGGTATCGGTTTCTTCATCTTTGGCCCCGATGATGAGGGTGAAGGTGTCATCATTGGTGAGGATGATGACGGTAGCTTGGGGCGTGTTAAGGCCATAATCTGCGTGGGCCACTTTGCCTAAGGGGGCGTTCATGCGCAAGTTGGTGAGACGGTTGAGGATGGTAGTGAAGGCGGTTTGGTTGAAAATATTGCCTTCACCCAACTCGGCTAGTTCCCACTCTGATTCGGAGACGCGGGCGAATTCGAGGCGGCCGTTGCCATTCTCCACCACCACGCGATTTACTTCCTCCTGAGCCAAGGTCACATAGGCTGTGTCAATCCAGCTTGACATAAGCGTGCCAACTTCCCAGCTTTGTACTGCACCCGTGAGATATGTTTCTTCCTCACCGCTGCGGCGCACATGGGTTCCTTGGGCGTTGGGCGAGGAGCCAACAAAGAGTGTCTCTACTGTGCCATCGCCGCGAGTGAGATCGATGCGACGCAGGAAATCATCATCGGCCACTTGCAGCCGCTTGTGGCTGGCAGCGGTTTGGGCAATGAGGCGGCTGGTTTGGATGGCGACCAGCTTGCCCACAATCTCAGTCAGACGTTCCCCATTGGCGGGGAAATCATCGGCGGTGGGCAGCAGCCAATCATCGCCCTGACGCACAAATTCGATGCTGGCACCTGTGTCATCGTTTATAGCCACACGCTGGATGTCAGCAGCGTTGAGGTTGGCAATGAGGGGACGGGGGGCGGTAACGGCCGTGCCTTGCGGCCAAAACAGAATCGCCACTAAGGCCACTTGCAAAACAACAAAACCGGAAAGAATCTTTTGTAACTTGTTCATACTTTTAAGAGGAGACTGGAGGCTAGAGATTAGAAACTCTGCCCAGTCTCCAGTCTCTAATCTCCAGTCTCTACCGTTGCCAATAGCAGCGGCTCCTCATTCTGTGTGCGCCGTCGCCAACTGACATAAACGGCCACCAAAGCGACCAAAGCCACCACATAGTTGGCGATCTCCCAAGAAGCTTGCTGCTGCTCTGTGAGGGGGAATAGCACCCGCGTGGCTGTACCTCGCCCGCGAATGGCCAGCAGGTCAAGGTCTTCCAATGACCAATCCACGACGTTTTGTAGGAATTGTAGGTTGTTGGTGACGCTGCTTTGGTTGAGGAAGCCAGCCAGTTGCAGCACATTGTCTTCCACAAAGGCCGCGCTGCTGATGACGACGAGGCGGCTGGAATCAGGTGATTCGGCGATGGTACTGGCCGGTTGTGTGGGAGGCGGCAGGGGCTGGCCTGTGTTGGGGTCTATGGCCGGAGGCTGATTTTCTTGATTTTCAAAAGGAGAGGGCTTGTCGGTGAAGTAGCTTTGGAAACGGCCGTTTAAGGAAACGGCCAATGTCTGCTGCTGTCGCGCCCCAGCTACCTCAAACCCCGTATCAGGATACAAATCAAAATTGGGTAGCACATTGGTATCTGTCTGAGTCCAAGCATTCTGGCTCGATTGCATCAATATTTCCGTCTCACGTCCCTCGTTCAATACTTCATTTAACTCCAGAGGGGAAGCCCAACTAAGCATGACGGAAGGTAAGTTGGCGGCGATGGGGTTGTTGGCTGCCATACCATCAGCCCGCACATCCACAAAGAAGGGATAATCCACCGCCTGCACCTCTTGCACCGCACCGCCACCAGCAATGGGGCGAGCGGAGACGATGGGGAAGGGTTGATTTTGCGTGTCTAGTACCAGCGAATTTTGCAAAGTAAGGCCAAAACTACCTAACCAGGCTGTCACGTTTGCCAAGTTGTTGGGAATGAGGGCAATGCCGCCAGAGACGGGATCGGCATTGAGTTGGTAGGGGCTAACAGCCAAAGTAACAGAGCCACCGCGCATCAAATATTGATCGAGGGCAAATAGCTCGATGTCGGTCAGGTTTTGGGGAGCCAAGACGACAAGCATGTCTATGCCCGGCGGTACTTGTCCCGTAGCCAAGTTGACGTTCTGCACCTCATATTCGGCTACGAGTTGATTGCGAATGAGGTTGTAGTTGGTGAGGGAGGCTGGTTGCTGACCGCCAAAGGGATCATTGGGGTTTTGGGGCGTGGGCGGTGGTGACCAAATGCCTACAACTTTGAGAAAGCCGCTCGAGGTGCGTTTGAGGGCAGCTTCAATAGTAGTGCGGATATCGCCTTCGCTGGCATCCGCAGGTGGATATAGCAGTTCCAGCTTATCGCCGTTTTCCAAAATCATGTGGGCATAAAAGGTGTCGGGGGAGAGGAAGGAGACGGCCAGGGGTTGCAGCCCGTACGTTTGCTCCAAGAAGCGGCGGTCTGTGGGACTGTTGGGATCGTCTAGGTCTACCACTTGGTAGATAAATTGACCGTTGGCATCAGTGGCGATTTGTTGAGCCACTTGGCTGATGGTGCTTTCGGCAGCAGCCAAATCTGGGGGCAGGGTTTGTGAGGTGACGTAGAAGGTGAGTCTGACAGGTTCGGGCAGCGCGGCCAGGACGGAATCTATGCTTTGGAAGCCAAAAACGACCTTTTTGATACTGCTGGTAAGGTCATATTCCAAATTTTTGAGACGAGTGCTCACATCGCCAGTGGCCAGTTGGTCTACTTGTACAATGTCTTGGAAGTTGAGGACGACGCTTTGGTCGCCATAGCGCAGCAAAATGTGGAAGTAGGCGTTGATGACGGAGGTTTCGTAACGGCCGCTGGCTTGGAAGGGAAACGGCCGTATACCATAGGTTTGGTTGGCCTCGCCCTCAATCTCAGGGTCAGTGGTGGGGTCTATCACTTCGGCAGTGAGACGGCCGTTGGCCGCAATCTCATACTCGCGCAACATATCCCGAATTTGAGGAATGAGGGGCGTGAGCAACGGGTGGGTTTGTTCGCTAATGTAGGCCCGAATGAGCAATGGTTCTTGCAGACTGTCAAAAAGGTCTTTGGTTGTGGGCGATAAACTGTACTCCTTCTGCTCCGTCAGATCGAGGCGCAGCCCGTGCAACGGATAGAGCCACACATTGAGCAAAATCAGGTTAACGATGATGAGGCCAACAGTGCGCATGATGCGCTGGCGGTACTGAACTTGTTTGTGGCTCCAGCGGATGCTGTCAAGTGAGACTGTGTTCAACGTGAGGAATATGCCCGTGAGCGAGAGATAATAGACAAGATCACGCAGGTCAATGACGCCGCGTTGGATGCTCTCGAAGCGGCTACCTGTGCCAATGGCCCACAAAATCTCACTGATGCTGTTGCCAAAGAAGTGGGTGATACTTTGTGTCCCCAGCACGTAAAAGAGGCCACCCAGCAGGACGGTGGAGATGAGGGCCACAATCTGATTGTCGGTACGGGAAGAGACGAAGAGGCCGATAGCGGCATAGGCACCGGCCATCAGCAGTGCTGCTAAATAGCCACCAAAGACTGGCCCCCAATCGAGGTTGCCCAACAGGGAAACAGTGATGGGCAAGGGCAGCGTCAGCAGCAGGGCGATGGCGATCATGAGCATGACAGCCAGGAATTTGCCCAGCACCAGGGCATACGGTGGCACCGGCAGGGTCAGCAGCAGTTCTTCTGTGCCAGCCCGCTGCTCCTCGCTCCACTGGCGCATGGTGAGGGCGGCCAACAAAAAGATGAGGAGGATGGGCATCCAGCGGAATAAGGGCCGCATGTCGGCTACGCCTCGCGCAAAAAAGGTGTCTACAGTGAAAAAAACGAAGAGAACGGCCGTTAAAAATGTACCGAGAAAGATAATTGCCAGCAGCGAACCGAAGTAGCTGCTCAGTTCTTTTTGGGTGATGGACAGGATTTGTCGTTTCATACTATTTGTGATTAGAGATTAGAGACTGGAGACTTTTCAATCTCTAATCTTCTAAACCGCCAATTTATTAAACACGCTTTCCAATGTCTGCACGTCGTGACGTAGTTCGCGCACGGGCCACTGCTTTTGGGCAGCCAGTTGGTAGATGGCGGGGGTGAGGTCAGTGTTTTCATCGCCAGTGATGTGGTAGGTGTGGGAACGGCCGTTAGACCGACCCTGTAAGGCCACATCCACAACACCCTCTAGGTCGCGCAAGGTGGATTCAGCTTCGTCCACCGTGCCATCCAACACCAAGATAGCATCATTGGTACTCGCCAGCTCTGACAGACGAGCATCAACTTTGATTTCGCCATTGATGAGGATGAGAACCCGGTCACAAAGGGCTTCAACTTCGGGCAAGATATGCGTAGAAAAGAGGATGGTGCTGTGTTGCGCCAGCCGCCGGATAAGGCTGCGTATTTCGACAATTTGGGTTGGATCTAAGCCGACGGTGGGTTCATCGAGGATGAGTAAGCGGGGACGATGTAAAATGGCTTGAGCCAGACCAACGCGCTGCCGGAAGCCTTTGCTCAGTTGGCCGATGGGGCGAGTAAGGTGCTCTGCCAAGCCTGTGGCAAATACCGCTTCGGATAGTCGCTGCAACTCTTCATCAGGTGGAATCTGGCGCAGACCAGCAATCATTTTTAGATAGGCTTGCACCGTCAATTCAGGGTAGAGAGGGGCATTTTCAGGCAGATAGCCAATACGGGACTGGACAGCTTGGGTGTCTGTCAGAACGTTGAGGCCATCAACCAAAACCTCACCATTGTCGGGCTGCAAATAGCCAGTGAGGGTTTTGATGATAGTAGTTTTGCCAGCTCCATTTGGCCCCAAGAGGCCAATAATTTCGCCAGCGGCAATATTGAAGCTAACATTGTGCAAGGCCCGCACGGAGCCATAGGATTTGTCCAGATCAGTCACTTGGATCATGGAAATGCCTCCAAAAAAAGTCAAAAGAAAAAGCGTGAGTGTGTTTTTAATATAGATTTGTTGGCAACCGCCTGTATGCAGCTGGTTTTTTAACCAGCTAGGCTGAAAATGTCAATGTTTTTAAGCTGAAATTTAGGAAATAGATATGGGTCAGAACTATCCAGCAAGCGTTAGTTCAGCAACAGACGAATAGCAGCCCGGGTACTGGCAAAGGCCAGATCGGGCAAATCGTCTAGGGCAAAGAAACGAGCATCATCAGCATCATCGCCCGCTTGTAACTGGCCACCCAGTAATTGGGCGCGATAGAGGATGAAGATGGAGGCTCCACCTTCATCCGGTGGATTATGATAGACATCGAGTAGCTCGGTGACTTGGACGTGTAGATTGGTCTCTTCTAAGGTTTCGCGCACGGCCGTTTCTCGCGGGTCCTCCCCATGATCTAAATAGCCAGCCGGAATGCTCCATTTGCCAATTTCGGGCTTCATAATGCGGCGTACTAGCAAAATTCGGCCGTCCTGCTGCACCAACACGCCCACACCCACTTTGGGGTCAGTGAAGTGGATGAAGTTGCAGTTGGGACAGGCACGGCGTGGCTTGCCGCCATATTCGCGGATGATCATGGCCGTGGCACAGCGGGAACAGTAAAGGATGGAGTCTGGGGCGGATGAGGGCATAGGAGATTGGAGACTGGAGATTAGGAATTGAACAGTCACCAATCTCCAAGACCAGGGCTTATTTTGAAAAGTTTGTAATGGTCAAAAGAAAGTTACACTGAGATACACAGAGAGATGGATGAGTTGTTCTTCGTGGTTCAAACTAATGGCTCTTTAGGAATTCGTGGGGTCGGCCTAATTGTAGGGGCGCACCCTTGTGGTCGCCCCAGAGGGCGGGCATAAAGCCACGCCCCTACAAAATTTTGAAAAGTTGTTAAGTTATGAATTGCGGCGGACGTAGAAGGTGAGTGCGCCGAAGAGGATGAGCAGGAGACCCAGGCCAATTTGGGCTAGGCGCAGGGGGTTGGTCGCTGGTGTTTCTCGTGTCACGGGTGTGGGAGGGGGCGGTGACGACTGTGATTCAGCGGCGTTGCTGGTGGTGTCGGTCAGGGCTTCTTGCCTATCACTCGCAGTTTCGGTGGCCTGGGGGCTGCGGTTTTCGGCCGTTTGGGTAGCCGACGCACGGGGCAATGTGGAGACTGTAGGTGTAGGCATGGGGGTGGCTGTGGGGGCGGGCAACGTGGCTGCTGGTGTGGATGTAGCTTCGTCGGCAGTTGTCGCGGGAGGGGGAACGGCCGTTGCCTCAAGCGCAGCTTCGCCAACTGCTACCCCGTCATCTGCTTCAGCTTCAGTGGCGGCTTCCTCCGCTGCTGCCTCTTCTGCCATCTCTTCCTCTTCTATCTCCTCTTCTTCTGCGGCTTCCTCCTCTGCTGTTTCTGCGCTATCTTCTGCGACAAATTCTGTAATAGTTTGTATTTCTTCTAATACTTCTTCTTCATCGCTGACAGCACCGCTGGCAGCTTCATCGGCAGCACTATCTGCGGAGAAAATTCAGCAGCGGGTTCTTCTATAGCTTCGGCAGCAATTTCTGCTTCTTGCTCGATGGCTGTGTTTTGGGGTGCAACAGCCACAGACTCAGAGGCAGCTTGTGGCCGGAAGAGACTCAAAGAAAGAGCCGTGATGAAAAAGAGGGCGGTTAAAATGGTGGCTCCTTGTAACACAGGATAAAATTGGAAGAGGGGTTGGCGGGCCGGACGGCCGTATACAGCCGGGTCTAGGGTGAAATTGCGCGGTACAGGACGGCTAGGCAAATCACGCAACTGCTGTTTCATTGCCCGTAAGTCATCTACCTCTGCTTTTAGGGCAGTATTTTGGGCTAATTCTTGCTCAAAATGCCGATGTTCCGGAGGCGTGAGGGCATTGTCCAGGTAAGCATGGAGCTGCTCTTGGCGTTTTTCCTCAGCAGATTTGGTCAAATTCCGTAAAAAATCAAACATTGTGAACACTTATCTTTCTATTCCGTCAGGTTCAAGACGATAATTGGTTGGTAAAAGTTCCCTGAATCCTTGTAAACAGTTACGCAGCTTGGATCGGGCACGGCTGATGCGGGATTTGACTGTGCCCAAAGATACACCCACGATGGTGGCAATTTCGTTGTAGTCATAGCCTTCGATATCGCAGAGGACGGCCGTTACCCGCTGATCATCCGGCAAATTCTGCAAACAGGACTCAATGGCTCGCATCAATTCCACTTGCTGCTGATATGCCTCTGGTCCTTCTGCCTTGCTGCGTAGAAAGGCAAAGGATTCATTATCCTCTGTCAACTCATCCAGCGATGATTGGGGGCGCCGCTTGCGGCGGCGCAGTTCATCATAACAGCTGTTGGTCACAATGCGCATCAGCCAGGCTTTAAAGCTGCCGCCACGAAAGCGATTGAGGGCTTTGTAAGCTGAAATGAAGGCCTCTTGGGTGGCATCTTCAGCCGCTTGCGGTTCACTCATGATGCGATAGGCAACATTATAGGCCAGTGACTGATAGTGCATCACCAGGCCGTTAAAGGCTGTTACATCGCCCTGTTGGGCTTGTTGAATGAGTGCTGCCTCGTCCATTAAAATAGAGACTGGAGACTGGAAACTGGAGTCTGATTAAGCGAAATGGCCTAATCTCTAATCTCCAATTACAAATCTCCAAATTTCAAAATTGACAGAAAATGCGCCTTGTTTTATACTCCCGCCCATTCAAGCCGAAGTGGCGGAACAGGCAGACGCGCACGACTCAAAATCGTGTTCCTTCGGGAGTGTGGGTTCGATTCCCACCTTCGGCATAGTGCAAGATTATATGGTTCTGCCAGAGGCAGGGCAAATGAACAGAGGGGTTGCTTGTCAGAAGATAGGCGGCCTTTTTTGTTGGGTAAGTTATTATGCTTCGCTGGTTACGTAACATTGGCTTAATTGTAGTTGGTTTGGTTTTGGGAGCCGGGCTGGGTTTGCTGTTGGGCTGGGTGGTTTGGCCGACGGAGTATACAGATGCTGAACCAATTATTTTGCAGGATGCTTATCGCCAGGATTATTTGCGGATGATTGCGGCGGCCTATGCTGGGGATGGAGATTTGGCAACGGCCGTTACCCGCCTAGAAAGCCTGGGTACGAACGGAGAAGACCAGCTCTTTTCCCTGATGCTAGATGCCATTTTGGTGGGGAATGACGAAGCCGAAATTCGGCAACTGGTCGAGTTAGCGGATGCGCTGGGGTTCACCTCACCCGCCATGCAGCCTTATTTGCCGGAGCCGGAATCATGAGCCAGCGTCGTTCTGTGCCGCAAGAGGTTGTGGGGGAACGGCCGTCTTTGCCCGCTCTTAGTCTCATCTTTTTTGGTCTGGTGCTGGGGCTGGCTGGGGCATTATATTATGCTTGGATTATTGATCCGATTGTTTTGGTGGATGCTAGCCCGGCCCGTTTTAGCCCGGAGTACAAAGCAGAATATGTTTTGCTAGTGAGTCAGAGCCTGGCAGCTGATGGCGATGTGGCCCAGGCGGAGCAACGCTTGGAAGGCTTGGGTGAGGCCAACGCAACCCAGTTTGTATCCGGTTTATTGGAACAGTTTGTTCGTGAAAGACGGCCGTCGGCCCAGATCACCGTCATTGCTAATTTAGCTCAAAAATTGGGAGTCGAAACCCAAGCGGTAGCCCTCTTCGCGCCCACCCCCAGCGGCGGCTTGCCCCCATCGCCTACACCCACGTTAACAGCTGTTGAGCCAACATTAGCTGCCGATAAACCAACCCCAATCCCTTCACCCACGCTGATTCCCAGCCCCATTCCCTCAGCCACGCCCGAACCCTCAGCCACGCCGCAGCCCAACTATCGCCTGCTCAATCAGCAGCGTGTTTGTGATGAGGTGCCAGCACCACGTCTGGAAGTGATTACCTTTGATGCCCTGCTCAACCCGCTGGCTGGAGTAGAAGTGCTGGTCAGTTGGGAAGGCGGTAGCGATCGCTTTGTCACAGGTTTCAAACCTGAGCAGGGAGAGGGTTATGGTGATTTTACGATGACGGCCGATACCACTTACACGGTTCAATTGGCTGATGGCAGCCCCACAATCAGCGATTTGCGTCTGGAAACCTGCGAGGCGACTGGTCTCCCTGGCGGCTGGCGACTCACTTTCCAAAACCTGGTCGTGCGCTCTCCCTAATTGAAAGCGAGCCATGATATAGGCAAGATTGGCGCAGTTTTTGAAACTGCTCCAATCTGATGTTCCGTCAATGCTTACTTTCCCTCCGATTTGATTTGCCTAAAGGTTATTCAGATTTGTGTTATACTCTGCTGCTATAAAACCAATCATTTTAGGATAGATTATGGATACAAAAGGCAAATTTTATCTAGGACGAGTAGTCGAGGCAGGAACGGGAGAGCAGACGGAGCGGCCGCTGCATTATGACCCGGATGATTTGAACACCCATGCCGTGATCGTAGGCATGACTGGTTCGGGCAAAACGGGTTTGTGCCTTGATTTATTGGAAGAGGCCGCCCTCAATAATGTGCCCGCTTTGATGATTGACCCTAAAGGGGATATCACCAATGCCCTGCTGCACTTTCCGGAGCTGCTGCCAACTGACTTCCAACCCTGGATCAATGCCAATGAAGCACGGCAGGAGGGCAAATCTGTGGAACAAGCAGCCACAGAAACGGCCGATCTGTGGCGCAATGGCTTGGCTGGCTGGGATATCACTTCTGAACGCATTCAAGCTCTGAAAGAGAGTGCCCAATTCGCCATCTATACTCCTGGCTCTGATGCCGGACTCCCTCTGAGCATTTTGGCCTCGCTGCAAGCCCCTACCGTTGCTTGGCAAGAGAACCGCGAGACTTTGCGAGAGAAGATCTCCAGCACAGTGACCGGTTTGTTGGGTTTGGTGGGATTAAAGAACATTGATCCGGTGCGCTCGCGGGAGCACATTTTGCTAGCTAATATCTTTGAGCAAGCCTGGAGCCAGGGGCAGGATTTGGATTTGGGGCAGTTGATTTTGCAAACCCAATCGCCACCTTTTTCCAAGCTAGGTGTGTTTGATGTGAATACCTTTTTCCCAGAAAAGGATCGCTTTGAATTGGCGATGATGCTCAACAACATTCTAGCCGCTCCCTCGTTCCAAGCCTGGGTGGAGGGCGAAGCCTTGGATGTGGGACGATTGTTGTGGACGGCAGACGGCCGTCCGCGTCATACCATTTTCTACATCGCTCACCTTTCCGAAAGTGAACGTATGTTTTTTGTCACCCTGCTCTATGCGGCTGTGGAAACTTGGATGCGCGGGCAGCAAGGTTCGCCCAGTCTGCGCGCCCTCGTCTATTTTGATGAGATTTTTGGCTACTTGCCGCCCGTAGCCAACCCGCCATCCAAACAAGTGATGCTGCGTTTGCTAAAACAAGCGCGGGCCTTTGGCGTGGGCATGGTGCTGGCTACCCAAAATCCAGCTGATATTGATTACAAGGCTTTGTCTAATGCAGGTAGTTGGTTCATCGGCAAGTTGGCCACGGAACAGGACAAAAATCGGCTACTCGATGGTCTAACCAGCACAGGCAGCTCCCTGGATAGGGGGCAGTATGATGATTTGATCTCGCAATTGGATAAGCGGGTCTTTTTGCTGCGTAATGTCCATGAGTCGCAGCCAGAGCTTTTCCACACGCGTTGGGCCATGAATTATCTGGCTGGGCCATTAATGCGAACACAGATTAGGTCTTTGAATACCTTGGCCGGGGCGCAAGCAAGTCCAGAGGTAGGGATTGAGGAAGACGTAGGGGTTGGGTCGGCAAGTGCCACCAGTGTGACGCCAGAGACGAAGCCTCAAGAAGTTACTCCGCCGCCAACGTTACCTGCCACTCGTCCCACTTTGCCGCGTGGGGTTGAGGAGTATTTTTTACCTGTAAATCGTCCGTTTAATGACAAAATCGAAGAGATTGTCTACCAGCCTACACTATTGGCCCAAGCAGAAATATGGTTTACCAATCGCAAATATGATTTGGACGACATGAAGCAGCGAACCACTTTAGTGGTGGAAGTAGCGGAGCATGGTCGTTTGTCGTGGGATGAGTTTGAGATAGGGTCACTTGATACAGCGGATTTGCCGCGAGATGGAATCAGCAACGGCCGTTTCAACCCTCTATCAGCCGCTCTTAAAGATAGTCAACTAATGCGTTCGCTGAAAACAGATTTTGTGGACTGGGTCTATCGCACGACGGAGGCGACAGTGCAGGCCAATGAAAAGTTGAAGGTGTATGCTGGCCCAGATACAAGTGAAACTGATTTTGAGCAAAAGTGTCTCGAGGCGGCTCGCCCCAAAATGGAGACGGAGATTGATAAGTTGGAAGCAAAATTTGACAAACGCGAAGCGGCTATTGAGAAAAAATTGGCGCGGGAAGAGCGCGAGTTGGAACAGGATAAAGAGGAGCTTTCCGCCCGCAAGCGACAAGAGACAGTGACGCACGCTGAGACAATTTTTAGCCTTTTTTCGCGGCGGAAACGCAGCCTGTCTAGCTCTATGAGCAAACGGCGTATGACGCAGCGAGCCAAAGCTGATGTTGAAGAGTCGGAAGAGACAATTCAGGAATTAGAGCGGGAAATAGAGCAGTTGGAAATGGACGAGGAAGAGGCTTTGGTCGAATTGCGCCAAAAATGGCAGGATATTATTGAAGATGTGACAGAGATTGGCGTGAAGCCGTACAAGAAAGATGTGAAAACGGCCGTGTTTGGCATTGCCTGGTTCCCCTACTGTATGGTGAATGGTAAAGAGGTAGCGGGGTTTGTCACAGAGTGATATGGGACGCCCTTCACGTGAATTGCGACGACGGCTGCGGAAAACGGCCGCTATCCTGGTAGAAGACAGCAGTGTGCGGGCCGAGTTGACGGATCAACAGGCCAAGGAATTGATCAAATGGGGTGTGGCTCATATTGAAACCGAAGCAGCCCGCACGGCTGATTTGCCCGCCGAGGCAGCCTTGCCTCTATTGGAGGAGAAAACAACGGCCGTGCGCACCGCGATGCTGTTGGTCAATCAACTCGTACGTCCTGGTGGCGATGAAGAAGCAGATATAGATGCCCAGTTGACGCGCTTGCTCAAAAATTTGACGTGGTTGAGGGAACGGCCGTCAGGTTTACCCTATTTGCGGCGTGTAGAAAAATTCAAGCATCACTATGCAACCATGAGCCAAGACGATGCTTTCCGTTTGCTCATGGATTTGTTGCAGCTTGAAGCGATTGGTGAGGAGGAATAAATTGAGCCAAATCACCCTTTATTCCTGGAATGTCAACGGCTTGCGGGCCGTCCATCGCAAAGGCGTTTTTCTAGAGTGGCTGGCAAGCGAACAGCCCGATATTGTGTGTTTGCAAGAAACCAAGTGCCATCCCGACCAGTTGGTTCCCGAGTTGCGCCAACCACCGGGCTACCACACTTATTGGGCCTGGGCAGAGAAGAAGGGTTATAGTGGCACTGCCCTCTACACCAAGCAGCAACCTAACTCTGTCCAAATTGGCCTCGGTTTGCCCAAATATGATCGTGAGGGGCGCACCATCGTGGCGGAATACGATAACTTTGTCTTACTTGGTGCGTATTTCCCTAATGGCAGCCGTGACCACAGCCGCGTGCCCTACAAAATGGCCTACAAGGCTGACTTTTTAGCCTACTGTGAGCGGCAACGGGCAGCAGGCAAAGAGATTGTTTTTTGTGGCGATGTGAATACATCACACAATGAAATTGACTTGGCACGTCCCAAGCCCAACCGCAAGAAGACGGGTTTCTTGCCAGAGGAGCGAGTGTGGCTGGATGAGGTCATTGAGGCGGGCTATGTGGACACCTATCGAGCCACTTATCCAGAGAAAGAGGGGGCCTATACTTGGTGGACGGCTATTGGTGGAGCGCGGGCGCGCAATGTGGGCTGGCGGCTGGATTACTTTTTTGTGAGTGAAGGCCTATGGCCGCAGGTAGCAGGTGTAAACATTCATGCCGATGTGATGGGATCCGACCATTGTCCGGTGAGTTTGACGTTAGCTTTTTCTTGACAATGCTGAGAGGCTTTCTATAATTCTGCCTCAACTTAACATTTGTAATGCGTTGATCGGGACGAGTAGCTGTTGTGACCCCTGTTAGAGAGCGAACGGCCGTAGGCTGAGAGCCGTCGCCAGTAGACCAATAGCCAAAACCCCCCGTGAGTGATGCCTGGAAAAGGATGAAATGAGTATGGGTGTCCGGTTGGCTCCGTTAACGGCCGTCTTTGAGGGTTATCCGTTATTGGTAATCCGTAATCGGTGAACAGTAAACCGATTACGGAACACTGATCACCGATTACCGAAATTGGGTGGAACCACGAGCGCCATCGTCCCATGTAGACGATGGCGTTTTTTATTGTGGATTGACGATTTATGATTGAGCAACAGCCAATCGTAAATCCAAAATCGTTAATCGTAAATTGATAGAGGTAGAAATGAGTAAAAGAATCCCGGTAGGTGTGTTGGGTGCAACGGGGACGGTGGGGCAACGATTTGTGCAGTTGTTGGCCCATCATCCCTGGTTTGAAGTGGTGGCGGTGACGGGTTCGGCGCGGACAGTGGGACGGCCGTTTGGCGAGGGTGTCAATTGGAAGCTGAATGGCAATCCACCAGAGGCAATTGCCCAATTGATTGTGCAACCCACAGAGCCAAATTTGGACATTGCCGGTGAGCCGCCACTGGTTTTTTCGGCTTTGCCCACAGCTTTGGCCAAGGAGTGGGAGCCACAGTTTGCGGCAGCGGGCTATGCAGTAGCCACTAATGTCTCTTCATTCCGCATGACAGCGGATGTGCCACTGCTGATTCCCGAGGTGAACCCAGACCATACGGGGCTAATTCCTTCACAACAGAAGAATCATAATTGGTCTGGCTTTATTGTGGCTAGCCCCAACTGCTCCACAACGAGCATCATGTTGCCGCTGAAGGTGTGGCAGGATGCCTTTGGTTTGGAAGCGGCCGTTATTACCACCATGCAGGCCATTTCCGGTGCGGGCCATCCCGGCGTGTCTTCGATGGATATTTTGGACAATATCGTGCCGCATATTGGTGGTGAGGATGTGAAGCTGGAGAATGAGCCGAAGAAACTGCTAGGTACGTTGCAGGCTGGGCAATTGACACTGGCAGATTTACGCTTGAGTGCTCAAGCCAACCGTGTGCCCGTGTTTGATGGTCATTTGGCGAGTGTGAGTGTGAAGATCGGCCGTTCGGCCAGCGTAGATGAGGCGATTGCGGCCTTAAAAGCGTGGCAGCGACCAGCTATCTGTAAGGAACTACCTTCATCACCCCAAGATTTGCTCATTTACCGTCATGAGGCTGACCGTCCTCAGCCCCGTTTAGACCGAGATTCGGGCGATGGCTTGGCCTGGACAGTGGGTAAGGTGCGAGAGTGCGGGGTGCTGGATTTGCGCTTTATGGCGATTACGCATAATACATTGCGCGGTGCGGCGAGTGGCTCTATTTTGAATGCGGAATTGTTGGTGGCGCAGGGGTATGTGAAGAAATAAGAGGGTAATGGGTCATTGATATTTGCCAATGACCCATTACCTTTGCCTTTTAGGGGGCGGGAATTGTCAAGGCTTGCCCTTCATAAATCATATAGGGGGCGGTGATGTCATTGGCCTGGGCCAGATACATCCAGTCCATATTGTAGCTGAGAGCAATGCGGAATAGGTTTTCACCAGCCTGCACCTGATAGGTCGGGGGAGCAGGCATGGCTGGTGTGCTAGGCGCTAGGGGGGCGGCCGCCGGAATAATGATTTCTTGACCGATTTCTAAGTCACTGGGGTCATCTAAATCATTGGCAGCAGCGATCTCTGTCCACTGTAAGCCGTAGGGGAGACCAATAAGGAAGAGGTTATCACCGGGTTGGACGATGTAGGTGACGGTGGAGCCGGCCGCGGATGTAGCAGTTTCGGAGGTTGCTTCCTCAGCAGTAGTTTCTGCGGCGGTTTCCTCAGCAGTAGCTTCTGCAACGGTTTCCTCTTCTTCGGTGGTTTCTTCAGCAGCAGTTTCTGTGGCCATTTCCTCTGTCGCTGTTTCTTCAGTGGTTTCCTCACTATTTGTTTCGGCCGTTTCTTCTGACTCTGCTGTAGATTCGGTGTCAGCGACCGTTTCTCCTTCGGTTGAGTTACTTTCTTCCGTAGTTGTTTCTTCTGTTTCCTCGGCGGTTTCTTCTGTTTCAGCAGAGGCCTCGCTTGAGGTCTCACTTGAGGTCTCGCTTTCAGAAGCCTCTTCTTCGCTGGCTGTGTCACTCGTTCCTCTGGGGCTATCTGTAGATTCGGTGGTGCTATCGGCCGTTTCTGATTCTGTGTCACTTGCCGCCGTATCTGTTGCGTCTGTTACTTCAGCGGTGGTTGGCTCTTCTGTCGTCGCTACTGGGTTGTTTCTACGCTGCTGCACAAAGTAGATAACAGCGAAAATGAGGATAACTATTAATAAGATTGCTAATAAACTACGTCGTGATCGCATCTCTATCTCCTGAGGGGATGGGCTTGGCTCAGGTTGGCCCTGCTCTAAGCTCACTTAGTTAAATATTGATGCCCCATTTTAGCACACCCTCAAAGCGCTTGTCGCCTATTAGATTTAGGGTTATTCAAAATTCGGCTTGACATATAGACGATTATCTATATAATACAAACACATAGACGCGCATCTATACGTTTTGCAAATATATCCTTAGCAAGGAGGTAAACCTGATGGCTATTTCACAGAGCAATTCTGGCTGTTGTGGCGGTTCTGGCTGCGGCTGCTAATTCCGTCAAAACACAATTTCTAAATCAAAAAGAGCCATTCCTCAAGGGATGGCTCTTTTTTGTTGTCTCTATTGTCCAGGATTATCAGGCAGGAACGGCCGTTGTTGTAAACTGGGCTTCTTCAGTAGAACCGGCCAGGGCCGTGGTGCTAGCAACGCCACCTGTGACGGCCATTTGCACCTCATCAAAATAACCAGCTCCTACAAAACTTTGATGCTTGATAGCTCGGAAACCATCGCTGGCTTCTAGGGCAAACTCTTTCTCTTGCAAGCGTGAGTAAGCAGCCATGCCGCCATCGCGGTAGGCCCGAGATAACTCAAACATGCCTGTGTTCAGCGAATGGAAGCCAGCCAGAGTCACGAATTGGAACTTATACCCCATGTGGCCTAATTCCTTTTGGAACTTGGCGATGGTGGCATCGTCCAAATGGCGCTTCCAATTGAAGGAAGGTGAACAGTTGTAGGCCAACATCTTGTGGGGGAACTTTTCGTGGATAGCGTTGGCGAACTGTTCTGCTTCGTGTAAATCTGGGGTGGAGGTCTCACACCAGATGAGGTCAGCGTAGGGAGCGTAGGCCAAGCCACGCGCAATGGCGCAGTCTAGACCCCCTGTCATCTCATAAAACCCCTCACTGGTACGCTCGCCAGTCAGGAAGGGATGGTCGGCGGGATCAATGTCGTTGGTAATAAGTCTAGCCGAATCAGCATCAGTACGAGCCATGATGACACTAGGTACGCCCATGACATCGGCTGCGAGACGGGCGGCGACTAATTTTTGGATAAATTCGCGGGTAGGCACACACACTTTGCCGCCCATATGGCCACATTTTTTGGCGGAGGAAAGTTGGTCTTCAAAATGAACGCCAGCCGCCCCTGCTTCAATCATGGCTTTCATCAGTTCAAAGGTGTTTAGGGAGCCGCCAAAGCCAGACTCGCCATCGGCCACGATGGGGGCAAACCAGTAGACGCCATTTGTATTTTGCAGGTGGTGAATTTGGTCAGCGCGGAGCAAAGCGTTGTTGATGCGTTTGACGAGCTTGGGGGCACTGTCGGCGGGATAGAGGCTTTGGTCGGGATAGGTGTGGGCGGCTTCATTGGCATCGGCGGCCACTTGCCAGCCACTCAGATAGATGGCTTTGAGGCCAGCTTGCACCATCTGCACGGCCTGATTGCCTGTCTGTGCGCCCAGGGCATTGACATAATCCTCGCTATGCATGAGCTGCCACAGCCGTTCGGCACCCATACGGGCCAGGGTGTGTTCGATTTGAATGGTGCCACGAAGTTTGCAGACATCTTCAGAGCCATACGGCCGTTTTATGCCTGCCCAACGCTTATCATACATCCAATTCTCTTCTAAACTTCGGGTATTGTAACTTTTGAACATGACTCTCTCCTTATATTTAGAAGTAATCAGTCATCAGTGGTCACTATTCAGTGAGTCTCTTGACTGATTACTGATTACTAATCCAAAATTTCATAAGCAGGCAAGGTTAAAAATTCAATAAATTCCTTGCCTGTGACTAACTGAATAAAGAGTTGGCTGGCTTGTTCATACTTGCCATTTTGGTAGGGGACATCGCCTACTTGCTGTTTGATATTGCTGAGGATGTCGGGCAGCAGTTGGTGGATGAGGTCGGGCGTGAGGGAACGGCCGTCACGCATTATGGCTTTTTCATTCTGCAGCCACTGCCACAATTGTGAACGGGAAATCTCAGCGGTGGCCGCATCTTCCATAAGATGGTAGATGGGCACACAGCCATTGCCAGTGAGCCAAGCAGCTAAATATTGGATGCCTACATCTATGTTGGTGCGCACGCCCTCTTCGGTGATTTCGCCGTCGGGGCAAGCGAGGAGATCGGCGGCGGTGACCTGCACATCTTTACGCTGACGGTGAATTTGGTGGGGCGTGGGCATGTGGTCATCGAAAATAGCTTTGGCGATGGGAACCAGCCCAGGATGGGCTACCCAAGTGCCATCATGCCCATCTTGTACTTCGCGCAGCTTGTCGGCGCGGACTTTGTTGAGGGCGATTTCATTGGCCTGGGGATCATGTTTGATGGGGATTTGGGCCGCCATGCCGCCCATGGCGTGGATGCCTCGTTTGTGGCAGGTTTGGATAAGCAGTTGGGAGTAGGAACGCATGAAGTGAGTGGTCATTGTCACTTGGGCACGATCGGGCAGGATGTAGTTGGGCTGGTGGCGGAAGTGGCGAATGGCACTAAAGATGTAGTCCCAACGGCCGCAGTTTAAGCCGGCGGAATGATCCCTTAATTCGTATAAAATCTCATCCATTTCGAAGGCGGCCAAGATGTTTTCGATGAGGACGGTGGCCCGGATGCTGCCTTGAGGGACGCTTAGTTCGTCTTGGGCCATAATGAAGACATCATTCCACAGGCGGGCTTCATGATGGCTTTCTAGTTTGGGCAAGTAGAAGTAGGGGCCGCTGCCTTTATCAAGCAAAGCTTGGGCGTTGTGATAGAAATAGAGGCCAAAGTCGAAAAGGGAGGCGGAGATGGAACGGCCGTTCAACGTGACATGTTTTTCGGTCAAATGCCAGCCACGCGGGCGTACCATCAAGGTAGCGATTTGTTCGTTCAGCTCGTAAAACTTGCCATTGCCAGGATTGCTGTAGGTGATGGACCCGGTGACAGCATCACGCAGGTTGATTTGTCCCTGTATAGTGCCTTCCCAGGTGGGGGCATGGGAATCCTCAAAGTCGGCCATGAAGACGTTGGCCCCGGAGTTAAGGGCGTTGATAATCATTTTGCGGTCTACGGGACCAGTGATTTCTACGCGCCGGTCGCATAAGTCTGAGGGAATAGGGGCGGCTTGCCAGGGCGTGTTACGGATATCGGCCGTCTCTGACAAAAAGGTGGGCATCTGACCCGCATCAATCTGGGCCTGTCGTTCTTGGCGGCGGCGCAGCAGTTGGCGGCGGCGTTCACCAAAAGCAGCTTCCAATTTGGCGACAAAGGCGAGAGCCTCGGGGTTTAGAATTTCGGCAAAGTGTGGGGGTATGGGAGCGGAGATTATTAATTTAGCTTCTTTTATCACGTCGCACCTTCTCCTTATAGTGGGAACATCTCTTAGAGCGCATATGATTTATTAGCGAATATTCGCTAATTGTGAACAATGGTACAAAGCCAACAGTGTTTTGTCAAGGAAAATTTAGACTTTTAGCGAATATTCGCTAGAATTAGGTGTGTGAGGCAAACAGATGAGTATTAATTTGATAAATGTAATCTTTGGAATGAAGGTGCGGCAGGCACGGACGGAAGCAGACTTGACGCTGACGGAATTTGCTGGTTTGTGTGATTTGTCACCGTCTTATGTGACAGATATAGAAAAGGGACGCAAGTATCCGCGTGCAGATAAAATCATGCGTATCGCGGAGGTGTTGGGCAAAGAGTATGATGAGCTTGTCTCGATTAAGCTGCCGCGTTCGTTGAACTACTTGGAATCTACGTTGTCATCGGCCATTTTGCGCCAGTTTCCCTTTGAAGAGTTTGGGTTTGAGCCAAGTGATCTGGTAACCATGTTGACGCGGGAGCCGGATAAGGCCAGTGCCCTTCTTCATGCAGTGCTAGATATTGGGCGGCGTTATGATTTACAGGAGGCGGAATTTTTGCGGGCGGCACTGCGTTCATATCAGGAGATGAATGAGAATTATGCGCAGGACGTGGAGGATGCGGCCTTGGCTTTTACAGCCGAATTTGCTGACAAATATACACTCAGCCTCAATCCCCCGCTGACACTGCTGCGGCAGATATTGGAGGAGATGTATGGCTATGAGGTTGATGAGGATACGGTTGCAACGAGCGAACAATTAGAGGGGTTCCGCTGTGTGTTTGTGCCGGGCAGGAAACCGAAATTGTATGTGAACGGCCGTCTCACGATGACTCAAATCAAATTTTTGCTGGCACGAGAAATTGGCTATCAATATTTGCAAGTGAAGGAACGCTCTCTCACTTCAGCACCTCATGAGATCACCTCATTTCAACAAATCTTAAATGATTTTCGGGCGGCTTATTTTGGGGGGGCCTTGCTGATGCCCCGAGCAGAGATGCTGTCTGATTTGCAGCAGATTTTTGCGATGACAGTATGGGATGAACGGCCGTTTCTAGATATGCTCACCCGCTACGATGTGACACCTGAGATGCTTTTTTATCGTTTTAGCGAGTTGATCCCTGAGTTTTTCGGCATTAAGTTCCACTTTTTGCGCTTTCACAAGGTGGATGGCGAATATAACTTGTCTAAGCAACTTAATATGAATCGGCTGCCTATTCCCAGTGGCATTGGTCTGGATGAACATTACTGTCGGCGCTGGTTGTCTATTCGCCTATTGGATGATTTTTCGGTTGGTGAGGCTACTGAGGAATCGCTGCGAGTGGGTGTGCAGATGTCAGAGTTTGTCGAGTCGGGAGACAAGTTTTTGTGTATAGGCTTTTCCCGACCATTACGCATGATGCCGGAGATTGCTAGCAGCGTCATCGTCGGTTTCCGGGTGGATGCCGAGTTACACAATGTCATTCGTTTTGCAGCTGATCCAACCATTCCCCAGTTACTAATCAATGAAACCTGCCAACGCTGCCGGTTAACGGCCGATCAGTGCCAAGAACGGGCGGCATCGCCACTTATTTTGCAGGCAAAAGAAAGGGCACGGGAAATCAAGCTTGCCCTCAATCAGCTAACCGGCTAAACAGCCCCCACCTTTTGGGCAAATTCGCGTAAAGTGGCGGCTGCGTTTCGGGCCAAAGGTTGGCCATGACCAAAGCAGATAAGGTCGGGATTAAGGTGGGCGAGACGGCCGATTGAACGAATATTCTCGGCCATATCTACTGTGAGCATGGCAAAGGGAAGGCGCATGTTGCGGGGGATGCGAAAAATGGTGTCGCCACAGAACAGCACCTTTTTCTCCGGCTGCCAATAGGCTATGTGGCCAGGGGCATGGCCAGGAGTCACGATGACTTGCAGACCACCCATCGCCTCGTTGATGACATCACCATCAGCCAAGATGCGATTGACAGGTGTGCCAGGATATTGGGTATGGGGCGGTCGAGGATTGGTGGCACGGCGAGGAACGGCCGTTTTCCCTTCAATCACCTCAGCTTCTAAGGCCGAAGCCATTACCTCTGCCCCCGTTTTTTCCTGCAAAGCAGGTAAGCCACCCACGTGATCAGGATGAGCATGGGTAATGAGAATACGCTTGACGGCACTAGGCTGGTGCCCAGCCTTAGCCAATTGTTTGATGATTTTATTACCCATAGGAGGGATGCTGGCATCAACAAGGGTAAACCCATCCTTATCTTCAACCAGGTATACGCGACCAACCCTCAGACCTGCAAATGTGTATAAGCCAGGAATAATTTGTTGCATCTCTCTCCTTTTATATAAGCCAGCAACAGCAGTAACTGTTTACGGCTCACTGCTTACATTCCACTGTTTGAGGTGGGTTTGAATGAATTTGAGCACATGTTCGTGGGCTTGTTTACCGTTACCTTCTATGAAGAAGGGTTTGCCAAAGGTGATATGGATAGGTTCGTGGCGTTGCAGCGGCCCAAAATCGCGCCAAAAGGAACGGCCGTTAGCCCAAAAATCAGTCTTTAAGGCCATGGGCAAGATGGGAACGTTGGCGCGACGAGCCAGCTTAACACCCAGGGAGTTGAACTTTTCGGGATCGAAGGCGATGGTGCGGGTACTCTGGGGAAAGAGGATAACAGAGATGCCGTTTTGTAGGCGTTTCACACCTTCGTTGAGAACCGTTTGCAGGTCTGTGCGGGGATTGATCCGCCCCACCGTGATGGGATTGGCCCAGGCCAAGACGCGCCCAAAGATAGGAAATCTGAGCAGGCTGGCTTTGGCCACATAAGTTAAGGGCCGATAGGGCCAAATGACACAGCCGAGAGCATTGGTCTCGATGTTGCTCATGTGATTACCCACAATGACGACTGGCCCAGGACAATACTGTAAGTGTTCGATGCCGGTGATATGGAAACGGCCGTTACAGCCCTCAATCAGGCGGAAAATGGATAGATTGGTTCGCATAAACCAAGTTTCATCAAAACGGTTGCGAGCAACGGCTAGGCGGGCACGAGCAATGATGAGAATATAGCGCAACACAAAGTACCAACGTGTGCCAAAAGCCAATTTATCACCCCAATGGTGGTGGGCAGTTACGGGTGTGTGATACTCGTTCCCGGTAAAAATCGGCTGCATCAAGATAGTCTATCCCCTTGCTTTATAAACGCAAAATCAAGCTCTTGGTTGACATAGTTCGGATAAGAAGGATAGACTGTGAACGCATACATTGTATAGCGTACAGAGAATGACATGATCACTCCGACTCCACCCACTGTGGCCGATTTGACCTGGCAACCAATTACCCCTGACAATCTAGCTGCCCTGGCCGAGTTGGCAACCGAATGTCACTTGGCTGATGGCGGTCTGAATTTCATGCTCGAGCCAGACAACCTTAAGGATCACTATTTCCGAGGTGGGCCAGGTGCTACCATTGGCGTATTCACGGCAGAGAGGCACCTTATCGCTTGCACCACAGTGCATGTTGTTGGCGATTCGAGCAAGCAACAAGCCATTATCGCCGGTCAGGTGCGACCTGATTATCGCTGTAGAGGTATTGGCTCTTATTTAATGCATTGGAGTCAGGCGCAGGCTCGAGAGCTATTGACAGCTTCCCCTATTGATAAACAACTGCTGCAGATTGCTACTGAATCGCTCACTGAGCCAGCTCGTCTTCTGTATCAGGCACATGGCTTTGAGTCGATGATGGAAGAGCTTGTGATGTGGCGGGAACTTGATCGGCCGTTACCAGATCGGCCGTTGCCACCTGATGTAACGTTTGCAACCTGGCAACCTGATCAAGTTGGCCAATTCTTCCAAGCCTACCAGGCCTCATTCCAGGAAAGACCGGGCTTCCCTGGTTATACTGCTGCTGAGTGGATTACCAACAGGAATGAAGATGAGAATTTCAAGCCAGAGTGGTCGCTATTGGCCTGTAGGGATAATGTGGCATTGGGCTTCCTAACCAGTGCTGCCAACCCTCCCTATGGCTTTGTGGTGCAGGCAGGGGTGATTCCCGAACAACGCAGGCGGGGGCTTGGCTCAGGGCTTATGGTTGAGGCCATGCGGCGGATGCAAGCAGATGGTATGGTTGCGCTCCAACTGACCGTCAATGTTAATAACCCTGGCGCAATACAGACTTATACTCAACTGGAATTCACAACAATTGGTCGTCGCGCTCGCTACGAACGACTGGCTGAAGGATGTACTGATTATTAAGGAGATCTTGAAATGGATAATTTGCGTGAAGTTTATTCACAATGGATCACAGTAGGAGGAAATGCCTATGTACGTAATCTGGCTGGGGCTGAACTGGCCGTGCAGCGTGGGCAGTTCAATGTGGCCAAGGTATTGCGAGCGGCTGCCCACACCCAAAGAGCTTTGGCCATGCAGGCAGCACGCCAATTAGTGGCCAACATGTCAGCCCCAGAGTTGTTACAAGCAATTGCCGACGAACTAGTCCAAGTAGAGGCTGCGCCTGGCCTCAATGAGACTGCCAGCCAATCATTAAACCACATCGTTGCGCGTTCTCTCACAAGCTTGGCAGAGAATCCAGACATTCTAGAGGAAGATGTCTCAATCATCATCATGGGATGTTATAATTGCGGTATTCTCGTTGAAGCGTCTGGGCTTGAAATCTGCCCCCATTGTGGGGCTTTGGCCGTCGAGTTGGAGTGGTTTGGCCCTTTTTATGCGGAAACTTCCGAACATCTAGGGCAACTAACGCCTGAAAACATTGTTGCAACTTTAGAGCAGATTCCCGATCAGGTCAGCGATGCCATTGAAGGGGTTTCTGAGGCTATCTTGAGCCGCAAACCCAGTCTAGACGAATGGTGTGTCAAAGAGATCATCGCCCACATGTTTGAAACGGATATGGCCTTTGCTGAAAGGGTGCGCACGATTTTGGCCGCAGATGATGTGCCTGCCCTGCCACGGGCCAAGCCACCCTGGAAATTACATGAAGGCAAAGGCTATGAGTCGTATTCTCCAGAACAGCTAATGGCCCAAATGAAAAAGATTCGTGCAGAATCGCTGGCTCTTGTTCGTCGTTTGAGTCCACAGGATTGGGTGCGACAAGGGACATTGATGGGATCGACAAGCTCTATTCTCGATCTTGGCACTTGGGTTGCTAACCACGACAAGGGTCATTTAGCGCAGATAAAACGGCTATGTGGTAAGTCAGAATAATTTTTTGTTACGCAATTGCGAAAAGATATTATGGGCAAGCAAGTCGTGGGTTTGCAATATTTTTACGCTTATCTGTCGGGCAAAATTAGCTGAACAGATTAACTAACCACTCCCAAAATCGCTGCCAGAGGGATTTTGGTTTCTCGTCGGGGATAGATAGTGGTTCTACAGGTTCGACGGGAGGAGCAGGTGGCGTTGGAGGCTCCTGTAGGGGCATTCGTACATCCAGATAGTGCAGAACTTGGGGCAAATCATGCGCAAGGGCTTGTTCCGGTTGGTTGCCTGTTTCACCTGCGAAATGCAGCCCAACACCCTTGCCGCTGGCTTCATCTACCCAAACAGAACCGGAATCCCCACCCATGCTGATTTCTACATGACCAGCACCAGGTCGGGGTACAATGCGAAAAACATTTTGCAACGGCCGTAATCCCACATGGTACTGAATAGACAAAGACATTTGCACGCCGTCAATAAATCCTTCTGTATAGCCAGTAGTGCGACCGCTCTTATGGACAAACATGCCCAATCTCGGTTGGGTTGCATCGGTAATGGGAACGCCCTCTACTGTCTGTGTCTCCACACTACGACTATCACTCAGAGCAGCTACGGCCGCATCATATGGACCCAAGACATGACGTGCCAAGTGAGCAATCGTGTCACTGGCTTGCCCACCATCTAGCTTTCCTGGCTGCCAGATGGCTAGATCAAGCTCAGGATCGGCCGTTCCCACCATCACATGCCAATTACTTAGGATCATTTCAGCTCCGGTCACCTCATCCAGCACCTTGGCCCCCAGAGTGCCGGCTGTGGTGTACTGGGTGCTAATACTCACTCCCAAAGGCACTGGATCAAAACGTTGTCTGCGAGCGGCAACGGCTGTTTCCAATTGTACGTCCTCCTCTGGCAACATCTGAATCCCGTAGACAGCCTCGATCACATCCACTGCAATTCCATCCACATGGCGGGGAAACAACTCCGCCTCACTGAGTTCAGACAGCGGCTTTTTCTGTACCAAATGGACTCGAATGGCTAACTGATCCGTCATTTGACCATCACTCCATTTGAAGCCTAGATCAACGGCCGTTACCCCTGGCCGTTGCAACCACTCATCCCGCACCAAAGCCAATACTTCTTGCGCTCGTACCATTTCTTCTGGATTAATTGCCATCGCTGCCTCCAAGCTAGAATCAGTGATCAGTAAAAAGCAAGCAGTTTTCAGTCGGCCCCCAACTCTCTCATTATACACTGCCTACTCCAACCTTAAAATTTCGGGATTTACGGCCGTTTCCTTGAAAATAGCCCTCCTTTTGCGCTATCCTATGCTCATCGTCAGTTCAAGCATTGCCAAACGCACCCGGGAAGGTTCTCGGCAAAGCTGTACGAGTCAAAAAAAGTGCATACGTGATCACAACTGTGAGCACATAATTTAGCGAATGTAGTTCAACAATTAAATATCTGCCATTGTGAATGAATCGCTGTCATCTCCCCTACAAAACATTCACAAATAATGACCTGGGAGGGTTGATATGATTCATTTGCCACAGCCACCGAGCACATTTACCACACTACAAATTCCTTGTGTGGCCTGTCAAGAGGTCTTTACCGTTGCTGAAGCCTTCCAAACGCCTAACGGGCAGTGGCGGCTACCAGCTGATCACAATCCATCCGTGCAGATGCGCTATGAAACAGATCGTACCCGCCAACCCATACGCTCCGTTTCCCGCGCCGACCCAGAAATCAATCCCGACTCCTTTAGTCAGAACCAGCCAGATACCTATGTCAACTGTCCGCGCTGCGGTGCAGACAATCGCAATTGGTTGCAACTGAGAAACCCTCGCCTGGCCCCGGTTCCATTTACGCTTAAATATTTCCCTAGGGAACTACTAGCATGGCGGCAAAAATTCTATGGTGCTTATCTTAGCATCATCATTGCTATTGTCTTGGCTCCCATCACCTGGCTCATGGCAGCAGCTGTCCAAGAAGAAGTCTGGGGACTCATTCTTGGGCTAGCTGTGTTTCTGGCAGCGTTGTTCACGGCCGTTGATCTCACTGGCAAGTGGCGTGGATTGCGTTTGGATGACCACATACGCGCTATCATGCCCACTAAGCGCAGTCAGGAAGCCAAACTCTGGCGGCGTGGTGTTACAATTATTTTTCTCCTTGCCTTCATCATACCTATTGTCTTCTTCCAAGTGGCACCCCGTGCGCTGGGTGTCGTATCCAGGCTTTTGCGCGATACTCCCAGAACGGCCGTGCAAACAGGCCAACGCCAACTCAATCAACTGAATCAAAACTATGATGAACTGACCCTAGAAATTATCCAAACAGCCATTGCCGACATCGAAAAAATAGAACAAGATGAAGAACTAGGGTCAGACGAGATTCAAAAACAAATCACCGCCAGATTGGATGAATTACAAGTAGACCTAGAAGCTCAAAGCCAACTCATCCTCAGCCTCGCCCAAAAAGATATTGATGCTCAAATACAACACCTCGAAGCATTTGTCGCTGAATCCGAAAAGCTCGTTGATGAAAAACGCACCCAAGCAGATGCTGTCGCTATCAATGACATATCGGCCGATCTCCGATTTGTAGGTCTGTGGAGTATCATGGTCGGGCTCTCTTCCTTGGCTTCCGTCCTTATGTCTATGCGTGCCATTAAAAACTATGCAGCTGCCGTAGATAATGTGTTGCCTAGCCCTATCTTTAGCAACATCTCCGACATGACCCGTGTTACCATTTGGGAAGCCAAACGTTCTCTACAAATTGGCAATGATATGAGCCATATTCAATGGACAGAAGCCACCCGCAATGGCACAGGCGGCATAGATCTCATCGGCCTTCACCGCGCTACACCTGATAGAGATACCCAAGGCAATCTCATAAGCTCCACAGTTCGCGCTCAACGATACGTAATCCAAACAGACATGTGGGGGCGCATCCTCAACACTATCGTGCGCGATGTGCGTGTAGCCCAATCTATTCCGAATACGCCTACCCAAAGAGAATCACATTTGGATCAATCCACAAATCCGCCGCCTGATTATATTACTATTTCTCCTGACTCCCCTACAGGCGATGATCTGGCACAAGGCTTTTTTGCTTCACAAGATTCAGCTTCAGAACCAGAAAGGGAGGAAGCTACTGTCCACGCAGTTACACCACAATCGGTAGAAAATACTCCAGAGGAAGCGAACCTTACACCTTCTCCACAACCAGTATCAACTCTTGCACCCGAATTGGAAACACCACTAAATAGAGACGAGAGACTGCAGCAACAATTCGTACACATTCTCAGCAAGCAGTTCACAGGGAATGAATTGCAAAAGTTATATACTGATATAGGTCTGGATTACGGCCGTTTTCCTGGCACGCACCTAGAAAAATGTCAAGACCTTGTCTGGTTCACAAATCGCCGTCAACGTCTTACAGAATTAATTGAAATGGCCATTAATATGCACCCCTACCTCCTTTGGGGAGAGATATTTGATTTCTTAGACCAGTAACAGCCCACTACCCCATTCCTAAGCCAAACGATATAATCCCAAAATGAGATTAGAGATTGGAGACTAAGCGAAGCGACATAATCTCCAATCTCTAGTCTCCAGTCCCCAGACAACCCTGTTGATCTAGCGAATCTTTGAGGTGATATGAAGATTTATCTGCGCGTTTTAGGAATCATCACCGCCCTATTGACGGGTTTGGCCATCGTCAACGCTGCGCCACCACAACAAAACAGTAATTTACTGGAAAACCCAAGCTTTGAACGGCCGTTTCCCAATGGCATCGCTGACAAGTGGCAAAGCTGGTTCCGTAATGACCCCAATGATAGCAAAGACCCCGACTGCCTCAATGGCTACCACTTCCGCCCTAAATGGCGCGATGAGACTAGCAGCACAGACCTGATCCACGAAGGCTTTGCCTCCCAATACGTTGGTAACAATTGGGACACATGGCAAGCTGGCGTTTTCCAAACAGTATCCGTCACCCCTGGCTCCACCTATCGCTTCACTATTTTTGCCCGCGTGCACGGAGCCAATGAAGTCAGTCCTGCTCCCTCCGAAAGCAACTTGCAGGCCAACGTGCGGGTAGGTATAGACCCTAATGGTAGCGACCTTTGGAGCGATGCCGACATCGTTTGGGGCGGCACAGGCTCACCCCACGACAGTTGGCAGCAGTTCGGTGCGGAAGCTGTAGCCGAAGGTGATAGACTCACTGTCTTTGCTGCCGCCGATTGGGGCGTGGAAGGCATCAACCAATGCCGTCAATTCTTAGATGTCTGGTTCGATAGTGCTACCTTGAGCGAAGTATTACCCCCAGCCACCGATACGCCGCCACCGCCACCGCCAGCCACCGCCACACCCTTGCCCACCGCTACCTCCAATATACCGCCCACAGCTACCGCTATCCCCACCGCCACGGCCGTTCCCACCGCCACCCCCATTCCCGGAGCCACCATCTGCGTCAACGCCTTTGCCGACGAGAACGCCAATGGCTTGCGTGACGAAAGCGAAACCTATATTGCGGGCATCACCTTTCGGGTGGGCAACCTAGACGAAATCATCGGCCAAGCTGTCTCTCTGGGCACTGCCGAAGCCATCTGCTTTGCTGGGGTTGAGCCTGGCAGCTATCAAGTCAGCCAACTCGTCCCCGCTAACCTGCAAATGACCACTGCCCCCAACGCCACCCTGACGGTGGAAGAAGACAAAACCTACAGTGTGGAATTCGGTAGCCGTATTGCTCCTGTGAGCCTTAGCAACAATGACACTGCTAGCCCCGATACCGTTGCCAGCAATAGCAGCCTGCCTACGCTTGCGCCCGAAACTGCCACACCTGCTGAACCCGACCTTGACTGGCTGCTCATTGGCGGTTTATTCGTGGCCATCATTGCCATCTTCAGCTTGGGTGCCTTCATCTTCCTCATCTTACGCCACCAAAGCAGCTAATGTCACCCGCTTCAAGCCACAAAGAGATTAGTCACTTTCTAATCTCCATAAGCAAAGCGGCCAAAGCGGCACAATCTCACAAGTATCTTCTGGCGGCTCTTCTCATTGCCTGTCTGGCTGCCTATCCATTACTCTCTGAGCCAGGTTTGCTCAACACACGCGGTGGCGGCGACAGCCCCTTTTTGCTACAACGGCTGCACCAATTGGAAACGGCCGTCCTTGATAGTCACTTTCCCGTGCGCTGGATGCCCGATGCCAATTATGGCTACGGCTATCCCTTTTACAACTTCTACGCCCCCCTTTCCATCTACATCACGGCCGTTTTCCGTCTCATCGGTTTCAGCTTTGTCCGCGCCAGCCAGCTTTCCCAACTGGCTGGCTTCCTGGTGGCTGCCTGGGGCATGTTCCAACTAGGCAAACGGTGGTGGAAGAGCGAAGCGGCGGGTTTCATAACGGCCGTTGCCTACACCCTAGCCCCCTTCCATCTCGTCAACATCTACACCCGCGGCGACTCCCTCGCCGAATTCTGGGCTATGGCCTTCTACCCATTGGTCATTTTAACGGCCGATAAATTGCTAGCAGAGGGGCAGAGGAACAGGGGAGCAGAGGAGAGGCGCCCTCCACGCACTACGCACTACGCACTACTCTTTTCCCTCGCCTACGCCGCTCTCATCCTCAGCCACAACATCTCCGCCCTCATATTCACCCCCTTCCTGGGCCTCTTCATCCTCCTCCGCTGGCTCCATAATCATCAATCGTCAATTACCAATTATCAATTATCAATCTCCCAATCTCCCAATCGCTCCCCTCTTCCGCCCCCCCGCCCCCTGGCCCCACTGCTCCCTCTCCTCTTATCCCTCCCCTTGGCCCTAGCCCTAGCCGCCTGGTTCTTCCTTCCTGCCCTTGTCGAGCAGCCCCTGGCCCAATTACAACCCGTCACCGAAGGCTACTTCCACTACAGCAACCACTTTCGCAGCAACGACCTCACCCAAACCAGTTTCCTCTTCAGCTACAACCCCGACGGCGGCCAAGCCTTCCGCATGGGTTTCAGCCAAACCCTAACGGCCGTCATCACCCTCCTGCTAACCATCACCCTGCCGCCCCTCCACTGGTTCCGCCATCGTCAATCTCCAGAAGCAAAGCGACCCAATCCCCCCCTCCTCTTTCCCCTCCTCACCGCCCTCATCGCCACCTTCATGATCACCCCTGCCTCCCGCTT
This sequence comes from Promineifilaceae bacterium (SeqCode), assembly GCA_965223555.1. GTDB lineage: Bacteria > Chloroflexota > Anaerolineae > Promineifilales > Promineifilaceae > CBDCWU01. The sequence goes on from CBDCWU010000009.1 coordinate 737,588, forward strand.
CCTCTGGGACAACCTGCCCCTGCTGCCCTTCACCCAATTCCCCTGGCGTTTCCTGTCCGTGCAAGCCTTCGGCCTGGCTCTGCTGATGGGTGTCCTAGCCCGACTCCCTTGGCGACGATTCATAGTGACAACAACGGCCGTTTTCCTCCTCATCACCTCCTTAGGCAACCTCCACACCGATCATCTCATCCTCAACGACAGCGACATCACCGCCGAGCGGTTGGCCCAATACGAATGGTTCACGGGCAACATCGGCACCACCATCAGCGCTGAATATCTACCACCCACCGTCCAGCCCCGCCCTGTCACCAGCCCCTGGCTCAACAGCGGTCAACGCTGGCCAGTGACAGCCCTAAATGGAGAGTTGCAAACGGCCGTTCTCACTCAGCAACGCACCACCCGCCAAACCTGGCAGATCGAAGCCACCACCGCCACCGATCTCATCTTCCCCACCCTGCACTGGCCCGGTTGGCAAGCCACCATAGACGGCCAGCCTGTGCCCATCCAACCTGCTCCCAGTTCTGGTCTCATCCAACTCACAGCCCCCCCCGGCCCCCACACCATCCAACTGCGCCTCAGCCGCACCCCCATTCGCCTCATTGCCGAACTTATATCACTGTTGGCCCTCATGATAGTCATCTGGCTAGCCAGACCCGACAGATTCGACAAACCTGCCAGGTTTTACGTCTACGTTTTTATTAGCTTCCTCCTCATTGTCCTTATTGTCAGAATCTGGCCAGAACGCAAACTGCCCGACGACAACCTCACCTGGGACTTTGCTCAGATGGGCTACTTGCAGCATAGCAGCGTCCCCTTTAACAACGGCAATGTCTTGAAAAATTATGATTACAGTACAGAAACGGCCGTTCCCCACACCCCCTTCACCCTCACGCTCAATTGGCAGGGCAGCCCCGCCCTTGCAACCATCAACCTCCACACTCCCGCCATTCACCGCCATAAAACGGCCCCTGCTCTGGCCACTCTCAGCCAAACCCTGCAACCCGGCCCCAACCAATTCCAATTTAGCCTACCAGCCAACAGCCCTGCGGGCCTCGTCGTGCCTCAGCTAATCGTTGAAAATGGCAACAGCCACGGCAATGACAATGGCAGCAGCCACCCACTCCTCCCCAACTCCCAAGGCACACGTGGCAACCTCTTTCTGCGCCCCTTCCGCATCAACAACCCCGGTGAAACGGCCGTTCACTCTCGTCTCGATGTCCAACCCCTTAGCGTCCAACAACAGGACCAAACCATCTCAGTCCAACTCGCCTGGTTCACCCCCCAGCCCCTCAGCCAGAACTACAACATCTCCCTGCGTTTAGTTGACAGCAATGGCACACAACTGACCCAATTCGACACCCAACCGGGCTACGGCCACCTGCCCAGCAGCAGTTGGCCCCCCGGCCAATGGCTCAACGATTGGCTCACCCTACCACTGCCAGACAATGTGACCGCCGCCAACGCCGTCCTCATCCTGCGCCTCTACGATGTCGCCAGCAACCAAGTCGCCCTCACTCGTCGCTTGGGCGACTTCGACGCCCAGGCCAACTTCCAGGCCAACCAGCCATCCTTTGTGCTGCCCCCAGGCATCGAACCAGCAACGGCCGTCTTCGACAACATCATCCAACTACACGGCTACCAACTAGAGGAGCAAACCTCTGACAGCCTCAGTCTCACCCTCTACTGGCAAGCCCTGAGCGACGGCCAAAGCGACTACACTCGCTTCGTCCATCTTATTGATGCCAGCGGCGCCCTGCGCGGCCAAAACGACGGCACACCCCGCCACAACAGCTATCCCACCAGCCAATGGACAGCGGACGAGATCATCAGCGACAGTCTCAGCCTGTCCCTAAGCGACGTGCCCCCCGGCACGTACCAGCTTATTGTCGGATTTTATGAGCCTATAGACGGATTGCCGCGCTTAACGGCCGTTGACCAAAACAAAAACCCCCTCCCCAGCAACACCCTCCCCCTATTAATAATTGACAACTGACAATTGACCATTATCAATTGCCAATTATCCGTCACCCCGGCCTTCCCTCTGGAAACAACTGATATCCTCCCCCGCGCTGCCCTCGCCACGTCACCAAATAACGCGGCTCCGACGGATTTGGCTCAATCTTCTTGCGCGTACTGCGAATCGCCTGATACAAGGCCTCCGTTGTCGCGCCAGCCATTTGCTCCTCTGGCGGCCAAGTGGCCTCAATCAAATCATCATGCGAATGTCGTTTGCCCGGAAACTGTAACATAAAACGCAAAATTGCTTGCTCCCGCGGTGATAAATCGCCCACTAAAAGCTGCCCCTGATAAATCTGCTCCGTCACCTCATCTTGCCACAAACGGCCGCGACTACGTCCCGCCTGCTGCCCCACAAAGGCCAGCACCAATTCCCCCACAATATGCCAACCATCCCCCGCCACCACACATGCCCCTTTTTTCACTAAAGTCGCCAGCACTTTCTCCTGCTGCAAAGCCAGCCCCTGGTACGCCTGGGGCCGCACTTTCTCCCGAATCTGCAAATCATGCACATTCACCAGCACCACCTGCTCCTCCTGGCTTAGACCCTGCCACCACTCGCGCAAGCGATGCTGTGTATTGGCCTGAGCCAACAGTTGTTCCGTCCACTCAGCCGGCAACGGCCGTTCCCCCATTCCTCGATACCAGTGACAAGCCACCCGCAACAACGACGGATACCTACCCGTCAATGCCAACAACTTATCTACATCCTCCTCCGGCACAACCCTATCCTGCAATTGATGGGTGATCATGAAACGGCCGTCTGCCGCTGCCAACGGCCCCACCCAACACATATGCGTATCCAACAGCCCCCGCAGCGGCCCCACACTCTCCAACCCTGACAAATAAACCACATCCTGCCGCATCCCCATGATAAAACTCAACGTGTCCTTAAAGCCATCCCGCAGCCCCCGCAGCGTATTCGTCATCTGCCATGTCGCCTCCTCACAAAAGCGGTCAAAGCGATTCATCACCAGCACAATCCGCATCTGCTGCTCCCGAAAATAGAGCAGCAGCTCCCGCAAGCCACTTTGGGGCAAAAAAGGGTCTTGCGCCGCCTCATTGCGGCGAAAAATTGTCTCAATCTGTGGCTGTATCACTTTATCAAAACGTTCTCGGTTCTCATAAAACGAGCGCAAGATCACCCGATACAACGTCGCTAAGTCATGGCTCGGCAAATTATTCAAATCCACTGAAATAAGCTGCACCCGCCCTGCCTGTTCCCCCAAATACAGAGCCAGCGCATCTGGCCGCTGGCAGAGAAACCCCAGAAAGTTGGCCCGGCCAGTCCCGGCTAGCCCCACCACAGACCCACTCTCCCCCGCCACAATCCAATCTGCCAACATCGCCATTTCCCGCGCCCGATGCTGCGCCGGAAACGGCCGCCAAAATGGATGTATCTCATTTACAAAAGCTTTACTCATCATCACGATCCCCAACAGTTATTGTTCCGAGAAACCCATAACGAAATGCTACTCAAACGACAAAATCACCTCAACCAACTGTCATTCCGAAGTCCTCTGAGGAATCCCGACGGATCACCAAAGCCATCGGGATTTCTCGCTGAAGACAGCTCGAAATGACATGTCTCTCAATACCTCAACACATACTCAGATAACTCTCAGCAACTCGTCAGCCAGCGATCAGGACTTTAGTCCTAGACTAATTTATGATGCCCCCATACATATTTGAGGTTGGGAGGTTCCGCCTCAAACACCGTTGAGCATCTCATGAGCGGCAATGTGTGGGTGCACAAAGCCGGGCGCCAAAACTCAGCGAGTCCTACCCCACGAGGAGGTGACTCCGATGCTTACCGCAACTAAGAAAAAAGTATGGATGTTCTTAACCGCCGCAGCTTTAGTCCTGATGTTGGCTTCTGCGCCACTAGGCGCATCTTCCGCATTCGCCTGTGATCCAGAACATACCTCAAGTTCAGGCTGTTAAGGATAATGAGACTGATAACCAACCAGGTTCAGGGGCAGTTGGTTGTCAGTTTCTCTAAATTCTTCATTTCTCTCTCAATAACTTGTAGCACTCCTTGAGCATAGGCATCATCAGGATATGCTTCCAATATCTGGTGCGCTTGTTCAAATAAAGAAACGGCCTCAGCTCGTTGACCTTGTTTGACTCGTAGTTGAGCCAAACTCCCCATAGTGCTTGCTAGAGGCACTTCCTCTTGCAGTTCCAAGCGCAGTTGCAACGCATAATTTAATTGGGCTTCCGCCTCTGCCAAATCGTCCGTTTTTAACAAGGCTGTTGCCAGATTATACGCCAACATCGCTTTTAAGTGACTGTCTCCCGATTGGCGCAGATACGCGGAACTCATAACTTGACGCCAACCCATTTGTGCCTCAGGCCACCGTTTCTGCCAGTAAAATACGGTAGCACGGTTTATCGCCACACTTACCTTATCCCGCTCACTGGCTGTCACCACCAATATTTCTGCGGCTTCATCAAAATAAGTTTTGGCTTTCTCATATAGTCCCTTTGCCGACATAATTATCCCCAATTCTTCCACCATTCTGGCTCGGTGTGTAGGTTGTTGGCTAGTATGAGCCATCTCTCTCGCTTGGCTCAACAGCTCTTGAGCCCTATCCAGGTCTCCTCGTCGCCGTGCCAAGCTGCCCAATGCCCAATAACTGTTCGTCAATAAATCCGCCCGTACGCCTAATCGGGTAAATGTATCAATGGAAAAACGACAGCACGTTTCCGCTTCTCCGTATTGTCTTGTCCATAAAAAATCCCAAGCAAGACGATAACGCGCTTCGGCCAGAGCTAAATCATCATCCAATTCTTGCGCCAGGGCCTCAGCCTGCTTATGCACCTTCACCGCCTCCTCTAGCCGGTGGGCATGACGATACAGTTCGCCCAAGCGGTGCAATAAGTGCCCCCGTTTTTGGGGCGAGATGGCCTGACAATGGCCTAAGGCCCGCTTATAAAAGACCATCCATTGCGGCCAATAGCCCCGCCGTTCCGCCAAAAAGAAGCTTTGCAAAGCCACATCAGTGGCCAGGGCGCACGTCTGCGGCAAACTCAGCCCCATACGAATAATCTCATGCAAGAGACTGTGGTTGGGATCAATGGCAATGATACCCGCATCATCAAGCTCTTGCGTCAACTTTTGCCAATGAGTCAACCCATTCAGCAATATTTGGATGAATTGTGAGGAAGGTGTTTCGTCCATGCCTAAATAGTTGCCTATGTTATTCGGCCGCAAGCTCGATATCCATGTTGGCAGCCAACGGCCAATGAATAATCTCCGTTTGCAGGAAGGATTTAGTGAGGGGGTGGATGGTGTACCGTCGCGTATGTAAATCATCGCTGGCATCTAAAAGGGAACGGTGGCGTAATTCCATGATGGCTGATTGCAGCGGCCGTTCCTCTAGTCCAGATAATGTTTGTAAATAGTCCAACTCAGCGCCATCTGCTGTCACCAGCACCATGGCTTGCAAGAGGATGCGAGCCGCCTCTCCAATCAATTGCCAATTTTGCCAATAAATATGGCGATAAAGCTCCTCCACTTTATCTGTGTTGACCGTCAAAAGACCATTTAGCACAGTCGACAAAGATAGTCCATCTAATAAATTCACTACTAGTTTAAGAGCAAGGGGATTACCCCCGGTATGCTCATAAATGCCATCCAGGTCGCGCTCTGTTAATGACCTCGCCCCCACCTTGTTCTGCCGCTGCAAATAGTAACGCACCAACTCGGACGCCGCTGAACGGGACAGTTGATCCAAAGGAACCAGAAAAGCGTCTGAGGGACGGATACGACTCGTCAACAAGAATTTACTGGGGTCACACCAATCCCGCACATAATCTAGGAGAACGGCCGTGTCTTCAACAGACTCAAGGTTGTCTATCACCACCAATATACGCTTCGTTTTCAACGCATGGCGCACTTGTTTTAGGCGTTGTGTTGGGGTCGTCTCCCCAAAACTATTGGGCCACAACTGTTTGCTAATAGCCACCAGTAGCCTATCCCGTAGTAATTCTGGCGAACCCAAAGTGGCTCTCATACTACCAGAGTCTAGCTTGGTCCAAATCACATTCTCGAAGCGAAACTCCTTGACAATCTGCCTCGCCACACGCAAAGCCAAACTAGTTTTGCCAATGCCGCCAATGCCCACAACGGCCGTAATCCAGGGGTCTCCCCACTTCAGCAATTCTGTCATCAGGTTTGCCAGCGGCTTATCCACCCCAAACAATTTGACCGAAGCAGGCGGCAATCGGGCGGCAATCTCCTCAGCCTCATCTGCCCAAGCAACCTCCTCCCAAGTCAACAGCAAATGGGCCACCTGCGCAATCGCCTTCCGCTGCCAATGACTAACCATATCCGTACTAATATCCAGCTCCCCAGCCACTTCACCGATCTGCAACCCATCCCAAAAGCGCAGCCGCAAAATACGCATACCCTCAGGATTTTCCGCTTCCAACTCCGTCATGGCCCCTTTCACCAATGTGTTCGTTGCCAGCCGCAAAGATGAGGGGCTGAGATCGGGCTGATTGTTTTGCTCTTGTTGAACGATCAACAAAAACGCCAACTGGTTTTCCTTGGTACCACCTACCGTATACCAGTTTCTCAGCGCCGCACCAACGGCCGATTGTAATTGTTTTATGTCTAAATCGGGAAACGCCAACATCAGTCGCCTCTTTTCTTGCCTGTCAATGAACTATACTATATCATAGCCTGATCCACTCATCCTAAGGAGCCGTTTGGAAGGAACCTAGCACCTTGCAAATCGAATGGTTTCTTGAAGCTTATTCGCCAGTTCCATACATTATTTGCAAATGAGCACTAAGCGCCTTAAACAACCAACTACATTATCCACAAAAACAGCCCTGCTCTCAAGAATTGGCAAGAACTCGCAAACTCTGACCAAAATTGGCAAACATACGCCAAACCATAGTACTCAATTTATGTTATTCTTACACGTGTCATTGACTGAATACAGTTACAGTCAATGAATGGAGTTGGGCATTAAGGGAGATGCTTGGTGAAGTTTCTCATGCTCTAATCTGGTGGGTTCTTCAGAGCTCACCAGACTCTTTTTGTAAACAGCGTGGCAGCGATCATTTTAGCCAGTAATGATTGGATGCTTGAACAGCCAGTTTAATTATCCAGAAGGAATCGTATGACATGAATAAGTATCACCACTTATTAGATGATGCCGTGTTGGTATTATTAGCTCCTGGCTTTGAGGAACGGGAAACAGCTCATTACATCAGTTGCATGCGCGAAAGCAACGTGCCTGTTTCACTAATAGGCCTTTCTACACAACAGGTTAGTGGTCGCAATGGTCTTACCTTCCATCCAGATCGTTCTCTCAATCAACTTCCAACTGACAAAACTTACCCTCTCGTCTTAATGCTGGGGGGTTACCAATATCTCTCTTCGTTAATGGCCGATCCTCGCGTACACCAATTGCTAGACAAAACCTTTCGCCAAGATGGGTATGTGGCTGCTGACGAAACGGCCGAATCCATCATTCGTTATACCAACGCCAATGCCTTGCTAAACGGCCGTCGCCACTTCATCACCCCCCAAAAGAGAAATCGCGACGAATTTGTACAACACCTCATCAATCTCGTAAAAAACACACCCTCTGACTCTACAATCACTCCCAGCCGCCAATGATTATCATCCTCCCACACCGTGATACTCTTAACCTCTATATCACTCTTGTTACACCCAAATAACTTTTCTGCTGGACATTGGTCTTTTTTAACTGTAGTCAGAGTAATTACATAATTACTCCAGCATGATATTCCCTAAAGGCAAAATCAATGAATCAATGATTCTTGATCATAGCACCCCCTGTTTTACGGGACATTGATTCTGGCCTATAATCCACGGGTATGACGGCCGTTTCCCCATCCCCCTCCCGCACCCTCCCCTTCCTCAAATGGGCAGGTGGTAAACAACGGCTATTAGCTCAATATGCTCCCTACTTCCCTGAGCCAACGGCCGTTCGTCGCTACTTTGAACCCTTCATTGGCAGTGCGGCCGTTTTCTTCCACTATCAACCGCCCCAAGCCATCCTCGCTGACCGTAATGAGAAGCTGATCGAACTGTACAAAATCGTGCGGGATGATGTAGATAGCCTCATCGCCGCCCTGCAACCCCACCGCAACGAAGCTGATTACTATTACCATATGCGCGGACAAAATCCGGCAGAGTTAGGCAAAGTTGACCGGGCTGCCCGCCTCATCTACCTCAACAAAACTTGTTACAATGGCCTCTACCGCGAAAATAGCAAAGGGAAGTTCAATGTCCCTTTCGGTCGATACAAAAACCCCACCATTTGCGACGAAACCCGCCTCCGCGCCGCTTCCCAAGCCTTACAGACCGTCAAGCTTATGGCAGCAGATTTTGAAGAAGTGGTGAAAACGGCCGAATCCGGCGACTTCATCTACTTCGATCCTCCATATGCCCCACTCAACGCCACCAGCAGCTTCACCAGCTATAACAAATATGGTTTCACGACCGCCGATCAACAACGGCTAGCTGCTACTATCGCCACCCTCACCCGCAAAGGCTGCCTCATCATGCTCAGCAACTCCAGTGCCCCCCTCATCTACGATCTCTACGCTGGCAATGGCTACCATATCCAGCCCATCCAAGCCCGTCGCAACATCAATAGCAAAGCTGAACGACGTGGTCCTGTCAAAGAACTCATAATCACCAACTACCCACCTCCTGCCTAGATCAAAAAGAGAGTGGAAGTTGGCACAATTTCCACTCTTCAAGCTCAAAAAACAAAACCGAACCGCCTGGTTCGTCCAGCTAGTCTGCTATCGCCGACAAAGCATTATGGCATCTAGCACCCTTTGCGCCACTTGTGTACCAGCGGGGCCGTCGAGATAAACGGCCGTTTTGCCACCTACCTCCAACTGTAAAGCAGGGAACTGCGCCCGACACAAAGCAGAGTCATAGAGAGAATGATTTATTTCCATAACTCCATTATTCATTCATCCGCTCGCCAAAGCATATAAAAACGGCGGCACCCAAAACGTGCCATAACCGAGCAAGCGAATGATAACTGTACCTAAAAAGACAGCCACACTGAAGACGATCACGACATAGTCTAGGCCCGAATAACGTAATTTTTCTAGCCAGGTGCGCCGACCTGTGCCAAAGCCACGCAAATCCATCGCATCAATGATCTCTTCACTACGCAAAATTGAACCTACCACGAGCGGGATCATCAGAGGGGCCATGTTGCGGATCTGTTGTATCAACCCCCCACCCATCCGCTCCAACTCATACCCCCGCGCTTTCTGAGCATCCATCGTCAACTGAAAATCCTGACCCAACGAGGGAATAAAACGAAAGGCTAAATCCGTAGCAAAGGCGAACTTGTCCGGTACACCCAAACGGCGGAAGGCAATGCCATAACGCGCTGGATGAATCGTAAAAGGAATCGGCACCGCCAGGGCGGCAAAAGAGAAGAAGCGAATCAATTGAGCCATCAAAAAGCCTACCCGCTCTACGCTCAGGCGAGGCATAAAGGTTGTGCCGAGCAACGTAAACTCCGCCTGCCATAAAGGATCAGGATACGTTTCCGTATATACACCACTAGCACTACGCCCAGTCAGAGCTGTCATCAACGAAAGAGCTGTGGAGATAATGATGATAATAATCCAAAAACGCTTCGTTTCTTGCCAACTCAAACGGGCTAGGATCAACTGAGTTGTGGCAATGACAAAGAAAAACAAAATAAAGCGTAAATCCCAATACAAAATCAGCGAGAACATCAGGCACAGCATAAAAATAAAACGTGTGCGCGGGTCCAGTCGTTGAATAAGTGTATTCCGTTCGCGGTATCTCCAGGTGACAAGCATAATTTATTATGGTCAATTACCCATCCACCGGGCAGGGATGGGTAATCGGCATACGGTAATCGGATGGCAGATAACCGATTACTGATCCCTAACGGCCGCTTTGTGTCTGTGCCTGTTGCCAAGCGCCATAAAGCAAGGGGGCCAATAGAATAGCGAATAAAATATTGGGGCCAGCAGCTGGCACAAACTCGCCTGCAAAGGCAGCAATAGGGGTCAGGCCGCTCACCCAGATATCGGCCAAAGCCGCAAAACCCATGCCAATGATATTCGCCAGCACCCCCCAAACAATAATCGTCTTTGTATCCACGTCTGACATTGCTTCGGCAATCGCTTCGCGGCGACTGTAGAGCATATAGGCCATGCCAGCACCGATGAGGGTCAAAACCAGCAACAAAATACCGGCGCCTGTTTCACCGCCGATAAAGCTGGAAATTGCCCCCCAGGCCAAGCCCAACAGTACGACCCCCATCAAAATGGGCCATAGACGCGGCACGAAATTGATCACCAGTAACAGAGCAAGACCCAAAAGGGGTATCCACCAAAGGGTGTTCACTGATGTCCCGCCGAAATCGGTAATGTCAGCGGGCGCGGTGAGGGCCAAAATGGTAGCAATACCTAACCCAGCTACACCGATCCACATAAGCGCACTCAATGATTTGCCCTTATCCTTAAACATAAGAACCAGGCCGGGAATGAGACCTACAAGCCCATTGGCTATGTCCCATACGGGAAAAACGCCCCAACCTGTGAGAGCGTCGCCCAATACATTGCCCATAAAGCCAGTAAAGAAGCCAACCACAGGACCAAAGGCAAAGCCGAAGAAGATGGGGATCACAATGGTAGGACGTAAGGAAACATTGCCCACAGCAGGAACAGGTACAGCATTAAAAGCCCACGATAACAGACCATATAAGGCTGCGCCCAAAGCCATGTAAACGACTTCACGAGTGCCGACTTGCCAAATGGGTTTCTCGGCGGCGGTTAGATAAAGACCATAGACGATGATACCTGCAATAATGAGCCAAGTTCCCCAGCCGGCTAGGATGTTGCCATCGCCAAAGGCAGGTTGGAAGGCCAACCCAAATGATTCAGAATCACGCACCCCGGCAATCGCACTACCAACATACAGTAAGATGGCCGCCACAATGATTACACCGAGGGTTAGGGGCAACGGCCGTAAATATTTATTTTCTAATGTCATCTTATCACTCCTCTTTCTTAATTACGTAATTACCCAATTACATAATTACTCTAACTCCTTTCATCCAGCCCGGTAGCGGCTATGAGGCCGCCTGGACATAAGGGGCCAATAATTCAGCCCGCAAAAAGCGGCCTGTTTTCGACAGCAGTTCCAAATTTAACTCTAGTAAGGAAGTCGGGGTGAGGCGGCATTGGGTGAGTAATGTCCGATCCTGCAAAATTTGATGAGGTGGGCCATCGGCAGCCAGTCGGCCGTTGCTCACCAATAAAATACGATTGGCATAACTAATGGCTAAATCCAAATCATGTGTAATAAAAATCACCGATTCAAAGGCATCGCGCCAAGGGCTGCCCGCACCTGGATGCAAAATATTGTCCATGAAATCGGTATAATGGCGGTAATCCTGCCCTGCTGTCGGCTCGTCCATCACCAAAATGCGGGAATTCATAGCCACCACCGCCGCAATCGTCACCCGCTTTTGTTGTCCAAAACTGAGAGCCAAGGGTGGCGCATCAGCCTTCTCCTCCAAATCTACCAACTTGAGGGCAGCGGCAATATTGGCCTCAATCTTGGCTTGGTCAAAGCCTAAATTGCGCGGGCCAAAGGCTAGCTCCTCGCGCACTTTGGGCGCAAAAAGCATATGGCTGGGACTTTGGAAAACATAGCCCAAAGTATGTGCCATCTGGGCCACGCTTATATTTTGGCTATCTTTGCCATCCACCACCACCTGCCCTTGGCGCGGCTTGAGCAAACCGATGGCGTGTTTAACAAGCGTCGTCTTGCCAGCCCCATTTGGCCCCAAAATGGCAATCACATCACCTATATTCACGCCAAAATTGACGTTTTCAAGCACAGGCTCCTCTGGTTCATACCAAAAGGAGACATTTTTGAATTGGACAAGTGGCATTGAAGTAGAGGAAGCGGGAGAAGGGGAACGGCCGTTTTCGGGTAACAAGGGTGCTTGGGCTATTGAAGCGTCTTCTTTCTCCTCCTGCAAACGCCGTAGCATCAATGGTGCCGGCAACTTCACCTCAGAGGGATCGGCTACTGCTTCAAAGCCAACCACACTACCAAAATATCGCTGCCGCCCCTCCACCAAAAACAACACCTTGTCCGGCATGATCTTCAATACATCTTCCACACGATGCTCAATAATCAACACCGTTTTGCCTTCATCTGCCAACTGCCGGATCAACAGCAGCGTTTCGCGCACACTGAGCGGATCAAGATTGGCCAATGGTTCATCCAGCAGCAAAATGGATGGCTCCAGTACCAAAATACCCCCAACAACTACCTTTTGCTTCTCACCACCAGATAGCTGGAAGGTTTCGCGGTCTCGCAAATGGGGGATGCCCAGGTGTCCCAGAACCTCATCAATACGCTGCTCCATCTCTGGGCGAGGTACGCCCAAATTCTCCAGGCCAAAAGCCAGTTCGTTGCCCACATAGCTGGCGACAATCTGTTTTTCAGGATTTTGCAGTACCGTCCCCACCATCTGTGACATTTTGGAGAGTGTTAAATCTTTGGGTTCCTGGCCGAACACACGAACCGTGCCGGAAAGATCGCCCCCTTTATAGCTATGGGGAATGAGACCATTGAGGCAGCGCATCAGGGTGGTCTTGCCAGAACCACTGGCCCCAGCAATCAGGATGACTTCACCAGCCTCAGCCTGGAAAGTGATGTCGCTGATAACGGCCGTCTGGCTCTGCCGATAACGAAAAGACAACTGTTGTACGCTAAGGGGTAAAGTGTTGGGGTTCGTCAATTGTTCCTCTTCCAAATCATCATGATGTCGTTACATAATGATCAAAACACTAAATGGCCGTAGAAGTTCTAGTAGTCGTTTATAAACGACTATCTGTTAACGGCCGTTTACTTCCACCATGTCTCCTACCTTAGCCCCCAACTGTTTGGCCGCATTGCCATTCACCACAGAGATATTCAAATCATGTTCCGTACCGTACAGCGCAATGAGACTGCCAAGCGGCCGTTCCCCAAATGTCCGTACCATACCCTCAATCTCCACCCCACACACTTGTACCCGCACCTCACCCAAAGGTTGCACATGCTGTCGCAGCAAATTCGTATGCACATTGCCAAAATCATCAATAAAGATCGCTTCACCACGCCAGCCATTTTCTATACGCTGTGGCTGTGGCAAGCTCAACAAAATCGGATCATCAATCGGTGCACCTAACTCAGCCAAAGGTACACCAGCGGCCAAATGCGCCCCCACAGGCGAAAAAATGTCACGCCCATGGAAAATCTGGCTCACTTCTGGCAGCCAATATTGCGGCTTATTCGTATGCACAATCTCAACTGGCCCACCGGTAGCTTCGGCCATTTCTAGCAAAGGCGTAAACACGCCATTATCTGGCCCCACAAAGTAGTAATCACCCAAGCGAGCCGCGATAGGGCGACGATGGGTTCCTACCCCTGGATCAACCACCACAACGTGAATAGTGCCTTGGGGAAAATAGGGTGTGCCAAAGCGTAGAACAACGGCCGCTTCCTGCAAATTCTGCGGGGCAATCGTATGGCTCAAATCAGCAATCTTGGCCTCAGGCGCAATGCGCCAAATCACACCCTTCATCAGACCAACCGCTCCATCGCGAATGCCGAAATCAGTTAATAGCGTAATAAAGCTCATAATGACCTTTGACCACCAGTATAGCCAATCATGCCCATTAATGCCCATCCGCAAATAAAGTATGAGATCTGCGAATAGAACCTTTAGAAAAATAAAAGGCGTGTTGTTCACAAACAACACGCCTATATCACGTTAAAGAATGACAATCTAAACCGCCACAATAGAATCATCTGTGCCATGTTCATTGGGCATATAGGCATCAGCTTGCCAATCATTCTCCCAACGCTCGCCGTCCAATAAGTAGCGGAAACGGTATTGATTATCAGCTGCCAAAGAAACAGTCACACTAAAACTGCCATCTTTGAGCTTTTTCATCGGATTACTATCTGGATTCCATTGATTGAACTCGCCGCAGAGAACGGCCGTTTTTGCTTCAACTTCGGCTGGCAACTTAAACGTCACCCGACAGGTATTCCCTGTTTTTGTATAATTCTTTTTCAGCATATTAAGCTCCTCTATTTGTCGTCTGCCTGCTCTACTTCTGCCAGCGGTGGTAATGCCTCTTGTCCCAACAAACGGCGCACCCGCCGTGCGGCCTTTTGCAAGGATCCTTCCTTGTACAATTTTGTCAACAATTCAGCCAGCTCAGCCAAATTAGCATAATCGCCATACTGCTCTCGCAGCGGCTCCCGATATTTAGACAGCCACACGAAAAGATCAGCTTCCGTGCGGCCTGGGAAATCTGCCAAAAGTGTGGAATCATGAATGATTTGCACTGTGGGCAAATAAAGCATCTCATACCAGGCGCTGACCGCTTCTGGATAAGCCATTTCCTCACCATCAATAACCGTTAGCTTGTGCCGCAAATCTTCAATCTGAGCCAACAACTCTCCATATCGTCCTGGCGAGGTAAAATGAAGTTGATGGTCAGGATACATCTCCTCTAAACCAGTCTGCGACATGAAATTAGCCTGGGCTAACTGGATGAGCATACTGTCCAGATTATCATCAGGGTCAATATCGGCCGTCATTGGATAAGCCCATACATGTGCCTCAATAGTGCCTGTGCTTAGTTGTTGCGCCACAGAAACTCGATGATTGCCATCTTTGACAAAATAAACCTGACCCACCTGATATACTTCAATAGGCGGCCACCCAGCTTCATGGGCCAATTTGGACACGCCAATCCAACGATCGGCCAAGCTATCTTCAAGGGGCAAAAAGTGACGAGTAAACTCATGATAACGGCCGACACTACCCACAATTGCCGTTAAAGGGATATTCAGGATGCCGCGATAGATTGGGTTCTGCTGGCGTAACTCACGGCGAATTACATCAAAAGGGATCATCTGAGCATCACGTCCCTTTAGTAAGGAAGTGATTTGCTCACGAGTGGCCCGTTTTCGAGCATCTTGAAAGCTGTTAAGTGCTGCACTTCTGTTTAATGTCATATAAAATAGCAGTTTAGGAGTTGGGAGGGTAAGCAGCAAGGGGCAAGTTGACTAAATATCTCCCGTAGCCCATTGGATAGTGTGCTACAATGTTGCTGAGATTATAACAGATTTTGGTTAGGTGATCCTAGACTTATGAAAGATTTTCTCTATCATCCCGAAGTTCAAGAGGCTCTGGCAGCCCAACAGCCTGTAGTGGCCCTAGAAAGCACAGTGATTACTCACGGGCTGCCTTATCCTGATAATGTGGAGACAGCGCAAAAAATGGAAACGGCCGTGCGCAATCATGCCATCCCCGCCACCATTGCTGTTATTCAAGGGCAAGTCCACATCGGTCTAACGGCCGATCAACTCGACTACCTAGGCACCCGCAGCCAAGTCCGAAAATGTAGCCGCCGCGACCTCGCTATTGCTATTGTCAATGGCGAAGATGGCGCCACAACAGTAGCCGGAACCATGATTTTGGCCCATTTGGCAGGTATTCAAATCTTCGCCACCGGGGGCATTGGCGGCGTTCATCGTGGTCACCCCTTCGATGTCAGTTCCGATTTACAAGAATTGGGCCGTACCCCAGTAGCCGTTGTCAGCAGCGGGGCCAAATCTATTCTCGATTTGCCTGCTACGCGAGAAGTATTGGAAACAAATGGCGTACCTGTCATCGGTTACGGCACGACAGAAATGCCCGCATTTTTTTCGCATAGTAGCGGGTTGCCGGTGGATATAACCATTTCCTCTCCAGAACAAGCCGCCACTGTCATTCACGCCCATCGCCGCTTACAGCTACAAAGCGGTTTGCTAATTACCGTCCCTGTTCCTGAGGCAGATGCCTTCGACGAACAGGCAGCCGAAGCAGCGATTGCTCAGGCCACGCAGGAGGCAGATGCGCAAGACATTCATGGCCCGGCTGCCACCCCTTGGCTGCTGCGCCGGGTGGTGGCCTTGACGAATGGAGATAGTTTGCGGGCCAATGTTGCTTTATTACAGAATAACGGCCGTATTGCTGCCCAAATTGCTGCGGCTTTGATGCACAAGGGAGGCTAACCTTTGCCACTTATCAGACTTTGTCTAGAATAGGAAATCCGTCCTAAACTGTCACTTGATTTCTATCGGGTTTTGGGAGTAACTCTTTATAATGAAACAAAAAATGAACAACCTTATGGAAATGATATGAACAGTATCGCATCCCCTTCCCGACCGGGCTATAATGACAATAATGCTCATGGCTTTGTCACAGAACACAAGCACTTTATGAAAGATAACATCACGCCCAATCTTAAACCTGAATTTTCCCGCTTTAGCTGGCGTCTAATCCTCGTCATTGCTGCGGTGATGGTTATCCAAGCCATTGTCCTTTACATTCTTCTTGGCGCTTTTCTAGAAGAATCGGCTAACTCCATCATTATTATTACGCTGATTATTGCCAGTGTTTCGCCAATCATCGTTGGTTTTATAGCCTATACGATGGTGGATGCTCTAGAAGCCCGTGTAGAAAAAACCACCTTTGAGCATGTTAAAGATAGGGTGCAACGACTAGAAACGGCCGTTAAACTGTCCCAAGCACTCCAAAAAATGGCCTCCACTTTGCGAGTTACACAAAGTTTTGAGCAAGTAATGGAGCAAGCTCTGGGTGTATGTGGCTTGCTCTTTGAAGAAAGTGGTATCCCTGGTCGCTCATTAGTGGGGGCCGTCTTTTTGTATGAGGCTGATCAGCTTCGTCCTGTGGCCACCCGTCGTTTTATGCCTGGCGACTCTGATAAAAACCTCGATGGTACACAAGGCATCATTGGCCGAGCCTTGAATAAGGCCGAAACAACCCTGACAAATACCCCACGCGAAGACCCTGAACTATCCCTTTTTGGTGCATTCAGAAACTGCCCCAGTGTAGTATGCATCCCTCTGCGAACGGGTTTTCAGATTTTTGGAGCAATGGTTATTGGTTCAGCAACAGCCGTTGATTTTGATAAGAACCAATTGGAGCTATTCAATTCCGTCGCTGATCTCTCGGTTATCGCCCTCCAGAACGCACAACTGTATCAAAACTTGGAGCGTGAAAAACAGCGTATTATCAATGCTGATGAAGATGCCCGCAAAGAATTAGCCCGTGATCTCCATGACGGTCCTACCCAAACGATTGCTGCCATTGCTATGCGCCTCAACTTCATCCGCTCCTTGCTCAAACGTGATCCTGAGCAGGCACTTATAGAATTAGAAAAAGCAGAAGATTTAGCCAAGAAAACCTCCAAAGACATTCGCGGCATGCTCTTTACCCTACGCCCACTCGTCCTAGAAACACAAGGACTGTCCAAAGCCCTCGAAACCGTCATGCAAAAATTGCGGGAGGCAGACGGATTAAGCGTCCGCCTAGTGGGTGGCCAATACGGTGATATGCTCAGTGAACAGGCACAAAGCGTTGTTTTCCCCATTCTCGAAGAAGCCTTGGGTAATGCTCGTAAATATGCTAAAGCCACTCTCGTTGATATTCGTATGTGGCACGAAGACAGGCTGTTTGTGGCCCGGGTACAAGATGATGGCGTGGGCTTTGATGTGGAAGAAGTGAACCAAGGCTATAGCACCCGAGGCAGTTTGGGGTTACTTAATATGCAAGAGCGTGCCGAGCGCATTGACGGCTCATTGCGCTTAGAGTCTGAACCAGGCAAAGGCACCAAAGTCACGCTCGTTGTTCCCCTAAACAAAAGGACTCGCCGTTCCCGCGTCCGTTAAGCATTAACACAAAAGTAGCATTAGATGAGTGTGCGCTCGCAACATAATCAGCTACCCTTATGGTTGATTGTGCTGTTCATGCTGTTAGGTTATGGACTAACGGCCGTGTTCTTTCCTCTAGCTCCCCATTTCAACCGAATTCCTCTGCCTGACATTCGCACATTTACACCTTCCTTAGGGCAAGGGGCACTCTATGCCCTAGGGTTGTTGTTACTTTATTGGCTCTACTGGCAAGCCAGTCGTCAGCCGCCGCATTTGTGGATTATTATGGGTACGGCCGTTCTCTTTGCCCTGCCCCTCCTCGTCACCTTCCCCTTCAATGCCACTGATGTCTATCGCTACTTCATCCGCGGGCGCGTCAGCAGCATCTACGGCGAGAACCCTTTCGCCGATCCGCCTTCAGCCTTCACTCAGGACCCCTTTTGGCAATTGGCAGGGGAATGGGCCAACGAAACCAGCCCCTATGGTCCTGTTTGGGAGATTACAGCCACGGCCGTTACAGCCATCGCCCAAAACTATCTCTACATAGCCCTTATCCTCTTCAAAGTAATCGGCCTTCTCACTCACCTGTCCATTGCTCTGCTCCTCTGGCATCTATTGGCTGGCCGCCAAACGGTCGAACGCCGCCGGGCCACCCTCCTTTGGGCCTGGAACCCCGCCCTACTTCTCACCTTCGTGGTAGATGCCCACAATGATGGCCTAATGCTCATCTGGCTGTTGCTCGGCTACTGGCTGGCACAGCACGGCCCACAACATTGGCCACCCGCCTTGCGGCTAGCCCTCAGCTTCAGCCTTATCTGTCTCGCCCCTCTCACCAAACCGATCGGCTTGCTAGCCTTACCCTACTTCCTCATCGCCTTCTGGCGACAGTTAGACAGCCGCCAAGCCCGGTTGCAATTTTTCTCAGTCAGCCTCATAGGAGGCTTACTGGTACTCACTTTGGCTTTTTTGCCCTTTGGCTTGCCCTTAGTCCTGGTAGAGCGGCTGCTGCAAGAAGCAGGTACGGGCGGAGGCTTCTCCATCACCACCCTGCTCTTGCTGCTCAATCAACGGTTGCGATTAGGCGTATCGTGGGCTGTGCTGACCAATTTATTACGAGTTGTAGTTGGCCTATGGGGACTTTGGCTCTTATGGCGCACGTGGCACGGCCGTTCTCCCCACCGCGCCGTCGCCGACATCTTTAACCTCTATATCCTCCAAGCCCTCAACTTCCGCATCTGGTATGCCGTTTGGGCCATCCCCTTCATCTTGTTAAGTAAAGATTGGCGTTTAGAGACCGGAGATCAAAAACTAGAGCCTACCACCGCTCCCCAATTTCCGATTACCAATTACCAATTACCAACCAGCCTCACTTTCCTCCTCACCACTCAACTCTCCGTTCTCATCTATGGTCATTTGCGTGTTTATACGCTATCAGGTGACCATTTTCCTGCCCACCTCATAGGTGTACCTTTCACCTTTGGCCTCCCCTTCGTGATTGCTTACGCAATGGTCCGATGGCAGCTACTAGGTCAGACTTCGCCAACTGAACCATAGCCCTTTTGGGGGCAACCCTTGTGATCGCCCTACTTGTTTTACGGATCCCCTAAGCCGTGTTACCATTCACAACTATGCAACGACCTGCTGGCTTACGCCTGAATCAATGGCACATTGCCCCCACCGCACCTACAATCATGCGGCAAGAGCTCCCCGCCGTGCCACCAGTTCTATTGCAAGTTCTCTATAATCGTGGCTTAACTCAACCAGGAGACATACAAGCTTTTTTAGACGGCCGTTACCTAGCCAGCACCGATCCTTTTCTGCTGCCCGACATGGATAAAGCCGTAGCCCGTATCGAACAAGCCATCCGCAACAACGAGCGTATCGTTGTTTATGGTGACTTCGATGCCGATGGGGTCACCTCCACAGTCCTGCTCACCGAAGCCCTGCGTGGTTTCGGTCTTAGCCGCGAACAAGCCCAACCCTACATCCCAGATCGCATAGA
Organism: Promineifilaceae bacterium (SeqCode); assembly: GCA_965223555.1. GTDB lineage: Bacteria > Chloroflexota > Anaerolineae > Promineifilales > Promineifilaceae > CBDCWU01. The sequence continues at coordinate 757,396 of CBDCWU010000009.1, forward strand.
TGAGGGTTATGGTCTCAACTACGAAGCCCTCACCAAGCTAAAAAAAGAAAAGGAAGCCGACCTCGTCATCAGCGTAGATTGTGGCATCCGCTCTGTAGACGAAGTAGCCCATGCCTGCGCCATCGGCCTAGACATGATCATCACCGACCACCACAGCCTGGGACCAGAATCGCCACCCGCTATCGCTGTCATCAACCCCAAACGTCCAGATTCCTCTTATCCCGACACTATGCTGGCCGGTGTAGGCATCGCCTATAAACTAGCCCAAGCTCTTTTTCAGGCCATGCCCCAACACGCCTACTTCGAGCTAGAAAGCCTACTTGATCTGGTAGCCATCGGCACCGTGGCCGACTTAGCCCCCCTGCTCAAAGAGAATCGCCAACTGGTCATTGAAGGGCTAAAAGTGCTGAACACAGCTCGGCGACCCGGTGTAGCAGCGTTAGCCAAGGTAGCCCGGGTTAGTGCCGGCAGCATGACAGCCGAAACCATCGGCTTCGGCTTGGGACCACGTATCAATGCTGCCGGTCGCCTAAGACATGCCTACAGGGCTGCCAAACTCCTTACGACGCAAAGTCAAGTGGTGGCCGATCAGCTAGCCAAAGAACTAGATGAGGTAAATCGAGAAAGACAGCGTTTAACAGCCGCTCTAACGACCCGAGCCGAAGAGATGGTTGATTCGGAAGCTCTTGTCCAAATTGCGGCGGGCAAAGATTTTGCGCCTGGTGTTGTAGGGTTAGTTGCCAGTCGCCTGGCCGAGAAAAATTATCGCCCAGCCATCGTCTTTGAGCAGGGCAAGACTGAGAGTCGGGCCTCATGCCGATCTATCCCTGAATTTCACATTACAGAGGCCCTGGATCAGTTAGGTCATCTCCTGGTTCGGTACGGGGGCCATGCCCAAGCGGCTGGGCTGACGATTCACAACGAAAACTTGGAGACATTTATCACTCAAATAAACGTCATTGCTGACCAGCAATTGGGCGAATTGACGCTGCAACCTAAGATCGCTATTGATGCAGAGATTGATTTGGAAGCAGTGGATTGGGCTTTGCACGGACATCTAGCGCAGTTGGAGCCCACAGGTTACGCCAATGTCACACCTGTCTTTGTCAGTCGCGGGGTGCGCACTGCCTTCCCTCGTGCTGTTGGCCAAAATGGGGCACATTTGCAACTCCGCCTGGCCAGTCCTTACAGTGAAAACCATGAAAACTTGCCCGCCATTGCCTTTCGGCAAGGGGCCTGGGCCAACTGCTTGCCTGAGTTTGTAGATGTGGTTTATACAATTGGCATCAATGAGTGGCGTGGTCGCCGTGATTTACAGTTGATGGTACAGGATTTGCAACCAGCAGGACGGTGATCAGTATATAGTAGTCAGTGAATCAGTAACCAATGGACAGGAATTCAGCCAACTGACTACTGTTTACTACTTACTGTTTACTGACTTTAGGGAAGTATGAAAGTATTAGTAACTGGAGCTGCTGGATTTATTGGCAGCCATTTAGCAGAGAAGTTAGCCCGGCGGGGTGATGAAGTAGTGGGGCTAGACAATTTTAATGATTATTACGATCCTGCCAAGAAACGAGCCAACGAACAGCGTTTGAACCAATATACCAATTTCAAAATGGTGGAGGCGGATATCCGGGATCGATCGCGGATGATGCCTCTATTTGCTGAAGAGAAGTTTGATGCGGTGGCTCACCTAGCAGCTATGGCGGGGGTACGGAATGCTATCAAACAGCCCGCGCTCTATGTGGAGGTGGACTTGAATGGCAGCCAGCACTTGATGGATGGGGCGCGAGCGGCTGGGGTAAGCAATTTTGTCTTGGCTTCTACTTCGTCGGTGTATGGCAATACGAAACAGATTCCGTTTGTGGAGGATGATCCATGTGATCGGCCGTTACAACCATACGCGGCTGCAAAACGAGCAGCAGAGATTTTAGGCTATTCTTATCACCATCTGTTTGGCATGAATTTTACGGCCGTTCGCTTTTTCACTGTCTATGGGCCAAACGGCCGTCCCGACATGATGGCCTATCTGGTGGCTGATAGTATTGCCAAAGGCAAACAGATTCCCCTATATGACGGTGGTCAAATGTACCGTGATTGGACCTTTGTGGATGACATCACTGATGGTGTGGTGTTGGCTTTAGAACGGCCGTTGGGTTATGAAATTATCAATTTGGGACGAGGCGAACCTACTTTATTAAAGCAGTTCGTCAATTTACTGGAAGACATGGCTGGCAGCAAGGCCAATGTTGTCAACACACCTCGCCTCGCTGCTGATTTTGTGCAAAATAATGCCGATATCAGCAAAGCCCGTCGCCTATTGGGTTATGATCCTCAAATTTCTGTCGCCGAAGGGGTAGCACGCTTTTGGGAATGGTATCAGGCGACAGAATTGGCAAACGTCAATTGAGCCAAACGAGTATTTTCGTGTATTGTTGCATTGTCCCATGTATGGATGCATCAATATATCAACATATTGTATGAAATTGCCTCCCTACCGACTTATCACCACAGACTCGGGTTGGCGTAACTGTCTTGCGCAACTCCAAAACGAACCACGTATTGCTCTTGATCTAGAGGCAAACAGCATGTATGCGTACCGAGAGCGTGTCTGCCTCATTCAAATTTCCATCCCTTCTCGAGATTTCATTCTTGATCCCTTGCAGGATTTGCCCTTAGATGGTTTGGGTGAATTGATTGCTGATCCCACAGTTGAAAAAATCTTCCATGCCTGTGAATACGATCTAACCTTACTCAAGCGGGAATATGGTTGGCAACTGAACAATCTATTTGATACCATGTGGGCCGCACGCATATTGGGGCACGCACAATATGGTTTAGCCAATATTTTAGGCAACCTGTTTCAAGTTAAGATGAATAAAAAGTATCAGCGATCCAATTGGTGCAAACGGCCGTTGGCCCCGGCCCAGCTCAACTATGCTCAGTTAGACACCCATTACCTCATCCCCTTGCGCGATCATTTAGCCGATGAGTTAGCGCAACAAAGGCGCGTGGCCGAAGCACAAGCCATTTTTAAGCAACAAACGCGGATCACCCTCAATGATAATTCCTTCAACCCTGATAGTTTCTGGTCAATTACAGGGGCCTATGATCTAACGCGCCAGCAGCAAGCCGTTCTTAAAGCTCTTCACATCTTTCGAGATCAAGAGGCCCGGCGGCGGGATCAGCCCTTGTTCAAGATTTTTGGTGACAGAACATTGCTCGATATGGTCAAATTCATGCCACGGCATGTACAGGAATTTCGCCAGATTCATGGCATGTCACAAGGGCAAGTACGCCGCTACAGTAAAAAGTTGTTAGCCGTGATGGCACGGGCACGAAAAGCACCTCCACCTCCATTTCCTAAGCGCAACAAACGACCGTCTGACAATGTGCTTATGCGCTATGAAAAGCTGCATACTTGGCGCAAACTGCGTGCCCGCAAACGAGGTGTGGAGTCTGATGTGATAGTTAGCCGTCAGGCACTCCATGCTATCGCCGCCGCCAATCCACGGACCTTGGCTGAAATGGCCCTCATAGAAGCTGTAAGTGATTGGCATTGCCAAACATATGGTGATGAGATTTTAGAGGTTTTACAAGCCTAGCCTGTAGTATGTGTTAGATCAACACATACTACACCTTGAGAGAGTGTAAGATGGAACTTGAATTTCATGGTGCAGTACGAACAGTAACAGGATCACAACATCTTTTGACGGTAAACGACCGTAAAATCCTCCTCGACTGTGGCCTCTATCAAGGGTCACGGCAGAAAAGCTCTGAGCGCAATAGGCATTTACCTTTTAATGCGGCCGATATTGACGTGATGGTTTTGTCTCATGCTCATATTGATCACAGTGGCAATATTCCCAATCTAGTCAAAAGCGGCTTCAGGGGTGACATTATCTGCACCTATGCCACCCGCGATCTATGTGCGGTGATGCTGCGCGACAGTGCTAAAATCCAGCAATATGATATTGAGTATGTGAACAAAAAGCGTTCCAAACAGAAATTGCCCCCTGTCGAACCAATCTATGATATGGCGGATGCGGTAGAGAGCTTGAAATCTTTCATTGGCATCGGTTATGAACGGCCGTATCAACTTTTCCCTGGCATCACCCTTACCTTCTATGATGCTGGTCATATTCTTGGCTCAGCTATGGTTGCCTTGGATATTGAAGAAGACGGCGAACATAAACGCGTGGTCTTTTCTGGCGATATTGGCCGTCCCAGTCGCCCCATCTTACGTGATCCCACCTTTCTCGATGGGGCTGATGTCCTCCTCATAGAAAGCACCTATGGCAATCGCAATCATGCTGATGTTGAAGAGGCTAGCAATAAATTAGAGCGCATTATCAACCAAACTTGCCGTCGTGGAGGCAAGATCATTGTGCCAGCCTTTGCTGTGGGCCGTACCCAAGAGTTAGTCTATCGGCTACACCAATTGGTTGAATCCCGTGATATTTCCCCCCATTTGCCCGTTTATGTTGATAGTCCTTTGGCTATTGACGCCACCAGCATTTATCGTCTACATCCTGAAGCCTATGATGAAGAAGTAGCCACTTTTTTATTAGAAGATCGCCATGGCGATCCTTTTGGTTTTGATATGATGCGCTATACGCGGACAACCACTGAGTCCAAAGAGCTGAATTTCCTGCGTGAGCCAGCCGTAATCATCAGTGCCAGTGGCATGGCTGAAGCTGGTCGTATTCTGCACCATTTAAAAAACAATGTGGAGGACTCTCGAAATACAATTTTGATTGTCGGCTGGCAGGCGCCACACACATTAGGGCGTCGCCTGGTAGAAAAACGCTCAGAAGTGAAAATTTTTGGCGAACTTCATCAATTGCGCGCTCAAGTAGAAACAATTAGCGGGCTGAGCGCGCACGCTGGCCGGGATGAGTTATTAGAATGGACAGGGCGTTTGCAGAAACGGCCGTCTCACACCTTTATCGTCCATGGCGAGGAAGAGGCATCATTAGCCTTTGCTGAAACCTTGCAAAAAGAGCAGGGATTTACCAACGTACACGTCCCTCATCTGGGAGAACAGTTCCAAATCACCCCCTAACCCTAACCACTATAGAGGAGAATAGAGCTTGGAGACTTATACCCAGACTCAAGCTCCAATCTCCCCAATCATTCTGCGAAAAAACGGTCGGCTATTGTTTGTGGACTTGTCCGCTACACACACAACTGTTCCGGTCTGTATGGTACTCTGCACGTCCATATTTTCTGACTAGCCCCAGAGTCCTATCAAATCTGTGCCAGAATTCTGTTACACTTTTTCAGGAGCTAATCGAGGAGTCAGTAACAACATACAGATGAATTGGTATGACAAGGAAATAACACATGATAGCAAATGCCAGCTTAAATTTTTCATCCAAATTACAACCTGAAATTGCCACGCTGCGAGCACGGCTCAAACAGCTCAATGTTTGGCCAGATGCTGGCGATCAATTTCTGGTGCTTTTAGCGCAGACCAGCATACGCCCAGATAAGTTGACGCCTGATGATCATGAATGGGTGCCTGTCGTAGCCAAAGATGCTATGCGCTCTTGTGACATTGGGGCACGTTATCCTGCATTTTTTCGGAAGCTATTACGCTGTCCTGACCTACTGCAAGCTTTTTTGCTTGAACTGGACAAGCAGCAAACTTACCGACACGATCTATAGTCTGTCAAATAACCTCCAGTTCTCTCCCTACCTGACCAAAAATCTCTAAAGCTGTTTCAATATCTTCGCTGCTGTGTGCCGCTGAATTCATGACACGGATACGTGCCTTGCCACGGGGCACGGTGGGATAGCCAATTGCCATCGCAAATACGCCAGCCTCAAATAGGCGGCGGCTAAATTCACGGGCGACCTGCACATCACCCAGCATCACAGGGATAATGGGTGTTTCTGTTTCGCCCGTGTCGAAGCCCATCTCTTGCATGCCAGTTTTGAAAATATCTGCATTGTGCCATAGTTTATCTACCAACTCAGTAGACTCTTCCAGAATAGCAACAGCTTCTAGACAGGCTGCCGTATCAGGCACAGTCATGGCACTAGAAAAGAGAAACGGCCGTCCCCGCTGCTTAAGCCAATCAATGATAACTCGTTTACCAGCCACCATACCTCCTACCACACCAAAGGCCTTGCTCATCGTGCCCACTTCAATATCTACTCGCCCATGCAAACCAAAATGATCCACGATACCCCGGCCGCCGCGACCTAATACCCCTTCACCATGTGCATCATCAACCATCAACATAATGCCATGGGCCTCTGCCACTTCTGTCAGCTTATCTAAAGGGGCAATATCGCCGTCCATACTAAACACACCATCAGTGACAATTAGGCGACGGCCGTATTCTGTTGTCGCTACAATTTTTCGTTGCAAATCATCTACATCATTATGGGCATAACGCACTACTTGAGCACGACTCAAACGAACACCATCAATGATACTGGCATGATTTAACTCATCTGAGAAAATAACATCTCCACGCCCAATCAACGTGGGAATAGCAGCCAAATTGGCTGTAAATCCGCTTTGTAAGACAATACAAGCCTCTGCTTGCTTAAAAGTGGCCAGTCGCTCTTCAAGCGCAATATGCAAAGACATCGTACCTGCAATCGTGCGTACCGCGCCTGGTCCAACTCCATACTCATCCACAGCTTCCTTCACAGCCTGGCGTATACGGGCATGATTAGCCAGCCCCAAATAATTATTAGCACAGAAATTGAGTCGGGAACGGCCGTCAATTGTCACCCAGGCCCCCATCGATGATTCAATGGTACGAATCACATTATAAAGACCCAAATCCTTTAGTTCAGTAATCTCATCCTCTAACCAGCACACTCTACTATCATTCATTGTCCCTTTCTCCATACCGCTTATCCATTCAAGGAATCGTCCACAAATGGTTGTTTATGTCAGAAGGCAATTCTGCAAGTAACAGCCATTACCTTACATGCCTGTAGGAAAATCAAAAAACTCTATATCCAAACCAAATTTTCTCTCTAAATGGCTACCCAATGCCCGTACACCCACAGTCTCCGTTGCATAATGCCCTGCAAAAATCACATTCATTTCATGATCAGCCGCAGCCCAATAATTAGCATGAGACATCTCTCCCGTCAAAAATGTATCAGCACCCAATCGTTTAGCCTCCGCTATCTGATCTGCCCCAAAACCAGAAATTATAGCGATCCTGTTTACTCGCTCCGGGCCATAGGCCAAAACTCGCGCCCGTGTAGCCAGCTCATCTTGAATCAAATTGACCAATTCAGCCAGCGATGTCTTCTGAGTCACCGAGCCAAGCACCCCAATCGGTGTTCCTCTAGGCGCACACCACCATTCTGTCACGTCCAAATTAAGTATCTGCGCCAACACCGCATTATTGCCTACCTCCGTGTGAGCATCCAGCGGCAAGTGAGCCGCATACAAATTCATGCCATGTTGCAATAGCAACCGTACCCGTTGTCCCAACGGGCCAGCAATCTTCTCCACCTCTCGCCACAAAATCCCATGATGCACTAGCAACATATCTGCCTGCCAGCTAGCAGCTGCTTCAATGACCTGTGGAGCAACATCTACAGCCAGAGCAATGCGCTCAATTTCATCATTATCAGATTCAACTTGCAGCCCTTGCGGCCCGTAATCGGCAATTTCATTAATGTGTAAATACTCATCCAAATAGGCAACTAACTCATTACGCTTCATCTACTTATCTACCTGTGCCAATACCAAAATCCTCTGTAGCCCTTCATCAATAAGGTTTGTGACCTCCCTAACCATACGCTGATAGTCAGCCAAAGGGCCACCATAAGGATCGCTAATGCTATATTTTCTTTCCACCATCTCACTAAGGAGAAATATTTTATTACGATGCTGGGAAAATTCGGCCTGGAGCGCCTCAACATGCCCCGATTCCATACACAGAGCCAAATCAGCTTCCGCTAGCATTGTCTCATCAATCGTCCGAGCTGAATGGCTTGCTAAATCAAATCCAGCCTCGGCCATAATGGTGAAGCTATGTTGTGAAGCACCGCGTCCATCTAATGCCCAAGTTCCGGCCGAGGCCACCGTCCAATCATGAAGCCCCTGGCGCTGCAAGCGATCGCGCAAAACGGCCTCAGCGACTGGAGAACGACAAATATTTGCAGTGCAAACAACGAGAATATGGGGCATTCGAGGAAAAAGCTTAATCTAATTCCGGCTGCAATATACCATAATCTCCGTCACGACGACGGTACAACACGTTGATAGCATCTGCATCTGTGTCAAAGAATACGAAGAAATCATGGCCTAAAAGCTCCATCTGCTCAATAGCTTCATCAGCCCCCATAGGATGAAGTGGGAATTTCTTATATCGCACGATCTTACGATTTTCATCTTCATCTTCAATCGTTTCAATGGGCAAAGGCTCTTCCACAATCATCTCACCCCCAGTCCGAATTTTGCGACGACGCTTGCCACGATAGCGATTGATTTGTCGGTATAGCTTATCCACTACGGCATCTATGGCAGCGAACATATCATTACTACGTTCTTCCGCCCGCAGGATCGTCCCCCGTTCATCACGGGCCGTGATCTGGGCCACTTGTCGCTCGACCGCATTGCGTGTATTTTCTGTTGACAAGTCTACTCGCACTTCGCTCAAAGTTGATAGATATCTATCTAAGCGACTGGTCTTTTTTTCTACATAGTTTTGAATTCTTGGGGTAATTTCCATATTTTGGCTGTGAATTGTTAATTCCATATTTCTTTAACTCCTTCACTAAGACCAATTTCCGAAGGAGATGATCCGCAATTGAAATTCTTCGGAAATTGGCTCGAGGCTTCTTGGTAGAAACTAGGATCATCTAAATTCTGAAAGCTTGAAATGTAATTTTTATGAGGGCAAAATTTAATTTGTCCTTCTGATTATGACATTTTATGTGGCGCGTGCCAAGCAATAGGCTGAGACGCTTTTTGCACCTGCCGATAACAAAGCATTGGCTGCGGCCGTTAAGGTAGCCCCTGTGGTACATACATCGTCCACAAGCAAGATGTCCTTATTCACAGCGTCCGGACCTTCCACGTGAAAGGCTTCTTGCACATTTTCTAACCTCTGTGAAGCATTTAGCCCAACTTGCGGCTTTGTCTGGCGTATTCTTTGCAAGGTTTTGGTGTTAAGGGGCAGGTGACACTTTTGGCTAAAATGGTTGGCCAACAGCTCAGCCTGATTGTAATTTCGCTCTTTTTGCCGCTTAGTGTGCAAGGGAATGGGAATTACAAGATCAACGGCCGTTTCCCACTGCAACCATGCCTCAACCATCAACTCTGCTAATGGCTCTGCCAAGCCAAACATGCCCTTGTACTTGAGCTTATGAATCATGCCTTGTACGGGATCAACCAGTAAAACGGCCGATCTGATTTGGGTTAGGGGAGTGGGAGTCTCCACACAGCTTTTGCAAATTCGATTTGCACCTTTCCAGATACGACCACATTTCCGGCAAATAGGTTCCCGCATCCAAGTGACCGTTGCTTTGCAATCAACACAGAAACGACTTCCCACCTGGCGGCAATTCCCACAAGTCGGGGGAAGTAAAAATGATAAAAAAGCACCAGCTAATTGTCTAGCGCGATCACGCCAAGAGCTAGCTGGTGCTTGAAAATCTGCTGTCACTACGAATTCTGTTATCGTGCCCCGTCGAGCGCACTGCTACGCATAATTTGGAAGCCAGCCGGGCCTAACAGTACCACAAACATCGAAGGAAAAATCAAGAAAACCATCGGGAATAACATCTTAACGGGTGCTTGTTGTGCTTTTTCTTCCGCCCGTTGCCGCCTCTTGATGCGCATTTGCTCCGATTGGATACGCAAAACCTTACCAATGCCAACACCCAATTGATCTGCTTGAATCACAGCAGCCACAAAGGTAGATACATCCGGCACACTGAGACGATCTGCCATATCCCGTAAAGATTGCCGACGGGTCTTGCCTAATTGCATTTCATAAATGGCTCGACCAAATTCTAGAGCAAGTGGGTCATCCCATTTTTCATCTACTCGTTGCATAGCGCCATTAAATGTTTGCCCAGCCTCTACACAAATCAACATGAGATCAAGGGCATCGGGTAATTTTTTCAGCACAGCATCTTTACGTCTATCAATAATCGAGCGTAGCAACATGGCCGGCAAATAAAATCCTAGTATAAGACATCCTAACAGCCAAAGGAAACGATTCTCTGCCCCAAACCGGGACATCATCATGAACACTAATCCCGCCAAAACAACGGCAAAAACCGTGCGTGCCGCCCAGAATTCTGCCGCCGACATGTTACGAGGATTGCCAGCCATTTCTAGCTTTTTAGTCGTTTCGTCTAAAGTTTTTTCTGGTGTTAAACGAACGATAAATTCGCTAAAACGACGAATGATTGGCAGGAAAAGGCGTTCACTAATGGGCATGGACATTTCGATCTCTTCAATCGAAACAAGCTCTTCACGTGCGGCAAAATCCTCAATACGGGCTGATAATGGATCCCCTTCTGCCTTTCTCAGCAATACGACGCTATAGGCTATAACGCCAACACCCAAAACAGCAAGAACGAGTAGAAGGATTGTTGTTGACATAGGTCTCTCCTTATCGCAAAAATATCCTAGACTTCAATATCCACAATCTTGCTAATGGCAAAAGCACCAGCCCCGATCATCATCACACTACAAATCATCACCAACCAACCACAGGGAAATTGGCCTATCAGAAATGGCTCTTCTCTGACCCATAATTCCGATATATATTCGGGATTAATGAAGTACATCATCAGCCCTAGGGCAATTGGCAAAAAGGTAATAATCCAACCTGAGGCTCTACCTTGAGCAGTTAGGGTACGTATCTCACCTTTAATGCGGACTCTTTCGCGGATAGTAAAACTAATACTATCCAATACTTCTGCCAGATTACCACCCACTTCGCGCTGAATATTAACGGCCGTAATGACAAGGTCTAGATCATCACTGGGCACCCGGTTATACATGTTGTCCAATGACTGTTCTACACTTAGCCCAAGTCTGACCTCTTGCACAACACGTTCAAATTCAATGGAAATAGGGGGAGGCGCCTCTGTAGCAATTGTTTCCATCCCCTGCAGCACACTGCTACCAGCTCGTAAGGCATTTACCCATAAAGTCAAGGTATCACCAAGCTGGTTGTTAAAAGCCCGTACCCGACGATTCGCGGCAAAACTGATATAAAATCGGGGTATACGTGAGCCTATGAATCCAGCTAAGGCCGCGATCCATATATTCTGGCCAAAGAGAAAGTAGCCAGCTGCAGCACCAAGAACCGCAGCGATGATCATAACAATGATATACTCGCTCACACGCAACTTAATATCGGCTCGACGAATACGATCCTGAATAGAGCCAAAAAACGTCCGTCCCGATAAAACATCATCGAGCCTATCCGCCATATCTGGTTTTTTGGCTGCACTCTCAACCAGATCATCCTCGGGCAGGTCCACAACCCCAACTGAACTAACAAACTCCTCAAGGCGTTCATCAACGGCCGTCTGGCGGCCACCAACCAAGAGGGCCACACCTGCACCCAAAATAACCAATAAGAGAAAACCACCAGCTACAAGCAATAATGTAGTCATAGCTTGCTCCTTCTACAACAATTTCCTAACGGCGAGAACCACGTGTACCAATACCAAAAATAGAAGGCGGCAGCATAATACCCGCATCCTGAATTTTCCACATAAATTTAGGCCTCAGACCAGTTGGACGCAAACGGCCAATGACCCGTCCCTGTTCCATACCGGTTTGCTCAAAGCGGAAAATTTCAGAAGTGGTAATCACATCCCCTTCCATACCCTGAATCTCGCTAATAGAAGTTATTTTTCGGCTGCCATCACGCAAGCGCTCACCCTGTACGATGACATCTACAGCCGAAGCAATCTGTTCCCGGATAGCGCGGTGGGGTAAATCCATACCAGCCATCAAAACCATAGTCTCTAGGCGGGCCAGCATGTCACGGGGACTGTTGGCATGGGCCGTTGCCAAACTACCATCATGACCTGTATTCATAGCCTGCAACATGTCTAAAGCTTCACCACCACGAACCTCACCTACAATAATGCGGTCTGGGCGCATACGCAGGGAGTTAATCACCAAGCGCTGAATAGAAATTTCACCTCGTCCTTCCACATTGGCTTCACGAGATTCGAGCCGCACCACATGATCTTGCCGCAACTGTAATTCAGCTGCATTTTCAATCGTGACAATGCGCTCATGATCTGGGATGAAACTCGACATAATGTTGAGCAATGTGGTTTTCCCAGAACCTGTACCACCGGAAATCACCATATTTAGATGGCCCACCACACAAGCTTTAAGAAATTCCACTGCTTCAGGGGTGATACTGCCAAACTCGATCAAATTTTCAACAGTGAGGGGTATCTTGGAAAAGATACGAATCGTAATGGAGGGGCCATCAATTGAAATTGGGGGAACGATTGCATTGACACGGGAACCGTCAGGTAAACGAGCATCTACTAAGGGAGAGCCTTCATCAATACGCCGACCTAGAGGAGCTACAATCCGGTCAATGATACGAAGTACATGCTCGTTATCCTCAAAAGTCACTTGACTCCTCGTGATATTCCCACCTTTTTCAATAAACACATTTTTGGGGCCATTGACCATAATTTCCGTTACCCCATCCATGCTCAAAAACTGCTCAAGCGGACCAAAACCCAAGATTTCAGCTGTTATGGCCTCAAACAGTCGTTTCTTCTCGTTGCGTGTCAACACAATACTTTCTTCAGCCAGCATTGCCTCGAACATCTCATTAATCGTGGCCCGAACTTCGGCCGTTTTAGTAATATCCATTGTGGGATCCAACTCAGCAATGAGCCTTTGTTGAACCCGATTTTTCAAGTCAATATAAGCATCACGAGAACCTGTTGCTGGAGAAGCTCGTTTAACACGCAGCTCTTGCAACTTTGATGGTTCAGCACTCGTTGGCTCTTGACTTTTTTCAATTCGCCTTAATAGAGACACAATTAACCTCCAGCTCGTGTGCGGCCACCAAATAATCGGCCAAGCAGACCACTTTCTCGCGGCTCATCTGTTACTTCTTCAGCAACTTCGCCTAATTCCTCAAGAACATGATCGGCCAAATTATTAAGCGCGACACTTATAGGTTGACGACTCGAGTTTGTTACCACGGGCACACCTTGATCCGCAGCTGTACTCGCCGTCACTTCATCACTAGGAATCACCGTTGTAATCGGCCGTTTCAAAGCATTACTAATATCTTTAACAGAAATCCCCTGTTTATTCGAGGCCCTATTCACGACCAGCCATGTCTTATCTTGTTCATATTCGAGATTTTCTGCTAAATCAAAAAAGCGGCTTATGTTTTTCAAATCTGGCAAGCTTTGTTGAGTAACTAAAACTATCCGATCAGAAATATCAAGCATTGTTAACACCTTATCGCTTAAATAGGAACTGGTATCCACAATAATAAAATCATACATGCTGCGGAAAGTGTCAAGTAAATCTTTAACCCGTTCTTCAGTGACAACATCAGCCATCTCCGGGCGAGGAGGGGATAATAGTACACTCAAACCACTTCGGTGAAGCTGTACAACACTTTCAACTAACTCGTTGTCCATTTCGCTGGCATGTTCAATTAGATCAACAATACTTGTCATTTGCTTCAAATTCAACATGACAGCTACATCACCAAACTGTAAACTACCATCCACGAGCAAAGTCCGCTGGTTCCGCTGAGCCAATGAAACTCCCAGATTCACTGAAATCGTACTACATCCTGCACCGCCCTTAGGGCTGAACACCGACACAACATAGCCTTCGTGGACCGCAGCACCCGGTGCGAGTACACCAGGTGGTCCAATGACCCCAGTTGAGGAAAGCGGGGCTGTAGCAATGGCTGGACGTTTTTTATACACTCGACGAACGGCCGCTACCAATTCATCTCCGCCAAAGGGTTTAGTCAAAAAGTCACGTGCCCCTGCTAACATGGCCCGACGCAAATAGTCTGAGTCACTTTGAACAGACATAATGATTATTTGAGCACGCGGGGCTAACTCAGATATTCGCTGGCTGGCTTGGATACCATCAATACCAGGCATATTGATATCCATAAGGATAATATCGGGCGCATGTTCTTGAGCCATCTCAATGGCTTCTTCGCCCGTACCAGCCTGACCAATTACTTCTATATCTGATTCAAATTGCAGGAGCTTTCGAACATTTTCCCGCGTTTCGGGAAGATCATCAACAATTAGGACACGAATTACTTTATCTGCCATTATTCACTTAATAAGTTAGGATTAATATTGTCAGCCGCCAAATTAAATCACTTTCATCATACAATGATACATAACAATGTCAAGAGATAGATAGTATCATACTAATCTGTAAACTGAAAATAACGCTATCCTCTCATTTGAGCGATTGTCTGCCCCTATTTTCGGCCTTGCGCTACAGGCAATATTTCGTATCCGGCTCAATATAAGGCCAACAATCCTATAGCGGCTGTCTAAATGCAAAATTATTGCCTCAGCTTACGTTATGTCAACTTTTCGGGAATGATACCTGAGCATTGTTGTTAAGGCAATCATTTTCTTGAGTCTGCCTTTACCCAGACAACGGCCGTATCATCTTCATACCGTAAATCCCACCCAGGGCTTTGGTTCAGCCAAGCTGCTAATGGACGTGTAGGAGGGATGATGATCCATTCAACATCATGCTCGGCTAGCTTTTCTTCCCAGCCCGATTCTGCATTGGCAATATGCAGAAATTCCTTTGTCAACGGCTCCCCGTAAAAATCAGTTTGGGCATCAATAAAAACTAGCTTCTGTGGCCAAAGACGATATAACAGATAACCACCCCAGTTAAACTCATTAAACATGCGCCCTTCTGGCATTTCATTCTCTAAAGAGTTTACGGCTGCAATAGGAAAACGCTGCGGATCAAAGGTGTTTCCTGCCCTAAACACATCTAATTTGGCTCCATTGGCCTCCAGCCCAATGAAAACAGCTACAATCACAATGGCCCACATCCATCCCCACGATTGTCTAGCAATAGCATCGGTGCGGGTGAGAAAACGGCCGATCCCCGGCCACATATCATCCAACCAATGATCGAGTTCAGGCCATAAGACTACCACCGCCACCAATCCATACAGGGGAATATTTCGGGCAGAATAAAGGGCAAAGGTTGTCCACACCCCTAATAAGCCAATTGCTGCCAAACTTAAGCGCCGGCCTGACCACCAACCAAAGGCCAACGACCCCAACAACATAGCCGCAAAAGGCCAAGTGCTGATAGTATGGAAATTTGGGCTACGATACTCAATCGTCAAATCCACTAAAAAGTCTTCCTGCAAATAGGCAAAGCTGTTTTCTAATAAGGAAAGGCCCGTTGGATTCAGCAGGGCAGCCCCAACGAGTAGGGCTAACAACAGGAAATATACGATTGTTGCTTTCCCCTGTTTATTAAAAATGGCCCCCACTCCGTAGAGGGCTACTAACACCAATCCTGAAATAAAGGCACCATGAGTGTTAGCCCAGATAACCATCAAGGGCAAAAGCCATAATAGTACGCGCCAATTTTTATAATGACGGTATGATTCTAAAATGAACAGCGCCAAGGCGAAAAAGAGAAGGGTGTACAAGTGGGGTCGGGTGAGCGTGTGTAGTGCGCCCACCATTGCTGCGAACATGCCTCCAGCTAATGCCAAAAAAGCACGCACCCCAATATGTCGCAACACGGCCGTTATGACCGCATACGTCCCCGCAATTAGCAAAGCTGTTAACCAAGCCACACCGTTCAAGCCTGCTACACGGTGAGCCAGCGCGAATAAAATCTGACTCAGCCATTCATGAGGCACCATAAAGGCTCCTGTCATGGTGTAAGAAAACAGGTCAGTCGTGGGAATAGACACATTGTCTAAGATATAGTTGCCTAAAGTGATATGCCTTCCCAAATCAGCATCTCCGTTCATCATTTGTGGCATAAACAAAAGGCTCATCCAAAATATAAGAACAAAGACCATGACCTCAATAGAAGGCATGAACCATTGGTATGTTCGCGTGCGTGCTTCCATAATAAACAAGTTATGAGTAATGCTCGGCTACCATTGTCTCTGATTCGCTGGGAAAAGTAGGAAACAATCCCAATAGGGCTAATGTGATGACAAAACCAACATAATTACTTTGAAAAAAACGAGAAACAAAACCTAGACCAAAAATAAACAGAGCAGCAGCTAAAAACATATGTGGTAATGTGCGTTGTCGCCATTGATACCAGAGGCAGATTAGCAGAAGAGGCACGCCGAAGAGCAACTGTAGCTGCCAGAATGGATAGTAATCTACGGCCGTCTCCACCACACCAAAAACAACCAACAGCCGCCCCAGTGTGTAACCCCGTATAGGATAATTCAGGCTAGCGGCAGTGCCACTAGCATAGGCGAAAGTGTCATCTATAAAAGCTGGTAAATCCCATAGGGCAAAAGGGCCAATAATGATAATCATAACCAAAGCAATGAGGACAACGGCCGTTCCCGTTTGCCGCCATCGCTGTGAAGGGGGTGTTGTTAGATAGATCGTCAGCAAAAAAAAGGGAGTTATTAGCCAAGCACTTTGTTTCATCGTGCAAGCCAGACCAAACAGCACAACTCCCCGTAAAGACTGTTTCTTGTGTATCGATAAAACGCCCAATAACAAAAGCAAAACGACCACAATATCATTCATTCCGGCAGAAATGGGTCGAGCTAACCAGGGGTTGAGGGCCACGCCAATGAGCAAAGCTAATTTGTGCGTAGGCTTTTTGACGAGAGTGGGTAAGAGCAATACAAGCACTAGGAAAGCAGCTAAATAGAGCAAACGTTGATCATAAAACCCGAAAACGGCCGTACTCAAGCTTCGAAATGGAATTGTGATCAGTAATAAACCGGGCAAATAAATCATATGCTCAATAGCTGGATTCACCGCAATTTCCGGGTCATCATAGATCGTCAACAATACATCATTATAAGTGGCACTATATGGATTAACACCTGCTAACAGATAATCTACTGCCAATTCTATTTGATAAGCACCATCATGGAGATACAAATGAGCCGCTATAATATCTTCTTGAACGGGTCCCGCCTCCAGGCGCGCTTGAATGTTCTGGAGGGCGATAGTGATGGGGGTAATCAACAAAATCAGGAAGATGAGGGACAAGCGCAACAAAAATGCCACCCGCTGGGTATTAAAGGTATCAGGTAGTTGCTCTAAATCAGATAGGGGGCGCCATAAAGTAACGGCCGTATACACCATCAATAGTATGATTAAAAAATAGTCGCCACGGGAAAAAAGTTCTATTTGCGTTGGAATCAGGAGGAGAAGGAGTATAAGGTCAAGTGGGGGTGATTGTTTCATTCAGATTTCACCCATCATGGAGCAAACAAACATTCATCGTTCTTAAAATAAAAAAGCCCCATCAATGACAGGGCTTTCCATAATACTAAACTGTTTTGAATTTTATTTTGTCTATTAACCTAAAGCATTCACAATACGGCTGAAGACATTACCAATCTGCGGGCCAAGCAAGGTCAAAATAGCGATAACAACAACTGCTACCAGCACCAAAACGAGTGCATATTCAACCAAGCCTTGTCCATCTTCACGATTCAAAAATAACATTTCTTGTCTCCTAACAAATAATAAATAATCTCAAAAATCTGATTAGCCTAAAGCATTCACAATA
This sequence comes from Promineifilaceae bacterium (SeqCode), assembly GCA_965223555.1. GTDB lineage: Bacteria > Chloroflexota > Anaerolineae > Promineifilales > Promineifilaceae > CBDCWU01. The sequence continues at coordinate 775,151 of CBDCWU010000009.1, forward strand.
CGGCTAAAGACGTTGCCAATCTGTGGGCCAAGCAAGGTCAAAATAGCGATAACAACAACTGCTACCAGCACCAAAACGAGTGCATATTCAACCAAGCCTTGTCCATCTTCACGATTCAAAAATAACATTTCTTGTCTCCTAACAAATAATAAATAATTATAAAAAATATCTCTAAATAAAATTACTCAAACGCATTAATGATACGGCTAAAGACGTTACCAATCTGCGGGCCAAGCAAGGTCAGAATAGCAATAACAACAACTGCTACCAGCACCAAAACGAGTGCATATTCAACCAAGCCTTGTCCATCTTCACGATTTAAAAATAACATTTATTCAACCTCCTTATGAAAAATTTACTAATCTTACAATTAATGATGTATGTTTAGATTACTGTCGTATAATGCCATTTACAATAGGACATCAGTACACACACAGCTAAGGGTCATTAGCCAAAGAGTACCAAGCTAAAGTTACAAATTACATTACGAACGAACGAGTAAACCATCATAACACAGTCTAATAAACTTCGACAACTTCTGTTTCAATCGGAATAGTAAATTCAGCACGTGTGCCTTGACCAAGGCCACTTTGTATATTTAGAGTTCCCCCCAACATCTCAATACGCTCACGTAAGGTTGGCAGGCCAATAGTTCGTTTGTTACTGGCAAAAGCTTCATCAGTATTAAACCCATTGCCATTATCTTCCACAACGGCCGTTACCCGATCCTGATCTATGTCCAACAAAACCTGAATTTGCGTGGCCTGGGCATGAGTTAAAGCATTATTTAATAAATTCTGAACTCCGCGGAAAATAGTCACTTCTATATGATTTTCCAGCCGTCTCTCTAATCCTGTAATTGTAATAGAAACCGAGATACCGCTTTTCTCTTGAGCCGACTCTACATACCGACGCAAGGTCGGCACAACACCTAAATCAGTTAACATCATGGGCCGCAAGTCAAAAATAAAATCTTTGACATAGCTAAACGTAGATGCTGCCGCACTTTTAAGCGTATTTAGCTCTGTTCTAGCACGATCGGGGTTGACATCAAAAAAACGCTGACAAATTTCTGCTTGCAAAATAAAATTACTTAACGAGGAAGCAGGGCCATCATGCATTTTTCTGACTAAATTCTCTTTTTCCGCCTCTTCTGTCTGAATGACACGAATAACAGTAGATTGGTCTTGAGGATCGCGACTAACCTTTGTGTTTTCTTCGGGCAACCAAGCTGCCCCACCAGTAAATTCGCTCAACTGCCTTTGCAACTCTAAAAGTTGTTCCAGGTTGCCTTGTTTACTTTGCAAAGTTTCCAGTTGACCACGCATCGTAAAAAGCCTTTGCTGGATATTTAACAATTCCTCATACGTCTCACGAATATATTCTCGCGGCAAGGTCTCAAAATTCGATTCCATCTGGCGTACACGCCCGGTAATCTGAGCATTTAATTGGGCAGAACGTTCAACTTCCGCAGTACTTTGATTAATCAGTACATCAATTTCTTTCAATTCCTGATGTGTCTTTTCATAATCTTTGCGTACTTCATCAATAAAGTTCTCAAAAGATAGTTCAGCCATATCCTTCTCCTAACGAAGCAAGCTTAATTGCGAGAGTTTTCTAAACGAACCCAGCCATGTTGCAAGGCATAAACGGCCGCTTGCGTTCGATCATCCACACGCAATTTACGCAAAATAGCTGTCATATGATTCTTCACTGTTTGGTGACTAATACCCAACTTATAGGCTATTTCTTTATTGCTCATACCCTTAGTCACGTGCTCCAGAATCTCCATCTCACGAGGGGATAAGGGAATAAAGAGATCTTCAGCATCACTAGCTAGAGGGCCTGCTAAACGGCCAACTTTCTGCTCCACCCAAGCAAGCATTTCCTCACGGCTCATCACTTTCTCGCCCACCACATACCGTCCCTCATTCACCTCACGTACAATATGAATGAGGGTTTCGGGGGTTGTATCTTTGGCGCAATAGGCAGAAGCACCAGCCCGTAATGCATGGAAAACCTGCTCAGCATCATCATAGCCAGTAATCATCACAACCTTCGCATCTGGCAATTGAGACGTAATCTTACGTGTGACTTGCAAACCATTCATGGTGGGCAAGTTTATATCCATCAAAATAACATCTGGCAGCGACTCATGAGCCTTTTCAATAGCCACTTCTCCGTCAGCAGCCTGCCCCACAACCTTCATTTGGGGATCAGTCTCCAAAACATCACACAAGCCCTGGCGAAATACGGGATGATCATCTACGATGAGTAGTTTTATTTGTGACATGGCAATCTTTTTCCTTCTTCTAAACTTCCACAAGCATATTTTTGGGCATCTATAACCAATTAAATGAGGGCTAAAATAATGAAATCAGTATACCATGAATAATATACCCATGCCAAACAGCTAGGGGAGCTGATAAACGGTCATATTGTTTACCCCTTGTGTCTGAGACCATTCATAATTTGTAGTAAAATCTAGGTGGACTTTCTCATTTGTTGCCACATCTGCATAAGGCCAACCGGGTGCTGTTACCAAGTAATCGGCATCACTTTCGAGCACATAGCGACTAATAGCTTGATCATTATTAATAAACCCTATCACCTCGGGCGAGATGAGTCCGGCGAGATCGAGCAACGGCCGTTCCGCAAAGTACCCAATTGCTCCAATATCGTGCGACGCAATCAGCGCATCCGTTGGCGTATTGTCCCGTAACCAATGGGCCACTGTCACCATCTCCCCTTCAATGAAAGCCACATCATTGGCATAGGCATTCACAGCCCCCAACAGCAGAAAAATCCCCAGTACAAGGGCAAAACTCAAGGTGAGCACGCGCTTGCCTAATATGAACAGAGTATTGTCGCTGGCACGATTCAAAAACAGACGCCAACCCGCTAGACCATACAAAGTCCAAACCGGAATAGCTGGTAGCAAATAGCGGCCGTGTTGGTACGTCACCGGTAAGCGCCAAGCATACAAAACCACATGCCCTCCCGCCCATAACAACGGCAGCAGCCAAAACAGCCGCTTCTCCTGCCAGTCACGTTGCAAGGCCAACCAACTTGCCAATGCCAGACCAGGCAGCAACAAAATATGAGGGCTGCCCTGCGAACCGCCCCAACTAAAAAACAGTAACTGCCACACCCGCACCAGCAACGGCTGGGCCAGAACAAGGCCATATTCTGCCTGCTTGGCATAAAAAGTGTTCGGCCAAATCGTGCCACTGGCATTGAAGTTGAACATGAAATAGGGGATGAGAGGGAGAACGGCCGTTACCCCTAGCACCAAGAGTCTAGAAATGAGAGATTGAAGGCTCTTTTCCCCCCACCCTTTCACTGTTAGACGGGCTACCACCAATAACACTAACACCACGCCATCTGGTCGTGTCAAAACCAGCAAGCCACATAAAAAACCTATTCCTCCTATCTGCTTCAGTCCCAAGGTGGACCGCAATACCAAAGCGGCTATCTGCAATCCAATCGCTGCAAACAACAACGTCTCCATGCCGCTGGCCGCTGCCCATACCAACGGCCATAACAACACCAAAACCAACCCAGCCACCCAGTCCGAATCGGCATACTCTGGCCACAACTGCCGCCACACCTGCATCCCTGCCCAAGCCAGCCACAAGAGTGACAAACCGCCCAGCCCATAAGCCCAGGCCAAATAAGGCAGCCGCAACAAATACCCCAATGCCAACAACAGCGTCCACAACGGTGCAGTCGAACCGGAGCTCACTACCCCCGGCACAAACTCCCAACGGCCGCTTCGCACCAAATTCCGAGCATACGTCTGATGAATCCAGGCATCATCCAAAGGAAAACCAGCCCCTCCTTGTCCCGCTGCTAAGGCCACATACAATCCCATTACCCCAGCTACGACCGCTATAATCAACCCGATCCGTCCCTTCATTTGAGTCATTGTGCCCTTTTCCCGTCCTTGTTAGAATTGTCCCCTAAACTTGCAAATTTTGGAATTTTTATGTTCTGGTCTCAAGAGAAGCCCTTATATCAGCGAATCGCACTCACACTCTTACCCCTGCTCTTCTTCACACTGCTTCTCATTATTGACGCTTGGCCTGTGCTCAGCCAAATAGACCAGTTTCTGGTTGGGTCTGACATTGATACCTACATCAACCCTTGGGCCGATTGGTGGACGGCTAAAGCTCTCCGCGAACCAGAGATCACTTTTTGGCATACTGATCATCTTTTTTACCCACAGGGCGCCAGCCTTATCTATCACAGTTTCAGCCATTTGAATACGGCCGTTTCCCTTCTCTTACAATCCTTCCTAAACCCCATTCCCGCTTACAACCTAGCTATCCTACTAAACTACATCCTCACCAGCTTATCCGCCTTTCATCTCACACGCTATTTAACCAAATCCACCATCGCCAGCCTATTGGCAGGTGTTATCTTCGGCTTCAACACACATTATGTCTACCAAAGCGGCCATCCCGTCCTGCTTAGCATCTGGTGCATCCCCTGGTTTACCCTCTACTTCATGAAAGCCATCCGCGAAAATCAGATACGATATGTCATTATCGCTGCTCTTTTTTACTTTTTCGCCGCCAGTGCCAGCATATTATTACTCATCATCATCACATTGTGGGGCATTATCCTTACCTTCAGCCTTTTATTTTCCCTTGGCAGAACCAATTTCCCCTATCGCCTCCTTTTCATCTTTGGCAGCGTCAGCCTTGTAGCAATTTCTCCCCTTATTTATCCTCTACTAAAAGAAACCATCAATCAAGGGCAAAGCAATTTCATCATTACTGATAGCCGTTCTCAGCCCAGCGACTTAGCCACCTTTATCACACCCCCTTGGTATCGTTGGGAACGATGGGGAGTCTATCTAGGGCTGCCTCTCCTACTCCTGCTCCTATTCATTCGCCCCCAAAAAGCAAAGTGGTGGTCACTCATGTTTATGCTCGTTTGCTTAATCGCCATTGGCCCAGAGCCACGCTGGGCAGATGAGCCCCTAAACATTATCTTGCCCTGGTCCTTACCCATTGTGCCCTTGCTACGCCATGCCCACCGGCTCAACATATTAATTTCCTTTTCCTTTAGCATTATCGCTGCCTATGGCTGGGCAGATATGGCCCAACGCTTACGCGCCCGTGCCATATCTCCCAGCCTCATTTCCATAGCAGGTATCGCCCTTATTCTACTTGTTTATATTGACTACACTTATTTTCCATTTCCCAAAACAGAGGTCAATGTGTCGGCCTTTTATACTGATTTTCTAGAAGATGTGCCCCAGAATATTTCTCTGGCTACTGTTCCTTTTGGGCGTCAGGAAGACAAACGTTATTTATTCTATCAAACCTTCCATCAACATCCGATCACGGGTGGTGTCATTTCTAGGCCATTGCCCGACACGTATGCTTTCATTGAACAAAATCCTCTCTTGCAAGCCGGTATTGCTAAACCCAATGCGCCAGCGATCCCTCAAAATGCCGAGCCAGAGCTGGCCCATTTAGCCCAGAAGAGTATCGGATATCTGGTCATTCATAAAAATTTATTGACGCATAGACAGGTAGAAAATTGGCGCACAGCCCTGCCCCTATCGCCAGTTTTCGAGGATGAACAATTAATCGCTTATGATATTAGAGGTATTCCTGATTAACCACGAAAGCATACAAAGGGCACAAAAATAAGCCAGTTCACTCATTTGCTTCCTGTTTTCTCGTGTGACTTCGTGGACGAGTTTGTCTAGGACTAACTCTATTGACTTACCCGCCCTAAAATGAATGATTACTCAAATTCACCAGAGGCCAGCAATTGATACAACTGCACTTTATGAACAGCTCCTTGCGCATCTGTGAAAGTGGCGGTTGTGAGTAAGGACAAGGCCGGATTTGAATCTTCACCCACATAGAGCTTGGTTAGAGGAGCAGGGTGATCGGGGTCGAGGATCAAGTAGCTTACCTGGTATTGGGCTGCTGCCGTGAGTAACCTGGCAATCGGTTCATTGGGGATGCTAACGGCCGTTATTCCCGTGTGGTAATAAAATCCAGGTGCATTCCCCACCATCACCACTGCCTCGGCTGGTAATTGCTGTCCCATATCCTCGTAAATCTGTGCCAACTGATCCTCACCAGAGCGGGCCAAGCCCACAAAGAAACTTAACACAAAAGCAATGCCTATAAAAATGAGCGAAAAGAGCCGTTTAGCTCGCTCTGGCTGCCAATGGGGTAAGCGGGCGGCAAACCAATCCACCGCCAGCCCAATCCCCGCTGCTGCCAGAGCCATCATCCAAGGCCAAACGGCCGCCGATGAGTGAAACAAACCGCCCCGCCCACCTGGCAGCGTGAAAATCAAACTCATCACCCCATACAAAGCCAAGGTATACCAAGCAAACGGCCGTATCCACGCCCGCTTCTCCCCTCGCCCCAATTGCCACCAAGCCCACACCACAAACGGCAGCAAAAAGATGAGACCACTCACAGCCACAAACGTCTGCAACCCCAGCGATAACCCCTCAAGCCTCGACTGTAAGATGTTAACGAAGCCCCAATCCACAAAATATTGCCAATCAAAAGAACGGCCGTAAGCAAATAGATCATTATAATCCCGTAAAAATATCGTCTGTGTCCCCACTGTTGGCAACGGCCGTCCCCACACCTGCCAGCCATGCACAAACCAGCCACCCATCGCCAAAAGATAGCCCAAGACTAGGAGACTAAGAGACTGGAGATTAGAGACTGTCGCTTTGCTTACACTAGTCTCCAGTCTCCAGTCTCTAGTTTGCAAAATAACAACCCACACACCCACCAACAATACCAACACCCCATCTGCCCGCGTCAAATGCGCCACTCCCGCCATCATTCCAGCTATCAGCCACCACAATCTCCCAATCTCCCAATCTCCCAATCTCCCTCTTGCTAGTGCGTACAGCCCCAGGCCAGCCGCCCAAGCAAACGGCGCAAACGTAGATGGCTGGCTAAACCAATGGGCATAGAAACCACCCGCCGCCGTAAACATCGCCGCTGTCCACGCCTGCCATCTTTCACCCGAAAGCTGTTGACTGATGGCAAAAGCCAGCACTGGTAGCAACCCGGCCAATAGCCAAAATGGCCACTGTGCGCCACGGAAGGAATCGGCCGTTTCCAACCCCACCGCCGCCAACAACGACGGCAACGGCATCCAATAACTATGACTTGGCGTCGGCACATCAGTCGGTTCATCCAAAAACTGCCAAATCACCTCCTCCGTAAAGCCAAAGCCATCTGCCAGCCGCTGCCCATTCGTCGTGTAATAATAGGCATCCATATAGGAAGGGTGCGGCAACCGTGCCGCCCAAAATGCCTGCACCAACAGGCCAATCACAGCCACCCACAACCAATCACCTTTACGAACTTGAGTCATAATGGCCTACTCAGCCCGCACAAAAATACGTGCCAAGTCATCCGCATAGGCTTCTTGCCAGCCTGGATCATTCAACAAAACGGCCGATAACGAACTACCCCGCTCCATCAAGACATAATCCACAGCAAAAGCCTGCAAAGGCTCCTGCCAATCCTCCTGAATTTCAAAAGTACGGCGATAGTAAAAGAGAAAATCATCGCCATACACATCAGCACGGCCGTCTACAAACACCTTTATGCCCCGCCAAATCAAATAACCACCCCAATTATAACTGTTATAGCCCCGCTTCTGGGCCAAACCAGATTCTTCCAGATAATCAACGGCCGTCACCGGATATACCGCCGCCACTTCCTCATCATTCAAAATAATCGTATTCGCCGTCCACACCAAAGCCCCCAACACAGCCACCGCCAACACCACCCAATTCAAAATACCCAATACTCTAGTTGGCGGCTCAGATTCACCCTGCCCACTCAACAGCGGATAAGCCGCCGTCCCCGTAAACACAGTCAACAAATGACGCACAATAATCGGCGTACTAATAATGGCAAAAATAGGAATATTCCGCGCCGAAAGCAGCCCCGCTGCCCCTGTACCACCAAACAGCAAGAGTTCACTAAAAGTCGGCCGTTTTCCCCCATACACCCAGCTCAACACCCCCAAGGCCAACATGGCCACAAATGGCCAAAAAATCCGTACATGAAAATCCGGCGAATGCCACTCCTGAATATAAGCCTGCATGGCCGGACTCCCCAGCGTCTCAAAGGGATATAGCCACAGTCGCACACCACTGGGGTTCAAAACGGCCGCTCCAAACGACAACCCCGCCATCACAAACAAAGATCGCACCGTCTTCCAACTCAAACTCCGTTCGTCACCAGGCTGAAAATAGGCTTGTACGGCCTCCCCCACTGCATACGTACCAATCACCACCACACCTAACAAATAGCCACTATGCAGATTGGCCCACACCGCCGTCAGCAGTGGCAACAACCACAGCAACCATCTCTCCCCACTTCCTCCCCCCCTCTCCCCCTTCTTCACTCGCTCAATCAAATAGACAAAAACGGCCGTCAACAACAAATTAAAAATCTGCGGCCGCGCTCCCCACACAATCGCCGACGTAATCGCCGCCAACAGCACCACAAACGCCGCCAAAAACGGCCGTCCCTCACAACTCACATACAACAGCCAAAACGTTAGCGCAATCAATAAGGCAAAAACCACAATCAAAGCTGGCAGCCCCCCCGCCAAATACACCAGCCACATAAACACCTGAGCCCCCCACTCATGCGTCACCCATTCATGCTCCGGAACCGTAAACGAAAAAACATCATGCGTCGGAATCCCCTCCGCCAAAATCACCTCCCCTGTCCGCAAATGCCACCACATATCCGGGTCCAACGTCTCCCGCACCGCCATCGCAAACAAAGCCACCACAAAAAGCAGCACAAATAATCGTCTTACACCCATAATTACCTGAGTAAGCCAGAAAGATGGGACACAGAGAAACACAGAGGGGCAGAGATACACAGAGAACTAAGAATTCTTTTCTTCTCTCCCTCTGCGAATCTCCGAGCCTTCTCCGTGAATCTCTGCGTCATTTCCCTTATTTTGTGTACCAAAATTCCATTACACCATTCTAATTCGTCAAAATCTCCGCAATCGGATAATTCGACAGCAACTCATGACCCGTCTCCGTAATCAGCACCTGCTCCTCCAACTTCACCCCAGGGCCACCCGAACGCCGCCCCACATAACTCTCCACACAAATCACCATACCCGGCTCCAAAACACCCTCATAGCCAATCTCCTCCCAGGCCGAGGGAAAATAAACACAGGGGTACTCATCACACAGACCAACGCCATGATACAAACAAGAGTAATGGCGAAAAACCGTTGCGTCATACTGCGACGACTCAAACGTCATTTCCTCAAACGTTAGTCCCGGCTTCAGCCAGGCCATATTGCGCTGAATCTGCTCCCAAGCCATATCATAGATTTCCTGCTGATCGGCCGTTGGCTTCACCCCACCACAAAGCCAAGTGCGTGAAATATCCACACAAATCCCATACGCCCCAATCAAATCCGTATCAAAGGCCACCAAATCCCCCGCCTCAATCAGACGGCTGCTACACTCCTGAAACCAAGGATTACAGCGCGGCCCCGAAGCCATCAACCGCGTTTCAATCCACTCTCCGCCACGCGCAATATTCTCCGCGTGCAAATAACTCCACAAACGCTGTTCCGAAACCCCCGGCTGCATATGCAGCCGCATTACCTCCATAGACTGCTCACAAGCATGAATAGCACAGCGCATCGCCTTAATCTCTTCAGCACATTTAATCCGACGAGCTAACTCCATCACCTCTTCCCCATTAAAAACCCCAATACCCCGAGACTGCAACGCCTCTAAGCCTTCAGGATTACAGCGATCCAAGGCCAAACGATTATTACCCCCACCATGCTGCTTCACCAAATCAGCAATTTCAGCCCCCCACTTCTCCGCCAACTCCTGATATCGCTCCCCAACCACAAAGTAAAACCAAGATGTAGCTGTACGCACCTCATCCACAACTTCACTATGATCGCTTAAAAATTGTGTGTCATGATAATCAAACAAGACCACTGGCCCCTCGGTGGGCACAAACACATAACGAGCCGCATTGTGCGTCACCCATAGCTGCATATTGGTGCTATCAGTCGCATACCGGATATTTAAGGGATCAAACAATACGATGCCCGCATAATCTAATCGTCGTAACTCTTGGCGTATCCGCCCCAGCCGATAGTGGCGAATCTCGGTCAGATTAGGCAATTCCAAACCAGCCGCCTGCCACTCCCCCACAGCCAGGTCGCCAGGCCCCAGCGTGTGCAAATTTAAGGTTTTGGCATATTCAATTGTTTCTTTGGATGGTGTCTGTAAAGCTCCAATCTTAGCACGATGTTTACCGACTATTTGATTGCTTTCCATTTGGCTTCCTGAATAGAGATTGGCTCAATCTTCAAGATTGAGCCAATCTTCTGCATGACTACATTTTACGCCGACCATAAATTGTGAACAGATCGCCAAAGTTGATAGGCACGGCCGTTTCCCGCAACCGCAACCCATTCACCACCACACCACCCACCTTCCCCAAAACTGGATGCAAACTATCCAACCGCGTCACCACATAACCCAGCCGCAAATACCGTCCCCGCACCCCCGACCAAGCCACTTCAAAGCCCACATTCTGCATCATCCGGCCCAGCGTTGCCTGACTAAAATAATGCAAATGCATATCCATCAACCAGGGCCAGCGTGGCCCCATCACCTTGGCTGCCAAACTATCCACATCCATCGTATGCGCCACCAGCCAGCCACCTGGCTTCAGCAAATCATGAGCCTTTTGCAACTCCGCCGCAGGATCATCCACATGTTCAATCACATCCCACATCGTCACCACATCAAACTGTTTGCCCTGCAACGCCGCTGCATCCTGCGTCCCCTCAATCACTGGCAAACCACGCTTTTGTGCCTCAGCCACCGCCCACGAAGAAGGCTCCACACCACACACTTGCCAACCAGTAGCTGCCGCCACCTCCACAAAAACGCCAATATACGCGCCTACGTCCAAGAGGGAACGGCCGTTAGCCCCACCCACAATCTCCTCCATATGCTGCAAATGCCGCTCAAATGTCAGCTCTCGCCCCGCCCGCTCCTCCACATACGTACTATCCTCCACAGCCGCATACGCCGCCAACAACTCCTCCTCCGAAAAGCGCGGATTGGCATACACGTACCCACAATGCACACATTCCACAATTTGAGCATGATTACCATAGCCAGGGCTGGTGCAACGAAAGGCTTGCACCTGCGGCACATCCATCATTGTTGCCGGAAAGCGCACCCGCCACTCATCCCGACCACACAAATTACAATTCACTTCAATCATGACGAAGAAATCGGCACAGACGGCCGTCTCGGTTCACCCCCACGTAGCCGCCGAGCAAACAAACGAAACACCGTATACTGCGCCTTAAAAACCTCCTGGCGCGAAATTTTCGTCTGGCCCTTGCGCCGATCCTCAAAAACAATCGGTACCTCCCCCACCTGCCAGCCCCGCCGCTGACACATAAACAACATCTCCACCAAAAACGAATAACCACTAGAGAAAATGCGCTCCAGGGGAATGGATGCCAACACCTCACGACGGTATAAACGAAAACCAGCCGTCGCATCTCGTGCTTTGAGGCCCAACAGCATCCGTGCCACCAGGTTGGCTCCCTTACTCAGCACAATTCGCTTCCAAGAACAGTTACGTGATCCACCACCTGCCACATAGCGCGAGCCAATGACGACATGTTTTTGTTCACTCAGTTCAATCATGGCCGGGATATAACGTGGGTGATGGGAAAAATCAGCATCCATCGTCATAATTCGTTCTATCCCCAGCACCAATCCTTTATGAAAACCAGCGATATAGGCCGTGCCCAGTCCCATCTTGCCAGGTCGATGCACCACAAACACCCGTTCCGGCTCCTGTGTCGCCCACTTGTCTGCCAAATCCCCGGTCCCATCCGGCGAATTATCATCCACTACAATCACACCTAAAGAAACAGGCAAGGCCAGCAATTGTGATACCAAATCATTTAGATTATCAGCTTCATTATAAGTGGGGACAATGACCACCGTTTCAACCATAATGGACTCTCTGGATAGACCACAAACCTGTCTGTTTACAGCCTTTTGTTAGGAATAAGCGATTGTAACGAGATTAATTTTCCCAGTCAAAAAGGGTGTGTGGTATAGTAGTCCCATTACCACCCTATTTTGGTTTATATATTCTGGATATGAAACTCGGCATTCTGTCTCGCAATCCCGATCTTTATAGCACCCGCCGCCTTGTGCAAGCTGCACGGCTGCGCGGGCATCAAGTCGTGGTGATAGACACTATGTCAGTAGCCCTAGAAATGGGAGCGATGGGCTCCCAAGTGAGGGTTGTGTCGGCCGAGACAAGGCCACCTTCCTTTGGAACCTACACCAATGCCACAGCCCATATTCCAGAAGTAGATGCGATCATTCCCCGTATTGGTGCCTCCATTACCCAATATGGCGTCTCCGTTGTGCGTCAATTTGAAGCGCGGGGAGTGTTTAGCACGGCCGTTTCCCAAGCCATTGCCCAATCACGGGACAAGTTACACAGCCTACAACTGATGAGCAAAGCCGGGCTGCCCATTCCCAAAACGGCCGTTATCGCCCAACCCTCTGCCTTCTTCACCGCCATCGAAGCCGTCGGCGGCCCCCCTGTCATCATCAAACTCGTGCAGGGCACCCAAGGTAAAGGCGTCATACTCGCCCCCAATTTGCAAACGGCCGCTTACGTCCTCAACAAACTGCGGGGTATGAAACGGCAAGCTCTCGTTCAGGAGTTCATCGCCGAGTCCCAGGGCCGCGACACCCGCATCATCGTCGTCGGTGACCAATGCGTAGCCGCCATGGAACGCCGCGCCTCCAACGGTGATTTTCGTTCCAATTTGCATTTGGGAGGAACGGCCGTGCCCGTCATCCCCAACACCGAGCTACAAGAGCTGGCTCTGGCTGCTGCCCGTATCCATGGCCTCCATGTGGCCGGTGTAGACATTCTCCAATCCCAACGCGGCCCCCTTCTACTCGAAGTCAACTCATCCCCTGGCCTCGAGGGCATCGAAACCACCACTTCCGTAGACATTGCCTCTGCTATTATTCGCTTCACCGAGCAACACATGGGCAAAAAAAAGCGCACACGCTCCCCCAAGCGCAAACGATATAAATAACCTAACCAACTGGTGCGTGGCACTGCCCATCAAAATTAACTCTAGCACCAAGCTGCTGGGCAGTGCCTTGCACCACTATCAAACTACAAATTAACCCGCAAATAATCCAACATTAACGTATACAAATGGCGGCTAATGTTATCGCCTTCGTTAATGCTGTGCGAGCGGTTGGGATAGGCCATCATCGTGAACTGCTTATTCTGTTTGATCAGCTCATTGATAAGATATTCAGTCGCTTGATAATGCACATTGTCATCGCCTGTGCCGTGAATCAGCAACAAATCACCTTCTAGCTGATGGGCGAAGGTAATCGGTGAACCATCGCGGAAACCCGCCTCATTATCATCAGGCAGCCCCATATACCGCTCTTGATAAACCGTATCATAAAGACGTTGGTCGCTAACAGGAGCCACAGCGATACCCATTTTGTAGATGTCAGGATACTTGAACAGCAGATTCAGTGTCATGGAACCGCCCCCGCTCCAGCCCCACACACCCACACGATCCGGATCGAGATACGGCCGTTGCCGCAATATCACTTGAGCCGCAGCAGCCTGATCGGCCGTTGTGCTGATCCCCACTTGCCGATAGACCCCCTTGCGCCAAGCCCGCCCTCGTGGTGCCGGTGTGCCCCGATTATCCACACTCATCACCACATACCCCTGCTGCGCCAACAGCCGATGCCACAAATGCCGCTTGTCCCCCCAGCGATCCAGCACCGTCTGCCCCGCTGGCTCACCATACACATAAAAGAGCAGGGGATATTGCCGGGTTGGGTCAAAATCAGGCGGCTTCAGACACCAGCCATCAAGTTCCGTGCCATCAGCCAAAGCCACTCGGAAAAATTCCACAGGCGACACATTCAATGCAGCCACCTTGGTTTGTAGCTCCTCATTAGCCTGCAACACTCGCACTGTGTGGTGATCGGGCAGACTGATGAGGCTAATGATGGCTGGCTGCTCAAAGTTAGAGTAGGTGTGAAAGGCATATTTGCCACCGGGCGAGATATTGTAATCATGACTGCCGCTTAGGGCCATGGGAGTCACGCGCTCTACCGGCCCCTCGCCGCTAAGATGGACACGGTAGAGGTAACGCTGGGTGGCATTATCTGGTGAGGCGATAAAGTAAACGCTGTCATTGGCCTTGTCCACCGCTGCGATACTGATGACATCATAGGCGGCAGGTGTCAGCGGTGTTTGCCTTTGCCCATCCCGACTGAGGCAAAAAAGCTGTCGCCAACCATTTCGGTCGCTGATCCAGGTAAAGGCTGGCCCATCGGCCAGTTGGGTCTCCGTTAACCATTTCACGTCGTTCGTGCGTACATCCACCCAAGCCTCATCGCTTTCAGTATGGATAAGCGTGACAGAGCCATCGCTGCTGCCCAGAAAGAGCTTGTTCTGATTTTGCAAACGGTTCAACTGCTGCACAAGTAGTTGATCACTGTCAGCAACCCACTCCATTCTGGGCAGATAATGCTGGCGGGGGTCGCCAGGAATATCCAGCCAGTTGGTGGCTCCACCAGCAGCAGTGCCGCTAGTGGCAGAGACAATGCCAATACGACAGGCGGCATTGCTCGTGCCCACTTTGGGATAAGGGATGGGAATCAGTCGGGGGTAGAGGCTGTCACTGTTGTTGATCATGTGGAAGGTTTCGATGCCGCTGGTGTCAAATTGCCAATAGGCGATAGCACGGCCGTCTGGGCTCCAGCGAAAACCATCGCGCAAAAAGAACTCTTCTTCATACACCCAATCGGCAGTACCATTAATGATGGTGTCACTGCCATCGGCCGTTAAAGGCACTATCTCACTCGTCTTGAGACTTTCCACATAGATATTATTTTGCCGCACATAGGCCACTGCCTCACCAATAGGCGAGAATTTGGCAAACATGAGACTGGCAGGCTCAGCCTCGCCGCCCAGTTGGCGCAAGGCTTTGCTCTCTAAATCTAGCAGCCAATAGTCGCCCCGCGTTTCCTGCCGCCACACTCTGCGCGTATTGGTGAAGAGCAGCAGCTGGGTTTTGTCAGGCGACCAGTCGTAGGCTTTGATGAGCAAGGGTGTATCAGCGGTAGGTGGCGTGAGGTGATCGGCCGTTACCAGCACCGTTCGTTCCCCAGCAGGCAGCGCATAACGCACAATCTCTTTAACTTTCTCCTGCTCCGGCGCAGCTTCCAGGGTGGTATAGCCACTGTCATCATCCAGCCAACGGGCTGGGCCAAAGCTCTTAGCTTTGAATTCATTCTCATGAAAGATACGATCAAGGGTGAGGGTAGATGGGTTATTTTGCATGGGTGGAGATTATAGGGGGAATACGGCCGTTGGAAAAACCCAACCCCGTAGGGGTGGGACAGGCGGAGATTACCCTGCTTTTACCGCCTGGCCTTGTCTCTCGCCTGTCTCACCCCCCACCACACACAAACAGAAAACACCCCGCTATAAACGGGCAATGATACCAGAAAGGGGGGATGGGGATAGTTGTCTAAGGGTGACTGGCTGTGTGCTATACTCCTTGTGTGTGGTTTTGCAGCCAGCCCACTATTGTATCGAGAGACGGCCGTTTCTCAACAACATCCATCACAAAAACTTCCAACGCCTCATTGGTGGTTTGCAGGGCATAGCCATTCTGTCGTAGGAACATGGCGGTGGCGGTAATAGCCGTCCCTTTATTGCCATCTACAAAGGGGTGGTTTTGGGCCAGCGATTCCATGAGCGCAGCCCCCTTGTGCCACAAATCAGGGTCGAGGTCTGCCCTATCAAAAGTAGCGTGGGGTCGTGAAACGGCCGATTCTAACAGTCCCAAATCACGCAAACCGTGTGAACCAGTTGTCGTCTCAATCAGGCGAGCATGAATGAAAAGAACCTGTTGTGCCGTCAGGTAAACCGTCATTGGGCTAGGGCTTCGAGTGCTGGGCGATACTGTTCAATAAAATCATTCAATTGTTGGGCAAAGATAACGTCAATGCCCGCCAATTGGGGTGATACTGGCTCAATAATGATACGCCCCTCCGCTTGAAGCACGGCTACATTTACTTCACTGCCCTCACTTAAACCCAAACTTTCGATGGATTCTTTGGGCAGCGATATAACGAGGCTATTACCTGTTTTGAAGATTTTACGGACCATAATTTACCTCTTGTGTACATACAGTGTATAGACACAATTAGTATAAATGATGATCGGGTTGTGGGCAACAGAGCCTACAACTGCGGGTGCACGAATAACTTGTCAGGGACTTTTTGTGAGGAGTGGCAGTCCTCAATTCAGGGTTTTTGCAACGTTCTAGACGTTAGGACTGCCACTCCTATAACAACTTGTTCGTAGGGCCTACAACTGCCCCGATGTGGCTGCCCAGGTAGCTAGCAGCTTTTGGTAAGCGGGGTCTTGGTAGCGGTTGAGGTGGAAGGCGGGGGCGTAGTCGGGCAGGGTGGATTGGGTGAGGTGAACGGCCGTTAACTCCCCCAAGGCCAAACAAGCCATGATGCCAAAACCGGACACCCCCCCCGTGAGATAGGCCCCCTCTATGGGCAAGGGGCAGGCCAACGGCCGATTTTCCCGTGTCTTGCAATAATAACCGCCATCAATAAAAGGCTTGTTCATGCGTTCAAAGTAAACGGAGAGGCCAGGAATCATCCGCGACAGGCCACGTAGAACAATGTCCGTGAAGTTGGGATCAGGCTGGGGTGGCGGCCAGATAGGCGTGTCTAACTGTTCCAGGTGATACGTCCACAGGGCAATGATAGTACTGCTGCCACGGCCACCATCAGGACGGAAGTGGACGCCGCTGGGGAAGGTATCTAAAAGATAGCGCGTCGTGTCATCCTCTGCCAACACCTCCCGTTCCTCCTCTGACCAAGGCAGGCGAACAGGGTCGTCCCAAATGAGCATGGGCATATGGCGGGGGATAATGCCTAAATGGTCATCAAAGGAGACTTTATGGTGCATTTCACAGAAGACGGGGACATCGACGCCCATCATCTGGCCCACCTCTTTTTGCATGGGGCCAGCGGCGTTGACAAAAGCACGGGCTTGGATGGTCTGGGGGCCACTGCTGGTGTGGAGGTGGATGGTGTGGACACGGCCGTTCTCTACCCCTACACTCGTCACCTTGCCCTTCACCAGTTTCGCGCCCTGTGCCTGTGCCTGCCGCAGCAGATACATGCCCAACTGTTGTGCGCTGAGCCAACCGCAGCGCCGCGTATGCAGCAGCCCACACACATCGTCGGCTAAAAAGGGGAACGTTTGTTGGATAACGGCCGTGTCTGTCACAAAATCAGCCCCAGTAGGCTGGTCGGTGTAGCCCTCGGCGGGAGCAGGCTGGTAATTGTTGTGGCGCAGCGGCCCAGCGCCCAATTGGCTAATGACGGCGGCCTGGCTGTGCATTTCCTGAGCGTGATCGGGATCGGCCGTGAGGTACACATAGCCACGCCGATTCATGTCGAAGAAATTATCGCTTTCCTCAGCCAACTCTTCCAGCAGATCAATGCTGCGGTTCATCAAGCGCACCATCTCATCGCCAGGGCCAGGCCACCAATTGCGGTAACATTCGCTCGATTTGTCGCTGGTCAAAGAAAGTGGGTGTCGTTCATCTACGATGACGACATTTTTGAGGCCCTGGCGCACAGCCAGATGATAGGCCGTGGCGATACCCGCTACACCAGCACCACAGATGACGATATCGGCCGTTTTGCTACTCATAATTTTCTCCGAGCTTAGCTAATGGGGGATTGAGGCAAGCGACTAAAAATCTCTAGTCTCCAGTCTCTACCTGATCTTTTTTCACGAGCTTCGCCCCCTCACGGGTGATCTGGAAATGGTCAAAATCACGGGCGACCGTGGTATGAGGGAAGATAGCTTGGGCTTCGCGGCGAATGTCGCGCTCAAAGTAGCGGCGCGAGAGGTGGGTGAGGATCAGATTTTTAACATTGGCCTCACGGGCTAGGCGAGCGGCTTGAACGGCCGTTAAATGACCAAACTGCTGCGCCATCTCCTTATCTTCATCTATATAGGTAGACTCAATGACCAAAGCATCCGCGTCGCGGCAAATATTGACCAGATTTTCGGTACGGCCCACGTCGCCGATGTGAACGTATTTGGTGCCGGGAATGGCAGCGCCAAGTACATCATCGGGGTGAATGGAACGGCCGTCGGCCAAGGTCACTGTTTCACCCCGCACCAAGCGGGAGCGTTCCGGCCCAAAAGGGATGCCCAGAGCTTGGGCTTTGTCATTGAGAAACGGCCGATGCGCCTCCTCCTCAAACAGAAAGCCAAAACAGCCCGAACCACGATGGGAAACGGGAAAAGCCGACAAGCGAAACTTATTGTCTTTCATAATTAAACCTGGCTTCAAAGTAATCAGGTTAATATCAACCGCTGGCTTGTCGGGTAACACCACCTTGAACAGTAGATTGCCCACCCGATCTAGAGCTGAACGACCACCATAGATGTCTAGTTTTTCCATATTTTCCCAACGGCTGAGGGTAGAAACCAAGCCACCTAACCCCAAAATATGATCGAGATGTCCATGCGTCAGCAGCACCTTATCCAGGCGTTTGAAGCCCAAACCACTTTTAAGAATTTGCCGTTGCGATCCCTCACCACAGTCCAGCAAGAAGCGGTACTGGCGGTGTAAAATAATATGCCCTGATAGACCACGATGGATTGAAGGGGCCGAAGAGGAAGTGCCAAGGAAAATAAGTTCAAACATTGGCGGCGAGTGTAACAAAAACTATCAGGTGGGTAAACTAAAAGCCCCCCACAGATAACTATGGAGGGCTTTTAGCACGGTTAGGAGGCCGTCAATGTTATTGAATCAGTAGGCTCTGTCTCCCTTTAGAAGAGCAGGAACTGTCTGTAGGATAATTTTGATGTCATTGGTAATGGACCAGGTATGAATATATTCCATATCCATTTGCACCCGGGTTTCAAAGCTTAGGTCTGCATTGCCCTTAATTTGCCATAGACCAGTTAAACCAGGCATAACCGCTAGAAGAGCGTGCCGATATTGGCCATACTTCGCCAAGTCTTTATGAGTGACAATACGTGGGCCGACCAAAGACATATCTTGCTTTAAAATATTGAATAATTGCGGCAAATCATCTAAACCAAATTTACGCAAGAAGTAGCCTATTCGGGTCAGCCGGGGGTCACACTTCAAATTATAATTTCGTTTCATTTCGGCTGCTAAATGAGGGTGAGCGGCCAGAATCTCCTCGCCGTTAATGTACATTGTCCGAAATTTGTAGGCGTAAAATTCACGGCCGTTTCGACCAATGACACGCTGGCGGAATATTACAGGGCCAGGTGACTCAATTTTGACAAGGATGGCAATGATAGTGAGCAAAGGGGTGATGAACAGCAATCCAGGAATGACTAGCAAATAGTCAAGCATCATCTTGGAAAAACTGCCAAACCAGGTAGATTGACCGCGTCCTTCAATAATTGGATACTCCTTTTCTATTTCCACGGTCGGTGGCGGTTTCATAATGGGTGAGGCCTGAATCATGACGAATAGCTCCTAACTTCTCCAAACAACCAAATAACCAAATCTCTACAAAGTCTATTTCAGGAAACTTACAAGCTATCTTTCCGTTGGTTACTGGGAACGTTTGAGGGCCAGGAATTATAAACAGCATAGGCTCTATACGCGGCGCAGGGCAACGAGAGCAGCGCTGATAATGATAAGGCCAAGACCTATGCCTAGCCAAGCCCTGTTACTGTTGCCTTCAGGTTCGGTCACAGTGGTGACAGGTGCAGGTGTGCCCACGGCCGTTGGCGTCACAACTATCTCTGTCGGTGTGGCAGTCGTCGTGGCTGTGTGGGTAGGCATAGTTGTATGGGTGGGAACGGCCGTCATAGTGGGTGTGGCTGTGTGAGTCGGCCGTTTGGTAGGTGTCACCATCATGGCAGCGGTGGGGAATGGAACCATTGTTGGTTCGGCCGTTGGCGTGGGATAAAGCTCAAGTGGTGCGCCCAGCCAAGCGATCCACTCATATTCAAACGCCAAGGGTGACACGCCCAAAGCTGTTTGAAAAGCCTCTTCGTTATATAAGCCGCTTTTGTACGCAGCCATGAGCGCGGCCAAGCCCTCTTCCCCATAGGCCTCAATCAAGAAAGTGACAGCACTTAAACTTTCAGCATAGGACAAGCGCACAGCCTCTTCATCATTGCCAAAACTACCTATGATGGCATAGAGGGGAATACGCTCGCCACCCAGCACAGCCAATTCGGCCGTTCGCAGCACATGGGTATTGTCACCCAATTCCAGATATTGAGCCAAACCTTCATTAAGCCATAATGGTGGCGGGGATGAACTGCGTGTGGCCTGGAAGAAATAGAGATGGGCAATCTCATGGGGCAATACATCCAATAACCACTGCTCTTGATAATCGCCAGGGGGCACGATTTGAGTTGTGACACCCGCCCCAGGAAAAGCCTGTCCACCAATGAATTCATTGATAAATGAGTGCCAGGCGGCGAATTCGTCAAAATCGTTGTAAATGATGATGCGGATTTGCAAGTCTGGTTCCACCTGGAACAGTTGCTGCTGCTGAATCAAGGCGGCTTGGGCAATATTGAAAACTGTATCGCCGAAAGCGCTGGGCTGATCGTGCCACCATACGGCAATGGCTTTGTTTTCCAAGACTTGCCAGTCGAAACGAATATCATCATAACGAACAGTTTCTAGCTCACTGTTGACACGATTCCCCTCGCTATCAGTGACTTGCCAGTAGTAATAAACGGGTTGACTGGGTACAACTGTGGTGCGGCTGGTATCCCATTCGTAAGTTAAGTTGATCTCACGGCCAGGCGCAATGTCTGACAGGATGTTTTGTGTGCCACCTTTGCCATCTTGGTCGGTGAAGATGAGCTTGGCCCTGATGATGTCACCCTCAGTGCTGCTGACAGTGGTGCTGAAGGTGAGACTGAGGGGAAAGTTGTTGGTTGTAGTGGTAGGAGTGAAGGTGATGGGGGTGGTTTGGGCAACGGCCGTTTTCATTTCACTCCTACCAATAAGCATCACGCAGACCAAGCAAAACCACTTGACTTTCAACATGATCGGGATTGTAACATATTACGGATTTTACCAAGAGTTTACCTGCTATTCTCGTAAGTATCACCAATTGACTTGAAACAGAAATCTATTCCTTGCGTATTGAGGGGTGTAAGGAGAACAAATATGAACAGTGATGACGTAGAAATCAAGATTTTAGAAGATGAGGTGGCCCCCATTGTGCCCGAAAGTCCACCTGCCCTAACTGTGCCAGAGCGAGCGGCGGAGGCTGCCCAACAGGCCCGTGACCAAGCTGCTGGTGCTGCCCAAAAGGCGTGGCAAAGTGAGACGCGCAAGAAGGTGACTCGGGGCGTGGGCCGTGGCGCCAAAAAGGTTGTGCAAAAGGGCGGGCAAGCCGTCACGAATGTGGTGGTGAAAACGGCCGAACGCCAAGCACGTGAACGGGGCGCAGCCATGCAGCAGCGAATTCAGGAAACAGATTGGAAAGAGGCAGCTAAGGGGGGGACAGCTAGTAGTTTACGCTGGCTAAGTCGTCAATTTGCCAATTTGGCAGCGCGGTTCACACCGTCTAAGGACGACCCCAACCTATTATAAGGAAGGCGGCTCAGCCATTATCAAACATCAGAGATTGCGCAGATAATAGAAAGAAAAATCAGCACGATCCACGTAATCCTGCATCTGTAGAGGTGCGTGGTACTGCTCAGCAAGAATCGCTCTATTCAGCACGCTGTGGGTCGTGCCTTGCACTTTAAAGTGTCACACTCCGTCAGCATTAGCGCAGTAACCTTTTCACTTTTCCCCTGATGGCTCGCTAATGACTGTCAACGGCCGATCCCACCACAGTCCCAGCCCCACCAATAACAGCAAACCAATCTCTCCCAGGATCACCATAATGGCGATGCTGAGCCAACCGATGTTGATGAGAGAGTCGAGGGTGAAGGGAAGCAATGCGGGAGAAGTGGGCAACCAAGCCACATCGCGCCCCAATAGCCACAAAGTGAGAGAGATAAGGAAATAGGTGAAAATAGTTGTTCCTCCGGGCAACAGTAGATCGCGCCAGCTTATTCGGAAAGGCTCTGGCCGCCATTGCGGCACCACGGCAATGCGGGCCATCACCCGCGTCACAAAATGGGTTGGCAAGGGGGCCATAGGATACTCGTTGACGGCCGTTTCAACGATCATTTCTGCTTGTTCCTGCAATTCATTCATGTGAAATATCTTCTAACCTCGACAAATCAGAAGAATGGAATACAAAGGGACGCAGAGAAGCAGAGACACGCAGAGAAATAAAAGATCATTCTCCTCTGCCTCTGTGAATCTTTGTGTCTTCTCCGTGAATCTTTGTGTCATCTTCTTGTGTTGTGTACCAGGCTTTTACTCGTAACGTACTAATCGTTCCTGTAACATCTGTCTGGCACGGAAAATACCTGTCTTTACTGTGCCTAAAGGCAGCTCGGTCACATCAGCAATTTCCTGATAACTTAGCCCCTGTAAGTGGCGCAGTGTAATCAGTAGACGATAGCTTGGGGGTAAATTGTCAATGGCTGTAAAGAGGTAGTCGCGCAATTCGGCCGTTAACAGTTGCCTTTCAACCGTTTGTCGTCCATCAGATAACAGCACCGCTTCAGTGGGATCGAGCGCGGCCAACTCTGTTTTTAAGCGTGGTAACCGATTGTAACAGAGGTTAGTCACAATGCGGTATAGCCAGGTGCGAAATTGTGATTTCGCCTGAAACTGGGGCAAGGCTTGCCAGACACGCACAAAAGCATCTTGGGCAATATCTTCTGCTTCATGGACATCATTCAAGGTACGAAGAGCCAAATTGTAGACGAAAGGTGCATGTTGCTGCACCAATGCCTCAAAAGCGGCCGTTTCCCCTTGTTGAGCGCGGTGAATAAGCTGCCTTTCGTCAGTAATCACAAATCTCCTCAGTGATTAGACCGAGTTTATGTTATAAAGTTTCAACCATCATGGGATTACGTTTTGCTGAAACCTTTTGTTGTGTAGGCTGTCTAACTATGAAATAGCAAACAAAAAGGAGAATTTTATCATGGCTGATATTTTAGAGGCAGTTGTGGCTGGATTTACAGTGGTTAGCTTGTTCGCAA
Organism: Promineifilaceae bacterium (SeqCode); assembly: GCA_965223555.1. Taxonomy (GTDB): domain Bacteria; phylum Chloroflexota; class Anaerolineae; order Promineifilales; family Promineifilaceae; genus CBDCWU01. The sequence goes on from CBDCWU010000009.1 coordinate 798,442, forward strand.
TTTTTTTTGGTTTTGCCTTGACGATGCGCTATTTCAAATATAAAGAACGGAAGGCGATGGCGGAGGCAAACAACCGTCTAACAGAAAAGGAATCAAAAGATGTCTAGAGAAATGGCGGAAGTCATTGTCCCAGGCACGGTAACTGCCCTCATTTTTTTCATTATCTTTGGCTTTGCCACCCTCATGCGCTATTTTCGTTATAAAGAAACGGTGGCCCTGGCCGAGAAAGGGCTGCTGCGTGAATCGCGACAGCGCAAAAATCGCAATACTTTACGAACGGGCATTATTATTACGGCCGTTGGTCTGGCCCTCTCTTGCGGTCTCATGCCCATTGGCTACCTCATCACTGATCCCAGCATGTCTGAACGATTGCCCTTAGGTTTCTTCGGCCCCTGGATGGTTGTTGGTCTATTGCCAGTTTTCGTCGGGCTTGGTTTTATTATCGTTCATGCTCTGAATGGTGGCAATGACTACACAACCCTAACGGCCGATGCTGAAGAGGACGATGCTATTCCACCCCATAAACAAATGTAAAGCGTTTCATAAATCAAGCCACCAAGATACAAATGTACTTGGCCGTTTTCTCTGCTGCCCTTCAGTTCCAAATCCTAACGGCCGTTATTACAAATAGCAAATGGATGCGTATCTGTTTATTTACCAGAGACGACACCCTTTGAATCCGCCACTCACAGGTTCGCATCTGCCAACCATGTTTCATGCACATGAAGCCACTCCACGCTATGTGGTGTAGCGGCTTTTTGACTAAAAACGGCCGTACTCACTCGCGCATTCACCTCACCTTCAATCTCCTGCCACTCCTCATATGTCACCAGATATAATTCAGGGGAAAGTGCTTTGCTTTTCACCTCCTGCACCCACAGCCGGAAACCAGCCCGCGAATTGTGTGCCTGCCACAAACCAGCCAACAGCGACTCACAATTGGTCATGTGGCCTTCAGGCGAAATAATGAGGAAATTAGGGTTCATCACAGACCTTAACCGCTCATAATTCTCCTCCGTCTTTGCCAACTTGCCACCTAGCCAATCTTCAAAAAATTGGTGCAAGTCAACCACCTCATCTCGACAATTTGTTTCCATTTATAACCTCTATTAGCAGTAATCAGTATGCAGTAAGGGATGCCTTCTGGAAACTGATTGCTGGCCACTGATTACTGATTACTAAAACAGTGCCTCTGGCTGATTCGCCAGCCCATGCCGCACCCGAAGCGCGTGGAAATCAGGCAGTGGTGGCAGTGCTTCTGGCGCAAAAAAGCCTACTTCCAATGATTCTGTGCCATCTGCTTGCAGTTGTCCACCCACCACACGGCAAGCCAACAAGGTGCTGACAATTTTCACCTTGTCGCTATGAGGATAAGTGATACGGAACTGTTCATCGGAGTAAACACCCACCAGCCGTGTCGGTTCCACATGCAAACCCGTCTCCTCAAAAACTTCATTGATCACCGTCTGGTCTACCCGTTCGCCTAATTCAATAGCCCCACCTGGCAAGCCCCAACGGCCGTTATCCCCCCGCCTATGCAACAACACATGTCCAGCTTCATTTTGCACAAAACCCACGCCACCGGCCATGATGTACTCAGCCTGCCCCACATGCCGGCGCATGAATTTGAAATAGGCATCGGGGGTGCGCGTGTGCCCTTTGCCTCCCTGTTGATAGCTGGCCTCTGGCTTGCCCACCAGCAAATCCGCCACCATCGCCCCATACCAGGGGGCTGTTTCGGGTACATCACTGGCCTCACGCCAGGCCAACCTCACTGTTTCGTCCCCATCAGCTTGTAGCTGTCCCCCTGTGATTTGGCACTCAAAAGCGGCCGTTATCTGCTGCACCTCATCACCGTTGGGATAAGTCACGTCAAAGTCAGGCGAGGTGTACATGCCAATGAGACGCACGGGTTGCACATCTAAGCCCGTTTCCTCCTTCACCTCCCGTACCACGCATTGTGGCAATGATTCATTCAGCTCCAAAATGCCACCGGGCAAGCCCCACCAGCCAAAATCACCGCGCTGCTGCCAAAGTAGACGGCCGTTCCCGTCCCGCATACAAGCCGTAGCAAACACCAATAAAACCTTCTGCGATCCCACATGCTGTCGTAGCCATTGCAGGTAGGAAGACATAAAACCTCCACATTTATGTTTTTCGTTGTTGCACAGAGTTGCTCTGTGTAACTTTCTTTTGCCCATGACATAAATCATCGAATTGTATCCCAATACATTCATACACTCCTACATCAAGTTGCGCTCATTTTTATCTCACCAAACATAAACACCATCTCAAAAAGTTCTTAACAATCTCTGAACAACTTCAGGCTATGCTAAGGGCATAACGTTCAACCAACACGTTGGTGACACAAATTAATCATTAGGAGATAACAATGAATTGGCAAAGAAAAGTAATGTACATGGTAATGGGAGGTTTAGTGGTTTTAGGTCTCGCTTTTGCAGGAGCAGCCACATTTGCTCAGACAGACGATGATGTTGAGACCCCCTTCCAAGGGGAAGATGGTGAACGCCCCTTCTTTGGCGGTCGCGGTGGTCGTCAGGGGGACGGCCGTCCTGATTTTGCTGGCGAACGGGGCCAAAAAGGACAAGCCCTAGCCGATGCTCTCGGCATTAGCCTCGAAGAACTAGAGGCTGCCCATGAAGAGGCCAGAGCAGCCGCCATTGCCCAGGCTGTGACTGATGGACTGCTGACCCAGGAACAGGCAGATGCCATCCTTGCCGGCGAGGGTCGTTCCCGAGGGTACGGGCGGCATCTTGGCGGTGTTGACGGCAAAACATATTTGGCTGACGCCTTAGGCATCTCAGTCGAAGAATTAGAGGCAGCCATGCAACAAGTTCAGGCCGAACGGCTAGCCGCCATGGTTGAGGCAGGGGTTATCACCCAAGAACAAGCCGATTTGATGGAAGCCCGACAAGCTGTAGAAAGCTATGTTGATCGTGAAGCCTTACAAGAAACCATGCAAGCTGCTTACGAAGATGCCGTCAACCAAGCTCTAGAAGAGGGAGACATTACCCAAGAACAGGCGGACACTCTCTTAAGCAATGCGGCTAACTTCGGCGGACGTGGCTTCGGTGGCCCTGGCTTTGGCGGACATGGTGGTCGTCATCATGGGCCACGTGGCGGCGCAGGCTTCGCCCCCTTCCAAAATAACGACCAGCCAGGCACGGCCAACACCGCTCTTGATGCTTAACTGTTTGGAAGCATCGAATTTAACAATCAATAATGCAGGGTGGGTCTTGTACCCGCCCTACCCCTTAAAATCGTGAAGACCTAAATAAAAAGGGTATGCAACGGACGAATTGTATACCCTTTTTGTTTTGCTTAGCGAAGGGGGCTTTATTCTGCAATTGGCACTCCCTCAAGAATACCGCGCACCCCAAAAGCACACATTTGCCGCAGCATCTCGGCCATTTCTGCGGGAGAATAGGGCATTTCCTCTTCTAACCACCATTTGGCCAGGGCAAAAAAAGCACCGGCCGTTTGTTGGGCCAAGATGGGAATTGGCACCAATGGTTCCATTCCCGGCTGCACATATTGTCCCAAAGTCATTTCATCAAAGGCCGCCATATAGTGCAAAATGCGGTGCATCACATGCCCTAGCCCCTTATCACCTAATAAAACCTTGTACAGTTCGTGATTCTCAGCCACATGTTCAAATACAATCCTAGCCGACGTCGCATCTTCCCAATACGGCCGTTTCCCCGCCTCCACCGTAATGCGGGCCACCACTGCTTCAAAATGCCCTTCTAGACTATCAGCCAGCAAGGTTTCTTTACTGCTGTAATGCAGATAAAAGGTGGCTCGATTTAAGTCACCTCGTGCGGTAATCTCTTGAATGGTGATGGTTTCATAAGGTTTCTCCTGCACTAATTCTAGGAGGGATTGCTGCAAGGCTCGGCGGGTGCGGCGGACTCGGGGGTCTAATTTGGGCATGCTTATTTCTCGACAAATGTTGTTTAATTGACGCAATGACGGAATTGCACCTTGACAAACGGCCGTCATTCCATAAGATATTATCAACAAAGCGTTGAAAAATCAACAAGATGTCGAAAAGAGGATGCGCGAACAACCTGTTAGTGAATATTTAGGACTGGCAGTCCTAAATTCAGAGAGATAGTAATGGCTAGAGCGCAAGGACTGCCAGTCCTATGACGCTTGTTCGTAGACCCTCGAAAAGATAAATATAGCAATAGCTCGTGAATGCAAGCCTGGCAAGTTTGACAAACCAGTCAAATCTCTTGCAAAATGCAACATGACTTTGAAAGGTGATAAGATGACAAAACAAACTACTGGTCCCAAAGGCGATCCCATCATTGGCAGCTTATGGCCGTTTGCAGCCGATCCTCCAAAATTTCTCCTCGAAACAGCCTTGCAATATGGTGATATGGCCCACTTCCGCCTCGCTAGCCTCTCAGCTTACCTACCGACCCACCCCGACACGGTGCGTGAAGTACTCGTCACCAAAGCCTCAAAATTTGAGCGTGGTCAGATGGACTATCGCATTTTGAGCCGATTTTTGGGTGATGGTTTACTGACGAGCGAGGGCGAATTCCACAAACGGCAGCGCAAGCTGGTTCAGCCCGCTTTCCACACCAAGCGCATCCAAGCCTATGCCGACACAATGGTGCAGTTCACCGAAGATATGCTGGCCACTTGGCAATCAGGCCAAACACGCGCCACTGATGATGACATGATGCGGCTGACTATGTTCATCGTCTCCAAAACATTATTTGATGCCGATGTTTCCCAAGATGCTGAACTCGTCGGGCAGGCTATTCATGATCTGCAAAAAGTAAGCAACAATGATTATCGTCGCACCTTCCCCTGGCCGGAATGGTTGCCTACGGCCGATAATCGCAAACGCAAGCAAGCTGTCCACAATCTGGATGGCGTCATTGAGCAAATCATCGCCGACCGCCGCCATGACAATGAAGACAAGGGCGATTTACTTTCCATGCTGCTATTGGCCCAAGACGAAGATGGCTCCCCAATGACTGATAAGCAGTTACGCGATGAAGTCGTTACCCTCTTCTCTGCCGGCCACGAAACCACCGCCAACGCCCTCACCTGGACTTGGTATCTGCTCTCGCAAAACCCTCAGGTTGAGGCTAAATTGCATGAAGAATTAGGTCGTATTTTGGCTGGACGCTCACCCCAACTGGCCGATTTACCCCAGCTCCCTTACACACTGATGGTCATCAAAGAATCACTGCGCCTCTATCCACCAGCCTGGCTCATGGGCCGCACAGCCTTAGAGGAAGTGGAAATTGGCGGACACACCTTGCCTCGGGGCAGCCGCCTCTTCATCTCGCCCTATGCCCTTCATCGTTTGCCGGATTATTTCCCTAACTCTGAACGCTTTGACCCAGAACGTTGGCTACCAGAAAAGGAAGCAGCCCTACCCAAATATGCCTACATTCCCTTTGGGGGCGGGCCGCGTATCTGCATTGGCAACAGCTTTGCTATGATGGAAGCCCATCTATTACTGGCAACTATTGCCCAACAGTACCAACTGTCGCTGGTTCCTGGTCACAAAGTTGTACCCGAAGCCTTGATTACGATGTCGCCGGAGTTTGGCTTGCAAATGCGGGTGCAAAAGCGAGAGGTAGCAGGAGAAAATGTATGGCCGGAAACGGCCGTTCCCCAACCCATTCTCGCTTAAACTTTAGAAATATTCTGAGCCTGAATCGCCAAACCAGCCGTCACACTGCCAAACGTGTCTGAGCGCACATGCTTTGCGGCCGGAAAACGTCGCTGGAGCATCTTCTGAAACACGGGCACTAACGACGACCCTCCAGTTGTCACAACCACATCAATGTCAGTCGCTGTCTGTCCCGCGCTAGCTAGCAATTCATTGAGACCGTGGCTGACATTGCCAACCTCGCCCACAATGTCCCGCTGGAAGGCTGCACGGGTGATGGTTTCGGCCAAATTAATGGCCTCTATCTTCATCTCCAACAGAGCTTGTTCGGCAACTGACAGAGCTTGTTTTGTCTGTTCAATCCGTTCAAAAAGGGTGAAGCCATAATTCTTGGTGACCAAACATTCCAGAGCAGCAAAGGACTGGCCTATCGGGCTTAATTCTTTGGCCTTGCGGATAATGGGCAAGTGTTGGGGTTGAGACAGGTCGGGGATCGTTTGCCAACGTTCCAAACGGGCAGACAGGTGAGAGGGAAAAGGGTTGCCCTGCTTATCCATTGGCTGGCCCGCACCGAAGTAAGCAGCCACCCGGTTACGCATCAATGCCCGATCCAGGTCATCACCGCCAACCAAAACACCATGCGTGGCCAAAATGGTCGGTGGCTGACCGGTCCGCATGATGGTTAGGTCTAATGTGCCGCCACCAAAGTCAAAGACCAATACAGTTTGTGGAGCTAAATTTTCTTGAGCATAAAAGTGGGCGGCGGCCAACGGCTCTAACTCAAAAACCACATGAGTCAGACCCGCCAGAGTTGCTGCTTCTCGCAAGCGCTGTTCAGCTAATGTGTCGCTCTCGACTGTGTCAGCAAAACGAACTGGCCGCCCCAAAACGGCCGTTGTCACCGGTTGTTGCCAATGCTTTTCGGCCTGCTGCCGCACATGACGCAGCACAATGGCCACCAGTTCTTGAATAGAGACAAAACGGCCGTAAATCGTTGTCCCCGTATAGTCTAGGTCACCCAAAGCAGCCTTGATTGATTGGATCAATCGTCCTGGCGCCCCCACATCCTCTTCGATTACCACATCATAAATCAAATGAATAGGCCCATCTGGTTCCAGCGGGCCACGGCCAACCCTGCTGACTAAATTTTCAATTGTCCCCACCATCTTCGTCTCATAACGAGTGAGTCGGCCAGTGTTTTCTCTCAGGTAGCGTTCCACCGCTTCGATGCCCACCACCTGTTCTTGCTCACGAGTCATATAAAGCATTGATCGTAACAAGGTTGGTTCCTTGTTACGGGGATCTAGCGGGACAAATTGTAGTTTACGGCCGTCATAATAAGCTGCGGCTGTGTGGGTTGTGCCAAAATCAATTCCAATCTGCATAGAGACTTATACCTCTGCCTTTGTGAAGCCTAATTCGCCCCGTACAGCATAAATAAAATACCGCTTTTAGTAAACCCATCTTCCGAATCAGTTTTATTTTGTGCAGTTTGTGCTACAATCTGTACAGATGAGGCGACCACCAGGTCGTCTTTTCTGCTTTTAGCACCTTACTACGCCCCAAATTTTGAACATTTGTCGGCAAGGAGAGTACGCCAGGTTAAAGATGAAGATATTGATGAAACAACCTGTTATTTATAGCTTAGTTCTGCTGCACCTGCTCATATCTGCTTGTGGGCAAGGCAGGCCAGCCCCGCCCACGGTGGACACGGCCGTTATCGCCGCCACCGTCCGCGCCGAAATCCTGACTGACATGGAAGCCACAACCATCCCCACCCCCTCCTCAGCCAACATCACCGCCCTGATCGAGGCCGAAGTCGCCAGCCAACTCAGGCAGATGGCGGCTCCCACCCCCACGCCCGCTAATCTCACTGCCCTAATCGAAGCTGAAATCACGGAGCAATTGGCTGAAACAGTCGACGACAACCTTACTCCAGTCGAAATCGCTGCCCTGGTCGAAGCTGAAATCGCAGACCAATTGGCTGAAACGGCCGCTGAATCTCCTGCCCCCAACCAATTAGCCGACATCATACAAACACAGGTCAACCTATACTTGGAACAGCAGCAGCCAACCATCATGGCCAATGCCTCTCTCGGTGCCGCTGCCGACAGCGAACTCGAGCAAACCCTGATCAACGTGTATCAGGCTGTCAACCCAGCCGTCGTCTACATCATCGTGCCGCCTGTGGGCACAGGCAGTGGCTTCGTCTACAGCGAAGACGGCTACATCGTCACCAACAATCATGTCGTGGCTGATGGCCGCAGCTATGAAATAGCCTTCGCCAACGGCGAACGCCAATCCGCCGAGCTAGTAGGGAAGGACATAGACAGTGATTTGGCGGTGTTGAAAGTGGATGCGCTACCAGTGGGGATACGGCCGTTATCCCTAGCCAACTCCGACGATCTGCAAGTGGGCCAGCTCACGGTAGCCATCGGCAACCCTTTTGGCGAACAAGGCTCCATGTCCTTGGGCATCATTAGTGCTCTAGGCCGCAGCTTGGCATCCCAACGCGCCCTCACCGATGGCCGCAGCAGCTACTCTCTACCCCAAGTGATCCAAACCGATGCCCCTATCAACCCCGGTAATTCCGGCGGGCCCCTGCTCAATCTGCGCGGCGAAGTCATCGGCATCAATGCCGCTATCTCCACGGAAACAGGCATCAATTCCGGTGTAGGCTACGCCATCCCCGTCAATGCCGTTCACCGTATTGTCCCCAGCCTCATCGCCAACGGCAGTTACACTTACCCCTACATGGGGGCCGGTTTTGATGATGAGATTTCGCTAAATGAACAAATTGTGTTTAATCTGGCGGAAACAGCGGGAGCCTATGTGCTTAGTGTCACTCCTGGCGGCCCAGCCGATGAGGCCGGATTGATTGCGGCTAATCCAGCTACAGGGCGTGATGGTGATTTGATCGTAGCCTTAGACGGCCGTCCTGTCACCAACTTCGCCGACCTGAACGCCTATCTCACCTTCAACACAGAACCAGGCCAAACTATTGAGGTAACCGTCCTGCGCGATGAAGCAGTCGTAACGTTATTTTTGACGCTGGGGGAACGGCCGTAACAAAACGTCAACGACTTCTTAACATTCTCTAAACACAATTTTGTATAATTCAATTTGAGCAACAAAACAGGAGAGAGCTTGTGAAAAGAGTGATTTTATTAGTGAGTGCTGTGGTTATTCTGGTGGTGGCTGGCATCATTGGCTTTAACCTTTTCAAAGCACCAGAGGCGGCCAGCAACATTACTGATGCAGCAGCAGTAACCGAAGCCAATGAGAATCTAAACAGCGCCAACGGCACTATTTTCACGATTGACACCAACAGTAGCGAAGCCCGCTTCATTATTGAAGAGGTGTTGCGCAATGTGGATACGACGGTGGTGGGTACAACGAACCAAGTTTCAGGACAGGTGGCGTTTGATAAAGAGGATGTGGCAACGGCCGTTATCAGCGAAATCCTCATTAATGCTCGTACCCTCGTCACCGACAACAACTTCCGTAATCGTGCCCTCAGCAACCGCATTTTGTTGACAGCACAGTACGAAAATATCAGCTTTGTTCCCACCCAGTTGGTCGGCTTACCCGATTCTGTAGAGGTGGGTCAACCTTACGACTTTCAAATTGTGGGTGATTTGACTATCCTAGTCCAAACACGAGAGGTAACGTTCGACACCCAGGCTACGCTGACCTCAGACACAGAACTGACAGGTCTAGCCACGACCACACTCAAATATGCTGATTTTGATGTGAGAATTCCCTTCGCCACGGCCGTTCAAGCCGTTTCCGAAGAGGTGACACTGGAACTAGAATTTACAGCAAAAGCCGAATAGATTGCAACTTGCAATTGCCATGCCAAAGACCCCATTCGGAATGGCAATCATCCAATTAGCCCATGGCACAAACCATTCTCGTCGTAGACGACGAACGAAAATTACGCGAAATGATTCGCACCTATTTAGAGCAAGATGGCTATAGAGTAGTGGAGGCTGGAAACGGCCGTGAAGCCCTCTACGTAGCCCGCTATGAAAAGCCCGACCTCATCATCCTAGACGTGATGATGCCCGAAATGGGCGGCTATGACTTCATGCGAACCTATAACAAAGAGGCCGACACCCCCATCATCATGCTCACCGCCAAGATAGAGGAGGAAGATAAAGTATTGGGGTTGGAACTGGGCGCCGATGATTACGTCACCAAGCCTTTTGGCATCCGCGAGTTGATGGCTCGCGTCCGGGCCGTATTGCGGCGAGGACAAAAGCAAGGCAAGGATAATGACCTCCTGCGCGTGGCCGATGTGGCGCTGGATCGCGGCGCACGCATTGTCAAAGTGGGCACACAGCAGGTGGATTTAACCCCTTCCGAATTTGAAATCCTCAGCACCCTCATGGCTTCACCGGGCCGCGCCTTCTCTCGGTTAGACTTGCTAGAAAACACGGCTGGTGATGCTTATGAAGGGTATGAACGCACCATAGATGTTCACATCCGCAACCTACGCACCAAAATAGAACCCGATGCCAGCAAACCCCACTATATTCAAACAGTGTATGGTATGGGGTATCGGTTTATCAATGAATGAGATTAGAGACTGAGGATTGGAAATTGGAGATCATGCCACCTCACCTACTGAGTCTCTAGTCTCCAATCTCTCTTATCAAACATGCGCTCCCTGGCCCTCAAATTAACCCTTGGCTTTCTGCTCGTTGGCATTATCGGTGCAGTGCTGGTGGCGCTCATTACAGGGCAACGCACCCGGCAGGCCTTTGATCGCTTCGTCAATAATCGTGAGCAGCAAGAGATTGTCAATTTATTGGCTGACTATTATGAACGCCAGGGCAGTTGGCATGATCTAGGCCAATTTGTAGGCAGCCATCGCCGTTTGCGATCACAGATGCCCCGCCTGGTAGTGGTAGATACAGAACGCCAGATAGCCTTTAGTATGGGGCAACGCGGCGACGGCCGTCCTTATCCCCCCCACCTTCTTGACCAAGCCCTGCCGATTGAAGTGAACGGGCAAGAAGTAGGGCAGTTAATATTACCTGAAGGGGCGGCGCCACTAGCTAATATTGGCCGTATGCCGCCGGAAGCATCGACATCTTTTTTGGGCACTGTTACCTCATCAGCCGTTCTTAGTGCCTTTATTGCTGGTCTGATCGCCCTGGTACTGGGTGGGGTGTTGGCCCGAACCTTGACACGGCCGTTACAGGAACTCACCACCGCCACCCAAGCTATGGCCACCGGGGAACTTGGCCATCAAGTACAGGTACGCTCCCAAGACGAAATCGGCCAGCTAGCCACCTCCTTCAACCAAATGAGCCATGATTTAGCCCAAGCCAGCCACGTTCGCAAGCAGATGACGGCCGATATTGCCCATGACCTACGCACTCCTCTCACCATTTTACGCGGCTACACAGAAGGGCTAAAAGACGGTGCGCTTGATGGTTCAGCCGATCTTTACAACATCATGTATGAGGAAGTGACTTTACTGCAGCATCTTGTCGAGGATTTACGAACTCTTTCGCTGGCCGATGCAGGCGAGTTGTCCCTCAGTATACGTGCCGTTGACCCCAAAGCCTTACTAGAACGTACGGGGCTGGCTTATGTCATGGAAGCAGAACAGCGCGGTCTGACCTTGCGCATTGAAGCCGCTACCGATTTGCCCTCTGTTATGGTGGATGCGGAGCGCATGACACAAGTGTTCAACAACCTCGTTTCCAACGCCCTCCGCTACACCACACAGGGCGAGGTTGTATTAGCAGCTTCAGCTGCCAATCAGCAGATACAGTTTGAGGTGCGGGACACAGGCACAGGGATTGCCCCCGATGAATTAGCCCGCATTTTTGACCGCTTCTACCGGGCTGATGAATCGCGCCAGCGCACAGAAGATGGCGCGTCCGGGCTAGGATTAGCCATTGCCAAAACCATCGTAGAAGCACATAAAGGGCAGATTACGGCCGTTTCTACCCCCGGCCAAGGTACAACTTTCACCATCACATTACCTAATCATACCTCTATCACCCCTTAACGTTTCCTGAAATTTATGGTTTTCATAAGCGTCTTATGGCAGAAAAGGGCCAGATTGGATGCGGTGTGGGTATAGGCTTCTGATGAAGCAAACGAGGCAAGAATTATGAATCGAATTGAAGTGATGGAACTCGTGCGAAGTTATCAGATCGGCGGGTTGAGCCGGCGACAGTTTTTACAAAGGGCAACGGCCGTTATTGGCAGCACCATCGCCGCCAACAGCCTGCTTGTGGCCTGTGATGCCACGCCCAATGAAAATCCACCACCCGTCATAGACGAATCCCAGCCCGTCGCCGAACCAGGCATAGAAACAGGTGGCGAACTCACCACCGGCATTGTCACCTATCCCGGCCTAGAAGGTGAGGAGTTGATGGGCTATCAGGCCTATCAAACAGATGCAGACCCCAAACCAGCCGTCATTGTCATCCAGGAGTGGTGGGGCTTGAATGAGCATATCAAAGATGTGGCCCGCCGCTTTGCTCAAGCGGGCTACGCCGCCCTGGCCCCCGATCTCTATCATGGCATTGTCACCACAGAGCCGGACGAAGCCCGCAAACAGGCCATTGCCTTGGACACACTCAATGCCGTGGGCGAAATTGGACAAGCCATCGCCTATTTACAAGCGCAGGATTTTGTCAGTGGCGGCACGGGCATCGTTGGCTTTTGCATGGGTGGCGGTTTGGTCTTTCAATCAGCCGCCAATCTAGACAGCCTGAGTGCAGGTGCTGGTTTTTATGGCTCACCCCTCAGTGCGGAACAAGCGCAACAAGTGTCTGCCCCTATCCTCAGCTTTTTAGGAACGGCCGATAGCATCCCCGTTAGTAGTTTTGAAGCCATGCACGCTGTTTTTGACGAAAATAATATCGAAAATCACTTCCAACTTTACGATGGTGCACAGCATGCCTTCTTCAATGACACCCGCACCAGTTACGATGAAGCTGCTGCCCGCGATGCTTGGCAGCGGACGTTGGCTTGGTTTGAGCAACACCTCTAAAGAAGGATGGCATGATGCAGATGAAAAAGATGGAATTGATCTGGGGGTTGATAGGGTTATTGTTCCTCAGCCTACGGCAGCCGTCCGCCCCATATCCACATCAAAGTTAAACTCAATGGCACAACTTCGCTCACCACTCAATTCTATTTCACTGAAAAAAGGACGCGGACAAACGCAGATGACGCAGATTTACTCTGGAATCTTTGCGCCTTTGCGTGAGCTTTTTTCGGTAGACTCAAAGTTATTGATTGAGTTTGAGTAGGCTGTTCTCAACGGCCGTTTTCCAGGATAGTCATCATCTCCTCATAACCCCGGCGACGGGCGTGTTCGAGAGGTGTAACACCTTTGCCGTCAGCCAAATTCACATCCGCTCCTGCTTCAACCAGCAAACGTACAACCTCTGTGTGGCGTGGGCCCCCGTTGCCTAAGATGATGGCCTCTAACAAGGCTGTCCAGTCCAGGCGATTGACATGATCAATGACAATATCTGTTTTGAGAAGCTCTTCAATAATTTCTACATGCCCACGATCCGCCGCGCGGATTAAGCCTGTGCCATTAAAACTGTCTAAACTGTGGACATCAGCGCCATTAGCTAAGGTCAATTGTAGTAGTTCCAAATATCCGTCAGAGGTGCTGATAAGATAGGCACTCTGCTGTGTATTGTCCTGTACATTGACATCGGCACCCGCCTCAATTAGCAGCTCTGCTACATCCAAATGATTGTGGTAAGCGGCCGCAATTAAGGGGGTGACACCGCGCGAATTGGTTGCGTGTACATCGGCACCTTGCTCGATTAGCCGCACAACAGCTTCTACATCACCGCGATCTGCGGCAGAAATCAGTTCCATATCCATCTCCTGACTGTTTATCGGTAGTTCTGAGGACTCAGGTTGTGTTCCAGACTCGCTAGTAGGTGAAACGGCCGTTGTACAAGCAGAAATAAACAGTCTAAAAAACAAGAAGAAAAGGGAAACAACATTTTTTAGCATCGTAACGTAACCTTGAAATCTATGCCACAGTTCGGTTTACGGGGTGCACGAACAACCTGTCAGTGAATATTGAGTTTGAGGACTGGCAGTCCTAAATTCAGAGAGATAGTAATGGCTAAAGCGCAAGGACTGCCAGTCCTATGACAACTTGTTCGTAGACCCGTGGACTGATCACCGAAATCTGTCCATGATGGCCACCAGGAAAATACACACAACAGTTATCTAGTTCCTCCATCCATTAAGATGGGTAATTTCTGGGGCAGAATTTCATACGACAACTCTTGTACAGCCTCTGATACAATCTCGCCATCGGCGTGCATGGGTGTGGGCGTCTTGGCCCTCACTTTAAGCCAAGTAGTGTGGACTTCATGTACGGCTGGGTGCTCCACGTAGCTGCCCACATCTGGTTTCATGGTACGTGGTAGCACGCGCAAAATCTGCAAACGCGTGGGAATATGTCCATAGACGAAAGTCAATTTGCCATCGAAGGGGTCGGCGTGGGGTACAGTGTAGAAGATGCCACCTGTGCGCGGCGCGTTGCCAATAGACACCAATGTCACGGGGCCACTATATTCGCCATCGTCCCATTCTAGATGCATCTGCCACTGAGGATTTTGCATGATACCCATAAGAGTGGCCGACAGATAGCGAAAGATGCCCCGTGCCCAAGTGAGTCGATTTTGGATGACAGAGATGCGTGATTCCAAACCCAAGCCAGCATTGTTGTGGAAAACACGGCCGTTTACCACGCCCATATCCAGCCGCCGCACCTGCCCCTTAGCAATCACCTGCGCTGCTGCTGTTAAATCTGTGGACATCCCCAAATTTTCGATTAAGTCATTGGCCGAGCCCATAGGCATCACGCCAAAAGTCGGCCAATCTGCTTCGCCCGCCGCTGCAGCCACCCCATTCAGCACTTCATTCAACAAACCATCGCCGCCAGCGGCAATAATGGGGCTGAAGCCTTGTTGCACGGCTACTTGGGCGAGTTGGATAGCATGTAACGGCCGTTCCGTCACTACCAACTCATAGGCCACACCTGCCGCCACCAAAGCCGCTTTCATTTCATCCAGCCGCTTTAGAGCGTCGCCACGCCCTGAAAATGGGTTCAAAATCACCTTCGCCGTCATAATACATGTACCCCGTACTGTTTATAGTATACTCAAGGGAACGCAATTGAGTAATTGATCCAAATGTCTAACAATCCCCAGCAGCGAAGCGCCTCGCTCTCTATCCTCAACACCCCCGTCCATCCCGTGACAATGGCTGACACGTTGGCTCTAGTACAGCAGTTCATGACCGAACCACGCCTACACCAAATTGCCACGACCAACCCTGAATTTGTGATGGCGGCCCAAGAGGATGAAGCCTTTCGGCAACTATTGTGGAAGGCTGATTTGTGTATTCCGGATGGGGTGGGATTATTGTATGCGGGGCGGTGGTTGAGACGGCCGTTGCCCCAACGTGTCCCCGGCTCTGAGTTGATCTATCATTTGGCCGCTCTCGCCGCCCACAACGGCTGGCGACTGTTCCTGCTTGGCGCAGCACCGGGCGTGGCACAAGAAGCCGCCACGATCCTACAGCAACAAAATCCCGGCCTCATCATTGCCGGAACCTATGCGGGTTCGCCCGACCCCGCCGAAAACGAAGCCATCGTCCAACGCATCAACAGTAGCCAGGCCGATATACTCTTTGTGGCCTATGGCGCACCCCGTCAAGACAAATGGATCGCTCGCAACAAAGAAGCCTTAACCAGCGTGCGTCTAGCCATGGGCGTGGGCGGCTCACTCGATTTTGTCACGGGACGGGCCGTGCGTGCCCCGCGCTGGCTGCAAAAGCTGGGGCTAGAGTGGCTCTACCGTCTCAGCCGGGAACCTTGGCGCTGGCGGCGCATGTTGGCTTTGCCTCGTTTTGCTTGGCATGTGTTGTGGAAAAAATAGGCAACAGAACAGAAGAACATTCAAGAAGGGAAAGGGTAGAAATCAATCCCTAAAGCTCCTCTTCCGTTTTACCCTTTTTGTTTTAGGCCAATTCCAAAATTAATCATCCAGATTTGAAGGAATTTTTGGAATTGGCTTGAGGCTTTTTCAGACTATATTGGATCATTATTTTCCTGAAAAAGCCTTACGCTTTACAATTCGTCATGAATATAGGGAGAAGTATATGCGTGTATTAATCACTGGTTCAAGCGGGCAAATCGGCACGAATTTGGGACTGTATTTACAAGAACAAGGGCATTTTGTCTTTGGGGTGGATAAACGGCCGAATACTTGGACAACACAAATCAACACACTCCTTCAAGACCTGAGCACTCCTTATCGTGACTTCCAAAATGGCATCGGCCATGTGGAGTACCCGAAGGATTTGGATGTAGTGGTGCATTTTGCCGCCCATGCCAAAGTTCATGAACTGGTCGAGCAGCCCGATCGTGCGTTAGAAAACATCACCATGACCTTTAATGTGTTGGAATTTTGCCGGCACAATGATATACCCATCATTTTCAGTAGTTCGCGTGAGGTCTATGGCGATATTCATCGTTACATTACCGAGGAATCTTACGCTGATTTCGCCTTCACCGAGAGCCCATACTCGGCCAGCAAAATTTCGGGAGAGGCGCTAATTTACTCTTACGCTCAGTGTTATGGGCTGCGTTATTTGGTGTTCAGGTTTAGCAATGTATACGGCCGTTATGACAATGACATCGAACGTATGTTACGAGTCATTCCCTATTTCATCCGTGAAATCCACGCCAAACGCCCCATCGTCGTCTACGGTGAGAGAAAAGTGCTAGATTTTACCTACGTGGACGATTGTGTGGCGGGTGTGGCTGTAGGAATCGAACGACTGGTCAGTGGTGAAATCGGCAACCACACCATTAATCTCGCTTTTGGCCAGGGCAACAGCCTCATCAACATGGCCCAATTTATCGGCGAAGCTCTAGGCATAGAACCTAATATGACCCTTGAGCCAGCCCGTGTAGGCGAAGTGACCCACTATGTGGCTAATGTGGGTAAAGCCCGTGCCCTTTTGGGTTACAATCCGCAAATCCCTTTGCGCGAGGGCATTCACAAAGCTGTGAAATGGTCAATGGATTGGTGGCAGAGAGAGGGTGAGCAATAACCGATTCATAATCGAAAGGGATGAAGAGGACAAAATAAGTATGAAACAAAAACAAGAACAATTTTTTGCTGGCTTAACGGCCGATCAAATTGCTAAGGAAGGCCCCGGCAAATGGGGTGACTTTGAGATGTTGGATGTGTGGCAATATTTTATGGCAGAAAGAGATCGAGAGAGGGAAACGGCCGTTCTCGAACTTATCATGCACTCGCCTGAACATAGCGACATGGTAGATTATGGTGAGCTCTATTATGATCTGGCCCAAAACCATCGTCTAGACAAACAATATGTCCAAGCCATGAGCTGGGTTTATGCGGCTATCGCCTATGATGAACAACATGAGCCTTCAACCAATAGCCGAATCTACTGGCGCAATAACCTGGCTGAAGTTCACCTTTATGCTGATGAACTTAGTGCAGGCTTGATGCTCTTTGCCCAGAACATACACTTTCAGCCCCAAAATCTAGATACATATAATATAGCCGCCTACATTTTGTCCCATATAGGTCTAAATGACTTAACTATTGAACTACTAGATCGTGCCTTTGTGGTGGCTGATGCGGTTGAAGATGAGGGATACAATGCCCAATGGGAAGATTTATTAGCCAAAGTCAAACAGGCTGATGAACCAGAGGCCGATCGCCTATCTGAGGTAGACACGGCCGTCTTGGACAACTTCCGTGCTGCTTTAACTCTCTCTCTGCCTGCCGATTTCGATGAGGACACACCACAATCCTTCTGGCCACCCATTGACCAAGTGGCAACGGCCGATTCTCTCACAGCCACTCTCATTGACGAAATCCTGGCTCAACAAAAGGTGCTGGTCCCCGAACTGCTCCGACTGGCTTTCAGTCAATCCCATCATTCTGGTTCGGCCCATGCTATTACCTTGCTGCGGCAGATGCGGGATGAGGAAACGGCCGTCTTCAGCGAACTCTCTCCCTGGCTAGACAAAGCAGATGGCAACTGGCAAGACACCCTCACCGACTCAATAGGCAAAATTGGTGGCTTCACTACCGCCGAAATAAAAACCATCGCCGCCGACACAACATACGACACCTTTCTACGTACCGGCGCGACAGAAACCTTGAGGAATCAATTAGAGCAAAATCCTGAACTGCGTGGCGACGTTGTGACACTCTTCCGCGACCTGCTCAACCGACCCCAGGCCCATGAACTAGGCACAGAAGAAGAGTTCATTGGTTTTCTTATCGGCGATGCCCTTGATGCCGATCTGCGTGAACTATACCCAGACATTCAACGTGCCTTTCTCGAAGATCGCGTAGACCCAACCATTGTAGGGTTGCGTGAAGTAGAAGAAGAGTGGGAATTGCCATTTACTAAACCAGCCGCATCACAACCGACAGATGGCATGAACTTATTACTAGAATGTACCGTTTGTAATCGCAAACGGTATCACTTTACTCGGCACGTTTTGGTGGACACCATTACACTGGAAAAACAGCAGGAAGGTGGGCTAGTTGAATTTGATGCTCATATCTTAGATCATGAGATCATCTGTCCTAAATGTGAGTCTGCCGATCAATATCGTCTAACAAGCCAAGCCCATATGACTATGGTAGGGCAACAGTCGCCAGAAACATTACTAGCCATGTTTACCGGTGAGGAGCCTGACAAAATAGAACCAAACCCCCGTGTCCATCACATAGGTGCTCAGGCATTGGGCGGCCCCATGCATCCGTTAAAAGCCATTAAACGTTATCAAATGCTGATTGCCGCTCAACCCAATAAAGCTGATTTGTATGTTCGCTTGGGTGGGATCCACCTCTTCATCATGCGCTATGAGCAGGGAGTATCCTATTTGCGTCACGGCTATGAATTGGCCCCTGATGACGTTGAAGCAGTGCTACGCTTGGCCATGGCAGAACATGACTTCGGCGATCGTCAACAAGCTAAAAAGCTGTATCAAGAAGTTTTCCAATTGGCACGACAAGACAGATTTTCGGCAGACACGATGGAAGTTGCAGCCTTTGCTCGTGATGGGCTAAAGGCTTTACAACGCGGTCAGTACAGTCCGATGGACATCCCTATTTCGGCCGCTGTTTATTATGGCGAGCCGGAGAAACCAAAAAAACGCAGTTTTGGGCGCAGCAATAAAAAGAAGAAACGCAAGAAGCGACGGCGATGATTTATGTAGATGTTTCAGCGGCCGTTCATGCTCGGGCCGGGTTAGGGCGATACGCAGAGCAATTGGCGAAGGCCTTAATTGACGTCCAGCCGGAACGATTTGGGCTGTTTTATAACCAGGGGCCAGACGGCCGTTTCCCTCCCACACTTCCCTCTACCTCCCCACGACACACTGTCCAATTTGGCTACAAACCCTGGCGTATGGCCATTTTGTTGGCACAAATGAGCCGGATGTCTTTCCAGCGTCTCCTACCTGATGTTGAACTCTTCCACAGCACCGAACACTTGCTCATGCCACTGCGCGATGTGCCCACTGTGCTAACCGTACATGATCTCATCTACAAGCTGTTCCCCGCCTATCACAAAAAGCTCAACTACTGGTATCTGAACCTAGCCATGCCCCTCTACTGCCGCCGGGCCACAGCCATCATAGCCGTTTCGCAGGCCAGCAAGCGTGATATCGTCAGGCACTATGATGTTGACCCAGCTAAAGTACATGTCGTCTACGAGGCGGCCTCCTCCCTCTTCCACCAACCGCCCCCGGACAGGATCAGGCATGTACGACAAGCATACGACTTACCCGACAGCTTCCTCCTTCATCTTAGCACAATTGAGCCACGTAAGAACCTCAATCGTCTGCTAGATGCCCTCCTCAACTTGCGCCGCCTCTTCCCAGACTTGTGTCTGATCCTGGCCGGGAGCAAAGGCTGGCTAACCGATGACTTTTTTGCCAAAATTGAAGCAGATGGATTGACTGATGTGGTACGGCCGTTAGGCTGGGTTCCCGACGAAGATTTACCAGCCATCATTGCGGCTGCCAATCTGGCTGTGCAGCCTAGTCTGTACGAGGGTTTCGGCCTGCCTGTTTTGGAGCATATGGCTTGTGGGCAAGTGGTTGCAGCTAGTCATACTGGGCCTCATCCCGAAGTAGGTGGCGAGGCAGCAGTTTATTTTGACCCCGAGAACGTGGAAGAGATGACGGCCGTTATCCGCAACCTCCTCACTGACCAAGACGAATACCACCACCGCCAACAACTTGGCCTGGAACACGCTGCTCAATTTAGCTGGCAGCGGGCAGCGCGGGAGACATTGGCCGTGTATGAAGGATTATTGTGATGGCAGAGGAAGAGAAGAGAGAGGAAGCATGGGGGCAGGGGAGTGGAGGGGCGCATCCACGTTCGGCTTCTTTGGCTTCGCGGATGTCACCAGAGGCGTTGCATCAGTACCATGTGTCCGCTTCCGTCTTGCTATTGGGTATTATTCCTATCCTGTATTTGCTCACATTGGCCCAAACCTTAGTCCTGGGCGATCCCACCGAATATACTTTTGTTGCCAATATTTTGGGGATTGCCCATCCACCTGGTTATGCTTTTTTTACGGTGATAGGCAAGCTATGGCAGACGATTATCCCAATTGGCCCCATTCCCTGGCGCATGCATCTGTTATCGGCTTTAACAGCCAGCCTCGCTACTTTTTTTGTGTATGGCACAATTCGCGCCCTCACCCAAGCTTCGCCGCAAGATTATCCAGGGATCGGCCGTCTCTCGGCCCTCTTTGCTGCCCTCACCATCGCCACAGCCGCTGACCATTGGCAACATGCCATCCACACCAACCCCCACATCATGACCGCTGCATTTTTGGCCGCGAATTTGTACTTTTTGACAAAATGGAGCCTGGCAGGAGCAGGGAAGCATGGGAGCGAGGGAGTAGAGGGGGGCAGCCCTTCTCTACGCTATCTTTACGCCTTCTGCTTCTCCGCTGGCTTGGGTGTGACCCATCATCCTCTTACCATCATGGCTTTTCCAGCTTATGCTATTTTTGTAGTGTGGATACGGCCGTCCATCCTACGTGAATGGCGCACTTTGCTAAAAATGGTTGCCTTCGCCCTACTTGGCCTCGCTATTTGGCTCTATTTCCCCATCCGCAGCCCCATGCAGCCTACCTTTGGCCCCGCTACCATGAACACACTCGATGGCTTCCTCGACCATGTGCTAGCGCGTGGCCTCAGCGACAGCCTCCCCTACTACAGCCTCATCGACCAACCCCACCGCGCCCTCGTCTTCTGGTCACTCCTGCGCCTACAATTCTCCCTGCCTGTCATCTTCTTAGCCATTTGGGGTATAGCCTGGCTGTTCATGCGTAACAAATTCATCTTTAATCCCTCATCCCGCCATTCCTCTGCGCCGCTACCGCTCCTCTATCTCTTCGCCTTCCTCGGCAACTATGCCTTTGTCATCAGCCTCAAAGCGCAGGACACAATGGCTTACCTACTAGGGCCGTTTCTGGTGATTGGACTACTAGCGGGCATTGGGTTGTATGGTTTACTGGTGGCCTCGGTCTGGCGCTTTCGGCTGAATCGGCAGATGGTTTTGCTGCTGGCAGGGGGCCTCTTTTTACTTGGCCCTGGGCTGAACCTCGCTCGTAATGCCCCGCATATTTCGTTGCGACAATACAGTGAAGGGGACGACTATGTAACGGCCGTTTTTACCCACTTTCAAAACCGCAAAGACAGCCCTGTACTCCTCAACGACTGGGAACATATGACACCTCTATGGTACACGCGCTTTGTCGAAGGGCGGTGGCCAGATACTACTCATGTGAGCCCGGAATTTGTGTCGGCGGCTGTACCTTGGGTCGAAAGTGTATTCAACTATTTGCCTAGTGGCCCTGTTTATCTGAGCAACTATCGGCGCGAATTGACAGAGGTGGGCGAGGATGGGTTCAGGTTACGGCCGTCAGGACCTTTCTACCAAGTTGTGGAACCAGGGGATAATAGCGTGCCGCCAGAGTTAACGGCTATTTCCACTACAGGTGGCGATATTGAGATTGTGGGCTATTTGCTGCCCCAAACAGAGGTGGTGGCCGGTGACTACATTCCCCTCACTTTAGCCATGCGGGCGGCTAACGAAACGGCCGATTTCTACATTCCCATCCTCCAGGTCGGTGACATCACCTATCCCTTCACCACCGACAGCCACCTTATCACCCCCAAATGGAAAGCGGGTGAAGTCATCGTTGAGCGTTTCGATTTTGCCTTGCCCCACAACCTACCCAGCGGCACATACCCTCTTACTGTCAATCTGAAAAACTTGAGCGCAGATGCGGAATTCGAGTTGAAATTATCGTTGGGTGAATTACAAGTCACAGGACAGGAATTCCCTGCACGCACGGAGCATCTATTGGCAAATTTTCGGCAGCGAGTAGGCTTGGTGAGTGCCCAAGCGCGTGGAGGCGACGGCTCCGTTTCTGCCCCCTGGACAACCCCCATCACCGCCCAAGCTGGCGACAACCTCAACCTCATCTTGCAATGGCAAAGCCTAGCTCCCGCCGAAGAAAGCTACACTGTCTTCGTCCATCTCATAGATTTGGGTAATCATCCTATCATAGACAACCTCGACTACACCCCGCTTGGTGGTGCCTTCCCCACCCACCTGTGGATTCCCAAATGGCTGCCCGGCCAGCGCATCCTCGACCCCTATCGCATGGAATTGCCCCCTGATTTACCTTCAGGAACATATCAAATCGAAGTCGGCCTCTACGAAATGGTCAGCCGCCGCCGCCTGCATAGGTCCGATACGGCTGGCAGCCTCGTCGGCGACCGCTACATCTTGGGACAGGTAATTGTCGAATAACAGTTGAGCCTTAAAATTGCCGCTTCTGTTATAATGGGATGAAATTTGTTATGAGAGGATAACAAGCCAATGAATTACAAAGATATTATTACGATTGAGCCAGGTAAACGTGGGGGCAAGCCTTGTATACGAGGAATGCGAATAACAGTCTATGATGTGCTAAGTTACCTTGCCTCTGGTATGAGTTATGAGGAAGTGTTGGCAGATTTCCCCTATTTGACGATGGAAGATATTATGGCCTGTTTGAGTTACGCGGCTGATCGTTCGCAGCACATGGTCATGATTCCAGCATGAAACTACTACTTGACCAGAACTTATCACCTCGTCTCATTGAGAGGCTAGTCGATCTCTATCCTAATTCCGTACACGTAACGGCCGTTGGCCTAGATAAATCATCAAGATAAAGATGTCTGGCAATATGCCCAACAAAACCAATTGATCATTGTCAGTAAAGATGCCGATTTCAATGAATTAAGCCTGGTTTGGGGAACACCGCCCAAAGTGATTTGGATAAGACGAGGCAACTGCACAACCAAAACAGTTGAAGCCCTTTTACGCAACCATCATCAAGCCATTCGCACTTTGTCTGAAGACGACGAGGTTGGCACTTTGGCGATATTTTAATTGGCATAGTATGGTCATGAGTCGCTTGAAATCTGTTTGCCTCCCAACTGTAGCAATGCTTATTTGTGTTGCTTGTTTGCCAACCATGAGGGATGCGGTCACTGTGACCCGTGTTGTACTTGCTGTAAATGAGATTATAGAGCAACGGCCGTTCTTGACATCAACCCCTGTGCTAACTATTACATGTCGTACATCAGTACATCGTGAAAATTTATAAGTGAAAAACCATCAAGAGATCGTGAAGTACCTTAACAACCGAACCATCAGTACATCGTGAAAAACGGGTAGATTTACTCATCCTACATGGAAGGTGAGTAAAATGACAAATGACCTGTTTACTGAGCGGAAAATAGCAATCATGCAGTTGAGAAAGGGACAAACAATGGTCGAAGTGGCCAAAACCCTGAACCGTTCCCTCGGCTGGGTCTCCAAATGGAAACAGCGTTATGAGAATGAGGGCTGGACAGGCTTGAAAGATAGGTCAAGGGCACCAACAAAACCTGGCAATGAGCTACCCAAAAGTGTCACAGAAGCAATTATCCAGACACGACTAGAGTTGGAAGCGAATGCAGAACTGGGAAAGGGTCTCAAATATATTGGAGGTCAAGCAATCAGAACGAGGTTGAAGCAACAGCAAGTCACACCTCTACCCAGTGTGCCGACGATTGAACGAGTCCTTCATGCTGCGGGCATGACCAAACCGCAAAGCAAAGCTGTCGGGCCAGCCATCAACTATCCACGACTACACCCTACTGAGCCACACCAACTGTGTCAAGTAGACATCGTGCCCCATTTCTTGCAAGGGGGACAACGGGTTGCCAGTTTCAATGCCATTGACGTAGTTTCACGGTATCCAACAGGCTGCTCTTATGAACAAAGACGGTCTCAAGATGCAGCAGCCTTTCTTGTTCACGTTTGGCAAGAAATAGGTATCCCACACTATACCCAAGTGGATAATGAAGGATGCTTCAGTGGTGGGACAACTCATCAATATGTTATTGGAAAAGTGGCACGGTTAGCATTGGCAGTCGGCACTGAATTGGTTTTCTCCCCTGTCTATCATCCCAAGAGCAACGGCTCGGTAGAACGGTTTCATCAAGATTATGACCAACATGTCTGGGAAAACACCTACTTGAGTGACTTGGCTGCTGTTAACCAGCAGGGTCAATCTTTTTTTGAGCTTTACCGACAGCGAGAAGACCACAGCCAATTGAATGAACAATCACCTACAGCTGTCCATCACCACCAACTACCGCACAAGTTAGAGACAGGGTTTGAAGTTTCTGACACAAAACGGCCGTTACGTGAAGGGTCTCTCCACTTTATGCGACGGGTCTCACCAGAGGGAACTGTACGTGTCTTGAATGTAGATTGGACCGTACCTCACTTTGACTTGACCAAAGGTGTTTGGGTAACGGTTGAGTTCAAGGTGGCGGGGGCAACTCTATCCATCTTTGACCAAGCTCCCGATAGCCAACACCGACAATGTTTGGCGATTTATCCTTTCCCACTTAATGAACCTGTACTACCCACAGGGACTGAGGATATTTCTTGTGATGAATCAAGAAAACCACTGCCCATTTACGAGCAGAACCTCACACTTCTAGTTGAGCCATCGTCACCTGAACCCTTGTCCCCGCTCCAACAGATGACTACCATTGGAGAATGGCTTGTATTATCTTCAATTTCTCGCACAGCGCGTTTAGCACGCCATGTGATTTTCACGATGTACTGATGGTTATTCGGTTGTTAATGTGCAAAATCGTTTTCACGATGTATTGATGTATTACAATTACAGCCTATCCTACAGTTACCCCCCTTTTATCTGATATGACACCTCAAATCAGTGAAGAGGGAGATGTGCGGATTGAGATCATATCAAATTCTGATTTGACGGAGCGGATTGTCCGCCTAACACGTCAGGGTAAGCTTCTACAAGAATCACCCATAAACCTACTCTTGTTTGGTCAGAATGATTCCCGTCGGGCCTCTGGCAACATCACACTTGTTGCCATCACCGATCTCGATTTAGATAGAGAACCAGAAATTGTGCTCGATATTTTTGCGTATGGTGCTTCTTGCTGTACGCTCATTGCTATCCTTCACTATGATGCTGCTCTTGAGCAATATGCTAGCGACAATCTTATTATCCGTACTTGGGGAAATGCACCCCAAATAGTAGATATTGACGGCGACGGCAGATTGGAATTTCTGACGCGAAATGAAGCTTTCCATTATCTTGCGCGTGGGTCTACAGCAACTTCTGCTATTAGTCCCATTCAAATCTTGCGCTATGAAAATCAGGCTATCATAGATGTCACTAATCAGTTCCCCACATTAGTTGAACAAGATGCTCAGCTCTGGCTGTCGTCAGCACAAGGTAAATTGGCTGCATTAAGTCCAAAATATCTTGAACTTACCAATGTTGATCCTTATTATTGGCAGGGGGCAAGTATTAGAGCATTGTACCTGCCAATGAACGCCTATCTAGCAGATATGATAGTGTTGGGGAGGGGTGCTGAGGGGTGTGAAATTGTCAAAACCCTTTGTGAAAACAATGGCTGTGAAGCCCAACAATTTGTTATGCACCATTTCGAAGATGGCTTTTGCCCGGCTTATGTGGAAGAAATCAAGCAATATCTGGAAAAGGCCGCTATAGATGATTCATAGTCGGACTATTGTCTGATCATACCAAAGGCTTTAGATCATCCAATATCCAGGGCATTAACTCGGCTACAGTGGGATGGGCCAAAACTGCTTTACGGAACAGCTTGTAGGGCTGTTTGGTGTACATGAAAGGCGTGAACATATTCACAATTTCATCCCCGCCAATCCCCAAAATCGTGGCACCTAAAAACTCTTCCGTATCCGCATCAACTAGAATTTTAACCAAACCGGCCGTTTCATCCTTCTCTTTGGCGCGTGAAATATATTTCATGGGCCGCGTTGCCATTAACACATTACGCCCACTAGCACGCGCTTCCTTTTCACTCATACCCACTCGCCCCAGCGGCGGATCAATAAACATGGCATAAGTCGGCACTCGTTGCGATAAGGTGCGGTCATCCTCGCCACTATAATAATCCCAGAAAATCTCGCCATCATTAACTGATGTATGCGTAAATGCTCCTTCGCCATTAATGTCGCCCACTGCATAAATGTGTGGCACATTTGTCTGCATCACATCATTGACCACAATATAGCCACGCTCATTCACAGCAACCCCGGCTGCCTCTAAATTGAGCCGATCACTATTGGGAATACGTCCAACGGCCAATAATAGATGGGTGCCACGCACACTTTTTTCTTCTCCATCTTGCTCGAAAAAGACATCAATCTGCTGTGGCCCCTCTTGGGCAACCCGTTTCACACGGGCATTTAACTCAATGGCAATCCCCTCACCTGCCAACACTTCTTGGGCAATATCGGCAATATCGGCATCCTCGCGGAACATCAATTGGGACGACCCTTCTAACACGGTCACTTGTGTGCCAAAACGGCGAAAGGCTTGAGCAAATTCCAAGCTAATGTAGCTGCCGCCCACAATGACCAAATGTTGAGGCAACTCGGTCAGGTCGAGCAGCTTTTTGTTGTCCAACCAATCTACCCCATCAAGACCAGCAATGGGCACCACACGCGCCCGACCGCCAGCATTAATCACTATCGTTTCGCCGCCAATGACCTCATCATTCACACGCACAGTTTGAGGTGTGTCGAAAGTGGCAAAACCGGCATAGACATCTACATTTTCCATGCCTCGTAACCAGCTTTCTAAACCATTGCTAGCCCCATTTCGTATTTTGTTTTGGCGGGCCATCACTTTGGCAAAATCTATGCTAATCTCGCCTGTGATGACACCAAAGTCAGGGCCACGTCTCGCCATATGGGCCGCGCGGGCACTGGCCACAATTGTTTTGGTCGGGGTACAGCCATAATTGACGCAACTGCCCCCAAAACGGCCGCCTTCCACAATTGCTACTGTTTTCCTAGCCTTCACCAAACGTGGTAAGACGGTTCCCGTTGCTTGCCCTGTCCCTATCCAAATGATGTCATACTGTTTCATCTTGATCCTTCCCTTATGCTTTGTTTGATTGTCTAGGGATCTGACAACGTAACGGCCGTTAAACATACCTACCCCTACCAAAGTCATACAGGCACAAGCCCAACACTTCTTCAATCGTCGTAAAGAAACAGCGTCGCGTTGCCCAGTCTGGCCATTAGCGTACCTGTCTCTACGAGTAGTCAAGGCGCCGCGATCGTTTGAAGATATATTGGTCGTCCTGTTGTAAAGCGGCCAAACTATCTGTAACCACGAAACGGCCGTCTCCGTTAGCTGCCATGCGCTCGACATGCATTTGGCCCCAAGCGCATAATGACTATGAGTGTGCCAAAAGCTACTTTAGCAAGGCTTTTTCAGAAAAATAATTATCCAACATATTCTGCAAAAGCCTCAAGCCAATCAATCAAGATTGGCCTAAAGCCTACATGCTGTACAGCAGCCGTTCTCGATTGAATAGGCGCAAAGCGGCAATTGTGCCAATGGTAGCCATGACAAGATTACCCACCACGCTGGCTATCACAAAAACGGCCGATGCCGTCCCTGCCACTGCCAACTGCCCTACCACGGCCGATGTGCCATAAAAAGGAATCAAAAAGAATATGGGATCAGTCGCCGGGGCGAAAGCAGCAAACATGGCACCAATTAAAACTACAAAGATGAGGGGCGCCGCCGCCGATTGTGCATCCTTAAAGGCTTTGGTGCGCACACTGATAATCATCAAAATCACGTTAGCAACCAAGACGAGGGGGATCGTCAGCAGCATAGTTTGTATGATGACGCTAAAGGGCAAAAACCCACCATCCGTCATTGATTCGGGCAGCAAATTGCTGGCGGCCCAAAAACCTGTGAGGGTGAGAATGACAGGCACAAAGGACATGACAAAGACAGCCAATAATTTGCCCAAATAGATTTCTATATCGCTAGCGGGGGTGACCAATAGAGCTTCAAAAGTATTGCGTTCTTTTTCACCAGCTGTTACATCGATAGCCACAAACAGACCACCTTGCACAGCCATAATTGCTACCAACATGGGCAGGAAAAGAGAGGCAGCCTGCCCGGCTCGCTGTTCTGGTGTGGACAGATTTTCTGTGTTGAGGACAACGGGAGCGATGAGGCGTGGGTCTAGCTGACGCTGCCCCAGACGGCGAGCAGATACAGCCTGATTGTAGATGAGGAAAGCGGTATTGAGGCGGCTTGCTGAAACCCCGCCACCAAAGATGCCTCCAGAAGTGGGATTAATTAAGAGCTGCATTTCTAAAGGTTCCTCAGCCAAGATTTTGTCACTGAAGCCTTCAGGAATGATGAGCCCAGCTGGTTCACCGCCAGAGGAAACGGCCGTTGCCAAATCACCTACAAAGGCAACCAATGTAATATCCAAATCAGCCATAATTGTTGTCAGCTCGTCGTCCACATAGACCAAGCCTTGGGTAGGGATCAATAGAGGTTCCTCGGCCTTCGCCTCTCCGACCGAACTTAAAATGGGATTAATCACGGCATACATAATTCCTAAAAAGAGGGGAACGAGCAGTGATTGGATTAAGGCACGACGATCCCGCACAGTGTCCATTAACTCCTTGCGCCAAATATTCACAATATTACTTAACATAATTTTCTTTCCTTGAAACGATCCTGTGCCTGGTACTAGGAAGCTTGTCGACCATATTCACTAATCGTCAATCCATCTTGGCCCGCCAATTCGATGAAAGCATCTTCCAAATTGTTTTTGTGGGTTATGGTCATGAGATCATCGGGCGTACCAACGGCCGTGATTCGGCCCTGTACAATAATAGCGATCTGATCACACAACCGCTCGGCTTCATCCATGTAATGGGTGCTGAACAGAACACAACGGCCTTGGGCTTTGAGAGCACGAATCGTTTGGCGCGTGTCACGCACGGCCAGTACATCCAGGCCATTTGTTGGCTCGTCCATGATAATATTGCCCGGATCATGCACCAGGGCCCGTCCTAGCACGATCTTTTGCCGCTGACCGCGACTAAAACCCTCAGCTCGGCGATCTGCAATCTCATTCATCTTCAATTCATTAATGACGGCCTGAACACGCTTTTCTAATACAACACCGTTGAGCTTATAGAAACGGCCGTAATAACGGAACTGTTCGCGCGGGGTCAAGCGGGGATAAACACCATTCATATCGGACTGTACCCCTAAAGCTCTGCGTACCGCTTGTACATCATGGGCCACGTCATGCCCATCCACAATAACCGTGCCCTGTTTAGGTTTGATGAGGCCTGTAATCATTCGTAGCGTAGTCGTTTTACCTGCGCCATTAGGGCCGAGCAATCCTGTAATCTGCCCGTCAGGGCATTGAAAACTGATGCCATCAACTGCCTTAATCGCATCATTTTCGCCATAATATTTATAGAGATTCTTAACTTCGATCATCTGTTTATTCCTTCTAGGCAATCATGCTGCGGGGATTGACTCGGACACGCCAGGCGGCCACAGCCACCATCACTACAGCAAAAATAGTCCATACAGTAAGATTGGTCATGTTGTCAGACGAAAGTGCTGTCTGGTTAAGCGCATCATTCATGCCCGAGACCATAAAATGAGACGGGATAGATTTTATGATACTATGAAAGGGTTCCGGTAAATTGAGTAAGGTGAGGAACCAGGCTGGGACAAGAAAGAAAAGCACAGCTAAGCTAAGCCAACTATTACACTGTTTAACTGATTGCGCTGTGCTGCCTGCTAAAATGCCTAGGCTAACAGAGGCGAGAATGCCTAAACTCCAAAAAAGGAGAGCCATAGGCCAATTTCCTGTCAGACCACCATTGATGAGAATGACAATGGCCGATATGGTCATAATATAAAGTGCTCCTGCTAGAGCTTTGCCCCACACAATGTCGCTGACATGAGCGGGTGATGCGGTGAGGAGAACGGCCGTTTTCCGCTCCTTTTCCTCCGCAATTAACATCGCCACCACATTTGTTCCCGTCATAAAAAGAATGAGGGTGAGGACAACAACCAACAGATAGCTGTTCAATGTCCTATCGCCACTGAAAGGCCCATCACTTTCTACCATTGTCCATTCTAGATGAGCCGGCAAACTTTGTTGCCCCAATTTCAGAACTTCTGCCTCTAAAAAACGCTGCCAGGCTAATGTTTCAGCCTGTAGACCTCTTTGGGGATTGAGCCAGATCGTGAGCAGAGGCCTCTCGCCTGCTGCTACTGCCCCGTCAAAATCGGCCGGAATACGCAAACCACTCATCTCATTGGCATTGATCTGCTCCTGCAAAGCTGCCTCATCAGAAACGGTGTGTAGAGTCAAAGCTTGGTTCTGTTGCATGGCTGTTACCAATTGAGAGTTACCCAAATCATAAACAGCAATGTCCAAAATACCCGAATTATTGATACCGCTCACCATTAAACGGTAGAGCAAGAAGATGACAATGGGCAGAATACTCATGGTTACTAACTGAGAGTTATTGATGCTGGCCTGAATATCCTTGCGTGTAATGGCCCAAATGACCCGAAAACGGCCGTTTCTCTTACCGATAGTCCCAGCTTCTGATAATGATTGTTCAATCCCTTTTGCCATAATGACTATCCTTTCTTTTCCGGTTGTGACCAACCAGCACCCAAGGCTGTGCCTATACCGACACCAGTAGCAATCCCTGTACCCCAATTGCCTAAGGCCACACCCATTGCCAAACCAATGCCAGTGCCGACAAGCAAGCCACGTATCATTTTATTATCTGTTACTTTGAACCGCTGCCAAAGTGATTTCTTTTCCATTAGTTGTCCATTCCTCAAACATAAAATTTTCTGCGCCTTTAATTCATTGACCAGCATAGCAAAAATAGGTCTCCTACTCAGCATATTTTAGCCGAAAGGCACAATAATCAGGTTGAATGGCGTAAAAACAGGGCTAATTTGGAGCAAAAAAGGCTGACTGGAGACCACAAGGGATTGAATGGCGCACAGATGAGCGCTAATAATCAGGCAATTGAAAGATTATGTCAATTGTTTGCTGCTCTTTTGTCTAATAATCTAATAGCTCGCGCAAGTCCCGCGCTGCACCTTTGCTCAAGGGGATTTCACTGCTATCTTCCAGGATGAGCGTATAACTGTTGCGAGTGTAGGCTATCACTTCAGTGACATGCTGTAAGTTGACAAGGTAGCTGCGATGGGCACGAAAAAAGCCGCTACGGGCCAATCTTTGTTCCACTTCATTGAGAGTAAGGTGGGTGGGCACACGGCCGTTCTCCGTACACAATACTGTCTTGCCAGCTTCTGCCCCTACATACAAAATATCACCTGGATTGATCAGGGCCACCTTGCCATCCAGCCGGGCAGGAATCTTGAATGGTAAATTCTTATCACTTTTCTCTGCTTGCGGATCATAACTGTGTACGAGTTTGTTCTGTTCCAGCAAATGAATCACCTGGCAGAGAGACGACAAGCCCGTTGGCTCAGTAGCCATGAAAAAAAGCGTTTTGCCCCGATCCAATAGACTGCGGCACAAGCGTGTCAATAAATCTACCGTTTGTACCGTACAATCCACAAAAGGATCAACCAAGATGAGCAAAGCGGGATCATGTATAATGGCCCGACCAAAGGCCAGCCGCCGCGCCATCTCTACCGGCAAATCTTCCACCTTCGTTTGGGCACGGTCAGATAGGCCAACTTGATGCAAAATTTCATCAGCACGACCTGCCTCAAGGCCATACAAGTCACAGTAGAAGACCAAATTACGACGTACCGTCAGACGAGAATAAAGATTATTCTCCGGAGGCAATATACCTGCAATTTGAGCCAAAGCTGATTGATCTTGAACTGGATTCAGCCCATTGATTTGAACTGTGCCCGCGGTAGGTTGGGAATGACCAATCAATAAATCTAGCAGTTCGTTCTTAGCCTGGCCTGTCAGTCCGACCAAAGCTGCACCTGTGCCTGGCAGCACATGCAGCTTTTCAATCTCTAACAAGGTGGCTTGCTCCACCACCTTTTGTAGATGGGTTATTTCAATCATTCGCTGTAATTATAGTATGGAGCTCAGTAGGCAACCAGCCACCACCACCGGATGGCTTCATCAGCGAACAAGTTTCATACGTAAATCGCTTGCAAAACGTTGGCTAAAAAAGGCTAATTTAGCGTAAGATTAATGGACAATGGCCGTCATCCATCTATTATGAGGCACTTATGATGAAACAATTTACCGCGCTAGCACTTATCTTTCTAGGCTTTATCATCTGGCCTTTAACCACCCAGGCCAATTACCAAACAGCCACCCGCCTTACACCCACGCCGCCATGCAACACAGTAACACAAACACCAATTGCTACGCCTACCATGCTTATTGCTTCTCTTGACGCATCCACGCTAACAGATACCACTTCACTGGAAACAGAGACACGCATCACACCAACTCCTTCACCAACCTTGCCACCATGTAACCCTTCGCCACCTTGCCCACCAGTGCCAACAGCGTTCCCCCTCACCCCCACATTCACGCCGACTCCTACGTCTAGCCCATGCCCGACGATAACGCCCACCCCCTGGCTAGGAACATCTACGCCCTCACCAACATCCTGGACAACTACACCCTCAGCCACACCCTGCTACAATACCCCTACCGCCATACCACCCACACCCACTCCTTGGGAAACACCGACACCAACCTCAACCCATACCTGGCCCACTCCAACGGCCGTTCCTTGCTATCCTTCACCTACACCCTGGGCAACCACACCCTCAGCCACGCCCTGCTACAATACCCCTACCGCCATGCCGCCCTCGCCCACCCCTTGGGAAACACCGACACCAACCGCAACCCATACCTGGCCCACGGCAACGGCCATTCCTTGCTATCCCTCACCTACACCTTGGGTAGTAACACCCCCAGCCACGCCCAACACAGCAACACCCGTGCCTACAGCCTATCCCGTTTTTACAGCGACTGTAAGTGTTATCCCCCAGGCACCCCTGGTAGCCACAGGCGATATTTTGACCGTAACCATCACTGTAGATGTGAATGAAGGCTGTCAATTCCCTGTGTTTGAGTTGACCTTAAGCCAAGTTGGAGATGATAATCCATCTTTTGCCCCAGCCGAGTCGGTTACGATTGGGCCACCAATGTTCATGCCTCAGACCGTAACATTTACGGCCGTTACCAGCGGCACAACCACCTTCGATGCTCTCCTCTTTGGCGAACGTTACTGTGGCGATGGCTGGATATGGACTTATGCTGGTGGTCAATCCATACCCGTCACCGTTATTGATTCATCACCGCCTCTAAAACATCTCTACATGCCTTTGATCAGGCAAGATTAGGAAATTAGAAGATTAGGCGACTGCTCGTCAATCTCCCAATCCCTCAATTCCCGATCACGGCATCAATCTCAATCTCGACCAGCATTTCCGGCGTGATGAGCGCACTCACTTCAACCAAAGTTGAAACAGGACGCACTTCGTTCAAAGCCTCACTGTGTGCCCGACACACTGCCTCCCAATCAGTAACATTGATCAGGTACATGCGCGTCCTCACCACATCTTTTAGACCAGCACCAACTTGGCTCAAAGCCTTTTCAATCTTTTGAAAGATATAGCTGGCCTGAGCATAGGCGTCGCCGGGGCCAACGAGCTTGCCCTGTTCGTCAACGGCCGTTGTCCCTGACACATACACAAACGGCCCTACGCGCACTACCCGCGAATAGCCCACAATATTTTCCCATTTCGTTCCGGTCGAGATATTTTGTCGTTCCATTATTTTGATTTACGATTTATGATTGCCATTCCTCACGCAGTTGCCGTAGCAGTTCAATTGTCTCCGCAATTTCAGCCTCAGTCAAAGCCTCATACCATGGTGCATAAAAATACTTATCCGTGAGACCTTCCACCTTAGCCTGAACAGTACGGCCTACTTCTGTTAGCTGATAGCTATCACCATCTTGTGTTAGCCAACCTCGCTCCTCCAATTTATGCAAAGCCTCAGCGAAGTCTTCCTGGCTGTAGCCACGATAGGCCAATTCGTTGAACAAGGCAACGGCCGTATTGGCTCCACCGACCGCCACCCAGGCAAAGGCCTCCCACTCATGGCCTGCTACCCCTTGCGGCTGCCAAGCGGCCATATGAGCATCATCGCGAAAAGCATTAAAATCGCTCACATAATGGAGCAGCCGCGCCAAAAGTGGTGCAGACTCATCTGGGGCACGGTGGCGCGAGTGGGCCAGACACCAGTTTCCTGGCGGCGTAGGACAGCGCAAACTAGCCTCAATCACCCCTCCTAGCAGCCCATCCAGCCGCTCTACATCTATATTTTCAGGCACAATGACCTCTTGCAACAAGGTCGTTGTTCGTGTTTTTAGCCGATTCATCACCTCACGCCCCTCAGCCGTCAGATAGTAGGCTTCATCTTGTCTGTCCAACCACTTCGCCCCCGCCATCATCTCTAACAAGGCTTGAGCCATAGAAGGGGAAGCATAAATATCACGCACCCGCAGCTTGGCTACAGTCAATGGTTCGGGGTCGAATTCGGCCGCTTGAATCATGTACCAAGCAGGGCTTTCAGCTCGTCCACGCTGCACCATAAGCAGTGGTGGTGGATCGGGTTGTTTTTCCTGTTTCTGCTGGACGACCGTCATAGCCCGATAAAAGGGCATAGCCATGTTTTGTATATCATCATAAAAAGCAGCGTTCAAATTCATGCGAAACCTCCAAGTACAAGTATAAGGCTAATTCCGAAAAATAATCAGGGGAAGTCGAACTGTTTTTCGGATTGGCTAAGTTCTTTGACTGTTGTAAGCGAGAACGGCCGTTTTTTATGAGTTATCCCTTGTTTCAACAAATATATCAGCCATATCGGTTGCAATGAGGACTAAGCGGTTCAACATTAGATAAGTAGGGTGTAAAGATTCCAGTTTGGGGTAAGATTCATAGGTATCATGTCATATTTTCATGCAATGTGGTGTTATTTGTAAAGACCCTAACGGAGTAGCAATCATTCACCGATCATATTATGACCTACGCAATTGACACACAAGGCTTACGCAAAGAATTTGGCAAAAAAGTGGCTGTGGCTGACCTGACCCTTCAGGTGCAGCGCGGCGAAGTGTTTGGCTTTTTGGGGCCGAATGGGGCGGGCAAAACCACCTCTGTCAAGATGCTGCTGGGGCTAATTCAGCCCACAACAGGCACGGCCACTCTTTTAGACAAGCCGTTGGGCGACCGCGTTACACGCACGAAAGTGGGCTTTTTGCCAGAGCATTTTCGCTTTCATGAATGGCTGAAAGCGGACGAATTTCTAGACTTTCACGGCCGTTTATATGGCATGAGCAAAGATGAACGCACGGTCGTTATCCCCGATCTGCTCAAACTGGTGGGACTACATGAGCGGGCTAACACCAAATTAGGG
Organism: Promineifilaceae bacterium (SeqCode); assembly: GCA_965223555.1. Taxonomy (GTDB): domain Bacteria; phylum Chloroflexota; class Anaerolineae; order Promineifilales; family Promineifilaceae; genus CBDCWU01. Next base: position 834,075 of record CBDCWU010000009.1, read on the forward strand.
GCTTTTTCCAAAGGCATGTTGCAGCGCATTGGCTTGGCCCAAGCCCTGCTCAACAATCCTGACCTCGTTTTTCTCGATGAACCCACTTCTGGCCTCGACCCTATTGGTCGCCGCCTAGTGCGGGAGATTATTGAGGGACTAAGAGAAGAGGGAACGGCCGTCTTCCTCAACTCCCACCTACTTAGCGAAATCGAGAAAACTTGTGACCGGGTGGCCTTCATTCGGGAAGGCAAGGTGCTGCAAACCAATGCTCTGGCCGACTTCGAGAAAGAGACCATTCGCGTGGCTCTACGTGTCGGCCAACCCACCCCACAGTTACTTACTGATCTGGTGCAGTTTGGCGAGAGCATCGAAATGGAAAAGGTAAACGGCCGTATCCATCTCACCCTCACCAGCGAAGCTAAACTGCCCGAACTAGCAGCTTGGCTGCATACCAATGACCACACCCTCTACGAACTCAGCCCCGAACGCACCTCCCTAGAAGACCGCTTTTTGCAAATTATTGACAATGAATCCAATGAATAAGAGAGACTAGAGATTAGAGATTAGAGACTAACAATCTCTAATCTCCAGTCTCCAATCTCCCGCCCAACCTCCTCCTATGACCACACTCAATATCGCCTATCTCACCTTTCGCGAAACCCAACGCCGCCGCATCCTTTGGGTGGCCCTGGCAATGGGCATCGGCTTCCTCATCGTCTTCGCCCTTGGCTTCCACTACGTCTACAAAGATGTTTCCGAATCTCGTATGGGACGTGACGAAGTAGAAACTGTTGCTAGTTTCTTATTAATGGCGGGCCTCTATGCCACCAACTTCCTCATCATCGTCATGTCCGTCCTCACCTCCGTCACCACCATCTCCGGTGAGATAGACTCCCACACCGTCGAAGCCCTCGTCACCAAGCCCATTCGCCGGTGGGAACTGGTCTTGGGCAAATGGTTAGGCTATGCTCTGCTGCTTTTAGTCTATATTATCCTCCTGGCGGGCGGCATCGTCCTCATCGTTTACCTACGTTCCGGTGTTACGGTAGCCAATCCCTTGCCCGGTATTGGCCTGATGGTAATGCAGGGAATGGTTGTCCTCTCCGTTTCTCTCCTGGGCGGTACGCGCCTGTCTACTTTAGCCAATGGTGTGTTGGCCTTTATGCTCTATGGTGTAGCCTTTTTGGGCGGCTGGGTCGAGCAGATTGGCTCCTTCTTGCAGAACGAAACGGCCGTCAACATCGGCATCATCACCAGTCTCATCATGCCCAGCGAAGTTTTGTGGCGGCGGGCAGCCTCCCTCTTCCTGCCCCAATTCGTCAACAGCCCCTTTGCCGGCCCCTTCACCACCGCTTCCCAGCCCAGTGACGCCATGCTCTGGTACGCTGTCGGCTATGCTATCGTTTTGCTCCTTCTGGCCTTGTGGAGCTTCTCTAGCCGCGATTTGTAAGCATCATACCAGGCACTTTTTGTCACTTCCTCCATAATCGGGCTAATGATGAGTCTCTGATTATCGGAGGTGGGTCTTCATGGAAGCCCCCATTATTTCGTCCCCAAGATCAACAGCCATTATTCGACGTTGGCTCTACCCTTTTGTGCTGCTGTTTATTTACGTCGCCTGTTTACCTATATGCTTCCGGCCAACCATTGGCATCTCTTCCAAGAGTTCTGGTCTGTTTCCCTCACCATGGCCTTTGGCTCCTTTGTGGCTGGGGCCACAGCCGCAGGAGGCTCCACAGTCGCTTTCCCCGTTTTCACCAAAGTATTGCAAATCGAAACGGCTGATGCCCGCACCTTTGGCCTCATGATCCAAGCCGCGGGCATGACCATCGCCGCCCTCTGGTTTTTTGCCATGCTGCGCTCTCGGCAGCAGCGATTTACTATTGAATAATTGCCTAAGTTCGGGGCTTCATCAAAATTTCGATAAAATAATCTGATGCACGAAATAGGACAGATTACACGCTTACAAATTCAAGTGGACAGTTTGAAGAGCGGCCAACGGCCATACCTGGCCAGATGACAGTGGCCACATTTGGGGCGTTAGATTCCGCCAGTTATAGTCAGAAAAACAACCAAGTTATCAAGGGTAACTCAAACGCAAGCTGCTTGACTGCGACCGCCAAAGCAACGCGCCTTTTAGCATATTCGGGCCGTCGGACAATCTTCTGCTATTGAGCATCATCCAACTCCAACAACTCAAGTTGAGGGGAAGCATATGCCGTCTGGAAAAGCTTTGGCCTGGAGATGCTGCTTATCTTGTTTGAATCCCGTTGCCAACGATAATGATAACGAGCCTGGAGTGAACCCAAAAAAATGGACAAGAAGAAGCGGGAAAATATAATGAAGAATGCTGAAGAACAGCAGAAGGAGAGGCTTGGCGCGGCGGTTGTTTCAATGAGTGAAATGGAGTGAGACGATTTCCTTCAGCCACAAGTAATGCATCCAAGTTTGCTAGTAGTTCACGGATTAGACCCAATGAAAGGCGCTCATAGATATGTTGTCTTGCCTTTTCTCGCTGTGTTTTAATGAGACGAATCAGAGTACTGTCAGCTGGCTGAAGAATTCCCTGCTCGAGAAGGTGTCGTTTTGCATTGTTCAGCAAAGGCCCCGATTGTTCCAAACGACAAGCTTCTGCAAATAAATGCTTTTCTAAAAGTGTCACCTCGTCCTCACTGAAGCGGTGTAGGTTGAGGTGATCAAGAATTAGGCTGCGATGTTCATCAACCGTCTGCCGACGCTGGCCGTAATGCTCGATTTGTTCAGCCGGAATAGCCAATTGCATACTGACGAAAGTCAGCAGCTCGTCGATATGTTCCAATGGATACAGATCAGGTAAGCGATTGGTCAGACGAACGAAGGCTAACTGATAGCCAAAACCAAGGCGCGAGTGATTTTGCCGACGTTAGCGGACTTGTTCTAAATCATCTTGGTCAAATTTCGCGTTATCGAGCAATTGTTGATGAGTATAAACATGTGATTTCATAAACAAACGACCTTTTGTTTGAATCAGATTGATATACGGATAGGGTTGAGTTTTACTTATTACTGTGATAAAAACAAAGTGCAAAAGGACGATTTTGTTTTCAATATGTGATTTAGGCAAATATGAAAGTTATCGGCTACACTCGAGTCAGCAGTGACAAGCAAGATCTGCAAAAGCAAGAACACCTCCTGTTAAAGTACGCCCAACAGCAGGATATGCACATTCACGACTTCGTCCGGGTCGAGATTTCTTCGCGGAGAGACACCAAGGAACGGCGCATTGATGAGTTGCTAGATTGGCTTGGTGAGGGAGACCTTTTACTCGTCGCTGAACTAAACCAGCTAGGCCGCAACATGTTTGAGGTTATCGATATTATCAATCAGCTCGGGGAAAATGGGGTGGGGGTTGTCTTCATTCGTCAACCTGAACTATCTACAGCTGGCCCGCACCGAAAGTTGCCATTGGCCATATACAGTTACTTTGCTGAAGCGGAACGCGAGTTCATTTCGATACGTACAAAGCAAGAATTGGCTGCCGCCAAGGCAAGTGGTAAGAAGTTAGGTCGGCCAAAGGGCAGTCGTGACAAAGAGAGGGTGCTTGATCCCTATCGTGAGCAAATAAAAGATTATCTTAAACTGGGGTTATCTCTACGCCGAATCCGGATCATCATCAATCCACAGTTGGTGCGACCTATTAGTTATCCAGCTTATCGCTATTTTGTACGGCAAGACCCAGACCTGCTCGAGTTGTGGTACGACAAGTACGAACCATCCAGTGCTTAGCTTTAAGTTTTTTGGGGATGTAGTATTATGGCAGACTCGTTACCTAAACAGGAAGTCAATAGTAATAGTCAAAGCTTGTACGATTTTATAACCATTGGTTCTGGCTTTGGTGGTAGTGTGTCAGCATTACGTTTAATGGAAAAGGGATATCGCGTGCTGCTGTTGGAAAGAGGCAAACGATACCAGTCTGACGACTTCCCCAAAAGTGACGGCAATTTCTTTAACTATTTCTGGCTGCCAAAAATCCGGGCCTTTGGAATGATGGGGCTGCATTTTTTCAAGGATTTACTGGTTTTCAGTGCCAATGGTGTTGGCAGGGGCAGCTTAGTCCATTCGGTCGTCCTCAAATTGACAGAAAAAGAGCCTGATATCTTTGAATCAAGCCGTAAAGATAAGAAATCGGGCTGGCAATAGATGAAAAAAGAAAAAATCGCCTAAAATTTCTTCTGAAACCGTATTTTTCTCTTCATTCGCCCTCGCTGGTTCTATTTGCAACGTCACGCCACTAAATCAACTCGTTCTATGGCTAAAAATTAGACTATGTTCATGAATTTCCCCAACTACCTGACCCGCTTTGTGGGACGCAAACAGCTCATTGCGCAAGCCTGTTCAAAGCTGGTTGAGGCAAGACTGGTTTCACTTATTGGCATTGGCGGTATCGGCAAGACACGACTCGCAACTGTGCTTGCCCAAGCATGTGACCTGGACTTTGAGGATGGGGTTTACTTTGTCAATCTATCAGCCCTGTCAGATGGCGCCATTCTGGCTCAGAAAGTGGCACGTTCTCTGGGTTTGGCTGAACAGCCTGAATTGGATTGGCAAACCGGATTACGAGCATGGTTGCAGTCCCAACATGCCTTGCTTATCCTGGACAACTGTGAGCATATGTTAGCGGCTTGTGCGGACCTGGCTGAACAACTCTTGCACGCGTGCCCTTACTTGACCATTCTGACAACGAGTCGCGAGGCTCTTGGCATTCCAGGTGAAATCCGTATTCAAGTGCCTTCTCTTTCGCTTCCCCCAAAGCAAAAAGTTCATGATCTAGATAGCTATCAGCAGGCTGAAGCGGTACAACTGTTTTGCAACTGCGTTCGACGTATAGATTCGAGTTTTGAGTTAAATGAAGAGAATGGAGCGCTCATTAACGAGATATGTCAACGGCTCGATGCTCTGCCATTGGCTATAGAGCTTGTCACGCCTTGGCTGACGACGCTTTCACTGTCCGAATTGCTCGCTCGGTTAAAGACAAATCCTGAGCTCTTGGACAATGGAAACGGTGGCCGACATGAAAGCCTGCAAGCGACGATACAGTGGAGTTATCGGTTGCTTTCTCCGGCCGAAGCCCAATTTTTAACCTATCTGTCTATCTTCCCGGACAGTTTCTCGCTGGCCGCCGCAGAGGCAATTGCTACCAAGTCGAGTGATGAGGTAGCGCTGCACCTGCTTAAGAAGTTGGTCGATAAATCTCTTGTCAATGTCGTCGCAACGTCATCACCATCTCGATATCGCCTGCCAGAAATCATCAAGCAATTCGCCCTCCAGCAAATGAAGTCTGCAAACGGGTTCAGGGCGTTGCATCAGAAATTGGCCTTTTACTTTCTCAACTGGGCCGAGGTTTCTCCAACGGGGAATTACAATCAGTTGTCCGATAGTTGGCTGGTGGAGCTATCCCTGGAGCAAGAGAATCTGCGGCAGGCCCTTGCTTACTTTTACGAAAACGATATGGCTGATGAGGGGTTACGGCTGGCAGGTGCACTGCGTGTTTGGTTCTTCCGCTATAGCGTCGCTGAAGCTGTTGCTTGGGTGAGCAAGTTCCTGACCATTCCTGATGCCAACAAAGCCTCGGTTGGGTTGGCCAACGCGCTGCTCACAGCTGGCTTTGCCACTTATGTACAGGGTCGCATTAAGGAGTCCGGTGAATTTGCTTTGCAAGGTGTGCAAGTCAGTCAGGCGCTTCAGGCTTGTGGACTGGAAGCGATGTTCCATGCTGGTTACTCCTGGACCATTTCAGTGCGTTCGCCCGAGGCTTGGGCTCACGCCAACACAGCTATTGAACTTGCGCGGATAGATGGTGACCCTTGGACACTTGCCTGGACATTGCATAGCGCTGGAGTGGTGGCGTTGCGTTCCGGCCGATTCACCCAGGGCTACGCTTTGGAGAAGGAAAGCCGGGAACGTTTTATTACCCTGGACGACCGTTGGGGGGTGGCGATGACCGGGGTCATTCTAGGATATGGTGCCATTCTCGCGGGTGAAATGAACCATGCTGCGGCAATATATCGGGAGACGTTGCCCCAGGTTCAAGAGGTGGGTGACCGATGGAATCAGGCAAACATTGTGACGGGACTCGCCTTCCTGGCTGAACAGGAAAAGCAATACATGCAAGCAGTCGATCTCCTCAATGAAGCGTATGCACTTTATCAGGAAATAGATAATGAAAGGGGTATGTTAGAGTGTCTACTAGGCATTGTCTTTCTTGCAGGGAATCTTCTTTCCCCAGGTATGCAAAGTGAACCGATACTTTTAGCTTATCATGCTCATCAAGCCCTGTTGAAACAGTCGCCACCAATTATGCCGTTTTGGTCTGCCCGGACACAACTCATAACACCAGCCCTTTCTTCGCACCAAAAAGCAATCAACAAAGCCAAAGTTGAAACATTGATGGCCCGGGCGGCTCTCTGGTCATTTGATCAGTTGGTAACGACTGTTATGGAGCTGGGATTGGAGGTGCAACAGAGCTTACGCATGGAACCGACTCCGAGCGATGGGCCCTACATTCGAATCGTTGCCTTTGGCCAGGTACAGGTATGGCGAGAGAAAACACAGCTATTGACCCGTGATTGGACTTATCCAAAAGCGAAAGAGTTGCTCTTTTATCTGCTAATCCATCAAAGCGATAGTAAGGCCAAAATTGGCTTGCTCTTTTGGCCGGATGCTTCTCCAGCGCAACTGCGCCGTAAATTCCATGATACTTTGTATAGTTTGCGCCAAGCCCTCGGTGACAAGAGGTGGATCAAGTATGAGTCTGGTCAATATATTTTTCAGCCTCTGCGAACTGTTTGGTCAGATTTTGAGCAATTCAACCAGCTAGCATCAGCGACTGAGCTAAACATGCTGCAACGGGCCATCTCTCTCTACCAGGGGGATTTTTTGGAGGACGTCTTTTTCGGTGATTGGATAATACCGATTCGGGAAGGTTACCGTCAGCAATATCTCTCAATTCTGGGCAAAGTTGGTGAGATCCATCTGAACAAAGATGATTTTGAAGGGGCGATTGACAGTTATCAGCGGCTGGTTGAACAAGACCCGTACAGTGAAGAGGGTCACCGAGCTCTAATGCGTTGTTTCGCCAGAAGAGGAGACACGGCTCTCGCACTAGCGCAATATGAACGAATGTCAACCCTTTTAAGCAGTGAATTGGATGTCCAACCTTCCCGAATGAGTCAAGAACTGTTCCAAAATTTGCGCCAAGGAAAGGGGATTTAACAGGCTTTATACGAGCGTTTGTACGAGCACCCTCAATTACGCTTCTGATATGACTCTGATTGCAAATGGAGGATATCATGAGCGTCCTGACAACCACCCAATCTACCCGAGCACACCCTTTTACATTCAGTTTTCGCGACCCCGAATTTCGTCACAATCCATATCCCTACCTGGCCTATCTTCAGCGTTTCAAACCTATATTTCAAGGGGAGTATGGCGTTTGGCTTATCACACGTTATGAGGATGTCAAACGGTTAAATCAAGATCCGCGGCTGGGACGGGACCTGCGCCGTTGGGATAATTATGAGCAAGTGCGCCCTTATCTGGCCGAAAGCCCCCTGGAACGAATGGTCGAACGCTGGATTTTTTCCCTCGATCCCCCGCAACATACAGCCCTCCGCAGCCTGTTCGCCACGATATTTACGCCCAGAATGATTGCTAGCCTCAAGCCAAAAATAGAGGGAATCTGCCGAGAGCTTTTGAATCAAGTTGAACGGCAACAATCATTCGATTTCGTCAAGGATTTCGCACAGCCATTCCCAATTCGGGTCATCGCCACTATGTTGGATCTTCCTACAGAGAGTTACCGTCGTTTAAAGGGATGGTCTGACGATCTGCTGGCTATCGTTGAGCCAGATTCCCCTCTGGAAGCTCGACAAAAAGCTTCTCTAACGGTTGAGGCGATGAGCAATTATTTAAATACCTATTTGAGTAATTATCACAGTGAAAGCAGCTTTTTAGGCAAACTTCTGACCCAACATCGAGCCGGACGGTTGGATGGCGACGACCTTATTGCCAATCTGATCCTCCTGTTTGTTGCCGGACACGAGACTACGACAAACTTGCTTAGTAACGGCCTCCTGACTCTGTTACGTAACCAGGAACAGATGAAACAATTGCGTCAAGATAAAACATTGCTTCCGAATGCGGTCGAAGAGATGTTGCGTTTCGAGGGGCCAGCCCAGATGAACGCTCGTGTTACTCATGAGGATATCGAAGTTTGTGGCGTGCCTATTAAAGCTGGCTCCTTGATTTACTGCATGTTAGGTGCTGCCAATCGAGACCCCAAAATCTTTACCAACCCAAACAAGTTTGACATCTCTCGCCAACAGTTGCCCCATTTGACTTTTGGCGGTGGCCCCCATTACTGCCTAGGGGCACCATTGGCGAGGTTGGAATGCCAAATAGCATTTGACCAGTTGCTTTCAAGATTTTCCTCGATCACCTACAAGGAGGATGGGGTTGCGTGGCGGGACCTCATCAATATTCGTGGCCTGGAAACATTGTCTATTACGGTCTATTAGGAGGGTGACATGTACGACTATATCGTTATTGGTGCCGGGTCGGCTGGCTCTGTTTTGGCCAATCGTCTATCTGAGAATCGCGAAAACGCTGTCTTGTTGCTGGAAGCTGGTGGAATTGACAAAGCGCAGGAAATCCAGATTCCAGCTGCTTTTCCCAAGCTATTACGGTCAAAATATGATTGGCAGTACGAAGCGGAAGGAGCTAAAGCAGGGCAAAAGCAATATTGGCCACGTGGCAAAATGCTGGGTGGCTCAAGCTCTATGAATGCCATGGTGGCTAGCCGAGGACACCGGTATGACTATGATGAATGGGCACAATTTGGTAATGCAGGCTGGGCCTATGATGATCTTCTGCCTTACTTCCGAAAGCTCGAATCGTTTGAGGGAGGCGCTAATGAGTATCGTGGCAGTGAGGGGCCTATCTCTATTACTGCCCTACGTTCCCCTAATCCAATTAGTCACGCTTTTGTAGCTGCTGGTCAGGCGATGGGATTACCGCTTGCCATTGATTACAATGGCGCTTGTCAGGAGGGAATTGCCCTTAGCCAGGTTACCCAGAAAAAGGGTAAACGATGGAGTACTGCTGATGCCTATCTGCGACCTGCTCTTTCGCGCCCAAATTTGAGGGTCATCACCCAGGCGAAATGTCGACGGTTGTTGTTAAGTGACGGCCAGGTCAAGGGAGTCGAATACCAACATGAAGGTGCTGTACAAAGGGTCTATATGAAGCGGGAGTTGATTCTCTCGGCTGGGACAATTGGTTCACCTCAGCTCCTACTGTTATCCGGTATCGGCCCAGATGATGCGCTACAAACGCTTGGTATTCCGGTGCAGCATCATCTTCCAGGAGTGGGCCGTAATCTGCAGGACCATCCCACGGCCGGAGTGACCTATCATTCCCTACAACCGATTACTCTCGCTGGCGCTGAGAAGCTGCATCATTTACTGAACTATTTGCTGCGTCGAAGGGGGCCTCTGACTTCGAATGCGGCTGAGGCCGTGGCGTTTGTTCGCAGTGATGTAGGGGTGGGCCGGCCGGATATCGAATTCATCTTTCTCCCCGTTTTCTTCATGAACCATGGCTTTGACAATCCGCCAGGTCATGGTTTTTCGATAGGGGTCACCCTGCTTCAACCACAAAGTAGGGGCTACATCACGCTACAAACAGCTGACCCGGACGAGCAACCGTTTATCCAACCTAACACATTCGCTGAAGCAGAGGACATCCTTCGTATTCGGAAAGGGATCATATTGGCCAGGAAACTGGCACAACAATTTCCTTTGCGACCGTTTCGGGGAGCCGAGGTATGGCCAGGCCCTGATGCACAAAGTGATGAAGCCCTGGACTCGCACATATGTGAGCATGTTCAATCGACCTATCATCCGGTAGGGACCTGTAAAATGGGAGATGATCACCTTGCCGTTGTTGACAACACCCTTCGTGTTCACGGCCTAACTAGACTTCGTGTGGTTGATGCTTCGATCATGCCAACGATTGTCAGCGGTCACACCCATATTCCTACCGTCATGATTGCGGAAAAAGCGGCTGATGATCTACTTCGTTGAAATAGATTTGGTTCCAGATTAATAATAAGGAGCAAATGCCATGACAAAAGCAGATTATCAAGGAATATTGACACACACTGATTCCGAGTTGGATCGGCTAATTGAATAGGCGCAGTTCTTGGGCAAGCTGACGGAACATGTGTTCCGATTGGCTGGTTTGGCACAGGGGATGCACGTGTTGGATATTGGTTGTGGTACGGGAGATGTGTCCTTTTTGGTTGCCAAACTGGTGGGTATGGAAGGGGAAGTGATTGGAGTGGACATAGACTCCTTGGCTGACCGCCTGGGCGAAGAAATTGTAGCCAATAATGCTACTGTAGTTACACCGCCTTTTGTCGGAGCCTGGGTGCGAAAATAAGAGAGACACCATGACACATATACTTGTAACTGGAGCTAATGGGCATTTGGGAGCCAATATTGTCCGTAGTTTGTTCAATCTTGTGAAATTAAGTCTCGGATAGCCGAAAAATTAAACACAATATTACCTACCACCTGACCCGAAAGGGCAGCCGACTCTGGTTTAATTTCCTATATCCTGACACCAAACTGCTTTTTTAGGTATGCTGCATACGCAACCCAATAGCAGATTTCCCCAATATGAACATAGCTGTTTGATCCTACCGTGCATTTTTTCATGAATCTGCCTACTACCCAAATATAAAGAAACGTTTGATCCATCACCTGCATGTCGAATTTATAAAAATGCGTCAGGGAATTATAATCATTTTGTTATCGAAGATGATTATGAAAGTATGGGAGATTTTGAAGTGAAGTGGGCTGAACGCACGAGCACGCCTGAGTTTCAAAAATGGTTAGAAAAATGGATAGATCTGACTCTAGGCGGTACTTTTGAGTTTAACTTTCTCAGATCTCTGGCATAAAAAGGTGGGGAGTCATATGTCCATAAAGGGGACATTACAGACATATAGATAAATGAGGGGTGTGCATAGAAAAACAGAAAGAGTTGGCATAGTCAGCCAAAAAGGGTTTAACTGTAAAAAAGACCAATTCATTACAGGAGAACCCGATGGAAAAACCAACTCTAACTGACTATGCTCACCTAATCATTACCTTATTTGACCAATTTATTCAAACAAATCCGACTATCTTAAGGTATCAGAATCTTTGCACCTACAAATATCGGGAGATGATAATCTTTTTCATGCTGATGCAATTTCGACGAATCTATCAGTTCAAAGCGCAACATCGTTGGTTGAGCGTTCATCCAGAGGTCTGGGAGCTTCTCAACTTCGAGACAATCCCCCACCGGACAACCCTGTCACGGCAATACAAGCGATTAGGAGAGGTCGTCACCGAGTTTGCAGCCTTTGTGGGCAACCAAGTGGCCGACTTAGATGAAGCGTTTTCCAACATGCATTTAGCTGAGGACAAAAGCCTGTTTAAGGCCAATGGCCCTGTTTGGCATCAGTCTGACCGTCAAGCAGGACGGATTCCGCCGAAGTTACGTCACTTGGATACGGATGCCACTTGGGGTAAAAGTGGGTATCAAGGCTGGGTTTATGGCTATGGTATCCATATCACTTGTACTGAGACCGCTTTTCCTAAGATGGTTCAGACAGAAACCGCTACCGTCGCTGATAGCGATGTTCTCGACCAAAAGGCTGACTTTATCCTCAAGCAACTCAACCCAGCCAGTTTGTCGGCGGATGACCGTTACACCAAAGCAATGAGAATTCGTCGTTGGATTAAACGGGGTACTTTACTTCTTACCCCTGCCTTGCGCTGGCATAACGGCCGTTATGCCCAAGCCTATCATCAACTACTGGCTCAACCTGACATCCAAGAACGCTTCAAGAAGCGAAAAACCAGCGTTGAACCCTTTTTTGATTTGATTGCCAAAGTTATTGGCACGACCTCTCGTCAAAAAGAGTTGCCAATACAAAAACTTGTAAATGTTCGCATGCTCATGGCTTTAGCTACCTTATCGGTGCAAATTGCCATGACCATGAATAGTATTTTGGGGTTGCCCCTGAGAGAAATTTCTTCTATCAAAGCTGCTTTCTCCTAAGAGGATGCACACCCCTCAGATAAATGCATTGGTATTCTTTTTTGATCCTAAACATACGTTTGTGCACGAAAACAGGATAAACCAATAACTCTCACAAGCTACGAGCGGTCAGCACGTATCATTTTGTTCCAGTGCCCTCGCTAGTCCTGCATGATAAAGAATTCCTTCCCGCACACGTAACAAGTGATGTGGCTAGGTCTGCTCAGCCGTTTTTAGCTTGTGGCCGCTTGCGTGACGAAATAGAATACCCCAAATATGACCTCTTTCATCTGGCCAAGTGTCAACGGCCGTATCAAATCTACAGTCCCACCAATATTCTGGCAGTTAACAGCTTACGCCTTACCCCCCAAGGCGCCTGGGGCATCTTGCCCGATGGCAGCATGGTGATGGATGCTCATCATGCAAAGCATCGCGCTGGCAAAAATCGGGGCCACAATGGCCTTTCGTTGAACTTTACGTCCCATTACAGCCGTATGCAGCAGCATTTTGGTGAACATATTGAAATTGGTTGTGCAGGTGAGAACATTGTGGTGGAAACGGCCGAATCCCTTGCACTCAATCAGTTAGGCCACAAAGTAGTCATCCAAACAGCCAATGGCAACAGTATCAGCCTCCACCAGATTCGTGTAGCCGCCCCCTGTGAACCTTTCAGCCGCTACTGCCTCAACCCAGACACTACCCCGCCTGCGGCTGTGATGAAAGCCACCTTGCAATTTCTGGATGAGGGTATGCGCGGTTTTTATGTTGTGTTTCAAGGGGAAACGGCCGATATTCAGGTAGGTGACAAGCTGTTTGTGATTTAAGTGCCTGACGCGGCTGATGCTTGGTCAGATGCCGCATTTTGGGCGTTTTCCAAGGCCTGTAGGTGTTGTTGTAGGCGGATGAGTGCCTCACTCAGCAGTTCAATTTCCTGAGCGGCCGTTTCATTGCGGTCATCCTGTTCATCAAGCAGCCGTGCTACCAAGGCATTGAACTCATTTTGCTGCCGTATCAGTTGACCAATGACCCAACGACCGGCGATGCCGTGCCACCAACGGCGAAAGGCGGCGATGAGTGGTCCCGCCAGCGGTATGTCGGAGTGGAAGGTTAATTCGGTGAGGGCTTGCTTTTGCAATAGATCCGTCTGCGGCCAGCCATCTGCCACTGGGCTATAGGCGACTGGTTTTTGCATGGTGGCTGTGTGATAGAGGGATAGCAGGGCTTGCTGAATGGCTTTTGTTTGCTCTGGATTTTGGTGATAGGCCAAGATGTCGGTGGCGGCAACGGCCGTTGCCAAACAAGCGCGGCGGAAAACATGTTGATCATGGGCCATAGCTGGCTGCCTCAGCCGCTGCTGTTCGGCTGGCACAAAATCTTCCAGGATTTGCGGGGCAGTGTAATGTTTAAGGACGAAGCGCAAGCGGTTTTTATGGAAGGCATAAGCCTTTTGACCGCTCACACGCCACATGGTGGTGGACTCATCGTGGATGCCTGTGGCCTGGGGATTAACGACAACCCGGTAGCCAGCCGCCCGTACCCGATAGCAGAGATCAGTTTCCTCGTAGTAGAAAGGGGTAAAGGCTTCATCAAAGTAGTTTAGTGAGGTCAGTAAGGGCTGAGGAATAGCTAAGGCCGCGCCGGTGACATAAGGAGCATCAAATATCTCTTCTGGCCCATTCACATCGGGCTGACGGTAGTCGGTATGCAGGCCCAGAGCCAATGGGTAGTCGAGGTGGCCGCCTAAGTGTTGGATGGTGCCATCGGGGAAGAGCAATTTGCTGCCGACGATACCGATGGTGGGGTCTTGGGCAAACGGCCGTATCAATTCCGCCAGCCAGCCCTCGTGCACGATAACATCATTGTTGAGCAGGACAATAAAGTCGGCCACACATTGCTTAAAGGCAGCATTATACCCTCGTGCATAACCGATATTTTCGGGCAGGGGAATGATGCTAACTTGGGGGAAATGCTCGGCCATATAGGCCAGCGAATCGTCGGTAGAGCCATTGTCTATCAGAACAACTTCATAGTGGGGATAGGCTTGGCTAAGGAGGGGGGGCAAGCAGGTGGCGAGAAGGGAACGGCCGTTCCAGTTCAATATTAAAACGGCCACAGAGGGAAGTTCATGACTATCAGACGAGTTAGTAACTTGTTCACTCATAGGCATCGTTAGTTCCGGTGGCAATTGCGGCCTGCATCATACCTATTCTGTAATACGCAAAACTGCTGTCCCTTCCTTCTCATACAGCACCTCGACGCGATCAGACAAAATCAGAAAATCGCGCTGCAAACCAGGGCCAGAAAAATCTCCCCTCGCCCCGATGTAAATATATTCTACCCCCAGATCATAGAGTTCATCTAATCGGCCTAAATCTGTCTCCAATGCTTCAGACGCTTCCGATTGGGCCAAAACACGCTGATGATATGCAAATGGAATACCATCTGACAACATGCTGCTGGTAATAATCTGCCGTCCCGTAAAATAGGGAATCCAATAGCCAGCATCGGTGCCATGAGCAAAACGAGGCAACCAAAAATAGGTATTGATAGCAAATTTAGCCTCTAAAGGCACATTGTCCTCTATCCAGGCCATCGCCGCCACGTCTGATGGCGTAATAAAATGGCGATACTGTTCTAACATGGTGGCTCTGGTGATGGTGGCTGGTATAGCAGCTATAAAAATAATGAATATGAAGGCCCGCTCTACCCATTTTTGCGCCGTTATAGGCACAAATGACCAACTTTCTTCGGTGGCTGACCCAATGATTAAGCTGAGAGGCAAGTAGAACATGATTAAAATCGCGCCAAAATTGGTGATGTTTAACAAGGGGATATTGAGCAAATATAGGTTGCCTAGGATGATGAGGCCAATAACCCAGATGAGGCTAATGAGGACGAGCAGGTTGTGCCTTATGAGGCCGATAAGGATGGCTATCCCGCCTATGACCAGCAGCCAAACAGGCGCGGCTAGATAGGGGATAGTGCTTAAAGGGAAGTGATAATAACTTTGCTTGAACTGCTCTATTTCTTCTGACTGCAAAGGGGCAGGAGAGCCTGTTTGTCTAGCAATATATACTTGGACTGCTTGCCACAGTACAGGCAATACGACTACGAGAGATATGACACCAACGGCCGTCAGCCCCTTGAGGAAGGCCAGGCGTTTGGCTCGCGTGCCAAGACGCAGAAAGATAACTATGAGAGTGATAAATAGTAGGAGAAAGTAGAAAACAGCCACACGAAAATGGAAAAAGAACAAAGCGGCCGTACTCAGCACAGCAAAAAATCTCGTCCAATTTGATGGCTGAGCCAGGTGGTTGTTCTGTCGGGGGAGGGTGTCAGGTAAAGTAAGCCCTTCCAGGGTAAACACCCAAGCGAAGAGGAAGATGACTTGGCTAGAAAGCTGTGTAAAACGTCCCCAGCTTGCCCATAAGGCTGGATGCACACTAAACAGTCCGGCAATAGCCAAACCAATGACGGCCCCCTTTCGGCCCACATACCGATCGAGGACAAGGTAGATGCCGATACCACAGAGGCTGTTGAGGAACTGGACCGTCCCCAGCAAGGCTGTATGAGCCGGAACTTGGGCCAGTATCGCAACCGATCCGGAGAGGGCGTAAAGGCCCAGATGGTACATGGCTAGCACGTTGGGGAAGTAGGGTTCGAGGGTGCGGGGGAGACGGCCGTGTTCGGCCGTCAACTGAGTCAGCAAAGTATGGTGCAGCGAGTCTGACCAGGCGGGATAAGGGTGT
Source organism: Promineifilaceae bacterium (SeqCode) (assembly GCA_965223555.1). GTDB lineage: Bacteria > Chloroflexota > Anaerolineae > Promineifilales > Promineifilaceae > CBDCWU01. The sequence continues at coordinate 849,935 of CBDCWU010000009.1, forward strand.
GTATATGCAATCCAAAAACGGGAGATAAAAGTTAAGCCCAAGATAGCTACTGCCACCCACTCTAGCGCAGCAAACCGAAAAGAAAATAGATGATACTTCCATATGCCCCAGCCCGTAATGACCAGTGTCAATAACAGAAAAGCTCCCATGACTCCCATCCCTAATTGCACAGAAGGCAGGAGAAAGCGGGTGGCATAAAAAAGCACAGGGTATGTGGCCAAGCTCAAGCCCATAGCCACAAAGTAGCGCTGCAATCCCGGCCACTGCCGCCAGGTTCGGCTCACAACCAGCCAAGCACTGCCCGGTAAGAAAAATAGAGCGGCCATGATAAATATCAGGAAAATGTTACTCATTGAAATGGGCAATGTCATTGAGGTGGTGGGGTCCCGCGCCATTGGTCACGCCAATCGTGTAAGGTTCGCATGAAACGCATAAATCGACCATTTTCATAGGCGGCGACTAGTTGCTTGAGGCGCGTAATCTCTTTCTGCTGCCGCTTCACTGTCCCTTGATAGTAGGGGACACCTGGCAGATTATCTCCTTGGCGATCAGCCGCCCGACGTGGATTGAGACAAAAATGCACCAAGGGCTGGGCTGCTTTTTCCCAGGTTAGGGCTTCACGAGCCACAGCTAAAGATGCCTGATAGGCTGTCCGTGAGCCATTTAGTATGTTTAGGATGGCTTGGGCTACGCCAGAAATATCATGATAATCAACGATCTCGCCTAAATCATAGTTTTTGATCAGGGAGCTGGTTGTGTCTCCCCTGGTAGCAATGATGGGAACACCCGCCCAGATATATTCTAAGATACGGCTGCGATAGGCAAATTGGGTTTCGGCCGTTTCATGATGCAAGCTGAGGGCAATATCACTGTCCAATAAAACATTGGCCCAATCGCTATAGGGGACCCACTCACCAAAAAAGATGGCCTTGTTCAGTAAGCCCTGTTCCTCCGCATAGGTGTAGATTTGGGAATTATGCACAGGCATCTTTTGTACTTGCGGATTGGGGTGGATGGTGCCAGGGAATATCAGTTTCAGGTGGGGGTGTGTGGCGTGTAGTTGGTTGATAGCTTGAACGGCCGTTAATGGATCCAACCAAGGCCATAAACCGCCTCCCCACACGATCACAATATCATCAGGCCTAATATCCGGCCACATCTCCCTCACCACTGACCGTGTGTGTTGAGGGGGCTTTTCGGGCAAGCCATAGGGCACCACATCCACCAAGCTCCGCAGCGATGGATCGCGCTGAAAGGTATAAGGATTGATCCGCCCGGCAACTTCCAATTGGCCCAACCACCAATACCGCTGCCTCTCACTAGCACAGATAAAAAAATCCGCGCTCAAATACTGATAAAACAAGGCCGTCATCCGATCAGACCACTGTGGAATATAGTCTGACAAATCTTCTGGGGGCAACGTTGTCAGCCATTCGATCAGCAAAGGATCATAGCCATCCATGACCAATTTGGCGGGCAACGCCATCAACTGCGACAAACTGCGAGCCGTATAGGGCGAGAGAATGATAACCTCAGCTTGCTCTGCGGCCGCTTTTATCGAGTCCCATGAGTTTCGCTCATAGGCAATAACGGATGCCTGGGGCAATTTTGCCTGTAAGGCGGCCAAGGCTTGTTCATCTTGAGGCAAGATAGCCAAGGTGAGAGATGTATAGCGGCTGAGTATCCGGCTGAGATGATAGTATCGGATGCCAGGCCCAGCCATCTTTCCCCCCAACACATCGTGGCTAATCAACAAAACCTGCCGACTTGGTTCATTGGTATGGGCGGGTGTTGTCACTTTTCAGCCTCAATTTTTGCTGATTCCCACGACCAAGTGGCTGGTATCTCTATCAATCCATAAATTTCTTTAGTTCCACCACTATCCACCTGAAATTTATATGCTTTAACATGATGATCATATGTCAGGGTATAGCGTGAGTCGTGGACGGCAACCGAGAGCAGATATTCTGCAGGCAGTAAAGGTAATTGGTGGACATGATAGTATACTTTGCCCTCTCCTTCTACCTGCTCAATGCGTAGACCAGCCAGTTGGGAATTAGGTCCATTTACCTGTATGTCATCTTGCCGATAGATGGCCAGCCCAAATTCGGGCATTTGTATCGCTTTATGGGCAATATAGCTTATCTCAATGGTCAGGGAGTCTCCCGTTAAGAAATGGTTGCTCTCCTTCCCTTGCGTGTCGAGCATACGGACAGCCATAATTTCTATCTCGCATGTGCCTAATCTTAGGAAGTCAGCTTCTTGTTTCAGGGAGGTTTGATGTTCACGATCATGCAGATATAGAAGGTATCGTTGGATAAGTTCCTCTGATGGCCCACTAGCTCGAATCTGACCTTGCTCCATCCATATCAAACGGGAACACAATTTACGCATGGTGTCCAGATTGTGGCTAACCAAGATAATAGTGACGCCTTTGCGCTTCAATTCGTAAATGTGATTGATACATTTGTCCTGAAATGATTGATCGCCAACGGCCAAAATCTCATCAATGATTAGAATTTGGGCGGGAACGTGCACAGCCACGCTGAAACCTAAACGCATGTACATGCCTGAAGAATAAAATTTTACCGGGGTGTCAATAAATGACTCTAATTCGGAAAAGGCAACGATGGAGTCAAAGAGGGTGTTGATGTATTGATTATCTAAACCCAACAAGGAGGCGTTCAGATAGATGTTTTCGCGACCTGATAGGTCTCCATGAAAGCCCGTTCCCAATTCTAACAAAGCACTGACACGGCCGTTTATCGAAATGCGGCCGTTTGTTGGCTGGATAATACGGGTGATGAGCTTCAAGAGCGTGCTTTTGCCGCTGCCATTTCGGCCTAAAATGCCCAAAGCTTCACCAGGCTTCACCTCCAGATTTACATCTTTGACCGCCCACAATGGTTGTTCCTCACGCTTGGGCTTTGCCTCCTGGCTCGGAGAAAACCGTGAAACAAGTGACCCTAAAAAAGAGGAGGACGTTCCAGAAACCGTCTCAAATCGCTTGCTGAGGTTTTCTAGTCGAATGACAGGTTGTTGCTCTGGCGTTTTGTCGCTCATCGTTTTATTGGCACCATTTATCAGTTATCAAAAATTGTGGTGAATATCTTGCCTTATCCGGATGGGGATTATATGGCAAACACCTTCTAAGTCAATTGCTTTTGAGAGCACCTAGTACCACTCTGAAGCATGAATCTACTTGTCTGAACTGGTCATAATGCCAACCAGTAGGAATTGTGTGTATACTTGGGCAGGGTGAATCATCATGATGATAAAATAAATCACCCTATAACATTTGTTTATGGAGGATTAAGAGTTAGTGGGTGTCAATCTCTAATCTTCAAGAAAACTCATGAACGAAGAAAAAATCAACGTTGAAGAGATCATGCAGCATATTCGAGAGCAAATTATTGTCCGTAAAACGGCCGAATCTCCCGGCAACATCCCGCTTGTTAAACTATCAGGACAGCACCTGCCATCTGAATTTTACGAGCATCTGTACCATGCCAGCTTGTTGCACAATCAGATTGATGTGCAGATACATTTAACACCGACTGCCACGCCCATTGTTGGCTCCTTTTTACACCGCTTGCGCCAGATGATCCACGAAGTTGTGGTGTTTTATGTCAATAAGCTAGCCGCCCAGCAGATCGAAGTCAATCAACATCTGCTGCGCGCCGTCAGTATTTTGGGCGAGGAAATGGAAAAAATGCAAGAAGCAGAGGAGGAGATTAGGGAGTAGAGATTGGAGATTTATACTTTCTAATCCTTTCTACTTCATAAGTGTCAACTTAAGCAGTATGCAGTGAGCAGTGGTCAGTAATCAGTAGAAAATATCTCTGGAGACTGATTACTGAATACCGATTACTGATTACTCAAACCCCCTAAGTTGACAGAAATGCTCTCTACCTTTACCCATGACCAAAGTTGCCTTTGTCACGCCCTGGTATGGCCCAGATATTCCTGGTGGCTCGGAAGCAGAAGCCCGCCGTCTGGTGCATCATTTGCATGAGGCTGGGTTTGAAGTGGAGGTCTTAACAACTTGTATCCAAGATTTTCACGCTGATTGGGGCAAAAATTATCACCGACCAGGGGTAGAACAGATCAATGGAGTTGCGGTACACCGCTTCCCAGTTCTGCCGCGTGACCAGGGTGCCTTTAGCCAGGTGAATTGGCGGCTCATGCACAATTTGTCCATTACGGCCGTTCAAGAGCAAACCTACATCAACCATATGTTCCAAGTGCCGGCCCTGTTTGAGCATATAGCACAACAAACACAGCCTATGCTGTTCATCTTCATCCCCTACATGTTTGCCACAACTTACCACGGAGCCAAAATCCATCCCGATCGTTCCATCATTATCCCTTGTCTGCACGATGAGAGTTACGCTAGGCTGGGTATTTACCGCGAAGTATTACCAAAGGTACGTGCCCTAGTGTTTCATGTAGAAGCTGAGTTGGCATTGGTTAATCAGCTTTACGGGACAGCCAATGGACAAATTCGCGCTGTTTTGGGCGAGGGCGTGGATTGTGATTTTGTGGCTGATGGGCAGCGTTTTCGGGACAAGTACCAGCTTCCTGGCCCCTTCATGCTCTATGCTGGACGGCGGGAGGCAGGCAAGAATGTACCGCTATTGCTACAATATTGGCAGCGCTATCAACGGGCCAACGGCCGTTCCCCACACCTCATCCTCATTGGGCCAGGTAACATCCAGGTGCCACCAGAGGCCAACATCATAGATTTAGGCTTTGTATCTGTGCAAGACAAATACGATGCTTATGCCGCCGCCGACATATTTTGCCTACCTTCCGTGAACGAAAGTTTTTCCATTGTGACTATGGAGAGTTGGCTGACAGAGACACCGGTTCTGGTGCATGGTCACTGTGCTGTAACCCGTGAACATTGCTTGAAATCTAACGGCGGCCTCTACTTCACCAATTATGACGAATTTGCGGCTACAGCCGATTATCTATGGCAAAATCCCACAAGCGCACGACAAATGGGGCGAAACGGCCGTCAATACGTCTTAGACAACTTCCAATGGCCCCAAATTATCGAAAAGTACAAAAAACTCATCACCACCATTGAGGCAGAGATAACCTGATGTCAAAACCACCCCCTTGGCTTGAGCTATATGATGAAGAAGTAACGGCCGATCACCTCACAGACCTCATCCAACAACGAGTGCAGCAGCGACAGGCCCAACTAGGCGAAGTCAAACGCACCTTTCCCGCCTTCGGCTTTGTGGCCGCCATGCCCGAACCGCCAACTGCAAGGGATCATTCAGCCACTTTATATCACCATTTACGCCGACTCAACGAGACAGACATAATCGAAACCGCCCCCCTGCTCGTTCCCTCACCTACCACCCGGCTGCCTCTACTTGGCCCCCTTTGGGCGCTTATACGCCGCGCTGCCCATGAACTTGTTCTATTTTATGTCAACCGTCACATTGCCCATAACACGACCTTCCACAACCATCTCATCAATATCCTCAATGAACAAACCCGCCTTTTAGAACAGCAGCAGACGGAGATTGAGAGATTAAATTTGGAAATTGAATTATTAAAGCCCGGGGAGATTAGGGATTAGTCTCCAATCTCCGATAACGATGCTACCCAGAACACTCCACCAATTTCTAACTGGTGCTACCCAAGGCGATGCCATCACCCAACATGCCTTCACCATTCGGCGCTGGCTCAGAGAGATGGGCATACGGTCAGAGATTTATGGCGAACATATCCATGACAGCGTGGCTGATGAAGTACGGCCGTTTCTCACCTACCACCCCTCACGCCAAGCCCCCCATGTCATCTATCACCACAGCCTCGGCTCCAACGTCGCTGACTGGCTGTTGGGGCAATCTGTACGCCTCATTTTGATACATCACAATGTGACGCCACCCGAGTTTTTCAACCGCATTAACCCAGCCTGGACACAGATGACGGCCCAGGGCCAGGCACAGTTAGCCATTCTCCAGCCCCAAACAGACCTGGCTATTGGCGTTTCTGGCTTCAACGAACGGGAATTACAAGAAGCCGGTTATGGAAAAACGGCCGTTGTCCCCCTCATCATGCCCCAAAAGCAATATGATCTGCCCCTGAATGAACCATTAGCGGCGCGACTACGCCAAATGGGGCCAAAACTGCTTTTTGTCGGCCGTTTTTCACCCAACAAAAAGCAAGAAGACCTCGTGAAGCTGCTTTACTATCTACAACGCATTCGCTCCGATGTCCACCTCCTGCTCGTTGGTGATCGCTGGGCTGTCAAATATGATCAATGGGTGGAATGGCTGGCGTCCGATTTGGGCCTGAGTGAACATATTACTTTAACGGGTAAGGTGTCTCAGCAGGATATGGTGACCTATTACAAAACGGCCGATCTCTACATCTCCATGAGCGAACATGAAGGCTTCGGCCAACCTCTCATCGAAAGCATGTACCTAAGACTACCTATCTTGGCCTATGCCAGTACGGGCATTCCCTACACCTTAGACAAAGTAGGTGTGCAATTTCATCATAAAAATTTCGAGCAGCTAGCTGAACTAGTAGACATCCTTCTCAGCGATCAATCTCTACGCCAACGCCTCATCAGTCAGCAGAGGCAGCGCGTACAAGCCTTTCTCGAACCCCACGTACACCATCAATTTATGGCACAACTCAATTCATTCTTCCAGGGAGTAACCAATCGTGCCTCATAGACCGTGGCGATTAGCCATCGTTGTGCAACGATACGGCGAAGAAGTCAATGGTGGCGCTGAATTACACGCCCGCTGGTTAGCCGAGCACCTATTGGAAATGGCCGAAATGCACGTCATCACCACCTGTGCCCTTGAATCTACCACGTGGGCTGATTCCTATCAGCCTGGCGAGAGCCAACTAAACAGGGTCACAATCCATCGCTTTCCAGTAGATGCTCCTCGTGATTGGGCCAAATCCAGCCAGCGCACTGGCCGCTTAGCCACAACTGTGCACACTCTCTACGATGAATTTCACTGGATGCGTTATGATCAAGGGCCATACTCTACCCCATTGCTCAATTTCATCCGCGATTCATACTATGAATTCGATGCTTTCATTTTTTTCACATATCTTTATGCTACAACCTTTTTTGGCCTCCCCCTCGTCTCAGACAAGGCTATTCTGGTGCCAACAGCCCATGAAGAGCCGTATCTCTACTTTCCCATTTATCGCTCTATTTTCCATTTGCCCCAAATGATTGTCTACAACACGGAAACAGAGCGACAGACTGTGAACGGTGCTACTCAAAATGAGGCGACCCCTCATATTGTGGCCGGAGTAGGGATCAACGTGCCTGCGCAGGCAACGGCCGTTCGCTTTCAACAAAAATACGGCATCCACGAGCCCTTTATCTTATACGTTGGACGTATTAACCAGGCCAAAAATGTGCCTGAATTGCTAGATTATTTCGGCCGTTTCCGCCAGGAAAATGACACACCTTGCAAATTAGTTCTGATTGGGAAATCACAAATTTCATTACCCGATCACCCTGATATAGTGTCTCTTGGCTTTGTCTCTGAGCAAGACAAATTCGATGCTATTCGAGCCGCTTCTGTCGTCGTAATGCCCTCCCTGTTTGAGAGCCTCTCTATGATTGCTTTAGAAGCGTGGTGGATGGAACGGCCGATGTTGGTCAACGGCCGTTGTCAAGTTCTCAAACAGCAGTGTCAACGCAGCAATGGCGGTCTTTACTACCATTCCTATGATGAATTTGCCATGATTCTGAACACATTATTGGAATCGGCCGAACTACGCCATAAATTAGGGCGGCAAGGTCATGCTTTCACCGCCCAAAACTATACCTGGGACATCATCCTCCACAAATACAAAACCATCCTCAGCCAAATAATAGACCCCTAGTCCTCTTCACAACTGCTATTCCTTGTGCCAGAATAACCCCTGGGCTTCATTCGCGTTCATTTCCACCTTTGTCTACTCCACTAGCGCGAGAAGGCCGTCAATTGAAACCATATTGTGAAACAAAGGATGCTTATGTTGAAATTACCTTTTTCTGCCCGCTTCGCTTTTCTCATGTTCGCTCTTACCCTAATCCTCGTATGCAGCAGTGTAAGTCAGCAGTCACTGGCTGCAGTTGCGTCTAATGGGGGAACCATTTCTCCTGTCTGGCGTTGTGGCCTCAAGTCCAATGACCTTGCCTGTGACAACCTCGCTTCTGACACAGATGGACATGTTCCTTCACCTGTTTTGGCAGACATGAACAATGATGGAGTTCTTGATGTTGTGGTTGCAACCACAGACGGCCGTGTCATTGCCATCACCGACAACAGCCCTTCAGAATTTGGAACCAAGCTCTTTGACGTAGACATCGCCCCTGCCTTTGGCCTAGACGCTAATAGCCAAAAAATCGAATCCTCGCCTGCTGTAGCTGATATTGACAATGATGGACTTCCCGAAATCGTTATGGGTGCGGGCAAATCCCATGGCACTATTTGCTATCAGGGTGGCGTCATCGTCTTGGAACACAATGGCAGTGTCAAACCCAACTGGCCCCAGCTCACTTCCGATTTCGACATCCCCCCCACCAACTGTCCAGACCCTGCCTACAGTACCCCTGCCCTCGGCGATTTGGACAAGGATGGTGATCTAGAAATCGTTGCGGCCAGCTTCGATAAGCGCATTTACGCTTGGCATCATGATGGTACACCTGTGCCTGGTTTCCCCCCCAACAGTAAACATCATACCCGCTTTGGTTGGTCTGTTCTGGTCGGCCGTTTAGCCGATACAATTTGGGGATCACCTACTCTGGCTGATTTAGACGGCGATGGCTACTTAGACATTTTGATTGGCACAGACGAGGGCAATTTTGATGACTCTTGGGAAGGGGAGGGGGAGGGATGGAGCTGTCCTTATGCCCTACCTGATGTGATTGCTTGGTCACCCGGCTACTGCGGCGGAACCGTCTATGGTCTGGATCGTTTTGGCAAGGCTCTACCCGGCTTCCATATCTCCGCCCTGGAAATTATGCAGTCTACCCCAGCCATCTACGATATTGATAATGATGGTGATCCCGAAATCTTCATGGGGACGGGCACTTGGTTTTTCAACCACAGCTCGGATCACCCTACAGATGGTTTCCGCATATTTGGCTGGGATCATGAAGGCGATGAATTATCCGGTTGGGAAGGTGGGCAGTTAGTTGGCGGCTCAACGCCTGCTTCGCCTGCTGTAGGCGATATTGATGGTGATGGTGATCCCGAGATAGTAGCTTTGAGCATGGATCAGAAACTTTATGCTTGGCATCATACGGGAACGGCCGTTTCCGGTTTCCAAGATGGAATGACCCCAGTTGACCAATCAGGCAATGGTTTTAGCTATAATGTTGGACGCGGCTTGGTCTTGGCCGATTACACGGGCAATGGGGCTATGGAGATATTTATCACCACAGGTTGGTCAGTGACTATCGTCACAGGCAATGGTAGCCAGTTAACGACCACCACCAACCCCCCTAATGCCGACTTCTATTTTGCTAACGGCTCATTACGCAATTTGCCTGCCATTGGTGATGTGGACGGGGACGGTGAGTTGGAAATGGTTGTCAATAATAGCAACCTTTATGTTTGGGATTTGCCTGGTTCCGGAGAAGCCGATTGGCCTATGTTCAAACAAAATGCGGCTCGTACCAGCTTTGCAGCCCGGCCTTTGTTAGCAGCTACGCCAAATGCTCTCACCTTTCTGAGCGACATCAATGCACCGACTCCAAGCCAAAGGAACATCCTCATCTACAATGCCGCCTACGGTTCGCTAGACTGGACTGCCAGCTCTTCACAGCCAAGTTGGGCCACCCTTTCCCCAAACTCAGGCACAGTCTCTACTGAAATGGATAGTGTCACCTTAACCATCACACCTGCCGGATTAGGGCTGGGCAATCATCATGCCACAGTGACAATTGACGGTGGCGATATTGCTGGTAGCCCCCAGACAGTTGACATAACTGTCATGGTTGTACCTGAAATCTATCCAGCTTATTTACCTTATATCAGCCAATAATTTACATCTGACAGGTCTCGAAAGACCTGTCAGATGTGGCCAAAGATGTTGCTCCATCCCCTTGAACAGGCCATAATGCTTTTATGCGCCTCTTGTTCATGACCCCAGCCTTTCCCCCCTTTACGGGAGGTGGTGAACGGTACACGCGTTCCTTGGCTCATAATCTGGTGCAGCGCGGTCATAGTGTCACTGTGCTCACCAGCACAGCGCAGCTAGAACGGGACCTGTGGCAAGGCTGTGGCACGGATATCACTTATGAAGATGATGCGGGCATTGAGGTAATTCGCTGTCCCGTTCGCCGTTTGCCTGGTGGTTGGCCTATGTTGCTGGCGTGGCGCAAGTTGATGGTGCTGATTTCCCTGCTGCCGGGAGAGCAAACGGCCGTTCTGCAACACCTTGCCCGCGCCATTCCTCCCATACAAAAGCTATCCCCAACTCTCAACCAACTCCCTAAACAGTTCGACTTAGTGCATAGCTTCAACATTTCTTGGGAATACCCTCTCATAGTAGGCTGGCAGTGGGCCAAAAAGCAGAATCTGCCCCTGGCTGTGACCCCATTTGCCCATTTGGGTGCAGGGCCGCGTGATAGGGTGGCTCTTAATTCAACAATGGATCACCAGCAGCGGGCTTTGCGTGAAGCGGATGTAGTATTTACACTCACCAGGATTGAACAACAAGGGCTGCAAGATCGCGGTCTTGAGCTAAGGCAGGTAACGGCCGTTGGTGGCGGTCTCGATCCCCTACCAGACAATTGGCAAGCGGCCGATCCCCTGGCCAAATATCAGCTAAAGCCACCCTTCATCCTCTTCTTAGGCCGCGCCAATCACAGCAAGGGGGCCATCCATACCCTGCAAGCCGTCGCCCAATTGCATGAAGAGGGTTTGCCCCTCACTTGGGCCATTGCTGGTCAAATAACGGCCGAATTCGAGCAAGCATTGGCCCGGGTTCCAGCCCCCGTGCGGCAGCAGATACGGCCGTTAGGCATCGTCACCGAGGTCGAAAAACATGCCCTCCTTGAAGCCTGTAATCTACTTATCATGCCCTCCCACGCCGACTCCTTCGGCATCGTCTTCCTGGAAGCCTGGGCCCACGGCAAGCCCGTCATTGGAGCGCGGGCGGGTGGTGTTCCAGATGTCATAGACGAAGATCAAAACGGCCTCCTCGTCCCCTTCGGCGATGTCACCGCCCTGGCCCAAGCCATCCGCCGCTTGCTGACGCAGCCAAACTTGGCACACCAGTTAGGCCAAAACGGCCGTACCAAAGTCAGCCATCAATACAGTTGGGATAACGTCACTGACCAAGTAGAATTCCACTACCATTCATTACTCACTGCTCACTGATTACGGCTTACTGACCACCGATTACCGATGAAAATCCTCCACATCGTCCACCAATACCTGCCCGAAAGCACGGGCGGTACCGAACTGTATACCCAGACGCTGGCCCAATACCAAGTCGCTGCTGGTCATTCCGTAGCTGTCTTTTATCCGTCACAGACTGAGGGAGAAATGAGGTCAACGACTGCTGATGGGATTCGCGTCTATGGCGCAGCCACTGGTCCCCGCAGCCGCTCGCGTGTTTTTCTCAGCACCTTCGGCAATAGGGAATTGCAGGCCATGTTTACGGCCGTTCTACAAAAAGAACAACCCGATCTGGTACATATCCAACATCTCATGGGCTTGCCCGCTAGCCTGATAGACACTATTCAGGTTCCTATAGTCATCACCCTGCACGATTATTGGTACGGCTGTGGCAATGCCCAACTCATTACCAATGACGACAGCACAATTTGCCAAGGGCCAGACGGCCGTTTTCACAACTGTGGTCGCTGTGCCTTGGCCCGAGCAGGGCAGCCGCAATGGCTAACTCCGGTAGTCGCCCCACTCATGCGTCGGCGTAACAGTCGATTACGCACCATCCTGCACCGCGCCCATAAAGTCATCGCCCCCACCCACTTTGTGCAGCAAATCTACCAACAAATGGGTCTGGCCGGCCCCAATATGGTCGTCATTCCACATGGTATCGACGTGCCGCACGAACATATCCAAAATGTTTTGGCCGCCCGTTCGCCGCGCCAGCCGAACACCCTGCACATCGGCTACATTGGCAGCTTGGGCTGGCAAAAGGGCGTACACCACTTGATTGCGGCGGTGAATCAGTTACCTCATGAAGGAGTGAAGTTGACATTATACGGCCATTTAGACACCTTCCCCGATTATGTGGCTGAACTTCAACAGCAGGCCCAACATCCTGGCATCCACTTCGCTGGCCCCGTTTCCCGTGCTGATGTGTGGGCGGCTCTAGCCCAGCTCGATGTGGTCGTGCTGCCCACCCTCTGGTACGAAGCTTCCCCTCTGACCATTCAGGAGGTTTTCGCTGTTGCTGTGCCCCTGGTCGCTTCCCGCATTGGCGCCATGACAGAAAAGATACAAGATGGGATAGACGGCCGTCTCATCCCTCCCGGTGACACAGAAGCTTTACATAACGTTTTGGCTGAACTCCTGGCCAACCCTACTGCCCTCAACCAACTACGCCAGAACATCCAACCCGTCCGCACTATGGCCGAGCAGGTGCAAGAGATTGAAGCTCTTTATGCTGCGCTCTAATCGGCCGGGACACTTTCAGGTATAATCCGCACGATGATCAATCTGCAGTGGCAATCCAAGATCGAGAAGTGGTGCCGTGAACGGCCGTTACGCCTCTGTGTCCTCTTTGGGTCACAAGCAACGGGCAAAGCCCACGACAAAAGCGATGTTGATCTAGCCTTGTGGCTAGCAGAATCCATGGCACCAATGACCAAAGTGCATTGGCTAGTTGAATTGGAAAGGCTGCTGGATAAAGAGGTAAATCTGGTCATTGTCACGCCCGATTTAGACCCGGTTTTAGGCTTTGAGATTGTGCGAGACGGCCGTCTCTTCTATGAACGCACTCCCGACTCCTGGCGCAAAGCCAGATCACAACTGTGGCACACCTACAATGACAGTCTCCCCTTTCGCCGTGCTGCCCGTGAACAACTACGCCAATATGCTGAGGAGATACGCCGTGGCTCTTGATGTGCTTCTACTTAATCAACCGGGCCTGACCAACCTAGCTCTTTGAGTTCAGTGAGGAGGGATTCGGCCGTTTGCCACCAGTCTAGTTCCTGACCCCGTGCCTGGGCAGAGACTACCACAGCGGGGGGTAGGGTTTTAGCAACGGCCGTCATCGTCTTGCCTGTCAAATCAGCAAACAGTTGCGAATTGCCCACAAAAGGCAAGCTTTCAGCCATGGCATAAAGTTCAACGGCTCGTTCTTTGCCTCTGTCATCAGCCCCATCAGCCAACACCACCGGAATAAGGGGCATCAACTGCATGAGAGGCAGGAAAGCCCGTATCTGCAAACAGGTTTGTAGGCACTGGTAAAGTTCTTGCTTGGCTTCATTCACCTGCTCCAGCCTACACAAGGCAAACGCCAGAGGAACCTGTATCCAAGTGCGTTCTTCAATTCGACCTTTCCCAAGTCCTTCAAACCGCTGCTTTGCCAGTGAGAGAGCTTCAGTATATTTAGCTTGAGTCAATTTTACCCAAGCCAAAATTTGGTGATGGAAGTCCTTGATTTCCACGTTGATAAGCGATTCGGCAGTTCCATAGCGACCAGCATGGAGATGTGCGAATGGTAGAAACATCATTGACCAATCTGCATCATACATAGGGGCGACTTCCATACTTTCTTGAAACAAGTCTATGGCCCAAGAGGGGTTACCAAGATATACATGAGTAAGCGCAATATCGGTTAAGATACTTGCCTTGTCCAGTAGGCTGTTGATTTGCTTGGACAAAGCAAGGGCTTCTTGCTGGTAAGTAAGCGCTTGATCAAATTGGCCCAGATACCAAGCCAACCAAGCAGCAGTACGGCGTATGTGCATCATCTCTTGATGATACCCCGCTACTTGGGCTGCGACGTAAGCCTCTTCAAAAAGATTATAAGCCTCTTCAAAAGCCAAAACGTGCCTGGCCCAAGAACCTAATTCTTTGAGAGCTTGTATCACTCTGCGGGGTTCGCCAATCTGCCGAAACAAAGCTAGGCTTTCCTGACTGATCTTGTAAGTTTGCTCTGGCATTTCTGCAAAATAGGCATAAGGGGCGTGGGCACTCAATGCCTCCGCTACACCCCAATCGTCACCCAAAGATCGGTACAGATATAGACTGGCGGCCAGATGCTCCTTACCTTTTTCCCTTTCTGAATACAGCAGAATGATCCCAAATAGCAACTGTATAAACGCTTTTTCAGCACGTGTATCACTACCAACTAGAACAGGTTGTGATATCAATGTCCAACTTGACTGCAAGGAATTTAGGGCGATAGCGGGTTGGAAAGGATAGAAACCTGGTTTGCTTGCCTCAAGACTACCTTGCCAAGCCCATACCCAGACTAGCAATTGAGCAGCTGTCACGGTTGTGGGCGTGTCGCCAGAGCTATCTTGTATTTTCTCCGCACTCTTTTGCATAGTGGCAATGCCGTCAACCCAACGATTTGTGAGATTATAGAATGTCCCCAAGCCATTCACGACGTTAACTAGCTGTGCTAGATGCCCTCGTAAGAGTGCTTCATTCCAAGCAGCTACGATATTTTGGTAGTCGGCTTCCATCTCAGCCATGGCCGTTCGCTGGCGCGGGCCTTTCAGATCAGCTTCCCAATTTTGCAAAGCTATGCAGTAGAAGTGGCTGTGCTGTTGACGCACGGCCGTTTCTATTTCACTGTCCTCCGCCAACTTCTCAGCACTGTATTGGCGCAGGAGTTCATGGAGAGTGTAACGGCCGTTCTTTCCGCCGCCGCGCACCAACGACTTATTCACCAGCCGGGCTAACTGGCACAAGTTGGCTCCCGCTACCGCCTGCGCCGCCTCTCGCGTAAAACCACCCCGGAACACCGACAACTTGGCAAAAACAGCTTGCTCCTTCTCGTCTAGTTTTTGCCAGGAATGATTCATAGCCGCTCGCACACTACGATGGCGTTCTGGTATGTCGTGCATGTCCGTTTCTAGAAAACCCAGTCCCTGCTGCAACTCGTCTACCAGCTCCCCTAGCGGCAATATATCTACCCACGAAGCGGCCAACTCCAAAGCCAGTGGCATTCCCGCTACTGTGTGGCAAATGTGAGCTAGATGGCGGAAATCTTCTTCACTATGTAGAGCAAAATCTGGTTGGTTACGTCGAGCCGATTGGAGGAAGAGCTGAACGGCCGAAGACTGGATGACATCATCACGCTCACCATCGGCAAATGCTAATCCTTCAATGGTGTACAGTTGCTCGGCCCGCAGATGCAGCCGCTCCCTTGAGGTGACTAAAATTTGCACATCAGGTGCGGCTTGCAAAATGTCGGTTACAAAAGCCACCCCAGCCAGCAAATGCTCGAAGTTGTCGAGCAAGAGCAGCATCTTTTTACGGGCTAGGAAGTCGAGGAGTTGCTGTTGGGGCGAACGGCCGTCGCCCGCTTGCAGGGGAAAGTTGAGGGCATCGGCGATGGTTGAAACCATTTGCTCCGAGTCGTTAAGTGGGGCCAGGTCCACGAAGAAGATGCCGTGGGGGAAAAGAGCATCGGCCGTAATTTGCTGTTCCGCCGCCGCCAAAGCCAGCCGTGTCTTACCCATGCCGCCTGCCCCCACAATTGTCACTAACCGTATGCTGGGGTCTGTTAAAAAGCCAGCCAGCGTTGTCAGTTCCTGCGCACGGCCGATAAAAGGGGTGGCTTGAGGAGGTGAATTGTGGGGTGGGAGAGGTGGGGAGGGGGAAGAGTGGGGCGTAGAGAGGGCAGATTGCGCTCCTCTTTCCTCCCTCCCCGCTACAGCCTTCCCCCTCAATTCACCAGCCCGAACAGCCTGTGCCAGGGCTTCTGTTTCGGGTGAAGGTTTAATGTTCAGTTCTGCTTGTAGCAGGTGACTGAGGTTTTCATAGTGGGAGAGGACAGCACGGCGACGGCCGTTTCCGGCCAAAACTGCCATCAACTGCCGATGACCACTTTCGCGCAAATTGTCCATCTCCAACTGGCGTCGGGCATATGTTTCGGCTTCTGTTAAGTCATTTTGTTCCAGATGAACGGCCGTTAATCGAGTCATAGCAGCCAGCACCAAACGACGGTATGCAGCCCGTCGTGCCGCCGCCCACTCCTCAAAATTCTCGCTATCTGGCAAATAGAAGTCTGCTAGAAAATCACCACGATAGAGAGCAATAGCTTCGGTTAGCTGAACGGCCGTTGTGCCACCATTTACCAACTGTTCCATCTGAGCCACATCCAAGAACAAGTCACCATCCGAGTTTAGCTGCACTGTATGACGATTACTCAACAGCAAAGGCACTGTGCCTGTGCCTGTCTTGGCAGCCAGCTTGGGTATGTCCTTACGCAGCAGATAGAGCGTCTGGCGCAGGTTTTGCCGGGCTGAAACAGTCGGCATCCCCGGCCACAGTAATGCCATTAAGGCTTCACGCCGATGAGGACGATCTGCTTCCACGGCCAAATAGGCCAACAAAGCTGGCACTCGATTGGAGCGGAAAGTGGTGAACGGCCGTTCACCCCAGGCAACAGAGAGGTGTCCCAACAAAGATAAAGATAAAGACGACATGGCGGCTGATTATAACACAGTTAGGTGGGCCTTGGGTGGCTTGTTGACACTTTGTTGACGGTTCGTTTGCGCCTTGATGATCAGCCCGTGACGGCCGGCACTGAGACTGAGCGGAACTCATGCAAACAAGGAGCAAATCGGATGAACCGCTCACTTTTCGGCATTTGCCTCATCGTCATCTTCTCTTTTGGTTTCGTTGGTTGTCAAATGGAAACGGCCGTGATTCAGGCCAACAACTTCCAGCCTACCACCTCCCCAGCCTTAGTCTCAGCCCCAGTTTCGGTTCCGGCCGCATCGCCGATCCCAACTCCGGTCGAGATCCGCTGTAGGCAGCCCCAACCAGCAGACACAGCTATCTGCCGGCGGTGGGAAGAAGAGGCACTGGCAACGACAGTTCGTATTCAGATGAGTGGTTGGTTGGCTTCAGCAGAGGAGAATACAGCTACTTGGACCCAGCTGGAAACAGAGATGGGACACGGCACAGTCAAAGACGGCCGTTACCTCATCACCCACAACCATTACCAGATGCCCTTTGACCTACTGGCAGCAGGACGAATCACAGGATTAGTTTCCCTCTTCACTAGTACGGGCGAACCCATCTTGTCTAAAGCTGACATCAACATCATGCGTGTGGTTTACGAGGACGGTCAAACATTGGTGCTTGATTTTCAGACAGAAACAGGTGAAGGATTATTTGATAGCCTGAGTATTCCTTCAGCCGACTTCATAATCTGGACAAACCTATCGCTACAGCCAGGGCAGGAAGTGGCCCAAATAGATTGGGATGGGACAACGGCTCATGTAGATTGGGTCGAAATTCAAGCGGTGATAATTGATGGTGAAACACCCAAGCTGGAACTGGACAACTTTAATGAAATTGGTTCATCTGGCGGCGGCGTGTTCCGGCAGGGGCGACATATTGCCAATAATTGGCGGCGCACAACGGTAAATGGCAGTGAAGAAACGGCCGTACCCAACCAATTTAGTAGTGCTGCCTTGAACTCCTTCCTTGATTAAGGAATCGCAGCCTGTGGGGCAATAGCTGGTTTCACACCCATATTCATTAAAGTGACCTTGCCGCGAACGGTCATGTCTGAGGTGAACTTAAATTGATTACGGCCGTCAATGGGGTATGCCTTTAGGCGATAATGTGTGCCCCAGGGCATTTCTTGAATGATCACAGCAATTGGTCTATTCAATTGCAAATAAGGGCTGGTCAAAGCAACATTGCGTAATTTTTGCCGTACCTGTTCGGCATCATGTTCAGGATGCAGATAAAAATTAGCCACACACATATGTTCCCGTTGTCCATTATTGTCATTAAAGATCGTGGCTTCCCAGAGCCTCTTATGGGGTATCAACACCACCGTATCATCCGGTGTCACCAACTCCACTGCCCGAAAGCGAACGGCCGTTACCTCACCATAAGCATCCCCAATCCGAATCCAATCGCCTGTGCGATACGGCCGTTCATAGATCGTGACAATACCCGCAATCAAACTACTCACATAATCTTGAAAGGCAAAACCCAGCGCAACCGCTATCGCCCCCGATGCGACTAATAAATTTTCAGGGGTCAGATAGATAATCAACGAGAGGATATTGATAACCGCTAACAAAATGATAACAAGCTGCAAAATGGGCATTAAGGGCAGTAGATGTAGGCGCAGACGGCTGGGAGCTTGTGTTGCCAACCATGGCAAAAACCATTGTACAAATCTAAGCATCAGCCAAGCAGCCAAAATGATGAGACCAATTTGTACTAGTGCCAGACTGGTAATTTCCTTTAGCAAATCTTTAGGCATCGCATACCTCTTTGTAAAATCTAACGAACTGGCTCAGCCAGTTCATTAGCCGTTCAGAATTAACTCGGCACTTTCCCCACCGAACGGCTGCTTACAAGCCCACTCGCCCATTCCATGCTTTATTGGCGAATGGGCACTTTACCCCTTAGAAACCATCAACCAAAAAGCCCTCATCTTGCATAAATTGACGCACCGCTGGATAAGCGAGTAAAGGTATATTCCAAACACCATGTTGGTTGACCTCGACCAACCCTGGAAATGACAGACTGTGCAAAATACAGCGCACTTGATCATGTGAAAATGGCAGCAAAAAAGTCACCAATTCGGCTGAAGCACCACCATGCAATAAAAGTGTATGTAAAACCATCGCTTCATCTGTATTGGCCCATTGGGGCACAATTGGCAGTTCTAGTTTTGTCCAGGGCTGTACCCAAACTGTATATCTATTGTTATGACTCCTATTCTTGCTGGAGGGCTGATCATTTTCTATACTCAACATTTGTAGTGAGTGACGCCACAAGGACCAGACGACATGAGGTAAGCCACGACTGTAAGCGGCTAATTGTTTCAGATAATAGCTGACTCCAATCCAATCACCATACCATTCCATTTGTCTGGGCCTGGCATTTTGCTGGATCTGTTCAGCATAGTTGTCAATCGTTGAAAAAAGGGGGTGGCCGCCAAGAGCATCTCGAAATTCAAAATAGCCAGTACCAATACTCGCCAAAGTAGGCAGCCAAAACTGTAGTTTGGCACCATCAAGAGGGGCTAGTGATAATGGAGGTGGTAGACTAACATCTATTTGCATCGCTTTTGATAGATAAGACCAAGCCCAGCTATCACAGGCCAATAAACAGCGCCGTTTTGTGGATTGCAGCCAATCTAATAATCGGCTAATGAGAAGCAGGCCATCTTGATGGCGTAAGTAGCATTTTCCCAAGCGCGGAATAACCAATGGCACCATTTCGTTCGGGTCTATCATCTCAAACCACTTCTCACCCCCAGACAATATCTCTTGGGCGGAAGGGGGGCCCATTAACTGCCAGTCATTTTGTTGCGCCAATTTTTTAACGACCTCATCCACATAACTACCTGGCGCTCCGATGACAACTTTGATGGGTTCATGTGATTCTGTGTTAGTAAACCACCCTGTTAACGCACTCTCTAAGGCCATCACAACCTGTTTCAAATCAGGGGGCGGTGCGGCTCGATTTAGGAGAAAGGGAGGTACGGGTACTATCTTACGGCGATTAAAACGACCTGAGATCGTTACTGGATGCAATTGTCTCCAAATATAAGAAATGCTATTACGCATATTTTCTCGTGCTGGCGCACGCGGTGTTTGGTATTGAGCTATAGGTATAAAATTCCACAGCGGCTTAAAAATCGAATCTTTTTCTCCGATATGGCTGGCATTCATTATCATAAAGCACTCTCACCTTGCTTTAACATAGGCTTTTTTATGTGCCTGACGAAACCAGGAAATGCGTGGGATTCTACTAGCTGGATGATAGGGCGATGTCGGTTGATAGTGGGGGTAAGTAGCTGTAAGTGGTTTCTTACAAGTATAAACCTTGAGTATAACTCGAGATTTTGGGGTAGGTTTAGAAAAATTAGCTCATATTTGTATAGAACAAATTAATCGGTATCTTGTTGATTTTCCAAAACGAGACCCTACTATAATCACGACCAAGTGGCTTGTAAATAGGAGAAAAGACAGGGGGAATGAAGACTCAATCTGTACGGCCGTTCAAACTCAAATACTCTCTTAAAAACTGGCCTGTATACGACTTAGCCACCCGGGCCACCGCTTCCGGTGTGCCCTCGGCGATGATCTCGCCACCACGATTGCCACCTTCTGGCCCCAAATCAATCAAATGATCAGCTACCTTGATAATATCCAAATTATGCTCAATGATGATGACCGTATTGCCCTTGTCCACTAGCTTGTTCAGCGCCACAATCAGCTTCGCCACATCATGCGAGTGGAGGCCAACAGACGGCTCATCCAAAATATAAATGGTGCGCCCAGTGGCAATTTTGGATAGTTCACGGCTCAACTTGATGCGTTGCGCCTCGCCACCGCTAAGTGTGGGCGCCGGCTGGCCCAGCGTAATGTAGCCCAAACCAACATCCATCATTGTTTTCAACTTACGCTTGATGGGCGGTACATTCTCGAAGAACTCGATAGCCTCTTCTACGCTCAAATCCAACACTTGGGCAATATTTTTGCCCTTGTATGTCACTTGCAGCGTTTCCTTGTTATATCGCGCTCCCTTACAGATGTCGCAAGGTACATAAATATCGGGTAGGAACTGCATTTCGATGCGATTTTGTCCTTGGCCCTGGCAGGCCTCGCAGCGACCTCCCTTCACATTAAAACTAAAGCGCCCTGGTTTATATCCCCGCAACTTACTGTCTGTCAGCTTGGCAAAGAGATCGCGGATAGGATTGAAAAGATTGGTGTAGGTAGCGGGATTGGAACGGGGGGTACGGCCGATCGGACTTTGATCTATCTCAATCACCTTATCCAAATGTTCCAGCCCTTCAATGTGATCATGTTTACCGGGCAGTGTTTTAGACTGGTAAAAATGCTGATACAGGCGCTTGCTCAGAATTTCTATCAAAAAGGAGCTTTTACCGCTGCCACTCACACCTGTAACACAGACAAATTGACCCAATGGGATGCAGATGTCAACGTCTTTCAAGTTATTTTCGCGTGCACCAATGATTTTGACGAATTCGCCTGTACCTTGTCGCCGTTCACCGGGGGTAGGAATCGCCAAACGGCCGCTCAAATATCCCCCTGTCAATGAAGTTTGATGCTTTTCTATCTGCGCTGGTGTGCCCTCTGTGACCACTTCACCACCATGCAACCCAGCCCCTGGCCCCAGGTCAATAATCCAATCAGCCGAGCGCATGGTGTCTTCATCATGCTCCACCACCAACACCGTATTACCCAAATTGCGCATTCCTTGCAGCGTGTGAATCAGGCGGGCATTGTCGCGCTGGTGTAGGCCAATACTTGGCTCATCCAACACGTATAATACACCCATCAACTGGCTGCCAATCTGCGTCGCCAGCCGAATGCGTTGGGCTTCCCCACCACTCAGTGTTCCGGCTGTACGGTCTAGCGTTAAGTAATCCAGACCAACGTTAATCATGAAGGTGAGCCGTTCACTGATCTCCTTGAGGATAGAACGAGCAATCATGGTTTGGCGCGAGGTAAGGGGGGTGGTGCTTTCATCTTGCAATGTCCGCACCCAGGGCAAAACATCTTGCACAGGTTGGTTGGTGGTGTCGCTGATATTACGGCCGTCTATGGTCACAGCCAAAGCCACGGGATGCAAACGCGAGCCAGCACAAGTCTCACAAGGCATATCCACCATAAACTCCTCCAACTTATCGCGCACATAATCGGAGGTGGATTCCTTGTGTCGTCGTTGTAAATTAGGGATCACACCTTCGTGTTGTGTGTGATAATGGCGGGTATCGCCAGCTCGGTTTTTGTAAGAGACAGTGATCGTCTCTTGCCCACTGCCATAGAGAAGAACACGCATTTGGGCATCAGTTAGCTGGTGTACGGGCACATCAGTGGGAATTTTGAAGTGATCGGCCGTTGCTTTAAGCAATTGCCAATAATAACCCTGTTTATCATCCGTGGGCCACCCAATAATGGCGCCATCAACCAACGAAATATCTTTATTGGGCACAACCAGCTCGGGGTCAATAGCCTTCTTCGTGCCTAAGCCCTGACAGGTGGTACAAGCGCCATGTGGGCTATTGAAACTGAACGTGCGCGGCTCGATTTCAGGGATGCTAGTGCCATCATAAACACAGTTAAGATGCTCAGAAAAGAGACGGTCGCTGGGATTGTCGCGGTCTGTAACATCATTGATGATGACAACACCATCGCCCAGCCGCAAAGCCGTCTCAATAGAATCGGTCAAGCGCGAACGATCCGCTTGGGCCTCCTCGCTGTTATCGTCAGGTGCATAACGGATAATGAGGCGGTCTACAATGGCCTCAATTGAATGATTTTGGTAGCGTTCTAGCTCAATTTCCTCATCTACCTGGTGTACTTTGCCA
The DNA here is from genome assembly GCA_965223555.1 of Promineifilaceae bacterium (SeqCode). Classification (GTDB taxonomy): domain Bacteria; phylum Chloroflexota; class Anaerolineae; order Promineifilales; family Promineifilaceae; genus CBDCWU01. The sequence goes on from CBDCWU010000009.1 coordinate 872,459, forward strand.
TTAACACGCACTCGCACAAAGCCAGCTTTGCGCACATCATCAAACACAGTTTGATGATGTCCCTTGCGATCTTTGATGAGGGGGGCCAGAACCTGGATACGGCTGTCGCACGGCATCTTCTGCACACTCTCAACAATCTGCTCGGCCGATTGGGGCATAACGGGTCGGCCACATTGGGGGCAGTGGGGTGTGCCCACGCGGGCAAAGAGCAAACGCAAATAGTCATAAATCTCAGTGACAGTACCCACAGTGGAGCGCGGATTGTGGCTAACCCCCTTCTGATCAATAGAAACGGCTGGACTTAAGCCTTCGATCTGGTCTACGTCCGGTTTTTCCATCTGGCCCAAGAATTGGCGGGCATAGGCAGAAAGGCTCTCGACGTAGCGGCGTTGGCCCTCAGCGAAGATGGTATCGAAGGCGAGGGAGGATTTGCCGGAGCCGGAAAGGCCGGTGATGACGACCAGTTTGTCGCGGGGAATTTCGACGTTGATGTTTTTGAGGTTGTGGGCGCGTGCGCCACGCACGACGATTTTGTCTAGAGACATGGGTGGTTTTCGATTGTGGATTGACGATTGACAATAGTGTGGAAGGGTTTCAAATCACAATTTGTTAATCATAAATCGTAAATAAAACAATCGTCGATTCTAGCACGGATAAGGGCTGCTTGCCATTAACATTTCGTTTGTTTTTGCCTGCCACTCACTTGGTGATCCATGAAAATTGCTTTATGATCGCCCCCGAATTTTATGGAGAAACGGTATGCCTTTTAGACCCAATTATGACGTGCCCTCGGCGCGGCAATCTTATACGTTGCAGGCTAACGGCCGTATCGGTTGTTTAATGCTACATGGCTTTATGGGAAGCCCGGCCAGCACACGGCCGTTGGCAGAATATTTACAGGCAAAGGGTATCACCTGCCACTGCCCCTTGCTGCCCGGGCATGGTCATTATCCTGACAAGCTATACAAAATTTCTCGCCATGATTGGATAGCGGAAGTAGAAGAAGCTTTGCAAACCATTCGCGGCTGGTGTGATGAGGTGTTTATTGTCAGCCACTCGATGGGGACGATATTGGGATCGCACTTGATTGTGACACAGGGTGGTATTGGTGGCATCGTGATGTTGGCTCCGGTTTATGAAGCCCCCGACGCTCGGCTGAATTGGATGTGGCTCATTCGCTATCTGATGCCCTGGTATCATCCCCACAAGAGCCGCAAGCCAAGTATGCAAAAGTTGGTGCGGGAACGGGTTCTGGATTTTGATCCAACCTTGGATTTTGATTCTCCAGAAGTACAAGCTAGCCTGCCACAGGTTGCCCGCGTGCCCACGTCGGGCATGGCAGAGATGGTGGCGATGATCGGTTACGGCCGTTCTCTTTGGCCTCAACTGACATTGCCCGTGCAAATCTTTCAGGGGGGTCATGATCCCGCAGTCAAGGCGGAACTGACCCAGATTTTATATGAGCAGATACCCAGTCAGGACAAAAAGCTGGATCTGTTTCCAGAGGCAGGGCATGAATTAATGCGGCCTTTTGATCCGCGCCACAAAACGGTATGGTTCACAATTTATGAGTTTGTGCGGTCACGATCAAGTTTGGCCCTTACTGCGAATATGGCAACAGAGAGCCGCATGTAAATTTGCACCACGATCAAATCTTCTGCAAAACGTAGCTATATCTGTTACAGGGCATTGAGCAGGAAGACGGCCGTTCCCCCACCCACCAGCGACGCAATCAGATTGACGAGATCATTGTTGAGCCAGAACCAGCCACGGAGTGGACGGGTGGTTGTGCCACATTTATGGATTTTGCGTTCAGTGTCTTTTTGACAACTGTCACAATAGTAGATTTGCTGGACAGTAGCCCCCAGTAGGCTGTCAAAGAGGGAACCGACGAGGCCGCTGATAGCACCAGTAATAGCCGTTGCCCATATCGAGGTTCCCATCCCCATCCAGCTCGCCGCCAGCCCAATAAAGAGACCACCAAGTAGAGATATGGCCGTACCTAGCCAGGAGATACCGCCTGATGTACCCACCTCAACGAAACGGCCGTTTGTAATAAGTCGTGGGGGTTGTTTACTAAGGGTACCTAGTTCAGTTGCCCACGTATCGGCCGTAACTGTAGCCATCACACCTATAAAGGCAAAGGCCCATAGGGGCAAAGGGGCAAAAACAGTGCACAAAGCCAGTAGCACACCTAAGCCACCATTGGCCAGCACTTGCCCCATATCACGCTGATGCCCTTTATCAAATTTTTCCGCAGCCTGACGTTTCTCAGCCTCTTTGAAGTGAGAAAGTAGGCTAGATGTGATGAAAAAGAGGCCAAGCAATACGCCCCATTGCCAGCCACCCAAACCATAGGTGATGGTGCCAACGACAAGCGCTGCCAGCACTCCCGACTCTGATAGGGAACCCCGCCAAAAAGCCAACATGGTCACGGCCGTACACAACAAAAATGCATTCAAAAGTTCTGCCAACATACTTTTGGTTCCTCAAAAGCCACAGTGTAACAAAGCTATAAGGAGGCGGGTAGTGAAATTCTGTTTTCTATTTCCTATTGCAATATTATTTAGTACAATCTTGCCATCTAGTGAGACTATTTGTTGTGCATTTTGCATAATATCGTCCCTTGGAGTTAAAAAATTAAAATGAAAGAGAATTTAAATCCGTTTGCAATAGCGCAAGCGCAGTTAGATGAGGCTGCGCTTGCCTTACAGTTAGACCCCGACATGCATGCTTTTTTGCGTGAACCCATGCGTGAGTTCCATTTTACGTTGCCAATTCGTATGGATGACGGCCGTACGCATACCTTCAAAGGCTTTCGCGTGCAATACAATGATGCGCGGGGGCCAGCCAAAGGGGGTATCCGCTTTCACCCTGATGAGACGATTGATACGGTTCGGGCTTTGGCGGCGTGGATGACTTGGAAAACGGCCGTTGCCGATGTGCCCCTAGGTGGTGGCAAAGGTGGTGTCATCTGCAATCCCCGTGAAATGTCACGTGGCGAACTGGAACGCCTTAGTCGTGCCTATATGCGGGCCATCTCCCGCTATGTAGGCCTGACCCAAGATGTACCGGCTCCTGATGTCAACACCAATCCCCAAATTATGGCCTGGATGTTGGACGAATATGAAGTGCTGGCTGGTCATCATGAGCCAGGCGTTATTACCGGCAAACCCTTAGAATTGGGAGGCTCGGCTGGCCGTTCTCCCGCCACAGCTATGGGTGGCTTGTTCACCATCCGCGAAACAGCTAAATTGATGGACATCAACTTAGCTGAGGCGACTTGCGCCATCCAAGGGTATGGCAATGTTGGTTCATTCACCCATCGTTTAGCCTACGATGTCTTTGGTCTTAAGGTCGTGGCAGTGAGTGATGAATTTGGCGGCATTTATAGTGTCGATGGCTTTACTCCGGACAGTGTAAATTCCCATATGCGGCGAAATGGCAAGGTAGGCGGGTTGCCCGGCACAGATGAGATTACCAATCAAGAATTACTGGAACTAGATGTGGATATTCTTATTCCGGCCGCTATAGAAAATCAGCTGACTAGTGTTAATGCAGATCGGGTCAAGGCCAAAATTGTAGCCGAATTGGCCAATGGCCCTACTACGCCTGAGGCAGACAACATTCTCAACGATAAGGGCATCTATATCATCCCTGATTTTCTCTGTAATGCCGGTGGGGTGTCGGTTTCATATTTTGAAATGGTGCAGAACGCGTATCAATTCTATTGGGATGAAGGCTTGGTCAATGAGCGGTTGGATAATAAGATGACGACAGCTTTCCATGCGGTTCATAATATGGCTCAAGCACGGCAAGTAGATAACCGCGTGGCAGCCTATATGGTGGCTGTTAATCGGGTGGCGGAAGCAGTCCGTTTGCGCGGTTGGGTATAATCGTGACATCTACTGACCAAAATACCCGAATATATGGGCCAAAGTTGTCGATACAGAACGTTTGTGCTATAATTTGGGCCTAAATTGTTTAATTTGTAAAAGCTGATAGCATTGCAGAAAATTCTTCTTAAGGAGTGGGTTCCATGTATCAAAAGATTGTAATTGTAGGTAATTTGGGTAATGATCCAGAGATGCGGTATATGCCGGATGGAACGGCCGTTACTAGTTTTAGTGTTGCCACCAATCGTCGTTGGACAAACCAGTCTAGTGGGCAACAAGTGGATGAAACAACTTGGTTCCGTGTCTCAGTTTGGCGTGCGCAAGCAGAATCTGCGAACCAATATTTAAGCAAGGGGCGCAAGGTCTTAGTTGAGGGTCGTTTGAAGCCTGATCCACAAACAGGGGGCCCGCGCACGTTTGTGCGTCACGATGGTTCGGTAGGTGCGTCTTTTGAGATAACGGCCGATACGGTTCGTTTCCTCAGTGGTCGTGAAGAAGCTGGCTATGTGAGCGATGGCGGCGGAGATTACGCTGCTGGTGACGCAGCTCAAGAAGAAGACGAAATTCCCTTCTAGCAGTTTAGCCAGCAATGTGCGGAGTAGTTACGTGATTACGTAATTACTCCCTTTATACCAATCATCATCAAGACTTTTCGCATAATATCGTTAGCCTTAACGGCCGTACAGCCTTAAGCTCCAGCGGCACGATCGCTGGTAACGGCCGTTACCATTAAGCGCCTATAGCCTCAGCCTCCAATTCTGCCTGTATAAACGCTTTTACTCCGTTCCCTCCGCGCAAAGAAAACCAGATACTTCCCTTGTTGGGTTCAAATGAAAGCTCGAAGGTGAAAAAGGCGCAACAGCACCGTTCAAACTTGATGAAATTGAGCAGCTGATCAGCCCAATCATCGGTGCCAGGAAAACGGAAGCGGTGACCATCTTCTAACTCTTGGTGTGCTTCCGCTTGCTGAAATAACATTGCCATAACATTTTCACGCCGTTGGGCCAAGTCAGCCTCAGATAATGTGCAAGCAATAGGGATGTCTAACTCAAATTTGTCCATTATGAGCATAGGAAGGAACTTGGTTGTTTGCCATCACAACCAAGTTCCTTTTAATAATTATGCCTTCCAGGCCATAATGCGGGCACTAAAGATGCGGGCAGCCTGATCGAGGCTGATAGAATCAGCTAGTTCAATATCGGGTGCGCCTTTGTCACGGATGGAGATGTTGGTGAAGCCAGCCTCTTTGAGCCAAGCAGCATAGTTTGTCACATCTTCGGCCCCTGTTATACAACCAGCCCATTGGGACATGTCCATGCGCTCTTGGGGAGTAAAATGTCCTTGTGTCACCATATCGGAGACGGCCAGTTTGCCCCCCGATTTGAGAACACGATACGCTTCACGGAAGACGGCCGTTTTGTCAGGGCTTAAATTGATCACGCAGTTAGAAATAATTACATCTACCGTATTTTCATTTACAGGAATATCTTCAATATAGCCTTGGCGAAACTCCACATTGTCGGCTCCCATTTTGGCCTTGTTGCGGTTGGCTTTCGCCAGCATTTCAGGAGTCATGTCCACGCCAATGACACGCCCCGTAGAGCCAACCTGTTTAGCCGCCAAAAAGCAATCAATGCCACCGCCTGAACCTAGATCAAGCACAGTTTGGCCTGGTTGTAGTTCCGCCAGAGTGATGGGATCGCCACAACCTAAGGAAAGTCCCGTCACATCTTGAGGCAGTACGCTTAGATCGGCCTCATATAGTTCAGCCCCACAACCACATTCTTCAATATAGTCGCCGCCGGCATCGGTGGCACAGCAGCCCGTTTGGAACTCGGCCGCAATACGGCCGTATCTTGTCTGTACTTCTTCATGAATTTTTTTAGCAGTTACTGTTGTCATATTTCACCTCATAATCTCATATTGACAAACGTCTATATATTCGCGCAAAAAATTTTAGCTATAGCTAATTCAACTCAATGGCAAATTCCTTTTCGGGAGCAAAGTTTTGCATAATAGTGTCACAACAAGTAGCAATCTCATCCTGATTGAGTGAATAATAAATCTGCTTGCCATCGCGGCGGGCGTAAACAAGCCCAGCCTCACGCAAAATTCCCAAATGATGGGAAACGGTAGGTTGGGTCACTTTACCCAAGCGATCTACGAGATCACTCACACAGAGCCAATTGCAGCAAAGATGCTGCATAATTTTTTGGCGGGTTTCGTCAGCCATTGCTTTGGCAAAGATTATTGCATCCATTGAATTTTATATATTGATAATTATCTATATGTTCGCCATTATAACCATCTACGCTAATTTGTCAAGCAATTTTGCTTTAGACTAGGGCCGCGATAGAATCCATTTATTTCCGGTTGTCAGCTACAACTGTTCAGTGATTAGTACTCAGCTTTCAACTTTTTATACTGATTACTGGCTACTGTTTACTGATGACTAAGTATTGGGATAGCGATGAGAATTGTGGTAGATGTGATGGGGAGTGATAATTATCCACAGCCAGATGTGGCTGGGGCAGTGCTAGCTGCCCGAGAGTTTGGCGAGAAGATGGTATTAGTTGGGGATAAGAGCAAAATTGAGGCTGCGTTGGCACAGTTGGATACGGCCGATTTGCATTTAGAGATCATCCATGCGGCTGAAGTCGTGACGATGACGGATAAGCCAGCCGATGTGATCAAGGGGAAGCCAAATTCATCTATGCACGTGGGCCTGAAGCTGGTGCGAGATGGGCAGGCCGAGGCATTTGTGACGGCAGGGAATACAGGAGGAGCGTTAGGCATTGCCATGCTGCGCCAAGTAGGGCTAGGGCGCATTGCTGGAGTGAAACGACCCGCTTTAGGCGTGGTGTTTCCCACAAAGGAACGGCCGTTTTTGATTGACAATGGAGCAAATACAGATTGTAAGCCGGAATATTTATTGCAATTCGGCTTAATGGGCAGTCTATACGTGGAACGTTTATTAGGTATTGCTCAGCCCCGTGTGGGATTAATTTCTACAGGAGAGGAAGAAGGCAAAGGTAACACACTAATTAAGGAGGCCAGCCCTCTTTTGGCTAATAGTGGCCTGAACTATGTGGGCAATATTGAGCCGAAAGAGTTTATGCAAGGTGTGGTTGAAGTGGGGGTTGCCGATGGGTTTACCGGCAATGTACTGATGAAAACAGCCGAAGCGACGGCCAAATATATGTCGGATGCCATTCGAGCGGGAGCCAAGAAAAGTCCTCTGTCTATTCTGGGTGGGCTGTTGATGCGGCCCGTATTTAAGGACATACGTGCTCAACTAGACCCCAATGAGGTCGGGGGTGCGCTACTTTTGGGGGTGAATGGGGTTGTGGTTATTGCACACGGCCGTTCTAATGCTTATGCTATAAAGCAAGCTATTGGGCAGGCACGGCGTATCGTGCAAAATGATGTTGTAGGGGCAATTCAGGAGGGTGTTCGGTGAACGGTGAACGATAAACGGATTACCGATAACGGAGAGAAAGATGGAACAATATCTAAACAAACGAGGTGAGCCGCGAATCGTTATCACAGGGATCGGGGTCATGAGTCCTTTGGGACATACAGCCGAGCAGAGTTGGAGGAGTTTATTAGACGGTCGTTCAGGTATTGGCCCTATCACGCAATTTGACGCAACCGAATTTCCCAGCCGTATTGCTGGTGAGGTCAAAGGGTTTGTCGCCAAAAAGTATATGGACTTCAAAGAAGCACGGCGGATGTCGCGGGCCTCGCAATTGGCGGTGGCAGCGGCCCGAATGGCTTTGACCGATGCTGGACTGCCAGAGCCAGTACCTGATCCTGAGCGTGTAGGCACACTTTTAGGTATTGGGGCCTGCGGCTTTGAAGTAGCCGACAACAATATGCAGGCTTTGCGACAACATGGTTTTCCACGTGTCAGTCCCTTTGCGATGACAGGCTTTTTGCCCAATATGCCCAGCTATCATGTCAGTTTGATGGCCAAGGCCTTAGGCCCAATTAGTACTGTAACGGCCGCTTGTGCTACTGGCACACAGGCCATTGGCGAAGCCCTAGAGTTGATCCGACGGGGACGAGCACATACAGTGATTACGGGTGGTGTAGAAGGGCTGATACATCAGGCTGCTATTGCTGGGTTTGGGGCAATGCGGGCCTTGTCGACCGCGTTTAATGATACGCCAGGGAAGGCTAGTCGACCGTTTGACAAGGATCGAGATGGCTTCATCTTAAGCGAGGGGGCTGGTATTGTTATTTTGGAGCAGTTGGATCATGCACTAGAGCGGGGAGCAAAGATCGTGGCTGAAGTGGCAGGTTATGCTACTTCCTCTGACGCCTTTCATGTGGCCGCCCCAGACCCCGAAGCGGCTGGGGCCGTGCGGGCCATGCGTTGGGCCATTGAGAATGCAGGTTTGCAACCAGAGGATGTAGATTATGTCAACGCACATGGTACATCTACGCCAATAAATGATGCCTCGGAGACATTGGCCATCAAGCGGCTGTTTGGCGAGCGGGCTTATGAACTGGCTATTAGCAGCAGTAAATCAGTGCTGGGCCACGCAATGGGGGCTGCGGGAGCGATTGAAGCTATTTTCTGTGCCTTTGCTCTGCGAGAGGGGCTAGTGCCGCCAACCTGGAACTATGAAACGGCCGATCCTGACTGCGATCTCGACTACGTGCCCAATGCACCCCGTGCGCAGGATATTAAGGTGGCCCTGTCCAATTCATTTGGTTTAGGTGGACAAAATGCTTGTCTGGTGCTACGAAGGTATGAGGGAGTGAATGGGAAGCACCCTTTGCCGCCCATGTAACAAAGATGACGAAAACGGATTGATTTGATGGTAGTTATAAGAGACGAAAGACGTATTTATCGAATGAAGCAGATTGGGCAGTGGGCCAGTCTGGGTGGAATGGTGTTGTTGATTGGGGGGCTGGTAATGGCTTTTACGGCTTTGGATGGCTCGAACAACAATATTATTTTTTACCAGTTGCTGGCGTTGCTGGGTGGCTGGATGTTGTCACAGGTGGGCATCTATCTGGCACACCGCTATGTCCGCGATCCACGGCCTGATCAGGTATTGGATCAGCAGGTGAAGAAGGCGGCGAGAGACGGCCGTTTCTATCACTTCCTCCTGCCTGCCCCCCATGTATTACTGACTCCACAAGGCATCATTGTTTTCATCGCAAAATTCCAGAGTGGAAATGTGACAGTACAGAATGATAAATGGCGGCAAAGCGGGGTGGGTATGAGGCGCTTTTTTGGACAAGAAGGACTAGGTAATCCAACACGAGAAGCAGAATCATCTGTAGCCGCTGTAGCCAACTACCTACGCAAAAATGCTCCCAGCGTAGAAGAAGTCCGTATTGCCCCCATAATCGTCTTCACCACCAAAGAATCTGGGCAATTAGATTTGAAAGGCTCCACGATCCCGGCTATGCACTATTCCAAACTCCGCACCTTTTTACGTCAACAACGCACCAAAGGAACAAAGCCTATGGCAACGGCTGACTATGAAGCTATCCAAACAGCCTTCGATAAAAAAGCATCCCATTTGTTGATTGAAGATGTTGGAGCAGATGATGAGGAGTAGTTGAGCAATTGGTTCTCAAATGCCAATTATGCAAATTTCTGTTTTATGGCTGTGCAAATTCTTCCTAATTTCTACTGGGTCAAGGCGAAAAGCAGCAATGTCTATCTTTGTATAGATGAAGATGGACTAACGTTGATAGATTGCGGCATGCCCAAACTTGAACAGTTTGTCTGGGAAGCCTTAGTCACGATCGGCCGTCAGAAGCATGATCTGAAACGAATTGTCTTAACACATGCCGATATGGATCATGTGGGCAGTGCAGCCGCGATTCAGGCGGAGACAGGAGCACAGATGTATGCAGGGCCAGAAACGGCCGAACTCATCCAAGCTGGCAAATCTCCACGCCATATGCCCTGGCTGGCGCAATTTATACTAGATCATTTTATGGGCTATGATCCGATTCCAGGGGCAGTCATTGAGCTAATGACTGATGGCAACGTGCTGCCCTGTTTGGGTGGGCTGCAAGTATTGGCAACACCTGGCCACACTTCCGATCATTTTTCCTTTTATTCGCCTACCACAGGGGTATTGATAGCAGGTGATGCGCTAAACACGCGCAACGGCCGTTTACAGCGCACACCATCTCGGGTAACGGCCGATGAAACGGCCGCTAATCGCTCCGCTATCCGTTTAATTGAACTAGCTCCAGCCGTCATTGCCTGCGGACATGGCGAGCCAATGCAGCATCATAGCACGGCCGAGTTGATGAATTTGTTCAATTCCCTGCGCAACCCTTGACGGAGCTATTACAATAGAAGACATACATCAATTGCCAGACAATGCTGGCAAAAAACGTTCTCTTTGTCATTCCGAAGGGAGTCTTGGGATTGGCCGTCTGCGGCACAGAATCCCTCTTAGATTAGCAAGTAAGAGAGATTCCTCAGAGGGCTTCGGAATGACAGGGGTGAGGTTACTTGTTTATCGACAACATTTTGTCGATGTTGGCGTGTAAGCGCCTATTATAAAATTTAGAATATTTGTTAGTGATCCTAAGGTTACTGCATTTATTTTGGGCAAGGTGACTCCATGCTAAGTACACGATCATTATTAGATAAAGAACTGACACAAATCCGTGACGACATTATTCGTCTAGGGGATATGGTGGATCAGGCAATTGAAAGGGCGATGGATGCGTTGAACAATCGTAATGTGGCTCTGGCTCATGAAATTATTAATAACGACGAAGAAGTCAACCGTTTGCGCTATGAAATTGAGCAAGAGTGCTTGCGCGTATTAGCTACCCAGCAGCCTGCGGCTAGTGATTTACGCACAGTTGTTGCCGCCATTCACTTGACAGTAGAGTTGGAACGAATTGGGGACCATGCTTCAGGCATTGCCCAATTGGTAGACCGGCTAGAAGAGGAAGACGAGATTGATTCCCTACACAAATTGCCTAAAATGGCCAAACGCGCCCGTCAAATGGTACACGAGGGCATAACTGCTTTTATAAACCAAGATGCTGAGATGGCGCTGGCTATGATCAAGCAGGATGATAAAATTGACAAGCAATATAGGCGGCTTTTCCGAGAAACTGTTGAAGAGATGCGTGATGCAGATTATATTCGTCGGGCCACCTTCCTTTTATGGGTGGGTCATAATCTGGAGCGTATAGGGGACAGGGCCACCAATATTGCTGAGCGCGTCATATTTATGGTAACAGGGGAGTTTACAGAAGTGCTATCCGATCCAGACGATCATTAAAAAGGCAGGGCACTAGCGATTTCCTAATCGCTAGTGCCTTCGATGCCTGCTCCAAGAACGGCTACCTCATTTCTGACCTAGTTTGAGCAGAAAATAGATGGCTGCAAACTAATGCCACGCCTCAAACAATTCATTTATTGCTCGTTGCTTGTTGTTTGTTGCTTGATTCTGGCTGCTTGTTCTGATCCCGATCTCATTTGTGATGACCCTCTAGGCTGTGTGCGAGTCGAAGCTGATGATCCTATTCGCTTGGCTTATCTATTGGCTCTTTCAGGAGAAGCTGGTTACGTGGGACAAGCTAGTTTAGGGGGAATAGAGATTGCCCTGGAGGAACACAACAATCAATTTATGGATCATCCTATTGAATTAATAGGCCAGGACACGGGCTGTGACCTGGTACAAGGCATGGGAGCAGCTTTGGAAATAGCCGATTCGCCTCTCATTATCAGTGTTTTTGGGCCAACATGTTCACCCGTTGCTGAAGAGATCATCCCTATCGTGCGCGGGGCGGGCTTGGTCATGATCTCTCCCTCAAGTTCGAGGGCAACGTTACTGCTCGTTGATCACACAACAAGTGGCGTTTGGCAACAAAGTTTTTTTCGCACAGTGCCAAATATCTTATGGCAAGGGACCGTTGCGGCGGAGTTTGCGATGAATGGGCTGGGGGTGACATCGGCCGCCGTGATATATGATGAAATGGCACACAGTAATACCCTGCAATTGGCATTTACTGAAACATTTACTGATCTTGGTGGTCAGGTGATGTTTGTGCAGCAGATGCGAGTGGGGCAGACAGATATTACTGATGTGGTTGCCTTGATCAATGCGGAACAGCCGGAGCTGCTTTATTTGCCACTTTTTGAGCCGGAAGCTAATTTGTTGAGTAATACTTTAGCAGAAGAGGGTCAAGAAAGGTTGTTGCTGGGTGCGGATAATTTGTTGTTACCCAGTTTTGCGGAGAGTGCTGGCGTGGCCGTTGAAGGTATGGCTGTGACAGGGCCAGCAGCGGCCGGGGCAGTTTATGAGACCTTGCAGGCACAATGGCAATTGGTTTATGGCGATGAGCCGATTGTGCCTTATCATGCTTTTGCTTATGATGCTACGAACTTGCTTCTGATGGCTATGGAGGCAGTGGCGCAAGAGGGTGGCAATGGTGAGGTACTAATTGGTCGTCAGGCTTTGCGCGATGCCTTGACAGAGGTGAGCTTGGCTGGGGCTAGTGGGCAGTTAAGTTGTGAGGCGGGCGAATGTAATGGGGTAACGGCCGTTGGTGTTTATCAGTTGACAGAGGCGCAGATTACGGAGGCGAGTTGGCCACCGCCACTCATTTGGCAGCCGGCAGAACAGTAGATGAGCAACTGTGAATAGTTCTTGAATCTCGGATATACTCCTCTCCCTATGACAAAGATGAAGATTTTGCCTCGTTTGCTCCTATTGGGGCTGGTTTGTAGTTGGTTGCTTGGCTGTGCTGAACAACCGGATGAGGTAGTGGTGACGGCCGTTCTACCCACACCAACCTCAGAAATTCAGCCAACGATCAGTGTGGCTCCGATCACCAATGATGACTTTTTGATTATTGCTACCAGTGCCCCTGATCCCCCATTTAGTGATTTTGATGAATTTGGTGAGGTTATTGGCTTTAATAAAGAGACAATGGCAAGTATTGTAGGTGTGGCGGGTTTTGATGGCTATGAATTTGTGGTGACACCCCATGAAGGCGTACTAGCCAACTTGGCTCAACAGACGGCGGATGATTTTGATGCGGTGATGTCTGTGTTGGTGATTCCTGAAACTGCGCCAGAAGGCATTGCTTATACGCTGCCTTATCTGGAAATTGGTCAGGTATTGGTTGTATTGGCTGATAATACGGCCGTTCAAAGTTACCAGGAATTGCCCTTAGATACCGATGTGGGTGTGAAGGAGGGTGGACGAGGGGAGGAGGCGGGACGGCAGGTGATGGGCTTGGGAGATGATCGTTTACTCCTATATGATACCCATGAAGCCGCTTTACAAGCGCTGATAGATGAAGAGCTTCAGGCTGTGATTGTGGATAATTACACAGGCAAATATTACACAGAGCGACATCCAGAACAGTTACGGCTGGTGGGGGGCACATCCACTCAAGCCTGGATTAGCAGTAGGCAGTTTGGCATTGCTCTGGCTGCAGAGAATAGAGAGTTACAGCAGCGTCTAGATGAGGCGATTACCCAGTTACAGGCCAATGGTACAATGGCAGAGTTAGCCGCAGATTGGTTTGTGGTGGCAGAAGGACAAATTGATCCGGGCGAATCCCGGGTGGGAACGGCCGTTGACGAGTTAGTTGTTGGCATGGTGGGGCAACCCAATATGGACCCAGCCGCTCCTGCTGACTTGCTCAGTTGGGAAGTCAAAAATAACACAATGGGCGGCCTGTACAGATTTACAGGCCAAAATGAACTGGTGCCTTTGTTGGCAACAGCCCAACCGTCCATCTCCACTGATAAACTGGAGTATACGGTTCAACTACGGGAAGGGCTGTTTTTTGCGGATGGTACTGCTTTAAACGGCAATGCTGTCAGGGAATCTATTCTACGCTCAGCGCGCTTGGGAAACTTTTTGATCAATGGCTTGCTCAAGGACAGGAATGATGATGGTTTTGCGGATGAAGATGCTATTCAGGTTTTGGGGCAAAATACGATCAAATTTGTTCTGCAAGAGCCAACGAGCTATTTTCCCAATATCTTAGCAACGCCACCTTATTATCCTGTCAGTCCCACTTGTTATGCCGCTACCTTTGATGCCACAAGCAGTTGTGGCGGTATTGGCCCTTATACTATTGAAACATGGGCAGAGGACGAAATGGTGTTGCAAGCCAACCCACAGTGGCCGGGGTCGCCGCCCGCTTTTGCAGCCATTCGTCTCCGCTTTTTTACTGACGATACTGCTTTACAAAATGCCCTGGAGAATTTCCAATCGGTGGATATTGCCTGGACGGGGCTGCCTTATGAGGCTATGAACATTTTGGCGGCACAAGACGGAGATGGCGATGGCTCGGCCGATTTTACCCTGTGGCAGGGCTCGGCCGTTTTTAAGAGCTATTTACTGTTTGATCAGGCAACACCACCCTGGAACAACAAGCAGGTGCGGCAGGCTGTAGCTTATGCCTTAGATCGGCAGGCAATAGTGGAACAGGTGTTTGGCGACAGCCGAGAAACGTTGTTTAGTCCTGTGCCAGACACTGTACCTGGCCATGTGAATGTGTTCCCTAACCGTGATTTAGCCCGAGCGCGGTCTTTGCTCTTGCAAGCAGGGTACAGTGAAAGTGTACCTTTGCCGATTACGTTGTGGTTTATTGGCGACGGCCGTTACTCTGCGGTGGAGGATCAATATGCAGCACTTATCAAAGCCCAACTAGAAGAGACCAATGTTTTCCAGGTAACGCTCCAAAGCGCGGCTTGGGAGATTTACCAGACGCAAATTTTTAGCTGTGGCTATGATTTTTATTTGATGGGGTGGCCCTCACCAAGCACACCACCTAATTATTTACACATAACTAGTTGGACAGATTTCTTTTTGGGTGATGGGGGTTTTTGCCTCAATTATGATAGCCCAGCTATGGCAACATTGAATCGCTCGGCTCAAGAAGAACTAGATGATGCCACCAGAGAAGGCCTTTATCGGCAAATCCAAACATTGTGGGCGGATGAATTACCCACCCTTGATCTGACCCAGGAGCCACGCTGGGCAATTTCTCTACCTAATATCGGCAATGTGCAGATAAATGGTATGGGACTGTTGCATTATGAATTGTTGACCAAGGAGGAGGGAAGTAGTCAGTAATCTGTTTGCAGTATTCAATGCAGAGCGGTCTTTAGTTCACTCCTTACTTTCTTGCTTGTGCTTGAGGCGTTTGGCACGGGGGCCAACGACGCGTTCATTGCCCTCAATAAGGCGTTTGATGTTGGGGCGCAAAGCCCAGGTGACGATAACGGCGGTTAAAACACCAGCAACCATGTAAGCTGGGGTGTCGGCAAGACCTAGTTGGACATCAATGCCCGTAAAATAGAGGATGGCAAAGGTAATGGGAATAATGGCGGCCATGGAGAGGGAGGCTACAGAGGCCATGCCCAAGCCTAGTAACATACCGGCCATAACCACAAAACCGATAGGAAACATGGGCGGCCAAATGGCAGTAGCCCAACCAATGTTGGGGCCTGTGCCGGCCCCACCGCCAAATTTCATAAAGATAGACCAGTTGTGACCAATGACAGACATTGTACCCGCCGCTAAATAGGCCCAGGGCAGCCAAGCCGCATCCACTTGGAGTAGGTTTGCCAAAACAAGTTGGGTCAGCTTGATACCAATGATGCCTTTGAAGACATCGCTAAAGCTAGTGACAATACCCACAAGCAATCCGGCAGCCCGCAGCGAGTTTGTGCCGCCAGTACGCCCACTGCCCACTGTGCGGATGTCTCGTCCGGTTTTGAGTTTGACAAAAAGATAGCCGAAGGGAATGGAACCGCATAGATAGCCAATTAAGCCTGCAATGATTAGGGAAAGTATGTTCACTTTTTTGCTCCTCTCGCCTGATGATATGTTTAGTTAGAACACGAAACGGCCGTTCCCGTTTCGCCTTTGGTGCGCAGATTATGCCACTGAAAAAGGAATTTCGTCCACCTGATCATCAATAATGGTGAAGGCACGTAGGCACGGCCGTTCCCATATTTGCAAAGATAGGATAAATTGAACCAGTTCAGGATAATATGCTTGGGCGACATCGGTGGCGGAGGGAGTGGTTGGTCCTTGGGGGTGGGAGTGATACATAGCCAGTAAGTCTTGCCCTTGGCCTTCAATAGCCAATATGGTTTCGATCTGTTGTTTGGGATCCATCTCGAAGACGACCTGGCTTTGGCGAATATTATGAATGGGGTAGTGGTGGCTGATACGGCCGTTCTTTCCTGCCAACAAACCACACACCTCCAGGGGATAACCAGCCTGCCCTGCTGCTAAAATTGCCTCATAAACCAACGCATCCATCAACAACATCCTCACTATTGTATCCGCTTTACCCGATATGTTTCACATTTGCGTTTGATTGCTACCCCCTATTGATTGTGCTAAAATCCACAAACGAAAGATTGCTTACATTTTTTGGAAGTGGAGAAAGCCTTTTGAGCGGTAAAGAATCTGTACGAAATGGCATTATTGTTATCGTTTTATTGATTGGATTTGGGATCATATCGGCCGTTTGGCCCCTCCTGGCTGGCACCAGTGGCCAATCCCACACACGTGTCCCGGTAGAGTCAGAACACATTGAATTGACCTTGCCTTTTGGCGAACAACAGGAAATAAGTCTAACGAGTTTGCAGGCTATGGGCATTCTGGCGGGCGTCACCATTGTCCTAATTGGTGGTGGAGGAGTGACCTTTGCCCTTGTGTCTCGCCTCCTCTCTGGTCAAACAGATGCTGTTTTAGAGAGCGAAGCCTATAAAAACAATGTGACGGCTTTGACAAACCGAGAAAGCGAACGTCTTAAGACCATGCAAGAGGGCCGCAAATCACAAGGGATGCCAGAGCATAAAATGCCACGCTGGTCTATGGCCAGTACAACGCTTATCATTTTGATGTTTGCCGCCTTTTTTGGTTTCATCATTAATGGAACATTCTATCCTGAAAATGAGCTGAAAATGGCTAGTGGGCGAGTGATGAATTCGTTGTGGATAACGGTGGGAATCCCTGTTTTGTTGGCCTTGCTCATTGCCCTTTGGCGAATCCGACCACAACGTTTGGAAACGGCCGTAGCCACTGACAGTGCCGCTATTCCCTGGGACTTCATTGCCGTTTTACTCACAGGTTTGCTTATCGTTGGTCTGGGCATCGGCCTCATGGTCTACTTTAATGTTCCTATCTAATTTAAAAACATAAGGTTGGGATAGAAGTCACTATCACCAGCCCTTAGTAACCCTCGCCACTTTGGACTGCTTTAGGAAGAGAAGAATGAAAAATACAAGACATTTTGTTGCCGTTATCATCCTCGTTATACTGGCTACACTTGGCCTACGCTTTCTCTTTAGCTGGATGTTCGAGCTGCCAACAGCTGCGAGCGCAGAAGCTGGTTCCATCGATACCATGTTTG
Organism: Promineifilaceae bacterium (SeqCode); assembly: GCA_965223555.1. GTDB lineage: Bacteria > Chloroflexota > Anaerolineae > Promineifilales > Promineifilaceae > CBDCWU01. Next base: position 889,750 of record CBDCWU010000009.1, read on the forward strand.
ATGCTCATTTTTGGCTCATTGCCTTCTTGTTCTCATTAATCATGGTGATCATGCTCTATGCCGTCTTTGCCTTCCGTCGCCAGCCAGGAGATGAGGAAGACGCCTCCCATATTCATGGCAATACCACCCTAGAAATTGTATGGACCATCTTGCCCACTATTACGGTCATTATTTTTGGTGGGTGGGCCATCAGCGTATTTAATGGTCTAATTGCGCCCAAGCCAAGTGAAATGGTTGTTCATGTAACAGGCCGACAATGGAGTTGGAGCTTCGAATATCCTGAAGACGAAAATGCTTCATCATCTGAATTGGTATTACCAGTTAATCAACCCGTTGTTTTGGAGATGGAAGCAGAAGATGTCATTCACTCTTTTTGGGTTCCAGAATTCCGTGTCAAACAAGATTTGGTGCCTGGTCAAGTGACCCGTTTACGCATAACGCCCACACAAACTGGATCATACAAACTGCGCTGTGCCGAAATATGCGGTACAAGTCACGCGACCATGTTGGCCGATGTTAGAGTAGTAAGTGACAGTGAATTTGCTGCCTTTATCGTAGAGGCCCAAGACAATCCCGCTCAATATGAACTGGCAGAAGATCGCGGCGAGGCTTGGGCAGAACGTTTAGGTTGTGCTGCCTGCCATAGTATTGATGGTTCAGTTTTGCCTGGGCCAACTTGGTTGGGTTTAGTTGGGCGCACAGAAGAGTTAGATAATGGACAAACGATCACCGCTGATGAAGAATATATTATCGACTCAATTTTGAATCCAAATGAACAAATTGTGGCAGGATTTAATGCCAATGTGATGCCGCAAGACTATGAAGAACAGATCGCTACTTTAGAAGCAGAGCTAGGTGCTGAGGACATTCTTATAGATTTGTTAGCCTACATGGCAACATTGCAGGAATAAGCTTTTTAGGATAGTGGGAGAAGACATATGCAAACGTTATGGATCATACTCACCTCAACGTTAGTGCGAGGCATTATTGGTCAGGCTATTTTCACTCTGCTTGGCATTGGCTTCATTAACCTCATCCGGCGCGGTATGGGGCTAGAAACCACCATGACCACAGACCCCAGCCTGGTCTTTGGGGCCATCTTGGGCGTGTTTGGCTTCCTTATCTTTGGCGGTGTCATCACCGACTGGATGAAATGGATGGCGGGCAAGAAGACACCGTTACATCATGGTGCCCCTCCAGGCAAGCCTGAATGGGCCCGCTACCTGAACGTGGATGTCAACCACAAGGTTATTGGTATCCAATATGCCATCACCAGTTTACTTGTTTTGCTCGTTGGTGGCTATTTTGCGCTGGTATTTCGTTTAGAATTGGTTGCCCCTGAAATGCAATTTATGGATCCGGATCAATTCAACAGCTTTTTCAGCGCGCACGGCATCATCATGATTGTATCGATCCTTTTGGGCGTGGGTGCAATGATAAATTACCTTGTCCCTCTCATGATTGGGGCCTCAGATATGGCTTTCCCGCGCTTGAATGCCTTTAGCTATTGGATCGGTATTCCCTCCTTTTTGCTCATTTTATTGGGCATGGCAGTAGGGGGCTGGGATACAGGTTGGGTTGGTTACGCTCCTCTAAGCCTCCGCGCCAACGTGGGGGTACAGTTATTCCTGCTCGGCTTTTATATGAATGGCTTTTCCTCGATTGCTGGTGGCATCAATCTTCTGGTAACGGTAGCTACGATGCGGGCTAAGGGCATGACCCTATTCCGGATGCCCATCTTTGTCTGGGCGGCGATTGCTACCGCTTTTATCCAATTTACGGCTACCCAAACGGTAGGTGTGTCTTTGGCTCTAACAGTAGCAGAACGGGCCATTGGCCTGACATTTTTCAACCCTGAAAATGGTGGTGATCCCATTTTGTATCAGCATCTTTTTTGGTTTTACTCGCATCCGGCCGTCTATCTGTTTGTGTTGCCGGGTCTGGGTGTAATCAGCGAATTGTTGCCTGTTTTTTCGCGCAAACCGCTGTTTGGCTATAAATGGATAGCCCTATCTAGCTTAGCTATTGCTTTTGTGGGTTTCTTAGTTTGGGCCCACCATATGTTTGTGGCGGGTATGAATGATGCTTTACGCATTCCCTTCATGCTGGCGACACTAGTGGTAGCGATTCCCACGGGTGTCAAGTTTTTTAGTTGGGTAGCAACGATATGGGAAGGCAAATTGTCGTTGGAAACGCCCATGCTGTTTGTGTTAGGGGCAATTTCGGTATTTTTGATTGGTGGTGTGACGGGGCCGATTTTGGGCACGATCCCCACAGACCTACATTTGCATGATAGTTATTGGGTTGTAGGACATTTCCATGCCACCATGTTTGGTGGCTTTATATTTCCGTTCTTTGCTGCCTTGTATTATTGGTATCCAAAGGTCACCGGGCATATGTATAAGGAGCATTTGGGCAAATTGCACTTTTGGCTGATGGTGCCTGGTTTCTGGGTGATGAGCTTTGGCCAAATGGCAACAGGTATTGTAGGGATGCGCCGCCGTATTGCCGATTATGATCCTGCTCTAGGCGTACAGCCCACACATATTTTGATTACGCTGGCGGCTTTGGTGATTGGCTGGTCTGTATTAATTATGATTTACAATTTTGTTACTAGTGCCCGCATGGAGCGTGTAGCTGAGACGAATCCTTGGAACTCTCGCTCACCGGAATGGCAAATTCCGGCTCCAATTCCTGAGTTTAATTATGATGTTCCTTTTGAAGTTGTAGGCGAGCCGTATGATTATGGGTTGGCGGATTCGACGTATACACAGGCGATTCCGGTTTCAGGGGATTGATTCGATAAATAGGACACAGTTCTTGGTAATCAGTGAACAGTAAATGGTAAACAGTGATTACTAGTATTGGGAGTGTAAAAGTGGAAGATAAGAAAACGGCCGCTTTACGAATAGGCACTTATGTCTTTATCGCTTTGGCGATATTAACGATTGCTGAATTCTTTGTTAGCAATTGGGGCTCTGTTGTGCTGTTGTTGATCATTGCCTTGTTGAAGGCAGCGGCGATTGTATATTTCTTTATGCACGTGACGCGCCTCTGGCGTGAGGAAAGTCATTGACAGTAAACAGGAAACGATGATCAGCAGTTCGTGATCAGTTTGCTGTTTGGATGAGGTTTTTATGAGTGCAGCGACAGCGCATCATGATGAACATGGACATGGGCATGAATTGTCGTATGTCGAACAGTTGAAGAACAATCGGCTTGGGTTATGGCTGTTCTGTTTTTCAGAAATATTTTTGTTTTTTGCTTTGCTCGGTGCACGTTTTGTTCTGTGGGGTAACACTCGCCCAGCTCTCAGCCAGGAGCTTGGTCTGATCACAACCAGCGTATTGCTCATCAGCAGCTTTTATGTGTATCGAGGCGAGACGGCTATGGAGCATGGTGATCGCAAAACGTTCTTGAATAGCTATTTGATAGCGGCGATTTTAGGGGCCATTTTCTTTATCGGTGTTGTTGGTTTGGAATGGAACGTGTTTGGCTTGGATATTGAGATAGCGGGCATTGAACTGACAGGGCATTTGAAGCCAACAGATGGTGTATTTGCGGGTGTCTTTTTTGCCATGACGGGCATGCACTCGCTTCATGTCTTGTCGGGTGTCATCTTTTTGTTAGTTATTTGGAATAACGGCCGTCGTGGGCACTTCTCGCAAGAGGAGCATTGGGGTGTAGAAGCCTGTGCCATTTATTGGCACTATGTGGATGTGATCTGGGTTTTCTTCTATCCAGCACTGTATTTGATTGGAACGGCCGTGCATTAATGAGGACTCTTCGGTAATGAGGGCCGATTCCCAAAATAAAAGATCTAGATTTTAAGGAATTATTGGAATGGGCTTAAGTTTTTTTTAGAATATTTTGGATCAGTATTTTTCCGAAAAGGCCTAGTGGTGCGCCAAACACCTATAGACGGATAAGACAGCGCGGCGCACCTTGCAGAAGCTATCGCTTCTGTCCGACAATAGAAGTTTTTCAGAGTACTAGATAGTTATCCGTAATTGTCCCAATACTCAATCAAAAATGGATCCGACCACAAAAGCCATCCTTTCTTCATGGGATTGGCGACCAAGTGTGATAATAGTCCTGGCCTTGGCCGGGACTTTTTATACTAGGGGCTGGTGGCTGCTCCGGCAACGGCAGCGACGAGGGCGGCTGGCAACCCGCTGGCGCTTGGTTGCCTACCTAGTAGGCTTGCTAATTGTTGGGCTGGCTCTGCTATCACCAATTGATGTGTTAGCCAGCCAGCTTTTTTTGATGCACATGATTCAGCATTTGCTGCTAATCATGATTGCTCCACCGTTACTGTTGATTACGAATCCAATGCCATTTGTGTTGTGGGGAATGCCTAGAAAATGGCGTTTGCTAGTAGGGCAGGGCATCGGCCGTTTACTCCATCGCCATAGCCCGATTCGGCGTAATTTGCGGATAGTGACCTCGCCCGGTATTATTTGGCTGGCCTGGGTGATCATGGTTTTCGGTTGGCATGATCCCAATTTATACAATGCGGCTTTGCAATACGAGTGGGTGCATGATGTGGAGCATATCACTTTTTTCGTAGCAGGATTGCTGTTTTGGTGGCATGTGACGGGTGCGGGACCACGTATTCATAAGCAAGCCTCTCTGCTGGGGCGTATAGCCTTCGTCATTAGTGCAATTCCACCAAATATGTTAACAGGCGTAGTTTTAGCCTTCGCCACGGAGCCAATTTACACCTTTTATACGGCTGTTCCCCGCCTCTGGGGTATCTCTGTAATGGATGATCAACGCTTGGGTGGCGTTATTATGTGGGTTCCTGGAAGCATGATGTACATTATTGCCGCTCTCATTCTCATTTCCCGTTTGCTGGATCGGGAAGAAGGCAAGCCTACTTTACCAGAGAAAGAGTGGGGCTCAGATGAGGCCTTGGCCGCGCCAAAGTAGGTTACGCACAGTTCAATGATGGTATTGAATCCTGCTTTGTGAATGGATGAACTTGATAACTGCTTTGGTGAGCCGAAGGTGGTGGTGGGCGACAGTGTTGGTCATTCTAGGTGTTGGCCTTTTGAGCAGGCTGGGCATGTGGCAATTAGAGCGCTTGGCGCAGCGGCGAGCCGCTAACACTCAGTTGGAACAGGTATTGTCTGAAGCCCCTTTGGCCATAACGGCCGATTACATGCCCACAAATCTCTCTCCTCTTAAAGATCGCCTTGTTTTTGTCCGGGGCGAATATGATTTTGCCTACCAGGGAATCATTAAACTACAAAATTGGCAGGGACGAGCGGGGGTGTATGTGATAGCTCCTCTAGTACTGGAAGATGGGGAAACGGCCGTTCTCATTAACCGTGGTTGGATACCAGATGACGCAATCAACCAACTTGCCAACTGGAATAAACCAGGACAAGTCACAGTCAATGGCTATGTGAGCCTATCACAAGTTTTAGATCGCTCCAGTAACACCACGCCCACAGCTGAATTGGCCTGGTTTCGCGTGGATATTGACCAAATTCAGGCACAATTACCCTATAAGCTCCTGCCATTTTATGTGACTGAATGGACAGAAGAGGAAGAAATAGGCGAGCTACCTGTCCATCTGTCCCGTGAAATTGATCTCTCAGATGGCCCTCACCTGAGCTACGCCATCCAATGGTTCATTTTTAGTCTTATGCTCGGTGTCGGGTACCTTGTGTTCGTCAGAAGGAGCTTTGATGAATAGACCAGGCAAATGGCAGAAAGTAGGCGGTACCGTGCTTGTACTTCTGTGTATAACCCAAATGGTTTGGGCACATGGGGGTGGCATCTTGCAAATTTCTTCACAGCCGGCTGGCCCCTATCGTGTTTCGGTATGGACATCGCCAGCACAACTTGAGGCTGGAGAGCTTGCCCATGTCACAATTGGTCTAGCAGACACAGATGAGGCGCCCGTTTTAGATGCCATGATCATAGTTGAGCTGATCTCTTTGGCAACAGGCCAGGTATGGACAGCTCCGGCAACCACAGAACAGGCAACTAACAAATTATTTTATGAAGCGGATATGACATTACCAGAAGACGGCCGTTACACTCTGTCCATACAAATAGACGGGCAGCAAGGCATTGGTACCATCAGCTTCGCCATGGCCATACTGCCCCCTAAGCAAACCAATTGGCTCTTAATCGGCCTCATTAGCTTGGGCATCATCTTGCCCCTAGTCATGTTTAGATTGTGGAACAAACAATCAGCTTCCCCTCCTGTTCGTCAAAGATAGATGAGTCGTAGCTGAAACATGGGACATATTGGTGGCAGAATAGTGGCCAGCTGTTCTATAATCAAAGCCCACAGCAAATGTAATAAACATACTGATATACGCTCGTATATTGTGTAGAGTGTTTATTAGCACCCCTATTGATTAAGTAGTGAGGACTTGGCTATGCTATCACGATTAAAATTGGAAGAAGGTTGGACAACTTTACTATTATTGTTAGCAATGTTGCTCATATCTAGTATGGCCGTCATGCAGGCAGGCTGGATTGATGGCCTGCAACTTGTCCCCATGGCATCCACTGTCGCCATACTCACAGGTGTTCTATTAGCCAAAAGCCGTTTCCCTTCACGCACAGCTCATCTATTTGCATTGATTTACGGTCTATTTACCATCTTATATCTTGTGGGCACCATTTTGCCGGAAGAGATGCTTTGGCGTGAGCGTGTTTTTGATTTGATCAATCGCCAGTTTGTTTGGTTAGGAAAAGCCATTGATGGGGGAACCAGCCGTGACGGTCTTATTTTTGTCATTCATACGACGGTTGCCTTTTGGCTCTTAGGCTATACGGCTGCCTGGTATACCTTCCGCACATCCCGTATCTGGCGTGTTGTCATTCCGACAGGTGCTGTCCTACTAAGTGTTGTTTATTACTATGCTGGGCCAAAACCGCTGCCTCTTTATATGGCTAGTTACATTGTGCTGGCCCTGCTGTTTGTGGCACGCACCCATCTAGTCACCCAAGAGAAAGCGTGGCGGGCGGCTTCTGTGCGTTATGAGCAAAGAATTTGGCTGACGTTTCTACGAGCAGCATTGCTGGCTTCCTTTATTGCTTTAGCTATTGCCTATGCCATGCCTACTTTGTCGGCCAGCGCTGCTGTGAGTGATGCTTTTAGTGATGCCCGTGGCCCTTGGCAGGCGTTTCAGGATGATTGGACGCGCTTGTTTGCCTCGCTGCGTTCCTATGGAACCACTGTAAGTGATCCCTATCAAAACACATTGGTGCTGGGTGGGCCAAGAACGGTGGGGAACACATTGATCATGGATGTGTATGTGCCACGTGAGATACCCTATGTCTATTGGCAAGCCATCGTGTATGACACGTATGAAGATGGTAGTTGGCGTGCTGCCGAAAATACTGATACAAGTTTACATTTTCCTGATGACGGCCGTTTAGATGTGCCACCTACCCAACAACGTGAAGTCATTACCCAAACAGTCATCAACTATCTGCCTAACTCTAGTACTTTGTATGCCGCTCCAGAAGTTGTCGGCTCCGATAAACAGATTTTTGTTAATGCCAATACAGATAGTGATGGGAATTTGCTTATATCCTCGATTCGTTCTCGCTATGCCTTGCGCCAGGGGGACAGATATAAAATGGTTTCTCGTGTCACAGATGTAGATGCTACAAGTCTACGCCAAGCATCCACAAACTATCCTTCTTGGGTCACATCAACCTATCTGCAACTACCAGACACGATTACCCCTGAAACATTAGATTTAGCGGATGAGATATTGGCTGGTTTAGATAATCCTTTTGATAAAGCCATCGCCGTGCGGGATTATTTACGAACAAACATCGCTTATAATGACCAGATTGATGCCGCCCCTGTGGGCATGGATTCTGTTCATTACACGCTGTTTGTATTAAAGGAAGGCTACTGTAACTATTATGCTTCTGCCATGAGTGTCATGCTCCGTTCACATGGTATCCCCACGCGTATTGTCAGTGGCTATGCCCAAGGGGAGTTTGATGAGGAAACTCAATCCTATCGAGTACGCGCCAGTAACGCTCATACTTGGGTGGAAGCTTTCTTCCCCGGTTACGGCTGGATTCAGTTTGAGCCAACGGCTGCCTTACCCATCAATGAGCGTCCTGAAAGTGCCGGGGGCAATGCCGGAGATGCCTTCCCTATGGTAGATTCACCACCAGAGTTGGAAGATTTTAATGATCCCTTGGGAGCAGGAAACTTGCCAGAGGATATAGAACTAGATGAAAATGGTGATTTGGGAAGACCTGATGCGGATAATGCACAAGGCTTTATAGCAAATTTTCCAGTGTGGCAGACGGTAACGGCCGTTATTATTTTGGCTATTGCTGCTGTTTTGTTTTACGTGGCTAATGAATTTAATCGTCGGGTGGAAACGGACATTAATCGTAGTTATACTCGACTTGGCAGTTGGGCAAATTGGTTAGGCATTTTGTTCCGCCCCGTCCATACCCCCCACGAGCGAGCTGATTTATTGACAACGGCCGTTCCCGAAGGCCGTGATCCCATTCGTACCCTCACCCAGCAATTTGTCCTCAAACAATTTAGCCCCATTCAGGATACAGAACCTGCATTTGAGCCTTTAGACCAATGGAAACAACTACGCCCTCTCCTCATACGCAAAGGCCTAGCTAATAAACTGGAACGCCTCCAAACCAAATTGCGGCGAAAACGGTAAATAGACATTTGCCAACAAACACAAAGTAATCACTTTTCAGCTCCCACACTTTGCAGCACCCTTCTCTAGAATCAGCTAAACAAGGTGCCAGATATGAATTTGTTCATATCTGGCACTTTAATATTTAGCCAATATTAGGTATTATCTATGTCTTAGGCCTTTGACTTTGTTATAATTATTCCTGTACCATCACGAAAGTTCTTATGAGGTGTATATCCTAAGTGAGCGGCTCAACAGATTCCCAAACACAAGATAGCTTAAAAGAGTTACGCCAGCTTGTTGATAAACTAAGCAGTGCCGTTGATCAGCAACATCAAATATTACTTACAGCCCGACCCGACGTTGCTCGACAGATGGGGGCGCAAGCCAGCGATGAAATGGCTCGGACACTGGTTTATGCACGTCGCCATTTAGAAGACTTGGAGCGACAAGTCAAGGCACAAGACCGAGAGCAAGAGCAGCTTAAAGCCTTGCAAGAAGTGGGGGCTGTCATTAATTCAACACTCGATCTGGATCAAGTGTTGCGCTTAATGATGGATACTTTGCTTGAGCTGACCAATGCGGAACGGGCTGTCCTGCTCTTAAAAGAGGATGGCAGTACCCAGCTAACTGCCAAAGTTGTCTCTGGTATTGACGAAGAGACTATCGAAAATGCGGCCTCCTTCGAGATTAGTCGTACCATTGTGCAAAATGTATCGGAAAGTGGCGAGCCTGTGGTGACGATGAATGCTATGTCTGACCCGCGTTTCTCGGCACAAGAAAGTATCATTAGCTATAACCTACGGTCTATTTTGTGTGTTCCTCTCAAAATGAAAGAGCATCTTATTGGCGTGATTTATGCCGACAACCGAGTGGCTACAGGCATTTTCCGTGATGCAGACCGGGATTTATTAGCAGCTTTTGCCAACCAAGCGGCCGTTGCCATTGATAATGCCCGCCTCTTTCAACAAATACGCGACCACCTCAAAGAAATCACGGAAATGAAGGATTTGATGGACAATGTATTTGAATCCATTGCTAGTGGGGTCATCACAATTGACGAAGGCAACAACATCGAATTGTATAATCGTGCGGCTGAACGTATCTTGGGCGTTCCTTCAGTTTCAGTTAAACACCAAAAATATTCAGAGCTGTTAGAAACATTAGAATTGCCTGTTGAATCGTTTATTCAAGAGGTATGGCAAAATGGGGGTACACAAAACACTGAGATAGACCTAGTTGTGAGCAAGCGACCGGGCATTACTACCCTCAATATGACTGTCTCCCCGTTACGTGATATTTTGCAAGAGACGCTGGGTGTGGCCATGGTGCTGAATGATGTATCCGAAACAAAGCGTCTGGAAAGTGTACGCCGCTACCTACCACCAGAATTGGTCGATCAGGTTCGTGATATTGATGCTGCTCAACGACCACAACACCGCACGATGACTGTTCTCTTTGCCGATGTGCGCGGCTTTAGTACCATTAGTGAAAAGCTAGACCCAGAAGAATTGATTCAGGTTATTAATGGTTACTTTACAGAGGCTGTTAAAGCCATTATCCATTATCAAGGTTTGACCGATAAATTTTTGGGTGATGCAGTCATGGCCTTGTACAATACACCTTTGAACCCGCTAGAAAATCATGCAGAACGCGCTGTTCGTACTGCCTGGATGGTCAAACAGAGCATGATTGCTTACCATGAAAATTTACCACCTGATCGGCGTTTGCGTTTCGGTTTTGGCATTCATACGGGTGAAGCGGTTGTGGGAAATGTGGGTAGTGCTTTGCGCAAAGATTATTCGGCAATTGGTGATGCTGTTAATCTGGCTAAGCGCATTCAGGAAAATGCCGAAGCTGACCAGATTTTGATGAGCGAAGCTGTTTACACACAAGTAAAGGATTTTGTGGAAGTGGTTCCCTTGGAACAGATGCGTGTAAAGGGGCGGCAAGCGATGGAACAGTTTTATGAGCTGGTAGATATAAAGGATTTATAGCGAGTTATTGTTCTGCTAAACGGCCGTATAAAACAGGATACGGCCGTTCTTCTTTTCTGCTCTCATCTTCAATCATTATTTATACCTTTATAGGTTGCTGTGACTCCCCCCTTTTGGCAGAGATTGCACCGATAAGCTACCTGAATTGTCAGGTTGCAAACCCCGATGCTGTGAATTTTTACTGTGTAGTGGAGTAATTGATAATTGGATAATTAGCTTTTTGGAGAATTCAGTCCAATGGCTCAATTATCTAAGCACCCACTTACTCTTGTTGGAGGACGATGTGAGTAGCCAAGATGAAGTAAAAGCCTTAGTTGAGAAGTTGGAAACGGCCGTTGACACCGTGATCACCGCCGCTGAACAATTTACAGACGAGCAGTGGCAAACTGATATACCCGATGAAGGTGGCTCAGTGGGTATGGTCACACACCATATCGCTTCGGGTATTGCTCCTATAATGGATTGGGCCATGAAAGTCGCACAAGGGGAAGAGTTACCTCCATTTACACGGGAAGCCCTGCACCAATACAATGCCAACCATGCCCAGAAACATGCCAACCCCAACCAAGCAGAAACAATTGTTTTACTACGCGAGAATAAAGCTGCTGCTGCCCAACGTCTCAACAGTCTCAATGATGCACACCTATCCCAAGCCCTACCCTTTGCCCTTGCTGACGGGCAGGAGATCAGCACGCAGCAAATGGTCGAGTGGTTTATTATCAACCACTGCCACAATCACTTGAAAAATATCAAAGAGGCATTGGAAATGGTATGACCATCATAGACATCAGCCGCATGCTATGGCCTGATGTGGCGACTTGGCCCGGTGATACCCGCTTTGGCCTGACGACGGTGCTGGATCGCGATCAAGGTCATTCGGTGAATTTGACCACGATTACGATGAGTGCTCACACTGGTAGCCATGTAGATGCACCACGCCATTATAGGGATGAGGGGATGACAGTGGAGAGACTGGATTTACGGCCGTTTTGGGGTCTGGCCCAAGTTGTCACTATCAACAAACCACCGGGCCCGCTCTTCCCCCAAGACTTTGCTGATTATGATCTTTCTCAAGCCCCTCGCCTCCTTGTCCATACCGCCGCTAGCAGCTTCAATCCCACCCTTTTCCCGCACAACATTCTCTACCCTAGTTCAGTTTTGGCTAGCTATTTAGGCAGCCTAGGCATTATCCTGTTTGGTAGCGATGCTCCTTCAATGGATAAAACCGATGATCCACACCTGCCTGGCCACAATGCGCTGCTGAATAATAATATTGCTATCCTAGAAGGACTAGATTTAACTCACGCGCCTGATGGTTTATATGAACTAGTCGCCCTCCCCCTCAAAATCCAAAATGGTGACGGTAGTCCGGCACGCGCTGCCCTACGACCAATTTAGCCAAGAAGGTGTCAGATTAACATCATGCCCAAACTTGACCCGCCGCACCCAGCACCATTAAGAATTCTAGGGGTCTACGCCCACCCTGACGATGAAACATTTTGTATTGGTGGCACCTTGGCCAAATATACGGCGGCGGGGGCACAAGCAATGGTTGTTTCCTTTACTCAGGGTGAAGCCGGTCAGATACGAGAGGCGAGTGCGGCGACCCGCCGTACCTTAGGTGAGGTTAGAGCCAATGAACTGCACCAAGCCTGTCGGCAATTGGGTGTACAACAGATCGTCTGCTTAGATTATGGTGATGGTAAATTAGAGGGTACCCCTCAAGTCGAGTTAGTGGCGCATATTGTCCAGATCATCCGTGAATTTAAACCAGACATTGTATTTACTTTTGATGACACTGGAGCCTATGGGCATCCAGATCACATTGCTATCAGTCTGGCAACGACTGAAGCATGTTGGCAATCAGGCATAACCACTGCTTTTGCAGAGCAAATTGAAAAAGGCCTGTTGCCACACGCCCCCACCCGTTTGTACCATAGCCTGTTTCCCCAAAGCGATCGGCTACTTTTACAGCTTATTGTCGAATGGTTACAGAGTTTGGACGATCTGTATCGAGGGTCTGATGACTTTATGCATGGTCTCATGCTCTTTGCCGATGAATCTTCGATGTTGGGTTATGCCAGTGACCATATTCAGGTGGAATGGTATCCGACGGGTTTCTATATTATTGAACAAGGTGAGCCATCCATCAGTCTTTATCTCATCTTGTCCGGTCAGGTTGATGTATTACGTGAAGACGAAGATGGCAAGCTTGTTCGTCTAGCATCCCTTGGGGCTGGTGTATTTATTGGCGAAACAGGCATTGCTTATGGTCAACCACGTAATGCCCATGTTGTTGCTGTAAAAAACACAACCTGCCTCGTTTTATCGCCTGGAGAACCAACCAACTTTGCTGGTCGTGGTGAAGAGGCACGTTTTGGAATGGATGAGTCTGCTGCCATCCAATTAGGCAAGGCTGATATTACTACCTGCATAGATGTTTCTGATTTTATTGAACAAAAAATCAAGGCTCTTTCCCAGCATCGCAGCCAATATCCTATCTCGCTTGATATGTTTCCGCTGGCTATGTGGAGAGAGATGTTAGGCCAGGAATTTTTCAAGCAGATTGATCCGCCACGACAAATAGAAACAGACTTGCTGACACCAAATGATTAACCCCAACTATTCCCACTCAAAAGGAGTCCATTATGCAATCAGTAAATAGTTTAGACAACGGGAAAACGGCCGTTGCCCTTTCTCCCAACATGAATACAGCCTATGAAGCATTTCTCCAAGCATATCCTAGCTATCTTAGTACAAGTTTGCTCGATGAGATGCGGCACAGTGAATATAAACGACTAGATGAACAAAAGCAGGTTTACCTTGATTATACAGGCGGGGGTTTGCATGCTGAATCTCAATTACGCGCCCATATGGATCTGCTCAGTCGTACTGTCTTGGGCAATCCCCATTCTAACAACCCCACCTCGGCCGCCATGACTGATCTCGTTGAAGATACGCGCCATTTTGTCCTCGATTATTTCCAGGCCTCCCCCGACGAGTACATTGCTGTTTTCACCCCCAATGCCAGTGGTGCGCTCAAGCATATTGGTGAATCCTACGCCTTTGAACCTGGTAGCCACTATTTGCTGACCTTCGATAATCATAATTCGGTTAACGGTATACGGGAATTTGCCCAGAAGAAAGGGGCATCCGTGACCTATGTGCCGCTTACGTCGCCACTATTGCGCATCGACCAGGAGAAGTTGGAGGAGTATTTAGATGAGGCTGACCCAAACAAAAACAACCTCTTTGCCTACCCGGCCCAATCTAATTTTTCTGGTGTAAAACATCCGTTGGAACTCATTGAACAGGCCCATAATAAAGGGTGGGATGTTTTGCTAGATGCCGCTGCTTTTGTCCCTACAAATCGCCTTGATCTAAGTCAGATTAAGCCTGATTTTGTCTCAATTTCGTTTTATAAAATGTTCGGCTATCCCACTGGGCTGGGCTGTTTGCTCATTCGTAAAATGGCTTACTCTAAGTTGAGTCGACCCTGGTTTGCGGGCGGGACGGTTAATTTTGTGACGATTCAAGGCCGAGGCCATTATCTGGCTGCTGATGAGGTTGCCTTTGAGGATGGCACGGTTGATTATTTGAATATTCCTGCTATCAAGAACGGTTTACAGCATATTAACTCAATTGGGATCGAAACAATTAGTACACGTGTTGACTGCCTAACGAGTTGGCTAATAAAAAACTTGTTAGAGTTGCGCCATAGTAACGGCCGTCCCATTATTCGCCTTTATGGTCCCCCTAATACCAAAATGCGGGGCGGTACAATCACCATCAATTTTTATGATCCAAACGATAATTTGCTTGACTATCGTCGTGTAGAAGAATTAGCTAACGAGCACAACATTTCTCTGCGCACTGGTTGCTTCTGTAACCCAGGAGCCAACGAAATGGCAGAGGGACTAACCGAAGCAGAGATGTTAGCAAGCTTGCAGGATGAAAAAGGGATGACGATGCCTCGTTTCTTAACGTTAATCCAAAACAAAAGCAATAAAAGCTCCGGAGCTATTCGTGTCTCAGTGGGTATTGCCACCAACTTCGCCGATGTTTACCATTTCCTGCAATTTGCCAGCAGTTTCCGTGACCAGACCCATCTGAGCATTGGCCAGGTGGCCTTTGATATTGAGAATTGCCGCGTGATTCGGGACGGGAGCTAGCATGAACTTTACGGCTGATATTGGCTATGCTCGCACTTTAGATGCCCAAGATGAACTAGCGAACTTCCGCCAGCGCTTTGTCATTGACGACCCCGAACTGATTTATATGGATGGTAATTCACTCGGGCGTTTGCCGCTCACTACTCGTGATCGCTTGCACCAGCTCATAGATGAGGAATGGGGCAAGGGGCTGATTCGCGGCTGGAACGAGCATTGGTTCTTTTCGCCTGAACAGATTGGCAACAAAGTAGCTCAACTCGTGGGAGCCAGTGAAGGCGAAGTGGTGATGGCTGATTCAACCTCAGTGAACCTATTTAAGTTAGCTTTAGCGGCCGTTTTAGCCCAGCCCACTCGTAACAAAATTGTGACGGATGATCTCAACTTCCCCTCTGATTTGTACATTTTGCAGGGGATTCAGCGGATAACAGGACGGCCGTTAACCATCCAAGTTGTCCCCTCCGCAGACGGCATACATGGCCCTGTAGACGGCCTGGCTGCGGCGATTGACAGCGACACGGCCCTTGTCACGCTCACCCACACTGTCTTCAAAAGCGGCTACGTCTACGATATGGCCGCCATCAATGCCCTGGCTCATGCGGCGGGCGCCCTAACATTGTGGGATTTGAGCCACTCTGTTGGCTCCGTTATCGTAGAGTTGAACGAGGCCAACAGCGATCTAGCCGTCGGTTGCACCTACAAATACGTTAATGGTGGCCCTGGCGCACCGGCTTTCCTCTACGTGCGTCATGATTTGCAAGACAAGCTGGGCAATCCCGTCTCCGGCTGGATGGGCAAAAAGGATATGTTTGACTTTGCCTTAGACTATGAACCGGCTACAGGCATCCGTCAGTTCATAACTGGGACATACCCCATGTTGTCTTTAGCGGCCGTTGAACCCGGTGTAGATATTCTGTTGGAAGCAGGCATGGATCGCCTCCGCGCCAAATCGGTGCGGCAGACAGAGTATCTCATCGCCTTGTGGGAGAGCGAGCTAAAGCCCTTTGGTTTCAGGCTCAACTCTCCGCATGATTCCAATTGGCGCGGCTCTCACGTCTCCATCGGCCACGAAGACGCCCTGCGTATTGACCTAGCCATGATTAATGATGTGAACGTCCTACCCGACTTCCGTCCCCCCGACAACATCCGCCTGGGCATCACGCCCCTCTACACGAGCTTTGAGGATATTTGGACGGCCGTTCACCGTATCCACCGTGTCATGGCCGAAAAGCTGTACCAAAAATACGATACCAGTGGTTTGGTCGTTACATAGATTGCTTTCTCTAAACAATCCATCTAAAAGGAGATAGCGTCCATGAAGTGGGAAGAATATAGAGCAAAATATAGTAACTTCTTATTGTCACTTCAACGTACGGAAATGATCTTTTTTCATGCAAGTGAGGCTATACCGAAAGAGCCTACCCTAGCAAAAGATGATAAGGTTGAAATCCCTTTCTTCGCCAACTTTGCCAGAAATACGTTAGCTAGACATGGTAATGGATATAACACTGACCGTGAACTTTTAAACTTAAAATCGATAGCCCATATCATCTTTGATGGTCAAACTGAATGGGTGCTTGCTAGCCAAGAGCTAATAATGATTCTTGCCCACTTAGAGGTATTTATAGGAGATACACTGACAGCCGCTTGGCGAATCGATTCAAAGTTGTTGGATGCCACAACTACAGGGCGAAAAGAATTAAAACAACGCTCACTATTGTCTCTTAACATCTTACCAGCACAAGATTTCATGGAAGTTATTGAAAGAGCTATTTGGGATATGATGCGTAAAAGCAGCGATGCTTACTTAAAATATTTGCAGGATACTCTTCAACTCAAGCTAGAAACAGATTCAAGACTAATTTATCTGGCTGGCCTCAACAGAAATACAATAGTTCATAATGGAGGCATCATTAATCAAAAGTATATCGAGTCTCTAAATGCAAAAGAAAAGCGCAATACAATCCTAAATGAACCAGTGCCAGTAAACGAAAAGTATACGTATGATATTTTTAATGCAGTTTTGTCTCTTGGGGAACAGCTGTTTGAAGGATTATCAAAGCAGTATTTCGGAATTGGTCAACCACTTAAAGAAAATGAAAGGATAAGCAAACGGCAAGACCCAGCACTTCCAGATAATCCGCTGGTTGATATTGCTACACAGGCAATTATCAATATGGGTGGACCAGATAAAGCTATAGTCAATCCTGAAAAGACAAAAGCTGAAATGGAGCGACTTTTAAGGAATAAAAACAAACAATAGAAGCCAGGTCCTGGAATAATTCAAAATTTAGATAAATTCAAAAACCTTTTGAGAATTAGTGTATAACAGGGTATGCAAAACACGTCCCTCCCCTCTCGCCTCTCGCCCCTCGATTCCCTGCGCGGATTCATCATGGTGGTGATGGCCCTCGATCATGCCAATAGCTTCATCACGCACGGCAAACGCGAATTGGAGTTATGGTACTTCCTTTTCCCCAACTACGAGGGCGATGCTCTGGCCTTCCTCACCCGATTCGTTACCCACCTGGCCGCACCTGGTTTCTTCTTTTTGATGGGGGTAGGTATGGCTTTGTTTACTATTTCCCGTCGTGCTCGTTCCTGGACAAACCGCCAAATCGTTACTCACTTCCTCCTGCGTGGCGCATTGCTCATTCTTTTCCAATTTTTGTTAGAGAATCCGGCCTGGGACATCGGCTTAGAAAGCAGCTCCCTTGACTATTTTGGTGTATTGTATGCTTTGGGTGGAGCCATGATGATTGGATCGTTGGTAGTGCTGTTGCCCAACACGGCCGTTCTTCCCCTCAGCCTTCTTCTCATCCTCACCACCGAAGCCTTGCTGCCCACTGCCCCCACCAACTACGCCACCTTCCCCACCACCCGACTGCTGCTCTACATTCCCGGCTTTGGCGACATCTTCGTGCGGCAAACATTGGTGCTGTATCCCATTTTGCCCTGGCTGGGCGTGATGGGCTTGGGTTTGGTTTACGGCCGTTTCCTCCACCAATCCCGCCAACACACCCCCTACCTCACTGGCTGGTTCGCTCTGGCTGCCCTCATCACCTTTATCCCCCTCCGCCTCTTCAGCAGCTACGGCAACATTCGGCCCGCCCTCACCCATAACTGGATTGACCTCCTCAACCTCGTCAAATACCCACCCAGCCTCACCTTCCTCCTCCTCACCTTGGGCATAAACCTACTTCTCTTGAGGTTTTTCTACTGGCTAGACAGTGCCGCCAATCTCCAATCTCCCAATCTCCCAATCTCTAGTCTCCAGTCTTTCTTCACCGTCTTCGGCCGTGAACCCCTCTTTTTCTACGTCACCCACCTCTACTTCTACGGCTATCTCGGTCTGTGGCTCAATCGTGCTGGCACACCCACTATTGCCCAAATGTATCCCTATTGGCTGTTGGGATTGGCCATTTTATGGCCACTTTGTTGGGCCTATGGGCGCTTCAAAAACGGCCGTTCCCCCCGCTCTCTCTGGCGATTTCTGTAAATACCAATCCCCAATCCACCTACAGACGGAGCAGCATTGGGTCTTCAGACCGATGTAGGTGACGGCCGTTCCCTTTACACTTGAATTCATGATTTAGGTTAACGATATAGGAGTGTGATCATGAATTCCATCATTTTACAGACAGACAATTTGAGTAAGCGGTTTGGAGCGGTTACGGCCGTTCAGTCCGTGAATTTACGCGTACGGCAAGGGGAAGTGTTTGGCTTTCTAGGCCCCAATGGTGCTGGCAAAACCACCACCATAGGCATGGTGTTGGGACTGATTCATGCTACAGAAGGCAGTATCACTCTCTTTGGCCACCCCGTCACCCCCAACCAAAACCACGCCCTACAAGACGTTGGCTCACTGATTGGCGCCCCGGCGCTCATGCCATATCTTTCGGCGCGGGAAAATTTGCAGTTGGTGGCTCGCCTTCATCCCGAAATAGCAAACGGCCGTGTCACAGAGATTCTCAACTTAGTGGGGCTTACCGAAGCTGCCGATCGCCCTGTCAAAGGATTCTCCACCGGGATGAAGCAGCGGCTGGGGCTAGCCGCCGCCTTGCTGCACCGTCCCGCGCTCATCATTTTGGATGAACCAACCAACGGTCTAGACCCGGCCGGGATGCGCGAGGTTCGTACATTGATCCGCAGCCTAGCTGATGAGGGCACAACCATCTTTTTAAGCAGCCACTTGCTGCATGAAGTAGAGCAAGTGTGTGACCGCATCGCCGTGATTAATAAGGGCCAAATTGTGGCCCAAGGCGCCGTCACAGAGTTATTGAGCCAGCAGGGGCAATCGGTGCGCCTACAGGTGAGCGATCCCACTCGCGCGGGAGAACTGCTGCGTGACCTGCCTGAAGCGGAAGAAATTGTGATCAATGGCCCCTTTGTGCAAGTGAGCGGTATTAGCGGGGAAACGGCCGTCGCCCACCTGGCCCAAAACGGCATCATCCCCAACCAAGTTGTCGTCCAAGAATCAGATTTAGAGAGTTTGTTTTTGGAATTAACAAAATAAGGAAAATATCATGTTTTTACAAATGGTACGAGTTGAACATCAAAAATTAATCCGCCGCAAAATATTATGGATCGAACTGGCTATTGTAGCTGCCGCCGCTATTCTACTACCCTTGCTCATGTACGCTGCTACCCAGTCTGAAGGCAATAGTAACCTTACTGTCACCACTGATGGCCCGATAGAAGAGATGATCGCTTGGCCTTCGGCTTTGCAATTGGGCATTGGCATGGCCACCGGTAGCGGCTTCGGTGGGCTGCTGATTATCATCCTAATCAGTACACTCACGGCCCAAGAGTATGGCTGGCGCACAATGCAGCTTTGGCTGGGTCAAGGTGTTTCGCGTCCGGTGCTGCTGCTGGCTAAATTTACGGCCGTTTTGCTACCTACCTTGCTCTTGGTCATAACGCCTTTTGTGGCTGGCGCCTTGGCCACGGCCATTTTCACAAAACAGTTAAACGGCAGCCTGCCTCTGGCCGATGTGAATTGGTGGCAGGTCACCTTGAGCATTTTGCGCACAGCCTACACCCTACTGCCCTACGCCGCCTTCACCTTCTTTCTAGCCATCATCAGCCGTTCTACCGTTGTGGCCGTAGGCATCGGCCTAACCTACAACCTACTTCTGGAAAGCCTATTGGTGCAATTGACCATGATGGCTGGTGGCACTTGGGCCAAAATCGGTCAATATTTACCCATGGGACTATCCAACAGCCTGGTCGCTGCTAATCGGGTCACGGACTCAGCCAACAGCCTCATTCCGCAAATTGAGGGGGTGGCTCCAGAAACGGCCGTTATAGGCATTGCCCTGTACACCATTATCTTTGTCGGGTTAGCCTTGCTTGTCTTCCGTCGGCAAGATTTGGGTGGCTAAGGACAAGCTCGTTATGAGCTTGCAGATTGGCCCAATCTGCAAGCTCCAAAGTGAGCCCTAAGGAATCGCCCACCTTGCCATTTTCAATAGCACACAGCCCCTATCTTCCGTATACTTCTGACCAATGAGCAACTTTTTCGCCCGTTTTCGCACACTCCAGTGGAAATTGACCCTCTCTTACACCTGGGTGACAACAGGGGTAGCCGTGGCAGTTTTCCTCATTATCATGCTGGTGGCCGCCTCATTTGTCGGCTTCTTCTTACCCAATATTGCTACGTCCTTGCAGCCCGTACTACGACCCACCGCCCCTCAAATCGCCCATTTTTTGCAAAAAAGCCCACCCGACTTAGTTGGACTACGCGCCTGGCTAGATAGTTCTCAACAGGGTAATGAATTTCAGGTGCAAACAGAAAGTGGTAACGGGAAGATTCGTTTCAACGAGCTTTCTTTTGCTGCCGTGGTAGACCCACAGGGAAATCTGTTGGCTATGGAACCAGGTGATAATTTGGAACAGTCAATAGAGGCTTTGTTATTTACTGAGGCAAAGCCAGCCTTCCAACAGGCACTTTTGGGCGAGACAGACCCAGACAAGATAACGGCCGTTCACCCTGAAAGCAATAATGTATTTACGGCCATACCCGTATTCGATCAGGAGCAAAGGTTGTTGGCCGTCCTGCTGCTCGTGATGGACTTCGACGTCAATCAAACCGATCTGTTCACGGCTAATACGATTGTGGGTTTGTTACCTCTGCTGCTTTTTATTTTCCTGGTAGCCGGGTTTACGGGAACCATCTTTGGCTTTATTGCCTCCCGTGGCTTTAATTGCCGCCTACAACATTTAACGACGACGGCCGTTTCTTGGAGCGAGGGCGATTTTTCAGCATACATACAGGACAATTCAGGGGATGAGATTGGTCAATTGGCCCAACGGCTAAACCAAATGGCCGAGCAACTGCAAAACATGGTCCATACCCGCGCCGAATTGGCGACACTGGAAGAGCGCAATCGCTTGGCCCGCGATCTACACGACTCCGTAAAGCAGCAAGTATTTGCCACCGCCATGCAGTTAGGGGCTGCCCAAACTATCTTGGATAAAGACCCTACTGCCGCCAAAGGCCATCTCCAGGAAGCAGAGCAATTGGCGCAACAGGCCCAGCGGGAGCTCACCGGCCTCATCCAAGAGCTGCGCCCGGCGGCTCTTGAAGGCAAAGGCTTGGTGGAAGCCCTGCGCGGCTATGCCCAAGATTGGTCACGTCGTACTGGCATCGCCACTCAGGTGACGATAGCCCAAGCCCAGACCTTGCCCCTGGTCATTGAGCAATCGCTGTATCGAGTAGCGCAGGAAGCATTGGCCAATGTAGCCCGGCATAGCGGAGCCAAAGAAGTTGTCATTCATCTGGCTTGGTACTCCGATTCGCTTACTATGACAGTCGCGGACGATGGGCGCGGCTTTGCGGTTGCTGACGTGGACTCTGGCATGGGGCTAAAAAGTATGCAAGAACGATTAGAACAGTTAAACGGCCGTTTGACCATCAACAGTACCCCTCAGCAGGGCACCGAACTAAGGGCCACCCTCCCCCTTCCCCCAGAAATATAGAATAGGATAAGCACATGAATGACAAAATCACCGTTTTGTTGGTAGACGATCACCAGGTTGTACGGCAAGGTGTACGGGCTTTTTTACAAGCACAAACAGATATTGTGGTTGTGGCCGAAGCTGACTCTGGCGCAACGGCCGTATCCCTGGCCGCAGAACACGCGCCTGATGTGGTATTGATGGACTTGGTCATGCCCGGTATGGACGGTGTGACAGCCACCCGCCAAGTGAAAGCCCCAAAGCCCGCGCACCCAAATTATTATGCTCACGTCCTACCACCGGGATGAACACATTTTTCCAGCCATTCGCGCTGGTGCCCTCTCTTATTTACTCAAAGATATTGAACCAGCAGCTCTAGCTGAGGCAGTGCGCCAGGCTGCTGCTGGAGAGGCGGTTCTGCATCCACGAGTGGCCGCTCGTGTCGTACAAGAACTGCATGGCTCACGCCAAGAAGGTGTCAACATCTTCACAGAATTGAGTGAACGTGAAATGGAAGTGCTGCGCCTCATTGCTGATGGGGCCAACAATAGCAGCATTGCCCGACAGTTGATCATCAGCGAAAAAACGGTCAAAAGTCACGTCAGCAATATCCTGGGCAAACTACACCTAGCCGACCGCACCCAAGCGGCCGTTTTGGCTTGGCGTGAGGGGGTTGTACGCCGGGATGATGGCTAATGCTGCCCATATTCGCTGATACTTTTTTGAGATTGGGAGATTGAGAGATTGAGCTTGACCACTCCCCCAATCGCTTAATCTCTAACCCGCCGCCTCAAATTCTCCGGCCACTCTTCTGGCTTGTCCGAGGGCACAATTCTGAGTTCTGGGCCATTTTGCTTCAACAAATCTGTGTAATGGCATCCCAAAATGCTTCGCGCCGTCATCAGGCCCGAGCTTGTGGCCCCTGCTACCCCATGCCCCGCTGGCGTGTTGGCTCCAGACAGCCATAAACCCTCAATTTCAGTCTTGTTGTTAAAGGCCCAAGGGCCAATCTGAAAGCGACTCTTGTTGATGCCATAGAGATTGCCCTTGGTGCTGTTGATATAATGCTTGTTGCTCAAGGGTGTGCCCAGATCCCAAAAAACCACATGCTCGCTAAAACCAGGAATATGGGTGTCAATGGTGGCCAACATGCCCTTGGCTAACCGCTCCTTCAACTGCTGATACTCCCACTCACGGTCGCCCGATGGTTGCTCTTCCCACTGGGCAAAGGGTTCATAATTGACAAAGGCAAAGGCCTCCAGTGTGTGATGCCCACTGTGCTTTTTGGAAGGGTCTTTCAGCGTTGTCACAGTCAAAAACATGCCCTCTGGTCTCTCGGCATGCAACAGTGCGTCCGTTTGTCCCTCTCCATAAATTTTGTCCACATCAGCATGATCATAAAACCAATAATTACCCGAATCCAGCCCCGCCGCGCTCAAATCCATATCTGAGGCCATATAGAGGCTTAGAGCGGAGGTGGAATAATCCACCTTGCCTAGCTTACGCTGCAATTTGGAGCTGAGATGCTCGCGGCCAATCATCTGGCCAAAAGTCACTTCAGGGTCGGCATTGCTGACAACATGGCTGGCCTGAATCTCCTCTCCATTGGCCAGGCGCACCCCTGTCACCCGCTGCCTCTTCACCAAAATCTTGTCTACTCTGCTGTTGAGACGCAGTTCGCCGCCAGCCCGTTTGAGGGCACGGGTGAAGGCACGAGGGATGGCAAATGCGCCACCCAAGGGGTAATAACCACCATCAAAATAGTGATGGGTGACGCCTGCCTGCATCACGGCCGATACCTGACTGGGTGGTAGCCCATGATCACCAGATTGCGCCGCCAAAATAGCCCGCAACAGGGGATCAGATACGTAATGGTTGATGAGATCGCCACCAGAACGGAACACCCAATAGATGGTGCGGTAGCTTTGGAAGAGAGCACGGATGGCACTGCCTACGCCCCGTATACGGGAAAGAGGGCGCACACCGTCTATGATGGCCTGAACGGCCGTAAAATAGCCATCAATCCCCTTAGCCTCTTGCGGAAACCGCTCCTTCAACCGCGCCGCAAAACGCTCCCGCCCTTTGGGGATGTCAAATTTTTCATCCCCCACCACCACATGGTCAAAGCCATCGGGATTCAGTTCACAAAAAACGAGGTCTTGGGAAACGCCAAGCCCTTCATAAACAGCTCGCATAGAGCCACCCGGCTGCAAACCGCCAATGTAATGCACACCCGGACTGAAACGATACCCTTCCAACGTAAAAGAGTGCGTCCAGCCACCAGCCACCTCGTGCTGTTCCAGCACCAGCACCTTCTTACCCGCTTGTGCTAGGGGAACGGCCGTGGCTAAGCCCCCCGCCCCTGAACCAATCACAATCACATCATACACATTCTCGGACATACATCACTCCCTATTTAGGATTTTTCGGAATTTATATGATCTAGTTCAAACCGAAAAAGTCTTTTTTGTAGTTGAGGAAAGTATAAAATCGCTGGGGCCGGCCTCACGACCGTGCCCCCAACTGGCTCGCCTCTCAGTCCCAAAGGGCTGCTCAGAAACCGGCCAGAGCCGAGAAGCTTTCTTGATTGGCCCAAGAAAATCACAGCCTCACCTATTCATATCTTCCAAAATAACCTCAAGCGCCCTTGCTGAAATTTTGTGGGCAGTTTGAGTTTCATCTAGGTACACATCAAAATCTCCCGCTCCTAATGTAATGATTTTTTCCTTGATCGTAGCTACATAGGTTGTATGCAGCTCTCCAGCAAAACAGCAAGCGTCAAAACGATTGAAGACCTGTAATTGCTTGCGCCCTTCACCGTAAGAACCGAGAATGTACATCTCTAAATAGCTGGCCGTCTTGTAGAGTTCTGGAATAGTTTCCTCATAATCACCCCAATCACGAGGCGAGGCAAAGCGCAAATAGATGGGCCATGATCCAGCTACAGGGTAACTGCCTGTAATTCTTGGGTCTACTGCTGCATATATCACAGTTGTCCATCCACCCCCTGATAACCCCATCATATATGTTTGGTCATAATCAAAAGTCTCTAAATAGTTGAGGATAACAGCCACAGGCTGTAGAAATAGTTGGACAGGATGACCTGCCTCTATATCCAAGTAGGCAAGATCGTGATGCTTTTTCAATTTTATTGGGCCAAAGCGTGAGGAGTTTACAGTAGGTTGATTGTTCATACCTTGCAAGGGCATTGTCATCCCCAGGACTGTATAGCCTGCCTCGAGTAATGTTTCGATGGTGTCTATACCAGATATAAAATCCCCATCATGCCCACCATGATATATGATCAACCTCTGATTGCCATTAACTGGCATGAAATGGTAGGCGATAGAGTTTATCCCCCCTGCCATCTCAACGGTAATTTCATTTAGCTGCTGCAAATTTTTGAGGTGCATATAGCGTTCATCCACAATATTTTCTTTTATCATTTGTGGATATAGATCATAAGGTAGACTCTTTTTCCCCCAAATAAATTGAATTAAAGCGTCTCTTTTGGCAATAAGATCAGCTTCAGTCATAATATCTATGAGTTGAGCAACGTCCACATCAATTTCGGGAGTGCTGGTTAACGGCCGTTCAAAAACCCAGCTTGCATAAGCAAAAAACAGCCACAAACCAAAAAACACTCCCAAAGAAAATGACAGCAAAGCAATCATAGGCCGGGGTACATTTTTTATTCGATACATATTGATGATGCTGGGGATGCTCCTAGGATTATTAGCCAATAGAGAGTGGCAAAATACTAGCCCTTTTGCCAGACTTCGCAGGCAAAAAATGTATAGTATGGTTCCAACGTTACCAGGCAAATTTTATCATTGAAGTGTTATTTTGGGAGCCTGTGCTGAGCGGAGCCGAAGTGGCTCGAAATGACAACTTTGCAAGGTACTATCATTATTAATGAGTATTGACTTTGGTAGGGGCTAATTTAATAAGAACACGGGTTTCAGTTTGCTGTCGCTTACTAGGCGCGTAGCCACCGTAGTAGGTGTCTACACCAGCATACAATTTGGCTAAAGTGTTCATCTGCTCCACGGCTCCTTCTTCCGTCATTGCCACAACTTTGCCCCGCACTTCAATGTAGCGCAATGAATCTTGGGGATCGAAAGCTAAAACAGTGGCAGTGGGGCGGGCTAAAAGGTTCCTATCCTTTTGTCGTCCACGGGCAGTGTTGAGCAGCACATGCTCGCCATCATAATCGCACCAGACAACAGAAAGTTGGGGATCACCATTGGGCATGATAGTGGCGATGGTGATAGGAATCGCCTCCTCAAGTAGGTATTTATGAGAGTCGGGGATAATTGCAGACATTTCAAGCTCCTTCTATGGTTTGATAGGGGAATGATCGTCGTAAACGACCGATCCGGCAACTTTGACCGCCGCCAACAGAATAGGTCACGACCAAATTTCATGTTACAATCCGCCCTATTCTTCAATGAGAGCAGTGTGTGGCTGAACCTCCCGTATCCTCCCCCTATACTAGAACTGATTGGCTGATTGGTCTATTTTTATTCGTGGCTCTCTCCTCGTTCTACTTTGCCACCGTTTCCGGCATCACCAGCAGCAACGATGGTAGCCATTATGCCCTCACTCGTACCATTGTGCAGAACCGTACCTTTGCCCTCAAGCAGTTCGACGATTACGCGGAAGGCAACGATATTGCCATCCGTGATGACGTGTTATACAGTGATCGTCCTCCGGGCACAGCCTTGTTGGCGACCCTTTTCTACCGGCTGGGTACTCCTCTCTCCTCTCTCCTCTCTCCCATCTCCACATCCCTTCCCTCTCGCCATGATGCCGACAACCCAAACTTGCTATATGTTATGCTGTTGCCTGTCTGGACAGGAGCAAGCACGGCCGTTTTGCTCTACTATCTCCTGCGAAAATTGGGGGTACGGATAGAGGTAAGCATCACGGCCGTTATCTTCTTCTCTCTAGGCACCATTCACTGGAAATACAGCACAGTCCTCTTCTCTCACGCCCTATCATCCTTCCTGGTCATCCTGTCCTTGTACTTAGCCCTCATCTACCAGCCGTCACGAAAATTTTGGCCCACCTTTTTCTTGGGTTTTACCCTCGGCTTCTCTGTTTTAGTCGAATACTCTAATGCTCTGCTGGTTGTGATTCTAGGACTGTATCTGCTGGGGGAGTTACGGCCGTTGACCCTCAACCATCTCACACATACTTTGTTACCTTTCACCCTCGGTGGTTTACTGCCCGCCCTCTTCTTAGCTTACTACAACACAGTCAACTTCGGTAGCCCCCTCACGCTCTCTTATGCCTACGCCATCAACTACCCCTGGGCCGCTGAATTCCGCACCACTTTCAACTACCCTATCCTCGATGGCCTACGTGCCCTCATCATCTTTGGCACAGGTGATGGCTGGTGTGATCCTGTTTGCTACAATCAGGGCTTTTTACTCCTTTCGCCCATTTTGGCCTTAGCTATACCGGGCCTCTATTTGTATGCACGACAATCATGGCGACTATTTTTGCTGACAACGGCCGTTTTCCTTACCTACCTCCTCCTCTTTGCGGCTCACCGCACATCACATGGCTTTACAGCCGACGGCCGTTACCTGGCCCCCTTCCTCAGCCTCCTCATCCTATCTCTGGCCTATACTCTCACCTGGCTCCAGCAACAACAAACAAAATATCCCCTTGGGCATACTCTCCTCACCCTCTTCACCTATGCCCTTTTCGTTCTATCCGCACACAACATCTTCCTACACATTGGACGCTCCTACAATTACAATCTAGACCTCACCCAGCTTAACGATCTCATTGCCTCACCCCAAAATTGGCAGGTTATGATAACGGCCGTCTTCCCTAATATTGGCAATTTACCCTTCCTCTGGTTACTCGAAGGAGGTGCGGTGCTACTCTTCATCAGCCTCCGGTTTATCATTATGCGTCAGAGGGCAACGGAACAGTAATTTACGCACCTCTCATATTTTTTGTCTTTCCCCCCTCATATGCTAAAATGCCCCTCCTGTAGCGCAATCTTGCATTGCGCTTTATTGTTGTTTAAGGACAATTCGCATCAAAGAGGAAAGAAAAGATACGGAGGATGCAAACATGAAAAAACAGACAAAAACGCTCGTAGCAGTTATGGTATTGCTACTGCTGAGCATGAATGTGGCCATAAACCAAATAGCTGCACAACAACAGATTGGCGACAACCTCTTAACCAATCCTGGCTTTGAGGAAGGCCACTACAATCAGGACAATATTCCCCAAATCGCAGTGCCCAACGGCTGGCGTATGCACTGGGTAGATGGTGTTACCTTCGCCGGCGCATGGGACGACTTGCCCGCCTTTCGTCCCGAAACTGTCGTATGGAATAGTCAGGGTGGTGTTCCTGTCGGTGAAGAGTTGTTATGGCGTGACGGCACCTATACCTTGAAAATCTTCAAGCCATGGGCGCCTATGTGGACTGGCTTTTCGCAAGATGTAACTGGACTTCAGGTAGGACGCCGCTATCGTTTCATCGCCCCCGTTTTCGTAGATGTAGTCAAAGCCTACGACAATGGCAAACAAAATCCTGATAATCCCGAAGATGGTCAAGTACGGTTGGGAGCCAGCCCCACTGGTGCAGCTTGGCGCGATGCAACAGCCATTAACTATAGTGGTTGGTGGACAGGCAATAGCGTCCCTAATTTCTACCAAAATTACAACGTCTATATTCATGACTTTACAGCAACTAGTGACAATATGACGGTCTGGGTAGAAATGCGCTCAATGTACCCCCATCCCAACAATGGTTTCTTTCTTGACGGCTTAGGCTTATTTGCCCTGGATCAATTTGACAATGCAGTGGCCCCCGTCGCCACCATTGACCCGAACGCACCCACACCTACCCCCATTCCCACAGCCACACCCCGTTCCGATGGGGCCGTTATTCATGTAGTCCAGTCTGGCGACACCTTTTGGAATATAGCTATCCAGTATGCCTCCACGCTCGGTGTACCGCCAGAAGAAGCATTGGGC
Organism: Promineifilaceae bacterium (SeqCode); assembly: GCA_965223555.1. GTDB lineage: Bacteria > Chloroflexota > Anaerolineae > Promineifilales > Promineifilaceae > CBDCWU01. Next base: position 918,541 of record CBDCWU010000009.1, read on the forward strand.
CTCATTCAAGAAGCTAATAACAATCCCGCTTTTATTTCTGTGGGACAAGAATTAGTCATTGTACCCCCACAACAGCAAGCACCTCAAGCCACACCCGAGGTATCAGACACACCAACGGCCGAATCCGACGATAGCACTGAAACAACAGAAGATACAACTGAAACAGAAGAAACCGGGGCCAATGTGGGGCTTGCTTCTACAGACAGCGAAGGAGAGTTACAACCCTTAGCCACACCTGAAGAAGCGGCTCCAGCTGCTCCCAAAGGCGGCGGCACAGCGGCTGACCAACCAACCACTGGTGTCGTCTGTGTCTCTGCCTTTGATGACACCAGTGGTGATGGTGTTCATGACAAAGGCAATGAGGTTTTGCTCATTAGTGCCGCCCTCACCTTGTCTCGTGGTGGCAACACAGTTTCCACCTATGTATCTGATGGGAGCACGGAGCTGCACTGCTTTGAAAATTTGGAACCAGACACTTATCAAATCCAATTCTTCCCTCCAGCTGACTATCGTCCCACTACCCAAGACAATGGCTGGATAGCTGTCTCTGCTGGAGCCACCATGCCCGTAGCTTTTGGCGCACAATTTAACCCTGGGGCCAGCCAAGAGGTGGCAGCCGTTGATACATCAGCCTCACCGGCTGAGACAGGGGAAACTCCCGGTGCTGAGGCAGCTCCCGCTGAAGAGACTGCTGTTCCCGAGGGCAACTTCCTTACCGATAATCTGGGCACCATCATTTTAGGTGTGGCTGTTTTCTTAGTGATCTTGGCCGGCATTGGTGTGGTGATGTTGCGGCGAGGCTAGCGTTAAGAGTAAGCAGTTTTCATTAATTAGTAATAAAGACCTTTTGCGACTATAAGTGAGTAAAAGGTCTTTTTATTTAGGCTGACGAATAGAAGGGCTTGTTTAATAATTGGAGCCAATGCAGGTGTTGGCTGACCACAGCTCTGGACTGGCTAGAGTGCAACCTGGCTTACAGATTAATTCCTGTGCTTGCCTCATAGTCGGGAAAGACTTACCGCTTTATATTTTTACAGGAGCTGCGTATGAGTTGGTTAGATCGTTTTCGCAAACCCAAAGAGAGAACCCTTCATCATGTTATTGAAGTAGGTGATGAGGATTTTCGCGTTCAAGTGATTCAACGCTCTTTTAAGATACCCGTGATGGTAGATTTTTGGGCGGCCTGGTGCGGGCCTTGCCGTCAATTAGGCCCAGTTTTGGAGCGATTGGCCGATCAGCCGAATAGTGGCTTCATTTTGGCAAAGTTGGACACTGAAGCAAATCAGAAAACGGCCGCTCAATTTAACATTCGCAGCATACCAGCCGTTAAAGTGTTTCGTAACGGTCAAATTGTGGGTGAATTTGTCGGGGGGATGCCCAGTGGCAATATCCGCAAGTTCATGGACCAGATCATCGCGGCCCCGCCGCCACCGGCCACCATTAAAGGCAGCCAAAAGCCAGCTAAACGGCTGCAACAAGCGGTGCATCATTTGAAAAAGGCTAGAGGATTTGAAGCATTTGTGCTATTAGCGGATTTTCCCAATAGTCGTGAGGCAACACGCGCCCAAAAATTGCTGCCCCTGGCCCGTTTTTTATGTGATATGGATGATGGTGATGGTTTTACGGGTCAGAAGGCTGTTGATGAATTATATCTGGATGTGGTAGATGCCTTATACGAACGAGAAGCGGGACGGGCCTTAGAATGTTTAACGGCCGTTTTGCCACTCACTACTGAATCGGAACAGAATCGAGCCAAAGCGGTCATCACTGCCATCCTAGAACTACTGGGAGAGAAACATCCTTTGACCCAGCAGTACAATTTCACCAACGTTCAGTAGCGACTAGTTTTTACTCATCTCAGAGCATCCGTTGCCAGGCGCACATAACGCTTATAGAGTGCCTGATTTTGGGCTTGCCAGTTAGACGGCCGTTCCACCAACCGCTCATCTAAACCCCGTGATATTTGATAGGCTGCCCGCGCCAGCCGCGCCGCCCACCAGACATACATGAGGGGACGATAGGCATGGATGCGGGCCACAACCCTATCATCGCTCACCAGATCCCCATATAAACGCACCACCCACTGCCACCGCTCTGCCGACACAGCCGCATATTGCGGATGGCAAATCATATCCACAATCTCAAAAGCTGGATCACTCCAGCCACTATTTTCCCAATCCACTGAGAGCCATTGGTGGGGACGACGAATGAAGTTGAGCGTATTACTATCGTTGCGACCCAGCGCAAGTGCGGGCGCAGGAGCGCAGGAAAGTTGAGGGAGTGAGGCTAGGTGGGCCAGCAGGTTTTGCAGAGAATTGGGCATTTCCGCCGGAGGGATCGTGTCGAGTTGCCGTTGAATCTGTTGCTGGGCGTGGGGAATGCTCGTGAAGCTCATCGCGGCCGATGCCAAGGGCATACCGATTTTTGCGGCAGTCACTTCAGCCAGGGTCGCATAATAGCCTACTAAGTGCTTCCATTCCTGGTCAGTTCGGGGCGGAACAGCCGTTACCTCTCCATCCACCCACGATTGCACCACAACTGGCAATGGATAGCTTGTTTCATCCAGAAAAACAGGTTTCGGAACTAACTCAGGGGCAACATCTTGCAAGGCAAGCAAGGCCTGATATTCACGATGTGCCCGGCGACGAGCATCTCGAATAGTGAATTTGACAGCGAGATCGGCCGTGCCGTTCGTCGCTCGATAAAGCAGGTTATTGGCGCTCCCATCGATCTGGCACACTCGCCAATTTTGGAAACGACCGATTTGGGGACGTTGTTGTACCAAATACTGCAAAAGATCATGCATAATAAACCTATTCATCCTGGTTGGTGGACGATAGTTTGCCCTATCAGCAAAAACCAAACTTGATGAACACTCTACGAACCTCCACTGTCCTCCCTAACATCTGAGCATATGGAGCAATCATGGAGTAAATCTTAAGGCTTCTTAAATGAGAGGGTATAATCTAGATGAATGAGTGAGTATAAGATGAGAGTCAGGTAAAATATATATATTGGAACCCGATGAAGTATGTAGTGGCAAAGCATATGTGGAAATATAGTATTGGTTTTCTTTTATTGGTTATGGTGGCTTGTACGCTGGTTCCTAATGATGAAAGGGGCACGGTCACTGTGACAACGGCCGTTTCGCCTACTGTCACTCCTACTGTTCAACCACCACCTACTATCATTGCTACGCCCACCCTCCTACCCACTACATTACCCCCTACGGCAACTTCGATACCTGCCCAAGACCTATCGCTGAGCCCAAACGGTGTTCATCTCTACCCAGGGCCAACCATTTACAGTGGCGATCTCGTCACCTTCCACATATTGCCCCATGTTCCTCCCAACCTAGCTTCAGACACCATAACCATTCATGTTTTAGTTGACGGTGTCGTGGTGGGGAATGATATTTTAGATGAGCGCAACCTTGACGGGCAGGCCACTGGCTTGCTGAAATGGGTGTGGGACACAGCCGGGGCCATTGGTTCCCATGAAGTACAAATTATCTTAGATCGAGACGACCACATCCGGTCCGGTGACGATGATCCCCTAAACAATCAGGTGACGCTGACAGTTCCTGTGGAAAGGGAGCGGAATCGGCCTATTTTAGAAGCTGATGCTCAATGGCTAACGGCCGAAAGCAACTGCTGCATCATTCACACTATTAGTGGCACGGCAGCAGGTCGTGATTTGCCTGAATTAACCACAATGACAGAAACGGCCGTTCAGGAAGCAATTACTCGTCTCAATGAACCACTATCCCGCAAAATAGATATCTACTTCATAGATAAAGTCATCGGGCACGGTGGTTATGCTGGGTCTTCCATCGTCATCTCCTACTTAGATCGAGATTATGCTGGTGCGGGATTGCACGAAGTACTCGTTCATGAAGCCTCCCATGTCTTAGATCGCCAGTTTGCTCCACAGCGCATTGTTTTCCTCACCGAAGGGTTAGCCGTGTGGGCCAGTGGGGGCCACTTTAAACCAGACGACTTGAATCAACGTACTGCCGCCCTGATGGCGACTGGACACTACATACCCCTGCAAGAACTAGCTAACGACTTTTATCATGCTCAACATGAAGCCAGCTACTCCCAAGCTGCTGGCTTTGTCACTTATCTCATTGACACCTATGGTTGGCCTACTTTCCGAGCCTTTTATAGTGACGTGACAGCTGAAGATGCTCCAACGTTAGCTGGATCACTCGATTTGAACTTGCAAGCCTACTATGGCAAATCCCTCAGCGAGATAGAAACAGAGTGGCTGGCTTATCTTGCTAGCTTGCCCCCTGACCGCACTGAGGTAACGGATGTCCTCACCACCATTCGTTATTATGATGTGGTGCGCTATTACCAAACTCTTTATGATCCAACGGCCTACTTTTTAACAGCTTGGCTGCCAGTACCCCAAGAGGTGCAGGAGAGTGGCAATCCGGCCGACCTAACGCGCCATCCTGACAGTGAAGTCCATGTCACCTTGGAGGTGATGCTACAAGCCACCGATACGGCCGTTCGTGAAGCCAACTATGAATTAGCCAATATCTTGCTGGACAGTCTGACCCGGGTTCTAGACAGTGGTGGCACCTTTGCTGATCCTCTATCCGCCAGCTACCTCAACATCGTCCGCAGTGCCAAACAGTTAGGCTTCGAGGTACAACAAGTGCAGCTTTCCGGCAATGCCGCCGATGTCTGGGTCACATCAGCTGCCAAAACAATCCTCAACCATCTAAACTTCACCTTGAGTCGCGGCACCTGGGTCCTGACAAACTAGCCGAATGATGGCAAAGTGATCATCAGGAAGAGACTAGAGACTGGAGAGCCGGTCATTGCTAGTCTCCAGTCTCCAATCTGCAAAAACGCTAAGTTAAAAACGAATGACAACCAACTACTTCATATTTCCATTTTATGCTACAATGGCCCAGATTGGAGAATTGAGAAGGTGAGCTTATGATAGAAGTCATTATTGACAGCATTCGCATTAGTTTAGTTTCGCAACAGCGTATTGTTATATTAAAAGAGATAGATGGAGACCGGCAGCTACCCATTTGGATTGGACCTTGTGAAGCAGATGCCATCACCGTGGAGTTACAAGATGTGCGGGTAGCACGGCCGTTAACGCCTGACTTGCTCAAAAACGTTATCAGCACATTAGGGGGACATGTATCCCACATTTTGGTCAAAGAACTCAATGATGCTGTCTTTCATGCCCGCCTTTTCATTGATCGAGATGGCGAAGTCCTCGAAGTTGATTGTCGGCCTTCTGATGCCATTGCCCTAGCCGTCCGTGTCAAGTCGCCTATCTTCATCTCCCCTGAAGTTATGGAAATGGCTGGTATCGAGCCGGAACCTGATATTCACGAGGAACAAGACCCAGCTGAAGAGGTTGAACCCAAGCAAGTAGATGCCTTTATGGACTTCGTAGATACCCTCGATTTTGATGATTTTGACGAAGATTGATCGCTGAAATTAGCACATCTTTTATTTCCCCAAAACGTGAGACGCGAAATTGTTCCGTTTCACGTTTTCTTTTTCTGCAAACAGTTGCCAAAAGCAGAAGACACCTGTAAAACAGCATATTATGACCACCATTGAACGTCTGCCCCCGCATAGCCTGGAAGCCGAGGAAGCTGTCTTAGGCTCACTCCTTATTGACCCTGAAGCCATCTATGAAGTTGCCAGCTTTCTCAAACCACAAGCCTTTTATAAGGTGCAAAATCGTTGGATTTATGAAGCTGTCCTCAGCCTCAATGAGCGGCGTGAGCCCATAGATTTTATTACGCTTACAGATGAATTGCGGCGACAAGAACAGTTGGAGGAGGTGGGTGGCGAAGCCTACATCATTGGCCTGATCAATACCGTTCCCACCTCCATTAATGCCCGGCATTATGGGCAGTTGGTAGATGCGGCATCTCTGCGCCGTTTGCTTATTGGTGCGGCCAGCACTATTGCCAATCTAGCTTATGAAGAGGGTGAGGAAATCAATATCGTCATCGATCGTGCCGAACGCGCCTTGTTCAGCATCAGCGAAGAACGGACTACCCGCGATCTAATGCCAGTGAAGCAGATTGCCAGCGAGTATCTGGAGCGAGTGCAAGAACTCAATGAACGAGGCGATGACATCATCGGTGTACCCACAGGCTTCACGGATATGGATCGCCTTTTGGGTGGGCTCAATCGTTCTGACCTACTCATCCTGGCCGCACGACCCGGCATGGGCAAGACAGCCTTACAAATAAGTATTGCTCTCACCGCGGCCCGACGGCATGGTAAACGGGTGGCTATGTTTAACCTGGAAATGTCAGGCGAGCAGTTAGTGCAGCGTATGATTGCGGCAGAAACACGAATTGATTCGCAACGCTTACGGCGCGGTCAACTCTATGAACATGAATGGCCGATTTTTTTGGAGGCGATCGGCCGTTTATCAGAAACCCATATCTTCATTGACGACACACCTTCGATCACGCCCCTTCAACTCCGTACCAAATGCCGTCGCCTCTACGCCGAACATGGCCTCGATTTGGTCATCATTGATTATTTGCAGTTGATGCAATCCGAACGCATGTCAAACAATCGCGTCCAGGAAATCAGCGAAATCTCCCGTTCCCTCAAATCGCTGGCACGTGAACTAGACACCCCGGTTCTGGCAGCCGCCCAATTAAGCCGCGCCGTCGAAAACCGCCAAGACAAACGGCCGGTTCTCTCTGATTTACGTGATTCCGGTTGCCTAACAGGCGACACATTGATTACGATGGCGGATTCCGGCAGGCGTGTACCGATACGGGAGATGGTGGGGCAGTCTGACTTTCGAGTATATGCTTTGAATGAGGCAACATGGAAGGTAGAAACGGCCGTTGTCAGTCGCGCTTTCACTACAGGGGTCAAACCAGTTTTCCGACTCACAACCTGTTTGGGGCGCACCATCCGGGCAACCAATAATCATAAATTCCGTACTTTCTCTGGCTGGAAACGATTAGACGAACTACAGGTTGACAACTACCTAGCGCTTCCGCGTTTTTTGGAATCTGCATCTCAGCAGACAATGAGCGATATTGAATTAGCTTTGTTAGGACACCTGATAGGAGATGGTTGTGTCTTGCCGCGCCATGCTATCCAATATACAACTCGTGAAAAAGATTTAGCAGAGGAAGTAGCCTCATTAAGCCAAAAACTGTTTGGGGAGGAGATCGCCCCACGTATCCAACAAGAGCGGACTTGGTTTCAAGTCTACCTAGCTTCCACTCGTTATCACACGCATGGTATTCGCAATGCTGTATCAGAATGGTTTAGAGAATTAGGTATTTTTGGTCTACGTTCATATGAAAAGTATGTGCCGGAAGCTGTTTTTGAGCAGCCAACTTCAGCAATAGCTCTTTTTATGCGCCACTTATGGGCTACAGATGGGTGCATTCAGATGCGTGGCGGTAAACGACCGTATCCTGTCATCTACTATGCCACGAGTAGTCCCCGACTAGCTTATGATGTGCAATCCCTTTTGCTTAGACTAGGTATCAATGCCCGGATCAAAAAACAATCTCAAGGTGATAAAGGGTTGCCTCAATTTCATGTATTGGTAAGTGGTCAGGATGACATTCAGGTATTCGTGAAGCAGGTTCGTGCTGTTGGTCATTATAAACAGACATCCCTACGAGCAATAAAACAATATCTGAAGAACCGAACTAAAAACACAAACCAGGATATTATTCCACATACGATTTGGCGCGATCAAATTGTTCCAGCTATGCAAATGCAGAGCATAACTAGCCGACAAATGCAAGCTGCAATAGGCCAAACCTATTGTGGCACATCGCTCTATAAACAAAATATTAGCAGAGAGCGTGCCCGCAGGGTAGCCCATGCTGTTCAATCTGAGTCATTGAGACAACTTGCCGATAGTGACATTTACTGGGACAGAATTGCTTCGATAGAGTGGGATGGCGAAGAAGAGGTTTTTGATTTAACTGTTCCTGGTTTTCATAATTTCATTGCTAATGACATCACAGTTCATAACAGCATTGAGCAAGACGCTGATATTGTCATGTTCATTTACCGTGATGAGTATTACAATCCAGAGACTACCGAACGGCCGAATATCGCCGAAGTCAATGTTGCCAAACACCGCAATGGCCCCACCGGCACAGTGGACCTCTATTGGCACGGCCAACTAGCCACCTTCCGCAACCTGCAACGCCAAGAAATTAATCTGTAATCCGTTTTCGGTAAACCGTAATCGGTTATGGATGGGGGATGACCGTGATCGCGTCTTGGCCAACGGCCGTTTTCAGCCGCTCCCCTTCTGGCAGGTATAAGCCCACACGCAGCCAATAATCATTGCTTGAGGGCAGGGGCAGCCGCCGCACATCGCTGATGTATTCACCCGGCAGCCAGCCAGTCGTGGGCCTGTTGCCCGCCGGGATGCCGTCAGATTGGGCCACAAGAGAGCCATCGACACTAACCAGATGCAAGAAAACATGATAGGATTCTGGGATCGGCCGTTCACCCCGCCAAGTTAAAATCACAACTAATTCATCAGTTTCTTCCATGATAGTTGCACCCCACAAGGTGGCCTGCTCTCCCAGGGTTATGTCAACAAGAATGGAAACAGTCGGTGGTTCTAAGATACGGTCAGGAACATCTATGTGTAAATCTGCCCATTGCAGACGCTGCCCATCGGCAAAGATGATCTGCCATTGATAGCTGCCATCCCTGAGGATGGTGGGCAGTTGCAGCCGCCGCTGATCACGCCATAGGCTCGGTGGATAGGTGGGTAAAGTAATTGGCCATTGGGCAGCGGCCGTTCCCTCGCTATCCACCAATATCAAATCAATGTCCCCCCCTGCCCCCAACCAAAATAGGGTCAACAACACCTCGTCACCCGGTACAGCTTCAGTGCGGTCCACACTGCTGCCAACCAGGCAGGGAATGGTTATACATGCTTCAAGGTCATTGGGCATTGCCCTGTCCGTCCAAGGCCTATTTGGTGCAGTTAAGGCAATTTCCCCCAACTCTACCCAAGGGCCAAGAGCTTGCCCCGTCTCGCTGAAAATGGTGAGCGGGGCCAATGTTTGGCGATCAAACAAGGAAAGGCGCAAGGTGTATTCCCCGGGTGGTGTGCCGGACAGGGCATCTAACAGATAGGCCGTCTGCACATATTTATCGGGTGGCCAAAAGGGCGTTTTAGCTGGATTACGTGCCCAGCGATAGTCACGTAAGCCATCCTCTGACCAGCGCAAGCCATTGGCATCCACCAAAGTGAGTCCGACACGATAATCTTTATCGGTGGGTTGGCTGGCTTGCCAGAATAGGGTGAGGGGCAAGGGTTCATCGGCCGCGATACTATCGGGAATGGCCTCATAGCCAAGTAACCTGATTTGGGCTGGATCATTAGGGTTGCCAAAGGTAAGGGAGGACGGCCGTTCACCAGCCACCCCTTTCTCCCATCTAGGCCACATCATCTGCTGATCCACCAGCAACCCTTTTCCCAACAGCAAAACCACCGCCAAACCCAATAAAACACCCCGGTTTCCTGGCTCCCCAGCTCCCTGGCTCCCTGGCTCCTTTGCTCCGCCACGAATGGCCCATACGCCCGTCACCACAACCGCCACCAGCGACAACCAATCGGCCAACAGCCAGGATGATGTTTCAGTGAATTGGACAGTGAGAGTATGACGGCCGTTGGGCACAGTAAATTGTAACCAACCTTCTGGCTCAGAAGCGGCGACTGCTATTGGGTTTCCATCCACCTGAACTTGCCAGCCGGGGAAGTAGAAAACAGGGTAAGTCAGAGTGAAATCAGTGGGCGTCTCCAGTTCAATCACATCATGTAAAGGGCTGTAGTTAGTTTGGAAAAGGTGTACACCGTCTGGTAGTGAGGCGGGGTTGAGACGGGTTTGCCAGATAGGTGTTTGTTCAACAGGTGGCATGAGTTGTTTGACTGTGGTGGGTAGCAATTCTTGTTTTGCGGTCGTGCCGATAGTGTCTGTGGCCCGTTCGTAGTCGGTCAGGCCAACGGTCGTTGTGTCTGAAGGCACAGGGCAATGATCGGGGTAGAACCAACCCCAATGGCCTAAGCTGAGGAGAGTAATCGCCGTGATAGTTAATCCCATTTTCACTTGCTGATTAGAGAGCCAATTGGCCGCCAATGCACCACTTAACAGGGCCGCTGCCATTGAGGCTGGAGCCAGAAAACGCCAGGGGAATTGGAAAGCTTGTAGCAAGCTGATGTTGTCCCAAATGAATTGGGAAGGTGCTATCGTGAGAAATGTATAGCCGAGCAGCGCCAGCCCCAAAAAAAGCACGGTAAGCCGTTGTTTCGCTATTCGCAAACCGACAAAGAAACCCAAAACGGCCGTTGTCAACAACAACACCCCCAAAGCTCGCTCCGGCCAATCATTGAGTAGCGCCGGATCAGCATTGCGCGGCCAAGCTAGAAGCAAATCAAGCGGCAGGAAATTATCAAAATAGCGAAAGGGCCAGGAGGAAATAGCCCGCCCAAACTGGATATGTGAACGTTCTAGAAAAGTGGGTAGCCAGAAGAAGGCGCTACCGAGAAAGCCAAGCGTTAGGGCCGCTATGCCGGAAAGAAGATTAGATCGCTTTACTTCTGCTAACCCCCAATCCCCATTCGCCACGATCCAGCCCACAAACAGGGGCATAAAGGCATAAGCTGAAGCATCATGAGTGAACACGAGGAGGATGAGGCTGAAAACGGCCGTTACCAATCCCTTACCTTCTCGCCTCAATTGCCAGCGGCGCAGGCCCCATAAGATGAGCGGCGGGAATATCCAGGCCACGCTTTCTGATAAACTGGCGCGATAGAAGAGGACATATGCATGGAAAGGAGCAAACATATAGGCCACGGCTGCAACCAGACCACCTTTGTCCCCCCATAACTCGCGCCCCAGCAGCCACATGGCCCAGCCAGAGCCGATTAAACTGAGGGCGTAGATGCTGTTAACGGCCGTTGCCCAAGAAAACCCCAACAAATTTAGACCGGCCGCCAGATAGGCCGAGAACGGGGACTGGAACAGGAACAAGGGATAGCCATAACCATAGGCCATATGCGGCGCCCAGCGTGAAAAAAGAACACCCTCGCGCAGCAACTCGCCCATTTGTACCGCCCGCCACAAATGAAAGTTATTGTCGAAACCGCAGGTGAAATCAGTCGTAAAAAGGGGTTGTAAGGCTGGTAGAGCCAGGAGGGTTAATAGAAAAAGAGGAAAAGCCCGCTGCCAACGATGCATGGCGCGGATGATACCATAGTGGATAATGACAGGCACTTTCAGAAGTACCTGTCACTTGCCAACTCAATTCATGGCTTGTTGTAGGCTGGCAACGGCCGTTGCCTCCAAATCATGAATCTGCAAAACATGCGCCGCTATATTGCCTAGCAACTCATTAACTTCTGGCTCATTGAGCGGAAAATCAGAACCTACCTCTTCCTTAATCTCTGTCAGTCGTGCCCGAATCTGCTGCCGTCTGGCTAAGGAAGCATTGCCCTGCTGCAAAAAGAGGCGATGTTCTTCATCCATCAACTGCCGCACTTCTGCCAAAAGGGGTGCAGTCTCAGGTAAGAGGATAGGGCCAAGGGCTTGCCAAGCTGCGACACTGGTGCGGAATTGGTGTGCCACTTCTGGCAAGGCTGGCTTATCTAAAATCAGACTGGCCTCATCCAAAAAATCAGCATACGTATCGCGCTCAGCATTGCTGTCCTTACCAAATTGGTAAACGTCAGAGTAGACAGACATGAGGCCGGCTAAGAGCTTCTGTCCGGCGGGGAACTCTTTGGCCCAACTGAGGCGCGTTCGTGGTTTGGTCAATAATTTGGCCCAATGTTGGAAGGCAGCTAGACCAAAGTTGTTTTTTGAGCCTTTGGGTGGTTTTTCGGTGTAGAGCTTGATACTGTCCCAAATGCCAGCCGAAACGGCCGTAGCCAAACGCTCAAGTCGGGGGGATTCCAAAGTGATAATGCGAAACTTGTCCTTTTTGACACGAGCACGGGCGGCATGGAGAGCGGCCGTTGACACTGATAGGGGCACAGAAGCGCGATCCGCCAGCCACACTTCATCCTTCTCCTCGTCATAGCCATATACCAGCACTGGCATCATACCCCACATACCCTCATCATCAGGCAAATCATTGTAGGGCAGACTAAACATATCGGCCCAGACAATGGCTGGCACGCCAGAGGCCAAGGTGTCTAACAAATTATGCACACCCCTCTCCGGCTTGCTCGTGTGCAAAATATTTTGGGCCACGCCCAACCGCGACATCATCGTATCCCAAGGATCAAAGGTATTGCGGGTGAGAATACGGGCCATGGGATCGTAGCCTGCATAGGCAAAAGAGAAGTAACCCATAACCACGCCACCGCTAATACCCATCAATAGGGCTTCGCTTAAAGGCTGGCCCGTGTGTGGAGCCGTCACACCGCGATAGGCCCAAAAATTGTGAACTGTTCCTGTCTCCCAATGCCGTCCGGCAAATTGATTATAGTCGCTTAAGATTGTCATATTGACCTCCGTTCAATGGATTTAATATTGATAATTGGGGCAATTGTAGAGGGGAAACGGCCGTTTGTGGCCAAGAAGAGACATAGTATTGAGTTTTTCTGCTTTGCATCGGAGGTTAAGTGTGTCACAGTTTAAAATTAGAGAAAGGAAAACTGTGACACCTCAGGTTTGGCGGTTTATTCCGCTGAATTTTCTATAATAATGAACCGCCAAACACTTAAGTAGAGGGTTTGTCAAGTACAGGCTGTGCGCCATGTGCCATTTTGTAGGTGTGCAAAATAGAAAAGGTTTGGGTGCGTTGTACGCCCACCACCTTTTGCAGCCGATCCCGTAACAATGAAGCTAACTGTTCACGGCCACGGCAAAACACCTCCACCATCAGATCATATTCACCTGACACCATGATCAAGTAGCTGACTTCGGGAAAGGCCGCAATTTGTGCAGCCGCTTCCTCTAGATGTGGCGGAGTAACAGAAACACCAATGAGGGCAGGGGTATCATAGCCAGCCCGATGGGGGTCGATAAGGCCAACAATTTGGATAGTGTGGTTATCAATGAGTTTGGCGACACGGTTGCGAATAGTGCCCTCGGTGACATTTAATACTTTAGCGATGTCGGTGAAGGGAACACGGCCGTTTCTCTGCAAATGTTCAATAATAGCAAAATCCAGATCATCCATGTATAGTTGCACTCCATTAAACCGTCCGATATTATTACGAACATCGTAAATTTTTATTTATATTATTACGAAATTCGTAAAAATGCAACTGTGATCAGGAGAGAAAATTATGCCATTCCAAGGCACTAAATCTCACGAATTTTTTGAACGCGCTCAAAAAGTAATTCCCTATGGGGTCAGCTCTAACTTCCGTTATGGCGGTGACTACGACACACCAGTTGTAGCCGATGCCAAAGATCAATACATCTTTGATTTTGACGGCAACCGCTACATTGATTATCGGCTCGGCTATGGCCCTGTTATTTTGGGTCACACCGATCCCTTCGTCAATGCCCGTGTTAAAGAAGCGATTGATCATGGTATTAGCTTTGCGGCCACCCAAGAATACGAAGTCAAAGTCGCTGAACGCATTGTGCAGATGTGTCCTGGCGTAGACATGGTACGCCTTTCCAACACTGGCTCCGAATGTACCATGCACGCTTTGCGGCTGGCACGTGGCTACACGGGACGCGACATTGTGCTCAAGTTTGAAGGTTCTTATCATGGCGCACATGATACAGTGCTGTGGTCTACCGCCGGCGGGGATATAAACAAAGTAGGAGATCGACAACGGCCGACTGCCCATAAACAAAGCCTGGGCATCCCCGAAGTGATGCGCGACTTGGTGCAACTAGCCCCTTGGAATGATGTGGAAGTATTAGGCGATATTTTACAAGAACGAGGTCAAGAGATCGCGGCCATTATTGTCGAGCCGATGTTGGGCAATGGCGCGGGGCTCATGCCTCAACCTGGCTACATGCAATTCCTGCGCGACCAATGTAATGAATATGGCATTGTCCTCATCTTTGACGAAGTAAAAACAGGCTTCCGCATGGCGGCTGGCGGCGCACGAGAATATTTTGGTGTCATACCTGATCTTTCCACCTATGCCAAAGCTTTAGGCAATGGTTACCCCATCGCTGCTATTGGCGGCTACCGCGATATTATGATGACGATGGGGCCAGGCAAGGTCTTCCAGGGTGGCACATATACGGGCAATGTAATTTCTACGGCAGCGGCTGACGCTGTTCTAGAGTACATGCAGATGGGCAACGTTTTCCCACAACTAGAAAAGGTTGGCGGCATCCTCATGACGGGTATTGCCGAAATCCTGAATCGCCATAGTGTTCCCCATGTTATCAATGGTGTTCCAGCTATGTTTGGCATCTGCTTCACAAACCAACAACCGCGCGATTGGCGTGATTTACAAACATGTGACTGGGACATGTATGAGGCTATCGCTGAGTATATGGTCACCCAAGGTGTGATGCCGGAGACAGATGGCTTTGAGCCATACTTCCTCTGTTCTGACCACACGGAAGAGAATGCGGCAGAGACGTTGCAGGCATTTGAGGACGGGTTGAAGCTGGCTTTGAAATAGTTCTTGCCTGAGATTGGGAGATTGAGAGACTGGGAGATTGGGTTCTCTCAGTCTCTTTTTTTGTCAGCTTTACTTTTGTTTTGGATTTGTAAGCAAGATCACAAAAAACTTATGCTATCATTACTTTACGGAAGATTAAACATAAGATCAGTTTGAACATTCAAGTTTCTTTTGGAACCAGGGAAAATTTAATGCCTAAGTAGCCGTTCGGAATTAACTTAGCATTTTCCTAACCGAACGGCTACTTGAAGCCCATTCGTCAAATCTACAACTTATTTACGAATGGGCACTAAGTAACATTTCTTTTTCCCGTTTTCGATAATTCAGCAATAGCGGTTAGGCTGACAGTTCAGCTCATATTAGTCGGCAGTGCCTTCTAGAATTCACCACATTACGACAGATTTATGTGTCCATTGCTCGGTTTATATTAGTAAGCTCATGATCTTGAGGAGGATCTTATGATTGCAATACCGAAAAATAAAGTACCGTATAAAATTGTGCCAAAGAGCCAAAAGGAGCGTCTGCGTCTTAACCGCCGACAATTTTTGAAAGCTGGCATGGCGTCCGCCGGCATAGCATTAGGCAGTGGTTTTTTGGCAAGCCGGGTAATGGCAGCAAAACCAGGTAGCGGGTTGCCCGAACAGCTTCCTTATGGCTCGCCCTTCTTAGCTGGTGCATTTGGCCTACCTATTCCATTTTTCTTGCCTTTTGAGATAGACCCTTTTATTCCCGGAGCAACAAGTCCATTTGGCGATCCAATGACATTTGCAAATTTCAATGGTGTTGTGGGTGTGGTTGAAGCGGAAGGGGTGAGTGCCAACAATTCAGAAGGGGTACGTCGAACCTGGGGAACCGATATTCGCTTTATGAGAGGTGTATTTGTTGATAGGGAAGGAAGAACCCAACGAGGAGCCTTCGGATTTTTCTGACTTGATGTTTATGAGAACCCCAGTTTGGGGCCATTCGATCCAAATCAAGTTCAGATCCATGATGTCAACCCAGGCGATCTCAATGAAGGCGGCCTTCCCAATCACTTCCCCAATGGTGGCGTGTTTTGGACCAAAACTGTTCCAACATCGTCGATTAATATGAGGCCTGGTAGAGGGGATGCCCACTTTGCCGTTCAAAATACGGAACTAATAGAATATTTTGATGTTGTCAATGCAATATTCCGCAACGGTGCGACACCTATTGGTGCGACCGGTAGCGTGGATGTCGCTTGGCACGGCAATGGCGAACGTATACATATAGAAAACGATGACGTAGAAGGCAGTGGTCTAGGCTTTGCTGGTCAGTACGAAGGTTCGGACATCGATATTAGCTGGTCGATCACAAATGCAGATGGCTACTATTTCAGTACTGACGACCCTGACGAAGAACAACCCGTGATCACATCAGCATTCACTGCTCATGTGCGAACAGGAACGTTTCATCCCTAATAAATAGTTGAATAACCGAGCGACCAAAGGGGCCTAACCTATCACAAATGGTGAGGCCCTTTTTGGTTTGAAGATACCATCGCAACAGGGTGAGGGGGGCAAGCAGTTTGCTCGCTTAGAGCTTCAAGTCGCACATGCATCTTAGCCATTACCATTTTGGTTTAGGGCATCTGCCTTTTTCTAATAAGCCTTATACAAATCTTGCGGCTTGTCCACGTAAAGCTCGACATGCCCACAGCTAGCGCAGACAGATTTGAGCTAGACGGCCGTTCCGCATTCACTTATACTTTTCTCCCATGAAGGAACAAAAAGTAGATATCAATGGCGTTGAGTTGAACTATGTGGAGGGGCCAGCCAACGGCCGTCCCCTTGTCTTGATTCACGGTGGTTCGGCACGTTGGCAGGCCTTTGCGAACATCATCCCCGAACTCTCGGCCACGCATCATCTATTTGCACTCGATTTACGCGGACATGGTAAATCGGGACGGGCAGCAGGACAGTATACGGTGGCTGATTATGCTGGCGATATCATCGCCTTCATTCATGCTTGCGTAGACGAACCGCCCATTTTGTTGGGCCATTCACTGGGAGGCATTGTGGCTTTGATGGCCGCAGCCCAAGTGCCGCAGCAGCTTACGGCCGTTCTCATCGGTGATGCTCCCTTAACAGCTTCAACTTGGCGTGCTGTGTTGGAAAACGGCCGTGAGGGCCTCATCACTTGGCGCGATTTATCGGCTTTGCCCTGCACAATTGACCAACTGTATGAGGCGGTGAAGAATAGCCCAACAATAAGCCCGGAAGACGGCCGTCATGTTCCTATGCGAGATGTCTTTGGCGACGAACACTCCATCTATGACTGGATAGCACCCAACCTCTACCATCAAGACCCGGATGTCCTCACTATTCTGATCGAAGAGTATGACCGGGCGGCGGCTGGGTACGAGATGGAACAGTTGCTGCCGGCCATTGACTGCCCTGTTTTGTTGTTGCAAGCTGATCCTGATGTGGGTGGCTTGATGACAGATGCGGAAGTAGCGCGAGCAATGGAATTATTGCCTCAACCTACGCATGTCAGGCTGAAAGGGATTAGTCATGTGCTGCATAATGAGGACAAAGAAGGGGTGTTAAAGGCCGTTTTAAACTATCTTCACAGCCCATAACCTGCGGACCTTTCCTGACATAGGGTTGTCAGGAAGTTGTGCTATACTTTAGAACATATTATCTAAAAAGGAGCGCAGCTTTATGGCTTATGATGAAGGACTAGCCGAGCGGATTCGTGAGGTATTGAATGATATCCACCATGTCACCGAGAAAAAAATGTTTGGTGGCCTCAGTTTTTTGGTGCAAGGCAATATGGCTTGTGGCGTGATTGGCACTGATATGGTCGTGCGTGTAGGCAAAGAACAGTATACAGAAGCTATGCTTCGTCCTCACAGCCGCGAGATGGATTTTACAGGACGTTCCATGAAAGGCTGGGTCTACGTGGGTGAACCGGGTTTTGAAAATGATGAAGATCTGGCTGAATGGGTGCAGATGGGAATGGATTATGCCCTTTCATTGCCAGCAAAATAAGCACCCGATGGTGCTTATCGATAACCATTTAGGCCATTCAGAAGAATGGTGATCTAATAAAAGGGGACAAATTTTTCTCCATTGGCTTAAGACCTTTTCGGTTTGAATTGGACCATTCAATTTCCGAAAAGCCTTGCTCAATTACAAAGGACTTTCTTATGGCAACACATTTCTCCGGCTTCCCTCAAGAAGCCTTACAATTTTTATCTGACTTAGCAGAGAACAACAATAAGGAATGGTTCAACACCAATAAAACAGAGTATCAGGCCAATTTATTGGAGCCATCTAAGGCTTTTATTTTGGCATTAGGCGAAGGATTACAGCGTATTTCACCCAACATACAATATGATACCCGCACCAATGGCAGTGGTTCTTTGATGCGAATTTATCGGGATACCCGCTTTAGTGCTGATAAGACCCCCTATAAAACAAACATCAGTGCAATTTTGTGGGAAGGGGTGGGCAAAAAGACATTGTGCCCCGGCTTCGGTTTCCGTTTGCAAGCAAGTGGGCTGGGCCTTGTAGCCGGCATGTTTGGCTTTGATAAAGAGATGTTGGGTAGGTATCGAACGGCCGTTACCGACCCCACCCTCGGCCAAGAGCTACAAACACTTGTGGACAATCTTGACCACGAAACCTATGAACTGATGGGCCAGCATTATAAGCGCGTCCCCCGCGGTTTTGAAGCCGATCATCCCCGCGCCACGCTGCTCAAACACAATGCCCTCTACGTCCATCCCCGTCAGGAATTTGATACACAAATCGTCACATCGCCCCAACTAGTTGAGGTTTGCCTGGCCCATTTTGAAGTGATGGCTCCTATTCAACAGTGGCTGATTAAGATCATCAATGCCTAGCTTTTGGAATAGCAGGTGAAACAAGATGGGCACATTCAGCCACCAACAATGGCTAATGCCCACATATTTTATCAGTGTATCGGCATGCACTGTGTTCGCCAGTACGATGAGTACAACAAGCCTATAATCAGCGAGCCATGATGCTGCAAAGCAAGGCGACATTAGTAGAGTGATTTTATACGAAGGGAATGGGTATTGACACTCGGGAAGTATGAACTTCATGCGAATAGCGATTTTTTCAGACATACATGGCAATATCACGGCCCTTGAGGCGGTTTTGGCAGACATTGCGGGGGCAACGGCCGTTGACGAATATTGGATCCTCGGTGATATTGTCGCCCTTGGCCCAGCACCGATTGAGGTTTTGCAGCGGCTCACGGCTTTGCCCCATGTTCGTTTCATACGGGGCAATACTGATCGCTATATTTACACCGGAGATCGTCCACCACCCACCCTGGCTGAAGCCCAAACCAGCCTCAGAAAAGCACAAGTCTTGGCGGAAGTCGCGGGCACATTTGCCTGGACGCAAGGGGCCATTAGCCAGGCGGGCTGGTTCACCTGGCTTTCCCAATTGCCATTTGAAATTCGGATGGATTTGCCAGATGGCACACGAGTTTTGGCGGTTCATGTGGCTCCTGGCAAAGAGGATGGCTTGGGTTTGCGGACAGATTTAAGCGAGGAGCAGCTTTGGCAGCTTGTGCAAGGGTGTGGGGGAGATTTGATTTTTGGTGGACATCACCATCGGCCGTTAGATGTGCGCGTGAGGGGCAAACATATCGTCAATGTGGGCAGTCTCAGCAATCCAGTGCCGCCCGATTTAAGGGCCAGCTATGTGATCCTAACGGCCGATCCCAGCGGCTACCAGGTGACACATCACCGCGTAGAGTATGATCGGGAAGCAGTGGTCAAGCAGATGGAAGCTCTGCGTCACCCTGGCGCAAACTATGTGATTGCCCATATGCGCGGTCGGCGAAAGTGATTTTGTTGGCTGTGTAGAATCGGCCGATCCACCCCTCAACCCCTGGCACAAACAGCGATAACAGCAACCACGCCCCCCACTCAAAGGGTTTGAGTGTGAGGTAGGCCAAGTCGGCCAAGAATGGGTTGGTGAGTTTGGTGGCCAGGAAACGGCCGTAGACATCATACCCGCGTCGCAACCAACGGTGACAGCGGGGTAAAGTTGCCAGCAGCATAATCTCCGCCGCCTTCAGCGTCTGCAACTGCCTGTTGACCATCACCTGGCCTATCCTTTGGGAACCGACTAGCTGGGGATGTCCCTGTGCCGCTGCTGTAGCGATGTAACAATCGGGAGGCGAATCTGGCAACTGGGCATATAGTTCGGTCATGCGCCCCAAAGCCTGCGACCACGTAACAACATAGCCCCCTAACCAGGCTCCAGCACCTAAAGTGTATGGCAATTCCCACAGCTTCGGCGTTTCATACGTCGTCCATAGCCGCCAGGAAACGATGGCTGTTAGGGGCAAAATCCAGCAAAAGCCCGCCATCCACACCCCTAGTGGCACAACAAAAAAGCTGCTATCCAACAAAGCCAAACCGATAGCCGCCAGCCCAAACAGCAGCGCGTATCGTCCCCAAGCACCCTGCTGCCCCCATCTGGCTACAGACCAACCATACCCTTTGTACAAGCCATAAAAAATGGGTGTGGTTGGCACCCCAATCATCAAGGCAAATAGAAAATATTTGGTCACCAAGAGGAGCAAAACATATTGCACCACTAAAGCTGTGCCACTGTAAATGCCAAAGCGTACTGCAAAATGAGGGGCAAAACGCTGGGGCGCGATGAGGAGCAAAATCATGCTGCCGATGGCATAAAGAATGAAGGGATAAAACATCTGATTGATCGTGCCGCCCAGCAAAATCTTCAGGTAGGCATCTGTGCCAGACTGCCATTCAGCCTCGCCAAATTGGGAACTGTGCATCATGGCGAAGGCAATGACGGGGGTGAGGATGGTGGCAAAAGCGTAAAATAAACGGCCGATCCACGCCTCTGGCACAATCTGCACTTCATTCTGTTTTAGCTCTTTTAGGGGAATGTCCATGTTGTTTGCCTCATTGTTCCGTTCCCGAAGGCCCCAACTAGGAGACAAGTTTTAGGTGAAGCCTCCGGGAAATCTTGACTTTAGTATACAAACAAGGCCAAGGCTCTAAATGTGACACAAGTTGCACTTGAGTGCTTGACGTATTGGTGCGTGGCACGTTCTTACGTGCCACGCACCTTAGTTGAAATAGTTGCTTGGAAGAAAAGTGCCACGCACCACAGACGGTGCAAGGCACTAATCCAATCTCAAAATTCGTTTTTCTAAGGCTACCGTCACGGCCGAAGTGCGGTCATTAACCCCCAACTTATCAAAAATGTGGATGAGGTGCGTCTTTACGGTGGCCGTGCTGATATGCAACTGTTTGCCAATTTCCTTATTGCTCGACCCCCGCGCCACCAATTGCAGCACTTCAATTTCCCGTGCGCTAAGCTTCTCCTCCGCTGGTGCTCGCATCCGTGACATGAGGCGACTGGCGACGGTCGGGGATAAGGTTGATTCCCCTCGTGCCGCCGCCCGAATGGAGCGAAATAGTTCTTCACGCGGCGCATCTTTGAGCAAGTAGCCCGTGGCTCCTGCTTCAATGGCGCGTACAATGTCAGCATCGCTGTCATAGGTGGTGAGAACGAGGATGTGTGCTGACGGCCGTTTGCCCCGAATCTGTTTAATTGCTCCCACCCCGTCCAAGACTGGCATCCGCAAATCCATCAATACCACATCTGGCAGATGCTGCTCAAACAAGGCCATCCCTTCGGCCCCGTTTGCTGCCAGTGCCACCACTTCAAAATCTGGCTGTCCAGCTAACATCCCCGCCAACCCCTCTCGCACCACTGGATGATCATCTACAATGAGAATGTGTATTTTGTCCATAATATTGAAAATAATCAGGTAATCGGATAACGGTTCACTGAATACCGATTACTAATCACCGATTACTGGAATGGAGACCACCACCGTCGTCCCTTCTTCATCTTCACTTTCCACCAACATTGACCCGCCCAATTGCTCAACGCGCTCGCGCATAGCAGTGAGGCCGAAGCCGCCTTGCCATTGGGAGATAGCCCCATTTAAGCCTACACCGTCGTCTTGCACATCTAGCATGACGCAATCACCCATGTAGGAAAGGGTGACGGTGACTTCAGTGGCTTGGGCGTGTTTGTGGATGTTGGCTAGGGCTTCTTGAGTGACGCGGAGGAAGGTATGTTCGGTGTTGGCAGGCAACGGCCGTTCCTCTCCTGTAATCGTCACGTGGGCTGCAACCTTACTTTGCTCGCGCCACTGCTCCACCGTTTGTGTGATGGCCTCTGGCAGTGAGGCTTGTTGCAATGGCTCTGGCCGCAAATCCTCAACCAAATACCGTGCTTGCTTAAGATTCTGTCGGGCCATCTGTTCTGCTTGCTGGATATGTTGGCGTGCCTGCGGCAAGCCCAGCTCCGCTTGCTCGTTGGACAACGATTGGGCCGCTTCCAGGTGCATGATGATGCCGATGAAACCCTGTGCCAATGTATCATGAATCTCGTGCGCCAGCCGCTGCCGTTCGGATAATACACCAGAACGACGCTCGGAGGCAGCCAATTCGGCTTGGGTTTGGCGCAACTCTTCCAATAGTTCACGCCTCTTGTTGCTTTCATTGATAATGCCATTGATCCACAAGCCAAAGAGGTTAGCACCTAACACGGCCAGTCCTAAGCTCCACACCGAAGGGTCTTGCAAGGAGATGGTTTCACCATTCAATCGTGCATCTTGGAAGAGGACAACGGCCGTTAAAATTGTCGTCCCCACCATCGCCCAAACAATATGCAAAAATACAAAAAACTGGCTAAATAGACCAGATAAATGGATGAAAAACATTCTGTCTATGGCCGTCAACTGGAGCCAAATGACAACTATTCCTATTAGGTAGATGATGACCCAAAACGGCCGTCCACGCAGCTCAAACTGTACCTCTCGGCTTAATCGTTGGGGCAACCCAACCACCCAAAACCAGTGCCAACCACAGCCAAATAGCACTAAAACCACTAGCCACACCCGCTCATTACTCGCCAAATCACCAAAAATGACGAGACCAGGCACAACGAGTGAAAGATAGAAAACGGCCGACCATATCCAGCTCCAGCGTTCCCAAAAATCTAAGTGTGGTGGGTCTGTTTGTGCCATGGTGAATCAGTGGACAGTCAGCAGTAATCAGTAAGCTGTCTACTGATTACTGAACAGTGGTGACGGATCTCCATTATAGCCTACTCCCAGCGGAATGTCCGTGTTGCTGCCAGACCAGCAATCAACATGACAGCCATCACAATGGTGAGGGCTGTCATGTTCCAATTACCACCATACCACAAATCTTGAATGAGATTGACGACATGGGTTAGGGGCAGCCAATCGCTGAAGCGTTGGATATTTTCGGGTAGGATTTGGCGAGGCAGAGCTGCGCCAGAGAGGAAAATCATGGGGTAGAGCAAGGCCATGCCAACGGCCGTTGCTGCCCGCGAAGTAGGCAAAACACCAGCCAACAAAAAGCCTAGGGCAAAAAAGCTGAGACTACCCAGGACAAATGCTAATAACGTTGCCCAAGGTGACACTGGTAAGACGAGATCGTAGACAAAAACGGCCGTTGCCACCAACAAACCACCACCGACAACGGCCGTTAGCGCACTAACAATCACCTGCGCCAGCAGCAGCGTAAATGTGGGCAAAGGGCTAGCCTGGTAGCGACGCAAAACCCCTTGCTCCCGATACGTGGCCAGCACACTGGGTAAGTTCATTAGCCCACTAGTGGCAATAATCATGGCAATATAGCCCGGCACCGAGACATCAATATTTCCTCGCCCACCAAACAGTGGATCAGGCTCATTACCGTAAATGCTGCCAAACAAAAAGAGCAAAAATAGGGGGAAGATCAGGGTGAAGAAAGCCGCAATCGGCTGCCGTAAAAAGAGTTTAAACTCAACAAGGATCATTTTTTGTAAAGATTTCATTTTTTCTCCGGTAATCGGTACCCATAACCAGTGTCCAATTCAGGCCACCCACCGCTTACTGCTCACTGTGAACTGCTTACTACCTTAGTCTCCCGTCCTGTCAATGCCAAAAAGGCATCTTCCAAATCTGCCCGTTCAACATCTAAATCTTCAGGGAAGAGCTTATGCTGGGCTAGGCTGGCAGCAACATGAACAAGTAGTGGGCCACTGCCATGCACGATTATCCGCTGACCGTTCTGATCCACACCTGTTACGCCTTCAAGTTGGCGTAGGCTGTCAGCCGGGAAGCCATTGGGACTGGTGAAACGAACTCGCACACCGGACTGCAAGTTGCGAATGAGATTTTGGGGTGTGTCGCAAGCGGCGATACGGCCGTTGTCCACAATCGCTACTCTATCGGCCAAGGCCTCAGCCTCATCCATAAAATGGGTTACTAACACCACCGTTTTGCCCTGTTCACGAATAGCGCGCACTGCTTCCCAGGTAGCGCGACGTGCTTGCGGGTCTAAGCCCGTCGTTAGTTCATCCAAAAAGACAACCTCCGGATCATTGAGCAAAGCCAACGCGATAAACAGCCGTTGCTGCTGCCCGCCGGACAGTTTGCTAACATAGCTTTTTCGCTTCTCCGCTAACCCCCACTGCTCAATAAGACCAGACCAGGGAACGGTACGCTCATAAAAAGAAGCATATAGATCGAGCGCTTCCCAAACCTTCATGTATTGGGGCAACACAGCTTGTTGTAACTGGATGCCGATGCGCTGTTTTAACTGCTGCCTATCTTTTTGTGGGTCTAAACCTAAAACACGAATATGGCCCTTATCTGGCTGACGCAAGCCCATAATAGACTCTACAGTCGTCGTTTTGCCAGCCCCATTCGGGCCAACAATGCAAAAGATTTCTCCCTGTGCTATGGATAAAGATATGTCTTGTACGGCAACATGATCACCATACCGTTTGTGCAAATTTTGTACTTCAATTACTTGGGTCATCTTTTACTGTTCCGTAGTCAGTAAGCAGTAGCGGATACAGCCTACTGCTTACTGTTTACTATATGACAATGTACTACTTACTGTTAACTCGGCGTATGCCCAGCAGGAATGAGATGCCACCAATGATGATGAAAACAGGCCAAAGGGCGCCCAAATTGAGGCCGAAGAGGAAGACAGTAGCCATGAAGAGCATACCTAAGCCGGCAGTCATGAGCCCAGGGTTGATACGGCCGTTTGCCTGATACTCTTCTTTGGCCTTCATTAGGACCCCACTTAGTGGAATTAGCATAAAGAGCGCCCACCAATTGCCAAATTCAAATCCAGTAAGATTGCGCAATAAGAGACCACTACCAACAGCAATTAAGACTGCACCCATAATCCAACTGTTGTTCGGTTGAGTTACATTCCAGCCATTTCCATTTTCGAAATCAGAAAATTTATCGTTCATCGTATCGCTCCTTGTGTGAATAGTAGGGCGGGCAGATTATCTACCCTCACTTTTTTCATAACAGTGTGCCCTGTTCATGAGCACCCTTCTTATGTGAATCAATTGTCTATAGGATAGCGAATTGGGAAACGGCCGTAACCAATCAAGCGGTTGAATTTGGCAATATATTGGGTGGGGTCAATAATCAACCAAATGGTTGATAGATACGACACGCCGTTTGATACCTCTTTTATAACTAATCAGGTGCGTGACACTGCCCAGCGAGAGCTTAACGGCAAAAATCCTTTGGGTAGTGCCTTGCACCTCTCTAGGCCAAGTAGTTATCCTTTTTACAACCAGAGCGTGCGGGAGCAGTAAAAACTCGTTAGATAGCAAAAGGAAGAGAGGTAGGGTTGTTTACAACCTCATCCCATTGACCACTGAGCCAAAGGGCTCGTGCTTTGGCAACCAAACGCGCCCCGCCTTCAAGCCATTGTGCTCCAGAACGTTTTAAGCGCATGGCCCCAATTTGTTTGCAGCCACTTTCAACGGTGCCACTGCCAACGAAATAGCCTTGAGCACGAAAATTAGCATAATCCATGCGAGGCAGATTGTTCTGAAAATAGGTCGCTGCCTTTGTAGCTGGTTCTAAGACAGCCGAATGGTCGGCCAAGGTCAAACAGGCATCAATGACAGTTTGGGTACGGCTAAACCAAAGATGTTCTTTCATCGTAGCCATCCATGCCATTTGTTGCTCTTTTTCAGAGAACAAAGCTTGAGCCACGGGAGTCAGGTACTCAACAGCATGGTACCAATCCAAAATTTGGATAGCCTCTGGGAAGTTCTCCTCAACCAAACGCCAAATCCACTTCGCTCCATCGCAGACAAATATCAATTCTTGTGCTTGGTCGGCTAAATAGTGCGCCCCTGTTGCCCACAATAGAGAAGAAAATGCTTCTGCCTCTTGAATATCACAATGATAGCGGATATTCGTCGCTTTCAACGCCTCTAACTCCCCAACACGCTTCTTGTATCTGCTGGGCCACTGACGCTCGGACACAGGACTCACTTCATACCAGCACACCGTTTTTAGCTCTCGCCACTCAGTGTGAGTCGGCACCATGACCCCATCCATCGACCCATACAATCGTCGGGGGGCATCAGTTTCCTGTCGAGTTGCGTCATTCATATAATGATGCCAATCACTCAACCGCTTCCACTTTTCTTCAAGCGCATCTTGCTTCTCTCCCACCCACTGAACCGCTTTTCGGATACTATTATCACTGATTTGGACCAGCAGTAACTCTTGGGCCAACTCAGCTGCTTCATCAAATGACGTTTGGATACCCAACAAGGCTAACAGCGCCTTGAGTCCTTGACTCATTTCGCCGGGTTTTATCTGCAATCGTCTGTCCAATGGCTTTTTCCCCTGACCACAGTGATGACAGATGTAATAACTTCTCTTGTAGTAGGCTCGTCCAAAGACTGTAATTACCATCCCCTCCCGTCGGCTACAATAAGTTGCTTGATGCTGACAGGAACAGCGCACAGTTGGCTCCACAACGTCAACTTTTTCTAATGCCTGACCGATTGCACGTCGTCCAACATCTTGCAGTATCTGACGCATACCTTGTTCTATATCTCCTAGGCTCACATTGCCTTCTGTTGCAATACCCTCAGCGATGGCATCGCTTAATAGCGTTGCCATTTGGTTGACCACATCTTTATTCTGCCCTGTGTTAAAATCCATTGGAGCCTCCTGCGTTTTTTGTTTTGCTTTGTCAATAGTTAAACAAAATCACAGTTGGCTCTTTTTGTCCATCTTTTTCCCTTACGAGTTTTTACTACACCCGAGCGTGCATCATCATCTTCAAGCCCCCCTTGATAATGGTATAATGTGTGCCAGAACAACTATGCACAATCTCATTCCCCACTTCATCCACGAGCAGTACCGCAATCAGGCCTATCACGGTGAACTTGAAGCGGTCACCTTGTTTCTAGACATTTCTGGCTTCACGGCCATGACCCAAGCCCTCATGGAACATGGCAAAGAAGGAGCCGAGGTCATGTCAGATAGCATTAATCGCGTCTTTGAGCCATTGATCCACACGGTCTATGCCTATGGTGGTTTTATTGTTAGCTTTGCTGGGGATGCCTTCACGGCCGTTTTCCCCAATTATGATGCAGCCACGGCCATGGCCGCTTGTCAAGTGACAGCCACCGTGCGCCGCATCTTCGCTGAACGAGGCAAACAGCAGACCCCACTAGGTGATTTTGATCTGGCTGTGAAGCAAGGACTTTCGACTGGTCTGGTGGAATGGGGCATTATTGGCCCCGATGGACACAAAACCTACTTCTTTCGTGGCCCAGCCATAGACGATTGCGCCAATTCGGAGCATCAGGCCCAACCTGGTGAAGTCATCCTTGACGAAAAAGTGACGGCTCTGCTGCCAGCCAATACAGTACAATTAGAGAAAATCAATGAACAATACGCCAAGTTGGCTGCACTAGTCAATGACCCGCCGCTGGCAAGCACACTTGAGTCTCCTACACTACCCACCCAACAAACGGCCGTTGCCCAACAATTCTTCTCCCCCCAACTGCTCAACCTGGAGCATCAGGGTGAGTTCCGTGATGTCATCTCCATTTTCATCTCCTACCAAAACATTTCTGATTGGCAGGCCTTAAATCTATTCATCACCCAACTCATTCATGCTGTGGATCGCTATGGCGGCTACTTTTCCCAGGTAGATTATGGTGATAAGGGTGGCATGGCCTTGGTATTCTTTGGCGCACCAGTGGCCCATGAAAATGATATTGCCCGCGCCCTCGATTTTGTCTTAACGCTCCAGGAAGAGTTGGCCCTCGTCCCTGGCTGCCAGTGGCGTATTGGCCTCACCTATGGGCGGGGGCGGGCTGGCTTTGTGGGCACAGCCATGCGCGATGCCTACACGGTGTTAGGTAGTGCCGTTAATTTAGCCGCCCGCCTCATGATGCAAGCCAATTGGGGCGAAATTCTGGTGGCGGATTCATTGGCCCAGCACGACGCTTATCAATTCAACAAGCTGGGCGATGTGCTTTACAAAGGCTTTCATGAACCCGTTCCTACTCACCAATTAATCAAAAAGCAATCCACACAGCAACGGGTTTTTGGCGAGGTGATGGTAGGTAGAGAGGCAGAGTTGGGCCAATTATTGACGGCCATACAACCGATTTTTAACGGCCGTTTCACTGGTGTGGCCATCCTATACGGTGAACCAGGCATTGGCAAGTCCCACCTCGCCTTTGCCCTACATCAAGCCTTAGGTGACACTATCAGCTGGTTCAGAGGCCAAGCCGATCAAGTCCTACAAACCCCCTTTGGCTCCTTCGTCTACTTCCTCAAACATTATTTCGAGCAATCCCCTGAGGTCACAGCCGCGGCCAACAAAACTATTTTTGAGCAGAAGCTCACACAACTGATTTCTGATCTAGACCAAGTGCCCCAGACTCGCCATCTTAAAGATGAACTGCTGCGTACCCAATCATTTTTAGGCAACCTCATTGGCCTACATTGGCCTGGATCACTTTATGAAACATTAGATGCCAGAGGCCGTTATGAGAACAGCCTTTTTGCTGTCAAAACCCTGCTGCTGGCCGAAAGTCAACTGCGCCCCACAATTTTTGAACTGGAAGATGGCCATCGACTAGACGAAGCTTCACACGAACTACTCACAACTCTCACGCGCCAAATCGGCAACTATCCCCTCTTTATCATCATCACCTCACGCTATGGGGATGATGGATCGCGCCCCCCCTTTAATCTCGATGCCAATGTTCCTACACTAACGCTTGACTTAAATTTACTGTCAGCCAACGCTTTACAAACATTGGCCGAATCTGTGCTAGATGGCCTCGTCCACGAAGACATCATCACCCTTTTACAGGAAAAAACCCAAGCCAACCCCTTCTTCGCCCAACAGATTCTGCACTATTTCCGCGAAAATGATTTGCTGGGGCTAGACAAAAATGGGGTGTGGACATTACAGGCAGATACATTTGAAATGCCCACTAGCATCAGTGCCGTTCTCTTGGCTCGCATCGACCGTCTGACGGTCACCATTAAAGAGACGGTTAAGATAGCCTCTGTTCTCGGGCGCGAATTTGAAGTGCGCCTGCTGTCACGGATGTTGGAAGATGATGCTGTCTCTTTGGTACAGCAGGTTGAAGAGGAGCAGATTTGGGCGCCGCTACGTGAGTTGCGCTATATCTTCAAACACTCACTTTTGCGTGATGCCGCTTATGAGGTGCAGTTGCGAGCGCGGCTGCGGGAACTGCATTACCTGGCGGCTCAAGCCTATGAAGCCTTGCATCATGATGACCTAAGCCCTTATTATGCTGAGTTGGCCCATCACTTTGGCCAAGCCCAAGCCGAGGAGCAAGAGCGGCATTATGCGCAGCTGGCGGCTGAGCAGGCTGCCGCCCACTATGCCAATGATGAAGCCCTGCGTTATCTGGCCCGTGCCTTGGCCTTAACCCCCGCTGATGATTGGCCTGAGCGATATGAACTCTTGATGATGCAGGAAGCAGTTCATAATCACATTGGTGATCGGGCGGCTCAATCAAAAGACCTTAATGAATTGTCTACTATTGTGGGTTATTTGGCTGATCCGGAGAGGGAAACGGCCGTCATACTACGCCAAGCCAACTACGGCCTCGTAACCAGTGATTACACAACCGCCACAACCGCCGCCGCTGAGGCAATTCGCCTGGCCCAACAGGCCAATATCCCCAAGATGCAAACGGAAGGGCATATCATTAAAGGCAAATCCGCTTGGCAGCAGGGCAATTATGAGCCAGCCAAAGTTGACTTGCAGCTTGCCCTTGATTTGGCTCAAGGCAGCGGCAGCCAGCAAGACGAAGCCGAAGCCTTGTCGAATTTGGGTGCCACTTATCGGCATCTGGGACAAGCGGAAGTCGCGCAAAACTACTATCAAAATGCCTTAAAAATCTTCCAGCAAACAGGTGATAAACAAGGGGAAGCGGGCTGCTTAAGCACCCTGGGCGCCATCTATGGCGAATCGGGCGACTATGTGCGGGCGCGCCACTTTGCTGAACAAGCCCTGACCATCTGCCATGAAATTGGCTTCCGGCGCGGCGAAACCATCCTCAACGCCAACTTGGGTGGTGATTATTATGATTTGGGGGATTATGCCACCGCCCAAAGCTATCTCGAACAATCGCTCAGTCTAAGTCGGGAGACGGGCAATCGCTGGCTAGAAGCCTTAAGCTTGGACACCTTGGGCTTGGTGCATCGGGGCTTAGGGCGCTTAAGTGAGGCCAATAGCTATTACGAATCGGCGCTGACCATTCAAAGGGACATCGGTGATCGGAACAGCATTGCTTATACCTTAACCCACTTGGGTTACACGCTGACTGATTTAGGCCATTACCCCGTCGCCCTCACCGCTTTTAATGAAGCTTTGCAATTGAGGCGGGAATTACAACAAATAGGTTTAACGATGGATGTGCTAGCTGGCTTGGCACATTTATCTTGGCTCCAAGGCAAACAAACAGGAGCCAGAAAGCAAGCCCAAGAAGTGGCGGCTTGGCTAGAGGCCAATGGCGCCGAAGGGGTTGAATATCCTATCCAGGTTTATTTGCTTTGTTACCATATTTTGCAGGCAGCCCCCAATCAAGCACAAACGCTATTGCAGGCTGGTTACACCCTTTTGCAAGAACGGGCCCAGCGCATCAAAGATGATGATTTACGGCGAAAGTTCTTGGAAAATGTGCCTTTCCATCAAGAATTGATGATTTTGTGGAATGAGAGCGAGGCATAAAAACGATCTATTCTCGATCAGCACTCAATCATCTTTTCTCTTGGCATTGGGGGTAACTATACTCTATAGATTGTTTGTCCGCAGTTCTAGTTGCTTAAGCTGCGCGTTCGTTTCCTTTGTCTCTTCGGCTTCTCCTAAAAAGGGATATCATCCTCTTCTTGAACAATAGTTTGAAATTCATGTTCTGGCAACTTTTCTTTGAGTAAATCTTGCCAATCAGTTGGAAAATACCAAAAGTTGTCCTTTAACCAACTGAATACCATATTATCCCATTCTTGTTCTACTGCTTCGACAAATGCATTGATCAAAGAATTTCTTTGGTAACTTTCACCAATGATATTTGGAAGCTCTCTACCGAAAAAATTTAGAACATAGAGTTGGTCAGCCGTATCCCCTTTTATCTTGTCAACAAAAGCATTAATCAATGGATATTTTGATGTAAAATGCTTTAGATAATCGCGACCCCAAGTCCCAAACCATCCATGGCCACCGTCTAGTTTGCCATCGGAATTACCTTTTCCTTCAAGGATTGAACGAACTAGCATATTTTCAATTCGGATTCTGGAGACTTCGTGTAATTGAGGCCATAGTTTTGCTGGTAGCATTTGTAGAGCCAGTCGAATATCCTTTTGATCTTGCGAAGTCTTCAATTCAGATGATACTACAACTAAATACTCGGCAACTTGATCCTTTTCCATCCTTTCAAGAATTGCATTTGTCATAAAGTCTAGTACATACCCATCATCACATTCTGTCCTTTTTCTAAACAGTTCAATTAAAGTTTCTGTAAGTTTACCAGTTGGGATCTCTTCCGCGAGTAATTCAGCATATCTCTTTTGTTTAGCAAAATGAGGATCGAAAATCCTTCCTAAAAAAGATGGTATTGTAAATGGCTCTTGAGATTCATCAAGAATAGACAATAGAAAATTGATAAAAAAGATTACAGAATCAGCAGTATTCTTATTATCAACTACTTGGTCGTGACTGCGTGGATTTCGAATGCCTTGGTAAAGTCCGCGAAGAATCTGTTCTAAACCCTTTTGTACATTGCGCTCACTTTCGGTTTGAAGCTTGTTAATACGGAGAACGGGAGACTTTCCACCAAGGGCTTTTCCGACAAGGCTTGGGCCATCTCCATCCTGTCCCGACTTTTCTCGAAGCGTATCACTGAGGTAATGTATGGCATCGAGGATGGAATGACTATAATTTTCCGCTTTATAAGTATTTGATATAGCTAGCCAAAGTTGAGGATGAATATGGGTTTTTAGATTCATAAAAGCATCTTAATATCAGAATTTCAAGATGTCCACCGTTCAGTTGCTTAAGCTGCACGCTCGTTTCCTTTGGCGTGTCAGCTATAGGGTGGACAAGCGGCGAGTAGCACGACCTGCTTTTCCACCTGCCCTTGTCGAATCGTGCATGAATCTTTCAATTAAACAAGGAATTAGCATAAATCAACAACTCCAAATAGCTGCTAAAGGACAATCCTTTTTCGGCTGCTATCCCTTTTCCTTTTTCATGCCAATATGGTGTTAAGGCTACATTGACACGCCGGTTTTTTTAGCTCTGGCGGTAAAGGCTTGGGCTCAGGCTTATGGCAATGATGCTGGTAGAAGATGCCACTGATGGTTGGATAAAGATTCATCTTTTGCGCGTTGTTTGTTTTCATGGTTGGCTTATCCCGTTTTGTACCTGGATAAATTAGCTTTTTCTGGGTCTCCACGTTACACAAGCACATTATAAACATGCCTTGGCCCGGTGGCAAGTGGGACAGGCCCACCAATTTGAGCCTCGCACTCAAGATCGTTTTTACCAGAGAGCCTGGAGCAGTTTCAAAACTGCTCCAGGCTGGGAAGCTAGGTCTAGGGCTTGCTAATGAGTGGTAGATAAACCGTGTACATGGTTGGTTCCAGAGAGATGTTATACAGGGGATGATACCAGGCTTGGCTGTTGTCCCAAGGGGTGTCGTGGGCCATCCTTTGGCCGTTGATGTAAAAGACTACGGTTTGGCCTAAAGCACCACAGCCATCGCCTGCGTCGGCGGCAACTTGCACTTTGTAGGCCAATTGGCTTGTACCAACTGTATCTGTGATCACACCTTGCCCGCAAAGTTGGTCATTTATGGTGGCGCTGATGACCATGCCCACTGTGGGTGTGAATTGGGCAGTGGGCGACACCCAACCATAATAGGTTGCTGGTGGCGACGAGACATTCAGGCCACGCAGTGCCCCGTCCTCCGGCAAAGAAATGTAGGGTGTCACCGGTTCTGTGGCATACACCCAGTAAACTTCACTAAAGGTGATCTCTGTCAGATCGTTGAGATAGGGGGCAAATTCAGGATGTTGGGCCACGACAGTTACATCATACAACTGCCAAGAGAGATCGTCCTGTTGATGATAGGCTGATGTAAAGGATTCCTCGATAGAGGCAAAGATATCAGAGACCGTGCGGGTGCCTGGCAAGGGGTAGGTGAACAAGTTCCAGCCCTCAGCCAAGGCTGGTAGGGGAATGGTAGAGACGAGGGCATAGAGGCCGTTGCCTTGTTGTGCCGTAGGCATGGTGGCGGCGGCTAAATTATCCTCCGTATCCAAAGTAGTGGCTAGAGGTTGCCAGGTTTGGCCGTTGTCGGCTGAGTAATAGGCCTGCAGGAATGATTCGTATAGGTTACCTCCAGGCACGTCCGTTTGTAGGTAATTGAAGGAGATGGTGCGGGTAAAGGCCTCGGCAGATTCAAAGCGATAGGCTTGCCCCACTAGGGTCATCCATTGGGGCAAAAGGGGCGGGTTATTCAGGGCCTGTAAGGAAGCAACGCCTGTGTCGCCAAAGACATCATCCAAGTTGAAGATAATCACCTGCCCATTGCCGGAGGCCACTGGTGCGCCCCAAGAAGCACGATTAGCCCCCCAAGAAGCACGATTAGCCCCCCAAGAAGCACGGTTGGCCCCCCAAGAAGCGCGGTTGGCCCCCCAGCCTTTGCCCAGCAGGTATTGGGTCATGGTTTCGTGGGTGGGCGTGAGGTTTTCGGCCCAGACACGCACGAAGAGTTCGAGGGTGGGATAGGGGAGGGTGAGGGATTGGGTGTGGGTGATGGGGTTGGCCGGGTCCAGTGGCTGGAGTGGAGCTGAGGTGGAAGCGATGGGGAAGGTGGTGCTGAAGCCAGTGAGGGGCATGACTTGCACATGCAGGTTGCTGGTTGTGGCCTGGGTGACGGTGATGATGAGGGCCAGGGTTTGGGTGATGGGTTGGTTGGTGGCGGTAACGGCCGTTGCCCCAATTTTGATCTGCGGTTGCCAATCAGGCAAGCCCAAAAGCATCAACTCCCCTTCACTGGGCCCTACATTTGTGCAGCCCAAGGCTGTGGTAGCTTGGCCATAATCATACACACACAAGCGATCTCCCGGTGCAGCCCCGCGTGCCTCCATCTGATCACCAACGGGTGCGCCTAAGGCCACCACATAATCATCGTCTAGCGCAGGCGTATCCCAATTTTTGATGAGATAGCCTGCGCCCTCGCCATTGGCCACAAAAAGTGGCTCATTCGCCTGATCTCGCAGAGAGAAAAAGGGTGCTGGTAAGGCTGTCGCTGGCGCAGTTGGTTCTTGGAACTGAATGTCCGTGATAGCGAGCGGCAGTTGGCTGGGGCCGGACAGAAGTGGATTATCATGCAGCCAGGGATAGAATTGGGTGATCGTTTCCCAATCCGTACGGCCGCTTACCTGCTCGGCAATCGTCTGCAAACAAGGACCAACCCAACCTACTTCCGTTAAGAATTCGCTGTACTCATCATCATAGGCATCGGTCATGAAGCTGCCAAAACAGTCGGTGGGAATGAGACGGCCGTTTTCGATACCCAAATAGTTGTCAGGCAAGAAGAGCAGAAAATGGCCCAATTCATGGGCCAACGCTCTGGGCCAATCCTCACCCAGATTGGCATCGGGA
Source organism: Promineifilaceae bacterium (SeqCode) (assembly GCA_965223555.1). Classification (GTDB taxonomy): domain Bacteria; phylum Chloroflexota; class Anaerolineae; order Promineifilales; family Promineifilaceae; genus CBDCWU01. The sequence goes on from CBDCWU010000009.1 coordinate 953,231, forward strand.
TCACCGAAGCGGCTCCAAGTTGGCCCCATGTGCACCTGCCCCGGCAAATAAGCGTCGCTGATAACGCCCGTAACCGTGATCAAATCAGCCACAGGTTCAGTGACAATGCCCCCCATAGCCGCGCTGGGACGCACATCATTGGCCGCATAAATGAGCACATGGGCCCCCGTCCAATTCTCCTTCGCTTGCTGAACACGAATTCGTCCTAAAGCCACTTGCCCATTGGTAATGTCAAACAACACCTCGGAGGTGCGTTGCAAATCACTCGTTAATTGACTGAGATAAGTTGGATCATTGCGGCTGTCCCATTCTAAGGAAACGGTAGGGTTAAACAGCATAAGGGGCTTATCTGGCGATACCACCAAAGTCTGCTCCCCTGGCGCGATCATGATGTGCCCATCCATACCACTCTCTGTGGATGTGCCGTTGGTGTGATAAAGGGTATAGCTGTCTGTGTGGGTGATGGGCAGGATGGCATAAAGGGTATCACCCAGATTGATCTGCCCACGTCCTTGTAAATAGCCAGCCAGATTGGTGCGTAAGGGCTGACCACTATCATCCACCATGAGTTGGGCTTGGGTCGTTTGCCCCGCTGGCAGGCGATAAACCTGGGCGTTGGCCACAGGCACGGTGCCGCTGAGGACACGCACCTGGGTACCACGCACCCGGAAGGGATATGTTTGGGCTGAGAAAAACGGCCGTTGTTGAGCCGCCGGTGTTCCATGCAAGCCATGCCCACTCGGAACCAGCTCCAAACGGAAGATAACATTATCACTTTGCCCAAAAAAGCCACTGGCAAATGTATCCCACTTGTACACCTGGGGTGAGCCAGCAAAGGCAACATGCACCGTGATCGTATCGCTGGTGGCTACAGCTGGCTGCCAGTCACCGCCACCATTTAAGGAATAACTGCCACGCACCTGTAAAGCCGCGCCAGCAGCCACAGAAGTCGTATAGCTAATAGGAATGACCGTATCAGAACGGATGTGGGCTAGAGCATAATTATCGGCTGTAGCCAGGGCTTGGGTCGTTTGCCCATTAAAAGCTGTTGCTTCATCACTGTAAAGTGAAATCGATGTGCGAATACTGCTGCCCGCCAACGGTGATAGGCTGGGCTGCTCTGCTTGATTGTAGAGCACAGAAATGCCGCCACAAAAGACACAGATCGGGCTGCCGCCAACGTAAACGATGTCCTTATCGCCATCAGCATCAATATCGACCACAGACCCGTCAAATTGATCACTCAGAATGGGCATACTGCTGGTTTGCTCCAAAGAGCCAAAGGTGTTGACATAAAGCCGACTAAAGGCAGGGGGTTCAAAAGACCAACGATTGACAATAAGCAGACCGGGGTAGCCATTGTTGTTTATATCAATCCATTCGATACGAACATTGAATATCTCGTTATCAAGCGACGTCCACACGGGTGAAGGCTGCAATGTGCCATTGATATTTTCATAGACGGCGTTTGGCCCACTGCGGCCCACAGCCAGGTCTAAATCGCCATCATTGTCCATATCGCCAAAGTCGAGGCTGCTACCGCTAGTGACAGACCAAGCCGCTTCGCTATTCAGCCGGCCATTGTTGTTCAGATAGAGTTGTACAGCGTCAGCGCCAGCCACGGCCAAGTCTAAATTGCCATCATTGTTCACATCTCCCCAAGCGACTTCACGATGATCTGTTGTGTCTGTGACCATCCACGTGGCAGAAATGGTCAAGGTGCCGCTGAGATTGCGATAAAGGCGAAGAGCGTCATTATCGGCTGTAGCCAAGTCTAGATCGCCATCACCATCTACATCGCCCCAAGCTAGGTGAGCGGTATTGGCGTCCTCACTAGAACTCCAGGACACAGTCGTGGTCAACAGGCCCCCTTCGTTGAGATAAACATGATTGGCACCATTACGACCAATGGCTAAATCTAAACGGCCGTCGCCGTTCATATCCCCCCAAGCCGCGCTTTTGGCCGAGTTTGGCCCCGTCCAAGCGATCTCGGCTTGCAGCCCAGAGCTTAATTTTAGAGTGCCATTTTCATTGAGATAGACATAGCTGTCATTGTTAGTCAGGGCTAAATCTAAATCATCATCCCCATCCATATCCCCCCACACATGATGTCCTACTAATGGCCCTGAAGGTTCATCCTCTAATTGCACCCTGCCAGCACCAATAAAGCCAGTCGTCTGTACATTAGCAAGCCTTTGCAAGAAATCATGGAGCGTTATCAAGTCCATGCTGCCATTGCTATCCATATCAGCAAAGAGAGTGGCCCCGTTGGGAGTGCTGCCACTGCCTATTAATTGATAGACAGGGGTTGGATTGACAGTACCATCCTCATTCAAGAGAAGATGGCCCCTAGAGACACAAGGGAGGGGTGGACAAACCATCACGGCCGAATCCACAAAGAGATCTAAATAACTGTCACTATTCACATCACCAATACCGAAGTACATCGTGCCAAAGCCCCAACTAAAACTGGGGACGCTCTCTAAAATCCCATTTACATTGTCAAAAATTTGAACGCCACGCTCTAAATCAGCCGCAATCAGATCGAGATCGTTGTCATTATCCATGTCGCCCCACTGCAAATAGGGAACGGTAAAGGCCTCTTGATTTTGCCAGACAGGGAATGAGGCAAAGGTGCCACCCAGGTTTTGAAAAACAGAGATATTTCCCGGGGCAGACCCTAAAGCTAAATCAAGCATGCCGTCCCCATCCATATCCCCCAAAGCCATTCTGCTGGCGCTAGTCATTGTTTCTGTCGAGGATGAAGAGAGCGAGCCATCTGTATTGGCATAAATGCGATAACTGGTTGCGCTGCCCGCAATCAATTCCAGCCAGCCATCCCCATCAATATCACCCCAAACAATATCTGTGGTGTTATCACTATCCAGCGACGACCAAATAGGGTCAGGATTCATGACACCTTGTTCGTTGCGATACAGTTTATTGGGGCCATTGGCAATGCCAACCGCTAAATCGAGATCGCCATCCAAATCAACATCTCCCCAGGCTAGGTCAACAGCGTTACTGGATTCATTAGCCTGCCAATCAGGTTCGTTGGGTAATATACCATTTTGATTCATGATGAGTTGAACCGTGCCTTCGATGAGGGCCAAGTCTAAAGTACCATCATCATTGACATCGGCCGTGGCTACAGCACTGGGCGAGAGGGTTGTCAGCCAATCAAGGGCTAAATCTGGGTCGGCTGGATTGGAATGGTTGATCGCAATGAAGACGCTGGCAGTGTCTGTGTACAACATGTTTGTTACTTGATAGGTAAAAACATCATTGCCAATAATGCCAGGGTTAGGCTGGTAGCTAAAATCACCATCGCCGATATGGGTCAATGTGCCATATGTGGGTGAGACGACACCAACAATTGACCAAGGGGGTGTCGGCCCCAACAGGAAATCGTTGGCGAAGACATCAAAAGAAACCTCGGAACTAGCCGTGGTGACGATATGATCGTCATTGGCTTGAAAGGGATTACCGTCAAGTTCGTAAGCACCCATGTCGCAAGTGAAGTATTGGGGACGGGAAACGCCTCGTTGATCGGTTGTAGTAGTTCCTCCAGCACAATTGCCAGCAAAGACGTTGGCATTGTCTGTTACTTTCTGCAAGGCCATTGTCCAGGTGGGGCCACCATTGTCTTGGAGAGGGCTGAGGAAAACGGCCGTATTTGGATTGTCGTTTCCTTGACTCAAAGAGCAACTACTATCGTCGGCTAGGTTGTAATCGAGAGACGTGTAGCCAGAGCCAGTACAGTTACTGTTACCATTTTGGGCCATAATGTTGTCGCTCAAGGCTGTTGTGCCGGTGGCGGGGCCGGAATTCTCTGTCATGACACCAGCATCTAGATTACGAGCAATAGTGCTGTTGATAATGTCCAGCGAAGTACCTGCATTGTGGAGGCCTATATCGCTGTTGTGGGCAATGGTGCTGTTGATCACAGTAACGTCTAAGGGGATAGCCTGTCCATTAGAATCGACATTCAGCCCAGAACCGTTGTTATGGGCAATCGTTGAGGAATCAACAGCAAGATTTCCCAAGCTTTTGACACCACCAGCAGCAGAAACGGCCGTATTGCCCATAATGTTTGACCGGATAACAGCTAAATTACCTTGCACTTGATAGATGCCGCCCCCTTCATCATCTGTGTAGCCGCCTGTGATGTTGAGGCTATCAAGAACTACAGTACCTGACTCGACATAGATGACACGGCCGTTTTCCTGAGCGTCTAATTTCGTGGGATACGTAACTGGCTCCGACACTAACCAATTTGTATGAGTGTAGCCACCTTGCACTGTTACTGATTGGGAAATGTAGAGGGTTTGGGTGAGACCACCATTACTTTGCACACCCACACACGTGCCTGCCACCTTCACCGTCGCCCCAGAAACGGCCGTTTGCACGGCCTGTTGTACTGCAGTGGCATCACCACTCATAAAGACAGTGGTTCCATCATCAGGCGTTGCCCAACAACCACTGCCACCCACAGGCAAATTGCTTTCCGGTTGATGAGTGATGTTGGCTAAGGTCAATCTAGAGGGAATGGTTACCAATACAAGCAGCAATAGAGAAAGGGCCATAGTTAAAGGTAAAATCAGTCTGAAAAGGGAGAATCGAGGGAAGGGGTATTTCATCTTGCATTCCTTTACATAAAATAAACACAGATACCAATAAATAGAAATTCTACATGTACATACAAGCCTTTACATCTCACAGGCTGCAACAGAGAATATGAATCTCGCGTTAGGTGATCGTTAGATGATCACCTTCAAGCATAATGGTTTTTGCAGAGAGTGTAAACGCCTGAACAGATAATAGAGGTATTCCTGATTAACTACAAAGGGGCACAAAGGGCACAAAATAAGTGAAGCAACTTATTTTCTTCGTGTTTTTTGGTGTGATTTTGTGGGCGATTTTAATTTGGGAACAACCCAAATAGGTAATCTGCACTCCTCAATGGTGATTGTTTACCACCAGGTTCTGAATTTCAGTTGTGTCTGGCCTAGCACACGGCCGTTATCTTCCACCACAATCAACAGCTCCACATCTTGCCCCGGAGATACGTCTGCCAAAGCCAAGCTGTCTGCCAGTTTGCCATCTTCATTAGTACTGCCTAGCTCTAGCTCCGTGGTGGTTCCATCATGCTGCATAACGGCCGTGACTGTCACCCCTGTCACTTGATCCCCTTCTGGTGTCAGCACAGTCACAAATAAACGTTGTTGATCGCCCGTATATATCACCGGCGATTGCACAGAAGCCACAATGTCTATGTCTGTGATACCAGCAGCCGTTACCGGCGCAGCATTGGCAATTTCACGATAGATGAAGACCATCTCGCTATCAAAATGCTCACGGCCCAACCAACCAAGCTGGACGCGTTGGTCCAGAGGAAATTGTGGTCGCCATTCAAGACGGCCGTTTTCAAAATATTGTGTTCGCACCCCACCCACAACCAATTGGGGCGAAATGGGCCAGCCAAGTACTTGTTCACCATTATGATCTTCGTAAAAGGTGAGAAACTCATCTTGTATGGTTTCATTCGTTTCGGGGAAGGTACGAAAACGGCCGTCATCCGGCACATCATCTGGCACAACCTCACGTAACCCCTCAAACCCCCATGTACCTAGCGGCGAAATCCGTACCGTTTGCGGCTCCCCCACAGCATATTCCAGCCGCAAATTCTGGAAATATTGCACCATAATCCCCTCATTCTCTAAGAGGAAGGCTTCACTGATTGGCTCACCTAAGACCCGCTCCCCACCAATTGCCTGATAGTGCGGCTCAAAAACATCATCCACGCCTGCTGGAACACCTTCAAGCAAATCATTTTCACTGCTTGAACAAGCTCCCAACCAAAACAGGCTGAAAAATATAAACGACAAAACGTAAGCGGGACGAATCTTTTTCACTGAATACGATTTACCAATAGCCTTGCCCCAATAATATTACGGATTTGCTTACCATCAAAATATCCCTGCAAAGGAATAGTCTGTATCATTTCTGGTTCCTTTTACAATTCTGGCGGTTGCCAGCCACCAAAAGCCGTTTCAACAAATTGAGCCACAGCCAGAACAATATCCTCACACCAGGGGCAGCCTAAAATTTGCACACCAATGGGCAGGCCCTCAGCAGATGTGCCGGCCCGTACCACAGCTCCCGGCCAACCCGTTATATTATAGGTAGCGGTATAACTAAACCCAGCCATATGGTCATCTAGTGTGCCGTGCTTGATAGCCACATTGGTGTTAGTCGGGCATATCATCACATCATAATTTGACATAAAGGCCAGCATTTGACTGCGGAATTGATCAACTGCTCTAATTCTATCGCCAAATTCTTCGCCGGAAACGGCCGTACTCTCTCGATCCTCTACGGCCGTTCCCGCCTGCCGCAAAATGTCGCGCACCCCTTGACCACCATCAGCACCGTGTAATGCAGACCATAACTCCCATGTCTCTCCCAGTCGCTCAGGCCGCTTTTCTTCGACAAAGGCAACATATGGTTCTAGAGCGTGGGCTACCTGCGTCACCGTCTCTATGATTTCAGGGATAGGTGTCATGGCCCCATTATCGGTATGAAAAGTAACTCGCAAATGCTTCAACTGAACTGCATGAGAATCAAGCCAGGGCATAGGCACAATGGCTGGGTCCTGCCAATCGGGTCCCGCAATAATTGGCAGCAACAGGGCTAAATCTCCCACGGTGCGAGCCATTGGCCCTAGCTGCTGATAAGCATCAGCAGCACCAGCCGCATAAGGGATAATGTGACCGGTGCGAGGGACACGGCCAGATGTTGGTTTAATACCAGCGATGCCACAAAAATGGGAGGGTAAGCGGATACTGCCGCCGTAATCGCTGCCAATATCAAAGGGAGCACCCCCAGCGGCCACAATCGCCGCTGCGCCGCCACTGCTCCCCCCTGGCGAGCGCGTCACATCATAAGGATTATTGGTGCGCCCATAAATTGCATTATCTGTTTCAAACGATAAAGTGAGTTCGGGCGTGTTGGTCTTACCCAGCAAGATGGCTCCCGCTCCCTTTAAGCGGGCTACCACAGTGGCGTCTTTTTCGGGCACAAATTGGGCACGCCCCACTGTACCTCCTGTAGAAATGACACCAGCTGTATCGAGTGAATCCTTAATCGTCATGGGGATACCATGCAAAGGACCCCAAATTTCACTACGCGCCAGAGCCGCATCGGCTTCTTTGGCTCTCGCTAAGGCCTGGTCTGGTGATAGTTGGACCACCGCGTTGAGTTGGGGATTGACCTTGCCAATACGCTCCAGACAACATTGAACCAACTCCTCTGAAGAAATCTCTCGGTCACGAATAGCCTTTATCAGTTTTGATACGGAACTAAAAATCATCTCGTCTAAATTCACAGCCGCCACCTGGTCGCCCTTCGTTCATCCATGCGCAAACCCAAGGCCTGGGCCATCTGCACGGCTTCCTTGTGCTCTTGAGTCGTGATATGCCGGTTGATGTCGGCGTATTTTTGCTTAAAGCGGGGCATCGTCACTTTTCCCGCCGGATAATATTGGGCCATAATATTCACATACGTTTCTGGGGAGACTTCCTCCGCCAGGAAGCGCAATATTTCTTGGGTTTCATCAAGAAAACCTGGCATCACCAGATGGCGTACCAGCACCCCACGTTTTGCCAGCCCTTTTTCATCAAACTTGAGCGGGCCAACTTGCCGCTGCATTTCCTGGAGCACATATCGCGCTGTTTCTGGGTAATCTTTGGCGATCAGATATTTCAGGCATAATCGATCATTCCAGAATTTGAAGTCAGGCATGTAGATATCCATCACGCCATCCAAGTGCCGCAGGCTTGCAGCCGAATCATAGGCCGAAGTGTTGTAGACGATGGGCAAACGTAATCCAGCCTCAATGGCAATCAGAAGTCCTTCCAACACCTGCGGCACCACATGCTCAGGCGTAACAAAGTTGATGTTATGGCAACCCTGATGTTGTAGTTCTAGCATCATTTCGGCCAGCCGTAGCGGAGAAACTTCAGTGCCCTTGTTTTCCTGGCTAATATCATAGTTTTGGCAGAACACACAACGTAAATTACACATTGAGAAGAAGATGGTGCCACTACCATTCCAACCGCGCAGACAATCTTCCTCGCCAAAGTGGGGGAAGTAGCTGGCTACTTGAGCATAACGACCTGTGTAGCAAGCGGCCGTTTTGTCAGCGAATCGATCCACTCCACAGTCACGGGGACAGACACGACATTCGCCTAAGCTAGCAACCGCTTCTTCGACCCGATGGTGCAGCTCTCCTGAACGATAAAGCTGCATATAAGTGGGTTCAAAGTTTGCCGATGGGATGAAATATGGATTGGAAGCCTTGCTTCTGATGTGCATAACCTTCCTTTGGTAAACGGCCGTTTTCTCTCGCCAATCTAAAAACATTATAACCGAAAACTGGTGTCCACAAACAAAGAAAAAAGCGTCCAGCCATTCAGCTAGGACGCTTTAACAAGGCTAGCACATAACCAACTCACACAACTATTAGCCTAAACGCTGGCGAAATTCCTCCGTTAAGGCGGGGACAACCTTAAACAAATCACCGACGATGCCGTACTGGGCTAGCTTAAAAATTGGTGCGTCAGAATCTTTGTTGATGGCTACAATGATTTTAGAAGTACGCATTCCCGCTTGGTGCTGAATCGCACCGCTGATGCCGCTGGCAATGTACAAATCGGGGCTGACGGTTTTACCTGTTTGTCCCACCTGATGATCGTAGGGAATCCAACCAGCATCGACAGCCGCACGGGAAGAACCCAAAGCACCGCCCAAGACATTGGCCAGTTCACGAATCGGCTCAAAGCCTTCGGGCCCGCCTACGCCGCGCCCGCCACTGGCAATAATGCTGGCATCAGTGAGGCTCACACCGCCCTCTTTGGCCGCAAAGCCCACAATTTTGGTGGGAATCTCATCTTCGCTGATGGCGGCGGCAACCCATTCGGCCGTTCCCGATCCACTGCCTTCTTCAGCTTGGGGAAAGGCCCGGCTGCGCAGGGTGATAATCTGTGTCTCGCTCGTCGCATGTACGGTTGCCAGCAATTTACCAGCATAAACGGGTCGTGTCACCTGCACCGTGTCACCCTCAACAGCGATATCAATGCCATCAGCGACCAAGCCAGCATTCAGATCAGCGGCTGTCCAGGCTGCCAAATCACGACCACGAGTAGAGCCTCCGATGATAATGACACTGGGGCTGCGCTCTTGGGCCAATTGGGCCGCTAAAGGACCATATGCTTCCACACGGAAATTGGCTAAAGTGGCATCATCGCTGCCCAAAACAGCATCTACGCCCAGAGCAAAAGCAGTATCGGCTACGCCAGCCACATCTTGCCCAAAAATAAGGCCCGTCAGAGGTTGGCCCAAGCCATCAGCCACTTTGCGAGCCGCGCCAATGGCTTCACGGCTAACGGCTGGTATCTGTCCATCTTTATTTTCAATCCATACCCATACGCCGCTCATATCACTTTCTCCTCAAACAGCCGATCTACCAGGATTTTGACCTGTTCTTCGACACTATCTGCTTCGATGATCTCAACACTGCCTTCACGTGGGGGAATGCCGTAGACGTTTGACCAGTCAACTTGGCTGGCTCCTGCACCTACCTCACCGTCAACGGCCAAATCGGCGGCCGTCCAGGTGGGGATAGTGGCACGGTTGGCTTTGCGAATGCCCATGAAGGAGGGGTAGCGCGGCTCATTGATCTCTTTGACGACACCAACAACGACGGGCAGCGGTGCTGTCACCGTTTCCTTGCCATCATCCATCAGTCGCTCCACCGTAATTTGCCCATCGCCCACTTCTTTGATGGCCGAGACATAGGTCAGCGGGGTCCAACCGAGAGTACGGGCTGTTTGCAGGGCGGTCTGCCCAGTATCGCCATCAATGGCCTGCTTGCCGAAGATGGCAATTTGTACGTCGCCAATCTTATTGAGGGCAGCGGCTAAGACCCGCGCTGTGCCCAATGTATCTGAGCCAGCAAAGGCAGGATCAGAGACAAGGATAGCATCAGTACAACCCATGGCTAAAGCGGTTTTGAGGACATCTTTACTTTCTTCTGCGCCACCGGTTAAAGCAATGGCATCTGTCGCGCCGTGATCTTCTTTGAGGCGAATGGCCTCTTCAATTGCGTATTCATCCCAGGGGTTCACCACGAGGGGCTTGCCACCGGGGTCGTCCCAGCTTACGGCGCCATCAGTAACTGTGAAAACGGCCGTTGTGCTGGGTGTCTGCTTGGTACAAACAACAACTTTCATTAAAAGAACCTCCAAAATGATTGCGTTAGAACACAATCACATGATTAAATTTCCATTAAACGTGTTTCATTCATTGTCCGAAATTGATCGGCAAATGTTTCATTCATAAAGGCAAAGGTGGTGGCCCGCCAGGAAAAATTGGCAATTTGGGCCGCTTGGCGAATGGCTTGTTTGGTAGGGAGTTCGGCCCGAGAACTGGCACGGCGAAATAAAGCGAAGACGGCCGTAGCCAAGAGCAAAGCGGCTGTGGCGGAGAGCAGTAGACGCAAGCCGAAGCCAAATTCACTGGGCGTAAGAAGCAGGAGAATAGCCACCGCCAACAAAAAGAGAACGCCGCTGACCAGCCAACCAATTTTATATAGCCGTTCCTCGTCACCCGAACGCCGCCGCAGTTCATATTGGCACTCCTTGCAGAGTGGCACATCAATCATGCGCGTGACACGACCAATGCGCCGCCGCAACCCCATTTTGCCCACGGCGGGTTGCGTGCAGTGAACGCAAAGTGGGGGGAAGTGAACGGGCTGGTCGGGGCGTGCTTTTATTTTGACTAGATAAGGCATGGGTAGTGGGATTATCGAGAAAGATGCGGAGAAATTTTAGCTCAGATCAATTAGACAGCGTGGCTGTCTAGTAGTTTATCTTCCAACCACAAATTCACTAAGGTTTCGAGGGAAACGCCTTTTCGCCGAGCAATATCCTTTAGCTGTTGCGAGAGGCTGTGTTCTAGTAAAACGGTTTGGGGCAATTGTGTTGCCACCTGTAATTCGGTTTCAACGGGCCGTAAAAATTGTTCATAATCGCCAGCATCATGATTGTCCCAAAAATCAGATGCTTCTTCTAGGCTGTGGAAGTTTTGTGGGATGGCTTCAAGTGATTTATTTTCGTCCATATCTCCGTCGCTCCTTTTTGGCCATGTCACGGGCACTTATTACAATTGCTGTTTTGTCTTGCTTGTGAATGAAAAATATACTCAAGTATCGACCAGACGATGATTGCCCTAGTGCTAAATAAACGTCCTCCCCTTGTACTTTGCCTCGTTCGGTGAAAAATATTTTTGGTTTTGCCCGCAGTGTTTCATGGACTTCTTCTTCGGAAACATGATGTTTCCAGTGAAGTTTGTCCAAAACATAGGCGGGAATGATGATTTGGGCAATGTACATAGGGTCAATCCAATTTGTCGAACTCTAAACCTGGATTATAGCTTTTCAGGGTGGGGCTGGCAACATGCCGCAGTGCGTTATAGAATCGTAGATTGGTTCAATCTTCGAGATTGAACCAATCTTAATCGTCTAACACCTCAAAGATGAAAGTTCCATCACGGCCGTAAATCAAGCGAGTTTCAGGATGTTTAATGAGAGCAGCGGGGTCGAAGAAGCCGCCTTTGGCCCCGATGAAGATGTGAGTGATGTCTTGCTGGCGTAGCCAGTCGGCTTGTTCCGGAGTGGACCAGTCGGTAACGGCCGTTGCCCCTTCATTAAACGCGTCCACCTCTAGAAATAATGGTAAGTTGTACACATAATCAGCCGGGGGCGTGGAGCTGGTGCGCCCAGTGAGGGGCACCAGCCAGGCACCGCCATCAGCCCCAGCCCAAGTGCCGCCCAACCACTGCCAACTGTTAACAGCGATTTTGGCATCAGCCGGGAGATTTTCATCTGCCCATTGCAGGGCGGGGAGATCGGCCGTTTGGGCCAAGATAGTTTGGGGGTTGAGGATGGTGATTTGCTGGCGAATACCAAAGAGGGTGGTGAGGGCGACGAGGCCGCCGAGCAGGATGGTGGCGGGTATTTGCCACAGAAGGCGACGAGGTAGCAGCCATTGCCAGCAGTTATCGGCGATGATAGCGAGGAAGATGGCTAAGGGCACAAAGAGGGTGATGACCATGCTATTAGTGTTGATGAGAGAGGTTTCGGGCAAGCCCAGCCGTTCGCCAGCGAGCAAGATGAAAAGGAGAGCGACCCAGCCAACCAAGGTGAGGGGCAGAACCATCCACCTTTGGCCGCGTTTCCAGGCAACGAGGCTGATGACGAAGCCCAGGGCAGCGAGGGCGTAAAATTGTTGCTCCCAGCCTGTTTGGATGTAGCTGAAGGGAAAGGCATTATAGTTGGGGAGTGTATTGCTGAGAACGGCCGTTGGCTCACTGGTATGCCATAGTTGATAAAAACGGGGGCTGACCAATAGGCCACTACTGATCGTTGCCAGAGCCAGCCAGCCGCTCCGCCGCCCCCGATTGGCAATCCAGGCTACCAAAACAAAGGGTAGATACAAAAGAAAAACGCGGAAGTGAACGTAAAACAAGCCAGTGGCCAGCAAGCCCACCAGCCACCAATTTTGCTTCTGGCCGCGCAATAGCTGCCAGGTGGCCGCCAGCAGCACGGGCATGATGAGCATGGCGGTGAGTTGGGTGAAGCGTCCCCAAGTGGCATAGTAGGCGGGGAAGAAGAAGGGCAGGCCGACCAGAAAAGCGGCCAATAGCGCGGCTGTGCGGCGTTGGCTAAGCTGCCAAACGGCCGTATACAGCATCAGCGGCATCAATCCATTCAATAGTTGTCCCAATACCAATAGAAGTTGAGGTAAGGGCCAGTTGGTCATCATTTGCAGGCTGGCGGCCAGGGTGTGAAAGCCGAAATGATAGGGAAAGCGGTCTATAGCGGGCAAATAGGGGGCATAATCGGTGGGGGTACGGCCGTTGGCGGTCATAACGGCCGTGATCAGGCCATGCCGACTGGCATCTACCCAGGCCGGAAATTCCAAATCACGCACAGCCAGCAGGCGCACGGCCAAACTAAGCAGTAAAATCAAAAGCAGCACACCATGCTGCCAAGACCTTCCCCCCTTCCCCCCTTCCCCCCTTCCCCCCTGCCTCTCACGGCGACGTTGGTAGAGGAAGAAGGCGGCACTCCAGCCAGCGATGAGCAAAAGCCAAAGGAGCCAGTCAGTGAGACGGCCGTTCATGAGAGTAATCCCATACCAAATGAGCGGCCAGATGGACAGCCCTAGTGCCACAGCTACGCCCCACCAAGCAGCCGTGTCCCATTGCTGTGGCTTGATGAGGAGTAGCAAGCAACCAGGCAGGGGCAGGAAAAGGAGGGCTAAGAGCAGGAGCCAGCCATCGTAGGTAAGGCGGGTGCTGAGAGCCATGAAGGCATCACGCCAAGTGAGTTGGTGACGGGTGGTGAAGCGGAGGTCTTGAACGGCCGTTTCTACTACCGCCTCCCCTGTTGAGCCAAACACAAGCTGCATCGTACCAGGGCCGTAAACATCTAGATCATAGCCCCACACAGTGACTGTATTGTCGACAATGCCGCTGAGTTGGAGAGTGTAAACTTGGCCCGCTGATCTGTATTGGACGGGAAAGCGGAAGGTGTGGGTTTGGTTATGTTGGATATGGCGGGTTTCCAGTGTGCTTTCGGCAACAGGATTGTCATTCTCATCGAGGAGTTGGAGAGTGAAACGGCCGTTTTCAGCCGCATCTGCCTCTTCATAACGTACCAAGATTAGCTCAATCTCACGTAAGCCATCCCAACGGGGAATAAAGGTTTGTTCAATGAAGAAGTCGCCAGTGGGAATAGGAACGGCCGTATTTAATCGCGCCTGATTGATATCTGTGGCGCTGATGGGGCTGAAGATAGGCCGGACGAGAGACGGCCGTATCGCTAGCCCACCCCATATCCAGGCAACGGCTAAAACGAACCCTAGCAAAAACCATAACGGCCATACCTGCCATCTTTTTTGCTCATCATCAGCCTGTTCTTCAATCATTACCTACAAAAATAAATAGAGCCGCTCCAAGCGGCTCTAAAGACAAGAGTTGTGGTGGCGCCAATTGGATTTGAACCAATGACCTAGGGCTTATGAGTCCCTCGCTCTAACCAACTGAGCTATGGCGCCTCAATTTGCGGGAAAGATTATAGCCAAGAGGCAGAATGATGCCAAATTAATCCTTGCTTCTATGTGGCTTTCAGCTACATTTCGCCCATGGATTCACAGGCAAAAAGGCCACAAGCCACTTTAGAACGGCGGATTCGGCAACGGCCGTCTCCCAACCGCCTCGACATCCACTCTGACCTGCTCCACTTTGCCCTGATCAACTATGCCTTGCCCGCCGCCCGGCTTAGACCACACATTCCCGAGCGTTTCCACATTTCTGAGTTCGACATCAACGGTGAAAAACTGGCTTTGATGAGTGCTGTGCCTTTTTGGGATGCGGACTTTCGCTTTGTGCGGCTGGCTCCCTGGCTTAAATGGCAATTTGCCCAGACCAATTACCGCGTTTATGTGGTTGATCAGCAGACGGGCGAGCCTGTGGTCTGGTTTTTTGGCACAACGCTGGGATCGCCAGTAGTGTATGCAGCGCGAGCCTTATGGGGTATTCCTTGGCATTATGCGCGGTATGAGGTGGATTGTGTACCAGAAAACGGCCGTTACTACCACTACCACATCAACAGCCAGAGCCAGTGGGCCACCGCCGAGATTTCCCTCACAGACACCGGTAACCCGATAACCTGCCAGCCCGGTTTTGCCTCCATGGCAGAGATGCAGTTGATCTTGACACATCCTGTGCAGGGATTTTATCATAGGCTAAACGGCCGTCTGGGCAGCTACAGCGTCTGGCACGAGCTCATTCCTCTTACTCAAGCTACGCCCCAACATCTATACTTCTCTCTTTATGAACGGCTGGACCTCCTCACCCGGGTCGAAATGCAGCAGCCTCACTCCATCTTCCTCTGTCCCCGCACCACCTTCGATGTTCACCTACCGCCCTTAAAGCTAGGTTCCACCAGGCGCTTATAGCCTCACCATCGACAAAAAGTTGTCGATGATAATGAATTGTGAAGTCTAAATTGTGAATTGTGAACGGGACGGTCTTCATTCATAATTCTTCATTCACTATTCACAATTCATTATTTTTCCAAGCGAAGTCTTGGAAAAGACGTAGTTCCTGAATCGCCAAATTCTTTGCCAATGGGTACTAACCAGGTTGAATAATCTGCAAGGGATTCGGCACAAACACAAGCACAAACAACGCCAATACAAATATAGCAATCCATCGTCGACGTGGGTCTAACTCTGTCACATCATCCAATGGCTCGGCATGAGTGCGACCTAAAAAGTAAAGCATGACGATCCAGATAAGCCAAGTGGTCGTCCCTGTCAGAAGGGATAAACCTAATAAACCCACAATCACTGGCATAAAAAACTGTTTGGCACGTTGACCAAACAGTACATAAGCTGCATGACCCCCATCCAACTGCCCTAATGGAATCAAGTTAAGGCCAGTCACCAGCAATCCTACCCAACCAGCCCAAGCAATGTCATTAAGCTGCACGTCTATACCACTGGCATCCGGCAAAAAACGGCCGAAAACTCCCATCTTCATAACGGCATACAAAATAGAATTACCTTCCAGCATATACTGTTCCGTAGTAGGCAGCGGGCCAATGTCAGATGTTGCTAATCCATACCATAAGATAGGTATAGCAAAAACAAGTCCTGCCAGGGGGCCAGCCACGCCCACGTCCAGCAAAGCCCGCCGATTTTTCACTGGGCCTTTAAGCCGAATAAAGGCCCCCATTGTGCCAATGGGGGAGATGAAAGGCAACGGGATAAAGTAAGGCAGGGTGACAGGAACTCCATGATAGCGAGCTGCAAAATAATGTCCCAATTCATGTGCGCCCAAAATCAGCAATAGGCTAAGGCTAAAGGGCCAGCCACGCCAAATTTGCATGGCTTGTGCCTGCGTTTCAGCCACATAACCAGCTCCCACAAGCAATGTAGATAAAACAGTGGCAATGAACAGCACCAAATTGACAGTCCAATTCGAGGGCGTATCTTTGAAGACAACGGGCAAGGCAACCAAGGCTGTTAAATCTTGATCCTTACGAATCATGGGCGTGAAGCCGTGTCGTTCAAAGCGTTCTTGCAATCTGTCGAAACAGTCAACCGGAGCTTGGAGGAAGTGACCACGAAAGCGCACCTGTCCCATAACAGGCTTATCTAAGGTCGTATCAACAACAGTAAAGAGATCGGGGAGTTCTAGGCGCAGGGCCTCAACTTTTTCTAGAGAGACAGTATGGCCTGTGGTAAGTTTGTCGTACATAAGGAGGTAATTGAGTAATTGGGTAACTGAGTAATAATGAACGACAAATTACCCAACAGTTCAATTACTTTGTTTCTTCTAACGGGGTGGTTTCCTCTTCTTCATCGTCGCCCCAACTGACAATCCAGACGCAGGCACCAGCCACGAGGGTGGTAATGATGATGAGCCAAAACCATTGCATCCCCTGTAAGCCGACATCGCGGGCTTCAAAGAGGAGAATAATAACCATACCGAGTGCCAAGACAAACCAGGCAGAAAGGTTGGGGTGTTGGGTGATCCAGTTTTTGAATGAGTCCATTTTCAGTAATTGGTAATCGGTAATCGGTTAACGGATTACCGATTACGGCCTAAACGGGATGTGATTCTCTATCAGCGAGGACTTTTATCATAAAGTCTGTGTTTTCGGGTTGGGCCTCTTGGATGGCTTGGCGCCAAGAACCAACCATTTTGTCGAGCTCGGCCGTTCGATAATCCTGAGATTCAAACAGCTCGTGCAAATAGTTAGGGCCACCCTTGGGTAGGAAGACAACCAGTAATTCGCACATATGTTGGAAGGCCGATTTGCCAATTTCTTCAATGATAGCTGGCCCCGTTAAGCCAGCGGCCTCAGGAGGATGAATGTATATCTGATCAATGTTGGTAACACCACTCTCAATGCTCCAACCAAATACGGCACTGATTTGAGCCCCTACCTGTCCAATAAAGTAGCTACGCTCGCTGAGAGCCATCATCAAATCGGCACGTTTCAGGCGCACAGCCCCTTCTGTGGCCTTGTGGATGAGCAAAAGAATGGAAGGGATGTCAGATGGCCGAGCGCGACGCACTTCTAAATCATCTGGCCTATCTTCAGGGGCCACTAGCTCAAAGGGCACATCTACAGCCGGTAATGGGGGTGGGGCGACGGATTTAGGATCGATGGGAATGGCTGTATCGGCCGTTTCTGGAGCTGCTGATTTAGCTTTAGCTGCTTTTTCCCGTTCACGTTTCGCCCGCAGCTTGGCGCCAGCCCCCTTCAAGCGGGACAGATCAGGCTTAACACGGGCTGGCGTGTCAGGTTTTTCCCCTGCAGATGGCGCATCAGTACGAGCCACCGGCGCAGCTTTTGTTTTGACAATGGTCAACTCTTTCGTCGCAACAGTGGCTGGGTCTGGCAACCGTGTCCAAAACAGATCGAACTGTTTCTCAGTATCTACCATGAGACCATCTGTTTCGATCACCACATCGGCCATAGCCACTTTTTCTTCCTGGGATGCTTGAGCCCGAATACGATGTTCTGCTCCATCTTTGTCTAGACCGCGACAAATTTGCAGACGCTCCATCTGACGTTTTGCGCTGCAACGTGTTACCCAAACTTGGTGGCAGTTATCGGACAGATTGCCCTCAAGCAGCTTGATGGCCTCAATCATAATGATATTGGCCTCCGTTTCAGTAATCTGCTGGAAAATATGCTGGCGCACAGCCGGATGCAAGATGGCTTCTAGATCACGGAGGGCGCGCGAATCGTTGAAGACAATGTTGCCCAGTGTGTTGCGATCAATACGGCCGTCTTCACGCCGCACCCGTGCTCCAAAAGCAACTGCGATGCTGTTCTGTATCTCAGTATCTGTATTCAGGATATGATGAGTAACATCATCGGCATCAATCGTTAACGCACTTCTATCAGCGGCCAAACGCATAACGGCCGATTTGCCAGTGGCAATGTTACCTGTCAAACCAATGATCAGCTTGCCAGTTACTTGTTTTGTTTCAAATTCTTCACTCATGTGCCAATCTCTCCCACTTTTTCATGAGGGCCTCTAATGTTTCTTCGGCGGCACTGTATTCTATGCTTAGGCTTTGAATTTTGTCAAAAGATTCTTCTCGCGTGGCTATCTGCAAACTTTCGACGATTTTTTCCAGCACATGTTCAGCCTCCATAATAGCCGCTTCTATGGCAGCCACTGCCGCTGCCTGCCGCCGTTGTTCATTCTTGCTGAGAGGTTTACGGCCGTTCACTGCTGCTTCTGGTTTTGCTGTGCGCCTAATAACCACTGCCTTGGCTGTTTCTCGTTCCCGCTCCCGTTCCATCAGGTATGTTTGATAATCGACATTATAGACATGGAGACGGCCGTTGCCCAGTACCCATATCTGCGTCGCCAGCCGATCCACCAAATAGCGATCATGAGACACCATCAGAATCGTACCTTCAAACCCCTCCAATACCGTTTGCAAGGCTTCCTGCGCCGGAATGTCTAAATGATTCGTTGGTTCATCCAATAGCAAAAAATTGGCCTGTTCCCGTTCCAGCAAAGCTAAAGCCAAGCGACCACGCTCGCCTCCACTCAACATGCCCACCTGCTTATACACATCATCTCCTCGGAACAAAAACCGTGCCAAATAGTTCCGTGCTTCACTGATAGGCATATTTTCATGATCCAGCAGCGCATCCAACACCTGCTTTTCTCGATCCAATTCCTCGTGTGCCTGTGAAAAATAGCCAATCTTCAAGCTGGCTCCCAGCTTTACCTCGCCGGCCAGAGCTGGCAACTGGGCCAAAACAGTACGCAAAAAGGTAGATTTCCCAGCTCCATTTGGCCCAATCAAAGCCGCACATTCACGCCGACGAAGCTCAATATCATCAGCCGTGAACAGGCGCGTTCCAGGATAACCAATCATCAGCCCCTTGGTGCGCAGAACAATATCACCGCTGCGGTGAGACGGCCGTAATGTCAATGACATATTAGGTGGGCGCGTCGGCCCCCGCAGTTCATTAATCCGCTGCTGCAACTCACTCACACGGTAATTAGGCACATTGTCCAGCCCAATTTCGCTCTTCAGGGCGGCCCAGCCCTTATTTAGCTTCCCCACCACCTGCAAGCCACCTTTGTGAATGGCCTCCACCTCACGGGTCAGGCGGCTCAACTTACCTTGCGCCATCTGTGTGCGCTGTCCCGCGATGTTGCGGCGAATAAAGTCCATCTCCTTATCCAGCCGCTCCATCAAAGACTCAAATTCCTTCTGCTGTAATTCCCAACGGGCTTCGCGCTGCTGTAAATAGGCCGAATAGTTACCTCGATAAGCTTCTAACCCTGCCCCATTCATCTCCCAAATCGTGTTGGCTACCTTATCTAAGAAGTAGCGATCATGACTGACCATCAGTACCGCCCCCGGCCACTTTTGCAAGGTCCCTTCTAGCCACTCGATAGCTTCCACATCCAAATGATTGGTCGGCTCATCGAGGATGAGCAGGTCGGGGCCTTCTAACAGCAGTCGCGCCAGTCGTGCCCGGGTGCGCTGTCCCCCACTTAAATGGGTGAGAGGCATGTGCCAATCTGTGGCGGGGAAGCCTAAACCTGTCAGCACCTGTTTGATGCGAATGTCATATTCGTAACCACCGGCCAATTCAAACTGCTCTTGTAGTCGGCTGTATCGGTTGAAGAGGTCTTCGCTGAAATCGGCCGTTTCCATCTCAGCTTCCAACCGCCGCAGCCGGGCCTCATCGGCCCGCAGTTCGGCAAAAACCACCAGCATCTCTTCATACACACTGTGGTCGCGGCCCGCAAACGTCTGGGCTGCCTCTTGTGACAAGTAGCCAATTTGGGTGTTGCGAGCAGTGGCTACAGAGCCGCTGCTACCTGAGCTAACTCCCGCTAAAATTTGCAAAAGAGTCGTTTTGCCGACCCCATTTGGGCCCACCAAGCCTACTTTACCATCGTTGGGGACAGAAACGTTGATGCCGCTGAATAAATCTACTGAGCCAAAAGATTGGCCAACGCTACTTGCCGTTAAAATAGCCATGATAGGGAATTATACCTGAACGTCAGAGGCCAGGTGTAATGGGTTAGTCCGCATACGTCCGTATCCGCTCCGGGCGCAGCACGATCAGACAAAAGGAATCACCATACTTTTGCCAATTGGCTAGGGTCGCTTTCTGGGTTGGGTTAGACAAGTCCCAATATTTAGGGGCCAATCGTTCAGCCAATTCGATGCCCCCTTTGTCTTCAATGACAACTTTGCCATCGAAAGCCACCCATGATTCTGGCTCATCCATATCGTTGGCTACAAGCAGGGTGGCACGGGGGTCACGCTGGATGCGCTTGACTTTGGTAGAGCCTTTGCCCGTAAATATGCGCACGGCTTCCCCGTCCCACTCGAACCAGACTGGCACGGTGAGGGGAGCGCCATCTTGTCGCAACGTGGTTAAATAACCATAACGTGTTTTGGCTAAAAATTCATCACGCCTTTCATCGTTCATCGTACAAATCTCCTGCAATCAATTTTGACCTAAGCTATTGGCCTTGATGTGTATACGGCCGTTATTATCCCGCCACCCTTAAAAACAAGCCATCTATTTCGTGCCAAATGGCCCAAAATCTTCTATGTGCAGCGCAGCCTCTGTGGCCGAGAAGCGGATGGATTTATCGAAGTTCATCGCTGCCATATTCGCATCAAAAATCGGGAGAAACTGCAAGCGTTGATCACCCAATAACCGCCAAGCCCGACAAAAGTCGGCGACAATCTCCCTCCACCCTAATAAGATATATCGAAACCACATGGCAATTTTGCCAAACACATGGAGAGAGTAATGAATTTATATCTACTGACTAGTTTTCTTTTTATTTTTATCGCCGTTTTGGGTGCGATTGATGCCAGCAGCGTCAGCCTAAACCTGCTGCCCTGGTTCAATGGCCTTCGCTGGCTGCGCGTCCACCTCATCACCTTGGGCGTGATGACGGAAATGGTATTTGGTATCTTGCCCACTCTAGTTGCGCACCAGACTCAACAAGCCCGCCCACGCACACGCCTCGACATCTGGCTGTTGCTCAACATGGGGCTTCTCAGCTTGTTGGTGGGTATCCCCCTCATTAATCAAGCCATTATTGTGGGCGGTGGCACGCTTATCCTCACCGCTACCTTGCTGCTCATGCACCAGTTGTGGCAGATGCGGACAACAGGTAAACAAACTATGCGTTCGGTTGGCCGCAAATTTTATTTAGCGGGGTTGGCTTTTTTCCTGCTCGGGATTTTTGTGGGGATGGGTTTTTGGTTTGGCTGGAATGAGGCCTTAGGCATGAAGGTTCCTATTGAGGTGCATATTCACACCAATAATTGGGGCTTGCTTTCGCTGGTGTTTGCTGGGTTATTGATTGATCTTTATCCTCAGCTAACTGGTCGTTCACTGCAATGGCCCCAATCCGTGAATAAAATATATTGGCTAATGACTCTAGGAGCCGTGGGCTTGGTGTTGGGCCCTTGGACAGGGCTGATGCTATTCACTGTACCTGGTTTGCTCATGCACCTGACGGCCACAATTTGGCTGTTGCTGAATGTCATTTTGCCTTTGCGGGGACAGTGGCGCAGGCAAGTACCGGGTATGTATCATCTGATTACGGCTTATATCTGGCTCCTGGCTCCAGTTCTTATGGCGCCTCTGATTCTGTTTAAGGTACCAGGTTTTCCCGGTGCGGGCATTGAGCAGAATGCACCACAAGCCTTGATTTATGGTTGGGTGTTGCAATTTAGTTACGCGCTGCTGCCATATCTATTGGCGCGAATGTTATTGGGCAAGGACACGGCCGTTTTAGGGGGCAGTTGGTTGAGTTTGACGGCCGTTCACCTGGGCGGTATCTTCCTCTGGGCCAGCATCTTCATCATACCGATTCAAGCTACCCTGCATGGCATCGCTTATGCGCTTTGGACCATATCGGCTGTGCCCATCCTGGCTCAACTGTGGCACATCACCCAGCAAGCGTGGCACAAATTCGAGAGCAATCAAGGTCTTGATCAATCCAGCAATTTATCTACAGGTGATTAGCATATCAAGTACCAAACATCCGAGTTCCCCGAGAACTCGGATGTCTTACTTAAATAAACGGTTGCCGTTTATTGGCACACATTCGAAACAATCATCAGTTTTCAGAAACCACACAATCATTATTTAGCGATGCGGTAAAAAGTCAAGAGGCAAAATTGAGCAAAAAATGACAAAAAACAGGCAAGCTAACGCGAACCTGCCATAAGCACGTTAAAAAGCAAATAGCAAGTGATGGAAGGCAGCAATTCTCAATCTAAAACAGGGGGTGACATGAGAGGCAAAAGGTGATAGGGTCAGCGTTTTGCAGCAAGGAGAGAAAGATGAATAATAGTATGACCCTGAACAAAATCACAGAACGATTGGGACAATCGTGGAGCGAGTTACCAGATTATCGTAAGCTCAATAACAATACCAAATATGAGATAGCTGATGCAGCCAAAGCTGCTTACTCAGTCTTCTTCATGCAATCACCCTCATTCCTGGCCCATCAACGGGATTTGCAGCGACGAAAAGGGAAGGATAATGTAGAAGCTCTCTTTGGTGTGAGCAAGATACCCAGTGATAATCAGGTCAGGAACCTGTTAGACCCCGTCTCACCCGACCATTTCCAGGCCGATTTCCGCTGGTTGTATCAGGAATTAGAAAATAGTGGTCAGCTTGCTTCCTTTCAGGACTATAAAAGCACTTATCTGGTGGCTTTTGATGGGGTTGTTTTCCACTCCTCGACCAAGATACATTGTGACCAGTGCAGCCAGCGCAAAGACCGCAATGGCACAATCCATTATTATCACAGTGCCATCTTGCCAGTGATGGTCAAACCAGGTTCAGCCCAAGTGGTATCACTGCCACCAGAGTTCATCGTGCCTCAGGATGGACACGAGAAACAAGATTGTGAACGAGCGGCTGTCAAACGCTGGTTGAGCCAACATCATGACTATTTTCAACCCGGCACTGTGACCTATTTGGGGGATGACCTCCATTCCAATCAGCCACTGTGTCAGTTGATTGAGCAAACCTATAAGCAATCCTTTATCTTCGTTTGCAAACCAGATTCTCATACCATCCTCTATGAATATGTCGCCTCTGTAGAAGGGGTTGGTCGCCTGCAAAGCAAACAAGAGCGTCACTGGAACGGCCGTCATGGTGAAATCTGGTCTTATCGTTTCCTCAATGAAGTGCCCATCAAGGCTGGTGAGGATGCTCTCCTGGTCAACTGGTTTCAGCTAACCATCACTCATGAGGATACAGGTGAGCAACTCTTTCACAATGCTTGGATTACCAATCATCTCCTTACACTCAAGAATGTGGTAGTCTTGGCTCGCTGCGGGCGCACCCGCTGGAAGGTTGAGAATGAAAATATCAATATTCTCAAGACCAAGGGCTACAATCTCGAACACAATTTTGGTCATGGCAGCTCTCATTTGGCCAACGTCTTTTTCTCCCTCAATATCCTGGCATTTTTGACCCATACTATTCAGCATTATGTCAATCGAGCCTATCGTCTTCTACGCGACGCTTTAGCGGTGCGGCGCACCTTTTTCAATGACCTCAAGGCTTTGACCCGTTACATGGTTTTCGACAGCTGGGATGCTTTGTTTGACTTTATGCTTGATGGTCTTGAATTGGAGTTACCTCCTTGACCCTTTTTAGCCAATTTCAGAATGAGAATTGCTGGATGGAAGGAGTGGTCAGATGAGACCGACTAAGCAGTTGTGAGAGTCACTCTTTAGACACCTGCCTCAGTCGATAGGGTTCATTGGTCGTCAGCAGCCGAACAACAAGCCGAACCAACTTACGAGCCGTCAAGACGACAGCACGTTTGTGCTAGGGCAATCGGGTATCTTATGTAAACAAGGGGGGTGTATAACAAGAAAAAGCTGAGATAATGGGGAGAAAAAAGGAAAATCCCCATGAGTATCGAAGTCGTAGCAACTATTCAAGAGCATTTTGGTGAGGTAAGAGACCCCCGACAACCAGGAAAAGTAGAGCATCCGCTGATTAATCTTATCTTTATAACAATCTGTGGTGTCCTTTGTGGAGCCGATGGCTGGGTGAGCATTGAAGCCTTTGGCAATGCCCAGAAAGAGTGGCTGAGCCAGTATTTGAACCTAGAAAAGGGCATCCCCTCCCACGATACATTGGGAACGACCTTTGCCATGCTAGATAGAGAACAATTCAGTCAGGGTTTTGTGAGTTGGATGCAAACTGTATGCGACCTGGTGGCAGGGATTGTGGCTATTGATGGTAAACAAGGGAGACGGTCGCATGATAAACATGTAGGCAAAGAAGCCATCCACCTGGTAAGTGCTTGGGGCGAGGCCAACGGTCTCGTTTTGGGGCAACAGAAAGTAGATGAGAAGTCCAATGAAATCACAGCCATTCCTTTATTGTTGGCTGCCTTAGATTTAACCGGTTGTATCGTGACCATAGATGCGATGGGTTGTCAAAGAAAGATAGCAGCACAAATCGACGCCCAAGGTGGTGATTATGTTTTATCTCTCAAAGGCAATCAAGGGCAGTTACACGAGGATGTGGCAGAGATGTTTGCCTATTTCAAAAAGATAGACTTTGCTGACATTGACCATGATTGTCACAAAACGGTGGACAAAGGACATGGACGGCTTGAGATTCGGGAATGCTGGGCCTTTAATCCTCATCACTGGTCAGAATATTTTCGCACACTCGATAATTGGCAAGGCTTACAATCGGTAGCTATGATTCGCACTCAACGCATTGTAGGCGAGAAGACGACGATTGAAACGCGCTTTGTCATTGCTAGTCTTGTCGCTCAAGCCAAACAGATTTTACAAGCCAATCGCCATCACTGGGGTATTGAGAACAAGCTTCATTGGGTCTTGGATGTGGCCTTTGCTGAAGACCTCAGTCGAGTTCGTCAAGGCTATGCAGCTGAGAACCTGGCAGTGATTCGCCATTTGGTCTTGAATCTGCTACGACAGGATAAACGTAGTAAGCTCGGTGTAGAGAACAAACGCTTGCGATGTGGTTGGGATGCTCACTATCGCGCTCAGATACTCAATGGTATTACTTCGTTATGTTAACTTTCATCCGATTGCCCTAACGTTTGTGCTGATGCTTGCGGACTTCTTTATATTTGCGGTTGTAAAAATCGCGGTACTAAGGGGCGTGCAAACGAACCAACTGAGCAGCTTCACAGAAGTAGTAACGGAGAAAGCGATTACCAGAGCGAGACATAGGGCGGTCTTGAGCTTCAAAGGCATCGGACTGGGAGCGAGGCCAACAGAGGCCAGCATAGCCAGCGACCTTGGCTTCGTTGTACTCGAAACGAGCAGGGTCACCGATTTCAGCGATGATGCCCGCCGCAAAGACAGGGCCAATGCCAGGAATCGTCTCCAGAGTGTGGGGAATGTTTTCCATTTGCCCGCCAATAGCGGTGTCTACACGAGCGATAAGGTTTTCCAACAAAGCGATATGACGCAAGTTAAGGGCAATGATGTCATGAATCACTGTGGCCCACGCCTCAGGCAGATGGTAAGCATCGGCGGCAACCTGTTGTAATTTGCGAGCGTTGTCCTCCGGATTGGGGAAACGACGTTTGCCTTTGACATCAAGCCACTCGGCTAAGTCATCAAAAGGCATGTTGGCAATCTCAGCCAGGGTAGCAAATTGGCGTAAAACAGCCTGGCTGGTAGCCCCAAAGGTATCGCTAAACGGCCGTTTCTCTTTATGAGTATAGTCAGTGGCCTTGAGATAGATGAGGGAGAGGCAATAACTCTTAACTCGCACCAGTTCTTGTACCAAGTGGTAACGGTAACGGGTAAGGGTACGTAAGGGCAAGTACATCTCTTCCATAACAAAGGGTCGTGGCAGCTTCTTGCCAAAACGCAAGCGTTCGGCAATGGTGCCGGCATCGCGCAAATCAGTCTTTTCTTCTTCACCGAGTGCTTTCTTGAAATTGTGCACCAAGCGAGGATTGAAAGGATAGAGCCTCAGCGGCATTTGTGTGACTGTGGGTAGCTGCTCTAAGTGGCAGAAGAAAGGCAACCAGAAATTGTTGGTTGCTTCGGCGGCGATGTGAATGGTTTCAAAGCCACCTGTAGCTGCTATTCGGCTCAGATAACGAGCCAACTGCTCTGTGCCGACCCCATTATTGGCAAAATGGTGATGTTTATCCACCACATCACCGCTGCCATCCATCACTAAGGTCACGTTGGTATGTTGATGAACGTCTACCCCCACGATGAGGGCTGTATCTGTAAACATGTTACCTCCTTATCTAGTGGATTGACAAGAGGGGAATCCCTGGCTTCCCATTGAGTTCAACAGCCTCGCGCGAAAATCAGAACGCCCTCTGTCTCGGGTTTGCACCCTATGGCCTGCTGTCCATAGCCGATACAGATTGGAACAAGATGCGTGTCAGAAGCACCCAACGGGACGAGGGTCACACGCTAAGACAGCCGTCGAGCGGCAAGGAGAGAACGTGATGCCCTCTTGTGCTACTGTATTTGCTTTTAGCTTGCCAGGGATTCTTTTTTAGTCAAGGTGGTCTTTCTCTAGACCCCCTTTCTTACTTTCTTATTATACGAGGAGAGACAAACAAATGAAAATCACAAAAGATACAAAGGTATCAGATATTTTAGAGCAGCACGGCGATATCGCCGACGTAATGGAGATATTTGGTGTGAAGCGCGTGGCCCGCCACTCCTTCCGCCGCATGTTGACTAAAGCCTTGACGGTGGAACGGGCTGCTAAAGTGCATGGCGTACCGCTTGATGAATTCCTGGCTAAATTGCAACAAGCAATTGCCTTACATGAGAAAAACACATCAAATTAGCCAAAAAGCCTCTACAGTCCCTAAGAGCGTAGGGGCTTTTTTTATGGTTGAGGAAAGTATTTTCTACCGGACAGTTGAATTGAGAAGGGAAGGAGGTAAATAAAAAGAGACCTCAAAAGGAAGCCCTCGAACCAAGGAGTAAGTCAGCCAATCCTTCCCTAGGCGAAATAAACTCTTATCAACACGGTCAGTCCGGTCAATCAAACCACGTTTATGTTCATCAGCCATAACTGTGATTCCCAGATATATCATCCATAGATAAGCTAAACAAGAAGCCATCAGAAGAGAAGCAACTCGTTTCGGTTCAGAGAGATGGCTCTTGTGAATATGAAACCCACGACTTTTCTTGTCAGAAAACATCGTCTCAATCTTGAAGCGCTTGCGATAGTCGCGACAGGCTCGCTGAGGGTCAACATGGTTTGTGATTAGATAAATCGGTTTTTCATAAGCTTCACCCCACCAGGCAATGGCTGTCACAGGTCCCAACTCTTGAGCCGTAAAGTAGCTGTTGGCTAAAGAAATAGTTGAACCCTGCTCTGGAGATAAATCACGCAATTTCTGAGTAGTACCTGCTTGAGTAATCGATATTTGTGGTGCAGAGCGTATCACAAAGTGCCAAGTTGTTTCTTGTTTTACCCAAGTCAACATCTCAACAGTGTCATATTCAGCATCTCCTAGCAAAACGACCTCGCTTCCTGTAGGGATTCGTTCTTGTAATAGTTCGAGTAATTCGATGTGACGTGCCGCTGTAGTGTGTCCTTTCTTACCTCGGTATGTTATCCAGGCCAAGGGCAACAAACGCTGACGATAGACAACCCCGACCATAATAGTCATACAACCCCGACCTACTGTGCTGCCGTCTATAGCTATATAGAGTGTTTGCTGTGCCAGTTGTTGCAGAATCATCTCCGCAAATGGCATATACATCACCTTTTCATCCACATTTTCATTCTTTACAAATCGCCGCATTCGTTTCTCGATACTTTTTGGCTTAGCCTGGCTCGCTATCTCACCACTCATCACACTCAATTGTGCTTTTTTGCTCGTTACGATTCCGCTTATCATCATCGCCAGTGTCACCACAAAACATTGTTTGGTTGTTGGCATCATCTTTTTGAGCGTTTTTAGCACTTGGGTATATACTTTCATCTTGCCAGCCATCAGGTTCTTCCTTTTGTTTTTGGTTGAACTTTAGAATTTACCTGATGCCTGATTTTTTGTCTCTTATTCTTTCGTTAGATTTTCCTTCCTTTCTGTCCGGTAGAAAAGGAAAGTATAAAATCGCTGGGCTGCCTCTCAGTCCCAAAGGGCTGCTCTCATGACCGTGCCCCTCAACTAGCTTGCCTCTCAGTCCCGAAGGGTTGTTCAGGAACCAGCCTGAGCCGCGAAGCTTTCTTGTTTCTCACTCGGCATTGGTTGTATGGGTGTGATGCTCCACTTGCTGGGCCTTCAATTCGGCCGTTGAATTAGGTATGACAAACGAACAGATGCTTTCGTCACGAGCGTTCGGCAGGAGTGTAATCACAAATCGTGGGGAGCAGACCTGACAGCTTTCAAAAACCTGTTAGGTCTGCTCCAAAACGTTGCCGTACCCGTTTAGCAACCAGCCCATGCGATTCGGCCGTTAAGCTGTTATAATCCCGTTAATAATGGGCCATCGTCCCTGACAGGGAGTGTATACTACAGCATCAGAAGCGTGGAGAATAGCCTCTTTTTACTATCTGAGGTTCACCCCAAAAGGATATTGTTACCTATTAGATAGTCAGATGGTTTGAGGTAGACAAATGTTGACTACAGGTGTAATATGGCTTGTAAGGCAATATTAATACGTTACATCATACACAATACAGGTGGTTTCCCAAAAGAATCAACAACTCGATCAATTCAATCCACCTAGCAATGTTTGGAGTAGAAACATGACACAAAAACAGCGTATCTTGATAGTTGATGATGATCCTGAATTATCCCGCATGATTGGCTTCATTTTGCAAAAGTCTGGTTATGAAGTGGAAACAGCCAATAATGGCAAGGATGGCTTGGCTAAGGCTGATGAGGTACGCCCCGATTTGGTTGTCCTTGATGTCATGATGCCCGATATGAGCGGTATTGAAGTTTGCCAAAAGCTCCGCGACAAACCTGTTACTCGTAGTGTGCCCATCATCATGCTCAGTGCATTGGCCGATATTGATGCCAAATTGAGTGGCTTCCAGGTGGGAGCGGACGATTATATCCCCAAGCCCGTGAATGCGAAGGAGTTAATCGCCCGGATTCAGGCTCTACTGATGCGGGCCCGGATCAAGCCGCCAACTTCAGCCCGCACAATTGCCATGATTGGAGCCAAGGGGGGCATTGGGGTAACGACAACGGCCGTTAACATTGGGGCCGCCCTAGCCAAACAGGACAAAAAGACCGTCCTCTTTGATTGCCGCTCCAGTGGTGGTACGCTTACCCATCAGCTTCGCCTAAAAGCTGAAACAGATTTCAGCAATTTGCTCGCCCTCAACGCCACCCAGATACGCCGCCCTGAAATTGAGCGTTGTTTTGTTAAACACGCCTCTGGCCTCAACCTGCTCATGTCCCCTCTCAACGCGCATAAACAGGAGTTGACCATTGGCCATGTGGAAACGATCTTTGATACTTTGGCCAATCGCATGGATTTTATTCTGATTGATCTTCCTCCCCTTGATGCCCCTTATGTTCGTCGGGCACTTGAATTAGCCGATCAGGTGCTGCTTTTTACAGAACCCGATACATTTTCCGTGCGCTGTGCCCGTCATCGTATCCGCCAATTCAGGGATTGGGGCACATTTGAACGCTCCAACATTGTGGTCATCACTCGTGCCCCATTAGCAACTAAGCTCAATCGAATAGAGATCGAAAATCAAGTAGGTGTTGGCGATACAGTTGTTAACGAAGAACCTTCAAGGCTTACCAGTGTGGTGACGGTGACGCAACACAGCTTGCGTGGCGTAGTCAGTATCATCCCTACCGCTCCCGAAATCTTCCACGATTCGGCCCGTGAGCGTGTGCCACTTGTTCTGACTGATCCCAATGCACGACCCGCCCGAGCCATGCTGGATTTGACCGACTGGCTAGTAGATGACTCGAAAGAAGTTGATACACGGCAATATGAAATGAGCTACTAGCCATTATCACAATCGCCAAATTGTGAAAGGGAGGTGCAATAAAGGCATCTCTCTTTTTATTTGACAGACTATCGTGCCAATTTTAGCACCCACGCTTGTCTACTAGCAGCAACATGAGTTCCATAGCCGCCTGCGAAAAGAATTTCTCCGTTTGACAACAAGGTGGTTGTGGCAAAGAGTCGTGTCATATCTATACCATCAACTACTTTATGAAAGATGCCACTTTTGGGATCATAAATCTCAGTGATGCTTGCACCACCTGCTAATAGAACCTGTTTATTTGGTAACAATAATGACGTGTCTGCGTGTTTAAAACGCGCATTATGCATCTCAGTTGCCAATGTAAAAGTTCCTGTTTCGGCATCAAAAATCTCTGTGCTGTGATAAATGCCTTGTGCATCTCGTTTGTCGGAGCCACCAGAGATAAGAATACGACCGTCTGCAAGTAATGTCGCATCATGTTTATGACGTGGTACTATCATTTTCCCCGTCAGCCTAAATGTACCCTGGCTCGGATCATACAATTCAGCACTATCATAAATGGTTATATCCGCTCGCCGGCCTTGGTGTCCACCAACAATTAGAACTTCGCCATTCATTAAGCGTGTCGCTGTATGCGATTCGCGTGGCATTGTCATCTCACCCGTTGCCGAACCCCCCCCGTGTGTGGATCATATATTTCGGCCGTTGCTAAAAAGCGCCATCCCTCGCCAGTCCCGCCCACCAAAAGCACCTTGCCATCATCCAACAAAATGGCCTTATGCCCACTCCGTGGCATTGTCATGGAGCCAGTAGGGGTAAACAATCCTGTCTCTAGATCATAAAGCTCAGCACTAGCAAGGTAGGTGCCATTGAAGCCGCCCGCCAAAAGCACTTTGCCATTTTGCAATAGGGTTGCTGTATGGGATTGACGCGTCACAGACATAGGTTGAATGGACGAAAACGTATAAGTTGCAGGGTCAAATATCTCAGTGTTGGACAAAGCTTCCTCACTGTCGGTAAATCCTCCTGCTAACAGCACTGTTCCATCAGGCAGTAGTGTAGCCGTGTGAGCTGCACGCCCCACACCCATTTGCGGTCTGGCCAGAATAGATCCTTGTACGTTGGAGACACTGTCGGGCCGAGGGGTATTGAAATGTGACATTAGCGGTGTGGCTACGGCTAAAGGAGCAAAGTCCACAGGATTTTGGTTCGTACAGGCGATTAGCCTACTCAGTATTAAACAGGCCGTAATGAAGATGGTTTTTCGTTTCATGTTAGAACACTCTTTTACAAAGGGTTTAATGGAATGTACACCACACAACTAGCGAAGGTTCCAATCTGATCTGGATTTGGGGTTCATTGAAGTGTTGCGTGATGATTTAGGCAGCACTTATTGTCTGCCCAGATTTTGTTAGAGGAAGTGTGCGAAGAGGAACGGCCGGAAAATAAAAGACCGGTTTGTGGTTTTCCACAAACCGGTCTTGTTCACAAATGTGATCAATAAATGATTATAGGTCAGATTCTATCGAGAAATTGAAGTAGCCGCTGCCACCAAAGAAATCACTCACCTCGATAATTACCGAAGCATCCGTCTCAAAAGTATAGGATAATTCTTCCGTTTCCCCGTACAAGCCTTCATCTATTTCGGTCAATAGATTGCCATCTTGATCCAAGATACGAATCTTGACATCTATATCATCGTCCCCTTCTAAAACGAGGTCAATGGTTTCACCAGCCGCACCATCGTACCAATACTCAATGAGGCTACCATCTTCAGTGAAGTGACCATCAATGAAATCGTTGCCAGCCAGGACAAATTGGGTGGTCGCTGGCCCTAAGAGCGTGACATCATAATCGCCCATACTACCCTCAAAGCCACTGACCAAGAAATAGTAGTTTCCAGTTTCGGGAACAGTGAATATTAGCTCTTCAAAACCAGTGGTATTGTCTACAGAATCAAGTAATTCGTCATTGTCATCACTGTAAATATCCACCACAACATCAAAATCAACGCCCACAGGATCAACGAGGATCGTGACTTGATCACCATCTAGACCATTAAAAGGAAAGGCGTGGGTCTCCTCAGCATCTTCAATGGCGTAGAAGGCATATAGGGCTGTGGCAGAAGCCCCGTCATTAGATAGATTCAATGTGACTTCATAATCCCCTGTGCTGCCATCAAAACCATGCACAGCGATAGTATAGGCGCCATCTTCTGGTAACCTTTGCACCCGCAGAACCTCTGTGTCAAAAGAAATATCAATCTCGCCATCTTCTAAAATGGAACGGCCGTTACTATTCAACACATCTAAAACAACATCAAACTCATCACTTATTGGCACTACCGTAATGTCCACCAAATCATTGACATTGCCAAAGAAAACATGGGTTGCTGTTTCGTCGCCAGCAATAGTGCCCATAACAGAATCACCATAAGCGATGGCATTACCAGTCGGCACAACACCACTACTATCATTGTTCAAGCTGATTTCAAAGTTCCCAGTTGAGTCAGCAAAACCACGCACAGTAATGATGTAATTGCCATCAGCTGTTATCACAAGGTCTGAAATTTCCTCTTCGTCAAAGGAATCATCTACTTCACCGGAGGGCAAAATAGAGTTGCCGGCCGCATCTAGCACATCTACCACAGCATCCAAATCATCATCCAAAGGTGTGACCACAATATTGATCGCATCACCGGCTGCCGCCGAGAACGACCACTTGGCAGCATCATCAGCAGGTACACTACTTTGCACACGCTCGCCATAGGCTAAGGAACCAGCACTCGCAAAAGAGCCACCAGCACTGCTTTCCCCTGTTACTTCATTGATGGTAAGAGCATAGTCACCTTCCGAACCAGAGAAGCCGCTCAGGACAATATAGAAATCTCCAGTTGTGGGAACTGTCACGGCCGTTACCTCTTCTACACCAAAAGATTCATCCACTTCGCCATCCAATATTGAATTACCCCCGGCATCCAAAATATCTACGACAACATCCAAGCTTTCGGCTGGTTCCACCCGCAAGTCAAAAACCTCGCCCTCGATACCAATGAAATCCCAAACAACAACCTCATCCGCAGCAACGGTGCCATTAACTGTATCGCCATAGAGGAGGAAGCCTTGTGAGGCAGGCAGATCGCCATTGCCTGTTGGCTCTTCAGCAACTACTGGCTCGGTGACAGTTAGGGTGTGCAACATGGTTTCAAAAACGGGGAAGAAATCGGCTTCTGTTTCTGAGGGTGTCACACCGATGAAAACACCAGCCCGGTCACCATTAAAGGCAATGGCAAAACGAGCCGAAAGAGGTGTACCATCATCAGATGTGGTCTGAATCGTGGCAACAGCCCCATCTTGACCATTGATAGTAACGGCCGTTGGCCCTTCCACAAATTCCGTTCCCTCTCCCAATTCAAATTCATCAGCAGCACGATTAATGGCCTCTACGGGATCATCTGTGCCAATTTCCCCAGTGTCCCCAGCCAAGACCAGAGCTACCCCACCTTCTTCACCAGGGTCTGGTGAATCCAGCAGTTCTTCAGAAGAAGCGAAGGTGTTAAAACCAAATGCCCCTTGTGTAAACCAATCAGCAGGATAACGAATGGAGACACCACCCTCGCTGTCCTCAAACAGCTCAAAACCAGCTGCCGGATCGGCCGTTGCTGTGGGTTCTGGCTCCGGCGTGTCAGTTGGCTCTGGTTCAGGGGTATCAGTAGGTTCTGGTTCATCCGTTGGTTCCGGTTCGTCCGTTGGTTCTGGTTCATTTATCTCAGGGGCTTGCGTCGCAGCTGGTGCAGCCTCAGTTGCTTCAGGTTCATCTCCACCGCCACAGGCAACTAGGACAAAACTCATTGTCAACAATGCGATCAAAAATAAACGTTGTCTTTTTTTCATTTGCAAATCTCCATTTATGGGTTGGAAGTCGTTGTTTTGAAACTATGCGCGAAAAATCTTAAGACCGCAGGCATTTTTCACGCTTCATCAACTACAACTCGCCGTCTATCAATTTCTTTCTAAAAATAAATAATAAATTTTCCTGTGACTCCCCCAGCCAAATGTGACTGGTTACAAGGTAGAAAACATTATCAATCCTAAAGATGTGTACAGATTAAATTTGGCAGGGTAAGGCTCTTTTGTATATAGGCCTATCGTCCTATTTGCCAGAGAAACTAACTGAGATGGATATTGTTTATAGATTGCGATTTCTATCTTGACTGAGCCAGCGCAAAGTGAGTTCCCGTAAACGGCCGATCCGCTGTCGCACCACCATACACTCTGGCAGAGCCTCCAAAAATAGCTGTCCATACCGTTTCGTCACAATCCGCTTATCCAAAATCACCACCACCCCCTCGTCCGTCTGCCGACGATTCAGGCGGCCGAACCCTTGTCGAAAACGTAGTACTGCCTCAGGCACAGAATACTGGAAAAAGGAGTTATCAAAAGTCTCCGAACGCGCCGAAAAAACTGGATCAGAGGGAACATCAAAGGGGAATTTCGTCAGGAATAACGCCTGTAGAGCCTCTCCTGGTACATCCACCCCCTCCCAAAATGAGCGCGTACCTAATAAAACTGAATGACTATCAGGCTGCTTAAATTGTTCAAGCAACTGTTGGCGCGAAGAACCCTGCAACTGGGCCAAGATCGTAATACCCGCCCGAGCCAGTGGCCCTTCAATCGCCTTCGCCGTTTGTGATAGTTGCCCATAAGAAGTAAACAGCACCATCGTGCGCCCACCTAACGTTGTTGCCATCTCCACCACAGCCTCCTCTACATACCTCTGATAGCCAGGTTGATTCGGTTCAGGGATGTCAGTAGCCAGGTAAAGTAGGGTACGGTTCTTATAGTCGAAAGGGGAGCCGACAGCCAACTCACTGGCTTCATAAGCATGAAGACGTTGACGAATGTACTCAAAATTGGCCCCTTCATTAGTCGTCACATCGGCCGTGCGCATGGTCGCACTTGTCAAAATAACACTCTCTTTGGTGCCAAAAATGTGTTCTTCTACCAATGGTCCTACATTGAGCGGTGCAGCGTGCAGCGAGATATAATTCTTGAACACCTCCACCCAATAGATCATGTCCGCCTGTGGTTCAGCCAAAATACCGTCCAAATTGACACGTATTTCCTCAAGAGAACGGCCGTTGCTAGCCAAAGCCAAGCGCAATTCTTCTCCATCTTGGATGTCATAGGCTGCATCAATATCGGCAACACTTTGCCCCAACTTCTCAAAGCCCTTGCTCAAAGCCGTTAGATATTTATTCAGATTGTCCCAGCTAATGGCCACATGATCATAATCCGGCTGGTTGCGCACAGCCGGAACCAGCCGGACCTGCTGAGCATATTGGCTGCGACTATTAATTTGGCCTTGCAAAAAATACTCAAGCGTATTGAAAAATTCATCCAATTCCAAAACGGCCGTAGCCGCATCTCGTCGCATCGCCGCCACAAACTGATCAAGTGTGGCTCCAATCTCATCTGGTGTAGAGGCCCGCACCCGGTTTTGCAAATCGGCCACTATCCCCGCTCGCGGCTTAGTGATTTCATCAAAAATCGTTTCCAGTGACCGTTTATCGGTGCGGAAGCTCAGTCCATCCGTCACAGCCGACTCCAAATGATGAGCCTCATCAATAATCAAGTCCATAAAATCAGGCAAAATGTGTCCATTATTGGCCACGTTAGATAGCAACAGCGAATGATTCACAATCACCAAATGGGCCAGTTCTGCCTTCATCCGTGCCCGATGCAGCGGACAGTTTTCGGCCATACAATGATCCGTCGTGCAAACTGCATTTTCGCCACTGAGTTTGCTCCAGGCCTGCCGTTCGCCTGGTGTACGCAAGTTCAGCTCAGCCACATCTCCGGCTTCTGTGTGGGGTAGCCAAAGTAAAATGCGGGCAAACACAATCATCTCGTCATCATTGCTGGGGCCACTGTGCCGCATCTGCTGAAAGAGCCGTGTACAAACATAGTTGCGCCGCCCTTTACGCACAGCCGCCCGTGCAGTAAAAGGCAGCACCTTTTGCAATTCCGGAATGTCTTTATTGACCAACTGATCTTGCAAATTGATCGTATTGGTCGAGATGACCACGCGACGGCCGTTCTGATTTGCCCAGAAAGAAGCAGGCAGCAAATAGCCAATGGACTTGCCTGTGCCAGTGCCCGCTTCCACTAATAGATGTTCGCCGGCATTAAAGGACTCCGCCACCGCAGCCATCATCTCTACCTGCTGCTCTCGTTGCTCGAAGCCCTCAAACACCCGGCTAAAATTGCCTGTCGGTCCCATCATCTGCGCCAAAGCACGCACATCCAGCATGGCCGGTTCATCTACCGGGGCCGGAGCTTGCCCTGTTAATCGAGGCGGGTTATAGATGCGCGTCAGGCGACCAGGCTGTTCGCGGCCAGCAAAAGCCTGTTTCGCCTTCTCGGCCAAAACCTCTTCAAAAAAGAGCGTCTCTGGCCAACCCAGACGCCGACCCGCCAACACGATTTCCTCTAACTGATTCCAGTTCAGGGCTGAAGCCCGCTCTTGCAAGGCTAAAAACAGCTCCACCGTCTGGATAGCATCTTCCAAGGCACGATGTGCCTGTCCTTGGGCCGGATCAGGCAATGCCAACACCTGTACCAATGACTCCAAATTAAAGCGGCCGGCTTCAGGCACTAAGATAGAGGCCAATTTCAGCGTATCCAGAGCATGATTGCCCAAACCAAGCCCCTCTTCATGCAAGAAGCCTAAATCAAATTCAATGTTATGTCCCACCAAAATGTGATCAGCTAGAATACGCTTGAGTTGTACCCGCAAGCTGCTCATGATGGGAGCATCTGCCACCATCTCATCATCAATGCCAGTTAAATCGGTGATAAATTCGGGGATTGCTTGACGTGGGTAGACTAATGTACTGAATTCATCTAACACATCGTTACCACAAAAGGTAACAGCCGCAATCTCAATAATGGCATCGCGTTGGGCGTTTAGCCCGGTTGTCTCTAGATCAATAACGACATAAGTGGTTGACATAAATAGTCCATTTCAAGGAGTCATAACGAAGGGGGATTATAGCACGGATTTTCTGATCGCAGAGCTTCTCATAGGGTAGATTTCCAACCTTTATCTTTTTGGGTAAAATGAGAGCGATTCTAAGCCTAAGTTGCCCGATTTAGGCAGATTCCGTGAAATTACCATTCATAGAGAATGATCCTGACGCGGAATTCACTTGAGGCATTTTGATTAGAAGCTTGTTTATCGCGCTGGAATGCCTTAAGGAGGAGCCTATCGAATCAAGCTGTGTAATAACTGGAGGTTCATTTATGAAACGCGAACGAGTTTTAGTAGTTCTACTAATAGTCACGGCCGTTTTGAGTCTGCTCATGACATCATTGGCAACAGCCGATACCTTGCCCCCCTCAGAAGATCATGACAATCCCCTGACAAAGACCATGCTCCAAAAAGAGATGCTGGCTAGTGCCCCTGCTATCTTTTTCACCGCAACTGTTGGTCTAGATCCCAGCGTTTGTGCCAGCACACAAACTATCTTTGTCCCTTCTGGCACAGAAGTAGCATACTGCTATCAGATTAAAAATAGTGGCGATGTTACCTTGACAGTGCATGACTTAGTAGACAGCGAATTGGGCACGATTTTGAGCGGATTTTCTTTCTCACTGCTCCCTAATAGCACTGTTTGGTTGTCACAAACGGCCGTTATCACTGCCTCCACCGCCAACTCAGCCACCTGGACAGCCTACAATCCCGGCCCTACCAACAGTGTGTCTGTACTCGATGGTGCTGCTGTTATTATTGATGAGATAAATGGTTGTCAGTCCCCCAACATAGCCATCCCCGATAATAATGTTACCGGCACAGTTGTCTCTGTAAATCTGATTGCCCCAGGCCTTGTCACAGATTTAGACATCTTCCTTGACATGGAGCATGCTTGGGTGGGCGATTTAGAGATGACCCTAGAACATGTAGCCAGCGGCATAACTGCCACGCTGATTAATCGCCCTGGTTTGCCCGCCGTGCCGCCATTTGGCTGTGGCGAAAATGATATACGAGCCATCATCGACGATGAAGCCAGCCAAGATGTGGAAAGCAGTTGCCCATCTAGGCTGGCTTTAGCTGGTCGTCTCGTTGGTGGCGATCCAGCCGACAACAGCCTCCTCGCCACCTTTGATGGACAAGAAATCACAGGCCAGTGGCGTTTACATGTAACTGACCATGCGGCAGGTGATACTGGTGCCTTAAATCATTGGTGTTTGTTGCCGACTATCGGCACCCCAGATATGAGCCTCAATCCGACACAAATCGAAGTAACCCAGCCTGTGGGCGGCCAAACAAATCATACGCTCAGTATGCAGAACAATGGAAATGTTCCCTTACACTGGGCTATCCAGGAATCATTAGATGGGGTATCAGCCGTTTCTGAAGCAACCCCTGCCTTTTCTCATCGACCCATTGTGAACCGCAACCCACAACTACAACCAGCTGCAGAACAGACGACGACTCACACGACAACGACGGCCGAAAAAGGCATGGCCGTTTATGGCCCTACAGCCCCACCACCTACCAGTGTGCTCTATGACAACGGCCCCTTAGTGACCCTGCCCGGTGGTGGTGCTGGGGGAGCTGATGCCAGTGTTGTCCAGTTCTTGTCACTAGGCCTATCAACCTTTGGCTTTGGCCTTCAGGCCTCTTTGAACCGCAGTGTGGCTGACGATTTTACTATTACCGACCCCAATGGCTGGTATATTGATGAGATCACTACCTTTGCCTATCAGACTGGTTCATCGCTCACTTCAACGATAACGGCCGTAAGCTATCACATTTGGGATGGCCCCCCAACTGATCCCAGCAGCAAAATCATTGCCAGCCCAGCTACAAGCAACAGCCTGACAGATTCAACCTGGTCCGGTATTTACCGGGTAGAAGATTCCGATCTCGGCTCGGTCGACCGCCCCATTATGCAGAACATAGCCAGTGGCGGCCTCCTGCTTGGCCCAGGCACCTACTGGCTAGAATGGCGCGCCGATGGTTTACTTTCCTCCGGTCCTTGGGGGCCGCCCGTCACTATCAGTGGTGTAGTTACCACAGGAAACGCTCTACAATTCATTAATCAAGCATGGGAACCTCTGCTTGACTCCAGCACAGGCAGTCGCCAAGATTTGCCCTTCATTATTTCGGGTTTTGTGCCACAAGATATCCCTTGGGCCTCTGTGGAGCCAGGGAGCGGCACACTCCCTTCCGGCACAACTGATGTGATAGTGACCTTTGATTCTACAGGGTTGGCAATGGGTGTTTATACAGGGACATTACTCATTTCTAGCAATGACCCCAATGTGCTAATGACACCAGTCCCCTTGATGCTTACCGTAGAAGCAGCGCATCTCTATATACCCTTCCTAACTAAGGAGTAGCACCCTGCAATTTATAGGAACTTGGGTGCGAAAAGTACCCAAGTTCCTCATCTATCCTTTGGCATTCCTTGTAAGCTCTGTGTAACAAGTCCTGTTTTTCGTTATATCTCTGTCATATTTTCTTTAGTTCCTCGTAATTTCCCCCTTCTATAGTCCCAATCAGATAAAATTCTTAAGGCATTTTCGGGTAAATCGTAATCTGAAAATGCTGCCTCATCATAAGGAGAAAGTGATATGAGAAAGAAATTGTTTGTTCTAATAGCTGCATTGGTGTTATTGATAACGGCCGTTGCTCCCACCTTGGCTGCTCCACCTGCCTTTGGCACCCTGTTCTATGAGGGTGGCACAGTCCGTACCATCGTTCCCGCCGCCCCTCTTAATGAGCCAGGCAGCGACAACCTCTTTGTCGTCACCAGTGGTGGTGTAGAGGGACAACTTGCCATCGCAGGTGTTGCCCCCGGTGACCCTAGTTACAATGGCGGCAAATGGGCCTTCCACGCTGTTGAATGGAACGATCCAGCTGATGCAACCCTGTTAACCTCCGAAGCGGACGTCCTAGAGGCGGAAGCCAATGGTCTCGTCACCGTCACTCGCGTTGAGGCCAATGACTTCAAATGTCCTGTCCAACCGTAAAAATATTGCCAAGCTAGCCTAATCAAGGATTTAGCAATGGGAGAGTAGAGATTGGAGATTCACCTTCTCCAATCTCTACTCTCCTCTTTACGTTTGTCCGTATCTCCAAACCATACAGGTAGGGAGAATTTTGAAAGCAAAAAACAGCCAGTCCAATCAATTTCAGAAAATTCGTTACTTTATCAAGAAAAGTAACGGAGTAAGTTCCCTACTGCTGTAATACTGCTTGAGAAAACAAAAAAAGGCCGATCCTACCGGGCATAGGATCGACCTTTTTCTGAATTTAGAGATCAATCTATTTGTTACGGCCGTTTCCCATGAACAGCCTGATGCATTTTAGCTGGTTTGATCAAGCGCATATAAACCAAAAGTGGTGTCGTGAGCACACCTAACACGTAAGCCCCCAATACAAGAAATAACACAAGACCCAACGAGACACTCATCACATACCCTCTCCGGCTTAATCAACA
The DNA here is from genome assembly GCA_965223555.1 of Promineifilaceae bacterium (SeqCode). Classification (GTDB taxonomy): domain Bacteria; phylum Chloroflexota; class Anaerolineae; order Promineifilales; family Promineifilaceae; genus CBDCWU01. The sequence goes on from CBDCWU010000009.1 coordinate 993,865, forward strand.
TCTGCCCGCATGACCAAATAACAGATCAACACGAACGGGCTAATAAAGCCTAATACAAAAAATACGATAGCTAGAATCATTAAGGTGCTTAAAGAGACAAACATAGAGATTCCTACATCATCATAAATGTTAGAGCGGATAGAAAGTGTAAACTACATCTACAAGCTTCTGTTTATTGATTAATTTATCACGGGGTTTGCTACAGTGTCTGCTCAGAATAGTCGAAAATCAACTAAATCTACGTAAATGATAGGTAAAACCACTGTGAAGGGGTCGTAAAAGAGAAAATGCTGTTATAATCACACAACACTTATTTCTATTAAGTAGGCGCAATTTATGGATTTCAAATTAGAAGCAGAAAAACTCTTTGATGAAATGGTCACAACCCGGCGTGACTTCCACCGCCATCCAGAACTAGGATTTCAGGAAACGCGGACATCGGGTATTGTGGCTGAAAAGCTGACAGATTTAGGCTTAGAAGTGCAGCGTGGTGTTGCCAAAACGGGTGTCGTTGGCCTCCTAGTAGGTAGTAAGCCTGGGCCAACATTGCTGTTGCGTTTTGATATGGATGCCTTGCCTATTCACGAAGAGACGGGATTAGAGTTTGCTTCCCTAAACCCTGGTGTCATGCACGCCTGTGGTCATGACGGTCATACAACCATGGGCCTTACCTTGGCCAAAATTTTGTCACGATATCAATCGGAGATGGCAGGGACTATTAAATTTGTTTTCCAACCAGCTGAGGAAGGACTGGGTGGCGCTTTTGCTATGATCGCTGATGGAGTACTAGAAAACCCAAGGCCGGATGCTGCTTTTGCCATGCACTTATGGAATGCAGCTCCCTTTGGGAAAGTTCGGGCCACAGTGGGGCCAAGCATGTCATCTTCTAGCGTGTTTGAAATTACCGTTCAGGGTAAGGGCGGACATGGAGCAGCTCCTCATATGGCCAAAGACCCAATTTTGGCCTCGGCCCATATCGTGACCGCTTTGCAGAGCATTGTCAGTCGAAATGTGGACCCACAGGAAAGCGTGGTGGTTTCCATCGGGCAGTTTACTGCGGGAACTACATTTAATGTGATTCCGGATAAGGTTCTATTAAAGGGGACTGTACGCAGTTACAAGACAGATTTGCATCGCCAAGCGTATCGGCGCATTTTAAGTATGGCGCGTCAGATGGCAACTGCATTTGATTGCGAGGCGGCTATGGAGACCATTGTTATGGTGGCTGCCGTCAATAACGCTCCAGAACCAACGGCCGTTGTGCGTCAGGCAGCCATCAAGGTTGTAGGCGAAGAAAATATGGATGAGCGGCGGACAATGGCCTCAGAAGATATGGGTTATATTCTAGAAGAAATTCCAGGCTGTTACTTTTTCATTGGTACAGGCAATGAGAATAGTTATCCGCATCATCACCCTAAATTTGACTTTGATGAACGGGCCATGATCACGGGAGTGAACATTATGGCTGAAGCGGTTGCCAGTTATGTTTTCAATCATGAAACATAAAGCCTTATGCCTACCTCTCCCTCTTCTATCCAAGTTGTCCTTCTAGCTGGTGGCGTAGGAGGGGCCAAACTTGCTGATGGCCTGCGCCGCGTGCTGCCGCCGGAGCAGTTGACCATTATCGTAAACACGGGCGATGACTTTCAGCATTTAGGGCTGACCATTTGCCCAGATATAGACACGGTGATGTATACTTTAGCGGCGGTTGCTAATAAGGAAACAGGCTGGGGGCGCGCGGGAGAGTCATGGCAGGTAATGGCGGAAGTCGGCCGTTTAGCTGGGCCTGATTGGTTTCGTTTAGGTGATCTCGATTTGGCCACGCACCTAACGCGCACACATTTGTTGGGGGAAGGGCTATCATTAACGGCCGTTACCCAGCACCTTTGTTATCAATTTGGTATCCAACATCCCATCTTGCCTATGTCCAATCAACCTGCCCCAACTATGATCGAAACCGAGGAACGTCTGCTTCCTTTCCAAACCTGGTTTGTTCAGGAACGGTGGCAGCCTGTGGTCAAAAAAATCCGCTTGCCTGAAGATGTGCGAGCCACCATGCCTGTGATGCAAGCTTTGGACAAAGCCGATATTGTCATCATCGCCCCCTCCAATCCTTTTGTCAGCATTGCCCCCATCTTGAACGTGTATCCTATTGAATCTATGATGATAGATTTACCCAAAGCCGTTATCAGCGTAACTCCTATCATTGGGGGCACGGCAGTGAAGGGGCCAGCCGCCAAGATGATGCGAGAGATGGGATTAGAGGCGTCAGCAACGGCCGTTGCTCAATATTATGGTGACCTGATAGATGGTTTTGTCTATGATAAGCAAGACAGTGGCCTAGACACAACCTCAGACATAGCCACTCTCTGCGTTAATACGCTCATGAAGAACAGTGAAAATCGTAGTCGCTTGGCTCAAGATGTGCTGGCTTTTGCTCTCGAACTCATATGACCATTTGGGCCATTATTCCCGTCAAACCCTTAGCAGAAAGCAAAACACGGCTAGCACACTTGCTCACGGCCAACGAACGCGCTGATTTGATGCGCCGATTTTTTCAAAACGCCCTGCTGAGGCTCAACTGTGTGCCGGAAATCGGCCGTATTTTGGTGATCAGCAGTGATGAAATGGTGGTGGCTTTGGCCCAACAACATGGGGCTGTGACGATTGTGGAGAGGGAGATACGCGGCTTGAATACGGCCGTTGCCCAAGCCGCCCACTACGCCCATACCCACAATGCCTCCAGTATACTCATTTTGCCTGCCGATTTGCCCTTTATGCAAACGGCCGATATCGAACGCATGATCGAGGTAGTGGGGCAAAAATATGGTCGTGTACTCGCTATCTGCGGGGATGACCAACAAGACGGCACCAACGCCCTGCTCCTATCACCACCTATCCCCTTCACCTTCCACTACGGCCAGGGTAGCTTCCAGCAACACCTCCAGGAAGCCGCCCATCTTGGTTACGCCGCCCGCATCCTCACCATCCCTGGCTTACAATTTGATCTGGACACGGAGGCTGATTGGCGGGTTTATCGAGAGATGTTGGAGATCAGGTGTTGGGATGTCGGTTCAACCCTGTAATGGAACACAGAACTTTAAGATGAAACGATTTCTACAGAGCTGGCGGGGCCGTTTAGGGTGACCGACAAATGATTCAGAATGTCACGCCCTACAATAACTTCATCGTTTTCTCTATCACAAACAACTTCTAAATGTGCCTGAGTTAAGGAACCCAAACGCAAGGATATAGAATAAAGGTCTACCAATATCCGTCCACCTGCTGTGCCACGCATCCAGGTCTTGCGGCTGCGCCGCGCTCGAATTTGGCGCAAGTAAGTTATGGGAATGAGAGTCGCATCAGCACCCGAATCTACCAATGCTGCTAAGTCGAGCATCGGTTCACTCATGGCCATGCCAATAGTTAACTCAACCATAGGCATAGCAGGATTGTAGGTTGTATCGTAATCGTAAGTCTATATCTGGCTCATTCGGTTGTTAGTAGACGGGGTGAACGAAAACTCAGGGTAGGCATAGCTTCTTCTGCTACCGTTGCTAACCAAACAAATTGATCTGGATATTGAGCATCAATACGTTGGTATAAAGCACCATAATCTTCATCTACATCAATCAATTCTCTGCCATAGATAGCAACATGTTGGCCTAGATATTTTTCTTTGAGCATGGGGTGTAGGGCAATGTAGGCCTCCATTTCTCGTTTTACGGCCGTTTCCTCATCATCATCCACTTCTACATTTTCGTCCGGCGGCAAAACATCATCCAGCAATTCAACAACCACATCATCAACAGACCGATTACGACGACGAGCCAAATCACGCGCCCGGCGATATACAGTTTGGGGAATAGAAATTGTCATCTGTTCGATCATCGGTCACTCCTCAATCAACATTGATTGCTCATGTACGTAGTTGGAATTATACCAGATATGAATCTGTGTTGGCAGCAGTTTACGGCTTACCTTCTTACACTCAAGAGTATATGTCAAAATGGACAACGGCCGTTACCCCCATTGACGTACATCTGTACCACGATACAATCTTCTGCATGAAGCAAAGATGAGCAAGCCAACAAAATGATTGGCAAAAACGGCCGATTACCAACCGAACTAACAACAAAACCCCATTACAACCTTACCCTATGACATATCACCCATCATGGATCAAAAATCATTACACACTCTAGAATTCGACAAAATATTGACCCGACTGGCAGGCTACACCAGCTTTAGCGCAGGCGAAGAGTTAGCGCGAGGACTGATGCCTACAACCGACATCTATGAGGCACGCCTATGGCAGATGCTGACGAGCGAGGCGCGGCTGTTATTGGATGTACATACTTCCGTCACTATCGGTGGGGCACGAGATGTGCGTCGTCCGGTGGACAATTCTTATCGCGGCTTTACCTTGCCTGCTGAGGATTTGTTGGACATTCGCAACACCATCGTGGCTGCTCGTAATTTACGCCGTCAACTGCTCAAACATGCTGAGGAGTACCCCAATTTGGCCGATATTGCGGAGCTGATTGAGGAGTGCCCTGGCCTCGTTTCAGCCATCAGCCAGACTTTTGATGAGCGCGGGCAAGTAGTAGACAACGCTAGCCCTAAACTGGCTAAGATTCGACAAGATTTGCACAATACGCACGGCCGTATTCAAGAAAAGTTGCAACGGGTCTTAAACAGCTCCCAAAACCAATATTTACAAGAGCCAATTATTACCATGCGCAACGGCCGTTACGTAGTTCCGCTTAAAGCCGACGCTCGTGGACGTGTCAAGGGCATCGTCCACGACCAAAGCGGCACGGGGGCTACCTTGTGGGTTGAACCCATGCAAACCGTTGAACTCAACAATGACTATCGCCGTTTGCAAATTGAGGAACAAGACGAAATCAATCGCATCTTGGCCGAACTATCGGCCAAAGTGGCCGAGCAGGGCGATGCTGTCAAGCGAGTGGTGGAGCGCATGGCCGAACTCGACCTCATCTTCGCCCGCGCCCGCTATGCCAACGAGCTAAAAGCTATGTCGCCTGAGTTCGTCGAATGGCGCACCTTCCCCCAGCCCCAACCGCCCAAACATGCCAATGAGCGGGCCAAATGGACACCACCTCCCCCTAACCTGCATCCTGGCTCAACCATTTGGCTCAAAGGGGCGCGGCACCCACTCCTAGAAGCAGGCACAGTTGTACCCACTGATTTAACAGTGGATGAAGATACCTTTGTGGTATTAATTACCGGCCCCAATACAGGTGGCAAGACAGTTAGCCTGAAAACGGCCGGTCTCATGATTCTCATGGCCCAAGCAGGGTTTCATCTGCCCGTCATTGAGGCCAAACTGACAGTTTTTGAGCAGGTATTCGCTGATATTGGTGATGAACAATCTATCGAGCAAAGCCTCTCCACCTTCTCGGCCCACATCACCAACATCATTCACATCCTGGCCCAAGTGGATGATCATTCCCTGGTGGTGCTGGATGAGTTAGGCTCCGGCACAGACCCGGCCGAAGGCGCGGCTTTGGCCCAGGCCATCACCAACTACTTACGAGATAAGGGGGCTACCACGTTTATTGCCACCCATTATCCTGAGTTAAAGCTGTATGCCAGCCGCACTCAGGGTGCGGTCAATGCCTCGCTGATTTTTGACCTGGAAACGCTATCGCCCACGTATGAGATGACGATTGGCATTCCTGGCCGTTCCAATGCCCTGGCTATTGCCCGCCGTTTGGGGCTGGATGAGACAATATTGGGTGATGCCTTGCAGATGATGGGGCATGGCAGCCAGAAGGCCGAGGATGTCCTGGATTCGATTTATGCCCTACGCGACAAGATGGAGTCGGAGGAAGCGGGCACACGACTGGCCTTGCAAACGGCCGAACAGGAACGTGACACCCTCATCCAACGCCTGGAAGAGATTGAGGTGGAACGCCGCCACATTTTGGCTGAAGCACGGGCGCAAGCTCAGGAAGAGCTGGGGGAGATGCGGGCAGAAATTCGAGCAGCTCGGCGCAAGGTGCGCGATGCGGCCTCATTGAATCAATTGAAGAAGGTGAGTAAGGAGGTGACTGTCTTGGAAGAGGAGGCGGCCCAGCCCGTCGTGCCTGTGGTGCAAAAACCCAAAAAGCGATACGAGCCCAAACGCACCTTGCAAGTAGGCGACATTGTTTATGTCAAGTCGCTCGATGTGAAAGGGGAGATTGTTGCCATCCAGAGGAAAGAAGCACAGGTGGCAGTCGGCCGTTTACAGATGCGGTCTAAATTGAAGGAGTTGGAGTTCCGGGAACGGCCGTCTGTTGAGGCAGAAGAAGTTGTCATCAAAACACCCTCTGCTCCGGCTGCTAATCTAGAAATAGATATGCGCGGGATGCGAGTGGAGGAGGGGCTAACAGCTCTAGAACGCTTTTTGGATGGGGCCTATCGGGGCAAGATGCCCTGGGTACGCATTATTCATGGCAAAGGGACAGGCAAATTGAGAGCGGCCGTGCGCCAATCCCTACGCAAAAACAAGCACATCGCCTCTTGGGAAGAGGGGAAAGATGGTGAAGGCGGTGCCGGCGTGACAGTGGTGAAGTTTGAAGAAGGGTAATTGAGACACTGGAGATTGAGATTGGACATTCAAGCAGTTATTTTTGATTTGGGTGGGACGCTGATTGAGTATGCAGGGCCATATGCAGCTTGGCCAGATTTAGAGACACCGGGTTTCCAAGCCGCTTATGATGTGTTAGCCCAACAGGGTATAGATTTACCTCCGTTTGAGCAATTTCGGGAGACAGGCTTTGCCCTACTGCCCAAGTGGTGGCAGCAGGCCACGTTGGGGATACAGAACTTGCGGTTGGTGGATTTGTTAACGGCCGTTCTGCACACCCACAACAGGAATCACACCGAACCTATCTGGTTGGTCGAAGCCGCCGAACAGTACCAAATGGCAATTTGCACCCAAGCACATGCTTTTGCATCTGCCCAATCCACTCTGGATTATGTCAAATCGCAAGGATATAAAGTGGGCCTGCTGTCCAACACCATGTTTACTGGAGCGGCACATCAAGATGATTTGCGCCGTTTTGGGCTGTTTGACTACTTTGACACGATGCTTTTTTCGGCCGATGCGGGCAAGTGGAAGCCAACGGCTGCTCCCTTCTTGCATGTGGCGCAGGCCTTAGGCGTAGCACCTGAAACGGCCGTCTACGTTGGTGACGATCCGGGCAGTGATGTGGTTGGGGGCCAACGGGCCGGGATGCGTACTATCCATGTCCAGTCCAGTCAACGTTTTGCCCAGCCTGAGGGTATAGAACCAGATGCGCAGGTGATGAACTTGGCAGAGGTAACGGCCGTTTTAGCCGAGTGGCAAAAGTAAAAAGTGGCACACAAGAGTATGTCCGACTTGTCCTCAGTGTGCCACATGCCTCCCCATCCATTTGTGATAAACTTGATGTTATGACGGATCAAGATATTCAACGAGAACAGGCATTGATCCTGTTTGAACGTGCCTACAAAGCCCAGATGAAAGGCAAGTTTGGCAAGGCTTTGGTGCTGTACAAACGTTCCGCTGAGCTGCACCCTACAGCCGAGACTTATACCTTCTGGGGTTGGACATACGCCATGATGGATCGGTATGAAGAAGCTATTGAAATGTGCCACAAAGCCATCGAGACCGATCCCGATTTTGGGAATCCCTATAATGACATCGGCTCCTATTTGATTGAGATGGACAAATGGGGCGAGGCTATTCCCTGGCTAGAAAAGGCACTGCAAGCCTCCCGTTACGATGCCCGCCATTATCCCTACATCAATTTAGGGCGTGTCTACGGGCATCTAGGTGATTACAAAAAGGCTCTAGCCGCTTATGATGCGGCCCTGGTTATAGAACCCTTTTACCAACCAGCTTCCCATGCCCGGCGTATGCTCATTAGCCGTTTTAATTGATTTATGGCGATTCCTGGCCCAGTCTTGCTGCTGCTTGGCCCTCTAGTGGGGGGGGCACTGCTTGTGCCGCTGCGACGTTGGCATCGGGTAACGGCCGTTGCTGGAGCAGTGGTGGCGGGCACCTTGTGGCTCATGCTCAGGGCCATCCCCCTCCAGCCCACTGATATTGAACGCGCTACTCGCCTTTTCGCTGGTGATACTTACCTGTTGTGGCAACAACCTTTCATCTTGACCGAAGCTGTACAAGCTTTACTGCTGCTGGTTTATGCTATGAGCGGCGTCATCTTTTTGCTGTCAGGCTTATGGCCAGCAGGGGAAAACTTTGTGTCAGTCGCCTTGGTGATCTTATCCCCCCTGTCCGCGGCACTGTTGATACGGCCGTTCACTTTAGGAGCCATCGCTCTATTTGTCGCCTCTACACTTCTCGTCCTCATAATCCAATCTGAACGTGCCGGCAGTGTGCGCCCGGCTTTACGTTTCTTGTTGCTTAGCTTGCTAGCAACCTGTCTTATTTTGCTGGCAGACTGGCTCATGGCGGTTGAACAAACTAGTGCGGGAAGGCTCTTGTTGGTAGCTTTTGCCATGCTCATGGCCGGCTTCCCCTTCTACATTTGGGTCATTCCCCTTGTTAAACGCACGCCCTTGTTAGCCAGAGCTTTTGTTTTAGGAGTAATCCCCCTGATCATGACTCTTTTTCTTCTGACTATACGGCAGGAACATGCCTGGCTAACCCAAGATGCTCAGTTTACCCTCTGGCTGCGCTGGAGTGGATTGTTGACGGTATTGGTGGCAGGTTTGTCAGCCTTAACGGCCGATCTGCGCCGTCTTCTGGGTGCGTTGGTGCTGTTAGACATGGGTATGGCGATCTTGGTGCTGGCGTTGGGGGACTGGGAAACGGCCGTCACGCTCCATGTGGCCCGCACTATAAGCCTACTGCTAGCAGGCATTGGTCTAAAACGGAACAATCATCTCCTTTTTGCCTATGGCTGCGCCTCTTTGCTTGGTCTGCCGCTCACGCCTGGCTTTTTCGGCCGTTGGCCCACCTTCAGCCAAATGCCTGATGTTACCTTCGCCTTGTTGCTGCTCATAGGTCTAGCCGGAGGTATTATGGGTTGGTGGCATAGCACAGTTCAGAAAAAACAGGCACTACAAACCCCATCTCCCTCGCCCTTAACACCCCCTCCTGTCAGCCCGAACGACTGACAAAAAAAGGGTGGCCCAGGCTCCTTGTCCTAAGCCACCCTCAAAGTATGCTCAAATTTTACTTAACTGCGTCGTTTGGAGGAGCGCACTTTGCCGCGCACATCCTCCGCTAGATCACGCAAATCGTCGAGCAAGCCACTCTCAACGGCCGTTTGCCCCACAGCTTGCGAAATAGTTGGCGGCGGTACAGGCTGGGGCAGGGATTGCTGCCGCTGCGGTCCCATCATCTGTGGCAGTAACTGCGCCATCATCAATGTAGACAGAGCCGATTGCTCACCGCCGCCCTCACTATGCACCAACACGGGGCGTGGTGCTTCGCTGGCGAGATGCTCAGCCACCTGTAAACGGTGCAGGGCCAACTCATATTGCAGCACCGCCCAGTTATCCTGATATGATTTACCAAGGCGATTTAGGGCGCGGGCTTCATTTTCGGCCGATTTCAGCGTCGCTTGCCCCTTCGCCTCAATCTCTAAGCGAATCTTTTCCGCTTCCGTCTCCCGCTCCTGCAACATCTGAGCCACATCCTCACGCGCCTTATTCACAGCCTCTTTCACCTCAATCTTCTTGGCATCCTGAATCTTCTTAGACCGTTCAATTTCCAGCAAAATGCTGTCTGTGCGCTGCTTCTTAATCAGTTCCCACTCCTTCTCATAGGCCACCAACTCCTTGGCCACGCGCTCCCGCGTCGCCAGGTTTTGTTGATACTGATCCGGTAACTGCACATCAGGGATATTGGCCCCAACGATGCGCACACCATACCGTTCCAACTGCCGATTCAGTAAGGTTTGCATATCACCCACATCACTGCCACGCAGATCATAGGCTTTCTCCGTCTGCACCAAGCGGCTGCGCTGGCGAATGGCATCTTGCACGGCACTGCTTAGTACAATGTCAAAGTTACTAGCCCCAATGTGCCGCACAAACTTCACTGGGTCTACAATGCGGAATTTGAGGAAGAACTCAATAGATTTGAGGGGTACATTTTCCTGCGTGGGGCTGGCCTGCACCGGAGCCGTGTAGGGAATTTCTGTCGAGGTGTCTACGATAAACTCCACCTTCTCCCAGGGCTTGAAGAGGAAGCGGCGGCCAGGCGGTAAAACGCCCACAATTTTGCCATAACGGGACAAGATACCCGTTGTGCCCTGTTCGATCCTGACCACAATGCTGTTATAAAGCCATCCGACCGCAATGAGGCCCAGCCCAAAGCTGACAATGATAAACAGAAACCCAAAGGGTAAGGAGAAGAGACCTGCAACGAAAAGGTACAGAGACATGGCCAATAGACCATAGCCGCCAAAGCCACGATTGTCTTTGGGGATGACCACTGGCACTAACTTGCCATCATCACCACTGCGCAAGAACTGTTGAATATTCTGCCAAGCGGCGACAACTTCTTTAATACTTGATGTTTCTTTGTTCATTATGACACCTCCGCGTCACCTTGATTTTGTCCGCTAATCAGTGGTAACTGACCATCATCAACTTGGCTGATGATGGCCTCGGCAATAGCCTCTTCATCTTCAGTAGAAATTTGGTTGATTTGGGTGGCTCGCTCTCGGATACGGGCCACAATCTGCTTCATGCGCTGGCGAATCATCTGCACATCATCTTCTGTGTAGAGCGGTTTGTCACCTACCCCCATCATCTGCCGGGCAATGGCCATGAAATCAATGTCTGCTTCGCTAGAGCCAATATTGACCACCTGCGGCAGCCGATGAGCCATGCTTTCCAGCTTGGCCAGCACATCTTGCTGGTAACGATATTCCAGAATTTCAGGATAGTAGGCACTGCTGACAGCCCGTATATCCAGAGCCTGAGCTTCCAGCAGAGCCGAGTTGGCTTTGGCGGCACTTTCGGCTTCTATCATGAGTTGCCGGGCATAAGCATTGGCGCGATTGACTTCTTTCTCGCGGGCAGTGTTAATTTCTGCTTGTGAGCGGGCGATTTCGGCCCGAGTTTCGGATAGTTTTTCCTTTAAGCCTGCCAATTCGCGGTTGAGGTCACCTTCATCTTGCTCTTTACGCAGTTTAAGTTCATATTGATAGGTGTAAGCTTCTTTGGCCACACGCAGCACTTCGGCGGCGGCCAAGTCCATACGATACTCTTGGCTGGAGGGTTCGGCATGGGTGATGTTGGCATTAACAAAGCGCACAGCCGGCAGAAATTGGCTATTGAGCGATTCCAACATAGATTGGGTAGTCTCGCCAACCAGATCATAAATATCCTCAGCCCGTTGCTCATAAATGAGGGCACGTGTCATTTCGCTAATGGCATTTTGCAGCTTTTCAGAAAAGCCGTTGACACCGCCAAGAGTGAAGATAAACTCTTCTGGATTTTCGATTTTGAATTGGAGGAAGAGGTCTACAGAGGCATTGATGCGGCTGCCCGTAGGGGCTTCACGAATGGGCGCATTGTAAGGGTATTCTTTGGTGGTATTGACGATGTAGCTGACCTTTTTCCAGGGGTTGTAGAGGTTGGTACGGCCAGCCCCGACTGTTTTCTCTAATTTACCAAAGCGGGTGATGAGGGCTTGGGAGCCATCAGGAACCATAATGTAGGTGTTGCGCCAGAAGCTAAAAGCTGTATAGGCTAATAGCAAAAGCCAGTAATGCGGGCCGAAACAGAGCAAACTGATATTTATAGATGAATCTGTCCCTAATAGATTGGCTAAGGAACCAAATAAAGCGTCAGCCAAATTGGTGGAGAACGCGCCCATCAAACCGAAAATAAGGAAGAAGCCCGTGACGAGAATCCACCAGTAGGAGCGGGTGTCCTTGGGGATAACGACAGGGGAAATGACATTAACAGGGGCTTCACCACGGCCTTCCCGTTTTTTGGAGAAGCTACGGTTGAGGGTTTCGGCGGCTTCAGAGAGGGAGACGGCCATTTGGGCGATCTCGGTTCCGGCCGTTTGGCCTTGGTCTCGTGCCGATATAAAGTCGCGAGCGTTGATGCGGAATTGCTCGAATTCTTCGCTTTGGGCAACATCGTTGATGGCGCCCAGAACTTGTTGAACACGTTGGATATTGCTCATAGGATCCTCCTTAGGATGTTAGTTCATGGTCGAATGTCATAGATTTATACTTGATCCGTATCATAACATAGATCGGGTCAGGATGGATGTTTATGGGTTGTGTGTTATTGTGATCAATAGCCTCCTTTTGCCTATATATGGGCATATTCTAGCATTTAAGAGGAAATTAGCATATGTGGTGTTATACGAGGAACGGCCGTTAAAGTAGCATCATAACCAAATCTCACAACCTTTATGATGATCAATCCGTATTATGCGCTAAAGAATTTACCAAGATAAGCATGTCATTGTTAAAGACGAAAATCCAATTAGGCAAGCTTCACTCAGAAGCGAATCAATCATAAAACACAAATCATTCATGAAATTTTTGTTTTTTTTTGTCTCATACTTCCAACAATATACCTTGCAGGGGTAACTGTCCTGGCTCATTTGTCTCGTTTTCTTGAAAACAGATATGCTCAGGACAATATTCTGCAAACCCAAAAGGAACTGAGCAAATATATTTATCAGATGGGCGGCAAAGATGTTGTGGTAACATTCGATAAAGAGCCAGCATTCAACGGCTATCGACAATATAGCATTTTGTACAAAGATTCTTATGGGATACAACGGTCTACCAGATGTCGCGTGCATGGCTCAAGACGAAGTCGTGCTATTCGTCTTGGAAAGCTCTATTTACCGATATTTCCCAAACGGGAACCTATTGCCATCAGTCGATCTAAGGAGGCATTGCCAGCTTTTACTATCCCAACATTATCCTCCAAAGAACAGATCATTAGTGACCTAACGGCCGAAAACCGACGTCTCCAAGCTGAATTGGAAAAGCTGCGCCAGCAAAATGAATAAGAACGACTGGTTTTTTAACCGTAGAATGTTGTTCGTGGTGCTGGTGTTTGTGGTTTTCACAGCTTGGGGCATGTCCCATTACAATCAAAGCTTATGGACGGCCGTTTGCAGCACAGGGATAACGGCCGTCACTTTCCTCTTCTCGTTTATCTTCAACAGTAACAAGAAATAAGAATACGAATCACAGCCTTGGCGAAACGGCCGTTTCTTATATGCCGTTAAGCTTCGCTGGTTCAGGGATCCAATCTGGTGGTTCAGTCGTATTAGTAGGGTAAGCGATCAATTTTTTAGAAGAAGGAGATGTTTATGTTAAGTCAAAGATTTGTTCAGGGACGACGAATGTGGTTGGTTACGGCCGTTTTGTTTAGTCTTATCCTCACTGCTTGTGCCCCAGAGGAAGTAGAAGTGACTCGTGTGGTGCAAGAGGAAGTAGAGGTGGAAGTAACCCGTGTGGTGGAGCAGACAGTTGAAATGGAAGTGACCCGCGTAGTAGAAGAGAGTGTTGAAGTAGAGGTTCCGGTTGAGGTTGAAGTTACCCGTATTGTCGAAGTAGCTGCTGAGAGCGCAGAGGCGGAAGCGGAGGTTCCAGAAGGCCCGCCGCCGTTTGAACCACCAACGGCCGTTATTGCCTCTGGTTTGCGCAGCCCACGTCAACTATTTTATGCTGATGATGGCACACTTTATATTGCTGAGGCTGGAACAGCAGGAGACAGTGCTGTGCAAGCCGATCCAGAAACAACAGTTGCAGCCGGGATGACAGGACAGATTACGGCCGTTACTGCTGACGGCGAACAAAGTGTCGTCCTGCCAGCTCTCCCCAGCGTCAATCGTGGAGCTGATGACACTGGTTTTCGTGGCCCCCAGGCCATTTACGTTACTGACGACTCCTATTGGGTAGGTGTGGGTGAAGGGCCAGGGCAACTATTTGGCCTTTCATTCTACTATGCCGTTTACGAAATCGATCGAGAGACTTGGCGCATTAAAAATATCATTGACACAGCTGCGGCTGCTACCGAAAACGGACAACCTGATCCCAACGCTATTAACTCCGATCCCACCGACCTTATGGTAAGCGATGATGGCACTCTTTACATCATTGATGCTGGTTGTAATTGCCTTTGGGCCTGGACGGAAGATGCTGGTTTAAGCGCCTTCCACTTGTGGGATGTCGATGACAATCCTGTGCCCACTGGCATAGACATCGGCCCTGAAGGTGACATTTATGTAAGTTTCCTGTCTGGCTTCCCTTTCCCAGTTGAAGGTACACGTATTGAGCGTTATTCGCCTGACGGTGAGTTAGTACAAACCTATGCAGGTTTAACCTTAGCTACAGATGTGCTGGTGGCAGATGATGGCACAATTTATGCCGTAGAATTCGCGGCTGGCCTAGGGGATCGGGGCTTTATTCCAGATTCAGGCCGAGTTGTGATCGTCTCAGAAGATGGTGTAACACCAGTCATGGAAGGGCTGCGCACACCATATGGCTTGGCACAAGCCCCAGATGGTAGTATGGTTGTTACTGTTGTGACAGCTTTCGATGCATCAGGTAGTGGTATGGTCATTGCTGTCGAGCAATAAATTTTGAACTAACTGAAAAATGGCCCAAATGATTTTGAATATCAATTGTTTGGGCCATTTTTGATGGAGATGTTTATGATTGGAAAGCGATTTGTTAGGCTGACGATTTTGGGATTAGTTTTGATGTGGGGATTATTGGCTTGTCAATCTGGAGGAGTGGTCGAGAGCACGGTCGTTTCCCCGACCGAGGCAGCAACCGCCGCCGCCGAAGTCGCACCTACAGCAACAAGTGAGCCTTTACCCACTGACACAACTGAACCTGCAAGTGAACCCGAAGCCGCACCAACAGAAACACCAGCGGAAGAGCCAACAGAAGCACCAACAGAGGAACCAACTGCGACAGCCGAACCAACTGTCTCACGCAACTATGAGATTGTGTCTGAAGAATCAGAAGTCCGTTTTTTCATTGATGAAGAACTATTTGGTGAACCTAAAACCGTTGTAGGGCGTACGGCTTTGGTAACAGGCGAAATCATAGTAGATTTGAATAATCCAAGCGAAGCTCAAGTAGGCACAATTGAAATTAATGCGCGTGATTTGAGCACAGACAGTAGTTTCCGTAATCGTGCCTTACGCAACCAAATCCTAGAGTCAGGCGATGACGCGTATCAATTTATCACATTTACAGCCACCATGATCGAAGGTCTCCCAGCCGAGCCAACCGTCATTGGGGAATCCATTGTTTTCGATATGACGGGTGATTTGCAAATTCGAGACATTACCAATTCGGTCACATTTGCGATAACGGCAACGGCTGTTTCTGAGACACAACTTAGTGGTTTAGGCTCTGTTATTGTCCTACGTTCTGATTATGATTTGAATATACCGAGTGTTCGAGGAGTCGCTAATGTGGCCGACGAAGTCCGATTAGAGATCGACTTTGTTGCTGCAGCAGCCGAGTGAACGCAGCTCTTAACAAATACTGGCGGCAATGTAATACATCAAGCCTTGTTGAAAGGAGATATCCTCACTACAATTAAAAATTGAATAGCAATACCATCCTTATAATAAGTAGATATTCAAAATATTTATAAGGATGTGGCACCTTATGCAAGATCGGTATCAATCGTTGAGCCAATTGAGCGATGAAGACCTTGTCAAGCTGGTACAACAGCAGGACAAGGTCGCTTTTTCGATCCTATATGATCGATATATCCGGCTAGTGTATACAATGGCGGTACATATGGTGGGCGCACAGGAGGCAGAAGAAAGTGTTCAAGAAATCTTTATGCGTTTATGGCATAAAGGAAATACATTCAAGGGCACTCGTGGTTCTTTCAAAAGTTGGTTCATGATGGTGGCCCGCAACTACCTGAAAGATCGTCTAAAGAAACGCCACTATCGCGATAATTATCAGGTAGAACTATCTGATAATTTTCAATGGCTAGATGATCTGATTGATCTAGAAGCAGATGTCAAGGAAGTCATTCATCGGCAAGAACAACGCTCTACTATTCGAGAAGCCTTGAACATGCTGCCAGCTGAACAACGGCAGGTAATTTTATTGGCTTACTTTGGTGAATACACCCAGTCAGCTATTGCTAAGAGATTGGATTGGCCCCTGGGTACGGTCAAGAAGCGAATTCGTTTAGGTTTACAAAAATTACGGAAGACATTGCTGCTGAGTGACGATATAAGTGGATACGACTCGCTGACAGTACAGAAGGGGGAGCCATGAAGATAGACTGTAAAGCAATCCAGAAACAGTTGGAAGCCTATGCTTTGGGAGTATTGGAAACGGCCGAACAGGAACAGGTAGAGCGGCATATCGGCGACTGTCCCGACTGCCTTGAGCGGCTTTCTGATTACCACACAACGTTAGCTGATTTGCCAAACCTGTTGTTGGCTGTGTCGCCGCAAATGCCACCGGAATCCTTAAAAGACGCTCTTTTGCAGCAAATTGAAGCAGAGCAACCGCAAACAGCACCAGATGTGATTGGTAAACGGCCATTTAGGCCAAAGCTCAAAGATTTCTTTACCTGGCCCCGGGTAGCTATCGCCTTGGGGGGAGTAGCTGCTCTCATTTTTGCCTGGTTCTTCATCAACAATTTATGGCCTCCTGATGAATTGCCTTCTAATAATCTGGAAGCGATTGAACAGCAGCAGACGATTATTAGAGAGGTTATCGAAGCCGATGATACAGTCGAGGTGGTGTTAGCGCCCCAGCAGGATGGGTCCGATGCCTGGGGGCATCTCTACCGAAATCCACATCAACCAACGGCCGTTCTCATCGCCACTCAATTACCACAACCCCCAAAAGGGCAAAGCTACTTTGTTTGGTACGGTACGGAAGAGGAATTTGAACTAGCCGGGACCATGAACGTGAACGAACAGGGTTTTGGTCTACTCTCTTTTGAATCTGATCCCCAAGAAGAGATGAGCTTTGCCCAAATCGCCTTGCAACCCATTACTGATTTAACCTCTGGTGAGTTGGTATTGCGTTGGGCCAAAGAACCATAGACGAACATCTTCAGGAATCGGCCACAAATAACATTTCAAATTAAGGAGATGGTTCTTCAAGTATTGCCCGTTTCGCCATCAAAAATGTAAAAAAAGTTAAAAAAGGCCAATGCCTTAATGCTTCAGAGCTGGCAACGGCCGATTGAACAGCCTCGATTCGTTGCCTGCCAAAATGTCAATAGGGTTGCTGGATTGGGTGCAGCATGGATAATAGCGAGAATTCATCTATGACCCAATCTTCAATTCAAACAAGTGTGACGGCTCCATTTCCAATCTCTCGCCATGTCCACATATTTTTTATGGATGGAGTGGGCCTGGGCCATGATGATCCAGAAGTAAATCCTTTTGTGACGGCCGTTCTGCCCCATCTCACCCAATTGCTTGGTGAAAAATGGTATGTGCAGGATAACGGCCGTATCACAACCTTACGCGCCTCCCTCATCCCCACTGATGCCAACCTAGATATGCCCCGCAAACCCCAAAGCGCCACAGGGCAAGCCGCAATTCTCACCGGACGCAATGTATCTCAGCTCGTAGGCGAACATTATGGGCCCAAGCCCAATCCTGCCGTAGCCCAAATCATCCAACAAGGAACCTTATTCAGCGAAATTACAGCGGCTGGCGGCAAAGCGGCCTTGATCACACCCTATCCCCAGCGCTTTTTTGATGGCATTAACAGCGGCAAACGCCTTCTGTCAGCCGTGCCTCTAGCTGTCACAAGCGCAGGTTTGTCATTGATGGGAGCAGAGGAGTTGCGCAACGGCCGTGCCGTTAGCCCTGATTTTACCAATGAAGCCTGGCGAACCTATTTAGGCTACCAGGACATGTCCCAATTGAGTCTGTTTGAGGCTGGACAGCGCATTGCGGCCATTGCTCGCACCTATCATTTCAGCTTCTTCGAGCATTGGCCCAGCGACCGTGCGGGTCATCGTGGCTCATTGGCTGAGGCAGCCAAACATTTAGAGATATTAGATGAGGCCATCGGTGGCTTGCTGGCTGCCTGGGATGACGAACACGGGTTACTCATCATCACCAGCGATCATGGCAACATCGAAGATAAGAGCCAGCGTCAGCATACCCGTAATCTCATTCCCACCATTTTAGTTGGACTAGATCATGCTGTCTTCGCCCGGCAAATCAACAATTTGACAGATATTGCTGATCTCGTGCGCCAATATTTGGGCTTCCTCTCTTCCTAAATATTAATCGTAGAACATCAACCAAAAGCAAGAAACAACGAGATCATAAGCGGATATAGTCGCCTCTCTTCCACGCTTATTTCGCTCACCCTAAAAAGTGGCATGGATCAGGAGTTCGATTTATTATAGAGGCGATTCTTACTAGAGAACAGATTTATATTTCAGAAGGAAGGTGTAAATATGAAAAAAGTTGCTTCACTCATCAAGAAATGGTTACCTGCCCAAGAAGTACTCTCGGCTCATTGTGATGGGCCTTGTGGTGTTTATGATCCCGCTTCGGCGCGTATTGCGGCTGAGGCGGTTCTGTCCATGACTAAAAAGATAATAGCTTTGGAAGGTAAGACAGATATCCAATCACAAAACTCCATGTCCCGTTACATCGCCATCAAGGAAGAGCAAGCACATTTGGCCAAGACGGAGTTGCTCGTTTTGTGGACAGATTACTTCAAACCTGTTCATTTAGAAGCCCATCCTGACCTGCATACGATATTCTGGAATGCGGCTAAATTGTGTTCGTCCGTCAAGGTAGAAGTGAGCCTAACACATGCCCAAGAGTTAATGGCTGCGATTGAGAATATCCACAATATTTTCTGGGCCACCAAAAACCGCGAAGTAGCTTATTACACAGCTTCTTAACCAGTCATCAGTGTTCAGTTTTCAGTAGTCAGTTAAACTTACCCCCACTGATTATTGACCACTGTTCATTAGTGACTGAATCACTGGCCCCATGGGTCATGATTTAGCTAACATCAATTTCAAAGAGTTTCTACTTTGGCTTATGAGGCTCCGGCGACGCCATGTCATTACCGGAGCCTCTATGTTTCCTCTACTTGATGTAGGTGATGAAGTTTTGCTCGATATTCGTGCTTACCGGCAGCAACAGCCTAAAATTGGGGATATTGTGGCCGCCTACCATCCAACACGGGCAAGCACAAAGATAGTGAAACGAGTAACGGCCGTTCACCCCACTAACACCTATCAATTAAGGGGTGATAATCCTGAGGAAAGCACCGATTTCGATAACATTTCTATTGATCAAATAATCGGCCGTGTCACCAGCCGCTTTGGTTGAAGTCTCGCCGTGCCCGCAAACGTTATCCCTGACCCCAAAATGTCACCTTTGTGCCTACTCATTAACCATTTATCTTTAGCTCAGAATTGATTCAGAAAAAGATTTTATGCTTATCTACGAAGTCGCCAAAACATTCGCCTTAGGTTTCCCCTCCTGGACCTGAGGCGAATGTTTGTTTTTGGCCCTCGTGTCCTACATACACTCGCGATACCCGGGTATTAATATTTGTCAGCACTTCATAAGGAATAGTGTCTGCCCATTCTGCTAATTCCTCACAACAAATGGATACGCCGTCACTCTCTCCTAGTAAAATCACCTCATCATTATTATAGGCTGAATCCCATTCAATATTGACCATCATTTGATCCATACAAATACGGCCGATCACTGGATATCGCTTCCCACGAATGATGACCTCTGCCTGCCCTGACATGCGCCGAAAATAACCATCGCCATACCCAGCTGGAATCGTCACCACCCGCACCATATGATCGCTCTGCCAAGCTGAGCCATAACTAACGGGATGATTAGGCAACACCACTTTGAAATAGACTACCCGTGACTTCCATGACAACACTGGCTGGACAGAAACTGAGGGGGGCATTTCGCTTGAAGGGTATACACCGTAAAGGAGGATACCGGGGCGCACTAAATCAAAATGGCTCTCCGGCAGTTGCAAAATTGCTCCAGAATTTGCCATGTGGCGCAGCGGCATAGGCAGGCTACGCTTTTCATAGAAGCGCAACACTTCATGGAAACGTTCCAATTGCACACGAGCAGAAGTCAGATCGGCCTCATCTGAATTAGCAAAGTGGGAGTAGATGCCTTCCACTATACAGTGCCGACAGCCTAGTGAGGCCTTTAGCAGCGATTCAGCACTATAGTAATGTACCCCGATCCGCTCCATACCTGTATCGATTTTCAGATGTACTTTGGCTGATACACCCATCGCTTGGGCGGCCGCATCAATTTGGGCCAGCTTTTCGGTGGATGAGGCGGTCAACGTCAAGTCGTGCTGCAAAAAGAGGGGAATTTGATTGCCCAGTATACCGCCCATAACCAGTATCGGGGCAGTGATACCGGCCTCGCGCAGCAAAATACCCTCCTCCAAAAAGGCCACACCCAGATAGGCCGCACCTATGGCGACAACATGCCGGGCTACCTCGACTAAACCATGTCCGTAAGCATTAGCCTTGAGGATGGGCATAATAGCGGCGGGGGATACGGCCGTTTCAATCGCTCGATAATTTGCCGTCAATCGCGCCAAATCTACTTGCACATAAGTAGGACGTAGTACACCATTGTTACTAATCGTTGCCTGATTCACCATACCAATAATTCTAAAGCAGACAAAAGGGACTGCAAAGCGACGTAGGCATACCGTCCAACAAACGATTTGCGGGCACCTTTACCCATGCTATACTCGCCTCACTGAGGAACCGCAATCACTTAACTAACGTCATAAGGAGAGTGAATGACAGAATTAACCTATCAACCACGTGGCCTACACTTTGAGGAGTTTGAAATAGGGCAGCAATTACGGACAATCGGCCGTACCATTACTGAGAGTGATATTGTCAACTTTGCTGGCATATCTGGCGATTATAATCGCATTCACACCGATGCTGCATATGCTGCCCAAGACACATTTGGTCAGCGCGTAGCCCATGGGTTGCTCGTGCAATCTATTGCCACCGGGCTAACTGTGCAATCAGGTGCTATTGAAGGGACAGTATTGGCCTTCCGTGAACTGACCTGCAAGTTCAGTCTACCTATATTTATTGGCGATACGATTCATGTAGAATTAGAGGTGACTGAGAAGAAAGCTTTTCGCCGCTTAGGCGGAGGCAATGTGGTGTTTAAGTACAGCATCAAGAACCAAGATGATAAGGTTGTTCAACGTGGTGATTGGACAATGTTGATAAAAAGTAAAGGATAATCAGAAAATCAAGTAATTGACCTGGATAATGATCGATTACTTAATTGTGCACCGACCTAACCTATGGACGACGATACCCAAAAGAGCCAACGCGCTTCAGAGCCAGATAAAGAACAGCCAGAAGCTGAACAGCCAGGAGTGACACAGCCAGAGACTGAACAGCCAGAGGCCGAATCGATAGCTCCGGCCGAAGAACCAGAAGGGCCACAAACTGTCTCATTATTGGATTTATTAGGTGAGCCAGCCCAACCACAGAACATTACTATCACTTTGCCCGGAGATGAAAGTGAGGGAGATGGTAATGATATGGCTACGCTCACGACGATTGAGCCAGCCACGCCAAAGCACGAAGAGCCAACAACAGCACCTCCTCCCTTTGGCTCACAAACATTGACGCCGCCGGAGGAACGGCCGTTAGTCGAGGATAAAGACGCGACTGTCGTTCAGCCCCATGTGGCTATCCCCGGCCAACGCCAGCCCGTCAACGAAGCCGAAACCCAAGTCTATCGTCGCCGTTCCCGCCCCCAGGAGGAGACGGGTGAGCCACCCTTGATGCCCAAAGGGGCTCCTAAACGGGAACAAGCCCGACCCACCCATAAACAACCTCCACGACGGCCGCCTACACAACCGCAACGCCCCGCAACAACTCCTCCTCCTCGTCCTGCATCCTCGCCACAACCACAGTCGCAGCACGTCGTTGTCTCCTCCGCGCAGCCACAGCCCAAACCATTACCACGCCGCAACTGGCGCAGTTGTCTGACCCGGCTTCTGGCTGCTAGCATTATTATTGGCTTAATTGGGTTTGCTCTTCTGATAGCTGGCGCAGCCATCGCGTATAATGCCATCGCCCGCGACCTACCCAATCCGGCTGAGCTGGCCAACCGTGCCAGCACCTTCGAAACCTCGCGCATTTATGATCGCAATGGCAATGTCCTCTACTCTTTAGCCAATCCCGATGCGGGTAATCGTACCCGTGTGGCCTTAGACCAAATCTCACCCCATCTCATTAATGCCACTATTGCTACAGAAGATGCCCGTTTTTACCAGCATCCTGGCTTTGACCCGATTGGTATTGCCCGGGCTGTGGTGCAGGCAGCCCGCGAACGTGAATTTGTGTCTGGGGCCAGCACTATCACGCAGCAGTTGGTACGCGCCTTGTTGCTTGATGAAGAAGAGCGTACTCAACGTACATTCACGCGCAAGGTGCGTGAAATCATTTTGGCAGCCGAAATCACCCGTACCTTTCCAGAAAAAGATGAAATTTTAGAGTTGTATCTAAATGAAATTTATTACGGGAATTTGGCTTATGGCATTGAAGCGGCGGCGCGCACCTACTTTGGTAAATCAGCCGTCGAGCTTACCTTGTCCGAAGCCTCGCTGCTGGCCGGTTTGCCCCAAGCCCCGGCCGCTTGGGACCCATATAGTGCGCCAACAAAAGCAATCGGCCGTCAATCAGAAGTTTTGAGCCAAATGGTGGCTGAGCAGTATATTACTACTGTCGAAGCCCAAAACGCCATTGATGACATGAATTTGCGCATCTTTGACTTAGTACCACCCCGCGCCACCATCAATCATCCTCATTTCTCCCTGACTGTACTGCAACAGGCTGAGGATTTGTTGGGGGCGCAGGCCATTTACCGTGGAGGCTTGCGGGTTTTCACCACCCTAGACCCAACAGTGCAGCGCATGGCCGAAGATACTGTGTCATCACAGCGCAATAATATTATTGCTTCGGGAGCCAATAATGCAGCCATGGTCGTCGTCAAACCGGATACAGGTGAAATATTGGCTTTAGTGGGCAGTGTGGATTTTAATGATGAGGCCATTAGCGGGCAGGTGAATATGGCTTTGCAGCCGCGCCAGCCTGGTTCGACGATGAAGCCCTTGGTCTATTTATCGGCCATGGAGCAGGGATGGACCCCAGCCACATTAATTTGGGATGTGCCCACATCTTTCCCAGATGGCGCTAATCCACCCTATGAACCAAAGAATTATGATGATGAGTTTCATGGGCCACTGTTATTACGGCCGTCTTTGGGCAATTCCTACAATATTCCGGCTGTAAAAGCCTTAGAGTTTGTGGGGGTGTGCAATTTTATCGCCAAGATGCAGAGTGTCGGTTTGGTTTCCTTGCAGGATGAGGGTTGTATAGAGCAAGGACAACCGCGCAACTATGGCTTGTCACTGACTCTGGGTGGTGGTGCGGTCACCCCCCTAGAAATGACAGGGGCATTTGCGGCCCTAGCCAATCAGGGGCAATATCGTGCCCCCTTTGCCATCGCCCGTATTGAGGACAATCAAGGTGCCGTTCTGTTTGAGCAGCTACCGCCCGAAAATCCCAAAGAGACGCAAGTTATCCGACCAGCCCACGCTTATTTGATGAACCATATGTTGTCTGACAATGGGGCCCGGCAGCCAGAGTTTGGGCAAAATAATAATCTGGTGATAGCCGGGCATCTCGTGGCTGTGAAAACGGGCACAACGGGCACTAGTCGTTTTGATGTGCGCGATGGTTGGACAATTGGTTACACGCCGCAAGTAGTAACGGCCGTTTGGGTGGGCAACACCAATAATGAACCAGTTGGCGAAGGGGCCTCTGGCTATGTGATGGCTTCGCCCATCTGGCGCAGCTTCATGCTACAATACTTGGCTGACAAGCAGACCACCAACTTCCCTCGTCCTGACAACGTGGTTGATATGGAAATTTGTGCCGATTCTGGGGCACAGGCCAGCGAGGTCTGCCCCAATCGCCGCACAGAGGTTTTTGCGAGTGACCAGATGCCGTTGGGTAGCCAAGATGATTTTTTGCAACGACTGTCTATTGATTTATGGACAAACCAAATTGCCAGTGATGCCTGCGCTGAATCGGTATATGAGGCAACCTTTGTAAATTTGGTCGTTTCCGGTGCCGACAATGTTCTGGAGCGAGAGCGCGACTTGGCTAAAGAGTGGCTTGAGCAGACAGGAGCTGGGCAAAATTGGGCTGAACGACGCAATATCAGCTTGCCTTTACGCCTACCACCAACGGAAACGTGTAGCGGCGATTCCCGTCCAGTTGTAACCATTAATCAACCCAGCGCAGGGGCTGAAATCATTGACGAGATTGAGGTGCGTGGCACAGTGAAGGGGCCGAATTTTAATGGGTATGCCGTTGAGTTTGGACTGGGTCAAAACCCAGGAGGCTGGGGAACCATTCAAGATAGGCGACCAGAAGCGATTGAGAACGGCCGTTTAGCCACCTGGGACACCAGCGATATTAAAGAATTCGGTAATATCACCTTGCGTGTGCTCATTTTTGGTCCCAATAATCCCTATACGCCAGAGGATGATCCGGTGACATTAGAAGCACGTGTGCCTTTGACACTGCTGGAGCCCACAGCCACGCCAACAGCAACACCCACAGAAACGCCCACGCCAACACAAACAGCAACCCCCACAAATACCGCCACACCGACGCCAACGGCAACCGCTACAACAGAACCATCCATCACACCCACTATACAAATCATCATCTCGCCACCACCGCAGGACACTACCACTCCCATCCCAGGTAGTGTCACCCCAACGGCTACGCCAGGCAATGATGATACCAAACCGACACCTACGCCTTCGGAGTAGAAGCTAATATGTTAAAAAGGCTGTGGCAAAAAGCCTGGGTTCATCGCTGGGGTATGCCAGCGATCATTTTTTTAGTTGCCTTTTTGCCACGTATTCTTCATCCTGTTTCGCAAACACCTGTGTGGGGCGATCGTGCTTTTCATTTCAGTAACGCTGTTCTAGAGCAAAGCTGGGAAGAGACCTATAAACGTTATCATCCTGGTGTTACTTTAATGTGGTTGTCGGGGACAACATTGCAGATTTTTTCACAACAACATGGGGATCTAACGGGTGCACAATTATTGGGGGATGATTTTACCCGGCCCGGCACTTTGTCCAATTCAGTGCAAGCGGCCGTTTTGCCTCTGGCAACGGTGATCGCTTTGTCTATTGGATTCATGTACCCATTACTTAGCCGTTTAGTGGATAAGCGCATTGCCTTAACGGCCGTTTGTCTTCTCGCACTTAACCCCTTTCATATTGCCTATAGCCAGGTTGTTCATGTGGATGGCTTGCTATCCATGTTCATGCTTCTCAGTGCCTTATTTCTACTAAACTATGCATTCTCTGGGCGGCGTTCTGACTGGATATGGAGTGGTATTTTTGCAGGCCTATCTTTTTTGACCAAAACACCCTCTCTCTTTTTAATCCCCTACGCAGGATTGGTACTGGCATTAACAAGAGTAGGCTTTTTTCGGGGAGAGTGGGAAAAACGGCCGAAACAGCTCCTTCTCAGCTTCTTCCAAATCATTTCTTTGCTGCTTGTCTGGACGACCATCGCTGCGGCCATATTCTTCATTCTATGGCCAGCCATGTGGGTCAAGGCTGGCGATGTTTTGACTGTAATGGTTCAGCGCATTGTCTTTCATACCAGCAACACCCATCGGAATCCAGTCTTCTTCAACGGCATTAGCTCTCACGAAGACCCTGGCTCACCTTTTTACCTAGCCACCTTAGCCTGGAAAACGACTCTCATCACCTTGCCCGCTATTCTATTTGGATTTCTTTTTGGCTTTTTGCGATTTCGGTCAAGAAATGGGCGCATCTTGTGGGTCTTCTTACTGTATGCTTTATTCTTCATCATGCAGATGAGTATTGGCAAATTTAAGCAAATTGCCTATATCTTGCCAGCTGTGCCGCCCTTAGATATAGCAGCGGCTTTTGGTTTAGTATGGGTGGCAAGGGGCATTGGACGTTGGCGACCTCAATGGTCCTGGCTACCCACGCCATTGCTGGCTACTGTTTTGATGATACAAGCAGGTATTACCCTCAACTACTATCCCTACTTTGGCACCCACTACAATACGCTGATGGATGGCATTCAGACAGCTCAACATATGCTGCCTTTGCAGGAGCAAGGAGAAGGGCTAGATGTGGCTGGTAACTTCTTGAGTAGTCTACCACATGGGCAAGGGGCAACGGCCGTTCTCCATCCCCGTAGTGCTCCCGTTTTCCGCCGCGAGTTTACAGGTTTCACCAGTACCCAGCTTCTGACCTGGGCCACTTACAGAGTATATTATGTCAACCAATTAATGCGAGGATTGGGGGATGAAGAGTGGCACGACATGTGGCAAGCTGACCAGGAAAATGAACCGCTATGGACCTTCAGTGTCAATGGTGTTCCCTATGTTTGGGTTTATGGGCAGCCACCTGAAAAACCAGCTGCTTCTGGGCCAGAGCTAAAGATGAATTATCGTTTAGGAGAGCACGTGACATTAAAACTAGCTCGGTTAAGTAATAACACAGTAGCACCTGGTGATTTGCTAACAGTTGTTCTTATATGGGAAACCGACGCGGCCATAAACGAAAGTTACACCGTCTTCACCCATCTACTGACTTCTGACCAGACGTTAGCTGCCCAACAAGATAACATCCCTCTGTATGGCGTTCGCCCTACCACAACCTGGCTGGTGGACGAAGATATGGAAGACGTCTATAGGCTAAAACTCGATAACAATCTACCATCTGGAGAGTATGAACTATCGGTGGGTATGTATCATACAGAAACCATTGAACGACTACCCGTGTATGATGAGTCAGATACACTCGTGCCAGAGGCTCGCGTAAAAATAGGGGTAATTCGAGTAGAGTAATGGCGAATGATTAATTTGCGTTGGCAGCGGCTATTCTCATCTTCTTATATAGCCATTGGCGGAACGGCCGTTCTCTCCTTACTCATCTTCCTTACTACCTTACAATTAGATATTAATGGCAGCAATCACCCCTATGTCACCGATGTTGGTGAAATCCAAAATGCGCTGCCTCGTTGGGGAACCATCCACTTTACGGGCTATCCTCAATTTACCGCCCTTGGGTCTCTTTTTGTCACCCTCTTGCGTGGTTTTGGCATGGCTCCGGCTGCCGCGGGGTCGCTTTATGCGGCCGTTTGGGGAGCTGTGACTATTGGCATCTTGGTTCACTTGTTAATCCAGTTAGACATTCAGCCCCTGTTTGCCGCTAGTGCTGCGCTCCTGCTTGGTCTCTCTACCTCTTTCTGGGTAGATGCTTCCATCACTGAAATTCATACCCTAACAATGGCCCTAACATTGGCAACATTGGCTGCCGCCATCAGTTGGCAGCGTACAGAACGCCCTCGCGATCTATATTGGCTGGCTTTCCTAGCAGGGCAAGGGCTAGCTCATCAACGTGCTTTTGTCTTTTTAGGACTGGGGCTTTTGGTGTTGGTTATCAGGAAGTGGCGGCTGATTTGGCAGCAATTACCGGCCGTCATCGGCCTGGCCTTGCTTGGACCGCTGACATATATTTATCTACCTCTGCGTGCCTGGATGGGGGCTGATTGGACATTTAATTCGCCAGGGACGTGGGAGGGTTTTTGGTCACTGTTTTTTGACACAAAAACGGAGCGAATTATTGAGTTGCCACAAACGGCCGTTGCGGCTTGGATGCGCCTGCAAGATGTTTTTATCCTTTTGGCCGATGATCTCCCTTGGCCCCTACTGCTTTTAGGGTTGGGGGGCCTATGGCTGCCTTTGCGCCAAATACGCATCTCAGAACGCCTTAGTTTCACGTTGATATGGTTAGCCTATTTGGCATTAAGTTTCATCATCTGGATCGGCCGTGTGGGCGAGGCGGTGCTGGCAGCCAAACTACCTGTGATCATGATGGCCGTCATTGGGCTGGCTTTTTGGTCGCAGCGGTTGTGGCAGTGGCGGCCAAAAAGTGGTCAGATTTCAGTGGCAATATGGGGATTAACGGCCGTCTTCCTCTTCATCAACCACCGCCCCATCGTCTTAGCCATCACCCGCGACCGGGGCGCTGAACAGATTATCAACCAGGTTGCTCAAACGGAGCCAGCCACAGACGGCGCTCCTATCACCTTTATGGCCCTTTGGGGCAACGATTACTGGCAATTAGCCTATGCCCAAGCCTACCAGAACCAGTTTCCGCACCTGGGGTTGGTAGACCATGACACAGATTTTGGGCGCATTGTGTCTGAGGGCAAACATGTGTGGACGCTCAGCCAAACTTTTTATCAACGGCCGCTTGACTGGTGGGAGGATCAAATGGGCGCAGTACATTTAACGGCCGTTGCCCCAGGCGTAGTGGAAATTATGCCAGAGCCAATGATTGTCCCTACTAGAACGCCCCTACTCCAACTAGACAATGGCATTACCATTCAAAATGCCCATTTAGCCTGGCTAGACGAACAAACAGTGCGAGTAGACATCACTTGGCAAGCGCAAATACGACCAACGGCCGATTACAGCGTCGCTATTCACCTCGTCACCCAAGACCCGCCCACTGGCCCACAAGATATTGTTGCCCAGACTGACAGTGCTAGCCCCATAGATGGGTGGTATCCTACCTCGCATTGGCACGAAGGTGAGCTTGTGCATGACGCTTACACGATTTCAGTGGCGCCTGAAGCCTCACCTGCCACAGCCCGCATTGGCATGTATCAAGTCACAGACGATGGTCAGTTCCTCAATAGTGGTTGGCTAGCCTTTCCACTGCCTCCCAAACCGTGAAACGCAAACAGATTGTCTATATTATCGCCGCCTACGCTGGCCTAGCTGTCCTAAACACCTGGCCTTTAGCAACTCATCTGTCCACGCATTTGCCCAGCAATTCGGATGACGCTCTGGTCCATTTTTGGAATGGCTGGTGGGTGCAGCAAGCCTTACAAAATGGACAATCACCCTATTTCACCCCTTATCTTTTTTATCCCCAAGGCATTAGCCTCGTGACCCATAATCTAGCTTGGTTACAAATTGTGCCCTGGCTGATTTTTGAGCCTTTATTTGGCGGCTTGGCCGCCTATAATTTGGCCTTATTGTTGAATTTGATACTGTGTGGTTGTGCCTGTTTTGCCCTTTGCTATAAGTTAACAGGCGATGAACGAGCGGCGTTTCTAGCGGGCCTTATTTATCAAGCATGGCCTTATCGTACCGCGCAATTAGATCATCCAAATCTGTTGGCAACAGCCTGGATTCCTCTGTTTTTGTTGGCTCTAATTATACTGTTGGAGAAAGGTAACTGGCGGTACGCTGCGGCGACTGGGGTTTGTTTGGCTTTGGTTGGGTATACACGTTGGCAATTGCTGATTGGGGCTATACTGATGGGCCTCATTTATGGGATAGGGGCGTGGCAGTTATGGTGGCCTCCGGAACGACGATTTGTGATCGGCCGTTTGGTGGTAGCAGGGTTAGTAACGGCCGTTTTGCTCTACCCCCCTTTCTCTTTACTTCTGGAACAAGAAGTGGCAACGGCCGATCTCTTGCGCCAAGGGGAAGAGAGCTTCATGCAGACGGACCTACTAGCCTACCTCACTCCGGCTAACACCAATAGCTTTCTACATGAATGGACCCAGCCGCTTTATAATGGCTTCTATCCAGACCGGCCACCTCACCGGCGGGTAACAGCTTATATAGGTTTTATAGCATTAGGCCTAGCTGCTGTGGGGTTATGGCAAACAAGACAACGAGGAATGCCTTGGTTGTTCATGGCTCTCTTGTTTATCTGGTTGGCGTTAGGGCCGTTGCTGCGGGTGAATGGACAGTTTCATGCCAACAGTTTAATGCTGTATGACAAGCTGCCGCTGGCAAATCTGATGCGAACACCGGATCGGTTCAACATATTTTTGGCCTTGCCTACAACTGTGCTAGCAGCTTATGGTGTGTCCTCCCTTTTGAGCAAGCGGGGGTGGATAATGGTGAGTTTATTGAGTATGGGCATATTGGCAGAATATACGGCCGTTCCAGTTCCCATACATAATTTCCCAATTTCACCCTACTTTGCCCAGTTGGCCACATTGCCGGACGATTTTGCTATTCTCAATTTGCCCCTTGACCCCCTGCGCGCCAAAGCGTACATGTTTGCCCAAACAACGCACCAACGGCCCATTTTGCAAGGCAAGATTGCCCGTTTGCCAGAAGAAACGTATGGTTTTCTAGATAGTAATCCCTGGCTCGCTAGTTTGCGTCATACCCAAGAAGTAGACCCAAAGCTAACTGATGTCGGCCACCAATTGGCTGTTTTAGCCAATAACCATGTCCGGTATATTGTCATCCACAAAAGGCTGGTTGGAGCAGACCGCGTAGCCCATTGGCAGCGATATTTACTGATGCAACCCCGTTATGAAGATGAAAGTATTGTGGTTTATACGACAGAGCCAGAGGCAGGACGCGATTTTGTTTTAACGGCCGAATTTGCACCTGGTTTTGGCCCTGTAGATGCTTTTGTCGCCGGTGACTGCGCCAATCCAGGCCGTGTATTAGCGGTGGACGTTGGCTGGGGGCAGGCTCAAGCCCACCGACAAGAGGTTGAGGTTGTTTTATCATTGGTGGCTGGAAACGGGCATGTGGCCCAATCGGCCACATTTCCTCTGATGACTTCCTCGCTGCTGACGTGGGACTATTATGGACTACACCTAAACGAGACAGTGTCGTCAGGCGAATATATACTACAGTTGAACATTGAAGGGCGTGAACGGCCGTTACCCTTACAAACCATCACTGTACAAGAAGAGATGTGCACCTTCGCTATCGAAACAGAAGCCACGCCAGCTAATGTCCTCTTCGATGATGATTTGCAGCTTCTAGCTTATGAGGTGAAACGAAATGACAATCAAGTCATTTTCACACTACATTGGCGGTCTCAGCAGCGCATGACAACAGATTACAAGATATTTGTACATATTTTCGATCCCGCTACTGACATTCCCCTTGCTCAAGACGATTCCCGACCACGTCGGGAGGCTTATCCCACCATTTATTGGGAGCCAGGTGAACAGCTAGCAGATCGAATCCCTATCTCATTGCGAGGGATACCTCCAGGCCAATATAGCGTGGCCATTGGCGTATACGATCCGGTGACAGGTGCACGATTGACAGTGATGCGACCTGATGGAATGCTGGTGAAAGACGGCCGTTTTATTCCAGATACTATCATTGAAATCAAGTGAATTCCTGCCAAATGATCTTGTCTTCCGCTATAATGCAACCATTATCAATCCCATAACAAGGAGAATCTCATGCACACACTCATTCTAGAAATGAAACCACGTAAAGGGAGTAGCGGCACGACCTACACCATTGATGTCATCGGCGATAGCCCGATCAAGGAAGCTGTGCGGGTCTCTATCCAAGCCTTGGAACACCACCCGGCGAAAGCCAGTCGCCGTTCACTTATTGATATGCTCGGCCTCATTGAAAAGCACAATTTCCGTATTTGCCATACAGAACATTATTTTGAAGAAGATTTAGAACATTGGCTTTTTGTTGTACAGGGATAAGTAATATAAACACGCGAAGCCGCCATTCAGGCCTCGTGCTTTATTCTTCACACGATTTGTTCGTAAAATTCACGCCTTCAACCCTCTTTCACCATTATAGTAAGAGCATTCAGGTATTTTTGTAGCACATTGTTTAAGGTTCTAGGCTCTTGTATGAAGTAGTAGAGGTATCATAATGATCACATGGCAGCCAACAACTATGAGTACATTAAAAACACAACGTATAGGAAACAAACAACGCCAGCCAAACATGACAAAACAGAATGTAGAAATTAGAGGGGTGTTTTTTGATTGGGAATTGACTTTGGCTCGCGTAGTGGGTGACGTGACACAAAGTGAGCGATTAACGGCTTTATTTCAAAGTGAAGGACTCTCATACACGCTTGAGGAGGTGGAAGCGGGCATTCAATATAGTCATGATTATTACCGAGCACGTTTCGCTCATGACATGCCTAAACCACAAACCCCTGAAGAAATCGCCGAACATTACAAGCGGATTCTCACCTATCTGCGATACCGGCCCATTAGTCCTGCTTTGCTTAACCGACTTTATAATGGCTATGGTCAGCTTCCCACTTTTTTATATGATGACTCTTTAACCACATTGCAAGCCCTAGATCAAAGGGGCATCACAATAGGGGTTATTTCTAACCATACCCGAAAAGTTCGTCACATCATGCACCAACTCATTGGCAGTATCGTGCCACCCGAGCGGATTATTATTAGCCAGGAAGTAGGTTTACACAAGCCAACCAGCTATATATTCTCGATGGCTTTACGAGCTGTGGATTTAGAACCGGAAGCTTGTCTATTTGTTGGCGATAGCTTGGATGCAGATGCCATTGGCGCAGTGCAACAAGGTGGTTTTCGTTTGGGTTTATGGCTAGATAGAGGAAATAGTGGCGCAGATGTGACCTTACCTCAAGATGTGATGCGGATTACTTCACTACCTGAGGTGCTAGACTTTGCGTAGCGCTTTGTTGATGTTGTTAAATGTGAAAACGGCCGTTTCCCCAAACGGCCGTTTTTTATTCCAACTGTAAAAAATCAACATTGATGTACTGTAACGACTGGTGACGAAAATAGGTGTTATAAAGCTCGGCGTAATGTCCTCCTTGCGCCATTAAGCTGTCATGTGTGCCTCCCTCAATAATACGGCCGTTCTCCATCACAATAATCCTGTCCGCGCTCTTAATTGTGGACAGACGATGAGCAATCACAATTGCCGTGCGCTCCTGCATCAGTGCCTCAAGTCCCTCTTGAATCTGCGTTTCGGTGAAAGGATCAATACTGGCCGTCGCTTCATCCAAAATAAAAATGGCTGGATTCTTCAGCAACACCCGCGCCAAAGCCACCAACTGCCTCTGCCCCATCGAAAGATGACTGCCCCGCTCACCTACATCCGTATCCAAACCAGCTGGCAGAGTATCCAGCCAATCCCCATTACCAATGTGCAACGCTGCCTGGAAAACCTGCTCATCTGTTGCCTCCGGCTGACCATAGCGGATATTGTCCCGTACTGTGCCCGTAAATAAGAATGGCTCTTGGGGCACGATGCCAATTTGGCGCCGAAACTGACCCAAATTTAGGCTGCGAATATCACGGCCGTCTACCAACAGTGCGCCCGCCTGAAACTCATAATAACGTGTCACCAGCTTAGCAATACTGCTCTTACCTGCACCCGTATGCCCTACCAGGGCTACTGTTTCGCCAGCTCGAATATCCAGCGAAAAATCAGGCAGCACAACCTCTTTGTCAGTGTAGCGGAACTGGATATGGTTGAAGGTAAGACGCCCGTCCACCTTTTCCACTACCTCATCACCAACTTGCACCACCTTTGGTTCCCGGTCAATCAGGGCAAACACCCGCTCCGAAGCCGACAGTCCATCCTGAAACTGGCTCCAAAAAGAGGCAATATTCATCATCGGCCACCAGTAAAAGCCCACCGCCTGCATAAACAGATACCAATTCCCTGGCGTCAGATCACCGCCTTCTCGCGTAGCTAACCCACCTACATAGATGAGAATGGCCGTGCTTATGCCTGAAGCAAAGCCCATCACCGGAAAAATCGCCATCATCGTCACCCCCCGGCGCAGACCAAACTTGTATCCCTCCTTATTACCTTCATCAAAGGTAGCATAGATAGCACTCTCCTGGCGAAAGCCTTTGGCCACAATAATGCCACTGATGGATTCCTGAATTTGCGCATTGAGAACGGCCGTGATCCTTCTAGCATCCTGTGTCACTCGTCGCGCTATCTTGCGAAAGCTCAAAGCTAAGCCCACGGCAAACGGTGTCATACCAATCATTAACAGTGTCAGCCGACTATTAATCGTAAACAGCCACGCCGTCAGCAGAACTACCAACAAGCCCATACTCAGCAAATTTAGCGTCAAATCCACCACCGTGGCGAAATCCTGCGTGTCCGACGTCACCCGGCTTACCACCTTGCCCGAGGGATGGGCATCATAAAAGGACAAATCATGGCGCACTGTGGCGGCAAAGGCATCGCGCCGCAAATTCAGTACCACATTGCCCGTCACCCGCGCCGAAAAGTATTGGCGAATGAAGTTAAAAACCCAGGCACTTACCCCTAACAGTAAAATGCCCCCCGACATTAGCAAAATAGCCTGTGTGGTTGGATTTTCGGCCAGCACATCTACCCCTCGCGACACCAAAATTGGCCCTGCTGTGCTGGCCACCGAATTCAATGTAATCATAACTGACACTAGCAGCATCGTCCGGGCATACGGCCGAAAATAGCCCACAATCCGGTTCAACAGCTCCCGGTCACTATACTGCCGATCATACTCCTCAGTCTCTAATCCATCTAAGATGAAGCCCATTTTGTCCTATTGTGACCGAATATCTGTGAATCCGTCTGGCCCATTGATTGACAAGCGAATGTTATTGATGAAGTTGCGCCCCAAAATGATCTCGTCGCCAACATCATCACCAACAACGAATACACTAGGGAAGGAAAGATTTAACCCTTTCAACTCAATTTCTACGACAAATAGCTGGACAGAACGCCATTCGCCCCAATGGCTGCGAACACGGCCGTCTGTAAGTGGCAGAGCCAAGATTTCCCGCAAATAACTGAGAGGAACAAACGATCCATCTGCACCCGTATCTAGTAAAGCTGGTAATGTGGTTGTTCGTGAATCTTCATCATTGTTATGAAGAACAATCTCAATTGCAGGAAAAGGCGGCTCGTAAGCATTGTCATGTGCATACTTCATGCCGTGTTCATCCCCATGCGAAAACCGTGACGTGTTATAATAGGATATGCTGTTTCTTCCACCAACGTTATCATCACAGGCTGTTGTCCAAATTGTTGACGAACACGTTGATGCAGCTCTTGAAAATCTTCATCCTGATCAACAACTTCTCCCTGAAACATAGCAATATACTGCCCCAAATAAGTCGCTTTTAGTTGTTCATGTTTTTGACGGTAAATTCTCGTTTCCTCTGAAACCTTGCGCCGATTTAGCTCCCACAAATATTGACGCACCGCTTCTGAAAATATGTTATTTGTACTAGTTTCCTGTTCAAGAGCAGCTTTTTCAATACGCTTGTACAGTTCTGGTTCAAGCATAATTTCATGCATAATTTCACCTCATTTACCCAATCTTACCATATATTTCGCCTAATCATATCGGGCAAATATACGTTGATAATCGGTACTTCGCTCAAGCAGTTCCTCGTGTGTGCCACAATCTACCAGTTCACCGCCCTTAAGGACAAGAATACGATCTGCCCAGCGAATCTGGCTGAGGCGGTGGGTGATGAGGAAGGTGGTGCGCTGTCGGCTGATGCGACGCATCGCCTTTTGAATCTGGTCTTCGGTGGCGCTGTCTATAGCACTGGTGCTGTCATCCAAAATGAGGATGCGCGGGTTGGTGAGGAAGGCACGGGCAATGGCAATGCGCTGCCGTTGACCCCCTGAAAGGGTAACGCCCCGTTCACCCACTTCCGTCTCATAGCCTTCGTTAAAGCTCATAATAAAATCATGGGCCTGAGCTTCATGAGCGGCTTGTTCGATTTCTTCTCGTGTGGCCTCGTTATGGCCAAAGGCGATATTTTCGGCGAGGGTGCGGGAAAAGAGAAAGATGTCTTGCTCGATGGTGGAAATTTGGGAGCGTAGAGATTCCAGATGCCAGTCGCGCACGTCAATGTTGTCTATGAGGATACGGCCGTTATCCGCATCAAAAATCCGATTTATTAGTCGTGTCAACGTCGTCTTGCCCGATCCCGTTTGGCCCACAATAGCCACCGTTTCACCGGGATTGACTACAAAGCTAATCTCTCTAAGAATGGGCATATCACTATAGCCAAAGGAAACATTCTCAAAAACAACAGCACCAGCAATGGGTTGAGACACACCTGCCTCATTTTCATCCAGCATCGTCTCCGTATTAATCATTGCCAAAATGCGGCGGGCACTGGCGATACCTAGCTGCACTAGATTAAAAGAAAAAATAGAGATAAAGGTGGGAAAACGCAGCATCCCCACCAATCCCATAAAAGCAACCACATCACCCAAAGAATCCAGCAAACCATTACGCCATAAGGTCATGGCATGGAAAAAACCTGCTCCCCAAGCCAAACTGAACATGAGCATAGGCAGATAGCGGGCCTGAATAACGCCCTGTTTAATGAAATCATCCCGGAAAGCGGCCGCATCGTTAACAAACTTTTCCTGCTCCTGAGCTTCTTGGGCATTGCCCTTAACCACTTCAATACCGGCGATGGTTTCGGCCAAACCTGCATTCATTGTGCCAAACCGCTCCCGCATACTGGTGCTGACAGGATTAAGCTGCCGGGCATAATCGCGCACAGTGATGACAAAGGCTACCAAAAAGAGGCCAGGAACCAAGAGCAGACGGGGTGTAATGGTGCTAATTAGCACAACAGGGGCAAGGATGCCCATGAAGGAGTCTGTGATGAGCATGAGGCCGGGGCTAAACATGCCATTAAGGGTGCGCACATCGTTGGTGGCCCGGGCCATGATGTCACCGATACGTTGACGGCCGTGAAAGGTCTGGCTTTTGCCCAAGAGGCTAATGTAAAGCTCATCACGGGCATCACGCTCAACGCGCTGGGCAATGACTTCGTTGGTGAAGTTACGCAGCAAGCCCAAAATATTTTGCCCAACAACGGCCCCAAAAGCACTTAGAGCA
Source organism: Promineifilaceae bacterium (SeqCode) (assembly GCA_965223555.1). Lineage (GTDB taxonomy): Bacteria > Chloroflexota > Anaerolineae > Promineifilales > Promineifilaceae > CBDCWU01. Next base: position 1,030,665 of record CBDCWU010000009.1, read on the forward strand.
ATGGTGAGGAGGACGGCCCTTTCCCAGCCCGGCTCCCGCAATAAATCAAAAGCACGTCCGATGAACACCTGCACATAGCTAGCCAGGAAATTATTGAAGATGGCCGAAGCCAAGATGACCAATGGCAGCAGTGGGTACCGCACCAAATGGGACACAATCCAACGTATCGGCCCCGTTCGATTATAGATATATTCATTCTCGACGCGGAACTCTTTTTTGATCATAAAGTTAGTCTATCCGTTTCGGATTATTCCAGAACATAAGTTCTCAACTATACCAGGAAACTCACTAGAAACAACGTTTGTGAGGTGGCTCACAGTCTAACCAACCCGGCCTCTCTATACTTGCCTGAATCCCGGCTTAATAGATTTCGGCATGGTCGGGCAAGCTGTTATACTTTACAGGCATGTACTTGAGTAGTTGATAATTGCTAGGGGCTTGTTCGGAATTAACCTTGGATAGCCCTCAGCGAACGTCCCCTAGAAGCTGACCCCGACTGTACTATATTTGTTTTCGGGTCAGCTCTAAGTAACCGTACAGGTTAGGCCAACCCCCACCCTAACCCTCCCCCTGCCTGGGGGAGGGAATCGGAACCCCCTCTCCCTCAAGGGAGAGGGCCGGGGTGAGGGTGGGAACTAACATGTGAATAGTTGCTTACAAGATAACCCAATTACCAATTATAGATTACTATCTATGGCAAGTTTAGGACGCAAATTAGGCTTTTTTTTCATCGTACCACTGACAACCTTTGTCGTTTTAGTGTTGACAACGGCCGTTCTCATTGCCAACTATCAAAGCCAGCACAACGGCCGTATCTACACAGGTGTCAACATCTGGGGCATAGACCTCAGTCAGATGACCCCAGAAGAAGCAGAACAAGCTTTATTAGCAATCTTGCCGCACGCCCAAGAAGAAACCTTCACCTTCACTGACCCCAAAAGCGAGCAAACATGGGTGCATAGCAGCCATGATTTGGGCATGTCCTTTGATGTGGCCACCACAGTAGACCAGGCCATGCTGGTGGGACGACAGGGAGCGCAAACGGCACGGCTGATAGACACATTCGAGACTTGGTATTACGGCCGTTCCCTGGCCCCCATCCTCATCTTTGACGAAAGCAAACTGGACACTGTTCTGGGCCAATTGGCGGCCGATATTGCCCAACCGGCCGTGAACGCCAACTTGCAATTGGATGGCAACAAAGCCAGCTACACCCCTGGTCGTCTAGGCAAACAGTTAGACATGGTCGACACCTTGGCTCGCCTCAAAACGCCTGTATCTGACTTCCGTTCGGCCGAAATTGAACTACTGATACACGACACCCTACCTGCTATCCACGATACCGTTGATGCCAGCCAAGAACTTCAACAAGCCCTCAATGGCGATGTCACCTTTTATCTGGAAATGCCCTTGGATGAGATGGATTTGCTCCAAGTGATTTTACCACAGGACTTATTACAAAGTTGGTTGCGGATTGATCTGGTTGAGGGGGCCAACGGCCGCTTACAACATCAAGCCAACCTTGACGAAAACGCCCTGCGTCAATGGCTAGAACCCTATGCCGATCAGCTATACCGTGAACCGGTCAATGCCCGGTTCTATTTTGATGATGACACCAAGGAATTGGTTTTAGTCGCGCCCCACATTAACGGCCGTTCCCTCGACATCGAAGCCACCATCGACTATTTGCAACATGCTCTCACCACCCCTGACCGCATTGTCCCCTTCGCTGTGCAAGATATTGTGCCCGTCGTTCATTCCGGGGCCAAAGCTGAGGATTTAGGCATCACCGAACTCGTCTCTGAAAATACCACCTGGTTCTATGGCTCCACCGATGCTCGCAAGCATAATATCGCCCGCTCCGCCGCCAACTTCTTCGGCATTGTTATTGCCCCCGGTGAAGAGTTCTCCTTCAACAAATATTTGGGCAGCGTCAGTGAAGATGACGGCTATGAAGAGGGGCTAATCATCTTTGGTGGTCGTACCATCAAAGGTGTGGGTGGCGGTGTATGCCAGGTTAGCACCACTATTTATCAGACGGCTTTTTGGGCTGGTTTTCCCATGGAGACGCGATACCCACATGGCTATATGCTGGGCTACTACAACGATGGCGAAGGCCCCGGCATGGATGCCACTGTGTTTAGTCCCATCGTCGACCTCAACTTCATCAACAATACCCCCCATCACCTACTCCTAGAAAACTACTACAATGAGGAGCTAGAAGCCCTCACCTTCAAATTCTACAGCACCAGCCTGGGGCGGCAGGTCATCAAAGAAGAGCTGCCTTGGGAAAATATCGTACCAGCCCCCACCGAAGACACTTGGGAATATGATCCTGATTTGCCAGAAGGGGAAGCAGTGCAAATTGATTGGGCCACCGAAGGGGCTGATGTGACCATCCACCGCACCGTTTTGAACGCCAACGGCGACATTCTGGTGGATGAAAAAATCGTCAGCAACTATATTCCCTACGGTAACGTCTATCATTATGGTCCCGGCGTAGAACCATTTGACTATTCGGCCGTTACCAACAAAGAGTAAGCCATGCTACCTGCTAAAGCGTAAATTTCTTGGAGCCTGGGTCCTAGAGGGGTGCGATTTCTCGTGTAGCTATTCAGAAAATCTTTGATTTTGTCTCGATGCCAGTGAAAGGTCTGAATGGAACACCTTTTCCTCTTTCAGTTGCAATATAGATTTGTGTTACAATCAAATTAGATTGATGTTCGTATTTAAGATCACTTTGTATCGTCTTGGTGCAACTATCTAGTTATGACCTTTGTTTATCGACGTTGGCCTTTCTTACCTCATAATATGCACGCGCCAGAACAAGCAACCCAATGGTGGGAGTCTTGCTTTGTGCGTACGGCCCCTATAGCTAACTTCCTAAATGCTCAAGGGGCCGCAGCTGTTGTTGGCGGTTCAGGTAGCGGAAAATCTATTTGCTTAGAGATTCTAAGAAGGGAAACGGCCGCTACTGCCTTACACATCGAATATCTACCACATAATTGGCCCAATGGCTCCAGCCCATGGGTTGCTGGTGAAGGGCATATTAGTCAAATGATGGCTGCCGTAGCTATTGGCATCCGTCTACACCTTGAAAAGCATCCAGAATCATTTAAAAACTTGCACGATTTACAGAAGGAATTTTTCTATTGGCTTATTGACAAATATTTACAGCGTCGATCCCTAGTTCGTCTATGTTACCGCTTACAACAAGCAACGGGCATCGAAATTGATATACCTACGGAAATTGACGACCTCTATCCCGATAACACACAAGAAACAGAAATTTGGAATCAGATAAGTGAACTGGCCGATTTAGTACATGCTTTGGGTTACACACAAATACTTTTGTTAATAGATCTTAATGAGCTAGAAGCCATTGAGCATATGGATGATATCCGCTCTCTGTTTAGTTGGCTAAGCCTTATGGAACATCCAGACTGGTCAATCCGTGCCGCATTACCCTACATCTGCATAAAGGAAGGCCAACTAGTAACCCACACAAGTGGACGACTTGATATTACACGCCTAAATTATGATCAGGTAACCATTTATGAAGTATTGACTGGTTATTTGCTTTTAGCAACCGATGGACAATATAATGATTTATCAATGTTGATTGAGCCTGCCATTTTAGAAGAAGCACAAAAAGAGATACAAGCCATTTTCCAACAGCCAACTTTGGCGGGTTGGATTAATTGGGTGGATGCCCTTCTGGCAACAATAGCTCAATCAGCGTGTGAAATTCCAATTAGTGACACAAAAGCCATCATTCGTACTTATTATGAACGCCACTTCCCCTTGCGCTTAATACCCGACCGACAGGGGGTTTGGCGGGGGCCACAATATTTGCCCTTAGATGAACGGCCGTATGAACTCCTGAAAAAACTCTTTGCTCTGCGTGGACATTCAGACCCCAGCTTACTACTAGAAATAGCTGGTTCTGGTGACAACTTGAATACCCTGATGAGTCGTTTGCGTAAACAAATAGAGCCGCTTAAAGGAACTAAAATCTATTTAAAAAATCGTCGTGACCAAGGCTATTGGTTAGAAAATTTCGTGTTATAAATCGAACTAGAATGATTAGGGCAACCTCAATAAATCCCCGTGTCTTAACATAACTCAGCAAGTTGCTAAGCAAAATTTGGGTGCTTTTCTCATATCGTGTCAGGTTCATGTCAGACACTGGTTTGGATACTGTAAGAAACGAATGTGTATACTAGATATAATCTAGCTTCCTTAATACTTCGCGGGGGTTTACAGGAAGGGTACAGCTTCAAAACAAAAATTTTATGCCTTGTGCACTTATTGTCTTAAGTACTCTTCAATGTAACCTATATCACAATTAATCGTGCCCTAACTTATTGAAGTTTGGTTGCATATAAGCTAGATGGAATTGATAAATCATAAACATCGGAGCTTACATTGAAGAAGATAACTACCTTATCTGAGCGCAAACAATATCTACAGAAAACTCTACGTCTCAGCCATGATCCTTTTCGTTACGCTGTGGCGGAATCTGAATTACAAGCAAACGATACTGATCCGCGCTTTTTTTTCCTATTTTGTTAACCCTCCATACCATGGAGACCAAACATTATTAGAAGCCATAAAAGAGCCAGGGCATACGGCCGTCTACGGTGCAGTAGGCAGTGGCAAAACAACCCTACGTTATGCCCTAGAGGCAGCCTGCCGTGCTGTACCCGACAAAACTCTCGTTATTTCTCTAGAAGTTGGTAAAAGCTATTCCCCCATTTATACCGCACAAACAACTCAAAAGGCTTTGCTTGAAGCCTTAGCCACAGACCTTTTTGTTCAATTGCTAGAGCAGCATCATCTATTCCAAGGCATTTTGACACCAGAACTTACTCACAAACTTAGTCAGTTTTGGCAATCCACTATTCCCAATTTTCGGCGACAAATAAAGCGGTGGCTAAAAAAGGGGGAACCAGAGAGCCTAGTTGGCATCTCCCAATGGTGGGCTATTTGGCATCGGACCATCGTCAGCTATACATCCCTCACCCAAGAAAGAGATACCTTTTTGAAAGCTTTAAGGAATCAAAATATTCCTATCACCCATACTAATACTCTCAATCTTCAAGCAGGTGTAGAATTAGCCCGATCTGTGGGTTATAAGCAAGTTTTTGTTTTGCTGGATGTTGCCGGTGCTGCTCAGATAAATCAACCACAACTTCTTGATCAAGTTCACCATATCTTGGAAAACCTTTTTGCGTTCACCCCTTCTTTGCCCCTTTATCTGAAGGGGTTTTTGCCTTTAGAAAGCAAATCTTTATTAAATAAGAGTTTACAATCGTATAAGCAATTGACTTCCCCTCTTTTCTCTGCTTTAATATCCTGGAAAGACCCAGAACTTTTGCAGGCCATTATTGTTAACCGGTTTCGTAGTGCCGGGAGTTTAATCAAGGGATTTGAAGCAATTGCTAGCCAGAAAATCGTCTACCAAATAAGCGCCGCTTTAATTACCGCCGCTGATGAGTCGCCTCGCCGCCTACTCCAACTAGTCAGTTTACTCATTACAGCTCACGCTCAACGCGATTCAACGGATCCGGTAATTACAGCTGAAGATTGGCAAACAATGTGCCAACTTTGGGGCTTTGGCCCTCCCGAACCTGAACTTCTCCTAACTACCACGGAACCATTAGGAGAACCGCTATGACCTATTCTATTCGACAACCGTATGATCCTAGCCTTTACGTTAGTCGCCAACAAGAAGAAGAGGTTGATAAATGGTGGTGGGAGTCAAAAAAAAGGCTACTAAGTGTAACGGCCCCCCCTGCTACAGGTAAGACATGGTTTCTAAAGAAGGTTGAGGAAGCTTTCAGGGTTCAAGGAATTATTTCCTTTTGGGTAGATGTCAGGGATTTGCTATCAGACAAAGGTGTGATCAAAAATCGTAATCTTAATCCTGAGTTTGTCAATAAGTGGTTAAAAGAGCTTGTTGATGAAATAAATGAGTGCTGTTCCAATCAATTGGGAGAATTTGGGTTCTCCAGCAGCCCTACGGAAAATATTGAAAAATTAGTTGTCGCAATTGAGAAGCTTTGCCAATCAAATTCAAACATTTGTGTTTTTATAGATGATGGCGATCAATTTGATAATGATGGGTGGCGTGAATTTGAACACAAAGTGCTTGCGCCATTTGCCAAATATAAATCTTTACGTTTTGTGATTGCTGTTAGAGAGAATAGATCTGTAGAGACTTTCGACTTGCGAATTAATGAAAAGCGCATCAAACTTGAGACTTTAGCACCATCACTCGGAAAACAGCAAATTAAACAGTTGCTTGAACAGAAACTTGCCAATAGCACACAAAGCATAGAAGAATTCTTGGAAATTTTACAAAATCGTGAATACCAACCAGTTCATCCTGGGATCAACAATTTTATTTGCCTTTTTGCTGAGCAAAACCCAAAAGTTTCATCGGAAATTGATATTCTTACCAGTATCTCTATTTTCCATGATGCTTTAGAAGCTGTAAATCCCCAGTCGAAGGATGACATCAAATATTTTACTGTTCTATTACAAAGTCTATCTATGTTTGATGATGAATGGAGTTTGGAAGACCTTGCCGAAACATTTCAAGTCTCAAATACTAGAGCCGGGGATTATCTTCAAGTACTGGAGGATAACGCACTTATAACGAGAGCAAAAATAAATCGTTATACAATTGTGGACGGCATCAGGGAATTTACTCGGGCGATTTTACAAGAGCAAAGAATTTACACTGTTATGCCAAGTGTAGGATCTCAAACTTTTTTACCTTTAAATTTCCATTATAAAATGGATCAAAAGTTTGATAAAGAAGATCTGAAAGAAATTTGTTTCAATCTGGGAATTGATGTTGAAAATACGCTTGTAAGTATGAAAAAGCTAAACAAAATTATTGATTTGATTCAATATTGCGAGCGTCACGACAGATTGTCTGATTTGATTACCCAATGTCAACGGTTGCGCCCCAAAGTTGATTGGTTGTCATAAGAGGGAGGAAAGCTATGAATGGAAAACAATTGTTAGCCGCTACAAACCGACCCTACGATCTCGTCAGCCGTGATGAGGAAATGGGTGAAATCAAGCGTGCGATCTTTGATGAAGGAGATGACTGTCGTATTATATTACTGAAAGGGGATGGGGGGTTAGGTAAAACACGTATTCTTGAGGAAGTTTCATGTTGTCTCGGGGATAAAGATCTCCGTAAGATATATGGGGAGCCAGTAGCAGACAGAGATTGGTCACTAATTGATAATGCACCTGCTGGTGCAATGCTTATGGATTTTACCGATATTAGGTTCCATACCAGAGAGTACTTCATGAACCAGTTGGCGGACTCTCGTACTTGGGCAGGGAAGTTTCGCTTTCAAAACTATGTTCTAGCTCGAGATCGTTGGCAACGCCTAACTGATAGTGGCTCTGCTTTTTCTTTGTTAGAGTCAGCAGCAGATGAAGCAGAGAAGGCATTTTGGCAGGATTACAGGCTGGTGGCTGGCGGGCAACGGCTGGTGATTATGTTAGATACGGTTGAGCAGTTAGCTATTATTAGTTCGAGCTGGTTGCTTGAACATGGGCTATTACAGTCAGAAGATTTCATGTTTAATACCCAGCAGTGGTTGTTGGAGAAAATTGCTAATGGTCATTTCCCAAACACAACCTTAGTCATTTCTGGCCGGGATAGAGAGGAGGAGGGGGGGCCTTATTTTGATTTATTACAAGACGCTGTAGATAAAACAAATGGGAAAAGCCGTTTAATTCCTGTGAAATTACGACCGTTTGACCAGACAGAAACACGCGCCTATTTTCAAGCTCTCTACAATGATTGGACAAAATTTCTTGCCAGTCCAGATACTCAAGAAACAGCACAATATATTCTGTCGGTGCTAGAGGCTCTTCTGACAAATGAAGAAAGATTAAATGTTTTATGGCTTTATACGGGAGGGCAGCCTATCCGCCTTTCCCTTTATACAGATATCTTAGTCGAAGGACAAACCGTACCTGCTCCGTTACAAGATTCTTGGAAGGAAGCACAAGAACGCACAAAAAGTGATGGCTCTGAAGAAACTGACGCATTGTTGGCAACCCGTCGCCAGATCGAGACCAAGTTTATTCAGATACTTTTTATGTCCAATGATTTACGTGCTCAAATATTGCGTACGTTGGCCCAAGCTTATAACGGTTTAACAGCCAAAGAGTTGCTATTTGCTTTGGATGATGATCCTGACATTAGCGTTCACGATTGGCTGGCAGACCCGGAAAAACTAAAAGAGTTCGAAAAAAATCTAGAAGATTTGCAACGATTGTCAATTGTTAAACCTAAACCACGCGGGCGCACTGGTTTACAAGATGAGATGTATCGCATCTATGCGGAAGTTATGTCGGCTGATCCACAGACACGGGATACGGAACGCGACTCACGGCAACGCATGTATCAACGGTTAAGTGAACTAGCTAGTAATCGGTTGAGGCGACTTTCTAAGGAAGATGAGTCGCTTATTCGTGAAGATCTTAACCGTATTCGTGTGGAACGGCCGTCTAATGTCCTTAGCACACGGATGCCCCCCTTTAGTGAGGTAGCTGAACAGAAACGGCAAACAATTGCCACGGACATGTTTAATACCGAACTAGATTTTTTACATTACTCACTTTTGCTCAATCCCGAAATCAATTTTAATGACGTCTACTATAAATTAGCTAATAGCACTGTTAAAGATCTCAATGAAGTGCAGTTCAGCATGTTTACAGCCGAATTGTGGCGTGTTATACAAAACAAATATGCCTTCAAATTTATTAATTTACAGTCACGTGGCACAATATCTGAACAATCCCAATTATTTCAAGTGCTTCATCGTGCAGCCCAAGTTGTAGATGCAGCCAGTTGGATCATTCGTTACTCTATACGAGGTAACTATAAAAAAGCAATTGTTTTCGCCGATGCTCTAGAACAGGTTATCGTTTCATTGGCTGATCCAGTTGAGCGATATAGCTGGAGTCATACATTATCTTGGGGCGAACGGGTTTGCTGGCGAGAGTACGCTCAAATCTTAAATGGCCAAGACATCCAAAAATCAGTAAAAGTGCTTAATGACTCGGTTAGCAAATTGGTACGTCTTAGTCGGGTAAATTTTGATACCATTGTTTTTTCTGAGAAGGGGGAAAAGGGAGAAAGGGGCTTTGTTGGCCATCCAGCTTTTAATCGTCTGCTTTATATTATTGGTCTGACTTATAATGTTTTAGGTTACGGCTCTGTTAATTTGGGAGATTTTGACAATGCTGTCAAAGAATATGCTAATGCACTAAAATATTTTCGTCGTCTATCCTCCTCTGCAAACCCAGATGTACTAGAAGCAAGTATACGCAACAACCTGTCTCGGGTCTTAGTAGAAATGGGAAAAGGTCGTTCAATACGTATCTGTCAGGATGCTTTAGAGTTGCGTATCAAAATAGGCGATTGGTTACCGATTGCTCTTTCATACAATACATTGGGGCTGATCTATAATGATCTTTATAGACCCCAGGAAGCATTGGCTGCTTGTGCTACCGCCTATGCAGTTGCCCAAAAATTCGCTCACCCGCGTGTAATTGGCTTAGTCTTAATCCAATTATCGGAAGCACTACGGCGCTTGGCCAGTCTTGAATTATCTATTCGTCAGGATTCTCCTATCGAAATTTATCACGAAGCGGAACGAGCTATTCAGCAGGCAAGGGAAATCTTTCTAGAAAGTTCAGCCAGCCAAGAATCAATACGTCTGGTTGAAATAAACATTGAAACAGGCTGTTTATACCGTGATTGGTTGGGCCAGACTGATAAGTCTCAATCATCCGGAATTTGGCAGCGTCGTTACGAAGATGCGCTTTTTTATTTAAAAGAAGCCGTTAAGGTAGCCAAAAAATTGAAAATCTCACGTCTGACATTAGACGCGCAGGTCAATCTGGCCTGGACTTATTATGTAGCACATGCTTATGAAGCGGCTGAAAATGCTCTCCGGCAAGCAGAGCAATTAGTATCATCTGATGCACACTTTCACGCAAATAACACCCAACCACCTGATCCTGATAAACATGATAGCTATATTTTCAAGCAGCTAAGTAAAGCGATGGGTCTATATGGTTTAATCGCTTTAGAACAATATATGGAAAAACTAGAGATTCTACAGGCCAGAATACCCGGTCTGTCACAGGAGAAGCGGGATGAGCGGCGTTTATTTGTCCGTGATAATGAAGAGTTGCAGACTTTACTTAAAAAAACTACTAGTTATTATGTACGTGCTTTAGGCTATGCTCAGCTATTTGCACCCCGTTCGCCAGCTTTAACTGTAATCTACAACAAACTATATGCCTTTCTAAAACAATTGAATCGGAGGGAGCTTGAAGATTTTTATGAATACTCTCGTGAGGCGATAACCCTATACAAGACTGAGGAGATAAAAATACGAAATCTAGGTAATTTGTCAGAATTCCTACTAGACAACTTTGGTGACTATAATGAACCCGAACCAAGCATACCCATTTCAGAAGGGATTGGCGCATGAAACGAGATAAGGCTCCTATCATATTATGTGGCGATACTTATAAATTTGATGATGATTGTGCCTGTCCGGATAAAGCTTTTTCGTTAACGTTTGATCATGCCAATATAGAAAAGGATCATGACTGCGCTTGTTCTGATACAGCGTTTGGTTTGATAAATAGAAATCAGCCCAAAACCGTCACCTATATGCAAACGGCCGCTACCCACCACCAAAACCTCCCCCATGATTTTCATCTCACATTAAGTCCCTACGCTCCAGGTGGGCCATCCGTGCTGAGTCAGTCAGCTTGGGAACGGTGGCAGGAATTTAAACAGCCACGACTATTACAAGACCCAATTGACCAGCAACTCGTTGAACAAGCCTTGTTGCAACCAGTAAACGGCCGTTTCCAACCCCAACACCAAACCCCCGAAACACTCACAGCCTGGCTGCATGTCACCAACGCTTGTAACCTCGACTGTCCCTACTGTTACGTCCGCAAATCTTCGGCTCGAATGAGTGAAAGCATTGGCCTACAGGCAGTCAAGCAAATCTTTTATACAGCGCAACAAAACAACTTCAAGCGCGTCAAATTAAAGTATGCTGGTGGTGAGTCCACGCTTCATTTTCGGCTTATCCGTCAATTACATGAAAGAGCTATGGCACTTTCTCAAGAAAGTGGCCTGGCATTACGTGAAGTTATTCTAAGTAATGGAGTACGTATTCGGCCAGAGGATGCGGATTGGCTGATAGAGAATGGTGTGAAGCTTATGATCTCTCTTGATGGGACAAGGGAAGTGCATGATCAACAACGGCCGTTAAAAAACGGCGGTGGTTCATTCCAGTTCATTGCCCACACCATTGACAATATCCTCTTACCCCTCGGCATCAAGCCTGACATTACTATCACTGTGACCCAGTTGAATGCTGCTCATGTCGCAGAGGGGGCTCGTTGGGCCTTAGAACGTGACTTGCCACTCAGCCTAAATTTCTATCGCCAAAATACTCTATCAGCCAATCGTGCAGATTTGGATTTAGAGGAGAAGGCCATCATTGAAGGCATGCAAGCTGCTTATGCCGAGTTTGAAGCCGATTTACCGCTACGGCCGTTTCTAAATGGGTTACTTGATCGCGTCCAGACCGAAGCACATGCCCACACTTGTGGGGTGCAACACAGTTATCTGGTCATTACACATGAAGGCATGTTAGCTCAATGCCAGATGCACTTAGACACACCCTTTCCGCAATCTATGCCTGCTGGTGACATGCTCCAACTTATCCATACCGGTCCCATTCAAAACATATCGGTTGATAATAAGCAAGGCTGTCGCACTTGCGAATTTCGTTATCGGTGTACAGGTGGCTGTCCTTTGGAAACATATAGGGCTACAGGACGCTGGGACGTGCAAAGTCCGCACTGTCACATTTACAAAACATTATTGCCAGCTGCCTTGCGTTTAGAAGGCTTGCGCCTCTTAAAAATCAATGGCTATCTTAACTAACTTGTCAGCCTCATGACGGGTTCATATCCGTAAGAAGCGGGTTGGGTGATTGACTCAACCCGCTTTTTTGATCGAATTGTAACTGCCTCTTGCCCAACAACTGTCATATCCCCCTGATACTATACAAGTAGTACAAGCTTTTATTTGCTGGAGAAACCAGCAGGAGGTATAGGATGATAGTTTTTGGATTGATCGTAGCTGTTAGTATTTCCTTTTTCCTGATTTGCACAGCAATGAAAAATTGTGGTTCCGATGGAACAAGTTTTGCTATGCTCACTATCTTTTTCGCCCTTGTCTTAGCCACAATTTTTTATGGATCATTTGTCTTTGCTTAACCACATTGGTTAGAAAAACACTTTCGATTTATGGGGTATACATCATGAACCTTATACTAATCTTCGCCATTCTTTCAACTGTTGCTTCACTCTTTGTTGTTACGTCTTGTATGTTGTCTTCTCTAATTAGCCATCAAGACGAAGAGCAATATGAGGTTATCCCTATTAGGTCTGAACAGTAACAACCTACTGTTATTGAGCATAATAATTCTAATTGTACATTTTATAATATTAGAGAAAGGAGTTTGTAATGGATTACATACAAAGAAGTTGGAGACACCGTTTGCTCACAATGCTCGGCTGGCAATTTGTAGAACCGCAAACCTTATTTATCGTCTTCAGAGATGAGCAATTCCATCGCTTTTTAGAACCTGGTTATCATTTTCCTATCAGTACATGGCGGGAAAGAATTGGGATTGAGCCAATATCTACTAGGTTTCGCTTCACACAAACGGGCAATATTCTAGTTACAACGGCCGATCGCATACAGGCTAAATTAAATGTAAAAATCCTGTTTCGCTTTGATCCTCGCGCATGTCCGGCCGAAATAATAGCGCGGGCTGCTCTTTTTAGTGATAGTTTTTCTACCGGACAGAAAGGAAGGGAAATCTAACGAAAGAATAAGAGACAAAAAATCAGGCATCAGGTAAATTCTAAAGTTCAACCAAAAACAAAAGGAAGAACCTGATGACTGACAAGATGAAAGTATATACCCAAGTGCTAAAAACGCTCAAAAAGATGATGCCAACAACCAAACAATGTTTTGTGGTGACACTGGCGATGATGATAAGCGGAATCGTAACGAGCAAAAAAGCACAATTGAGTGTGATGAGTGGTGAGATAGCGAGCCAGGCTAAGCCAAAAAGTATCGAGAAACGAATGCGGCGATTTGTAAAGAATGAAAATGTGGATGAAAAGGTGATGTATATGCCATTTGCGGAGATGATTCTGCAACAACTGGCACAGCAAACACTCTATATAGCTATAGACGGCAGCACAGTAGGTCGGGGTTGTATGACTATTATGGTCGGGGTTGTCTATCGTCAGCGTTTGTTGCCCTTGGCCTGGATAACATACCGAGGTAAGAAAGGACACACTACAGCGGCACGTCACATCGAATTACTCGAACTATTACAAGAACGAATCCCTACAGGAAGCGAGGTCGTTTTGCTAGGAGATGCTGAATATGACACTGTTGAGATGTTGACTTGGGTAAAACAAGAAACAACTTGGCACTTTGTGATACGCTCTGCACCACAAATATCGATTACTCAAGCAGGTACTACTCAGAAATTGCGTGATTTATCTCCAGAGCAGGGTTCAACTATTTCTTTAGCCAACAGCTACTTTACGGCTCAAGAGTTGGGACCTGTGACAGCCATTGCCTGGTGGGGTGAAGCTTATGAAAAACCGATTTATCTAATCACAAACCATGTTGACCCTCAGCGAGCCTGTCGCGACTATCGCAAGCGCTTCAAGATTGAGACGATGTTTTCTGACAAGAAAAGTCGTGGGTTTCATATTCACAAGAGCCATCTCTCTGAACCGAAACGAGTTGCTTCTCTTCTGATGGCTTCTTGTTTAGCTTATCTATGGATGATATATCTGGGAATCACAGTTATGGCTGATGAACATAAACGTGGTTTGATTGACCGGACTGACCGTGTTGATAAGAGTTTATTTCGCCTAGGGAAGGATTGGCTGACTTACTCCTTGGTTCGAGGGCTTCCTTTTGAGGTCTCTTTTTATTTACCTCCTTCCCTTCTCAATTCAACTGTCCGGTAGAAAAGTGATAGTCAAATAGAAAATATAGTAATCAATATTACTGGTGATACCGTTCGTTCTGTATGTGCCACGTTTGAAGCTGTCCAACTAGCTAGTGGCTTAAATAGGCAACAATTAGAAGGCAAGCTAACATCTCGCCTACACCGCAGATTAGAACCACTTGGCCTTTTGTTAGTCAAGCAGTCACCTATTTCAATTTTGTCTATCTCTTTGCCAACAGCGATTGAGAAAGAATGGCAAGAAGCACTGCAACGACGAATTTTTGCTTCTAGCCTAGAAGAACAGGCAGACAATGTTACGGAAGCTATATTTCGTCATGAGCTTTTAGCAAATACTGATTCGGTAAAGCTACGTATACGGCAAGACAATTTGTCCTGGCAGCCACAAACCCCATCTCTACCTAATACTATTTCTAATGGCCGTCATAAGCGTGACTTCTTGAATCAAACAACAAATTTAGGAGGTGATTAACAGACATTGATCTAAAAGATAGCCTCAAGACAGAGATTTATCATTGAATTTAATTAAATACGGAGGTGAACACTTTTCAGACTATCTTACTCATTAGTTACTTATAAAAAGGAGAGACTATCGACAAAAGAATTAATCCTTATTCATAAATCAACCGAACAACTAAATACTTCCCAGTACATCATCTTACATTTTGTAAAATGCAATTGTTTACACACATGAAAAACGGCCGTTTCAAGAAACGGCCGTTTTTCATGTGTTCAGCTTGGCATTACATCTATAACATAACACTGTGTTCAAAACCGCAAAGATTTTGAAATCTTTGCGGTTTTGTTGTTTTACTGTCAGCCAGGGAAGTGTGCTAAAATGGATGCTCTCTAAATGTGAAAATACGAGTGATGGCAACGGCCGTATGGCAGACAAACATTACGAAAACTTCGACATCCACATCGGCAAGATAGAAAACGGAGCTTTTTCTATTCGTGTTATCAGTACGGAAACAGGCGCACAAACGCGAAAGGCTTTGTTACTGCCCTCACCTCTGGAGAAGCCAGAGTTTAATGATGTCGTGGACTATATCCATGACTTGGTTGCCAATCAACAAGATGCCAAGACGCTGGGTGAGAAATTACGAACGCTGCTGTTCCCTGATGAAGTGTGGGATTTATTCAACCAGCGCTATGGTGTGACCCAAGCGGCGGGGAAACGTTTAAGATTGCGGCTGCAATTTGATTCCTTGCCCTTAAGCTGCCTCCCCTGGGAGCTATGCTATTTTGATACACACGACAGCTTTTTTGCCCTACTGCCTCAAACGCCCCTGATTCGCTACCTTGCTGAGCCATTTGCCGAGGGAGAGATTACGGCTGTTCCCACACCCGTCAAGGTGCTTGTGGCTGCCTTCAACCCCCGTCAAGATTTGCAGATAGAGGCTGAAATTGCGGGCATTCAGGCAGGGTTAGATGAGTTAGAGAACGAGGGCCGGGTAGAGGTTATCTCTTTGCCGGAAGCCAATCTAGTTAGTTTGCAAAAGGCATTAGATGACCAAAAACCCCATGTTTTGCACTTTATTGGGCATGGTGAACAAGGCAAACTGCTGCTGACGGCTCCTAATGGCCAAGAAGCCTTAGTGCCCGTTGATTATATTCGTTCCATGATTCGTATTGCAGCCACAGAATCGCTTAAAGTAGTGGTGCTCAATGCTTGCCACACGGCTGCGCCAGATATGAAGGCCGATGAGCGAGCCTCTACTTTAGGGGTGGCCCAGGCAATTTTGCGGGAGGGGGTGCCAGCGGTGGTGGCTATGCAAACAGTCTTGCCAGATAAGATGGCGCAGAAGTTCGCCTATAAGCTGTATGACCAGTTGGCGCAGGGCAGCGCCTTGGATGAAGCTGTGACGCAAATGCGGCTGGAAGCGCACCGCATTGCCAATCAAGATGGGGTGAAGCCAGAGTGGGGGGGCTATTTTGGCTGTATGCCAGTGCTGTTCATGCGGGATTCCGGGGAGGCACGGGTATGGCAGCCACGGGGCGCAGTGGTTGAACAGCCTAAAGTGGTGACGTTGAGTACGGCCGTTTTCAATCCCTTTCTCGACCTAAATTACACCAGACAAAGTCGGGCCTTTCGCCGGGTGCAGCAAGCAACGGCTTCGCTGCTCTCCAGTGATCCCGACGAGTTTAACGATAACAAAAACAACCTGCGCCTGCTGCTGCGTCGCCTGCTCTATGAAATGCCCAACAACGTCGCCATTCAGCCCCTGAAGCTAGATACCAATCCGCAAAACCCCTTATCCAATGTCTTATCCAACGAATATTGGTTCCAGCTGGCAAAACATTTGCAGATATCTGTGAATGGCTTTAGCCAGCCCTACAGCGAGAGCGACAAACAGGCGCTTGCGCAAGCGGTGGCTAAGCGGCTGGAAACCACGCATTTGGTGATTGTTGTGGAGCGATTGTCGAAAAAATCTTTTGTGCCCATTGTGAATGAATTTTGGCAACCCTTGCAGGCCAAGCTGCCGCAAGCGCCAGCTGAACACCGTCTTATTCTATTTTTGCTCGATTACAAGGGGTATCGGATGGTGAACCCAAACTATTATCCCGTTAGTAGTGAGGTTGGTTTTCAAGTGGATTTACCGGCTGTGGAGCCTTTTAATGAGGATGATTTGTTGGATTGGTTTTATATGGTGCGGCGTGACCAACAGGCAGACGGCCGTTTGAAGGCGTTCGTGGCCAAAGATCAGGTTGCTCGTGAGATTATGGTCCATTCTGAGCAGGGATCACCGGAGAAAGTGCTGCAATATATTTGTGAGGCTTGTAATTATAAGTGGGACGGCGAGGACGTTTCTTTTTCTAAGTGGTTGAAGCCATGATACAGGAGTTGATTTACACAGGCACGATTCAGCCTTCGTTATGGGAACGGCAGCAGTTGGGTTTACGGCCGTTTTTGCCTGATCCTGGTTTGGTGGAGGCGGTGAATTTGGCAATGTTTTTGGAACGGCCGTTGCTCGTCAAAGGGGCACAGGGGGTGGGCAAAAGTGACTTGGCACGGGCAGTGGCCTACGAACTAGACCAACGCTATGCTCAACCGCAAGGGTTGCCCCCCTGGCCCTACGAACATTGGCGCATCACTTCTACCAGCAAGGCGCGGGATGGTTTGTACAGTTATGATGCAGTCGGCCGTTTGCGCGATGCACAATTGGCGGCATTAGGCGGCCAGAACGATTTTGATCCCGGCCATTATCGCCATTTTGGCCCCTTGGGGCGGGCTTTGACAAACAAGCAGCGTACTGTTGTTTTCATCGATAGTATTGATCGCGCCGACATAGATTTCCCTAATGATCTACTGCTGGAGCTAGACGAATCCCGTTTTTATGTGGCGGAAACTGACGAGTGGGTAGAGGCAGAATCAAAACCAATTGTATTTGTGACCAGCAATGATGAAAAGGCGCTGCCCAATGCCTTTTTGCGCCGCTGCCTTTTTTATTATATTGAATTTCCCCCGCCGGAACGACTGCCCCAGATTTTGGCGGAGCGGTTTCCCAATCTTGCTAGCCAACAGTTGGAGGTTATATGAGTGACCAAGAAAAGTATCACTACAGTGGTTCAGAGACATATCGTGACAAAAAGGAGCCTTATTTGCCCGCCGATGAGGTGGTGGAAGCGGTTAATTTGGCCATCTTTTTGGGACGGCCGTTGCTCCTCAAAGGCGAACCGGGTTGTGGCAAAACACGTCTGGCCAAAGCCGTCGCCCACGAGATAGCCTTACGGCATGGTGAGGAAAAGTGGCCCTTTGAACCTTGGTATGTCAAATCCACCAGTCGGGCGAAGGATGGTTTGTATATGTTTGATGCCATCGGCCGTTTGCGCGATGCCCAAATGGCAGCTGTGCATCATCAGCAGGCCATTGCTCAAGGGAAAACGGCCGAATACCAGGACCCTCCCATCACCAAATATGTGCAGTATGGCCCCTTAGGCAAAGCCATCAAAGACAATCCCCAGCAGCGCACCCTAGTGTTGATTGATGAAATTGACAAAGCCGACATAGATTTCCCCAACGACTTGCTCATTGAACTTGATGAATTGCAATTTATGGTAGAGGAGTTACCGGATGATGCCGAACGCCAATTTGCGGCGACCGCTGCAGTCAAGCCTATCGTTCTCATCACTAGTAATGACGAAAAAGAGCTGCCCGATGCCTTTTTGCGCCGCTGTGTCTTCCTCTATATTGAATTTCCCCCAGACGAAACACTCCTCAAAATATTAATGGCCCACTGCTGGCCGCAGATTAGCCAAGAAGAACACCACCAAAAGCACCCTTGGGCACAAATCAGTGAGGATGAGAAAAAGGCGGTGTTGGCACAGGCAAAAGAGTATCTGGAAATTCTCCAAGGCAAGGCAGATGAGATGGATGCGCCGGGTGGACGGGCAGAACTGTTGGCACGAACGCTGTCCCGCTTTCTCGACTTGCGCCAGCAGTTGCAGGAGCGTAAAGGGGAAGCGGGCAAGCGGGTGAGTACCAGTGAATTGATTGATTGGTTCAAAGTGCTGCTGGCTCGGCATGAGCGAGGTGAGGATATGGTAGCCCGCTTGCAAGAGGAAGCGCTGCCGTTTTTGAGTGTTTTATTGAAGAATCGGGATGATTATCCGTTAATTATGTAAAGAAGTATGTCATTCCGAATCCCCGAAGAGGTGAGGAATCTCTCTTCGCTGTCGGGCAGAGGGATGCCTCGAAAGACATCGGCATGACAACTAAGGCCAATCGAGAAAAAATGAGCCGAAGCAACTATTCAAGTAGGGTTCTCACCCTCACCCCAACCCTCCCCCTGAGAGGGAGAGGGTTAGGGTGGGGGTCAGTCTGCCTCTGTATAATTACGATCCAAATGTGCAGGCAAGTAGTCAGATGACGAGTAACATAGCCAAACCGCTTTATCAATTGTTTACGCGGCTACGGCTGGCGGAACTGCCGTTGGGGCTGGATGATTATGCGTTGCTGCTCCATGCGCTTGCGGCGGGGCGGGGCGCGACGCGGGATGATTTGCGGCAGCTTTGCCGTGCCTTGTGGGTGCGCACGGCCGATCCGGCTTTGTTGCGTTTGTTTGTGATGGATTTTGAGCGGATTGTTCCCCAGGATTACGGCCGTTCCACCCCAGCCACCGCCCCCCCTACAACAGAGTCAGCAACAGATTCCCCTCAGACAGACCAGGAGCAAACCCCATCTTCAAGCGAACAAACCCCATCCGAGCCACAAGAGCCCAAATCCGAACCAGAAATGGCAGGGACAGCAGAGCCAAGCAGCGCGGGAACGAGTGTCAATCAAACAGCGCAGCAATTTGCTGAAGGGCGTAATTTGGACGAGCTGGGTCATCGGCAAATGGGCGGGGAGATGAGCCAGGAAATCGATGTGACGACTAAGTTGTTTTACAGTTTTTCCAGTGATTATTTGCCCATCTCCAGCCGCCAGATGAAGCAGAACTGGCGTTATTTGCGCCGAGCGGCCCGCTTTGGCCCGCCAGTGGATTTGGATGTGGCAGCAACGGTGCAGAAGATTGCCCATGAAGGCATGATGACGGACCCTGTTTTACGCCCGCGCCGCATCAACCGCACTGACCTGATTTTGTTGCTGGATTATGGTGGGTCGATGGTTCCTTTTCATGGCTTAGCAGCGCGCTTGGCGGAAACGGCCGTGCGCGGCGGCAAATTGGGCCAAGCAGCTATCTACTATTTCCACGACTGCCCCATACACCATTTCTACCATGATCCAGCTTTCCTGGACCCAGAATTAATACAAAATCGTCTACAAAAAATGCATCCTCTGCATAGCTCTGTCCTGATTTTTAGCGATGGCGGGGCGGCACGGGGCAATGATGATCAGCAGCGCATTGAGGCCACTGCGGCATTTTTGGCCCAGTTGCGCCAGTCAGTACGCCATATTGCCTGGCTGAATCCCATGCCGCAAGCGCGTTGGGCGCAAACCTCAGCCAAATCTATTGCCCGGCATGTGCCTATGTTTGAAGCCAATCCTGATGGGGTGCATAAGGCCATCAAGGCCTTGCGCGGCCATCGTCCGCACGCGCTGGAGGGCACATGAGTTCATTGGAACATTCGGCTGAGGCGTTGCAGCGGGCTAACGGCCGTATTCAAGCCTTCACCCGCAAATTTAAGCGTGGGCATCTCTATTTGGCCTACCATGCTGCCTTTCCGTTGGCTCTGAACCCCGATATGGTTTACCGGATTTGGGCCAACTTCCAGCATGACGAATGGGGGCAGTTGCTGCAAATTCCCTGGATTGCGGTGGCGGATCTGCTTTTGTCTAATCTGTGTGAGGAAGTGGGCCATGAACTTTATCAGATGGATTTGGCGGTGCGGGATACATTGCTGGGCGAGTTGGTGGCCAATCCAGGGTTGGGGCAGCCCCGGTTGCGCCAATTGGCCCGCTTTTTGGAGGATTACGTTGAGGCGGAGATGAAGGGGACGGATGCCTATGAACAGCGCCTGGCCCAATCGCAAAAGTGGGTGGCGCAGGCTTATCAGGGACGGGAAACGGCCGTTGCTGCTGCGCAAAGCATTGCGGCCACCCTCAAACAAAATGAGCAATCCCCATTGGAGGTGGCCCGGCTCTCTTCGCTGGTGCAGCAGATTCGCCAACCGTTGCAGGAGGCGGGTTTCGAGAATTTGGTGCAGTATGGGCAAGTAGCCTGGACGTTGGTGCATGGTGATGAAGACGGCCGTTTGCGGGCGACATCTTCTAATGTTGCCAGTAGTGGGGTGCAGGTGGGGGATGTGGTGCTTATGCCGCCGCATGTGACTCCACCACCGATTTCAGCAACTACAACGGAGTCGGACGAGCTAGATGTTGTGGGGTCGATGCGGGTTGAGGGGCCAACGTCCGTTTCGCCCAATGAGCTATTTAAGCTGGTGGTGACGGTTCCTAACGTGGGGCAGATGGATTGGGCGGCAGATTGTTTTTTGCTGGTGTCGGGCGAAGGGATAGAGCCAATGGAGTATTTACTGCCGTCAACCCCCGCCGGTACAGCGGCTACGTTGACTGTGGAGTTGGCGGCAGCGGAGGCAGACGGCCGTTATAGGCTGCAGCTTCAAGTACAAAATTCGCAAGGAGACTTGCTGGAAAAGGCCACGGCTTTTGATTTCCGCGTGGTTACGCGGCGAGGGAAGCAGGCAATAGAGGGTGAGGAAGCATATCGGTTCATTTTTGAGGGTGGGCAAGGCTTTGAAAATGATTTTTCGGTTGCGGAAGCTGAACTGCAAGATTTGACAATGGCTCTTAAGGGTTCTTTGCGGCGGATCGCTTGGGGGGATGCTGAACCGTTTGGGTCGGGAAAAGCCTATCGTTATGGTGATGGTCGGATGGATGAGGAGCGGTTGCGCGTTGATCTGGGACAACTGGCGCTACAGGGGATGCGAGCGCACGATGCTATATTCCCTCAAATAGAGGGTGGGATAAATGCGTTAGATATGAAGTTTGGTTGGGACTTAATGGTGGGGATGAGTCAGCCAGGTGTGGTGCAGATTGCCAGCCGTACAGGCCGCCGTTTGCTGATTCCGGCGGCTCTTTTTTATGATTATCCCTTGGATGATGGTCGCCGTTTGGCTGAGTATCGGTTGTGTGATGTTTTTGTGACGGCCGTTCGGCGTGGTCAGCCTTTGCAGGAAACGGTCTGTTTTCAGGGGGATTGCCCCGCCTATGATGATGACGAAGAGATAACCATTTGCCCTAGTGGGTTTTGGGGCTTTCGTCATAGTTTGGGGATGCCGCTGGTATCTAGCTCATTGACAGATGCGCCTATGACCATCCAGTATGAAGGCGATCCTCAAATTGCCATGAGTGTTGCTACCGATGCTGGTTTTCGTTATCGGCAACAGCATGAGGCAGCGTTGCGCTCGATGGGTTTGCTGAGAGGGGAATATGCAGATTCTCGTGAGGCAACGATTGAATTAATGAAACAGAGTGTGGCGGAGGTGGTTTACTTTTTCTGTTTTGGTGGTTTGGAGGAAGATGGCACGCCTTTTATGCGGGTGGGGTCGCCAGATGAGGGGGCGATTACGGCAATGACACTGCTGGCGGAGGATGTTTATTGGGAGGGGAAACGGCCGTTTATCTTCATGAATGGCGTAGATACGACGGCTTTTGCTTCTGAACATGCGCTTGATTTAGTGCGGACATTTACAGATGCGTCTGGGGCAGCTGGGGTGATGGGTATTGAAATCACTGTTTTTGAGCAGTTGGCGGTTGCTTTTGCTGAGGCATTTTTACAGCACTTCATGGTGGAGGGGCGAACAGCGGGGGAAGCAATGCGGGCGGCGCGGCTGGCTTTGTTGCAGCAGGGGAATCCGTTGGGGCTGGTTTATACGCTGTATGCGTTACCGGATTTACGGCTAGAGCAGGTGTTTGCACCAATTGAGGAACCGTTGGAAGAGCTTGCGCCGCGTTTTGTGGAGCCGTTTGATTTTAGGGAGCGTATCGAGCGAAAGTTGGCGGCGGGGTCAGCGGATGAGGGGGCGTTGGCGGCGATTGATGCCTGGCGACAAAATCCCGAAGGAGAGCGGTTTTTCTTGGTGACGGGTGAGGAGGGAAGTGGCAAAGGTGAGTTGGTAGCCCAGTTGGCACAGCAGGATTGGGTGGGAGCGGTTCATTTCTTTCTGGCGGATGATGAGTGGACGATGAACTGGGATGGCTTGTACAAGTCTCTGGCAGCGCAGTTGGGGAATCGGTATGAGGATTACGGCCGTTCTTTGCAGGAGGTTGTGCAGGAGCAGGAACGGCGTCAGCAGATAGCACAAAAGGCCGTGCCGCAGATGCCTGAGTCGTTGTTGGATGAGGGGCAGATACAGCTTAATCTACAGCCTACGACGCTACGCGGTGACTTTGATATCTATATTCGTGAACCTATAGAGCGGCTGCTGGCGAATGGCTCTGTACCTGGGATGGTGTTGGTGCTTGATGGCTGGGATGTGGCGGCGGCGGGTGCGCCGGAGGAGAATGTGGCGGAGTTGTTGGCGGCGATGTCTGAATTGCCGCCAAATGTGCGCTGGGTGATGACGTTACGGCCGTTGCCGGAGATGATAGATGTGATACGGCCGTTGGGGGTAGTGGCGTACAGGCTAACATCAGCTGAGATGGTTGAAGGTTGGGCCTCTGCGGCGTTTCTACTGATTGCTGAGTCAGGTGATGTGGCCCAAGTTGGGGAATTTGGCATTAATCTGCGGGCGGAACCAGCGCGAACGGCCGTGGTTTTGGGACGGGTCAAGGCAGGCAGCCAAGTAACAGTTTTGGGCGAAGCAAGCGGTGAATATGTGCCCGTTGCGGTACGACAGTCTGACTTGGTAGCAGGGGAGCAGGTATCTGAATCTGCTGAAGACGGCCTCAGTTGGGAGGTAGCCACAAAGCCATTGTACCGCCTGATGGCAGAAAGTTTTGATCTTGAGGAATTTTATACACTTTGCTTTGAATTGAGCCTAGATTATGAAGATTTAGCAGGGCAAACCAAGTCAAGTAAGGCTCTTGAATTGCAGCGCACGATGATGCGCACAGGGCGGGTGAGTGAGTTGTTGGCGGCTTTAGCCAGAGTACGCCCTTATCTAAATTTGCGTCCTTATCTTTTTATGATTTTGGTAGCGACTTATCGTTCGGATCAAGATGTGGAGAGGCTGTTTAGAGGTTTTGGTCTGCCTGTGCGTGATTTTCCTGAGCCAGAGAGGTTTGCTTGGGGGAGCGAGGCTTGGCGTGAGGAGAAGTTGAAGGGTTTACAACAGTGGGTGGTGGAGAACGGCCGTTTGCCCGAATTGGTGCAGCGGGTACAGGCAAAAGGGGCTGATTTAAGTTTTTATGAATTACCGGAGCCTACAACAATGGAGGCAGAGAGTCAGCCAGTTGCTGATTTTACTGATTTCAGAACTATTGCCTATGATCCGAAGCTATTTGTCAATCGAGAAACGAAATTTAGAGGCTTTCGCAAATTATTGGAGCCACGTACGCGCCAACAAATGATGCTCATCGAAGCCGAAAAAGATATGGGCAAAAGTTGGCTGCTGCGCCATATGCAAAATCATTGCCGGCAGGAGCAGATTCCTGTGGCACTGGTTAATTTAGGTGAGGAGGATTTGGAAAATAGTGTTGTGCTGGTTGAGCGCATGATAAGACAGTTGGGCGAGGGAAATTTCTCGCAATTGCAAACGTTTATGCAAGAATTGGGGCTGGCTGAAAGGCAGTTTGATTTGAGTCGAGTGGCTTCTTCGGAAAAGGAGCAGCGGGATTTGGCGTGGCGTGTGAGCAACCTGTTTTTTGATGAATTGGAGCGTTTGGCAGGGAGAACGGCCGTTTCCCTCTTCTTTGACTCATATGAGAACAGCCCAGAAGCTGTGGGACGATGGCTGACTGATGAGTTAGTCGCCCGCCTAAACCAAGGCGATTTGTCGCATATCACCGTGATTATTGCCGGGCGGCGCATACCTGAGTTAGATTTTGCCAAGCACATTGTGGTGCAAACAGGCTTGGAACTTTTTACAGAGGAGCATGTCAAAGAGTATCTGTTTGATCGGCGACAGCTCATGGATATTGATTTGAGAACTGTTTATTTAACAAGCGGAGGCGTGCCAGGTTTATTAGCAAAGATGGCTGATGCAGCCTCAGTAGCCATCAACCATCCGGACGACACAGATATCTACGAGGCTTTACTAGCAGAGATACGTGAGGATGCAGCCATGGTAGTAAATATGGCTGCGAACGATGGGGTTGATGACTTTTTTGCAACACTAGAAGAGACCCAATCGGCCAGTGTGGAAGCGGAACAGGCTTCACCCACTGACGAACCTTGGCCCGCTGTCCCTTGGCCAGGCTCCTGCCCAATAATTGCTATTCATTCCTATCATGGCGGTGTAGGCAAGACGCAGATCGCCGTTAACTTGGGGGCTATTTTGGCCCAAAGTGGTTTGCGTGTGGGCATTATGGAGACAAATTTGCAAGCCCCACGTATGCCCCAAATTTTCGGCATAACGGGAAATAAATTTTGGCTGAATGATTATTTATGGGGGCAGTGTGACATCAAAGAGACTGTATTAGATGTTAGCAGCCAAGCACAGATTGTTCAGGAAAACGGCCGTCTCTTTGTCATTTCGGCGAATTCAGAACCGGCCCATATTGCGCGCGTGTTGCGTGAGGGCTATGACGTAGGCATTCTAAATGATGGGATGTCTGATTTTATAGAGAGCCTTACCTTAGATGTGCTACTGGCCGAGTCACAATCTGGCATACAGGAAGAAACCCTCTTGTCTCTAGCCATCTGTGATGCTGCCCTCATCGTCTTACGTGCCAATCGTCAGGAGATGTCGGCCACAGAAAGCCTACTTGATATTATTCGCAAATTAGATGTGCCGCAGGTTATTTTTGCTGTGAACCAATTGCCCGCTTCTACAAATGCACAACAATTCAAAGCAGAGGTTGAAGAAGAATTTGGCCTACCTGTTGTGGGGCTACTACCTTTGACCGATGACCTGCTTGTGACACAAAGCAAGGGTCTCTTTGTTGTTAATCAGCCCCAGAATCCCTGGTCACGAAGCCTAAAACAAATGACTGTTTCCCTAGGAAATATGCTTTCGGCTAGTTCATAAGAAAAGAAATCTGTCTTCTCAAAATTTTGGCGTACACGGTTCTTCTGCAATTTATTTGTGTCATTTCATTACCCGCCCTACTGAGCCACCCCGATTACGGTCACTGTGTACCATTTCACGACTTGATTCAATAACTGACGCTCGTACAACTTTGCCACTTGCTCCACAGCGGCCGTTTCTAACCCACCCCGTCGTAAATGTTGGGCATAGCTCGGCCGTTCAGCATTGTCACTTCGGAACCAGCGTGTGAGGTAATCGGCCGTTATGCGCCGCCCCTCCACCTGTTTTTCAATCTGCAACCGCACCTGCATACCACTTTCTTGCAAAGCCGCTTCCAGGTCGGTTTCATCCCAATTCACCAGAGGATCATCAGGCTTAGTGTAAATGGCCTCTTCCGCTTGGGCCACTTGCTGGGCCAGGTCTGGATCAGTCCGCGACCAATCTACCAACTGGTATAAGCGCTGCGTGTGTCGGGGAATAGTTTGGCTGAACACAAAACGGCCGTCTGCCGCCAACCAACTCGCTAAAGAATCAATCAACGGCTTACCTGTTTCATTTTGTGTGAAGGGGTTACGCCCGAGGATGACATCGAAGCGAATGTCAGCTTCATCACGGAGGGAGAGGAGATATTCTAATTCACCCACATCTCCCTGCAAGATAATCGGCCGTTCCAATTCGGGCAAACGACTGGCTTGTTGTCGTAAAGCCTCGGCGCTGGTGGCGTCGGCCGTTAGGGCATACACTTGCCCCTCAGGGGCCTGACGCACCGCCTCCCAGGTCAACAAGCCACTACCCGCCTTCACGTCCAGCACCACATGATGTCGCTGCACATTTGCCAGTGCAAACAGCTTATCCCGCATCTCACCCAAATTGCGTCCGCTGTTGGCAATCGTCCGCTGCAACCAAGCATCCCGCGCTCTATTTACCGGGCTTGTCGTCAGAACCTCTCCCTGCCCTACGCTCTCCGCCTCGCCCTCTACCATTGCTGCTAACTGCGCCTCGCGCCGCCGCGCCACCTGCAAGGCAATGTTCGCCTCATACCCCTGATCGCTTGGCTCATAAAACATCTTCCCCTGCAAGGCTTCGGGTAAATATTGCTGCGCCACCCAATGGTCTTGATAGGCATGGGGATACAAGTAGCCTTTGCCATGCCCAAAGCCTTCCTTGTCACGGTTGGCATCACGCAAATGGTTGGGTACTTCCGCTTCTTGTTCACCTTCAACGGCCGTTAACGCATCAAAAAAGGCCATGACGGAATTCGACTTGGGACAGGTTGCCAAATAGAGGGCGGCTTGTCCTAAGGGAAAGCGTCCCTCTGGCATCCCAATTCGTTCAAAAGCCTGCCAACAGCTCATCACCACTGTCATGGCTTGCGGATCAGCTAATCCGACATCCTCCCCCGCCAAAATCGCCATGCGCCGGAATATAAAACGAGCATCTTCTCCGGCATAAACCATCTTTGCCAGCCAATAAAGGGCAGCGTCCGGGTCTGAGCCGCGCAAACTCTTGATGAAGGCTGAGATAGTATCGTAATGGGTGTCACCATCTTTGTCATACAGCACGGCCCGCTTTTGGATGGATTCTTCAGCCACAGCCAAGGTGATGGTGATACGGCCGTTTTCAGCAGGCGATGTCGTCTCCACAGCCAGTTCCAGCGCATTCAGCACCCCCCGCGCATCTCCATTAGCCATATCCACCAAATGATCAAGCGCCTCCGGTTGCAGCCCCACATCCAACTTGCCATAGCCCCGCTCCTCATCAGCCAATGCCTGGTAAGCAATCTGCCGCAAATCATCATTTGTCAGCGGCTTAAGCTGAAAAATACGGCTACGGCTGACCAAAGCTTTATTCACTTCAAAGTAAGGGTTTTCCGTCGTCGCGCCGATGAGGATAATGGTGCCTTTTTCCACGTGGGGTAGCAGCGCATCTTGCTGCGCCTTGTTCCAGCGATGCACCTCATCTACAAACAGTGTGGTACGCTGTCGATAAAGCTCTCGCCGTTCTAGCGCATCCGCAATCACCGCCCGCAGTTGAGCCACACCGTCCAGAACGGCATTTAGGGTAATGAAGGTGCTTTTGGTGCTGTTGGCAATGACGGTGGCCAAGGTCGTTTTGCCCGTGCCTGGCGGCCCATAGAAAATGAGTGAGGACAATTGATCTGCCTGAATGGCCCGCCGCAGCAGCCGTCCCGGCCCCACAATATGTGTTTGCCCCATATACTCATCTAAGGTACGGGGGCGCATCCGGTTTGCCAGCGGCGATTCTTCTTCGAGCTGCTGTTTCAGCCCTGCTTGGAATAAGTTCATGCTGGTAAGCTTACTCTGGCCGATACAGTGTTGGCGGCAGATATTCATCTTTATGAGCAGGTGGGCCAGCTGGCAATATCTGGCACTTAATGACGTTGGCTAAGACTTGAATCTGGTGCAAAATGCGCACAAGTTGGCGTGGCCGCACAATCTCTAAACTCACAACAATTCGTGTCTGCCCCTTGGCATTATGGGGTGGGGTGTATATGTAAGAGATATTGGTCTTATCTGTGCCCACAAGGTTCGTGATTTCATACAATAATCCGGGCCGATCATGAACGTCTATCTGCAATGTAATCAAATGAGCTTGTCGTTGTGTCTCGCTCCACCCCAATTTAAGCAAACGGCCTGTCATATGCTCTGGTCGAACGAGGTGACAGCTATCTCGATGAACGGTGACCCCGCCGTCTGCCCTTAGGAAACCTGTAATTGAATCTCCAGGTCGGGGATTACAGGTCTGACACAAACGCAGACGACGGCCGTCTGCACTCGCCACAATAAACCTCTCACCATTGCCAGCATAGACCACACTATCTAGATGCCGAGCCGGCCCTTGTCCCCAAACATCCTCTAATACCCGTGTGGCCACTGTCGTTGGCAAAATTTCAGCCCGGCCGAGACAGTAATAGAGTTGTTCTTTCGTATAATAGTCTAAAGTAGTTGCTATCTTTTTGTGGGAGTATCTAGGTAGATCAAGGCTTCGCAACTCTGCTCTAAGAAGGTCATAACCTTGATTGACAGCTAAATCGTCCGGGAGGCGACGAAACCAACGGCGAACATGTGTGCGGGCATAATTGGTGGCAATATATCCCAAATCCTCATCCAACCAAGCTCGGCGTGGTTGTGCCCAAGGGCGCTTCTCAATACGCACTCTATCGCCATCCTGCAAAGGCTTATTGAGCGGGTGGAATTCATTGTTCACATATGCAGCCTGACACTGATCGCCCAAGCCCGTATGAATCTTATAAGCAAAATCAATCGGTGTTGCCCCCACAGGTAAATCAAACATCTCCCCGCGTGGCGAGTAGACACGGATTTGTTGCCGGAATGTATCCTCTACAACGCCAACAACCCCCGTGCTGGGGTCCTGCGGTTCGACATAGATATTATCACGGATACTATCTAAAAACGCCTTTATACGTTCCTCAACCTGATGTGACCACACAGGCGTGTCGGCATAGCGCCACTGAACCAGAACACCAATTTCCGAAACCTTGTCCATCATTTCAGTACGTATGCGCAACTTAATTTGCTGCCCATCAGGATGAACGACAGTGGTATGTAAGGAGCGATATAAGTTGTCGCGGGGGACAGCAATGTAATCATCAAATTTGCCCGGCACGGGTTTGCCATATTCGTGCAAATGACCTACGGCTGTATAACAATCTATACGATCAAAGGTCAGGACTTCTAACCGCAATGTGTCATCAATTTGATCATAAACAATATCCTTATTTACAGCATCTTGATAGACGGTATAAATATTTTGCGGCTCCAATGAGACAACGGCTTTAATGTTCGCATTGGTCAAACAATCTGTAACTTCCTGGCGGATTATCTCATAACGTGTCTTCTGGTTTCTTCGAATTTCTGCTAATCGTTGTTGAATCTTTTGATGGGCTTGGGGGTGAATAATGGCTAGAGAACGCGCTTCCAATTCGCTTTTGAGCATCCACATACCCAAACGGTTGGCGAGGGGTGCATAAACAGTAATAGTTTCTTTGGCTTTTTTAATCTGTTTGGGGGCTGGCATGGCGCTGATGGTGCGCATGTTGTGGAGACGATCAAACAGTTTGATAATGACTGTTCGCATATCACTTGTCATCGCATCCAGCAGCTTGTGAAGGGTGACATCCTGGAGTTCCTGGGGGGTGAGCTGCTTATCTTGGGAGTCGTCGTCACTGACGTTTTTAAGTTTGGTTACGCCGTCTACCAGTTTAGCTACTGTTTCTCCAAATGTTTTTTCAATCTCGTTGAGAGAAATTTTGGTGTCTTCGGCTACATCATGTAGCAAAGCGGCCGTTAACGTGGCAGCGTCCAAGTGATAGCGGGCCAAATAATAGGCAACAGTCAGTGGATGCGTAAAAAAAAGCTCGCCAGACTTACGGCGTTGTTTACCGTGTGCCTGGCAAGCCATTTCAAATCCTTCTTGCACGCAAGCTAATTCACTTTTTGTAAGATAAGTCTTTATTAGTTTGAAGAATTTCTCTTCCGTCACCATTACAACAGCATCCGTCATGATATTCAACATCCAAATTGGACAGAATCCCTTCTATTAATTGTACTTGCCGCACTGCCAGAAGCAGAAGCGGTGTTTGCTGCGAATCCATTATTCTATAAAGTTTACGTTCTAAAATCAACGAAGCGGTAGCCAACCCCCCGTTCTGTCAGAATATATTCAGGCTTGGCTGCATCTTTCTCGATTTTCTTGCGCAGATAATTGATGTACAGGCGCAGATAGTGCGTTTCATCACGATATTCATACCCCCATACTTTGGCGAGCAGCGTATCATGCGGCACAACCCAACCTGCATTTTGAACTAAATGGTTAAGCAGACGATATTCAGTCGGCCTTAAATCTACCCGTGCCTCATCTACAATAACCTGATGACGATTGAAATCAATGGACAAGCGATCATCAACTTTCAATATTGTACGTGGTGGCGGGGCTGGCCAGTCGGCACGACGGAGAACCGCATTCACTCGGCTGCTCAGCTCCCGTGGACTAAAAGGCTTGGTTACATAGTCATCTGCACCCAATCCTAAACCATAAATCTTGTCTTCTTCCTCATCTTTGACGGTTAAAAGAATAACGGGCACTGTTGAGATTTCGCGCAAGAGTTTTAGTGTCTCAAACCCGTCCATCTGCGGCATCATCACATCCATGATAACGAGTTCGGGCGTGTATTCACGAATGCGCTCTAGAGCGACTAGGCCATTGTCCGCTTCGATAACCTGATAGCCTTCTAGCTCAAGGTTCATGCGAATGAAACGACGCATACGTGACTCATCATCTACAATGAGAATGAGCCGTGGTGCGGTTTGTTCGAGAGAGTCAGGTACCTTCTCTAACATATTGACTAACGGACAAAGCCGATTACATCTTCTTCATCACCAGCGGGCAACACTTGGATAAAATTGACGCGATGCCAGGGAATGATCAAGGAGGTGACATCATCATCTAAATAATGGAGATCCATGCCATCACGCTTGCGCGGGTTATGAACGAGCATAGATACGGCCGTTGGATCGGGCAAATCTTCCACTTCACACACAACTGCATCTTCATTTGCGATATGAACGATTATTGATTTCATAGTTTTCCTGATTCTTTTTTGATTGTAATTGTAGGTCTAATGCTTAATCAAAAAAGATATGAATTAAGAGGTCACCAAATCTGATCTCGTCACCACTTCTTACTAAAAATGGTTGTTGAGCAGGTAGGCGACCATTATTAAGGAATGTACCGTTTGTGCTATCCAAATCTGTTAGGATGATCCCTTGTTTTGTTAATTGTATCGTAGCGTGCAATCTGGAAATACCGTTTTCGATGCCTTGATCTTGCGTAAAGTCCAATTCTGGAGAGATGTTGGCCTCGGGATCGGCTCGTCCAACACGTATTTGGTTTAATAATTTTAGCTCTAAGCGCCGACGACTGCTGGGAATGAGGAACTGCACTTGTTTAGGTGCTTGGGGTGGTTCAAGTTTGTTGACATCTACCGGAATGGGCAAGGGTTGACTACCTATTTCGGCAAAAGGCAAAACGTTGGTACGCTGATTGGCAGCAGACCCAGCTAGACGTTCACCACATTCACTACAAAATAATGTCCCTGGATATTGGGATGCGCCACATTCAAAACATGAAATCATTTTTCTAAATCCAAATCCTCTAACAAACCTGTGAAGAGAGAACGAGTACCGTATTTTAATTTTTTACGACCTTCTTCAGACATATCTCCCATCTTTTCTAAACGCATCACTTCAGTGTGTGCCTGATGGGCAAGCTGGGCCTCGCCTACTTCAAGAAGACGCGTGGACAGATGCCTCATACGCTGGGTAGCCATTTCTAGCTCCCCTGCTTCCACTTCATCCCACACTTTCTCGTTCAGACGATAAATATTAAGTACACGGACAGCAGAGACGAGTTCGGGCGGCAATTCTGTTTCAGGTGGGTCAGCTTGAATGTTTAGTTGGATATTTTTTTGGAAGTTTTTCCGAGGTCGTTTTTGGCCGGGAATATCGGCCGTTATTTTTAGCGGAATTGTGATCTGCGTCTCTGCTTGGTGAGGCTGTACATTAAGTTCCAACAACAACTTCAAGGATGCCCGTCCTTCAATATTACCTAACTTTATCTCTTTGTTCTCAGCATGAACAGCTTGGGCAAAGGGGGCTAGTTTGAAACCGTACTGTAACGTAATAGCTTGGGGCAAATCAAGATGTAGGCGCACATTACGTGCATATACATCGCCAAGACCATTGATATGTTTTTCCAGAAATTCAATAATTTGTCCAGGTTTTTCTATATGGTCAGAGCGCCCACCAGACGGCCGAACAAGTTGATCAAGAAAGTCATCATTCCACTCATAACCAATACCAAATGCGCTAATACCAATCCCTTGAGTGGCCGTTTTTTTCGCAAGTGTCAAACATTTATCAGCATCACCATAGGTGTGCCCATCTGTGAGCAAAACCAAGTGATTTGTGTAATTTGCCAGGGGTACTTGATTCAACTGGGTCACACCTGCTTCAAGCCCTTGAAAGATTTCTGTGCCTCCTGATGCCTGCATTCCTCGTATTTTCGTACCCAAGGCGGGTTTGTTTTCACTAACATTACCAGCCGGCAGCACAATTTCTGCTCTATCGCTGAAGCTTATAACGGATAAAACATCATTTGGTGCTAGCTTATCCAAAATGAGATTGACAGCAGCTTTCACCCTTTCTAGTCTGACACCTCGCATCGAGGTGCTGCGATCAATGACCAGGGAAAGGTTTAGGGGATTGTGTGTGCGATCCTCTTGCTGCGGCGGCTTGATATTGATTAGTAAATAGGCAAGTTGAGTCGTATCCAATAAAGGGAGCCTATTGCTACTTAACTCAGTATCTAATCTCAATAACTGAGGAGCCTTTGAGGCCAAAAAAGCATTATAGGCAGCCCGCCGATCAGGATCACTCAAAATTCGATATGCTTGCACAATCCGATAATAAGTTGGATTGTCTTTTGTTCGTGATTCAGGGGGTATTTTGGCAGTCAGAGCAGTAAATGCCTCCTGAATTGCTTCAGCAGGGGCGTTGGCTTTTAGTCCAAGTATTCTGTAAAAATCAGCAGGGTTTGTGCGTTGCACTGAATACCTATGATAGCGATCTACTGACTCGCCTTGAATATAGAAAAGGGGCTTAGTTGGCGAGGCTGTGAGAAAACGTAGTTATAGATGGAATTGTACCAATATTGCCGTAATATTGTCATAGCCCCCAGCAGCCATAGCTGCTTCAAACAAATCATTGGCTTTTTGGTCTAATGGTATATCTTGATTTAATATCTCCTGCATTGCATCATCAGTAACCATTCCGCTTAAACCATCCGTACAGAGCAATAATATCCCTGACTCGGGCAGACGACGCATATAGGTATCTACTTCTATGTCCTCTTCTTCGCCTTGTCCTAATGCTCTTAAAAGGATATGCCGATATTGGTAAAATGTAGCCTCTTCAGCCGTCAGTTGTCCCACTTCTTGTAAGCGCTGCACTAAAGAGTGGTCCGTTGTGAGCATCTCGAATGTATCATCTGTTTTCAGATATACGCGCGTATCACCTACATGGGCGATGTACAATCGACGGCCGAGTATGAGGGCAGATGTTAACGTTGTGCCACCATCTTCCTCTGGATCAGGATTGTATATAGCGTGGTGAGCTGCTTGAACAGCTTCAGTCATCACTTCTTGTATGGGAGCCTGGATAGGATTGCCATCTTCTCGTAGCAAGGGCATATAGATTTTATTAATAATGTTGCCCGCAACCATGCGTGAGGCTGACTTGCTGGCTAGATGTCCATTTTGATGTCCGCCCATGCCATCCGCCACAATATAAAGGCCAAAGGGCATGAGAGGGAAATGGCCACCTGTTTCGGACATGAATACGAGACAAGAGTCTTCGTTGCGCTCCCGGATAGCACCAACATGACATCGTTTGGCCACTTGAATTTCGGGCATGGATTCTGTCACCAAAGCGGCCGTTTTATTGATGGCGGCTATAACTTCTAGGGGACTAGTAGCATCATCCGTTAAATCGAACAATTTGTTTGTATCATCTGCATTAGCATCGCCGCTATCCACATTGATAATGTGAGGCTGAACTTCTTGTTCTGGTTGAACCTCTAGTCCAGGCTGAACTTCCTGCTTAGGCTGATGTTTCTCGGCTTGTTCCTCTGGAGAGCTAACTGGTTCATTCATACATCGTACCTGTTTAAAGTATATGTTTTCTCTCTGTCTAGTTGCAAAGGGATCGCCCACAAATAACTCTCCCAGTTAGGAGGACGATTCCATAAGCAATGGCTTTTCCTACCAAGTGCCCATTCGTAAATAAGTTGTAGATTTGACGAATGGGCTTCAAGTAGCCGTTCGGTTTGGAAAATGCTAAGTTAATTCCGAACGGCTACTAAGAATTATAAAAATGTCAAAAAGACCATTGCCTAAATGGGCAAAGCATATAAATGTTTATCTGTCGAGCCAACATAAACTATATTATCTACTACTATAGGGGAAGCGATGACAGGGCCGCCGGTTTCATAAACCCATTGCACTTCACCCCGTTTGGTTGTCAAACAATACACTTTCCCATCGGTCGAACCCACATAGAGCAAGTCTTCCCATACAAATGGTGAAGAAGCAATTTGACCACCCGATTCAAAGGCCCATTGTTGCCGTCCAGTATCCATATCAATGGCATAGAGATTACCATCAGATGAGCCAATGTAAACTGTGTAATCATGAACAATGGGTGAAGAAATGATCGCCCGCCTGGCTCTAAAACGCCAAATTGTCCAACCTGAACTGGCATCAATGGCGTAGACGGTGGAATCCACTGAGCCAACAAACACAATATCTTCTGTTACATATGGAGAAGATGTGACAGCCCGTTTGGCCTGAGATTGCCACTTCATTTTACCGCTGCCAAGCTCCAGAGCATAAATGTAGCCACCTTCAGTACCAAAGTAGACAAGCTCATCACCCACAAAGGCAGTGGAGCGAACGGGGCTAAATGCGTTGGTTTTCCAAACTACTTTGCCGCGTTTAGCGTTTAGGGCATAGAAATTAAAATCATCTGAACCAAAAAATATATGATCATATCGAATTGTGGGTGAGGAGTAGATCGGGCCATCGGTATGGTGCCGCCAATTCATTTCACCTGTTTTTTTGTTGATTGAGTAGAGATGTTGGTCGGCTGAAGTGATAAATACATCTTCATCAAAGATAGCAGCTGTGGAGGCGATGCTATCTTTCGTTGGGAATTTCCAAAGAAATTGCCCACTACCTTGGCTAAGAGCATATAGATTGTTGTCATAGGAGCCAACATAAACCATGCCACTATCAATGGCGACTTGACGACGAATTTCATCCTCACATTTGAAAGTCCAGATAGGCTGAACTTGGGGAGTGGCTACACCTGCAGATGCAGGGCTACCGGACATGGTTTGGGGTGGCATGTTGGAGGCAACGGCCGTCATACCAGCAACTGTCTCCTGACTACCATCACGTAAAGCAATCAAAGCTTCTTTGAGTGCTGTAGCATCTGTATACCGTTCTTTAGGATTATAGGCCAGACAACGATTCACCAAAGCCTCTAAAGCGGGCGAAACTTGGGGGTTGACACTGCGTATCGGCCGTTCTGCAAACGTAAAAGGTGGCTCCAAGCGCGGGTCTTGTTGTGTCAGCAAATGATGCAATGTTGCTCCCAGCGCATAAACATCTCCGGCTGGTGTAGCAATACCCCGATATTGTTCTGGCGGCGAATATCCCTCCGTGCCAATCATCGTGCCTTTATGCTGTTCTGCTTCAAACAGCTTGGCAATCCCAAAATCAATCAACCGAATCCGTTTATGCTGATCCAACATGATATTGGATGGTTTCATATCGCGAAAGACAATGGGTTGTGGTTTTTGTGTATGCAAGTATTCCAGAGCATCACAAACCTGCAAGGCCCAATCGATGGCTGTCTCTTGATCAATCTTCTCCGTTTCATCTTTCAGCCAATCATCCAGGTCTTTACCACGAATCAACTCCAAAACCAAATAGCTTCGGTTTTGCTCCGTGAAATAATCTGAAATATCAGGAATGGATGGGTGATCGAGCATGGCCAACATACCTGCTTCACGCTCAAAAGATTTGATTGTTAGGTCGCGTAGTTGAGGATCATTAGTGGAGATCAACATCTCCTTGATAGCACACAATTTTGTGACACTAGGGAATCTCATATCCCGTGCCTTGTATACGGAACTGAAACCACCAGCACCCAGCGGGCCTACGATACGATACCTCTCCTGTAGAACATCACCCGGTTGCAACCCAGACTTTCGAGATGACCGCGGTTTTCTGTCACTGCGTTTGCGTTGTAATTGCCTAGTTGTTAATCGCCCCATAAAAATATTGCCTCTTAATTTGTCCTAATTATAAGAGGATGTCACCTGATTAATCAAGGGAGTTGAAATTTGCATCCTATTTTGCTCCAAACCATCCCTGTAATGTGCCATTTGCTCTAGCAAAGCATATCGTAAGCTATAGCCGCACAAAGTGCCATTTTACGGACTGTAGCCAGTAGAGATAGACCCATCCAGCAAACCAGCCTCAATCTCAGCCAAGCGGCTCTTGATCTCATCACTAACCAGACCATCAAAGTCATGAAAAGGAGCCAAACCCACATCACCAACAAAGTTGCCACCGGGGAAATTTCCATCTTTCGACATGCCTATCAAATCCAGCACAGCAGGAGTTATGAGCTTCATAGCACTAGAAACGAGGCAAGGTCGAGCTTCGGGCACGGTCTCCCACTGATCTGAATCTACACCGATACAGTAAAGGCCACTATTGTTGGCAACTTCAATCAAAGCACCATTACCAGTTTTACCACCGGCCCCAAAGATAACATCTGCACCTTGGTCAATCGCTTGCTTGGCCGTACTTGCGCCCCATTCAGGGGCAGCAAAGGCCACGTCCAAACCACCAGGATGGTAGGTGGAGATAAGGTTCACATCGGGATTAACATAATAGGCCCCATTTTCATAACCTTCTTTGAAGGCTACTACAGCTGGTATCAAATCGGTTCCTAAAACGGCCGCTACCGTACCACTTTCGGACAACATGCCCGCTAAGGCACCAGCCATAAAACCAGCTTTATCCTCAGGAAAGACAATGCCAGCTACATTGTCCACAGCTTCATCCTGGTATTGATCTACACCGATGAAATCAATGTCGGGATACTGAGCAGCCGCTTCTAAAGTAGCTTGCCCTAGCGCAAAACCTACTGTCACAATGACATCGTACCCTTTATCGGCAAATGAGCTGATATTAGCAGCATAATCTTTGGCATCAGTCGTCTCCACAAACTCAATATAAGCCCCAAAATTAGACTCTGCAGATTTTATGCCTTCATAGGCTGATTGGTTGAAAGTCTTATCATCAATTTCACCTACGTCTGTTACCAAACTGACACAAAAAACATCATCACTACTGCAATCTACCGCAACGGTACCTTCACCAGCTCTAACATCAGCAGGTTCATCACTGACACTATTACAAGCCATAAGTATCAAGCAAAACGACAAGAAAGGTAAAACTAGCAATCGGGGCTTTTTCTTCAATGCGTCCTCTTAATCCTTTAGGCTATTTTAATTAGCTGGACAGCAATTCTCATTCTGAAATTGGCTAAAAAGGGTCAAGGAGGTAACTCCAATTCAAGACCATCAAGCATAAAGTCAAACAAAGCATCCCAGCTGTCGAAAACCATGTAACGGGTCAAAGCCTTGAGGTCATTGAAAAAGGTGCGCCGCACCGCTAAAGCGTCGCGTAGAAGACGATAGGCTCGATTGACATAATGCTGAATAGTATGGGTCAAAAATGCCAGGATATTGAGGGAGAAAAAGACGTTGGCCAAATGAGAGCTGCCATGACCAAAATTGTGTTCGAGATTGTAGCCCTTGGTCTTGAGAATATTGATATTTTCATTCTCAACCTTCCAGCGGGTGCGCCCGCAGCGAGCCAAGACTACCACATTCTTGAGTGTAAGGAGATGATTGGTAATCCAAGCATTGTGAAAGAGTTGCTCACCTGTATCCTCATGAGTGATGGTTAGCTGAAACCAGTTGACCAGGAGAGCATCCTCACCAGCCTTGATGGGCACTTCATTGAGGAAACGATAAGACCAGATTTCACCATGACGGCCGTTCCAGTGACGCTCTTGTTTGCTTTGCAGGCGACCAACCCCTTCTACAGAGGCGACATATTCATAGAGGATGGTATGAGAATCTGGTTTGCAAACGAAGATAAAGGATTGCTTATAGGTTTGCTCAATCAACTGACACAGTGGCTGATTGGAATGGAGGTCATCCCCCAAATAGGTCACAGTGCCGGGTTGAAAATAGTCATGATGTTGGCTCAACCAGCGTTTGACAGCCGCTCGTTCACAATCTTGTTTCTCGTGTCCATCCTGAGGCACGATGAACTCTGGTGGCAGTGATACCACTTGGGCTGAACCTGGTTTGACCATCACTGGCAAGATGGCACTGTGATAATAATGGATTGTGCCATTGCGGTCTTTGCGCTGGCTGCACTGGTCACAATGTATCTTGGTCGAGGAGTGGAAAACAACCCCATCAAAAGCCACCAGATAAGTGCTTTTATAGTCCTGAAAGGAAGCAAGCTGACCACTATTTTCTAATTCCTGATACAACCAGCGGAAATCGGCCTGGAAATGGTCGGGTGAGACGGGGTCTAACAGGTTCCTGACCTGATTATCACTGGGTATCTTGCTCACACCAAAGAGAGCTTCTACATTATCCTTCCCTTTTCGTCGCTGCAAATCCCGTTGATGGGCCAGGAATGAGGGTGATTGCATGAAGAAGACTGAGTAAGCAGCTTTGGCTGCATCAGCTATCTCATATTTGGTATTGTTATTGAGCTTACGATAATCTGGTAACTCGCTCCACGATTGTCCCAATCGTTCTGTGATTTTGTTCAGGGTCATACTATTATTCATCTTTCTCTCCTTGCTGCAAAACGCTGACCCTATCACCTTTTGCCTCTCATGTCACCCCCTGTTTTAGATTGAGAATTGCTGTTAGCTGGATACCAGCCTTTACTAGGTGGATTATACTGTGTTTCCAACTTCCCACAAGCACAGTTCCGAACTAAGGTATTCTCTTTTCAGGGCTGTTTGGCTGCCATATCTAATACCTCATCTACCCCCAAAAGTGGCGTTTGTAAAACGGCCGTTGCCCGCTCCATATCCAGGCGACAATCCAATGACCACGAGGCATCACTCATCCCTATCGTCAGCGGTTCCCGTGCCTGCACACCCCACCAATCTAACATACGCAAGGCAAATTCTGCCCTCGTTAAGACTTGTTGCCCGGCCACATTTAGCACACCCACATAATCATTGTCGGCCAGCTCTAAGCAAGCACGGCTTAAGGTCTCCACCCATACTGGATTGCGTATCTGATTGGCAAAGAGAGTCACTGGTTTCCTCTCGTGCAGGGCTTTACTCATCCAAGCAGTGCCATGATCCATTCGCTGTAAATCATAAATAAGGGAAGTGCGGACAATCACATGATCGTCATACTGGCGCACAACAGCTTCGGCTTCAGCTTTGGCCCGACCATACTCATTTACCGGAGTAGGTACGGCCGTTTCGGCATAAGGGGCCTCCGTGCCATCAAAAATGGCATCTGTTGAAATGTGAACTAGCCGTGCACCTACTTGGGCTGCCACCTGCATTACATGCTGGGTGCCCTGCACAATTACTTTCCGCATATCATCTGACCGATTTGAGCCAACGGTGTGAATAATGATATCTGGCTGAAAGGAGGCAACGAGTTGGGAAACGGCCGTTCTCTCACGGACATCTACACACTCTCCACCAGCTAAAGACAGCGGATCGTGCTCAAAAAAAGTATAACAAACGGTATGTTGCTTTTGGGCTAGGGACACAAGACATTGGCCCAGATAACTGCTGCCGCCAGTGATAAGCAGTCGCACCACCTAATCCGCAACCTGTTCCGCTTTCAGCAAAGCAACCTGCGCCGCAGCTTGCGCCGCCCGTTGTTTACTACGGCCGTTTCCCACCCCCCACATATCCCCTCCCACCAATACTTGTACCGTAAACTCCTTAGCATGGTCCGGTCCTTCCGTATGCACTACCTGATAACGTGGCGTAATATTAAATTGCGCCTGCGCCCAAACCTGGAATTCACTCTTAGCATCCTTATGCAGCGACTCCTCCAAAATATTAATCAATGTCGGTTCGATCAATGGCTTCACCAGCGACTGAACCAGCAAAAGGCCTTGATCTAAATAGATAGAACCAATCAACGCCTCAAAAGCCGCGCACAAAATCGGCAGTCGCTCCCGCCCTCCATTTTCTTCTTCACCATACCCCAACCGC
Organism: Promineifilaceae bacterium (SeqCode); assembly: GCA_965223555.1. Taxonomy (GTDB): domain Bacteria; phylum Chloroflexota; class Anaerolineae; order Promineifilales; family Promineifilaceae; genus CBDCWU01. The sequence continues at coordinate 1,071,358 of CBDCWU010000009.1, forward strand.
AAAAAACGGCCTAACTCCCACATTTGGGCAAACGAAGCCAAGCTCTGCGTCCGCACCAAGGCGGCGCGCAAACTCGTCAAGTCCCCCTCATTCATCTCCGGGTATTTGTGATATAAAAACGCACCTACCACAAAATCTAAAACCGCATCTCCTAAAAATTCCAGCCGCTCATTGTCCTCCAACACCATATCAGGATTCTCGTTCAGATAAGAGCGGTGTGTCATGGCCCGCGACAACAACGAATGGTCACGGAATTGAAAACCTAATATTTCTTCCAGAGCGGAGAGATTACCCAATTACTTAAACTCCTTAAACACCAACACTGCATTATGCCCGCCAAAACCAAAAGCATTATTCACACATACCTGCACCTGCCCTTCACGTGACTTATTTGGAATATAGTCTAAGTCACAGTCAGGATCAGGCGTTTCATAATTGATAGTAGGCGGCATCACCTGATCGCGGATCGCCAATGAACAAAAGACGCTCTCAATCGCGCCTGTTGCGCCCATAATATGCCCTGTCATTGATTTGGTAGAGCTAATACTCACATGGTAGGCATGATCGCCCAGCGCTGTTTTAATAGCGGCCGTTTCCGAAGCATCATTGAGCGGCGTTGCAGTGCCATGCGCACTGATATAGCTCACTTCATCTGGATTCACCTTTGCGTCTTGCATGGCAATACGGATAGCGCGAGCCGCTCCGGCCCCACCTGCCGATGGGGCCGTAATATGGTGGGCATCTGTTGTCTGACCATATCCCACAATCTCAGCCAAAATATTTGCGCCACGTGTCTGAGCGTGGTCCAAACTCTCAATTACCAACATACCGCTGCCTTCGCCCACCACCAGGCCATCCCGGTTCTTGTCAAATGGTTGTGGCGCATCAAACGTCTTGGCTGAGGTAGCCCCAGCCCGCTCAAATCCGCCCACAGCTACATGGGTCACGATAGATTCGCTGCCCCCCGTCAGAGCCGCATCAACGATCCCCGTCTGTACGGCACGAAAAGCATGACCAATTGCATCGCAGCCAGCTGCACAAGCAGTGGTAATTGTTGGTGTGGGGCCATGAATGCCATAGTCAATGGCCAACATCCCAGCCGCGCCATTAGGCATGATCATGGTAATAGCGAAGGGGCTTACTCGGCGCAGCCCCTTATCCAAAATCACATGCTCCTGTGCTACCAAAGTTTGAATACCACCAACACCTGTTCCCAACATAATGCCAATCCGTTCTCGGTTGGCGTCTGTCACCTCTAGTCCGGAGTGGCGCATGGCCTCATTAGCCGCCACTGTGGCTAATTGCTGGTAGCGGTCTCGCCGTCGGGCCTCACGACGGCCGATAGCCGTATTGGGATCAAAATTCTTGACTTCACACAATCCACCCGCGATATGATCAGCCTTTTCCATCAGTGTAAACGGGCCAAGACCTGACTTGCCAGCCATGATGCCCGCCCATGTGTCGGGCACATTATGTCCCAAAGGGGTTATCAATCCGAGTCCGGTGATAACCACACGGCGTTTATAACCATTTTCCATCTCAATCTCTCCTCAATTATCTTGATCTGTCGCCTGATAATGCCCTTCCACCCACACGCTTTTATCACGGCTAACTTCTTTTTTCCACACGGGCACAATCTCTTTCAGGCGGTCAATGCCATAACGGGCCGCCTCGAACACGCCCTGATCACGATGCCCAGAGGCGCAGGCCACAAAGGTGGTTAAATCGCCTACTTCCAGTTTGCCAATACGCTGCACAATAGCTACACCTTTGACTTGGGGCCACTGCTCCCAAATCTCTTGAGCAATTTGGGCCATTTTCAGCTCGGCCATACCGGAATAAGCTTCATATTCCAGATAGATTGTCTCTGCAGGCAAACCATCTCGTTCTGTTTGTCCCCGTACAGAACCAGTAAAAGTAACAATAGCCCCTACGTCAGGCTGGGTTAGACAGGAATGGATAGTGCGTATGTCTGGTTCACCTTCGCTCAGAGCAAAGTAAGTGGGGTGTGGCAGCGAACCACCGCTGACGGGGGGGAAGATGGCGACTTCGTCGCCGACATAAATGGGCGTATGGACAGAGGCAAAGGCTTTATTAACGGCCACCAAGGCAGTGGGCAAGGCAGGAACCAACTTAGGATAATCAGCCGAAACGGCCGTTAACATCTGTTCCACCGTACTCGCCTCCGGCAGTTCGATTTCAATTTGAGGACTGCCTGCCTGGTCTTTCAGGGTAGCAAATAAACGTATCTTGATCTGCATAGTTTGTCTGAGAGTGATCAATCAGCCTCACTCTCTAATCTCCAATCTCCAGTTTGCCCTCCAGTCTTGCGAACTACCCGCACATTTGTCAGGCGCATAGAGCGATCTACAGCTTTGGCCATGTCATAAATTGTGAGGCCAGCGACGGTAACGGCCGTTAAAGCTTCCATCTCCACTCCCGTTTTGCCCGTCAGGCGGACCACCGCCTCAATGTCTACACAACTCTTCTCTTGATTAAGCTGACAAGTCACATCCACCTGACTTAACAAAAGTGGGTGGCAAAGGGGAATGAGATCGCTGGTGCGTTTGGCCGCCATCACGCCCGCTAACTGGGCTACTGCCAGCACATCTCCCTTCTTCATATTACCTTGAGTAATAAGCTGCAACGTCTCCAGCTGCATCAAAACCGTGCCGCGTGCCACCGCCACCCGCTCCGTATCCGGCTTGTGGCCCACATCAACCATTTTAGCTTGTCCGCTCTCATCAAGGTGTGTTAATTGTTTCACCATAGACAAGGCACGATTTTACCGGAAAATGGTGAAGCGGCGAAATGTACCATTCACTTAAAATTTCAATCCAATATAAAAGTCTGTATAATCAGCGACTTCTCACCCATCTGGAGTTTTGTTCTTTATGAAGAAAGTCTATCCAACCTGCTTAGTAATCATTTTTTTACTGGCAATATTGCTTAGATTCTCGACCCTAGGTCGCAATAGTCTTTGGTTTGACGAAGCCTGGGGTGTTTTCAGGGCAAAACAACCCATTGCAACAACGTTAGCGGGTAACATTGAAGTTGGCCGACCCCCACTTTACTATGCGGGCTTGCACTATTGGGTAAATTGGTTTGGCAGTAGTGAGACATCTGTACGTTTGCCATCGGCCATTGCCTCTCTATTCAGTGTAGGTTTAGTTTATTTGCTTGGATACCAATTGAGTAATCGTCGCTCAGCTTTAGTCGCTATGAGTCTGCTGTCCTTCTCACCTCTTCACATCTGGTATGGCCAGGAAGTAAGAATGTACATCTTTGTTTCATGCCTAGGGCTGATAGCGGCCAATGGGTTAGTGTGGGAACATTGGTTAGCAATCGTGCCCGTCACAGCAGCTCTAACCGCTGGCCTTTACGTTGACTTCCCTATGATTCCCTTGTGGATAGGACTTAGTGGTGTCTTTGTTGTGTATTGGTGGATCAAAGGGCGGCCAATAGGTCAGTTTCTCGTCTGGTTTATCTCTACCTGTCTGGCGATAATACTGTACCAGCCATGGTGGTCACGCACATTAGCATTATTTGACCTGCTTAACAATATTTTTGTCTTTAGCCTAGTACGCCAAGCTTTGCATCTGCCTGAGTTTTCGTCAAGCCAATATATTATGATAATGGTGACATCTGGCCTTGGAGTTGCCTTGCTTTCAGGGCTAGTTTATAAGCTTTTGCAACAGGAAAAGATCAGGAACATCCTGGCGCCCCTGCTGATTATTCTCTTTCTACTCCTCACTGTCATATTTGCTTGGCCACGTCTATTTGGGATAAAGCGTGTCCTAGTCACAGGCTGGCCTTATGTATGTTTGTTCATTGCCTGCCTTATCGCAACCTGGGAGAGAAAGCGGCCCATCATCTTGTATGGCTCCTTAGGTGTTTCCCTTGTAGCGGCATTGGCCATGCTGGGGGCGGTGCCAAAAGATGATTGGCGGGGTGCTGTCGCCTATATTGAGACGCATGCTCAACCCCATGATGTGGTTTGGATAGACCCCAACTGGAATAATGCTGTTTATGCCTATTATCGACCAGGGACACCAGCCCACTATGGTCAGCAGGGGCCATTAAGTGAATTGGCCACAACTAGTACCTGGCTGATAGCTGAACGATTCCCCGGTCGGGCAATACCAAGTTCTAAAAGCGAAACCTGGCTCAACGACAATCTAGAGTTGGTGGAAGCAGTTCCCTTCTATCGGTTAGAAGTACGCTTATATCGGCCAGAAAGTCAGTAGCAGGTACTTGTTATCATTGAGTACCTGGTACATCAATATTAACACTCATTACATTGTTGGCCTCATCTGTCTCCGTGACCAAATGATCGGCATCCACTTCGACAAACACCGTATAATTTCCAGAAGGAACGTCTGACCAGGTGACAGTTACAGGCTGGTGGTAGCCACAACCTGGCAGCGACACAAATTGCTCAGTGCCAATAGGTGTGCCATCTATTTGGGGATCACCATCATAAAAACGGACGGTTACGGAGCGCGTTGGCTTCACGGTATTACCACTATTAGCAATGGTAGCTTCCAGCGTAATTGTTACTGAACTACTTAGGGTGACTGTTTCACTCAAAATAGCAGTTGGATAGTAATCTATTTCCTTGCTCTGTTGCGAAATCAAATCGGCATAATTCACGCCCATTGATGACAATGGCCAAGGGGAAACCGTTCCCTCAAACAAGTAGCCATTAAAGGGATCGTTTGGAATTCCCGTACTATACCAAGACCAAGTTTGCACTAAGCGATCACCATCATGGGGGTCACCAAGGACTGGATCAGTGGCAGTTAGCATATAATTAACCGAAGCATTCATAAAAGCATTCACACGCGTGTCTGGGAAACCCAAGTCCTCTGTCATTAGGATGCCATATTCAGACACTGAAAGGGGTAAATCACCGTAGCCACGATCAAACATCCATTGACGAAAAGCCACAATTCGATCTTGGAACAAATCAATATTATCATTATCCTGAATTGCAACAAATTCGCCGAAATGATCATCCAGTCCAGGTGGTATTTCGGCTCCCCAACAATTATCCCATGAGTCCGGGTAATCACAACTGGCTTCATTAAGAATGAAGTTGTGGATACTCCAACCGTCAGCTGGTAAGGATGCGCCTCCCTGTTGCTGTTCATAGCTAGCTAAGATCATGTCTAAATATTGCAAACGTAAGGGGGTGGGCTGGACGATCGTGCCGGCGAAAATACGTGCAGTAGGATCGGCCGTTTTGATGAGCGTATAAAGTTCATGGTACACGGCAGCATAAACATGGGGTTCGATATCATCCTGGAAATGGCGTCGATCTGGCTCATTGCCAATGAACCAGTCAGCACCGGGATTGCCCGCAATCGCGGCTATGAGATCTGCTCCATTGGGATTGTAATCATAGTCATTGGCGTTTGGTCCTGTTTGCGTGAGGCTAATAATAAGAGCGTAGCTGGCTCCATTTGGCCGCTCTGGGTTTGCCATAGCCTGATAATTTACATACCAGCCAATAGGCAAGTCATCTATTTGATAATTATCAAAAGTTTGGTTCGCATTCACCCCGAAGCGGCAATATAAGGGATCACCATTGGTAATGAGGGGCAAAAACTGCATTGCAGTGCCTGATGATCGGTCGGCTTGTACTTTTGCAGTATGCCCAAACTCATTTAGCAGGGTAAGAACGGCCGTTATCCCCAGCAATCCCCCTATATACAACCAACGCCATAACTTACCTGATGTTATCATTGTCCCACCTCTACATAGAGTGGGTTTGCTCCCACATCCACCCTTATCTTACCATCTATAACACCATCATCACTATCTTGAACAATCACACTGGTACCAGTCAAACTATCCTTCACTGTAGCCATTGCCACCGGTAATCGTATAGGCGCTATTTCTGTAGTTGTCACGCGATTTAGCCAGACAACGTAGATATCTCTACTTAAAACATTGTCATGAAACAAAAATGCCTCCATCAACGGATGTCCGGTTTCGGTATCAGACAATGTACGCACAAAATGAGCCATTCCTAATTCAGCCACAACATCCTGGAACACATAATATGACATCTTTGGTACTACAGGTGGCCCTTGAGAAACCAAGCCATGAAAAAATGGATATTGATCTAAACTCGGTTCAACAAGTAGCCACCAAATCATCGCATCCACTTCGGCTGCCATACTCTCAACAAATAGCTCAACAACAAAACGAGATTGAGTTTCAGGTGTTCCTGGAATTGTCGGCCATGGATTATCATTGCTCATCCAGCCCGCTTCTGTCACGACTAGCGGTTTCTCAAAACCATAGTTTGCTAGAACCCCTTGAACATATTCTGCCTTGCCCAACAAACCTGGCCCCAGATTATCTGTCCAAACGGGATGATACAGTGGAAACGAATGAAAATTCATCACATCAAAATAGTTTCCACCTCCAGCTGCTAAGACATCTTCTAAAAAGCTTTCAACAAAAGGGCCACCGTCGCTTTCAAACCAATTTAAAGCTAGGCCACCTAAAACAACTTGAGCTTGAGGGTTTGCCACTTTGACGACGGGATAAATAGTGGCAAGCATATTAGCATACTCCGCACCATGATCCCCCCAACCCATTGGCGAAGCATAATTAGGATTGCCTATACTATCTGAATTGTTATCTGGCTCATTATAGAATTCCCAATAGTTAACAACAGGAGAACCAGGCGCATCGTTTAAACCATCACCATCATAACGCTCAACCAAAGCACTGATAAATTCAGCAAAATCATCCAGTGCAATAGGATAAAGAACACTTTGGTTAAACCAAGCTGCCCAATTAGGGTTATCTGTAACAGTGCCAATGATCTTTAGTTCTCCAAAATCCTGGCGAGCAACAGCCAAATTTTTGTCCACAGATGCCCAGTTATAGTCATCTGGTGTGACGTTGATTGGTTCAACGCTATTCCAACTGACCACATTACGTACCCAAGTAGCCTTTGTCCCTATCAGGCTATCGTAATAGGTGCTGTTGGGATGGGTACTCCCATACATTTGTACACCAAAGATGGGAGCAACTGTGCTATCATAATTATTGTAGATGAGGGGGAGATAGGTGTTTGTGTTGCCTTGTGCAGAAACGACCGTTTCCCCTTGCCACATCACCACACTGACTACTATCAAGAAAAGGAATCCAATTAAGCCAAACCATTTTTTCATATTTAACACCATTAGGCCAATTCCGAAAAATAATCAGAGTGAAATTGTATCATTTTTCGGACTTGGCTTGAGACACTTTCGGGTTGAACCTCTATCTATTTTTCCGAAAATGCATTATTTGCTGACATACGGCAATGCCGTTTGATAAACGTAGGGCGGATACCAAGCCGCCACTTGATTACCAGTACTCTCGACTATCCAAGCTACGCCATCAGCCGCCACAGCAATATCTACGGGATGGCTGTTGGGCGTAGGCAGGGCGTACAAACCAAATGACACCAACTGCCCCGAAGCACTCAGGTGCAACCGCCCTACTTGCCCCGCCAACTCACTAGTAAACCACAACTCTTTCTGAGTACCCAGTTTCCGATAAGCCAATGCATTGGCTGGTATGGGCAGGGCATGCCAACCCCAAAAAGAAAACGTGCCTGGAGAGTACCAGCCAATGCGAGCCAGCGTGGGGGCGGTTATCCAAGGGCCGCTGCTATCCAGAGCCAGCCCATCAGGGGGAAAAGAGGAAGAACCTGGATCATTCACGGGAATGTTGACAAACGATCCATCGGTAACATCTAACTCTGCCACCCGATTCCCCCCCTGCATCGTCACCCACACGCTCAGAGGATTCAACACTTCAATGCGAGTGGGCTGACTGCCGGGAAAACTATACGGGAAGGGCGTAAAGGTCATGGAACCAGGTTGATAGCGAACGATCTGATCTGCCATTGGCTCAGTGAACCAAACATCGCCATTCGTATCCATATCAATATAAAGTGGGCTATGCCCATCAGGCACGGCCGTTTCTGTAATCATCTTTGTGGCAATGTCTAAACGGCCGATACGCTTCCCGCCCACTTCCGTAAACCATACCGCTCCAGCATTATCATCATAAACAATATCAAATGGTTCACTGCCAGCAGGCAGAGGATAAGATGAAAAGGCAAAATCCACTGTAGATGTCACCACAAGATAACCAATGGCATCCGCATCCATCATCGTAAGCCAAATACGCGCTGGTGGTCCCGCTGCTTCAATGGCTAGGTTCTGAGGGTTACTAGCTGGCTGAGGAATAGGAAATTCAGTGATAAAGCCATCTGAACTACCACCCTGAGCCATACCATTTTCCAATGCCCATACGGCCGTTCCCACCATCAACAAACATATAACAAACACCAATACTACTGCTTTCTTTTGAATACTCATCCCGAATCTACTCCATCCATCATTCGCTCTCTGCTCCTATCGCAAAAGCTCATTTCGCACTGGATACTTCGTTTTCCCACTGAACGCTCATTCTGAACACTCATTTTGAACACTCATTGAAAGCCAGCCCGATATTGAACCCAAATAAAAGTTCTTTAGTAAACCCCCATTTTGGAAACAAATGAATGGTTCTTCAACCATAATCAACTTTTTCTCATGAAAATCGCATGATTTTAACCAAAAGTGACCGGGTTGGGTAATTAAGGAAGACTGGTCAACTTTTTGGACAAAGCTGACAGGCCCCCAGCAAACTAGCTTGTCACATTCAGCTAACCACGCCAAAATCACCAGCATGACAGAAGACATCTTGACTTATTTAGCTGCTGTAGGTGTGCTACCAACAACTTCTGGTTTTGAACTTGAGCCATTAACAGGTGGTTTTTGGAATGATGTCTACCGGCTGCGAGGCAACGGCCGTAACTGGGTCATCAAACATTTTCGCTCGACCAATTCCGATGGCCTTTATCCCATCCTGCCCCAAGCTGAAGCTTTGGCCTTGCAAACATTAAGCGGTCTAGAGATTGCACCAGAGCTTGTCGCCTTTTTGCCTGATGTGCCACTGCTAGTATACGAATACTTTGAGGGAGGTGTGTGGCAGGCAGATGCAGTCAGTATCGGCCGTTTGCTGCGCTGCTTGCATGATGTGCCCATCACAACCGAAAGTGGTTTTCGCCAGTTACCGCTCGAAACGGTCGCCATCCTGCGGCAAGGCGATCACTTTCTGGGCCAAGTCGGACCAGATGCTCTGGTACAACAGCTTAGCGCGGTGAGGCCTTTGCCCCAACTGCTTCCCTCGCTGGCCCGGCTCTCTCTCGTTCATACCGACCCTTGGCCGGGCAATATTGTGCAAAACGGCCGTCATCTGCGTCTGATTGATTGGCAATGTCCTGGCTTAGGCAATCCCACAGAAGATGTATGGACATTTTTACATGCTGGCTATGAGATGCTGCTGGGCAGACCGCGTTTTGATGAGCAAGTGCAGGCTGAATTTTGGCACGGCTATGGACAAACTACCGTCTCCCAACATTTGCCCCTCCTGGCGCCATACTACGCCTACCGCCTTGCCGCCCACTGCCTCTTGCGCCAGTGGCAGCTAGCCTCCACCAACCCCATTGCCAGCACAACCTACCAAAAAATCTTCAAACACCTCACCTCCACACTCGCATAATGCCCCCTATCCAGCTTTATCTCCACACCTATAGCCTGCGCTTTCATTTGGCACACCAGCCCGGTTTTGATGTGTTTGCCTTCAGGGTATTGCCTATAGCCCAAGCCATTGGTGCCAAGAATTTACGCACCTACACACGCTACAAGTTGCCACCCACACAATTGGTAACCCAAACAATTGCCGATTTACGCACCATCGCCCCTCTAGCGGCGAAGTAACAAAGGCCATCAGCGCAGTTTGGCCTGGCTCAAACAAGCCTTGGCCACAGCAGACATCGATACTAGCTCAAGCCTAACAAATCCCTGTTCCTTTGCACCTGGGCCTCTTTGCGTTAAAACTCACCCTATCTCACGGGCCAGGCGCAGCATGTTATGCGCCCAGACCCACAAGGAAGGTAAATAAGATGGCCTGGATTGAAATGATTCCCGAAGAAGAAGCAAAAGGGCGACTGAAAGAGTTATATGCCAAATATACAGAACCTTGGGGTGGTGTGGACAACATTCTGAAAATTCACAGCCTAAATGTGAAATCTATGAAGACGCACTTTGACCTATATGCCCATCTGATGCGTGGGCGGTCTGATTTGACGCGAGTGCAGCGGGAAATGATTGCAGTAGTAGTATCGGCCGTTAATCGCTGCCACTACTGACTGACCCATCACGGAGCCGGGCTGCTCCAACTGACACAAGATGCAGATTTAGTTGAACAGCTAAAGGCGGATTGGCAAACGGCCGATCTTACCCCCGCCGACCAAGCCATGCTCACCTACGCCGCCAAACTTACTCGTGAACCCTGGCACATGGTAGAGGCCGATATTATCGTCCTGCGCCAAGCTGGATTCAGCGACGCAGCTATCCTCGACATCAATCAAGTCACAGGCTATTATGCTTTTGCCAACCGTCTAGTAGACGGCCTGGGTGTAGAATTAGAAATGATTCATACAAAGTGATGGCAAATGTGGAGCGAGTACAAGACTCATTCCTACAAATGGCCATACCCCTTGAAATATGGAAACAGTCTACAATTTTCTTAACGTCTTCGTTGGGCCTATTTAGACAGCCGCGAACAAGAATTCAAATCCTGGATTATCAGCCCTCTACTCCTTTTTATATTTATAGCTGGACCACTAGCACTCTGACAAACTTCTTTTGTCGGACAGAAGTGGTAGCTTCTGCAAGGTGCGCCGCGCTGTCTTATCTGTCAATAGGTGTTTGGCGCACCACTAGGCTTTTTGTTGTATTTAGGGGGACGAACGGCCGTCTTGTGGTCACGTAAAAATGGAAGAGCATGAATAAACGAACTGCTTTCACATTGTTAGGCATGATTGGGCGGCGGGCGTGGTTGCCTACCTCAAGGTGTACAATAGGTAATCGGGGTCTCAGGTACTCACAAAAAAAGCCCCTGCTTGAGGGGCTTTCCATTTTATTAGTTCAGATATTGCCGTAAATGTCCGGCAAAGTTGGGGTGGCGCAGCTTCCGTAGAGCCTCTTTTTCTAGCTGGCGAATCCGCTCACGGGAAAGGCCAAACATCTCGCCCACTTCCTTCAATGTCCGCGACTCACCATCTTGCAGACCATAGCGCAAGCGCAAAATACGAGCTTCACGCGGGGTCAATTGGTCTAAAATATCACCAATCTCTTCGGTCAGCATCGTCTGAGCCACAGATTCGGCTGGTGGTGGTACATCGGTGTCTTCAATGAAATCACCCAGTTCTGCATCAGATTCATCCCCAACCGGCCGTTCCAAATGAACGGGTTGGCGACTGGTGCGTAACATCCAGCGCACACGGTCAGCGGGCAGCTCCATATATTCAGCAATTTCTTCAGCGGTGGGCTGACGGCCATATTCCTGTTCCAACTCCTGTGCTACCTGATACAACTTGCTAATGCGACCACCCAAATGAGCCGGAATACGAATCGTGCGGCCATGATTGGCCAAGGCTCGTGTCACCGCCTGGCGAATCCACCAGGTGGCATAGGTACTAAAGCGATTACCACGACGGTAATCATACTTTTCCACAGCCTTCATCAAACCCACATTCCCTTCTTGAATCAGATCAAGGAACTGCAAACCACGACCCCGGTATTTCTTAGCAATGCTGACAACCAGCCGGGTATTGGCCCGAATAAGATGGGCGCGAGCTGCTTCGCCCACTTCTTTAGCCCGGTCTAGCATATCCATATCATCGTCACTCAAGATGATGTCAATCATCTCCAACTGCTCAATAGCAGCCCGCCCAGCCTCAATTTCCATGGCTAACTGCACTTCTTCTTCGGCTGAAAGAAGTTGTTGTTGTCCCATTTCACGGAAATAGAGACCTACCGAATCATCAATCGGCACATTGCTGAGATCAAACAGTGGCGCACGATGGGCTTCTTGCTCCAAAGCGGCCGCATAAAAAGGATCATCCTTCAGACTCGCGTTACCAGTGCCGTTCTCACGAATTTCACTTTCAATATCTTCCTCATTTTCATATAGAGGAACACCAGCCGTTTGCAGCTCTTCCAGCAACGCTTCTATTAATTGTAGATTGCTCTCAATATGGGGTAGTGCAGTGAGAACCTGATCGTAAATCAAATAGCCCTGTTCTATGCCGTCATTTACCAAAGTGCTGATGACTTCCATTTCATCAAATGGGGTGCCATTATCGCTCATATACCCTATGTCCCTGTCCCTTGTTTAATTTTGTGGGCTGTTGGCTTTCAACCACCCTTTTTTGCCTCTTCCTAAGCACGGGCAGTCTAGCATATTCACAGATTAAAAGTCAAGTGGATTACACGTGAAATGTTATCTGTTTTCCAGTAGAATCATATTCTCTAGCAAGGAGAAATTTATCTTCCTGCCAACCCCGTATTAGAGAGGCAACTATGATTGAAAAAACAATAGGTGTTGTGGCTGGTGCAGGTCCTTTTGCCGGGCTAGATTTGTTACAAAAGATTTTGGATCAGACGATAGCAAGTAGGGATCAAGAACATCTGACAATTGCTGCATTATCACAACCAAATCAGATCGAAGATCGAACGGCATATCTGTTGGGACAAGTTCAAGATAATCCGGCCCAAGCCTTTGTGGCGCAGTTACTAAAGCTGGAAAAGATGGGCGCGCAAGTGGCGGGCATCCCTTGTAACACGGCCCATGCCCCTGCCATTTTTGAGGGGATTGTGGCTGATTTGCAATCACAAGGAAGTAGCTTGAAGCTGCTGCATATGATTGAGGAAACGGCCGTTCACCTTCACCAGCATCATTCTCTCAGCCAACGCATTGGCATCCTCTCCACTACGGGCACGTACCACACAGGCATCTACCCCACTGCCCTAGCCAAATTCAGGCTAACGGCCGTTGTCCCTGAACAAAAGATGCAGGAGGAGGTGGTGCATACGGCCGTTTATCATCCTACCTATGGCATCAAGGCCTGTGGCATGGCTACTGATGAAGCACGAAGGGATTTGGAAACAGCCGTGCTTGCTCTACAGGCCAAAGGCGCCCAAGCCATCATTCTCGGCTGCACCGAAATGCCCCTGGCTATCACCGAGCCCAGCCTTTATGGCCTGCCCATGATTGATCCCACCCTCGTTCTAGCCCGCGCCCTCATCCGCGAGGCCAATCCTGCCAAACTCAAACAAATCGAGCTGTAGCCATGCTGCGGGCATGTAGCACTGCTTAGCCCGCCGTACCAGCCTAAAATGTGCGTTGAGAGCGTGAATTGTTACCTACGAAGGCCACGAATGACATAAAGCAGGCAAAATATTCAATGATCTTTGTGTCCTTTGTAGACAATTTTGGGGCTTTGCCGCTTTATGTTTTACGTTTCCTATTTTCCTCCTATACTTCTACTCCTATGAGTGAGCAAGCTGACTGACCCATCGAAATCATTCGTAGTCAAAGGCGCGTAAGAACGGTTGGTGCTGAATTGAAAAACGGCGTTTTTGACCCCTACCTGGGTGCGTGATTATGTCATCATGCACGAATTGGCTCATTTATTGGAAGGCAATCATGGTGCACAAATTTTGGCGGTTGGTTAGCCGCTATCTGCTCACCAAACGGGCCAGAGGTTATCTGATGGCTTTGGATATGGAAGAAGACAGATGAACTATAAGAATTTAGGTAATACGGGACTGAAGGTATCGGCCGTTGGCCTCGGCTGCGGTAATTTTGGTGGGGTGGGCAGTGCGCCAGCCTTTTTTGGCAAAGGCGAGACAGAAGACGAGGCAATAACCCTCATGGATGCTGCCTGGGAAATGGGCATTAACTTTTTTGATACGGCCGATGCGTATGGCGGGGGTCGCAGCGAGACCTACATCGGGAATTGGCTGCGACAAAAGGGAACGGCCGTGCGCCATCAACTCCTTCTCAGCAGCAAAGCCTTTAACTCTGTCAGCGACAACCCCAACCATCGTGGCCTCTCCCGCTTACACCTCATTCGCCAAGTCGAATCTAGTTTGCGCCGCCTCGGCGTAGATCACCTCGACATGTTCCTCATCCATGAGCCAGACCCCGACACCCCACTTAGTGAAACCCTACATACGCTCAACGACCTCATTCAGCAAGGCAAAATCCGCTACATCGGTGCTTCCAACATGCCCGCTTGGCTCACCGTCAGAGCCTTGCGGCTCAGCGATAAATACAACCTACATCGTTTTCAATGGCTACAAAACGCATACAGTCTTTTAGATCGGAACGATGAGCGCGAGATGCTGCCCCTCTGTGCCGATCAAAAATTAGGCTACACGCCATTTAGCCCTTTGGCCGGTGGCTTCCTCACCGGCAAATACAAATTTAAGGCTGAGTACCCCGCTGGCTCACGCATGACCCTGCGCCCCGAACCCTATTTCAAATTGTGGAATGAACAAACCTTTGCTGGCCTGGCACAGTTCCAAAAAGCAGCCAAACAATACAGTGTTAGCATGGCCGGACTGGCCCTGGGCTGGGTGATGAACCAGCCCCAGGTCACTGCCCCCATCATTGGCCCCCGCCGCCCTGCCCACCTCCAACCTGTTCAGGAAGCACTCAGCCTAACCCTCAATCAGACTGAGTGGCAAAATTTGGCAGATTTATTCCCATCTACTTCTGCTTAAATGTGTTTTTGATGATATTAGGGTCGAATCCGGCCGTTTCACCCGTCATGGCATAGCGATAAACGGCCGCTGTATAAATGCCGTTCAAGGCTCCATTCAGCATTGCCAGCAACATCACTGCTGTCACCACCAGAACCACTACAGTCACAATCAAGGCCGCGTTACCCGTCGTCACTGCCACAAAAATCACGCCGCTACCAGCCAATATCAGCAAGAAAAAGAGCAAGCCAAAGAATGTGCCAATACCAAAATTGCCTACAATCTGCTCACCCCAAGTACGTTTGAGCAAACTAGCACTACGCTTTACGCCCTCCATAGGGCCCACACCTTCCATTACTAAAATCGGCACAACGAGGAATGTTGCGACTCCCCAGGCAAATCCCACCAACGAACTGACAAGTTGCCCTAAAGCACCGCCTCGCTCCGAAATCGCCCGTAAAATGATGCCCACCGTCGCTGAAATCACAGCATAGCCTAAAATATTGCCGACATGTTGCAAGGCCATACGGAAGCCATCACCTACCGTTGGGTCACCACCCTCCAACCGGATCATAGCCGCCCCCACCAGGGCTGAATTAGCGAAGATGGTCACAAAATACAAGACCACATAAAAGAGAAAGCCTATAACATAACCAGCGACAGGCACGCCCGTTGCACCATCAAACAGACCCGCCATAAAAGTGGGAATGGCAAAGGTCGCAATTACTATCAATGACGCCACAAACGAAACAATGGGAAATACCAGCAACTCTTTATCGGCCAGCAAGACCTGCCAACTGGCCTTCACCAATTCCCAGCTATTCGATAATTTCGCAATCATTTTTTGCCTCCATAATATTTCTGCTCATCTCTACGCTGGGTTTATATACCAGTTGCAGCCAAACCTAAAAGGAAAATCGTGCCAAAACGGCCAGTTTTCCCTGCTTCCCGCCTATGTGAAAAAAACAAATCTGTGCGGCAAGCTGTACACAATCCCGACATCTCAATGTTTTGCACCCCTGCACGGGACAAGTTGACAAGATTAGCTTGTGGTAAATCGAAATGGGGGCGGGAACCGTTACCTTGTTGTACCAACAACGTCCCCGGTTCGGAAA
This sequence comes from Promineifilaceae bacterium (SeqCode), assembly GCA_965223555.1. Lineage (GTDB taxonomy): Bacteria > Chloroflexota > Anaerolineae > Promineifilales > Promineifilaceae > CBDCWU01. The sequence continues at coordinate 1,087,148 of CBDCWU010000009.1, forward strand.
AGGCCGCCTGCACACGGCCGATCACAGGCTCCCCCACCTCATAACAACAAGGGCCAATACACGGGCCAATCCCAGCCGCTAACTGTGCTGGCTCAGTACCAAATTCATGCTGCATGGCACGTACCATAGCCCCTGGCAAATCTACCACTGCGCCCAGCCAACCGGCATGGCCAAGGCCAATAGCCTGATGCACTGGATCGTACAAAAAGATAGGGGCACAATCCGCATAATTCATCGTCAAGGCACAGCCCGGCTCATTCGTAATCAAGCCATCCACTTGCTCCACCCATGTACCATTGCTGGATGAGGTAGTTCGCGCTACCTCATTGCCATGCACCAGATGGGCATGAACCACAGTGTCTGTGTCCCGCCCAAACAAGCCATAAGCGCGTCGCCGATTGGCGTAGACCTGGGCTTTCTCATCAGGCACAGAAACACTTAGGTTGAGGGAGTGAAAGGGAGCCGGGCTAACACCACCCTGGCGTGAGAAAACAGCATGTTGGATACGGCCGTTTCCGCTTAAACTCTCAAACTGAAAAAATGGAATTCCTTGTCTTATCTGCTGTTTCATTGACACCTCCTCGTGTAACTAATAAGAAAGCAAGCCCTTAGGGCACAATACAGGGAGATTCGGGCCAATCATCCAACTGTCCCATGCCATTGGCAGATAAAACTAGGCGATCTAGGCGAAACCCAGACGAACGGGCCGACAGCTCCAGCGTATGCAAACCTGATGTCACATTCTTAAATTTAGCTGCTCCCAGGTTCCCTCCCCGGTCAAAATTGAAGTCATATGTCCATTCATCTATCACATTAGAAAAAGACTTTATCCAGGGGCCGTCATCCAAGCGCACCCACACATCATTAAACAAACTGGGGTTTGTGGGGTGGGAGTTGCGAATATTCAAGCCATAATCACTGGACTTGGTCAAGCTAATAGGATAAGTCAAGATACCATGACCTGGATCAGCAAAATATTGTGGGCCTTGCCATACATAGTATCCGTCTCCGGTAAATCCAGGAAAGTGTGTCTTCAGTTGCCAATCTTCAACAGGAGACACCGACTCGATTTCAATAACCACCGCATCGTCTGTTTCAACATAAACACAATCACCTGTTTGTGCTAAAACGATGGGCAAGTAACTAGTCAATGTGATACCAGTAGACAGATAAGGTGTGTCATGGGTAGCCGTAGAGGACGGGCGGGCGGTTGTTGTATCGTCAGCTTGGGCCAAGAGGGTCAAGCTGAGCAACAACACTGCCATAGACAAAAGCACCATCATCATAAAAGTTGTACGTCGCCTTGTTTGCTCGTGCATGAAAATATGATCCCTTAAAGTTATGTATTTATTTTTGCCAGATTAACGGCCGTGCGCAGCCTCTCACTTAACCACAAGTAAATCGAAAGGGGGAAAATGCGGCTGTCAGCAGAGTAAATATTATCAGAAAAACTGCTCTCGTCGCACCCCTTGTTCTCTACAAGGGTTGACATAAATCCCTTTTGTCGTGTGAATCACGCCATTCGTGTGGTATAATGTGAACATCTGAGCTATGGCAAAAAAGAAAACAACCACCCGCAAAAATAGTAGCACCAGCCGCAGCACTGCCCGCAAAACAACACGCGGCGGTACATCCTCACGGCGCAAAAGCACTACTTCTAAAAAGAACAGCACCAGCCGTAAAAGCAAACCAAGCCCGTCTCGTAAAAAAAGTTCGGCTAGAGCGGCCACTAAACGCAAAAAGACTCAGCCACGTCAGGGCATGAACTTTGAGCAAAAACTCATTATCTCTGGCTTCTTTGTCTGTGTGCTGGGGTTTCTTTTGCTGCTTAGCCTCATCTGGCCCAATCAAGGCCAAATGTCCGAAGGTCTGTTCGCCATCTTCAGTGCCTGGTTTGGTTGGGGACGCTATCTTGTACCGATAATCATGGTGTCCACAGGCCTCTATCTCGTCTTTTGGGGCAATGAGCAACGGCCGAATTTACCCACAACGCGTCTAACAGGACTAGGCATCCTGATACTCATCAGCGAAGCCTTTGCCAGTCTCTTTGTCTTCATACGAGAGGCTGGTTTTGCCGATCTTTGGCAAGTAGCCAGTGCAGGGCGTGGCGGTGGCTACTTGGGCAGCCTCATTGCTTTTGTGTTAACCGAACTTTCTGGCAATCTCGGTGCCATTTTGCTGTTAGTCGTGATTGGCTTGGCAGGCGCCGTTTTATTTTCTGGGGCAACTAAGCAGGATATCATGGCCTTTTGGGCACAGTTACGTACTAGCGGAGAAACGGCCGTTTCTCCACTCCCAGAACGCAATATTCGTATCAATCCTGGCCGAGAAACCCCCGTACAATTGCCCTTGCCTGAAACGGCCGATGATCCACCCTCATCCGAACCAAATCCAGAACCTATAGCCGCCGAACCAAAGCCAGCACGACCACGCTTACGACGACGCAAAAAACAAGAAGCCCCCGCACCTACTGCCGCCCCCGAACCCACTACTCCTACACCCATCTTCCTTGGCAATACCCCACCAGCCCATAATTGGAAACTACCTATTCTGCCCGAAATTCTCGAAACTGGTACCGACACCGACCTTAACAACCTAGCCATTCGTGAGCAGGTTGAAATTATTGAACACACCTTAGACAGCTTTGGCGCTCCCGCCACTGTTGTCGAAATCAATCAAGGGCCAACCATCGTCCAATTTGGGGTCGAACCCAATTACATCGTAGCCCGTAGCGGTAAACGCACCAAAGTGAAAGTGGGCAAAGTCGCCAGCCTAGCCGATGATTTGGCCCTAGCCTTAGCCGCCAAATCTATTCGTATCCAAGCGCCTGTACCCGGCAAGGGCTATATTGGCATCGAAGTGCCCACCCCAGCCAAAGCGCTCGTCTCCTTACGTGATGTGATGGAAACGGCCGAATTCCAAAAAATCAAATCTCCCCTCCGCATCGGCCTGGGCCAAAACGTGGCCGGGCAGCCCATTGCCGCTGATTTAGCCAGCATGCCCCACATCTTGATTGCGGGCACAACAGGCTCCGGTAAATCCGTCTGTGTCAATGGCATCATTGCCTGTTTGCTCCTACAAAACACGCCCGATCAGCTCAAATTGGTCATGGTAGACCCCAAGCGTGTTGAATTAACAGGCTACAATGGTATTCCGCATCTGGCTGCCCCAGTCGTGGTTGAGATTGATCGCGTGGTTGGGGTGTTGCAATGGGCGCAGCGTGAGATGGACAAACGTTACCAACTGTTTGCCGAGATAGGTGCCCGCAACATCATTGATTACAACAAAAAAATCAAGAAGAAAAAGGATGTTCCTTCCCTGCCCTACATCGTCATCATCATTGACGAATTGGCTGATTTGATGATGCTGGCCCCCGAAGAAACGGAACGGGCCATCACCCGGCTGGCACAAATGGCCCGCGCTACAGGCATTCACATGGTCATTGCTACACAACGGCCGTCTGTGGATGTGGTTACGGGTTTAATCAAGGCCAACTTCCCGGCTCGCATCGCCTTTGCCGTCGCTTCCAGCACAGATAGCCGCGTGGTGTTAGATACTACAGGCGCGGAACGGCTACTGGGCCAGGGCGATATGCTCTTCCAAAGCCCCGATGCCGCCTCACCAGTACGCTTGCAAGGCTGTTTCGTTAGCCCCGAAGAGTTGGACAAATTGATCAACTATTGGCAAACAGCACGACGCTTTAATTTAGTGCCTGCTACGACGGCCGTCACACGCCCTGATCCCCCAGCGACAACAGAAATAACCCCACCCGCTGAGTCAGCCCCATCTGAACCAGCAGATTCGCCCCAACCACATGAACCCTTATTGACAGCTCCGGCTCCAGCCACGGCCGTTGTGTCAGACAGTGACGGGTCAGACAGTGACAGCGGAAAAGAGGCAGAAGTAGTAGCAGAAACGGCCGTGGCCTCCTCTGCTCCTGAACCATCTGCCCAACAGCCCTTGTGGGAAGAGATGCAAAAAATAGCAGAGGAGCAAGAAGCCGAACTAGAAGACGATCTGCTACCCGAAGCCATCGCCCTCGTGCGCCAGCTCAACAAAGCCTCCACCTCCCTCCTACAACGCCGCTTCCGCATCGGTTATACACGCGCGGCCCGGCTCATAGACTACATGGAAGACAAAGGCATCATCGGCCCCCCCACTGGAACCAGCAAAGCCCGCGAAGTATTGTCGGAGGCCGAAGCCCCCACTCCAAACCAAGTCGAAGAAGAGTAGGTGTTTGCGCAAGGCAGTTGTTGAAAACACAACCTGAGATACAATCCTCAGATTAGGAGAACCTTTTATGACACTGCAAGAAATTATTGCTGACATCCATGCCCTAAACGAGGACTTAGAAATATACGAGCGTAAATATGGCGTACTATCTGACACTTTTTACGAGGCCTATATGAACGGAGAGGAACCCGAAGACGACAACTGGGTTTTAGACTGGGCTGACTGGGCAGGTGCATACAAAATCATCTTACGCTGGCGTGCTTAATATCAGCGAGCTATTCAAGAATTACGTTTACAAAAAAAGACCTTAGCCAGTGTTATTGAACTAACTGCCCGCCATGAACCCATTCCGGTCTCTTCGTGATTACGAACATTACGTTTACACTCTTCAACAACAGTTTCCAGTCATTCAAAGATCAACGCTCGTTATTGTGCCCCGCGGTCAACGAGTAGCCATCTTGCAAGGGGAACTTCTTTTCTCAAAAGGCTATCGCCTATCAATTCGAGAGCGCCTTTCTCTAGATACAGGGCCAGTTGTCATCGAATTTTACGGCTACGAGCTTTGGCTAAACAACGACAAATTTGCTTGGTATGACGCTCAACCTCACCCTAATAATACTACCCTTGCCAGCACACATCCCCATCACAAACATGTTCCTCCAAATATAAAAAAGAATCGCATACCAGCCCTTAACATGAGCTTTGTAAAACCCGACTTGTCTGTACTCATCGCAGAAATTGAAACGTATATTCAAGAGTAGATAAACATGGCCCACTTAACAGGACAAGAACGCGCTGATTATGTGCAAAATATGTTTGCCCGTATCGCTGGGCGTTATGATTTGATGAATCGGCTAATGACGGCCGGACAGGATATTCGCTGGCGGCGTTTTGTGATTGCCCAGGCACGGTTGCCAGCCAACGGCCGTCTCTTAGACATCGCTACCGGCACAGGCGACATTGCCCTAGAAGGCTTGAAGCAAACACCTGGCCTACAAGCCATCGGCGGCGACTTCACCATTGAGATGATGCAAGTGGGCAAACGATACCCTGAGCGGCAGACCATTCGTTGGGTTGGAGCCGACACCCTGAGGCTGCCTTTTCCTGATGACACTTTTGATGCTGTCACTTCCGGCTTCCTCATGCGCAATGTGATTGACGTGCCTGCTGCCTTCCGCGAGCAACTGCGTGTCACCAAGCCGGGTGGCCGGGTTGTGGTATTGGAATCTAGTCCACCTAAGCACAATTGGTTACGGCCGTTTATCCTCATCCATCTCAACACTATCATCCCCACTTTGGGTCGGCTTATCACGGGCGAACGTGAGGCCTACAGCTACCTGCCTGACAGCACCCAGCAGTTCCAAAGCCCTGAATCACTTCTCAACATCATGCGTGATGTCGGCTTCGGCAATATCGGCTACAGTCTCTTCATGTTCGGCACCATCGCCATTCACGTGGGGCAAAAGCCAAGCTAATGTTGCTTTCCCGTTGTGTGCCATTTTTGTAAGCAGCATACCATTTCTACAGCCCAGTTTTGTTATAAATCTGTGGTGCAAAACAGAGATTTGTTGTCGTGTAATATTCGCGTAAGCGTTTATGGAGGATGACAAAGATATAATGGAAGCTATGAAACGATTAATCCTTTTACTCCTATTTATGTCCCTAGTGGCAGCTTGTGCCCCTTCTAGTGAGCCAGCCGCTTCTGAGCTGCAGACTGCACCTGCAGTGGAGGCGGCAGCAGAAGTAACGGCCGTTCCCCAGGCCAATACCCCCCGCACCGACGAGCTACCTGCGCCCATGATGGCAGCGGAAGAAGCTGTAGTAGAGGAAACGGCCGTTACCGAAAATGAAGAAGCCGAAGCCACCTCTGCTCCTCCTGAAACGGAACCAATGGAGCTTCCAGAGGGTGAAGAAACAGATGCTGAGTCAGAAGAGACGGCCGTTGAGCCGACTGAAGCACTCGTTGTCGCCGAAAATGGCCCAATGGTTATCAGTGGGCGCCTCGATGAAGGGGCCTTCTTCCTTGGCGACCCCAACGCCCCTGTCACCCTGATAGACTACTCTGACTTTCTCTGAGGTAGCTGCCGTGCCTACGTGTTAGGCACAGAGCCACAGATTGTGCAAGAGTATGTTGCCAGCGGCAAAGTAAAAGTTGTCTTCTGGCCCGTCCTCAACCATGGCGACCCCAGTTTTTACTCCACGCTCACGTCTGAATGTGTCGGTCAACAAGACCCGGCCCTATTTTGGGAGGTTCATGAGCTTCTGTTTGAAAACCAGAGCCAGTTGTGGCGAGCCGACCGGGATTTTTATGTGCAAACGGCCGTTTCCGTTGGTGCTGATCAGGCTGCCTTTGAAGCCTGCTACGATGGCCCCCAAGCCACAGCCACTATTTTAGAACTCGACTCCCTACGACGGGAACGCGGCATCTACAGCCAACCCACCTTCGACATCAACGGTTCCGTCCAAGGTGGCGCACCCCGCTTTGAGATATTCGCCGCCGTCCTTGACGACGCCTACAAGGCCGCTATCCCCTAAAAACAAATGAGATTGGGAGATTCAAGCCCTTAAATCTCCCAATCTCTCAATTTCCAAGCAGCCCCCCCCAAAAGTTGACAATCTCCAATCTCTCATTTCTAATCTCCACATCTAACACATGGAGATTAAGCATGAACATTCGAGTAGACAACAAAGTCGCCATCGTTACAGGAGCCGGACAAGGCATCGGCGCCACTATTGCCAAAACCCTGGCTGCGGCTGGGGCCAAAGTGGCAGTCAACGACATCAATCCCGACCGTGCCCAACGGGTCGCCAACGAGATTCGAGAGGATGGGGAGGAAGCTATTGCTGTAACGGCCGATATTGCCAACAAATTCCAATGTGCCCACCTCGTGGAAGCCACCCGCGATCAGTGGGGCCAGCTAGACATTCTCATCAACAACGCGGGTATTGAACCCGTTGCCCCCATCTTAAAGCTCGATGAATGGGAGTGGAATCGCTGTATAGATGTCAACCTCAAGGGCACTTTTATGATGAGCCAACTATGTGGGCGTGTTATGGCTGATGAGAACCAAGAACGGGGTGGAGCCATCGTCAATATCAGCTCAATTGCGGGTGTTGAAATTCCCCTTATGCACCGCGCCGCCTACTGTGCTAGCAAAGCGGGCATGGTCGGCTTTGCCCGCGAGTGTGCCCGCGAATTTGCCCAATACAATATCCGTGTCAACAGTATTGTCGCTGGTGTCTTCATCACACCTATGACGGAGAAAGCCCGCCAAAACCCCGATATGATGGCCAAATGGCAGCGCGAAATTCCTCTGGCAAGACTGGGTAACTCTCAAGAAATCGCTGATGTCACCCTCTTCCTCGCCAGCGATGCCAGCAGCTACATGACTGGCAGCACGGTGACGGTGGATGGGGGCAAGGTGATGCGTTAAATCAGTCGCGCGAACTAAGGCGTAAAGTCTTCAGAGGCAAATTTTGTGCTTTTCGTGTAATTTGCGGTTTTTCAGTTAAGTTATGAGGTATAAGTCTATTGTCAATTATTGCCCGTCTAACGCCTACATAACCAGCGCGGCACGATTAGAACATACTTTGCCCTAACCGCGCCGCTTCAATCACCAAATATTTTCCGCGTCTGGTTGTCGGGTAAGGAAGTGACATTGCTGCCCCGCCCTCCCCTCAGAACCCATCGTGCGATTTTCACCGCAATAGGCTCAAGCATCTCTAAGGCTCATCTTGACAGGATGACCCGCCAATACATTTGTACCGACTTCACGATAATCAATAGGAGCAACCACGCATTGCTACTTATGGGCGCACCAGCTAGACCGAAATCTGCCGTCATCTGCTTTCCCATGTCAAGGTTGTTTGCCCATCTTTCTCGTGATGAGACACCTGCTGGAAGTCAGCCCCCTTTCAGGTGCGGCAAATCTTGAACCGCTATCTATGCCATTACAGCATGACCTTCGCTTTTTCCAGCATCCTTTACCCACTGCCTCATCGGTTGGTCTTGCGACCGCCCTACCCACTGGGAAGGCAATGGGCTTACCCTGTTCCGCTTGCTTACCAGAGTGGGTTAGGTTCCAACTTCTACGCCGACGGTACAACATCTGCGGTAGGTATCGCATGAGTACCTACGCTTGACCGCTTACCTTTTGGTCCAAGTGTCTCTGCAGGTTTCACTTGTTCTAACGGAGCCTGCCCTGAGTGTAACCGAAGGGACGCTTAAATTGGTTCACATCTGTTAACCAAGCAACCATTGGTTGCCCCACTCAAACCCTAGCCCGCCATCCGCTTTCCTGCTGGCAGATAGTGACACATTGTTCCGACAGCTTCACACCCTGCGATTACTCGCATCGCATGTGTCGGTAGGGTACTGATAGCAGAATATCAGGCTGAATCCGCTCTTTTTGAGAGCGTTTCAACAGCTAAACAAGCGACTTTTCAGGTCGCACCATGCCTTGTTAGACGGCCGTTTCACCATAACGCAACTTACATTACCAAACGACTGACAATACACCAGCATCGGTAATTGCTTCATCTTTCGTGACAATTTCAACAGTATCACCCAAATCTTGAAGATGAAGCCCAGTACTGACGATAAATCGATCATGCAGCTCAGGAATCTGCAAACCTTCTGGCGTTAGGCTACGTTCAAATACATCTAATGTAAGAGGAAAAACTTCAATGCGACTGTCCGCATATACGCGGGTTAAAAATCTTGATACATCTGATATGGTTGTTCTACCTTTTTCAATAATAAGGGCTGCCTCAGCCAGAGCAATAATCGGTAAAACCATTTGGCTATTGGTTGCCGCCAGTATTGCCTTTGCCGATTCGCTCAGTCGTTTGTTGCCTTCTGCAAACCAGATCAAGGCATGGGTATCAAGAATATACTTATGCGCCATCCAATTCCTCATCTGTCGGTCGCCATTCAGCTATGGCAAAATCTTCCATTGTAGACATGGCCGCCTCATCACCTCCAAACTCCCCAAAACGTAATGGTTGTGGTTCTTGAAGAGGTGAGGATGAAACAAGCGTCTGGATGATCCTTTGTACAAGCCGCAAGCGGTATTCTGCTGAGAGATGTTTGGCCTCGCCAAAGAGTCTATCTAAAGTTTGCGTATCAGCTATCATTATGTTGTCTCCTTGCTCATCTAAAAGTGAAGACCACAAAAGCCCAAAAGCCAATGTAGTTATAAAACTTGTTCATCATTTTACCATAGCCTCACCCATTATTTTCAATCAAGTTCGAGTTCGTCTTTCATAAGCCGGTCGGTGGATACATCAAAATGACGAGCTATTTTGAGAATCAGTTTAGCGGACGGATTGTGTTTGCCAGCTTCAAGGCCGACAATGTGGCTATGTGAGTTTATTTCAAGTAACGAAGCTAATTGTCGTACTGTTAAATTTTGTTGCTCGCGTAAAGTACGCAATTTTTCACCAAACCGCTTCATAAACCAGTCCCTGTCACCAAAATTTCAGATAAGTGCTTGACATTTATCTGCATTTCCATTACTATTCTGGTCAGTGTCACTGACCAAGGAGAAATATCCTATGAAAGACATTATTTTAGCAGATTCCGCTGAGAGCAGGAATGCTCACGTCATGCCGATTTGCCAGCCAAGTGCTGCGGCAGCAGCCTATACCTTTCTGCGGCACACGGGCTTTATTTTGGATGAACTATCTGCTCAGGGATTGGTGCTTTGGTTGGATGGTGATGAGCGATGGCGGTGGCGATGGCAGGGAACTGAGCTTGAATCGGCTCGTGGCTTTTAGGCGATTGGGAAGGCGGTGGTGGATGCGGTTATCGGCCGTTTTCCTCAAACCTTCTCCGTACCTAGCGGAATAGATGAATCCAGGTAAAAAAAATTTTCAGAATCCAAAAAAGCAAAGCGACCGGTCAAAAACCGACCACAACGAGGATCAGGTGCTTGCTAGACGAGCAACGATTGGAGCAAACGGTTCAATGTTTTCCTCTCCAAATACCGTATAGTAGGAAATCCCAAATTGTTCGCGTCTTGCACGGAGTTTATTGACTAATTCATCCTCTGTGCCAATAAGGAAATGGGGTGAAGCCATTATTTCATCTATATTAATGAGCTTTGCAAAATCCTTTAGATCCACACCATACTGGCCAAGCCAGTTTGCTAACGCCCCCTCAGGATCATTGCTAATCAAGGCTACCAATAGAAATGCATTTAACTCGATGGAATCAAATCGTTCGGCGGCGGCCTCACGAACCCACTCAATTTTCTGTAGAGTGGCCTCAGCAGTTGCAGACTTAAAGTCTATTTGACCATCTGCTGTCGTTTTGAAATTGATACCGACAATATCAGCTTCCCTAGCAGCAATGGTTAACATTCTTTTGGCACCACCGCCAATAACAAAGGGCGGATGAGGAGACTGAGTTGGTTTAGGGAGTCCGTTAAGCTCCGTTATTTTGTAGTAGTTTCCTTCGTAGGTGACAGGTTGTTCTCCAAAAAAACCTTTGATGATCGTAATAGCCTCTTCCAAACGACTAACCCGAATACCAGGAGAGTCAAACGATATTCCTGATTGTTCATAATCTGATAGTTGCCAACCAGTTCCAAGGCCAAGTTCCAGCCGACCTCCGGAAAGCACATCTATTGTAGCGGTCTCTTTTGCCAAAAAGGCCGGATGCCGAAAATCATTACCTAATACCATAGAACCAACTCGAAGCGTTGTTGTCGCTTCAGCTGCCGCCATAAGCATCGTCAGTGGAGCTAATTCTGTTCCGAGATGATCTCCGGTCCCAAATGTGCTGTAGCCTAAATCCTCCATTTTTCGAGCGATGGTTCTTATCCCATTCCCGGAAGCAATTTTGCCAGAGACATTTACCCCAAATCGAAACTTGTGTTTTTTCTTCAACATTTGTTACTCCTCGTTAGACCATTTACGCCATCTAACGCCCGCTTCAGCCGCATCCCGATAGGGTGTCGGCTGGGTCGGGTAAGGACAGGGCATTGCTGCCCCGCCCTCCCCTCAGAACCCATCGTGCGATTTTCACCGCAATAGGCTCAAGCATCTCAAAGGCTCACCTTGACGGGGTGACCCGCCAGTATGATTGTACCGACTTCACGATAATCAGTGGGAGCAACCACGCATTGCTATTCATGGGCGCACCAGCTAGACTGAAATCTGCCGTCATCTGCTTTCCCACATCAAGGTCGTTTGCCCATCTTTCTCGTGATGAGACACCTTTTGGAAGTCTGCCCTCTTTCAAGTGCGGCAAATCTTGAACCGCTATCCGCTTCATTACAAAACGGCCTTCGCTTTCTCCAACATCCTTTACCCGCTGTCCCATTGGTTGGCCTTGCGACCCGCCTACCCAGAGGGAGAACATCGGGCTTACCCTGTTCCGCTTGTTTACCGGAGTGGGTTAGGTTCCAACTCCTACGCCGACGGTGCAACATCTGCGGTGGGTATCGCTTGAGTACCCACACTTGACCGCATACCTTTTGGTTCAAGTGTGTCAGCAGGTTTCACTTGTTCTAACGGAGCCTGCCCTGAGTGTAACCGAAGGGACCCTTAAATTGGTTCACATTTGTTAACCAAGCAACCATTGGTTGCCCCACTCAAACCCTAGCCCTCTATCCGCTTTCCTGCTGGCAGATAGTGACACATTGTTCCGACAGCTTCACACCCTGCGATTACTCGCATCGCATGTGTCGGTAGGGTACTGATAGCAGAATATCAGGCTGAATCCGCTCTTTTTGAGAGCGTTTCAACAGCTAAACAAGCGACTTTTCAGGTCGCACTATGCTTTGTTAGGCCTCATCATCTGGTATAATCTTAACTTGCAGCCTCTCGAAATTCCACTAAATGTCAAATATGGCTAAGAGCGGATAATGGTCTGATGCCTTCTTTGCATCTGGCGTCCCATTAATGATACTACATGATTTCAATTTATCTTTGAGCACATTATTGGCAAAGATGTAGTCAAGCCTTGTGGTCGGTGAACCGGTCGGTAATGTATATCCCTGATTCTCGGGATGCTTTGACCGATAACAGTCTGCAAATCCTTTAAGCAAAATATCATTGATTGCATAATGGAATAGGCGTCCGGCTTGTAACGCTCGCATCAGTTTTAACTTCCTCGGCCATAACTGAGTATTCGGCTGGTCGCCAGGAGCGATAGCATTGAAATCACCAGCTAAAAAACAAGGTTCAGAATCAATAAGAAGTGCCTGACGAAAAGCAACCTCCTTCTCCCATTTTCGCCAAAGCTCAAAAGCAATGAAGGGGTGTGGTACAAGATGTAAGCCAAATGCATGAATGAAGTGGTCGGGTGTATATTCCAGTTTGGCATACAGCGTTGATTTGAATGAGGGTGGAAAGGGATGGTTACTCTGGGACTCAACGATGGGAAAATGACTTAGAATTGCCAGATGCCGACTTGTATTTCCACGAGCCAAAAAATGGTGCATGTTGAGCTGAGCGGCAAATTCTTGCAGTGGTGTTGAATCAAAGACTTCTTGGAGCATCACGATGTCAGGCTGCGTTGATTCTATGATTTTGAGGATTAACGGCTCCCGATTAATACCGCCATCCAAAATGTTATAGGTTAGGACACGCATATCTTCTCATTATCATATTGCATGCTTTTGCAATTAGAGGTCTAAAACCTAGTTCACCTGCACAGAAGGATTCGGAGCCGAAGGCTCGGTATCCGCACTGTGTCGGGTGCAACATCTGTTTCCCAGCGCAATTCGGTGCGATAGCACGGAATGTGTCTGCGGAAACATTATATTAGACTGCCACAGGCGGTCTAATACCCTATATAGAGAATCTTATACCGCAAATTTGCGGTATAAGACTCCTGTTCCTCTTGATAGGCCGCAAATTTGCGGTATATTCTGCTCATGTGGGTGGTTAGACTGCTCATAGGCTTTGTTCACTTGATAATTTGGGTGAAGCGGACGATCTGATTTTCAGTATATACAAAGCTGAATGTAAAGGCAACAGGAGAGGATATGGCGCAGCAATCTAAAAAACTTCTGGATCAAGTTCGGGATGCTATCAGGCGTAAGCATTATGCCTATCGCACGGAAGAGACCTACGTATCTTGGATCAGGCAATACATCCTTTTCCATGATAAGCGTCATCCCCAAGAAATGGGAGCGGCCGAGATTGAGGCATTCTTGACATACTTGGCCCGCGAACGAAATGTAGCTGCTTCAACGCAAAACCAGGCGTTGAGTGCTATCTTGTTTTTATATCGTGAAGTCCTGCATATGCCAGTGGCCAAGGTAGAGGTGACTTGGGCCAATAAACCGAAGCGGCTGCCAACTGTGTTGAGCAAAGAGGAAACAAGTCGCGTCTTAGCTTGCCTGACGGGTATAAACCGCTTGATGGGACATCTCTTATATGGTAGCGGCTTGCGCCTGATGGAATGTATGCGTCTACGGACGAAGGATGTGGATTTCGGCAACGGCATATTATTGTGCGCGATGGCAAGGGATTTAAAGATAGGGTGACATTGTTGCCTGAATCAGTAATTGAACCGCTGCAAAAGCAGATGGATTATGCCAAAGTGGTGCATGAACGTGATTTAATTGCTGGTTACGGCCGTACTTCTTTACCCAATGCCCTGTCTATTAAATATCCTAACGCTGATCGAGAATGGGGTTGGCAATATGTTTTTCCTGCCAGCAAAGTATCATTGGACAAACGGACAGATACTATGCGCCGTCATCATCTCCATGAATCTGTATTGCAGAAGGCGGTCAAGAAAGCTGCGCAACGGGCTGGCATTCGTAAGCCCGTCGGCCCACATACTTTTCGCCACTGCTTTGCCACGCATTTACTGGAATCGGGCTATGATATTCGTACAGTGCAGGAGTTGATGGGGCACAAAGATGTAAAAACAACAATGGTCTATACTCATGTCATGAACAAGGGGCCGTTGGCTGTGCGCAGTCCGTTGGATGGGTAGAGTACACTCGTGTCTTTTTTGTCTAATTTGTGTTTTTTCAGTTAAGTCATAGGGTATAGGTCAATTGACAATTGCCTATCATTTATGGAGGTTCATATGGATACGCCCCACACGGACTGGTTTGTCCATGACCGCTTTGGTTTGTTTATTCATTGGGGCATTTATGCCCTGGCAGCGCGGCATGAGTGGGTGAAGAACCGGGAGCGTATACGGGACGAGGATTATCAACGCTATTTTGACCATTTTGATCCTGATTTGTATGACCCGGCTGAGTGGGCCTGGGAGGCGAAGAACGCGGGCATGAAGTATGTGGTGCTGACAAGTAAACATCATGATGGCTTTTGTCTGTGGGACTCCGATTTGACGGATTATAAGGTGACGAACACGCCGTATGGCCGTGACCTGCTCGCCCCATTTGTGGAGGCCTTTCGGGCCGAAGGATTGAAGGTCGGCTTTTATCATTCGCTGATTGATTGGCATCACCCTGAATATCCAGTGGATGGGCTGCATCCGATGCGGGATGATGTGGCTTATCGGGAGGCGAATCAGGATCGGGATATGAGTCAGTAGTGGCCTATTTGCATCGGCAGACGCGGGAGTTGTTGACGGGATACGGCCGTATTGACATCATGTGGTTCGACTTTTCTTATCCGCAGATGGATTGGGGCTGGTCGCGGGGGCGGGGTAAGGATGATTGGCGTGCCGAAGAGTTGATGGCTTTGGTGCGAGAATTGCAGCCAGGCATCCTTATCAATAATCGTTTGGATATTCCCGGTGATTTTGTCACGCCAGAGCAGTATCAGCCAGCTGCGCCCATGGAAGTGGACGGACAGCCCGTATTGTGGGAGGCTTGCCAGACGTTAAATGGCAGTTGGGGCTATGATCGCGACAATCTCGACTGGAAATCTCCGGAGATGTTGGTGCAACTGTTGGTGGATTCGGTAAGCAAGAATGGCAATTTGCTGTTGAATGTGGGTCCAAATGGGCGAGGTGAATTTGAGTTGAAAGCGATTGAGCGGTTGCAGGAGATAGGGGAGTGGCTGCGGCTGAACGGCCGTGCCATTTATGGTTGTGGTGCTAGTTCATTCACACCACCTCCTGATTGTCGCTATACCCAAAATGGCAACCGTTTATATTTGCACCTCTTCACTTGGCCCTTCAAACATGTACACCTGCCTGATTTGGCGGGTAAGGTGGCCTATGCCCAATTCCTGCACGATGCCTCTGAGATCAAACGGTATGAATTTGATCCATCGGATCAGGGGAATATGGCACCCAAAGGGATGGCAGCCAATACGCTGACACTGGAGCTGCCAGTGCAGCAGCCGGAGATATTGGTGCCAGTGGTAGAGTTGTTTTTGAAGGGATAGTCGGTGAACCGGTATCGGATTACTGATTACGAATAACGGGATAAATCATGAGCGATGAACGATTCTTGGTAACGGGGGCGATGGGTTGTATCGGGGCCTGGGTGGCGCGGCAGTTGGTGCGGGAGGGGGTGGAAACGGCCGTTTTCGATCTATCTACCGACCCCAAACGAATGCGCCTGTTGATGAGTGAGGCAGAAATTGAGCAGGTGCATTTTATACAAGGGGATGTGACGGATTTGGCGGCGGTGCAAACGGCCGTTGCCCAAGCAAAAGCCACCCATGTGATCCACCTGGCGGGACTACAAGTACCCTTTTGCCGCGCCAATCCCTCATTGGGGGCCGCGGTGAATGTGGTGGGAACAGTAAATGTTTTCCAGGCAGTGCGCGAGGCAGGGGAACAGGTGCAGGGACTGGTTTACGCTAGTTCGTTGGCAGCTTTAGGCCCGGACAGTTATTATGCAGAAAAGCCAGTCAAGGATGATGTGCGCCTGCGCCCGGATACGCTGTATGGTGTGTATAAGATGGCTAATGAGCATACGGCGCGGCTGTATTGGCAGGATTGGGGTGTGGGCAGCGTGGGGCTACGACCCTATATCGTGTATGGCGTGGCGCGGGATCAGGGGATGACTTCGGATATGGCTAAGGCGATTTTGGCGGCGGCGGCAGAACGGCCGTATCATATCAAGTTTGGGGGCAAAGTGGCCCTGCAATATGCGGCTGATACAGCGGCAATCTTTATTGCTGCGGCAAGAGCCTGCTACCAGGGGCCGGCGGTTTGCAATTTACGTAATGATGTGGTGGCTGTGGCTGATTTTGTGGCTGCCCTCAAAGCTATCGCACCAGGAGCCCAAATCACGCATCAAGCAGATAATCACTTGCCCTTTCCGGCTGATTTGGATGATGGTGGCTTACGTGCTATTTTGGGTGATGTGCCCCATACGGATTTGGAGACGGCCGTTGCCGACACATGGGCGCAGTTTAAGGAGTTGGTGGCGGCAGAAAGAGTGGATTTGGGCCAATTGGGTCATTCTTAATGATTGAATTGCCCAAGGGCCTTGGAGGTTATGATGAGATTAACTGGGAAAACGGCCGTGATCACAGGGGCCAGCAAAGGGATTGGTCGGGCCATTGCCCAAACATTGGCTTGGCAGGGAGCCAAGTTGGTGTTGGGAGATGTGTCGCAGGCGGAAGGGGAGGCCTTGGCACAGGAGATTTGGCAATATGACGGTGAAGCCTATTTTGTGCCTACCGATGTAGGGCGGCGGGCTGATAATGAGCGACTGATTGAGACATGTGTGGAAAAGTACGGTCGTCTCGATATTTTTGTGGGCAATGCGGGCATTAACTTGCCTAAGCTGATTACCGAAAGCAGTGATGAGGAGATAGACAGGCTGCTCGATATTAATCTCAAAGGATTGATTTATGCTGTACGGGTGGCCATTCCAATTATGCAGCAGCAGGGTGGGGGTACGATTTTATTCACGGCCAGCAAGACGGGACTTGTGGCACAAACGGATTCGCCCGTTTACTGTGCCAGTAAAGGGGCTGTAGTCATGTTGGCCAAGGCCCTGGCCCTCGATTACGCTAAACAGAATATTCGGGTGAATGCTTTGTGTCCGGGTATTGTGGATACGCCTATGCTGCGCGATTTTGCCGAGGCGATGCCTGATCCAGAAGCAGCCTGGCAAGAATATAGTGTGGCCCAACCAATCGGCCGTTTGGCCACCCCGCAAGAGTGTGCTGATGCTGCTCTATGGCTTGTCTCTGACGAGGCCAGCTTTATTACAGGTGTGGCTTTACCTGTGGATGGTGGCTTCACGGCGATGTAGGCCATCGCCACTTACTAGAGGCATTCTTTCTTGGTTCACCACGAAAGGGCACAAAATGTACAAAAATAAGCTGCTTCACTTGTATTCTTCGTGTTCATTCGTGCGGCTTCGCGGACGAATTTTATTTGGGAACAACGGTGATTTTGAAGATAGCCATAGCTCTTATCCCAAAAGATCAAGTACCGTGCGCACATAGGTGCGCGTGATCAAGGATAAAGAGGCCGTTTCGACGTATTCATTGGCTTCGCAGGTGTTGCCTCCTTGCGGGCCGAGAATGAGAGTGGGCACGCCGCCATGCACGGCAAAGTGATTGGTGTCGGCGACGCTGCGGCCCAGAATAAAGCGGATGTCGCTTTGGGTTTCTCGGGTTAGATTGGTTTTGACGGTTTGGACGAAGTGGGAGTCAGTGGGAACCAGGAAGGGGGGTGGTGCTGGCGACGGCCGTTTGTCCCACATCAGCTCGTAACTAGACATAATCTCTGCCTGCGCCACTGCTGCCCGAATTTGGGCGGCGGCAGCTTCCACTGTTTGGTCGGGCAAGATGTGGCGGTCAATATAGACTTGGGCTACTTCTGGCACCAAAATCAGAGTGCCGCCCCCCTCCATGCCAATGACACAAAAGCTGCCCGTCATGCCGAACTCTTCATTGAAACCTAAATCAATGGTAGCTGGATCAGAGAGGTGGGCCACGACTTTGGCGGCGTCGGCTACGGCGTTGATACCGCCACCATAGGCGGCGTGGACGGTTTTGCCATAGAAAGTGAGTTGAAAGACGTGCCGCCCACGCTGACCAACGGTGATGGTTGCGGGCGCGGAGGGTTCGGGGACAAGGCAATATTGACAGTTGTGCAGTAGGCCCGTTTGGATGAGGGCATGGGCACCGCGTGACCAATTTTCTTCATCACTAGTGGCGGCGATGAGGAGACGGCCGTTGAATTCTGCACCTGATTTTACCAAAGCTTCTACGGCAGCCAACACGCAAGCTGCCCCTCCCTTCATGTCGTGAGCACCGAGGCCATAAAGACGGCCGTTTTCTACCATTGGTTTAAAGGGGTCTGTTTCCCAACCAGCAAAGATATCAAAAGTGTCCAGGTGGAAGTTCAACATCATTGTCGGGCCATCAGAACTGCCTTCTAGCCAACCAATCACACTATCGCCTGACTCTGGCACAGCCAAACGCTGCACATTACTTAGATCCAATGATTGGAAAAAGCCATACATCCAATCAGCTAACTCATTCTCTTGGCCAGTGATTGAGGGAATGGCAACCAATGTTTTTGTCAGGTCAACGACACGTTCTTCGGTTATGAGTGCGAGAGGGTCTATCATATTTGCTTCCTTATCTTGGCGGTTTAAACCGCAGCAACGACGACTATATCGGCCTAAGCCGACTAGCCTGCGAATCTTTGGTTCGTGCCGAATTCTATTCGCTATCTTTCTGCCAAACGATTTCACCGCCAGCCATGGTTAATACAGTGTTGATCTCTTTGATTTCTTCTTCGGGAATAGTGAAATAATCCCGATCTAGCACGGCTAGGTCTGCCAATTTGCCAATTTCAATGGTGCCTTTGAGCTTTTCTTCACGGGTAAGCCAGGTACCGGCTTGGGTGTAGGCATGTAGAGCTTCTTGCCGGGTGAGGGCTTGGTCGGGGGCTACCAGTTGATCTAGATTATTGCGGCGGGTGATGAGGGCGTAGAGGGCCACAAATGGGTTAGTGGAGACGGTGCTAGGCACATCGGAACTGGCGGTGATAACAACGCCATGTTCCAAATATTTTCGGGCGGGTTTGTAGTTGGCAGCCCGGTCTATGCCTACGTCGCGGAAGATGAGATCGCCTTCCCAATAGATAAAGGTGGGTTGTAAAACGGCCGCTATATTATGCCGCCCCATCTTCTCTAAAGCCTGAGCAGAGGGGAAGTAAGCGTGGATGGCGTTGTGGCGGGCATCGGCATTGGGGATGGCCTGGACGACATCAGCGAAAGCGTCTATGCACATGTCTAAGGCGCGATCGCCACAAACATGGATACCCACGTCCCAGCCCATCTCGTGGGCACTGCTGAAGTAGCGGTGCAGATCGGCCGTATCCAAGCGATTGTAGTTGATGACTTTGCTTTCACCTGCAAATGGTTCGTACATGTAGGCTGTGTGGGGGGTAGTGCCACCGTCGATGGCCATTTTGAGGCCGCCGAGCCGCAGCCACTCATCGCCCACGCCTGTGTAGAGGCCCAGTTCGTGGGAGCGATAGTTGAGCTGCTCCTCTGTTTCTTCGTCGCGGAAGCCGTGCCAACTGGGCATGAGGTTCATACGCACCGTAAGCCCTCCTTCCTGATAGACGGCCTGATAGGCGTGCATTTCGTGGGGCATGAGACCAGGGTCTATGACGCTGGTGATGCCGAAGCTGTTGAAGTCGGTGCAGCCGAGGCGGATGGCCTCTTGGAGTTCGTCCGGGGTGGGCCGAGGCACGAGGGGGCGCACCAGTTGTTTGGCAGCGGCACGGATGAGGCCGGTGGGTTCGCCATCGGCGTCGCGCTCGATGCGACCACTGGGTGGATCGGGGGTGTGGCGGGTGATGTCTGCCAGTTGCAGGGCCACGCTGTTGACGACATCGGCGTTGAAGAAGCGTTGTAGGATGACGGGATGTTGATCAGTGGCTGGGTCTATGTCGTGGCGGCTAGGTAGACGGCCGTCTCTAAAGTTGCCCTCATTCCAACCCATACCCACGATCCAGGTGCCAGGCGGGGTGCTTTGGGCGCGTTGGCGTACCAGTTCCATCATTTCTTCTGGCGATTGACATTCATCAAGGCGGATAGCGGCCAGCTTGAGGCCAACTTCCAGTAGGTGGGCATGACTGTCAAATAGGCCCGGAATGACGGTGTGGCCGTGTAGGTCGAGGCGACGGCTGTGATCTCTTGCCAAGTTATTGATTTGGCTGTTGCTGCCTAGGGCTAGGAAACGGCCGTCTTTGATGGCGGCGGCTTGGATGGGGTCGGGGAGATGGGGGGTGTGGAAACGGCCGTTGGTGAGAATTAGATCGGGGGAGAGGTCTCGAATGTGCATAGAACTTCCTTTGTTTAGAGATGTTGAGTATGGATTGAATGGTATTGTTTATATCTACTCAAATGGGGCGATCACAAGGGTGCACCCTTGCCTACAATCATATCATGGGGCAGGCAAATGGGCAGGGGTGAACGGTTTTTTACACAATTGGCACGCAAAACATCTTCTTGTACAATCTGAAATAGAAAGTTCTGAATAATTGATTCAGAATAGTTTATTCCCCGTTTAGCTTTGCAGGAGGTAATCTGATGGAGAGAAGAGAGTTTTTAGGTTTAGCTGCTAAAGGTGCTACCGGAGCGGCTTTGGCGGGCTTGATTGGCTGTAACAGTGCTGAGGAACCTGCCCCAACGGCCGTTGTGGCTGAGGCTCAAGACACGGCTGCCGAAGTGCAAGAGGTTATTCAATCAGAATCTGGTTTCCCGGAAATCACTTGGGAAGTTGCCACGAGCTGGCCCCTAGCCCTCGATACAATTTTTGGTGGTGCCGAAATCTTTGCTGATCGAGTACGAGAAATTACGGGAGGTAAATTTAATATCACCCCCCGTGCCGCTGGCGAATTAGCAGGTGGTCTTGAAGTATTGAATGTAGTAGAGGAGGGAGCCGTCCCTATTGGGCATACCGCATCTTACTACTACACAGGCAAGAGCCCAGCCACGGCCTTTGGCACAGCCCTGCCCTTTGGACTGACTGCCCGCCAACAAAATGCTTGGCTATATGAGGCAGGGGGCCTCAAATTGCTCCAAGATTTTTATGCCGACAAATTTGGCGTTATCCAGTTCCCAGCCGGTAACACAGGCGCGCAGATGGGTGGCTGGTATAATAAAGAAATCAACACGCCAGAAGACCTACAAGGCTTAAAGATGCGTATTCCAGGTCTAGGTGGGCAAGTCATGGATAAGTTGGGGTCTACTGTACAGGTTTTACCCGGCGGTGAGATTTTCCAAGCTCTACAAACAGGTGCGATTGATGCCACAGAGTGGGTGGGACCCTATGATGATCAAAAGATGGGTTTTCATACAGTGACACAATTCTACTATTATCCAGGTTGGTGGGAACCAGGCCCCTCGTTGGAAGTCCAGATCAATTTGAATGAGTACAACCAACTGCCTGAGGAGTATAAAGCGGCTATTGCGGCAGCGGCTGTTGAGGCCAATATGGGTATGCTAGCGCGTTATGATGCGAAGAATATCGAGGCGTTGGCTACAATCCGGGACGAGGCTGAGGTAGATTTACGGCCGTTCTCTAAAGAAGTTCTGGATGCAGCCCGCGATGCGTCTTTCGCCCTGTATGATGAACTCATTCAGCAAGACAGTGACTTTGCCGCCATCTTCACCCCCTGGAACAAGTTTCGTGAAGAGATTCAAGCCTGGCATGGCTTCAATGAAGCAGCTTATCTTAATTATATCGGTGGTAACGCCTAACTAAAAAGATGTTGAGGGATCGGCCTACAAAACGGCCGTTGCCTAAAATACAAAGCGGTGTACGCAAAATCGTCAGCGTACACCGCTTTTTATATCAAGTAAAAGTCGAACTTGATCTACCCGGCTTGGTTTACGAGCCAGGTCACCGTGCTAGGGAAAAGCATCACAATTATCAGGCCAATCCCTTGTAAGACCATAAATGGTATGGCTCCTTTGTGAATATCCGATGTTTTCACCTCCTTTGGCGCCACGCTTTGTAAATAGAACAAAGAAAACCCAACAGGTGGTGAAATGAAAGCCATATTCAAATTAATTGCCATCATCACACTAAACCACACCAAATCAACCCCTAAAGCTATGGCTGAAGGAATAAAGATGGGCATTACAATAAAGCTGATTTCCAAAAACTCCAGGTTAATACCCAGCAAGAAAACTGCAATATTAGCCACAATGATAAAGCCCCAGAACCCCCCTGGTAGGGCTGTTAGCAGCTCTTTAGCAAATCTTTGGCCGCCAAGCTGATCGAAAATAAGACCAAAGAACGTCGAGCAAAAGAGAATCATCAAAACCAAGGCTGTGATATTTGCGGTTTGGCGCGAAGCTTGCTTCACCATATTCCAATTAAAATTCCTATTAAGCACAGCTAGTAGACACGCCCCCGCTGCACCAACCGCTCCCGCTTCAGTAGGCGTTGCTAAACCAGTGAAAATGCTTCCCAAAACAGAAAAAATAAGGAATAGCGGTGGTACGACAGAAATGAGCGCTTTTCGTGTTAATTCCCAACCACGCAGAGTGCGCGCTTCAGGTGGCAAGGCGGGCGCATCCTCTGGGCGGACGATGGCCACATACACCACATACAAGGCATATAATCCAGCTAAGATCAAACCTGGAAACAAGGCACCCAAGAAAAGATCCCCTACAGAAATGCCCACTTGATCACTCAAAACGACGAGAACAAGACTGGGCGGCAGCAGTTGGGCCAAGGTTCCCGTTGAAATGATAATACCAGTGGCTAATTTATGTTCGTAGCCATAACGAACCATGATGGGCAGCGAAAGGATCCCCATGACAATAACAGTGGCGGCCACAACCCCCGTGGCCGCCGCCAATAATGTGCCCACGATTACCACAGCCAACGCCATACCGCCCCGTAGGGGACCGAGCAGAATGCCAATGGTCTTCAATAGCTCCTCAGCCAAGCCTGATTTTTCAAAGACGGCTCCCATAAAAATAAAGAATGGGATTGCTAGCAGGGTAAAGTCCGACATTGAGCCAAACCAACGGCTTTGTAACAAGATGAGACGGCTAAAGGGGAATAGACCAGTGGCAATGCCGATGGCTCCAAAAAGGATACCTGTTCCAGCAAAGGAGAAGGCGACAGGGTAGCCACTCAAGATGAGTGTCAGAAAAAAGTCGAACATCACGATAGCGTACCAACGTGGGTCTTGGGTGAGGGCGATAATGACCCCCACAATCCCAAAAGCAAGAGCCGTGAGATTGTATGCTTTTAAGGCTGAGTAGCCTCTGCCACGCCAAAGTATGGGAAATAGAAAAAGTGTTGCTAGTGCCAGCCATTCAAGTTGCATGTTGTTTTCTCCTTATTCAATACGCAGGGGAGCTTCTGTTGTAGGCTGTGCAATACCAAATTCCTTCTCTTTCTCACGCATGATGGCTATTAACTTGATCATCTCAGCCAAGCTTTGTAGCAATAAAAATAGGAAGGCAATGATGACAACGGACTTGATGGGAGCGCGGTTTAGGCCATTAGGGTCGGGAGAAATTTCACCGCAATAGCGGCCAGCGATATTGAGGACATCGAGAAAATAGGCGATGAACCCCAAAAATGATCTACCACCTTCTTGGAAGCACCAGTCCCCATTGGGGGCCCTGCCCCAAGATGTCAAAACGGGGTTCCAGGTCACATAGAGGGCCAAGATACAGTAAGGAATGAGAGCAACAAGATGACCGCAAAAATCAATCAAGGCTCTTAGTTTGGCCGATTGTTCAGCAAACCAAAAATCCACGCGGACATTGACCTCGTTCTTCAGAATGTAGGGGAAACCAAGTAGAAAAATGAGCGTGTACAGGTACCATTGTAATTCGATCAGGACATTGTTGGTTAATTTGGTTTCGGTAAGTTCCCCAACATAGCGTAGGACAACGTTAAGGAATCCTACGATAACAGTAACTATAACTACATAGATAGGTACCGCTCCCATCCATTCGGTAATAGCATCCATGATAGTGACGTATCTTTTGGCTATATTCACGCGGGGTTGCCTCCTTGTGGAATTGTATCGTTTTAGTATGATAACAAAGTTTAGCACGGGGGCGAATAATGGTAGATATTGCCAAGGAGGGGGTCAATTCCTCAAAAGTAAACAAGCACGTTATAATTCCCGCCTTGCATGGTTCTTTCATGCTTGAGGTAATGATATGTCGGCAGAGATAAAAGAAAGCGAATATGTCAATCGCTCTGAGGGCCATTGGCTTGATCTGGCCCAGCGGTGGCGTGAGTTGGTGAAATACCAGTCGCTCTTAAAGAATTTGGTCGTGCGAGATATAAAGGCCCGCTATAAAAATTCATTTTTGGGCATCCTATGGAGTTTGCTGAATCCATTGGGCTTGATGGTTGTTTTCACTATTTTGTTTACTGTTTTGAGAGGTGAGGATGATACGCGGGCCTATCCTGTTTTTATTCTGGTGGGCATCATGCCCTGGCAATTTTTTTCTGGGGCATTGAGTAGTGGCACAGTGGCTATTGTGGGTGGCACATCATTGGTGAAGAAGGTTTATTTCCCCCGTGAACTGCTGCCCTTGTCTTCACTGTTATCAAACCTAGTTAATTTCCTGTTTGCTTTGGTGGTTTTGGTTGTTTTTCTATTTATTTATGATTTGGGCATTACGAGACATGCCTTGTGGGTTCCGCTTATTTTGGTGACACAGCTTGTTTTCACGCTGGGTTTGGTTTTATTGTTGAGTACATTTACTGTTTTTTACCGCGATTTATTGCTGGTGCTGAATGTAGTCCTAACGGCTTGGTTTTTCCTGACACCTGTTTTTTATTCATTTGATTTATACGGGGAAACGGCCGTTCTCCTAGGCATCACCTTCTCCCCCGCCCAAGTCATGCGCTGGCTGAACCCAATGGCTTCTATTATTGATGGTTATCGCACTGTGTTATGGGGGGCTGGCGGTAGTACTGGTCCCACCAGCATGGACCCTGTTTTCATCTTGCGCACATTTGTTACCTCCCTAATCGTCTTTGTTATGGGTTATGGCGTGTTTTTACGGTTTGAACCTCTTTTTGGAGAAAAGTTGTAAAAGAGGCATCGTATTAGCGTTATGATGCTCACTACTTAGACAGCTAAAGGAGATTTATATTTCCCCTGTGAATTCTAAACGATATACAGTTTTTATTATTGTCTTTCTCATTATTTTTGGCCTTTTTATTGTCCCTGCCATTTGGGAAACTTATCTATCAGCGCCACCAGCGGCGGAACCGACTCGTTCATCCTTGTCGGCCGTTGTTTTGTCTCCCACAGAAACCCCACTTGAATCATCGCCAGTGTTGGAGCCAACGCTGCCTGTCATCAATACCAATACACCCATTCCGGTTGATACGTTGCCAGCCACCGTTGGCCCTAGCCCCACAGTGGTTGATACAGCTACCTTTACGCCTGTACCCA
This sequence comes from Promineifilaceae bacterium (SeqCode), assembly GCA_965223555.1. Taxonomy (GTDB): domain Bacteria; phylum Chloroflexota; class Anaerolineae; order Promineifilales; family Promineifilaceae; genus CBDCWU01. Next base: position 1,112,706 of record CBDCWU010000009.1, read on the forward strand.
CTGACACGTCCCTGCCAACTGAGACGCCGACAACCTTGCCCCAGCTTGTACCAACTTTGTATCTTACGGGAACACCGCGCTTTCTGGAGGGTTTTGCCCCAGCTACGGCCATTCCTTCACCTGTGCCCACTTTTGAGGTGCCGCGTGATGTCACCAATGTGCTTCTCTTAGGCAGCGATACAGCTCTGGACACTGGTGATACACGCACCGACACGATGATCATTGTTTCCATCAGCCATGGCCGCAAGACAGCCTCCATGATTTCCATTCCCCGGGATGTGTATGTGTATATACCAGGCTGGACGATGAATCGGGTGAACACTGCCTTGGCCCGGGGATCGGCCGTAGCTTATCCCAGTGGTGGCGTTGGCCTGCTTAAACAAACCATATTGTATAATTTTGGCATCCCCATCCATTATCATGCTCGTGTAGACTTTGCTGGCTTCCAAGAAGTAGTAGATGCCATCGGGGGGTTGGAAATTGGTGTAAGTTGCCAATTAACGGATTGGCGATTGAAATCACCTAACCTCAACCCGCAGGTCGAGGAGAATTGGGAGCAGTTTACTTTGGAACCCGGTGTGTATCATATGGATGGCGATTTGGCTCTTTGGTATGCTCGTTCACGCCTGACGACCAATGATTTTGATCGGGGCCGTCGTCAGCAGCAGTTGTTGCGGGGGATGTTGAACCAGGCAGTTGAATTAAACTTGGTGACACAAGTGCCTGCTTTGTGGGATGCGTTTCAAAATACAGTGGAGACGGATATGGATATCGGCCGTATTCTGCAACTAGCGGCCTTAGCTCCTGCTATTCGCGAGAATGGGGTGCAAAATCTGTACTTAGCGGGCAAAACGCAATCTTGGGCTGTGCCCAATAATGGGGCCAATGTGCAACTACCCATTTGGGAAGGCAATGGCATGATGGAGGAAACATTTACGCGCCTTTTCTTGCCCCCGGCGCTCAATCGGGCCTCTCAAGCGCCTATTTTTGTAGAGATTGTCAACGCCAGTGGTAATCCTGATATGGCTGCTTTAGCGGCTGACAATTTGGCATGGCATGGTTTTATTCCCGTGATGGGTAAAGATAGCACAGTGCAACCTGCGACCACACTGACGCATTTTGGCCCTAACTTGAAGGGGGCTTATGGGTGGCTTATTAGCTGGATTTTTGCCAGAGGCGAGAGTGATATTGTTCTTGATGATGAGGATGCTGTTTTCCCCTATAATTACCAGGTTGTGCTGGGTGAGGATTATGAGCCTTGTCGGCCGCAAATGCGTGCCCCACAAATATTTCTGAGTGGCGAGTAGGAGGCTATATGAGTGATTCGGCCGTTTACGTTCCTTTAGATGCGTTGAGTGAACAAGAGTATAAACGGCGCATTCGCGCCTGGACGCTATATGATTGGGCCAATTCCGCTTTTGCCACAACGGTGTTAGCGGCCGTTTTACCCGTGTATTATAGCCAAGTGGCCGGATCCACCCTGCGTAGTGCAGCTGTGGCCACCCAATATTGGAGCATTACCTTAAGCGTCACGGTCTTTATTGTGGCCTTAATGTCGCCGATTTTGGGAACAATATCTGATATTAAACGGGGCAAAAAGAAGTTTTTATCGGTGTTTGTGACGTTGGGGGTTATTGGCACCGGCTTGTTGGTATTGGTTGGTAGCGGTGATTGGCTGCTGGCTTCGCTATTTTTTGGGATCGGCCGTATTGGTTTTGCGGCGGCCAATGTCTTTTATGATGCGCTGCTGCCCCATGTAGCCAAAGAGGAAGATCAGGATCGGGTTTCGACGCAAGGGTATGCTATTGGCTATCTCGGGGGCGGCTTACTGCTGGCCATTAATGCGGCCATGATTCAACTACTGCCAGGCACATGGGGCGTGCGACTTTCGATGCTCAGTGTAGCCGTGTGGTGGGCTTTGTTCTCACTGCCCTTATTTCGCCATGTGCCAGAACCACGATCGGCCGTTAAACGATTAGCCCCTGGTGAATCCCTTTTACGCGTCAGTTTTGCCCGCATTGCCACAACATTCCGCGAGGTGCGGCAGTATAAAGAACTGTTCAAATTCCTGGTTTCTTTTCTCATCTACAATGATGCTATTGGCACCATTATTACGATTGCGGCTATTTATGTGGCCGAATTGGGTTTTGGCCTTATTGAATCTATTCTAGCCATTTTGCTGGTGCAATTTGTGGGCATCCCCTACAGCCTGATTTTTGGCAATTTGCCTAGCAAAAGCAATAAACGACAGACGATGTTTGTGGCTTTTGTGATCTTTAATATTTTGGCTTTGCCCATTGTAGGCATTGGTGGACGAGGATCATTGCCGCAGGGGTGGACGGGAACACCATCGGCGCCTTTTATGGATACGGCCGTTGCCGTTGGTGAAGGTATGTATGCCGCCAATAGCGACGCGATTTCGTTAGCGGGTAGCTGGAACACAACCACTATCTCCGCTGCCACGCGTGGCACAGATGAGGATGTGGTCTATGTGAGCAGCCTGGCTGCTGGCGACCAGCTAGACTTCGTCTTCAATGGTCAACAGATCGAGTTGACACACAGCACTGGCCCGGATCATGGCATTTGGACGGCCGTTATGGATGGTCAGCCTCTGCTTGATGCAGACGGAGAGCCTGTCACGATTGATGCTTACAGTCAAAATTTGCGCTATGACGAAACGGCCACCCTTTTGGCAGAAGGCGAAGGTGAGCACCTGTTGACGCTCATTAATAGTGGCGACAAAGCGGCTGACAGTAGCGGCACGCGCATCTCTGTGGCCCAGATCACGGTGAGGCCGCCCCTGCGTACCAGCAATCTAGGCCTTATTTTGGGTGTTTTGCTGGGCGTGGAGGCTGTGGTCGCTTTGTTAGCGTGGTGGCTCGGCCCTCATTTGTTTGCGGGCATTGCCGCTAAACTGGATACCAAACGCAGTATCATGATCGCCCTGGTGGCCTATGCCATTGTGGCGGTCTGGGGCTTTTTCCTCAACTCTGTAATTGAGTTTTGGTTCCTGGCTTGGCTGGTGGCTGTGGTGCAAGGGGGCAGTCAGGCTCTCAGCCGCAGCCTCTATGCGGCCATGTCTCCTACAGCTTTGAGTGGCGAGTTTTTTGGGCTGTTTAGCATTATGTCCAAATTTGCCTCCTTCCTCAGCCCGCTGGTATTTGCCCTGGCGGTGGCTATATTTGACAGCAGTCGGCCTGGTATTTTGAGCCTGATCATCTTTTTTCTAATGGGCATTTATTTGTTGACAAAGGTAGATGTGCCTGAGGGCAAACGAGTAGCGCAGGCCAAAGATGCTGAATTGCTGGCGGATTTATCTTGAGAGGCGACGGGTGATAGTTAGCAAACGGCCGTTTCTCCTTCTTCTCTTCTCCTTTTTGCTCATTTCCTTGGCCAATCGGGCAACTGCTCAAAGTGGCGATCCGGTCAGGCGCAATGAAGCGGCCCTTCATTTTCCTGATGATGTCACCTTCCAGATCGATGTCGCGCCAGATTTTGACTTGGCAACAGCCACATTGACCTACGATGTCCATAAAATGACCTGTTTGGAGGCGCAAGCCACTGTGCCTGTAGAGGTGACAGGCAATAGTTTGGAGTGGCAATGGGTGCTGAGCCGATCAGGTAATCCACCGCCGGGTGCTACCCTGTGGTGGCAGTGGACGCTGACAGATACCAATGGTAATGAATTCACCACGCCGCCGCAGACGTTGTCCTTTACCGATGATCGCTTTGATTGGCAAGCCGTGAGTGAGGCGGGCATTCGGGTGAACTGGTATGGTGATGAGGAGATAGGGCCGCTGTTGCTGGCAGCGGCCGTTTCTGGCCTAGATCGCTTGCAAAATGATATGGGCATTGAACTGCAAGACTCGGTGCAGTTCTATATCTATGATGATTATGACGATATGCGTCAGGCGGTGCTGTTTGTGCAAGATTGGGCAGGGGCGGTAGCTTTTGATGAGTACAACATCATTTTGATGGGTGTGCCTCCCAATATTGTTGATAGCTGGGGGGTGCAGACCGTTTCCCATGAATTGGCCCATTTGGTGGTGGGGCAATTTGGCCGTAGTTGTGTGGGTGGGCGACGGCCTACCTGGCTGGAAGAAGGTTTGGCGGTGTATGCAGAGGGGGAGCCGCAAGAGGATGTGGTAGCAGATATTGAGAATGGGGTGGAGGAAAATGATTTTGAGCCATTGCGGAGTCTGACAGGGCCATTTTCATCACATGGGCCAGAGGCGGGGATTGCCTATAGCCAGAGCTATAGTGTGGTTGATTTTATGCTGGAGGCTTACGGGCGAGAGAAGATGCAGGCTTTAATTTTACGATTGGCGGAGGGTGACGGATATGATGAGGCTTTAACGGCCGTTTATAACCTCAATATGGACGGCTTGGAGTTGGCTTGGCGGGAAGCGATGGGCCTGCCACCGCGTGATATTCCGCCGACGCCTACCCCTTTAACGGCCGTTGCCGTTGCCACCTATGTCCCTCTCAATGCGCCCGCCAGCTTGCCCACACCCCCGAGTGCCAATGAACCACCACCAGAAAATAGGGATGGCTCATCCGGCATCTGTGGTTTAGGCGCGATGCCCTTGATGCTCGTTGGCTTTTGGCTGGCAGGGCGGAAAAAAGTGAAGCGGACTAAATCATGATCCGAAAATATATCCTCCCTTTTCTCCTCTTACTGTTTCTATCTGGCTGTAGCTTGTTAGATAATAGGGATAACCCGGCAGCGCAATATGATGTCGTGCGAGAGGAGGCCATTTTTGTGCGTGGGGGCCAGCCGCGCACCTTAGACCCAGCCACCACCCATGCTGGTCCCGCCGCTGCTTTGGGGCATATTTTTAGTGGGTTGGTGACGCTAGATGCCGATTTGCAGGTGCAGCCTGATCTGGCGGCGGGCTGGTCTGTCAGTGAGGATGGGCTGGTTTACACCTTTTATTTGCGCAAGAATGCAGTTTTCCATAACGGCCGTCCTGTCACAGCCCAAGACATCATTTTTTCCTGGGAACGGGCTACTGATCCGGCCATCGGTTCCGACACAGCCCAAACCTATTTGGGCGATATTGCGGGGGTGATGGCGCGATTAGAGGGAACGGCCGCTACCATCAGCGGCCTGCGTGCCCTTGATGATCACACCCTAGAGGTGCGCCTAACCACCCCCGTCATCTACTTCCTGGCCAAACTAGCCTATCCGGTCAGCTTTGTGGTGGACAGAGAGAATGTCAAGCAAAGCGATTGGGAACATCAGCCCAATGGCACGGGGCCATTTGAGCTAGAAACATGGCAGGATGACGAGATAATGGTGCTAGCCCGCAACGAAAACTTTTACCGCGAACCCGCTAAAGTCAAGCATCTGGTCATTTTGATGGGGCCAGGACTGTCGTTGGGCATGTATGAGCAAGGCGAAATTGACATTGTGGGCATCGGCGGTGATGCCCTGGCCCGTGCCCAAGACCCCAACAATCCACTGGCAGCTGAGCTACGCATGATCGTTAATATGTGTACCAGCACTATTGGTCTGAACAATCAACGGCCGCCCTTTGATGATGTACGTGTGCGGCAGGCGTTTAATTATGCGCTGGACAAGCAGCAGTTGATAGACATTTTCACCAATGGTAATGGCTTGGTAGCACGAGGGGCACTACCGCCAGGGCTGCCCGGTTACTCGGAGGAACTGGTAGGCTATCCCTATGACCCAGAACGGGCGCGTCAGTTGTTGGCTGATTATGGCGACTTACCCCCACTGACATTCCATATGTCGGGGTATGATGATGTGGGAGCCTATACAACGGCCGTTATCAGCATGTGGCAAGAAAATTTGGGTGTTACTATCCAGCCCGTTCTCATCGATCCCTTCACCTTTTTTGATGAATTGTACAGCGGCAACACTGGTCATATTTTCTCCTCAGGTTGGTGTGCCGATTATCCCGATCCACAAAACTTTTTAGATGTGTTGTATCACAGCGGTTCGCGCCAAAACTTAAGCGGCTTTGCTCAGGCTGAGGTAGACCAACTTTTGGAACAGGCGCGCGTGGAGCGGGATATTCCCACCCGCCTGGCCTTATATCATGAGGCCGAGCAGATGATTGTAGTTCAGGCCCCTGTTGTGTTTATGAGCCACAGCGTATCGGCCGTTTTGGTCAAGCCCCACCTGCAAAATTATACTCTTACGCCCATTGGAGTCACTCAGTGGCATGCTGTTTCAATCGGTAATTGAGTCATTGACAGCCTGTTACCCATTACATCACTAAAACCTATGCTCATCCCCGCTATCACCTTTCTCGCCATTTTTACACAAAGTGTCTCTGGCTTCGGTCTAGGCTTAGTAGCGATCTCGTTGCTAGCTAATGTTATCGGCATACAGGAAGCCACACCGTTGGTCAGTTTGATAGGGATCACAGCCCAGTTTGTCATCCTTCTTTATTATCGCCATGCTTTTAATTTGCGGGCAGTATCTCGGTTGGCTGTAACGGCCGTATTGGGGATTCCCATTGGCTTATACTTTTTGCGGCAGGTAGATGAGGGCGTGGTGACGACCGTTCTCGGCATCATCCTCATCAGTTACTCACTCTATGCCTTGCTGGGCCTAAAGCTGCCTAAATTGGCTCATCCCTTGTGGGCCTATGGCCTGGGCTTTGTTAGTGGTATCTTGGGCGGAGCCTACAACACTGGTGGCCCACCAGTAATCATTTATGGTGATTGCCACGCCTGGCCGCGCGCAGAATTCAAGAGCAATTTGCAAGGCTATTTTTTGCTCATCAGTACTATTTCAGCTATTGGTCATGCCCTAGGCGGCAATATTACTCCCTTCGTTTGGCACAGCTTTCTCTATACCTTGCCCGCCATTGCCTTGGGTATCATCAGTGGCGTGAATTTAGACAAACGCATCAATCCCCAGCACTTTCGTCAGGTGGTGCTGGTCTTGCTGATCGTTCTGGGATTACGTTTGATTTTGAGTTAAGTTAAAGGAAGTGCTCCCCCGCCTCCAGACAGACTCTATTGGGCTTAGGTTACCAAATGTTCTTCCAGCATTAATAAGGCAAGAGCCACGTTGGCTGCATAGCTAATGACACCAATACGGCCGTCTAACAGCGCATATTTTAAGTCTTGAACAGGTATCCACTTCACAGCAAAGGCTTCGAGGTCATTATGATTGGGTTCAGCTGTGCGTTGGGCACCGGTGGCATAGAAGAAGTGGCCCACACCCATGTGCCGATTGGCATCTGCGGTGTAGCTGCCCAGATAGAGCCAGTTGCTACAACTGTAGCCTGTCTCTTCTAGTAACTCGCGCTGAACGGCCGTGTAGGGGTCTTCGCCATCCTCTAGATAGCCGCCAACAACTTGCCAACTTGACCAGCCATGGCCATGCTTGTACCCCTCAATAATCATCGCCTCACCGACGTCATTTAGTATCAGAGCGTTTACATAATCTCGCGTGTATATTTTAGGCCAATCCATGATCACTTGTCCATCGGGCAAGTGTACCTGTTCCTTTGATACGGATACATAGGGATGTTCCAACACAATCTCTTTTTGTGATACATGCCAACTTTCATTTTTTGAGGACACACGTACTCCGAATTTTCTCTCTTTCCCTGATAAGTAATTTTTATTATGGCTGGTCTAAGTTACGAAAAGCCTTTCGGTTTCACCTGAAGTTTGCCTGAGAAATTGCCTATTTCTGCCCTATCACCAGACAACGATTTCTTTACAGAAACGGCCGTCTACGTTATACTTAGTTGCATCCATTACCCCGCTGCGATGGATGCAACTGATATAAATGGCCCCGCAAGGTGCGGGGTTATTGATTTTTAACCCTCAAATAATGTAGAGAATCAACAAGCATAGCAGGGGAGCTTGTCCGAAAAGTTGCACAGGCGCTATAAGCGCGTCTCATCCAATGTCGCTGTGCAAAACGGAGAGTGAGAAGATGATAGACGATGTTGTTTATATAACCGAAGAAGGTTTGCAAAAAATCAAAGAGGAACTAGATTATCTAAAAACTGTCAAAACAGAGGAGATCGCCAATAAGTTGCAGATTGCTATTGCTCAGGGCGATCTCAAAGAAAATGCTGATTATCACGATGCCAAGGAAGAGCAAGGCTTTGTGGAGGGGCGTATCCGTGATTTAGAGGATTCTCTGCGCCGCGCTCAAGTGATTGAAGAGGTTGGCCCCTCTGATGTGGTGCGGGTGGGCAGCACGGTCACGGTGCTGGTGGAGGAGGATGAGGAGCCAGAAACGTACAGCATTGTAGGGGCGCATGAGGCTGACCCTAGCAACGGCCGTATTTCCAATGAATCCCCCTTTGGCCGCGCCCTCATCGGAGCTAAAAAAGGCCAAACCGTGGCCGCCATGACCCCCGGCGGTGAAATTCAGCTTAGGATTGAGTCTATTGGGTAGGTGAGTTATAGATAATGAAATAAATTTGGAACGGCCGTCGCCAGACGGCCGTTTTTATTTCAACGTCAGCGTGCCCCAGCCAGTGGGGTCACGCAAGGTGCGCGTGGCCACGTGGGACATCATGACTTCCTGCATGGCCGTTTCTGGTGTGTCGTTGTCATTGCCATTGAGAGCCGCGCCGATGATCAGCCCCGCTTGGGGGTTGGTCAGGGCTAAATCGCGCCAGGGAACGGCCATTTCCAATACATAGCCCCCTTCAACTTGTCGCGCTCCCACTAAAATGCTGTGCTGGCCTGGTGCATCTAAAATTTGATTGTTGCTCGTCCCTCGAAACAGGAAGGCTGACGGTGGCAAATCGCCAAAATTACCGGGCGAGACCGTTACTTGAAAATCGTCGGGGCTAAGGCGCGGCCCATAATCGCCTGCCCGATCTGTATCCAACTGAATGTCTACGCTATCTCCACGAAAAATCTGATTGCCGGTTTGTGTCTGCACATGGACATTATCGGTCATCTCCACGCCAAAGTAGAGAAATTCGTTATCCCAAGCCACGTGCCAAACGGCCGTTAAATCGGCCGTGCCATCCCAGCTCTCCGCACTATAAACGCGAAAAGCAGATTGCACCGTTTCCACCTGTGGCCAATCGCCCAGATTACCATCTATTTGCAGGGGCTTATTGACCCGGGACACAGATATATCACCAGCACCTACGGGGGGTTCCTCAACGGCTTCATTGCCCCGTGGTGTTACGGTAGGGGCCAAGATATTGTCTGCGGCCCCCTCTCCTTCGGAGGTAACTTCTACTTCAACAGGCGAGGTGGGGACAATGACGGGCGGCTCGGTAACGGCCGTTCGCGCCAAAAACTGTCGTACCAAGAGCCAGGCCCCTATCACACACACACTAACCAGGACCACGAGCAAGGTCAAGGCCCAACCCCAACGACGGCTCCCTGGTTCTGGCTGTGTGGGTTCTAATCCTTCCCATTCCTTCTCAAAATCATGTGGTTGAAAACCCATATTTGTCTCCCAATTCAATGATCCGGCTACTTTTTCACCCAATCCAGCCGTCGCACCGTTTGCTTGAGCTTGATGATGCTATCGGCTGGATGATAGCCTTTGCGCAGACTGAGGTTGGCGTAGATGAGGGTGCGGGGGCCGATGAGGCAGCCAGGATTGAGGACAGCGTTGCAGCCAGTCTGGGTATGATCGCCCAAGATGGCGCCCAGTTTGGTTAAGCCTGTGTCGTATTCTTTGCCGTCTATATTGAGGTGAATAGACGGCCGTTTGCCCGTCGCCTCATCCTTCTCACTCAAAATACCTAAATTACTCAGTTTTGTACCGGCACCTAAGTTCACATGATGCCCCAAAATACTGTCCCCCACATAGTTGAAGTGGGGTGCGGCCGCGCCGGGCAAAAAGAGGGCATTTTTAGCCTCACTGGCATGTCCCAAAATGCTACCTGGCAGCAGTATCACATTCTCGCGCACAAAAGCCCCATGCCGTACGACAGCTCCCGCGCCAATGTAGGCCGGGCCATGTACATAGGCTCCTGGCTCAACCCGCGCCCCCTTGTCAATGACAAACGGCCCTTCCCCCAAATAAGCGCCTGGCATCACCTCGCCTAAAATCACCCGCTCGCTCCCCGCTAGCCGTGCTACATGGCTCTTTATCTGGCTCACTGCCTGCCATACGGTGTCGCAACCCTCAAAAATGAGAGCCACTTGCGGGTCGCTCAAATCAAAAAAATCAGATGGATGTACCATAACTTATACCGTAATCAATTCGTTCAATGCCTGCACCAAAATATCCATATCTGCCTGCGTGTTATAGCCTTGTACCGAAATTCGTACAAATTGATGATCTTGCCAGGCAATGGTTGGAATTTCGATGCAGTGGTCATTGTAGAGTCGGTCTTTGAAGGCTACTAAATCAGCTATAGGTGGCAAGGGGGCAACGGCCATTTGTTGATATAAAGCTTCGGGGTAGGGTTGGGGAAGCTCCGTGCTGGCTTGGATGCGCGACAATGTTTGGCATAGTAGCTCGTGACACTGTTGGCGTACGGTCGGCCAATCATGCTCGGCCTGGAACTGGATAGCGGCAGGCACAGAGAGATAGGCTGATAAATCATTGGTACCCGAATGTTGCAAATAGTCTAGGTAATTAGTGCTGTGGCGGCTTCGGTTGGGGCCCCAACCCCAACCAACTATGAGCGGCTCCATTCGGGCTTGGTGCTGGGGTTGGGTATAGAGGAAAGCGGCTCCTTTGGGAGCGCACAGCCATTTATGAGCAGCCCCAAAGTAGAAGTCGGCACCGACGGCTTGTAGATCAAGGGGCAACTGACTGGGTGCATGGGCACCGTCAATGACAGTGATGATGCCAGCTTCTCTGGCCCTTTGGCAAAGGGCGGCGACGGGGAGGGTAACGGCCGTTGGTGACGTAATATGGCTGACAAAAATCACCTTTGTGCGTGGTGTAACCCCTTGCCAAATCTGCTCCAAAATGGCTTCCGGCGTTGTCAAAGGAAATGGCAGTGGTTGAGTGACATAGCGGAAGCCACGCTTGCGGCTCAAAAAGTGCCACACATTTTCGCAAGCCCCATACTCATGATCTGTGGTCAGCACTTCATCCCCTTCACCCAATGTGAGTGAATTGGCCACAATGTTCATGGCAAAGGTGGGATTGGGTACATATATTAGATCGTCTTTGCCCACGTTCAAATAACGGCCTAGAGCTTGCCGCGCCTCATCTAGATGGTCGACCAACTCGCGCATGATGAACTGCACTGGCTGCCGTTCTAGTTGCCTTTGCCAATTTTGGTAGACTTCAAAGACAGGGCGGGGTGTGGCACCAAAGGAGCCATGATTGAGAAAAACGACGTCGGGATCAAGCAGGAATAAATCACGTAAGTTCATAAGAAATTGTTTCACTTTCTTTAAAATGTTAGTTTATGGGTGTTGTTTGAATTGTTGCCTGACTTTAAGTAGTCTGACTCGAAATGGCAAATTCGTTACCCCTCTGACTGCAAATCTGCCAGTAGGGATTCAGCCATGTGCCAGATGGTTTGGGATCGGCCGTTTTCCTGTGCCGCCTCAACAACTTCTAATGGCAAATCGGCCGTTGCCCCTGCCACCACCTGCCCCACCACAGCCTCAAAAAATTGCGAATTGGCCACAAAAGGTTGGCATTTTGCCCGTGCCCAAACCCTGACGGCTTGTTCTCTCTTACCCCTTTTGGCCAAATAAAGGGCTATCGCTGGCAATCCCTGACACATCCAGAGAAAATCCTTCCGCTTTAGTCCCTCTGTTAAAAGTTCTAGGCAATAATGATGGGCTTGGGCTAAGTCGCCACGATAACTATTTGAAAATATTAGTCCGCTCAGAGCCAGAAAAATATAGGCATCGCCCTGAGTAGATTGATACAAACGATGCCCTTCCGTAAAGGCCGCGTGTGCGTCATCATAATTCTCCCCCACCAAAGTCAAATAGCCTAAATAGCAATGGATTGAAGCTTCCTGCCCATGGTCATTTGTCGCTTGGGCTAAGGTTAAAGAAGTTATTAATTCCTGTTGCACCAACGTATAGTGACCAGCATGCAAATGGGCGGTACTAATGGCTAATCGGGCAAACCCCTCTGAGCCTAAGTAGCCATTCTCCAGGGATAATTGCAAGCTTTTCTTGCCCCACTCATACCCTTCATCAAACTTGCCCTGGAAAGAAACAGTAAAAGACATGTTGGCCATTGCCTGAGCAAGGCTACGACGGTTGTCTAAACGCTGAAATAAGTCTAAAGCGTTATGCCGAAATTGTTCGGCCTTTGCCAGTTTGCCTAGATGTTGATATAGCCACCCCATTATGTTTAATAAATCTGCCTCCGCCCATTGGTCCCCTTGTTTTTGATGAATCGGCAAGCTGGCTTCTGCTCTTTGCTGAGCTAGGGCATAATCACCTAAACTCCAATCCACATGGCCTAAATCACTCAGCGAGGTAGCTATGCCCCAACTATCTTGTAAAGCCTCGTATAAATGTAGGCTTTTCTCCAAATACGAATAAGCTTCTTGTCGATCATAGCTAGGTAATCGATCTCCCAAACCGAGCAAAGCAAAGGCCTCGATAGAACGTGTGTCATCATTGGCTAATTGAGGAGATGCCAACAAAACCAGACATTGTTCGAATTTTTGGACACCGTCCAGAATCGCTAAGGTAAATTTGCCAGACCAAGCTAAGGTTTTGGCCCAAAGACGATACCCAGCGGCAGCATCGGCTGGTTTATTTGTTGCCCACTGCTCAAGGTTGGTAGAAATTGCTTGGCACAAGGCTTCGCCATCATGACGGAGGCCACGCCACTGATGATACCAACACCAACTATCTATGGCTCCATCCAGGCGCGACCAGGCTTCATGCCCTAATGCCCAACTCCAAGCCACCTGGATGTTGTTGGCTTCGTGGGTCACTTCGGCCAGAGCTTCTAACTGATGGGCATTATGCCAATTGGCGGTGTGCTGCTGCAAGAGGTTGCAGTAATGGGCACTGTGATGTTGGCGCACGGCCGTTTCCAGTTCCAGCCTCTCGCTTAACTTCTCCGCCGCAAATTGGCGCAGCAATTCATGCACATCATAGCGCCTGTCTGGTGAGAGCGTCAGCAGTGACTTGTTTACCAACGCTTGCAAATCACGTAGCGTTGCCCCCGTTATTGTCTGGGCTGCTGCTCGGCTAAAGCCACCCCGAAAGATAGACATCTGACAATAAATCTCTTGCTCCCGTACATTTAACAGTCGCCAGGAATGGTTGAATGCTGCTCGTAAACTGCTTTGCCGTCGCGGTACATCGGCCATATCTGTGGCCAGAAAATCAATATCCTGCTGCATCTCGCGGCTGATGGCTCTGGGTGACAAAGAGTCTAACCAGGATGCTGCCAGCACAATACCCAGCGGCATCCCTTGCAACAGTTGGCAAATTTGGAGGACATAGGCTTGATTATCGTCCGTTAAATCAAAACCAGGCCGTACCCGCCGCGCACATTGTAGGAATAGTCGCACAGCACTGTACTCGCTTAATTTAGATGCATTTTTCCCATTCTCTGGTGGATAAGCCATGCCCCCCATGGGAAAAAGTTGCTCCATCTGCCGATTTAGTCGCATTCGCGTGGTAATCACAATTTTGAGGCGAGGTGCAGCTTGAAGAACCTCATCCACCAAGCTTGTCCCGGTCAACAGATGCTCAAAGTTATCCAGCACCAATAGCATGGCTTTATTGGCTAAATAACGCAGTAGTTGCTCTGCCTGATTATTCCCCTCAGCAAAGTGGAAATTGATGGCTTCAGCAATAGCGGGCAGTAGCAAATCGGCCGTTTCCAACCGCGCCAAAGAAGCGAAGTAGACTCCGTGCCTGTAGGGATGCTCCTTATGCCCATCCTGGTTGGACAATATCTGGTTAGCCAAAGCCAAGGCCAACCGAGTCTTGCCCATACCGCCTGCTCCCAAAATCGTGATCAGACGCACATCTGGCTGTGCCAACAGGTTTTGCAACTGCACCAATTCAGCTTCCCGCCCCACAAAAGGCGTTAATTGTAGCGGTAAGTTGTGCGGTGGTGCGCCATCCTCTCTGCTCCCCTGCCCCTTTGCCCCCCTGTCCAATTCCCCCGCCTTAATTTGTTCATATAATTGCACGGTTGCCGTTGCGGGAGCAACACCTAGTTCATCGGCTAGCATTTGACAGCATGTTTCGTACTGAGCTAGGGCTGCACTACGCTTATTAGAAAGTGCCAACAAGCGCATTAAGTCGCGGTGGGTTTCTTCGTGCCAGGGTTCAATGGTGAGCAGTTGACGGGCGTAAGCAACGGCCGTTTCCAATTCCCCACCCTCCTCAAAATGCACTATCAACCCGCGCAACGTCCCCAAAGCCGCCTCCCGCAGCCGTGCCCGCTGCCCCAGCACCCACTCTTCAAACAGAGGGGTATTGGACAGCATAAAGCCATCCAGAAAATCACCCTGATAGAGGGCAACAGCTTCTTGCAGACGAGCACTGTCTTGAAGGATGGCTCCCTCCTCAAATTCAGCCACGTCTAACCAAAAGTCGGCATCATTGTTAAAAGCAACTGTCTCACGGGTAATGAGTAAATAGGAATGCAACGGCCGTAACCGTTGCAATGTCTTGCGCAAATTCATCAGAGCCTGGCGTTCGGGCATATCGGGCCAGAAGAGAGCGGCCAGAAACGGCCGTGTCGCCGTCTTCCCCCTGACTGCCAAATAACAAAGCAGGGCTTTCCCTTTCTGTGATTTTATCTCTGGCAGGGGGATACCATTCTGTGTAATGGTCAACTCCCCCAACACTTTCAACTCCAGAGTTGCCATTTCCAAAATTCCCGTTTTAAGTCACATTCAAGTCACATTGAAGTCACGTAGCTTGGCTAAGATGGCAAAAGTATAGCACAGACAAGGGGTGAAAAAAAATGGACGAGTTGCCGGATTCTAAGCAAGCACCCCATTATCGAACCTATCTAGTGACGTGTTGGCTGGAAAGGGATGAGGTGCGGCGAACGGCCGTGTGGCGTTTTCGATTGGAGACACCCAGAAACGGCCGTCGCCGCATCTTCACCACCTTAGAGGAGGTCATGTCTATTATCGAGACAGACTTACATCAAAAACTCACATCCACTAACCATTATTCTTGACAGCTATTTGCACAATTCAAAATGCTTTTTTAGGAGAGAAATGTCATGTCAACACAAGAAAACAAAGAGATAGTGCATCGCTATTTTGATGAACGCTGGAACCAGCACAACCTGGATATCATTGATGAATTGCTGGACCCAAGCATGGGAACAAAGGAACACAAAGAGTGGGTACGTTCTATGTACGCCATGTTGGGCAATATCAAACTCACTATCCTGGATATGTTAGGTGAGGGTGATCAGGTTGCCATCCATTGGCAGGTTGAGGCTGTGCATCAAGGCGGCTACCTAGACGTAGCGGCGACTGGTCAGCCCCTCAGCTACCAGGGCATCGCCTGGCTGCGTGTCACCGACGGCAAGATTGTGAGCGACACCGCCTACTGGGATAACTTGTCTATCCTGGAACAACTCGGTGTCATCCCTGTAACTGGTTGAAGTCATCATTGATGAGAAAAGGAGCGTCTGAATGGCACAAAAAGTACGAGTTGGCCTGATTGGTACAAGTGGTTGGGCAGAAAATTTTTATTTGGGAAATTTGCAGGGGTATGCGGGGGCGGAATTAACGGCCGTTTGTGGTCGTAACCGCACCCGGGCCCAAGAGTTAGCCAACAAATATGGTGTGACGCACATCTACACCGATTACCAGCAGATGTTGAGCAGCGGCCAATTAGATGCCGCCATTATCGTCACCCCTGAAGATTTGCACCACCCCATGATCATGGTGGCTCTAGAGGCTGGCCTACACGTCGTCTGCGAAAAACCAATGGCCTATACCGCCAGCGAAGCTCAAGAAATGCTGGCTAAAGCCGAAGCTGTAGGCGTAAAGCACATGCTCACCTTTACCAATCGCTGGTTGCCTCACTATCAAGCTCTCAAACGTCTGCTAGTTGATGGCTACATTGGCCAGCCTTTTCATGCCTATTTTCATTGGCCCACAGGTTGGGGACGATATCACGAAGATAAATATTCTTGGTACTATGATGCCAAGCGAGCCCATGGTGTCTTGAGCGAATTGGGTGCCCACATCATTGATCTAGCTTGCTGGTATTTGGGTGATGTCACTCGGGTCACCGCTAACTTAGCCACTTTTGGTAAACGCCTTACGCTTGATGGCACTATTATGACCAAGCCTGCCAATGATTCTGCTTTCCTCATCCTGGAATTTGCCAATGGGGCTCATGCCAGCTTGCATATGAGCGGAGCCAATCTCAACGGGCCAGGGTTAAAGCATACAGGGCAAATTACCATTCTACATGGTCTAAAGGGGACATTGGAGACATGTGGCGATCCTTGGTCAGACCCACCCCGTTTTGAAATTACAGGGCTGCGGCCAGGCATGGAAACGGCCGAATCCTTGCCCATCCCCCCTGACCTGCTCGAAGGCACGGAAGTCGCTGCCCCCTTTGACATCTTCAAGAAGTCGTCAGCCGGGCCACGCCAATTCATAGATGCTATCTTGAATGACACGCCTATCAGCCCCAACTTTCACGATGGCTACCAAGTCCAGCGCGTCATCGAAGCCGCCCTCGAATCGGCCAAAAGCGGCTGCACTGTGACGCTGACAGAATGATACAGAACTAAACTCAGTCACACTTTAATCGTAACTATTCACCCCCCTCGTGCCATGCTCTGCGTGGCCTGAAGGCAGTGGACGCTCCGCGTCCAGCGCGACGCAGAGCGTCGCCAGAAACATTCCCACGTAGAACGTGGGAACGAGGAGTGGAGTGAACGATTCCCTTTAATCTTAAATGGAGGAGGTTGTATGCACTGAGCTACCGACAGCATGCTTGGAAAAGATTGTTAGCAATAGAATGAATTCAAACGAGGAAAAAATCATGAACGAAGAAAAACTTCACACTTTAATCGGACAAATTTTGGGGGACTTGGGCGGAGCGAATAGTGTGCCCCTTGTCAACATGGGTGAAAAACTTGGTATCTATCAGACATTAACTGAGGCTGGCCCCTGTACCTCCCAACAGTTAGCTGACGCTACTGGTCTAACTGAACGCCAGCAATTCTCAATCTAAAACAGGGGGTGACATGAGAGGCAAAAGGTGATAGGGTCAGCGTTTTGCAGCAAGGAGAGAAAGATGAATAATAGTATGACCCTGAACAAAATCACAGAACGATTGGGACAATCGTGGAGCGAGTTACCAGATTATCGTAAGCTCAATAACAATACCAAATATGAGATAGCTGATGCAGCCAAAGCTGCTTACTCAGTCTTCTTCATGCAATCACCCTCATTCCTGGCCCATCAACGGGATTTGCAGCGACGAAAAGGGAAGGATAATGTAGAAGCTCTCTTTGGTGTGAGCAAGATACCCAGTGATAATCAGGTCAGGAACCTGTTAGACCCCGTCTCACCCGACCATTTCCAGGCCGATTTCCGCTGGTTGTATCAGGAATTAGAAAATAGTGGTCAGCTTGCTTCCTTTCAGGACTATAAAAGCACTTATCTGGTGGCTTTTGATGGGGTTGTTTTCCACTCCTCGACCAAGATACATTGTGACCAGTGCAGCCAGCGCAAAGACCGCAATGGCACAATCCATTATTATCACAGTGCCATCTTGCCAGTGATGGTCAAACCAGGTTCAGCCCAAGTGGTATCACTGCCACCAGAGTTCATCGTGCCTCAGGATGGACACGAGAAACAAGATTGTGAACGAGCGGCTGTCAAACGCTGGTTGAGCCAACATCATGACTATTTTCAACCCGGCACTGTGACCTATTTGGGGGATGACCTCCATTCCAATCAGCCACTGTGTCAGTTGATTGAGCAAACCTATAAGCAATCCTTTATCTTCGTTTGCAAACCAGATTCTCATACCATCCTCTATGAATATGTCGCCTCTGTAGAAGGGGTTGGTCGCCTGCAAAGCAAACAAGAGCGTCACTGGAACGGCCGTCATGGTGAAATCTGGTCTTATCGTTTCCTCAATGAAGTGCCCATCAAGGCTGGTGAGGATGCTCTCCTGGTCAACTGGTTTCAGCTAACCATCACTCATGAGGATACAGGTGAGCAACTCTTTCACAATGCTTGGATTACCAATCATCTCCTTACACTCAAGAATGTGGTAGTCTTGGCTCGCTGCGGGCGCACCCGCTGGAAGGTTGAGAATGAAAATATCAATATTCTCAAGACCAAGGGCTACAATCTCGAACACAATTTTGGTCATGGCAGCTCTCATTTGGCCAACGTCTTTTTCTCCCTCAATATCCTGGCATTTTTGACCCATACTATTCAGCATTATGTCAATCGAGCCTATCGTCTTCTACGCGACGCTTTAGCGGTGCGGCGCACCTTTTTCAATGACCTCAAGGCTTTGACCCGTTACATGGTTTTCGACAGCTGGGATGCTTTGTTTGACTTTATGCTTGATGGTCTTGAATTGGAGTTACCTCCTTGACCCTTTTTAGCCAATTTCAGAATGAGAATTGCTGACTGAACGCTATTTGCGAGAATGGCTCTCTGCTCAAGCCGCATCAAACTATATCTCTTACGAGGCTACCACTGAGTCATTCTTTATGTCCCCCGAACAATCATTCGTTTTTGCCAACAGCGACAGCCCTGTGTACTTGGTTCCTGGCTTTTATGCTGCCGCTGTTGCCACACGCAATGAACCGGCTGTCACCGAAGCCTTCAAAACCGGCGAGGGTGTGGCCTGGGGCGACCAAACCATTTGCCTTTCCTGTGCTGTAGCTCGCTTTTTCCGTCCTGGTTACCAAAACAATCTGATTCAGGCCTGGCTACCCAGCTTAAATGGTGTCGTAGAAAAGTTGGAGCGTGGGGCCAGGGTAGCAGATGTGGGCTGTGGACATGGCATTACGACCACTTTGATGGCTGAAGCCTTCCCCAATTCCACCTTTGTTGGTCTTGATTTCCACGATAAATCCATCGAAGAAGCTCGTAAGCATGCTAAAACACACGGGGTGAAAAATGCGGCATTTGAGATCAATAGTGCTAAGAACCTTTCTGGGCAATATGATTTTGTAACTATCTTTGATTGCCTACATGACATGGGCGACCCTGTGGGTACCATGAAGCATATCCGGCAATCATTAGATGCAGATGGTACATGTATGATTGTTGAGCCTATGGCTGGAGATCGCTTGGTAGAAAACCTCAATCCTGTTGGTCGTCTTTACTATAGTGCCTCCACCATGATTTGTGTGCCTACCTCATTGGCACAAGAGGTCGGTTTGGCTCTAGGCGCACAGGCTGGTGAAGCACGCCTACGAGATGTCGTCACTCAGAGTGGCTTTTCTCAATTTCGGCGGGCGACTGAAACGCCATTTAATCTAATCCTGGAAGTAAAGCTATAAACCATGCATGGTTGTTCAGTTCTGTCCTGCGAGCACTCGAAATGGACTATTATTGGCTACGAAGGGCACGAAGTTCACTAAAAATGCCTCATCTTCGTGAATCTTTGTGAGCTTGGTGGATAGCAAAGCCGAGAACTGAACAGCCTTTATAAACCATGTGCTGAGTGATATTTATCAGACAGCACTGGATTTGACTACTGGCTAAAGCCGCTATTAAGGCATCCGTTTTGAGCGGGAAAGGGTTCCTGTAGGGTTAGCTAAGCGTAAGTGATGAATATCTCGCCCGGCTAAGGCGGCCACCACGGTTGTGCCGTCGAAGGAAACGGCCGTATCTGTCATCACTCCCCCTCTGCCAACGACATAGCGCAGCGGAAACCGAGGTCGTCACTAGTGGTGAGGGGGGGCAGGGGGCGGCGGTGAGTGCTGCGAGCTTCGTCAAGACCGGTGAAGTCGAGGATGCTGAAACCACCACCACGGGTGACACGCATTTCCACATTGTCGGAACCTGGGGGATTCTCGCTGGGGGAAATGGCGTAATAGTCGGGGTCATAGCCATCGGCCGTCCACTCCCACACATTGCCCGCCATATCTTGCACGGCAAAGGGGGAAGCACTGTCAGAGAAGCTGCTAACGGGGCTGGTGCCAGCCTGGGCATTATTGATATTGGCCCGGGCGCCGCGCGGATCATTGCCCCAAGGGTAGATACGGCCGTCATCACCCCGCGCCGCATACTCCCACTCTGCCTCAGTCGGCAGCCTTGCCCCGCGCCATTGACAGTAGCTATTGGCGGCTTCCCAATCCACACCTGTCACTGGATGATCGCCAATCTCACCTTCATAAATGGGCGGGCCAGTGAATTCTGGCGCTTGCAGAACGGTGACTTGGTTGTAGTAAATGTTGATCCAGAAATCGGTCAGGGTCTCATAAATGCTGTCACGGGGGAAGAGCCAGATGGAGATTTCTTGTTCGCTGGCATCTAAAGAACTGTCGCCGGGTGCGGTTTGAGAGAAGCAGCAGCTGCCATCGGCGCGACGCACAAAATGTTCTTCGTGGCGTACGCCATCGCTGTACATGATGTGGATGCCCAAGTTCTCGAAAAGTAATTCATCATCCAAAAAGAGATCGGCCGTGCCCCATGTACCAATGTAGGCGACTAGTTCGGGGTAGAGGGGGAATTCATTGCCACTGTTGCCGTGCATGGTGACAAAATCGCCAATGCCGCCCTCCTTGAAGGCGGGACGCGATATGCCAGCCGAGAAGACATCCTGCACAATGCGGAAGGTGCCTGTGTAGACTTCGGTGATGGTGGTAGACGGCCATATCACTCCCTCAAATGTGGCCTCAATCAGACCATCATCATTGTCAGCATCTATTGTCATGGAGAGTGTACCGCTGCTGGGGATAACCATGTCGCCCTCAAAGTCAAATTGGTCACTAAACCCACCGACAATATAGGGTTCGCTGGCGCTGACTTGCCATAGGGAGGGATCGGTTTGTAGCCAGGTATCAGGAGCAGCGGCCCCTGTTTCGTCTATGTAAGTGGCGAAGGCATCGTTGGTGACTTCGGTGAGGTCTATGAAGTAGGGATCGAGACTAACAGAATGGACGGGTCGCTCGTCGCTGTTGCCTTCTTCGCTGCCCATCATGAATTGTCCGGCAGGGATAAAGGCCATGTCCTCGGCCACGGGCAGAGGGGTGGGTTCAGCGGCCACAATGGCCAGGGCTGTGGCTGTCCCTGCTGCGGCAACGGTGGCGGCTGATGTGGTCTCGCCGCCCCTGTTCCCTCGCGCCAGCAGGAAACCGACGAAGACGAGGGCTGTTGCGCCAATGGCGATAATGGCCCAGACCCAAGGCGGGGTGCGTTGGGGGACAGAGACAAATTGAGTGGGTTCGCCTGGGGTTGGAGACACGGCCGTTTCTGCAACTTTGGTGGCGGGTGATTCTAGCACAGTGGGGGCTGCTGCCATGGTTTGGTCGAGTGTGGGGGTAAGGGTGGTGTCTGGATTGGTAACGGCCGTTGTCAAAGCCTCAGTCATCTCAGCCACCGTGGCAAAGCGACCCTCTGGCTCTTTAGCCATTGCTTTGAGAATGACTTCCTCAACATGCAAGGGGATTTCGACAAAGCGGGAGGGGGGCGGCGGTGGCTCCGTGGCTTGCATAATCATCAGCGTGGCCGGGTTGGCCCCTTCGTAGGGAAGACGGCCTGTCACCATTTGGTAGAGGATGACACCAAGAGCGTAAATGTCAACGGCCGTTGTGATTTCTTGGCCCAACACTTGTTCGGGGGCCATAAAGGCGGGTGTGCCCGTGGCCACTCCACTTTCTGTGAGGCGACTGGCCCCCACAATTTGGGCGATGCCAAAATCAGCCAAATAGATATGCTCCTGAGGATCGATCAGGATATTGGCTGGTTTAATATCGCGGTGAATGGTGCCTTTTTCATGAGCAAACTGGACAGCATTGGCAGTTTGTTGGAAGAGGGGCAGTATGGCCTCAGTACTCATTGGCTCGGTTTGGTGCGAGAGGTATTTCTCCAGAGCCGCCCCCTCAATATATTCCATAACCATGTAATAGATGCCGTCCTCAGTCACATCGAAGTCATAGATTTGCACGATGTTGGCATGACGTAGGGCGGCAGCAGCTTGGGCTTCACGACGGAAACGCTCAATGAAACCGGGCGCGTCAGTGTAGTGCGGATGTAGAATTTTGATGGCTAAGTCGCGGCCCAGTTCAGGATGGCGGGATTTATAGACCTCAGCCATCCCCCCGCGCCCAATGAGATGTTGCAGGGTGTATTTGCCGACGGAACGGCCGGTATGGAAGGCGAAGGAAGTAGTATCGGTCATGGTTGAGGGTGTATTAGAAATAATCTCGACAGTTTACGTCTAAAGTTTGCTCCAGATAGTAACCGTCTGAGAGGTTGTTATCAGCGCATTAGTTTAATCGTTTCCCTTTAATATACCAATATACCACTTTACAGTTTAAGTGCGTCCGAATTGGCGTGCTAGTTGAGCGACAGAGAGGTGGATGAGGGTAGGACGGCCGTGGGGGCAGGTGTGGGGATTGGTGCAGGCTTCCAGTTGACGAATCATGGCTTCCATTTCGCTGGTAGAGAGGCTTTGACCTGCTTTGACGGCGGCCGTTTTGCAGACGCGCAGGATGATTTTGGCTTCGATTTTGTCCTGCAAGGGAGTCTCGCCCCGCTCCAAATCTTCGACGACATCGAGCAAAGCTTGGGCGGGGTCTTGTTTGACCAGCAGGGCGGGGACCGCGCGAACCATGAAGGCGTTGGGACCGAAGGGTTCGATCTGGAAGCCGAGTTGTTGCAAGGTGTCCGAGTTGCCTTCGAGGAGGGTGGCTTGAGGGGGTGAGAGGTGAACGGCCGTTCCCGCCATCAGACTTTGGGCGGCCATATTGCCACTATCCCACTCGGCCATGAACTGCTCATACAAAATGCGCTCGTGGGCGGCGTGTTGGTCAATAAGAAAGAGGCCGTCGGGGCCTTCGGTGATGATGTAGGCGGCGCCGACTTGACCCACGACACGCATGATGGGTAGGCGGTCGCCAGCGAGATTAGAGAGTGGGTCGCTTTGCTTCTGGAGATTGGAGATTGGGAGATTAGGAGATTGGGTTGGGGTGGGTTGTGACCAATCGAGGGTGAATTCGGTTTGAGCCGTTTCGTTACCGTCGTTGTGGCGGTGGGTAAACGGCCGCTCATCCATTGACCCGGCCCAACCGACTATCTGCTCATCGGAGCGGGAGCCAAGATTCCAAGCCGTCATGCTGCGGATGGGGCTGTCGCTGATGAGGGTTTGGCGCACAGCACGCTGTACAGCACCGAAGGGGGCTTTGCTGCGGAAGCGCACTTCGGTTTTGGTGGGATGGACGTTGACATCTACGTCTTCGGGAGGCAGGGTAATGAAGATGAGGCCAAAAGGATAGCGCCCGGTGGGTAATAGGGTGTGGTAGGCTTGGATGACGGCGTAGGTGAGGCTGTTATCTTTGATCCAACGGCCGTTGACGAATAGGGTGATGTGGCTGCGATTGGCCCAATGCAGGCTGGGCGGGCCGACGAAGCCAGACACGGTGAGGGGGTGAGGGGGTGAGGGGGTGAAATTCTCCCTGGCTCCCTCTCTCCCCTGCTCCTCCTCTCCTCTGCTCCCCTGCTCCCTTTCAATCTGCAAAAGCTGCCGCGCCGTCTCGGGGCCGTAGATGGCGACGAGGACATCGAGGGTGCTGCCGTTGCCGTTGCTTTGGAAGGTGATACGGCCGTTGTGGGTCAGGCGGAAGCGGATGTGGGGGTAGGCCAGGGCATAGCGGGTGACAAATTCATCAATGAGTCGCTTTTCGGTGGTGACGCTTTTGAGGAATTTGAGGCGGGCGGGGACGTTGTAGAAAAGGTTCTCCACAGCGATGACTGTGCCTTGGGGCGCACCAACGCTTTCGCGGTTACTGATGTGGCCGCCGTCCATCGTCAGGCGAATGCCGGCCTCGCCGTCGCTGGCGCGGCTGACGACGGTGACTTGGCTGACGGCGGAGATGGCGGCCAGGGCTTCGCCACGAAAGCCAAGGGTGGTGATACTATTGAGGTCAACGGCCGTTTGTAGTTTAGAGGTGGCATGGCGCAAAAAGGCGGTTTCAATCTCCTCGCTGGCGATACCACTGCCGTTGTCGGCGATCTGGATAGATTGACGACCGCCGTTTTGCACATCTATGTTGATGGTGGTGGCACCCGCGTCTATGGCGTTTTCAACCAGTTCTTTGACGACGGAAGACGGCCGTTCCACGACTTCGCCAGCGGCGATTTGGGAGGCGACTTGATCAGAGAGGATGTGTATGGGCATGAAGAATTAGCGGGTGAAGGTTAGATGGTGTTGTTTGTCTTGGTAGCGACGGAAGGTGTGAACGGCCGTTGGCTTATCATCAAAATAATCTTCAAAAAAACCAGGCTGATTTAATTCCGGCGGATAAGCATATCGCTCACCTTCTTCTCCCAATTCAGTAAGCCAATCGGCGGGTTCTGTGCCGTCCACGATGAGAAATAGATCGGGAGGATAGAGATAGGGTGAACCGAAATCATTGATGAGACGATAATCATCCGCTTCAATGCCAATGACGCGGTAGACGTTGCCTGGGGTCAGATCGGGATAATTATTGCCGTTTTGTGGGGTAAATTTTACTTTCATGGTTGTTCCCTTTTACATTAGTTGACAGTCACCTCGCAGGTGACTGCCAACTGACTTGTATTGTACCACAAGGCTGCGGCGAGTATGGACGTAGCGGGAAATGTTATTCTTCTGATTGTGTGGCGATAGGCAGCCGCCAGGGGTTGACAAAAGACCACGAATAAGATCCATCCATAAACCGTAACGCTTGACTTTCAATGCTAACTGTGGCTACGCTTACAGACCCAAAGACATGTTCAGAGTAGCCAAAATCGTCGAAAAACAAAGCCAAGTATTTGCCATCTGGCGACCAAAAGGTGATGCGGGGGAACATTTGCTCATCAAAATATAGATCAGTAGCGGTAATAGGGCACACAATATTTTCTGTTGTTAATTCAAAATAGCACAACCCCATATCAGGTGTTACGGTGCCAGTGTCATAAATATAGCTAATCCGCTCACCGTCCGGAGACCATTGGCGATTCAGTAAAACAATATCTCGGTCGGCTAACCATTCGTTGATGGCTTCAAAACAACCCAACATATTTTCAACGATCTCAATAACGCAGGCTTGACTTCGATCCGTATAAAAAATCCGATAAGGTCGCACAGGTACCCATGGGTTAACAAGTGATGCCAGACTTATATCGGCATATTGTCGGTAGATTTCACCAGTGGGCGTATAAATGACTAAATTCCAATCACTGTTATCGCTATAGTAATGTTTTTCATATACCACAGACAGAAATGTGCCATCTGGCGACCAAGAAGGGATAGCATATTCATTAAAAGTTTCATCCAATGTTTGAACATGGAGGAAGGGATTCACTAGCTCGGTTTCTGTGCTGGTTTCACGATCTATAATCAATACGGATTCCGTATCACCCTCCCGCTCAATAATACGAGCAGCATAACGGCCGTCTGGTGATACGAAATCTTGACGAAAATCAATACTTTCTTGCCATAGCCTAGTTGGTAATAAATTTCTCGCACCTGCATTCATTTCAACCTGCTCGCCTGTATTTGCGTTAAAGAGAGTAAGCAATCCCCCATCCTTATTTCTTAAAAGTAAAACATTCACTGTTGGATCCGATACCCATGCTGGTGGATTATTGGATCTTGGGGTAGGTGTGGAAGTTGGCCTGGGCGTAACAGTTGGTCTGGTTGGCGTAGGTGATAGTGTTGTTTCAGGCGTGGGGTCAATCGTGGCTGTTGGTGTTGTTGTGGCTGTGGGGGAGGCAACGGCCGTATTCGTCCCCACCACCGCCACACGGGTAATAGCTAGCGTGGCTGGAACGGCCGTATCTGGCACACAACCTGTGATGATCAGTGCTAAACCAATCACCAATAAGATGTTCAGCGTTATGTTATTCATAGAAAACCCTCCAAACGGTATGCTTAAAGTATGCAGTTTGGAGAGATGATTGGCAATGGGGATAACGGCCGTTCCCTCCACGGCTCACAAATTTATTCTCTACGTCAATTGATGAATACTGTCTTGTCACCCTTTAGCCTTGACACTATACTCGCGTCACTTTTTGTTTTGAGGATTTTTTTATGCCTTTTACACCTAGTTATGATGTGCCGCTGGGGCAGCGGGCTTATACGTTGCGGGGATTCTTGCGCCATGTGCTTTACATAACCTCAATATCATGGGGTGATGTTACACTACAAGGCTGCGGCAGAAATGGTCTACGATGAGGTGGAAAGAATATTATTCACCTTTCAAGCCGTATTCATGATGATGTGTAGCAAAATGTGTAGCCAGATCTGTCGTAAATTTCTCAGCTCCTGTGCGGCTCATATGAGTGTAATCGGAGAAGTAAAGGTCGTTCTGAAAAGCGGCTGGGTCTCCATCCGTTATGTCAACAAACGCGATGCCATGTTCATCAGCAAAGGCTTGTAACTGTTGGATGTAGAAGGTGTAACGAGAACGGCCGTTAGACTCCTGCAAATATTTATCGCCATGTTCCGGTATATTCACCAACACAAATTCTATGCCTTGAGCCTGGGCCAAAGCCAGCGACTGTTCTAATCCCATCAAACCCACCGTCATCGCCGTTGCCTCTAAAGGATCGCTGTAGGTAAATTCGCTGATGTCAGCAATATTGCCTTGCGCTTTTGCTTCCGGCAATGTCAGCCCCGGCTCATTATAGCCCCGGCTGTCAATAGCAAAACCACTAGAGGGTGTGGCGGGGAAAAAGAACAAAATATCCTTTAGCAGTCCCTGATAATAAAGCAACTGGCTTGATTGCAAGGCGCCTAAACGCGCCTTGTCCAAAGGGCCATTGCTCAACCACAACGATTCAAAATCACCCGTTTGGAAGTGGGTATAAGTTGTTGGCTGGTCGGGGTCGGTCAGCTCGGCGTAACGAATGCCATGCAGGATGAGGCGTGGTGCGGTGCGTTCCAACCAAAAATGCTCCAAATAGAAGGGAGTTAGAGCGGCCGTCATATCCGAGAAGCCGCCATTAAAGGTGACGATATCCACCCCTGCTTCTGTTGCCAGTAGCTCATCAAACAGTAACGGCCGAAAATTGGTGCGTACAGCCGAACTACCAATGAACAATAAATCAACCAGGCCTTCCTCAAGAACAGTCTTGTTTAAGGCCCGCAGCCGAGTTTCCACTCCAGGCTGATAATAACGATTGGGTGGGGGTAAGGCTGCTTGCACGCCATCCAATCGCAGCAGCGCCTCACAAGAAACAAGCACAAAAAGAAGGATGAGCAGGAATGGCGAAAATAAGCGTGAACGAAGTGTCACCGTCTTGGCTGTTTGGCTTTTAGAATTGGAAGTAGATGAAGGGAACATTTTGCCCACCTGATAAGAAGATAATCAACAAAATAGCTTCTGCCACTACTGCCCCCTGCATCAGTGAGGGATAGCGCAGGAAGTAAAATTCATCATCAGCGCGGGCTTGCAGAACGTCTGTGATGAGAATGATGAGGGCTAGCAACAGTAGGGGCAAAAGGCCAAGGCCCCCACTAAAGTCGAGCCGAGCTAGGCCTGCCAGATAGATTTGAGTGGTAGGCCAATCGGGGATACGGAAGAAGACCCAAGTGAAGGCGACTAAACAAAACGTCAACAAGCCGCTGCTGAATTGTCGAATATTGTGGCTAATTCCAATCTGGGGTGTGGCTGGCAACATGTCCCTCAGGTAGCGGTGGAGGGCCAGATAAAGGCCGTGTAAACCGCCCCAGATCACAAAATTCCAACTGGCCCCATGCCACAAGCCGCCTAAGAGCATGGTGAGCATCAGATTGATGTAGGTGCGCCGCGGTCCGCGACGGTTGCCACCGAGGGGGATATACAGGTAATCACGCAGCCAGGTGGACAGGGAGATGTGCCAGCGTCGCCAAAAGTCAGCAATATTGATGGCAAAATAAGGATGCTTGAAATTTCGCATTAAATCAAAACCAAGCAGGAGGGAAACACCACGCGCAATATTGCTGTAGCCAGCAAAATCACCATAGATTTGGAGAGTGTAGAGCAGGATACCAGCAATGAGATCGAGTGAGGTGAAGTTTTGGGGGGCAGCGAAGTAGCGATCGGCTAATAGTCCTGCCGTATCGGCCACAGCCACTTTGCGCAAAAGGCCAACGAGGATGAGGTGTACACCTTGTTCCAGGTGCGTGTGGGTGACGGTGCGAGGCTTTTGGATTTGGGGTAGCAGGTTGACAGCCCGCTCAATAGGGCCAGCAACTAATTGGGGAAAGAAGGCCACAAAGAGAGCAAAGTCAAGGGGGTTGCGAGTTGGTTCTAGCTTGCGCCGATAGACATCAATGGTGTAGGAGAGGGTTTGGAAGGTATAGAAGGAGATGCCCACGGGTAGGATAATGTTCAGGGTGGTGGGGGTGAGGGTGATGCCAAAGATGTGGAAAAGGTCTATGAAACTGTCGGTGAAGAAATTGAAATATTTGAAGAAACCGAGCAGGCCTAGATTGACGATAAGACTGAGACTGAGGCCGATTTGAGCTTGACGGCCGTTGTCTTGTTGCCGCGCGCGTTTCACCCATAGCCCAACTGTGTAATCTACCACTGTGGAAATGAGAATAAGCGAGAGGAAGCGCACATCCCAAAAGGCATAAAAGACGTAGCTGGCGATGAGCAGGAGGATGTTCTGCTGTTGGTGGCGCAGCCGACAATAGAGTATGAGTACCAGGGGCAAAAAGATGGCGAATTCGAGGGAGTTGAACAGCATAAGTGATGATTTCGACCGTTTTTGTCATTATACGCCTTTTTTCGCAATTTTAGATAGGAGAATAGATGGAAAGAGATTTTACAAGAGCAAATCTAATTGCGAGAATAGATCATTGCGTTTGATGATTTTGGTGGCAGCATAAACTTGGCTGAATTGGGGGAGGTTGAGTTGGTTGAGAGTGGCGGCTTGAGCCACATCACCAGGCAGCAGTTTATGAAAGCGCCCCATTTCCAGATAGGTGGCGAGGGGATCGGCCGTTGCCTTGGCTACTTTTTGTACTTGCTGTTCATCATGAGGGGGCAGTTGTGTTAGAGGGGGGGAGACGGCGAGAGAGTATTCGTTAATGAATTCAACCAACAGCCCATTCTCCACCAATATGGCGGCTAGCAGCTTGCCCCATACTGTCCCCCAAAAGTGAAATAGGGTCATGCCTTGTTCTTGGGGCAGAAAGGTCATTTGTCCCGCTTGTAAATCTAAAGAGCGGGCGACGGCTTGGGCTACATTAAAGGGAATAGCGATAGAAGATTTAGCGTAGCGCAAAATGGCATCTATCTCTGCCCCTTCAACAGCAGCCAGGCCGAAGCGGTATTTTTCCACCCAAGTCACGCGCATTGTTTTGCCGCCAAAAAGGACGACTGTGCCGGGGGGATAGGCTGTGTCGGTTTGGGCAATGGTACGGCCGCTGTGGGCATCAACGGCCGTTAGACTGCCTACATCTGCGCCGATATTGGTGTAGATTTCGTGTTTGTCCAGCAACTCTTGCAGTTCTCGGTCGGGCTTCCATTCGCCGATGCGACCAGAGCGCAAGTAGTGACCAAAGCTGAGCGTGGTCAGAATTTTGCGGATGTCCTCACTGGCCACTTCGGGGGGAGCCAGGCGGCGCAGATCGGCCAAGCGGATGCTGCCAGTGGGGCTCTGTCTGATGAGGCTGAAGGTTTGTTGGATAAGGATGGAGGGGCGGAAAGCGTAGTGAGGAGATTGGGTCGCTTCGCTTATAGGGGTTGGAGATTGCGGATCATCAACCTCCTGCGCCAGCGCAAGCAGGGCCTCAAATCGCGCCCATTCACCGGGGGATTTGGGCATACAGAGGACGCGGGCATAGTGGGTGCGGCGGCTGCCGCGACCGATGCGTTGCAGGAAGGAGTCGAGGTTGGTGGGGGCACCGAGCAGGATGACATCATCTATGCTGCCGATGTCTATGCCTAGTTCGAGGGTGGAGGTGCTGATGCAAACGGCCGTTGCTGCTGCCGCAAACTGTTCTTCTACCTCCAGCCGCATTTGAGCATCGAGATTGCTGTAGTGGACGAAGATGTCGGCGTAATAGGGTAAATGTTGGCGTAGATAAACGGCCGTTGCCTCTACTTCCTCACGTGAATTGCAGAAGATGAGGGATTTGTGGGACGGCCGTTGGCCTAAAGCGTCTACCAACTCCGCCAAACTGTACAAGGGGGCAATATCGGCCACAATCTCGCGCCCGCCAGGAACATTGACGACGAGGCCCTCATGCAAATAGCGGCTGGCAACACCTGCCGGATCAGGAACAGTGGCGGAAAGGGCCGCGCGCTGGGCTAATTCGGATTCGGGATGGGCGTATTGACGGATGTAGTCGAGGCGGGGCAGTAGGCAGCGCAAATGATCACCACGCGCTGTGCCATCAAACAAATGAATTTCGTCCAGAACAATGGCTTGTAGCTCAGTGAAAAGACGAGGGGAACGGGTGAGTAAGGAGTCGGTGGATTCGGGCGTGGTGATGAGGATGGCGGGAACTCGGGCAGACAGGGCCACATCACCAGTTTTCATGCCAACGGTGATGCCCGTGTCGGCCAAGATGGGCTGGAGCCGTTCGTAGAGGTCACGAACGAGGGCACGGGTGGGACAGATGTAGAGGAGGCGGAGACTGGGAGACTGGGGGACTGGGAGATTGGGAACTAGATTACTCCGCTTTTGGAGATTCTTCCAGTTACGTTCTAGCAATGGGGCGAGGACGGCTTCGGTTTTGCCGGAAGCAGTGGCGGCGACGAGGAGGGTGTGACGGCCGTTGAGGATGGGGGGGATGGCTTGGAGTTGGACGGGAGTGAAACGGCCGTGTCGGGCAAAAAAGAGCGGCCAAGTATGGAGAATCTGCTCTTTGACAGCTTGGGGTAATGACAACATACTACCACTGTTTAGATAATATCATCTGCTGTTACATCGAGGTGTCACCATTTAAAGAGGCCCCAACTGCTCTGCCCAATGAGACATTATCTGTAGACCAAAATCCGTGACAGGAACCGAAGGCTGCCGCGCTTTGCCATTTTTTAGGCCAAGCCGTTTGGCCATCAGGTGTTTTCCATAAGCGATGAAATTCTCAATGGAACTCATCATAAAAACAAGCAGTGGCAGGAGTTCACGATGAAGGCGTTCTGCTTCGGCAACAGCATCGGGTGTGCCTTGTTGCATCAACTCATAGATTTTGATTTGCGGGTCGAATAAGTCTGCCGCTGGAATCATGCCCACGCAACCTGCCCGCAAAGAATCTGGCAGTTGGATACCGGCAAGGCCACCAAAGATGTCGAATACACCTTCGGTGTCCTCTATCAATTGTTTGAGGTAAGTGGCAGGACCTTCGCCTTTTAAGAGGCAAACGTTAGGGTGTTGACGGTTTAGCTCCTTCAGGCCGTTGTTTGAGAGGCTGGTTGCCATGACACCAGGTGCGTTCTGTATAGCCAGCGGGATATCTGATTTGTCAGCAACATCCCCCAGGAAACGTACATATTCAGATTTCGGCACACCAGCAATGGCGGGAGGCTGTAAGATGGCCCAATCGGCGCCTACTGCCTGGGCGGCTTTGACGAACGCAATCTGGCCGGGCACGCTGCCTTCGCCAACAGTGACAGCATAAGGCACACGACCATTGATATCTTCGCCCACCCATTCGATCACCTGGCGGCGTTCATTGACATCAAGCTTGCCGACTTCTGTTGCCAACCCCATGACGGCAATGCCATAGGCACCGCCGGCTATGCAGGCTTCGACCTGACGACGCATAGCAGCGCGGTCGAGCTGTCCCTGATCATCAAAGAAGCTGTAAAGAATGGGGTAAATACCGTGAAATTTCGTTTTTGTGCTCATAGTACTTTTCTATGCTCGGCCAAATTTATCAATAGCGGCGCGCATGGAGCCTACCTCGGCGATGAATTTCGCCATTTCAGCTTCAACGGCTTCGGCTTCTTCGGCGAAGGTGATAATCTCTTTGACATGCTCGGCTGGAATAGCGACGACGCCGTCTTCGTCGCCAACAATGTAATCGCCAGGATAGACTATGACCCCACCTATTTCGACGGGCACATCACGGGCGATGGTCATGAGCCGCCCGATGGAACTGGACGGCACAATGGAGCGAGCGTAGACCGGAAAATCAGTGTCGCGGCGGATAAGTTCAACGTCGCGAGTGCCGCCGTCAAGAACAGCTCCTTCATGCCCGCGTGCCACAGCCCCGGCCGTCATCAGCTCCCCCCAAACGGCCGTGTTGGCATCTGCACCAGCAGCGATACAAATCACTGAGCCTGGCGGTGATTCGTCAATCACATCAAAGGCGAGTTCTGGCTTATGCTGCTTACTGCTAGGTACTTCTAATACAGTTGCCGCTGTGCCCACAATCTTTCGCACATTGACGCGGCCTTTAATATCAAAGTCCATAAATCCGCGCCTCCCCGCAATTTGGTCACAACCATCAGATAGGGTGGCAACGGCCAGATTTCTGAGATGTTCTACTATCTTATTTTCCATATTGGCCTACTTTTTTATAAAAATACTACCTAACGTTTGTTGGGCGATTAACTGCATGCGTTGTAAATGGGATCGGCCTAAATGTACCTGAGGTTTCTGTCCGTGTACAGTGACCAAAGCGTTAAACTAAATGTCTTTGTTTAAATTTAACATAATTGAAATTGCTCTCTTTCGCTCGAACCAACACTATATTCAAAACATATCTTGCCGAAATTGTCCGGGAGTTACCCCAACCTCACGTTTAAAGAAACGCCCAAAATAGGATGAATCATCAAAGCCTAGACGGTATCCAATCTCAGTTGCTGTCAAATCTGTATGCTGAAATAAGCGCTTGGCCTCAAGTATAACTTCCTGCCGAATAAGTTGCCCTGGCGTATTCCCTGTTGTAGCCTTCACCGTTTTGTGCAAATGATTGACTGAGACGCCGAGTTGACCCGCATAATCTTGTACCGAATGTCTAGAGACAGAGCGTTTGGTGATAAGTCGCTTGAATTGGCGGGTCAGTTTCTGGGCAAGCTTGTCCTGTTTAATGCCCGCTTCAATTTCTTGATTTGCACATATACGCTGGATTTGGACAAGCAAGATGTGCAGATAGGCTCGTAGCACCGATGCCGTCCGAAAGTCATACGCTTTAAATTCTTCAGCAATAGCTTGAAACAGTGGTGTTACCTGTAAATGATCGATTTCATTTAGCTGTAGCCTCGGACTACCCTCTACTGTGTGAAAAAAAGAAAGCTCATGCAAAACCATATAATCTGCTGGAGCAAGCAACAAAAAAACATCCGTGAAAATTAAAATTTCACCTTCTATTGGTACAGTGGTTTCCCAATAATGAACCTGTCCAGGCGAGATGAAGTAGACGGTGTGTGGCTCTATTGGGTAAGCATTAAAATCAATGAAATGAGTCCCCATGCCCCCAGTTACATAAAGGATTTCATAGAAGTCATGACGATGTGGAGACGTAGATTGAGTCAGTGCTGGTGCATCACTAAAGTTTAGATATTCCAAGGGAATCTCCTCATGTGTCGTCTCGAGTCCCGTTCGAAAGGTGTGTAGCGGAATATCTTGATTAGCGACATATATTTTAGAATTTGAGTTCATAAATCCCCGCTCAATATATATGCTATTGGTATTGTGCCATCTTTTTCATCTGTAATTCTCCACTATCTTAACTTTTCCTACAAAAAAGTACCAAAATCATGTTTTAAAGTCCCTACACATTTTTGTGTTAGAGCATAGGATAAAGATATCCAATTTTTTGGATAACGCTGTCTTATTATTGGTATCCAATCCAACAATTAAATACTAGGAGAAAGAGATATGAATTTAAAAGCGTTGTTGAAGTCCGCACCAGATAAAGCTGATTTGGCAATGACAATCATTCGAGTCATTGTAGGGATAGCCTTTTTTGTACATGGCTGGCAAAAAGTTTTTATATTTGGTTTTGGGGGAGTAGGTGGTTTTTTTGGCAGCCTCGGTATTCCAGCGGCCGGATTTTTCGCCATTGTTGTTTCGCTTCTCGAATTACTGGGTGGGCTTGCTTTAATTTTAGGGATTGGGACACGTATTGTTGGCTTATTGCTTGCAATTGATATGATTGTTGCTCTGTTGGTGGTACATTTGCCAAATGGTTTCTTTGTTAGTGAAAACGGGTATGAGTTAGTTTTGATTTTAGGCACTGCTTCATTGGCTTTTGCTATCACAGGGGCAAGCAGTATATCATTTGATAATCGCCTAGGATAAATTTGTCCAAGCTTTACCCCACGGTTTGATGTGTAAATTAGAGTTGTTCTTTAATAAAAACCTACTCTTGTTATTCCCGTGTGGGATGGAATCTATGCCGCCAATGTAGCTGGATGCCCGCGAAGGTAGGTATGAAAACTGTTTCTCCTGAGATTTCCAGAACTTACCCATGACCATCCAATTGCCAAGAGGATTAAAATGTATAAATGGATACAAGTGTTAATTATTCTCATGACTGTTGTGACCCTTTTAGGAGCCTGTTCAAACAATCCAGAACAGGCCGAAGTGACGCAGGCCATCGAAGAGGAGGCCTCTGTAGTCGCAGAAGAATCAACGGAATCTTCTGTGGTATCAACCCCTAAATCAACATCAACGCCTGACCGGATTATTTTCCCTTTGCCTGAACGCGCTGGACCGCGCACACAGACAAGTGGCACTGTACCGCATGTACAAATTGGTGTGGAATCGGTAACGGCCGTTAATGATGAACTTTTTCGACGAGCCTTCACCTTGCCGGGCGTGGAAGATAGGCCGACCATTGTCTCTTTGCCAGGAGCTCGGGGGATGTGGTTAAGTGATGATATTGCTCTGGCTCACCCGGAAGCTATTGTTTCTGGACGCGAATTTGCCCACATTCACCCTGATGGCAGTTTGCATGCGCCATTACCTTATGAACGCGCTTTAGAAGTTGCTGAAAAAGGGTGGGGTGAACGACATCCGTGGGCGGATGAACGAGAAGGTTGGGATGGGCTAGTGATGCTTTTTACACCCCAATCCATGGACGAACTTGAAATAACTTTTCAACTGATCGTCGAATCCTATAATCATGTAACGGGTCAAACTGTTCAAGCATCAGATTTTGAATAAACTATAGTCAATGCAACAGACTTGTTTTGTGCCTAACGCTTGAGTTAACCGGATTGGCAAGGATAGTGGTGGGAGCAACCAACTTTACAGGCTCAAATAGCTACAAAACCACACAGTTTGCCAATTCTGGTTGAGCGATTTGTTAGGTAGGCCATTGGGGGAGTAGATCACACCGCTTACCCCATTTTGTTCATCCATTCCAAAGCTGCCGATACGAGAACGGCCGTACCGATGGGTAAAGCATTCTCATCGATGCGAAAAGTTGGCGTGTGAACGGGATATATCTCGTCCCAATCAGGGTCTGTTACTCCAAGAAACATGAAACAGCCAGGGACTTCCTCTGCCATGATACTAAAGTCTTCTGCTGCCAAAATAGGCGACATATCTTGTACTACATTGTCCGAGTTTAGAAGCTTTTGCAAGGCGTTAATACATACGCTTGTTGCCTCTGACGCATTATATGTAACTGGATAGCCCTCAAAGATTGAAAGCTCATGCTCAGCCCCAAAGGACCCGGCAATTGAAGCGGCTTCTTGTAATGCCTGCCTCATTACTTGACGGCCGTTTCTGCTAAGACTTCGTATCGTACCAGTTATGGTCAGTACTGTTGGAATAACATTGTCGGCCGTACCACTGTGGATTGAGCCAAAGGAGATGACACCATTGTCTACTGGATCAAGTTGGCGACTTACAATATGATTGATCCTGTTGATCACCAGGGCCGATGCGGAGATGATGTCGTTTGTCAGATGCGGTTCAGACGCATGTCCCCCTTTGCCTTTTAGAACCAGCTTAAAGTCATCAACGGCAGCGAGTATTGGCCCTGGGCGCGTACGCACAATGCCAGTCTGGGCTTCATGATCTAGATGTAGCCCAAAGACAGCCTCCAGGCCATCGAGGGCTCCTTCTTCAACCATATAGCGGGCACCCGATTTACCATATTCATCATAAGTCTCTTCACTTGGCTGAAAAAGCAAACGAACTGTACCAGGGAGTTTGCCCCTTTGAGCTAGATTATGTAGCACGCTAGCGGCTCCTAGAAGCATAGCCGTGTGGGCATCATGACCGCAAGCATGCATTATGCCGGCGTACTGACTATCAAAATCCGTCCCATTCTCCTCATCAATTGGTATAGCATCCATATCAGCACGTAATCCAACAGCAACACTACGTCTACCCTCTATAGTAGCGACTATCCCTGTCTTTGCTACGCCCGTTTGAAATGGAATTCCCAAGTCTGTCAATACACTTTGGACAAGAGCACTTGTTTTTTCTTCTTTAAACCCCAACTCTGGGCTGCGGTGGATCGTACGTCGCCATTGACGAATGTCGGTTCCGATTGTTTTCGAATATTGTAAAATTTCTACGTACGACTTCATCTGTTCCTCACAAACAAACGATCAAGCTTAGATACTACAAGTCAGCCCTGCCTAACGTTTGAGATCACAAGCGCGACAATAAGCAAAACAACTTGAACCCCTGTTGCCGCATCTTGTGGAGCGATTGTTGTTTGCCGCCGCTATGGGGATTCTAAGACTTCTTGCATTCCTGAGCCTGCCAACACCTCTAGGCAACAGCCTACTATTCATTGTTCAACAACCAAAGATCGGACAAACTGTAGTATATTTTTGCTATTAACCCCCTAATAGCTTCTCAATCGTAAAAATCCAATTGATTTTGCAGTCATACCAACTAATCGCCTAGTAGGCAAACGATTCTACGGTGCATCTTTGTTTCTTCAGCGCACTTGGGCACGGAGTTCGTCGAGGAGGGTGGCCACATCGTAGTCGGGATGGAGGTAGAGGAGGTCGAAGAGTTCGACAGCCAGACGGACGGTGCTGCGCATGGAGAAACGGCCGTTCCTTATCCCCTGTGCCAAATGTTCAGCCGCACCACGCCGCACTTGCTGCTGTCGTTCGCCAGCTTCATAGGCATAGGCACGAGTATGATAGGTCAGAATTTGCTGCAAGAATTGGCCCACTTCTTGGGGCTCGGCTTCAGGCTCCAGATAAAAAATCTGGTCATCCATTAGCCAATCTTGCAAGGGTAGGCGATTGTCGCTGCGGGTGACGGTGAAGAGAAAAAAGAGCGAGCGTCCTTGCTCATAAGCCATTGGGTAGTGGCGATAGCGATGTTGGGGGAATTGCTCATCGGTTAAATTGGTCTGTCGTTCCTGTAGAGCAGCGTAGACCATAGCCTGGAAGAAGAGATCGGCTTTGGGGCGTTGATACGGCCGTAACAGCGAGTAACTTTCGGCTTCATCCAGTAGCAAACAGAGACCACTATAATTGCCCAAACGAGCTAGAGTGGAAACGGCCGTAAACAAAAAAGCAATTTGCCGCGCATTATGCCCAATTTTGTAGATGGAGGGGAATTTGACACCACGTGGCTTGGCTTTGTTCATCACCTTCACCCGCCGACCGCCCATGAGCCAATTCATCCAAGCTTGTCGTTGGCGGGAAGAGACAGTGTTGTTGATGGCCTGTAAGCCGACTACCAACGGGTCCAGGTCAGCAGGAGAGAGGTCTTGTAGATGGGTGAGAGTATGGGGCAGAACGGCCGTTTTCTCTAGCAACGGCCCCAAACCTCGCTCATCCGTATCAGGGTAGCGCACGTGGCGCATGGCTTCGCGGTAAATATCGAAGGCACGATGGGGTGGCAGCTCTAGCAAATCTAAGCTCACGGTTGCCACCAAAAAGTTGCGGTTCAGGGCTTCCTGTGTGGCCAACTCCACCATATGGCTCTTGCCATAGCCATACTCACCCACGACGGCTCGGACTGCCCCACCCTGTTGATGGGATTCATTCAAAGCCTGAATCAAACTTGCCCGCTCCGGTCGCAAATTGAGGGTCAACTCAGCCACATGGGTGGCGGGAGCAATGCCCACTCGCAACGATTCTACCAACTGCCGTGCCTCCAACTGAGTTTGCGACATAGGATCGGGTGACTGGAAGGCTGACAAATAGGTGGGACGTGGTTCGGCAACGGCCGTTGGCCCATCCTGCCCAAACTCCGTGCTAGGCCGCCGAAAACGCAACCCATTCTCAAAGCGCACCAACCATTCTGTCCCATTACGATAAAGGGCCACCACCTGTCCCGGCCCAAATTGGGGATGCTCAACTTGTGTTCCGATCATAGGAATAGTGAACTGTAAATTGTGAATAACAAATTGTGAACGGAAACGCATTCACCATTCATCATTAAAACTTCACAATTCACAATTTAATAGGGCGGCGTTTCCCCACCCGATAAATCATCAATCTGGCCGCGCAGGATAGCTTGGGCTTCTTCTTCAGTGATGGTGTGCTGCTTACCAAAATGCTGGCGCGAGAGTTCAACGACGAAGGATTTGACAAAAAGGCGGCGGTGGCTAATGTCCAGGAAGACATCGCGGGCTACATTGGCCAAGATAACGGCATTAGCCCGTTGGACAGTGTGATCTAGTTCTGCCGCAAAGGCAGCTTCATAGATGGGAATGAGCTTTTCACCAATGGCTAACATCAGGTCATTTTCATCTAAATCCAGGTGATCGAGGCTAATGAGGGGGCTGAAATGGTTGATACGGCTGAATCGGCCTGGAGCCCGTACCCGCTGCTGCAAAGCGGGGTATTTGGGCACAACATCATTGATGAATTGGGGCGGTACAGCGTAGACAAACATGGCTCCCGGTAAATCTTCACGGGTACGGTCAATCACTTCGCGCAAGGTGTCAGTGGCCAGCTTTTCGGCCTTGCCACCGACGGAGGCCATACGGTCTACCTCGTCAAAGAGCAGAATGAGGCCGCTGTAGCTGAGGGCGCGGATGACTTGGCAGAGGGAGCGCAACATGCGGAAGGCGTTAGGCTTGTTGATTTTGCCCGTCACACCCACTTGGCGCAGGATTTTGGTGTCGTCAGGGCTGGTAGTTTCGCCCATGAGCCAGCGGGAAAGGGAGTCAAGTCGTTCTTCGTTGTCACGGATGAGGGAGTCGAAATAGGCGAGGACGGCCGTTTGATAAGCCGGACTATCGACGACTGTAACCTCCAGCGTATCTACTAACCCACGATAGAGAGGGTTGTTCAATGTTTCTAGGCTCAAATCAGTGCCAACAATACGCTCCAAAGTTCCCCGCAAAAAGCGTGTCAGGCCTGTCTCATCACTAAAGGCTGCGTCAGCTTCGTGCCAGATAATATTTTGGGCAACGGCCTCATACACTTTCTTCTGGTCATTGTAGGGGGTTTCCACCGGGCTAAGGTCAACTTTAGCCACAGCGAAATTCCGGGCCCAGGCCATATCACGTAGACAGTAGAGAAAGTGGCTTTTGCCGCTGCCATAATCGCCGATGACCATTTTGTAGGCTGCACCGCCATCTTGCAGATAGGACGACAGGTAAAACTCATCCAGCGCATCTAATAAGGATTGGTTGCCCACGTTGAAGTGCTGAATGCCACGCACGGGCGGTGTACCAAAACTACCCAGCGTTTCGATTATATGTCGGGCGAGAGGGCGGGAAATATCCATAATTGTGCCTGGTTAATGGTGAATGATGAATTGTGAATGGCGTATTCACAATTCACAACTCAAACTTTACAATTCACAATTAATCAAAGGTTATATCACCATAATATTGGCCGTCTGTGGCTGTGTCGGGCAGCCAGATAGAACGGCTGGCTTGATCGGCTTGGCTTTTGGTGGCTACACCAAGGCGGAAGGGCAAATCACTTTGCTCGCGCACCAGAGCCAGATCGCGCACAAAAAGGACGCGCTCGTAATCTTTGAAGGTGCTGCGTGAGGGCTGGTTCCAAAAGCGGTTAGTTTGGCGGTTGAGAGTCATTTGGCTATGGGCCTCGACAATATTGATGCGTCCTTGCCCCGGTTTTTGCTTTCTCTTGTTTATACAATCCTGCCATGCCTGTTGCAACTCAGCCACAAAATCATCTTTCAACTGGCGCTGAATGATGCGTTTCACTTGCCGATCATAGGCTTTGAGAATGCCAGTAAGGGAAAGGGGGATCGGTTTGGTGAGCGGTTCCTTGCCATAGAGCCATTGCCCTTTGCGAGCCGCGATGTTGATCTCGAAGGTGAGAAGATCGACAGTGAGGGTTGGCGGTCGTCCTTCTACGTTTTCGCCCCGTTTGGCGAACTCCTCGCGCAAATCTTTGGCGAACTCAAAGGCTAAATTATCGAGGGCGGTCTGGGTGGCATCGGCGAAGGTGGATACGGCCATTTGCAATACATTATTCTCCACAAGTGAAGCGGCCGTTTCCAGTTTGGTCAATGCTTTATGCATAGGCAGAGCATCTGCTTTATCGGCGGCAGCCAGGCGAGTAGCGCTATTTAAGGCACTCATCACCCCACGCAAGGCCTTGAACTGCGGTTCCAATTCCGTCCGAGCCGCTTCTAATTGGGTTAATACATCTTCCATATTATCAAAACCTCTTTATCAAATTTCAAGTTGGATAGACGAGCAGATTGTAAAAGGGAACAGATATTAGAGCAAGATAATTGCAAATAAAAGTAAAGCTCACCTTGTGGGGAGCAAGAATGCTCCAAACAGGAAATCTATGATTTCTTGTGGTTGAGGAAAGTATAAAAATGAGTCTTTTTGCAACCCAGTGAATGATTTCGCGGCGAAGCCGCTTTCTTGTCACAGTAGAACCTACGTCTTTTCCAAGACTTCGCTTGGAAAAAAGGTGAATTGTGAAGTCTGAATTGTCAATTGTGAATGAGGGCGGCTTCATTCATCATTCATCATTCTCAATTTACAATTCACAATTATCGACAATTTTTTGTCGATGTTGTTGCCTTAGAGGCTAGGTTTAGACCTTTAGCTGTTGCTATCGACAATTCGTTGTCGATGTTGTTGCCTTAGAGGCTATGAACTATGGTTGACGGGAGGGTTGTAAGGCACGACCGTCCGCCTCGTTTACCCGTGTCAACAGCAGCAAACCAACCAACAAAAACAGACCAATGGTGAGAATAGCACTACGTTGACCCAACTGTTCAGCCAAAACGGCCGTTTCCCCCTGTGCCTGATAACGAAGAGCCACTTCCGCCGCCACCCAGCCAAAAACCGCCGGGCCAATAAACGAAGAAGCCCGCCCTGTGACAGCAAAAAAGCCATAAAACTCGGCACTCTGCCCCGGTGGGCTAAACAGCCCCACCATGGTACGGCTCACCGACTGTAAACCAGCCATGGCCATTCCCGCCACTGCGCCAATGAGGTAGAAATGGAGTGTCGTTTGAGCAAAATACATGGCCGCCACCACGCCAATCATCATCAGAAGGGCACCAATAAGGGCTTGTTTGCCACCCACACTGTCCACCCAGCGACCAAAGATATAAGCACCAACGACATTTGTAATTTGCACCACGATCACAAAAATGATCAAATCCTGTTGAGCCATGCCAAACAGCACTGCCCCGATGATGGCTGAGAAGTTTAGGGCCATCATAATGCCCTCGTTGTAGATGAGAAAGGCCAGCATATATTTGAGAAACTCTTTGTACTGATTGGCAGTTTGGAAGGTGCGATGCAGCCGCTTGAGGGCTAGGCTTAAGTAATTTTCTCCGGCTGGCAGGCGATTGTTTTTAGCCCGTTCTGGCAACCACAGGAAGATGGGGATGGCGGAAAGGGCAAAGAAAACGGCCGTTATCACCATCGTCAAGCGCACCATGACTGTCCCATCTAACTTAATCACCCCTTGCTGTTGCAACACAATCAAAGGTAACACAATCAGCAAGCACAAAATCCCACCCATTGTGCCGATCGCCCAACCATTGCCCGAAATACGGCCGATCTCCGCCGGCGTTGCAATCTCCGGCAGCAAGCCATTGT
The DNA here is from genome assembly GCA_965223555.1 of Promineifilaceae bacterium (SeqCode). Classification (GTDB taxonomy): domain Bacteria; phylum Chloroflexota; class Anaerolineae; order Promineifilales; family Promineifilaceae; genus CBDCWU01. The sequence goes on from CBDCWU010000009.1 coordinate 1,154,661, forward strand.
AAAAAACCTGGGCACTACGATAACCAATTTCGGCCAGAACGAAACAGCCCATGCCTACCACTACATTGCCCGGCGTAGCAAAAAAGAGCGCGGCCGTAAATATCACAGCCATGAGCGTATAAAAAAGCAAAAATCGCTTCTTGGAACCAGAATAATCGGCGATCACGCCCAAAATTGGTGAAGTAACGGCCACCACCAGCATCGCCAGGCCTACTGCAATGCCCCACAGCCGCACCCCTTCTACACCACCCACCACCTGTTCCTTAAAGTACACGGCGTACACAGCCAACAAAACCACGGCGGCGTAAGCCGAATTGCCAAAATCATAAGCATACCAGGCCCAAAGCTGCCGCCGTGTTACATCCCTGCCAGTCACTGTTGCTTGTGTCATTCTGTCACCTCGTCCCAAGGGTACACGGCCGCTGCCATAGCTGCCTCTCGAATCTGTGCATCATCTGAATAGTATCCCCGTTGCTCAGGCGGGAGCAATTGGGCAATCTGCTGCATAATCTCATCCCCGATTGCGTCTAACTGCGCTCGCCTCTCCTTACCCCGTCCTGTAGCTTGCAGAGGGCCAAAGGGTTGGCCAAACCTTACAATCACTGTGGCTCGTCGTCCACGCCACAGGCTGGGAAAAATATCATTTAGACCAATTAGTCCCACAGGTAAAATGGGGGCGCCAGATTGGGCGGCCAAAAAGGAAACACCAGGCCGCGCTGGACGCAGCACAGGTGCCCAACTGCCCGCTTCCGGAGCAATAAACAGCACACCACCGCTCTTCAATAATTGTACTGCTTTGCGCAGCCCATCATGGGAAGCCGCGCCGCGATGAATGAGAATATAGCCCCATAGCTTACGAATCCAACTGAGGAAGGCGGGGGCATTGGGTGTGGTCTCATCACCGATAAACTCTATTAAACCGGGCATCGTTGCCAAAACGACAACGGGATCAGCAAAGTGGAAGTGGTTGACAGCTACAATTAGAGGCCCCTGGCTCGGAACATTCTCTGCGCCCTCTACTTGCATTTTGGTTAAAACTGCCAGTGTAAAATGAGCCAATCCTTTCAAAAAGCGTCGCCGCCAGACAAAACGGGGATATGGGAAGTGCTGTTTACTATCAGGCATGGCCTGATTTTATGCGTATAGACGTTGACCCGCAATATCTATTTGAGTCGATGACGGGGATCCAAATAGGCTTTCATATCGTATTGTATGAATAGAAGAAGCCGTTTGTGCATAGAAGAAGGAGCGTTTTATGGGTAAATGATTTGATAAGATTCGATTCACGAAAGGGGTAAATCGACTTCATATGACTCATGAATCCACACTATATGTGTAGGTTCTAAACCGACTAGAGTAGATTCTCTTGTTCACTAGAATGACAAATAGAAATTACAAAGGTGTGGAGCTTGGTTGATTATCCCTATTGTACGGTTTTAAGGATAACTGGAGATACGCATGCGTGTCCCGCGAATTTATTATGTAAACTATGTAAGGAGAAAAAATGTTCAAACAAAAATGGTTCATAATACTAGCTACATCACTAATCCTCGTCCTAATCATAAGTGTGAGTGTTGTTTTTGCAGGTGGTCGGCCACTACATGCAGAGCTTTCATGGGAAAACGAGGTGCCCCCAGCCTCGGGTACAACGGCTAGTGGGTCGGCATATATCACCCTCAATCAGGGACAGGAAGAAATTTGCTTTAACATCACCACCAGTGGGCTAAGCGGCCCGGTATTGGCCGATCATATCCATATGGGGGAAGCTGGTGAGAACGGTGGTGTGGTTGTCAATCTTGGCGGAGTCTTGAGTGGATGTGTTAGTGCCGATGCCGACATAATTAAAGCTATCCGGCACAACCCAGAAGGTTATTACATCAATTTGCATACAGCCCTTAATCCTGGTGGTGAACTACGAGGCCAGCTCGAGAAACCAGATGATTGAGCGCAAAAGATAGGGCAAGAAAAAGTGTTTTACGGCTGGCAGCCACATGATTATTGGCTAGCGATTTAGCGAAGCCTTTTTGCAGTTAAGTGAGGAATGGGGTGCTTGGATAAGATAAAATGAAAACGGCCGTTCCTATCAGCTCATGGTAGGAACGGTCGTTTTCAAAGGCCCTTAACATCCGTTTCAGCCCTTCACAGGTTAAACCAGATATTATTTAGTGGGCGATACAAGACTCGAACTTGTGACCTCTACGATGTCAACGTAGCGCTCTAACCAGCTGAGCTAACCGCCCTAAATGGGTGAGGAGATTATATGTTTTTTTGAACGGCCGTCAACCTAAATTTGGGTCACGTACCCTATGTCATGGCTCTGGGGCACATAATAAAATCAGCGACGGCCGTTTGCCAGCGATTTATTCAAATGATCAAAATAAGCCTGATTGATAATCGAGAGAAATTCTTCATCTACATTAGGGATGGGCAGCTTCTCAAAAGGCACAATCTGACGGAACCGCTCTGTAGCAAACGCAATGTCCCGCACCATGTAGGGGGCTTGGAAAGCCACACTGCGGGCCAATAGCCGTTCCACTGCGTTCATCGGCGCAACCTCAAAAGCATCCTCTTCCACTAACTCTAGCCCACGAATGCCCAAACTTTGGCAGACAATGCGATGAATGGTGACAATACGCGGTGGGTCTTCGTTAACTATGTTAAATACCTTCAACTCCGGCGTAGTTAATGCAAATTCTTGGGCCACGAGCTGCATAGCCTTAATCACAAAGTCAATGGGCACAAAATTGAGACGTGTTTGTGGTTTTCCCATCAGGCGCACATCAAATGACCCATCAAAACCTGCGCCCTTCTTCTCAAAATGTTTTCGCAGCCGGTAGAGGGCGTCACACACCTGATAATAAGCAGAATGGCTCACGGCCTTTGTATCCCGCGAACCCACAATAATAGCTGGCCGGAAAATTGTTGCGTCTAACCCATGTTGGGCTTGATAGGCTTGCACCAACGTCTCGCCTTCATATTTCGACCACTCATACAAGGAGCGAAACCCTGTATTGCCAGGCACATAAGCCTCGGGCACAATTGCCATCTCTTGGCCCGTGCTATAAGCTGTGCCTACATGAAAATAGCGTGGCGGCGCTGCCTCATTCAGTTGAAGAACCAATTCGAGAATATGGCGTACACCTTCAATATTGATAGCTTCCACAGCGGTCCGGTCGCGCTTTCTAAATAAAAATGTGGCAGCACAGTGCCAAATCTCGGCTATAGGCTGATTGCCTACTTTGTCTCGTATTTTTTTGAGGAGGGTATCGGCCGTTTCCTGAACATCACCCGGGATCACGATTAAATTATCCAGATAATTGGTTGCATTAGCATTCACTTGTTCAATGGCAGCCACGGCTCTTTCTCGGGCTGATCGTTTTCGCCCGCTTTCCCGTACCAGGGCAATGACCTGAAGGCCTTGTTGTAATAACTCATCTGCTAAATGGCAGCCAACATATCCCGTCACACCTGTAATAAATATCAACTTCTTCCCGCTCATGCCTTGGTATTCCTTGTTCCAGTGACTATTATCTTTTTTCGCCTTTCTATTCTAAACCATGTATGCGCTGGATGGTAATTGATGGTATAGTCAGACCATGTTGTCAACACAAAAGGCTGGGTTTGCAGCCATTGAGTGAACGAAACTCGGCCTCTGATTGAAAGCGATCTTGAAACAAAAGCAATCCTCTCCCAGACAATCAGATTCAGGTATGGCCGGGTTATTGATAACGGCCGTTCTTCTAGGGACACTTGTCTATTTTCTCCGCGACTTTCTGAGCATACAGTATGGCACATTGGGTACGCTGATCTGGCTGGTAGTGTTGGCAGCGGCCTTTTTCTTTAGCTTGCTCTACTTCGCTCAATTTCTCTTGCCAATGGAAGGCATGGAAGGCTGGACAGAGGGTTTGCGTCTATTGTCCCGCTCCTATTTTGATGGTACATCCAATCGTGCTTGGCGGCCACCACCTGTTCCGGCTTCGCTAGTTACCAATGAGGAAGAGACCCAACGCTCTCCATTACCGCCCAGTTTTCCTCACCTTAGGGCCGGGATTATTCGTAGCCATTACGTCTTGGCCTTAGCCAGAGGCCAGGGCTTTTCACGAGCAGCGGGGCCAGGGTTTATCATGCTACATCCAGCCGAAGTTATCACAGATGTGATTGATCTACGTCGCCAGTTACGCAGCCAACCTGTTCAGGCCAACACCCGTGATGGCATACCTATTGCCACAACCGTTACAGTCATATTTCGAGTGAGGCAACAGGAGTTGGACATTCACGATGAAGGGCTGCTCCACCCCTATGATCGAGAAGCCATTTTCCAAGTCAGCTACGCCAACAGCAGCGACGGCCGTTTCACTCGTGATTGGACAGAACAGTTAGGCCCGCGGGCAGCGGCTATACTTGTAGATGAATTGGCCCAATATCGGCTCAACGATCTCTACCAAGAAGATGCCAGTATTACTCCCTTCGATATGATGCAGCAGACGATCAAGCGGCAACTGGAGCGCCATGCAGATCAGATAGGCATCCAGATATTGGGCGTTGGCATCGGGCATTTACAATTGCCAGAAGAGGTTGTGGAACAGCGCATCAAAACTTGGCAGGTCAATTGGGAACGCCAAATTCAGGTGCAGCGGGCAGTGAGTGATGCCGAAGCAGAACGGCGGCTGAAAAATGCCCGTGCCCGCGCTCAAATCGAAATCATCCATAACATTACCCAAAATATTGAGGCCATGCGCCACGCTGGCAGCGCCAATCTAACCCAAATTGTAATGTTACGCATGATTGAAGCTTTGGAAGAGGCCACAGCGGATCCCGTCGTGCAAATGATATTGCCTCAGGAGCTAATTAGTCAACTTGTTGGAGAGGCCTCGGGACAGATGAAGGGCTGGTTGTTGGAGGCGGGGGAGGCTACACATGTTTAATCGGCCACGCGTCACACGCCCACCCCGACAAGATCAGCATAGTTGGTTCCTGCCTTCGATGTTTGTGCTGCTCTTTTTTTATTGGCTGTTTGCCCGTGAGATGGAGCGCATGGATTTGGCCCAAACCAACGCAGTGTTAGCTGGGTTGCCGCGCGTGGCTGTGATCATTGCTGAACTGTTTCATTGGCGAGTGCTGCGCCATTTTTTGCCTGTTGTTGCCGGGGTGTTTTTGGCTTATGGCGCGGCCGTCAACTTGGTGCAACGACTTTATGACTTGCCCGATCCGGCGGCAGCGCGCCAATTTTTGAACCGATTGCGCTCAAGCGGGGTCTTGTTAGAACGGCCGATTCGCCTTCATGCCGCTAGAGTGGAAGAGATACGAGATAATGTGCTGATCTTACGTGTAGGTGGCCCAGGCCAGGTGGTGATCCCACCTGGAGAGGTGGCTGTAACTGAGCAAAACGGCCGTATCTTTCGTGTGCTTCCTACCGGAGTTCATCGCCTGGCCCGTTTTGAGTACATTCATGCCTTGCTCAATTTGCGTGAGCAAGACCACCATGAGGAAGAAATACCCCTCGTCACCCGCGACGGCATTAAACTAAAAGCGGACGTCAGCCTCAGCTATCGCATCAGCCAGGGGAGCGAGTTGCCTACCCGTGCCCGGCCCTATCCTTTTGACGAAGCAGCTGTCAAGACCGCAGCCTATGACCAAACCGTAACGCCTTTTGCTGCCTCCACCTGGCAAAATACGCCCGTCAATGTAATGAAGACGGAACTCAAGAAAATCATTGCCAAATATCGCTTAGACGAAATTTTCCGGCTAGATGAAACCATTGATGAACCGCATTTGGTGATTCGCAATGAGTTAGAACGCCGCACCCGCTTAATTTTAATGGACAAGGGCTTAGATTTAGTCAGCTTACATATTGGTCGCCTTAAATTCCCAAAGGCTGTTACTGAGCAATATATCAAATATTGGCAAGCGCAGTGGCAGATAAAGGCCGATCTCAGCCGAGCTGATGGCGAAGCACGGGCCTTAGAAGAGGTTGAAGTTGCCCGTGCTGAAGCCGAAGTGACCATGATTCAGGCCATTGTCGAAGGCGTGCGCCGCGCTCAAGAGGATGGACACACAGGCACAGTACGCGAAATTGTAGCTATGCGCTTGATCGAAGCTATGGAAAAAGTGGCCAAGCAGTCCCAACACATTGAGCCACTACCTCAAGGTCTCTTGCCTCGTCTGACCCAGATGCGCCGTGAATTGCTGCCACCTCCACCACGAACTGAGGCTAGGGCGAATGAGTGACTCAGGAACCATCATCAACCTAAATGATGTGCGTCGAGCGGGACAAGTGTTGGGTGATTTGCTCGATTTGCTCTACCCACCCCCGCCTAATCCTGACATCATCACCTTGGAAGATGTATTGATTCGTTACCGTTTGACAGGGTTGGGCGCACCAGCCATAATGGCTCTGCAACAGGCCCAGCGCATCATACGGGCGGGCAAAGATTACATGCAAATTGGCCTGTGCGAATTTCACGTTGGCCTCATCTATCTTTATGGTGGCTACTGCCTGGCTGCTGCGCAGCAATTTGCTGAAGCGCGTCGTCAATGGCTGTTTGCTGATGAAACCGCGTCGGTCTGTTTGTCTTTTTTTGCCCAAGGGCAAGCCCAATATTTGGTCTTTCATTATGAGCCAGCTATGAGTTGTTATCATAAAACGGAGCATTATTTGCCTCGTTTGAAGCTCTCATCCCCTTCAGCCAGACTTGAGGACTTTGTCCCTCAGATCACGATTCTGCTGAAGGAGGCGCAGGCGACCTTGCGGGACAAGATGTGGCCGCCAGATGAACCAGAACGGGAAGGCGCAGCATCTGAGCCAACGCCAGAACCAGCAACGGCCGATCCCCCGCCAGAAGCAGCAGAAGCGACAACGGCCGATCCCCCAATCGAAAACATTGTGGTGGAGATGCCCACACCCCCTGAGGATTTTACAGAACCTTCAGAGGTCCCCCCGCCCATCATTTTCCCTTCACACGCCAGCCCCACTTCAGCCTTGTTAACTACACGCGAATATTATGAATGGTATCGTGTCAGTAACCGCCATGGTGATTTTTTGCCATTTATTCAGGAAGGCGAATGGATATTAGTTGACACACGCGGTCAGGCCAAATATGAGCCGCATGATCTCATCATCATTGGCGGGAAACAGAACGAGTTGAAAGGCAGCATCCCTGTCTATCGTAGCCCACAACCAACCCGTATTGGTTTATTGACCCGAATGCCATTAGGTCCCTTCCAAAGAGATATTGAAACAGGTAAGGTGACTTTAGATACTGGCACAGAAACCATCAGGACGGATAATATTCTAGGCATTGTTGTCGGTTTTTGGTTAACATCCCTACAAGCGGGTTGGGAAGAAACACAAAATCGTCCTTAAAGCAGCTTCCCTGCGGAAGATGGAGAAACATGAGTGAAAACATTTTAGTGATTGGTGCAATCTTACTGGATACAAAAGGAAAGCCACACGCAGGTTTAGAGCCTAGCACCTCAAATCCGGCAGGTATCCGCTCAACGCGAGGAGGAACAGCGCGCAATGTAGCCGAAAATTTGGCTCTATTGGGGGCTGAGGTTACGCTGCTATCGGCTGTGGGCGAGGATATGACAGGCAAGCGGCTGCTGACACAAACGGCCGAATCTGGTGTCAATCTTGAGCATGTACTCATGATAGAGGGTGAAAACACGGGAGCCTATATCGCTATCCTAGACCCAGATGGGTCGCTTTCTGTGGCTCTGGATGATGTGGATGTGATGCACCACATCACCCCAGGATACCTCCTGGACAATTCGGCATTATTTGCTCAGGCAAGTATGGTGGTAATGGACGGCAGTTTGATCCCCCAAGCTATGGAAACAGTGATGCGGTTGGCCCAAGAGCATAACCTACCCATCTGTGCCGATCCATCCTCAGCCCGACTTGCATATAAATTACGGCCGTATTTATCCCGCTTGCACCTCATAGTCCCCAATGAAGTAGAGGCTGCCGAACTGTGTCAGGCAGTTTATGATGAAACCGATCCAGACTTTAGCCTCGATCTAGCACGGCAGCTTGTCAAAACAGGCGTGGAAATTGCCGTCGTCACCCTCTCCGACTTCGGTATCCATTATGCTACCTCTGATGAGGTAGGCACGATCCCGGCCAAATATAGCGAGATGGTAGACAGCACCGGCACAGGCGATGCCCTCACCGCTGCCATCATTTTTGGCCTCACCAATGAATTACCCACTATCGAGGCCCTACGGCTGGGTGTAGCTGCCGCCGGGCTTACGCTACAAACGCCCGAAACTGTCGTTCCTGATCTCAGTCTCGACATGTTGTATGAGCATCTCATTGTTTAAGGTATGTCGCCTCTCTCTGTGTCATGTTTCGACAGTTGACACTTGATGCTTGGCCCCCGACAATTCACCTCTATGAACAACTGGCTTGGCCTCCTCATCTGTCTCCTTTACATCTCTGCTATGATTGGTCTGGCCGAAGGACTGCGCCGTTGGCGTGGCTATAGCAGTGATTTTACCCGCAAGATCATCCATATTGGCGTCGGTATGATGAGTTGGGGATTGCATTTTCTGTTCGACACACCTTGGTTTTTTATTGCCGCTTGTGTGGCCTTTATGATTCTTAACTTCCTCGACTGGCGTTATGGGTTTGTAGCTGCCATGTCTAGTGGCGATCATTCCAATTTAGGAACGGTTTACTTTCCCCTGGCTGCTGGTGTTGTGGCTTACCTTTTTTGGGAGACACCACCGTTGATGGTAGCGGCTGTGATGCCACTCACTTGGGGGGATGGCTTGGCTCCGGTCGTGGGACGGGCTTACGGCCGTTATACCTACACCATCCACACCAGCACCCGCACTTTGGCTGGTTCTACTGGATTTTTTATCTTCAGTGTGCTATTTACCTGGTTAGCCCTGTGGCTGATTCCTGGTTTACCCAATATCTCCCCCCTGGCTGCTGTCGGTCCCGCCCTCGTCATTGCCCTAATTACGATGTTGGTCGAGGCAGTGTCTATTTGGGGCCTAGACAATTTGACGATAACGGCCGTTGCTATTCTCATTTTGCAGTCATGGCCCTTTTAGCCGGAACCCTCATATGTCTATCCTCCTTCACACCATCCAAGCCGTCCTTTTTGATCTCGATGGCACCTTAGTGGACACAGATGATATGGCTGTGGCTAAGTTAGCCCAGCGGTTAAAACCAATCTTTCCCCAGAGTGCACCCCGTCTGGCACGTTGGCTGTGGATGCAAGCTGAAACACCAGGTAATGCAATCATTACCTTGCTCGATATATTGCACCTGGATAAGTTTTTCTTTGAATTGCGGGAAAGGCTGCAACGGCAGCCAGTTCATTATGAGTTCCAGCTTATTCCGGGTGTGGCCAACATGTTAACGGCCGTTGCCCGCCATTATCCTATAGCCCTCGTTACCACCCGCAGCCGCCCCCATATTGATGCTTTTTTGGCTGAGTTTGCTGAGATAACGGCCGTATTCACAACCACTATTGGTGCCCAAGACACACGCCGCCTCAAGCCACACCCTGCGCCCATTCTTCTCGCCGCTCAACAGTTGCAAATCTCCCCAACCCACTGTCTCATGGTTGGCGACACCCGCATGGACATCTTGGCTGCCCGCCGTGCCGGAGCCTGGTCTGTTGGCGTACTCTGTGGTTTTGGGCAGCGGCGTGAATTAGAATGGGCCGGAGCCAATGTTATTTTGAATGAAACGGCCGAATTAACGACGCTTCTTCTCTCCCAAAAATAACCCAAAAAGGCTGGTTCAGCCGTTTTGCCTATGGCAAGGCCACACCTTGCATACGTTATATAGACAAAAATATTGCCTCCTTTTACGATGCCTTTATGATGAGGATAGTATCTTGATACTACTCTCAAAAGGAGTCGTATGTACCACTTTAGACTGTTCAACTCATTTATTATCTTTATCCTTTTGGCTGTAGCTTGTGTTCCCCAATCGGTGGAACCTATACCACTGACCCGACCTCCAGAAACGAATCTTTTATCTACCCTCACACTGACGCCGGACAATCTGACCATCGAAGTTGATGTAATTACTCCACCTGCCCTGCTTACGCCAGAAGCCTACCCGCCGCCTACATCTGAACCAACATCTAACTATCCACAAATGACATCACCAACGGCCGTTCCCATTCAAATCCATCCTTCTATTCAGCCTATAACCTCTCTGGACATCCTGCCTACCTTGCCTCATGATTTGCTCTTCCTGGATAGTGGCAGACTTCTTATGTGGCATCAAGACGGTCAGCTAGAAACTATTGCCGGGCGAAGTAATATGGGACAGGCAGTCATCTTACAAACGGTCAGCACCCGTTTGGGGCCAGAGGGAGTCCAGATGGATGGAAGCGTACATCGCTTTTCGGTTAGTGCTGACGGCCGTTTCCTCACTTATCTGCAATGGTACAATAACAGCAGCAGTCAGATCATCTGGTTAGACCTGCTCACGCGGGAAAGCCAGATATTGGTGGAAGTAGACATCTCCCTCCCAGAGAATCAGATTTCGCTTCCTTCGCTAGAAATGTCACCCGATGGGCAATGGGTGGCCTACATGATCAGCATCCCCGACCAATCGGCTGGTAAACCCGCTGGTTATGCCTCCATGAACATGCCGTCCCCTCAAAGCTATATGTCTGAGGGCAACATCTTTCTGGTACCTGTAGTAACACCAAGTAGTAGTGTCGAAATCAGCCGTTGCCAGAGCCAAAGTACCGTATTCTTCAACGTAGCCTGTGGAAACTCGCTCTATTGGTCGCCAGACAGCCAAATCCTCTATTGGCATGATGCGGAAGGGATTTGGGACTATAAGACAGTCACCAGTCAATCACAACTCATCGTACAAAACCAATTAGCTCCTCCCGATCATGGTACAGGAGGTCCCATTTACCGATTGCAAAATATAGCGCCTTCTGGTCATCATCTATTGGCCTGGGCCAGTGGGTATGAGGGCGGCAAGCAAGTTGTCGTAGAGGTAGCAACAGGTGCAGTGATTGATGTCCCCGATTCCAGTGAGTATGTCAACCCGGGACCTCGACTTGCCTGGCTCAATGATGATCGTCTACTGGCTGTGCGTGGTTCTGGTTCCTTCTCATCCAGGCCTGATCCACTCCTGGAAATTTGGCGGGTAGATTGGAATAGCAACCAATTTATTCTAGATATGACCATACCTCTAACGGTAGAGGGGAGTAGTTTGCCACGAGAACCATATCAGTTAAGCGACGGCCGTTTAGCATTCGCTATTTACAATAACAGTGGAGCCGATACACAAAGTCGGGGTATCTACACGGCTGATGCGCAAACTCTTAGCTACCAAAAACTAAACAGCCTGCCCCCATATGAAAACTATTACAGTACATTCATTACCTGGGAAGCTAATGGTTCTGGAGCTATCTTTCAAGATTCTGAGGTACGTTATCTGCTCTACATTCCGACTGATGGTAGTGTTATATATGATCTACTGTCCGTCTTTTCCGAAAATGCTTGCTGTTTCACATGGCTACCATAATAAAAGTCAATTCATTTTCTAATTGACACACGCGAAGGAAATCCTCATACTACATGAAACAACGGTCAACCGTTCAATTCAAGTGGGGAAAGAGGGTGCTGAGTTGTGTGACAAAGGCCCATTGTGGACCAGCTATCTCCCTACAACATCTCCCAAACAGTTGAACTTAGGTAGGTCCATGAGCTACTATTAAGTAAGGTAATGGTCATTCTATTATCCTGATCATGGCTTGTGGAATTGCCTTCCTGATCTGAAAATTACTTGTGGCCGATTCCTAAGCAAAAGCTCCAACACAGACGTAGGAGCGGAAAAACATACAAAAACCAAAATTGGTTGATTATCAACTAATTGAGACTTAATGAAGGAGTTTTCAATGAGCGAAACAAATGGTGAATTACCTATCAGCCAGGATTTATTAGACATCTTGCGTGATCCTCTGGCTGTGCAAGACCCAGAAAAATATGGCGATGATCCTGGGCGGCTGGAATTGGTGCGTGGGCATTGGCTGGTGTCCAATGATACAGGCCTCAAATATCCTATCCGTGATGGTATCCCAGTGATGTTGATTGATGAGGGGATGAAGTGGAAGGAAACGGCCGTTGACGATCTGCCCGTTCCGCCACCTGACGACAAGCCCGCTGCTGTTCCGGCCCCTGTTAGTACCCCAGCAGTTAGCGACGCCGCTGGCTCATCCAAAGTTCCGATTATTGGAGCGGCTGTGGCTGGAGTTGTGGGCCTAGCCCTATTAGCCAGCCGCCTATTTTCCCGCAAGCAAACAGACACAAGTGATGAATAGATAAAATGCCAGTCGCCTGACTGGCATTTTTGAGTTTTCAATCTACGGAGGCAACCATGCAATATGATCTCGTTTTCGAGGGAGGTGGTGCCAAAGGCATCGTTTTCGTTGGCGCTATGCAAGCCTTTGAGGTGGAAGGCCATACCTTTCGCCGTTTAATTGGCACATCTGCTGGGGCCATCACCGCCACCCTCCTGGCGGCTGGCTACACAGCAGCAACGTTCCAGCAGGTGATGAGTGAGAAGCTGCCCGATGGCCAAGCGCGTTTCACCAGCTTTATGGATGTGCCTAAAGAGTTTGGTGAAGCAGAGATTGAAGATAGCCTTTATTACCAAATTTTTGCTAATATTGATATTCCCTATGTGCCAGAATCTATTGAAAAGTATGTAGATCGCATTATTGTTGCCGCCTTAATGCAAGTGCCCGTCTATCGCAATGTCTTCTCCATGATTGAGCGCGGCGGTTGGTTTGCTGGTGATGAGTTTATGGTATGGTTGCGGGAGAAGTTGGATGCAGACGGCCGTAATCTAGCTCACACCACTCTGGCTCAATTTCACCAGCGACGACCCGATTACGAGTTGACCGTCATCGCTGCCGATACAGCTGGGAACGAGCGACTCATCCTCAATCATCGTACCGCGCCAGATTGTCCAGTGGTAACGGCCGTGCGCATGTCCATGAGCATCCCCTTCGTCTGGCAAGAAATCACATGGCAGCCTGAATGGGGCTTATATCGGGGCCAAGACATCAGCGGTCATACTATTGTGGATGGAGGTCTTCTCTCCAATTTCGCTATTGACCTACTCGTCTCCAAAGACCCTCACATCCAAGCGATCATGAACACCGTTGCTGGTGATGTGAATCCGCTCGGCTTTCTCATTGACGAAAGCTTGCCCGTGCCAGACGCAGAGCCGCCTCCAGCTGTGGAACCAAACCCTTTGGGCACAGCCTTATCAAAAATAGATATGCAGGAGATAAAAACGGTGCAACGCCTTACCCGTTTGGTAGACACATTGACTGGAGCCAGTACCAGCTATGTCATTCGCAGTCATCGCCACCGTGTCTGTAACTTGCCGGCCGGCGGTTATGGCACCACGGAGTTTGGCATGAGCGAGCAACGCCTCAATGCCTTGGTGACTGTTGGGCGCAAGACGATGGGCGACTTTTTGCAAACGCTGACGGCCGATCCCGATAAAACAGAGGACAAAGTAGAATCATCAGAAACCTCCACGATTTGAACCGCGTATAGGTTTGAAAACCTGTGGAGGTCTCTATGAAAAATTGTCCGCTTTGTAAAGTAGTTGTAATACATCAATACATCGTGAAAACGATTTTGCACATTAACAACCGAATAACCATCAGTACATCGTGAAAATCACATGGCGTGCTAAACGCGCTGTGCGAGAAATTGAAGATAATACAAGCCATTCTCCAATGGTAGTCATCTGTTGGAGCGGGGACAAGGGTTCAGGTGACGATGGCTCAACTAGAAGTGTGAGGTTCTGCTCGTAAATGGGCAGTGGTTTTCTTGATTCATCACAAGAAATATCCTCAGTCCCTGTGGGTAGTACAGGTTCATTAAGTGGGAAAGGATAAATCGCCAAACATTGTCGGTGTTGGCTATCGGGAGCTTGGTCAAAGATGGATAGAGTTGCCCCCGCCACCTTGAACTCAACCGTTACCCAAACACCTTTGGTCAAGTCAAAGTGAGGTACGGTCCAATCTACATTCAAGACACGTACAGTTCCCTCTGGTGAGACCCGTCGCATAAAGTGGAGAGACCCTTCACGTAACGGCCGTTTTGTGTCAGAAACTTCAAACCCTGTCTCTAACTTGTGCGGTAGTTGGTGGTGATGGACAGCTGTAGGTGATTGTTCATTCAATTGGCTGTGGTCTTCTCGCTGTCGGTAAAGCTCAAAAAAAGATTGACCCTGCTGGTTAACAGCAGCCAAGTCACTCAAGTAGGTGTTTTCCCAGACATGTTGGTCATAATCTTGATGAAACCGTTCTACCGAGCCGTTGCTCTTGGGATGATAGACAGGGGAGAAAACCAATTCAGTGCCGACTGCCAATGCTAACCGTGCCACTTTTCCAATAACATATTGATGAGTTGTCCCACCACTGAAGCATCCTTCATTATCCACTTGGGTATAGTGTGGGATACCTATTTCTTGCCAAACGTGAACAAGAAAGGCTGCTGCATCTTGAGACCGTCTTTGTTCATAAGAGCAGCCTGTTGGATACCGTGAAACTACGTCAATGGCATTGAAACTGGCAACCCGTTGTCCCCCTTGCAAGAAATGGGGCACGATGTCTACTTGACACAGTTGGTGTGGCTCAGTAGGGTGTAGTCGTGGATAGTTGATGGCTGGCCCGACAGCTTTGCTTTGCGGTTTGGTCATGCCCGCAGCATGAAGGACTCGTTCAATCGTCGGCACACTGGGTAGAGGTGTGACTTGCTGTTGCTTCAACCTCGTTCTGATTGCTTGACCTCCAATATATTTGAGACCCTTTCCCAGTTCTGCATTCGCTTCCAACTCTAGTCGTGTCTGGATAATTGCTTCTGTGACACTTTTGGGTAGCTCATTGCCAGGTTTTGTTGGTGCCCTTGACCTATCTTTCAAGCCTGTCCAGCCCTCATTCTCATAACGCTGTTTCCATTTGGAGACCCAGCCGAGGGAACGGTTCAGGGTTTTGGCCACTTCGACCATTGTTTGTCCCTTTCTCAACTGCATGATTGCTATTTTCCGCTCAGTAAACAGGTCATTTGTCATTTTACTCACCTTCCATGTAGGATGAGTAAATCTACCCGTTTTTCACGATGTACTGATGGTTCGGTTGTTAAGGTACTTCACGATCTCTTGATGGTTTTTCACTTATAAATTTTCACGATGTACTGATGTACGACAAGTAGTACTTAATCGTGTCTTGTTAGAGAGCAATCTGCCTGCTTATGCCTGCCCTGAGTGTCATGGTATCTGGGTTTCATCCAATGAATATATGGCCTGGGTCGCTCCCCATCACGTGCTGTCTATCGAAGAGGTTGACATAGCGAAGGAATTTACAACGCCTTACCCCATTGTGGATACTCGGGGGGCGATCTTTTGCCCTGATTGTGGCCGTTTTCTGCGTCGTTATCAAATATGGCCCAATCTGGCCTTTCATTTGGATCGGTGCAGTCATTGTAACGGCTGTTGGTTTGACCAAAACGAATGGCAAACGCTGCAAGCACAAAATCTGCATGACAAGATCAACATCTTTTTCACCGACCTGTGGCAGCAGAAATTACGCAGCGAAGAGATGAAGGGACGTTTTAAGAAGATGTACCTGGAAAAGTTTGGTGCAGATGATTATCAACGCGTTCGTGACATCCGGGCCTGGCTACAAGGTCATCCTAATGGCGGTGGCTTACTGGCCTACGTGACAGACCGCGATCCGTATGGGGGTTGACCCTCTGAGAGGTGATTGGTCTGCCAGACCTGTTAGCTCTAGCTGTCTGTCCGTGCAAACAGACAGGTTAAAAGCCGGGGAATATTATCTGCCTCGTTTTGCCATTCTCCCAGACGAACTAGGCTAAAGCCAGCTGCAAGGGCTTCGTTGACATATTCGGAAATAGGATGATAGAAAGCGGGCACAGGTACTTCTTGTCCCGTTTGGCTGTCTTGATAGCGAGCTTGGCCTCCCTGTAGCTGTTTATAGGGGTGCAATTCGCTGAGGTAGAAACGGCCGTTCTCCTGCAACACTGCTCGTGCCTCCTGGAATACATGCCCCAAATCTTGAATATGCTCCAAAACCAGATTAGCCACGATCCAATCAAATTGCTGTGTTATCGGCCAGGGTTTCGTGATATCCATTTGCAAAAAATGGGCCGGAAAACCAGCTAATCGCTCCTGAGCTTGAGCCATCATGCCTTCGGTAATATCAGCCCCCACCACAAGCTGCGCTTGCTGCGCCAGCCAAATGGTATTCAAACCAGTACCACAGCCAATTTCCAGCACACATTGATCCGCAAAATCAGGCTGCTGCTGCCGCAATATTTGCATATTCAGATCACGGGTGGCATTCACATTCGTATCATACTGGGCCACCCATACATTATAGGCTTGCTGCACCGCTTGAGATTTTTCTGACATTTTCACCATTTATCAATTCCCCCCTATAATCCCTCACGTGACGAAAAAAACAAGTCTATTGACTAATTACGGCACACTGTTTACTGATCACCGATTACTGCTCACTGGCGCAGCCACGGCCGTTCTCTTCACACTTCTCCTCTACTGGCCCACACTACAGCTGCCCGTCATCTATGACGATCTGCTGCACATCCGCATCACCAAGGGCTTGAATTTTGCCAATGTCTGGCTACCCACAGAGGCTTTTGGCTTTTATCGGCCGTTTACCTTCGTGCCTCTCCTCATCATCAAAAGTCTATTTGGATATTATCCTCACTGGCTGCTTCATGGCCTCAACATCGGCCAACACGCCCTCAACGTGGTGCTGCTCATCGCCCTTTCCTGGAGGCTGAGACCCAATGCCAAGCGGGCCGTTGCTACTGGCTTGCTTTTTGCCGTTTTCCCTTTCTCCTATCAAGCCATTGCCGTCTATGGTCACAATGTTCATCCTACGATTACTAATCTGATGTTGATTGGTCTCCATCTTTACCTAAGTGGAGACGCCAATCATCGCACGCGGCACGCGGCACGTCTTGCTTCCCCGTTCACCTGGCTCATCTTCATCATAGCCCTGCTTACTCATGAATCGGCCGTTCTTTTTGGCTTCTTGGCTGGTATGGTGCAGTGGTGTTGGGACGGCCGTTTCCCACCATTCCGCCATCTCTTTGACCCACGCCGCTCACCCTGGCTTTGGTACATCATGACTGGTGCGGGCTACCTTGTCCTCTACCAATTCCTGCCCATTAGCCGCGCCCCCCAAGTGGCGGTTGATAGCGAGGTCATGATGGGCAAGGTGCTCTATCTACTGCAAACGGCCGCTTACCCCCTGGTTGCTGGATTTTCCCGGTGGCTACCAAATCTTAATGTCAGCACAGTTGTTCTGCTCAGTTTTGGTCTTACCTTGGTCCTCACCGCTTGGGCGGCTCGGCAACGCCACAATTGGCTACCGATACTACTTGGCTGGGGTTGGTGGGCCTTGGCATCTATTCTCATTGCTATCCCACTGCCGACAAATTACCTTGTGCATGGGCCACGTTTACTGTATTTAGGATCAGTTGGATTAACCTTAATCTGGCCGATATTGGTTGAGTTTGAAGAATCAAAAAGCCACGAAGCAAAGGGGAAAAGGCTTGCTTTACCATCTGTTCTCTGGCTCTTTCTGGTAGCTACTTTTCTCACTAACTGGATTTTTGTGCGGGGGCGTTTGGCTGATTACGGCCGTTTAACTAGCCCCGTCACCGTCGTCAAAAATAACCAAGTCCCCCCCAACGACGGTGTCGTATTGGTCAATTTGCCCCAATGGCTGGCTCCAGCTCGCAACACCTATCCCGTCGGTGCGGAACTGACGGCCATGTTGGGCGATTATCTTTTTGCCGAGGAGTTGATTGGTGAGAATAGTCGCCTAGGAACGGCCGTCTATCCTCTCATCGTCCCCGAACTGTTGGCCCAAACAGAATATCCTTATGGCCTGCACGATGAAAGCAATATGCGGCGGGATGGCATCGGTCAAATTCCCTTAGCCGCAGATTGGGCCACTCAAGGCAGCCAAGTCTTTGTAGTGAACTATTCGGCAGAAGGGCCAACGGCCGTTCACACAGGCAGTCTCCATCCCGCTACCCATGATCAGCCCGTCGCCCACTTCCCCCCCTACAATTTGTTTACCGCCAAGGCCAATGATTGTGATGGCCGTGTCACTGCTCAGCTTGTGTGGGCCGAAGCTGGAGACGTGCCAGTGACGACTTCCATCTTTGTGCAAGCCTTAAGCGCTGACGGCCATCTCCTGGCCCAAGCCGACGGCCCCCCTCTCAGCTTGCCCCCGGCTTACTTACAACTCCAGCCTGGCTGGCATATCACAGATCAACGCCAACTATCCATCCCCGACGGTGAGCAGCCCACCCGACTCCTTGTCGGTGTTTACGATTACACCACCGGGCAACGCACTGCCGCTACCACTGCCACCAGCAACCCTTTGCCTGACAATGCCCTGGCTATCCCCATTACAGCCTGTCCCACGCCATGATACGCCCTTCTTCGCCACAGATCCCCCGTCCCACCATCCCGCTGTTGCTCCTCATCTTAGCCCTTATCCCCCTTGGTTGGCTCGAAGCCACCGCACCCACTTCTCCCCCTCCTGAGCTCCAATTTTCCCATGATAGTGGCTATTACCAGGATGCTTTTCTTTTGGAGCTATCTGGCAGTGGCACCATCTGGTTTACGCTAGACGGCCGTATCCCCCTCCCCAACACCGCCACCCGTTACACAGCCCCCATTCCCCTCAACGCCGGCCAACCCCAAGTCATCGTTGTACGAGCTCGTTTGCAAACGGCCGATCAACAACTCGGCCCTGTCATCAGCCACAGCTACTTCCTCAACATCCCCATCCAACTACCTCTCCTTTCCCTCATTGCGGATCCCGACGACCTTTGGGGCGCGGAACGGGGTATCATTACTCATTACGAGGAGCGTGGGCGCGATTGGGAACGGCCTGTGGATGTAACCTTTGTAGATAGCCATCAGCAGATAAGCTTTCATGTTCCAGCTGGTGTGCGCGTGCATGGGCGCGGCAGCCGTCCCCTAGAAAAGAAAAGTTTTCGTCTCTATTTTCGTAATGATTATGGCCTGAGCCGTCTGGTATACCCATTATTTGAAGGAAACATCGAACAATCGTTCAAGCGACTGGTTCTCCACAATGGCGGACAAGATAGCATCCAGCCAGGGCTGCCTTGGACGCTTATTCGCAATCAGATTGCAGCCTCCCTGGCCCACAACATAGGGGCTAACGCGACTCGCAGCCGACCTGCCATACTCTTTGTCAACGGGCAATTTTGGGGCATCTATCAGATACGAGAGCGGATTGATCAATTTTTTTTAGACGATCAATATGGTATCGAAACGGCCGATCTCCTAGACACCCCCGAAGAACTGATTCGCACCGATCATGTCAGCTTGGGCAGTCGTGACCATTGGGACAGCATGATGGATTTTGCCCTAACTCACGATCTAAGCGACCCAACTTACTATGCTCATATTGCTAGCCAAATAGATATTACCAACTATATAGATTACAATCTGCTGCAAATCTACAGTGCCAATGACGACTGGCCCCATCACAATATGAGTCTCTTCCGCCCACAGACGATTGGCGGGCGCTGGCAATGGTTTTTTTGGGATAATGATCGCAGTTTTGCCTTCGGCCTCACCAGCCCCGTAGGCAAAAATATGATCGATCATGTGCAGATGAATGTGCCTACGGCTACAGGTCGTCAAGTGACACTATTGCAAAAGTTATTGGCTAACGCTGAGTTCCGTAATGCCTTTCTAGTACGCATGGCGATGCTGCTCAATACAGATTTGGCTCCAGAAGCCGTCCTGGCCGAACTTGATGCGTTGGCGGCTGCCATTGCCCCGGCTATTTCTTATGAAGTTGGTCATTGGCCCACTGATGGCGATAGTTGGATTGCAAATGTGGAGGCGATACGTGACTTTGTCCGCCGTCGTCCCGATTTTGTACGCCAGCATGCGGTACAAGGGCTTGATTTGTCGGGCACGGCCGTTCTCCGATTTGCCCCACACCCTAATGGGGATGTCTACCTGGAGGATCGTCTGCTGACAACAGCTTGGGCAGGCCAGTTTTTTCAGGGGACAACAGTGCGGGTGACGGCCGTTCCCCAACCTGGCTATCAATTCACAAGCTGGCAAGAGATTAATGGCCCGGCCACGCTCAATTTAGCTGTTTTGGAGGATCAAACACTGACACCGCGCTTTGCCCCCTTGCCTGAGGCTGCGCCACATATAGGCGATGTTCTGATAACGGCCGTTACCCCTACCGCTATCCAATTACAAACGATACGCTCCCTCGACTTGCGTGGTTGGCGGCTCACTGACAACGATTCCCTCACCGCCACAGATGAAGGCTCGCTCATCTTCACAGATGACCCGGCCCTGGCCCAAGTTGCTGCCCACACGACCTTGCATATAGACCTGACAGCTTTACCCAGGCTGCCAGATGTCACCTTTGCAGGTGACGCGACGCTAATTGATGGTACAATGGTACTGTCTGAGGCAAACGGCCGTTTGGACTTTGACACAGACCCCTGGTTCCATTTGCAGCAACATGACATACTCGTTCTGCTCGCGCCGGGTGATACAGCTGAATTCATAGACGATCAGGCTATAGCCATGACTGCCATATCCACTGATAATTCATTGTACCCCATCATCGTTGGCAGTGATCTTCTGGCATACCCTTTGATGCAACCCTGATCTGTGAAAGTCAGAGAAATTTCTTGAACTTGCTAGAAGATTATTATTGACTTGCAGTATAATGAGGCAGTATTTGTTTAGAGAGAGCGGAGATAAAATATCATGCTGAACATTCAAGGGCTAGTAATCCAGCATTTCGTCAAAGAACTACGGGCCGCATACATACAAACGTACAATGCAATGGAACCACAATATGCCAACATCCTGGAATGGACAGGCCGCTTAGCCCTGGAAAGCATCGCCAATTCCGATATCCTTTACCACAATGTAGAACACACCATTATGGTTTCCCTGGTTGGTCAATCCATCCTCAAAGGCAAACATTTGCGTGATGGTCGTGTAACTCCCAAAGATTGGCTTCATGTGATGATGGCCCTATTGTGCCATGATATTGGGTATGTCAAGAATGTGTGCAAGAATGATGATGCACGTAATAATCGTTTTGCCACAGGTATTGATAATGAAATGTTTGAGGTTCCTGAAGGTGGCACAGACGCAGCCCTGACGCCCCATCATGTCAATCGCAGTAAGTTATTCATCCGGGAACGATTTGGTGGCTCCATGTTGGTGGATGCTGTAGATGCCGAGCGAATCTGTGACTATATTGAAATCACGCGCTATCCCGTACCTAATGACGATCCCCGTTATAAGGATACCTGTAGCTACGGTGGCTTGGTTCGCGCTGCTGATTTTGTAGGTCAGTTAGGTGATCCCAGCTATTTGCGCAAGGTGCCGGCCCTGTTTTATGAATTTGAGGAAATTGGGGCCAATGGGCGTATTGGCTATAAAAGCCCTGGCCACATGCGCCAAAGCTTCACCCACTTTTATTGGCAAGAGGTACGGCCGTATATCCAAGATGCCCTCAAATACTTAGAAGTTACGCAAGAGGGTAAACAGTGGATTGCCAACCTCCATTCACACGTTTTTGACATGGAACATTCGGCTAGAACGCGATAAACTGAGCCAAAACACACCATTTATAGGCGTAGAGTCATCAGCTTTGCGCCTTTTTCTTTGCCTGATGTCGGATGACTTTGTATTATCTCTCTTCCAAAACCAGCTATTACTGTTTTTGATCTTAAACGGATAATTACGTAATCACGTAATGACGTAATTAATCAACATGGAACAACTACTTGGTTTAACCACTTCTGCCCCCTTATCATTGCCCACCTTGGCAATTAATTTGCTGTTGAGCATTATTCTATCGTCAGCGGTGGCTTGGTTTTATACGAATTACGGCCGTTCCCTCTCTAATCGTGCCAAATTTGCCCAAACCTTGCCTGTGTTAGCTCTCATCACCGTTCTCATCATCTCCATCGTCAAATCCTCACTGGCTCTTTCACTCGGTCTAGTGGGCGCTCTCTCCATCGTCCGCTTCCGCACAGCCATCAAGGAGCCGGAGGAACTGGTCTATCTCTTCATGGCCTTGGCCATCGGTCTTGGCTTGGGCGCAGACCAACGCTGGCCCACAGTGCTGGCCCTGGCTGTCATCCTCGCCTTCTTATTTGTACGTACCTTCCTGCTGCCCCGTCCACTCAAAAGCAACTTGTATTTGAATGTGTCCACGGCCGATCACGACGCGGCCTTCACTGATATCAATAATACCCTCACGCAATATGCCCAAAATATCAACCTGCGCCGTTTAGACCGCACCCCGGCTGGTTTACAAGCCACCTATCTCATCTACTGTCCTGACGATACAACACTCACCGCCCTCATGGATGGGCTGCGGGCTAAATTGCCTGAGTGTGAATTGAGTTTTGTGGAACAGGATAATACCTTAGGGGGTTGATTAAATGGGTATTGAACAGCAACGACTGGAATTAACGGCCGTTTTGCGTTGGGCCGCTCGTTTGGGGATGCAAGAGGCCGTTGCCAATCATTTTAGTGTGGCTGTCTCTGATGATGGTCGGCAGTTCTTGTTGAGTCCCAACGGCCGTTTCTGGGCCCGGACTAAAGCCAGTGATTTGCTCCACTTGGATGTAGATGATCCCCATGTCTTTTCCCGGCCAGACATCCCTGACCCCACGGCTTGGCATCTGCACTCTGCTCTGCACCAGCATGTGCCGCAGGCCCGCTGCGTCTTACACACCCATATGCCCTACGCCACGACCCTTTGCTGCTTGCAAGATTACGAGCTGCAGATGGTTGACCAAAACGCCTGTCGCTTCTTCAATCGCATCGTCTATGATCGCCAATTTGGTGGTATGGCTTTTCAAGAAGAGAGCGAACGGCTGGTCAAATTGGTGGGCAGAGACAAAAGCATCATTTTTATGGGCAATCATGGTGTCGCCGTGCTAGGCACATCAATCGCCCAGGCTTTTGACGAACTTTACTATTTAGAAATGGCCTGTCGCGTGCAGGTTTTAGCGCTCTCCACCCGTCAACCATTGGCTATTCTGCCCGACGACATTGCGGAAAAAACCTGCACAGAATGGATAGAGTTCCCGCAAATTGCCGAAAATCATCTACGGGAAGTCATGGCCACCCTGGATGATGAGGAACCGGAATACAGATTGTGAATTTAACCTTACCGGAGAAATCATGAGCATATCTTCGCTAGTAACGGCCGTTACCCAACTGGCCACTACCACCCATGCCTTCACCGAAACTGATCTAAACAACGAATCATGGGCCTGGGAAGCCTATGAAGGCAATCGTTATGCCCTATTGCAAACCCATTTAGAACTGCGCCAACTGGCGGCTGACTTGACCGTAGAACGAGCAGATAGTGGACGGCCGCTCAGCGCCGCCCAACACATCCTGGCCCAACATCGCGCCGCCTACCGTGACTTCCAAGCCCTCTTCATCGGCCTTGGCGATAAAGCCCTAGATATAGAACCCAAGCCGCATGAATGGTCTATTCGCACTATCCTCACCCATGTTTATCACGTTGAGCGATTTTTCCTGGCGACCATCCTCAATGGTCTGCGTAATCGTCAAAACGACGAAACACCACCCGCCTTAACTTCCCGTGATGCAGCCCAGAACATTCTCAACGATGCAGCTGATTTACCGCCTGATAACGGCTCATTAGCCGAACTTTGGGCCTGCTACGCCAAACTGCATCAGCGCGTCACCCGCGAATTGGGTCAACTTAGCCGCGAAGAGCTTGCCTTCGCCTCTCGCATGTGGGAACCAACAGCCTATTCTATTCGTTTTCGTATGCACCGCTTCCATACTCATTTGCGCGAACATGCCAACCAGATGTCTAAAACATTGGTCTGGTTGGATCGTGCCCCCAATGAGGCCAAGCTGCTGCTGCGCCAAATTTATGATGCTCTAGCCCATGTGGAAGGGGCACTGTTGGGCGCAGAGGATTTGGGGACTGGATCATGCCGCGCCTTAGCTGAGCAGATTGCGGATAGAACGGCCGAAATCACAACGGCCGTTGCCCAATCCCGTGAGATGATGAGGGCAGTGAAGGAGGGAGATGAGACGGCCGTGCAAAAACTGCTGGTTGCCAACCCCACCCTCGTCAACACCGCTGGCGACGATGGCCTCTTCGCCGTCGTCACCGCTGCTTATCACCAACAACAGGGCGTTGTCCAAGCTCTATTAGAAGCTGGGGCCGAGTTGGATACATTTGAAGCGGCCGTTGTTGGCGATCTGGATAAGCTCAAAGCGGAATTGGCCGAATACCCTGAAGAACTAAATGCTTTCTCCCGTGATGGCTATACACCCTTGCAACTGGCTTGTTTCTTCGGTCATGAGGAAATGGTGGACTATCTCTTGGCGGAGGGAGCCGATATCCAAGCTGTTTCTCGCAATGACATGGGCATCCAGCCCATTCATGCTGCTGTCGCCAATGGCAACCTCACCATTCTCAAAGCCGTGCTCGAAAAAGGTGCTGATGCCCAGGCGACCCAGGCCAGCGGTCACACTGCTCTGGCCCAAGCCCAACAATCACAAAATGAAGCCATGATCGCCTTGCTTGAAGTTTAACAACTTGTTGTGCATTTAGATTGGCCCAATCTTGAAGATTAGGCCAATCTTTGCTTGCAAGCCCTTGTCGCCTTTAGCTTCTAAAGGCTAATGGTAATTGGTCTTAGAGGCGACAACCCATGGCCAAAACGCTTTGGGCTCCATTTTGAGTTGCCTCATATACGGTGACAGCCCGGCTCTCATAGCCAAGAGAATCAATGATGATTTCCAGTTTGCCATCACCATTCAAATCTAACAGCATGGGCATTGGGAATTGTAAGAGATGGGCAGAATCCTCCGCAGTTAAGGAGAGGCTGAGTGCCATTGGGATGGTAACTGCTTGATCATTAATCACTTTGCGCAAGACCACCAACGAATAGTCACCGGCCTCGGCTGCGGGTAAGTTGAGACCAAATGATAGGCGGGAGGCTGTGATAAAAACTTCATCGACACCATCACCTTCCAGGTCAATACGGGCAACGCCCGTGATTTGTACATCGGGTTCAGCGATGCCTTGTTCCTGAAGTAGAGCCGCTACTGCCTCTTGGTAAACGGCCGTATCCGTGGCTAGCATCTCTGGTGTACGCGGCGCTGCTTCCCAAGGCGCTATAATTGCTAGTCGGCCCAACCCATCGAGGGGTGAAAGGATCATAGTGGGTTGGTTACAAGGCCCATCGGGTATTTGGGGTACGCTGCCCGTCACCTGCCCTATCCAGCCGCCGATGTCATATAAGTTATAAGTGCGTTCTCCACCTAAGAGGAAAGGTCTTGTTTCAAACGTGTCTAGCCAACGGCCGTTACTGCTGCTGCCCAGCAGCCAACCAGTGGGTGCGTGAACAAAGGGCCACACGATCTCATCTGAGACATGTTCAATCGTCACGATGAGAGTGAACTCAGCGTTAGAGAGGGTGCTAACACGCAGGCCATAATCCTGTGATTGGGGCAAGATGCCTTCCCAATGCCGATCCTCATTTTCCAGCCGCTTATACGGCTGTCCATCACTCATGCCTACCAGAGAGAAATTAGCTACATTGTTGAGCGAGCTGATCTCAATTTGCATTCTCTGGCCAGCTTGGGCTGCCAGCAGATAATTCACTTGTGCGCCCACTGGCAGATCGCCTGTGATTGTTTTGGAGACAGCGCCAGGATCAAACTGCACTCGAACGGGTTCAGCGTTGACTGGCAAGGTGTAGATGGGAGCGGCCGTTACCCAGCAAATGGTTGCGGCTACATTTCCGGGGCAGCTTAACTGCCACCAGCCCCCATCACTGCTGATGCCGGTTACTGTTGCCACTTGTCCATTGCTTAGCCAGCCGATAACAGCATACTCTGTGCCGGGACCGCTGCGAAGGTTAAGATCGGCATGGGCGGCGATAGCCAGCACCTCAGTTGGCTGGGCCACGATTGGTGTTGGTGGGATGGTTGGTGTTGGTGGAGTGGCCGGTGGAGGTGCTGCTGTGTTGGTGGGAACGGCCGTTTCCACAACGGTGGGCGTGACTGTCTCTTCCACAATGGGCGTGACGGTATTTGGGGGAATGGCCGTTGTGGTCGGAAAAAATACTGTCGGCATCGCATCCCCATCTTCTATGACTGTTGCTGTACAAGCTGATAGCGACAGCAAGACAAACAGAATGGTCATAATCTTTACAGGTTTCATAATAATTCATCCTTATAGACCGTTTGCTAACGGCCTATACATCTTTGGTAAATAAACAAAGCAAAAATAATATGGCAAGAGTGAAGCTGACACTGCTCACAGTGCCACTCTTGTCTTGCTGATGCTATGCTAAATGACAGATGCGAAAAAAGTGCGAAAATGGGGTTTGTTGTAGGAGGAACTTGGTTGCTCTAAGCAACCAAGTTCCTGGAAGGGTTTAGTTGAGAGTGGCTGTGGCGAAGACGACGTGGAAGGGCATGCAGTAGATGACTACGCTTTGGTACTGGGAAAGGTCTACGCTCGCTGGAATGGTGTAATTTTGGTTGCCCTGATTACCTTTGAGTGAACCCAAGTCAAGATAATCGTCACCAACATCACTGCGGTTCGCTGGTGCGGGATGTTTGGTGAGGATGACGTGTAGGTCGGGGCCATTGGTTACGTCAAAATCTTCAAAACGCAAAACCTGCTCCTCCCCTTGTTGGTAAATGGTGGCCGTGCCGGAGCCTTGATGAAAATCGTCGGCATCTACGAAGCTGCCCTGAGCCACTATTAGCCATTCAGCAGGGGATTCGGGCATGGGTTCCGCCATCTCTTTGTCCATCATCACCATAGCTGCTGCCTCTTGTACCATCTCTTCCACTTTGGCTTGTTCATCGGGTGTGAGTTGAGCTAGTTGAGAGGGGTCGGGAACGGCCGTTTCAAATTCAGCTTCTAGTGCCATACGTTCGTCTTCAGACATGGCTGCCACGTCCACTGCACTGGGTACTTCAAACGGAAACGCTTCATCAATTGAGTTATCAATGAATAAGGGTGAAATGAGCCACCAAGCGACTGCCCCAAAGACAGCAATTGCCAATACTGCACCAACAATTATTCCAGGTCGTTTTGTCATGCGATTTGCTCCAATGACTTGAGATGACAGGCACTTCAGAAAGTGCCTGTCATCTGTTGTTTACATTTCGTAACTGTGGATGCCCGTGGCACCATTGGGTCGGTTTTTGCGCGTTTCTTCGCTTTGCGGCGTCCCGTCGCCCTCAGCGCAGCGTACTTCAAAGGTGTGATTACCTTCGACAAAAGGCCATTCATAGCGCCAGATGACCCAGGTTGTTTCGGAAAGAGGGCTGCGGAGCTGTGCTTCTTGCCACGCGCTGCCATCCACACGTACCTCAACTTTGGAGATTTGGCGGTCACCGGCAAAGGCAATGCCCCCAATGGGGATCACCTGCTGGCCGTTTTCTTCACGAATTGCATCCAAAGCGACGGTATCAATCACTGAAGTTGTTTGCACTTGGGCCAGTTCACTCCAACTGCGCTCTACCCAGTAACCCTCTTTGTATTCATCGGTGACTTCAATACTGGTGATCCATTTGGGCTGCTTCATGCCATAGCGGTCAGGAATCCAGATGCGGAGAGGGAAGCCGTGATCTTTGGGCAATGGTTGTCCATCCCAGGAGTGACAAAACATGATACGGCGGTCATTGTTGATGAGTTCCAAATCTACCGTTTCATAGAAGCCATCGCCGGACATAATATGTAAATATTTGGCGTTGGGGCTGACATTGGCATCGGCTAACACATCTTGGACGCTAACACCTGTCCAAAGTGTGGTACCGATGAGGGTAGTGCCAATTCGGCCAGAGATGCAGTTGAGCGTGACGTATTGGTCGAAGCTTTCGTAGTTTTGCACAATGTCATCACGGGTGAGCAGGAGAGGGTTGGCAACGAGGCCGGTAATGGGCAATGTCCAATCGGCTTCTTCGATGTAAGTAGGTTCAGTTTCCAGGAAAACTTTGTAATGGTCTTTGAGAGGGGTGTATTCAGGGCGTGTGCCGGGAGCGGGTACGATGGGATCGTTGCTGTTAGGGAAAGCAAGACCTGTACTGCTTTCAACATTATGAGCATTGGTGGCAGCCAGAGCAGCTTCGGCTTGCCGTTGGCTGCCCCTGTTGAGGAGGAGGCCTGCGCCGCTGCCAAGTACGGTGAGGGTGGCGGTGCTGGCGCCCAGTTTGATTAGGAATTGGCGGCGGTCTAAAACTTCAACGCTTTTTGTCTCTTCCTGCTCCATGGCAACGGGGGTGGGATGTAAACGGCCGTAAACCCAATTCACTACTAGCCCCCAGGCTAAAAAAAGGAACAGCAACCACAGGATAGTGACAAAAGGCAGCATTTCTGCTTGCGAGATGGCAATGGTGATGCCAATCATGGGTAAGCCCCACAAGGCACCGAGAACGAGGCCGGAGGTAATGTTTGCTTTTTGTTGGCGGAAGCGCTGGATGGCAAAGAAGATGACAGCAATGACGATGCCCATACCCAGGAATTGGATAATGGCCATGGCGCGTTCGGCCGTTTTGGCGGTGTCGGCTACATCCATGCCCAAAAAGAGCATGGTGTCGATCATGGCATCAATGCCAATGGTGATGAGTGGCCCCGGCAATACGCGGGCGATCCAGTTGAAGAAGTCAAAGGGGGGGAAGGGCGAATCAACCAGTTGGTTCGCCAGATACATGATGCCAATCAGGGGGGCGGTCAACAGACTACCGACTAGAACACCTATTCCAAAACTTAATTTTTTCATACCGGGTTCCTCTGAGTTTGAGATTGAAGATTGAACCAATCTTGCCAGCAAGATAGTGACCCATTCTTACAAAAATATTGTGTTTTTCTTACAGGTGACAATATAAGGAAATAGGAGTATGAATGAAGGCTCTCTAAAATCCTACAATTGTCCTATTTAAGCGAATTATTTGTGCCTAACCTCTATACCTTGCGAGGAGGCAATGATGGCATCGGTGGCCATGTTGAGGAAAAGGCCGTGTTCGACCACACCGGGTTGTTGGCGAATAGTTTGGGCTAGTTTGAGGGGATCGGCGATGGGAGAGAAATGGCAGTCGAGGATGATGTTGTTTTCGTCGGTGATGATGAGTTGGTCTTTTTTACGGCGCAGAACGACATTGGCACCCAAAAATTGCAGGAAGTGCCGGACTGGTTCTTGGGCAAAGGGGATGACTTCGATGGGAACAGGGGCGCGGCTGCCAAGTTGGCTAACCTGTTTGCTATCATCAGCGACAATGATGAGACGCTGGGAAGCGGTAGCGACAATTTTCTCACGTAAGAGGGCACCACCTAAACCTTTGATGAGGTTGAGATGGGGGTCTATTTCATCAGCTCCGTCTATAGTTATGTCAACTTTTGGGTGCTGATTGAGGCTGGTGAGAGGGATGCCGGCTTCTTGGGCCTGCTGAGTGGTGACTTCAGAGGTGGGAATGGCGAAAATGTTTTGCAGACGGCCGTTTGCCAACATCTCCCCAATAGCACGGGTGGCGTGAACGGCCGTGCTACCTGTGCCTAAACCCACAACCATGCCAGAGCGAACAAATTCAACAGCTTTGAGAGCAGCTTGCTTCTTCAAATCATCAATCTTCATATTATTCATCACCTGCATCAGATTCAACGATCTCCACAATACCCCGATAGACTTTACGTGTTTTAGTTATTTGCCACGAAGCAATGATTTGCTCCTCTTCAGCCAAGTTTATTCCACGACGTCTTACCCAAAAAATGCTGGCACCCTCATAGTTGTCCTTAGGTTTCTGCTCAAACCAAAAGGCAGCCTCGTCTAATACCTGTTTAACGTCAAAATTGCTTTCTCGCAGCCGTGACAATAGGTGCAATATCTGCTTTGCAGGGATTCTATGCCGAAAAATCCGAGCTAATTCTCCAGATACCTGAGAAACATCAAAACCTTCTGCCATAACAAGAAATATATCCACATCATCTGGCTCGGGTTTGGCTGTGACAAAGGAGCCGTAGAGGATGAAACGGGCCATTTGGCCCGTTTCGGCCACTAAATTGTACATGGTTTGTAATCGTGCGCTTAATCTTTGACGTTTGTCAGTTCGAGAACCAAAATGGGTGGCAATTTGGTTCATTGTGGCAGAGTAAATTCCTATGGGCAAATTGCCCTGATCGTCAAAATCTGGCCAGGTTTCAATAGGTTTCATTCTGTTACCCCAGATGTGGAGTCTTGAGAGATTGGACAGTAAATATCAATACGCACGCCAAAGGGATCATCCACATAGGCATAACGCATGGGTTCATACATAACTGTATCCGTGGGAGGCCGGCTGGCTTTGACGCCAGCAGCGACAAAGTCAGCATATAGGTTATCTACATCGTCCGGCGTGGCAACTTGGATGGCGAACTCGATATTTTGCGGGTTGCCTTCTGGATTGGTGCCATATTTGCCAGGAAAGACAGTGAGCCAAGTTGATCCCATGCGCCAGCCCCAGACACCATCATCGGGATCGTCTCGATCTAAAGGGCCAAATACTTGGGCGTAATAGGTTAATGCGGCAGCGTGATCAGCTAGGTAGAGGGTGACATAGTTTAGGCCAATGATATTAAATTTTGACATGGATTATTTCCTCTTGAGCAAAGATAGGGGGAACCGGTAATTGAAGGTTGATGCTTTTGTATAAACTGGGTGGGATGCTGATGTCGGCTAGGTAGAGTTCGCCTACGTGAGCGAAATTGTCTCGAAGACCTTGTTTGGGCAGGGCCAGGGTCATGGTGGCAGTGGCCTGAATGGCAGGCTGATAGATTGTGCCTGTGGTGGTATCTAGACCTGAGGGGGTATCTAAGCTGAGCACGGCCGTTTCTCGTCCATTGGCCCATTCTATAAGCTTTGCCGCCGCTCCCCATGGTGCCCCGGCTAGGCTGTAGCCAATGATGGCATCTATGATGAGGATGGCTGGTTGGTCGTCATGGAGGAAATCGGCCGTTTGCACGGAAACACCCATGCGCCGCAAAATATTTAGTTGGTGAGCAGGAACACCTTCGTAATTTTCGTCAGGATGGGTTTTGAAAACATGGATATTTGCGCCCCAATTGTGCAGCCGTCGGGCGCAAACAAGACCGCCACCACCATTGCCGCCCCGTCCAGCCAAAATCACGACAGTATGCCCTTGGGGGTCACCACCTAAGAAACGAGTACGGGCCAGGTGGGCCAAGTTTCGTCCCGCGTTCTCCATCATCTGAATCAGTTGGATGTGATAATCTTCGATCATAGCTCGATCTACTTCGCGCATCTGCTCGGTATTCAAAAATGGTATGATGTTCTCTCTCATCATTTACTCTCCCAAACGAGCAATCTCGTTGTCCGTCAACATACGATTATAAATTCGCACTTCATCTAAACTTCCCTGGAAGTATACAGGATTAGTCTGGTATAGATCAGCACCAAGGAAGAGGTTGAAGTTGCTATGAGCGATGGGGGCGAAGGTTTGCTCGAGATATCCAGCAGGTTGACTATTGAGGCTGAGGTGAAGGGAACGGCCGTCATATCGCCCCACCACATGATTCCATTCATCTACATTTAAGCTGGTGGTGCTATCTAGACAACGTTGAATGGGATTCGCCGAATTGGGTTCAATGCAAAATTCAGCGATGTCATCGTGCAGCCACAATCCCCAGCGGGAATGACCATCCCGTTCTGGATCGCCTTTTTCCACCAGGCTGTAATAATCAGATGTGGCTTGAGGTTCATAGTAGACCCACAGACTGATGGTGAGGGCTCTGACAGGGGCGAGACTGGCAGAAGAGGGGATTTCGATGTAATCATCCTGGCCATCAAATTGATAGGCACTGTCGCTGCTGTTATGGCGATCGGTTGTTAGGGTTGGCCCCTTAAGCAAGCCGTGATTGCCATGTCCACTCTCATCGCTGCTGTTGCCATGGAAGGGGTAATAGGCGATCAGCCCTTGTCGTAATGGATCATCCGGTGTAGGGGGTGGGCCAACTGTGGGTACAGTTGTGGGCGTGAGGTCTTGGCTACAGGCCACCAGCAGATAAGAAAGGGATAACAGACAGGTGAGTTTGAAAACGGCCGCAGCCGATAAGCGTATCAAGCCAAATAACATATAGATCTCCTTGCCTCTGTGGCTAAGATGGGTATCGTAGCAATTTTATGCTAAAGTTTACCCTGTCCTCAAAATATTGATAGGATCACGGGTATCAAACATGGCATTGGCAATTGTTTTATTGGCTGCGGGGCATGGCACTCGTATGAAATCGAAACGGCAGAAGATATTGCATCAGGTAGGGGGCAAGCCGATGGTATTGCACCTCTTTGAAGAGGCTGAGAAGGTGGCTGATGTGCTACCTGTCTTGGTTGTTGGGCCGGGAGCGGCGGGTGTGCAGCAGCTCATTGGGGATCGGGCTGAATATGTAGAGCAGCCAGAGCAGTTGGGGACAGGTCATGCCGCAAAAATGGCACAACCTTTATTATGCAATGGAGCTGAGCAGGTGCTTATAACATATGGGGATATGCCTCTGCTGCGAGCAGAGACAATGCAACGGTTGGCACAGCTACAGGCGGAGTCGGGTGCAGCTTTGTCTCTGTTGTCAGTGATGGGGGAGACGAGTTCGACTTTTGGTCGGGTGATTCGGGATGAAGATGGCAGTGTGTTGGAGATTGTAGAGGTGGCAGAAGCTCGAAAACGGCCGGACCCTGATTCTTATCTCAATATTCTTGAACTCAATGCAGGGGTTTACTGTTTTGATGGGGCATGGCTGTGGCAACATATTGATGATTTGCCATTACGCCAGGCCCGCAGTGGGCAAGAATATTACCTGACGGATATGATCGAATTGGCAGTGGCACAGGGCTTGCCCGTGGCAGCCTGGGTAGCTCAGGACGCCGATGAATGCTTGGGAGCAGGGACACGGGCAGAGATGGTGGCTGTGGAAAAGGCTTTTCGTCGTCGGGCAAACTATTATTGGCTGGAGCGGGGTGTGACATTGGTTGACCCGGATAGCGTATATATTGATCCTGATGTCATCATTGGGCAAGATACAGTTATTTGGCCCAATACCTACGTGCAAGGACGCTCAATCGTGGGTGAGGATTGCGTATTGGGACCAAATGCGATTATCCGGGATGCTGAGATTGGTTCTGGCTGTTGGTTAGAGCAGGTTATTGTGGCAGAACAGCGGCTGGGGGATGGTGTAGTAAGGCGTGGAACGTAATATGTTGCATGTGATGGGTAAAATGTGATGAGTATAACTGAGGAACAAAAACGCGAATTGATAACGGCCGCTTGCAAGGTAATACCTCATGCTTATGTGCCTTATTCAAACTATCCGGTAGGAGCCGCCCTATTGACAGATGACGGCCGTTTGTTTACAGGTGTTAATGTAGAAAATGCATCTTATGGTCTGACGAATTGTGCTGAGCGTACGGCCGTTTTCAAAATGGTGTCCGAAGGGGGAAGACGCATCATAGCTGTCGCTGTTTGCACGAAAAATGGTGGTTCGCCCTGTGGGGCTTGCCGTCAAGTGCTAAATGAATTTGCAGGAGATGTACCCATCTTGTTGAGCGACCATAGTGGCCAGGTGCGAGAAACGACACTACACACCCTGTTGCCAGAGCATTTTGGGCCGGAGCATTTAACATCGTGAATGCCTGTCCGTAATCGGTGCTCGGCATTAGGATAGCGAATTACTGATTACTATCTTTTTATGGCGCGAGAACGAACCTTTCGTAGTGAGGCAATTGTATTGCGGCGGCGCGATTTTAATGAATCGGATCGCCTGTTGACGCTGTTTAGCCGTGAATTTGGCAAGATAGAGGCCATTGCTAAGGGAGCACGCAAGCCACAAAGCCGCAAAACAGGGCATGTGGAACTCTTTATGCGTACCAACTTCCTCTTTGCTAAGGGGCGTCAGATGAACATTATCACGCAAGCGGAGATGGTTGAGGCCTATCATGGGCTGCGTGAGGATCTTGTGCGAATGACTTATGCGTCATATCTGGTAGAGATGCTGGATCGTTTTACAGCTGATGAGGATAAACACCAAGGCCAGTATGATTTATTAGCCAATGGTTTGCGTTGGCTAGAGGGTACGGCCGATTATCTTTTAGTGGCCCGCTACTATGAGTTGCGTCTGCTGAGTTTGGCTGGCTATCAGCCGCGCTTGTTTCAATGTGTGGGCTGTGGGGAGCCTATTGAGGAGCAGGATCAATTTTTTAGCGCAGAGTTAGGTGGGGTGTTATGCCCTGATTGCCAAACGGCTGATAGACGGGCCAAGCCCATTTCGGCAGTGGCGGTGAAGGTGCTGCGCTATTTGCAGACACGAGATTGGCAGACAGTGCAGGTGTTGCAGTTGAAACGGCCGTTGCATGGCGAACTAGAAACGATGATGCACTATTACCTGACTTATATTCTCGAACGTAACCTAAAATCCATAAATTTTTTGCATCATCTTCGTCGTGAAGTCGCAATATTTGAGGAAAAGTGAGTTGTTATAGACAAGCATTTTCGGAATATGTTATATTTTGATGTGACTTAAGTCATAGCTTGTTTAGCCTTCACGCTCCCTTTATTGTCATTTCTCCCTGCCTGTGTATCATATAACTCATGACATCAGGTTCAGGTTCATTTAGCAGTGTCAAAATCTCTATGGCGGCTTTAGAGATTTACCGCCAAGGTCGACAGGCTGCCCGGGGTGGGCAGTACCCAGAAGCAATTCAACTGTATAGCGACGCACTCGACTTTGATGACACAGATGTGATATTTAAGGCGCGTGTTTTAGAGTATCGGGGCGAGTGTTATTGGTTACTTAACGATTTTGACTCTGCCGAGGCTGATTATCAGGCATCATATGATTTGAGTGATGATATTGAGCAACAATCCCGGGCCATTGTGCGCTTGGCGGAGGTGGCTGATTTTCGTGGGGAGTATGATAAATCACGAGAGCTGTATCAAAAAGCCTTGAAGGATGCTTTAGCGGCAAATCTATTGTGGGTGATTGGCCGCGCACGACGTGGTTTGGGCATCCTCAGTCGGCGGCATGGCAGCATTGAACAGGCGATCAGCCATCTGAGCCAGGCCTTAGCTGCTTTTAGACAATTAGGCGCCGCCCGAGACCAAGCGCGGGTGCTGACCAGTTTAGGGCGGGCACGCCATGCCCGGGGGGAGTATCACCATGCTCTTATGGCCCACCGAGAAGCATTGACGATTTTTGAATCATTGCAAGATTCTTGGCGGGTGGTGCAGACTTTGAATGATATTGGCGAGGTCCATCAATCGTTATATGATACCGAAAATGCCCGTATTTATCATGAACGAGCCTTGAAATTAGCCAATGAATACGGTGCGGATGTGATCAAGCCAGATATTCAACGTAATTTAGGTATTGATCTAGTTGAGCGAGGCGGTTTTGAAGAAGGACTAGCCTATTTGCAGCGTGCCTTAACTGGCGCCCGCCAAATTGGCTACCGTGACCAGGAAGCATTGGTTTTGTATGCTCTGGCACGCGCTTACTTACGGCGCTCTTACATCAACCAAGCGCAACAGGCGGTAGCACAGTTGGAGGATGTGGCAGAGGATTTGGATGCAGAGCGGTTTCGAGCCTTAGCAGCGTTTGCTAGAGGTGAACTACTGTTTCATCAGGGTGACCAACGGGCAGCGATAACGGAGTTGAATGCGGCGATGCTGGCAGCGCAGGTATATTTGGATATTGGTGTCCTGTGGAAGCTACATGCGACGATGGCGCATGTGGTAGATGATAAGAATATTGCAGCCGTACATTTGAATATTGCGACGGAGTTTATTCGGCAAACGGCCGAACCGCTGCCTGACCCCCAGTTGAAGGCCTGTTTTGTCTATGCACCACCCGTGTTGGCTGTGCTGCATGAAGCAGGCATTGATCCTGATAAATTGATCCATAGCAAGTAGTTCTCGGCGTGCCGAAGCTCATCTTTGGGTAGAAAAAAATGTGGGTAGTTGAACGAGTACGTGATGGGGCTCTGTGGCCTTTGAATCTGCTACGGGACGGGCTGGTACGAAGTGCCCGCATGCGGCGGACGTTGTGGCACGGGATGGTGGGACTGGGGAGTTTGGTTCCTGATAGCGTGCGAGCAGCACGGGCAGGGAATTTTCGGGGTTGGGTGGAGGAGCGGCCAGGGCGATTTTTGTTTTGGCTGCATGGTTTGTTGGCTGAGCTTTTTGATGTCATGGGTGGGCCGGAAATTGCGCAATTTTTTATGCACTTGGTTACGCATACAACACCGTTGACGGCGGCAGAGCGGGCAGTGATAATGGAGGTGTTGGGGCCGGCAGCAATGCGCTATGGGGAGGTGCGAGTGGCTGAAGGTGGTTTGATGGATTGGGTGTTTGCCCGGAATGGGAATTTGGCGTTTACTACTTGGCGTACAGTGAATTTTCCCCGAAACGGCCGTCATACTAGGGCGAATTTGGCTATTCTAGTGCATGAGTTGACACATGTCTATCAATATGAAAAGGTTGGTAGCCGTTATTTGGGTGAAGCCATTTATATGCTGATTAAGACGAAGCGAGCCTGTTATGATTATGGTCATGTGGATGGGTTGTGTCAGGCCCATGCTGTTGGCAAGCGGTATAAGGAGTATAACCGCGAACAGCAGGCGCAGATTGTGCAGGATTACTTTTCCTGCTGCCAGCATGGCCTGGATGTGTCTGCATATGAGCCTTTTATGCAGGAAGTGCGCGCTGGGGAGCTATAAGAAGATTGGGGTGGGGCTGTTTTGCCCTGAGAGATGGCACTCCTTTTCATGGTGTTATGGATCATAAGATTTTTTGTTTGCTTTTATGGACAGGCTTGTTATTGATGTCCTGTGTACGCCAGCCGGAAGCTGCGGAGGATGCGGAGCAAGTGGTGACGGAACCAGTGATAGTAGAGAACACACCAGTGGAAGTGACTCGGGTGGTGGTGGAGACGATTATAACGGAGACAGTGGCGCCATTGGAACCTGCACCTGGGCCTGTGTCTACTCTGGTGATTTGCCAACCAGAAGAGCCTGAAAGTTTGTATTGGTATGGTGAGCAGTCTGTGGCGGCCACGGCCGTTTATCATGCCATTTATGAAAATAATTACACCAATCTGTCCTTTGGCTTTCAGGCACAGGCATTAGAAAAACTGCCTAGCTTGGCGGATGGTGATGCAACATTGCGGGTGGTGGAAGTGGAGGAGGGAGCAAGAGTAGTGGGGGCTAATGGCAATGTGACGACGCTACAGGGGGGAACGGCCGTTGTCAATGCTTCAGGAGAGGTTGTGTCTTTTGCTGGGGCTCCCATTCCTATGAATCAGCTTGTAGTAGATTTCCAAATGAAGCCAACGATATGGGCCGATGGCGAACCAGTGACGGCTGATGATTCTGTGTATAGTTTTGAATTGGCGGCTGATCCTGATACGCCAGGCACGAAATTTTTGGTGGCTCGAACGACCACGTATGAGGCTACTGGAGCGTTGTCTACGCGCTGGACGGGGCTGCCCGGGTTTATGGACCCCACCTATTTCACTAATTTTAGACGGCCGTTGCCCCGTCACGCCTGGGGTGATCTGCCAGCTACCGAATTGTTGGCGGCCGAGATGCCCAATAAAAGGCCTTTGGGTAATGGCCCGTTTCGGGTGGCCGAATGGATAGCAGGTGATCATATTCGCCTAGAACGAAATCCTCACTACTATCGGGCTGATGAAGGCTTGCCGCAGGTGGATACGGTCATCTTTCGCTTTATTCCTGAAACCAATCAGTTGGTGGCGCAACTGCTTTTAGGTCAGTGTGATATTGTGACTTATGAGGGGATAGATGTGGGGCAAGCTCCTTTTTTCTTGGAAGCAGAGGCAAATGGCATGTTGACATCTCATTTCCAGATTGGCACTGTGTGGGAGCATTTGGATTTTTCTATTAATCCTGAATCCCGCTATGGCAGTACCCGTCCTGATTGGTTTGAGGATGTACAGGTGCGCCAGGCAGTAGCCATGTGTTTGGATCGGGAGGGCATGGTGGCGGAGATTTTGTTCGGCCGTTCCCAGGTCATGGACACTTACTTGCCCGATATTCATCCACTTTTTGCTGGGAATAGCCTGCCCATCTGGCCTTATGATGTGGGGGCGGCCAATGCGTTACTAGATGAGGTAGGGTATGCAGATACAGATGAGGATGGGGTGCGGGAATCGGCCGTTTTTGAGCAGCCTTTTGTGGTGACATTGCATACTACAGTGAGTAATGAGATGCGCCAGCAGGTGGCCCAATGGATTCAGCGCGATCTAGCCATGTGCGGCATTGAGGTTCAGATTGTTTACCTAACTCCTGAAGAGCTATTCGCTGACGGTTCTGATGGCCCCCTTTTTGGACGGCGTTTTGATCTGGCCCTCTTTGGCTGGCCAGTGGGCATGACGCCTCCTTGTCAATTTTACATGTCATCACAAATCCCAACGGCCGAAAATGGCTGGTCTGGCGAGAATGAAGCAGGCTGGATCAATGAGGAGTTTGATGCAGCATGTTTAGCCGCACGACAAACTGTCACTGGCATGGCTGATTATGTTAACTTGCATCAGGCCGCGCAAAATATCTTTTCTCAACAACTGCCCGTTGTCCCTCTTTTCCCTCGTCTCAAGGCGGCTATTACCCGTCCTTCTGTTTGTAATTTTTTCTTAGACCCTACAGAACCCTCAGAACTAGTAAATTTGTACGAGATCGGCATAGATAATTGCCAATGAGGCTGGCTTACTCTTGCGTCCCGCCTTATAATATCTTGAACTGCAAAGATGGCTTATGACTAGTGGTGCGCCAAACACCTATTGACGGATAAGACAGCGCGGCGTACCTTGCAGAAGCTATCGTTTCTGTCCGACAATAGAAGTTTGTCAGAGTACTAGTCTAGAGTAGCTAATGGTGGATAACGATGTAAGCATGGCTTACCTACAAATTTCATAAGCCATCATTCATAGTTCGTCAGTAGGAATTCATTATGGTCGACATAAAACAGATTTTGGTGGTTGATGATACAGCCGAGATGCTGGAGTTTTTGCGTTCTATGTTGCAAGTCTCTAATAGCGACCATCAAGTAGTGGGCGTGCCTTCGGCGGAAGAAGCTGAATTTGAACTACGACTAACTAATTTTGATTTGCTCATTACGGATGTACGCTTGCCAGGAAAAAGTGGGTTTGATCTGGTGCGTCGTGCCCAGCAGATACGTCCGGAGATGCCTGTGATTATGATTACGGCTTATCTGACGGATCAGGGGCGACAGGAAGCGGAAGAGTTGGGGGTTTATCGCTATTTTGGGAAGCCTTTAGACACAGACAGCATCTTGACGGCCGTTCACCATACCCTTTATGGTGAACCAGAGATCGTGGCAGGATTAGAAACGGTAGCCCCG
This sequence comes from Promineifilaceae bacterium (SeqCode), assembly GCA_965223555.1. GTDB lineage: Bacteria > Chloroflexota > Anaerolineae > Promineifilales > Promineifilaceae > CBDCWU01. The sequence continues at coordinate 1,194,193 of CBDCWU010000009.1, forward strand.
GTGAAGGTCAATGTTGCGCTTACAGATGAAATGGAAATCCAGTTGGACGGGCTGCGCGATAAAACGGGTGCATTTGGCTTGTTGCTCGTAGCTGGTGGGCAGGTTGTATATGAATCGGGCGGGCATCGAGATTTGCACCCTGATCGGATTGCTACCATTGTTAACCAAAAAATGGCGCATAGCTCTATGCTGGCGGAAGAGTTGGGAGAGGGAGATACGACGTTTAATTTGCTGTATCAAACTGGTGCACGTTATGAAATGTACTCTGTCAACATTGGTCGAGAATATTTTGTCACGCTCCTGTTTGAAGCCTCAGAGCGACGGGGTCGAATTGGGACGGTGTGGATTTTTGTACAGCGGGCGGCCAAGGATTTACTTAAAATTCTGCCGGAATTAAATTTGGAAACGGCCGTAGCCCCCGCTGAACCATTGCCACCTCAGGATGAAGTGATGGCTCCTCCACCAGAACTGACGCCGACAGAGCCCGCCCCGGTAGTGCTACCCCCAATCACTGTGCCAGAGCCAGAACCAGAGCCAAAGCCAGAACCCATTCAGTTGAGTGAGGAAGAGATGGTTGAGTTTGCTGGCTTGTTTGAAGGGGAAGAAACGGCCGAGGCGACAGTTGACCTAGATGCCTTTTGGGATTCAGCCTTCGATGATGTAGACAGTGCTGGCCAGGAGCGGGGAGGTATTTCCTTAGTTGAGGCTCAGAAGATGGGCCTGGTCGCCCTGCCAGATTTGCCAGCGGCTACACCTGCCACTACCTCAGAAGAGGCAACGGCCGTAACAGAGTCGGACGAATCAGAGGTAGAGCCGATTGAGGCAGATGCAGAAGAGCTAGAATCACTGTTTAGCGCCTTTGAACCAACTGAGGCTGAGGTAGATTTAGATGCTTTTTGGGATACTGCTTTGGGTGAAGGAGAAGAAAGCACTCCTACCCGGGGCATATCTTTAGCAGATGCGATTAAACAGGGGCTGGTTTCCAATGATTTCGAAGCTCAGGAGTGAGCCGTTCCCTAAAAGATGATTGCCCGTTGCCTTCTGAGGCTATTCTGGCATAGCTCTGTCTACTTGTTCCAGCTTATGACTTATCATTTCCTCTCATCTTGATAGGATCATCTCAGCGTATACCAATCGTACACCTTGCCGTTTCTAATTGATGGCCTCGCGTCAGGTAGTATTATGGGCATTTTGTATACCGCCTTTATTGCAGCCTGGGACTGAGTCTCTTTGGCAAACGTAAAAATGACTTATTTCTGAATAGCTACATAGGTGTACAATAGAAATTGAGTCAATCGTTTCCGAAGTCTAGGAGGTGTGATGTTTAGGCTTCGCTTGCTTTCAGTAGCCCTTTTTTGGGCCCTTTTGGTGGCTTGTGTACCGCTCGATCCGGTGGTTGATTCAGCGATAGTAGAAACAGCACGACCTACGCTGACGGCCGTTTCTCCCACACTTTCTCCCTCACCTATACCCACCCTGCTCCCGACTACTAGTCCCACAAATAGTCCCACGAACCAAGACATGTCCGCGCCTGTGGAAACGCCCACACCGCCACCATCTCCTGCGCCTCCACTCCAGTTAGGTGCTGGCTACATGTTGGGGCGAGGGCGCATTTTGGACGCGGATTTTAGCGAAGACGGCCGTATCCTGGCAGTAGCTTGGGCAGCGGGTGTCTCATTAGTGAATGTGGCTGATGCCCAGGAAATCTGGTGGCAGCCTCTGGATGTACCGCTCATTGCTCTGGATATGCAAGCGCGGGAACAGACTGTAGCCGTTGCCATGGTCAACGGCACTGTCATGGTTATCACCGCTGCTGGCATCACGCAGACCTATACTGTCTCTAATGATGGCAACCATTTAGGCGATATTGTTTGGTCGCCGGATAACAGTGAAATTGCGGTTCAATTCCTCGGCCCGACTAATCAGAGCCGTGATATTTTCCGGCTGACTGTGACGACAGGCGAAGTGAGCATTGTCCCCAGCTCAAGGATCGGTACAGGTGTTCGGCCTTATTTATTGTGGTCGCCCGATGGCACATTGTTGCCAGTGGTTGCCTTGGGCGAAGATTGCACACAATTGATTGATGTTCCTACTGGTGAAGTCCGCTTTAATTTTCGGCAGGATACAGGGTGTTATGGGTCGCACGGGATGGCTTGGTCCCCAGACGGCCGTTTCTTGGCATTAGACAATCTGAATGGAGCCATTGAGCTAGTGACTGTGCCTGATGGTAATCTAGTTCGACAAATGGCGGGTAGTATACGCCCTTTCGCCCCAACTTCAAGCGGGCAACCACTCTTTTTTAGTCCAGACGGCCGTTTTTTGGCAGGCAAAGGTGGAGCCGGATTTTATAGCGAAAGTTACCCCACTACAGTCTGGCAGGTGGAAACAGGTGAAATGGTGAGCCAAACAGACACACTGTTCGAGGATCGGATAAGTAGTGCTTTTATAGATGATGGCCTGGTTACGTTACATGCAGACGGTTCATTGATCCATTGGGATTTCGCTGATACGGGTCAAGAAATTTTGCTGGGTCAGTTGCCCACTGTGATGGCTGACCATTTTTTCACTTGGTCGGCTGACGGTCATTATTTGGCTGCTCGTAGACACCAAAACGGTCTCGTTATTGGAGCCACGACCATAGGTCAGGAATTAACGGTGCTTGAGGGACAATTGGCCGCCCCAGCTTTTAGCCCTGATGGCCATTTATTAGCTGTCACGGACTTAGGCCAAAGTCAACTACTGATTTACGATCTAGCAAGCGGCCAAATAAAATATACATTGCCCGGAGCAACGGCCGAACTGGAAGGGGTTGCTTTTGCACCTGATGGGCAACAAGTTGCTTACGGTGTTGGTAATGAAGTGGTGATAGCTGATGTGGCATCGGGCTTGGAAACGGCCGTTCTCACTGGCTACCCCGCCGATCAAACCATTACTCAAATCAAATGGTCAGCGGATGGCACAGCGATTCTGGCGGCCAGCGGGCTGTTGGCAGGAGACGAGGTTCCCGGTGTGGTAGTGTTGTGGCAACAAACAGCCATTGACATATGGGCCGAACAGTTCCGCGTAGAAAATGTGCGCACCACCTATTCCGGACAGCCAATCGCCCTCTTTAACCCCACTAGCGACCTTGTGGCTTTTGAATCTTTGCCGCGTCCTGAGGCTGGGCTGTTCCAAATATTTGTTTATGATCGCCAGCAAGAGGCTATCATTCTGACATTGTCTGAATACCAACTAGCGGCTTGGCAAGGTGAAAATATGCTGCTCACATCTGAGGCTCAATATAATGTATTGTTGACGCGATGGGATGTTGCCACAGGTGAAAAGGTGACGGGACTCGCTACTGAATATGGTGACAATGTGTATAGTCCTGACGGCGCGTTTTTTGCTCAACCTACTTACAATGTTCGTGATATTGAGGTTCGAGCTTGGGCCACAAATCAGCTCGTGGCCCAAGCTCAAGTTGAGCGGAATATCATATGGATTGGCTGGTCGCCAGACGGCCGTTTCCTAGCCGCTTATGCTTCAGATGGTGCGCTTCAGGTGTGGCCTGTTATCAAATAGGGCCATTCCGAAAAATAATTAGGATGAAAGTGTATTATTTTTCGGAATTGATGGCTTGAGATATTTTAGAGTTGATTCCCTAAATGCCTAGATCACGGGCAGTATTTTATCGGTTGAGGATTTCTTTTAAAGCGGCTAGCAGCAGCAGCACATTTTCAGGGCGGCTATTGGTTCCCATGAGGCCGATACGCCATACTTTGCCCGCCAGTTTGCTAAATCCACCGGCGATTTCAATATTATATTCGTTGAGTAGGCGTTGCGCGACGGTTTTGGCATCTACGCCGTCGGGAACGCGCACAGTGGTGAGGCTGGGAATACGTAGGGTAGGATCGCTGACATGACAGGAGAGACCAAGATTTGCAAGGCCATTCCAGAGAAGTTGGGCGTTGGCTTGATGGCGATCCCATCGTGCTTTTAGGCCTTCTTCGGCCACGAGGCGCAAGCCTTCGCGCAGGGAGTAGTTCATGTTGCTGGACATGGTGTGATGATAGCCGCGGGGAGAGCCATGCCAATAGTTGTTGAGCAAGGTGAGATCATAATACCAGTTGGGTGTGCCTTGTTGCCGCTTGTCTAGTTTGGCCAAGGCACGGGGGCCGTAGGTGAGGGGTGAGGCTCCTGGAGGACAGCTCAAGCCTTTTTGGGAACAGCTATAGGCTACGTCTATGCCCCATTGGTCTACAAGCAATGGGGCTGCGCCCAGACTGGTGACACAATCGATGAGGAGAAGGCAGTTGTGTTGTTGGCAGAGATCGCCGATGTCGGCGAGGGGTTGGAGGGCACCGGTGGAGGTTTCGGCGTGGACGAGCATGAGGACGGCTGGTTGGTGTATTTTTAGGGCAGCTTGAATGTCATCGGGGGTGAAGACTTCGCCCCAAGGTTTTTCGATGACGCGCACGTTGCCCCCATACCGTTGGGACATATCTACAAGCCGTTCGCCAAAGTAGCCAGCTACACCAACGAGGATGACATCGCCTGGAGCGACGGTGTTGGCAACGGCCGTTTCCATGGCTGCGCTGCCTGTACCACTAATAGAAATTGTGTACTCATTGTCAGTTTGCCAGGTGTAGCGCAGTAACTCCTGAATTTCATCCATGAGTATCTGGAAGGCTGGATCAAGATGGCTAAGTTGGCGCATAGCGATAGCCTGGAGGACGCGCGGGTGAGCGTTGGAGGGGCCAGGGCCAAGCAGAAGCCGTGAAGGGACATCGAGTTGGGGGTATAAGTGGTGATGTTTGTTGTTGATTGGCATAAGATAAGTTCCTTTAGGAACGGAAATTAAATAAAACAATGAAGTTGTTTGACGATTCTTATCGCTCCCTTATCGTTCCTCTAAGCTGGCGATTCAATTTCCGTATTTTATTTAATCGTCAGCCCTTGTTATATTGGTATGATGGGGATGATAGAGCGGAGGGAGAGAATGGTCAATGGTTAATTGTTAATTACCAATTGTTGGAGAGATATGGGATGGCGTTGAGAGGTGATTTGTTGCAGGGAAAGAAGGTACGGTTAACGGCCGTTTCTAAAGATGATTTGTCCACGATGGCGAACTGGTGGGCCGACACAGAGTTTTTGCGACTATATGATTCGTTTCCAGCTTTTCCGAAAACGGCCGATTGGTTGGCGAAGTGGTTGGAAGATAACGAGCAGGGGAAAACTAATTTTATGATGGGGATACGGCCGTTAAACGAGGACAAATTAGTGGGATTGGCGGGATTGGATGGTATCATTTGGTCGAATGGCACATCATCGGTCAGTATCGCTATTGGCGAACAGGATGAGCGAGGCAAAGGCTATGGTTGGGAGGCGATGATCTTGCTTTTGGATTTTGCTTTCCGGGAGCTGAACTTGCATCGTGTATTTTTGACAGTGTTTGGTTATAACACGCCAGCTATCGCTATGTATGAGAAGTTGGGTTTTACGTATGAAGGTGCACACCGAGAGCATTTACACCGGGATGGGCAGCGGTTTGATATGTTGTTGTATGGTGTACTGCGGCGGGAATGGGAAGCGAGAAGTGAAAAGGCAGAGTGATTCATGTGCCACGTTCTGCGCTACACTCTACACAGTCACATGACCTTCAAGGGTGTGTTCGTGGGTGCCATTACTGACAGTGATGTGGAAGGAAGGGGATGGACGCCCGAATAACGGCCGTTTTTTCAGTTCGATCAAAAAATCCACTGCCGCTTTTTGTCCGGCTCCGAGATGGGCTTGGTGTTGGGGCGGGGTGATGGCGAGGGTGTTAGTGGGGGAGACGGCCGTTATCGTATAACTGGCTGCTTCTGGCCCCAAATTGATCAAAAGAACACGACAGACACCTTGTTGCTTGACTTGGGTGGGCCGAATATCAAAAGAGAAGCGGTTGGCTGGGGGCACTGAGATAGAAGGAGGGTGAAGCGGTGGGGCCAGGGGCGACGATGGCGGGGAGACAGGGGGAACGAGATCGGGAGCGATAAGAGGTTGATTGGCAGATTGGAGATGAAGGGCATACGGGCCGATATGTAAGGTCTGGCCGATCTTAAGAAGGGTAGGCTCTTCAGGCCCAAGGCGTTCCTCGTTGAGGTACGTGCCATTCGTGCTGCCGAGATCGGTGATATGCCAATCGCTGCCTGTCCATTCTAAGCTAGCGTGATAACGGGAGATGTTGTCGGCGAGAAGCGGAATGTCACAATCTTGCGCACGACCGATAACTAGCCGGAAATGGTTGAGCTTATGGGTTAGCGGAGTGTCATCCTCGTGGGTGACGATAAGGCGATAGTCCCCTGGCGGCTGGTCTTCGACCAATAGCTGGGGCCGCTCCTCCAGCATGGTTACGACGCTGCTGACTTCGCTATCTAGCTCGAAGGCAGCGATTTGGTCATCGGTTAGACCTGTAGCGGCTTGGCGTAAGATATTGGCAAATTCTTCGGCCGTTTGGTGGCGATTCTCGGGTTCTTTGGCTAGGGCTGTGAGGATAATGTCATTGATGCTTGCCGGTAGGCCAGCCTGATACTCAATGGGAGGGATGGGTTGATTGTGTAGATGTTTCACAACCGCGTCGGTGGGCGTTTTTAGGTTGAGGGGCAGTTTGCCAGTTGCCAGTTGGTAAAGTACCACGCCGAGAGAGTAGATGTCGGAACGGCCGTCTAGGGGCTGGTCAAGCACATGTTCCGGCGACATATAGGGAAGTGTGCCCATAAACGTGCCCGTTTGTGTCTCCATGCCCCCTTCAATGAGCTTGGCCAGGCCAAAGTCTGTCACCATACTACGCAAGGGTAGTTCATTGGGGCGGTCAGGCAGATCAAGTGGCTTGATAAGGATGTTATCAGGCTTGATGTCCCGATGAATAACACCATTACGGTGGGCATAACCCAGCGCTTCAGCCACTTGGGCGATGGTGATGAGAGCTTCATCAAGGCGAACGATCTGATTGTGGTCCGCCAACTGCTTCATGTAGCCGCCCAGACTGAGGCCGGGGACGTATTCCATGACAATATAGAGGTAATCTTGAAAACGGCCGAATTGGTACACCTGCACAATCGAGGGATGATTGAGCCGCGCTGCCGTGCGAGCCTCTTGCTGAAAGCGTTGCTGAAACTGGGGCTGGCTGGCGTATTGTTGGCGCATTACTTTGATGGCTATCGGCCGTTCCAAGTTACTGTCGTGAGCGCGGAACACAGTTCCCATGCCACCACTGCCGATAATGCTTTCTATTCGATAAGAATCTATTCGCTGCCCAATCAAATTTTGCATGGAATTAATAATACAGTTGTTCCCTGGCAGCTACAACTGTGAAATGAAAAAAGGATAGGCGGCAACAATATTGACATACCAGATTGCAAAGGCCTTCGGGACTTTTTTGACCTCCTCCAGCCATCAACCAAAACGACACTCGTTCCCGAAAAGACACTAATTTGACACTTTTTAGACATTATACTAAAATGATAATTACCGAAAAGTCACCGTTTTGGTGCTTAAAGTCCATATTGTTCATTTCATAAGGGAGGTGACATAAGCATTAGATACGTACAAATATTTTGTCAATAGTGATCGTCTCAAATAAATGATAAAAATTCCCAAAGACTCTGGAGGAGTCCCGAAAATGATTAAAACGAAACGAATAAGCTTAGTCGTGTCCGTAATGTCGCTGTTAGCTGTGCTGTTGGTCGCATGTCAGCCAGAAACCGTTGTGGAAACAGTTGTTGAACAGGTAGAAGTGACTCGTGTTGTGACTGAAACGGTTGTCGAAGAAGGCCAAGCTGTGGAAGTTACCCGTGTAGTAACAGAAGTCGAAGAGGTAGAAGTTACCCGTGAAGTCGAACCCATAGAGGAGCCAATGGATGAGCCAGTAACCCTCAATTTTAACTGGGGCACTGAACCACCAACGGCCGATCCATCTCTAGCCACAGATGGTACCTCCGTCAATATCGTCGGTAATATTTTTGTGGGTTTGACCCGCTTCGATCCAGTTTCTGGTGATGTTATCCCTTATTTAGCCACTGATTGGGAATCAGGCGAAGATGCTGATGGCAACCAAACTTGGACCTTCAATCTCCGGGATGATATCGCTTGGGTTAATTACAACCCAGTATCCGGAGAAACAACGCAAGCTCTAGACGGTGAGGGCAACCCTCGCTTTGTGAACGCCCATGATGTCGTCTATGGCGCCAAGCGCACCATTGATCCCTTAACTGCCTCAGACTATTCTTATGTTCTTTTCTCCATCAAGAATGCTCAAGCAGTTAATGGCGGCTCTGAAGAAGTTACCCTAGATGATGTGGGTATAACAGCTCTTGATGACTGGACAGTCCAATTCACCCTTGAAAATCCAGCTGGTTTCTTCCCTGCTATTGCCGGTATGTGGGTAGCCAATCCTTTGCCTCAGTGGACTATTGAAGAACATGAAGGAAGATGGACGGAAGCTGGTCTAATTGTTTCCAATGGCCCTTACATGATGGAATCTTGGATTCATGGTACAGAGCTGAATTTGATAAAGAATCCTTTGTGGATTGAGGCAGACTCTGTGCAAATTGAGCGCATTGCAGGCCTTATGATAACTGAAGCATCGACTAGTTTTGCCCTCTACGAAAATAATGAACTGGATACCGTAGGTGTACCGTTGCCAGAAATTGATCGCGTGAAAGCAGACCCCGTTTTGAGCGCAGATTTCTACAGCGCGCCTGCTCCTTGTACCTACTATTATGGTTTCACCAACACCAAGTATCCCTTTACTGATCAACGAGTTCGCCAAGCATTTTCCCAAGCCATTGATCGCCAGAGCCTGATAGACAATGTTCTAAAAGGTGGGCAAATTCCAGCTACATCATTTGCCCCTCCAGGCATCTTTGGTGCTCCTGAGCCTGGCACTATAGGCTTTGGGTATGATCCAGAAGCTGCTGCTGCTGCCTTGCAATCGTTCTTGGATGACGAAGGCTTAAGTTTGGAAGATTTTAACGCCTTAAGCATCACTCTGATGCATAATACTAGCGAAGGGCATGCTCGGATTGCAGCTGCTATCCAGCAGATGTGGGCTGATGTTTTAGGAGCTGAGGTTCAGGTTGAAAACCAAGAATGGGCCGTTTACCTGGATACGATCAGAAATACAACCCCGGTTGAGCAAGCTCCACACGTCTACCGGGCTGGTTGGTGTGCAGACTATCCTGATGAAAATAACTGGGTACATGAAGTCTTTAATACCGATGCTGGTGCTAATAGCCTACGCCGCAACTGCGTAGATGCCAACTGTAACGAGACACAACCCGGTGAATTTGATGAAATTACAGTACAAGCTGGTCAAGCACAAGACCCAGCCGAACGCGTAGAGCTTTATGCTGAAGCAGAACGTATTCTGGCTGAAGTGGAAACAGCCTATGCACCTATTTACCACTATACTACTGTTCAAGTCACCAAGCCTTGGTTGACGCGCAACTTCCCACCTTTGGGTGCCAACGACTTCTACAATTGGACAATTGATGTGGAAGCCAAAACGGCCGCTCAAAACTAGCTAATTATAAATAGTAACTCAGAAGACATGGCGGGAAGTTAGCTTTTCCTGCCATGTCTTCTCACAAGACAAAATTTGTTTCTCGTGTTTCTCCAGCCAGCACCCCGCTTATCCTCTTTGTGGCCTCTATAAAAACCCTAAACTAACCTTAAATTGACACTTTGACGAACCTTGTATAAAATAAATTTAGTTTGTTTTGAAATGGCTCACAATTTCTGACCAGAAGTTTTGGTTAACAAGTTGTTAAGCTTTATTGATTAAGGTATAGTTTCTTCCTCATTCTTTTACAGGAGGAAAGTCCCAAAATTACTCGAAAATTTTGTTAAGCACAATATTATGAGCCATTTACTTGAAGTTCGTAACCTTGTAACCCGCTTCTATACAGAAGATGGGGTTGTTCATGCTGTCAATGGCATCTCATATACTCTCGATGAAGGTGAGTCTATGGCTATTGTCGGCGAATCCGGCTCTGGTAAGTCGGTTGGTGTTATGTCCGTTATGGGCTTGATCCCTAACCCGCCGGGCCGTGTGGAGAATGGCGAGGTCATTTATAATGACCGGGATCTTTTAAAGATTTCGGCAGAAGAAATGCGTCGTATTCGTGGTCGTGAGATTTCGATGATCTTTCAAGACCCCATGACCTCGCTGAATCCTGTGTTAACGATCGGCCGTCAGCTTACTGAATCGCTCAAACTTCATTTAGGCATGGGTGATGCAGAAGCTAAGGAACGAGCGGTGGAGACATTACGTTTAGTCGGTGTTCCTAATGCTGGTGGTCGCCTGTCAGACTACCCCCATCAGTTTTCGGGGGGGCAGCGTCAACGTATTATGATCGCCATGGCCTTGTTGTGTAACCCATCCGTTTTAATAGCTGATGAACCAACAACCGCTCTAGATGTCACCATCCAAGCCCAGATTGTTGAACTAGTTAAACAGTTACAAGAGAAGCTGGGTATGGCTATCATTTGGATCACCCATGACTTGGGTGTTGTAGCCGGCATGGTAGAGAAAGTAGCAGTCATGTATTCTGGTTATATTGTTGAACAAGGCCCAGTCCGTGATCTCTATAATCAACCAGCCCATCCTTACACCCTTGGTTTATTGGAATCTATCCCCCAGTTAGATCAAAAAGAAAAAACCAGATTGGCTTCCATCAAAGGATTGCCCCCTGATCTATTACAAGAACCAACTCATTGCCCTTTTGCTCCTCGGTGCCCTTTCGCAGATGATAAATGTTGGGAAGAAAATCCCCCCTTGATTCATACCGCGCCTAATCATACGGCCGCTTGTTGGCGTTGGGAAGATGTACGTGAAGCAGGACATTTTGGAGAAATAGCATGAGCCAAGAAAGAGAAGTTCTCATTCGAGTCAATAACCTAAAAAAGCATTTCCCGATTCTGCGGGGTGTTATCCGTCGGCAAGTTGGTGCCGTCCAGGCCGTAGATGGGGTTACTTTTAACATCTATAAAGGTGAAACATTAGGGCTTGTGGGGGAAAGTGGTTGCGGCAAATCTACGACTGGTCGAACAATTCTACAGTTGTTAAAGGCGACTGACGGTGAAGTAGAATTTAGGGGCAAAGATTTAACTGCACTTACAAAAAACGAGTTGCGTAAGGCGCGGCGAGATATGCAAATGATCTTCCAGGATCCTTATGCTTCGCTTAATCCTCGTATGACCGTTGGTCGAATTGTGGGGGAACCATTAGAAATTCATGGTATAGGTAGCAGTAGCGGTAGCCGTGAAGAACGCGTCCAAGAGTTGTTGAAAGTTGTAGGATTGAACCCCTATTTTGTTAATCGGTATCCTCATGAATTTTCTGGGGGGCAACGGCAGCGTATTGGTGTGGCCCGTGCCCTAGCCACTAACCCATCATTTATTGTGGCTGATGAACCTATTTCGGCCTTAGACGTTTCTATTCAGGCCCAAGTTGTGAATTTGTTGGATGATCTGAAAGATGAATTAGGCTTGACTTATCTTTTTATTGCCCATGATCTCTCCATGGTACGCTACATCAGTGATCGAGTGGCTGTTATGTATTTGGGCCGCATTGTGGAGCTGGCAGATCGGGATGAACTGTATGAACACCCAGTGCATCCCTATACACAAGCGCTGTTATCGGCTATTCCCATGCCCGATCCAGATAAGGAAGAGAAACGACAACGCATTATTTTGAAAGGAGACGTGCCAAATCCCGCCAATCCGCCAGCCGCTTGTCGTTTTCATACCCGCTGTTCTTATGTGACTGATATATGTAAACAAGAGGATCCCCCATTCCGTAATGTGGGTACAGAAGATAATGAGCATATGGTGGCTTGCCATCATGCGGAGCAATTTTTGTGATTCCCTCTCTAAACAATCAGAATTGATAGAGGGTTTTGGGCGACTTTAATATAGCTGTTAAGCAGAGGAGGTGATGTTCTGTAAAGTAGAAAATGGTATGTAGTAAAATTGTGTAAGTTAGAAAATTTTGTATTTACGTAAAGAATAAACTCATTTGGAGGAGTTTAGAAATGTTTAAGACAAAACGAACTGGCCTGATGATGGCCGCCTTTATGTTGTTGGCTTTAGTCCTTGTGGCTTGCCAACCAGAAACAGTAGTTGAGACTGTTGTAGAACAAGTGGAAGTTACCCGTGTTATCACTGAAACCGTTGTTGAAGAAGGTGAAACGATGGAGGTAACCCGCGTTGTCACCGAAGTTGAAGAAGTGGAAGTAACCCGCGAAGTAGAGGTTATGGCTGAAGAAGAAGAGATGATGGAGCCTGTGACTCTCAATATTAACTGGGGTGGTGAACCGCCCACAGTTGATCCTTCATTAGCTACTGATACTACGTCAGTCGATGTTGTAGGTAATACCTTTGTTGGTTTAACCAAATTCCATCCAGTTACTGGGGACGTTAGCCCTTATCTAGCTACTGAGTGGGCATCCGGTGAAGATGCCGATGGTAATCAGACATGGACTTTCAATTTACGCGATGATATTGCTTGGGTTAAGTACAATCCTGTAAGTGGTGAAACTACCCAAGACGTTGATGCCGATGGCAATCCTCGTTTTGTGAATGCTCATGATGTTGTTTATGGTGTGACGCGGACAATCAACCCCGAAACCGCTTCGGATTATGCTTACGTTCTGTACATTATCAAGAATGCTCAAGCCATTAATGAGGGTTCAGAAGAGGTGACGATAGAGGACTTGGGTGTTGTAGCTGTGGATGATTGGACAGTTCAGTTCACATTAGAAAACCCAGCGGGCTTCTTCCCAGCTATTGCTGGCATGTGGATTGCTAATCCATTGCCCCAATGGACTATTGAAGAGTGGGGTAATCAGTGGACAGAGGCTGGCATTATTGTAACGAATGGGCCTTATGCGATGAAGCAGTGGGTGCACGGTACACAATTAGATCTTGTCAAGAATCCCTTATGGATAGATGCTGACTCGATACAGATTGAAGAAATTCAAGGGCTAATGATTAATGAAGCTTCGACATCTTTCGCATTGTATGAAAATAATGAGTTAGATACTACTGGTGTGCCTTCAACCGAGATTGATCGTGTGAAAGCAGACCCCGTGTTGAGCGAAGACTTCTACAGTGCTCCGGTACCTTGTACTTATTACTATGGTTTTACCAATACAAAATACCCCTTCACCGACCAACGAGTGCGTCAGGCATTCTCTCAAGCCATTGATCGTCAAAGCTTGATTGATAATGTAACAAAGGGTGGTCAAATTCCAGCAACTTCGTTTGCCCCTCCTGGCATCTTTGGTGCGCCAGAACCCGGTACAGTAGGTGTGGGTTATGATCCAGATGCGGCTGCGGCTGCTCTACAATCTTTCTTGGATGAGGAAGGTTTGACATTAGATGATTTCAATGCTCTGGGTGTTACTTTAATGCATAACACCAGTGAAGGACACGCCCGTATTGCAGCTGCTATCCAGCAGATGTGGGCCGATGTTTTAGGTGCAGAGATTCAGGTTGAAAATCAAGAATGGGGTGTCTATCTGGATACCATTCGCAACACAACCCCTGTGGAAGAGATGCCGCACATCTGGCGTTTGGGTTGGTGTGCTGACTATCCCGATGAGAATAACTGGGTTCATGAGGTGTTCAACTCTGAAGCTGGGGCCAACCGCTTGCGTCGCAACTGTACTGATGCCAATTGTAGTGAGACCACAGCAACGGAATTCGACGAGATTACCGCAGCAGCAGGTCAATCTCAAGACCCAGACGAACGTTATGAGTTGTATGCTGAGGCAGAACGCATTTTGGCAGAGGTGGAAACGGCTTACGCGCCAATTTACCATTATACGGCAGTCAATGTAACTAAGCCATGGCTGACTCGTGATTATCCACCGCTTGGTGCAAATAACTATTATGATTGGACGATTGACATGGATGCCAAATTGGCAGCCCAGGGCAATTAGTCTTTAATTGAAAAAGGAGGTCGGCCTTGCCTGACCTCCTTTTTCTTTAATTTTGTAGGAATGTATAGGAACCTATAGGAAAGAGTATTTTGCGTGGATTTTTCTTATGAGTCCTTGTGCATTTCTGCTTTTTTTGCTCGTTAAAACTGCCATCCTAAGTTGAGTGAATTTGTGAATTGTTTTAAGAGAAATTGGATATAGTATTTTTGATTTTTTTGGCGAGTGCTATCGTACAATGTATTACTCGGAGGTATAGCTGATGACAACATATATTATTCGCCGTGTATTGGGATTTATCCCTGTTTTACTTGGTGTAGGCATTGTTACATTTGTGTTGATACGCCAAATACCAGGGGGCCCTTTTGATTTTGTAGGTGATCGGGAATTGCCACCACAAGTAGTGGCAAATATCGAAGCTCAATATCATCTGGATTGGCCGATGTGGAAGCAGTTTGCGTCTTATATGGTTGGAGATGATATTTTGGGGGAAGAGGGGTCATCCAAAGGGATTATCCGTGGAGATTTTGGACTATCTATGCAGTTTCGGAATCAATCTGTCGCGGATATTATTAAGGGGTCTCTGCCTATATCAGCACAACTTGGCTTGATGGCGCTTGTTTTTGCTTTGATCTTAGGTATTCCGGCAGGGACAATTGCGGCTTTGAAGCAAAATTCTTGGATAGATTATACGAGTACGTTTGGTGCCGTATTTTTCTTGTCGGTTAATAATATTGTGTTAGCCCCTATTATGATTTGGATTTTTGCCTTGAAGCTCGATTGGCTACCAGTAGCTACCTGGAGTTCGGGGCCGCCCTTTTTGTTGGGTTTTTTGCCTAATCTTAATGATCTGAATGCAGATTATTTTTTGCATGCGATTATGCCCGTATTTGCTTTAGGAACGGCCGTTGCCGCAGGCTTTGCCCGTTTAACACGAGCCAGCTTGCTACAGGTTGTCCGTGAGGATTATATTCGCACTGCACGAGCTAAAGGATTGCGTGAACGTACGGTGATCGCTCTACATGCCCTTAAAAATGGATTGATCCCTGTCCTTACTATTTTGGGGCCAGCCTTTGCCGGACTAGTAACAGGTACATTTATCATTGAGCAAATATTTGGCATTAATGGTATGGGGAAGCATTTTGTGGCTAGCGTGGGTAATCGAGATTACACTTTGTTGTTAGGGGTCACAATGCTCTATTCAGTTTTTCTTGTCGTATCCAATTTATTAGTCGATCTTACCTATGCGTTGGTTGATCCACGCATACGCTTTGATTAGGAGGCTTCTTATGGCTGTTGCAGAGCTATCTCCCAAAGATGATCCACAAAGTGCCTTAATAAGAAAAGAGCGCAGTTTATTTGAAGAATCTATGATCCGCTTGATGCGGAATAAAGTTGCCGTTGCCAGCCTGATTTTTATTGTGGTGCTAACTATCATAGCGTTTCCCTTAGCTCCTGTAGTGACCTCTTATGACTTTGCTGAGCAAGATTTACTGGCTAATAATGCTGTCCCAGAGTGGATGCTCTTTTTATTACCCGAGAATGCAGAAAATTATGCCACATTTACTGAGGATTACTGGCTAGGTGCGGATCATTTAGGGCGCGATCTTTGGACGCGGGCTATCTATGGGGCGCGTGTTTCTTTACAAGTTGCCTTTGTGGCTTCAGGTGTCGCCTTGATTGCAGGTATTATCTACGGTTCTATTTCTGGTTATATGGGCGGCGCCGTAGATAATGTTATGATGCGAATTGTGGATTTCTTATATGGGTTTCCTTTTCTCATTGTAGTGATTTTGTTACAAACTTATTTTAAGGCACTGGCTCGTCGAGGAGGGGCGGAAGGGTTTGCTGGAACCTTACTTGGTTGGAATGCAGCCATGGGGGGTATGCTTTTCTTGTTTATTGCTATCGGCCTTATTAATTGGTTAGGGCTAGCTCGAATTGCTCGTGGACAAGTGCTTGCCCTCAAACAAAAGGAATATATTGAGGCGGCTCATTCTATTGGGGCTAGTGATACCCGTATCATGTTCCGTCATCTGTTACCAAATATTTTAGGGCCTATTATCGTAGCTGAAACGCTAGCTATTCCAGGCTATATCGGTACCGAGGCGTTTTTGAGTTTTATTGGTTTGGGCGTGGATCCACCCACACCCAGTTGGGGTATTATGATTTCTGAAGGGGTGCAGGCCTTACGTTCTTATCCCAACCAAACGTTGGTTCCTGCTGTTTTCTTATCTGTTACGACTTTGGCATTCAACTTTTTGGGTGATGGGTTACGAGATGCCTTTGATCCCCGGGTTAAACAGTAAGTTGCACTTGGATTTTTCAAGTTTTCAACACTCAAAGAATCGCAGACTATTATCTGCGATTCTTTTTTTATGTGTACGACTTTGACCAATTGAGGTGTGCTGTGCATATCTACTTAATGAATGTTAGCGAGAAGATGGAGATATTATATGGTATTTAAGCCCAAGTATCTGTTGCAAATGTTAACGGCCGTTTTCCTGACATTTATCATCACTAGTTGTGGTTTTGGTTCTGCACCCAAAGGGCGTAAGCCCTCTCCTGATTGGAGTCGGGGTGTGCCGATTGGCACAACGGTAGCCGGTACAGTTGGTATGGCCGTAGAGGGTGACAGTGAACAATTCCATTTTGTTTGGCCGAAATTTGTCGAGGGTGAGTTAGCCATCCACTATTTGCAATTAGATGAAACGGCCGTTCCTCTTATAGATAAAACACTCGAACTTCCTGCTGGGCGTTCGCGGACGCCTAGATTTTGGTTAGCAGATGAAGGGCTCTATTTAGTTTGGGCACGACGGCCGTCCGGGGGGAACTGGGAATTGTGGCAAGCATTATTGGATGATAATGGTGATATTATAAAGCCAACACAACTGTCCATGGCCGAAATGAACGTTAGCAGTTATGTATTAACTGATGAATACATTGTTTGGGAGGATAGTAAAACAAATAGTATTTACGGCTGGCACAATAATGAATCTACAACCCCTATTCAGCTTGTTGCTGAAGGCGAGAATCCATCTATTCAAAAAAGCTCAGATGGCAAATTGCACATGAGTTGGCGAAATGGCCTAAATATTTATTATGCTGCCTTTGCACATGGTTTGGAAACGGCCGATGGCACACCAATCGTTGAACTCGAACTGCAACCGACTGATTCATTAGGTGGCCCTGTTCTCGGCATCACAGATGAGTACGGCTATCTCATTTGGTCCCGCTATATCTCCGCTGGCTTAGAATCAGACACCGGGCGTACTGACTATGCCATCTTTTCCCTTGACAATCCCAGAAAAGTTCCTGCTAAACGACTAGTTATCATGCCTGCTGAAGAACAGCCTTATCAACCATATAATGGAGATTATGCTCTTTCGCAAATCGTGCCAGCCCCTACCTCAGCCATTATGGGCAACAACTATACCATTGAACCTAATGCTGCTGGCACGCAGGGAGCATCTCTGGCTGTGGTCGTTGCCTCCCAACAGCAAATTCGGCTTAATGACTTCACCCAAATGGCTGTCACTATTTTTTCTGATGGGCAATTTCAAGGCTATCAAATGGCTGCAAAAACTGAAGGGTTTTCCCAAGAAGGTATGCTTGTGACGGACGTCAACGGGAACCTTCATCTTGTTTGGCGAGAAGGAGGCAGTGGTCGTGCTCTCTACTTTGCTACCACCAATCCTGCCCTGGCAACTCATTTAGACAGTTTAGATAGCGACGATTTTATTGAAGCCACTTTGACAGGCGCACTCGAAGGGGTAGTAGGTATTGCCTTTTTCCCCTTAGCCTTATTATGGTTCCTTCCTGGGGGTATCATTTTAGGTGTTCGCCAATTACGCCGCGATGATGATGACCCACGACAACTAGGGGCACGTGTTTTGATTGTCATTTCTATCTTATTATATGAATATACTAAACTCTTGGTATTGCCTACTGTGTTATCCTATGTTCCCTTTTCAGCTTGGTTAGAGATTCCGCAATCATGGTGGCTTCCTTTGCGCATTAGCTATCCTGTGATTACCTTGGCACTAGGATTCGTTGCCGCGCAATGGGTACTCCGTAGGCGTGCTCATACCTCTCCGCTCAGCTACTTTTTTATCCTTGCGGCAACAGATGCTGTGCTGACATTGGGAGTGTATGGAGTTGCCTTTTTAGGTAGGCTTTAGTGGTGCGCCAAACATCTATTGACGGATATGACAGCGCGGCGCACCTTGCAGGAGCTACCGCTTCTGTCCGACAAAAGAAGTTTGTTAGAGTACTAGGTAAATAGCGTAACCCCTTCTACAGACGGCCGTTTCCCTAATAGGCATAATCACAGCATGAAAACAATGCGTTCCTATGCCCCAGCCCTCTGGGGTATCCTTTTTTTATTAGTGATAGCTGCCCTGGCCTTTCGTCTTCAACCCGATACAGCAACGGCCCGCCGTGATCAGCCCATTCCCATACCGCCACCACTCGCCATTGACCCTGCCCAAGTTGATAATTTATTACCCCGTGACAGCATCCCTGCTATTGATGATCCTCAATTTGAAACGGCCGAGACCGCCAGCAAACACCTCGATCCTAACGAGCGCATCATTGGTCTTGTCATCAACGGCGAAGCCCGTGCCTATCCCATCACCATCCTTAGCTCCCACGAAATTGTGAATGATACTGTAGGTGGGGAGCCAGTGGCTGTTACTTGGTGTCCACTTTGTTATACAGCCCTCGTCTTTAGCCGCTATGTCGGTTCACAGACCCTCACCTTCGGTGTATCAGGCAAACTGCTACAAAATACGTTGGTGATGTATGATCGGCAAACAGAGGGCTTATGGAGCCAGCTATATGGCGCAGCCCTTGATGATTCAGGGCACACATTGGCCTATTTCCCCAGCACCTTCACTGATTGGGCCACTTGGCAGAAACAGTATCCTCAGAGCCAGGTTTTGAGCAAAGAGGCCACCTGCGCTCAATTTGCCTGTGGCAATTTTGCCAGCAATCCGCGCGGCAGTTATACAGTTGACCCCTATGTCAGCTATTACAATATGCCTGCGGAGGGGGTTGTGAACCATCAAATCCCTCGTGAAGAGGGTTTGTCAGCCAAAAAGCGCGTTTTGGGGTTGCGAATTGATGATTTTGCCCGTGCTTATCCTTATGCAGTCTTACAGCAACAGCCGCTCATTCATGATGAAATCAACCAAGTGCCCATTTTGATTTGGTTTGATGCAGCTACCCAAACTGGTAAGGTGTACAGCCGTCAGATAGGTAAACAAGTTCTCACCTTTGTGCTGGATGATGAAATGAAGGGCGTGTTACATGATGAACAGACAAACGGCCGTTTCCGAGCTCTCACCGGACAAGAAATTGATGGGTCACGTCAGCTTACGCCCCTCATCACTACCTCTGCCTTTGAATTTGGCTGGTATGGTTACTTTCCCCACAGTGACACCTACCAACCCTAATATTGTGTTTCCCGGCCAATAATCATCAAAGCCAGGCTGAGTGTACGTCCGGCGGCCTCTAATTTTTCGGCCGTTATAGTGACCTGTGTATCATCTGGCGTGCGGGCCAGCTTTTGCCAATCCTGCCATTGCACTCCCACTCGCGGCGCAACCTGTTTCTCCACAGTACCTTCTTCTGCAAACAGAATGCTCAAATCAACAGCCTCGCTGATGCGCTCAGTGCGTACCTGCATCTGCTTGCCAGCTCGTTCCATCAACTCTGTCAGACGTAGACTGTCCCCTGCCTTGATCTGTAATGTATTATCGCCAGCGCCCACACCCCGAATATCCACCACTGCCTCAATTTCAAATGAGGTTGTAAAGCCATACTTGGCTTCCAAGAACTTGGCGACCTCTGCCGGATTGCTAAAGCTGCCACCTTCTTGCCCGGCGCCGCTATAAGCCACAAAGAGCAGCGTTTTATAGGGCTGGTAGCCCGATTCCTGCATGGTACGAATGATTTCGAGCATAACAGCGATGCCACTGGCATTATCATTGGCAGCTGGATAAAAGGCCCCGTCTGGACTGAGCGGCGGACTGTCAAATTGGGCCATTACCACAATCATCTGGCTGGCGAGCCCTGCCTCAGACAAACCGGGCAAATGACCGATGACGTTCACAACCTCATGCCGATCTTGCAAGGTGCCCGTGATATTTAGGGTGGCGGTTAAATCGGTAGTAGCTTCTAAGATTTTATCCTGTTCTAGTAACTGTACCTGGCGGCGTAACTCAGACACCGTGTAGCCCGTGTTTTGCAGAAGACGATCGGCCGTTTCCGTGTCAATCCAAAACTCTGGCCGTTCGGCGCCAAAACTTTGATTCGTCTCAGCTAGGTTGAAAATGGGGCTGATGCCAGAAAGGGTATACCGTTTTCGGAGAAATGTTTCGTCATCGGTTACCACCAACGTACCCAGGCGCGGCACATTGGTGAAGAGATGGGCATGTTCGGGAGCCATCAGTAGCAAGATTTCGCCCTCAAAACTCATATCTTCTATCGCAGGTCGCCGCACACCAAAGCCAAAGCCTCCCGGTAGTTCGGTTAATTGTGACCAAGTTAAGAGGTGGATAGGGCCGCTGACGTGCCCCAAATTCCCCCGCTGACCGATAAATTCGGCAAAATCTTGACGATACAGTAGTGGGGGGCCACCATCGTTCAGGCTTAACTGGGGCACGGCCGTTAACTGTTCAAACTCACGAAAACGGTTCTGAAAGTAACTGAACTCATCCCCAGCTGCTTGCAGCCCTAGCCGCTCAAACTGGTGGGCAATGTAGTTGGCGGCTTCCATATGGCCGGGTGTGCCTAGACTACGGCCGTTTAAGGCTGGTTCCGTCAGAAATTGGACATGAACCAGACTGTTCTGTCCCCTGAACTGGGCCGCTTGCTGTTTATAAAAAGCAATGGCCCCGGTGTTTTCTCGCACCCAGCCCACACCGATGATGAATAAGACTGCTGCCAATAGGGTATAGCGATTGAACAAGCGTGTGAAGCGACCTCCCATCCCTTCTACCAGCCCTCGTATCCCCTCGCCAAATAGATTGAAGCCCAGAATAGCAAAGAAAAAGGCCAACGAAGGGTAGATTGCCACCCAAGGGTAGGCTCGCGCATATTCGCGGATATTGCTCAACAGCGATCCCCACTCTGGTACATCTGAATAATGAACCGAGGGCGCAAAATATTGCAATTCGGCAAAAGCGCCACCGCCGATGAAAATACTAAGAAAGCCTAATTCACCCAAAAGCATCAGCACCGCACCCATTTCTAGAGCTGCCAAAGAAATAAGAGCTGAGAGTAGGTTAGGCAAAATGTGGTGCATGATGATGCGAGGAGTGGT
The DNA here is from genome assembly GCA_965223555.1 of Promineifilaceae bacterium (SeqCode). Taxonomy (GTDB): domain Bacteria; phylum Chloroflexota; class Anaerolineae; order Promineifilales; family Promineifilaceae; genus CBDCWU01. The sequence goes on from CBDCWU010000009.1 coordinate 1,215,481, forward strand.
AGCCCCCACTGCTACAGCACTCTCGATGAAGGGCTTGGGGCGAATGGCGATCACTTGACTGCGGACGAACTGCATGATTTCGCCCCAACCAACGACGGAGAACGCGATGAGAAACGGCCGTAACCCTCCTCGTATCCCCAGGGCCAAAATCAAGATCATAGCAAACAGCAGTGTGGGAAAAGCGGCTAACAGTTCCGCTAACGACAAGATAGCCTTGTCGAGCCAACTGCCATTCAACCACCCTGCCACTGCTCCCAAGACAAATCCAATCACCAATCGTACTGCGACTACCGCTGCTGCTAACAGCAATGTTTGTTGCGCACCAGCCAAAAGCAGGCTGGCAATATCACGGCCAAATACATCAGTGCCCCAAGGATAAACGTCATTAGGAGCAAAAGGGGGTGCAAAGAATTCGCCATCAATGATTTCCAGGCTACTAGTAGTATAAGGGCTGTGCGGCGCAATGACTGGGCCAAAGAGAAAGATGAAAAGCAGAGTGCCCACGAGCAGCAAGCCGATCATCAGAGGCCTGTTGCCCAGCGTGTGGCGCAGCCAGGATTGACGTTGCTTCCTCAGGGCAGGGGGTGATTTGCGCCGCCAAAAACGGAAATCTAGGCTGAGTGACCGGAGATCGGGCCTTAATCCCCAGCCTCTACGCTCCTGTCCCCAGCTTCTTATAGATTCCCAAAGCTCTTTTAAGGCCGTAGTTATAGTTTGCCGCTCACCGGCGGCAATATGTCCTGGCAAGTCACGCAAACGGGGGTCTATCAGGCGATAAGCCGTTTCTAAAATAAAGTTGACGAGGATAAAGAACAAGCCTAAGGAGAGGAGCAGGGCAATTGTTAGATTATCATCTTGTTGGGAGATAGCCTTGAGCAGGAAAAAGCCAATCCCGGGCCAGCCAAAGAAGAACTCGACGACGGGCAAACTGCTCAAGGCGAAACGTAAGGATAGGCCAATGGTGGTGAGAATGGGAACGGCCGTATTTCGCATCACATGCCACCACATAACCCGAATGGGGCCTAGCCCCTTGCTGCGGGCCGTACGGACAAAATCCTGCGCTAGCACTTGTGTGACGGAGACATAGGTGATGCGTGTAATCTGGGCGATGGGGCGGGCTGCCAGTACCAACAAGGGCAGCACAAGATGATCATCCCAACCGAAACCGCCTGTGGGCAGCATCGTTCTGCCAGCCCACTTCGTCCAGCGAATGATCAACATTTGTAACAGGAGGGCCAACAAGAAACTAGGGGTAGAGATGCCGATGATGGAAGCTGTCAAGATAGTGAATGATTGCTTTCCCGCCTGACGGCGAGCGGAAATTGTGCCTAATAACACACCTATGAGAGTGGCGAACAGTAGTGAGAGACCCAATAGGCCGAAGCTTTTGCCTAAAACATCAGGCAGAAATTCATGAATGGGGCGAGGGAAATAGGTAGAAATGTAAGCACTGGACAAACCTAGATCAGCTTGTAACAAACGGCCGATATAGTGACCTGTTTTAGGTATGGCATCTGCTGCTGCCGGGGCCAAGGCTTTACCACGAGCCATATCCAGACCAAAATATGACAGCCAAATGATGGCCAGCATGACACTGGCAGCAAAGAATAATCGTTGGGCCAAAAAGAGCAACGGCCGTTGCCACCCTCTCCCATAATCTGTGACAGACACCTTTCTAGAATGTTCAATTGATGCCATTGTCTAATATTGTGTTTCCCGCCCCATGACCATCAGGGCCAAGGAAAGGGCACGGCCTGCCTCTTGCAGATTGTCGGCTGAGACAACATCCTTTGTATCCTTGGCAGTGCGGGCAGTGGTTTCCCAGCCCGACCATTGTAACCCTACTTGGGGGGCTTCTTGCCCACCTGCACGCAAACTACGATTTTCAAACAACACGCTCAAATCAACGGGTTCGCCAGCCCGTTCTACAGGCACGTTCATCTGTTTCGCACTACGTTCTAACAACTCCACCAGCCGCAAACTACCTCCAGCCGCAATAGACAGCCGTTTACCCGCACCACCACCCACGCCTCGTAGATCAATTACCGCTTCAATGTCGAAAGCAGAGGAAAAACCAACCTTGGCTTGCAAAAACTTTAGCACATCAGGCGGTAGAACATCATTGCCGCCTTCTTGCCCTTCGCCGCTATAGGCTACAAACAGGATAGTTTTATAAGGTTGATAGCCAGATTCTTGCAGCGTGCGAATCAGTTCTAACATGAGGGCAATGCCGCTGGCATTGTCATTGGCGGCCGGATACATAATGCCATCGGGCCCGGTGGGCGGTGTGTCATATTGGGCCATGACCAAGATGAGCTGGCTGTCGAGTTCATCAGATGTGCCGGGCAGATGCCCAATCACATGAGCTGTTTCTACGCGCTCTGTAATTGTACCGGTGACAACCATGCTGGCTGTGAGGCTAGTGGTGATTTCAAGCAGTTCGTCATGCTCTAAATCCTGGGCTTGGCGGCGTAAGTCGGCCACAGTGGTGTCCGTGCCCTGAAGAAGGCGATCGGCCGTTTCTTCATTAATCCATAGTTCAGGCGTGTCTTGGCCTATTTGGCGGCCTGTACCAAACAGTGTGGCAACAGGATCACGAGTGGACAGGGTAAAGTGGCGGTTCAAATTGGCGGCCTCATCGGTAATGATGAGCGTACCAAGTCGGGGTACTCGATCCAGCAATCGGGCATCCTCAGGCGAGAGAACCATGAGAATTTCTTGACTCAGGTCTATATCTTGTAGGATCATCGCTTGTTGGCGGCCAAAGCCAGCTGACACTAGGGTAAGTTCACCAGTAGAAATAAAGCGAATGGGAGCTTGTTCTGTTTGCCCCATGTTACGGAATCGGCCGATAAATTCATTATAATCTTGCTGATAGATGAGGGGGAGGCCATTGTCGTGAATGGTGAGTTGGGGGACGGCTGTTAATTGTTCAAAATCCCGAAGGCGGGGTTGGAAGTAGGTTGTTTTCTCGCCAGCTGCCTGCAAGTCCATCGCTGCGAATTGGTCAGCGATGTATTGGGCGGCTTGTTGGCGCCCATCACTGCCCAGGGAACGGCCGTCAAAAGTGGGATCAGTAAGGGCAGTAACATGTGTCAGACTGTTTTGTCCATCAAAAACGGCCGCTTGCTGCTTATAGAAGGCAATGGCCCCCGTATTGTTCTGTAGCCAACGAATACCCAAGACGATCACAAGAGCGGCCACAAGCGTATAACGGTTCAACAAGCGTGTGAAACGCACGCCAATGGTCTCGACGAGGCGGCGTATGCCTTCGCCAAACAGGTTGAAGCCAAGAATAGCAACGAAGAAGGCCAGTGTGGGATAAATGGCCGTCCAAGAGTAGGAGCGAGCGTAGGGACGAATATTGCTTAATAATGATCCCCATTCTGGTACATCAGAATAATGGTAAAGTGCAGCACCGACATCTAGTTCCGCAAAAGCACCACCGCCGATGAAGATGCCAATAAAGCCCAGTTCGCCCAATAGCATCAGCACAGCGCCCATTTCCAAAGCAGCCAAAGAGATGAGGGCTGACAACAAATTGGGCAAAATGTGCCGGGTGATAATGCGCGGTGTAGCAGCCCCGGCAGCAATGGCACTCTCAATAAAGGGCTTGGGTCGAAGCGTGATGACCTGACTGCGCACAAACTGCATCATTTCGCCCCAGCCGACAGTACATAAGGCAATGAGAAACGGCCGAAATCCCTCTCGAATGCCAAAGGCTAAAATCAAGATCATTGTCAACAGCAGGGTGGGAAAGGCGGCTAGCATTTCGGCCAACCCTAAAATAGCACGGTCGAGCCAACTACCATTCCACCAGCCAGCTAGAGAGCCTAGAAGGAACCCTACCAAAAAACGTGCCATCACAACTAGAGCTGCTAAAATCAATGTTTGTTGGGCGCCAGCCAAAATCAAGCTCAAGATGTCGCGTCCCAACACATCGGTTCCCCAAGAATATTCTGCTCCTGGTGCAAAAGGGGGTACAATGAATTCGCCATCAATAATTTTTAGTCCTTGTGTGGTATAGGGACTGTGAGGAGCCAGGTTGGGGCCGAAGAGAAAGATAATCATTAACCCTGTCACAAGCGCACCTCCGAGTAAGAAGGGAGTGTTGTTCAGGATTTGTTGGTGCCAAGGACGGGGGGAAGTAGTAGTTTCAGCCTTTTGGGGCCGTCTGCGAAGATTGGGGAATAGGGAGTAGAGGTTAAATTGATGCCATTGCCACTCTTTTATTGCCAGGCTCCAGCTTTTGATTGCCTGCCAGAGTTCAGTAACGGCCGTTTGTACTGTCTGTCGTTCCCCCGAGGTGATATGTTCTGGTGTGTCGCGTAGGCGAGGATCAATGAAACGATAGGCAGCCTCTAGCAAGAGGTTGATGAGGATAAAAAAGATACCTAATGAGAGCAGGAGAGCCAAAGTCAAATTGTCGTCCTGTTGGGAAATGGATTTGAGTAAAAGGAACCCAATCCCAGGCCAGGCGAAGAAAAACTCGACGACGGGTAGGCTGCTTAAGGAGAAACGCAAGGAGAGGCTGACTGTGGTCAAAATGGGAACTCCTGCATTGCGAAAAGCATGTCCCCATAACACTTGGCTTCTGTGCAGGCCTTTGCTGTGAGCGGTACGAACAAAGTCTCTCTCCAATATTTCTCGGATGGAGAGATAGGTGATGCGGGTGATCTGGGCAATGGGACGAGCCGCCAAGACCAAAGCGGGCAAAATGAGATGCTTATCCCAGCCGAAGCCACCAACGGGTAGGATAGTTTTTCCAGCAACGGCCGTCCAGCGAATGACCAATAACTGTAATAAAAGCGCAATAAAGAAACTAGGAGCTGAAATACCGATGATGGAAGTCAGTAAAATTGTAAGAGAGCGGCTACGACGAGTGGCTGCGATAACACCAAGTGTAACGCCCACAATTGTGGAAAAAAGAAGCGAAATCCCAAGCAGCCCAAAACTTTTTTGTAATATTCCTGGCAGTAGTTCGTTAATTGCATGAGGCAGTACATCGGAACTAATGGCTGTGGACATGCCCAGATTACCTGTCAGCAAGTGTCCCACATATTTAGTAGTTTTGGGTACAGCTTGGGTAAGAGCAGAACCAAATTCAACGCCACGAGCCATATCCAAACCGAAATAAGTGAGAAAGATAATGGCAAGTAATACAAGCAGCCCAAAGGCAAGTCGTTGTCCTAGAAAAGCTAGCACGCCAATAATAGTTTCATTCAATGAAAAGTGAGGCTGAGTCTTCGATACTTCTGTGAAGTTAACGTCGTTCATGTATATGCCCTGTTGTGGGCTGCCCATTTTTATTTGGAGGAATCGTTCCCTTGCTCCGAGAAATTGCCTATGAACGATCCTCTAAAAAGGGTTTGACTATAAAATTGATAAGTTCACAACAGACCAAGTATTGTAACAAAAAAGGGACTAAACAGTAGTAGTCTATGGTCTCGTTTGCCCAATGCACATAAAGAAATATACTTTATTTTTATGTGTGCATTCAAAATTTAATGCTAAGATGAAAATTAGGCTATTTTGGTTAATAGGCAATAACCGTATAATTGTGTAAAGGTAATATCTTATGGCTGTAAACATCACCGCCCCCACCCGTAGTAGTCAGTCCCGCCACAAAGCTGTTCGTTCACCCATAACCAATTCCCTCCAATTTCCAACCGATAGTGTAGTTTTATGCAGGTGGTTGGACGTAGAAAGGCTTGAGCATTGCAAGTTGGTACAGGTTTTTCCTGAAATACAGGGCTTAGAAGAGGACATTCTAAACTTAGAGGCAGAAAATATAGTGACGTTCTCCAATATTCATCGCAATACGGCAAATGGAGAAGAGCTTTATTTTGACCTGCAAATCGAGCCTACACCATATGGGGAATATAAATACGCATTGACCTTGATAGATGTGACAGAAAAAATTCATCTACAACAATCTGTGACGCAGTTGCCAGAGGAATCCAATTCGTACCTACTACAAAAAAACGGTTCTAAATTAGTAGAATTAGAACGCCACAATCGTCATTTGCATTTATTAAATGAGACTAGTCGCACCTTGATCACTATTTTGGATAAGGAGGCTGTGTTAAATCAGCTTTTGCAGGTAGCAACGGAGCTTATTCAAGTGCAAGGAAGCTCTATTTGGTTATGGGAGAGCGAGCTAAAAGAGCAGTTGATTTGTCGAGCAGTGTATCATGCTGAAGAGGAACCTGCTCTCTTGAATCAGCGTTTGCAAGCGGGGCAGGGTGTGGGGGGAACGGCCGTTCAGATAGGCCAAATCATCACAGTTCAAGATACTCGTCAAGATGAGCGTTTTTACGTAGGTATAGATGAACGTACCGGTGTCAAAACCAATTCTATTATGGCCGTCCCCTTGCAGATTCATGAAACATCTTTAGGTGTGTTGGAATTAGTGAATAAGGTTGGGGGAAGATTCACAATCGAAGATCAGGCCATGGTTGAAACATTAGCCACTTTTGCCGCAGTGGCGATTCATAATGCACAATTAGTGGGTAGTTTGCAAGAAAGTAATGAAGAATTAGATTCTTTCGCTCACACAGTGGCCCATGATCTACAAAACACCCTGGCTATTGTGATTGGCTTTGCCGAGCTTTTACGCCGGGATAATACCCGATTAGCCGAAGACAGGCGTAAACAGATAGCGGAGGCGCTCGCCAAAAATACGTATAAGATGAGCAGCATCATCAAAGAGTTGTTGCTCCTGTCCAGTGTGCGTAAGTCAGACGTCTCTATTGCGCCAATCAATATGAAACAGATTGTCGAAGCATCTTTGCTGCGTCTTTCTTATGTTTTGGAAGATTATGATGCAGAGATTGTTTTACAAGAACAGTGGCCAGTGGCTTTGGGCCATGCGGCCTGGATTGAGGAGATTTGGGAAAATTACATTAGCAATGCCCTCAAATATGGCGGCGACCAGCCGCGTGTGGAATGTGGTGGCGAGGCGTTGCCAGACGGCCGTGTTCGTTTCTGGGTGCGTGATAATGGCCCTGGTCTGACTGAAGCTGAACAAGAAAAGCTGTTCGATCCTTTCGTCCAACTCAACAAAGTGCGTGTCCGCGGCAGTGGTTTAGGTTTATCTATTGTGCAACGTATTGCCAATAAATTAGGTGGGGAAGTAGGTGTGGCAAGTGAATTGGGGCAGGGCAGCACGTTCAGCTTCACCCTGCCCTCTGCTGATTAGTCAAGCGTATGAGACACAAAACAGGTCTTTGCCTGTTTTGTACCCCACACTTTATCGTCCTCTCTGCCCCAACCGAATTCCCACCCCTAAAGCCACTAGGGCTAACAGCACGCCTACAAGGATGCCCCAGCCCCAGCCCAACCCATCATTTGTTTCACCTATCGCATTTGGTAATCGTGTAGCAGCCGCAATAATATTGTCACTGCCTGAATTACGAGAAATAGATGTAGGTGTGAGCGTTGGTTCATTGGTAGGCAAGGGCTGGCTGGTTTCCACGGTGCTGGTCACAGTTTGGGCCTCTGCTGTTGGTACTGTAGTGGACAGGGGCACATCTGCTTCTCCACCACTTTCCACAATCTCATAAGCCATGCCGTCATGCACTACCACCACACGCTGACCAATGGCAAAGTAATTCGCCAGTTCAGGCACGGCTGTTATTAGGTCAAAATAGGTATCTGAGGCAAAATTTAGCGGGGTGAGTATGTGAATATTCGGATCAAGTCCAGTATCTATCCATACCCCATCGCGCCAGACAAAGGTTTTGCTACCCACAAATTGGACAAGATCAGAAACGGCCGTCGTCCCGCCATCTCCCGTATTATTGGGTGCAGCTGTGGGCAAGGCGAGCGGTGCAACTGCATCTGCCATCTCACCAGCCGCGGCGGCCTCAGACACTGCTTCTGCACCGGTAAAGGCCAATGGCTCCTCAGCCAACTCTTCCATCTCCTCGTCCGCGATACCCTGTCGTCCCGTTTGGGTAAAGATGTCATCTTCCTCAATCAAGTAGCTGGTGTAGGGGGTGATGATGCCATAACGAATGCTCAAATTAACCACACTTTGCACCAGTTCTGGCTCTTCGCCATGCAGCCGAATCTGAGTCAGCAAATGACCGATGGCGCGGGTGGCCCACAAGCGAGGGATAAAATCATCGCCACTACGTAAGCGGAAAAATTGATCATCATACACAAAGCTCTTTTCCACACCATTGACCGTGCCCCGTAAAGTAATTGTGGCTGGACCACCCTCCCGGTAACGGCCGACCAGCACCAATTGGCTGCCCGCAAATAGATCGGGCAAGGTCTGCGGATACATCTGCTCCACCGCCACATCGCCAAAATCTAAGCTGATGTCGGCCAACACAGGCGTACTGACTTTAGCGTAAAAGCTGCTAACAGTTTCATCAATGGCTTGGAACGGCCGTACATAGGTGCTCGTTCCCCGATGATTTTGGGCTAAACTATCCAACAGTGCCGTGTCTACATCATCACCCACACCAAAGGCAAAGAGGCGCACATTGGCCGGTGCCGCCTGCTGCACTGCCTCCACCAGCAACCCTGTGTCCGTGATCCCCTCAGTGGCTAAACCGTCAGTCAAGAAGATAATTGTAGTCGGCCGTTGGCTATCCGTCTGATTCATCGCTTCCAGCAAAGCTAAGCTAATATTCGTGCCTCCTAACGCCTCTAAGCTGTTGATAAACGTTCCATACTCCCCCACCTCATTGGCCGCCACCAGATTTGGCGCAAAGCTGCGCATCCCTGTGCTAAAACTAACAATATTAAAGCGATCTTCCGAGTTCAACTGCTCCACTACATAGTCCGCTGCTTCCTTAGCTTGGGCCATCTTCTCTCCTTCCATGCTGCCCGATGTATCCAGCACCAAAATCACATCTTTAGCCACCACCTCATCCACTTCGACGCTAGGTGCAGCCAACAGCACAAAAAAGCCATCCTGCCCCGACTCCCGATAGCTGAGCATATTTAGCCCAATGGCTTCAGGCGAGACACTGTAATACAGTTCAAAATCCTCATCGGCCGTCACCCGGCTATCTTCATAGCCCACAACAGCTTGGAAATCACCATCGCGCTCAATAGCCACAGCATGGCTGGGCGAATAAATTGTGCGAATCGCTTCCGTTGATTGTACTTCTACGCGGATACTCTGATTCTCTAAGGGTGTGTTGGTGTATAGCTCCGTTGATTGGGGGTAAACATAGTGGAGGAGGCCATTGTCCACTGGCAATATTTGCGTGTACTCAATCTCAATGCGCCGCTCGCTGCGGGGCGGAATGGGAAACACATTGGCCTGGATAGCACTGCTGCCCACATACTCTAACAAGGCTGGATCACGCAGTTGGCGCACAATGGCATCATAGATAGCTCTTGCCTCCTCCCGCTCCAAAATCTTAGCCTCGATGGCTATCCCGTCCACCCACATGGTCAACTGCGATACTGTGGCCTCTTCTGGCAAGGGGAAAAAGTAGGTGCCTTCCAGCAGCCCATCGCCATCATTGACGAACAACTGGTCAATATGCGTCGTCGCCACCTGCTCACGGATAGTCACGTTCACCCGTTGATGGGCAATGCGTAAGTTATCCGATCTCGGTTGAAAAAAGACGGGGGTCAAAATAACAGGTGGCTCAGGTATTCCCTGTGCCTGTGCCACTAACAAGCCGCTGCTGCACAACAGGGCTGACAAAAACAGCAAAGTTGTTACCCATAACCAATATTGTTTCTTCATCGTAACGCTCCTCAATCGTAGTTTTATGCCTAGCGCCCAGCATCACCTATGGTGGCTCACCAAGGATGGTATGTGGCATATTGAGGTGCAAGGCACTGCCCATTAGATGCTTTCTGGAGTAATTTCCCACGGGCGGTGCCACGCACCCATCTAGTTGCTTTTAGTCTACGTTAAAGACGTTGCTTTATAGAAATTGGTTCCCCTCCCCTCTAGCCCTATCCTAAATATTCATGCACTTGCACAAGCTCGTACTCTGGTGAGGTTAGGGTTGTATGGTGCAAAATAGGCAAATGACCAGCACCAATAATAAGCAAAATTCGTTCGTCTAGCTGTTCAGTTATGCGCTGGAGATTAGCGAAAATCCGTAAGTTGCGATTGTACCAACCTGTTACACGATCAACGCCAGGATAATCATTGCCCGCTCCGATCTTGAACCAATCTACAAGATAGGCACCATGCCCAAGTTGGATGTTTCTTTCTGAGTTGGCATCCAATAAGATTTCGCGCAATGTGTGTATCATCTTCAAATTGTCCTGATGTTCAAAGGAGTGAAAGAGAATTAACTGACATGAGTCTACTTTAATCCAATCCTTTTAATCTATCTTTTTCAACTTCAAGCGCATATCTGGTTTGTAAATTCATCCAAAATCGTTCGGATAATCCAAAATATCGTGATAACCGTAAGGCTGTATCTGCTGAAATAGACCGTTTACTATGAACTATTTCATTAATACGACGTGCAGATACACCAATATCCTTTGCTAATCGATATTGACTTATTCTCATCGGCTCAAGAAATTCTTCCAGTAAAATTTCACCGGGATGAATTGGAGGTAAAAGTTCATTTTTAGTCATCATATTCCCTTAATGATAGTCTACGGTTTCCACATTGTGAGCATCTCCTTCACGCCACTCAAAACAAACACGCCATTGGGCATTTATTCGGATGCTATGTTGCCCTTTTCTGTTTCCGACAAGCTTCTCAAGATGGTTGGATGGCGGAATTCGTAAATCATTTGGCCTTTCTGCTGCATCAAGAATGTTCAATTTAACTCTTGCCCGGCGCTGAATATCTTGAGGGAGTTTTCGTGAAAATTGCCGATGAAAAAGCCGTTCAGTTTCTCTTGATGCAAAACTACCACTTGCTCTAGCCACGCGATTCTACTTATTCTCCAAGGCATCTCCCCCGCAAGGCAATATCTGACCGCTTAGAAGCGTTACAACCCTTGTTCGCCAAGCCAGCCCAGGATGTGATTAGCCACAGCCTGCCAACTGGCCTCCAGCATCATGTCGTGGGCCATGTTGGGAAAGAACTCAGCCTGTGTGTTGTGTCTATGCGCCGTCGCCTCGACCTCACTGGGGGAGATGGCGGTATCGTTAGCAGCTCCCAGCACGAGTAGAGGCGTGTCGGTGATAGGACCAGGTGGTGATAGGCCCAAGAGGATCATTTCCAAATAGGCACGGTACGATTCATCTTGCACGCGGGCAAAATAGGTCGCTAGCTTCCCCTCCGGTACGTCAGGGGAGAAAAAGAGCTCTCTGTAGCGTTCGGGCGTGCCGACGATGGGATACGTACTCAATGTCAGGTTGGCCTTTATGAAGACGAGCGGATGAAGACGAAAGGCACGCAGGGTGGCGGGAAGCAGTCCCTTAGGGGAAACGGAAGCCAACAGCACTGCCGCCGGTGACTGATGGGACTGCAGGTACTTCTGGATGATCATGCCACCCATCGAGTGCCCCACCAGCACCGGTGGGCTCGGCAGTTGATTCACCACCTGGTCCAGATCGGACACATAGTCAGCTAGGGAAGTCCAGCGGAGTCGTTCGCGCCCCTCACTGCCAACGTGGCCGCGCAAACTCAAAGCATGAGCTGCGTAGCCGTGTTGCGCAAAGTAGGGCAGAAAATGCTCCTCCCAGCACCACGCACCGTGAAACATACCGTGTACGAATAGGACTGGCGTGGAGCGTGCATCGGTTTCGGGTTCCCGAGTAATCACTTCCAGTTTCATGTTCGAACTCCTTCCTCCCACTCAGGGGTGTGATTCCAAACATCGCGCCGCATAACGGCCGAATCAGCTATCCCTGCCGAACGAAGGGAGGCGGGATCAGTTGCATTGGATGTTTGGCGGCGCCAGCCGCTCCAATGCGACTGACTGATTCGGCCGTTTCGTCGGGCGGCGCAGACGTCCAACGAAACGTTTTTTATCCGTAAAGCCCTAATAATATAACAAAAGTTGTCACTATACAGGCCATAGACCTGTGGTATAAATAAACGTCATGGATTATCAGCGGGAAAATGAGCAACTAAAGCAAAGAATACAAGAACTAGAAGCCGCCTTGCAAGCCGCTCAGCAGCAAATTGCGGAACTTACGTCATTGCTCAAGCAAAACAGTCGTAATTCCCACTGGCCATCCAGTCGAGACAAGAGCCGGCAGAAAAAGAAAAGAACCAAAAGCTTGCGTCGCAAAAGTGACAAAAGGCCTGGTGGACAAAAAGGGCATCCCGGTCATACACTCAAAATGAGCACGATGCCGGATGCAGTCAGGATACATCGTCCCGACACTTGCCAGCATTGCCAACTACCATTTACCGCTGAGCAACAGGCTGCGGCTATCGACAAACGACAAGTTTATGATTTGCCGCCCCTGGACATCGTTGTGACGGAACATCAAGCGGAAACGCTCTGCTGTCCCCATTGTCGGCAACTAAGTCAGAGCTCATTCCCCCAGGATGTGATTGCCCCGGTGCAATACGGGCCACGCATCCAGCAATTGGCTGTGTATCTCAAGGCGGAGCAATTCATTCCCTTCGAGCGGAGCCGACGCTTTTTTGCCGACCTGTTTGGCCTCAAGCTCTCGCCGGGCACCTTGCAGAATATCATCCAGCGCACGGCACGACAGTTGCACCCCATCATCGACCAAGTCAAAGTCGCACTGACGGCGGGTCACATCCTGCATTGTGATGAGAGTGGATTCTACATCAATGGACAACGCCATTGGCTGCATGTGGCCGCCACTGACCAGTTGACATGCTACTATCCGCATCGCAACCGGGGTAGCAAAGCGACCAAAGCAATGGCGATTCTCCCCAATTTCGAGGGGCGAGCCATTCATGATTTCTGGTCAGCCTACTATCAACATAAACAATGTCAGCATGGTCTATGCAATGTGCATCATCTGCGTGATTTGACCGCCATTGCTGACAATCACAAACAGCCCTGGGCCAATCGCATGAAGTGGTTGTTGCTTAGTATCAAACAGGTCGTTGACCAGGCTCGGTTGGCGGGAGAAACGGCATTGCCACCGCTGAAAGTTGCCCAGATTGAACGCCTCTATGACCGTCAGGTCGCTATCGCCTTGCAAGCCAATCCACCGCCACCTGAAGGATGGCCTAAAGGGAAACGGGGTCGGCCAAGAAAGACGAAACCACGTAACTTTGCTGAGCGATTGGGCAAACATCGCCACGAAGTGTTGGCTTTTGTCTACGATTTTAAGGTGCCATTTGATAACAATCTGGCTGAACGAGATATTCGCATGCTCAAGGTTCAGCAGAAAATATCCGGTTGTTTTCGTAGCATGCATGGTGCCCAGGATTTTTGCACCATTCGCAGCTACCTTTCGACCATGCGTAAACAGGGCGTTCGTGTGTGGTTCGCTTTAGGTTCTTTGTTTTCTGGCGATATTCTCATGCCAGACCTGACCCCTGTATAGTCACAAAAAGTTTACATTATTTTTGCTTGTTGTTCATGTGTATTAGTGCGACCGGGAGCATTTCAGTTCTGGGGCAGATGAGCCTTAGTCCATACAGAATCGAAGGCATGGCTCATGACTGCAGCCCGAATCGGCAGAAGGTGCTCAGCACCTCGACGAGACCAGCGCATGCCAGGTCCGGCAAAACGAGCTTTAAACTGCTTACAACCACTCTCAACCATGCCAGAGCCAATGGGAAAGCCAGCCGCTTGTAGTGCCTGATAGTGCATGCGGTGCTGGTTGTTATCTAAATACAAAGCCTCTGTCAGAATGTCCTCGACGACACACCAAGGTTTGTCGATGGCAGCGACAATGAGGTCTTCAGCGATTTGGTGAGCCTGCCCGATGAATAACTCTGTTTTTTGTTGGTCATACCAGGCATCTCTAGCTGCTTGTTGGCTATGGAGCAAGCTGGCAGCTGTGTGCAAATGGTTAGTCGCATGATACCAATCAACCAGTTGCTCACTGTTGACAAAACGGTGGTCAAACTGGTGCCAAATCCAAATCGCTCCATCTCCCAAAGCAATCGTTTGCTGTGTACCAAGCCAACCATGACGGTGAGCCAAGGCCCATACTTTTTGCCCTATCGCTTCGGGGCCACCTAAGTGAGATGTGTATTGGTTATGGGTTGCGTGTGCTTGGGATAGCCACTTGCCTGTTTCCTTGTCTTTGGTGGGTCTGACCTCAATATCAAAGACACAACCTATTTTTAACTCTTTCCAACCTTCCTCACGCAGGCAAATCATGGCTCCATCCATAGCCACGCCTTTGCATCCAGTCTCAGGAACTGTTTGGAGCGGCTTCGGCAAGGCGACGGCTTCGGCTAAGCTCATCTCTACTTCTTCCATCGCGGCTAGCTTCTCTCCCCATTTCTGTGCTTGTCGCCACACACTACTATCGGAAACCCCTATGCGCCCTATCCGTGCCAAGGTCTCCTCGGCTTTTTCATAGCTTGTGCTAACCCCGCTTAACCAGACCATTTGTTTGCTTAACTCTGGACTCCAATGTTTTTCCCACAATTGAAGTTGTTCATCTAGGGGGGAAAAACCCTGTCTTACATCTTGGGCAATAGTAATAAGCTCGTTCTAATTTCACTTGGCCGATGAGACATTCTACTGTTTTGGGCTTTTCTCCCTTATTTCTTAGCCGCTGACCACACTCAGGACAGTCTGGCCTCTTTTCAGGGTGGACTGATGCTTGTCCATGTATCAAGATTCGAGTCATTTCCTCACTCAAGACCTGGCGCATTCTCAGTACTTCCTTTTCTATTTCGCTCAATGTTGGCGCTTCATGCTTTTCATACCATTCTAGCGTTTTAGCTATCATTTCTTCTGCTTTTGCTCTCAACTCTCTTTCAATTTCTTCTCGACTTTTTTTCATGGGTACACCTTTTTATGCTTGTACCCTGATTCTCTTTCTTTTTGCCCCTAAAGTGAAATACTCCCAGTGCGACCACACTTCTATACATTCTATGATGCTAAACAGATGACACTTTATAGGCAAACACGTAATGCATTAATAAGCACCCTTACCAAAGAGGGAGTGGGGGATGGTTTGTAGGAGGATGCGGATGTCGAGGGCCAGGGACCAATTTTCGATGTAGTAAATGTCGAGCAGGCACAGTTCGTCGAAGGTCAGGTCAGAACGGCCGCTTACCTGCCACAATCCTGTAATCCCCCCAATCACACTCAGCCGCTGCTGATGCCATAACTTATATTGGGCCACTTCCTCCGGCAGCGGTGGGCGCGGCCCTACTAGGCTCATGTTGCCCGCAAAGACATTGTAAATTTGGGGCAGCTCATCAAGGCTGGTGCGGCGTATAAAACGGCCGACTCGTGTCAACCGGGGATCATCCTTAATCTTAAAAATTGGCCCATCCGCCTCATTCAGATGGGCCAAAGCCTCTTTTTGCTGTTCAGCATCGGCTACCATCGAGCGGAACTTATACATTTTGAAGCGACGGCCGTTGCGCCCCACCCGTTCCGCTGAATAGATAATCGGCCCCGCTGAATCCAGCCGAATAGCTAGAGAAATCAGCCCCATCGCCAACAGGGCCGGAACCGCGCCAATTGTAACCAACGTCAAATCAAGTAGCCGCTTCAAAAGATATTGAACCCGGTTAATGCCCACCTCCCGCACGCTGAGCATGGGAATGCCCGCCATATTGTTGAACTCCACCCGATTAAGGCTCAACTGGAGCAAGTCTGGTACCACATGCGCTTGCACATTATGGGTTTGGCAAATGCGCAGCAGTGACAAAATTTCCTGGTTCATCTCCCCTGGTAGAACAATAAAAACCGCATGTAAATCCGCATGCTTTTGTAAAACTGCCTCCACATCATCACATGATCCCAAATGGGGGATGCGGCCCAGCCCAATATTATTTTCCCCCGTGCCATCATCCAAATAGCCAATTGCCCGATAGCCCAAATCAGGCCGGGCCAGCAGTGTGCGGATCACGCCGCGTCCAGCCTCCCCCGAACCAATCACCAGCACCCGATCCACTCGTTTATTGCGTTGATAGAGCAATGCCAATAGCCATCGCCGCGTCAGCCGGGCCAACCCTATCCCCAACACAATAAAAACCAAGGCCCACAAAAGCATCAGCCGCGAGAAAGGCGAGGGCTGAAAGAAAAAGGTGACAGCCATCATCAAGGCAATACCGGCTGCTGTCGCATAAATTAAGCGCGACATCTCATCAATCCAAAACTCGCCCCGCCGTCGGCGCCAGACGCCACTCTGGGCAAAGGTTAAAATCAGTAACACCACCAGAATACCCTGTTGCGGCAAGTAGTTGACATAAGGTTCGTCAAAACGGACTTCCAACAGCCATTGCCAATGGTAACGGGCTACATAGGCCAGATAGAAAGCAGCATTGATCAAGATGAGGTCGGTGGCAATGGTGATGGTGCGAATTGTGCGCTTCTTCATGATTTCATAGCGGTTCGAGACTAGAAATTCAAGATTGGAGACAGATTGGTCTCTAATCGCTAATCTCCAGTCCCCATTCCTCTTAATGCTCGCTGATAGCTCATTGCTGTTTCTTGCCCTGCGCTATCCCATGAGAACTGCTTTGTTTGGACAAGCCCCTTTTCTCGTAAATGTTGTGCTAGATCAGAGGATTGGAGAACGGCCGTTATCCTCTCAACCAACTCCTCGACCACCTGCGGCGCAAACAGTAGCCCCGCCTCACCCACCGCCTCAGGCATAGACGATGTGTTCGCTGCCACTACCGGTGTCCCACAAGCCATTGCCTCCACAATGGGCATACCAAATCCCTCATACAACGATGGGAAAGCCAACAACGTGGCCGCGTTATACCACAATGGCAGCTCCTCTGCGGCCACATAACCCGCAAACTGCACTCGATCCTGTAAAGCCAGCGCCTCAACACGGGCAAATATCTTATCAAACAGCCACCCCTTGCCGCCTACCAAGACCAGACAAACATCCCGCTCAGGCAATTGTGCCAAGGCTTCCAATAGCAGGGGAATATTCTTGCGTGGCTGCAAAGTGCCCACATGCAAAATAAACCGTTCTGGCAGCCCTTTTTGTTGGCGAAAGCGGGCGATGGTGGTGGCAGGAAACGGCCGATACATCTTCTCCACCCCTGGCTTCACCACATCAATCCGGGCCAGCGGCACCCTAAAAAAATGATGCACGTCTTGCCGCCCCGACTCTGAAATCGTAATCACCCGCCGTGCGTCACGGACAGAACGGGCTGTCTGGCTCCGTAAATAGAATCGCTGCCCTTGGGGGAAGCTTTGGGGATAATGCATAAAGCTCAAATCATAAACCGTCACCACCGTTGGACAAAAAGCCAGCAGCGGTGTCACAAAAGCCATGCTATGCAGCAAATCTAAGTTAAAACGCCGTGCCAGCCATGGCCATCGCACCTGCTCCCAGGCAAGCCGCACCAGCCGCTTTTCTGTAGGCCAACGGCTAGGCACAGTGCATAAATCAGGTCGCTGTAAATAGTGGCCTTGCTGCGTAAAAATCGTATAGCGCAATTGCCCCTCTTCCCTGGGCAAATGGCGCAAAACCTGACTGATATATTGGTGAATACCCGCTTGCCGATAGCCTGATTGGCCCGACAACAAATGAGCATTAATGCCAACATTGTCTACTCTTGTATCCAACATGAGCCAAAATTATAGCGTAAGCATCCAGGCGAACCAGTTCCCACGCTTGACGCTCATTTTGGCATATGATACATTATGTTGACTTAATTCCAGGCAATTGAGAGGAGATTGGCAATCAAAATCCAGTCAATCTTCACAAGCAAGGAGAACTCCTATGAAACTAATCCGCTTCATCTTGTTAACGCTTGCGGTGACGCTGTTGTTGGCAGCTTGTGAGCGTCCTGCCCCTGCTGGTGAAATTCCTGTTCCACCTGATAGTGGCAATAGTACAGAAATTGTCCCTCGCGCTGACGATCCTTATCCGCCAGCGCAGACGGATGAAACCCCTGTTGAATCCGCCGAACCGGCTGAGGGATCTGCCCCGGATGCACCGGCAGATACGACTACCGAAGAAGATACAGAGGCGCAGCCTACTGAAAATGAAGAAGTTGCGCCAGTAGATGATCCAGAACCGGAAGCCGCAGAGGGAGAGAGTTTGGACGTGCCCGCTTTAGTAGATGGTGTTTATACTGTTCGGGCTGGTGACACGTTGGGCCAAATTGCCTTTATCTTTGACGTCTCCGTTGCAGACATCATGGCAGCTAATGACCTAGCCAATGCTGATGTACTTGATGTTGGTCAAGAATTAACTATTCCCGAAGCTGGGTTTGCCGAGGCACAAGAAACAGCTGACGAGGATACAGCCGCCACGGATGAAGAACCAGCCGCAGATACAGTCGATGAAGAACAAATTCATATTGTGCAGCCGGGTGATAATCTTTATCGTATTGGCATCCGTTATGGTTTTACCATAGATGAATTGGCCGAATATAATGAGCTTACAGATGTAAACAATTTAGAAGTGGGTCAGGAAATTCGGATTCCCCCTAGCGATTAATTGTTTGCAAGGGACTTGGTTGCTAATTAACCAAGTCCCTTCTTTCTTTGACTCACTCATAGGTACAAAGTGTGCAGCAAAGTGACTATCACATCTAGACAATTGCACACATTTCATAGTTAAGTCTCTTGTTTTACTCAGTTGTGGCAACGGCCGTTTGCCCTAAACGTCTCCGGCGCAAAACATAACGAATAATCAGCCAGAGGGGCAAGCTAAAAATCAAAGCCAGTGGCCCCAACACAATCACTGTACTAATCAGAAAATTTGCTAGCCCTTGTAGAGCATTCACTAATGTTTCAAATGATTCCCGTACTACGACGCCTGGTTGCCAGGTTTTGGGGTCTAAGGGTTGGGCAGCAATATCAGGTGTTAGGTTCACCGAGATTGTCGAAAATCCAGCCGATTGGCTTAAATATTGCATCCGACCTTTAATCACCTCGATGTCGCTTTCTAGCCGACTCAACTCTTGATTGACAGCTAAAGCCTCTTCTACATTGCTTGTCTCGTCCAAGAAATTACGCACCCGATCGGCCGTTGCCTCTAAATTGCCCAAGCGTGCTGACAAATCTACATACTCCTCCGTCACATCCTGCCCTGAAGCGGTCTCACTGGTTACTTCAACAGCCAAAGCCTTAATGGCTGCCATGGCACTGTTGAAACCCTCCACTGGCACGCGCACGGTGATATTGCCGCTTTTGGCATGCTCGCCATATTGATAAAGGCTGCTGTTCACGACCCAACCCCCATTAACTTCTACCATCTCCACGATAGCCCCGATGGTATCTTCCGTATCGGCCACAACGAGATTAAGATCGGCCGTGCGAATAATCAATCGCTCTTGGGGAATTTGTGCTTGCTGTTCTGGTGCACCTGCGGAATTAGTGACCACACCAAAACTCATACCATCGCTATCACCTCTAGCAAAATCGGCCGTGTCTGCTGCCGAGGAACTCTCCTCCATCTCTCTTTCAGATGTTCCCATTACCGCTTGCGGTTCTGAAAAAGACATATCACCGCCGCCACAAGCTGCTAACACTAACCCCAAAACTAAAAACCAAAACCCCTTTCTCAATAACATTGTGTGCCTCCAAAGCGATATGGTATGAAGCACATCGATCCGTGCTTTACACCTTCTTGCAAAAATTGATTCGCTTTTCAGACGTTAGAGGGGCAGAAAAGGTTCCCGCAGCTACCAGCCATACTCCAGGCGTTTCACCAGCCGCGCCGGCATACCATGCTGCCGCATTCGGGCTTGTGTCTCAGCCACCGGATAAATGACACGACGATATTCAAAGGTCATCTCATCCGTATTCAACAGAGCATAGCTGGCACGAGGGTCTGAATCACGAGGCTGGCCGACGCTGCCGGGATTGATGATGACGCGAGAAGAATTAAGACGAAAGGGCGTATCATAGCTGGGGGGATGGAGCAGGATCGTGTTCGTGTCCTGATGCTCAAAAATCACAGGCACATGCGTGTGCCCTACTAGGCAATAATTGGTATCAAAATATTCAAAATTAACGGCCGCTGTGTGTGCATCTAAAACATATTCCCAAACTGGCTGGCGGGGACTAGCATGGGCCAAAGTAAAGGGGCCATCTACGCGCATGGTGGGCAGAGCATCTAAGTAGAGACGGCTTTCTTCCGTTAAAGCGGCTCGTGTCCAATCAATGGCTGAGCGGGCTTCTTGATTAAACGAAGCAGCGTCTAATTTACCTAGCACAGCCCAATCATGATTACCAGATAAAGCAATATGCTCATACTCTTGCAAAAGTGTCACACATTCATTAGGATCAGGCCCATAACCAATCAAATCGCCTAAGAACCAAATAAAATCCCATTGCCCTTCTGCATCGGCCATGACAGCCTGAAAAGCAGTTAAATTGGCATGAATGTCTGAAATGATGAGTATCCGCATATGATTTACTATTTCCTCGTTTCCCGTTCAATCAATGATACCATGATTGGCAGGTATGGGTATAATTGTTCCTATTATTGAAGTAGCTATCTAACAATGCGTATTAAAAGGCAGGATTTGGCAGCAGCATGGCAATTCTAAATGAACGGACAGTAGATTTTACTAGCAGTAGTATGGAGCAGACAGTGCGTTTAGGTGTACGCTTGGGTGAATTGCTGGACATGAATGATGTCTTGTGCCTGGCTGGTGAATTGGGGGCGGGCAAGACTGCTCTGGCCCTGGGCATTGGCCGCGGCTGGGGGGCGATGACCCGAGTCACAAGCCCCACGTTTAGATTGATTCATGAATATGCTCGCTCGAAAGACGGCCGTATCCTTTACCACCTCGACTGTTATCGCTTGCATAGCGAAGCTGACATTGAAACAGTCGGCCTGGAAGATGTGCTAGATGGATATGGCCCTGTTATGATCGAATGGCCTGAACATGTTGCATCTTGGTTGCCCGCAGATCGCCTCTGGATTACCCTAACCTACATTAGTCAGACCCGCCGTTCTCTGCGCCTGGAAGCTGAAGGCCCAAGCTCAACGAAGCTGTTGAAGGAATTTAAGAAGAGCGCCTTTGGCGTATAGGAGATTGGGTCGCTTTTGCCGATCCAATTTTCAACCTCTATTCATGATTTTAGCGATTGATACTGCAACTCGTTGGCTTGGCTTGGCCCTATATGATGGCACGGCCGTTTTGGCAGAACATGGCTGGCGGGCCTTCCAAACACAGACCATTGAACTGACTCCAGCTATTGGGGCCATGTTAGATCGAGAAGAGATAACGGCCGTTGATCTCAAAGGCATTGCTGTGGCTATTGGCCCTGGTTCCTATACTGGCTTGCGTGTTGGGCTGGCTGTTGCCAAGGGTATGTCCCTCGCCAACCGTACGCCGCTTGTGGGGGTATCCACCCTCGATATTATCGCTGCTGCTACTGGTCCTTATGAGGCGCAATTACTTACGGTTGCCGAAGCTGGTCGCAGTCGGGTTTGTGCCGCCATCTATCGCTGGCACAATCGGCGAGGCTGGCAGGCTGTTGCCGAGCCTATCATCACTGCTTGGCCAGACCTGCTGACCCAATTAAACCGCTCCACTGTTGTTACGGGAGAAATAACGGCCGATGCTGCCAAACTGATTCGCAAATCGGGCCATCAAGTCGTTTCAGCGGCAGCGGCCACCCGTCGGGCTGGCTATCTGGCTGAGATCGGCTGGCAGCGGCTGCGCAAAAACAAGGCTGATAGTGCCAGCAGCCTCGCCCCCATCTATTTGCGTAACCCTGATGGCAGCCGGCCAGAAAAGTATTGATCATGAGCAATTTGCTTAATTGCTAGTTATTTCTTCCCCCGTGTTCACCCCACCTGGTCCCTACCAAATTCGTTCTATGCATTTAGCTGATTTACCAGAGGTACGTGCCATTGAACAGTTGTCGCTGCCAACACCAACAAAGGTGGGAACGTATGAGTATGAATTGACCCAGAATGAATTGGCCCATTATCAAGTGTTGGTTGTGAACGGCCGTGACATCATTGGTTACAGTGGCTACTGGCTCATCGCCGACGAAGTGCATATTAGCATCATTGCCATCCATCCCGATTGGCGGCGGCGTGGGCTGGGCGAACTATTACTGCTCAACATGTTGGCCATTACCAAACCTAAAGCCGTTACCTTGGCTACACTAGAAGTACGTGCCAGCAACACAGCCGCCCAGAACCTATATCACAAGTATAATTTCCATATTGTTAACCAGCGGTCCCGCTACTATCGTGATGGCGAATCAGCTCTTGTTATGACGGCCGTTCTCCCTCTGCCCAATTTTGAGGAGTTAGCTATCGCTCTCTTGCCCCGTTTCGGCAATGAGGGAAAATCCCCTTGATTGTGTATATGTTGTATATCACAAGCAAACAATTGTGAGATAGGTGCTTGCTGATTACCAGTCTCGAGCCGCCTAAGCTCCCATTGCCCAATTTCCATTTACCCATTTACAATAAGGACGCTTATGAAAATTTTTATCACTGGTGGGGCAGGTTTTATTGGCTGCAATAGTGCCGACACCTTCCTCAAACAAGGTCATACAGTCATTATATTTGATAACTTATCACGTGCTGGCGGCCCGGCTAATTTGGAATGGCTGCATCAACGACATGGCAACGAACGGTTGCACATCGTGCGTGGTGATATCCGCGACTATGAAGCATTGACCCAAGCGATGGACAGTTCGCTGGACGCAGTGCTGCATCTGGCAGGACAAGTAGCTGTCACCACTTCTGTGCAAAATCCCCGGGAGGATTTTGAAATTAATGCTTTGGGTTCCTTTAACGTATTGGAGGCGGTACGGCACCATTGTCCCGAAGCGGCCGTTCTCTATGCGTCTACCAACAAAGTTTATGGGGGTATGGAGGAGGTAGGTTTCGTAGAACAGGTCACCCGCTATGCCTATGCTGATTATACTCAGGGCGTCCCCGAAACATACCCGCTCGATTTTCACTCTCCCTATGGCTGTTCCAAAGGCACTGGTGACCAATACACATTAGATTATGCCCGCATTTATGGTCTGAAGACATTGGTTCTGCGGCAATCCTGTATTTACGGCCGTCGCCAATTCGGCATTGAGGATCAGGGCTGGCTGGCCCATTTTATCATCGCAGCGGTCAAGAAACGGCCGATCACCATCTTTGGCGATGGCAAACAAGTACGTGATGTGTTACACGTAGACGACCTCATCCATGCCTACCAGCTAGGCATTAGCAAAATAGATGAATTGAGCGGTACCGCCCTCAACTTGGGTGGTGGTCCCGCCAACACTATTTCCATTTGGGCCGAATTTGAGCCTATTCTCAGAGCCTTAATCGAAGAAGAAATCCCCGTTATTCACAAAGAGTGGCGACCTGGCGACCAGCGTGTTTTCATCGCTGACATCCAAAAAGCCAGCCAGAAACTTGGCTGGCAGCCCACCATCTCCCCCCAGGCTGGCATCCGCGACCTCTACACTTGGATTGCCGCCAATCCTAATCTGTTTTAGGCACGAAAACGGCGACACAAAGCGACTATTTCATTGACAGGCAGGGCGTAGCGGGTGTTGCCATCGCGGCCAATGACCGTATGGGCCATGAACAAGCTGTTGTAGATGGCTTCTTCAACGGACTCAATGACGGCCAGGGCCAGTTGATTCATGATGGGCTGTTCGTCTAAGGCAGGGCGGGTAGTGATGAGATTAGACGGCCGTTCCTGTACCCAATAGCCTGTGCTGAAAGCAATCACAAAGTCACCACTGCCGCCGTGACAGGTGCTGCCAGTCCGGGCCAGGCCAAAAGTGGCCCGACGACACAAGCGACCTAACTGACGACTGTCCATTGGTGCGTCCGTGGCTAATACAATCATGATCGAGCCATCTTCAGGACGCGGTTGATGGTCAGGTGGCTGCAAATGCTGGCCGATGGGGACACCCGCGATGGTGAGTTCCGACGGCCGTCCAAAATTGCTCTGCACCAAAGCCCCAATCGTAAATCTACCTGCTTTATTCGATAATACTCGGCTGGCTGTACCTATTCCCCCTTTCCAGCCATAACAGCTTGTACCCGTGCCTGCCCCTACAACACCTTCTGCTACTGGGCCGTTTTTAGCATCGACTATGGCGGCTAGTACCTCCGCCTCACCAATGGGCCGGGCTTGAATGTCGCTCAAAAAGCCATCGTTCGTTTCACCCACCAGCGGGTTAACGCTGGCATACCCTTGGCGCCCCGTCTCAGCAAAACCCACGCCGATATGGGGATTTTGTTCAATGGCCAGCGTCATCAGGGCGTCCGCCACACGAGGGACATTGAGAGTGCTAGTAAGGGCGATGGGTGTTTCGCTGTGGCCTAGTTCGCGCACCTGCTCGAAGCCGACCACTTTGCCGAAGCCATTGATGGTGTGAACGGCCGTAGGCACCTTTTCTGCGTACAAATTACCAGTATGGGGCAAGATGACTGTCACCCCCGTGCGAAATGGCCCTTGTCCGGCCTGCCATTCCCCATCGCCTTTGATCAGCGTGTAATGGCCCACCTTTACTCCCGCCACATCAGTAATGGCATTCCAGTTACCCCTAGACAACTGATTCGTCAATATGTCCAACTCTTGAATTCTAGGCATGATCCGTCTCCTCATCCCCCCCGCACTCCACTTTTCTCCGTTCCCGTTCATAATCCTCCAGCCGATCCAAATCGCGCAGGACAGAATCAGAGGCGACAGGGACGAGATGAACGGGATGTTTGTGTAACAAGCTGCGTGGGGCATTGCCAGGAGGCAGTGCCAGCAGTTCAGCGAAGTGGGAACGGCCAATCAGGACTGGATTACCCCGTTGTCCTTTATGCACCGGGGCAATCAGCTCTCCTTTACCCTGCCAAAAGGCGATGAGTAGCTGATTGATGGTTTCAGATTCGATCATGGGTTGGTCAGCCAACATAACGAGAACAGCGGCAGTGGATGGGGACAGTTGGGCAACGGCCGTTTGTAGGGATGATAGCATTTCGCCGGAGGCATATTGCCTATTGTGAATTACGTAAACATTTTCCGCTTCGGCAATGGCTTCGATTTCTGTGGCTCGGTGGCCAGAAACAAGCCATGTCCCATGTGCCAGGGACTGTTTCGCCTGGCGAATTGTTTGGCCCAAAATGGTGGTGTCTCCCCAGGGAAGAAGCTGTTTCAATTGTCCCATCCGTTTGGCTTCACCGGCGGCAAGTATAACGGCCGTTACCCGTTGCTGCACTTCATGTATGGGTTGTTGGGTGTTCTTGATGGCTCCGCTGACAACATGGGAGAGACGAGAGCGAAGAGACGAAAGGCGAAACGCATGATGGGCAATTTGACGGGCGGCTTGACTTTGAGCGGCTGTTTCCACCTTGTTGATGAGCGGAATCGCCCGTGCCCCTTCTGGCACACTCTTCATGCCCCCTTCTGGATGCACCAACAAAGCGGCCACATCTGCCACTGACAACCGCTGACTGCTTACTGAATCTTGCTTCCTGATCACTGACCGCACCAACTCTGGCCGATGAGCTACCTTTTCTAAAGGGCCATCGAGGGCATCAATGCCTACTACAGGAATAACGAGTGTGGTATCGGGTGGGATGACTGGCTCATGCCTGGCGGGTGCTTTGATAGGTCTCATGCGGGAACCATCCGCTTCCACAATCACATAGTCCACATCAGGACGGGCCAGTAGTTGACCCGGCAACGTTGGGTCTACACCAAAAGCTTTGTCGCCTTGCACTTCACCAATAATGAGGCAGGAGCCATATTTTTCCAGATTAGATCCGAGTTGGGAGAGATCATTGCTGGGGCAAACGGCCGTTGCCAACTTTATCTGTGCCGCAAAAATGCGCGTCGTCGTCGTCAACACTACCCGTCCAGGCAAAGCCCGAGCCAGAGCAAACATGAGGCTGGTCTTGCCGCCTCCACCCACAATGGCAATTAATTCCGGTTGTTGGCCGATATCAAAGGCGGCTAAAAGATAGTTTGTCGTCATATGAGAAATGATACCAATTTCAAGCGCAAAACGCTCCTTGGTAACCAAAGTTATCACACCCATTACTCAACTCTGTTATACTACTGGGGTATGATCCTTCCGATTTTATCTGCGGTTTAGGCAATAAATGGAGAAAACGGCCGTCAATCTAACTCTGGCTCATGTTAGTCTACAAAATGCCCGCGACATTGCTAAATTATCCTCGGATGATTTAGCCAAGCAGTGGCAAAACCCCCTCACTATTCCTATTCCTTCTGGTGAAGATATTGTGGCTCTTTTAGCACGGGCCATCCCGCATGATTTGTTGTTGACTGAGACGACATTGCGCGGCGAAGCATACCAAATGCGGCCCCACCCTTTGGCAGGATTAACAGTTGTGATTGAGGCAGATGATCTGGCAATGCATACAGTTGAAGCTTTGCAACAAGCAGTGGGCATTGGTCAGCAAGAAACAGTTTGGGCCTTAGCCCAAGCAAGCCAACAGTATGAGCAGGCAAGCGGATCACAACGGCTGCTCCGACAAGCCCTACAAGGTAGATATACGCCATCCGAATCTGACCCAGTGTTGGCCGCGGCGGCATTATTGTCGCCCTTGCTACACATGGTGGAAACGGCCGTTGCCCAACATCACAGCCTCATCTTGCGTTATGAACGGCCGTCAGCCACACCCCCAACAGCTCCCTGGCGCAACTTTATGGTATCTCAACTGCGTCCCTTCCTGTTGGCTGATCTATTTGCCGCCATCTATCTTCTCCTCGGCTTAGTCACAGCTCGTTTACAGCTTGATTGGACCTTGTTTATCACTTGCCTTTTGTTGGTTGTTGGCTTTTTGCTGCCTTTGTGGTCGGCTCAAGGCCTGCTGTGGCTCTATGCCCAATGGCATGGAGTCAAGGCTGAACTGAGACCTTGGCAACCTATATTGATAGAGGATAGGAATCGGCCATTTTTCCTCAGCCTCTATAAGCAAACCTTCTTTCTCAATAGCTTATACCAGCCATCGCCCCAATCGCCGCAACGTCTGCCACCGCCCCAATTCATCTACTTGGCCTTCGTGGGATTTAGCCTATTCCTCCTCCTCACTATGGCCCCTCTCTGGCCACAGTTTCCCTTACTGACCCCTTTCCTCATCGCCATTTGCCTTTCCTCAATACTTTTCGGCCTCAGCCACCTCATCGAGCCACGATATTCATAACCATCACTACTCCCAACGCCAACTGCGATCTTGCTTCTGTTGCCCCCGCTTTTTCTTTTCCGCCAAGCGAGCTTCCTTGGCTGCCTTGCTAGGTTTCGTTTTGCGCCGTTTCTTACGCTTTTGTAGCGCTTCCGTCAATAATTCCTGAAAACGTGCGATTACCAGAGCCCGATTTTTGGCCTGGCTGCGCGAATCTTGCGCCTGAACCTGAAGTACCCCATCCTTATCTATCCGTGTCGCCAATTTATCCAGCAAACGTGTCCGTACCTCGTCCGCCAGGCTGGGGGATTGGGCCACATCAAACAGAAGCACCACCCGAGTGGCTGAACGATTAGCATGTTGCCCACCGGGGCCACTACTGGTCGTAAAACGAAAGTTCAACTCTGCTATAGGAATAGCTACCTCATCATTAATGTGAAGCAAATAGTCGTTATCCATGTGTCAACAGTAAAAGAGAAGAAGTAGAAAAGCAAGTTCTTTCTTTAACGATGGACAGGAATCACCTATAATCCCCTGAGCGAAGTACATTTTAGGAAATAGATAGCAAATCAATGAGTAAACAACACACTTTTTATGCCCAAACGATGCCTGGTGTAGAAGAGATCGCTTGGTTGGAAATTCGAGACAAGCTGCCCAAGGCACGGTTTGGTGAATATCTTTTTGCCAAGGATCAGAACGGCATTATCCTTTTTCACTATGATGGCGCACCTGGTGACGTGATGACTTTACGAACGACGGAAGATCTCTTTTTGCGGGTGCTATCAGTAAATAAGGTGTCGCGTGGACGGCGCGATCTGGCGCAGATTAAGAAATGGGTGCAGCAGGGCGAGGCCTTGGGTCGAGCAGTGAATGATTTCTTGCGTTTTCGCCGGTTTAGCAAGCCACCTACATTTCGAGTGATCAGCCGCAAGTATGGCAAACATGAATATCGGCGCAAGGATTTTGAACGGGCGGTCTTAACTGGGTTGGAGAAGCGTTATCCACGCTGGACACCTGTGGCTGATGGAGGTCAGGTAGAGGTGTGGGCTAATCTGTTGGGGTCACAGTTGTTAATTGGCATTCGTTTGACGGATAGAACGATGCGCCATCGCTTTCAGAAGATGGTGGAATTGCCAGCTTCGTTACGGCCGTCTGTAGCTGGAGCCATGGTGCATTTGAGTGAACCTAACCAGGATGATGTGTTTGTGGACCCCATGTGTGGCAGTGGCACGATTCTGTTGGAGCGGCTGGCGGCTGGACCGTATCGGCGTCTATATGGTGGCGATGTTGATCCGGAACGGGTGGAAGCCACGAAAAAAAATCTGTTCCAAAAAGCCTGGCTGAAAAGTGTACTGATACGAGAATGGGATGTGCATCAGTTGCCTCTGAATACATATGAAGTGGATAAGGTGGTCACGAATTTGCCCTTTGGCAAACAAGTGGGGCGAAAGGGAGATTTGCGCGGGTTGTATGCAGCTTTTTTTTCTGAATTAGCGCGGATATTGAAGCCTAACGGCCGTGCCGTGCTGCTCACCAGTGAATATGATTTGCTCAAGGATGCTATTCGCCAACAGCCCAAGCTAGAGGTTGTGCGAGGGTATTCGATAGCTGTGCTGGGGCAGTGGGGGCGGATTTATATTGTGGATCGAAAAGCATAACGTAACATCAAGATGTAAGGCAAAAGGCCTAATTTTCATTAGGTGGCTCAATGGTCACAACTTGACCTAGCTGGCCAAAATCTACCTGCCACAGGCTGGGTTCTTCGCTATCGGGGACGGGTTCGGTGACGAGGATGCGGAGAGGGGCAAAGGTGGTGGGATCGATCCAGAGTTCAGCCGTGACGGTGTCAGGGCCAATGAGGGTTCCGCTCATTTGATAAATAGCGTCACCAGCGACAACGGCCGTTAAGCGATACACAGCCTCATCCGTCACCTCTGCCAAAGGCTCTTGGCCTATTAGCTGTAGCTCAGACAAATCATTTTGCAGGATAGCAGGTAGGCCAATAGCTGGATCGAAGAGGTCGGCCGGATTAAAGCCCCAATCGGAGGGTAGTTCCTCCCAGGCTTTGGTGACCACATTGGTTTGCCATTGCTGTGCGCCGATGCTGACCACATTGACTTCCGTAGCTAAGGCCGAGGCCTGAATGCGCACAGTGGCTCTGGCTTTATTAGGAGATACATAATCCCCTTCGGCGCGACGAAAGGAGAGAAGGCCGTCAGGGTCGAGGTAGGCTGGGGCGCCACTGCGCTCCACGACGAAATGGAAGCCAGATAATTGTGTGAGGTAATCGGCCGTTTTTTGCACAATCTCCTCAGGCTGTGGGGGAGGGGGTTCATCTGCACCACAGGCCACCAGGATTATGCCCAATAAAATAATGACAAACTTGCGAAAAGCCATAAAACGAGTGTAGCTCACCTCGAATGAGGTGGCAATGACAGGCTAGGCTTTTTCGGAATTTGTTCTGTATCGTGGTAATATCTGCCTATGGTCAGAAATTGGGAATTGATGTATTAGTTTGTAGAATTAGGAAAGCATTATTGATTGAGTACACCCAATTGGAGTTAAATATATGGTTGCTAATAACCGGGAGTTAGCCAAAACTGTCTTTTGGTTAGCCCAAAAAATAGAATCTTCTCTACCTGAAGATGCTCCGCTAGATCGAGACGATGTCAAAACAATAGAGCGGATATTGCGCCGCTTTGAACGTGCCAAGCAGCATGACAGCGTGAACATTCAGCCTGATCAGGAAGAAGCTGTGTTCGAGATGATTTTGGATGAAATTTTTGGCTTTGGCCCCTTAGAGCAGGTGCTGAACGATGAGTCTGTGACTGAAGTGATGGTCAATCGGGCTGACCTGACTTATGTGGAGCGGAAAGGTAAATTAGATGTGGCTGAGGAGATTCAGTTTATCCACGATGCTCACGTTGAACGTGTGATCAATAAAATCATCAAGCCTTTAGGGCGGCATGTAAATGCGCAATCGCCTTTAGTTGATGCCCGTCTGCCAGATGGGTCGCGTGTGAATGCGATGATCGCTCCCTGTGCCATTGATGGTCCTAACATCACCATTCGTAAATTTTCCAAGAACCCCTTTGGTATCCAAGACCTGATTAATTTTGGCAGTATGACAGATGACATGGCGATGTTTTTGGAAGCCTGTGTGGTGGCTAAATTGAACATCATTGTCGCTGGTGGTACGGGATCAGGTAAAACAACGTTGTTGAATGTCTTGTCTAGTTTTATCCCACCTGAAGAGCGTATTGTGACGATTGAGGATGCGGCAGAGTTGAGCTTATTGCAGGAGCATGTGGTGCGCCTGGAGACGAAGAAGCCCATCGGCCCCAACAGTTCAGAGATTACCATTCGTGATCTGGTGCGGAACTCTTTGCGGATGCGTCCAGAACGGATTGTGGTAGGGGAGTGTCGCGGTGGCGAGGCATTGGATATGTTGCAGGCGATGAATACTGGGCAGGATGGCAGTTTGACCACGATTCACGCCAATACGCCGCGAGATACGATTTCGCGGCTGACGACGCTGGTGTTGATGTCGGGCATGTCGTTGCCCATTTTAGTGGTGATGAAGCAGATTGCTTCGGCCGTAGACCTGATTGTGCAGCAAGCGCGACTGCGTGACGGCAGCCGTAAGATTACCAATATTACAGAAGTGGCGGATTTGGAAGGGGATACAATTACCTTGCAAGATGTATTCAGCTTTGTGGAGAAACCAGGCGAAGATGGTAAGGTGACTGGGCAGTTTGAACCGAGTGGTAGACGGCCGTTATGCGAGGAACGCCTGAAAAGCTATGGTGTTACTTTTCCAGCCAAGATGTTTATGCCACCATCTCGCCTATAGCAGCTATGATATTGGGGAGACTAGGGACTAGAGATTAGAGAGTATGACAATAAATCAAGACACCGAACTGTTTGAGGGTATATTGTGGCTGGTGGAACGGTTGGAAGGCAAGGTTCCTGAGAAATTTGATGATCCCAAAGTGCTGAACTGGCTGCGGGACAAATTTGATGCGGCTCAGGAGGGTGGGCGATTGTATGTGCCACCTGGTCGAGAAGAGGAAGCTTTTGGCATCTTTATTGATGAGTTGTATGGCTATGGGCCACTTCAGTTTTTGCTCGATGATGATTCGGTGACGGAAATTATGGTGAACGGACCTTATTTGACCTATGTGGAGCAGAACGGCCGTCTCACGAAGTCCAACGCCACCTTTGCCCACAATGCGCATGTGGAACGCATTATCCACAAAATTGTAGACCCACTGGGGCGCACCGTTGACGCTGAGACACCCATGGTGGATGCGCGTATGCCCGATGGCTCACGGGTAAATGCTGTTGTGCCGCCCTGTGCTATTGATGGCCCTGCCCTCACCATCCGCAAATATGCCAAAGAACCGTTGGGAGTACAAGACCTGATCAACTTTGGCAGTATGAGCGAAGACATGGCCAAATTTCTGGAAGCCTGTGTTGTCTCTAAGCTCAATATTGTGGTGGCTGGCGGTTCCAGTTCGGGTAAAACGACCTTGTTGAACGTCCTGTCCAGCTTCATCCCTGATGGCGAGCGCATTGTGACGATTGAGGATGCCGCGGAGTTGAGCTTGCAACAGCGTCATGTTATCCGCGCTGAAACGAAGAAGAAGGCTAACCTTGAAGATACAGAAGTGACCACGCGTGATTTGGTAAAGAATGCGCTTCGTATGCGCCCAGATCGCATTATTGTGGGTGAATGTCGTGGTCCAGAGACATTGGACATGCTGCAGGCGATGAATACCGGCCATGATGGCAGCTTGACGACCACTCATGCTAATACACCCCGTGACGTGATTTCTCGCCTAGAAACGTTGGTATTGATGGCGGGTATGGATTTGCCATTGCCCATTGTGCGACAGCAGATTGTATCGGCCGTTCATCTGATTGTGCAGCAAGCACGGCTACGCGATGGTACACGTAAGGTGATGAACATCACCGAGGTGATCGGCATTGAGGGGGACACGGTGATTGTGCAAGATATTTTCCGCTTTGAGGAGCGAGAACGGGATGATGAAGGCCATATCCTTGGTGAGTTTGTGCCCGGCGGCTATCGGCCACGCTTTGAGGAGGAACTCAAAAATCATGGCTTTGACCTGCCCCCGGAGATGTTTTTGTCATCGGCCGTTCGGGAGCGGCGTGTCAAGGAGCAACAAGCTCAGCTAGAAACCCAGCAACAAAAGAAACGGCCAGAGAAGAAACGGCCAGAGAAAAGAGGCGGACTATTCGGGCGGACACGACGATAATTACCCGTTTTCTTAGAGTTGAGCCAGAGGCTGATGAGGCCGTTATTGGGGCGACACGGCCGTTAGAGACAGCCCTGCCTAGCCCAACCTTGACATAGCCAACATCATTCCCCACGGCAACGGCCGATCCCCCAGCACCAATAGACCTTATGCAACCTTTGTCAATCTGACGCGTCAGCTTAGGCGGACGCGTCTGCCAAGGACCCCCGAAACCCTCTTCGTGATGGCCAGCACCTTATGTACCTGTGTCTACCAACACACCACCTCCTATGATGCCCCTGGTGAACCGTCGCTAGGGGTAGCCAGGTGATGTGTGGCGAAGAGGCACATGCTGTAAGTTGTGAAGATTTGTTTATTTATGATGCCGAGGCGGACAGTACCGAAATGGTGACCTTAGGGCGCGGCCAGGGCTTGTACCCCTTGTTATGCTTCGTGTTGGTAAGCAGGGGGCAGGGAGTTTACCGTTCCTGAGTCAAGGCGAGGGAACCGATTGTAGTTAGAATCAGGCCGAGGACAACGATTTGATTAGCTAACAAGAACGTTCTTGTCAGATAAATGGCGATTAATATGCAAATGGCAAGTGCAATAATCAGGATGATTTTATTTGGACGTAAAGTGTCATTTGATTCAAGGTTATTACGCTCACGTCGTTGTTTGTTAATTATGCTCATAGTGATAATCTCTCTAAATTTCTATAAAAAAATAGCGGCTATATAGGTGGTGGTTTCCATCCTCATCCGTGTTTGCTAGACGTTTAATAATTACAAAAAGCGTTGCAGCGCCTCTTTGTTTTCAAAACGCCAATGGGATGACCATACGGCCGTTACCTTTAACCGTTCACGCCAGATGATGTGATTAATCCAGTGTGCTTGTTCTGGGTAGCGGGGACGGCCGTTGGCGTCGCGGTGAGGCTGTTCGGGAATATGTAGGATGGTTTTGCTGTTGTCGGGCATGTAGGCCGGATGGCCAAACCAAAATGTGTATCCTTGCTTCGGATGCAAATGGTTGCCATCTGCCTGAGGCAACCCCTGTCTTTGAATAGTCTTGGGTAGTTTAATTTTGCTTTATGCTTCAGCCATAAGGGGCAAAACGATGTAGGTGTAGACGACACAGCCAACGCAGAAATCAAGGACAGATTCGAGCAGGGCAAAAGCCATCAGCGTTGCGCCCACGATGAGGCTGGCAGGGGGATAGATGAAGTAGAGAACGGCCGTTGCTGCTGCAAACAACCAGCCTACTCGCGCTGCAAAAATCTTGGGTGCTTTATCAATCTGTTTGGGCGACCAGTCAAAGCTGTCTGCAATTTGCGCCGCCACCCAGCTAAAAGGGCTGCCGGGCAGGTTGGTGAAGGCTCGGATGAAATAGTCAAGGACGATGACCATAATGAAGGTGATGTTGCCAGTAAGCAGGTAAAGGGCAATCATGGTAGCCATCATCAGCCCAGTCAGCCGGACAACATAGCGGTTGATTCGTTGTGTGGAAATAGGACAAATTAAGGTTTTCATTTCATCTCCTAATTTATGTCAAGTTTTGTTGTGTTACGTTTTAATCAATTCAGGCTGAATAACCAGTTGGGAACGGCCGTTTTACCTTCACTCGGTACAACTGTCTCTGGTTCATCTTCTGCTGCCTGTTTTTTCAAACTTAAGAACCACTCTCGCTGGTTCAGGGTCAAGTCGTAATTTGCCAGCGCCTTTTTGGGGTCGTGCCGAACTTGCGTGCGGAACTTTCCATCGCGGAACCAGCGGCTTAAAACTTCATCTATTGCTTTGGTAGACATTCGTTATCTCCTAAAACTTTTAGTTACAAGGCACATCAGATTGTTTTTCTGATTCTGTCCTTTTCATTTCGTGATGGGGCTATATTAATTGGTAGGTGCGAAAAAAGTGCGAAAAGGGAGAAGTGACACAGAGATATGCTAGAGTTAGCCAGGAGCTAACTGTGCAACAGAGAAAATAAGATTTGCGTAAAGAGGGCAATCATATTGGATCAGCCGATAGGCTGTTGTTGGCAGGAGTCTTATTATGCAAGCAGTGAAGAAAGAAGCGGTTCTTGTTGGTTATGGGGTGAAAATGCGAATGGCAGACGGCTGTCTGCGCCTGACCGTACCTTGTAATAAGCGTTGGCGGGGCAGTATGTTTTTTACTCTTTGGGCTGGTTTGGTCCTTGTCTCCAGCACACAAATTCTTTTCTCTGTTAGGTGGCTACATTTACAGGAACTCATTCAGACCGGAGAGCTATCTGGTTCCACCCTCTGGTTTTATGTGGGTGGTATCACGCTCTGGTTCGCAATGGCTGTGCTGGTTATTTGTGCTGTGTTATGGCATTTGTTCGGCCAATATGTTTTAGAAATTGGGGACAAGACAGTACGGGTCGGCCGTTCTTTGTTCCAGTATGACTTTTTAGGCACACATAACGCAGCTGGCCTACGGCGTATTCGCTTCGCCCCTACTCTCCAAGCGGCGAATAATCGCAATCGTAGTGTTGGAATCAAGTGGCGGCCAACAGGAGGTAAAGTGTTCCGAGTGGGGCGGTATAACTTGCACCTTGACTATGGCTCAAAACAGCCTCAGGTATTGCATATGGCCATTGAAGAGGAGCAAGTTCGCACTATTAAGAGAATCATTCACTCCCAGTGCCCCCATTTGTATCATAGCCATTTAGAGGCTAAGACAACGGCCGATTTTTCTGATCCCGCAAAGGAAATTTTGCAGATCAAGAACCAGCTTCAATAACGGCCGTCAATATATTCATTGTATTGACATAAGACAATATAACTTAACCCAAGTTGTTACCTTGCGGTGACCATAAGAAAGCTCCATCGTGAAAGGTAACTAAACCAAGGAGCTTCCTAATGGCCACCCAATATGATAGTGAGCGATTCTTTGAAGGTTATTTGTCGGAATTTTGCATATCTTTGGCTAGCAAAAATATCAATCTCCGGCCACTGGTAAGCCACCTTCTAATGTTTCCACATCAATTGATGTTCTCTCGATAACCTCTGCCAACTCATGTGCATCTAAATGATGTAGCTCCTCATCAAACCCTTTGCGTAGACTAAATATCATTATCAGCAGAACAATCGTGAATGGTAACCCTGCTGTAATTGATGCCGTTTGTAATGCAGCTAAGCCACCGCCCAGCAACAAGACGGATGCGAGCAATCCTTCCATGATAGCCCAGAAAACGCGCTGGGGGACAGGTGAATCAAGCTTGCCACCCGAGGTAAGGTGATCTACAACAAGTGATCCAGAGTCTGATGATGTCACAAAGAAGAATACAACCAACACAATGCCGATAAATGAGAGGATTCCTGTTAATGGCAGATTCTGGAACATCTCAAACATAGCTGTGGCTACATTTTCGTTAACGGCCCGGGAGACATCCATACCGGTCTGCTCAAAGAAAACGGCCGTGCCGCCAAATACTGACATCCAAAAGAAAGATAGCAATGTTGGTAATACTATTACGCCAACAATAAACTCTTTAACCGTGCGTCCTTTCGACACACGCGCAATAAACATTCCCACAAAGGGAGACCAAGAAATCCACCAGCCCCAATAGAAAACAGTCCAGCCTGCTTGCCACTTACTATCCCCTGTCTGATAAGTTTCTGTCCAAAGTGCCAACTGAGGCAATTTCTGGAAGTAGAAGCCAACGTTTTGAAAGAAAGAACTAAGGATATAGACGGTTGGCCCTACGATAAGCACAAACAAGAGTAGGGCAGCAGCGATACGAATATTCCACTCACTAAGTAATTTAACGCCACCATCTAATCCGGCAACAACAGACATTGTTGCAAACCCAGTGATAATGGCGATAAGGAGAACCTGGAACCATGTTTCCGTTGGCAGGCCAAACAAAAAATTAAGCCCCGCAGAAACTTGCTGTACACCAAAACCTAGCGAAGTGGCAAGACCAAATAAGGTTGCTATAACGGACAAAATATCAATCACATTGCCCCACCAGCCATAAATACGCTCACCCAGAATTGGATAAAAGACCGAGCGAATAGTTAGCGGAAGGCCTCGGTTAAAAGCGAAAAAGGCTAGACCTAGGCTGACAAGGGCGTAAATAGCCCATGGGTGTAATCCCCAATGGAAATAGGTCACGGCAAAGGCGGCCTGTGCAGCCTCTGCACTACCAGCTTCAACCCCAAACATGGGGGATGGGTTAGCAAAGTGGAAAATAGGTTCTGCTACACTCCAGAACATGAGCCCGATGCCCATACCAGCGCTAATGAGCATGGCATACCAAGCAAAGTTGCTAAATTCAGGCTTAGCATCTGCTCCACCGATGCGAATTTTGCCATATTTACTGAATGCAAAGAGGATCATTGCAATCACAAATATGTTAGCAGCAGCAATATAAAGCCAGCCAAAATTTGAGCTGATACCAGCAAGTATGCTATTAAAAGTTGCAGAGGCCTGCTCTCCCGCTAGAAGTGTCCAGACTACAAAAACTATCAATAATCCACCTGCAGTAAAGGTCACCTGTGGGTGAATATCGAATCCGTGTCCAACCCAATTTGTATCGCCCGGTTCACGATGAATGATTTCTTCATAATATTCAACTTCGGGATCAACCTGAAGTCCGTAAAAATCATCACGTTCCTCAATCGCTTGGCGGCGTTCTATTTCCTCTCTACGCCGCCGTTCCTCTACAGCCTTACGTGCTTCTAATTGGTTCTTCCTCTTTCTTTGATCATCAGCACTTACAATCTCAGACATCCTTTTCTCCTTATCTATAAACATTTTCGGCGTTTCTGCCGACCAAATACATTAGCAAGATATCTACTTGCTATTTAATGAATTGAGTGATCGTGGCATGCTTCAAGTACACATATTATCTCCTTTCCTTCTTCAATAAACTTGAAGGTAAAGTGTAATTTGCTGTTTCTATTTAGTACACCGTAAACAAAAATTTTCAAGCCTATAGCGAACCATTGCAAGTGGTTTGCAGCGAGTCAAACTCTACATTATTTACTTTTCCGTGTACTTAGTCTTTTGAGAAATTAAGCCATCCAAAATAAAAATGAAAGGTCTCAGCCCAATTCCCAGATCCGTAACTCTAATAGTGTCATTGTTTTATGGAAGTGACCTTAATGATATTTCAGAAACCTGCATGGTTGGAAAGGGTTTTCAGCTAATTGTATAGTTGCTGTTCTGTATTTGTTTGTTGATTTTTGTGATGTATGGTGAAGATGAGTTACAATAGAATATGTCTAATATATTAATGATATATTATAGATTAGGGCATTATAACCTCCGATTGTCAACAGCGCAACACCTATTGAGAGTGCATGGCAAATCTAGCGAAAGTTTAAGAAGCTTATAAATATTGATCAAACTTTATTACCTAGCACGACAGTGTAAACATTGGCTTTCATTCATATAGTTCTGAGTCAAAATAAAAAAATGAAGCATTTGTTACGTAAACCATCTTCTTCTTACTTCGTCCAAGCACGCTGCCTTCGGCCGTTTTTTTTCCTGTGCGTATTGTTTGGCACACTGTTCATAGCAGTGCCCCTGCACGCACAAAGAGGTAATGAGACTAAAATTGGAGATAATCGGCCGATTTGGATGGGTCGTGCGACATGGGATACGGGTTGGTTTCAAGCTGAGATATATCGACAGTTATTGTTGGAATTGGGTTATCAAGTTGAGCGTCCGCGTACATTTGACAACGACCAGTTCTACCAAGCAGTTGCAGCGGGTGACATCGATTTTTGGGTCAATGGCTGGTTCCCATTGCATGATGTGTTCCTAACCGATATGGTGATAGCACAGATTGAAATCATAGGAACACAAGTGCAAGGTGGTGCTTTACAAGGGTATCTAGTTGATAGAAATTCGGCTGAGGCTCTCAACATCACGTCTCTTGCTGATTTTGGGCGAGCTGAAGTGGCAGCACATTTTGACAAAGATGGTAACGGGTATGCGGATCTAATTGGGTGCAATATTGGTTGGGGTTGCGAACAGATTATTGAGCATCACCTTGGTAGTTATCAATTGCGCGATGTGGTTGAACATGTGCAGGGGGATTACGGTCCCTTGATGGTTAATACAGTTGAGCAATTTGACACTGGTGAGCCAATCTTTTTCTATACTTGGACACCCAATTGGACGATTGGCACATTGGTTCCTGGGGAGGATGTTGTTTGGATTGAGGTACCTTTCCCCACATTACCATCAGGCCAAGAAGAGCTTGCAAATCAAACATCCGTGACCAATGTTGCTGGCTGTACAGCCTCTCCTTGCTTAATGGGGTTTCCTCCAAACGATATCCGCACGGTTGCTAATCGGGATTTTTTACGAGTAAATCCGGCAATTCGAGCGTTGCTAGAAGTGGTTGTAATACCGCTCGATGACATATCAACTCAGAATGCTCTGCTGATTGGGGGCGAAGATGAACAAGCTGATATTGAGCAACATGCTGCTAGCTGGATTGCGAATAACAGGAAGATGGTTGATGGTTGGTTGGCTGCTGCTATTGCTGCACATGATGAGACATTAGTGGCTGAAATTGAAAATGAGGTTTTGAGTGAAACAACACAGTCCTTGCCAACATTGCGAATCGCAACCAAACCATTGGCACCCTTTGTTATTTACGATGTTGATAGTCGGCAATATACTGGTTTTAGTATCGAA
Source organism: Promineifilaceae bacterium (SeqCode) (assembly GCA_965223555.1). GTDB lineage: Bacteria > Chloroflexota > Anaerolineae > Promineifilales > Promineifilaceae > CBDCWU01. Next base: position 1,254,534 of record CBDCWU010000009.1, read on the forward strand.
CTACTGAAGTTAATTGCTCGTGAGGCCAATTTAGAATACGAACTTTATGGGGTGAATACTCTCGTCAAATTACTCGACGAGGTTGAACGGGAGGCGGCTGATGCAGCAGTAGCAGGTATTGGTATTACCGAACAGCGTGAAAGAACACTCGATTTCTCACATGCCTATTTTGAGTCAGGTTTACAAATTATGATAGCTGCTGAAGATCGGGGGTTATGGGGTGATGGATTGCTAAACCTCATTCAAACCATCTTCTCAGCACAATTGCTTAGGGTGCTGGGCTTTTTACTTATTTCTTTACTCATCGCCGCGCATGTTATTTGGCTTAGTGAACGATTTATTAATGAGGATTTTGCGGAGACCTATTGGCCAGGTATATGGGAAGCTTTTTGGTGGGCGGCAGTAACTGCGACAACGGTTGGCTATGGCGACAAAACACCCAAAACTGTGCTTGGGCGTATTGTTGGCTTAATTTGGATGTTTTCTGGGCTGTTTGTATTGGCTTCATTTACGGCCAGCATTGCGACGACATTTGTGGTTAATGAGGTTACCTCTCATATTAGCGGGCCAGATGATTTGCCTGGGAAACGAGTTGCAACTATTGAACGTAGTACAGCGCAGGATTATTTGAATCAGCAGGGAATTCAACCGATTCTATTTTTGCATGAGGATGAGGCTTATGCTGCCCTCCTTAACAATGATGTAGACGTTGTGGTTTACGACGCACCTGTCTTACAACATTACGTTGCCCTTGACGGTGGTGAGACGGTGAAGCTGGCGGGTGTTATTTTTCAGGAGCAACAATATGGTATCGCCCTTTCTCAAAATCCGGTATTACGAGAAAGGGTCAATCTCGCTTTGCTCCGACTGGTTGAGTCTGGTGAGTATGCCATACTATATCAGGAATGGTTTGGAAATGAGTAGTTTTGTCTGGTCTGTGCTTACTCGTATATCGTCTATCAACGCTGGAGCAAGCGCTCACTTTAAAATCTTTATTCCAAACCGGACACCCAAGAATGTTGTTTGGGGAAGAGGGTGTTGAGGAGTACGGCCGTTTCTGACTTCTCGGCATAACAGTCGGCCCGAACCTGATTGATCTCTTCCACGGTATGTTGACCAAAGAGTAGTTGTAGAAAGGTTAAGTCCGCAAAGAAGGCATCGCAGTCAAAGAAATCTTTTGGTGCATGGGGGCCAACTTCGCTCAATTTACCCTGAGTAAAGGTCAAGGCCAGGTGGCTCTGATAAAAGCTGAGGCGCAATTTGCCCTCAAAGCCAGCCAAGACGCTGTTGGCTAGCCGCTTTTCCAAGACGGGTGCAATGTGTTGCAAAAATGCGGGCAGATCAGGCACACGAATAAACCAGGCATACGGCCGTTTTTGTTTCTCCAACTCCCTCTCCAAGGCCCGATAGATGGGGTGGGCTGCACCTAGACTAAATTGAATCGAGGTAATAGGTTTCTTGCGTTTTGGATTTAACTCTTCGGCTTCCGCCTTCAACATGCGGGTGATAAACAGAGCCACCTGGCGCAGGGAGTGGCCGGGCAAAACCGCTAACTCACTGATGAAAAATTGCTGCCCATGAGCGTAATAGGCGGCATAGCCAACGGCCGTTCCCTCCTTCGTTTCCACCATATGTGCATTGAGATACATGAACCCTTTTTTGTGGGCCGTAAAAGCCACATACTTCCACTGCTCATCATCCCTCAGGCAGGCAATCAGGCTTTCTTGGCAATGTGCCACGTACAGTTTGTGTAAAACAGGTATGTCGGCTGGCGTGGCTGGTCGCCAACGGTAGCTTTCAACGGTAACAGCTTTGTCATTGCCAGGGCGGGACCAGAAAAAGCTACGTCCACCGCCTAAATCAAGGCCCATTTCATAGCCAAACTGACGATAAAACCAGGGGATACCCGTAATTGCCTGCACCATTTCACCATTGGCCGCGCTTTTGGCGTGGATGGCCTCAAATTGGGCCGCCACCAAGCCGCGCCGACGATAGGCTGGGTCAGTGGCTACTAGCTCAGGGCGACCCACTTTGAAAGGAAGGCCATCATATGTCCACACTTGAGGAATGATACAAAGCGTAGAGACCAGCTTATTGTCATTATTTTGGTCAATCACCAATGTAAAATCAGATGCCTTTGTTGTGGGATGATCACCCTGCATCAAATCGTGGGTGGCATGGCCTAAAACTTCTTCTGGCTCATTGGGATCATCACTTAAATGCTGAATATTAAATTGAGCCACGATTTCAGCATCTTCTGGCCGCCCCCAGCGTAATAGTAAGCCGTCGCCTAAGTCACAGGGCAAAGTAAAAGGTGGTTTCGTCATTAGCTCTTTTTCCTTATCCATGTTGTTTACTGTTTTGGAAGTTATACCACAGGGTGATAACCTTCACTATTACCCTGGCACAATGTCCTCGCAGCGTATTTCTACTTCTTTATCCGAAACAGAAGGGTGTGATTTAACGGCCGTTACCCCAATCATCATGAGGAACGGCCGTTATTTTTGTGGGTAACGGCCGTTGCAGCTCTGTAAATTAGCTGTTTTACCCTTAATTTGGCTAGTGGATTAGCCGAATTTGCACTAATTCGGCTAATCCACTATCATCAAGTGATGATGATAACCCGCCACATTCAAAATAAATTAGAGACTGAACTGCAAGAGGGGAGCAAAGTCATCTTGTTATTTGGGGCGCGACAGGTGGGAAAAACCACACTTGTGCAACACTTACTCTCACAGACACCCTTTCGCACCTTGTCCATCAACGCTGATGAACTGCGCTTTATCAACGTATTATCTAGTCGGGACTTACGCCAACTGCGTGATTTGACAGGCGGTTATGATCTAATCTTTATCGATGAAGCCCAACGTATCCCTGAAATTGGTATCAACTTAAAATTGATGGCCGACAATATCCCTGACCTACGCATCATTGCTACCGGCTCATCATCACTGCATCTTGCTAGCAGAACCCGCGAACCATTAACTGGCCGAGCCTGGTCACATACACTCTATCCCATTGCCTTCTGCGAATTGGCCCATCACCATAATGCCTTTGAATTGGCAGACATGTTACCGGAGCGGATGATTTATGGCAGTTATCCTGATATTTTCTCAATGGTGGGCAGTGACGCCAAACGGGATTACTTGCGTAATTTAACATCAAGTTTTCTGTACAAGGATATCCTGGAAATTAGTAACATTCGCCATTCCAGCAAATTGCGAGATTTGTTAAGGCTATTGGCTTTTCAAATTGGGCAAGAGGTCTCATTAAATGAGTTAGGCACCCAATTGGGCATGAGCAAAGATACAGTTGCCAGCTATATTGACCTACTAGAGCAGTCCTATGTTGTTTTTCGCTTGGGTGGTTTTAGTCGTAATTTGCGTAAAGAGGTCAGCAAACGGGATAAAATATACTTCTGGGATGTGGGTGTACGTAATACCGTTATTGGCAATCTTTCCCCCTTATCTGAACGAAATGATGTGGGTCATCTGTGGGAAAACTTGATGGTTAGCGAACGTCTTAAATGGTTAGCCTATCAAGGAGCGTTGGTCAATGCTTATTTTTGGCGCACCTACAGTGGTGCAGAAGTAGACCTGGTAGAGGAACGGGCCGGCAAGCTGTTTGCTTTTGAATATAAGTGGCGACATAGACGCGTCCGTCCCCCTAAATCTTTTCTTAATACCTATCCTGAAGCGAAGTTTGATGTCGTTACCCCGGACAATTTTTTAATCTATGTGGGGGTAGGGGTGTAAAGTGCTGCCAAAAGCCTTTCACATTGATAATCAGTTCAAAAGGTTTTGTCGCCAGACAATACATCCCATTTATGGATATGCTTCATCTCGCCAGCCATTCGCGTCATAATCATCTAGGCATTGGTCAACCAATCCCTTAAATCGGTCAGCGTCTCCACGGAGTTGCGCCCAGCGTAGGGCATCTAGCCGCTGTTGATCTTGATTGCCAGCATAATTGCGCTCATAGAGTGAATATCGTCCCGCAAATTCAGAATAAAGGGCATCCCAGACGAGCTTGAACAGTTTAACCCGATCCGGACCAGCTAAACCCGTACCGCGATAATATTGTTCAATGATGTGTTCCAATTCGGGTTCACTCCAGCTGATCCTATAACTGATATCATTTGTTTCTGATGTATCATTCAGCTTGGTTGATAAGCCGCCGTTGATAGAGACATGATTTAATTCATAGGTATTGTCTTCTTCCTGATCAGCCGTATAAAGTACATGTTGTCCGTCAGGGCTGATTTGCTACCCGTCATAAACAAACTGTCCGGGGAAACCAGTAGACGGCATAATGGCCTCAACTCCAGGCGGCATTACACCACTAATTTTGCGGATACGGAGGGTGGCAACGGCCGTTTTTACTCCGGCAATACCCATTACTAGTATCAACAGCAGAATAGCCATTAAAATTGCAAGCCGTTGAGAATTTCTTGATTTTGCTGGCACTGTTGGAGATCTTAAATCACTCATACGATGCCTTGTTTACTGAACTTTATCAAAAGCTACCAAATTGGCCCCGGAGAAGGCAAAATAGACTCTGATGAATTAGAATACATAGGCATTATACAAGAAAAAGAAGGGGGTTGGTTGGAAGGCAGAAAAATCGCTTTCTCGCCGATTTATAAATTTAGTGGGTTAATCAGTCAACATTTCCTGCGAATAAAGATTTCTATTCCTATTATCCAGGCTTGTTTGCAAGAAAATGGGACAGATTTTAACGATTCTGTCCTAATAATTTAGGACACGATTGCTCAGGATTGGAAGAGAGCATGAATGTTGTTTGGGTGCTGTTATCGTTTTTGAGTGGGTCGCTGCCGTTTTCGGTGTGGATCGGCCGTTTGGCTTTGCAAACAGATATTCGAGAGGTGGGGGATGGCAATCCTGGTGCATTTAATGTCTGGAAAACAGGAGGGATGTGGTGGGGGATGTTGGCCATACTGCTGGATTTTGCTAAGGGGGTAGTGCCAGTGGCTGTTGGTAACTATGGGTTGGGATTAGAAGGGTGGTGGTTAACGGCCGTTGCTCTGGCTCCTATTCTGGGCCACGCTTTTTCTCCCTTCTTGCGTTTCCAGGGTGGCAAAGCTCTGGCCGTCACCTTTGGCATTTGGACAGGATTGACATTGTGGCTGGCACCAACGATATTAGGCATTGCTTTTGGTTTGTGTTTAACCATCTTGAAAAAAGATGCCTGGGCCGTGATGCTGGGGTTGGTGACACTGCTGCTTGTGTTGCTCTTAGTTGAGCCTGATCCTGTTTATGTCTGGGTGTGGCTGGGGAATTTTGTGATTTTGGGGTGGAAGCACCTATGATTGTTTGAGTGGCAAGGAAATAGTGAAGATGGCGCCGGTGTTGTTGGGGGAAACGGCCGTCACATAGCCGTGATGCAATTCCGCAATCTGTTTGACAATAGCTAATCCCAACCCAGAGCCACCACTGTGGCGGCTGCGTGATTTGTCGCTGCGCCAGAAGCGGTTGAAGACATAGGCCAGATCATCAGGGGGGATGCCGGGGCCACTATCAATGACAGAAAGGTGGGCGGTCTCTTTTTCCTGAACGGCCGTAACTCTTACCCGCCCACCTTGGGGTGTATGCCGTATGCCATTGGCCACCAAATTAGTCAGGGCTTGCTGCACCCGGTCAGCATCAGCTACGATGATGAGGGGTTGTTCGGGAGCATCATCTGCCAATCTGACCTCATGCGCCTCAGCCAGCGGCATCAACAAAGCTACCACCCTCGCCATCACTCGCCGCACATCTACGGTTTCTAGAACCAATGTTAATTGGCCTGAATCTGCCAGAGAAAGTAGACGTAAATCGTCAATCAAGCGCGAGAGCCGCTGCACTTCCTCATGCAATTCGCCCAGTTCTGATTTTGTTGGCTGCAACAAGCCATCCAACATGCCCTCTAGATTGGCCTTCATCACAGTGAGCGGAGTGCGGAGTTCGTGGGCCACATCGGCCACCATTTGCTGCCGCAACTGTTCCTGTTGCGAAATGTCGGCCGCCATCTGGTTGAAAGCGGCTGCCACCTTGCCTAGCTCATCTTGAGAACGTACGGGCACTTGAACATCCGTTTCACCTGCTGCCAAAGCTTGTGAAGCGCGTCGCATTTGGGTCAAGGGACGGGTAATTTGATAGAAAAGCAGTGTGCCTAAAAATAATGAGGCGATGCCAGCCGCAATCACGGCCGTTTGCACAGCGTGCTGCACATCAACCAAAAACGAATGGCCTAATGCCTCTGAGGACGTAGGAGCCAACAAATCAAGCAGAGGAATATCAATCACATCCTCCAGAATGATTTCGGTTGTCGGTTGCACAATGATTGGCTCTAGTTGTGTTTCGCTAAGGGGAGGATCGGACGGCCGTTCCGGTCTTTCCGGTATTTCAGGAATCTCAGGAATCTCTAGACGGGGGCGGCGGATGATGAGTTGCCCATCCTGAATCTCAATCGTGGTGGCATCAACGATTTCAGGGGCCACCAAGGTGGGCAAAACAGTCCGAACATATTCATTGCGTTGGCTAATATATTGGCTGAAGGCACGGTTGGTGAAGTTGTCTACTACGCTCATAACCATAAACAGCATGAGGATAATGACCACAGCAAAAGCACCCATCAGCCGGAACCAGAGGCTGCGCGTGAGCCAACGGAAACCACGCCAGGCACGAGCCAGTAGTTGCAACTTCCATTGCAAAACGCGCCACAAAAAACTTAACGGCCGTTTCAGCCACTGCAACCACGTCCTTTTTTTGAGTGTCGGCTTTGGGCTGCCAGAACGCCAATTTCGCAGCGAGATACGCCGCTTGTGCCGCACTCGTTTCGGTTTTACTGAAGATCGCCGCCAGCTAGACGACCGTAACCGTTTTAATCGTTTACGCATAAGAATAGAGTTGGAGGCTAGAGAGTAAGCCGCGAGGCTTCAAGTTCCCAGCCTCTAGCCACCATGTTTAGGGCAATTCCACTTCATCTAGGCGGTAGCCCACACCATAGATCGTCTGGATGACGGAAACATCGCCAATAATATCTTTGAGCTTGCGCCGTACATTTTTGATATGTTGGTCAATGGCCCGTTCAAATTCTTCGTGGGCCACGCCTTGTATGGCTTCTAAGAGCTGCGCCCGGCTTAAAACACGCCCTTTATGACGGATGAGTGTTGCCAGAAGCTCAAATTCTGTCTGGGTCACATCCAATAGCTGGCCGTCAATCCAAACGCGATAAGCGGCTAAATCAAGCTGGAGAGCACCTGCTTGCAGAGTTTCGCTGCTGGCCCAGCTTCCGTGAGTGCGACGCAAAACCGCACGAACACGAGCCACCACTTCCCGTGGTGAAAAGGGCTTGCTAATATAATCGTCTGCGCCCAATTCTAGACCGATCAACCGATCCATCTCTTCTGTCCGGGCTGTGAGCATGATGATGGGCACGTTGCCCATACGGCGCAGGCTGCGGCAGATGTCTAAGCCATCCTGGCCGGGCAAATTGAGGTCGAGGAGGACGAGTGACGGCCGTTCTTGACGAAATGCGGGCACGGCTTGAGTACCATCGTGAACGGCCGTTACCGCAAAACCTGCCTGCTCCAAATAGAGCCGCAACGTGCGCACAATCCGCACCTCGTCCTCCACGATCAATATTTTTTCACTCATCCTGAGAGGATTCTATCATAGTCAGCATGCAGTGGTCAGTATTCAGTAAGCAGTGGTCTGCTCACTGGATACTGCTCACTGTTTACTGTTTACACATTAACCGACTCTGGTGACTTCTCTTTCGGCTGACGTCGCCGCTGTATCAACATCTTGCCACCCAGACCTACCAAAATCAGCGAGGCCAAAATCGTACCAATGCCATTTAATACATCCCAAAATGAAGGGCCGTTATCAATATAAACATTTGTATCTAACTTAGGTAAATCTGGGATGTCAGGAATATCGGGAATGGGCGGAATCACTATCTCGTTCACAATGCGATCTTCGATGCGGTGTTCAATCTGCTCTTCAATGCGCTGTTCTATATCGTGCACAATTTCTTCGTGGAAACGGCCGTCATTCTCAATGATGACGCTGTGGTGTGACACATGTGAACTCTCACTAATGGCCAGACCAATCAACAGACCAATGCCTATTAAAAAGGGTATCTTGACAACCTTGAATAGCCGCTTAAAGAATCGTTTCCGTCTTGATTTCATCTCATTGCCTCCATAACTGTAGGAATTTTTATCTTGAAACAAAGTGTAGCTATCAATTATGTAGGCAATGTGTAGACCATTTCTAAGGGTCGTGTAGATTTTTATGACGTTGAGAAACAGTCAGTGAGAAGGCCTTAGTTTTTCAGTTCAATGCGAAAGGCCTCATACACCTTGTCGTCAATGTTTTCCACAGCGTGCAAACCTTCAGGCCCTACCCATGCTGTTTCAGGCATATCAGCTTCAGAACGTTCTTGGGTATCAAAAGCTGGCTTTTTTGTTTCGTCATAGTAACGTAACAAAGCTGGCTTGGTCAGGATAAAAACACTGGGCAATTTATGGGTGTGGAATGGTTCTTTTTGTCCGGGTGCTAAGACGACCTGCAATACACGCACCGATTCATTTTCAAGCAAAACAATATGGGAATCCGGGGCTACGACTACAGCGTCTAGTTCATCTGACCAGGGCCACTCTGCTCTCGTTTTCATTTTGAACCTCCAAATTTGGATATCATCTTGTATCTGCGTAAGATATTAGCATCATATTTACCGAGGTAACACTTCATGCAAAAATTAATGGCGATATTTGCTCATCCCGATGACGAGGGGGCGATCGGAGGAACGTTGGCCCACTATGCCCGTAACGGTATAGAAGTGACTTTGGTCTGTGCCACCAAAGGGGAGGCAGGTGAGATTAGCGATTCATCTTTGGCTACGCCGGAAACGTTGGGAGAAGTGCGGCAAAAGGAGCTGAGAACAGCTTGTGACATCTTGGGCATCGTCTATTTGGAGTTTTTGGAACGACGTGATTCAGGTATGGAAGGCACACCGGAAAATAGAGACCCTCGTGCCTTGGTGCAAGCTGAGCCTGAGGCGGTACAAGAGCAGTTGGTTGGGTTGATGCGCCGCTTAAAACCAGATGTGGTGATTACGTTCGAGCCATTTGGCTGGTATGGGCATCCGGATCACCAGATAGTGAGCCGCTGGGCAACAGAAGCTTATGATAAGGTTGGCGATGAGGGTGCTTACCCCAATAGTGGGGATACGTGGCAGCCACAACGCTTGTTCCATGCAGTGATTCCATTTACGAAGTTTGGGAAAATGATTGAGGCGGCTGTTGCTGCTGGTTACATCGAAAACGCGGGGATTGGGGACGGCTTGCCAGAAGAACAGTTGTTGCGTACGGAAACGGCCGTAACCCATGTGATTGATGTGCATGATCTGTTTGACACCAAACAAGAAGCAATGATGGCCCACCGAACGCAGTTTGGCGAGGACAATATGTTCCGCAGAATTCCCAAAGAGATGCAGTTACAAGCATCAGGTGTTGAGCATTTTATTCAAGTATCGCCCCCACCATCAAATGGGTTGTCTGAAAATCGGTTAACGGATTTGTTTGCAGGTTTGCCATAAATGCGCGCGAAGATAGAGGGAGAAACGGCCGTTTGGCGCACCACTAGTTAACGACATTTTGTACAGTCTCACCCCGTGCCCAACGGTCTATGTTTTGCGCCATAAAAGTAAGGCACCGCTAAACCAAGCCCAGTGTGACGCTAGAAGAATGAAGACATGATGATGTTGTCTAATTCCCAAAAAGGATTATTTGGCAGGTAAGGGAACCTCGTTTGATCCATTCGGGTCACGATACCAAAATTTAGAGCGATGCCATCAATTCAGCAACTGCATGATCATCACAAAAAGCGAGTAATCGTTGTAAATCAGCCTGGTGGTAGGCGCGTTTGTGGGGTGTAGAGTTGTCTACCAAAACCGTTGCGCCCACCGTAATAAATAGCTTGCCAACAACGGCCAGCCGATAATCAAACCAACATTGCTCAAAGCTGTACCCTGTGACGCCATAACGCAACAGGGCATCGTGATAAAGGTGTAGGAAATCCTGCTCCATTTTTCGCCGTAAAGCAGTTGGGACAGAGCTAATGAGGAAGTATGTGACATCATATACGCCATGTCATTTGCCCGCAAATTGCCAATCTAATATCCTGACGGTACTGTCTGTAGCCCGTGCGCCAAATAAGACATTATCCACATGGAAATCCCGATGAATGCAGGTCATGGCATCTGTGTCTAATAGCTGTTTGAAAATGGTTATCTCGTTGTCAACAACTTGTTGGCCAAAGACCATAAATGAATCGGGTAGGATAAAGTCTGGCAAAATCTCAGATACCTTTTGGGCATAATGAAGCCAGCATTCACGAAGTGAAAAATCGTCTAGCATCTCCATACCGTTTAGATCTGCTAGTTGAGGGCTGTTCCACCAAAGCGCATGAATTTGGGCGAGGGCTTGCACGACCTGCTCGGCATCTGCTTGTTGACACCCTTCTACGTATTTCACAGCTCGGAAATCGGTTAAATCTTCCAAAAGTAGGATGGAAGCTCCTGTTTCGTCATCGAAAGCACCGTAGTAAACAAGGGGAATGGGTAGATTGTTTTGACCAGCAGCAAGCTCTACATAAAAGCGAATTTCACGCTCATTTATACCTTTGTTCTGTTGGCGCATTGCAGGGTCTTTAGGGGATAATTTGGCGACTAAGGTGGGGGGTAAACTTTGTGTTGAGGTATTGTAGGTGATGGTTAAGTGTAAGAGTGTGCCACCTGCAAAACTTTCGTCTTGGCCGAAGCGGGTGGCTGTGATGGTGACAACTGCCGTTTCCCCATCAACCGTCCCACCTCCATCCCGCAACGCCATCGTCAGCCACTCTGGCGTAATCTCATCTGTGCTATTGGGAATATTAATTTGTTGAGTCATTATTTCGCTCCTAATCCCCCACTTCAACCGCAGCCTGCCCCACAAACTCTTCATCCTGCGGGAACAACCCCCACACAATGGTGGCTGCCAGCAACCCAGCTATTGCCCCCAACACAAACAAAGTTCGATAGCCAAAATTGGCAATGATAAAGCCACCGCCAAATGAGGTGATAGCAACCCCAATGCCAATGGACATAGAGATCATACTAGCAATCGTGGTGCGCCAACGAGGTTCAACAACACTTTGGCTCAACACAAGGTAAGTGGGATTGTTTAATGAGATTGCGCCAATCAATATCATGTAGCCTAGGCCGACAGCGACCCAATGGGCAATGAAAATAAGAGGGAGAAAGGCGACAAAAACCCCTAACACCCCAATCAACACGACACGGTTTTTGCCCCAGCGTGCTGCCGCTTGGGGCGAAAACAGGGCGAACAATCCCATAAATAAGGCTCCTGCCGATATTGTGCCAATGAGCGCGGTAGGTGCAGACAGTTCTGTGTCGAGGTAGACGTTGAAATAGATGCGCATTGTCCATTCGCCACCGACGGTAAGCAGCGAGACGAGGGTGAAGAGCAGAAGAAGGCGGTAAGGGGGCGGGCTGCTGGTCTGGGTCTGGGGATTGGAGGTGGCGGATACGGCCGTTTCCACCTCTACATTTTCTACTTCATCTGTTCGCCAAATCGCCCAGGCTGCCAACAAATCAATTGTGGCTGCTACCAACAAGGCATTACGGTATGGGAGTGGAGAATCCAGTGTTAGATTGGCCAAATTAGCAAAGAGGGTGGGCAAAGTGCCACCCAAAAAACTACCCAAAAATCCGGCTAGCGGGAAGAGCGAACCTTGAATGGCAAAAGCGTGATTACGTTCTTGTTCACCTGTAGAAGCCATAAGGTAAGGGGCGAAGTTGACGATGACAAAGGCTCCAGATGCCCAGCCGAGAGCATATGATCCCGCAATCCATCCTTGCTGAACCATCTCTGGTAACAACCCTGATGAGGGCACAAGGGCAAAGCTGATGGCCGACATGAAATAGCCGCCAATCATCACGCGCCGACTGCCAAAGCGACGGCTCACGATCCCCGCAGGTATGCTGAATATAGCTAGCATGAGTGGCCCCAGGCCATTGACGATGCCGATAAATTCTGGCCCATAGCCTAACCGCAACAGGTAGAGATTGAGGAGTAATGAATAGATGCCAAAGAAGACGAAGCCATGAACGGCCGTTGCCAGCAAAAACCAGCGTACATTTCGATTAAATAAGCGGAGGTTGTCCCAATAATCACGCATGTTGCCATTCTACTATATTTCTCGCCGAGAAAGCGCCTAGGATGGGTTCATTTTGCCATTCTGATCAGCTTCTAACGTAGGCTGGGCGTAGAGCAGCGTAGATGGGACAAAAGATGGTCGTCAAGCGGCCGTTTTCTCTGACTGCTTAAATGAGAGGTAGATTCATTTTCATCTTATAAGGAGTTTACATGTCCGGTTGGACACCATAAGCGATGAAAATCCCTGTTCATCCGGCTATTTTCAGGAGAGTCATTATGAAGCGACAGCAAACCCTCACTATTATTTTGACACTTATTGGACTTTTGGTCATTGCTTGCGCCCCCACCCGGCAGCAAGATTCCACTTTGGAACCAGCAGCAACGGTTGATCCTGTTGAAACCCTGGTCGTGGAACGGCCGTCTGCTACACCTACTGCTTTTCCCACAGTCACGCCTTGGCTGACAGTAACCCCTTGGCAGACAGCTACGCCATTCCCAGCCGAAATAGATGATATTATTCCCGACGTCCCTCGTCTCATCCATACCCCTGCTGACAGTAAAAGCAATGACCGCTACCCTACATTCACTCTCACCTTTGATCGCGTTATGAATCAGGCCACTGTTGAAGAAGCCCTCTATGTTTGGCCAGAAACACCCCTCAATGTGATCTGGGTGGATGAAACGACGCTTGAAGTAACTGTGGTTGAGGCGTTGGTACCCAATCTTAGTTATAATTTTATGGTGCAGCAAACGGCCGTTGATCAAGAAGAAACATCCCTCACCAAAGATTACCGCTGGTCATACAGCCTGGAACCCCTCCTCAACAAAATCACCTGGCCAAATGTGAATACCTACAACGACCCCATCACCCTCGTTTTCAATTACACCCTCGACCCAACTAGCCTCGCCCTCCAGCTAGAGCCAGCAACAACTGGTGAACTCATCGGGGATGAACCCCAAACGACCTTCCAATTTGTGCCCGACACGCCTCTAACAGGCCACACCCATTACACCCTTACCTTTGGTGAAGGGCTGACGGATGCTCAAGGCCAGCCCCTGCCACAGCCCGACACGGTGCGGAAAATGAGTGCCCCTATTATCAGTGACGTTTCACCAAAGCTGGACAGCACGGTCCATCCGGCCAACACTATCCAAATCACCTTCAATCGGCCGATGGATGAAGAATCCACCAAAGCCGCCTTCCAAATAGAGCCACGTATGCTTGGTACGCTGGAATGGCACGATAATACATTGGAAATCCATCCATTGAATGATCGTTTGGCCGCTGAAGCCATTTTCAACGTCACCGTAACTACCGATGCCTTGGACGTGAATGGCTTTCCCATTCTCAGTCAAGACTACACCTGGTCGTTCCAGACAGGGGCCATGACCGATAGAGCCAATTTTGGTGACGGTGAAAAGGTACAAGTGTTGAGTCTGAACGGCCGTCGCGCCATTCAATTTGGCTATCCCAGTGAGCTTTTTCCGGCCAACTTTCGCCTACATCGTCTTGATAGTGACGACTGGCTGACCACAGGCAGCTTGAAAGGCAGCGAATTAGTTGCCACTTGGCAAGAGGAACCAGCCAGCTATTTGAATGATTACATGCGCATCCAGGAGACGATTTTGCCCGGTGATTTGGCAGCTGGGCTTTATGTATTGGACATTGCTGTACAGGACACGGTAGAAGACCAGTTGGTACTGGTGTTGACCAATCACGTGCTGACGGTGCATGAGGATGGAACCAAAACGGCCGTCTGGCTTACCAGCCTCGATGGACAAACGGCGGCCAACGCCGAGATACGTATTTTAACTCAAAATGGCAGCCTGCTGCACAGGGGTCTGACAGATGAAAGTGGACTGTTTACGGTGGAAACGGCCGTTCCTCCTGACGCTAAAATCGTTGCCCAAATCGGTCATGATTTTGCCTATTCTGGTTTGGGTGGATGGAGCAATAATATTGCACCCTCCATCACCCCTTACAACTTGCACCTCTACACCAACCGTCCCATCTACCATCCCAGCCAAACCGTCTACTATCGAGTCATCATGCGCCAAAACGCGAATGGCGATCCGGTGATGCTGCCTGCAGGCACACCCATCCAGGTAGATGTGCGAAACCAAGAAGGTACCATTTTGCATATGGCCGATCTCAGTAGCAGTCACTTTGGCACAGCTTTTGGTGAGTTTGCTTTGGCTAATAGCTTGGCGGCTGGCAACTACTCTTTGTCTATTGAAGTTGACGGCCAGCGCACCTCCCAGCACTTTGAAGTCGCTCCTACGCCAGGCGAATATATTGTGACTGTTACGACCGATAAAACGATGTACATTCAAGGCGAACGGATACACATTACCGTGGACGCCCATTCGCGGGAAGGTCAGCCTCTGGCCCATGCTGATGTGCGCTTCAAATTATATGAGACAGGCGAGGCCTACAGTTGCTTTGGCACACCTGCTTTTAATGATGAATGGTACGACAGCTATCGGGATGAATTGACGAGACACACAGATGAAAACGGCCGAGCCACCTTCACCACCACTGCCGACCTTGGCTACAACTCCCATCTTGGTGTGCCCAACAGCAACAATTACCACGCTGTTTGGGCCTTGAACGCCATTGTCAGCACAGGTCAGGAGAGCAGCGTCGATGGTTTCACCGTTGTTGAGGTTTCTAACACGGCCGAAACGGTGACAATGGATTTTGGCAGTCGTTTGCAGCAGGTTGGACAGTCTTTCACTATTGAGGGGCAGGTACTCACTTTGGATGGAGCACCGGTGAACGGCCGGTCTCTCTTTCTCGGCCTCTTTGATCCTGAAATTGGTAACAGGAATGCCAACACAGCCAAACAAGGCCAGCAAATCGTGACAGGGGCAGACGGCCGTTTCTACACCACCTTCACCATTAACCAACCCGGTCTTTATAACCTATATCTGATGGGGCAAGATGCGGCTGGTCATGAGATTTTCGCCTACAGCGACATCTACGCTGACCATCCCACATTGGCTAGTGACTTTGGCGATCTGTCCGATTACGATATTTTGCTGACGGCCGATCGAGACAGCTATCTGCCTGGCGACACGGCCCATCTGCTCATTCGCTCCGGCGAAGATGGTCCAGCCTTGTTGAGCTTTATACGCGGTGGCTTGCACCGCCAACAAGTAGTGCAGCTCACTAGCCCCTTCACCACCGTGGCCGTCCCTATCACAGCTGACGATGTGCCCAATTTGTCTGTGACTTTGCAAAGTTGGGATGATTATTACTATCACTTTGACCCCGAAGCCTACTACACCTCCAATAGTGTGCCCGACAGCCGCCTCCACAGCACTAGCCTTGATTTGCTTGTTAAAGACCCAACAGCCGTTGCCAATGTGACCATCACGCCCGACAAAACAGATTATGCCCCCGGCGAAACGGCCGTTTTCACAATGCGTGTCACCAATCACAAAGGCGAACCAATTTCGGCCGAACTCAGCCTATCACTAGTGGATGAGGCTCTGTATAGTCAATATGCTGCCCACACTGCTCCTCTACAAGATGCAATGTACAGTCAACGTATTAGCCAGGTGCAAAGTTATGACTCGATGCGCCCCACACGCCATTTTCCCTATAGTGGCGAATTCGGTGGCTGTGGCTGTGGCGGCTGGTGGGGCGAATTGGCCGAATTGACGACTGATTTCAGTGATACGGCCGTTTGGTATCCCTCCCTCGTCACAGATTACAACGGCGAAGCCACTATCACCCTAACTATGCCCGCCACCCCTGGCGAGTGGCGTTTAACCGCTCGTGCTGTCACAGCCGATACACAGGTCAGCGAGACGATAACAACAGTCATGATCCAATAATTTGAGCATATCTAAGTGACAGTCATGGCCATAATGGCTGTCACTTTCACGCCATAAACCACCATTTCTCTTTTCTCCTCCAATTTAATCACAATTCCGTATACCAATTTCCCCAAAAGTGATTGTGGTACGCTTTTGGGCACGTTAATGGATCGCTGCCCAGCTAAAGTAATGGCATCTGAACGATAGCTGGAGCAAAAAATGATGATACACAATGACTGCTTAGACACACTCTCTATAGATATATTCGATGATGCACATAGCGAACACTTCGTCCCAGACCCCCTACAACGCCGACTACCCATAGCCTTATCAACGGCCGTTCCCTCCAAGTCAGAGGTACATCTCTTTGTAGATGACCTATTTGAGTACCTCTTCCCGCTCAATCCACGGCAATTACGCAAAGCAACTGTATGGTATGACGTTCTTGTAGAGCAATTACAGCAATTGCTAACCTCTTTGTTGGCAGATCCTAAGCACATCGTCGATACGTTTCTGGCAACGCTACCACCTCTCTATGACACACTCCTGCTGGACGCTGAGGCCACATTAGCCTTCGACCCAGCCGCTAACAGCCTAGCTGAAGTTATTGCCACCTATCCAGGATTTTATACGACGGCCGTTTACCGACTAGCCCATGTTCTACATCAACTAGATGTTCCCCTCTTACCGCGCATGATGACAGAGTATGCTCACAGCCAAACTGGCATTGATATCCATCCAACCGCGCAAATTGGCCACTCCTTTGTCATCGATCACGGTACAGGTACTGTCATCGGAGCCACAGCTCATATTGGCAATCACGTTGTCATCTATCATGGTGTCACCTTAGGTGCCCTTCAGGTGAACAAATCATTGGCGAACAGCAAACGCCATCCCACCATCGAAGATCATGTCATCATCTACGCCAACGCCACCGTACTTGGCGGCGACACTATCGTGGGACATCATTCGATTTTGGGTGGTAACATCTGGCTAACAGGCAGCGTACCACCCCATTCCCGCATCTACTATGAGGACAAGGCCACCGTAAACAAACAAAAACAGAACCCAGTCCCTAGTCTGGTGACTGCAACTAATATCTATTCGTAATTTATCCGAACATTCTGCTGTGAATATATCGTCTGCACACCTAGCCACATTATCACAAAGAGTTTTCGGCAAAACAAGGAGACCTTTTTATCATGCGAGCAAACAATATTTTGGAAACAATTGGTAATACCCCTCACGTGCGGATCAACCGCCTTTATCCAGAAACCCATGAGGTTTGGGTCAAGTTAGAACGGGCCAATCCGGGCGGCAGCATCAAAGACCGTATTGCCCTGTCTATGATCGAAGACGCAGAAGCGCAAGGCATACTGCAACCAGACAGCGTCATTGTAGAGCCAACCTCTGGCAACACAGGCATTGGCTTAGCGATGGCCGCAGCAGTGAAGGGATATAAACTGATTTTAGTAATGCCCGATTCCATGTCTGTCGAACGCCGCCGTGTTATGGTCGCCTACGGTGCTCACTGCGATTTAACACCTCGCGAATTAGGTTTGAAAGGTACGCTAGATCGCGCATATGAGCTTCTGGAAAATACGCCTAAAGCCTGGATGCCGCAGCAGTTTGAAAACCCAGCCAATATCAATATCCACAAACAAACTACAGCCCAAGAAATCTTGCGCGATTTTCCTGAAGGAATCGATTTCTTGATTACGGGCGTGGGCACAGGTGGGCATATCACGGGCACGGCTGAAGTACTCAAAGATGCTTGGCCCAACCTCAAAGTATTGGCTGTAGAACCAGATACATCAGCCGTGATTAGCGGCGGTGAACCAGGACCCCATCCAATTCAAGGGATCGGCGGCGGCTTTATCCCCCAAAACCTACATACTGAGGTTCTTGATGGGGTGATTTCGGTGAGTGGGGAAGAAGCCTTTGCCATGGCCCAGCGCGTTGCCAAAGAAGAAGGCATCTTTGTTGGTATCTCTTCAGGTGCGTCTTTGGCTGCCGTCGTCAAAAAGCTGCCCGAATTGCCAGCCGGTTCCCGCATTCTCACCTTCAGCTATGACACAGGCGAACGCTACCTGTCAGTGGAGGGACTGTTTAGCAGTTAGAAAGCCAAGTCTAGCAATCTCTAGATGGCTTGACCAGCAATTGCCTGGCCAGGTTACCAGGGACTCTTTTTTTAAGATAAGGCAAATTTTCGAAGACGTTTCTGTGGCAGAAACGTCTTTTTTTTGTACACTTCGGGGTATGGATTTACCTGCCGCCAATCCGGCCATCCCCCCCCTCGACACCACCTTTGACACTACCCTGGCCAATAAGCTGGCCCGGTTCGAGACCTACAACAAACATCACTATCGTCCCAACACCTATCTGCACAAGTGGTGGGCGCGGCGTTGTGGCAGCACTTTCCGTCTGATCCTGAAGCATTTGGTGGCGGACCCCGATTTGCGTGACTATTATGCGGCGGGCGGTCTAGAGGACAAGATTGTCCTTGACCCCATGCTAGGTGGGGGCACAACTCTGCATGAGGCTATCCGCTTAGGTGCTAATGTGATTGGGGCTGATCTTGATCCCATTCCCATTTTGCAGGCGCGGGCCACACTATCGCGGCTGCCGTTGGCCGATTTGCAGCAAGCTTTTGCCCGCTTTTTGGGCGATTTGCAGGCCACGTGGGCCCACTTGTATGAAACGCACTGTCCTTTTTGTGAGATGGCCGTTCCCCAGCGTTATACTCTCTATGCCCTACGCCGTCGCTGTCAGTGTGGTGAGTTCCTCTTTGTCGATTCGCTCAATTTGCGCCAGGAAAAGGATGGCACGACGATTCATATTGACCCCATAGTCCATCATATTTGCCGGAATGGGCAGGTGTTGGCGCAGAGCATCGTCGAACAGCCGTGTCCGATTCTGGAAAGAACAGAGTCTAGTTGCAGCCAATGTGGTAAAAAATATGGAGAGTTATTGGAGAAGCCTTATTACGGCCGTTATACACCCATCGCCATCGTGGGCAAATGCCCCCAACACGGCCTCTTTTTCACCGTACCCCAGCTATCTGATTGGAAACTGTTACAAACGGCCGATACCCTTCGCGCCCGCCTTAGCCTTAACCCCACCGATTTTGCCATTCCTCCCGGCCCTAAATCGGACGCACTCAAAGAGCGGCAAATCGGCTCTTATTTGGACTTGTTCTCCAGCCGTCAACTGCTGCTTTGGCAGCAAGCCATCCAGCAACTGCCTCAATTTGACAACCTCATTCGCCTCAATTTAGGCTTGCTGCTTTCCACAGCCTTAGAATTTAACTCAATGCTGTGTGGCTACAAAGGCAGCGGTGTGCGGCGAGCCGGTGCCATTCGGCATACGTTTACCTACCATGCTTATGCCTTTCCTTATACGGCCGTCGAGAACAATCCCATCTATCCCGAACGTGCCTCTGGCTCCCTGCAAAATCTCTTTGTCAGCCGTATTGTGCGTGGGCGCAAGTGGGCGGAACGGCCGATTGAACGGCACGTGGTTGAGGGCAAAACGGAGAAGGTAGCTATTGATGGTGAACAGGATAGCGGGGAGGAAGTATGGAATTTTGGGGCGTTGGCAGACGGCCGTCAAAAATTCTTGCTGCGGCAAGGGTCGTCCATTGCTCTCGATTTGCCCGATGCCAGCGTAGATTTTATTGTCACTGACCCCCCTTATTTTGACAGCGTGCAGTATAGTGATCTGGCGGCTTTTTTTCGCGTTTGGCTGCGGCAACTGTTACCTGATGACGGTGGTTGGGAGTATGAATTGGCGGGATCGGCCGTTAAACTAAAGTCCAACGGCCAGGGCACGGGCCAATATCGGCGGGTACTGTCAGGCATTTTTGCTGAATGTGCGCGGGTGTTAAAGACAGACGGCCGTTTCATCTTCACCTTCCACCATTGGAAAGCCAAAGGCTGGGCTGATTTGACCATCGCCTTGAGAAGGGCTGGCTTCTATCTGATCAACCGCTATGTCGTTCACGCCGAAAATCCTGTCTCCGTTCACATTGTCAATCAAGATGTGATGCTGCATGATTTGATCTTAGTACTGGGCAAGGCTAAGATGGGAGCCGAGTGGACATTACCAAAGGCAGTGCGGCTGGTAAAGCGGCGGGATGGTTTTGTAGAAGATTGCGGTACGGTCGTTGGCTATTTGCTTAACAGTACGCTATCTGAGGCAGAAATTGACACAACCTGGCACAACTTGCTTACATAGGCTTTTTTAATTTAATGATCCAATTGAACTCGAAAAAGCCTCAAGCCAATCTAAAAGATTGGCCATAGTTTAACGATATGACACTAGAATTTGAAAAACTCTCCCAAGAAGTGGAGCGTATGGGACGCACAACCAGCAGCCGTCAAGCCAAACGCCAAGCGCAAATCACCGACCTGCGAGCCAAGTTGGAGCAGATGGCTGTTGATTGGGAAGAGATCGAACGTTGCGTAAGACGCGCCCAAGAGTTAGCTGATGAAAAGTGGTTCCGGGCCGCCTTGCCTTTGTCATCACACGAACCCTTGAACCAGGGAGTTCCCGCCCCTGCGCCACCGTCTCAGGCAACGCTTATTGCCACGGATGGCTCACAGATTATGCCAGATCGCCATGCACCTTTTTTGTACTATCTCATTAATGTGGGTGGGATGGTCTATTATCATGGTGGAGACGGCCGTTCCCCCCACACTTTCACCACCCCTCAACTTGTCTACCCCAGCGACGATTTAGACGAAAACATCGCTGCCTTCAACAGTGCCTCGGTCAGCATCAAACGCGATCTGGCCGAAATTGGCATATTGGCTGAAACCGCTTGGCAAAATCGTTACGAAACAGCCCCTGTCATCGCCATCATGGATCAGCGGCTGCTCTATTGGCCCATTGGCAGCATAGATCATGCCGAGACACAGAATGCCACCAAAAGCTGGCTAGCCGCCATGCAAAAAGTGCGCGACAGTCAGGCAATTTTGGCCGGTTATATTGATCGCCCTGACAAAATTGCTGTGCTAAACATGCTCTATTCTCTGGATATAGATCAACCCACATTTGATGTAGCCACCTTGACGCGCAACAATCAAAGTTTGAATGATGCCGATCTGTTCAGCGAGATTTTACAACCGGGCCAGCGCAGCCCCGTTTTTGTAGACATTTCCCACCGCAACAATGAAATATTCGCCCAGCACAATCAAGAAATTGCCTTTTTTTATCTCAATCCAGGCCGTCGTGGCGGCCAAATTTCCCGTGTTGATATGCCTATCTGGGCAGCACAGCAACCAGAGGTGGTCGCGCAATTACATGCCCTCCTCTATCATCAGTGCCAAATTATGTTGGGCGATTATCCCTATATTTTGACCCGTGCTGATGAAGAAGCGGTGGTTGGCCGCCGCGATCAAGAGTATCTTGATTCCTGGATTGCTCTAACTATGCAGCAGCATGGCCTGACGAATGAACAAACAGCCAAGCAGGGGGGCAAGGATATTGCACGGGCAGGGAAGATGCGACACGAATTGTGATCGGTAAGCAGTAATCGGTGAACGGTAATCGGATTACCATTTACCGATTACCGAAAAGCGAACTATGAGTAACAACATCGAAATTGGACGGGTATTACGGGCCAGCACGGCTGGCTTTTCTGTAGGTTGTCGCGTGACAGAGCTGACAATTCCTTCCTTTGGCGGCTTGGTACGAGCGCAGCCAGTAGACGGCCGTTTTCCCATCTATGGCCTCATTTATGACATTCACATAGACGATGACCCTGTCGTGCAACGTCTGGTTCTGGCCGAAAATCCACCGACAGAGGTGATCGAGGATCAGCGGCAAAATCGTTTACGGCCCATTGAAATGAGTGTGTTGGCAGTAGGCTATGGGGAAAATGGACGTATTGTGCATGGTCTGCCCCCCCGCCCGCCCCTCAACCTTGATCCTGTGACTATCTGCCATGACCACGAAACCATTACCCACTTCACCAACAGATTGAGCTACCTGCGTCTCATCCTCCGCGCCCAAAGCCAACGCATCCCAGTGGACCAACTGCTCGTAGCCCACATCCGTCACACCTATCAATTGCGCGGCGATGACACGGCCTGGGCTTTACGCGTTATTCAGGAAGTCATCGAGCTGCTGCGTAGTAATTACGATGTATTGATTCCAACATTGGAAGCCTTGAGTGACGCGCTGCCGGAGATAGTAAATGCCTGATATCGCTGATGCCCTTAGTCGCACTTTGGCGGGGCCATTTACCCTGAATCTAACACTGGACTTACAGGCCCCGCATAAATTCATCATCTTTGCTGACCAGCATAAAGGAGCTGGCGATAGAGCTGATGAGTTCCGGCACTGTGCTCCCACCTATCAGGCTGCTCTGAGACATTATTTGCGGCAAACGTTTACGCTGATCCTTTTAGGCGACGTAGAGGAGTTGTGGGAGCAGAGTTTCCGCAAAGTAGAGCAAACTTATCGGGACACTCTGCTATTGGAAGGCAGTTTCCCTGCCGGACGTTATTATCGCGTGTGGGGTAATCATGATGATGCCTGGATGGATGAAAGGACGGTGCAGAAGAAGTTGAAGCCCTATATGCCCACAACGGCCGTTTATGAAGCCATTCGCTTTGCTATCAGTCATGGCGATGAGATGATCGGCCGGTTACTGCTCTGTCATGGCCATCAGGGCACATTTGCTTCCGACAAACTACACTGGTTAGGGCCATTAGGGCTGCGCTTTTACCGCTGGCTACAACGCATATTCGGCATTGGTGGTAATACGCCAGCACAAGATGCCTGTTTGCGTGATGCCCACGAAACAGAGATGTATCAATGGGCCATACAACAAGAAAAATTGATCTTGCTTACCGGACACACTCATCGCCCGGTGTGGAGCTCGCTCACTCATTTACAAAAGCTGCAACAAGAATTACATGCGCTGCAACAAGGGCCAGATACACTTGCCCTACGCGAACGCATCAAACAAAAAGAGGCTGAGATTGCTAAGCAGATGCGCCAAAACCCGCCTTGTAATGAAACAACCAAGATTATGCCAGCTTATTTCAATGCTGGTTGTTGCTCGTTTGATGATGGCGACATTACGGGCATTGAATTAGAAAACGGACTGCTGCGTTTGGTCAAATGGCGGCGTGGGGATCATGAGCGGGTTGTTTTGGAAGTAGACACCGTATCAGATATTTATAAGCGATTGGGATAATTGGAGGTTGGGGATTAGGGATTGACATGTAGTCTCTAATCTCTGATCTTTCTTCAAAATATGAGTGAACAGAACGAGCCAATTGGATATATAGTCGGTGGTGGGTTAAAAGAAGGTTTTCGCATTCGCTTGACGGTGGCGGCCGATCAGGTGCAGGAAGGCAGTTTTGTGGTGTGTGATAGCGGCCGTTTTCGTTACTATGGCCTCATCACAGACTTGCAATTGGGGGCGACCGATCCCCGCTTTGCTGATGAAAAAACAGGGCGGCTACAACCAGCCATCCAGCAGGCTCTATTGGGCCAAACGCTTTACACGACCCTGATGATGTACCCCACGCTGATGCTAGATAGAGGGCCAGAGGACGATCCTCGTGAATATATGGATTGGCAAGAACGGGTGGCACGGGGTGAGGAAAATCCCGGCCCACGTCCTGTAAAAACGGTTCCGGCGCATCAGGCGGCGGTGCGACAAGCGGACGCTGCGGATGTGGCTCAGATCTTTGGCGAAGAGGGTAGCGGTATGTTCACCGTGGGGCATACCATTGAACAAGGCTATCCGGTGCGGCTAGATTTGAATAAATTTGTGAAGCGGTCTAGTGGTATTTTTGGGGCGACGGGGACGGGGAAGAGCTTTTTGACACGCATGATTTTGGCCGGGCTGATGCACGAGGATGTGGCGGCGGCCTTGGTGTTTGATATGCACAATGAGTATGCGTTTGATGATCTGGATTCGGACGCGAATCAGAAGGTGTTTGGGCTGAAGTCGTTATTTAGTCGGCAGGTGCGGGTGGCGGCGTTGGGTAAAGGGGCGGTGGTGCGAGGGCATACACCAGACTTTACGCTAGAGTTGGCTTTAGGTGATTTCCTGACGAGTGACATTGATTTGCTGTCGGATGCGCTGAACTTAACCGACACGGCGGCGGTGACACTAAACGCGCTGGAACGGGCTTTTGGCCATCAATGGTTTAGCCAGTTTATGAAGCAGGAGCCAGGGGCAACGGAGACTGATCCGGAAACGGGCAAGTCGTTCCCTGCGCCAAATTCGGTGGCGTTTTGGGCGCGGCAAAATAATGTGCATGAGAAGGCAGCGGAGGCGCTGCACCGTAAGTTGAAGTTGATTGCGGATAAGCCGTATGTGGTGACCAACCCAGCCCAGGATGCAGTAAGAGAGATTGTGGATCAGTTGGAAAACGGCCGTCATGTCATCCTCGGTTTTGGTGAATATGACAATGATCTGGACTATCTGCTGGTTTCTAACTTGCTCACGCGGCGCATTCGCTCCCACTGGGTGAAGCGCACAGAGGACTTTAAGTCGCTGGGATTGGCTCCGCCGCGCCCGTTGCTGATTGCTATTGAGGAAGCGCATAAGTTGCTCAACCCCTTCCTGGCCAAGCAAACGGCCTTCGGCATTATTGCGCGTGAGTTGCGCAAATATTTCGTGACGTTGTTGGTGGTCGATCAACGGCCGTCTGGCATTGACGACGAAATCATGTCCCAACTCGGCACACGAGTGACAGGTTGGTTGGGCGACGAAGACGACATCCGCGCCGTGCTAACGGGTTTGGCCGGGCGTGACCAGCTGCGTGGCATGTTGGCTCGCTTGCAGGAGAAAGAGGAAGTGCTACTGCTAGGTTGGGGCGTGAAAATGCCCATTCCAGTGAAATCCCGTCGCTATAATCAGCGTTTTTACGATGAGATGCGCGGACGACAGCCTACAACCAAAACAATGAGTGTCAGTGACGTGAATGATGATCTGTTTGGGTAGCTGAACATCTCAGAAAAATCGTGGGTCGATGACTCCGTGGGCAGGCAGTTGCCAATCTGCTAGCTCTAGTGATACGCCAGTAATAATCTCGTAGTTGTAAAGATAGAGCCAGGGTGGGTCTTCATTAAGCAAATTGAAACAGGTACGATAAATAGCTTCTCTGGCAGCGTCATCTGTTGTGGTTTGCGCTTTATCCAGCAGGTTTCCTACTTCTTGATTGTGATACCCTTGCCACCACGATCCCTCAAATCTAGCATCAATCTTCTCTTTTAAGACGCGGAAGGTACTGAGTGGGGAAGAGTCGAAGATACACATATCATGGATTTGCTTGAGGCGTACTTTGTGAGCGTACGCTACTCGATCTTCGGTGTAAACAATGTGCAAATCTACGCCGATTTGACGACATTGCTCGGCTACTATTTTAGATAGATGAACAGACTCATTGGGTAAGGATGTGGGACTGTCTAGCGTCAGAGTTAGACCAGCGCCATACCCGGCTTGTTTGAGCAAAGCCCTAGCTCGTTCGGGGTCATAGTGCAAGGAGGACTGGTTGACATCAGCACCGAAGTGGTGAGGGCTGACGAAGCCTGTGAGTGGATAACCAGCGCCTCTTAGAACTTCATCTATGATAGCTTGGCGATTAATGCCCAAATTGAGCGCTAGCCTGACAAGGGGATTTTGCAGTGGCCCTCTGTTAGCGCTAAACATGATGATGAAGGTAGTCGCACCCCGGGAGCAAAGATAGTGAATATTGGCAGCTTCGGATGGCGAATCGGGTGACAGGGTGGCCGCGATATGGGCTTCTCCTTGCTGTACCCGTCGTACCCGTTCGGCCGAATCAGGAACCAGGTGCCATTCGATATAGTCATATTTGGGGGTGTATTGGCTATATTTCTCATTCCTTTTTAAGCGTAAACGGTTGCCCTCAAGAAATTCGACAAATTGATAGGGGCCTGTGCCGATGGGTGTGTTTTTGAAATCGGAGCCAAGCTGGGCCACGGGTTCTGGGGGCAGGATGTAGCCAGTTACTAAAATGTCTAGCAGGTCGGCCATTGGTGTGGCGGTGGTGAGGCGAATGGTATGCGGATCGAGGATGTCTATTGTCATGCCGCTAAGGTATTGGTTGTAGACGCCGGGTGCGCCAAGGGTAGCGCCCATGTCGGGGCGAGCCATTCGTTCTAATGAGTATTTGACGGCGGCAGCATCGCAAGGGTCTCCGTCGTGGAATTGAACGTCTTGGCGGAGGTGGAATGTCCAGGTGCGGGCATCATTGGCGACTTCCCAAGCGTAGGCGAGGGAGGGAGCGTAGCGCATGTGGGCATCGTAACAGATGAGGGTGTCGAAGAGGGCGGCGTGAAGGGTGAGGATGTCTTTGCTGTCAGTGCAGTTGTGTGGTTCTTCTAGGGCGAGGCGGGGTTGGGTGATGATTAATGTGTTTGTCATGTTCAGCACTGTAGCAGAACTTTTTTGTCTGAACAAATGGCTAGGAAGATGGAGCGGATTGCAGGAGGGGTGCAAGGCACTGCCCTTAGGGTGATGGCTCTTGTGCTTTTGTTGGGCAGGGCCACGCACCGGTTAAACGGCCGTTATCATTTGCTGAAAGTGGCTGATGCCTTGCAAGTGGGCGGCTTTTTGGAAAGCACGCATAAAGGAGTGGTTGCGACGAGGCTCTTGGGGGATGGGACGGGAGACAGCATCAAGGGTAAGGAGGATGTCGCCGTTGGGTTGCCAGGCGACAGCGATGCCCCATTGGCCTTGCTCCACATGGGTGGCAACGGTGGTGTAGGTGAAGCCACAGCGATGGGGCTCGACGATGGTTTGGGTGATTTCGGTCATGCTAACGACATCGAGAAGGGAACGGCCGTATCCACCCAATAAATGAATCCGCTGCACAATGCGGTCGCCTGTTGCCAGCCATCGGTCGGCCAGACTGAAGGTGCTGACATGGCTGAGGATGTGAGGGGGATAGAAGTGGTAGCGCATGAGTAAATCGGCGGCGTAGTGAAAGAGACGGCCGTTTTCATCGTGGGCGATGATACTTTCATGGTGGTCTCTGTGCCAATCAGGGGTTGTGGCCTGACCAGGGTAGTAATTAAGGGGGGCATCATGCCATTCATCCAGGTATTTGACATCACAGCAGCCATTGTCAAACCAGGAAAGCGTAGCAGTCGTAAATAGGCTCATCAGAAAACGCTTCGATGAAGCTTTCATAATGGGGCCGTATTTTATGGGGGATTTGGTGAGGTGGGCAATAAGAGGTAAGTCATGGCTGACCTTGATACTATTGCGAACATGTTCACTCGAGAAGATTGCCCCTTAATTGGTCTAACGTTCTCTGGCTGAGGCCAACTGCACAGCTTAAATAGTTGGCGACAGAGCCATATTTTTGCTGGATGTGAGCAAAGGTATCACATAGATTTTGGGGATGAGCCAGGTAAAGTGGGTAAAGGTCATGAATAGAAATACCCCAGCGAGTGAGGGGACGAATATCTTCACTGATGGCTTGGGCAAAATGATCATAGTAGGCGTTACTCAAGCTGTAGTCGGCAATAATCATGCTTTCGGGAACACCGAGGAGGGCTAGGAGAAGGGCGATAATGATGCCAGTGCGGTCTTTGCCCGCAGCACAATGGATGAGTGCTGGCAGGTTGTGGGGATGAGCCAATTGTGATAGAAGGTGGTGGATAACGGCCGTATTGCCCTCAATGGCGAGTTGAATATACCCTTCTAACATGAGCTGGTTTAGTTTGGCAGGTTGGAAGAGTGTGGCCCAGATAGCCCGCCAAGTAAAAGTACGGCTGGGATTGCGCATAGAGTGGGCTTGATATTGCCGCTGCGGATCAGGCAAAAAGCGGTCAGGCCGCTGCCGAATAACGCGAGGGGCACGTAAATCAAGAACGAGCTTAAGCCCCAGTTGGTGCAGGTACTGCTGATCGGCCCGCGTGAGCTGGTGCAAATTGCCAGCGCGGTAAATATGACCCCATTTGACAAAACGGCCGTCTACCGTTTCATACCCCCCAATATCCCGAAAGTTAACGGCTTGTTGCAAAGGTAAAGTACGTTCGGCAGTGGTAAGGGAACGGCCGTTGCCCCAATCCAGTTGAAAATAATATCGCTTTGTCAGGTCTAAACCAGTTAGCAAAGCAGTTTGTCCATCTATGACTGATCGTACAAGCTGTGGTGCAGCCATTACATCGGGCAGGGTACGCGCATAAATGGCAATGGGCATGCCTGGCACTTGCCACTGAATCAGTAAATCGCCATTGGCTTGACGGGTGACACGGGCCGGGACATCTGGCTGGATAATAAGTGTGTGAGCCGGATAAGGAACACCTTTTTTCATACCTTATTCGGCTGTGTCGAAGAGGTAATCATTGAAATCTGCCACTTGTTGGTAGCCAATCTTTTGATAGATGCTGTTAGAGGTAGGGTTGGCTAGATCAGTGAAGAGGGTGCAAAATTGCCAGCCTTCATCCAAAAGCTGTTGGCTGAGGGCAGCCACACAGGCAGTGGCATAACCATGTCGTCGCTGCTCTGGTGGTGTATAGACGAGGCTAATGGTCATGCCATTACGAGTGGGGCGCACTTTGGCGGCCATGGCCACAGGTTGACCATTGTCCCATATATAAATGTCTTTTTGGCGGATACGGCCGTTTGCCATCTCCCGCGCTGTCGTCCAGTCAACCTCTTCTGCTAACGCTTCCCTGTGAAAGGTTTGCAGCCAATCTGTGATAATGGGTGTGTCAACGGCCGTTGCTGGCCGTAAGTGACCAGCAGGATAGGGTGGATGCTGCACTTGGTGGAGGACAAACACCCGCTGCCGCATGCCCACCTCATAATTGATACCATTCATCTCAGACCAAATCTGAGCAAAGCGTTCGGCAATCGGAGCCGGGCCCAACACAGCCGGAAATGTCCACTCGCTTTGGTATAAAAAGCGAGCCAAGACCTCAAGAGCGGCCGTTGCATCTTGATGATCACTGTAGACCAGCAATTTATGTGGCGGTGTCATGAGAGAAACAACTGCCAGCCCCGCATCATCGGCGATGGTTGCCAAGAAAGGAGGAATCTTAATCTGGTCAGCAAATTGCGCCAGCCGAAAAGCCAATCCCAGCATTAAGCCATTAACAGCTTCATTTTGTTCCAAATAAACGCGGGTGTCTCGCAAAAAATCCTCAGCCTGTTCATATGTTTTAACATTCATGACATATACTCTCCATTTGCGACCGTTGCCAGTATAATAAGGAATCATACAACTTCAAAGGAAAACACAATGAACTGTCCGGTTTGTAAAGCCCCTATGAGTGAAGAATTATTGGCGTATCTGGTAGAGATTGGCGAGGAAACATTACATCTAGAGGATGTGCCAACGTGGGTTTGCTCCCAATGCGATTATACTTTTGTAGAAGAAGTAGTGCAGGAAACAATAGAAGACATGCTGGCGCACTTAGATGAGGTTCAGACTAGTACACGAAGGCGTAAATAGCTGATATATTGTGGGGTAGAAAAAGTAGTAACGAGAAAAGGTGGGAAATGGCAAGAATAAGAGCAATCGAAATACAGCTGACAAAGGAAGAAGAAAAAGAGCTGAAGAAAATCGCGAACAAGCATAAAGCGAGTCAACAAATGGTCAGGCGTGCGCGAATTGTGCTGGCAGCGACCGAAGGGAAAAGCCACGGGCAAATCATGAAAGAGGTGGGTGTGAGTCTCAACACGGTGAGGCTATGGCGTAGCCGCTGGATGATGTTCAAAGCAGTGCCGCTATCAGAATTGAGCGTGCAAGAAAGATTGGCAGATGACGCTCGACCAGGCTC
This sequence comes from Promineifilaceae bacterium (SeqCode), assembly GCA_965223555.1. Lineage (GTDB taxonomy): Bacteria > Chloroflexota > Anaerolineae > Promineifilales > Promineifilaceae > CBDCWU01. The sequence continues at coordinate 1,284,370 of CBDCWU010000009.1, forward strand.
TCCAGCGCGAATCACAGCAGACCAGCGGTGTCAGATAGAAAAGTTGGCATGTGAAAAACCAGAGGGGAGCGGTCGCCCGATAACCCACTGGACAAATCGAGAGATAGCAGATGAAATCATCAAACAAGGCATCGTAGAAACCATTTCCCCACGACATGCGGGACGTCTTTTAAAAAGAAGCAGATATCAAACCACATCACATTCGGTATTGGCTAACACCAGGGGAGGATGAGCAGTTTGATGAAAAGGTCAAAGATATCAATCAGCTATACAAAGAAGCGGTCGATTTAGCTGACAAGGATGAAAAAGTGCTATGTAATGATGAGATGACGGGCGTTCAGGCACTCCAACGCAAGCATGAGGGTCTGCCAATGCGTCCAGGCAAAGTGGAGCGGCGCGAATATGAGTATATTCGACACGGAACGCAGAGCTTTATCGTCAATTTCGAGGTGGCAACAGGGCGGGTTGCCCATGTTTCTTGTGGCAAGACCCGCACTGAACAAGATTACCTCAATCACATTCAAGCGACAGTTGAGGCTGAACCGAATGTCAAACGCTGGCATTTTGTTGTTGATAATCTTAACACGCATAAATCTGAAAGCTTGGTTCGTTTCGTCGCTGCTGAATCCGACATTTCAGATGATGCCCTTGGCGTCAAGGGAAAATCTGGTGTTTTGAAATCAATGGAAACCCGCGCTGAATTTTTGACCAATCCTGACCATCGCCTTGTTTTCCATTACACACCCAAACATGCATCTTGGATGAACCAAGTCGAGATTTGGTTTTCTATTCTGGTGCGTAAACTACTCAAGCGTGGCAATTTCACCTCTATCGAACATCTGAAAAACAAAGTGCTCACCTTTATCATTTACTACAATGACACGATGGCCAAGCCCTTCAAATGGACCACCAAAGGGAAAGCACTTGCCGCCTGAATGTATCTGTTATTTACGCCCTGATGTACTAGTTTACCCATAAAGGAAGAGGCACATGAGTGATGCACTAAAGATTCTACTAGCTGGCGTGATTTTGGTGACTTTGGCTATCCTACCCGGCCTGATAGGTTTTTGGCAGCTAGGTCACAGCATGGTTTTGATGTTTGTCATTGGCTTTGCCGTTTATTATTGGGAAACACGCCCGAAAAGCCGTTAACGGTTCGAGTAGAATGAACTCCAGTTTGCTGGGGCCTGAGCTACGACACTAGCTCTGCTTGCTGTTCTAGCTGAGATTTTTCTGTTTGTTGGGCTTGCTTGGCCCGATTAAGCTGCCATAAAATAAAACGAGCACGACGGGAAACGGCCGTTGCCAAATTCCACAATACCCGCGTACCTAACACAGCATCATCCTCACACAAAGTGAGCAACCGCTCCCGATCCAACGACAATACCGTTGCTCCATCCTTGCCTGCCATCAGATCGGCACTACGCCCTCCCTGATCCAGCATCGCCATTTCACCTGTAATTTGGCCCGGGCGCAAGATAGCCACCCGCTTCATTTGGTCATGGCGGTGTTGTGTTGAGTCCAACTCATCCGGCTCTTGCCACACCTCCACCGTGCCTTCTTGGATGATGTACAAATCATAGCCAGCATCAGCAGCATGTACAATCTCTTCACCCGTTTCATAATGTTTCTGCTGCATCTGTGCCGCCAAGCGCGTGCGCTGGGCCAAATTGAGACCATCACCTAGAGCCGAATGGGCTAAAAATTGCGCCGCCTCACTGATTCGCAGTAGTTCATCATCCTCAACAGGCATATACAGCTCGGTGCTGCGCAGCGGCAGACCCAAATAGGCAGCCACTTGACGACGAGCTGTCTCCGGCGTTTCAAAATGAGGCCAATGTCCCGCTTTGGGAATGATACGCAAATCAGCCAAAGGCCACTCATCCGCAACCACACCAGCATCACGCAAAGGAACGGTATTGTCCTCAGCCCCCCACAGGATGAGAGTAGGGGTTTCTAAATTATTGAGCCGGCCTTGCAGATCATTGTCACGCATGGCCCGAAAACATTCAGCCCGTACACGCCCTTGACCAGAACGTCGGGTATCCATGCGGATACGTTCATAATCGGCACTAGTAATGTCGGAACGCTGGGCAAAAAGGGCCGGCCGTAAAAGGCGGTCTGTGAGGCCAGAAATGCTTTTTTCAAAGGCCGTAACCACCACACTCCCCAAAGAAAAACGCTCCATCAACGTCACTGGTGCTAGCAGATAGTTGGCCCAAGTGGATAGATTACCACTAATAGTTGGACTGAGCAGCACCATGCGCTCCACCAAAATGGGATATTGCAAGGCTGTAGTAATGCTAATCATGCCCCCCATAGAGTGACCAACCAACACCACTGGCCCGTCACCGACCTGATCAATAAGCCCAGCTAAAGTTTCAACATATTTAGGAATAGTCGTACGGTCTGGGTAAGCTGGAGAGTCGCCATAACCGGGCAAATCTATAGCAATACAGTGGAAGCGTTGGGCCAACAATCCTATCATGGGCGAGGTAGCAAACCAGGAGCTCGACCAACCATGAATGAGGATTGCTACCTGTCGCCCTGGTTGTCCTTGTTCAACTACATGGATTTTTTGGCCATCAACGGTGTAATAGTTGTCTTGATATGATAGTTCCATCTAGCTATCCAACAGTGCCGATATGGAGAATCCATTCACTACTAGCCTACGGCTGAATCGGCAAAAAAAGTACGCGGGTCAACGATGATTCTTAGAGCAGAATCCTATGTTATTTAGCTATTGTACATTGTACGCCCCTGGATTGCACCTCCCATTTTAATAATTGGGGCAATTTTTTACGCTGATTTAACCTAGTGAACAAAGAGGAACAGACCATTATGCAACTTTTTATTGGGTGGCTGGTAATAACAAATGATAACAGTTTTTAACTTTGTGACGCCCACAACAGAGTGCGTCACGAAAAAGGATGAACCAAATGGCAGATGTCTACACTGTCACTTTTATTCTTATTGGCATTTTGTTGAGCCTGCCTGCCTTGTTGATTGGTTTGAATATATTGATGCCGCGTGTCACGGAGCGTGTACAAACGCGCCTCACCGAAACGCCAGGAAAATCATTTGCGCTGGGCTTGGGCCTAACGGCCGTTTCCGCCCTCTTCATTCTCGTCACAGCCCAAGCTAATCTGGGGCCACTACGAGCCGCTGCCATTATGGCGGGCATCACCTATGCGGGGCTGGGTACTATTGGCGCAGCCGGCCTGGCTCGTTTACTGGGACAACGCCTCAGCAATGGCAATCCATCCACTACGGATCTCACTCGCCTTCTACGCGGTGCGCTGATCTATGAATTGGCCTGCTTCTTTCCCATTGTGGGCTGGTTCCTCTTCGCCCCTCTGGCCGGTATGACCGTTATCGGGGCGGCCACCTTCGCCCTACTGAAGCGGCGACCCGGGCCAGTAAGTAATCATCCGTCAACAGTAAGCAGTCATCCGTCAACAGTAAGTGGTAATCAGTCAGCCGCAATTACTATTGAGGCAGCTGATATTCACTGACCACTGAATACTGGATTTTGACCACCGGAGAACACCATGGCTCTCTCCCGCCGCGACTTTCTGAAATTAGGTGGCCTAACGGCCGTTACCGCCACCACCGCCGCCTGTTCCACCGTTGGCCGCGAATTGGCACAACATGAACTGCCTCAACTGCTAACGGCCGTTACCGCCACCACCAACGAGCCTATCCACCGCTTGCTCAATCGAGCTGGCTACGGCCCTCGCCCTGGCGATGTTGAGCGTGTGACCGCTATGGGGCTTGAGGCTTATCTTGAAGAACAGTTAAACCCAGAGGGGATTGAGGATACGGCCGTTAACCTAATTCTGCGCAGCCTCAGTACTTATCAGATGGATATCAGCCAACTCGTGGAACAAGATAAGCGCGATACGATTCCTGACCTCATTTGGGCCACCATCGCTCGTGCCCTCTATTCACAGAAGCAGCTATACGAAGTCATGGTCGAGTTTTGGTCAGACCACTTTAATATTTACTTGCGCAAAAATGAATTCACGCCCGCCCTCAAAATCATCGATGACCGCGAAGTAATTCGCCCCCATGCCCTAGGCAAATTCCGTGACCTGCTTTTAGCCTCGGCCCAGAGCCCAGCCATGCTCGTCTATCTGGACAATATACACAACGAAAAAAGCCATCCTAATGAAAACTACGCCCGTGAGTTGATGGAACTACATACCTTGGGCGTTCATGGTGGCTACAACCAAAATGATATTCAGGAATTGGCCCGCGCCCTCACTGGTTGGTCAGTGGCGCGGCGCGGCCGCCAAAAAGGCAAATTTGTCTTCCAAGCAGAGCAGCATGATGATGGGGAGAAGCTGCTTTTGGGCCACGCTTTGCCTGCGGGACAAGGGCAAGCGGATGTGGAGCAAGCCTTAGAGATTTTGCTGGCCCATCCAGCCACGGCCGTTTTCATTGCTACCAAACTCGTGCGCCGCTTCGTCGCCGACGAGCCACCTGCCTCCCTCGTCAATCACGTAGCCCGAACCTTCACAGATACCGACGGCGACATCAAAAGTATGCTGCGCGTCATCTTTTTGAGTGAGGAATTTGCCACTGCACCCCCCAAGTTGAAACGGCCGTACACTTACTTCATTTCTGCCCTACGCGCTCTGCAAACAGATGTTGGTTTCCAGCGCAGCCACTTTCAATGGCTACAAGCCCTGGGACAACCACTCTTTCACTGGCCTGCTCCTGATGGTTACCCTGTGGTCTCCTCTGCTTGGGCCAGTAACCTGTTGCCGCGTTGGAATTTTGCCCTAGCCTTAAGCAACGGCCGTCTGCGCCGTGCCAATCCCCCCTTAGAAAGCCTACTCACCGCAGGCCAGGCCAACAGCACCAGCCAAGCTCTACACCTTTTTGCTCATTTGTTATGGGGACGGCCGTTAGACAACCCCACCTTTCAACAACTACACAAATACATCGGTAGCGACGCACTCGATCGCCAGACCGAACCCCGACTGCGCGATGCTCTAGCCTTAATGTTAGCCAGCCCTGCTTTTCAATGGACATAGGAGAATCTCATGAATACAACCCACTGCTCCGAATATGCTCAAGTCAGCCGCCGCACCTTTTTAGCCAAAAGTATGCAATCGGCTGCTGGACTGCTCTTTGCCAACAACCTCGTGGCCTTGCCTTCGTGGATGCCACGCCTTACCTTGGCCGATCCCCATGTGGGGCCGCGCGGCGACACTCTTGTCTGCATTTTCCTGCGCGGTGGAGCTGATGGGCTTAATATGATCGTGCCTCATGGCGATGATGGTTATTATCAACATCGCCCCACTTTAGGCATTCCCCGCCCCGACGACAACCGTGCCGCGGTCCGCACTGTCAATCTCGACGGCTTTTTTGGCCTCCATCCCGCCCTGGCTCCCCTCCATGACCTTTATACGGCAGGCAACATGGCCTTCGTCCACGCCACTGGTTCTCCTGACGAGACTCGTTCCCATTTTGAAGCCATGGATTTGATGGAGCGTGGTGCTGTGCAGGGCGATTATACTGGCTGGCTGGCACGACATCTAGCCACGCTGGATACAGGCAATGAGTCGGCTCTCCGGGCCATCGGCATCGGCGAAATGCTACCCGCCTCCCTCAGTGGCAGTGTCAGTGCCACCGCTTTGCAATCCATCGCCGATTATCATTTGCAGGGGCGTGAGGAGCATGTGGGTGAGATGCAGGGTTTATTACAGACTTTGTATAACCAAAATGAGGATATGTTAACGGCCGTTGCCCGGCAAACCTTCAACGCGATAGATGTTTTAGGCAAAATTGACACTGCCAGCTATCAGCCAAACGGCCGTGCTTACCCTGAACGTGAATTAGGTCAATCGCTGCAAATGGTGGCCCAACTTATTCAGGCTGATGTAGGGGTAGAAGTAGCTTGCATAGATATGGGTGGCTGGGACACCCATGTAGCCCAAGGCGGCAGCGAAGGGCAACAAGCACGGCTAATGGATGAATTAGCCCAAAGCCTACGCACCTTTTACGAAGATGTGCAAACAAAACTGGACCAGGTGACGGTGGTGGTCATGTCCGAATTCGGCCGTCGTGTACAGGAAAATGGTGGCTTAGGCACCGATCATGGGCATGGCAATATGATGATGGTGATGGGCGGTGGTATTAACGGCCGTCACATCTACAGTCAATGGCCCGGTTTGCACGAAGAGCAACTGGTTGGCCCCGGAGATTTGGCGATCACGACTGATTACCGTGATGTGTTGGGTGAACTCATTCGTAAACGGCTCAACAACCCACAAACGGCCACTATTTTCCCCAACTATCAACTCAACGAACTTGGTCTAGCCACCCCTCGCTCTTAAAAGCAAAACGCCAGCCGTGAGGTTTTTACGGCTGACGCTACATCAAATTCGCCTTAAATCTTGAAGGTCAATCAAAGGTTACAAAACGATCGCAGTCGGGGTTTGTGCCTGCCCATGAGCAAGGCACACCTGCCATATTACAACGGATGCTAGCTGTACATTGACGGCCGTTTACATGAAACACCTCCCCGCTTTGCACCAAAAAATCGTGTCGAGGATAGGTACGACGCTCGATTATTTCAATTTCGTCTTTAATAAAGGGACACCACTTATGGGCAATTGTTACGGAGGTTGTCATCACTGCCTTCCTTAATGTATAACATTCCAGCTATTTACTCATGTGTCAAGGATAGGCGAAATAATTAATGGTGACAGTGTCAACTGTCATCCGATCTATGGATAAATGTCAGGGAAAACCTTCGGAGGTTTGAGACCTCCGAAGGTTTGAAGATCAATTGTTTTTCAACAAATCCCGGATTTCCGTCAGCAGTGTCTCTTCAGCTGAAGGTTCAGGTGGGGCGGGGGCAGCCTCTTCCTCTTTTTCAAGATTTTTGACAGTACGAATCAACATAAAAATGACAAAAGCGATAACAAGGAAATTAATGATGGCTTGGATGAAATTGCCATACGTAAGCGTTGCTTCACCCACTTGCACGGCCAAAGCAGTAAAATCAACACCACCTAAAATGATGCCGATGAGGGGCATGAGGATGTCATTGACCAATGAGGTCACAATAGCCCCAAAAGCACCACCGATAATGACAGCAACAGCCAAATCCATGACATTGCCTTTCTTGATAAAATCGCCAAATTCTTTTAACATAACAATCTCCTTTTCCTAAAAAAATTTCTCCTTTGACACTCTTATAGTACTAAGGTCACAAAATTATCTCCTATTCTTGATATTTGCAAAAAGAGAAGCAAGTTTAGGGCCGAACGTTACGCCCCTGCTCTAGCCATTTTTTACAGTCAGGGGTCAAAACTTTAACGGCCGTTTCTTCATACATCGCCACTTCTTCATCGGAGAGCACATCCCGCCAACGGCCGTTGGTTCCCTTGTGGAAAAAGGTGGCCATACCTTCTTTCCAGGTTTCTGTCCCCGCTTCAGGATCGGCCATTGCCCGTTGCTTCAAAGCTGCAAAGCTAACTGCCTCAGTAATCATTGACAGTTGATCGGCCGTTAGCCCAATATCCAAAAACGCGGCCACACGCTCAATTTCTTCTGCCATATTGGTCAGTAAATCATTAAAATGTACAAACAAAATATTGTCCAAATGGCGAAAATCCCACCAAGTCTGCGTGTGATGCATATTGCCTGAGTGGGGATAGCCCTCATGCTCCCAGGCAAACCAGCCCCGCCTGATCCAGATACGCCAATAGTCGTGAATATCATCTGGACAACGTGGACAGGGATCGCCCACTCGCCCTGGCGTATTGTTCATGCGCTCATACATGCCATCCACATAATTTGAGTAATGGTTCCACCACGACATAAACACATCTCGTGCATCCCGCGCCACCACAATGTATTTTACCTGCGGGAAAAAGGGAATACCGTCCAGTGCCAAATGTGTCTTCAAAAAGCGACGATGCTGTTGATTCTCCAATTCAGCCATCACCTCTTCCGTTGGACGACCCAACCGTGTATCAATCCAGGGCGAAACCTCCCAAGCAAAGGGCACTTCCTGTCCTAAAAAGACCAACTGCGCCACAATATTCTGCATCCACGTCGTCCCCGATTTGTACGACGTTGAAACAACGATATCATCCTCACGCGGCACAAAAGCCTGCCAGCGTGTGCTGTCAAACGTGTGATTTTGGTAAATCCGTGTCAACTCAGGCAATTTCATTTCCTCTCCACTCATCGCGTAAAATGCCCATGTACACCAAGTCAATGTAAGCCCCATCACTCCACACATGCTGGCGCAATCGTCCTTCCTCTATAAAACCACATGCCTCATAGGCTCGAATCGCTCGCTCGTTCGTGCTGTTCACATTCAAGTACACCCGGTGCAGATTACGATAATGAAAGGCGTAACGGAGAAGGAGGTGGATGGCTTCACGGCCGTTTCCCAGTCCCCAATAATCTTTATCCCCAATCGTAATCCCCAACTCGCACACCTGCGCTTCCACATTGTGATTAAACAGTGCACAAATCCCAGCAAACTTTCCCTCAATTTCAATGCCAAAATCCATGCCATCGCGTCCACCTTGTTGCCATTTGCTCTCAAACTCTGCCTGCAACCGCGCCAAAGATTGCGGCATCGGTGGATCGCCCCCACCAGCCACCTCCACCGCCAAATCATTGTTAAATTGATGCAGTCGCACCAAATCCTCCCGTTCAATCGCCCGCAGTGTCACCCGTTCACCTTGCAACATACTTCCCTCTACAATGCCACGCACCGGAAGATCACATCGGAAACCGATCTGCCCAGGGCTGTGCTGTTTCTAACTGGGCTGCCAGGCGAAACAGTGTGGCTTCGTCACCAAAACGGCCGATAAAGTGTGACCCAATGGGTAAACCAGCCTCATTCCAATAAAGGGGTACTGACATAGCTGGCTGCCCCGTGGCATTGGCAATGGGCGTAAAGGGTACATAAGCGATAGCGCGTTCCATCCCTTGCATTGGATTATCGGCAGTAGGACCAAAATGACCTAAGGGTGGCGGTGGATCGGCTAACACAGGTGTCAGCCAAACATCCACATCCAAGAAAAATTGGGCGATTTGACGCGAGATTTGTTGTAGTGTCTGAATTGCCAATAGATAATCAGCCGAACTAAGCTGTTCTCCCTGTTCATAAAGGGCATAGGTTAACGGCTCATACATCTCCGGCTTGATCAGCAGACCGCTTAGCAGAGCAATCCCCTTCACACTCCAAGCTGCACCTGCGGCCCACAAAGCTAAAAACGCCTGCATAAATCGCTCAGCATCCATCTGCGGGCTGGCCTCGACCACCTCATGGCCCAACTCTTGCAATAGATGTGCCGTGCGGTTAACGGCCGTCACACAATCTTCATGAATGGGTACGCCAGTAGGCGCTTTTGTCGTGAAGGCAATCCGTAGTTTGCCTGGAGGGGTGCGCGTTTCATCGAGAAACGGCCGTCCCTGAACCGGAGCCACATAGGGATCACCCACATCTACCCCCGCTGTCGCATCCAATAGTGCTGCGCTATCCCGCACCGTGCGGCTGATACAGTGACTAATCGAAAGACCACTCGTCGTATCGCCCAGAAGCGGACCTTTGGGAGTGCGGGCACGGGTTGGCTTCAGACCGAAGAGGCCACAGCAAGAAGCAGGAATACGAATGGAACCAGCGCCATCACTGGCATGAGCCACAGGCACAATGCCCGCAGCCACAGCCGCCGCCGCCCCGCCACTGCTGCCCCCCGTGCTATGGTCTGTATGCCAGGGATTGCGGCATGGCCCCAACAGCCGCGATTCTGTGGTGGGTAGCAGACCAAACTCTGGCGTGTTTGTTTTGCCAAATGTGATCAGCCCGGCCTGCTTGTAACGACGTACGATTTCGCTGTCATAATCGGGGATAAAGTTTTGCAAAACGGCCGATCCTCCTGTCAACCGCACCCCAGCATAGGCATCCCCCAAATCCTTCAACAAAAACGGCACGCCCGTTAAGATCCCATCTTTCACAGCCTCCGCCGCCCTGTGCGCCTCATCATACATGGGGGTGACAATGGAATTGAGGGTCGGATTATGCGCCTCAGCCAGATCAATGGCCGCAGCCAACAATTCTTGGGCCGTGACTGCACCTGCCCGCACCAACTCAGCTAGGGCTAAACCATCAAACTGTCGATACTCTTCTGGGGTCATATGCTGCTCCTTGGGGAGATTGGTAATCTCTAGTCTCCAGTCTCTAATCTCTTTTTCGTGCTGGTAGATGATAAACGGCCGTTGCCCAAGCGTCCAATCAGGCAATTTCCACATATGCCCTCTTGTTATCCATTTTGTATTTTGTTACTATTACAACAGATTATCAACTAATGCAGAAATTCTGAAAACGGAGAGAGAAATGGATGCGACAGTACAAGTACGGCAGCGAGGTACACTTACTTTGCCCTCAGAACTCAGACAAAAATATGATATTCAAACGGGCGATACCTTTCGCGTGATAGATTTAGATGGCATTTTTGTCTTGACTCCCATGGTGCCCATCGTGCCAGAACTGGCTCGTGAGATTGAAAAATTTCGCCAAGAAACGGGCTTAGGCACTCAGGAACTGCTGCAAGCGTTGCGGGAAGAACGTGCCAAATACCATGCGGAAGTTCATGGCAATGGCTAAACCGCGAGTCCTTGTTGATGCTGATGTCCTTTTTGCGGGATCAGCCTCTTCATCAGAGCATGGAGCCAGTTTGGTCGTGCTACGCATGGCTGAAATCACACTAATTGAAGCAATTGCATCACAACAAGTCATCACAGAAGTAGAGCGCAATCTAAAAGAGAAGGTTCCTAAAGCTTTGCCAGCTTTTCAAATGCTTGTCAGCCGTTGCTTACAAGTTGTGGCTGATCCTACGCCAGTTGAGGTGCAGGCTTATGCTGGTTTAGCGGATGATAAGGATTTGCCTATATTGGTGACGGCCGTTCAGCAAAATTGTCCTTGGCTTGTTACCTTTAACATCCGTCACTTCCGGCCTGGCCATGCAGATGTTACCGTGCTACAACCAGGCAATTTTTTACAGCAAGTTCGGCATACGCTAGCAAATCTCTGAATCTTGGATATTGAAATATCCCTCCATGACAGAGTCAAACAGAACATGGTCCAGGCTTACCTGCGAATATTCAACGGCACCTGGTATGATGCAACTTCCATCTTGCAGTACATTTGTTCTAGGTTAGAATAAGCCAAATTTTGCGGAGGCAACCAAATGAGCGAGAAACCTGAGATTGGCACGATAGCTTGGCGTGATTTAACGGTAAAGGATGCAGAGGGCATACGAGATTTTTACTGTGATGTAGTGGGATGGCAAGCTGCTTCTCACAATATGGGGGACTATGATGATTTCAACATTCAGACGCCAGAAAGCGGCGAAGTGATTACGGGCATTTGCCATGCCCGCGCCTCGAACGCCAATATCCCACCAGTTTGGCTGTTTTATGTCAATGTAGAAGATGTGGATAAGAGCGCGGCTCGCTGCTTGGCCTTAGGTGGCAAGGTCATAGATGGTCCACGCATGATGGGTCACAGTCATTTTTGTGTGATCCAAGACCCAGCCGGGGCAATGATTGGATTGGTGAGCGAATGAATCTAGCAGCAACTGATGTAAAGGTCTTCGTCCCCGCTATGAACTTTCAAAAGTCCTTGCGCTTTTATGAAGCACTGGGTTGGCAAGTGAATTTTCGATCTGAAAATGATGATCTTGCTGAATTAGAGCTGGCTGACAGCCGCTTTTACCTACAAAACTACTACAATAAAGATTGGGCTAACAATTTTATGTTACATATCAAGGTGGATGATGCCCGGGCTTGGTGGCAACATGCGTCTAGTGTCATCAAAGCTGGCAATTATAAATATGCACGGCTTAATGAACCAAAAGAGCAACCGTATGGTGCATTGGTCACGCACGTTTGGGATCCATCAGGTGTTTTACTTCACTTTGCCCAGTTTCATACGTAAAAATGAAGATAGGCGAGCAATCTGAGGAACGTTTAACTCGAACACGCTGGGTAGCAGATGGCCTTATCTGTCGTTGAAGTTTTGCGTCAACATCAATACGTTGAGCAAGACGCTTTAGCGAATAGTTTCGCTAGGCGGTTCGAGCGAAAGCGAGGTTATGGGCCAGTAATGTATAAATTACTTCCTCAACTACAAGCAGGGGCATCGTGGCGTATAGCAGCTCCTAATTTTCTGGCACTGCCCCAGGCTAGAAACACTGTGGCTGGGTCTGCCTCAATAAAAGTATGTCGTTCAAAACGGGTCCAATCATAATTTGACATTTGTTATTCTCCTCGTCCGTTAGACAGTGGCTTAGCACACATCAATATACTCAACTATTTCTGTAACTGGCAAAGGGGTTTTTGTCAATTCTGGCCTGTACAGCAGAAACCCATTAAGGAGTTTCAAGAGTGGAGTTGCTCAATATGCAATGGCTTTTTTCGTGTCATCCACTTTTGTTGCAATGCTCTAATTCGCTCTTGGCTTTCTACCGCCATCAACAGCGTCATGCCAAATGTTAGCAGTATATTCGTCAGTAAGAAAAAGAGGAACTCCTCAAGAGGCAACACGCCACCTAATAAAAAGGGCAGCGACTGTTCCGGGTCAATGGTCCATGTGCCCCAATTGATGGCCAGGGCATCGGCCGCGCTCAAATAAAGGGTTAAGGGCACAATGGTACCCAACACCACCCGCCTGTGCCGCCACAAAATGTCCGCACCAAAGCCTAATTGGAGCATAATAGGTGGCAAGGCCCAGCCTAATTCCAGAGCTAAATAAGTGCCAGGTTGCCAGCCAGTAATTAAAATGACCACCATAATGAGCCAGATAACGGCCGTAACCCCCACCGACCATATTCGTATTGCATATTGCCTATGGCGTAATTCCCTCGGCCCCCCTGCCCCTCGGCTCCCCTGCTCCCCTGCTCCCCCATACCGCATCAACATCAACAACCACAACCCCGCTAAAATCGGTTGCACCACAAAAAAAGTGTATTCCTCAAGCGGAACCCAGCCAATCACTATCCCCGTCACCAATTGTGGGTCGTACCACCACACCCCCGTCGCCACTAAATAATTATCCCAAGGTGTTGTATACACGACCGCAATGATCACATGCAACAGGAGGGCCGCCCAAGGCGTCCAGCCCTGCCACAGAACTGCAACCTGTTTGCCCCGCCGCATATCAACCAGCGTCCAAATTAACAAAACTCCAATGGGAATAAACAGAAATCGCAGTAAAAAGCCAAAATATGTCATAACTTCGATCAGATTGGTTCAATCTTCAAGATTGAACCAATCTCACTACACAAGCCTACCCTTCCACTGAATGCCGCGCCCAAACAAGGAGCGCAGCAGCCCCCATGTGCCGGCTGCCTGTACCAACAACGCGCCTACTGGCCCCAACAAGGCCCACCATGCGCGCCCTAGTCGCCGGGCTGCCGGAACAAAGCCAACGGCCGTTATCAGGAGACTAGAGAATAGAGATTGGAGACTAAATCTCCAGTCTCTATTCTCCAATCTCCCTAAAATCCAAACAAACGGACTCAGCAACAGGGGCAGTGCTGCCAACGTCGTAAATAAAGCTGTAATCAATGATCCTGTGCCTGACCAGCGCAACGCTCCGGCCCCTAAACGGGTTAAGCCGCGCCACATTTGAGGGAAATCGTGGTACATACGCACGGAAGCGGCCGTTTCCCCTTGCAAAATTGGCACATGATAGCCTAGCTCAGCCAATTGCCGTCCCAAAGCTAAGTCTTCCAGGGCCTCATGCCGCACGGCGGCGAAGCCACCACAGCCGGCATACACTTCCTGCCGCAGTAAAATGTATTGGCCATTCATCACCCCAGCCAATCCCGGCAATCCTGCATGCAGCCCCACAAATGCCGTCATAATCGCGGCCCTATCCCACCAGCCATTGGTTTGTTGACCCAAAAAAGCACTCAAGCCATCTAGTTCATGCTGCAGAGCATAGGTCACGGCCGTTGCCAAGCCCAACTTCTTATGTACCGTATCGGCATCCGTGAACAGCAGCCACTCTCCCTGGGCCACTGTAGCCCCACGATGGCAAGCATTTGGCTTACCCAACCAGCCCTCAGGTAGTTCGGTTAACGGCACTACCTTTGTTCCGTATGCTTCAGCGATAACGGCCGTTTCGTCCGTCGAATTATCGTCTACTACAATGAGTTCTAGAGAACCGGGATAGTGAACGGCCGTTAGCGACTCCAACAAGTTTGGCAAATTCCGAGCCTCATTGCGGGCTGGCACAATCACACTCAACAGCGGCAAAGCCTCAGCTACCTCTGTCACTGCCAATCTCCCTATCTGCCTCTGCCGCCTCTCTGCCCGCCAGGCCAGTGGTAGCGACAACACCGCCGCTCCCAAACTAACCTTCGCCAGCAGATCAGCAATCGTAAATGATAAATCCTTAATCACCAATCTCACCGCCGCCTCACCCGCATCACAACCCCCGGCCTCGGTTCCAATGTAGCCCCCATGTGTAAGCGCACATCCTTCTTCAGCAATTCCAAATCAAATTGCTGCAAAATACGAGCCAATATGGCCTGCACTTCCACTTGGGCAAAAGCGGCACCGATGCAGTTGCGTGGGCCACCACCAAAGGGGATATAGGAAAAAGACGGCCGTTTCCTCCTCTCACCCGGCCCAAACCGATGCGGACAAAACTTCTCCGGCTCTGGCCACATATCCTCATCGCGATGTGTCAAATAAATTGAAGCCATCACCCGCAAATCTTGGGGAATCGCATATCCTTGCACCGTCGCCCCCACCAAGGCCCGCCGATTGCCCACGTGAATTGGTGGATAAAGCCTGAGCGTCTCCTTGATCACGCTGTCCAAAAGTGACAAATGAGGTAAATGCTCGGCTTGTGGCAGTTCCCCTCCCAGCACCTCATCCACCTCCGCCTGCACCTGTGCCATCATCTCCGGGTGGCTGCCCAACAAAAATAACACCCAAGCTAACAACGCCGTACTGGTATCATGCCCCGCAATCAGCATCGTCAACATCTGATCTCGAATGACATCATCATCCAGCCCAGCCGTAATGAGCCGTCCTAACAAATCATTTTGGGAGGATGGGATTGGGAGATCAGGAGATTGAGAGATTGAATCAGCTAATCTCCCAGTCTCCCAATCTCCTAATCTCTTTCTTTTTTCCCTAATCACCCCATACAAATACGCATCCATCTGTCTGATAGCCTTGCCATAGCCCCAACGTGGCAGCTTGGGCCACACAATCCACATACCAGGTGAGATATAGTTGATCACTCCCAAAATCGATTGCCACATGCGCGCCATATCCGGCATAAAATCTACGCCAAAAAGAGCCTCCACCAAAATCAACAATGCCACTTTACGCATCTCCACCAGCATGTCTATCGGCTCTCCATCTGCCCAATTTGCCACAATCCGATCTGTTTGCTGCCACATCATTTCCAGATGTTTGAGACTCTCGCGCCGATACAGTGGTGGAGCCATCAAGGCCCGATACTGGTCGTGCTCCTCGCCATCTACGACCAATACGCCGCGTCGCAGCAGTTTACATACCGGATCGCTTTCGGTACGCCAGGAAAATAGATCGCGTCCTGTCACCATGATTTCGCGGCTGGCTTCTGGTCCCACAAAGACAGCTGGATTAAAACGAGGTAGCGTGATTTGGAATACACGCCCGACTCGTTGCCGCATGGCTGCCATCGCCGCCAATAAATGCCGCTCCCGTGCCAATTCTCGTAATACCGCTAATCCGGTCTGCCCATCTGCAATAGGTAACTTCATGGTTTTTTAGGATGATTGTGAGACTGGCACATGATCAATTTCCAATCTCCAAGCCCCGGTCTTCAATCTTTGCTCCCTACTCGCCGCCACAATCAAATCCTCGGCAATCTTTGATGATGATAGCACCCCTGGCAGCCCTGCGCCTGGATGAGTACCCGCGCCCACAAAGTAGAGGTTGTCAAAATCCTCTGAGCGATTATGGGGACGGAACCAGGCTGATTGGGTCAAAACTGGCTCAGCGGAGAAAGCTGACCCCATGTAGCTGTTGAGTGTGTTTTGGAAATGCAGCGGATCAATGTAATGTTCCACGACGATGTTCTCTTGCAAATCAGGCAGATAGTTGTCTTCCAGAAATTGCATGATGGCATCCCGATAGGGTTTAGCGGCCGTTTTCCAGTCAATATCCGCGCCCAAATGGGGTACAGGCGACAGCACATAAAAGGATTCGCACCCCTCAGGAGCCATTGAGGGATCTGTCAGTGTCGGCATATGCAAGTAGAGTGAAAAATCTTGTGCTAGCTCCTTTTTCTTGAAAATGTCGGTCAACAACTCTTTGTAGCGGTCGCCTAAAATGATATTGTGATGGGCTAGTGTGCCATCACGATACTGTCGCTTCGTGCCGAAGTAGATGACAAAGAGAGACATGCTGTAGCGCATACGCTTATAGCGATTGTCGCTGTTGCGTTTGCGGCTCTTTTGGGGCAGTAAGTTCATGTAAGTCCAGGCCACATCCGCATTAGAGATAATATGATCGGCCATGTGAACTGACCCATCCTCTAAGCGAATACCTTTGGCCTTACGTCCCTCGACCAAAATCTCAGCCACAGGCGTGTTCAAATGAATCTGCCCACCCAGCTCATCAATCAATTGACCCATCGCTTGCACAATGGCTCCCGTACCGCCTAGCGCGTAATGGATGCCCCACTCCCGCTCCAAATAGTGGATCATGGCATAAATGGAGGTGGTGTCAAAGGGATTGCCACCAACGAGCAGGGGGTGAAACGAAAAGCAACGGCGCAAGAAGTCATTGGAGATGAATTGCTTAACATAATTATAAACTGTTTTATGAGATTGCAGTTTCACAAGGTCGGGGATGATCTTGATCATGTCCCAAATGCTGAGGAAAGGTTTGTCGGCCAACTCGACGAAGCCTTTTTGGAAGATGGCTCTTGTTGTTGACATAAAGTCTTCATATCCTTTTTTGTCGGCAGGATTGATTTGCTCAATTTGGTTGAGGATGTATTCGGGATCGCCATTGTAGTTAAACGGCCGTCCTCCCTGTGGAGAGGCCGCATCATCAAAAATGCGGTAGAAAGGATCACAATCAATAAACTTAACATAATCCTCACGATTGCGACCCGCCGCTGCAAAAATATCATCAAACATGAAAGGAGCGGTGATGACCGTAGGGCCACCATCAAATTTGAAGCCGTCCATCTCATACACGTAGGCTCGCCCACCTAATTTGTCCCGTTTTTCAAAAATTTCGACATGATAGCCTTTGGCAGCCAAACGAGCCGCAGCTCCTAGACCACCAAAACCGGAGCCGATGATTATTACTTTCTCTGTCATGATTTACCTCGTTTTATTAGGTGTAAGATGTCGCGCCTCTTTATATTCAATTATTGGCGCGAGGTATTCTCGGCTGATCATGCAGCCGGGTTCCTTTTGTAAAGCCAACGGTATTTTGCTGGCTCTTGCCTTATTTATTGGGGATGTTGGTGAGTTATAACTGCCAGGGGTAGGGTCACTAAATCATGATATTATGTTTCAAGGCGACTTTTCACCTGATCCAACCAGTTTACAATGGGACGGCCGTCGCCGTTTAGATGCTTGTCAGCAGAGTGATGGTAGGCATCTAGATAGTTTTTTAGCCAATCTGAAGGCATCGCATAATTGTTGATGAGTTGTTGGGTCCAGGCAATTTGTGTGCCTAAATAAGCCATATCGCCCAGATGCAAAGCGGCCATAATGTCATCTGAAAGGTGTGTGTTTGCCAGTGAGACATGTTCATAGGGGACATTATCGGAAGCCATACTTTGCCAAGTTTCAGCCTCAATAGCCGCACGTTTTTGCCGATAAACGGCCGTCGCCCGTACATACACATCAGAAATGGCTTGGCCTGCTTGCCCAGGTGGATCAAACGTCAAGATTTTGCCCACCGTCTGTACCGAATCTTGTATCTGTTCACCTAAAAAGTGGCCTGGAATCCGTTCCCGTAAGGCCGAAATCAGGTTGAAGATATGTCCGCCAAAGGCAATGTGAACATCTTTTTCTTGTAACAGTTGGGCCACATCTGATAAAGAGGCTGCCGCATGCAACATCTGTGCTGTCAAAACAACCAAATTAGGCTTAATGGTTTCTACAGTGGCCTCAAATCGTGCCAAGGGCACATTTGCACCTAAGTAAATTACATCCCAACCTTGATAGCGCAGCAACAAGGTCAGCAATAAGGGAGCGAAGGTATGTGCGTCGTCTGGAGCGCAGGCGATTAAGACGCGGCCTAAACGAGTGGGAGCTGGTGCTGCAGCTACCAGCATATTCAGCCGGCGCATCGTCAGGGCCGAAGCAAAATGTTCTTGCTGGACTGTGGCTTCATTGCGATACCATAAGGCCCCAATATCTGCCAAGCCCTTTTGCAGTATCTCTGTGCAAACCATCGTGACCGGATAGAGTGCAAATGCCTGAGTCATCACCCGTTCAGCCGTTGACTCATCATAGCGTAGACAAGCTTCAAGCCAATCCTGACGTAAGGCAGCTAAATTTGAGGTTGAAGCGGAGGAATGTGTTGCAGTATCGGCCGTTTGATAGGCTGCCATGTGTAGAGGATCGTTGCCCTCCTGCTGCAAACTGCGCCACAGCTTCACCGCTTTGCTAATGCTGAGTCCCTCATCTTGTCGCATCATCAGCCATTTAATGATGTCAATGTCTCGTTGGGAATACAAGCGATGCCCACCTGCTGTGCGTTGGGGCACGGGCAGCTTGTAGCGCCGCTCCCAGGCACGTAGCGTATCTGGCTTGATGCCAGTCTCGCGGATGACTACTTTTAGATTGAATGTTGGTGTTGTCTCGTCCATAAGTATCGGTTGGCCTCTGTCGTCAAAGATAGAGCAATAATAACCGATTTGTCCAACTTTTGTCTATGAATCAACAGAAATTGATAAAACGCAGAGTTGATTGTACTAAATGTTACCGTGCTATTTTCCAAGAATAACATAAAGCTATCGTTTTGTCAAGTTAATATGTGCAAAATATTGACAAAAGGACTGAGGGCGGTTAAACTTACCTCTATTATAAGGTTATCCCATTCATTCAAGTGGAGGATTCTATATATGCTTATTCGTTCAAATACCTGGGAACACTCATTGATGGCTTTGGCCTTAGAAGCGCTCGAAGCCCCTATTCAGGCAGTACGGCCGTTACAAAATCAGGCTCTCTTACAAAAGGCCTATGCTAAATGTGAAGCCATTACTGCTGCCCACAGCCGCTCGTTCTATTTATCCTCCAGCTTGCTCCCCACCGAAAAAAAGCAGGCAGTACGTGCTCTCTACGCTTTCTGCCGCCTCACTGATGACATTGTTGATCATCCCCAGGGAGATGTGACACAAGCCTTGCAGCAGTGGCAGCAGCAAGCCTTTGCCCATCACCCTTCCCGCCACAATCTCGTTGCCGTTGCCTGGGCCGATGCTCGCACCCGCTTCCACATCCCCATTCGTTATGCCGAACAGCTTGTGGATGGTGTCACCCGCGACCTGACCCAAACTCGTTATGAAACCTTCGCAGACCTCGCCACCTACTGCTATGGCGTGGCTTCTACGGTGGGGTTAATGAGCATGCACATCACCGGCTTTGCCAGCCAGGAAGCCTTACCTTATGCCATTAAGTTAGGGTTGGCTTTGCAATTGACCAATATTTTGCGCGATGTGGCTGAGGATTGGCAGCGGGGGCGGATTTATTTGCCCCAAGATGAACTAGCTGCGTTTGGTTTAGAGGAAAGTGATCTGGCAGTCGGAGAGGTCACAGATCGCTGGCGCGATTTTATGCGCTTCCAAATTGAGCGCAATCGGCAGCTTTATGCTGAGGCATGGCCGGGCATTGGCATGTTGCATAGAGACGGCCGTTTGGCCATTGCCGCCGCCGCTGATTTTTACCGAGCTATCTTGAGCGACATCGAGTCCCACGACTATGATGTTTTCAGTCGCCGCGCTTATCTTGGTACTTGGGGCAAACTAAGCCGCTTGCCCCGTTTGTGGTGGCGAATTTCATGGAGAATGTAAATGCAACTAGGTATAACAAGAACTTCTAATAAGATTCGCGATTTTTTTAGAATGGAATCAGCTGGCGGTATTTTATTGGTGATAACGGCCGTGATCGCCATGCTTCTGGCCAATTCTACCTTAGCTGGCTGGTACAATGGGTTGCTAGAGACGGAAGCCCAGGTACGCATAGGCAACCTCAATCTAGAAAAGCCCATCTTGTTATGGATCAATGATGGCTTGATGGCTCTTTTTTTCCTGTTGGTGGGTTTAGAAGTAAAGCGGGAAATCCGGGAGGGCCAACTGCAAAATCTTTCACAATTAACGTTACCAGGACTGGCTGCGATAGGAGGCATGCTCATACCTGCTCTGATTTATGTGATTCTCAATTGGGGTGATATGGTTGCCCTTAACGGCTGGGCTATTCCGGCGGCAACTGATATTGCCTTTGCCCTGGGCATCTTATCATTATTTGGCAAGCGTGTGCCCTCTTCACTCAAGTTTTTCCTGTTGACTATTGCCATCATTGATGATTTAGGAGCAATTGTGATTATTGCGCTTTTCTACACAGCTGATTTATCACTTTTGGCTCTCATACTGGCCCTAGGTTCGCTGTTTATACTTTTTTTATTTAACCGCTCTGGGATGACGAATGTAGCTATTTATGCTTTGGTTGGTATTTTTCTGTGGGTATTTGTTCTGAAATCAGGCGTTCATGCCACGTTAGCTGGTGTGGCTTTAGCCTTTGCTATTCCCTTGCACGGGAAAAACAGCCGTTCCCCCCTCCACGATCTTGAACATGCTTTACAGCGCTGGGTTGCCTTCGCTATTCTGCCCATCTTTGCCTTGGCCAATGCAGGTGTGTCTTTAGGTGCAGTTTCTTTCAGCACCTTGTTTACTTCAGTTCCCTTAGGCATCATCATCGGCCTGTTTGTTGGGAAACAGCTAGGGGTTTTTGGGTTTTCTTGGCTGAGCATCAAATTGGGCTGGGCAACCTTGCCCCGCGGCACCAATTGGTGGCACATCTATGGTGTGAGTGCCTTGTGTGGTGTGGGCTTTACGATGAGCCTCTTTATCACCTCATTGGCTTTTGAACATGCTGGCCCGCAATACATCGTTGCCGATCGATTGGGGATTCTAGTAGGTTCACTGCTATCGGCCGTGACTGGCTACCTCATCATCAACTTTGCCAGCAAACGCTAAGGTAAGGAGTGAGGATTTTATGATTTGCACAAATAGCAGCTGCCTCGCGTTTCTGGGCTTAGAGCTGACGATTCAATTCCGACCTTTATTGAATTATTGACCCTTATCTTCGGTAGGCTGCAAAGCCATATGATTGAGCAAGTCGGTCACCGTAATGATACCTACCAGAGCATCTCCCTCAACAACAGGAAAGGCCCCAAACTTATAAATACTCAATAATTGTGCCACCCGATAAATTGGAGTATTAGGTGTAATTGTGACTGGATCACGGGTCATACAACTGGCTACGTCGTATTGATCAAGAAGCCGAATGCGTTCAACAGGATCATCACTATTTAGGGGGGAGTTCACCATTAAGCGAATATCCCGATCTGTGAGGATGCCCACTAATACACCCTCTTCTACGACGGGTAATTGCCTATTGCCAACATCATTCATTAAAGCAGTGGCTTCACGCAAAGAGGTATCTGGCTCTACGGTTAATGGGGAGATAGTCATGAGATCGTTTGCAGTTAACATGATTTTACCTTTATGTGGGAATGAGATGTATTTTAGTATAGGATATGTTAATTGGTCTGTAGGGTGGCAAATGTCACAAATATATTGTGACGTTCCGCGTGGATTTAGGACGGAATCTGGCTTACTATTTGGCTGAAGTTGGGTACAATGGGCACAAAATTTCAACCTAACAAATAGGATACCAAAATGAATAAAAAGACAGTAGATGATATTGATGTTGCTGGGAAAAAGGTGCTGGTGCGGGTAGATTTTAATGTACCTTTGAGTAGCAAAGACCCAAAAGATGATATTGTGGTGACGGATAATATGCGGATCCAGGCGGCATTGCCTACATTGAATTATTTGCTGGAGCAAGGGGCGGCCTTGATTTTATGTTCTCATTTGGGACGGCCGAAATCCTCTGCTGACACTCAATATAGTATGGACCCAGTGGCTATCGCTCTCAGCGATGCCCTGGAACGACCTGTTATTAAAATGGATGGGTTGGTTGGTGACACTGTGACCGCAGCCATTGGCGAGATGCAGCCCGGTGAGGTGATGCTACTAGAAAACACCCGCTTTCACTCTGGTGAAAAGAAGAATGATGCTGGCTTGTCGCAGCAGTTGGCGGCGTTGGTAGATGTGTATGTGAATGATGCTTTTGGTTCGGCGCACCGCGCTCATGCTTCCACGGAGGGAGTGGCGCAGGCGATTCGGGCCAAGGGTGGTGCCGCCGTGGCTGGTTTTTTGATGGGTAAGGAGATGGCGGCGTTGGGAACGGCCGTTACCAATCCTCCTCATCCCTACATCGCCATCATGGGTGGGGCCAAAGTCTCCGACAAGATTTTGTTGATGGACAATTTGCTGCAAACGGCCGATAAAATCCTTATTGGCGGCGGCATGGCCAATACCTTTTTACGGGCACAAGGCCAGCAAACGGGCACATCTCTGGTCGAGGAAGCGGCCTTGCCTGAGGCCAAACGGCTGCTGGAAATGGCGGGTGAGCGACTGGTGCTGCCTGTAGATGTGGTAGTAGCCCCTGAGTTCAAAGCTGAGGCTCCGGCCACGACAGTGCCTGTTTCGGCTATTCCTAGTGACCAGATGGCTCTGGATGTGGGTCCAGCCACATTGGCTCACTTTCATGATGTGCTGGGAGGAGCCAAGTTGGTGATCTGGAATGGGCCGATGGGGGTATTTGAATTTGAGCGTTTTGCTGTCGGCTCGAATGAGTTAGCCCAGCTTTTGGCGGGTTTGGTCGAAAGCGGCACGCAGGTGATGATTGGTGGTGGTGATTCGGCTGCTGCTGTGAATAATGCGGGCTTGACGGAGAAGATGACGCATGTGAGCACGGGTGGTGGAGCCAGTTTGGAACTGTTGGAGGGCAAAACCTTGCCCGGCATTGCCGCGCTTGATGATAAATAGGGTGTTAGGTGCGTGACATAATAGATTGTGTCACGCACCCGATTTATCTTTTGGGGTTTATGGCTTGGAGGCAATGATGAAGGGAAGATAGATGCTGGGCAGTGGGTCTATGATTATCTCCTCTAGGATAGTAATGGTGTGAACGGCCGTTACCATACTTGTCCCATTATCGGCCGTTACTGTAATTACCTTTGTCCCCGTTATATGCCAACTGTATGAAATCGCATCGGAGAGGCCGCCTGTCTGTGTGATGGGTGACTGCCCGGTGGCTTGCCAGAGGTAGGTGATGGGTTGGGTGGCGGAGATGGGGGCGGAAACGGCCGTAAATGTCGTCGTCATGCCCACCAGGGCTGTGACGGAGCCAGTTAAGGTTATAGCTGTTAATGGCACAGGCGTCTCAACTGTCATCACATCCGTCACCATCAGGGGTGGTGAGACATTATTGGTTTCATCCGCTTCCAGCACTTGCGCCAGCGAATCTACCATCGCATAGACCTGATGCGGTTGGGGCAAATCAGCCAAACCTAAAGGGGCCGTGACAGTCACTACCTGACTTTGCCCGCCAGCTAGGCCATTTATGGCCCTAAAACCGCTGCTTTGGCTGATAGGGATGCCTGTTGTGAGTATCGTTGTGGGGTCAATAAAAATGTCCACAAAGAAAAGCTGATCAACAGCCAGCGAGCCTAAATTGGTGATCTGTACTGTGAAAGAGACAGGCGCATAGGCGTTGATGGATAGCGGCGTAATGAGGTGAGGACGGCCAACGGTCAAATCTGGTGGGGTGAGTATAGTAATGGTATGGGTGCTGCTGATGGTGTTGGTGATGTTTTCGGCTGTGACGGTGATGGTTTTGGGGCCTGGGAGTGTCCAACTGAAGGTCAGCGTGGTGCTGAGGCCACCACTTTGGTGAATTGGTGGCTGGCCTGTAGCTTGCCAATGATAGGTGATGGATTGGGTGGCGGAGATGGGGGCGGCAACGGCCGTAAACACATAATCCACACCCGTCATACCTGTTATGGAACCAGTGAGGGTAACGGCCGTTAACGGTACAAACATTTCTTCTGTAACCACATCCGTCACCATCAGGGGCGGTGAGACATTATTGGCTTCATCCGCTTCCAGCACCTGCGCCAGCGAATCTACCATCGCATAGACCTGATGCGGCTGGGGCAGATAGGCAAAACCCAACGGAGCCGTGATGGTCACCAGTTGGCTTTGTCCGCCAGCCAAATTGCTCACATCCATAAAGCCACTATTTTGGCTGATAGGGATGCTTGTCGTCAGCACAACCGCAGGGTCTAGATAAATGCCTACAGAGAAGGGCTGGCTTACGGCCACTGTGCCTAAATTGGTGATGGACACAGTGAAAGAGACGGGCGAATGGGTATAGATGGGCCAGGGTGTGATGAGGTGCGGACGGCCGATTGCCAAATCGGCTGGGGCTACAATCGTAATTGTATGCGTGGTCGTGACGCTGCTGCTGAAGTTTTCAGCCGTGGCTGTGATGGTCTTTGGGCCAGCTGTGGGCCAGGTGTAGCTGATCGTATCTGTGATGCCGCCAGCGTGAACGATGGGCGATTGTCCCTCAGCTTGCCAGGTATAGGTGATAGGTGTGGGGAGAGTGGTAGGCGCAATGGAGGCAGTGAAGGTATAGGGGGTTTGGGTGTTACCCAGCGTGGGGCCAGCGATGGTTATATCGCTGAGGTCATAGTTTTGCCCGCAGGAGGTGTCCCAGCCGATAAACTCCATCAAAAGCCAAGCTGGACTCCCACCTGAAGCAAGATTGTGGCCAATTAGACGGAAGGTGGCAAAACCATCTATTTGCACGAACGAGTAGCCATTTTGAGACACTGGGTAATCATTCCAAACAGGCAAGCGCAAGACACGGTTTTGACCAATGTTATCATTAATCACATCCCGTAAGGTACTACTGTTGGCTGCACCTGTGTGGAGGGATACCCAATCTGTTACATGCATAGCTAAATCAGTCGTGTCAAACGCATCGACATAGCCGCGCACAACGTGGGGATATAAAGGAGTAGCCGGTACACCACCATCACCGTGATTCGTATAATCCTGGCTATTCCCAGGCCAAGTCATGCTATTGGCCAGGGTGCTCACACTTGAACCAATACCTATATTCCATACCAACCAAGCAAACGAGCCAGGACCAGCACCATTTTGAACTTTGTAAACATAGCCTGCTTGGGCAGATTGAAGAGGGACATCCGGCACGTTATTGGGGAAATTACTATAAGATGGCTGGGGGCTGGAAGGATGAAAATCACCAGGATCGGGATAATCATTGCCAGTGCCTGTACCCGGTGGAAAGACGGAGCGGATGCCAATCTCGTTGCCGATGGGAAAAGCCGCACAGCCCGCGCTCGGATCAGGGTCGGTGGGTTCTGTGATCTTTACCTCCCAACCATAGGTATCGTGCAGCCCCCCATCATAGCTGGCGTATAAACGGCCGCCATAGAAGGGTGTGCAATCAGCCGCAGTTGGATTGCTGTAGTCACAATTTTCTGTATTACCCGGCACCGTAATTTGATAGGCTGGATCGATCCACTGATTGTTACAGCCACCACTGCTCAAATCGCAGCGGCTCGACACAAGCACACCATCTGGGTCCATAGGCCCTACACCAAATTCCATAAACCAATCACCAGTTGCAGGCGGCCCCGGATTGTAGGCTAGGGAATCGAAGAAAAAGGTGATAGGTGGATTAGTGCCTGTATCTGAGTCGAATAAACTGATATGGACAGTTTCCCCTGCATATTCGGGGCCAATTGTGGTGAGGGGAATGTTGACTCGATTATCCGTATTTGAGTTTTGGGGTAGGTAGCCGATAGAAAAGATTTCCACACCGCCGGAACTATGGCTGCCAGGGCTATCTAAAACGTGAACATTGCGCGCATTGGCCTCGCTAGGTACAGAATTGACATAATCATCAGGCCCAGCCCAAATCTCAAAGCCATTTTCGGACGAGCCGCCAACTGTAGTTACATTGAGATATATATAGCGGTTGCCTGTGCCTTGTTCCGTCCAAATATTGGGAACGTCTGAATCCAGATTGAGCTGAAAGGAACCAAAATCTGCGGGCACCCCGGTAGGGGGGCCGGGATAGTCAAAACTAGATGGTGCTCCCGGTGATACCCAATGTAAATCTGTTTGATGCAAGTTGTCTGGCCGACCTGTGTAGGTGGCCAAAGGTATTTCTTGGACGGTACCGTTGGCATTTTCCTGATGGTAAAAGAGTTGATATACAGTTGTTGTGTTGTCGCTTGGGTTATAACTACTTGATGAACTACAATTTGCTGGACGATTTTTATCAATACGCATAAACCAAAAGGCGTTGACATCATCTATGGTGACAGTGGTAGTGACCAATGTTTCTTCGTCGGTGGCAATTAGACAAGGGTTTTGGCGAGCCGATGAAATACAAGTCTTTGTGGCAGTTATGGGAAGCCCCTGGCTAATAGCGTAATTGGTGTGCGTAATAGTGGCACTATTGATGTTTTCGTTATGCGTATCGGGATCAAATAGCTCGATGCGCAGCATATTATCAGGGTAGTTGGCTGGTACAAGAATGCGATAGCGATAGGTGTAGGCGCCTGGTGGATAGCCAGGGGGACGAAAAGGACTGTTGTAGGGTGAATAGGGATCGCCACGACTTGTGCAAGATGAAGGCCCATAAACGGATAGATTGGATGTATTGATGAGGCCGTCTTTGGTTAGGCTGGTCATGTTACGGTTGATGTAAATGTCGGCAGGGATAGGTGCTTTGGGAACAACTGTAACGGTAAAGGTTGTATCAGCGAAGCTGATGCCGTTATCAGCAGAGGCATAGAGTTCGTATTGCCCTGTTTCCTGCCATTTTATGGTGGCTGTATTTGTCATTTTTTGCAATATCCACTCTGGAGAACCGAATACATTCCAATGATAGGTGATGGGTTGAGTGGCTGTAGGCGGCTGGACAACGGCCGTAAACAGCACGGTCGACTCCACTGTCACTGTCATTGGCCCCATAATTTCAACACTGTCAATGGGGAGCATCGCGGAATTTGTGGTGGTTGCGGCGGAAACGGCCGTTCCCACACCAGCTAACAAAACAGCGACTAACACAACTGCACTAGCACATACAGTCAATAAAACCATTCCCCTTTTCATAAAACACCTCCAGGTTACCCAGCTACATAAACTGATACATAGGCCATTATGACACAGCCTACAACAGCCTTTTCAATGGACAGTATACACTATATATTTTGAATTGTGGGTGAGGGTGTATTACTGGGCCACAAGTGGCAAAAACTGGAAATGGGTGAAGGCGATGCCATTGGGCAGGGCGAAGAGGGGGCCGCTGCCCGCATCGGGGTGGAGGGGGTGGCTGCTATCTAGATAGAAGGAAGCGTGGCCGCTAAAGGTGTCAATTTGGGTGGTGACAAAGTAGGCACCGCTATCGCTGGTGGGCTGGCTTTGTAGGCGAAAGTGGAGATTACCACTGCTGTCGGAGGTGGACTGGCCCAATAGGACACCATTGATCCAAACTGCAACGGACTGGTTGGGTGGATAGTAAGTGCCATTGAGGGCGAAGATGCTGCCGGGCTGACCGGTGGCGTGGTTGATGGTGAGGGTGGGAGCAGGTAGGAAGTCGCGCAGGAAGATGTCGCGCCTGCCATTGTCATCATTGGCAACAAGATTGGTGGCTTTGGACGAGAAGGCCAGATAACGGCCGTCTGCGGCCAACACCGACTGATAACTGTCCCCATCAGCTACTGTGCCCCCGCTGCTGACACTGGCCTGAGTGACTGTATCCGTCTGCCGATCATAGACAAAAATCTCACATAACACCCCTTGGCAGGCCTGCTGGGGTGGCTCTGGGGCGGGCCGACCACGATAGGTGACGTAACGGCCGTTGCCCGAAATGGAGGGCAGTTCCCAGGTGTCAATATCGCCCATGACGGCCGTAATCAACTCAGTCGTATCGTTTTGGGTGTCACGTACAAAGATATCACGACGCACATTGTCATCATTATCAGTGATGTCATTGGCCAAGGAAGTAAAAGCCACATAACGGCCATCGGCGGCAATGGCTGCTTCAAAACTGTCGCCATTAGCCTCTTGGTCGTTGTGTCTCAGGCTAACCCGCTTCGTTTCGCCTGTGTTCATGTCATGCCAAAAGACGTCCCGATAGATGCCGGTATCACCAGAAGTCAGGTTGCTAGCATCTGATTCAAAGGCCAGATAACGGCCGTTTTGGGAGATGGTTGGATAGCGACTGTGACCATTGCCCTGCACTCCGTTGCTGTCCAGGCTGGCGCGGAACATCGTCTGGGCAATGCGATCATAACGAAATACATCGGCGACTTCATTGGTGTCGCCCCCGACAAGATTACTAGCATGTGACCAGAAGGTGATGAACTGACCATTGCCCGATATGTCTGGATCATAGCTAATGTCGTCGGCTTGGCCGCCCAGTACAATATTGACCACAGTGGTGTCACCCGATTGTCGATCATGCAAGAAAATATCGGCTACGCCATTAGTGTCGTTGTCTCGTAGGTTGGTGGCGAAAGAGTGAAAGGTGACAAAACGGCCGTCGTCCGAAATGGCAGGTGCATCACTGTCAAAATTCGCTTCTTCCCCATCAGAATTGAGGCTCACCCGTTCTGTGCTGCCTGTTTCCCGATCATGCACAAAAATATCACGGGCATTGTTGTCGTCACCACTCACTAATTCAGTGGCATCTGAGGAGAAAGCAATGAAACGGCCGTCCGCCGAAATATCTGGTTGATCACTGTCATCATTGGCTTCATTACCATTGGTGCGCAGGCTAATGCGTTCGGTAGTAAGGGCGAGAGGAGTGGTGTGGGCGGAACGGCTGACTAGCATAGACATTAGGCCCAGCCCAAACAAAAGTGTTAGACGAAGTATCCGAGACACGAGCGTATCTCCTATCTAATAGAGTCTTAATTCAAGGCCGCCGCACTGGCTTCCGCATAAGCCTCACTTTGGCCGGCTATAGCCAAAGCTTGCCGTGCTTCATCAGGACGTTGCGCTTGCAGATAAAGCATCCCCAGACTAAAGTGGGCGGCTGGCATATCCAGCCCGCCATCAATGGCTTGTTTATAGCAGTTGATGGCTTCCCCAATATCTCCCCGGGTCTCGAAATCCATTGCCTGTCCCACTAATGCATCACGTTCTAGCTTGCTCAAGCCAGAGCCAGAGCCATACAAAATATCGTCATCTTCTTCATCCCGGAAAATCTCCTCGGCCAACTGCTCCTGCGCCAGCCGCCGGGCCACATCTATAGGGTTGCTGCTGGCGGCTGCCTGGCGTGCTTGCTCTTGGGTAGACTTCCAATTTTGTCGCTCCTCTGCCAAAATGGAAGCCATTTGCCGCACGGCACTGGTAATATCATCGTCGGGTTCTGGTTCTGGCTCCACTACCTCTTCAATTTCTTCCTCTTCCTCATCGGCAAAGGCTTCTTCGCCAAAACGAATTAGTTCAATGGCTGTGATGACATCTTTGCTGTCGGGATCGAGGCGTAAAGCGGCCCGACACATCTTCAAAGCATTGTCTTTCTCGCCGCGCATTTGCAAGATACGAGCAATGGCCAAATATTCGCGTACGGCCGCTTTGGTCTCATTGCGGCGTTGAAAGACAGAGGCCAAGCGGCGATGGGCCCCTAACAGATTTGGTTCTAGACCCACTGCCCGCAGCCAATGGCTAATGGCATTGTCAATTTCTCGCTGGCGCAACAACACTTCGCCAACGGCCGTGTAGGTTCGTGCTGCCTCGCTCAACTGACCCAGCCGTTCTTGAATATCAGCTACTTTTTGCAAATGGGAGATATCGCCCCGTGAAAAACGGGCAGCATATTTGTAACAATCCAAAGCCTTGTCAAACTGCTTCATGCCTAAACAGGCTTCTCCTAAACCAATATAGGGTTCAGGGCGGTTGGGGAACTCCCGCACAGCCACGCGAAAAAGGCCAATTGCTTCGCGCCACTTCTCAGCGGCATTCATGGCCTCGCCTCGTTTCATCGCTTCCCGATAGCGGGCTACATTTTTTGCCATTTAACTACATCTCCAAAGAACTTTTCTCTCTTCAGCATCTGATTATACTCAATTCTTAGGCTTTAACTACTTTGTATGCCGGAAATTCATACGGCCGTTTCTAATTGGAAAAAAATCTGAAAAAAGTGACTGCATTTCTAGTTGGACTCTCATTCTGAAGTTCCGAGGAGATTTCTTGACGCAGTTGCCTCTTTGTGGTGACAGAGGCCATGTCAAGGGCTTCCCGCCAGCATATTCAGGGGCACAGAATAGTTTAGCGGCCCGGATTATGACGATTCATCATTAGTGGGCAATTGAGAAAGTCGTCACGCCGACTGCGTGTGGTGTCGTGTCCAATGAATAAACTGCCCTATCCGTAGCTACGCAGATAGGGCAGTATCTCATTGATCCGCGAGATGAGTTTGCTCTCGGAGATTGGACTCATCTCGTAAAAACTGTTTTATTTGAAGCAGATTACCTCTTAGTGGACTTGGATATTTCCACCGCCAATTTCTTGAGATGAACCATTATCGAATATATCAATTTCTGTACCATCGGCTAACTCAGACCAGATGCGAATGTGGAATGTGTCACTGTTGTCATCATCCTGAACTTGGACTGTGAATTTGTAGGGATTACCATGGCTATCATTATTACCGTTGATGGTGCCTTCACCATTAAACTGGGCATTTGCACCTGCTTGATTGATGACTAACCATTCATAGCTCGTTGAATGGAAGTTTAACCCAGCTTCAGAGAAGTTAACTTCGGCATTCCCCGTCGGGATAGCGTTCCCCTGTATGTATTGAGCGTTGAGGCCAAAGTTAACTTTGCCAGAGGCGGTGGGATCGCAGATGGATGCATCTTGGCAACTGCCAGCTTCCACACTAATCCAGCCGCCGCCTGTAACGAATTCGCCCTCAGGATTGTAGATAATAAGCATATTGCTGGTGGCGTTACTGGAACCGCCATCTTTGTCAGTAACGGTGACTTGAATAGTGTAGATGCCCGGTTCAGCATAATTGAAGGTAGTGTTGCATGATGTGCCTGTAATACCTATGGCCGAGATATCATTGACACCGTCGTTGTCGAGATCGAAGTCGCAGGTGTATGGCTCATCGTTGGCACCAGCGGGGTCGCTGAAGGTGACATCAATACTATAGGCTGATTGTTCATTAATGTTTACGGGTGCAGTGGGGACGGTGATGCTATTAACTGTGGGGGCGACGTTGTTGACGGTCAGATCGAAACTGGTTTCAGTTGTGCCACCTGCGCCATCGTCGGCGGTGATAGTGATGGTTTGAATAAGATCGTCAGTTGTGGCCAAACTCCAATTCCAAGTGCCATCCCCGTTGTTGGTGACGTTGCCTAGGTTAGTGCTGAGGGAAACGGTGTCGCCGTTGAAGTCGCTGACGCTGCCTGTATTAATGGCCAGATCGCCTTCATTTGCGGTGATAATGGCTTGGTCTGCGGTGACGACTGGTGGCACGTTGATGTGGAAGAGATAGGCTGAGCCACTACTACCCAAGACATCTACGTCGTAGAAGGCGCCAATGATAGCGGTGTCACCCGAAACACCCATGCCCCAACCAAAGTAAGCTCTAGAGTTAAAATCAGTGGGGATTAACTCAGATGATCTGACCCAGTCGGCGCCGGTGCGCACATAAGCGTGAACCATGTAGTAATCCCTGACTAAAATAATGTTTTCAGAAGCGGCCAGACTGCCTCTACCTTGGGGGAGTTTGGTGGTCTCGGCCCAATTGGTGCCATCGTGAGTAAAGATGTAGGGTGATTGGCTTTGGGTTCCGGCAACGGCCGTATTGCCATGCAGTGAAACGCTGTAACCTAGTTGCTCACCATCAGTACCGCTGGCGGCCATCAGCTTGGTGGTTTCAACCCAGTTGCTGCCATCGTAGGTGAAGATATAAGCAGCACCCCGGCGGAGTCCCTGGGCGCTGTCGCGTGGCGCACCAATCATGGCTGTATTGCCATCAATGGATACTGTGTAGCCAAAGAAATGACCGGCTACGCCATCAGAGGCTAGCAGTTTGGCTTCTTCCGTCCAGTTGGTACCGTCAAAGGTGAAGATGTAGGCGGAGCCACTGTAGCTACCGAAGTCATCATTGCCACGGCCGTCCACAATAATTTTGTTGCCAGAGATGTCTACTGATGAACCAAAGCCATCATCGGCGGCGGCGTCAGAGGCCAAGAGTTTGGCGGTTTCAGTCCAGTTAGTGCCATCGAATGTGAAGACATAGGCAGAGCCAGTGTAACGACCAAAATCACTATCACCCCGCGCCCCGATGACGACCGTGTTGCCATCAATGGCAACGGCTTTGCCAAAATGATCGTTGGCGGCACGGTCGGAGGCAAAGAGTTTGGTATGTAAGTTCCAACTGGTGCCATCGAATCTGTAAATGTAGGCGGCTCCGGCATCTCTGACAAAGTTATCATCTCGGTAAGCACCGACCACGGCTGTGTCACCATCGATATCTACGGCGTAGCCAAATTGTTCATAGTTTGCTTCGTCGGGCATTGGCAATATTTTTGTCTGCTCACTCCAACTGTTGTTGTTGCGCGTATAAACATAACTTGAACCACTGCTGGTGCCTGCGTCATCGTCATTGGGGACACCAACCAGAACTGTGTCACCTGAAAGTGCTACGTCATAGCCGAAATAGTCGCCATAGGCAAAATCGGAGGCGACAAGTTTGCCTTGTTCGCTCCAACTGTTGCCGTCAAAGGCAAAGACATAGGCAGCACCGCTATAGGAAACGGGATTGCCATTTATGATGTTATCTTTGTAGTAAGCACTAATGACGGCTGTATTACCCTCAATGTCTACAGATGCGCCGAAGAGATCCCTCGTATCAATATCTGAGGCAGCCAGTTTGCTCTGTTCTACCCAATTAGTGCCATCGAAGGTGAAGATGTAAGCGGCACCGCTGGAATCACCCAGGTCGTCATCACCCTGGGCTCCGATTAGCACATTGTGGCCCTCAATATCTACAGAGTAGCCGAAGTGATCATAAGCATCTCCATCGGAGGCGGTGAGTTTGGCGGTTTCAGTCCAGTTGGTGCCATCGAAGGTGAAGACATAGGTGGTTCCAGCAAAGGTGGCAACACCATTTTCGCCTTCACCATTGGCACCGATGGCGACTGTGTTGCCATCGATGGTGACTGATTGACCAAAAAAGCCATTTGTCATGGGATCAGAGGTGGTCAGTTTAGCCTGCTCGACCCAGTTTGTGCCATCGTAGGTGAAAATATAGGCAGCACCGCTGTCTCTGGCGACATTGCCATTAACGGAGCCGTCGTCACGAAAGGCACCGACAACGGCCGTGTTCCCATCGATATCTACAGAGTGACCAAACTGGTCATTGGCATCTCCATCGGAGGCTAGCAGAAGGGCTTGTTCGCTCCAACTGCTGCCATCATAGGCGAAGATGTAGGCTGAGCCGCTGGTACTGCCCAGATCATCATTGCCGAATGCGCCGATGATAGCCGTGTTGCCAGAGATAGCCACATCAGAACTAAAGGCATCATAGGCATTGCCGTCAGAGGCGGTTAATTCAGTTTGGTATACCCAATTTGTCCCGTCGAAAGTGTAGATTGAGGCTGAGCCACTTCGGGTACCTGGTGCTGCGTCACGATAGGCACCGACCACGGCCGTATTGCCATCAATCGCTACCCGATAGCCAGATTGATCCCCTTCAGCATCATCACTATCTGGTATGGGGAGCAATTTTTGTTCTTCATTGATGACAGATGGAGCGGCTTGGGTACTGCCAAACAGCATCAGTACCAGAGGCAGGCTTAACAAGAGGGCGGGCGCGGTACGCCAGGCAGTGGAATGCTTTTGACTCTTTGGGGCTACCAGGTGTCGTCCACCCAGCACGATAAGTACGGCCATCAACAGAGACAGGACTACTGATTGGATAGAGAAGATTGAGGTGGATGAGTCACTGCTTTTAGCAAATCCATTTGCGGTTTCATCAATTAATTGTGAATTGTTTTTAGTTGTGTCTGGAATGAAAGGCCAAATTAGGTTTGGGGTTGTGCCAAGTTCCTCATAAGCGAAGGAAACGCCATAGCTGTCTTCGACGGGATTGCCTAGCTTGTAATGAGTGCCAGAGGCGGTTTGGATGATGAGCGTGTCAGCCGATGT
The DNA here is from genome assembly GCA_965223555.1 of Promineifilaceae bacterium (SeqCode). Lineage (GTDB taxonomy): Bacteria > Chloroflexota > Anaerolineae > Promineifilales > Promineifilaceae > CBDCWU01. The sequence goes on from CBDCWU010000009.1 coordinate 1,318,784, forward strand.
GAGTGATTGATATTGGGAGCCAATGTCGAAGCTTAGCTCGGCTAAATCGTCTGCAGTGACGTCAGTATAGGCGGTGCCGATCAAAGATATGACAGCAACACTGGCTGCTTCGTTGGGGATGATAACGGCATGTGGTGTACTGTCGGCGTTGTAGGCGATCTTGATATCGACTTGGGGATATGTGTTGAAGAGATCATGGGTGGTTTCGTCCCCAAAAATGGTGCCTGTGTCTAAATCAAGGCCCTGGGTCTCAAAGCTGAGGCTGATTTGGGTTGAGGCAAAGGTGGTCAAAAGCGTTGCTAAAACAGCGACAATGGCCAATAGGGTTGCTAACAACAATCGCTGCTGGAACAGCAATGATATATGTTGTCGGAACGGGATAACGGCTTTCATTGAATGTATCTCCTTAATGCTAAGTTGGTGGATATTGATTTAGATAATAGGCAACCACCGTTCCGTTAACGTTCCTTAAAGCGTTCCGTATCATGTTTTATCTGTTTGTGTGGAGTATTTTCTCTGCTTTGGCGAGATCTGCTGACGATGCAAAATCGGTGGAGTTGCGATCAGCGTTGCCCCGTGCCGCCCTACCTGCAGAATCCAAGAACGGCCGAATTTTATTACAATCTACCCAGCAACGGCCGTTCCTGATTACATCTTCTTATGACATATAACCACGACTGTTCCCCGCTGTCAGGCCATTGACCTTAATCCCGTCGTGGCCGATATTGCAGGGCTTCGGCCAGATGAGAAGGGTCAATTTGTTCTGCCCCTGACAAGTCGGCGATGGTACGGCCGACTTTCAACACCCGATGAAATGCTCTCGCGCTCAAACCCATTTGTGACATGGCACTTTTCATCAGGCGGCTGCCTGTTTCATCCAACTGGCAAAACTCGCGTACTTCGGTTGGCCCCATGTCGGCGTTGCAGTAGAGGTCGGTCTCAGCAAAACGTTCCGCTTGTTGGGCCCTGGCTGATTCGACGCGCTCACGAATACTGGCCGATTCCTCACCACGCTGCAAAGATGTCAGCTTTTCATATTCCACCCGTGGCACTTCCATATGCAAATCAATGCGATCCAGTAAGGGGCCAGAGATACGCTTCTGGTAGCGCGTGATCATGCTGTTGCTGCAAGAGCAAGCATGGGTGGGATCGCCAAAGTAGCCACAGGGGCAGGGGTTTTGGGCGGCGATCATCATGAAGTTGGCCGGAAAGGTGACAGTGCCCGAAGCGCGAGAGATGGAGACTTCGCGGGGCATCCCTTCCAAGGGCTGCCGCAGCACTTCGATCAACCTATCTCCGAACTCAGGTAGTTCATCGAGAAAAAGTACACCTCGATGGGCTAAAGATATTTCTCCAGGGCGAGGCCAGGCACCACCGCCCACCAGTCCGGCATAGCTAATGGTGTGATGGGGGGAACGAAACGGCCGATTCCGTATCAGCGGCGTGTCATTGGCCAACAGCCCAGCCACACTGTAAATCTTGGTCACCTCTAAGGCCTCATCCACCGACATGCGCGGCAAAATACTGGGCAGCGATTTGGCAATGAGCGTTTTGCCTGCACCAGGAGGGCCAGTCATAATGACATTGTGGCCGCCAGCGGCAGCTACTTCCATGGCTCGTTTGACATGTTCTTGCCCTTTTATGTCGGCAAAGTCAGCAGCATACACAAGGTCTTGGTCAAAGGTTTCATCAAGGTTAATGTTGTAGGGGGCGATGGGCTTGAGACCTGTTAGATGTCCCACCAATTCGCTTAAATTTCTGACGGGAAAGACCTCTACATCGGGCAGCAAAGCGGCTTCTTCGGCATCCTCAACGGGCACAAACACCTTTTGGATGGCAGCTTCGGTGCGGGCTAAAGCGGCCATAGGCAGGATGCCTTTGGTATGGCGAGCTGTGCCGTCTAAGGATAGCTCGCCAATAAAGAGGGAGCCTTCGAGCTTGTCGGGCCACACCTGCTGCGAAGCGGCCAAAATGCCTACGGCGATGGGCAGATCGTAAGCAGGACCTTCTTTGCGTAGGTCGGCGGGGGCCAGATTAGCCGTAATGCGCTTGTTGCTGGGGAAGGTGAGGCCGCTGTTGCGCACGGCGGCAAAGACGCGATCCCGACTCTCGCGCACGGCGGCATCGGGCAAACCCACGATGGTAAAGGCAGGTTGTCCTCGTGTTATGTCAATCTCTACTTCAACAATCTCGGCTTCTAAACCAACGATGGCGCAGCTAATAACTTTTGCCAGCATACAGCCTCCCTTTGACAGGATTATAGCGGAGGGGAGAACGGCCGTAAAACGAATAGGGGGGACTGAGAGATTAGGTCACTTCGGGCGCTTTGCTTATGGAGATTGGTCTTTCCCTAAAAAGGGTGATTTGTTGCAACAGAGCCTCATAATCAACGGCCGTTAAATCCGTTGTATCCCACACCACCCGCTCGCCCCCGATATCGAAAAAGCCATATTTGGCAGCTAGCTTGTCAGCCGTGAAGTTGTCATGGATAAGGTGATCATGATGACCGGGATGGCGGGTGCCAGCGGCCGTTCGTGCTTGGAAGCGTTCTAGCAGCACCATTGGCTCTGTTTGGCACCAGATTTGAAACGGCCGATACTCCCAGCGCCCTTTTAAGCCCACAAACATGGGCAATGCTAGCTCTTTGTGAAAATTACTCTCGATGATGAAGGATTGCCTCGCTTGCAACAGCACCTCGGCAAAATGCTCTAGTAAACCATAAGAAGCCCGCCCCAACTGTTGGGACCAGGCTAAATCGATCATGCCCATCGTGTCGAACAGTGTTTCTTTGATGCCGTCTTTGTAGACAAGAGGCAGGTTCAAATCAGCCGCTAATTGCCAACCTAATGTAGTTTTGCCTGCGCCAGGAGCACCGGTGATGATGATGAGGGCAGGTGGTGATTGTTTAGACAAATTGGATGACTCCCCAATGGCCGTTAACCAGCCAGCGCGTATCTGCCTTATTGAGTCGGTCAATTTGGGCCTCTGTTAGCCCAGCAGCGACTTCTGCTTTGCAGGTACGTAGGGCCAACAAAGGCGCGGGTGTATAGCTCATGATGGCAGCGAAGGGGGTGGTGAAGGGCCAGTGGAGATCTCCCAACAGGCGGCGATAGTTGGCATCCCCCTTGCTGATGATGAGATGGGAGTGGGCCAGCTCATGACGCAAGCCATCAGGCATTTCCCAAAAGGCTAGGGGCGATGTCCAAAAGGGATGATCGTGCAGTTGGAGACGGCCGTTATCCCACCAACCTTTTAATTGCGCTGCCACAGCTGCTACCTCAGCGTCTCCATCTGCCAGCAAAACGGAGATGGTTTGGGCCACATCTAGTTTGGTGGCATCGGAAACGAAGGTAGGGTGATTTTTGAGATGAAAGTGGACAGTAACGGCCGTTTCTGTGCCCAGTAGATAAGCAGCTAGGGCCAAATCGCAGACTAGTTCAAAGCCAGCGTTGTCGATGATGAAGTCTACACGGTGATTTTGGACGAGGTGTTGCAGAACGGCCGTTGTCTCATCCACCAACAACCTGTCCCGGCCACCGTCAACCATGGCTTGCGCCTCGCCCGCATCGGCGGCAAAAAGGCTAAGATCAGCACGGTTGCCCCATAGGTCCATGAGAATGAGCTGGGATAAGGTTTGGGGCGAAGGGGTAGCCAGGGCTTGATCGACCCGTTGGCAAAGTTGGCGGATGGCGGGGCGGGTGGTGAGCAGCCCCTGCCGTTTTTGGTCGGCAAAAGGGTCGAAGGCCTGATCGACAAAGTAGCCGATGGCTTCCATGATGCGGCGGTAGAAGTAGGTTTCGGCAAAAAAGTTGGGGCAGTTGAGCCAAGTTTGACCCAAATAGGGGGTGATGTAATGGTTCCAGTCGTCACTGTCATGTAACGGCCGTATCACATCTTCCTCCTCTATTTCAGAAATAAGTTGTTGTAAACGGACTGTTGTCTCATCTGTTAATTCATTGTCCGCCAGCACGCGCCGGACAATAGCGGGCCAACGCATGGTGGCTGTCTCATAAGTCCAGGTGCCGGGCACATTGTTCAAAATGGGGTCGGGCATGGGTAGAGATGGTTTCATAGAAGCCTATCGTAGCAGATACGGCCATTCGTTGGTAGCCAAAATCACTTAGTCAAGGTATCTTTTCTTTACTTATTTCCAACTGAAGAAGGAGAATGTTATGTCAAGCAAATATGATTTGAACCGGCTATTAAAATTCCGCTCCATTGGCCCTTTTCGCGGTGGGCGCGTGGTGGCGGTAGCGGGTGATCCCCATGATCCGGCTACTTTCTATTTTGGCGCTTGTGCTGGTGGTGTATGGAAGACGGAGGATGGGGGCATTTATTGGCAAAATGTATCCGATGGCTACTTCAAAACGGCCGCTGTTGGTGCTTTAGAAGTTGCCCCAGCCGATCCTAATGTCATTTACGCAGGCATGGGCGAGACGACGATTCGCATAGATGTGTCGCATGGCGACGGCGTGTATAAATCTACGGATAAGGGCAAAAGTTGGCAGCACATGGGGCTGCAAGATACCCGTTTCATTGGCAAAATCCGCACCCACCCACAAGACCCAGATTTGGTTTACGTGGCCGCCTTGGGCCATGCTTTTGGGCCAAATGAGGAGCGGGGCGTGTTTCGCTCCAAAGACGGTGGCAAAACATGGGAAAATGTGCTGTTCCGCAGCGAGAAGGCGGGGGCGGTGGATTTATCTATTGATCCCAACAATCCGCGCATTATTTATGCCACTATTTGGGAAGCCTATCGCAGCTTTTGGCAGATTTCTAGTGGTGGGCCGGACAGCAGCCTTTATCGCTCCCTGGATGGCGGCGACACTTGGCAGGAGATTCGGCATAACAAGGGGCTGCCTAAAGGCTTGCTGGGCAAGATGGCGGTGGCGGCTTCGCCAGCCAAGAGTGGTCGGGTATGGGCTTTGATTGAGTCGGAGAACAAGCCTGGTTTGTATCGCTCGGATGATTATGGCGATAAATGGCAGCGGGTGAGTGATAAGGGTGAGCTAAACGGCCGTGCCTGGTATTTCACTCATCTGACGGCTTGTACTCAAGACCCGGATACGATTTATGTGAATGATTGGAAGTTGTGGAAGTCGGTGGATGCGGGCCACAATTTTGTGGAGATCACCACGCCGCATGGGGATAATCATGATTTGTGGATTGACCCCCAGAATGCCCGGCGTATGGTGCAAGGCAATGATGGCGGGGCCAATGTGTCCTTTAATGGCGGTGAGAGTTGGTCGTCTATTTTTAATCAGCCGACGGCGCAGTTTTACCATGTGGCGGTGGATAATCAGTACCCCTACCATGTCTATGGTACGCAGCAGGATAATTCTAGCATTGCTGTGCCCAGCATGGGGACGCGGGGGGCTATTCCCTGGGCTGACTGTTATCCGGCGGGGTCGGGCGAGAGCGGCTATATTGCCGTGCGACCTGATGACCACAATATTGTTTATGTGGGGGCTATTGGTAGTTCGCCGGGCGGTGGCAATTCGCTGCAACGGTATGACCATCGCACTAAGCAGATTCGGCTGATCACGACATGGCCGGAGGAGACTTCGGGTAGTGGAGCCAGTGAGGAGAAGTATCGCTTTTCCTGGACATATCCTATTGTGATTTCGCCGCATGACCCTGATGTGCTGTATGTGACGGGCAATCAGGTGTTCCGCACCACGGATGAGGGGCAGACGTGGCAGATTTTGAGTCCTGATTTGACGCGGGCTGATCCGGAGACGTTGCAACCGACGGGTGGGCCGATCAATCTGGATGCGATTGGGGCGGAGACGTATGCGGTGATTTTCTCGTTTGTGGAGTCACAGCATGAGAAGGGTGTGTTTTGGGCCGGTTCGGATGATGGGCTGATTCACATCTCGAAGGATGGCGGTGATAGTTGGCAGAATGTGTCACCGGATTGGCCGGAGTGGATGATGGTGAGCATGATTGAGCAGTCGCCCCATGAGGCGGGCACGGTGTATGTGGCGGGCACGCGCTATAAGTTGGATGATTATCGGCCGTATCTCTACAAGACGACTGATTATGGCCAAAGCTGGACGCAAATTAATGAGGGCATCCGCGAGGATGACTTTACGCGGGTGATTCGGGAAGACCCGAAGCGCCCAGGACTGTTGTATGTGGGTACGGAGACGGGGGTGTATGTGTCGTTTGATGGCGGCGGCTCGTGGCAGTCGTTGCAGTTGAATTTGCCCGTTTGTCCGGTGCATGATTTGCTGCTGAAGGATGATGATTTGGTGGTGGCCACACACGGCCGTTCTTTCTGGATTCTGGACGATGTGACACCTTTGCAGCAGATGCGGGATGAGGTGATGGCGGCCGAGGTGCATCTTTTCCGGCCCCGTCGGGCAGTGCGCCATGTACCGAACTTGTTTGAGGGTTGGACAGGAGGCAGTCCAGGCAAGAATTATGTGGCCGCTTTTACCAATATCACTACCTTTGTGGAAGAGAAGACGGAGGAGGGTACGGTCAATCGCCAATTCTTGGATGCGGGTGAAAACCCGCCGGATGGGGTGATTGTGACTTATTATCTCCAGGAGAAGCCGGAGCATCCTATTCACCTGACGTTTAAGGATGCGGTGGGCAATGTGTTGAAGACGTTCAGTGTGAAGCCGGCTGAAGATGTGACGCGGGATAAGACGGAAGAGGAAAAGCAGGCGGAGGAAGGCAAGATGTATGTGCCAGCCGAGGCGGGCATGAATCGTTTTGTCTGGAATATGCGCACGGAGGATAGTACCAAGATCAAGGGCAAGGACATCTCGGCCAGCAAGGTAAGTGGGCCGCGGGTGGTGCCGGGCACGTATCAGGTGATGCTGACGGTGGGGCAGGAGTCGCGCATGCAGTCGTTTGAGATTGTGGCAGACCCTCGTATCTCAACTTCAGCAGAGGACTTACAAGCGCAGTTTGACTTGCTGGTGCAGATTCGAGATCAGGTGTCGGCGGGGAATACGGCCGTTAACCAAATCCGCGATCTGCAAAAGCAGGTGGCGGGCTGGTTGGCTCGTGTGGATGATGATGAGGCTTTGACGGCCGTTGGCAAGCAGCTCAAGGAGAAGTTGGCCGCGATTGAGAAGCCCCTAATCGTGCCGGGTTTGAAGACCCCGGCTGAACTGTTGAACAATGGCACGAAGCTGCTGGCCAAGATGGCGGGTTTGGCACCGGTGGTGTTTAGCGCGGACTTTAAGCCAACCCAGGCGGCGCATGATGTCTATGCTAAGCTGTCGGATGAGATTGATGACCAGTTGGCCTTGCTGCATGAGCTGATTGAGGTGGATGTGGCGGCGTTTAATGGGATGGTGCAGGAGAAGGGGATGGGAGCGTTAGGAGTGTAGAGTAGCAGGGTTTTGATTTGATTGGAGGACGGCTGTTCTTTCATAAGGAGGTGGTGGGAGAACGGGCGATTATTAGTTGTAATCTGTAACGGGATAGGTTACACTTTGGTCTGTGATTAAAGATTTTAAGCACAAGGGTTTAGAGAAGTTTTTCTTAACTGGCTCAAAAGCAAGGATATCAGCAGCCCATGCTGGAAAACTACGGTTGATTTTGGGTCGGCTTCATGCTTCTGCTAGCCCTCGCGATATGAATTTGCCTGGGCTTTATCTACACGAGCTAAAAGGTAATCGGCAAGACACCTGGTCGGTTCGTGTGAGTGGCAATTGGCGGGTTACATTCAAGTTTGATGGGCCAGACGCAACGGCCGTTGATTATGAAGATTACCATTGAGGTGACTGATATGATGCAAATGCACAATCCTCCCCATCCGGGAGAAATCTTAAAAGAGTTATGTTTGGAACCGCTGGGTGTTACTGTAACCAGAGCAGCACAGGCTCTTGGTGTCAGTCGTAAGACGCTTTCGGCTATTGTGAATGGGCGTGCAGGTATTAGTCCAGAAATGGCTGTTCGGCTGTCTATTGCTTTTGACACGTCTGCCGAAAGTTGGTTGAATCAGCAGACTATCTATGATTTATGGCTGGCCCGGCAGAGTATGCAGAAATATCATGTGGAAAGGCTAGTGACAGTTTGATGGCCCATAACTGTCACCAGAAATTGACGGCCTTTGTTTTGCGGACAACACCAGCGGCAAAGTGCGAAATCTTGCTCCATCGTTTTATCACAGCACCAACTGTGCCCTTGCGGCTGCCAGGTGGTGCTGTGGAGGATGGCGAAACGCCTGAACAGGCACTTGTCCGCGAACTACAGAGGAGACAGGACTGATCGATTTACAGGTCGTGCGGAAGCTGGGTGTGCAAAGGTATTACAAATCATTTACGCAGGCCCAGGTGGAACGACATGACTTTTTGCTATTGGTGCCAGGCAATCTGCCCGATTCGTGGCAGTTCCGAGTGCAAGGGGTGGGTGATGATGCTGGTGATGTTTTTGGCTTTTGTTGGCTGGATGGACAGTCGTTGGTGGAGGTGGATGAGGAGCATCGGCCGTTTATCAACCCCGATTACATCTCTGAATTGTTTGATGAGGTTTGAAAATTGGTGGGTGTATGAATATTGAAACAGCCTTACAAAAGTACCCTAAAGAGGTGTTGCTCAGTGAGCCAACCCCGCTCCAATTCTTGCCCCATTTGAGCCGGCATTTAGGGATCAATCTATTCATCAAGCGGGACGATCTGACGCCGCTGGCTCTGGGAGGCGATAAACCGCGCAAATTGGAGTATGAGGTGGCTCAAGCGCAGGCACAAGGTGCTGATGTTTTGGTAACTTGTGGCAGTGCCCAAAGTAATCATGCTCGTCTGACAACGGCCGTTGCTCGTCATCTAGGTTTGGATTGCACAGTCGTTTTGAGTGATGACCAGTGGCGGGCTGTTCAGGGCAATTTGCTAATAGTCTACTTGATGGGTGCCGATGTAAAAATTGTGCACACAGACGATCATTGGGATTTGGAAAAACAGGCCTTAGATGTTTGTGATGCTTTGCGCCAGGCAGGTAGGAAACCCCACTACATTCCAGTTAGTGGCACAACCCCCCATAGCTGCTTGGGTTATGTCAGTGGGGCCTTGGAAATGCTGAGGCAATTAGAGCAGCAACAGCTCGAACCCGACGCCGTTTATACCCCTTTTGGCACAGGTGGCATCTTTACGGCTATGCTGCTAACGTTTCGTGCTCAAGGCTACCAAGCTCCTTTTATGGGTATCAGCGTTAACCGCAATTTGCAGATGTGCCAGGCGAACTTGGAAAGGTGGTGGGCGGCATTATGCGATCTATTGGCACAGGATATTAATCTGCCTCAAGAGCCTTTTGAGCTTTATGAGACATTCATTGGCCAAGCCTATGGCGATCCCACGGAGGCCAGTCTGGATGCAATTATGGTGATGGCCGAGAAAGAGGGTGTTTTGCTGGACCCAGTTTACTCGGGTAAGGTGTTTGCAGCCCTTTTAGCCCACTGCGCTGCTGGCAAGTGGCAGCCAGGCCAGACGATTTTGCTGTTGCACTCAGGTGGAGTGCCAGCTTTGTTCGCTTATCATCAAGCGATTGAGGCCCATTTGCGAAAACGTGGCCGTTTGTCGGATAGGGCAGGAACTAAGTTCCTCAAAGGAACTTAGTTCCTTGAATCTACCTAACATCGCGCAAGAATAGACATATGCCCACCAAGCTTCAACTCTTCCCCTATCTATTTCAACCTAAGTCTGCTCCTCCAATCATGGCTGAATGGGGCCAGCTGCTTGTACCAGAAAATCGGCAGAATGATGACAGTCGGCTGATTCACATCCCCTTTGTCCGCTTTCCCAGCACGGCCGTTAAGCCAGGTACGCCCATTGTCTTTTTACAAGGTGGGCCGGGTGGCTCACCACTATCGGGTTTGGCCTGGTTATGGGCGCAGCCCATGTTCAGACCGCCTACGGACATCGCCGATATTATCTTTATCGAGCATCGCGGCTGTGGTTTAGCGCGACCGTGCCTCGACTTTCCGGGCACAAATAACGTGCCTTTGTCTGAACCAGGCAGTCTGGAACTTTATCGAGAAGCCCATCGCGCCTATTTGGCCCAAGCGATTTCGTTTTGGCAGGAGCAAGGTATTGAGCTAGCTGGCTACAATGTCCGCCAAATGGCGGCTGACATTGATGATTTGCGGCAAGCTTTGGGCTATGATCGTGTCTCTTTATTGGGCGGCAGTTTTGGCTCGCATCATGGCTTGGCTCTGTTGCGGTACTATGCGCCATTTATTGAGCGTGTGCTGTTGTGGAGCATTGAAGGGCCTGATCACACGATCAAACTACCTAGCAATGTGCAGAAGCATTTAGAAAAGCTTGACATAATCCTGAGACAGGACAAGACTTTACATAAACACATTCCTAATTTGTTAGTGTTGATAGCATCTGTTCTAGATAAATTGGAGCGGCAGCCAGTGACTGTTGAGACGCAGCAGCCACAAACAAGAGAAGCTGTGACTATAACGCTGGGCAAATATGATTTGCAATTGGCGACGGCGAATGGTATGGGTAATGTTCCTTTTTTGCAGGCTTTGCCTGGGCGATATTGGGCGATGGCGCAGGGGAATTTTTCGTGGTTGGCTGAGCAAATTGTACGGGAACGAATAGGGGTGAAGAGTAATTTGATGATTGAAATGGTTGATTATGCTTCAGGGGCAACGGCCGTTCGTCGGCAACAAATTGCTCATGAAGCCCCAGGCACTCTGCTGGGCGATGCCATCAATGAACCATTTCATGCGTTGGCTGATGTTTTGGGTCAGTTTGATTTGGGAGATGATTTTCGTAGTGAGCTGCATTCTTCGGTGCCCACTTTGTTGATAGGTGGCTCATTGGACACACGTACACCTATTAGCAATGCAGAGGAGGTGCTGCAGGGATTGTCCCAAGGTCAGCTGTTGACAATTGAGGGCGTTTCGCATGATCTGGCACGACGAGGCGATCATATTGAGGCATTGGTGCGGTGTCGGGATCGATTTTTTCGAGGTGAGGAGATCGGAAATCAACAGCTTCATTCTACATTTGCCTTTGACCCATTGTAGAGGCAATGTATATGCCTGTTCGAGAGGGTGACTGCACCTACTGATCTAGCACAATTTGCATGATCTTTTCGGCCAGCATGGCGTTGCCTGCCGGAGTTAGATGAACGGGGCTGTCTGTGAATTCTTGGGGTGGGATGGCGTTCCAGAGATCGAGGAAGGGCCATTGATTGCTTTCGGCCGTTTCTTGTAGCAAGGCATGATAATTGTCATAGGCCCAGCGAGGATAGAAGCTGTTGTAGTGCAAGTCGCTGTTACGGCCGTTACTGACATACATCGGCTCATTGACCAATAGCACAGGTACATCACCTGCCATTTCTATGCCCGCTGCTAGCACATCAAAGGCCAGGTGTTCGGCCGTTAACGGGGTAGGCTTTGCAAAACCTTGCCAGCTCATATCCTCATCAAAATCAGATTGGCGCAGGGATATTTGGGCCGGAATGGCCTGATCAATACCTGTGGCAGCCCAAGAGAAGCCGAGCAGTTGCAGGCGCAGCAGATCGGCCAGAGCGCGGCGTTGGCCGATGAGGCTGTTTTGCCAGAAGGTGGGATCTACAAATTGGGGATCGGTTGGGTCTAGTTGCAAATTGTGACTGGTGATGATGGGGCGTAAGGTTTGGGGGTTATTTTGCACCAGAGGCGGTACGATTTGCTGATCCCGAGGGAAGGATTGCAGGGTGACGAGCCAGACGATGAGATCAGGTTCATGAGCCAGGGCTTCTTGCAGCAGTAGCGTGTCTTTGCTGAGGGACATGATGGGGTAGCCGAGATTGTAGGCGATGATGGTGTGGTTAGCGGCCGTTTGGTAGTTCCCCGCGTTTATCTGACCAGCCAAGGTGTTTTCGTTGGTCAAAAACCAGCCCCAGGTGGCCGAATCGCCCAAGAGAATGATACGGAACTCATCATCGGCTTTGGCTTGGCTGATGGTGTGGCTTTGCATCATAGCGGGCAGGTTATTAAGGCTGAGGTTGTAAGATTCAGCTGAGTTTTCGCCGTAGGGCAGCCGTGGGCGGCCTGGCAATACGCTGTTGTAGAGGGAAAAACGGCCGATCCACGATAACGGCCGTACTGTGGCAAATAGCAAATTGCACAAGGCGAAGAGCAGAGTGGCTTTAAGCAGGATGCGCAGGGTGGTGCGCCAAGAAAGTGAGATATGGGTGGTCATAGGGCAAATAGTTTAGCGAGGGTTTGTAAGGCCAGGAAGAAATCAGGAATAAGGAACCAGACCCAGCCGAGGACGACGTAATGGAAGGTGAGAAACCAGGCAACGGCCGTCCACAGGCGGCGCGGCCAAATTGTGTCTTGTAGGCTTCGGTACCAAGGGCGCGTCTTGTCTGACCACTGCTTATGTATAAATAGTCCCAGCCCATGCCACAGCCCCCAAATGAGAAAGTTGAGTGTGAGGCCATGCCACAAGCCAATAACAATCATGGTTGCTGTTTGGGTAAGCAGAACGATGAGAATTGGGGAAGGGCGCGGTTTGCGGCGCAGCAGGTGACGCGACAAAGGGGAGAAGACGTAGGCGCGTACCCAATTGCTGAGGGTGATGTGCCAGCTTTGCCAGAAGGCGGTGAGGGAGGTTTGTAGATACGGTTGTCTAAAGTTCTCCGGCAACTGCACGCCAAATAGGGAACCAAGGCCAATGGCAATATCAGTATAGCCACCAAAATCGAAGTAGAGGCGTAGTCCATAGCCATAAAGCAGCAGCCATAAACCAAAAGTGGATGTGGCTTGCGCGGCATTGGTTGGCGTGAGGGACAGCCCTTGAGCCAGGCTATCAGCGATGATGAACTTTTTGAGCAAGCCGATGGTGATGCGGCTAAAGCCTTGATAGAAGCGGACAGCATCAAAACGGACGAAATCTGATAAAGCATGGAAATCTTGGCTGAAGCGCTCGGCGCGGTCTATAGGCCCAGCGATGATTGCGGGGAAGAACAGCACGTAGCTGACGAATTCGCGCAGGGAGAAGGCTGGCAGCAATCCAGTTTGACGGTCCCGCAGAGTGTGGATGAGGCGGAAGGCAATGTAGGAGAAGCCCAACCAGGTTAGGTCGAGGGGACTGGCGATGGTGGGGTCTTGATGGGTGAGGGCGCGCCAGAAACGGCCGATTCCCGCTGCCAGTGGTTCACTTTTTAAGGCGATGAAGAGGAGGACAATCAGCCAAATGGCTATGTTGGGAGTCAACATTAGATTGGGGTGAACCTGGTGACGATAATGATGGATCCCCATCAACATTAAGAGTGATAAGCTAGCGAGACCTGCCACAAAAAGCGGATTAGGTGGACGATTGGCAAGTGGGTTGAGGCTGGTCGGCACAAAACGGAGCACAGAGAGGGCGATAATGAGGCCGGTCATAAGGCAAAGAGCGAGCAAATCTTCACGGGTAATTTGATAATCAGGGGGGTGAGTGCTGTGCCAAACGGCCGTTGTCAACAGCAGTGTCACCGTAGGTAAAATAAAACCGCTAAAGCGAATAGGCGAGAAAGGTTGCAGCCAATAAATGGCAATTACACTGCCCCCAAACAAGAACCAACTCCGCCCCCGTGTTGGCAGCAGTTGATATAAACCAGCGGCTAGGATGAGAATGAGGATGGTGAGGAGGCTAAAAGTCAAACTGATCAGTAGTCAGTAGTCAGTAATCAGTATTCAGTATTCAGTTAGTTTACCAAATACTGGTTACTGATTACTGGTTACTGGTTGTTGGTTCAATAATCTCGTGCAAAATCCGCTCCAACATGAACAAAACGGTCAAATTGTGTACAGAGTGGCCTTTCTCATACAGATCGGGCAAATTGTAATCCCATTGCAGAGGGCCGCTTAAATGCACATTGTCTCCCTCTTTAATGCCCCGATTAGGCAATGTTTCGGCCACAATATCAAAGTCTAATAGTGGCACTTCAAGGTCAGCAGCGATTTGACGCAGAGCAATATTGTTGCGATTGTCTTCACCTTCAAATCGGTCGGCTTTGGTGAGGATGATGGGAACAATCTTTTTGTCCAACGTATGTTGGATAACATCACGCATGAATTGCTCGAAGGAGGGATCAAGGTCGTTAGAGCCGAGGTGGACGAGGAGGATACTGGGGTTGTTGAGGCGAATCTCGCAATCAAGCATGTGCTCATTGGCTTCACACCAATCTTTATTGGCCCAAAGGGGATCGAACACGCCCCAAGCGCGGAGGCCGATGTGCATGCCTACACCATACCGTTCCCATGAGCCGCGAAAATGATCGATGATAGTTTGTAAGGATTCATGTGGTCCGAGTGTGTAGCTGCCGGGAACATCGAAACGGGTGAGGAAATCGCCATTGGCGATAACACTATCGCCTAGTTTGGAGAAGGTATTCGGATTGTAGCCCAAGGCTTGCCCCTCGCTGAAGATTTGCTGCATATGAGCGACGACGTTGGGGGGCATGATGATGATGTCTTCGATAGGAATGTCGTTGATGATGGCATAGGGAGTGGCGGTTGGGGAAGGAGTGGGGGAATTATCAATTGTCAATTGTGAATCCTGATCTGCCAAATCAGACTCAATTGTGAATGTGGGGGTGATGGCAGTAAGGGGCGTGGGGGAAGCAGGGGGTTGGAGAGTGGGGGGAGGTGTGGTGATGGAGGCAGCGGTGGGGGAATTATCAACAATCAATGTGGGGGGAACGGCCGTTGCTGCCAATGTGGGTACAGGTGGCGTTATAGGCGTTGATTGGCAAGCGGGGGCGAGGAGGAAGAAAACGGCCGTGAGCCATATCCATTTCATCTTAAAATCCCTGATAAATCCATATGGGCGCGTCGCTGGTTGTGGCGATGATCAGTAAAATTATTACCATACACAGTACCGCCGCCGCGATATTTTCCTGAGTCCAAAGTTTGCGCCACATAGTCAGTGTTCTGTGATCAGTATTCAGTAATCAGTTTACTGAGCACTGCTTATTGCGTCTCGCCGCACCACTTCCATTCGTCATCCTCTTGTATCACCCGGTAAGCAACCAGAGGAAACTCTGTCTCCTCAGTGCCGTAAACGGCAATGATTTTACCGTCACAGCTCACTTTATCACCTCCAGAATAGGTGCAAGCCATGCCTTCAGCTCGCACACCACTCACGCTTTCGAATGTTCTAGCCTCCCGCTCCCACACTGACTCCATTTCTGAGCAGAGCAAACGACGCACGGTATCAGTATCACCATCTATTTTGGCTTGTAAATAAGTTTCGACAGTGACAACTGGATCGCCTTTTGCACCATTGGTACAAGCTGTCATGAGCACTAAACTAACTAGCAACAAGATAAATTTTTTCATAAATTCTCCATAAAAAAAGCCCTCTGACGGTTCAGAGGACTCAAATTTGTAATTGGCGTGTTTTTTAGTACCGTCCAATAACAAATGCAGCCACTGTCATTGAGCCTAAAGCTACCACAACCCTGCTGATTGATACAACATTTAGGCAGGGTTGATCTAAGACAATAGTGGTTGGACTCTTGATGTGGTTAAGGCATGGTGGGTAAAGGAGGAATAACTGCCGTTGCCTCATAAACCCCTGCTGCTAAATCATCAAAGTAATCATTGCTTAATAAACTGCTATAAGAAAAGAGGGCGTGTCCCGCCGTGCCAATCGCACGGGCCATCTCAATACGGGCTTCGATTTCGGTCAGATCGCAATAAGCTGTGCCAATGCCAGGAATGATGTAACGGCCGTTGGCTCCTGCCTGAAAATCTGCCACCAAGGTCTGCCACCGCTCTTGTGACCAAAAACTGTCATCGGGGCAGTTGGTTTGGGCTGGATAAATCATGGGTGAAATGCTGTGAATGGTGCCATCCTGCACCCAGGCTTTTGAGTCTTGATAATAATCAGCATAGCCTTGCTTGACGGGCGGCCAGCCCCACCCCGGTTTGATAGTATGAATGGGCCAAACGGCCGCTGATAGCCATAAATCCTCTTTGAGGGGTACGATCTGGGTGTAGAACTTGTATAGGGTTCCATTCACTTGGTCTCGCTGCCAATCCTCATAAGATTGCTGGCCATTAAAGCCAAAGCAGGTTGTGCCATAGGCTGCTTCACTCAACGGATCGCAGGAGGTTTCGGGGCCAGCGTAGCGTATGTGGTCTAGGTGCAGCCCGTCAATGTCGTAGCGAGTTACTAAGTCAGTGGCAACAGCCAGATAATGATCATCGCCGAAAAGAGAGGCTGGAGTAGCTCGTTGGTAACTGCTGCATTCGGTGCTGTAATCGGCCGTCCACTGCAAACCATTGGGTTTATCATCTGTCGTCCCGTGCTTGGCTAACAGTTGGTAGTAGAAATGCTGCGGTATTGTATTGTCTGGTGGTGGAGCACAACCGAGCCAAAGGGGGTAGACATTGATGTAGGCGTGAACTTGCAAGCCTTGTGCATGAGCTTTTTCCATCATATAGGCCAGCGGGTCCCAGCCAGGGTCTTGCCCCATTGTGCCTGTTAGCAGGCGTGACCAAGGCTCTAAATCGGATTGGTATAGGGCATCCGCTTCGCCACGTACTTGGAAGAAGAGCACGTTGAAGCCAGCGTCGGCGGCGTTGCTGACAATTTCATCAATTTTGGTAGGTGTGGGATCGGCCGTCCAATCAAAGCGCGTCACCCACAACCCCCGAAACTCAACGATGGGTTCCGGCGGCGGGGGTGGTTCATTTTTGGTGATGAAGGGTAGATAAGCTTGAGGCTCTAGATCACCAGCCCAAACGGTGAACTGCCCTAGCAGGAATATGAGTAGTAAAGGCAAGGCAAGATAGGTTAATTGTCGTTTCATGTTCGGCATTGTGGCATAAAGGATGGGAAAAGGGGAGGGGGAACGGCCGTTTTTTACGCTTTCTCAACTTGCCCCAAACGCTCTATTTACATCTGTTGCGATGCACAAACTGCCCCCAACCTAGTTCACCCACAAAGGCATCATTCTCCACCAACACCTGTCCTCGGCTCATCGTCATAGTCGGCCAACCTTGGATGGTCATGCCTGCATAAGGTGTCCAATCAACTTGCTCATGGAGAGTGTCGGTTGACAGGGTTTTCTCTTTGTTGGGGTCAAAAACGACGAGATCGGCATCATAGCCCACACCGATGTGGCCTTTTAGGGATAGGCCCACCAGACGAGCCGGGGTGGTACAGCAGAGGTCAACCCATTGATTGAGAGAGAGACGGCCGTTTCCCACCCCTGCACTATAGACAGCCGCCAAGCGCATCTCGATCCCCGGTACACCGCCGGGAATCCGGCTGTAATCGGCCAAACCTGTTGCCTTCTCCGCTCGCGTAAAAGGACAGTGATCCGTCGTGATGATCTGCAAATCGCCAGCTTTTAAGGCTCGCCACAAAGCCTCTTGGGCGGCTTTGTCTCGAATTGGGGGCGAACAGACAGGCAAAGCTCCCTCAACGACAGGGGCATCGTACACATCTTGGGTTAAAAAGAGATATTGGGGGCAAGTTTCGCCCGTCACAGGCAAGCCGCGCTGGCGGGCGGCGGCAATGCGTTGCACAGTTTCATCACAGGAGACATGGAAGATGTGAACGGGTGTGCCCACCATTGTGGCCAAGTCAATGACCCGCCCCGTGGCTTCGCCCTCCATGAGGGCGGGGCGGCTGCGGGGATGATAGTGGGGGGTATTACGGCCGTTGGCCAAATTACGCTGCACCAAAGTTGTAATCACATCCCAATTCTCGGCGTGAATCACGGGAAAGCCACCCACATCGCGTACCGCTTCCAAAGCTTGCAGCATCTGCCCATCGCTGAGATTGAAGCTGTAGGCCATGTACATTTTGAAGCTGGTGCAGCCGGCGGCATAGGCTTCTGGCACTTGCTCTAGCTTGTCAATCTCGTGGGGGCCGAGCGTCATGTGCAGGGCATAATCAATAACGACTTGAGGATCGGCGAGAGCACGGCGGGCGGCGATAGCTGCGGCCATTGTTTCCCCTGGCTGCCGTTCCACGAAATCAACAATGGCCGTTGTGCCGCCAAAAGCGGCAGCGCGTGTGCCTGTAAAAAAGTCGTCAGCCGAGCGAAAATTGCCAATCGGCATTTGTAAATGGACGTGGATATCTACTCCGCCAGGGATAACTAGCTTACCGCTGGCATTAATTTCGCGCTGGCCTGATAAATTTTCACCAATTGCCGCAATGCGTTCGCCTTGAATGGCGACATCGGCCTGGGTGGTGGTAGCGGCTGTTACCACTGTTCCGTTTTTGATAACACAATCGTACATAGAATTAGCCTCCGCTGATGCCACGCAGGAATAGTCGGAACAGGCACATACCGATTAAGCCTAAAATGAGTAATGTATTTGCTTGTGGTGGTGTAGGCGGTGTTGTCATGGCCAAATTGTAGCCCATTCCAGTCCGTAAAAACAAAACGAGGAGATTGGAGCAGTTTCTGAAACTGTCCAACCTGGAGCAATTAGGTCATTTTATCAGAGTGGACTATAATCTTAGCTCTTATTATCTGGAGTAAGTATCAAAAGATACTAAGGAGGAAACATGTTCAACCCCAAACGTTTTGTTCTTCATATGGTGTTTATGGTTATGGCCATGGGCATCTTGTCCGCCTGCCAGCAGGAAGCAGAAAGCACCGAACTAAACCTGCTTTGCACGCCTCAGGTACAATGGTGTGAAGGTATGAAAGCTGAATTTGAAACAGCTTTCCCAGAAATTACCGTCAATTTTGTACGCATGTCCAGTGGTGAATCATTAACCCGTTTGCGCAACGAAAAAGATAATCCACAATTTGACATTTGGTGGGGCGGCCCCATTGACAGCTTTATTGCTGCCGAAGAAGAGGGATTATTAGAAGCCTACGAATCACCTAACCTCGACAATATTAAAGATCAGGGTCTAATGCGCGACCCTGAAAATCATTGGGCTGGCGTTTATGTTGGTTCACTTGGTTTTGCCACCAATACTAACTTCCTCGACGAGAACCCAGGTTTGGAGCCGCCACGTAGTTGGGATGATTTACTCAAACCAGAGTTTGCTGGGCAACTTATGGTGGCTCATCCATCTAGCTCAGGTACTTCTTACACAGCATTATGCTCTGTTTTGCAGATGCGGGGCGATGATGCTGGTTGGGAATTCTTGCGTAGTTATGCAGGTCAAGTTAACCAATTCACCAAAAGCGGTTCAGCCCCAGCCCGTTTTGTGGGTCAAGGCGAAGCGGCCGTTGGCATTGTGTTCTCGCATGATATTGTGGCTCAAATTGAAGCAGGTGCACCGCTCGTACTCACCTTCCCAGATGAAGGAACCGGATATGAGATTGGCGGCATGGGTATTGTCAAAGGTGCGGCTCATTTAGACGCAGCCCAGAAATGGTTTGATTGGGCTTTAGAGCCAGCTACGCAGGAGCTTGGCCCCAAATATGAGGCTTTCCAAGCACCAACGGTCAATGGTGCTGCGGCATCTATGCCGGAGTTGTTGGAAGTGACGCTTATTGATTATGACTTTCAATATTGTGGTGAGAATAAATCAGCTTTTGTGGATCGCTTCACCAACGAAATTGCTAATGCAGACAGCTTGAAAGAGTAGAGTAATTCAAGTTACAAGAGAAATTGGGGATTAATACTTTCATTAATCCCCAATTTTTTTACCAAGGGGTGAACCTTGGCTGATGTAAAGGCCGAAGCAACGACAGACGAGCCGAGCGAAACGCAGCGGTCGTCTTTATGGCGGCGGTATCAAGAGATACGGCTCATTAGTCGTGATCCTGTCTTGGCAATGGGATTATTGCTGGTGGCGGTATTTGTCTTTCTATTTATCGCCTATCCTTTGCTACGTGTGGTGTGGCAGGGCTTTTTTGAACTAGATACGGGTGAATTTAGTCTGGAATATTTCGCTCGCTATGTTGATCCCACTTACAGTACGTATAATTGGCAAGTGTTGCGTGATACGCTCTTGATGGGTCTGGCCACAGCGACGGGCGGCACATTTTTGGGCTTTATCTTTGCTTATACGATGATTCGCTGTGATGTGCCGGGGCAGCGTTATTGGCATGTTCTGACATTGTTGCCCACGATCTCGCCCCCTTTTGCCATTGCCATTGCCACTATTTTATTATTTGGGCGGGCTGGGGTAGTGACACGCCAACTGTTAGGTATCCGTTTTGTGCAGGGCATGAATGATGTTTATGGGATTGATGGCTTGGTCTTTGTGCAGATCATCACCTTTTTCCCTGTGGCTTATCTGATTATTCGAGCTATGTTAGAGCGGCTAGACCCCTCGATTGAAGAGGCAGCTTTGAGCTTAGGAGCCAGCAAGTTTCATATCTTCCGCACCGTGACATTGCCGCTGTTGATTCCGGGATTAGCAGGATCGTTTTTGCTCCTTTTTGTGGAGTCTATGGCTGATTTGGGCAATCCCCTGCTGCTGGGAGGGAATCGCACGGTTCTGTCGGTGGAGATTTTCCTGGCGATTAATGGCTTGTTTGACCAGCAGAAGGGAGCAGCTTTGTCGTTGGTGTTGTTGCTGCCGACGCTGACGGTTTTTTTGCTGCAACATTATTATGTGAGCCGCCGCTCGTATGTGTCGGTGACGGGCAAGCCGACGGGGGGGCAAAATTTTGTGAAGGAGCCGGTGATTCGCTGGAGTTTTATTGTGGCAACGGCCGTTGTCCTCCTCCTGGTCTTAGCCCTCTATCTATCCATCCTTATTGGCTCCTTTACCACCTTGTGGGGCATCAATTACGCTCCCGATTTTAGCCATTACCAAGATGCCCTGACGCGGGGAATGAACGCCATTCTCTCGACTACGTTTTTATCGGCCGTGGCTACGCCCATTGCCGGATTAGTGGGCATGATTGTGGCCTTTTTGGTAGTGCGCAAAACTTTCTATGGCAAACAAGCCCTCGATTTTATCTCTAATCTGGGTGGAGCTGTACCCGGCACGATTTTGGGCATTGGTTATATTATCGCCTTTGTCAAAGCGCCACTTTTTGTGGTGGTGATCATTTATGCAGCTCTGGCTGCCTATTTGGTAAGCAATGGTTTGGCCAATTGGCGTGCGCGTTTGCTGACATTGATTGTCGGTTCAGTCTTGGCTTTGGGCCTCAATTGGGGTATTGAGCAGCTTAATTTACATGAAGATGCTTGGCGTTTTATTATTATGGGTGGTTTTTTACTGTTAACGGCCGTTGCCTGGCGTACCATTGACCCCAAACAGCGACGCATTGTGGGGTTGGTGTTATTGGCCATGGCCGCCATGCTGCTCATCTACAATATCAGTCCCCTTATTACGCGACCTTTAGGTATTTGGGGTCGTTCCTTAGGTGGCGGTACATTATCTAAAATCATCGCCAAACTGAGCAGCATCATCACCGTCTTCACCCGCCCCACGATGGCTATGCTGGGCTTCACTTATTTGGTAATGGGTATTTTCATTGTGCCTCGTATGTCTCCTAATGTACGTAAATGGTTGATTTTGGGTATTTTGACCTTCGCTGCCGCCTTGATTTTTAAAGGCGAGCCATTAGCCCTTATCGGCACACCCTATATTGTTATTGCTGCTTATGCTGTGCGCAGTTTACCCGCCTCAGTGCGGGCAGGCGTGGCTGCCCTGCAACAGATTGATCCGGCTCTAGAAGAAGCCTCACAAAGCATGGGGGCCGATGCCCAGTACACCTTCCGTCATGTGACTTTGCCCCTCATTTTGCCCGCCTTTATCGCTGGCCTGATCTTTGCCTTTGCTCGACATATGACCAGTTTGTCGGCCATCATTTTCCTGACAACACCGGAATGGCCGATCTTGACGGTGTGGATTTTGAGTGAGGTGGAGCAAGGGGGCATGAGTACGGCGGCGGCCTATTCGGTTATCCTCATTTTGATTGTGCTGGCGGCAATTGGGTTGACTTATTGGTGGCTGGGACGTTCGTTTGGGTCGCAGCAGCGAGTGGATTTGACGGTGGGTGGTGGATAGAAAGTAAACAGTTAACAGTTGACAGTAAGCAGTAAATGGTAACTATACTATGTAAGTAGACCAACCCCCTCCCTAACCCTCCCACTGCAAGGGGGAGGGATGGGGTGAGGGTGAGAACTGGCACTTGAACAGATACAACAAGCGGTAAATAAGCATTGGAGCGAGAGTAGGAGAAGCTGCATGTTCCTGACATTGGACAAATTGAGCAAAGTTTTCCCTGGACGAGATGGTGGCGCAGCGGTAAGGGCCGTGGATCGGGTGAGCATTGATATTGACAAGGGGGAGTTCATCACCTTGTTGGGGCCGTCGGGCTGTGGCAAGACGACTACCTTGCGCTTGATTGCTGGTTTTGAGTTTCCTACAGACGGCCGTATTGTGCTTGATGGCGAGGAGATCAATGAGATGCCACCCAATCAGCGTGATATGGCTATGGTGTTCCAAAGCTATGCCATTTTCCCCCACCTCAATGTCTTTGAAAATATTGCCTACGGCCTAAAAATCAAGCGGTTGGGTCGCCAGGAAATCCGGCAGAGAGTGGCTCAAGTGTTGGAGATGACCGAGTTGTCGGGTTTAGAAAACCGTGCCCCCAATCAACTGAGCGGGGGACAACAGCAGCGAGTGGCCTTGGCGAGGGCGTTGGTCATGGAGCCCAAGGTGTTGCTGTTTGATGAGCCACTTAGCAACTTGGATGCCAAGCTGCGGGTGCAAATGCGGACAGAAATTAGGCGTATTCAGCAAAGTTTTGGCATTACTAGCATTTATGTGACGCATGATCAGGATGAAGCGATGGCTTTGTCAGATCGGATTGTGGTGATGATGAACGGCCGTATTCAGCAAATAGACAGTGCCATTGAGATTTATCGCCGACCAGCCAATAAATTTGTGGCCGACTTTATCGGCCAGGCCAACTTCTTGCCCTTGCAAATCATTGCCGAAAAAGCAGATCATTATCAGGTGAAATTATATGAGGTTGATTTGTCTGTGCCTAAAACAGGTCGGCACACCTTTGCTGTGGGCGATAACGCGCTGCTCATGCTCCGCCCCGAATCCCTGCACATTCATCTGGCAGCACCCGTTGGCCAAATCGCTATCCCTGGTACTGTGAGCCATATGTCTTATTTAGGTTCAGTGGCTGAGTTTGAAGTTGATGTAAGGGGACAAAAAATCGCTGTGGTGCATCACGATCCCCAGGCCCAGGATTTACACCCTATTGGCACAGAGGTGTATCTAAACCTACCCAGCCAGAATTTATATCTGTTAGCGTAATAAGCGGCTAGCCCTAACCAAGGTCGGTCAGTTCATTATGGAGAGAAACGGCCGTTTGCCACAAATCAAGCTGCTGACCTCTTGCTTGTGCTGCTTGAACTTTCTCGACAGGAAGCTGAGATAATAACGGCCGTATCTGTTCATTAAATCTAGCAGGCCAACCCTGATTAGGTATGGCAAAAAATGGATAGCGGTTCATAAGACCATATAGCTCAGCCGCTCGTTCTAGCTTGTCATTTTGGGAATACAAAAGAGCCGTCCCCGCAACAGAAGTCAACATGGACAAATATTCACGCACCTCACTCCCTGCTTTCAGTCCTTGCTGGAGCAAATACCTGGCTTCATCTCCCTTATCTAAGAAACTTGTAGCCAAGCCCTGTAACCCCAACGACCAACTTGCCTTGTCCAAATACCTAGCCTGCTCCAACAGCACCACACTTTCTGCAAATGCTTGTTGCGCTTTTTCATACTCTGCTAGCGCTAACAACACCTCGCCTAATCCCCACAACGCCCAACCCGCCATGCCATTATTAGACAAATGACGATAAAGTTGTAGGCCTTCGGTCATGCTAGTATGTGCTTCTGGTAACTTTCCCACGTAGGTTTGGGCCACACCCAGGCGGATATAGGATTGAGCCAGCATATTCTCATTGCCGCTATCTTGGAAGAAATCAAAACTTTGGTTGAGCAGTGACTCGGATTCAGTAAATTTACCGGCAAAAACTAAAATAATGCCCAGCTTTCCCGTCCCCAAAGCTAGACTAAGTGGGTCTGAAAAAGAGTCATAGATTGTGTAACTTTGACGCACATATTGTTCAGCTTTTTCAAATTGAGCCAATTGCGCGGCGAGTTGGCTGAGTTCATCTAGAATACGCGCCTGCAGCCGCCCATCACCTGTTTGCTGGGCCAAAGTCAGCGCCTGTTGCAGTCTGTTTTCGGCCGTTACGTACTGCCCTAAACTATACTCAATCATTCCCCAATATCTTAAGCTCTGGGCCTGATACCATGTATTGCCCCATGCTTCTGATATTTCATAAGCTTGCTGATACATTGTTTGGGCTTGCTTATAATCGGTGTCTGATACCCATTGCCCAGCAAGCAACAAGGTTTCGATTTGCTCTGGCCGCACATCAATATTTTCTGCAGCCAATGTGTGCAGCAAACTGTTGCCTCGTTCTAGCAATGTCTGACCAAGCTCATTTGCCCCTTTAGCGCGGCAAACAGCTGCCTGCCAAGTGAATGCTTTAGCTGCCAAACGCTGTTCGGTGTGAGTGGTTGGATTAGGCAGAGCCGCAATAATCTCCTTTGCAGCCTCCTCACTAGCTTGATACAGTCCTTTCCAGGCATAGAAAAGTCTCAGGGCATCCATCGCCTGGCTCAAATGGTCGAACGCGCTGTGTACAATTGCCCAGTGCCAAGCTGTGCGTATATTGCCAAGCTCCACTTCTATTTCGGCCAAGGCGGTCTGTTGGTGTTGGCTTTTTAGATTGGCTGTCTGTTGATGGAGGAGGGTGAGATAGTAGCTGCTGTGCTGGTGGTAAACGGCCGTTTTCCCGTCGCCACCCACCGCCAATCGCTCCGCCCCATATTGGCGCAGCAGTTCATGAACTTGATACCGTTGCCGAGTATGATCGTAATGCAGCAATGATTTGTTCACCAGCCGCCCTAATAGCCGTAAGGAGGCACCTGTCACTGCTTGCCCTGCCTGTCGCGTAAACCCGCCTTGAAAGACAGTCAACTGTGCAAAAATCGACCGTTCATCAGCATTCAGGCGCTGCCATGACGCATCAAACACCGCTCGCATACTGCGATGGCGTTCGGGCATATTACGCACATCTGTCTCCAAAAAGTCAATACTTTGTTTGATCTCGTCCACAATCTCTGCCAGAGGCAGCATATCGGCCCAACCAGCGGCTAGTTCAACAGCCAAAGGCATACCATTTAATAAATGGCAAATGCGGATTAGTGAAGAAAACTCCTCATTTTGTATTTTGAAGTGAGGCTGAACACGTTGCGCTGTCTGCATAAAAAGTTGAACGGCCGTATACCTCTGCATCTCTTCCGACTGTAGGGAAACCTCACCCAAAGCAGTTTCTGGAAAAGACAATCCTTGAAGAGGATAAACTTGCTCCTCCTGCAACTGCAATCGTTCGCGTGAAGTTGTCACAATTTGCATCTTAGGCGCGCTTTGTAGTAACTCGCTGATCAGGTTTGCACCAGTGAGCAAATGCTCAAAATTGTCGAACACCAATAGCATCTCTTTTTGGTGCAAGAAGTCAAAAAGCTGCTGTTTATGGCTGCGTTGCTGCTCATCAGAGGACAGAGAAAAATTAAGGGCATCGGCTAAGGCTGGCACGATTTGAGCAGGGTCGTTGAGCGGTGCCAATGGCACAAAATAGACTCCATGTTGGGGGTTGCCATACAACCTTGGTTGCCCTGCCAAAGCCAATGCTAAGCGTGTCTTGCCCATACCGCCTGATCCTACAATGGTGACAAGTCGCTGCTTCCTATCCTTTAGCAACTCGCTCAGTTGCTGCAACTCCAACTTACGTCCAATAAGGGGCGTTGTCTGAGTGGGAAGGTTATGGTTTGCGAGTGCAGGTGCAGCTTCTGCTAAACGGCCGTATCGCCCCACCTTAATTTCTTCAAATAGCGTCTCTGTCTTCGCAACAGGCTCGACTCCCAACTCTTCCCATAACTGTTCACGACACAGCTCATATTGGGCCAGTGCCGCCCCCCGATTTCCCATCAAGGCCAAGACCCGCATCAATTGGCGGTGAGCCACTTCATGCCATGGCTCCAAAGCAAGCTGCTTGCGTAGAACGACTTGGGCCTGCTCAAAACGGCCGTTTTGTACATACCTTTGACTTACCTCTGCCATCGTCTCCATCGCTAATTGATGGAGGCGTTCCCGCTCTTGGCGTAGCCAATCCTCAAATTGCAAACTGTTGCAAGTGAAGCCTGGTAACAGATCGCCTGGGTAGTGGGCAACGGCCGTTTCTAGGTCTCCCTGCTCCAATGTCTGCAAAAATTGATGCACATCGAGACTAAAGTCGCTATGGGGATTAAATTGCACGGTCTGGCGCGTTACCAAAAGATACGGTTCTGCTTTGGTTTCTAAATCGCCCAGCGCTTTGCGTAGACGATATAGAATTTGGCGCAGGTTATTGTTGGCAACCTTTTCCACATCACCTGGCCAAAAGAGGGTGGCCAATACGTCGCGAGAAAACGGCCGTTCCGCTTGCAAAGCCAAAAATAGCAACAAGCCCCGCCCATTGTTGGAACGAAATTGGGTAATAGGCTGTTGTCCCAACCAAACCTGAAAAGTATCCAAAAAGGACAGCCTGAGGTGAGCCATGGCCGCATTATAGATTGTGTTAACACTTTTGACGATACCCGTTAACGAGAGTGCGATGAACTGGTAACGGCCGTTGCTTATGCTGGACTAAACCTCATTCACATTCAGGAGAAATCGCATGAAAAAATATCTTATCGCTCTCTATGGCCTGCTCTGTTACGGAGCATTTTTATCCGCTTTTTTGTACATGCTCGGCTTCTTAGCCAACAACATCGTTCCCACCACCATTGATGGCAACACAACTGCCAGTCCAACGCAAGCCATCATCGTCGATCTGGGGCTCATCGCCCTTTTTGGCCTGGTCCACAGCGTTATGGCCCGGAGCTGGTTCAAAGCCTGGTGGACACGCATTGTGCCTGCAGCGGCTGAACGCAGCACTTTTGTTCTACAAGCATCATTGCTGCTCATGCTTATCCTCTGGCAGTGGCAAGCCTTACCTACCTCACTTTGGACGATCAATAATGAAGTGGCTCGTAAGATTGTCTGGGGCATCTTTTGGCTCGGCCACACTATCACGCTCATCTCAACCTTCCTCATTAACCATTTTGAGTTAACCGGCTTGCAGCAGATTTGGTACAACCTACGTGAGCAAGAACCACCCCAAATGAGGATGCGCCAGCCCCTTTTCTACCGCATTGTGCGCCACCCCATGCAGCTAGGTCTTGTCATCGGCTTCTGGGCAACACCAGATATGACAGTGGGGCACTTGCTTTTTGCCGTGGCTATGACGGGTTATATTCTGATTGGTTTGTACTTTGAAGAAAAAGCCCTCGTGCACCAGTTTGGTGATGTCTATCGTCACTATCAGCAAACGACACCCAAACTCATCCCTGGCTTCCGTCGTCCAATCCCAGTCGGACAACCCAGCTTAGGAGAGTAATTGATAATAACTGCAGCCCATACATACTGCTAGGGGCCAGGAAGAAAGCAAAACTTCGCTTCCTAGCCCCTGACCCCTGTTTCAAAAGATGTTACTGCACCAGTCTACTAACGATAACTCATCTACGGGAGATACTGATTATGAAGACTTATTTCAATACACTTAAGTGATCTGAAGAAAAATTCCATAAATCTAGGCAGAAGAATTTCGCACTCTACTCGAGAGTATTGCGAGATTTTTTCTCCGAAAACTTAGTTCGTTTCACTTAAACAGATTCACCCCAATCTTCGCCTTTTTTATGTGGCAACTGCCGTTCACAGCTTTCTGTTTTTTGGCATTTACACTCTGCTACTCAATCTTTATCTGCTCCGCTTAGACTATGACTCAGCGTTCATCGGCCTGGTAAATGGCATTGCTCCGCTCGTTTTAGCTGGTGCTAGCTTGCCAGCTGGTTTCATCACCCGCCGTATTGGTAGTCGCCAAGCAATTATCGCTGGTTATCTCTTCATTGCCCTCGGTTTTATGCTATTACCCTTGTCCCCCTACCTCCCCCAACCCATTCGAGGAGCGTGGATTGTTGGGAGCTATGCCTTGGCTTGGTTCTGTGGCTCGCTCGTTGTTGTGAATTCTAGCCCCTATATCATGGCGACGACCAAAGAAGATGATCGCCCCCACGCCTTTGCCATTCAAAGCAGCCTTTTTCCCCTTTTTGGATTTGTTGGCAACTTGGTTGGTGGCTTTTTGCCTACTCTCTTTGCCGGGATGTTTGCTGTTACCTTGGAATCGGCCGTTCCCTACCGTGCCGCTCTGCTGCTAGCGAGCGTACTTTACCTGCTGGCTGCCTTCATTATGAAGCAGACGACAGATGTCGTCCATGAAACGCCTGTTGCCCAAACAGTATCACAGAAAGCACATGTGCCACTCGGTTTCATCCTCCTCATCGCCCTTGTCCATCTGCTCACTGTGAGTGGGGAGTGGACTCTGCGAATTTACACCAATATTTATCTTGACTCTATTTTGGCTGTACCGACAGCGCTTATTGGCGGTATTTCAGCCATAGGGCAGTTGCTTGGTCTATTGGCTTTCATCTCGCCGCTTGTTGCTTCCCGCCTGGGACAACGGCGTACCATAGTCTATGGTCTATTTGGTTTAGGACTTGTTTTTATTCCCATCATTACGATTGTCCATTGGACGGCCGTTGGTTTCACTTTCATTGGCATGATCGCCATTGGTTCGCTGATAGGGCCAACCTTTCTGCTCTTTAGCCAAAGTCATGTTGCACCTAAGTGGTGCACTAGCATCGCCAGTGCAGTGACGATGGCCTTTGGCATTGGCATTGCCCTAACAGCCTTAGGCGGGGGTCAAGTTGTAACAGCAATTGGATTCCAGCGCCTATTCATGTTGGCAGCAGCAGCCCCTCTACTGGGAGCTATTCTCTTTGGCAGCTATACTGCAAGGAAAACGGCCGTTTCCTCACCAGCTTTACCACCCCTTTCTGATTCAACTATCTAAGCAGAACTGTTTTGAAAACTAGCAACTACACCTCTGAAAATCAATGCAAATAGCCCGCTCAATTGAGTGGGCTATTTTATTGCATTACCTTCGTGACCTTAGGATTTGCTCATCATAAGATGATTTGAAAGAAAGAAGGGGGTTAATTAAAATGATAGGATAATCTCATTTGGCTAACACCATTGTTTTATTATTCTACTCTTTGCAACGCATCTACTTATAATGGCTTTACGATACAATCAAAGAAAACACAACGATTGGCCTCTCTTCTACGATCAATCCAAAAACGGCCTCTATGTCGCTCTTGCCACAACAAGAGTAATGTAATGCCAGCAGAAGTGAATAAAGCTACTCTGGTGAAGGGGGTGAAGCAAACAGCGTAAGCGTTCAGTCTAAATTGTCATTAGTCGAACCATTGCGTGTAATACAGGAGCCATCTTGTAACTGTCTGATGTGCATAGCGCTCTCGTCAAAATTTGTCGGGAATGAAAGACAGAAAATCGATAAGTATTTGACCTACAACTTTTGTTCTAAAGTCTGCTGTTGTTGTCAGTAATTTCCTGCATCGCAAGGACAACGTACGCTCTTCTTGAGCTGTTATCTATAGTCTTTTAGGAACTCTTTCTATGGTTAACGAGGCATCTCGTTACTCCATATTATTTGAGGAGAAAAACATGAAACGTACATTTGTTCATATTATGTCAACCTTAGCTCTTTTGCTTCTGATCACATTAACCGTGTCTGCAGCGCCAGAAAGCCAGTTCAAACACGATCCACCAGGACAACTTGTTCAACTCCAACTTTTGGCCTTCAATGATTTTCATGGGCATGTTGAGGCAACCACGACCGCCATGGTCGATGGTGTTCCTGCTGGCGGTTCAGAATATCTGTCAGCCATGCTTTCTCAGCTTCGGGAAGGCCACAAGTATAGCTTGACCGTCGCTGCGGGCGATCTCATTGGCGGATCACCGGCCTTCTCAGGGCTTTTCCATGATGAGCCATCGGTTGAATCGTTAAATGCCTTAGGGCTTGACGTGTCAGGTGTGGGCAACCATGAGTTTGATGAAGGTGTCATCGAACTGCTCAGAATGCAGAACGGTGGTTGTCACCCTATCGATGGGTGCTATTTTCCAAGTGATCCATATGCTGGGGCTGACTTCCAATGGCTTGCCGCCAACGTCGTCAACGGGGATGGTGAGACTCCGCTGCCACCCTATTGGGTGAAGAAGATCAATAGTGTAAAGGTTGGTTTCATCGGTATGACACTTGAGGCAACCGATTCCTTAGTTGCTGCTGCCGGTATTCAGGGCTGGAACTTCCTCGATGAAGCCGAAACCGCCAACGCACTTGTCCCGATCCTTAACGCTCAAGGTGTCGAGGCCATCATTGTTCTGCTGCATGAAGGCGGCTCGCAGACACCACCTCCGGGTGATGTCGATGCGTGTGTTGGTATCTCTGGCCCCATTGTTGATATCAACAATGCTCTCGACCCCGCGATTGATGTTATCATTACCGGCCACACCCACTTGCCCTACAACTGTATGCTCGACGATTCTTCTGGTCGGCCACGAATTGTCACCAGTGCCTATTCCTTCGGCAGAGTGGTCTCTGAATTGAACCTTGTCCTCGATAAGCGTACGAACGATGTGCGCAGAGACCTTAGCACGGCTACCAACCACGTGGTTGACCAAGCGGCTTTAACTCCCGACCCAGCACTCACGGCCGTCATCGACAAGTGGCAGCCGCTGGTCGATGCGGCTGGTAGTACCCCGATCGGTACAATTACCGAATCCATCTTCCGTGGCGGTGACCCGCCAGGATCGGACCGTGGTGTCGAGTCGGCGGCCGGCAACCTTGTCGCTGATGCCCAGTTGTGGGCTACATCGGCCAGCGGTGCCGAGATTGCTTTTATGAACCCTGGTGGTGTGCGATCCGATCTGACATACCCGCAGTCGACTGATGAGGGAGATGGCGTGGTGACTTTTGCTGAGGCCTTCACATTCCAACCATTCGGTAACACTCTGTTCACGTTCCCGATGACTGGCGCTGAAATCGTCTCGGTGCTTGAAGAGCAGTGTCAGCCTGCTGGATCGAGCCGCCCAATCCTGCACCTTGGTGTATCGGAAGGCTTCACTTATGACCTAGCTACGACAGTGGTGGCAGGTGACTGTGCATCGATTGCGGTGAGCAATATACAATTGAACGGCGTTGCTCTTGACTTGAATACAACCTACAATGTGACGGCAAATAACTTCCTAGCTGATGGCGGCGATAACTTCACTACCTTCAGCACGATCACGGCCCCACGGCTTGATGGAGGCAACGATCTCCTGGCTTTGATCAACTACCTCGGCACGTTTAGCCCAGTGGCTCCGCCGAGCACGGATCGTGTGAACGAATTGCCCTAAGGCAATGACTGTTATTAATATTCGGGGGTAGTTTTCTTCCTCATCCCAGCCCTTCCCCTGCTAGGGGAAGAGCTGGGGTGGGGTGGTTTATCTGTAGAATTTGTCGCGTTTGGCTAAATTGACCATGACGCCACCTTTGGGGCGCAGGGTGGAGGTGAGTTGGGGGGTGGTGATGTGGTCGGGTACGGCCGTTGCCTCAAACCGTTGCATCACCATAGCCAAGGCCAACTGGCCCTCCATCATGGCAAAATCACGGCCAATGCACATCCGTTGTCCAGCTCCAAAAGGTACAAAAGCAAACTTATGCCGATTCGCCGAATTCTCTGGTGTAAAACGTTCTGGATCAAACATGTCTGGGTTTTGCCACTGTTCAGGATGATGATGGTACATATACGTCAGCGAAACCACATTGGTGCCAGCTGAGATGTGATAGCCGTCAATCTCATCATCTTCGGCAGCTGTGCGTGGTAGCCAATATGAGGGTGGCCGCAAACGCATGGATTCTTGGATCACCATCTGCGTATAGGGCAAATTACGTAAATCAGCCATTGTGGGTAATCGATCTCCCAAAGCTTCATCTACTTCCGCTTGTAGCCTTTGCATCATTTCAGGATTTTGTCCCAGATAGTACATGGCCCAGGAAAGGGTAATTGATGTTGTCTCATAACCGGCTAGGAACAGCGTCGCCACCTCATCACGCAACTGTTTATCCGTCATGCCTTCGCCCGTTTCAGCATCCACTACATCCAGCATCATGGCCAGTAGATGGTTTTCCTCACCCTCGCCGCGCCGACATTCACCGATGATACGGTAAACGAGTTCATCAAAACGGGCCATCGCTGCCTGGTAACGCTTCTTGCCTGGCAGCGGCAGCCAGTCGGGCAGGGGGTGGGTGATTGTGCCTTGCATGATATAGTCTAAGCCGATGGTCATGGCCTCGGCTGCCTCATCCATTTCTTGTGCGCTCAGACCTGTGCCAAACATTGTTTTGAGGATGACACTCATGGTTACGCGGTCAAAGGCGGGGGCGACGTCGAAATTCTCACCCGATTCGGCTGCTGCCTGCCAAGTATCCAACACCCCACTGATCGCATCCACCATCAGCGTTGTTAAAGCTGCGATGCGTTGGCGATGAAACTGGGGCTGCATCATGCGTCGCTGTCGCAGCCAAAAGTCACCTTCGCTCACCACTAGCCCGTTGCCCAGCATATCACGCACAGCATCCCAAAGCGCACCACCTTTGTGGTAGTTGCGGGCGTTGTCACGCAAAATGTACTGGGCGTGACGTGGATGATTGAGAACAACGAGTTTGGAGAGACCCAAGTTCAGGCTATAGATGTCACCATAGGTGTCACGAGCATTTTTTACAAAGGCAAAGGGATCTTTGATGATTTGGGGCAAGGAACCGATGAGGGGCCAGCCTTTAGTTTGAGGAATTTCTTTGGTTACTATGGGCGCTGACGTATATTGAGCAGGTGCTTTTAACATGATTTACCTCTACAGTTAAAAATAGATGATCCGATACGGGAATTGATAATACTATGGGGTTCGTTGTAATTCGTTCTGTAATGCGTTGAGCATCTTACACTTATTTGGCTGCCTATAATGTATTTTTCTTAACAGTGAAGTTGTTGACTTGTTTAGGAACGGTTGAGGGACGATGGCCGTCTTTAGCGCAAAAATGAGGCTATTTGTTATAATCAGAACATGAGTTTCACACCACCTGAGAATGTGCAAAAGATATTAAAAAAGTTACCGACGACACCGGGTGTTTATTTACATAAGGATGGAAACGGCCGTATCATTTATGTCGGCAAAGCCATTAACCTGCGCAACCGGGTGCGTTCCTACTTCCACAAAAATGTAGATGGCGCCAAAACCCAACGCCTGCGCCGTGAAATCAAAGACATTGAAATTATCACCACAGATTCTGAACTTGAAGCCCTGCTGTTGGAAAACACCCTCATCAAAAAACACCAGCCCCATTACAACATCCGCCTCAAAGATGACAAACGTTACCCCTATATTAAAGTGCATTGGGCCAACCCTTTTCCCAAAGTGACTGTCACACGGCGTATGGAACGGGATGGTTCCCGCTATTTCGGCCCCTATATGTCTGTTTGGGCTGTCCATCAGACGCTGGACACATTGCGTAAAATTTTCCCCTATTTAACTTGCGAGCGAACGATTACGGGACAAGACGAACGGCCGTGTCTCTATTACGACATCAAATTATGCAACGGTCCCTGCATTGGTGCCGTCAATCAAGAGCAGTACCGGGCTATGATTCAAAAATTGATGGACTTTCTCAATGGCAAGTCGGAACATATCACCAAAGAAATTGAGCAAAAGATGGCCATTGCCGCCGAAAACCTGAAATTTGAAAAAGCAGCTGATTACCGTGATCAACTGCGGGCCATCGAAAAAGTTGTTTCTAAACAAAAAGTGGTGGCCACCACCAACGCTGACCAAGATGTAATCGCCTTCGCCCGCGAGCAAGGGGATGCTTGTGTACAAATCTTCTTCATTCGACACGGCAAGTTGATCGGCCGTGAATATTTCCTGCTCGATGGCACAGAAGACGAGAGTGATGAAAGTATCCTGCAAGAGTTCATCACCCAGTTCTATGATGAAGCCGCCCATATTCCTAGAGAGGTGCTGCTACCCAGCGAAGTGTCTGAGGCGATGGTGATTGAAGCCTGGTTAAAGCAAAAGCGCAGCACCAAAGTGGCTCTACAAGTGCCGCGCCGTGGTAAAAAACGGCAATTGGTGCAAATGGCCTCCCGCAATGCGGCCGACACCTTAAACACGTTGCGTCAACAGTGGACGGCCGATCGCTCCAAACACGTCACGGCTATGGCTGAACTACAGGAAGCCCTCAGCCTGCCTTCACCGCCCGCCCGCATTGAGTGTTATGACATCAGCCACACCCAAGGAGCCCAAACCGTGGGCTCTATGGTCGTCTTTGTACAGGGTGCGCCGCGTAAGAGTGATTATCGTCGCTTCAACGTGCGTACAGTGGGTAACGATGATTACGGGGCGATGAAAGAAGTGCTGACGCGCCGCTTCCAGCGTTACAAAGATGCCCTGGCTGGCGAACTCCATGATCCCTCCCAAATAGGCAAAATTAAAAAGGAGACGGCTTGGTCTCTTTTGCCCGATCTGCTCATCGTAGATGGCGGCAAAGGGCAGTTGAGCATGGCTATGGAGGTGCTGGCTGAATTTGGGTTAGAAAAGGAAGTGCCTGTTACTGGTTTAGCCAAACAGGAAGAAGAACTCTTCCTGCCCAATCAATTAAAATCTGTCATGTTGCCCCGCCGCTCTCAAGCCCTCTACCTGGTGCAGCGTGTACGTGACGAAGCCCATCGCTTTGCCAACGAAGGTCACCGCAAACGTCGCGCCAAAGTGGGGGTAGCCTCTATTTTGGATGGCATTCCCGGCATTGGCCCTAAACGGCGCAAAGCATTGTTGGGTCATTTCGGTTCCTTAGATGATTTGCGTAAAGCAACGGTGGAGGAAATGGCTTCTGTACCAGGGATTCCCTATGGGGTGGCGCAGGCTGTGAAGGCTTATTTAGATTAGACAGCTACTGTTGTCACTGAGGGAGAGGCTGGAGATTTGAGATTGAGAGATTGAGAGATTAATCGGTTTCACCTCTCTAATCGCCAATGAGGCCGAAGGCGCGGACGGGGAAGGTGCCAAAGGCTTTGACTTTAACGGGGACGGCGAAGAAGCGGAAGTTGTGGTCGGGTAGGCTGTGGAGGTTGGTGAGGTGTTCGACGATGGGGATGTCAGCCCCGAGGAGGATGGTGTGAGCGGGGCGAGCGGGGTCGGATGTGTTGTCAATATTTAAGGAGTCTATACCCACCATAACGGCGCCTGCATCACGGAGATAGGCGGCTGTTTGGGCCGTTATATAGGGGGTGTCCTCAAAATATTGGTCGGTGCGCCAGTGCTGTGACCAACCCGTGTCAATTAGGACTGCTTTACCTTGCAGATCATGTCCTTGGAGATGGTCTATATTCACAACTCGATCGGTAGTACGGATGACGACAGCGTCTAGATTGGCTAGGGAGGAGAGGGGCAGTTGAGATAAATCTTTGCCGTGGGCGTAGCGATGGAAGGGCGAGTCTACGTAGGTGCCAGTGTTGGCGATCATCTCGATCTTACCGATGTGAAACTCAGTGCCGGGGGCGTATAGTTGGCGGGAGCGTTCGCGGCTGAGATAGTCGCAGATGAGGGGCGCAGGTAGGCCTTTATAGGTGATCATTTCGTGTTCGATGGTGTGACTGACATCAATTAATTTTTGCATCATGTACCTTCTCTTTGTTTTAGGCCAGAATGGTCAGCGCCGCTTCATATTTCTCTTGAACAAGTGTTTGTGCTTGCGGTATCATTTTGCGCCAAGTTCGTTGAAGTTTGTGACGAACCCATTGTTTGCCTTCATCTGTATCGAACCCTTTTTGAACATATGCGAAATATAATAATGAAGGTACGTTTTCTATATGGGCCATGGCATCGGCATTGGCGACACATTCTGCTTCCATACTTTCACGTTTGCCAAGTTTGCTGCCGCGATGAGTGAGGATACAATGCTGGACGGCTTTGATTTTATCTGGCGGATAGTTCAATTCGCGCAATATGTATTCAGCTTGCCGAGCCCCATGAATGTGATGCTCGGCGGCCTGATTGATGTCTTGGATAGCAGCATAATCGTGTAATAGGGCCGCTAATTCAACGATTTCAATATCAGCATTGAGGCGTTTGGCTAATTGACGGCCGTTTTCGACGACTTTCACAATATGATGACTCCAAATACTATAGCCATATTGATTTGTATCGGCCATACAGGCGGTTTCTACCATGTGGGCAACTTTGGTAATAATTTCGCTCATATTTCTTAATCTCAATACGGTACTATATGACAAAATATGTGGGGCATCAAACATGAGGACGCGATGGAAAAAACATTGGCGATGAAGGTTTTGGAGGGGAAGAAGATGGCCTATGAGGCTGTGACTTATCCCCAAACAGAGCGAGATGCCCTGCTGGTGGCGGAGGCATTGGCTGCGCCGCCGGGACAGGTGTTTAAGACGTTGGTGGTAGCACGGCCGTCCGGCAAACCTTTATTGGTGATGATACCAGCGGATCGTCAGCTTGATTTGAAGCAAGTGGCGCGGACTGTAGGGGAGAAGAAGGCGAAGATGGCCTCGCATCAGGAGGCGGAGGCGTTGACAGGCTTGCAGATAGGCGGAATTTCGGCGTTGGCTTTGCTGCATCGGCCCTTTGGTGTTTATCTGGACGTTGCGGCCCAAGCCTATGAGCAAATTTACATCAGTGCGGGCAAGCGTGGCCTCAATTTGAAAGTTGGTGTGCCGGATTTGGTGCAGGTGACGGGGGCACGCTGGCTGGGGAATGTGTGAGGCTTCTAATGAGTATAGAACTGACTGCTATTCGGCATTTGTTTTTTGGCGATTTTACGGGTAGATTTGCCACCACTAGGTTTGCAGATTATATTGACATAACGAGATATAGGTAAAAAAGTACATTTATAATGAAATAGTGGCAGCATAGCCCACCTTGAGGTAGAAGATGGTTGACCAAAACTACTCTACCCAAGAGGTGAACTATGCGGTTGCCAATAGTATGTCTAGACCAACGATTGCGCTACTATCTGAACCTGTTTAGAGGCTGCTTTAGCCAACCACAGTACAAGTATTTCGTGACCATACTGCTGGGGTTGATGCTGTGCCAAAGCGGACGAAGCTTGTCGGGATTGATGCGGCAGGTCAACAGTAGGGTCAGCCTATCGGGAGCGAGTCGATTTATGGGGCAAGCCCCCTGGCAAGCAGAGGACTTGGCCCGGACATGGCAAAAGCATTTTCAGCAAGAGATGGCCGTGCAGGTAAGAGCCGCACATGCCCGATTACGCCGTCGGCAGAAAAAGAAACGAGGACGACCTAAGAAAACCGTAGTGACAGGTTATTTGATAGGGGACGACTCGACGATGAGTAAACGGCGTGGCAAAAAGATGGGCGGCTTGGGACGACACTACTCGGGTAGCGAGAAGAAAACAGTCACTGGGCATAGCTTAGTGCAAGGGTTATATCTCTTGTTGGGTCGGCGTTGTCCCTTGGCACCCAAAATGTATCGACAACAGGCTGTTTGTAAAGCAGAAGGGGTGACTTTTGCTAGCAAAGTGGACATCATGGCCGAGATGATCAGCAGTTTTGAGCCGATGGTCGGTACATTGACACATGTCCTGTTGGATAGCTGGTACACTTCCAAGCGCATCTGGAAAGTGGCTCGTGAGCGCGGGTTTCTCATCACCAGTGGCTTGCGTTGCAATCGGTCGTTGCGTATTGAAGACCCTGAGACAGAGAAAGGTTGGTATTGGCAACGGATAGATGAGTATGCGACCACTTTATCTGAAGCTGATTGGCAGTTGGTAACCTGGCCTAGCCAACAGGGGCAGCGTCAAGTCTATGTCCATGTGGTCTCCACTCGTATTAAGAAGTTGTATCGTTGCCAACTGGTCATTGCTCGTGGGCTGTGGCAAGATGATGAAGAGGAAAAGACTATGTATTGGGCTTCTTCTGACCTGACTGCTGACTTGGATACCTTGCTGTCTCATATTGCCACCCGCTGGGATGTGGAAGTTCTCTTTGCTGATACCAAGGAACTACTGGGTTTGGACCACTATCAACTGATGTCAGCTAAGGCCATTCTCCGCTTCTGGACGCTGGTCATGCTGGCCTACACCTTTTTGGACCAGGAACGTGACCGTTATCAAAGACAAAGTGACCAGCATATTACTATTGGTGATGCCTGGCGGCAGGTTCAGCGTATTCATTGGCGTCATTTCATTGATTGGATTCATCAGCGTTTTCGCTTTGGCCTCGAGCCTGCCGACTTATACCTGGTACTCACCGGAGCGAGCCTCTGAGCGATTTCTGCAAAGATAGTGGCCACCTTTCATTGAGGACAGAAGGGAGAAATGAAGTGAAATTTGATATAACGATCTTGAATCCTCAATTACAGGATATGGGTTCAGTGGCGCAGGCAGCTGATGCTTTGGGGTTTGATGGCCTATGGACGGCCGAAACCACCAGTGACCCCTTTTTGCCCCTGACAATTGCGGCTGAACACAGCCAAAACATGAATTTGGGAACAGCCATTGCCGTGACCTTCCCCCGCAGCCCGACGGTGTTAGCGACGATGGCTTGGGATTTGGCGCGGTTTAGCAACGGCCGTTTTATCCTGGGCCTTGGTGCTCAAATCAAAGCACATAATGAACGTCGCTTTGGGCGAGATGGGAGAAGCCCATTCGCAAGATGCGCGAGACGATTGAGGCTGTTCAGGCCGTA
This sequence comes from Promineifilaceae bacterium (SeqCode), assembly GCA_965223555.1. GTDB lineage: Bacteria > Chloroflexota > Anaerolineae > Promineifilales > Promineifilaceae > CBDCWU01. Next base: position 1,357,479 of record CBDCWU010000009.1, read on the forward strand.
TGGGATTGCTGGCAAAATAACACATCGCTCAACTATCAGGGGGAGTTTTTCAAGCTCAATTTGATGACTCCCTTTTTCCATTCGGGGCCGCTGACCTGCCCCGTCCCGCCGATTTATATTTCGGCGGTGAATGAGCAGATGCTGCGGTTGGCTGGCTCGCACTGTGATGGTGTGCATGTTCATGCCTTTCACACGGCCAAATATTTGCGGGAGTTTGCTTTGCCTACTTTGGAGAGCGGCTTGAGGAAGGGTGGCAGAACGCGGGAGGGATTTGGAGTGAACACGGCCGTTTTTGTCATTCCCACCGATGGCCCTAAACCTGTTACCGAGTACGAACAGTTTGTCCGTCAGCAAATCTCCTTTTACATGAGTACTCCTGCCTACAAAGTCGTTACCGATCTGCACGGTTGGAACCAAACAGCCTGGACGTTAGGCAAAATGGCCGTGCAAGGTCAATGGGCCGAAATGCCCCAGCAGATCACGGATGAGATGCTTGATACCTTTGCCGTCAGCGGTACTTGGGCCGACTTACCAAGCAAAATCAAAAAACGTTACGGCAACATGCTCACGCGCGTCGGCTACTACATCCCCTTGATTCCTGGCGAATGTGATGAGCAGTGGCGCATGTCAATTGAGGGATTTGCCATTGACGATTGATGATTGGCTCGTGAATATCATCGTAAATCGTCAATCTAAAATCGTAAATTGGAGAACCCTATGTCACTTTATTTTACTGACGAGCATGAATCATTTCGCCAAATGGTACGGCGTTTTGTCGAGGCGGAAATTAACCCGCATGTGGATGAATGGGAAGCAGCAGGTACTTTTCCTGCACATGATCTATTCAAGAAGATGGGCAATTTGGGCTTGTTGGGTCTAACCTACCCAGAGAAATATGGTGGCGGTGGGGTAGATTATTGGTATGAGCTAATCCTTTTGGAGGAATTAGGCCGAGCCGATTGTGCTGGTGTGCCTATGGGCATTGCCGTACACACCGATATGGCCACACCTGCTCTGGCGGAATTTGGCTCGGAAGAGTTGAAGCAGCGTTTTTTAGTACCAGCTATTGCTGGCGATCTCGTCTCTTCAATTGCCGTGAGTGAACCGGGAGCTGGCTCTGATGTGGCCCGGATTAGCACAACAGCACGTGCTGATGGCGATGATTACGTCATTAATGGCAGTAAAATGTGGATAACCAATGGCACACAGTCAGACTTTTTAACATTGCTGACACGAACAAGTGATGGTGAAGGCTACCGAGGCATGACTTTGATCATTGTGCCTACGGATACACCAGGATTTAGTGTGAGCCGCAAATTGGAGAAGCTGGGCAACTTGAGCAGTGATACCGCGATTTTGTCTTTTGACAATATGCGTGTCTCTCAAGCTAATCGTATTGGCGAAGAGGGCAAGGGCTTCTATCTGCAAATGAGGCAGTTTCAGGTGGAGCGGTTAGCGGCAGTCATTATGAGTGTTTCGGGGATGGAGCGGGCCATTGAGATGACGATTAATTATTGTCGCCAACGTCAGGCTTTTGGGCAGCCGTTGCTCAATAACCAGTGGATTTATTTTAAGCTATCAGAGCTGATGACGGAGGTGGAGGCTCTGCGCCAGTTGACCTACCATTGTGTACGTGGTCATGTGGCGGGGCAGGATATGGTGAAAGAGATTTCAATGGCTAAGTTGAAGGCGGGACGATTGGGGCGGGAAACGGCCGATACTTGCTTGCAATTCCACGGTGGCATGGGCTATGTGGAAGAGTATCCCATCGCTCGCTACTTCCGTGATGTGCGCTTGCTTTCTATTGGCGGTGGCGCAGATGAGGTGATGCTGGAAGTGATTGCCAAATTGGCGGGCATTTCGCCGAAGTGATAAGGGGCAGGGGATGGCAAAACACGGCCGTTTTCTCATTGACGATTGACGATTTGCGATTGACCATTGACACGGCCGTTTCTCCACCGCACCTACACGACGACGTTCCCCGCTCCCGTCTCCATTTGCCATCTCCCCGATTCTTACCTCAAACGGCGTAGCTACGGAAGCAGACAGCAAAGGGGAAAGCCAAGGGGAAGTGGCAAGATGCCATCCCCAGCATCTGCCTGAGAAGACCTCACCCCAGCAAGGTGTCCATTTGACACTGAACCAAAACAGTTTCAAAAGAGGAAGACCACGCCGCAGCAAGAGAACACCGTCCTCAGCCTAAAAAGAGAAAGGCCTTATCTCTAGCGAGGAAGACTATCCTAGCTAATTTCTTACTCAATATAAGTTGTCTTTTTCTCTACCACCTGCCACACTACATCATTTTGCTTTCTTATAATCCAGTTGCTTATTTCAAGACCCCAATAATCATCACGTGGCCAAAAGTTCATCATCTTAATTGAACCCATATTTTCTCCTATTTCTTCCATGGTAAATACAAAAACCAAAACGTCGTGGCGGTTTATTATTTCTAATTGCTTATCTCTATGGATAGAGGATATTTGTCCATTATCTATACTATGTTCCCACGTAGATATATGGTTCTTTTGAACCAACTCTTTCAAAGAAATGGAGTTTAAAGCAGTTGATTCCAAATGCATGATTACTGAGTCAGATCTATTAGCAGCAAATTCTGCCTCCTTCATTCGCATACGTTGTATTTCATTAATAACGGATTGCTCTATTTGTCGTTCAATCCGTCTGGAGGTTTGTCGGTAGCTCAAAATGATAAATACTCCAACTAGAAAAACAAAAACAAGTCCCGAACTTACAATTACATTTTGCTTCTTAATATTGAACATAGCATATATTCCCCCTGCTCTGGGCAGGTCTTCTGCCGAGGGTACGCCTTGTGGGGCTGTGGTCGGCGTCCTGCCGTGCCGCTCTACTTGCTTAACTCATAACGACCGTTATTCTAGCACAACCCAGCCCTAAACACGGCCGTTGCCAAATCCACTCGATGGGTGGGCAACGGTTGTCAGATTTCGTCGAAGGCATAAATTTGGTTTATTTAAGGGCAATCGAGTATGATTGTGGTGGTAAAATGCCCAATTGTCCAATTACCAATTACCAATTATTAAATTCTGAATTTTCGGAGGCTTATTGTGGAACAAATTCGCATAATGCGTTCATTTATTGCGGGAGATGCTTTGGCCGAAGTGATGGCCGAAGAGTATGATTTTGACCAACCTATCGAATGTAAAATGTTTAGCAAAATGCTGCGGTCACAGGACAATGATCATTATAAAGCGACAGTTGGCAGCGATAAATATGTGGTGCGTGTCTATCAGGAAGGATCACATTTGCAACGCACGGAGTCGGATTATCAATTTGAGTTAGAGTGGCTGAACTTTTTGCGAGAGCATGATCTGCCTGTTTCTTATCCCATTCAGCGTAAGGATGGGGGCTTTTTGGGCAAGGTATTAGCTCCGGAGGGTCTACGCTATTATGCGGTGTTCAGCTTTGCCGATGGGGCACCAATGGATAAGACGAATATGGATCAGTTGTATGATTGTGGTGTTTATATGGCCCAGATTCATGAGGCATCGAAGAATTTTAAGAGCAATCATACACGGGCACAGGCTGATTTAAGTTTGCTGGTTGACCACTCTATTGAGCGAATCAAACGGGCCTGGACGGATGATAGGGCTAAGGCCTTGGATTTGCTATTGCTGTCCGCAGGCGAGGCCAAAGTGGAGATCAAGGAGTTGTTGGGGGATGATCGCTCAAGTGAGGTGTGGGGGGTCATTGGAGGCGATTTCCATAATTCAAGTACGCATGTGACCAAAGACGGCCGTTTGACCTTCTTCAACTTTGACTTATGCTGTTATGGTTGGTGGGCCTATGATATTGCTGTCTTTCTCTCCAACACCCAATTAATCCAATCATCATTGACGACAACGGAACGGACGGAAGCATTTTTGGCAGGTTACTATTCGGTACGGCCGTTGTCAGAAAACGAACATGCTGCTATTGCCCCCTTCTTAACCATTCGCCGTATTTGGATGATGGGTGCGTTTGCCCGAGTGAATGGCCTGGTAGGGCATACTTTCTTGGCCCCAGCTTAATAGTCACCAGTGAGCAGTATTCAGTAATCAGGAAAGAAAAAACACCGACGATTTTCGTCGGTGTTTTTTATGCCCCTGCCAGGACTCGAACCTGGGCATCTGGCTTCGGAGGCCAGCACTCTATCCTCTGAGTTACAGGGGCGTTTGCGAGGAGATTCTGCCATAGGGCAGAGCATGTGTCAAGTGCCAGCGGCAGCAGTCAGTTGGCGAGGCTGAGCAGACCCTCCTTTTTGGCACGGCGAGCTATTTTTTGCCTTTTTTCATGACTCAACACTTTCTTGCGGATACGGAAGAATTCGGGTGTGACTTCCAATAACTCGTCCTGATTTAAGTATTCAATGGCATCATCCAGGGAGAAGTGGCGCGGTGGCGAAAGGCTATCAACAATGGCTTTGGGAACGGCACGATGGCCGGTGAGATTTTTCGTACGGCAGACGTTAATGACCATTTCTTCATTGCGTGTGTTCTCGCCTACGACTTGGCCAGCATAGACCTCATCGCCAGGACGAACGAAGAATTCACCACGAGCCTGTAAATGTTGCAAGGCATAGGCACTGACGGAGCCAGTCTCTAGGGAAATTAATGAGCCATGTTCTTGAGTATCTATATCACCGGCATACGATTCATACCCATGAAAGAGGCTATTCATGATACCCGTGCCACGCGTGGCCGTGAGGAATGGTTGGCGAAAGCCGATCGTGCCGCGTGTGGGTACGAGGTATTCGGCGTAAATGGAGCCATCATCACCGTAACGAATATTAGTGACGCGCCCGCGTCGTTTGCCGATGAGTTCGCTAACTGCTCCCAAATAGTCGCTGTGTACGTCTATAAAGAGATGCTCAATGGGTTCAAGGAAGCCATCGGCCGTTTGCTTGAAAATGACTTCGGGACGGCTGACAGCAAATTCATAGCCTTCACGGCGCATGGTTTCGATGAGGATAGCCAGATGAAGTTCGCCACGTCCAGAGACAATGAATTCGCTGGCTTTATCAGTTTCCTCCACCTTTAGAGCGATATTGCTTTCTAGCTCCCGCAAGAGGCGATCACGCAGATGGCGCGTGGTGAGATATTTGCCATCGCGCCCTACAAAAGGGCTGTCGTTGACGGCAAAGGTCATGCGCACGGTAGGTTCTTCCACACTGATGGGGGGTAGAGGACGAGGATCATCGCTATCGGCCAGAGTATCGCCAATGCTCACGTCGCTGATGCCAGCTACGGCAACAATATTGCCGGCGTGGACGACAGGTTGTTCGGTGCGCCGCAGATTATGGAAGGTGTAGACTTTAGTCACTTTGCTGAGCGACATGTCCCCGGCGGCCGTAATGTGCATGATGGGTTGGCCTTCAAGGATGCTGCCACTGCGTAAACGGCCGATGGCAATCTTGCCCACGTAATTACTGTACTCTAGTGTAGTCACGAGTAGTTGGGTAGGGCCGTCTAAATCCACTTCGGGGGGCGGGATATGATCGAGAATAGTATCGAATAACGGCCGTAAATCATCGGCTAACTCATCAGGCGCAAAACCAGCCCGACCTTCTAAGGCCCGCGTGTAAAGTACAGGAAAATCAGCCTGATGATCCTCTGCTCCTAGTTCAATAAAGAGGTCAAAAGTGGCATTCACTGCATAATCAGGCCGGGCTGACGGCCGATCGACTTTATTGACTACCACAATCGCCCTCAAGCCACGGCTGAGAGCTTGACGAAGGACAAAGCGGGTTTGAGGCATGGGGCCTTCGACGGCATCTACCAACAGCAGAACCCCATCTACCATGTTCACCACGCGCTCCACCTCGCCGCCAAAATCGGCGTGACCGGGCGTGTCTACGATATTGATGGTTGTGCCCTCATATTCGATGCTGGTGTTTTTGGCCAAAATCGTGATACCCCGCTCTCGCTCTAAGTCATTAGAGTCCAAAACGCGCTCGGCCACTTGTTGGTTTTGACGAAAAACATTGGTTTGACGGAGCATACCGTCTACTAAGGTTGTTTTGCCATGATCAACATGGGCAATGATGGCAATGTTGCGAATATTCATAAAAGATGCTATTTCACTTGGGTGACACAAAAAAGACCCGCCTCCTAAGAGCCGGGTTTTGTATCAACTCATTTTATTAAGCACCAAATTCTAACATGACTGACGATTCACTGCCAACTGTTATGTTAGTCGTTATAATGGTATGCAGAATGAGGTAGCAGGACGAGGATTTTATGCGGGTATTTGTGACAGGCGCGACAGGCTTTGCGGGATCACACTTGATTGAAGCTTTGCTTGGAGACGAACATGATGTATTTGCCTTGGTACATCGCCAGACAAGCCACCAAACGTTAGTTGAACATGATCGGATTGTGCCGATGATGGGAGATTTGTTGGATGCAGCCCAAGTAAAAACGGCCGTTGCCCTGGCCCAACCTGATGTGATTTATCATTTAGCCGGACAAGCCTATCCAGCGCGATCTTGGCAAGAGCCAGCCAATACGATAGCGGTCAATACGATTGGTACAATTAATATGTTAGAAGCAGCGGTAGCTTACGGCCGTCCTCGTGTTGTCGTCGTCACCAGTGCAGAAATGTATGGCCGTGTAACCGCTGACAAAATGCCCCTAACCGAAGAGACAAGACCACAGCCAAATCATCCCTACGGCATAAGCAAGTTGGCAGCGGGTCAACTCGTGCCTATTTATTGGCAACGGTATCAATTACCTGTGATCGAAGCACGGCCGTTCAATCATATCGGCCCCCGCCAATCATTGGGATTTGTCGTCCCAGATTTTGCTAGTCAACTGGCTGCGATCAAATTAGGCCAAAAAACGGCCCGGTTATCTGTTGGCAATCTTGACGCGCAACGGGATTTTACAGATGTAAGGGATGTCATTCGAGCCTATCTGCTTTTGGCTGAAAAGGGACACCCAGGGGAAACTTATTTTATTTGTTCTGGCCAGCCGGTTTCCATCCATTATCTTTTGTCCACCTTATCCGAACTGGCTCAAGTGACGGTAGACATTGAATATGATCTAGCTCGTATGCGGCCCTCAGACGTGCCTTGCCTATACGGAAGCTATCATAAAATCCAGAAACATATTGGTTGGCGGCCCCAAATACATCTCCGCCAATCCTTATCAGATTCTCTCGACGATTGGTTACAGCAAATGGCATCTAACGAGTAGCAACCATGAAACAAGAACATCAAACCCAAAGTCGCATATTGATTGTGGATGACGTGCCAGATAATGTCCGAATATTGTTTAGAATCCTCAAGGACATGAACTGTAACGTGTCTGTGGCCCAAAATGATCAACAAGCATTGGCTCTCATCGTTCAAGAGCTGCCTGATCTGATCTTATTAGATATTTTGATGCCCGATGTTGATGGATTTGAACTATGTCAACGCCTAAAAAAGTGGGAAGTTACCCAGGATATTCCCATCATTTTTGTGACAGCTTTAACGGATGTGGAGAGCAAACTAAAAGGGTTTAGCCTAGGTGCGGTAGATTATGTGACCAAACCTATCCAGTATGAAGAGCTTGTGGCGCGGGTGACAACCCATCTAAACTTGCGTGAATTAACAAAACGCCTGGAACAAAAGGTACAAGAGCGTACCTATGAACTGGCTCAGGCCTATGACACGACGATTGCCGGTTGGGGACGGGCTTTGGAGTTGAGAGATGATGCCACCGAGGGTCATTCACAACGGGTCATGTTGATGAGTGTTGAGTTGGCGCAGCAGATGGGTGTAGCTCAGGAAGATTTAGTGCATATTCGACGAGGTGCGCTACTGCATGATGTAGGCAAAATGGGTGTGCCTGATCACATTTTACTTAAACCTGGCCCTTTGACCGATCAGGAAATGTCGATTATGCAAAAACATCCACAATATGCCTATGAGATGCTCAAAGAAATTGAGTTTTTGCGGCCAGCTTTAGATATTCCTCGATATCATCATGAGCGGTGGGACGGCACAGGTTATAACGAGGGGTTGAAAGGGGAAGAAATACCCTTGGCGGCACGCATCTTTGCTGTGGTAGATGCTTGGGATGCGCTGGTCACAGATCGCCCTTACCGGCGTGCTTGGCAGTTTGAGGATGCGCTAGCCTATATCCAGGAACAGTCGGCGAAGCAGTTTGATCCAGCGGTGGTAGAAGCATTTCTAGAAATGATGACCGCGCAATGGAAACCTGCTGAAAAAATTCTAGAAAAAACTGGCTAATACGAACGATTATGAAAAGCATATGATGTGTGCCACCGACAAGGCTAACAACTGAGCTATGATGGAGAGCGGAGCGACAGGTATCAATCGGTGGCTGCGCTCAAACAATACAGGTGTAAAGGACCCTGCTTTTACCGAGGTTGGGATGTCAATTATGCTGTTTACAGCCTCGCTCAATTGGCACGACCCATTTTCTCAGGTTATTATTGCCTTCAAGTAGCTCTCTAAGACCTAGCTGGTTTTGGAGAATGGAGGGTCACATGAAACGTCTAGTTTGGGTACTTATCTCCGCTTCGTTGCCGCTCTTTGTTTTGTTACTTTCACTGCCTCAGGTTGAGGCTACCACAGCCAAGCGTGCTTCGGCCCCTTTTGATGTGATTATAAACGAGTGGTCACAGGGCAACGGCGGCAGCAAAGAATGGGTAGAGCTGTTGGTTGTTCAGGGCCCTGTAGATATGCGCGGCTGGGAATTAGATGATACCAATTCGGCTAACAGCTTGCTTTTTAGTGATGATGCTATCTGGAGCAGCGTGCCTGGTGGCACTCTCCTGGTCGTCTATAATGCCTCCGATCCGGACACTATCTTACCACCTGATGATACGGATATGGGTGATTGTACGGCCGTTATTCCTCACAATCATCCCACCCTTTTCAGCGGCGGCTGGCCTGCCTTCGCTAATACCACCGCCAGCGACAATCCCCATCTATTAGACAACAACGCAGTCACTATCCATGATTTTTCTCTCGATCCCGGCACAGCCCTACATCCTGGCTCCAATCAAAACGCCCAATATGAAGGGGATACGGCCGTTGGCGTGAGCAATCCCGCCCATTGGGATAATGCAGCTGCTAGCAGTGCCACTCCTAGCCAGGGTAACAGCCTCACCAATACCAACTGGATCGCTAGCCTCTGTGTGCCACCGATAGGTGAACCGGATTTGTCAGTGCAGAAAAGCGGGCCAGCCACGGCCGTTGCTAGCAGCACTATCACCTACAGCCTCAGCCTCAATAATATCGGCCAAGTCACTGCCACTGGCGTGATACTCACCGATACCTTGCCACCCGGCCTTAGCTACCTCAGCGACAACAGTGGTTTGCCCCTCAACCAGCCCGATGTACGTACATTGGTGTGGCAAGTGGGCGAACTCGTGACAAATACGGCCGTTTCCTTCCAAGTCACAGCCTATATTAGCCCAGCCATCATTGGCCCCATCACCAACTACATCACTGCCACCACCACCTTCAGCGAAAGCAATAGCAGCAACAACCGCAGCCAATTTACCACCCTCGTCAGCAGCAACCAAGCACCAGATATCGTCCTAGAAGCCATAATGCCCGATGGCTATGCCAATGCCGACGACGATGAAGCTGTAGCCCTACGCAACCTGGGCAGCAGTCCTGTTGACCTCACGGATTGGGAACTGCGTGATGGCGGCACAGGCAAGACGGGTTTGCCACCGGGCACAACGTTGGCCCCTGGCGAACGCCTCTGGCTGACCAAAGCCAACACTGCTTTTCGTCGCCAATTTGGCTTTGATGCCGACTTGGAAGCCATAGACAGCGACCCCACCATACCAAATCTCAGCAGCACCTGGCCTGGTTTCGCTAACAATGGCGACAAAGTGATTTTATTGGATGGGACAGACGTCATTCGTGATGTGTTGATTTTTGGCGATGAGGACACGGCTCAGATTGGCTGGCAGGGTACGGCCGTTCAACCCTACCAAGCCAGCACTAACTTTGCCCGCGAAGGGCAACTTTTCTACCGTCAACGTGACCAACTGACAGGATGGCCCGTGCCGGACACAAATACGGCCGTTGATTGGGCACAGTCGCGGGATGATGTCATCAACAGCCGTAAAGTCCGCTACCCCGGTTGGGATTTAGATGACTTCTTTTTTACGAAGCGCGTGACGGAAACGGCCGTTCTTACCCTGGCCATCGCCCCCGACAATGCCTATGAAACCCTAGTGCAAGCCATCAACAGTGCCCAATCCAGCCTGAAAATCGAAACGCACACCTTCGAGAATATCGCCATTGCTGATGCCCTTATTGCGGCTCTTAATCGCGGCGTAGCCGTCACCATTCTGCTCGAAGGTGCGCCCCCAGGTGGTTTGCCTGATCAAGAAAAATACAACTGTCAGCGTTTAGAGGACGCTGGTGGACAATGTTGGTTCATGTTCAGCGATGATGCCCAAGACATTTTCGACCGCTATCGCTTCATCCATGCCAAATTTATCCTCATTGATGGACAGCGCGTGGCCATCAGCAGTGAGAACCTCAGCCCCAATAGCTTGCCTGCTGATGACAAAAGCGATGGCACTTGGGGCCGACGCGGCGTGGTGCTCATCACCGATGCGCCCACTGTCGTGGCTCATGTGCAAACTATCTTTGCCCGTGATTTCGCCCCAGGCGAGCATGTTGATCTCACTCGCTGGGCTATGACCGACACGATCTATGGCCCACCCCCTGTCGGCTTTATCCCCATTACAGTGACAGGTGGCATTACTTATGAGGTGCGTTACCCCACGCCGCTGGTTCTAAATGGTCAATTTGCTTTTGAGTTGGTGCAGTCGCCGGAGAATAGTTTGCGTGATGTAGATAGCCTCCTGGGGTTGATTGGCCGGGCGGGGTTGGGGGATGAGTTGTTGGTGCAGCAGTTGAGCGAACGGCCGTATTGGGGTGCGACCAACTCCAATGCCACCGACGACCCCAATCCCCGCCTTGAAGCCTACATTGCGGCCGCCCGGCGCGGGGCCACTGTTCGTATCCTCCTCGATCAATTCTTTGACGACTTCAATAGCGCCACGAGCAACAAAGCTACTTGTGACTACGTGCGCCAAATCGCCCGCGATGAGGGCCTACGCCTGTACTGCCAGCGCAGTAACCCTACGGGCTTAGGCATTCACAATAAAATGGTGTTGGCCCATATTAATGGGCAAGGCTATCTGCACATTGGCAGCATCAATGGAACGGAGTTGTCGAGCAAAGGTAACCGCGAGCTGGCTCTACAAGTGCAGTCCAACGCGGCTTATGATCTTCTGGCGGATATGTTTGAGCGCGACTGGCCTCATGTTCTCCACCTACCCATCATTTTCAACAATTACCTCGGGCCAGCCCAATATCCGCTTATCAGCGAAGTGCTTTACGATCCACCTGGTCAGGATGATGCGGAATTTATCGAGATTGTGAACCCTACCTCTTTTGTCATTGATCTGAGCAATTTCAGCTTGGGTGATGCCGTCAATGCCACTGATTTTGAGGATGTACGCCGTTTCCCGGCGGGTACGTTGCTACCGTCGGGACAAACGTTAGTCATTGCCACCAGCGCTACTGCTTTCCAGGCTGAATTTGGCTTTGTGCCAGATTTTGAGATTGTGGATACGGACACGGCCGTTCCTGATTTGATTGATGACCTAAATTGGGGTGATCCCAATGCCCTCTTGCAACTGGGCAATGGGGGAGATGAGGTGATTTTGCGGGATGGCAGTGATACGGCCGTTGATGTGGTTACTTATGGCACAGGCAGCTTTCCAGGTGTCACGGCCTGTGCCCTGGTGTCTACATCTAACACAAGTCTGGAACGCTTTCCTTATTGGCGCGATACCAATGATTGTGCCGTTGATTTTCGCCACTGGCCTTTCCCCAACCCCGGTGTACTACCTTAAAGAGGATGAAGATTGGAGACTGCAAGTCTCCAATCTCCAGAAGCGCAGCGACCTATTCTCAAATAATGTCGCAGCCGCCAGCCATACAAGCCAACTCCTGAGCGGCCGTTGTCAAATCCTCTTCCTCATAACGGTAAATCTTAGAGAAGTCAATCTCTGGAAACTCTGTCACCAACTTTTCATACTCCCCCTGACCAATTTCATGGTAGGGCATCTGGTCATAGAGGGCATCATAAGCGGGCAAGAAGGCCATACCTCCAATTTTGTCCTGATGCTGCCAAATCCACTCAATTAGTCCAATGACCTCATTAGGTTGATAGGTGATGGTGACACTGGGATTATGTTCGGTGTAATGGACTTTGTTTTGCAGCCAATATTCACACTGTTGAATCGCAGTACGCTGGTTGCGGGTAACGGCCGTTTCTGGGGCCTTCACTGGGAAATGAACCACCCACGTTGTCGCATTCTCCTTCGTCTGCCCATTCTCTGGGTCCATAGGCACACCCGCATCGCGCAACGTTTTATACACGGGCGAATGGGAGCTAACGCGCACATTACGCACATAATAAGGTGCCCAGCGCGCATGAAGCCCTGATGAACAATCCAACAACTGAGAAGAGTTGCCCGATGGCTTGACACAAGTCACTGAAGCCGATTGGTTAATGCCCAATATTTCTGCATATTGCCGATTTGTCTCCACGGCCACATCCCGTAGCTGCTCTTGCACCTGCGGGTCTTGGACTAGGGGGCTATCCATCTGTCCATTCAAATCCACACCTAGCAGCCGTTCCTCAATACAGTTCTGCTGCCACACATCCCGTAAGCCAGGGAAATAGGTCGCCATAGACTGTATTGTGCCTAAAATTGTGGCTAGTTCTACCTTCTCTGTCAACGTTTCCAGCGTATCATCTGCTCGGGAGACAACACTAGTGAGGTTACAGAATTGATAGGGGCGCAATATGATCTCACCGCAGTTATGAACGTATAAGCCATTGGCATCAAAAGCATGAACACCTGGGACAGTACAATCATACACATCTTCTGAGCCAACGGCCGTAATAGATTTGATGCGGGCCACAAAACGTTCTCGATTAGGCTGTCGTTTATAGCTGGCTAATTTGTCAGCTAATTTGATTGCCTTACCAGGATCAGAAAAGCTGATTCGGTTTTGGAAAACAAACAAATTGCTATTAGAGATCACTAATTCATGTTGTGCCTTTGTCCAATACTCTTTCAGCCCACTTTGCCCATCAGGCAACGCCCGATACCCTGCTGGACGGCGATTTTGGTAGATGGTAGAAGCAATTCCCAGACGTAATAACATCCGCTGGGCTGCTTGGAGCAATTCTAAGTTTGATTGAGATAAACGAACACTTACTCCCTTCTCTTGTGAGCCAATCACGGTCCCATCCGCATCAAACAGCCCACGCAAAAAGCCAGCATAAAAAGCACTAGAGGTTCGTTCTATTTCGGCCGTAATCGTCTTGTTGTCGGGCGTAATACCATAACCTGTGGCCACATCGTTGAAGCCTGTTGAGGCAAGCTGCCAATAACGGTTTTGGCGATGCCATACTGGCTGCAAATCACTTCTCGCGGGAATGTTGGCCGTTAGGACAGCATGGGCCATTTCCACCATCGTTTTACTCTGTTCACCCCAGAAGCGGAGCAAGGCTTGGTCACTCTTGGCCTCATGGCGTGCAAAAGAGCCGTCACCAACCAGCAGACCTAATAACCAGGCTACAGATGCCCCATGATCGTCACCCTCCCAGCTAGTACCTGTTTGGTCGTGTATGCGGATGAGGTCGCCCTCGGCTAATTTTGCAACGGCCGTCCACTCACTTTCCTGCTTTTTACGGAATTGGTACGAAACACGCAATATTGGATGATCGGCCGTTGCTTTCAGCGTATAACCTTCTATTGTCTCAACCAAAAACACAGGCTTGTGCCCAGTGTAGAAAAAACCATCTTCTGTGGAGGGATAAGTTTCACCATCTACTAGAGAGACAAACGGCCGATCTACTAACTCGCCAACCTGATATGCACCCTCTTTTGTCATTACCCAAGTATCGGCTGTTACACAGGGATTTGTACCAAAGTCCGCTTCTTGGCGACGAGATGGCCGATTATCAGTTGCCGCACGACGATTGAAGACACCTGGCTCACCCCGCTCCGACTCCACCATATCTAGGACAAAGCGCGTCACCTCAGCCTGGTTCAACTCCCGATTAGGCCAAACGGCCGAATTATTAGCATTCCACCGTTGACTGTTGCTGCGCCAGAAATCCCCATCCTTGCAGTGGCGCATCTCCAAATCATCATAATCAAACAGGGAAATCATAGCCGTGCGCCGTACCCCGCCCGACACAGCAGCATCACCGACGGCACACATCAGATCATGGGCATCCAACGGCCGTAAAAAACTCCCCTGCCGACTCAAAATACGCTGCCGCGAAAAATCTAACATCTTCCGCAACGGCTCTGGCCCCGAAGCCCGTCCCCCCTTCACGCGCAGCGCCATACCCGCTGGCCGCACCTCAGAATAATCAAAGCGTACATCCTCGCCATTAAACCAAGCTTCTAACCCCGTACGCACCGCTTCGGCCCAGCCTTCAGACGAATCAGGCACCACAAACGTCTCTGGCTCCTTACCCGATTGACGGGCAATACGCGGAAACTTCTCTACATATTGCCGTTCCACCGAAAACCCCACGCCACAGCCACTCATCGAAATAATTAAGGCTTCCACAAAAGAATCAATGCTGTCTACTGGCATATAGGAGCAGTTGTAAATGGCAATATTATTGCGCCGTGCCGCCGGGCCAGCCATGGCCAGTAAGCGCATTGAGGGCATTACCTTCATGTGTAAAATACCCTCACGCAGCCGCGCATATGTCTCATTTGATAGGCGATAATCAGACATCTCCTTCAAAAATTCAACAGCACGATTGACCGTCTCGATCCAGGTTTCACGACGGCCGAGTTCATAATTAAAGCGCGAATACTTATCATAAAATTGGAACTTGCGTAGTTGCGAGGGGAAATATTCATCCGACTCGATGAATGCTTGACGCACTTCTTCGGGCACAGGCCGATGCGCCCGCATCTTGGCATGTTCTGCCCGATAAAGAATATATGCCTTGGCCGCCTCATACTCACCGGCCGATTGCAGAACCATTTCCACAATGTCCTGGACACCCTCCACTGTGGGCAGCGAATATTTGGCGGCCACCACATTGCCCACCTGCCGTGCCAAATGGGCCACAGGTGTTTTAGGTATGATGTCTAGACTGGCAAAACAGCGTTGCAAGGCATTTTCAATACGTGTGATGTCGAAGTCGGTAATACGGCCGTCTCGCTTCACTATCGTCTTCGGCATAGCCACCTTAAAATAGATACTGCTTGCCGTCAAATCTTCTTTACTTGCCTTGGTGCCATTGCCATTAGACTTCGGTGATGCTACCACCGTCATCTGTGGATTCTGCTTATCAGACATATACCTCTCCTTTATAAAAAGTAGTTGGCCAATCACTGGATTAGCCAACTACCTACTAAAATGATTAAATTGTTGTTTACTGTTCGTTAAATAGACGGTCAATTTCGTTGCGAATAGATTCCAAATCATCCAGTCGCAAATAGACGATTGCAAAACGAATGTAGGCCACTTCATCTAGCTCTTTAAGCTTGATAATCACCTTGTCACCAATCACGCGACTTTTCACTTCTGACTTGCCTAACATTTGCAGTTCAGCTTCCACTTCACCCACAATACGGTCAATGTCAGCCGCCGAAATTGGCCGTTTGGCACAGGCCACCTTCAATCCAGCCAGCAACTTTTCACGGGAGAATTCCTCCCGTGTGCCATCTCGTTTAACGAGCAGGGGAGTCGCCAGAATCGGCCGTTCATAGGAACTAAACCGCTGCTCACATTTGTCACAGACACGACGACGGCGCGTACCGCCACGCATGTCATGGCTCGTATCGATCACCCGTGTTTTAGTGTGATCACAATAAGGACATTTCATGTTTTATCTCTCCACATAGACAAGCAAAACCCAGGTATGAGCTGCCTTGGGGTTTAGTGGTAATGGCGGCATATATAGGGGCTGCTGACTTCGGCTCCCCTAAATGTGGCGTTAGTGCGTCGAGATTATAACATACGGCCGTGGTGGGAGCAAGGCGAATATCACAAATCTAAACCTTAAAATTTTGGGCCAAGAAATTAGTAGAGGAAGTCGGGCAGTAGCAGCTATTTTTTGCATTTTTTGAGTGCTCATGTTTGATTTCTGATTACCTTGTGGCAGGGGTAAGGGGCACATTTTGCTCGATCCAATTGGCTGGTTCTGTGATTCGGCAAACTAAGTCTGCTTGCATAAGCTGGTCTACAACGGCCGTATTAGCCAGAACAACGCGCTCTTTGTAGAATGCTTCGGCTGCTTTCTTATCCCCCTTTTGCACCATCGGTTGGACATCTGTGTGAAAGTGGCTTAAGCGATGCAGAAGTGTTTTATCTCTTTGCTGAGCAAAGCGGCCAAAATGATAAAACTTGCGCCAAAAATCCTCAAAACTACTGATGCAATAGTGAAGAATAACGGGGTTTTTGCTATAGATGTGATATTTGTGTTGACCGGCTACCAAACGTTGACTCAATTGGCGGATAAACCGATAACGAGCCGAAGCCTTGTTGGTCAATCGATTACGTGCCAATCGTCGCTGCCAGTAAGCCAAGCTTCCTTGTTGCTGAGGCAGATGGAAATCATGAACACCATCAGGCAAGAGCCTCTCCGATACTTGTGCCGCCGACTTACCATTGCCGTAATTGAAGAAAAAGTTTTCTGGCAATTGGGGTACAGAAGCGATGAGAGCAGCTTGTCGTGGTGAAAAACGCCTTTGGCCTAAAGTATTGATATTGCGTTTGAACAACGTAGCTTGTCGAAAAGGATATGTGAACGGGTGAGGGTGAACGAGTATTTCATGATTACGGAAGTTAACATGCTGTATCTGGCGATCAGTCAGTTGTTGGAACAGCTTACCGACTGTCTGTCGTGGTGACTGGAAAAATTCTGGAGCATACAGTAGTTCGTCAGAATCTATGTGTAGCAGCCAAGTGATGTTATCTTGGAGGGCATATTGAATAGCAACGGCCGTATTCAGTTCTTGTCGCTCCATTAGGTATGGTGTCTGCTCTTCGAATCCTCGTTGCCAATACAGACGAGTCGTTTTCCATTTCGTGTGCAAATGCTCGTCATTGGGAATGATAGCGACCTGAGGCTGAGAAGTGATAGATGCCGTAATTGATTCCTCAGGATCATCTAAAAAAATATACAGTTTGTCGAAACCTAAATACAGATGGTACTGGACAAAGGAGTGGAGTGCTGAACCAGCCCCGCGCACAGTGGAGACCAGTGCCGTTTTCTGGGTCATTATGCTTGGGGCTGATTATCCACCTAAAACAATCACTTCCGTTTACGCAAAAAAGTGGGAATGTCGAGATCGTTCACGCGATAGGGTGCAGCTTCACCGGTAGTTTGACGCTGTGGGGACGTCTGCCGTGTGCCACCATTTGTTGGCGCGGTTGTTTCGCGGATCGGTCGTCTGTTGCCAGGCATCATTCGCGTCATCTCCCGCATCAAAGGCATATTGTGTTCAAAGCCCGTAGCAATCACCGTGATGCGAATATCATCTTCCGCCATCGCCTCATCAATCACTGCCCCAAAAATCAAATTCACATCTGGATGGGCTGTATCCTTAATCAAAGCGGCTGCCTGATTAATCTCGAACAAGCTTAAATCTGGCCCACCCGTCACATTAAACAAAATGCCTTTGGCACCATCAATTGAAATATCCAACAGGTTGCTCGCCAGCGCTTGTTCCGCTGCTTGTATGGCCCGCTCATCCCCACTGCCATAGCCAATAGCCATCAGGGCTGCGCCGCCCATAGACATGATGGACTTTACATCGGCAAAGTCTAGGTTGATAAGACCTGGCACCGTGATCAGTTCACTGATACCCTGAATGCCCTGCCGCAGTACATCATCCGCCATGCGGAAGGAATCGGTAAGGGAAGTGCGTTTATCGGCCGTTTCCAACAACTTATCATTGGGAATCACAATCAGCGTATCCACATGCTCCTTCAACCGTTCAATACCCGCTTCTGCCATCTTCAAACGGTGTGTGCCCTCAAACATAAATGGTTTTGTCACCACACCAATTGTCAACGCACCTAATTCTCGGGCTACCTTAGCCACCAATGGGGCTGCGCCTGTACCTGTGCCCCCGCCCATTGTGGCTGTCACAAACACCATATCCGAGCCTTGTAGTGCATCATGAATCAGATCCTCAGACTCGGCTGCTGCCTTGGCCCCTACTTCTGGATTGCCGCCAGAGCCGAGTCCTCGTGTGGTGCGTTCTCCAATTGCCAAATGATGGCGGGCCAAATTGTGTGTCAATGCTTGATGATCCGTATTCACGGCAATGAAATCCACCCCCATGATGTTGGCGTCAATCATGCGGTTCACCGCATTGCCACCGCCGCCACCCACGCCAATCACCCGAATCAAAGCTGTTCCTTCCATAGTTGTTGCATAATCAGTAATCATTTTCCCCGTCCTTGTTGGGAGATTGGAGATGGGAGAGGGCTCAGTCTCCCATCTCTGGTCTCCAGTATCTAACATAAAATCCCCTACAAATGGTAAAACCAGTTGTTTACCTATCATTTCGTTATCCATTTAGGGCAGCAAAGCCTTAAACACACCCTTCACTCGTCGCCCCCAGGCATTGGGCATACGTTGGCGAGGCCGATAAATGTTGTGTCCATTCATTGCCCAACGTAGCAACCCTACGCTAGTGGCATAGGCTGGGCTTTGCAGCGGATCAACCAAGCCCTCAACACTTTTCGATCCAGCCACACGGGCTGGTACGTTTAGTACGCGCTCTGCAATTTCAGCAATGCCACGCAACTGTGATGTGCCACCCGTCAGCACAATACCGGCTGGCAGCAGACCGTCATATCCAGATTGGCGAATCTCTTGCAAAATGAGTTGAAAAATCTCATCTGCTCGTGCCTCAATTACATGAGCTAATTCCTGACGGCCGACTTGAATTGTCTCGTTAAAGGCATCCACAGTTAGTGTGAAAGAAGGATCGATCTCCTCTGGACGACAGTCGCCGTAACGAATTTTTACCCGATCCGCTATCTCATAAGGTGCTCGCATACCGATAGCGATATCGTTGGTAATGTGATAGCCACCTACAGGGATCACTTTCGTGTGCCACACGTGCCCTTCCATATAGAGGGCAATATCCGTTGTGCCACCCCCCATGTCGGCGATGATCACACCCATTTCCCGCTCGGCTGGCTCTAACACAGCCTCTGCCGAAGCCAGTGCGTTTAGCACCAACTCTTCAGCACGGACTCCCACATTATCCACACATTGGCTTAGATTCTTGAGAGCAGGTTCAGCGGCCGTTATCAAATGCGCCTCTACCTCCAAACGAAAGCCATGCATCCCAATTGGATTCCGCACGTCGGTTTGATCATCTACCATATAGTTGCGTGGAATCAGATGCACAATTTGGCGGTTATGGGGCAGGGGGATAGCTTGAGCCACGTCCAGAGCATGTTCAATATCCTGTGTTGTCACCCCTGCACCATCGCGCCCTATGGCTACCACACCCCGGTTGTTGACACAGCCAATATGTTCGCCCGCCATGCTGACCAAGGCCTGAGATAAATCATAACCAGAGGTGCGTTCGGCCGATTCAAGGGCACGGGCAATAGCAACCGAGGCTTCGCCCACATCAATGACCATGCCCTTGCGCATGCCACGCGAGGGCTGGATGCCCATGCCAATGATACGTAGCTGGCCGTTCTTTACCTCGCCCACGAGTGCACAAATCTTCGTCGTTCCTACATCTAATCCCAATAAAATCTCTTCCATAAACCCCTCGTTTCAGTGGTCAGTAGGCAGTAATCAGTGGTCAGATTCAGTTACCAGAGTAGTTGCTGATTACTGTTCACTGATCAACGTGCCATATAATATGGTTTCTCCTGGTTGCTCACGCTGATATATTCTGGCGTGAGGTCACGGGCTTGTAGGTCGGTTACAATAGCTGTGTAAACAACCATTTTTTGCTGCATGTCTTGGCCCGTGCCAAAGTATGCCCGCCAGCCCTGCGCTTCATCAAAACTTAGACCGCCTGACGGCCGATAATAAAATTGGTTTACATCTGAGCGTAAATCCTGCAATTGCAGCACCCCTTCTAAAATATTCATTGGCACAAAATCCAGGCTGGTTTGTGGAATGTCCTCAGGCACATTTTCTTCGTTGGCGCTAGCCACTGCCTCGGCCACAATAGACATCTCAGAGACAATGACAGGCAAATCAGTTAAGTCACTGCGTGATGGTATGAGACGGCCGTTTCCCGTGATCCAAAATTGGCGACCACCTTCTTCCCAGACGGCAATTGGAGAATCCTCCCGAATGCGAATTAGCACCTCATTGGGCCAGCCCAACGTGACTGTGGCCGAAATCACGCCCGGTAACTCTGTAATGCGTTGGGCAGCCACATTGGGATCAGCTGCAAAAATATGGGAACCTGCCAGACCACTAGCGGCTACAATCTCTGTGGGTGGTAATGATTGAGTGCCTTCCACCGGAATCAGCGTCAGGTAAAAGTGTAGTGACAAACCGGTTAGCACCAGCGCATAGATACACAGACCTAACAGTCCCAAGCTGATCCAGCGCGAAGTGAAGATCACTTTCTTGAGCATAAGCAAAGGAGAGTACCAACGTCGCTTGCGTTGGTTGCGTTTGCGGCGGCGAGCGGCCGTTTTGGGCACAGTCAATGGTGGCATAGCTATAGACGTGGCCGATTGCACCCGCCGCATCTTTGGCTGCTTGCGTAGCTTGCGTGGCTTTTGCCCTCTTGGCTGTCTTGTTCCTTGTCGTCGTCTCATAATGTTGGGAAATTGGGAACTAGAGGCTAGAGATATAAGTCTCCAGTCTCTAATCTCCAATCTCTAGTCTCCAAAAGCCCGCTTCAACTGCCCTTTTTCTTCAAATCTTTCCATCGCTAAATCGATCAATTTATCCAGCAATTCGGAATAGGGAAGCCCTGTGGCTGCCCACAACTTGGGATACATTGAAATCTGAGTGAAACCGGGAATGGTATTGATCTCATTCAAATACACATCACCCGTTTCCCGATCCATTAAGATGTCTACCCGCCCCATGCCCGCACAATCAATGGCTTTATAGGCCTGAATAGCAAGGGCACGCATCGCATCGGCCGTTTCCTCATCCAAATCTGCCGGAATAATCAGCTCCGACTCATCGGCTGAACCCGGCTCAGCCAAATATTTGGCCGCATAATCATAAAATTCACGGCGCGGCCGAATCTCACCTACAACACTGGCGATCGGCGCTTCATTGCCCAGCACAGAGATTTCTAATTCACGGCCGTTTATGCCCTGTTCCACCACAATCCGCCGATCATACTGCGCCGCCTCATCCATACCCGCGATCAATTCCTCGCGGTTGCTACACTTGCAAATGCCCACACTCGACCCCAAATTAGCTGGTTTCGTAAAAACCGGATAGGTTAAAGTTGCTTCAATCTCAGCTAGAACAACTTCTTGATCTCGGTGCCATCTTTGTGCAGAAAATAAGCACCAAGGCAGCACCGGAATCCCATTAGCTACCATCACCTGTTTAAAAATGCCCTTATCCATGCCCACCGCCGAGCCAACCACACCTGCACCCACATAAGGCATATCCGCCAATTCCAGCAGACCCTGCACGGTGCCATCCTCGCCATACGTGCCATGCAAAACTGGAATAACTACATCCAATTCCGTCACCGCAGCCAAAGTGGCTGGGTGTGTCTCCGCCATCTCCATTCGCAGCAAACCCTGTGCCTGCGGATCGGGCAACAATGTGGCTGGTGAGGCAGCGCCAGAGCCATTGGTTAAAGCGCCAACCACATCACCTGTCAGCCAACGGCCGTTACGCGTAATGCCAATCGGTACCACCTCATACTTGGTTCGGTCCAAAGCCGCCATCACCGAGCGAGCCGATTGTAGTGACACATCATGCTCTCCCGACCGTCCACCAAATATGACACCGATTTTGAGTTTGCGTCTCGTATTGTTGTCCATTACTTTGCGCTCGGTAAATAGCAAACAGTACGCAGTAGTAAGTAGTGCAGATCACTGATTACTGACCACTAACGACTGTTTACTGATCAAAGCCCCACTCTCCTACTAATTCCACTTCCAACTCCATTTCCACACCAAACTGTTCGCGCACTACATGCCAAGTCTCAGCTATCAAGGCACGGATATCTTCAGCCGTCGCATTTTCATCATTCACAAAAAAGTTGGCATGTTTATCCGAAATCTGAGCACCACCCACACGATGCCCCTTCAAACCGGCCGTTTCAATCAAATAACCTGCATAATAATTCTCCGGGTTCTTAAACATCGAACCTACCGAAGCACCAGCTGGCTGTGTCTGTTTGCGATGGGCCGTAAAACCATCAATACGGGCCATCAACACCTCCACCGGTTCCGGTGTCAATTGCAATTCTGCGGCCAATACCACACGGCGTGGCTTATATTTGCCTTGTTCCTGCTTCAGCACACTGTCCCGATAACCATAGCTCATCTCCTCCGTACTATAAATGCGAATGCCATGCCCTGGCTCCCATACCGTCACCGCCATCACCGTGCCCGCCATATCGCCACCATGTGCGCCGGAATTGCCAACGACTGCACCACCTACTGTGCCCGGAATGGCCACCGCCCACTCCAAGCCTCCCAAACCTTTGGCTGCACATTGTCGTGACAGAGACGAAAGATTCATGCCCGATTCGGCCGTACAGACTACACTGGCTCCCGTATGTCGATAATTCACCGCACGGGCTTTGTTGAAAATGATCAGGCCATCAAAACCAGCATCCGCGATGAGGATATTAGAGCCACCGCCCAATACAAAATAGGGTAAGTGTTGCAAATAGGCCATCTCAGCCGCCATCTGCAACTCTGTCGCATTGCGTACCGTCAAAAACATATCGGCGGTGCCGCCGACTCGTGCCGATGTGTAGCGAGCCAAGGGCACATCCACTTGGAAGGCTTCACCAAATAGTTCACGGAATCGTTTGTAAATCGCTTCTCGGACAGTTGTTTTCAAATTCATAAATTACCTCATTCTCTGCCGCACTCCATTTAACACCCACTGACCGACCACATTGCCATCGCCAGCACTGAACAATAAAATTACATCACCAGGGCGGACACGATCTAATAAGTAGGTGGCGGCATCTTCGCGGCAGGGGATGTGTTTAGCTTGGGGGTGGCTCATAGCCTGAACGACAACGGCCGTATCCACGCCCAATGTATCCCGTTCTCGACTCGCATAAATGTCCAAAGCAATCACCCGATCTGCTTCTGCAAAACTAGCCGCAAACTCATTTAGCATCAGTTTGGTGCGGCTGTACGTATGCGGCTGCCAGACGGCCCATAACCGCCGTCCCGGATACCGCTGTCGGGCTGCTGCCAATGTCGTCCGAATCGCCGTTGGATGATGGGCGTAATCATCAATCACGGTCACGCCGCCAACCTCACCTGTTACTTGGAAGCGACGGCCGATCCCGCCAAACTCTGCCAAGGCCCGCTGAATCGTGGCAAAGGGCACACCTTCAGCCAAAGCAATCAACAGAGCCGCCAATGCATTTTTCACATTATGCTCCCCAGGAACTCGCAGACGAATTAGCCCTACTGTTTCCTTGCCTTGGGAGACAACAAAATCCATGCCACCTAGCTGGTTGGGGCGCAGATCGGTGGCCCGATAATCGGCTTTATCGTTCGTCCCATATGTCGTTGTGGACACACTCACCTGGTTCAGCAAATCTTGCACCCCTGTGTCATCTATACAAGCCAGCAAACGGCCGTCCGCTGGCAAAAGTCCCACAAAATCTATAAACGCCGCCAAATAATCTTCCGGCGTAGCAAACATATCTGGATGATCATGCTCCACACTAGTAACAACTGCCACCGTTGGCCGCAGCCCTAAAAACATGTGGTCATACTCATCGGCCTCGATCACAAAATGATCCCCTTGTCCATAACGGCCGTTACTCTCCAATAAAGGCAATACGCCACCTACAATGATGGTTGGATCAAGATCGGCCGTGAGCAAAATCTGCGCGATCATGCCTGTTGTCGTCGTTTTGCCATGCGAGCCAGCTACCGCAATGCCCGTTGTATTCGCCATCAAATGACCCAAAAAGTCAGCCCGCTTCAATACAGGAACCCCCGCCGCCTGTGCTGCTGCTACTTCTGGGTTATCATCGGGAATGGCCGAGGAAATCACCAAGGCATCTGCCCCAGTCATATGGGCTGCCTGATGACCTTCATAAATCGTGGCTCCTTCCCTGGCGAGAACGGCCGTCATCTCATTCACCTGCCGATCCGATCCCGACACCACAAACCCACGCCCCAGCAACACCCGGGCAATCGCCGAAATTCCCGTCCCGCCAATACCCACCAGATGGAGGTGCATATTTGGTTGTAGAGCAAAGGTTGTTTCAGCCATATCAATTTACGATTGCTGATTTACGATTTACGATTGAACCGCGCCAGCCGTAAATCGCAAATCGCAAATCCAAAATCGTTAGATCAGAGCAATAATCACCACAAAAAAAGCAATAAAAAAGAAAATCAGCCACATCGTCGGCGAAAAGCTGGCCATCAAAGGCAGCATATTTGTCGCTACTCGCATGGACACCGACTCCGCTGCTGGCCGGATGATCAAGGGATCAAAAGCATAAGCCACACCAGGTGGTAACTGTACATACCCTACTGGTGTAATCTCATATTCCAAAAAAGCCCATAGGCCACCAACCAGCAAATAGCCATTTACCGCGCCAATCAAAGAACCCACGATACGCCTTTCCAAATTAGCTCGTACACGATCACCAATACGCCCACCGGACACCTGATCCGCAAGGCGTGTGACAACTTGATAGCTAAAAAAGGCCAACGTACAGTGGAAAAAAGCCTGTAACATAAAGCGCGTTTTATTGGCTTGCACCACTGCTTCAGGCCCCAAGGACGCATCAGCGATAGCACTAGGGAAGCGATTGATAAAGCTCGCGCCGAAGGTGCTCAAAAAAGCAATAGAGGCCACTAAGCCAGTTAAGGCAATCACCTCTCTTTGCCAGCCCCGCAGATAGCCAATCATGGCAAAAAATATGATCATCAGAAAAAAAATAATATGTAGGCTAATCATATTTAACCCTTCCAGTGGCGGTAGTGGGGCAGGCCAGTGGCCAGTAATCAGTTGCCAGTATTCGCTATTCAGTCTGTTTACTGAATACTGTTTACTGCATACTAGTTACTATTCACTGGCTCTGCCCGTTCTCAGTTCCCTGACCCAAACCCAAGACCAGTTTAGCAATGGCCGTTGTTGCTTCAGGATGATCAAGGGCGGTGGCAGCCGCCCCCATCTGTGCCAGTCGCGTCTGGTCATGAATCAGTTCCGTAATTGTTGGCAGGAGCTTCTCCGCCAACGTCTCATCGGTCAATTGCATGGCCGCGCCATGCTCTGTCAAATAATCAGCATTCACCTTTTGGTAACGCCAAGCAAAAGTAAGTGGTACTAAGATGCTGGGCAGTCCAAAGGCCGGACATTCACCCAACATGCTGGCTCCAGCTCGCGCTACTACTAAATCAGCAGCACGGAAAGCTGCGCCCATCTCTTCATGTAGATAAGGAAATGGCCGATACCACTCACGCACATCCTCGGCCAATGTCGCCGCCTGGGCCTCTACTTGTGGCCATGTTGTCGTGCCACTAATGTGAATCACCTGCACCGTTTGCAGTAGTTCCGGTAAAATAGTCATCAGGGCCTTATTGATGGCCCAGGCCCCACGACTGCCACCAAAGATAAAGATGGTCGGCCGTTCTGCACTCAAGCCAAATTCGGCCAAAGCCTCAGCCTTACTCATCTCCCGTGCCGCCCGAATCTCCGCCCGCACCGGATAACCCGTCACCACTATCTTCTCGGCAGGTACATAAGCTTGAGAGCCAGCTGTGGTGCAAGCCACCTTTTTGGCAAAACGGATAAGTGACTTAATGGCTCTACCCGGCTCTACATCCGGCAAGTAGATGGCAATGGGCACACGGCGCAGCCAGCAAGCCAAGGCCACCGGCACGGACATATAGCCGCCCGTCATCAGCATCGCCTTTGGCTGAAAACGGCCGATTAATCCTATTGCTGCTGGAAAACTCCAGGCTAATTTAGCTGCATTCATTATCATCACCTGTGGTGATACACCTACAATAGCGCCACCACGAATCAACTCCAATTGATACCCGGCTCGTGGGACAAGCCTTTCTTCCATCTCGCCCCGTGTACCAACCCAGCGAACTTGCGCGGGCGTTAGGCCCAACGTTTGTAGCGCATTAGCGGCGGCTAGGGCGGGATAAATGCCGCCGCCGGTTCCGCCCGCGCAAATCAGGACTCTCACGTCTTAGCTCCGTCGGTAAAGGTGCGCTCTCACTTTGCGCCGTCTGCTGTCTGGTGCGCTGCCTCGGTTGGCGGCGCGGTGTTTTCCTCGCTTTGGGCTGCACCTTGCGGGTCAGGGCCGCATCGCGGGAAACATTCAATAAAATGCTCATGCCAATGAGCGAGATGAGCATAGATGAGCCGCCATAACTTAAGAAAGGCAGCGGGATACCAGTGAAGGGAATAACGGCCGTAATCACCGCAATATTGATCAACGATTGATAGCTAATCCAACATGTGATCCCTAGAGCTAGTAAAAAGCCATAGCTATCCCGTGCCAATCGGGCTGTCCGCAGCCCGCGCCATACCAAAATTGCTAGCAGCCCAATCACCACCAGCCCTCCAGCCAAGCCCAACTCTTCACCTAGAATGGCAAAAACACCATCTGTATGGGCTTGCGGCAGCGGCCCAAATTTTTGCGTACTTTCGCCCAAGCCTACACCCCAAATGCCACCCCGACCCAAAGCAATGAGCGATTGTTGCACATGCCAGCTTGATTGGGTGGGGTCACGTAAAGCGGCTGTATAAGCATCTACACGAGCCACAGCATGAGGCAAGGTAAACATGAGCAGCAAAAAGATCGCTCCCCCTAAAGCCCCTGCGATAGCAAACTGCCGCCAATCAGCCCCTGCTACAAAAAATAGGGTAAAAGAGACAAGTGCAATCAAGCCTGCCGTACTTAAATCAGGCTGGCGTACAATGAGGGCACAGACAACCCCTGTGATAATAGAGAAGGGCAAGAGACCGTAAGTCAATATTTTGATACGATCCCCTTTCGTCGAAAGCCAGTGGGCAATATAAAGGATCGTGGCAAGTTTGGCTACTTCTGAGGGCTGATAAGAGCCTTCAAAGATACCACGCTGTGCCCCAAAAATTTGTTCACCAAAGAAGAGAATGCCGACCAGGCCTATCAAAGTCAGTCCTAAAAATGGCACAGAAATACGGCGTAGAACATGATAATCGAACTGTAAAATGATGATGATGCCCAACAATCCCAAAGCCATCGCACCAAACTGCCGCTCAATGTAATAAGCAGGCTCACCCTGAAAGCGCAAACCATAGTCAAAGGTGGTGCTGTACACCATGAGCATACCGATGACCAACAGCCCAGCCACAGCTAACAGCAGCCAATAATCAAATTGCAGCAGCAATGTTGGATGAACGCGACTGCTTTGTTTTCTCACAACGTTGATGTTGGACATAACTTGCCTAACTAATAGGAACCTAGTTGCTTTAAGGAACTAAGTTCCTGACTAACTCTCTAAACTGATCACCCCGTTCAGCGAAATCTTTGAAGGCATCAAAACTGGTGCCACCTGGGGAGAGGAGAACAATATCGCCAGACACGGCCGTTTCTACTGCCAACTCTACCGCTTCAGCCATACTTCCTACTTGGCTCACCTGGGTCATATAAACATCTAACCCTGGGAGGCAAGGTTGTTTCGTCAAGTGTCTGGCCAGCATATCCGCCAGATCGCCAAACAAAATCACATGCTTCACTCTGCGCAAAACCTCATCTGTCCAAGTTGTCCATTCCATATCCTTGTCACGCCCGCCCGCCAACAAGATCAGCGGCTCCGTGAAAGAAGCTAGAGCTGCCAAAGCCCGCTCTGGGGCAGTGGCAATTGAGTCATTAATGTACTGTACTCCATTGATGGTGCGAACATGTTCTAAACGATGCTCGATGCCTGTGAATACCATAATGGCCTTGCGCATAGCAATTGTGGGGATACCGACCGAATCAGCCAGCGTGACGGCAGCCAACACGTTCAGCACATTATGAGCGCCACGCAGTTGAATATCACTTAAGGCACAGACCTGCTCTTCACGGCCGTTGCCATCTCGCAACCAAATAACTTCATCCCGCACAAAGGCCCCGTCTGCCACCCCTTCTTGTGCACTAAAGAGCCGCAGCCGCCCATTGACTAGCGATTCCAACGACATAGCCCCAGCATCATCAGCGGCCAGTACAGCAATGTCTTGCTCTGATTGATAGCGTAAGATATTGCTTTTGGCTTTTTTATAGGCCCGCATTGTCTTATGACGATCCAAATGGTTGGGTGTGATGTTGAGTACAGCAGCGACATGGGGGCTTTGCTGCCACACTTCCAATTGGAAGCTGGAAAGCTCCTGCACCACCATATCTTCGGCGGCCATTTTATGCAGATCGGCGATCAGGGGACGGCCGATATTGCCGCCTATCCAGGTTTGCCTGCCTGCTATCTGGCCTATCACGCCCGTCAAAGCTGTCGTGGTAGACTTGCCAGCTGAGCCAGTAATGCCGATAACGGCCGTTGGTGTGCGTCGCACAAACTCTTGTGAATCATTTGTCACTGCCACCCCTTTCTCTTGAGCAGCCATGACCAAGGGTGCGTCTGCTGGCACCGAACCACTAATTGCCAAAGCATCTGCTTTATCCAGTAAACTCATTGGATGTTCTCCCAAAACATATTCAACCTCTAGATCGTTTAACTCACTCATCTCTGTTTGCAAGCGATCGGCCGTTCGCAAATCAGATACAATCACATGGGCGCCAACGCCAGTAGCAAATCGCGCCAAAGCCTTCCCTTGTCGCGCCAGCCCCAGAATCACCAGCGTCTTCCCTGTCAAAGCGTCCATTTCCAGTAATCAGTAGTTAGTGGTCAGTAAACAGTGGTCAGTATTCAGCGATGTCCCGGACTGATTACTGCTTACTGAATACCGATTACTAAACTAGGGCAAACGCAATCCCCACCATGCCTGTTAGCAACGCAATCAGCCACCAGCGCTGCACAATTTGCGTTTCGCTCCAACCGATAAGCTCAAAATGATGGTGTAGGGGGGCCATCTTAAACAAGCGTTTGCCGCCTGTAGCCTTAAAGTACAAGACTTGCAGCGTCGTGGATAGCATCGTGGCCATGGGTACGGCTGCAATAATGGGCAAAATCAGCCATTGATTAGTCAACAAGGCCACCACGCCCAGGGCTCCGCCCAAAGCCTGTGAACCTACATCGCCCATAAACATCTGGGCTGGCTTGGCATTGAACCATAAAAAAGCAAAACAAGCCCCCACGGTAACAAAACAAAAAATGACTAAAAATTGCTGGTCTTGCAAAAAGGCAATGATGCCATAGGCCATAAAGGCAGTGGCGGCAATAATACCTGCCAGCCCATCCAGCCCGTCGGTAATGTTGACGGCATTGGCCGTGCCAGCAATAGCGATCACGGCAATGGGCACATAAATGATGCCAATGTTGACCAACACAGGTACTGTGGGAACTGCCATCAGCCCTTGTCCACTATTCACGCCCCAATAAATCAGGGCAGCTGCAGCCAAAGCAATGGCTAGTTGAAACCAAATCTTGACCCGTGCCCGCATCCCTTTTTCACCATGAGGGCGGGGATGAAAGCCCAAATAGTCATCAATGCCGCCCAAAATGGAGTAGGCAACCAGGACACCAACGGGGATGATGATGGATTCGGCCGTTTCAATAGCTTGCACCAATTGCACAATGTTGACCACCAACATGATGAGCACCACCCAGCCCACAATCAAAATGCCACCCATCGCTGGTGTGCCCATTTTCTGCATATGTGTTTGCGGCCCATCTATGCGGATCTGGGCTCCCAAACGCAGGCGGCGCATTAGCTCGACCAAGGGGCTACCCCAGATCACTGCCATCAAAAATGTCATGCCGCCTAAAGTCAGTGCAAATGCCATAATGCAATTGGGTAATTAGTAATCACTAATTACTCCATCACTCCGTCTCGGCCTAAGGCCGCTACAATACGCTCCATTCTCATACCTAGCGAGCCTTTGATTAAAACTACATCATTGGCTTCGATGATTTCTTCCAACATCGTAGTCGCTTGGCTGGTGTCTTCAGCAATGAAGACGCTTTGGGGATTCATGCCCACGGCCAAGGCTTCTTCGCCGATCCAGTAAC
Source organism: Promineifilaceae bacterium (SeqCode) (assembly GCA_965223555.1). GTDB lineage: Bacteria > Chloroflexota > Anaerolineae > Promineifilales > Promineifilaceae > CBDCWU01. The sequence continues at coordinate 1,387,891 of CBDCWU010000009.1, forward strand.
CACGCTTGCCCACTGCCACCAAAATCTGGGCTACATCAGCGGCCCGTCTACCAACCAGTCGATGGCCCTCTTCTTCCATATAACCGAGTTCGAGCATGTCACCCAGGACAGCGACGTGTCGGCCGTTCAAATCGGCCAATAAATTCAACGCCGCCAAGGTTGAGTCGGGGCTGGCATTATAGGTGTCGTCAATAATCATAGAGCCATGTGGCCCAGGGGCAGCCACCATGCGCAACTGCGCTGCTGAGCGTGTTTGCAGTCCGGCAATAATCTCATCCCAAGCCAGCCCTTCGACCAAGCCAACGGCCGTTGCTCTCAAGGCTGTGTGTACACTATGCCGCCCTATCAAAGGAACCTGTACCCTTAATGACTCATGGGCATGATGGAGCGTAAAGCCCATGCCGTCTAAGCCCATAGAGTGGATATCATCAGCCCAGAGATCGGCTGTATGGTCTAGCCCATAGGTGAAAATCCGAGCATTCGTATGGTCCGCCATGCTCATAACCCGCTCATCATCCTTGTTCAGTATAGCCACGCCATCGGCTGGCAAGGCCTCAATCAACTCTCGTTTGGCGGCCACAATGGCTTCCATGCTGCCAGCCCGTTCCAAATGTACCGGGCCAATAATCGTCACCACGCCCACTGACGGGGGGGCCAACTCACACAGCCGGGCAATCTCGCCCTGCACATACATGCTCATCTCAAAAACGGCCCGCTCGTGCTCAGGTCGTAAATCAAGCAGAACAGGAGGCAAACCGATGATGCTGTTCTTGTTGCCAGGTGATTTTAAGGTGCGATACCGTTGTGCTAGCACTGAGTAGGCCAGTTCTTTGGTCGAGGTCTTGCCCACACTGCCTGTAATACCGATGATGCGAGTGCTAAATTGCTCACGCCAAGCTTGGGCCGCTGTTTGCAAAGCCGCCAGTGCGTCTTCTACCAGCAGACAAATGGGGGTGGGTATAGTCAAAGCAGTTGGTAAAGCCTCAAGTTGGCGCAAATCAATGTGGTTGAGGTCAGGGATTGGCTGTGCTATCAAGGCTGCCACTGCCCCTTGCTCAAACGCCTGCGTTACAAAATTGTGCCCGTCCGCTTTCTCACCGGGCAAGGCTACAAAGAGACTGCCCGCCTGGGCATCCCTGCTATCGGTGACAACTTGGGTAACGGCCGTATCTCCGCCCAGTTCCACACCGATTAGTGATTTGAAAAAGTGTGCCAACGTTAACATATCAGTAGTTAGTGGTCAGTAATCAGTGGTCACTGTTTACTGATTGCTACTCACTCTCCATCCCTCACTGCCAACACATCTGCCCGCAGCCGCACATTGTCCGGCGGTATGTCTAGCAAAACGACCAATTCTTCGATTAACTCAGCAAAGAGGGGCGCAGCTGTGTGCGAACCCCAGGGTGAACTGCTTGGCCGATCCAACTTCACCAAGACCACAATTTCGGGATTATCGGCTGGCAGCCAGCCGATAAAGGAGCCAATGACATCATCAGGCAAGTAAATACCATTTTCGGCAATTTGTGCCGTGCCCGTTTTGCCAGCAATGGTGTAGCCCTCCACTTGGGCCTCATCTACCTCACGGGCTACAGCCGAAATGGCCATGGCCGTCAGTTGATTGGCCGCTTCCGGACTGATTACTTTGCTGACCACGGATGGCTGGTGGACGAATACGCCACTCTCATTATGGATTTCCTTAACGATGTAGGGTTGCATCAAATTGCCCTGGTTGGCGATGGCGGCAACGGCCGTAACCATTTGCAAAGGTGTTGTCGCCAAGCCCTGCCCATAAGAATTGGTCGCCAGAAACGCTTCCGTCCAAGAAGCATCACCGGGCAAAGGCATCTGTCCTGCCGCTTCGGCCATCAAATCAATGCCCAAGGGGCGGCCAAAGCCAAAGCGTTGGTAATAATCATAAAATACCTCTGGCCCCATCCATGTTGCCAGCGTGGCGGCTCCCACATTCAACGAACGGGCTAACAGCGTTGTCATATCCGTCGTTCCTGGCGCACTACGGTCCCAGTTGTAGCTTGGGTGGCCCCCTACTTCAATCACCCCCGAATCATAATAGGTAGATTGTGGTGTGACTGTGCCTGAATCTAGAGCTGCTGCCATCGTGACCAACTTCATGACCGACCCCGGCTCATATTGGCGACTGACGGCCGGATTGAGTAACTGGCCTTCCTGCGCCTCATAAAATTCATAGGGCGAATAACAAGGGGCACTAGCCATTGCCAAAATCGCACCTGTGCTAGGATCCATCACAATGAGAGTGCCACTGACAGCGCCATGTTCACGCATCCCCCGCACCAGGTGTCTTTCTACTACATATTGTACAGTGCGGTCAATTGTCAGCACCAAATCGGCCCCTTCATGGGCAATGACGCTTTGTTGGCTGGTGAGTGGCGAAATATTGATGGTGGCACTGGCTGCTTCTCCGGCCAATTCACGCTGATAGTAGCCTTCTAATCCTGCCCCACCATTGCCATCAAAGTCTACATACCCCAAAACATGGCAGAGCATCTCGCCCTGGGGATAAAACCGGCGAGGTAGGGGATCAATCTGCAAGCCGTCATAGGGCAGGGTGCGTACCAGATCGGCTACTTCAGTGGAGACACGGCCATCGAGCATAACAAAAGGCTGTTCTGATTCGATAGCGCCCAAAATTTCGTAACGAGGCTTTTGCAGGACAGAGGTGAGGGCAGTGGCTAACTCCTGAGGTTCATAGACCAAATTGGGGGCGATGCTGATCTGATAATCAGCGCCATTGGCGGCTAGAACAGTGCCATGTCGATCGTAAATTGTGCCTCGCTCTGGTCGAGCGACTACGCGCACGGTATCGCTGGCACGATCAGCCCATTGGCGCCCTTGAACAATTTGGAAAGCGATCAAACGTCCGATGATGACAAAAGCCGCAAAGGCTAGTCCCACTACAATGATCCACAACCGCTTTTGTTGGCTGTTATTCATGGGACTCCCCTCGGATTAAATCGCCCACGCTGGCGCGGAGAGCCAGCCAGATGGCTTCGTTCATAGAGCTAGGGGTTTTTGGGGAGACGGCCGTTGCCTTTGGTGTGGCTGTTGTCAAAATTGGTTCAGTTGTGGCAATGGGATAGTCTAGAACTGTCACATACTCAATATCTTCGGGATAGGCTTGGGCAAAGCCTTTACGCACAGCCATCTCTTGCAACTTCTCCAACGATTGTGCTTCCGCAATACGTCGTTCTAATTCCACATTTTCCCGCTTCAAATCAATCAGCTCATTTTGCAAAACCTGTACCCGACGACCGACGGCAGCAATACGACTGGCCTGAGTGAGATAGATGACGCCGAGCAGGGCGGCTAAAACCAAAATAACACCCCAACCCAGGGCGGCTTGGGCTTCGGTGAGCCACCCTAGTCGGCGTGCTAATTCCCGTGTGTGTCGGGCTGATTGTTTTTGTTGTGGTGCGGACATTTCCATTTCCAGTAACCCGTGTTCAGTGATCTGTGAATGGTGAACGGTTATCGGTAAGCGGTGAACTGATAACTGTTCATCGCTTACCGATCTTCTCCACTACCCGCAGTCGCGCACTGCGGCTGCGAGGATTGGCGGCGATTTCTGCTGCACTTGCTTGCACTGCTTTACGTGTGATGAGCCGCATGATGGGCTGCTGGGCGCAAGTGCAAATAGGCTGATCTGGTGGGCAAGTGCAACTGCGGCTCAGTTGACGAAAGTAATGCTTTACAAAGCGATCTTCCAGTGAATGAAAGCTGATGACGGCCAGACGGCCGTTTTCCTTCAACAACTCTATCGCTATTTTTACCCCTGTCTCTACCGTTTCTAATTCGTCGTTTACGGCGATGCGAAGGGCTTGGAAAATCTGGGTGGCGGGGTGGATGCGCCCGCGCTTCTTCACTTGGTCGGCAATGAGGTCGGCTAGTTGGGTGGTGGTGGTTAGAGGGCGATGGGCCACGATGACCTTAGCCCACTGCCGACTACGTCGCTCTTCACCATAACGCCAAAAGATATCTGCCAGTTCTGCTTCGGTTAAATTGTTAATGAGGTCAGCGGCCGTTTGTCCTTGGGTTGTGTCGAAGCGCATATCCAGTGGTCCTTCACGCAAAAAGGAGAAACCGCGTTGACTGTCGGTTAACTGCCTCGAGGACAAACCTAAGTCGAGCAAGATGCCGTCAAAGTGCCCGTAGCTGCGCATGGCGGTGTAGCTGTCGTTGACGAAGGTGACGCGCTGGCCGAATTCAGCCAGCCGCTTTTGGGCATAAGCGATGGCGGCTGGGTCGCGGTCGAAGGCGATGACGTGCCCATCGGGGGCGGAGGCTTCTAAAATGCCCGCCGTGTGCCCGCCTGCGCCAACTGTGCCGTCCAAGTAACGGCCATTTGACCAGGGTTGTAAAAGTTCTAAAACTTCGTGGTAAAGAACGGGAATGTGGGTGTCAGTCATAAATGGCTCCCACAGTTCCTCTCAGTTCCTCATACTTTCCCATTCAGAAGAATCTGGGAAGAATTCGGGGTTTCTTAAATCCCAAGGTCTTCCCAGCGGGCGGCATCATTATTGTCTTCGATGGAAGCTCGTACCGCTTGCCAGCCCTCTGTGCTCCAGATTTCCAGATAGTTGAACATACCAGCCACCACAACTTCCCCATTGATATCAGCGAAGTCGCGCAGGTATTGGGGCAGGAGGATACGCCCTTGTTTGTCTGATGTTAGGTCCATCGCGCCTGAAAAGACACGGCGGCGGAAGGCACGCACACTTTCATCGGCTAACGGCCGTTCCGCAATCCGGGCTGCCAACTCTTCCCAACCATCAATGGGGAACAGCATCAGGTTTTGGTCGAAGCCACGGGTGACGACCATACCTTTAGCCAACAAGGCACGATATTTGGCTGGAATGGTGAGCCGGCCTTTGTCATCAATGGTGTGTGTGTGTTCGCCTAAAAACATACCTTTTTCTCTCAAAATGTGATGAATATTTGATGTTGAGAGTTTAGGGCCATTATACACGAATTTTAGAACATTCGTTCTGATTACCCCATTTTTATCTATTTTCTAAGGGAAATGAAGCCCATTTGCCCCACTTTCCCCCACAATTCACCACAATAGGCCACAGTATACACCAAAGGGCGAATTATGTGAAGGCAAAAAAGCAGATTGTTTCAAAAAGCGGGGGGTGGAATTGGGGAACGAATGTTGGTTAGGGGAGCATAAAATGTGGCCAATAGGGAAATGATTCGGTAAGGCCGGAAAATAGCCAATGATCAATTGTCCGTAGTCAATTGTCAATAGTGACAATGGCCGTTGGCTGACCTTGTTTTGTCTATTTGGGATAGGTTATGGGGAAACGGCCGTTAGACATCAATCCGAAACGACTGTATCCGGCTGCTCAGCCGCTAGATGATCAAGTAAGTCGCTGACGGTGAGGATGCCTACCAGAACATCATCGTCTACGACAGGTAAAGCTCCAAATTTATAGGTGCTCAACATGCGGGCTGCCTGATATATGGGAGTTTCGGGCGTGATGGTGAGGGGGTTGGGTGTCATGATGCTATCCGCTGTTGCTTTGTCTAGGAGCTCTTCATCTTGCCAACGGCCGTGCAATACCATTGGCGAATTCATAGCCAACCGTACATCTCTGTCTGTCACAATACCCACAAGTTGCCCATTGTCCAAAATGGGTACTTGGCGACAGCCCTCTTGTTTCATGATTTCGATGATGCGCCGCAAGGGGGTTGTAGGTTCCACAGTATGGGGTATGACCGTCATTAAGTCATTTGCAGTTAACATAATGCTCTCCTGTGTTTGTAAGCCGCTTGTAAGCCACTGATCAAGTGCGTCATTAAGCGATAAGAGGTTTGTTTATATTTTGCACTCAGTATAGCTTGATAGGCAAGTTTTGTTATGTGGTGAAAGTCATTCTCCCCAGGTGACGTTTGTTACTTGAGACATTGACGAGGTTGTTTTACCTTACATAAAACAAGAAGTGACACGGATGATCACAGAGAAGACACGGGGATTCGCAGAGATAGAGAAAAAACATTCTGTGTAGCTTCGTTCCTCTGTATAGCTCTGTGTCCCATTTTTCTGGCTTGTTCAGCTTAGCAAATATAGACAAAGTTCCTCTAGATTTCCAGGTTCCCTCTTGATGAAACCAAGGACTTCAGAGGAAAAAAGGAATGGACTGCCATGAGACTGGAATTAGTAAGCGATTGGATGACCCGTGATCTGGTGACCATCACACCAGAGACGACATTGGCTGATGCAGAGGCCATAATGGTGGAGAAGATGATTCGTCGGCTGCCAGTGCTGGAAGACGGCCGTTTGGTGGGCATCGTCACCTATGGTGATGTGCGTAATGCCCGACCCTCCTCCGTGAATCGGCTAAATATTTGGGAACTCAGCTACCTCATCCCCCATATCACCATCGGAGAGATGATGAGCCGTGATCCCATTACTGTGTTTCCTGATACGACCATTGGCGAGACGGCTCAATTGATGTTGAAAAATATGATTGGCTGTTTACCTGTGGTAGATCGCCAAGGGGAATTAGTTGGGATTATCACTGAGTCAGATATTTTCCGCATGGTGGCGCGTGATTGGAAGTTCCTTCAGGAACAAACGAATGAACCGTATACACACTACGGCTGAGTGAATGAGGTGAGCTATGGCGGTTTTTGGTGTACCACGCGAGGTGCGTGACCTGGAAATGCGTGTGGGTTTGACCCCAGCAGGCGTGCTGGCCTTGCAGCAAGCGGGCCACCAAGTCTATGTGGAAGCAAAGGCGGGGCTGGGGGCAGGTTTCAGTGATGAAAATTACCGTCAGGCGGGGGCAGAGGTAGTGTACACGGCAGCAGAGGTTTACGGCCGTTCATCCATCATCGCCAAATTTACCCGCCCCACGGCCGCAGAACATCGCTGGCTACAATCCGGTCAAATTCTTTTTTCCTTTCTCCACTTGCTGGTGGCTTCCCCCGATCTTTTTCAGGCCTTGCAAGAACAGGAGATAACGGCCGTTGCTTATGAAATGATTGCTGAGGCAGACGGCCGTCGGCCGGTGCTGTTGCCTGCCAGTGAAGTGGCCGGGCGGATGGCCCCCCTGATAGCCGGGCAGTTGCTGCGCAGCGACCAGCAGTGGCCAGAACAGCGCGGTCTGGGCATTTTGCCCAGTGGCATCCCTGGTGTGCCGCCAGCGGTGGTGGTGATTGTGGGTGGTGGGGTTGTGGGTCGGAATGCAGCCCGGGCTTTTTTGGGACTGGGTGCAGAGGTGACGGTGTTGGATAAGGATGGCCGTGTCTTACAGGCCATAGATGAACAGTTTAACGGCCGTGTGACCACCATGTTTGCCAATGAGTTCAACCTCAACCGAGCTGTGCGTTTTGCTGATGTCCTGATTGGCGCTGTGGCTACACCGGGGCAGCGCGTTCCCGTTCTTATCACGCCGGAGATGGTGCGGCAGATGCGTCCTGGGGCGGTAATTGTGGACTTTGCCATTGATCAGGGGGGCTGCGTGGCCACTAGCCGCCCTACTACCCTGCGTGATCCGGCCTATGTGTGGGAAAACGTCATTCATTACTGTGTGCCCAATGTCACCTCAGCTTATGCCCGCACCACCAGCTATGCGGTGACGAATGCGATTTTGCCCTATTTGTTGGCGGTGGGAGAGATGGGATTGGCAACGGCTGTGGCCCAGCAACCCGCCCTTAAATCTGGGGTCAACCTCCACCGGGGTCAAGTGGCGCATCCGGGCATTGCGACTGCTTTGGGCCAGCAAATGACCTTCAACTGGCAGGGGTAAGGGCATGAACTGGGAAAGCCTTTATCAAGGTAAAGTCAAATCCGCCAATGCTGCTGTTGAAGCCATTCGATCTGGTTATCGGGTCTATCTAGGGGGTGGGGCTGGCGTGCCAGTTCAATTGATTGAGGCGTTGGTACAGCACGCACCCGCTGTGCGTGATGTGGAGTTAGTGCATATCCTCACCTTTGCCGACGCGCCCTATGCTGCCCCCGCTTACCAAGACAGTTTTCGTGTCAATGCATTGTTTATTGGCGGCAATGTGAGATCGGCCGTTCAGGAAGGTCGGGCTGATTTTACCCCTGTGTTCCTCTCCGAGATTCCCCACCTCTTCCGGGATGGCTTTTTGCCCCTAGATGTGGCTCTCATTTCCGTCTCGCCGCCGGATGAGCATGGCTTTTGCAGCTTTGGCGTGGAGGTGGGGACGACGAAGCCTGCCGCTGAAGCAGCCCGAGTGGTGGTTGCCGAAGTCAATCGACAAATGCCGCGCACTTTGGGCGATAGTTTTATTCACATCAGTCGTCTCAATCATATTATAGAGGTTGATTACCTGCTGCCACAAGCACCGCAAGGGGGTCACAGCCCTGAACATCAGCAGATTGCTCGCCACATTGCTGAGCTTATTCCTGATGGAGCCACATTGCAGATGGGGATTGGCAATATTCCCGACGCGGTGTTGCAAAGTTTGGATCATCATCAACATTTGGGCATTCACACAGAGCTGTTCTCGGATGGTGTCATAGATTTGGTGGAGCAGGGGGTGATTACTTGCGCGGCTAAGACGTTTCATCCGGGCAAGATGATCGCTGGCTTTTTGTTTGGCTCACAGCGGTTGTATGATTTTGTGGATAATAATCCCCTGATTGAGTTGCATCCCTCTGATTATGTCAACGATCCCTTTCATATTGCTCAAAATGAGAAGATGGTGGCTATTAATTCGGCCGTTCAAGTGGACTTGACGGGACAGGTGTGCGCTGATTCCATTGGGCCGCGTTTTTACAGTGGCGTTGGCGGACAGGTTGATTTCATGCGTGGCGCGGCCCGGTCGAAGGGTGGGGTACCGATTATTGCTTGTTTGTCCACGGCGCGGGGTGGCCAGACCAGCCGTATTGTGCCCATGCTGTATGAGGGGGCAGGCGTGGTGACGACGCGCAATGATGTGCATTGGGTGGTGACGGAGTATGGGGTGGCCAATTTGCATGGCAAAACAGTACAACAGCGGGCGCAGGCTCTTATTGGCATTGCTCAGCCCCAGTTCCGGGATAAATTAACCTGTGCCGCTAAGAAGTTGGGGTATCTGTAATCTTAAAAGGAAAAAGCTCCTGGCGGGGAAGCCAGGAGCTTTTTGAGAAGAAGGAGGAGGATTTAATCTAGTTGCCACAAATCTTGGTAATAGGATAAAGGTTAGCGGTGGTAGAGTAAATAGGAGATGGCTGCCAGGACTTGGGAGCTAAAGGCAAGGTTAATCGTCGTCGAAGCGGGAGTTGTCGAGTTTTTTTCGTAGTTGTTCGTCAGAGGAGAGAGGCGGGGAATCGGCCGTTTCCCCTTTTTGTATCTCCAGCATGGCTTCGGCCGAGGCATCCAACACGCTAGGCGGGTATCTTTTGACGACTTTCCACTGACCACAATGGGGACAGCGGTCAATGCGGGAGAGGACAAGCTTGAGGCTCCACCAATGAAAGGCATAGGGTTGGGCACAGTTGGGGCAGATGGTACCACCAAGGGCGCCGTGAATGGGCTGTAGACCGCTCTTTTGGCGATTGCGATTGGCTATCCAGGCTGAAATGGCCCGACCTCCCAGGCTGAGGGCAACCAGAATAATGATGATGTAAAAAGTGCGGTTTGTGCTGTCCTCTTGAGCGAGGGCATAAATAAAAGGACTGGATAATGTGAGAAGGGACATGATTCTCTCTCTGGGGCAAGTATCCCTGAGTTCCTCACCAGGGGAACCAGGGGAGATCTAATTTGTGATTGTGGCTAAATTGTTCATCAAGGTTACTAATTCTGGCAGGCGGTTGCGGCGGATGAGGTAGAGGAGTAGGCTGCGGACTTTTTCTTTTTTGCTGCCGTTGCCTAACTGTTCCCAATCTAGACCCAGCCGCTCTGCCATATGCTGTAATTGGGCCAGGGTGTAGTGGGCTAGCAGATATTGGCGCAGAACAGTGGGAGGGGAAGCGGACGTTATTTTTTCTAGTCGTGGCAAATTTTCGGGTGGCAAGGGGGTGAGAATACGCTCGACGGCCAAGGTAAGAGCGGCCGTTTGGCCCTGCTGTTCGGCCCAATCCATTGTTTTGACGATTAATTGCTGCAAATCTTGATCGAGGGTCATCACGTCACTTTCGTTGATGCCCAGGTCGAAGATGAGGTCAAGGATGTCTTCGCGGCCTAGACGAGTGCGAATTTCGTCGTAGAGCATTTGCCGATCATAGGCGGTGCCGTTGGCTTCGACTGGCGCTGGCTCAGTGGGTGGGCTAGGGAGGACGGCCGTTGCCTTCACATCCATCGTTGCCTGAGTTTTGCTGGTTGTCATGGGGTGTAGCAGGCCCCAGAGCCAGACAGCCATGCCACCAAAGAGCGTCCCCGCGATTACATAAAAGAAGAAACCGAGATCGGCTAGCATCTGTTCCCGATTGAATACGCCTAAAAAGGTGTCTAGGAGAACGGCCGTTGTCACACACACCAAGCCAATCCCCCAGGCCCAATTCATCTTGCGTAAAAACATGATCAGAAAGAAGGCCACGACTAAGAGTTTGAAAATTAAGAAGAACGTCATAATGAAGAATGTAATTGACTCATGAGATAATTACTTCGGTCGCAGCTGCCACAACTTCAAAGCCAGGTGCATGGCTAGACGCATTTCTGCCTGATCCATATCGTGATTGGTGAGTTCCTGGATGCGTTCTAGGCGGTAGAGAAGCGTGTTGCGATGGACGTAGAGAGAGTCAGCGGTGCGACTAATATTGCCATGATGTTTGAAAAAGGCATCAAGGGTTTTGACCAAACTACCACGATGTTGGTCATCATATTGGGCCAGAGGGCCAATGATCTGCTTGGCAAAGTCTTGCACAATGGGATTATCTTCGAGGGCAGATAAAAGGCGGTAAACGCCCAAACTGCCGAATTCGACGACATGGGATAGATTGAGGCGTTGGCAAAGTTGCATGGCTTGCACGGCTTCGGTGTAAACGGCGGGCCAATGTTCTAGAGCTGCGGCTGGGCCGCTCATGCCGCCTATCAGGCGTGTCTTTGGAAACTCTTCCGCCACTTGGGTTTCGATGCGACGGGCCAAATTGTGGACGGTTTGCAAATCTTTATCGTCTTTGAGAGCTTGGAATACGCAGATATGTTGTTGGGGGTGAATGTGGACGAGGGCAGGGCGTGTGTGATTGCTTAATACCCAGTTAACGGCCGTTTCTAAGCGACGCATGGAAGGGACATCCGCACCGTCCCAGCCAAAAATCATCACGGCATGGGGCGGGGTCGTATCATGATCCAGGCGGCGTGAGAGCCGATCAATCTCTTTGGCGGGCAGCGAACCTGTCAACAGGCCTTCAAGGAAATTGCCGCGTAACTCTTTGCGCGCTTCGTTAACTGCCTTGGCCTTGGCCATCTCCAGGGCGCAGGCGGCAGCGCCATTTTCTACGGCTAAGGTGTCAAGTAGGTCTAATTCATCCGTAGGGCCAATGATGGAGAGATAGCCCCTGGCGCGGTCGCCAGAAATAATAGGGCTGATTAGACGGCCAGTCTCCTCACCCATCAAGAGCTGCTGCCAATAGCTTTGGTGGGTATGGGCGGCTTGTTTACGATTGCGTAAGACGGCGGGTAACTGTTCCCGCTGCATTAAGGCTTCACGCAAATTGGTTAGATCTATGGGGGTGCTGCCGGCCACGCTCATGGCCTGAATTTCTAGCCGTTTATCCTGAATAACGACGATTTTCCCCGTCAATTTTGCCATCAACTCGGTCATGGCTTCTAGTCCCTGGTCTTCGCGGGACATAACGGACAGTTGGCGATAAAGCTGCATACCGCGTTCGCGGGTGGCGGTCTGTTGGTCGGCTAAAAGGGCAGCAATGGCATGGTGAATTTCGCGGATGGAACGGCCGTCGGGCACAATCAACAGTGGTAAATTATGAGACTCAGCCAGCTTTTCGATGGCTACGCTGACGGATTGTAAGAGCAAAACGGCCGCTATGGATAGTTGGGACAACTTTGCTAGATGAATTTTGATTTGTGTTTGTAAATTTGGAGGCACAATGACCAGATCGTTGGCCTCTACTTGCGCTGCCAAATTCTCCCAACTGGTGAGTAGCGCAATCCAGCCCACGGGGCGACGAGTGTGGCTGGCAGCCCCAATAACGGCCGTTTCCAATGGTAGAGCCAGTCTTAATATATCGCCTATTTTCACCTTGTCAGAAATCGGCAGGGTCATGGAATAATTGTTGGATGAATCGGTAATTGGATAATTAGTAATTGTGTAAACGTCTAGTTCTCTGACAAACTTCTTTTGTCGGACAGAAGCGGTAGCTTCTGCAAGGTGCGCCGCGCTGTCTTATCCGTCAATAGGTGCTTGGCCACTAGTTACTAATTGCCTAAATTACTTTCATTCACATTAATCGGCAATCTCACAATAAACGTTGTCCCTTCGTCGGGAACGCTCACCACATTGATTTCGCCTTTGTGCTGTTCGATGATGCGATGGCTGGTTGCTAGACCCAGGCCGGTGCCTTTGCCAGGGTCTTTGGTCGTATAAAAGGGTTCAAAAATATGTTTCAATTCGGCTTGGGACATGCCTTTGCCATTATCTCGAAAAAGGGTCTGAACATGTTTGCCATCAGCTCCCAAGCGGGTAGTGATTTCAATGTGATGTTCTCCTGGCCGATTCAGGGTAGCGTCACGTGCATTCACGAGGAGGTTGAGCCAGACGCTTTTGAGATGCTCCCAACTGGCTGTCACCTGGGGTAAGTCTTCTGCCAGATTTTGGATAACTTGTACGTTGGCCTGATCAATCTGGTATTTCACCAAGGACAGGGCTTCATTAATAGATTTATTGAGGCGGCCCGGTACAAAAGCATACTCTTCCTGCCGAGCAAAGTTGAGCAACCCTTGCACCACCTGGGCGGCACGTTCACCAGCACGATAGATGAGGTCTACAGATTCGTAGTTTTCGTCGCTGGTGGGAATGACAAGTTTGAGGATTTCGGCGTTGGCGTTAACGGCCGTTAAGGGATTGTTGATCTCATGGGCCACACCTGCTGCCAATTGTCCGATAGCGGCTAATTTGCCTGCCTGTAGCAGCGAGCTTTCTAGTCGCCGTTCTTCTGTACGATCTTGCCACACAATGACAGCCCGGGGGGACCCAGCTTTGGTGCCAGGAATGGGGTAAGCATGAATATCCCATTCGCTAGGTAGATGATCCTCGCCTATCCAGCGCACAGACCAACTTTGTTCCTCTTTGGCGGCCAATATTTTGGCGACCTGGCAATGTTCACATGGTGATTGACGATTGTAGAAGACCTGATAACAGATTTTGTTGACCAGATCGGTGGGGTGCATGGCTAGCGCATCAGCTTTGTTTTTGTTGACAGCCACCAAATGCCAATCATCGTTAATGGTGTAAATGGGCAGTAGAATGCCGTCTATAAGTGCTTGCAAGGTGTTACGGTGTTCTAATAATTCTTGCTGCCGCCGCCGAATGCCTTGAAAGAGCCAGGCATTTTCGATGGCCTCGCTGACGGAGCGGGCCAGGGAGGTCATGAGGTCTAGGTCTATTTCGCTGAAACGGCCGTTCTGTTTGTTATAGGCGGCAAAAACACCGACTGGCCGCCGCCGCACCACCAGAGGCGTGATAAGAAGAGAATGAACTTGCTTGTTGGACGGGGCGTCTAAATCAGGCTGAAAGCGTTCATTTTCATAAGGTGCATTCAAGAAAAGTGCCCTGGCTTCGGTAAATACTGTGCCGATTAGGCCTTGGCCCGGTGTAATGTTGGGAGGATGCCAGGCATCATTAGCCCCGTATGTATGCTGACAGCGCAATAAGCCACCTTCAATCAGCCAAGCAACTGCCAATTCAATGCTTAATAAGGTGTCTATGCTTTGCACGGCCGTTTGTAAAACTTCCTGTGGTTCTAATAAGGCCACTACTTGCTGGCCAATCCGGTTCAAGGCCGCCAATTGTTGACTTTGCCGGTGCAGCTGTTTTTCCAACTGCTGGGTTCGTAAGATGGTTTGTACTCTGGCTAATAGCTCCTGGGGATAATAGGGTTTGGTGATGTAATCATCTGCTCCGGCGGAGAGGGCTTCTACTTTGTCTTGGTTGCTGGCAGCGGCTGTTAACAGTACAACCCGTGTATATTGCAACTCAGCATGGCTGCGGATCCAGGCCAATACTTCCAAACCGGACATACCAGGCATACGCATATCCAACAAGACGAGATCAATTTCGGTGTAGGTGCCGATGGTGGATTCCAAAAAGCGAATGGCCTCCTGTCCATCACCAGCCATCCTGACGCTATAATCACCTTGTTTAGCCAGGAAGTCAGATAATGACTCAGCAATCTCGGGTTCATCATCTACAACCAGGATGTGAGTGGTCGTGGCCCTATGAACGGCCGTTTGTCCCTGTCCCATACGCGCATTTAATCAAAAAACCTGGTTTCGTGCAAAACCAGGCTTTTTACAAACTGTGGTTAAAGTTGTCAGCTAAAAAAAGTTCTAAGGAATGGGGATTTAACAACTTGTGCATTTAGATTGGCCTAATCTTCAAGATTGGGCCAACCTTTGCCCAACTTAAGTTTTCTATTCCTAAGTTCCTCTACTCTTCCACCCGGATATGCCAACTATGGAGAAACTGAAAGCTACTTAGCGTAGCCGCTATGCTGCCCCCGATGTGGCAAAGGTGTAGCCATGTCCTTGAATGGTGCGAATATAGATCGGTTTGCTCGGTTCTGGTTCAATTTTCTCACGCAGGTTCTTAATATGTGCTCGAACCAGCTCGGGACTACCTGTATCACGAGGATAGTCCCAAACATCCTGTAACAGTTGTTGGCTGTTAAACACCTGATCTGCATTACTCATCAGATGATACAGCAAATCGAATTGCACATTCGTTAGCAGAGATGTGCCGTAGGGGGTCGTCACCTTGAATGAACGGGTATCTAAGGTGACATCACCCGCAATAACTTTAGTTGTGCTTTCAGCCTCAGGTTTGGACGGTTTTACACGGCGCATGATGGCTTTGACACGTAAATTTAGTTCTTCCAAGTTAAAAGGCTTAGTTAAATAGTCATCGGCTCCAGCCCGGAAGCCCTCAATTTTGTCTTCGTCTTTGAGCCGAGCGGTCAAAAATAGTACGGGTAAATCCTGCAACAAAGGATCACCACGAATTTGACGACATACCTGGTAGCCGTCGGCTCCAGGCATCATAATGTCTAAGACGAACATGTCGGGGCGGTGGCGGTGAGCCAATTGCAGTCCTTCGGTGCCACTGTTGGATACCATGACATGGTGTCCATAAATTTTCAATGTGCGTTGTAATGTGCGTGAAACCAGTTCGTCATCGTCAATAACTAAAATTGTAGCCATTTGATACACCTCACTACGGGCTATTTTAGGCCAATTCCCAGACTAACTACTTAAAGAAGGTGGCCTATTTTAGGAATTGGCTTGAGGTTGTTTCTAACAAAATTAAACATTTTGTTGATTAAAGCAACCTTATGTGAACTGCCTTAGTATAGCAGATAGTGAATAGGATTTCATATTGACTAAAAGAGGGGGTGCCCGGTTGCACAAAGGCTATTTCAATATAAAGTAGCAGCTGACGTAACTATGGCAAAAGATTTTGAGGGTTACTTATGAACCGTATGGAACGGTTATTGGGATATTTGCTGCTTTTTCAGAGTCGGGGCCTGATGCGAGCGCAGGATTTTGCGGCGCAGTTTGAGATTAGTGAACGGACGGTGTATCGGGATATTCAGGCCTTATGTGAGGTGGGTGTGCCGATTGCGGCTATGCCAGGTGAGGGGTATCGGCTGTTAGAGGGTTATTATCTGCCGCCCATCACTTTTTCGGAGGCAGAGGCTCGAGCTTTGTTTTTGGCAATCTCCATGTTTTTGGGTCTAACGAGCGAGGGGAAGACGCAAACGGCCGTTGCTACTGCCCTCGATAAGATAAGAGCTATTTTGCCCCGAAGTACTCTTCGTCATTTAGAAGCTCTACAGACTATCATCCATTTTTATGCTTTCCCTAGCACGGGCCTAGATTTTGATGATCCGATGTTTGTGCGTTTGCAAGAGGCCATTCATCAATGTCGGGTGGTGAACTTATGCTATCATGCTCAGCACACAAATCAGGTGACGGAACGGGATGTAGAACCATTGAATCTGCTTTACCTGGAAAAGACGTGGGTGCTGACGGCTCATTGCCGCTTGCGACAGGCTTCCCGTGTTTTTCGCCTGGATCGGATTGATAAGTTGGTAGTGTTAGAGGAGAGTTTTAAGCCGCGTGAGTGGGGAGAAGGGCGAGAGGGGGAGGGGGTACGGCCATTAACTATCACAGTTCGCTTTGCCAGATCCAGCCTACGTTGGGTCTACGAACGCCAGCACTTCAGTTATGCCTATAACCAGGACGAGCAAACAATGATCTATACTCCACGCAGCTTCGATCAGATCGAAAGCTGGCTGCTCAGTTGGGGTGGTGAAATGGAGCTGCTAGACCCGCCTGTTCTGCGGCAACAATTGCGCGAAACGATTTTGAATATGTTAACCCACTATCAGCCCTAAAATTCATCGTCACCCCAATCTGTCAAAAGCTTTTAGCTGTTTCAATGTGTTTAGGGTGAGAATGCTTGCCCATTCACGTTTGGCTTGTGTCCAATCTTGAGGATAATGCTCGCCCCATGACCAAGTTGGTTGCCAGGAGCCATCTGTGCCTTGTCTGGCAATAACATCATCCAAATTAGCAGAGGTAGCTTGAGGCATAAGAGGAGCAAAGGGAGAATGGGGTGTGTGAATATAGGACAATGGCTTGGGTGTATAATCACCCCATCGAGCCGGATCAGTTTCAACAGTGGCCAAGAGAGCGCGTTTGAGTTTGGGCAAAAGCTGGTCACGGAAACCGACTGGGATGGCTGGATTTTCGGCAGTAGCTACATAGCAAGCCAAATCATGCATCCCTACTCTGTTGGGATAAGTAAGCAGGTGATCGATGATTTCATCTGCTAGTTCTTCAGCCAGGCCATCGGGCACAAGATCGTGATAGGAAAAAAGATAACCGACAATTTCAGCACGAGGATTGGCACGGAATTGACCGAAGTTGTACCGGATGTTGCCATCGTCGTGCCACCAGGGAGCATGAGGGGAATCGTTGTTATGGCGAGGGATGATGGGCCAGACTTTGGTGTCTATTTCATAGCTATCTAATAAGTAGCGCATAGCAGCTTGGACGATTAATTCTTGGCTGGTGGCGTTGATCTCTCCCAATATTTGCAAGGCAACGGTAGTGGCGAGTACGGAGGATTGTGGCAGCCGCATATCGGGCTCTAGGGCATGCCCAAAACCCCCATCTGGGTTTTGGAATTGAGCCAGTTCGGTCAGAACAGAGCTGGCTGGACCGTCTTCAAAGTGAAAGAGGTAGCGCGCTTGTTCTAACGGCCGTCCCCAATCGAAAATAAAAGCTTTGGCGCGTGATTGAGAGGCTCTAGTACATCAGGGCGTAAATAACAGATACATTCAGGCGGCAAGTGCTTTCCCTTTGGTGGTCCATTTGAAGGGCTTGGCCATCGTGTCATTGTAGTAAATGATAAAGGTGAGCACTTTGTTTTTCAGATGTTCGATAGAGGTGAAATTGCCACGCTTGAGTAGTTTACGCACCAGAATAGAAAACCAAATCTCGACTTGGTTCATCCAAGATGCATGTTTGGGTGTGTAATGGAAAACAAGGCGATGGTCAGGATTGGTCAAAAATTCAGCGCGGGTTTCCATTGATTTCAAAACACCAGATTTTCCCTTGACGCCAAGGGCATCATCTGAAATGTCGGATTCAGCAGCGACGAAACGAACCAAGCTTTCAGATTTATGCGTGTTAAGATTATCAACAACAAAATGCCAGCGTTTGACATTCGGTTCAGCCTCAACTGTCGCTTGAATGTGATTGAGGTAATCTTGTTCAGTGCGGGTCTTGCCACAAGAAACATGGGCAACCCGCCCTGTTGCCACCTCGAAATTGACGATAAAGCTCTGCGTTCCGTGTCGAATATACTCATATTCGCGCCGCTCCACTTTGCCTGGACGCATTGGCAGACCCTCATGCTTGCGTTGGAGTGCCTGAACGCCCGTCATCTCATCATTACATAGCACTTTTTCATCCTTGTCAGCTAAATCGACCGCTTCTTTGTATAGCTGATTGATATCTTTGACCTTTTCATCAAACTGCTCATCCTCCCCTGGTGTTAGCCAATACCGAATGTGATGTGGTTTGATATCTGCT
Organism: Promineifilaceae bacterium (SeqCode); assembly: GCA_965223555.1. Classification (GTDB taxonomy): domain Bacteria; phylum Chloroflexota; class Anaerolineae; order Promineifilales; family Promineifilaceae; genus CBDCWU01. The sequence goes on from CBDCWU010000009.1 coordinate 1,406,160, forward strand.
TCTTTTTAAAAGACGTCCCGCATGTCGTGGGGAAATGGTTTCTACGATGCCTTGTTTGATGATTTCATCTGCTATCTCTCGATTTGTCCAGTGGGTTATCGGGCGACCGCTCCCCTCTGGTTTTTCACATGCCAACTTTTCTATCTGACACCGCTGGTCTGCTGTGATTCGCGCTGGAGAGCCTGGTCGAGCGTCATCTGCCAATCTTTCTTGCACGCTCAATTCTGATAGCGGCACTGCTTTGAACATCATCCAGCGGCTACGCCATAGCCTCACCGTGTTGAGACTCACACCCACCTCTTTCATGATTTGCCCGTGGCTTTTCCCTTCGGTCGCTGCCAGCACAATTCGCGCACGCCTGACCATTTGTTGACTCGCTTTATGCTTGTTCGCGATTTTCTTCAGCTCTTTTTCTTCTTCCTTTGTCAGCTGTATTTCGATTGCTCTTATTCTTGCCATTTCCCACCTTTTCTCGTTACTACTTTTTCTACCCCACAATATATCAGCTATTTACGCCTTCGTGTACTAGTGAGCTTCATTTTTGATATCATTGTGTGTCTCCATTTAAGCTAAGTGTTTGGCGGTTCATTATTATAGAAAATTCAGCGGAATAAACCGCCAAACCTGAGGTGTCACAGTTTTTCTTTCTCTAATTATAAACTGTGGCACACTTCAGGATGTGATAATTACAGTATACACGGTAACCCCTGACATCTCCCTGTCAGTAATGAAGAGAATCTTTACCTACCCGGTTATAGGTTTTATAGTTTGTAGGAGGTAGAAACGGCCGTCAATCAGCGCATCTCTAACTCAAAATTTTGCTCGATCATTTAGTTTAGAAACCTACTGAACCCGAAAGGCGGGTTGTAAGATAAAGGTTTTATCTTGGCAATAGATGGACTTGGGACATCAATATCATTAAGTAGTAAGTCATAAATAGTAGTTCAAAATCCTGGGAGAAATCAGATGCAACAAGTAGTACGTAATCCAGAATGGATACACCTGACATATGAAGAACTCAATGAAGGTGAACAGCAAGCTGTGTCATACTATCGTCTCAAGCGGATTGTAGATGTAGCCATTGTTGTGGTTTCACTAGTTTTCTTACTACCTTTGCTTATTATTATTGGCATTATCGTTAAATTAGATAGTCCCGGTTCAGCCATCTTTGTTCAGGAAAGAGTAGGAGCAAAGCGGGTTAAGATTAACGGCCGTACCCGTTGGATTGTTCAAACCTTTCCTTTCTTTAAATTCCGCACTATGCGTACTGATGTAGACTCAAAATTACATGAAGAATACATGAAGGCATACATCACCGGTGATGAAAGCAAATTGGCGGAACAAGAAGGTAAGTCTTCAACGTCTTACAAATTGACTGGCGATCCCCGTGTAACTCGTATTGGTAGATTTTTGCGTTCATCTAGCTTGGATGAATTACCTCAACTTTGGAATGTTCTTCGTGGCGAGATGAGCCTAGTTGGCCCACGCCCCCCCATCCCATACGAAGTAGAAATGTATCAGCGGGAACACTTCCGGCGTTTCAATACGCTCCCAGGCATTACTGGATTGTGGCAAGTAAGTGGCCGTTGTGAGACAACATTTGACGAAATGATAGAGCTTGATCTGGAATACATCGGGATGAAATCTATTTGGCAAGATATCAAAATCCTCCTGGTAACGATCCCGGCTGTTATTTCAGAGAGAGGGGCTGGATGATACATGAACACATTGAAGATTGGCGCCATAGGCTGCGGTTATTGGGGCCCCAATTTAATTCGAAACTTTGTTGAGATTTCTACAACTGAATTAGTTGCAGTCGCTGACTTAGATCAAAGTCGTTTGCAACATATGCAAACACGATATCCTCAAATTAAATACATTACTCAAGATTATCACGAACTTTTTCAATATGGTTTAGATGCTGTTGTGATAAGCACGCCCCCCCAAACGCATTATGCGATTGCGCGGGATTGTCTTGAGAACAATCTGCACGTTTTAATTGAGAAACCTTTGGCAACCAATAGTGATGATGTTCGCCGCCTTATTCAACTGGCAGAGGCTAAGAATCTCGTTTTGATGGTCGGGCATACTTTTGAGTATAACTCAGCCGTACGCGCCTTAAAAACGATGATTGACAGTGGGGAACTAGGCGATATTCATTATATTGATGCAGTTCGAGCAAGTTTAGGGCTATTTCATCCAACGATGAACGTCATCTGGGATTTGGCTCCGCATGATATTTCGATCATGTTGCATTTGCTTGACAAGACTCCCTACAGTGTGAGTACAAGAGGCATAGCTTGCGTACAGCAAACTGTTGAAGATGTGGCCTATATGACGATGATGTTTCCCAAGAACATCATGACACATATCCGTATGAGTTGGCTTGATCCGTGTAAAACACGTCGTATTACGGTCGTAGGCAGCAAAAAGATGGTTGTCTATGATGATATTGATGTCCAGGAAAAGCTGAAAGTATACGACAAAAGTGTTAAGGCTGTTCGTCGCACTGATACGTATGGGGAATTCCTGTTTGACTATCATTCTGGCAACATTGTCAGTCCCTTTATTCGTTTTGAAGAGCCGCTGCGTGTGGAATGTCTTCATTTTGTGGAATGTATTCGTGAGGGCAAACGGCCGTTAACTGATGGACATAATGGTTTGCGTGTCGTGGAAATAATTGAAGCTGCTCAACGATCATTGCAAAATGGCGGCATTCAGGAACCTATTACGATTCATCATAAAAATGGTACAAATGGCCATACGAAGATTGATAGAAGAGAGTATATATCACAAGAATATGCAGTTGCCGATTAAATTATAACGTTTTATCACTTACTTAATATAACTGTTCAGACCCTAAGGGTTTTGTTCTATGGATATTACAATATCCAATATGTAAAATCCTTGGGGTCTCTTTGGGAAAAACACCCAATTGGACAAGCATTACTCAATTTAGCAGGAATTTTATCTCATGAAAGTACCATTTGTTGATTTACAGGCCGAATATCAGGCTATTAAAGAAGATGTTGATACGGCCGTTGCTGGTGTACTTAATCGCTCTGATTACGTACTGGGGCAAGCTGTCAGAGATTTTGAAACAGCTTTTGCCAAATATTGTGAAGCGTCGCATGCTATCGGTGTGGATTCTGGCTATTCAGCACTAGAGTTGATCTTACATGCTTACGGTATCGGTTCTGGTGATGAGGTCATAACAGCTGCCAGCACCTTCATTGCGACTGCTTTGGCAATTTCCAACACGGGCGCACGTCCTGTTTTAGTAGATGCTGACCCCAATACCTACAACATAGACCCGGGCTTGATCGAAGCAGCGATTACGCCGGCGACCAAAGCCATTATTGCTGTTCATTTATATGGACAACCAGCTGATATGGATCCAATCAACGCCATTGCTCGCAAGCATGGCTTGAAAGTCATTGAAGATGCCTGTCAGGCGCATGGTGCCCGGTATAAAGGCAAACGAACGGGCGGTTTAGGCGATGCTGCTGCATATAGCTTCTACCCAAGCAAAAACCTGGGGGCTTATGGTGATGGTGGCATGGTAGTGACAAATGATGCGACCCTAGCCGAAAATATAAAATTATTACGCAATCTGGGTCAAACAGTTAAGTATCATCATCAAGTAAAGGGGTTCAATCATCGGTTAGACACCATTCAGGCGGCTGTGTTATGTGCTAAGTTGCCCCATTTGGACAAGGGTAATGCTTCACGACGGGAAACGGCCGAAAAGTTCAATCAACTATTAACGGGTTTGCCTATTGTCGCCCCTCAAACGGCAGCTTGGGCTGAACATGTGTATCATCTTTACATCATTCAAATAAAAGATCGTGACGCCTTACAGGCTCATTTATCTGAGGCAGGTGTTGCCACTGGCATTCACTATCCAATACCGATTCATCTGCAATCGGCCTATGCTGAATTAGGATATAAAAAAGGTGATTTCCCTGTGACAGAGCGTTTTGCCGACCGTATTTTATCCTTGCCTATGTTCCCTGGTATGAGTAGAGAACAAATTCAGTATACAGTTGATTCAATTAAAAGCTTTTATGGCTAAGAACCAGATACATTTCAATATTTTTACTCTAGAGGATTATCTAGAGGGTCAAAAGTAACGATTATTTAACTTTCTACAGATATCAAAGTTATGTGAAGTTGTTCGGAACATATCTGTAACCCCACTATTTTAGCTGGCCCTTAGTCATGATATAGATAAGTTTAGCAAGCGAGGAGTATACGTCCCCTAATGTATGCTCCTCTTTTAATGACTTTTTGAACTTGGTGCAAAATTATGGCATGGCGGTCATGCAAAGGTTATTAGTATAGTTGCAAATATTGGCCATCTATGTTGGTCATCTATTCCGATATATTCATGTAGCTTGAGATCATGTAGATTTATTTATCCATTAACGGCAACGAACCCGCCAGGCCTCTTACAAAAGAGCAGCTGTACTCGCCAGGTCATCATTTAATAAGCAGAAGTAATTTTATTAGCGAAGGGCATAAACTGGCTTTTTTGACCAGAGGTAGCTTGTCTGCAAGCATCCTTAGCGAGCAGACGAGTAACCATAACTAGTATGCTGATTATTTTTTTATTGGGAGGATGTTTTGATGAGTATTAGTCGTTGGCAAAAATTTATTCTTGTTTTATTGATATTATTTATTTCTTTTACGTTCATAAAATCACAGACAACATCTCTAGCTGCGGAAACCAGTGGTTATCTTAGGGTTATCCGAACTTTTGATGACTTAGAGCACTTAAAACCCACTCACTTAACTTCCTCTCCAGCATTAAATCTCTTTTTTGTTCTGGAAGCACAAGACGAAGCTGCAGCAACACGTATTTCGGTCATTACCCCGTTTGCAAAGTTGGTAGATACTATCGAGATAGATGCTGCATCTGCCAATGTTACGGCTATCTCCTTTGATGAACAGACTAATGAATTACTCTTAGTTGATGCTGATTCTCAAAAATTGTTCAGAATCAAGGTGGAAGTAGAAACGGCCGTTGCGAACCCAGCTATCACTGTTACTTCTTTAGCTTCTTTAAGTCTAGATAATATAAATGGCCTGACTATCGACACTGCCCGCGAGCAGCTTGTTTTTCTCGACAATGATAAACAGCAGTTGGTGCGCCTTACCACTCACCAGCAACTGGATAGTGACAATAAAGCAGTCGTGAAGGCCAATGACACATCACGGGTGGGACTATCCCAACTAAATGCGGCTAAGCTGCAAGGTTTGTCTTTTAACCCTCAAAACGGCAACTATTATCTTCTGAACCCTGCCGAGCAGAAAGTCTATGAATTAACATCGGCAGGCCAACTGGTGACAACCTTCGATCTAGCTGATTTAGGCATTACTTCACCACAGAGCCTGGTCTTGGCACCTACTGGGGATGCCACAGATGATCCTACTAACATGAGTATCTACATTGTTGAGCAGGTGGAGATTCGAGGAACCGAAAGCAACAACTTAGAGCAAGTAAATAACAGAACCGCAAGTCAAATTGTAGAACTTTCTCTGGTTGAACCTGCACAAAGATCCTTAATGGTTCCGACTGATTTTGCTACCCTAATCACCACGACAGATACATCTCTATACAACCCACCTAGCCCTGATCCTGCAGGGATCACTTATCTATCAAGTTCAAATACCTTATTAATAAGCGATAGCGAAGTGGAAGAGATGACCATCTATGCTGGTGCCAACATGTTTCAGACAGCTTTAGATGGAACTTTGCTGAGTACGTTCACCACTGTTTCATATTCTGATGAGCCGACTGATGTAGCCTATAATCCAGCCAATGAACATTTATTTATTAGTGATGATACGGGTACTCGTGGTATTTACGAGGTGGACCCAGGGACTGATGGCTTGTATGGGACGACTGATGATAATGTCTCTTTCTTTTCCACTGAGGATTATGGCGCTTCAGACGCAGAGGGCGTTTCTTTTAATACATGGAATGGTCACTTATTTTTTACCGATGGACTTAATGAAGAGGTTTACGATGTAGACCCCGGCCCAAATGGTATTTTTGATGGTCCCCCCTCAGCAGGTGGTGATGATATCATGATACAATTTGATGTAGGCAATATAGGGATCAGAGACCCAGAAGGTAGTGCTTTTAATGAAGACAATGGCCATTTGTATGTTATGGGTAACAATGACCTAATTGCCGAATTGAAAATGAAAACGGATGGGACATGGGAATTGATACGCTATATCAATTATAGTGCTGCCGATGCTGTTAGAGCGGCTGGCCTAGTCTATGCACCTGCTAGTACCAGTCCCACTGCCAATCATCTATATATTGTGGATCGGCATGTTGACAATGGTGCGGACCCTAATGAAAACGATGGACAGATGTATGAGATGAGCTTCCCCGATAATGAAGCGCCAACAGTTGATGCTGGTTTGGATCAAACCATAATTGTGACGGATACCGTTACCCTGGATGGCACAGTGAGTGATGATGGCTTACCTGACCCGCCAAACGTCGTTACCACAACTTGGAGTATGGAAAGTGGGCCCGGTAGTGTTACCTTTGGTGATGCCAGCGCAGTTGATACCACAGCAACATTCTCGCAGGTAGGTACTTATGTATTGCGTTTAACGGCCGATGATAGTAAAAAAACCAGCAATGATGACATTGTGGTTACAGTTCTTCCTTCAGGCCCAAATCAAGGGCCAACGGCCGATGCTGGCCCAGATCAAAACATTACTTTCCCTACCCCTGCCGTGTTAGATGGCACTGTTACTGATGATGGTCTGCCTTTCCCTCCCAATATTCTCACTGCCACCTGGAGTGTACTCAGTGGGCCAGCGACTGTAGTCTTTGCTGATGCCAATGCGGTGGACACCACAGCCACCTTTTACGATGATGGTGTTTATGTTCTTCGCTTAACGGCCGATGATAGTGAGCTGACTGCTAGCGATGACATTACCATCACTGTCAGCCCTGCCCCTCCTAACACCTCTCCTTCTGTAAACGCCGGAGCGGATCAACTGATTACCTTCCCCAATAGTGCAATTTTGGATGGTACAGTGACCGATGATGGTTTGCCTTTCCCCCCAGGTATCGTTACCCTGACTTGGAGTGTACTCAATGGTCCAGGCAGTGTTACCTTCGGTGATGCGAATGCCGAAGATACAACAGCTAGCTTCTCATCTGCTGGGATATATACCCTACGTTTAACGGCCGATGATGGCGAGCTAACCGACCATGATGATGTCGTCATTACCGTTAATCAGCTACCTACAGTTGATGCTGGGCCAGATCAGATCATCGTTATTGGACAGAATGTGTCGTTGGATGGAACAGTTACAGATGACGGCCTACCCGATCCACCTGGGACAGTTACGACGAGTTGGAGTAAAGTTAGTGGGCCAGGTACTGTGACATTCGCCGACGGCAGCGCAGTTGATACTACTGCTACTTTCTCAGAAATCGGTAGTTACACCTTACAATTATCGGCCGATGATGGTAGCGGCTTTGCCACCGATCCAATCTCTGTAATGGTGACTGGGCCTAGTGGCGAAATACCTTTTGAAGTTCGTGTCAATAGCAGCTCCGATGATGCCGAAGAATCACCTTCTGGAAATGTCTCATTGGATAGCAGCGATCTAGAATTAGTTTTTGATACTCAAAACCAAACTGTCGGGATACGCTTTAATGGCGTAGCCATCCCTCAGGGCACCAATATCTTCTCAGCCCATGTTCAGTTCCAAGTGGATGAAGTATCCACAGGTTCAACAACATTGACAATTAAAGGGGAAGCCACAACCAATGCGGATACCTTTGAGGATGAAAAATCTAACATTTCAGATCGGAGTACAACGGCTGCATCTGTGCAATGGATACCACCGTCATGGACGGTCACAGGAGAAGCTGGTGCTGATCAGCAAACATCTGATATTACGGCGATTATACAGGAGATAGTGAACCAGCCAGGCTGGACAAGTGGTAACTCATTAGCGCTTATCATCACGGGCACTGGTCAACGGATAGCTGAATCATATGATGGCGATCCGGATGGGGCACCTTTATTACGTATTTTGTATAGGCCAAATCTACCACCTGTAGTAGATGCAGGGCCAGACCAAAATGTTGCTTTACCAACAGGTGCAAATTTAGACGGCACAGTGAGCGATGATGGGCGACCTGATCCACCAGGGGCCGTTACAACCAATTGGAGTAAGGTGAGTGGGCCAGGCAGTGTCACTTTTGGTGATGCGACAGCAGTGGATACCACAGCTAACTTCTCATCTGTTGGGGTCTATGTTTTGCGTCTAACGGCCGATGATGGTCAACTCACTGCCAGCGATGAAGTAACTGTAACAGTTGGCTTAGCTAACCAAGCACCTACGGTAGATGCAGGGGCTGACCAATTGATCACCTTGCCAGCTAGTGCGAGCTTAGACGGTACAGTGAGTGATGATGGGCAACCCGATCCACCTGGGGCTGTTACAACCACTTGGAGTAAGGTGAGTGGGCCAGGCAGTGTCACCTTTGGTGATGCGACCGCGGTGGATACCACAGCCAGCTTCTCAGTTGATGGTGTTTACGTTTTGCGTTTAACGGCCGATGATGGTGAGTTAACGGCCAATGATGAAGTCACTATCACTGTAGACCCTGTTCCTAATCAAGCGCCCACCGTCAATGCGGGAGTCAATCAGACTATCACCTTGCCAGCTAGTGCGAGCTTAGACGGCACAGTGAGCGATGATGGGCAACCCGATCCACCTGGGGCTGTTACAACCACTTGGAGTAAGGTGAGTGGGCCAGGCAGTGTCACCTTTGGTGATGCGACCGCGGTGGATACCACAGCCAGCTTCTCAGTTGATGGTGTTTACGTTTTGCGCCTAACGGCCGATGATAGTGAGTTAACGGCCAATGATGAAGTGACTATCACTGTAGACCCTGTTCCCAATCAAGCGCCCACCGTCAATGCAGGAGCTGACCAGACTGTTCTTCTCCCAGCCCGTGCTGACCTGGATGGTACGGTGAGCGATGATGGCTTACCCAACCCGCCAGGGGCAGTTACAACCAATTGGAGTAAAGTTAGTGGCCCAGGCAGTGTTACCTTTGGTGATGCAGCGGCGGTGGATACCACGGCCATCTTCTCCATTGACGGGGTCTATGTTTTGCGCCTAACGGCCGATGATAGCGAGTTAACTGCCAGCGATGAAGTCACTATCACTGCCACCTTTGTTCCCAACCAAGTCCCGGTTGTAAGTGCGGGAACCAACCAGACTATCACACTACCAGCTAATGCCAACCTGGATGGTACAGTGGGTGATGATGGTTTACCCAATCCCCCTGGAACGGTTACAATGACCTGGAGTAAGGTGAGTGGCCCAGGCAGTGTCACCTTTGGTGATGCGGCAGCGGTGGATACCACCGCCAGCTTCTCCCTTGACGGGGTCTATGTTTTGCGCTTAACGGCCGATGATAGCGAGTTAACTGCTAGCGATGAAGTTACTGTAACGGTAGACCCTGCCCCTAATCAAGCCCCCACCGTCAATGCGGGAGCCAATCAGACGATCACACTACCAGCTAGTGCCAGTTTAGATGGCAGTGTGAGCGATGATGGCTTACCCAATCCACCGGGAACGGTTGCAACGACTTGGAGTGTGGTGAGTGGGCCAGGCAGTGTCACTTTTGGTGATGCAGCGGTGGTGGATACCACGGTCAGCTTCTCCGTTGACGGGGTCTATGTTTTGCGCTTAACGGCCGATGATGGCCAGTTAACTGCCCATGATGAAGTAACTGTGATAGTGGATCAATCACCTAATCAGATAGTTATTTATTTGCCGATGATTCATAGATAGGTATGGGCATATGGTAGAAATTATAGAAGCTGCCCAATCACGCCGATTTGCAAGAAAGATAAGTAGAACACTTTGAGAAAGACTGTAACATTGATCGTAAGACCTCTGGAGATAATGGTACTAAGTGCCCATTCGTAAATAGATTGTAGATTTGACGAATGGGCTTCACGTAGCCGTTCGGTTTGGAAAATGCTAAGTTAATTCCGAACGGCTATAAGGACCTTAATAGTTATGTGCATGACAATAAATTGACAAGCTGCACTATGGTAGTGAATTAGGTTAAGTTTGTAGATTTGCCGCTAAAAGCAGTATATTATCATGAGGATAAAGCGGTTTGTCTTGTCATTGCATACAGTTAAGATCCATGCAGAATTTGGCTTCGCCCAATTTTGTTGCGATTGAAGAAGATGTTGGATTGAGCAACTTAGAGTGCAATTCCTGTGTATAGCAAGGATATATAAACCCAGTTTAAGTAGGAAGGAGTGGGGTAGAAGTATCGCCTTTGGGGAGCTGGTTGGTTAGGCCGAGTGTATTTGTTGAGTGGCTGACCATATATATAAAGAAAATCGAATTCTTTAGTAGGGAATCCTTTTGGATTCTTGCTAAAGAATGCGATTTTCAGTGTTCCCAAGTCTTCTTAGGCACTTTATGCTTAAGTTAGGTTTTGAAGGAGGCATCATATGAATGCTGGTAAGTGGAAGAAATTATTGGTAACGGCCGTATTACTCTTCATCACCATTATGCTACTGGCTTTACCAGGGGGAACCCCTCCTGCCTTTGCTGCTCAGGAAAGCATTGGTTATTTAAGAGAGATACGGATCTTTGATAATAACGATGCTGGCTTAGCAAACCCCATTGGATTAACTTTCTCTCCGGAGGCAGGGCTTTTCTTTGTCCTCGAGTCACCCATTGATCGGCAGACAAATATAGCCGCAATGACACCTTATTCCCGCATAGTTAGCAGTATGAGGATGGACACAGCCCTAACAGATGGTATGAATATTGCTTTTGATGATCGTACTAATCAACTGCTATTTTTCAATCCTATTTCTCAAAAACTAGTGAAGACAGCCGTAAATACGGAAAGAGTCTATTCAAGACCTGCCATCACCTCTTTGTCAGCTAATGAACTCAACCTAAAGGATCCACGCGGTATGGTTGTTGTTCCCAGCAAAGAGCAGCTAATTTTTCTGGATAGTTCAGCGCAGCAGCTAGTATATGTGGAAGTAAAAGAAGGAGAGCAATCAGATGATGCTGGGATGGCACTATCTGAAATTGCTCGAATCAATCTAGAGCACACGGGTGTGACAGATGCACAAGGCCTAACTCTTAATCATACAAATGACCATCTCTATTTCCTTAGTCCCAGTCAGCTAAAAGCCTACGAAATAACTAAAACGGGTCAAATAGTAAATGTTTTTGATTTGGCTTCTTTTAATCTTACTTTGCCGCAAAGTGTTGTTGTAGCTCCCAGTGGTGATCGCACCGATGATCCTACCATAATGAGTTTGTACATCGTTGATACAGCCAAGGTCAATGATGAAGCAGGCCAAACAAGTATCGGCCAAATTGTGGAGCTTTCCATGGCTGAACCAGGGCAAAAGTCTTTAATGGTTCCCACTGATCTCGTTACCCTGGTCAACACAACAGACACATCTCTATTCGGTCCACCCAACAGCCTTAATCCTAGTCCTGATCCGGCTGGCGTGACCTACCTGGACAGTTCAAATACACTGCTGATCAGTGACAGTGAAGTCAATGAGATGAGTATCTATGGTCAGCCTGAAGGCTCTAACATGTTCCAGACGGCCCTGGATGGGACTTTGCTCAGTGCCTTCACGACTCTGCCTCATTCCGACGAGCCAACAGATGTAGCCTATAATCCGAACAATGAGCATATCTTTTTCACTGATGATACGGGTGATCGCGGCATCTATGAGATGGACCCGGGGCCTGATGGTTTATATGCCACGGCTGATGATATTGTCACCTTCGTTGACACCGAAGCCTTTGGGGCCTCAGACGCCGAGGGTGTTTCTTATAATACCTGGAATGGCAACCTTTTCATGACAGATGGTCTTAATCAAGAAGTATATGAAATAAACCCAGGCCCAAATGGTATTTTTGATGGTGTCGCTCCTGCTGGTGATGATACAGTGACTAACTTTGATGTGGCTCAACACAACATCCAAGATCCAGAAGGCAGTGCCTTCAATTGGGATAATGGGCACTTATATGTACTGGGCAAAAACGAGTTAATTGGCGAATTTACTACCGATGGTACCCTGATACGCTATCTGGATATTAGCTCCATTGAACCTACTCGGGAAGCAGGCATTGTCTACGCACCAGCCAGCACTAACCCTAATGCGGACCATATATATATTGTGGCCCGTGGTGTGGACAATGGTTCGGATCCTAATGAAAATGATGGCAAAATGTATGAGGTGAGCTTTCCTGATAATGAGGCACCTACTGTTGATGCTGGGCCTGATCAAACTGTCACTATGGTCCCTGGCGTTACCTTAGATGGCACAGTGAGCGATGATGGTAAGCCTAATCCTCCAGGTACAGTTACCACGGCTTGGAGCAAGGTGAGTGGACCTGGTACTGTGACCTTTGCCGACGACACTGCTGTGGATACAACAGCCACCTTCTCTGTTGTTGGGACTTATGAGTTGCGTTTAACGGCCGATGACAACGAAAAAACTAGCAGTGATGACGTAATCATCACGGTCATCCCTGATGGCCCCAATCAAGCACCCACAGCCAATGCTGGCCCTGATCAAACCATTACCTTCCCCAGCCAGGCAACGCTGGACGGCACCATCAGTGATGATGGTTTACCTTTCCCGCCGGGTGTGGTCACGCCTACCTGGAGCGTAGTCAGCGCCCCTGCCACCGGCACCGTCACTTTTGCTGATGCTAGTGCGGAAGATACGACAGCTACTTTTTCCATTGATGGTGTGTATGTGCTGCGCTTAACGGCCGATGATAGCGAGTTAACCACCAGTGATGACATTACCATTACTATTGACCCGCCTCCTCCTAACACTGCCCCAACTGTCAATGCGGGCGCCGATCAACTGATAACCTTCCCCAATAATGCTATCCTGGACGGCACAGCGAATGATGATGGTTTGCCAGTGCCGCCGGGGATGGTGACCACTACCTGGAGCATGGTTAGTGGACCGGGTGTTGTTACCTTTGGCGATGCTAGTGCGGTAGCTACTACGGCTAGTTTCAATTCATCTGGTGTCTATACGCTGCGCTTAACGGCCGATGATGGCGAACTAACAACGACAGATGATGTGGTGATTACTAGCAACGCTGTCCCTACTGTAGTTGCCGGGCCGGATCAGACCGTTTCCATCTCCGACGGTGCTGTCTTGGACGGCACCGTAACTGATGATGGCTTACCCAATCCACCGGGACTGATCACAACCGCCTGGAGTATGGTTAGTGGCCCTGGTGGTGGTATCGTTGATTTTGGCGATGCCGCTGCTGTAGACACCACGGCTACCTTCTCTGAGAGGGGTACTTACGTTTTACGTTTAACGGCCGATGACAGCACTGGCCCTGTTAGTGATGACATCACCGTTACTGTCACCGGACCTGATGGTGAGGTCGCCTTTGAAGTCCGCATAAATAGTTCTACTGATGACGCTGAAGAACGCCAGTCCGGTAATATCACGTTGGCCAATCGCGATTTGGAGATGGTCTTTGATAAAAATGGCGATCAAACAGTAGGCTTGCGCTTCAACGGCGTGGACATTCCCCAAGGAGCCAATATTACCACGGCCCATGTGCAGTTTACCGTAGATGAAACACCCTCAGGCCCAACGACCCTGACTATTGAGGGTGAAGACACAGTCAACGCAGCCACCTATACCAATACCGACTTCAACATTTCAAGTCGGCCCAGAACAGCAGCCTCGGTGCCATGGCTGCCGCCCCCTTGGCCGACGGTAGGCGCGGCCGGCCCCGATCAACAGACCGCCGATATTTCGGCCATTATCCAAGAGATCGTAGATCAACCCGGTTGGGTTAGTGGCAATGCGCTGGCAATTATTATTGGTGGTGATGGCGAACGAGTTGCTGAATCCTATAATGGCAGCTCGGCAGATGCCCCCTTGCTGCGAGTCACGTATACACTCAACCTACCGCCTAACGTGGATGCTGGCGCAGACCAAAGTGTGACTCTCCCGGCCAGTGCTATGCTAGATGGGACAGTCACTGATGACGGCCAGCCTAACCCGCCCGGAGTCGTGACGACGGCCTGGAGCAAGGTGAGTGGTCCGGGTACGGTGACCTTTGCTAATGCTACGGCCGTAGATACCACTGCTTCCTTCTCAGTTGATGGCACTTATGTGCTGCGCTTAACGGCCGATGACAGCCACCTGAGCGCCAGTGATGACGTAACCGTGACGGTAACAGCGCCCAACCAGGCACCGACGGTCATGGCCGGCAGCGATCAGACGATTACCTTACCCGCCGGTGCTAGCCTGGATGGCACGGTGACCGATGATGGCCTGCCTACGCCCGTGGTAACCACCACCTGGAGTGTGGTCAGTGGGCCGGGCAGCGTCACCTTTGCTGATGCCAATGCCGTGGATACCACGGCCAGTTTTTCGCTTGATGGCACTTATGTGCTGCGCTTAACGGCCGATGACGGCGAATTTACTGCCAGTGACGACATCACCGTCACCGTCAACCCAATTCCCAATCAGGCTCCCACTGTAGAGGCTGGCACTAATCAGACCACTTCCCTACCTTCAGCCTCTGTTAACCTGGATGGTACTGTAACCGACGATGGCTTGCCCAACCCACCAGCAACGGTGACTACCACCTGGAGTGTAGTCAATGGGCCTGATGTCGTGACATTTGGCGATGCCGCGGTCGTAGATACCACAGCCAGCTTTGTCACCGATGGTGTCTATGTGCTGCGCTTAACGGCTGATGATAGCGAGCTGACAGCCAGTGATGAAGTGACCATCACTGTCACACCTGAAAATCAGCCACCGACAGTGAACGCTGGCCTTGATCAAACTATCACGTTACCTGATAGTGCCTTGCTGGACGGCACTGTGACCGATGATGGCTGGCCTTCTGGCACACTTACCACCACCTGGAGCGTCGTCAGTGGGACTGGCAGTGTTGCCTTTACTGATGCCGCGGCCGTAGATACTACTGCTTCCTTCTCTGAGGCCGGTATATATGTGCTGCGCTTAACGGCCGATGATAGCGACCTGACCGCTAGTGATGATTTGACCATCACCGTCAATCCAGCCCCAAATCAAGCCCCTATAGTTGATGCTGGTGCTGATCAAATCGTCAACTTGCCTAATTTGGCCAACCTGGATGGCACTGTGAGCGATGATAATTTGCCCAATCCACCAGCGGCTATCACCACTACCTGGAGTGTCGTCAGTGGCACTGGCTCTGTTACCTTTGCTGATGCCGCAAATGTAAACACAACAGCTAATTTTTCGATTGCTGGTACATATGTGCTCCGCCTAACGGCCGATGACAGTGAGCTGACGGCCAGTGACGAAGTGACTATCATCGTCACGCCACCGAACCAACCACCTACGGTAGATGCTGGGTTGAATCAGACCATCGCCCTTACAGATACGGCCGCTTTAGATGGCACGGTAGCTGATGATGGTCTGCCTACTCCCACCGTAACCACTACCTGGAGCATGGTCACTGGCACTGGAAATGTTACTTTCGGCGACGCCACAGCCGTAGACACAACTGCCACCTTCTCCGATGTGGGTGTCTATGTGTTGCGCTTAACGGCCGATGACAGCCTCTTAATGGTTAGCGATGAAGTGACCGTGACGGTGGACCCGCCTACCAACCAACCGCCAGTGGTGGATGCGGGGCCAGATGCAGCTGTGAATCTACCCAATATCCACCAACTACAGGGGTCTGTGAGCGATGATGGCTGGCCCAACCCGCCAGCGACTATCACTACCACCTGGAGTGTGTTTAGCGGCCCGGGCAATGTCACTTTCAGTGACCCAACGATATTAGACCCGACGGCTAGCTTCTCCATTGAGGGTGTTTATGTGTTGCGCTTAACGGCCGATGACAGTGACTTGACGGCTACAGATGATGTCACCATCACTGTCAGTGCGATTGTTAACCAGCCCCCGGTGGTGGATGCGGGCCCTGATCAAACCATCAACTCAGCCAATGATGCTACCTTAGATGGCACGGTTACTGACGATGGTCTGCCTACACCCGTTGTAACCACCACATGGAGTGTCGTCACTGGTACTGGCTCTGTTACCTTTGTTGATGCCATGGCCGTAGATACCATGGCCAGTTTCTCACAGGTCGGCACCTATGTGCTGCGCTTAACGGCCGATGACAATGAACTGATAACCAGCGATGAAATAACTATTACGGTTACTGGTACCAGTGGAGAAATGGTGATAGATGTCCAGGTTTCATCTAGCTCTGATGATGTCGAAGAATCATCTTCAGGCGGTGTAGACTTAAATAGTAGCGACCTAGAAATAGTCTTCTATAAAGTTGGCAACCAGACAATTGGTTTACGGTTCAACGGCATTGGTATTCCTCAAGGTGCCATAATTACTTCGGCCTACGTGCAGTTCCAAGTAGATGAGACACCCTCAGACCCTGCCGCACTCACTATTCAGGGTGAACTCGTTGATAATGCCCTACCATTTGTCAATGTGAGTGGCAATGTTTCTACTCGACCCAAAACAGTAGAGACTGTAGCCTGGTCACCGCCTGCCTGGCCCACGGTGGGAGAAGCTGGCCCTGACCAGCGAACATCAGATATCGCTGCTATTATTCAAGAGATTGTTGGTCAGACTGGTTGGGCAAGCGGTAATTCTCTGGCTCTAATCATTACCGGCACTGGCAAGCGTGTTGCCGAGTCGTTCGATGGTGATCAGGCTGGAGCACCTATCTTGCATATAGAATACCTAATATCTGGACAGCAACCGCCGAATGTTGCTGCCGGGTTAGATCAATCCATTATCATCGGT
Organism: Promineifilaceae bacterium (SeqCode); assembly: GCA_965223555.1. Taxonomy (GTDB): domain Bacteria; phylum Chloroflexota; class Anaerolineae; order Promineifilales; family Promineifilaceae; genus CBDCWU01. Next base: position 1,423,040 of record CBDCWU010000009.1, read on the forward strand.
GCCGGGGCAGCACTTGATGGCACAGTTAGTGACGATGGCTTGCCCAACCCGCCAGGTACCTTGACAACGACCTGGAGTGTGATTAGCGGCCCAGGCACAGTTACCTTTACCAATGCCATGGCCGTAGATACGACAGCTACCTTCTCGGCGATAGGTACCTATACCTTACGTTTAACGGCCGATGACAGTGAACTCACAGCCAGTGATGAAGTAGAAATTACGGTGATGTCTAACCAAAATGCGCCCACGGTTGATGCTGGCCCCGACCAAGCAATTAGCATCTTGGACCCAGCTATCCTAGATGGCACAGTTAGTGACGATGGCTTGCCCAACCCGCCAGGTACCTTGACAACGACCTGGAGTGTGATTAGCGGCCCAGGCACAGTCACCTTTACCAATGCCATGGCCGTAGATACCATGGCCAGTTTCTCACAGGTCGGCACCTATGTGCTGCGCTTAACGGCCGATGACAATGAACTGATAACCAGCGATGAAATAACTATTACGGTTACTGGTACCAGTGGAGAAATGGTGATAGATGTCCAGGTTTCATCTAGCTCTGATGATGTCGAAGAATCATCTTCAGGCGGTGTAGACTTAAATAGTAGCGACCTAGAAATAGTCTTCTATAAAGTTGGCAACCAGACAATTGGTTTACGGTTCAACGGCATTGGTATTCCTCAAGGTGCCATAATTACTTCGGCCTACGTGCAGTTCCAAGTAGATGAGACACCCTCAGACCCTGCCGCACTCACTATTCAGGGTGAACTCGTTGATAATGCCCTACCATTTGTCAATGTGAGTGGCAATGTTTCTACTCGACCCAAAACAGTAGAGACTGTAGCCTGGTCACCGCCTGCCTGGCCCACGGTGGGAGAAGCTGGCCCTGACCAGCGAACATCAGATATCGCTGCTATTATTCAAGAGATTGTTGGTCAGACTGGTTGGGCAAGCGGTAATTCTCTGGCTCTAATCATTACCGGCACTGGCAAGCGTGTTGCCGAGTCGTTCGATGGTGATCAGGCTGGAGCACCTATCTTGCATATAGAATATACGAGTGGCGGTAGCCTAACAGCTCCTGCCAGCTCAGATCAGGTTTCTAATGGAGCTACTGGGGATGTGGTGCGTACCGCGGCTGCTGATGGAGATGGGTTGGTGTTCGATTTCTCGGTCAGTCAACAAAAAATCGCGACTCTTAACAAGAGAGTCATGGTTCGGACAGTGTGAGCCAAGGTGATAAAATGACAAGCAGAAACCGAGCTGAGGGAACTCAGCTCGGTTTCTAGGTGGTTAGTCAGACTCAAGCCTGACTGGCAACGCGAAGCGGTAAGCGTATCCTGCACTACCAGAACGCATTCATGTTGTTCTAATCTTACTTATGTTCTTTTCTGATACCGTTGTCTTAATTTCTCTGCCGTTACCTTCTCGTGCTTGAACAGCGCATAGGTTACTTTTGTATCCGCCCATTCATTGCAGCCCTGGGTAATAGATCCACTTGGATGCTTGCCTAATGGGACCAGCGTTTTGGCTGCTCTTCGATTCAGCCGCCCACCTCCCAAGTCTATTCCAGCCATTTTCTAGGTACCGATAGTTCGTCAACTGAGAGCGGGATTATTGGCGTTGGCATCTCTTCCCCTTGCTTTTTTGCTAGATTTGTACCTGTACTCTCAGTTTCACAAACTTTTTTGCCTAGGTAGACTTTTGGTTCAAAGTTAGATTTATAGGGACGATAAGTGAGCCGTGCCTACTTAAGGGCGATAGAAAGACTATTAGTGTAAAAATGTGGGGAGAGTATTAGAATTTTGTCCATGTTGATGATAAGATAACAATAGTAGAAGCCCTTGATGTTATGAATCAATTGAAAAGAGATCTGAGAGGATTGAAATGGAATTAAAACATTATTTACGTATATTACTAGGAAAGTGGTGGCTCATTCTGATAGCAATTGTTGTGACCGTTGTGCCAACTTATTATTATGTTAATAACCAACCTTGGATATATGAATCAACAGCTACCTTTGTGATACGCCCCCGCGCCTCTTCGGATGCGGATGCTGAAGGATTTGTTAAGGCAGTTGACACGTTAAGCAATCGGGTGGAGATTAACACAACATTTGCTGAAGTAGCTAGTAGTAGTGTTGTAAAAGATCGGGCACAAGATGCTTTAAACTTGTCCGGTCCACAGCGGCGAGGCTTAAAGGTAGATAGCCGCGTAATTGCTGGGACAAATGTGTTAGAGATTTCTGTTCAAGGGCTTGACCCGGTAGTAGTCCGCGATGTGGCTGAAGCCGTTAGTATTGAGACTGTTGATTATGTAAGCGGTCTCTACGATGTGTTTGAGTTAGAACCACTTGACTTACCTGAGCAATCAAATAAGCCAGTTAGTCCTAACAAAACACTTAACCTCGCTATGGGTGGCTTTTTTGGCGTGTTGTTGGGTATGAGTTTGGTCTTTTTACTTGAATACTTAAAAGAAACTGAGGCTGAGGATACGGATTTTAATATTATTGATCCTGAAACAGGTGTTTACAATAAAACATATTTCATGTTGCGCTTAAGGCAAGAAATGAGCCGGGCTTGGCGTAATCGCTATTCCTTATCAATTGCCCTTCTCGAAGTGAATAATCGGAGTTTAGCCAGCGGAGAATCCCAACAAGTTCTTGCAGCCAAAGCCTTGCCCCAAGTTACAGTATCCTTAGGCCCAAATTTGAGGGACGAAGATATCCTGGCTCATCTGGGGGATTCGACTTTTGCGTTGCTTTTGCCCGATATGCCGGGCAAGGCAGCCAAGGACCTGCTCGAAGAGGTACGGTCTAAGATCGGGTTGTTATCTTCCGATGAAGTAGAGACTGAAAAGGGATTAACTACCTATGGTGCTATTGGGATTGCTACTCATCAAAATAACAGTGTAAGCCCAGAGGGGCTAGTAGCTCAAGCATCCTTAGCCCTTGAAGAGGCACGTACATCCAGCTATGGCAAGGTCAACCTATTTGCTACCCCGGTAGAGTCAGGCACCCATGAATCGATTAATGATAATAATGATATGTTTGCCAAGGATCTATCTTTGAGAAATGTTGTTGAAAGCAGGAAGGTACGGTCTTGATAGATCAGCCAGGAAATAATACTTCTTCTAAAGCCAGGGCATATGAGCGTAATATGCTGCAAACTGCCAAGGGTGGCAGCTTTATGGCAATGGGCACCATGTTTGCCTACGGTAGCCGATTTGTCATCGCTTTCTTTTTAGCCCGACTGCTTGGAGCCGAAGATTATGGCGTGTACAACTTAGCCATCAGTGCCGCAGCCATTGTATCTGGCATCTCGACCCTTGGGTTACATTCAACCATGGTGCGCTATGTGGCTATGCAGGTTAAAATGCAAGATGAGGAGGCTGTGTGGGGAACAATCCAGATTGGCGCTGGCCTTAGTTTCGTAGCCAGTTTACTGATGAGTGCTGGTTTGTACTTGTTGGCTCATCCTGTTGCTGAGCATCTATTTAATGCGCCACAACTTGCGCCCTTTTTGCAATTATTTAGCTGGTTCATTCCCTTTGCCACAGTGAGTGGCGTTTTGGTAAATGTGGCTGAGGGTTTCAAGCGTATGGACTACTCAGCTTTGGCGAAGAGTGGGGTTCTCTTTGTTTCTAGGCTGGTGTTAATTGGTATTCTATCTCTTTCCGGTCTAACGGCTTATAAAGCAGTATTCGCGTTGGGATTAGCAGACGTAGCTGTGACAGTTGCGATTCTCTATCTTTTGAACAAAGAGTTTCCCTTTAGACGGCCGTTACGCCAGGCCAATCGTGGCTACCGAGAAATCATTAGTTTTGCCTTCCCTTTTTGGGTCTCTAGCCTCATGACCAGGTTTCGTAAAAATCTGCAAACCTTATTGCTTGGCTCTCTCAATACACTCACCAGTGTTGGTATCTTCACCATTGTCAGCCGCCTGAATATGGTGGGCCATCTGATTTTCTCATCACTCATTGCCTCTGTAAAACCTATTCTGGCTGGACTTTATCGTAGTCAAGATCGTGACCAAATGAGACATCTTTATCAAACGACGACTCGCTGGACCTTCATGTCTAATTTGCCGATCTTCATGGTCATGGCCCTGTATCCGGAGCAGCTTTTGTCTATATTTGGCCAGAGCTTTACTGGTGGTGCTACGGCGCTTATTGTGGTGGCTTTGGGTGAATTGGTAAATTCTGCTACGGGCATCTGTGGTTCAATTATAGATATGACCGGCCGCACCAGGCTGAAATTAGTTAATTCAATTATTTGGATGGGGTTATCTCTCGGCCTTAATGTCTTGCTCATCCCCCGTTGGGGTGTTTTAGGTACAGCCACAGCTGCCTTTGTGTCTATATCAACAGTGAACTTGCTCAGGATGTTAGAGGTTTGGTTTATTTTAGGTATTCACCCGTATAATTCGACTTTTTTGAAACCGATATTGGCGGCAGGTATATCGTATGGCAGTGTGTTCATCTTAGGTCAATGGCTGCCAGCAGACACAAATCCCTGGTATGCGGCCATCCATATGGCCACAGTTGTCATTGTTTATATTGCTATGATTCTTTTACTTAAGTTAGAAGAAGAGGAGCGTACTTTATTCACACGCTCCTATAGGCGAGCCACTTCTATGGTCGCTCCTTTCCTAATGAATATTCGTCCATCACGGAGATTAGCTCCCAAAAAATAGTAGTTTGCATTTTGGAGGAAATATGATTATTAGCCATCGTCACAAATATATCTTTGTTCAGCTCCCTCGGACTGGTTCGACAACGATTGGTCGAGAGCTTCGCAATCTTTATGACGGGCAGGAAATTTTATATAAGCATTGTTCTTATAATGAGTTTTTGAAATTTGCTAGTGCAGAAGAGAAAGAGTATTTTGTTTTTTCTTGTATTCGGAACCCTTTGGATGATGCTGTGAGTCGTTATTTTAAGCTCAAAACAAATTATAGGGATCGTTATACGGATCAAGAGAAGTTGGAGCGGCGGCAGCAAAACTTTGTCGAACGTATTGAAGATAGACTGTATCACTATATACAGGAAAATGATGCTGATTTTGCTGACTTTTTCTTGAAATATTATTTTATTTCCTACAATGATTGGTCAAGCATTGATCACAAAAATCTTGATTTTGTCGTTCGGTTTGAGAATATGCAAGAAGACTTTGCCAAAGCTGTTGAATTAATCGGTATGGAGCAAATACGGCCGTTGCCCATTCGCAATAAAACACCTGAAAGAGCCAAAAGCTACCTTGATTATTACACACCGCCAACCATTAAACGGGCCAAGAGAATCTTCGGCCCCTATATGCAGCAGTGGGGTTATGAGATACCCTCAGAATGGGGCGATACGTCCGTTTCATGGTGGCATCAGGCGGAGTTTAAAATCTTTACCTTTTTGCGAATGATTTACTGGAAGAATTTCCGTAGTCTGGCTTATCCGGCCATGCGTAAAAGCCAACCGGTTTCAGAGAGTGGTGTCAAGTGACCTCGCCAAGAAGTAATAGTACCGATGGAGGTATTTATATTGGCGGCCTGGATCGTTCTGGCAAAACGACGATGAGTGCTTTTCTGGCCTCACATCCTAATATTGCCATCCCTGATGTTGGCTCTAATATGTGGACTTATTTCTACGGTCAATATGGTGATCTAAGTCAGGAGCATAATTTTGAAAAGTGCCTCAATGACATGCTTCATTACAAGCATGTACGTTTCCTGCAACCGGATCCCGAGCGTGTTCGCCGGGAATTTTGGCAGGGCCCACGCACCTATGCTCATTTGTTTGCCCTGTTCCTCCTTCACTATGCAGAGCGGCAAGGCAAACCCCGCTGGGGAGCACAAACGGGCCTGATTGAACGCTACGCTGGCCAACTTTTTGTTGCCTATCCTAACCTGAAAATCATTCATATGGTACGTGATTTGCGGGACCGTTATGAGGCTTCTCTGGCTCTTTGGCCGAATGGCAAGGGGCGCGCTGGCGGTGCAACAGCCAGATGGCTCTACTCCCTTAGTTTAGCTGAACGTCATCGACAGCAATATCCTGATCAGTATAAAATCGTTCGTTTTGAAACGTTAGTGGCCCGGCCTGAGGCAACCTTACGTGATGTATGCGCTTTTGTAGGTGAAGAATACATCCCTGAAATGCTATCTATGTCTGCCGTACCCAAGCACCGCAACAAATTGTTACATGGCGAAACCTTGCCACCAGGCAAAAGCCCTGTTTCTATGGATTATGTCGGCCGTTTTCGAGGGAAAATACCGCCACGTGAGATTGCCTTCATGCAACTGCACGCCGGACGCAAGATGCAAACGTATGACTATGTGCTAGAATCGCTAAATTTTTCCTGGCGGGAACAGTTGCGCTTTGCCCTTGATTGGCCCAGTCAGTTGGCGCGTATGTTGGCCTGGCAGACCATTGAAACGGTGCAGCAAAAGTTGCCGGGTCGCTTTGGACGCAAACCAGGTCGTCGTATGATCATTGATGCCCCTTTGGATGTGGCCAACAAAAAAGTGGAAGCATAGGCATGGATCGGGGTCCCATATTTATCGGTGGTTTAGCCCATTCGGGGAAGACTCCTCTACGCCTCATGTTATCCGCGCACCCTAACCTGGCCTTAACGCGCCAAACCTATATGTGGAGTTGCTTCTATAATCGTTATGGCAATTTAAGTGACCCGAACAATTTTGAGCGGTGCTTGATGGCTATGCTCAATTATAAAGGGATACAAGCCTTGCAGCCCGACCCAGAAAATATTCGACAGCGGTTTGGACAGGGGGAACCTTCATACGCTCGTCTGTTTGCCTTATTTCATCAGGGCCATGCCGAGCGATTAGGGAAGTCTCGTTGGGGTGATCAATTGGGTCTAGTAGAACAATTTGCTGACCCTATTTTTGCAGCTTTCCCAACGGCTAAAATGATTCATATGATCCGAGACCCCCGCAACCGTCAGGGAGTGGCCAAGGGTCTGTCACGTTACCGAAAGGGCAAAATAGGCTGGGAGATAGCGAGATGGCTGCATTCAGTCAGTCTTATGGAGCGCAATCAGAAACGTTATCCTGATAATTATAAAGTCGTCCGTTATGAAACAATAGTTGCACAACCTGAAGAGACGATGCGTGAGATTTGTGCTTTCTTAAATGAGGATTTTTTGCCCGACATGATTGCCGGAGATCATGTAAATTTTGATCTTAAGGAAGATAATGGAAACTTTAGTGAAGAAGGGCGGATGCGACTAAAAAACAAGATGTCTGGCAAACCGATGTTGGCGCGAGAAATTATTTTTACACAGGCGTATGCCCGACAACAGATGCTGGCTTTTGACTACCGTATAGAAACCCCCCAGCTTTCTTGGGTTGATCGCCTATTATTATATCTTGTAGACTGGCCGGTGAATCGAATGGGCATGTTTGCCTGGCATATTGCGGAAGCCCGATCACAAGTTAGCTAGCGAAGGAATTGAAGTTATGGAAAAAGGGCCGGTTTTTGTAGCTGGTTTAGAGCGTACTGGGACAAGCTTGATGTTTGCTTTATTGGCTTCGCACCCAGGTTTGGCTATGACGCGTAGAACCAATATGTGGACATATTTCTATGACCAGTATGGGGATTTGGGCCACCCGGAAAATTTTGAGCAATGTCTAGGTATGATGATGAAGTATAAGCGGTTGGTGAAGTTGATGCCTGATGCTGACCGGATACGCCGAGAATTTAAGGAAGGCGAACCAACTTACGGCCGTTTGTTTGCCTTATTTGAGGAGCATTATGCTGAGCAGGTAGGTAAACCACGTTGGGGTGATAAATCACTTAATACGGAACGCTATACCGACGCCATTATGGCCGCTTACCCTGGTGCTAGAATCTTACACATGATCCGTGATCCCCGCGACAGATATGCTTCTGTGATCGCTCGTTGGAAAGTGCGCCGAGGAGATGTTGGGGCTGGGACAGGCATGTGGCTCTATTCTGCTGGCTTAGCCCAAGCAAATCGGCAGCGTTATCCCGATCAATATAAAGTAATTCGTTATGAAACCTTGGCCGCTGATCCTGAAGGGGTGTTACGAGAAATCTGTGATTTTATTGGTGAGGATTATGCGCCCGAGATGTTGACAATGCAGGGCCAAGGTGCCGAAAGTTTTCGGGAACAGGGTGGTAACAGCTCCTATGGTCAACGTAAGCCCGGCGTAATTTCTACAAACTCAATCGGCCGTTTTCGCAAGGTCTTGTCGCCCCGCCAAATCGCCTGTATCCAAACCTTAGCCAAGCAAGAAATGTTAGCTTTGGATTACCAACTAGACCCTATTCAACTGCCACTCAAGGATAGGTTGCTGTTTGCTGTTGCCGATTGGCCGAGGAACTTTGCCCTATTACAAACCTGGCGTGTCCGAGAAGCGGTAAAGAACCGGACTGGCCGGAAATTGCCCGACTATCGAATTGTTCCCGAAGCGAGTACAACTTGATGCTTATAGGCTTAGTTAGAGTGAATTTAGCGAGGATATAACGATGTCTGTAGTACGTTCTATAGCGAGCTCACTTACTGCCAGCGAAAATAGAACTAACACCATACTAACCTTGATTTGCATAGGCATAGGGACAGTTCTAGGGACTGTAATTGCCTATCTGATCGTAGATGGATTATGGCAGTTCGCGCTTGTCCTCCTCTTTGCCTTGCCTGCTTTCGTCTTCTTACATAGATACCCACTGGCTGGTCTAATTCTTTGGCTATGGTTGACCCCATTTTTAGTAGCCACAGATGGTGGAGTCTCGCGCAAAATATATTGGTTGATTCATCGGGCCTTGCCTTTGATATCATTAGGCATCATTTACCTCAGCGCCTGGTTACGCATCCACAAGCGCCAACTGCCCAAACTTGGTTGGGCCGAGTTATTTATGGTGGCTTACTTAGTGGCTACAGAACTTTCTATTGTTTATCTGAGTAATGATATCATCGGTGTCACCTTTCGCTTTTATGACCGCATTGTCATCCCAATGTCTCTTTATCTCTTATTGCGGGTCGTCAATCCGAAAGAGAAAGATCTAAAGCAATTGGTGCCGATCATCATCTTTATCCTCGTTTCCCAATCTGTCATTGGTATTATGTCTTGGATTGCTCCAGGTACGTTGCCCAAAGCATGGCTGGGGCGAGCTGGTACCCGAACGACTGGCTCACTGCGAACACCAGGAGCCTATACCACGACCCTCATGTTTTGTGGATCCTTCCTCTTGCATTATGCGCTAACCAGAAAAAAGACTCTGTTTCAGGCCCGCTATACGGCTTTATTTCTCTTGTCTTTGTTCATGGTATTCATGTCATTTTCGCGGGCAAGTTGGTTGGCCTGTATAGTTGTTGTTGTGGTCTTTTTCTATCTCTATCCTAAATTTATTACCGGTTTAAGTTGGCTAGCTATCCCAGCTGTTATCCTCCTCATAAGTGGGGGGCTTTTAACAGATCAAATTAGTTTGGCCCAGAGACGTTTTCTTTCTGACAGTTCAGAATCATCAGCGCTGGGCCGGTTGCCTATCATTTATGCTTCTTTGAAAATGCTTGAGGCCAAACCGTTGTTAGGCTGGGGCTATGACAACTTTGATCGTTATGATCGTCAATTCCAAGGGCGTGTTGGCGATTTAGTGAATGCGGAAAAGGATCATGCCTCCCACAATGTCTACTTGACATTGTTGGCGGAACAGGGATTGGTAGGCTTCTTTTTGTTCTTAGCCCCTATGTTTTGGTGGTTATGGTTGACGATAAAGGCTTTGCCTAACATACCAACTGAAGGCTTTTGGAGTAGAAAGTTGGTAATTATTTATTGGCTAATCATCTTGACGCACATCATCGTCAATAACTTTTCTGATATAGACCTTGTGTTTAGCTTGGGGATGTGGTGGATTATACTAGCCTTAATTGCTAATATCACCCAAGCTTATCTCCACCCTGCCCCTACTAAATCCTCGCCTGAGGCGGTCCGTTCAAGTCTGCCTCTCATGCATTGAAATAGGATTGCTGATAATTGTGTGCTGGAATCAGGCAAATCTGATTTACTTTGCAAGGTGCTTCCTTGCCAGCTAAAGACTTTTGAATTTCTCAGATTTCAGCTTTTTGTTTGGTTAATTAAGTTGTTAGAACGATTGTGGGTCTCTTGGATCAATTCGGGCGGATGGCGGCAGTTTGCTAAGTCTGGCCCGGGCTCAATGCTGTTAGGTAGTGATGCTTATGCAAAGTTGGCGATGAGCCGACGTTATGCGTCTACCTGGTATCGAAGTCGTCAGGAGCCAGAGCTGTTCCAAGATGTGCAAACATTTTGCGTGTTTATTGGTCACACAAAAAGCGGTAGTTCTTTAGTCGGCTCTTTGCTGGATGCCCACGAAAATATCATTATGGCTGATGAGGCTGATGCTCTAAAATATGTTTTGCACCATTTTAGCAAGCAACAGATTTATCATATTCTGTTAAAGGCGTCTAAGCGAGAGGCGATGAAGGGGCGGGTGACGGCCCGCCGTTTAACGCCGTATTCGTTGCAGGTGGCTGATCAGTGGCAAGGACGATATACGAAGCTAAAGGTTATTGGAGACAGCAAGGCAGGTATAACCACACAACGCTTTGGGCGAGACTTGGGCTTGATAGAAGGTTTGCAAGAGGTGATGCCAGGTGTAAATGTTAAGTTTGTTCATGTGATACGGAATCCTTTTGATCCAATTAGCTTGATGATGGTGAGGGGCAAACGAACGGCCGAAAATGCCATGGATCGCTATTTTGCTAATTGTGAAATATTGACTCAACTGCATAAGAAAGTGAACCCTTCTGACATATTTATGATACGATATGAAGATTTTGTGGGTAGGCCCAAGCATTATCTTACAAACTTATGTAGTTTCTTGGGTGTGCCCCATGAGGCCGCATATGTAGATGCCTGCGTCCGCATTTTGCATCCATCCCCAGAACGGAGCCGTGATATTATCCCTTGGGAAACGGATTGGATAAAGCAGGTGCAAGAACGGATAGCCCAATATGCCTTTTTAGATGGCTATACTTTTGAAACTTGAGAAGGATGTAATTTTGTTAGCAACCCCAGCAATATCAGTAGAATCGAAAACGGCCGTAGCTGAAGCCGTGCCCGCGCTTGAGATTTTGACCAATTTTTTTAGGGTTTTGAATCAATCAGGCGTTCGTTATTGCCATTGGAAAAGCAACATCAGATTGGCCCAAGCTTTAGGTGGTCGCACAGATGTTGATCTACTGGTGCACCGAGAAGATAGCGATCTATTTCGGCGGATAGTTAGCCAACATAAAATTAAACCGGCTATGGCTGCACCGGGCAAACATTATCCAGCGATTGAGAATTATCTGGGGTTTGATGCCGCTACCGGTGAAATGTTCCATTTGCATGTCCACTATAATCTCGTGTTGGGTGAGCAGTATGTGAAGAATTATCGCTTGCCATTGGAGGAACAATTTTTGGCATCTGTGCGGCTGCGAGATGGGGTAATGGTGCCCTCACTTGAGCTAGAGCTGATTGTCCTTTCTATGCGTGCATTGCTCAAGTACCGTGATAGGGATGGGTTGAAAGACCTGATACTGGGGCGTGGCTCGGGCATACCCAAAAAGATACGGAATGAAGTAAGATGGCTGCTGCAACAAACTTCTATGGCTTGTTTGCAAGAGGCATTGCAGACAGTAGCAGCAGTTGTTCCATCTGATGTCGTATTAGAATTTTTGCAAATTTTCTCTGGAAAATCCTCAGTGCGGACAAAGTTCTGGCAGTTGCGTGGCCGTTTGCGGACAGCTTTACGGCCTTATCAGCGATACGGTCGTTTACAGGCAATGCACATATATTATCAAGCCTTATGGCGTCAAGACAAGCTGCTTGCTCGTTTACGTTCTGGCCCCAAGTGCAAGATGACTCTGTTTAATGGTGGAACAACTATTGCCGTTATCGGTTCCGATGGCGCAGGCAAAAGTACAGTTATTCAGCATATTAAGACCTGGCTGTCTTGGCGGCTTACTGTGAGAACCTACTATATGGGTAGTTCTCAGCCCTCGTTTGGTACGTCAGTCGTAAAACGCATCTCGAAAATGGCTCAAATGGGGAGTAAGGGATGCGAACGATTCTTAGGCAGCAAAAATTTCGTGACGAATGGGGCCCAAAGTATTGCACGACTACTCACCAGCTTCCGGTTTTTGGCCGAGGCCAAAGATCGTCAAAAACGTTATCGCGCAGGGCAGCGAGAGGCGGCTTGTGGTTCGATTATTATTTATGATCGCTTGCCCTTTGCAGCTGTGCGTATTCATGGTCGCGCTATGGACGGCCCACGTATTGTTGAGCATTATGGTGAGGAGATGACTCCGTTCATCCGTAAGCTAGCTCAAAGGGAAGAAAGTATTTATCAGCAGATTCTTCCAGCCGAATGTATGTTAGTGTTGCATGTCAGTTTGGCTGTGGCTCTAGCTCGTAAACCAGATCATAAACGCGCCACTATGGAAGCAAAAAACCTTGCCATTCAACAGATTGCTCGTGATGGTCATAACCTAACAGAAGTTAACACGGATCAACCCTTAGATGTGGTTTTATCAGAAGTAAAGTCAGCTTTGTGGGATTTGTTGTAATGTTTATTGAGTTTATTGGCATGGTGGGTGCTGGCAAAACAACTATCGCCCAAAGTTTACAGAGCCTCTTGCGAGATAGAGGTTTTACTGTGCTATCCAGAGGGGAAGCTGTTTTTATTTGTTTGGAACGTTCATTTGTGGGCAGGTTAGTGCATAAGTTGGTGCCAACGGCCGTTTGGCGCAGGCGTATTTTACGAGCTTTCTATGTAGGCGGCCCTCGCTTCTGGAACCAGCTTTATTTTGTGTTGACCCAGCCTAAACTTACCTGGCAAATATACCAATCCCAAATCCGGCGGGATATCCCTTGGTGGCACCGACGCATCATTTTGAATTTGTTTTTTAGGATGGCTGGCACCTATTTTTATTTGCGGCATCGTTTACGACCCGAGGAAATTGTACTGCTTGAAGAGGGTTTTTTACATCGGGCGGTGAACTTGTATGCTTGGGAAGTCAAAGAGCTAGAGGCAGGCATTTTGAGGTCTTATTTTTCGGCTTTGCCCGCTTTAGATTTAGTGATTTTCATTCAAACACCAATCAGCGTGTGTCTGGAGAGATCACAGATGCGGGGACATCCCTCGCGCGTGGAGCTTCAAGACCCAGAGGTTCTAGAGAGATTTATGGCCCAGGCTTCGCGAATCATCCAGATGGCGGCGGACTTTTTAGCCAATGATAGCCGTGAGGTGATTACTATAGACAACAGCCAAGAATTAGATTTGAGTACGGTTAACTTACAAACGGACTTAGATGCCTACTTGGCCGGCATGGTTCACCGTCCGCAGAGAGCAATAGCTGTTTAAGTACATTAATTATGATGACACCCGTATTGTCCATGGGGCAACCTTTTTTGTTGCCCCGTCCTGATAAGTTGTTTCGACGCTGGAGAGAGCCTAAGGGAAAGACGGCCGTTTCCCCTCAAATCCTCCAAGCGATAATAGCTGCTTATGATCTCCAAGTGATAGGAGAAATCTCCCAGCCTGCGGGGACAAGTCGTGGGGAGCATGTGATTTTAACCACATCAGGGGGCAAAAAGATATTAAAACGGTATAAAAGCTCCGTTAGTCCTCCGGCTGTCATTCACGAACATTCTATTCTCAATCATTTGGCCCAAATAGAATTCCCCGCCCCACGTTTGCTGGCCACCAGCGATGGACAAACGCTGCTGCAAAAGGATGGCAGCTGTTTTGCCCTGTTCGACTTTCTTGACGGCTATTTTCAATACCACCAATATTTGCTTTGGCCCTCTCAGACTCATCAGTTAATGGCTCTTTCCGCTCAGGCCCTGGCTGCTTTGCACAATGCCCTACAGGATTTTGTTCCCGAAGGGTGTAATTCTAATGGCTTCAAAGCACAGAATGGTGAGCGATGGCGTGACGTGAATTGGTACGCTGAGCAACTGAGCTGGTGTCAGCAAAATATAGCTGATTTACCCTTGGTGACCTCTTTAGAGTTGCAAACAATGCGCCAATACGGCCAATGGGCAGAGGATATACTCTACACGCTTGATGAAGAGTTGAAACAAGCGGCTTTACCCCGCTTGATAATCCATGGGGATTATGGTCCTTATAATCTATTTTTTCAACACGGTCGACCAGTTGTCATCCTCGATTTCGAACTGGCTCGGCTCGATTGGCGCGTGACAGACCTAGCAAAGTCATTTGTTCAATTCACTAAAAATAGACTGGGCTTTGATCTGAAGAAAATGAATCATTTTTTGGAAGCCTATAACACAATTAGCACCGTAAAAGCCGATGAGCTGCGGCTGCTGCCTGTGGTGTGGCAATTTTTAACAATACGTCGAATTATTGTTTGTTGGTATCGATATGGTCAGGATCACTCGACTCGTTGGTTGAGAGAGGCGCAACAAAAGATTGAATTGTATCAATGGATTAAGGCGCAACAAAAAAACTTGTCCTGTCTGTTGACTTAGGTTAGAAGTAAGGTATGAAAGAACAAAACAAAGTGCTAATTATTGGCTTGGATGGGGCTACCTGGACGGTGCTAAAGCCCTGGTTAGATGAAGGTAAATTGCCCCATTTAGCCAAATTGATTGCGAATGGTTGTTGGGGTGACCTGCGTTCCACTATTCCCCCTTTAACAGCACCTGCTTGGAGTAGTTTCCTGACGGGCAAGAACCCAGGCAAGCATGGGGTCTTTCACTTCATTGATATTGATGATATACCCGAAGAGGGCGGTCGTGAGCAGGCCGATATTGTGGATGCTCGCACCATCAAATCAGCTACTTTATGGGATATTGTGGCTCATCATGGCTTGAAAGCTGGTGTTGTGAATGTACCCATGAGTTATCCGCCGCGTCCTGTTAATGGCTTTATGGTAACTGGCCTTCTGACACCTCCAGATGCTGCAATTTTTACTTATCCGCCTGAACTTTCTGAACAAATAACAGATTATCAAATAGATTTAGATCGTTTTATTAAGCAGAAGCCGTTTGCTGGAGATGGTGATCAGCCGAAGCCCAAGCGCGTGGTAAAACCAAGCTTGCAGTTGATGCGTGAGTTTCAGGAGATGGAGGAAAAACGCTGCCGCTTGACCCTGTCCCTAATGGATACGGAAGATTGGAATGTGTGTATGGTGGTATTTACGGCTTCAGATCGAATGGGACATTATTTATGGCCTTATCATCTTGTCCAAGATTTGGATGGATCGCCAGAAAGCATGGCCTTGCATGAAGCGATTGTGCAATATTATGTACGTCTAGATGAGATGATCGGAGAGTTGGTGACAGAAGCAGGTGAGGGAGCGACCACGGTTTTGATGTCTGATCATGGCATGGGGCGCATTTATACCAAGAATACCCACTGGAATAATTGGTTGTTTAAGAAAGGTTATTTGCAAATTGATAGCAGCAAGAAAAGCTCGCCGGATAGCCTTTTGCTGCAAATAGGAGTGCCCCGAGATAAATTGCGGAAGATGGTTAGTTGGATTCCCGGTTTGACTTCGAGTAAGACTTTTAAGAAGATGAAAAAAGCGCCAACGGCACGGATTGATTTTGCAAACTCGAAGGCACATTATGTTCGCATTTTTGATCCAGTAGGTGGTATTCGTATCAATGCTCAAGGTGAGGAGCGGGAGGCTTTGTGTGAGGAGTTGATGACGGCCGTTAAAACGCTGACGGATCCGGCTACGGGACAACCCATTGTGCGCTGGGTTTTTCGCCGTGAAGAATGCTATCATGGCCCTTATGTGGCGGATAAGCCGGACATTATTCTCATCATGTATCCTGATTATGGCAGCAGCGATCGTTTAAGTCATTACAGTGCTATTGTCACTGATCGGCCTAATATTAGTGATCCAGGTGGGCATCACATTGAAGGTATTTTTGTGGCGACTGGCCCTGAAGTGACAGCCAAAGCAGAGCCTTTGCCCGATTTGCTGATTGAGGATATGGCCCCTACTATTATACATTTATTGGGCTTGCCGGTTCCAGACGATATGGATGGCCGAGTTCTGACAGAAATTCTAACTTCTGAAAGCTTACAAGTACACCCGATAGAGATGATGCCTTCACCGGGCAAATGGCCCAGTGAAGAGGAAGCCGAATACATTGTAGAAGATTTATCTTTTGATGATGCCGAAGCTGTCCGGGATCGTTTAAGGGCTTTGGGTTATTTTGAATAAGGTAGTAGTAGCAAGGCGGGATACTGATCCCAGTCTCCAAGACGATAGAAATTATATGACAGACAGTGATGGCATTCGCGTAATGCAAATCATCAGCAATCTCGATATTGGCGGAGCGCAGGAAGTTGTCCGTACGCTAGCAAAATATCTGGCTGAGGATGGGCACAAACCAATCGTTTGCACCCTCAAGGACGGCCCACTGCGCCAAGACATTGAGCGGATGGGCATTCCGGTTGAGGTACTGCCAGGACGAAAGCACAGTGTTATGGCTTTGCCTTACTTTATTGCTGATATGTTGCGCCTGCGCCGCGCCTTGATCGACCTCATTGAAAAGTATGGGGTGGATGTGGTGCAAACGCATTTGTTACGAAGTTTAGACTTTTTGGTCTTAACTTTGAAGTGGGGGAGCCATGTACGCCTCGTGTTTTGGACGATTCATAACTATAATTTCACATTGCGCTCGGAACATCTCCCGCGCTTCCGCTGGTTATTAGGCCCCAAACGAGCGGCTCACCGTTGGCTATATCGTTTTATGGCCCGTTGGGTAGATGGTTTTATTGGGGTGTCGGAAGCGATACGGCCGTCTTTGCTGACCGAGATTGGCGATGATATTGAGGATAAGATCACGATTATCAGCAATGGAGTAGATATCGACCGTTACCAACAGGTGGTGGATAAGGTACATATTCGTCGCCAATTGGGTTTTGGTGAAGAGGCCCGCCTGATGGCTATGGTTGGCACTTTCAAAAGACAAAAAGGACATGCCTACCTGCTAGAAGCAACTTCGCAGATTATTGAGCGCTTTCCTGACCTTCATATTCTTTTGATCGGTGATGGCGAACTGCGGACTGAGATGCAGGCACGTGTGGAAGCCCTCCATTTGGACAACAATATTCACTTTTTGGGTAGCCGCAATGATATTCCTGATTTGTTGGCAGTCAGCGATTACTTTGTCTTGCCGTCATTATGGGAGGGCTTGCCCATGGCCCTTTTGGAAGCAATGGCCAGTGCCTTGCCCATCATCGCTACCAAGGTGTCCGGATCGCAGCAGGTAATGCTGCCTCAGCAAACAGGGCTGCTCATTGCCCCAGGTGACGCGGATAAACTGGCGGAAGCGATGACAACTATATTGGCCCAACCGGAACAGGCCAGGGCGATGGGGCAGGCAGCTTATAAACGAGTAGATTCATTTTATAGTGCAAGGAAACAAGCCCAGGATCATGTCGCCCTATATCAACGGGCCTGGCATCATTCATAATGAAACAGATGAGCCTGTTATGAGAGCAGGCCAATCAAAAAGTAGAGGCAGTAAATGATGAAGAATGTAGAACCTATTTTTATTGCTGGCCCTGACCGCAGTGGCACAAGTCTTTTGTTTGCTCTGCTGGCCTCCCATCCGCGCATCTCAATGGTGCGGCGGACAAATATGTGGCGTTGGTTTTATGGGCAGTATGGTGATTTGAGCGTATCAGAGAATTTCGAGCGTTGTTTGGAGGGGATGCTCAATTATAAGCGTCTGGATCACCTGCAACCGGACCCTGAACGGCTTCGGCGAGAATTTTGGGAAGGAGAGCCGAGTTACGGCCGTTTATTTGCTCTTTTCCATGAGCACAATGCCGAACGAGTGGGGAAACCACGTTGGGGCGATAAATCTTTGCACACAGAACATTATGCTGACAAGGTGTTCTCCGAATTTCCCAAGGCCAAAATTGTTCATATGCTGCGTGACCCGCGGGATCGTTATGCCTCGGTGTTAAAGCGGTACCAGGATAGAGCCGAAAAAGGTGTGGCTGCGGCTACAGGTCGCTGGTTAGCTTCAGCCAAAGTTGCTAGTCGCAATGTAGACCTTTATCCTGACAGATATATGACGCTGCGTTATGAAACTTTGGCTAGTCAGCCAGAAGAAACATTACATGAAGTCTGCGCCTTCATTGGGGAACAATATATGCCACGAATGCTTGCCATGAGAGGCGCCCCAGAACATGGAAATACTGGTGGCAATAGCTCTTTTGAGAATTTTCAGCCGGGTACCATTTCTACAAAGTCCATCGGCCGTTTTCGTAAAGTGCTAGACCAACAAGATATTGCATTTATGCAAACTTGTGCTGGGCGTGATATGGTGACTTTCAATTATCCCCTCGTACCCATTCAACTCTCATTGGGAGATCGTTCTCTGTTTTATCTTGTTAATCTGCCTATGAATTACATTCGTATGAGAGGCTGGATTACCTTAAATAAAAGAGGGAAATCTGTGCCTGAACATCGGCTTAAAAATAGCACCCAGTAAGGAGATTTTATTGTGACAAATGCAAAAGGAGTCTGCATCTGGTTTACCGGCCGCAGTGGTGCCGGCAAATCTACCATCACCAATCAATTAATCCCACTTCTTGAGGAGTGCGGACGAACCATTACTCTTTTGGACGTTGTGCCCTTGCTGGCGAAACAGTGGTGTGAAAAGACCAGCGAAGGCAAATTGATGAGAAAGGGTTTTGTGGCCCGTGAGGTTGTGCGCCATGGTGGCATTGCTATCTGTGTGACGGTGAGTGCCCGCAGTGAAACCAGGCTAGCCGTTCGGGAATTGGTGGGGTCTGATAACTTTATTGAGGTTTATGTCGATGTCCCACCAGAAGTGGCGGCGGCTCGTAAAAAGCGTCGCAAGAAGAAGACACCGCTCATAAAACAGGTTCGCTTTTTTGTGCGACGTATCTTAAATACTTTGCCTTTCCGGCAAAGCCGCACCTATGAACTGCCTCTGGAACCGGATTTGTCATTTGACACAACCCGGGAACCGCCAGAAGAGACGGCCAAAGCTATTTTCAATTTACTTGTTGAGCGTGGTTTTGTTACTCGTCCAGGTGGACAGAAGGATTTACGTAACAATAAGCAGACGGTCACAGTAGAATCGGCCGTTTTATAGAATATCCCCCACGACGTTTGCAGTTTCTAAGACCCGAAAGTTTTGTCGTCTATCTCTTGATATCTCAAAACTCTTCGGGTCTCATCTCTATGGCTATTAATTGCGCAGAGGAAATATCATAAGATGGAACAAGGCCCTATATTTTTGGCGGGCGTAGATCGCACAGGTATTGGTTTTCTAGGTGAACTATTGGAATCCCATCCCCGGATTGCCATGACTCGACGCACCAACTTCTGGTCGTATTACAATGACCGGTTTGGTGATCTGAGTGACCCTGAAAATTTTGAACGTTGCCTGACGGAGATACAGCGCAATAGCCGCATGCAGCGATTGCAGCCCCAGCCAGATCGCCTTCGCCAAGAGTTTAGCCAGGGCGAACAGAGCTATCCTAGACTATTTGCTTTGCTTTGCGAACACAATATGGAGCGATTGGGCAAGGTGCGCTGGGGTGATAAGTCATTAGGCTCAGAGCGGTATGCGGATACGATCCTGATGGCTTATCCTACCGCTAAAATGATTCATATCATCCGTGATCCCCGCGATAGATATGCCTCCCAATTCAGCCATCGCGGTGTGGGTCGGGGTAAGCTAGGGGCTGGTGTAGCTTTATGGCAGGCATCGGTGCGGTTGGCAGAACGCAATCAGCGACAATATGGGGAACGTTATAAGATTGTGCAATATGAAACTTTGGCTCAAAAGCCGGAGGTAGTATTACGAGATGTCTGTGATTTTATCGGTGAAACTTATTCGCCAGAGATGCTCATGATGGAGAATGGAGCAGATGCCACTTCAGAATCGGATAATGTCTTAGTGCGTTCCCCAAGACCTATATGGACAACATCTATCGGCCGTTTTCGCACCACTCTTTCCAAAAAAGATATTGCCTTTATACAGGCCTGTACATCTCGGCAGATGGCTAGTTATGGCTACGTGCTTGAGCCTTTGTCTCTCACGGGGTTGGCTCGACTTCGGTTTAACTTAATAGACTTCCCACTTAATTACGGGCGTATGATGTTGCGGGAACCTTGGGCGCGTCTGAAAAATCTAAAGGGACGCAAGCCATCGGCTCGTCGGCTAGATAATGATGGATAAGTAAGGATGTTATGGACGATGGGGAATAGTAATCGACGTTGGTTCTATTTACTAATTGCGTGGTCTATGTTGATAAGCTGTCGGAGTGAGGAACCAGGGACAACGGCCGTTTTGTCGAGTATATTTGCTACCAGAACGGCCGTGTCTGAGTCCGTCACACCTCTCCCTCATACTAATCTTATCCCATCATCGGCCTGCGAATATTGGGTAGCACCGCTGCCAACTGGTGATGATAGCAATCCAGGCACATTTACTGAACCCTGGGCCACCCTTGACCATGCCGCAGCCTATGTACCTGATAATCATTGCACAGTCTGGTTTCATGAGGGCATCTACAAGGGTAGCAATGATCTGACAGAGCGATTCTCAACCCCTACCATCTTCAAAGCAATCACCCCTTATCAAGCTGTTTTTGAGCATCAGGGTAATGTCATCGAATTAGATGGGGTACGAAATATGATTTTTGAGGGGTTTGAAATGCGACACTCTGGCCCTGATAGTGGTCGTTTTGTGGTTGTCGCCGACCGGCGTAATGAGACCTGGTCAGAATATGTAACCTTCCGTAATAACATCATTCATGATTCCTATAACAATGATCTCCTTAAAATCCACAATGGTGCCCGTTTTTTTACTATAGAAGGTAACATCTTTTACAATCAGACAGCGTCAGAGCAGCATATGGATGTAAATGGTGTTACTGATGTGGTCATTCAAGATAATATCTTCTTTAACGACTTTGCTGGAAGTGGACGACCAAATAATCAGGATACAAAACATTTTATTGTGGTGAAGGGCAGTAATGTAACTGGGGATGATTTGGAAGGAAGTGAACGTATAACGATTCGGCGTAATATTTTCTTGAATTGGGAAGGGAGTGTGGAAACATTTGTCAAGATTGGCAATGACGGTAAGCCATATTATGAGGCGCAAGATGTTCAGGTGGAAAATAATTTGATGATTGGCAATGGAGCCGACGAATTAGTCAGTTCGTTTGGTGTAAGTGGAGCAAAAAATGTCACATTTACTAATAATACAGTGATTGGAGATTTGCCTTCTCGGGCTTATGCATTTCGGGTCGATATAAAGAGGGACAATCCTCTAAACGAAAATATCTTATTTTATAATAACATTTGGGCTGATTTCACAGGGACTATGGGTTGGAGATCTCAAGATGACACACGGAGATTCTCTACTGGAAATGCGAATGAGACGAACCGTCTGATTTTAGATCATAACCTCTATTGGAATGGGGATCAGGAAATCCCTTCTGGTAGTCTGGTATCACCACTGGTTGACGATGCTCATGCGCTTGTAGCTGATCCGGGATTGGAACTTGATCAAACAACACTTGTTTTGCCACGATGGCAAGGAACGACCTTTGTGAGCGGTAATAGCTCTATCCGCCAGGAATTTCTACGCTTGGTAGAACAGTATGGACATATCCCTATGGATAGTCCGGCAATTGACATGGCGGAGCCTACCTTTGCCCCTTATGATGATATTCTAGGGTGTCCCCGCACTGTTTTGCCGGATATTGGTGCCACGGAAGCTTACCAACATGTATATCTGTCACCATCAACTAGTGAGCCGCAACTTGATAATGGATTGTTTCTGTGTGGTGCAAAAGCTCTGTATACAAAAGCACCTAAGTAGAGGTGAAATCAAGGATATGCGATACAAACTGCTTCTCAGTATTTTTATTGGGGACGAAAGGGTGAAGATGGCTAAACATGATTGATGAGGTTAAAAATGGACAAGGTTTGCGGCTAACGTATGTGATTGGTACGTATCCTTTGCTCACAACGACATTTATTGACCGAGAAATTCGTTTGCTACGCCAATGGGGGGTCAATTTACAGATCGTTTCAATCCGCCGACCAAAGCGTGAATTGGCTCCAGAGCAACTTGAATTGCAAAAAAGTGTGCGCTATTTGTTGCCAGTTTCTATAATAACCCTGGTACTAAGTCATTTGTGGGGGGTAGTGACACGGCCGTTTACCTTCCTGCGCACTCTTTTCTATTTATTTACCCGTTCTCACCCTAACATGCCGGCGCGTCTCAAAACCCTGCTCCATTTTAGCACGGGTGTATATGCTGCTTATCTGATCCGGGAGCAGCCGGGTAATCATATTCATGCTCATTTTGTAGATAGGGCGACGACTGTGGCGATGGTGATTGGCCGTTTGCATAATATTCCATACAGCGCCACCGCCCATGCTACTGATATTTATGTCAACCCAATTATGTTGCCGGAGAAAATAAGCCATGCACGTTTTGTGGCTACTTGTACACAATATAATAAAGATCATTTAGAGGCGACCATTGGCTCTGAAATTAGCCGCAAAGTCCATCGTATCTATCACGGGCTAGATATGGCGAATTATAAGCCCCAGCCTCAGCCCACTGATAAGCCACTGATTGTTGCGGTGGGACAGCTGAAGGAAAAGAAGGGCTTCACCTATTTGATTCAGGCTTGTCATCTGCTCCAAGAGCGAGGCTATCACTTTGATTGCCACATCGTTGGGCCACCAGGACCAGCACTCAACCAGCTTGAAGAACAAATCAAACAACTTGACTTGGCAGATGCTGTGATTTTGTGTGGTGCTTTGCCCCATGAAGCAGTCATTGATAAATACAAGCAAGCTACTCTTTTCTCTCTGCCCTGTGTCGTGCAGGCTGATGGCGAACGAGATGGTATTCCTAATGTGATTTTGGAAGCGCTGGCAATGGAACTTCCTGTTGTTTCTACGCGCCATTCAGGTATTCCTGAAGTAATTGAGGATGGTATAAATGGTTTGCTCGTGCCGCCAGAACAGACAATTCCTCTGGCTGACGCGTTGGCGCGACTCCTGGACAATCCAGAATTTGCTAAGAAATTGGGATCGAAAGGTAGAGAAACCATAATGGGATCATTCTCCGTAGAGAGCAACGTCGAAAAATTACTGAAGGAGTTTATAGATTAATGTTTAGCAAGATATGATAGGCTTCATAGGCCCGTCAGTCTGTTTGACTCAGATATATTATGAGCGTGGATACATTACAATTTTCCCAACTTCGGGATGAAACCTTGTTTATGGTGTGGGGGCCGCCCAGCCATGGCCCGCGCAGCCAGGTTTTTGCCAGGGAATTGGGCATCAATGAATTACATTTTTTGTACAGTACAACAAAACGGGGGTTCCGGGTGGCCCCTTACAAATATAGTTATCAAGCGGTAAAGACATTACAGTTGCTGTTTCAAAAACGGCCGCGTGTGGTTTTTATCCAAAGCCCCCCTAGTTTTGCCGTGCTGTTTGTGTATTTGTACTGTGCGTTGACAAACGGCCGTTATGTCATAGACGCCCACAGTGATGCTTTACTTTCTCCCTACTGGACACGCCCCAAATGGTTACATCGTTTTCTGGCACGCAAAGCTGTGAGTACTATCGTTACCAATGAGTATTTTCAGGAGATGCTGACCCAACAGGGAGCCCACGCTTTTATCCTGCGGGACATTCCGACAACCTTCCCAAAAGGTGGCTCTTTTCCCCTTAATGGTGATTTCAACGTAGTTGTGGTCAATACCTTTGCTGCTGATGAGCCGCTGCCTGAGATATTATCAGCAGCGACTGATTTGGAAGGGGTTCAGTTTTATGTGACGGGCAAAAAGAGCCGTGCTGGTGAAAACTTCCCCAAAAGCTATCCAGATAACGTGCATTTTACAGATTTCTTGCCTAATGAGGCCTATTATGCCCTGCTCACGGGCAGCCAGGCCGTGATGTGCTTGACAACCCGCAACCATACGATGCAAAGAGGGGCGTGTGAAGCTCTCTCGCTGGGCAAACCCATCATCACGTCCAAGTGGCCGCTATTGGAAACCTATTTTAATAAGGGCACGGTGCATGTGGATAACAGCGTGAGCGGCATTCAACAGGGTGTGTCCATGATGCGAGAGGGATACGGCCGTTACCAAACCGAAATTAAACAGTTACAAAAAGAACAGCAAGAAGAATGGCAAATGAAAATTGCCTTGCTGACCAAATTAATTCAACAATCACTGGTAAAATAAGTAATCAGTAATCAGTGTGCCGTAATCAGTAGTGAATACTGAATACTAGTGAATACTGAATACTAGTTACTGACTACTACTTTCAGAGGACAATGATTCATGGCAAAAATTAGTATCTTTGGCTTGGGATATGTAGGGGCTGTTTCTATTGCCGCCCTAGCTGATAATGACAATGAGATAATTGGTGTTGATGTAAATACCACCAAAGTGGAGATGATCAATGCTGGACAAAGCCCTATAATTGAGGCTGACTTACCTGAGTTGATGAAAAAAGGTGTGGATGGTGGCCGTATTCGGGCAACGACTGATGCCGTGGAGGCGGTGCATAACAGCGATCTTTCCATCATTTGTGTAGGTACGCCTAGCCATCCCAATGGCAGCTTGAATTTGAACTATATCAAGCGAGTTTGCCAGCAGATTGGCGAGGCTTTGCAGACGAAGTCAGATTATCATGTGGTAGTGGCACGCAGCACCATGCTGCCAGGCAGCACGGAAGAAGTGGTTATTCCAATTTTGGAGCAGTCTTCAGGCAAGAAAGCGGGATGCGATTTTGGTGTTGGTTTTAATCCAGAGTTTTTACGGGAAGGCAGTTCGATTAAAGATTTTTACGATCCTCCTTTTACGGTGATTGGTGGGGATGATGAGCGCACGGTAACGGCCGTTCGCCAAATCTACTCCATGCTCGATGCTGAAGTCATCGTGGCACCCATCAAAGTAGCCGAGACCGTAAAGTATGCCTGCAACGCCTTTCATGCCCTCAAAGTCAGCTTTGCCAACGAAATCGGCAATATTTGCAAACAGCAAGACATTGATAGCCATCAGGTAATGGACATCTTCTGCAAAGATACCAAACTCAACATTTCACCCTATTACATGAAACCAGGCTTTGCTTTTGGTGGCTCTTGCTTGCCTAAAGATTTACGAGCCTTGCTTTACCATGCCCGTCATTATGACCTAGCTCCGCCCGTTTTGGAGTCCATTATGCGGAGCAATCAGCAACAAATAGATATTGCTTACCAAATGGTGCGTCGCACAAAGTGTAAGCGAATTGGTGTGTTGGGATTTAGCTTTAAGGCGGGTACAGACGATTTGCGTGAAAGTCCGATGGTGGAACTCGTGGAGCGCATGATTGGTAAAGGCTATCAAGTGGCTGTATATGACAAAAATGTGTCACTAGCGAATTTGCAAGGTGCAAATCGTGCTTATATCGAACAAGAAATCCCGCATATTGCCTCATTGATGTGTAATTCGATTGAAGATGTCCTCGCGGTTAGTGATGTGATCATCGTTGGTTATCGTACGGCCGAGTTTCAGCAAGCATTGCCAAAGGCGAAACCGGAACAGATTATCATTGACCTAGAGAGAAATATGGTAGACACAGAGCAAATGCAAGCTCAATATGATGGCATTTGCTGGTAATGAGTTTCCAGACCTAGAGGTTCTATAACAAGGGTATTGCGATGAGGAATGATAAAATCATTTGGGTCTTGAAGTCTGTTAGTGGGGACTGATTATGAGTGGTGAAAATGCGGGCCAACGGCCAAAACGTCATTGTATGATTGTTCATGCCTATTACCCGGTGGGGGAAACCCGTGTGCAACGGGAGGCATTAGCTTTAGTGGCCGACGGGTATGAAGTAGATGTATTGTGTTTGCGGGATGCGGGGGAAGAGACGGTTGATAGTGAAGAAGGTGTCAATATCTATCGTCTACCCATGAAACGATATAAGGGGTATGGTCTGGCCGTACAACTGCTTGAATATTTGGCTTTTTTCATGCTGGCTTTCTTCAAGCTGTTGACTCTGTATTCCCAAAAACGTTATGGCACAGTTCAAGTGCACAATTTGCCAGATTTCCTCATCTTTTGCGCCATTTACCCTAAACTACGCGGGGCTAAATTGATTCTAGACTTGCACGATTTGATGCCGGAGTTTTTCGCGGCTAAATCAGAAGGTGATATGAACAGCTTATCTGTACGCATAGTCACCTTACAGGAGCGACTCTCTTGCCGCTTTGCCGATCATGTGATTACAGTAACAGATGTATGGAAAGAGACGTTGATTCAACGGGGTGTTCCAGCACATAAGATATCTGTAGTGATGAATGTGGCCGACGGTCGTATTTTTCAGCGCAATACGATCACACCATCTGTCAATGGTGATCATTTCAACCTAATTTATCATGGTACATTCACTCACCGTTATGGTGTAGATTTAATTGTGCAGGCTGTAGATAAAATGCGTGCTGAATTGCCCAATGTACGTGCTGTTCTTGTTGGCGATGGCGAGTATCGGGACGATTTATTGCAGATGACACAGGAGTTGGGGCTGGAAGAACATGTAGATTTGAGCCGCCAATTCATTCCAGCGGCAGAATTACCCCCCATCATTGAGCAGGCTCATGTGGGCATTGTGCCCAATCGCAGCAATATCTTTACAGATGGCTTGCTGCCAACTAAGCTGATGGAGTATGTGGCTTTAGGCACACCGGTTATTGCAGCACGAACACCAACTATTATGGCCTATTTTGACGAAACAATGGTGCAGTTTTTTAAACCAGGTGATGTGGATGATCTGATGCATTGTATTTTGACTTTGTATCAAGACCAGCAACGGCTATACGATATTGCTCATAATGCTGACCGTTTTAATGAACAGTATAACTGGGACAAAGTAGCGGCAGCGTATGTAGCGACAGTGAATGCGCTGAACGGTCGCTGAAGAAGCATAAGCTGCCAGACAGATTATTAGAGAATTGACTTAAGGAATTTATGAGTACCAAGCAGAAACCACACGCCATTCTCGTTGGCCTCGACTCCATGCAAGGCTTGCAAGTGGCCCGGATTTTGGCTGGTCATGATGTGCCAGTCATTGCTATTACCAAAAACCCGAAATATTACAGTCGTTATACACGCGTCTGTGAAAAGGTATTAGTGGCCAACACCAGCAGCGATGAACTAATTGACTTGTTGATCGAGATGGGGCCCTCCTTTGATCAAAAACCTGTGTTGTATCCTTGCCAGGCTAAGAACGTTCTCCTTATTTCCAAACGACGCCAGCTTTTGGAGCCTTGGTACCATATCGTTTTAGCCGCACCAGAGACAGTGGAGATGCTGAAGGATAAAGTGCAGTTTTACACCTACGCTCAAAAGGTGGGGCTACCCATTCCCAAGACTTATATTCTAAAGTGTCGGGCCGACGCAGAAGAAGCAGCGGCTGGTTTATCCTTTCCTTGTGCCCTAAAGCCTCCCGTTCGACTGTCAGAATGGTCGAAACACACCAAGGCTAAAGCCTTTAAGATTAATAGTGGTCAAGAACTGTTGGACATGTACGATCGTTGTTGTAATTGGGCTGACATGCTTATCGCCCAAGATTGGATTGAAGGTACTGATGCCGACCTCTACTCTTGCAATGTGTATTTTAATACAAAATCCGAGCCGGTGGTCACTTTCGTGGCTCGCAAATTACGCCAATGGCCGCCGCAAACAGGTCAAAGCTGCCTGGGTGAAGAATGTCGCAATGACATTGTCCTAAATGAAACCTTGCGCCTCTTTAAGGGTGTCAATTACTGTGGCTTGGGTTATATGGAAATGAAGTATGACCGCAATCGGGATGACTTTTTTATTATCGAGCCTAATGTCGGCCGTCCTACAGGCCGCTCAGCTATTGCCGAAGCTGGTGGGGTAGAGTTGCATTATGCTATGTACTGTGATGCTTTAGATTTGCCCCTGCCGCCCAATCTGCAGCAAACATATCAGGGTGTTAAGTGGGTTCATTTATTGCGAGATACGCAATCAGCCTACTACTATTGGCGTAGGGGGGAGTTGACATTCAAAGAGTGGCGCGAGTCAGTGCGGGGTCGCAAAGGGTATGCTGTTTTTTCTTGGCGCGATCCTTTGCCTTTTATTGTAGCTGTATTCCAAGCAACGCGCTGGCTTCTTACTAGTGGTGAAGCTAGAGACGAGTAGCCTTTATGAGTCAGATACTAACGTCTGTGCAAAGTAGGGAGAGGGAAACGGCCGTTGATTTTGACCTTCATGGTCTTGTTGGTATTCGCTTACTTGACCCTCCACCGGCGGCTGTCAAAGCCCTGACTAATCAATTGGGTCACTTTCAAGCCACATTAGATCGAGAGCCAGATATTACTGTTCGGTTTGTCGTCGAGATTGCTCCACACAACTTGACCTATTTGGGACTTAACCAAGTAGGGTTCACTGATGAGGATTTTTTCATCATCAACAAACGGACGGGCAAAATAAGTGCGCAGATTCCCATGGACAAAATTGGTGGTCCCTGTGAAATTGTGTGCCGTCGCCAGCGCAGTACTATCCCTTTTCTTTTTGAAACTATACGACTGACACTTTTGCATAAGGGATATATCCCCCTTCATGCCTCGGCTTTTCAATATGATGGTGTTGGTGTTTTGGTGATGGGTTGGACAAAAGGGGGTAAAACGGAGGCTCTGTTGGCCTTCGCCAATCACGGTGCTTACTACGTAGGGGATGAATGGGTTATTGTGTCTGGTGACGGCCGTGAAATGTTTGGTTTACCGGTTCCCGTCTCTATTTGGGATTGGCAATTTCCCTATATTCCCAAACTGCTGCCCAAACTGCGCTGGCAGCAGCGTTTTCTATTCAAAAGCATTCACTCGCTTGAGGCCATACATAAGGCTATCACTCGTGGCGGGTTAAACCAAAAATTTCCCTTTGAGTTGTTAGATGAAGGGATGCCCTTGATTAAACGACGGCTGCGCTTGAAGGCTTGGCCTCAGCAGATTTTTGGTCAACGTTACCATAAAACAAAGGTTCAGTTGGATAAATTATGGCTGATTACTAGTCATAACGATTCGGCCGTTACAATTGATGCTTGTGATGGTGTGAACATCGCACAACGCATGGTTTATTCTAATATAGCTGAACAAGAAGAACTCATGGCTGTTTATGAAGCCTTTCGCTTTGCCTTCCCTGATCGCAAAAATGCCCTTATTGAGGAGATGGAGGCACGGCAACAGACATTGTTGGAACAAGCGTTTGCTGATAAAGAATCCTATTTGATACGACATCCGTACCCTGTTTCTTTACATCTTTTGTTTGAGCGTTTGCAACCATACTGTCAGAATGAGAAGGGGAATATGGCAACGGCCGTTAATGGAACAAAAATATTGAGGCCTAAGGAAATATGACAACAGTAGCACTCATTGGTGTTGATGGAGCTGGGAAGACAACTATCGCCAACAAACTTCTTGAAACCTTCCCCTTGCCCCTAAAATATATATACATGGGGCTGAATATCGAATCAAGTAATTATAAGTTGCCTACTTCGCGCTTGATTTTATACTTGAAGCTGCGGGCTATTAAAAAGAAAGCTGCCAAAACAGGTAATACAGACCCTGCTTATTTGACAACCCACCATGTGGCACATCGCAAACAAAAAAGAGGCAATGTTGGCACAGTTTTTCGTACTTTTAATCGATTTGCCGAAGCTTGGTATCGTCTACTTATTGCTTGGTTCTTGCAAGCACGAGGCCACTTGGTTCTATATGATCGTTATATCTTATTTGATATGGCCCCCAATGTAGGGCAAGAAGGCTTACAGCATCCAGCCGAGAGGATTCTTTATCAGATATTGACCCGATTCTATCCAGAACCAGATATGGTGATTTTTTTAGAAGCAGCTCCAGAGATTTTGTTTGAGCGTAAGCCGGAAGCGTCTGTTGCTTATTTGACACGCAAAACAGCAGCTATTTTGGCGCAAGGTCAGAAGATGAAAAACTTTGTGCGTGTCGATGCTGCGCAGCCACTAGAACAAGTTTATGCTGATGTGAGCCGACACATCATGCAATTACATTCCGGACAGCATGTGCCTACGGAATCGTCCACAAATAGCATTTCAAGTCAAGGAGACGATCCCTCAAGTATTGGCCAGTTTTCCGCCAAAAAATAGAAAGCTAAAAATAGCCAACGCCTAATGTATCCAGTATTGGTTAGATCAAAATCACAAATTAGTCCTGTGGATAGATGCTTTAAGCTTCTCAAAAACTGCTGTTTACCTACTATCGTAATATGAACTGTCAGGTTAAGCGGGCAAACTGGCACAATGTTAAACCACCTTACACACGAAGTATTTGGTTGATTGTGGTTTGAATTTGGATCATGATAGCGAAATGATGGCTGGCTAGGAACGGCCGTTTCCCACTCATCATTCCTCTCACTAATACCCCACTGACCTAACAACAGCCAAGCATACATTGTAATAATAGGTCAATCATTCAACTAGAAGCGAGGTATAGATAGAAATGAAAATATTAATAGCTAGTTCTATTGATGAAGACGCCATTAAGGAGCTCTCGCGCGAACACGATGTCATTTGTGCTTTTGATGCGTCAGAAGAAGAATTAGAGAATCTGATAGTGGATCGGGAGATATTGATTTTCCGCAGTGGTGTGCAAATAACGGCCGATGTCATGTCGGCCGCCCCTGATTTGCGCCTAATTTTGCGGGCTGGTTCTGGCTACGACAATATTGATCTAGACCATGTCTTGCATCGTCCTATCCGTTTTATTCGCATCCCCGGCCCTGGTGCCAGGGCGGTGGCTGAAATGAGCTTTGCTCTCATGCTGGCTCTGGCCCGCAATTTGTTCATCGCTGACAAAAAGTGGCGGCAAGGCCATTGGGTGAAGCAGCAGATGAAAGGCCATCTTTTGGCAGGCAAGGTGCTCGGGATTGTGGGTGCTGGCAATATCGGCCGTCGCACCGGTTCTTTAGGCGTGGCTTGGGGTATGGATGTGTTGGGTTGTGTCGAGCTACCGCGTCCGGAAACCCATGCTGCCTTACGTGAACGAGGTATTCATCCAGCAACTTTAGAAGAAGTACTCGCCCAGTCCGATTTTCTCAGTGTTCATGTTCCCCTGCAAGAGTCAACTCGTAACATGATTGGGGCTGAAGAAATTGCTCTAATGAAACCTGGTGCTATCCTCATCAACTTGGCACGTGGTGGTGTGGTTAATGAACTAGCTCTCTATAATGCGCTAGTCTCCGGTCATCTGGCTGGGGCTGGCATTGATGTGCATGAGTATGAAGGCGAGGGCAATATTTCACCTTTTGCTCATATGGATAATGTGATTTTGACGCCACATATTGGTGCTAGTACAGTTGATTCCCAACGTCAAATTGGTCAAATTATTGTCACGTATGTTAAAGAGGCCATGAACCAAACCCCTGAAGAAGCCCTCGCCGCTGAGAAAATAGTGGTGGTGTAATAGGTGGATTAGTTGGTAATTAGTCGATGCAAACTGCCGATTCTCCATTTCTAGTGACCAATTACCAATTTTAAGAGAGCAAAAATGACTAAGAAAACAACACAATTCAAGCAGATGTTAAAGTCCGATCAGCTTGAATTTATTATGGAAGCACATAATGGACTGAGTGCTAAGATCGTTCAAGAAGCTGGTTTCAAAGGTATCTGGGGCAGTGGTTTGTCCATCTCGGCTGCCCTAGGTGTGCGTGATAATAATGAGGCGAGCTGGACACAGGTTTTAGAAGTAATGGAATTTATGAGCGATGCTACCGATATTCCGATTCTGCTAGATGCAGATACAGGCTATGGTAATTTTAACAATGCACGTCGCTTAGTTCATAAGTTGGAGCAGCGTGGAGTGGCGGCTATGTGTATGGAGGATAAGCTGTTCCCCAAGACGAACTCTTTCATAAATGGCGAGCAACAGCCCTTGGCTGAAATTCAAGAGTTTGCGGGCAAGATTAAGGCTGCCAAAGATTCACAGAACGATCCTGATTTTTGTGTGGTGGCTCGCGTCGAAGCCTTTATTGCAGGTTGGGGGTTGGGAGAAGCCCTCAAACGGGCTGAAGCCTATCATAATGCTGGTGCCGACGCGATTTTGATGCATAGCAAGATTAGCACACCCAATGATATATTGTCCTTTATGGCTGAATGGAAGGATACTTGCCCAGTGGTAATTGTGCCGACGATGTATTACAGTACGCCGACTTCTGTTTTTAGAGAGGCAGGAGTTAGCTTGGTAATTTGGGCAAATCACCTCTTACGCAGCAGTATTAAGGCCATGCAACAAACGGCCGCTACCATTCATGAAGCCCAATCCCTCATGCCTATAGAAGAAAAAATCGTCTCTGTTAAAGAAATTTTCCGCTTGCAAAATGCCGATGAGTTAAAAGCAGCGGAAAAACGGTATCTACCTTAAGTAATTGGGTCATTGGTAATTGGTTTCCCTAACTAATTACCAATGGCCAGGTGACGCCAGTGAAAGGATTCCCCATGAATATTGTTACCATTGATCCCCAACATGATCCTTTGTGGCAAAAACTTGTCAATAAGTATCGGACTGATGTTTTCCACTCTCCAGCCTGGATAAGTGCCTTAAATGCGACGTATGATTTTGAGATTCGGGCCTTGGTGGTCTTGGATGGTCAGGGTGAACCCAGGTCCGGGATTGCTTACGGCCGTATTGAGGACATGATGGATCCGCGTATTGCTAGTTTGCCCTTCTCCGACTTTTGTGATCCTCTTGTTGATAATCAGGCAGATTGGGATGCGCTTATCGGCCGTTTGCTGGCCGAAGATTGTCGGGTTAATATGCGTTGTCTGCATAATGATTTGCCCCTCGGTGGTCAACAGCTCACTTTCGTCAACCGGGCCAAATGGCACTGTGTTGATCTGCAACGTGAGGTGGACGATATGTGGATGGGCCTGCATAGCTCTGCCCGTCGCGCTATTCGCAAAGCGCAAAAGCAGGGCATTACAGTACGGGTGGCTCAAGACAAAGATGATTTACGTTCATTTTTCCTCCTGCATCTAAAACTACGGAAGTACAAATATAATCTGCTAGCCCAATCATATCGTTTCTTCGAGAACATTTGGGATAATTTCATTCCTGATGGGCATGGGGCACTGATGGTGGCTGTGCATGAGGATCAGGTCATTGGCGGGGTCTATTTTTTGGAGTGGCAAAATAAATTTTATTATAAATTTAATGCTTCGGACCAAAGCCAGGTGAATTTTCGTCCCAATGATTTAGTTGTTTGGGAGGGGATGCAATATGGCAAAGCCCGGGGGTATGAATACCTTGACTTTGGACTCAGTGATTGGGATCAAGAGGGTTTGCTCCGATACAAACGCAAATTTGCTACTGACGAGAAGACAATTTCCTTTCTACGGCATACACCGAATGGCGCGCCTGGCAACAAGGAAAAACAGATTCGTCAACTGCTGCCACAATTGACTGATTTGCTGGCCCATAATGATGTGCCTGACGAGATAACGGAAAAGGCGGGCGATATTCTATATCGATTTTTCATCTAATTGTTATAGGAAGCTTTAGCCCTTTCAGTACGGGCTTTTCAGCGAAATAACTTAACTTGACGAAATCCCAAAGAGTTCTAGAGATATGCAATAACTATTGCAGGGGCAAGCAAACGCTTGCCCTTTTTTGTTTCATGCGCCATCTGTTGTACCTTCCCTCAAAAAAGGATTACACTACAAGCCATATACATTTTATGCTATAAGGAGTTTGTTATGTCTGCTGATCTTGTTTTGACAAACGGCCGTATCCATACTATGAATCTCGCTCATCCCGCTGCAACTGCTGTGGCTATCCGTGATGGCAAGTTCCTGGCAGTAGGTGATGATGCCGCTATGAAGGCGCTGCTCAAATCGGATGGTGAGTGGCTTGACTTGGGTGGCCGTACTGTGACGCCTGGCTTGGTCGATGCCCATGTGCATTTCCAATGGTTAAGCCTCGGCTTGCAGCAGATAGATTTGGATGGCACAACTTCAGTTGATAATGCCTTAGGTCGTATTCAAAAACATTTAACCAAACACCGATTACCTGACCCCGATCACTGGTTGCGTGGGCGTGGCTGGTTCCAGGAGACATGGCCGGGCAAAGCCTATCCCACTGCGGCACAACTGGATCAGATTGTGCCCGATAACCCAGCCTATTTTCCAGCTCGCAGTGGCCATGCAGGTTGGGTAAATAGCCGGGCCATGCAGCTAGCGGGTATTACGGCCGATACGGCCGATCCCCCTGGTGGTACTATTCAACGAGATGCGGACGGCAATCCAACAGGTATTTTATTCGAAACGGCTATGGATTTGGTCAAACAGCTTTTGCCGGCTCCGACCGTGACCGAATTGGCTGACGCTATGCGCTATGCCCAAAAAGTTTGTTGGGCACAGGGATTGACGGGCATACATGATTTTGACGGCCGTTTGTGCTTCCAAGCCCTACAAGCCCTTAATCTCAACCAGGAACTGGGCCTGCGCTTCATAAAAAATGTGCCCGTCTATCGCATCGAAGCGGCGGTAGGGGTGGGGTTACGTAGCGGTTTTGGTGATGACTATTTGCAGATTGGGGGCATGAAGATATTTGCTGACGGTGCTTTGGGTTTACGTACTGCTTCTATGATTGCCTCTTATGAGGGCGAGAGTGACAATTATGGCATTGTAGTCACTGACAAGGAAGAGATGATGGAACGGGCCAGTTTTGCCAGCGCTAATGGCTTTAGTGTCACCATTCATGCCATTGGTGACAAGGCTAACCATGATGTATTGGATGTGTATGAAGCGGTGCGACGAGAAGAGGCAGCCCGAGGCGTAGCTCCTTCAGCTCGCCGCCATCGCATTGAGCATGTGCAAATTTTGCATGAAAATGATTTGCATCGGCTGGCTCATCTTAAGGTTGTGGCCTCCATGCAGCCCATTCATGTTATTTCTGATATGGAAACGGCCGATCGCAACTGGGGTGAGCGCACAAAATATAGCTACGCCTGGCGTACCATGCTAGAGAGTGGTGCTGTACTTGCCTTTGGCACAGATGCTCCTGTGGAGAAGATCGACACTATGCCAGGCATCTATGCCTCCGTCACCCGGCGTCATCCCAATGGTTATAGTGGGGCAGAGGGCTGGCATCCCGAGCAAAAACTGACGATGGATGAAACCATCCATGCCTTCACCATGGGGCCAGCCATCACCAGTGGTCAGGAAGCCAAGCTTGGTTCTGTCACGCCTGGGAAGCTGGCTGATCTGACTATTTTTGAGCGTGACATTTACAACATTCCCCATGATGAGCTGCTGGAGACGGAAATTGCAGGCACGGTGGTGGGTGGGGCCTTTAAACATCGGACTTGGTAAGTGGTAATTTGGGATTGGGCCGCTCTACTTATTGTCTCTGCTCCGATAACTGGTAACTGACAAGGGAGCAATCTTATGCTAAGAGAACGATATTTCTGGTTCATGATAAGTTTGTTCGTGCTATCTGCGTTGGCTTGCAATGCCTTTGCTGGGGAGACGGAGCCGCTGATTGCACCGCCGCCTACAGCTTTGACGCTCACGCCTGGAGCCGCGAGTGGAACGGAGATTAGCACAGGCGTGACGGGAACACCAGCATCTAGTGACACAAGCACGCCAAGCGCAACGGCCACGCCTTCGGGGCCAACGGCGACGGTATTGGTAGATTTGAATGTACGCACGGGGCCTGGTATCCACTATGATCGGGTGAGCTTTTTGTTGCAGGACGAGAGAGCGCCCATCGTTGGGTCTGATCCAGTGAGTGGCTGGTGGAAGATTGAGTGTCCGCCGCGTACCCCTGTCACTGGTGTGCAATGTTGGATTTCGGGCGGAGATAGTTTTTCAACGGCCGTTAATACCGAGGCTGTTCCTATTGCCGAAGTGCCGCCCACGCCCACACCTGTGGCCCCTGAGCCCCAGCCGGGGCGGGCGATTGTGGCCTTTGTGGACAACGGCCGTCTCCAGGCCACAACCTTTGATCCAAACGCAGAAGACCCAGTGGTTGGTGAAATTGTTTCACTTTTGCCCGATGATACCAATGTGCAGCGGGTTTTCATCGCCCCAGATGGTCGTCGTGTTGCTTATTTGCGTGGCGCACCTGGTCGTAATGAATTGCATGTAGTGAATTTGGATGGCAACGATCAACGGCTGTTAGTTGATTCTGAGGGATTGCCGATTCAGACGAATCAGGAGGGCTTTTCGGCCATCATTGATCAGGTGCAATGGCTACCCGATGGCAGCGGCTTGGCTTTTACAACAGGCCAATTTGCTGCTGGATTTGGGGCAGCTTCTGAGCAAGAAGATTTGTGGACGGTAACGCTGGCTGGTGAGTTGACGCAACGGTTGCCCTTCTTTCAGGGAGGGGGACGATTTCTGGTTTTACCTAATGGGGAAATCCTTTTGAGCAAGCGAGATGCAATTGAAAAGGTGAACGCTGATGGCAGCAATCGTATTCGGCTCGTTACGTTTGATTTTATTAACACAGCCAGTGAGTATATTTACTTTCCCATTCTACAGTTAGCGCGGGATGGTAACACGGTTTATTCGGCTGTTCCCAGTGCCGATCCCTTTGCTAACAAGCCGTTCACCCATCTGTGGCGAATTGCGGGGAGCGATGTGGAGGAGATCGGCCGTTTGCCACACACCATTCTCTTTAACCCGGTACAGTGGACAGATACAGGTTCGCGGCTAGGGTATGCGGCCTATACGGGTTCGACAGCGCCAGAAATTATTTTGGCTAATGGGAGCGGAGAGAATGTGGCCGTTTATATAGCCGCTGATCAGGCCAAATTTTGGGGCTGGAGTGGCGATGGCCAATACTTTCTTTTTAGTGCACCCGAATTATTGGCGGTAGGGCAAGCAGATAGGGAGCCAGTGGAGGTGGCTATTTTAGCCGGGGGTGTGGTGGTAGGAGCGGAATGGTTGACGAACGGCCGTTATCTGGTCACCACCCGTTTTGAGGGCGGCTGGCGCCTGGATAGTGGCAATCTGAAAGGGATCATGTCTGAACTGTTGGTTGTCAGTGGTGATACCAATATCGCCTATGATGCTTGGTTGCCCTGATGGAATTTGTGAACCATGCTAAACATAGAAAATTGCAAGCAGAAATTCTGAATGAAACCTTCTCAATTCTCCAGAATGATGCTCGAGTTCTGGGCATAGTCGTAGGGGGTTCCTACGCTCGGAAGCAACATGATGCCTTCTCTGATTTAGATGTTGGGTGCTACTTGCGCGATGAAGAACGAACAGGAAGGGCAGAGCTATACAGTCGCGTAGCTGAAATATCGCCACTACTCTGTAAACTTTGGATTTATGATCTGAATGCTTTGTACCTATTCGGAAACGGTGTTCGGCTTGACTTAGATTTTTATCGTCCATCAGACATCAAGGAGGCGTCAGATGTGTACACTAACCTGGAAATCATATACGATCCAGAGCATCAGTTAGCACAATTGTTGCCAAAATCGGGAATAGTTCAGGCAGCCAAATATCCGAAATGGTTTGAGCCTGGTGACCCAGCAATGATCGATTGGTTTTTTTGGATGTTTCGACAAATCGTATGTTGGGCGAAACGAGGGGCACAAAATGATTATCGCTCCTTTAACAAATTAGCAAACGCGATGAGTTCTTTAGCTGAAGTTCGCACTCGTTTAATCGAAATGCGTTTGTGGACTTCGGGTGTTCGGACTTATTTGAGTCAAGTTGATCCTGAATTTGCCCAGCGTATTTTACAAACCTATCCACATCTAAACCCTGGAGAAATTATTGAAAGCACCAAGCTTCTGCTCAAAGAGTATGAATACATTTGTCCCATTTATTGTCAAAAGACAGGGGCGAAGTATCCTGCGTACAAGGTGGAAATAGTTCGCAATCTTATTTCTGAATTTGAGCAGATCGAGTAAATGCGGTGCAGACTCACCCAAACTACAACGGCCGTTGGCTACCCAGCATCCCACATGATCTTTGAGGGAAATGAGGTTTGGGTTCCCATTTTTTGAACTGATAGCGTGGCAATAGCACAAGCTTGCTTGACGCCTTCTTCTAACCCAATACCTTGTGCCAGAAAAGTCGCTAGACTGCCTACAAAGGCATCGCCAGCACCTGTGCTATCAATTGCATTAACCTTTTCGGTTTCAATACGGCGGGAACCTTGCTGATCCACTATCAGGGCTCCCCGTTCGCCCAGGGTGAGGATGACCGTTTTTACCCCGCGCTTGAGTAGTTGGTAAGCGGCTGTTTCCGCTTGTGCATCACTTTCAACAGGTAGCCCAGTCAACAACTCTGTCTCGCTCTCATTAGGGCAAATAATATCACTTAGCTCGTAAAGTTCAGCCGGGAGTTCTGCTTGGGCAGGTGCTGGGTTAAATATTGTCAGTACCCCTTCTTCCCGGGCAACCGATAATGCTTTCAGCGTAAGATTGAGCGGAATTTCAAGCTGACAAACGACTGCTCCAGATTGAGTAAAAACAGGCCGAGCCGCCTCAATTTCTGCCTCAGTCAGCAGGTCATTAGCGCCAGTCACAATCACAATTGAATTTTGCCCTTCTGGATTAACAGAGATGGGGGCAACACCGGAAAATGCCTCCTCGGTAAAGTGAACATGATCGGTGTTAATGTTAAACGATTTAAAATTCTTAAGCGTATCTTCCCCAAACGTATCTCGTCCCAGTTTGGTGACGATGCTGACATTGGCTCCCAATTTAGACGCCATCACTGCTTGGTTGGCCCCTTTGCCGCCAAAGCCAATCCGAAACCTAGTGCCGTGCAAGGTTTCGCCGATAGCCGGCATACGGGGCACATAGCTGATCAAGTCGATATTACACGCGCCGACGACACAAATAGTTGGTTTAGTCATCTCACTGTTCATATTTCACCTAAATTGTTTAACTTTCTACCCTAATCCTGAGTAAAACAATAGACAAGATCGTGTTATTTGTCCAATCACCAAACATACTCTAATGGATGATGGGGTTCTGGAGGCAGGTCGATCATAATGGCATCACTGGGACAAATCTCGCCACCGACTAGCACGATGCCCATGACGCCAGCTTTGCGGATAACATTACCTTCTTCATCCTTATCTAAGACAGCTTTCAGCAAGCCTTTTTGAAGCTTGTCGATCTGATAACAGGGATTCCGCAAAGAGGTTAATTCAACCACCGCCTCTGAGCCTATTTTTAGCTTGGTTCCAGTTGGCAGTGCCAGTAAATCAACACCCCGCGTTGTAATATTTTCGCCCAACTGACCAGGTTCTATAGAAAAGCCCTTTGCATTCAGTTCGTCAAACAACTCAACCTGAATGAGATGGACTTGGCGCAGATTGGGCTTGGTTGCATCTAAGCCGACAAGGTAGCGGTGTTTTACCGTTTTCCCCGCGTGTGCGTCCCCTTCTATACCAATTCCTGCGATCAAGTTGATGGATGGTTGATTGGGTTTGCTGAAGGTATGTTGGGTGCTGCGGCTAACGGCCGTTACTTTCGGTTTCATCATAAAATCTCCACTACACTATCTGAATGCCTAAACGTTCCAAAAGAGCATAGCATAACTCAGCCCGATACTTGATAGGTGGCTTATCCATGTGATGTGAGTCAGAACCGGCACTGATCAGTAACTGCTGCTGCTGGGCATACTCCCGATACATTGACGTCTGTTCAGGCGTATGGGCAGGATAATAGACTTCAATTCCGTCAATAGGTGCTTCTTGGCGGAAGTCGTCCAACAGCGTGCGGTCGTAACATACAAACCCATCACTGCGCCCCGGATGCGCCAAAATAGAGACGGCACCACTTTTATGTGCGGCCTCAACAATCGTGGCGGGATCATGGGTCATATAAGCAAATCCCGCCTCCCTGAGAGTTTGCCCAATAGCTTTCTTGTCATCGATGTGTTTTCTGATAAGGGTCAATAGGCTTGGCAACTGTTGTGCGGCGGGTTTAGCCAGCATCTGTTCAAGCTCTTGTGGGTCAAGCGCATACCCTTTGCTGAGAAGATAATTGAAGATTTTCTGGGTATTCTCGCGCTGGCGATGGGTCACGTCCTGGGCGAGGGCTTCCAAATGATTGTCGTCTGGATCAAAGCCGAAACACAATAAATCGGTAAGTTTCCCCTTCCACATCGCGCTCATTTCCACTGCAACCAGCAAAGGAAACTGTTTATCAGCGGCTAGTTTTTGTAGCCTAGAGGCAACATCTACCCGATCATGATCGGTAATAGCCGCCAGACTAAACTTTTCAGCGATGAGATGATCGAGCAGTTTCTCGGCAGTCCATGCACCATCACTGTAGGTAGTATGGAGTTGGAGATCAATGGCCGCCTTGGTGGTAAGTGTAAGATCCGTCGTAGTGAAATTCATAATGGTTGCTCTTGTCAGTGTTTATCCTGGAGAAAGTACACTAGACCTCCACAGAGCCATGAATAACCTCAAACGAGTATTTCTCAGCTGATTTCCCGTATTTTGTAGTAACGCTTCTTCATCTATTTTCCCCGTTGCTTAAAACGCACCTCACCACACATTTGTTTAGTTCTTAGGCGAGATAAGCGCCTTTTTCTGCCTGCCATACATCCAGCCGTCGATTCTGGGTGGCTCTATTCCCAATGCCGTCATCATGCTCTTGATCTGCTCGCGATGTTCGGTTGCGTGATTGATTACCTGGACGATGAACACCCAAGGCTCGCCTCTGTAGCCATCACTCAACTGTATTTGCGATTGTAGTAGTCCGCTGGAAGCATCTTGAACCAGAGCAATCAGATCATTGCCAGATTTAACAGCTACCTCGCGCAATTCCGAAAAGGTCGGTGCCAGTTCTCTCTCTAGAGGGTGATTGAACGTAGTCAGCATCGACGCGTAGTCTTCTTGAGACAGCACCAGATGCTGTAACGTCTCTCTAATCGTTCCACGCACTGCAGATTGAGGTTCAAAGTCCAGCTGTTCTCCCTTCAAAGCCTGGCAGGCATCAATAATCTGTAGATTCGCCCAGTTGTTGTGCTCAATCAACCGTTCCAAAACACTCTCAGTCATTTATGTTCTTCTCCA
Source organism: Promineifilaceae bacterium (SeqCode) (assembly GCA_965223555.1). Classification (GTDB taxonomy): domain Bacteria; phylum Chloroflexota; class Anaerolineae; order Promineifilales; family Promineifilaceae; genus CBDCWU01. Next base: position 1,464,178 of record CBDCWU010000009.1, read on the forward strand.
CAATAACCCTAAATCTCTATTGGCCTTACGTGCCAATCACCAGCGGTCAGCTACCAAAGTTGTCGCCAGATAATGTAATCGGCCGGGCCGCATTTGCTCACCCAGACGCTTTGCCACTTCAGCAACCATTTCACCGATAAAGTGAATGTTCTTGGGAAAAATTTCGGCGGCCTGGGCGCGAAAAAGTGCAGTTGCCCCCACCGTATTACCCTCAAGGTAGAAGTGGATTTCCCGCAAACATTTCGCGGCCGCATCATCCTTGTGGGACGGGTTGGCCTCATTCGGGATGGTAATCACGGCTCGTTTTGACTGCGGGTAGTTCTGCAAACAATCAACAACATTATCGATTTTGGCACGCATGCCGTCTCGATAGTCACCCTGTGAACCGCCTCGATGAGCCGAAAAATACTTTTCACGCATATTGGCTGGAATGGCTAGCTCTAAATTCCACGCAGAATAGGCCTCCAACGCCTCTTGGGGGAAAAGCTCTGTTTCCACCAGCCAAGGGTTGAGTCGAATATCCAAGTGCAAATTGCGTACTGTCTTTTGCCCCTCAGTGAGGTGACACATTAAACGATAAGCCTCTTGGCAACTCATGATCTCCATTTTACTCTCCTCGTATACGATGAAGTCTGCTGCTTTGCAGTATAGTTTAACGGGAGCAAGATAGGTCTCAAAATGACCAGTCATGAATTGGCTAATTGCTCGTTTGATGATAAAACACAAACTATCAATGAAAAAATAGAGCATTAGGCCAATCCCTAGAAATAATTATCCAATTTAGGTTGTGACTATACAGGGGTTAAAGCAGGGATGAAAACATTGCCAGAAAACAAAGAATCGAGAGCAGACCAAACACTGACCCCCTGTATGCGAATGGTTGGAAGATAGCTGCGAATCGTGCAGAAATCATTCGCACCCGCTTGAGAGCGAAAACAACCAGATATTTTCTGCTGAACCTTGAGCATACGAATGTCTCGTTCAGCTAGATTGTTACCAAAAGGCACCTTAAAATCGTAGACAAAAGCCAAGACTTCAAGGCGATGTTTACCCAGCCGCTCGGTTAGATTACGAGGTTTCGTCTTTTTAGGCCCTTTAGGCCAGCCACCAGGTGGTGGATTGGCTTGCAAGGTCGTTTGAATGAGACGGTCATAAATCCGTTCAATCTGAGCGACTTTTCTCTTGGATAAACCGACTGCGCCTGTCAGACGGATCTGGTCAACACATTGTTTGGCACTGGGTAAGAACCATAAACGTCATATACTTCTTGAATTTGTGCCTTTGTCAACACAACTGGAGTGCCAACCTGCAGAGCCTGATGATAAACCTGTGCACCAACCTCTGCATCATATGCGTACTTGTATGCATCATTCACGTTTTTGCCAATCGACACCAGCCCGTGATTGCGCAAAAGCATCGCCTTTAGTTGTGGCCGTTGCTTGAACGTTTCCACGGTCACTTCGCCAGCAGCAGTGCTGCCAGGGCAAGCCCATGGCGCGACCGGAATCGGAGCGCCACAAACCAGAAGCTCCAAATTAACCATCGGGATTTCTTGCCCTAATATGGCGAAGGTCATGGCAAAGATGGAATGTGTATGGCAGATAGCACCGACATGCGGTAAGTGCCGCATGATAGCGGTATGCATAGGTATTTCTGAAGAGGCTCTGCACGGACCATCAATATGGTTGCCATCAAGGTCTACAATTGCGATCTCTTCTGGCTGCAACACGTCATAGCCAATCCCGGCTGGCGTGATAGCGATATTGCCATCCTCCGTACGCATACTGAAATTACCGGCTGATGCGCGAATTAATTCGTCCGCAACTGCCTTTTGAATACTTGCGAATATCTGATCTCGAGCGTTTGAATAGTTCATGATTTTTTGGGGTTAATTTCCTGTTTTTGTATCTAGATATGTTGCGATTCGTACATGGGCACGGTCGAGCGAAGTTGGGTTGACAACATTTTGTACATTGCCGTTGAGGAACCCAAGTAGGTTTGCAAATGCAGTGCATGCATGGTGATCTTTAACATTGTGTGACACGCCCGCAATGCGAGATACGGCAATCACGTTCGACATCTGTAAAAGTGGATGCTCTACGTTAATCGGTTCTTGATGAAATATATCGACCGCTGCGCCTGCAATTTTACCAGTGTGCAGAGCGTTGAGCATTGCCGCCTCGTTGACCAAAGCGGCACGAGCTGTATTGACAAGATAGGCAGATGGTTTCATCATTGCTGCATCACTCTGACCGGGGTAGTCAATATTGCGTTCATGCTTATCGGCAAATCCAGGTTGACCATCAGATGGTCAACAGCATGAGCCGGAAAGGAGACTACCATGACAATGCGGCCATGGAAAGTTTCTTTGCCACCTTGAAAAAGGAGTTGGTGGGCTGGCGGCACTCAACCTTGGGCTATGTCGGTCCCAGTCCCATTGCATTTGAAAATTCCTAGTTCAATCGTTTTTTGTGGCTGAGTTTAAACCCCTGACAAGAAGAGGCAACCATCAGATTTTCAAGCCAGTTGTCACAGTAAACAAAGCCGTTAAGTTTGTGCGCTGGTGAACGAAATGTATCGCTCATTGCAGATCGGGGACAATAAGTTCGATAGTTGTGTAGCAATGCCCAAGCACGAGTACGCAGTTCAGCCGATTGTACATTGCCATGAAAATAACGGCTGCTGGCGAGCCAACGAGCCATATACCCTTGTTTCGCTTCTTCGTATGCTGCTCGCATGAACCTATCCATGATTTACTGCCTTTGACTATGTATTGTCAGTTATTATTCAGCAACCCAGTCAAATTGTAACGTTCTCGGTCAAATAATCAATTGTCAACTAACCACGGGGCAATCGCATATAGTTTTCATCTGTCTGCTGAGGAGTGAAATCACGGAGCTAGCAAAAAAGTGTGATTACCCTACAAACAACCAGATTCAACTGTCAATCTGTGATAAAATCGGCGCATGCTTCGTATCTTACCACTCCTGTTCCTCCTTGTTGGCTGTGCCCTCCAGCCCATTACAGAACCGCGACGCCCAGACCCCAAAACCGAACCTACGATAGTGCCCACGGCTATCGCCATAGAAAAACCCACTTACATTGTGGAGCAGGGTTCAGTGACTTCCCAACTATTTAAATCAGGGCGGGTTACACCGGTGGATCAGAATCAATTGAATTTTAAGATAAATGGGCATATTGACACATTGCTCGTAGGCAAGGGCGGAGCAGTTCGTGCTGGTGACATAGTTGCTATGTTAGATACGGCCGTTCTCGAACAATCGCTCCAAGTGGCTGAATCTGACTTAAACCTAGCGAGAGAGCAACTGACAATGGCCCAGGAAAGTAAAGTGACTAATCTCCGTCGAGCCGAGATCGGCGTAGAGTTGGCTCAACTACAGCTTGATTTTGCTGTGGCTGAGGCTGGTGAAGCCCCTACTGCTGAGCAGATATTGGCTATTGAGGTGCTCAAACGAGAGTTAGAGTTAGCCCAGCTCAACCTAAATGAATTGGGTAGTGCTATCGATCCCTCAATTTCTAGCCAGATTGCTCAGGTGCAACGCCAGATAGATGGGATCAACACCCAAATTGCACAATCTACACTTGTCGCCCCAATATCTGGAACGGTAACGGCCGTTAATTTTGCCGAAGGTGACAGTATAGACGCTGGGGAAACCGTTTTGGTTATTGCCGATCTTAATCGAGTAGAAGTTCAGGTTTCTCTCTTAGACCGCGAGTTACAAGCGCTTTCTGAAGGTATGGTTGCCTCAGGTACTGTTCCCTCTCGACCAGAAACCACTTTCCCGATGACCATCCGCCAGTTACCCTACCCATATGGCACAGGTGCTCAGGGTAATGAAGCCGATACTTTTGTACGTATATCCATTGCTGATCCAGCTCAGGCTGCTGAATTGAGCATCGGTGATCGAATAGAAGTTGCCATTCTGCTTGACAGCCGCGACGGGGTTCTATGGTTGCCTCCCGCAGCAATACGTGAGTTTAACGGCCGTCTTTTCGTGGTTGTGCAAGAAGGAGAATCCCAGAAACGCCTAGATGTAAAAATTGGTTTGCAAAATGAAAATCAAATCGAAATTGTTTCAGGCGTGTCTGAAGGACAATTAGTGATTGGTCCCTAAGGAGCGAAGATTCAACAATTTGCACAAAGACCAACTCCCTCGCTCCTTAATGCTGACAATTCAATTCCATACTTCATTTATCATCAGCTCTAGCAATTTTCCCAGACTTACTGGGAAAATGATGCCCAAGAGGGCAATTGACAAAAATTATATAGTAACTAAGCTAGCCTCACCCCAAGCGAGGAAAAAGCAATGAGTGACCAACTATCTGAAACCTATGCCGATTTATTAAGTGGGCAATCTCATCTGATTAAGCCTTTTCTGGCAGCTGTCATGCACCAGTCTTCTTCTGATGCGCCAACCCAGCAATTGGATTTAGATATTCAGTATGGTAAAGTTCAATCTGAGATACTCATATTACTCAAATTACTGGGTATCTCTATTAGTGAGGATATCGACAATCTTTTGTCGATATCTTCGCTCTAAGACTCTAGATATGACTCAGGAATTACGTGTATTGATTGCGGGTGAATCATGGGAAACGACAAGCATCCATCAAAAAGGCTTTGACATATTCACCACGACATTTTACGAAGAAGGTGTAGGAGCCTTAAAAGAGGCACTTGAGGAAAGTGGGCATCATGTAACGCATATGCCCAGCCATATCGCAGCCACAAAGTTCCCCACAGAACTAGAAGCATTGCAGAGTTATGATGTAGTGATGCTCAGCGACATTGGCACCAATACTCTCTTACTCCATCCAGATACATTCAATAAATCGAAACGCATGAATAACCGCCTGAAATTAATCCGTGAATATACGAGAAATGGCGGCGGGCTTATCATGGTTGGTGGCTATCTAACTTTTCAAGGGATTGATGCCAAAGCTCGCTACGCTAAGTCACCAGTTGAGGAGGTGCTGCCCGTCACGATGCTGGAACGAGATGATCGTGTTGAAGTGCCAGAAGGTGTGTCGCCACAAGTCCACGTTGCTGCCCATCCTATCGTGGCCGGACTGGCAGGCGAGTGGCCTGTGCTGCTAGGCTACAATCAAATCATCGCCAAGCCAGAGGCCACAGTAGTAGCAACTGTTGGCGATGACCCGTTACTAGCGGTTTGGACGCATGGAAACGGCCGTTCCGTCGCCTTCGCCTCAGATTGTGGGCCTCATTGGGCACCGCCAGATTTTCTGGCATGGGATGGATACAGCCAGTTATGGTCACAAATGGTGGCTTGGGCAGGAGGGACATTATGAAACTGCATAGGTTGACATGGGGAAATCCATCGGCAGAACGATCGGCCGTTTTAATTCACGGCGTCACCTCAAATGCCCAAAGTTGGGTACGGGTTGGGCCCAAACTAGCCGAACAAGGCTATTATGTCGTGGCTCCCAATCTGCGCGGGCATGGGCAAAGCCCCAAAGTGGATGGCCATTACAGCCTCAATGAGATGGCTGGCGATCTGGCCGAAAGTTGCCCCAACAACCCCGAATTTGTCATTGGGCACTCCTATGGCGGTGTCATGGCCATAACGGCCGAAATGGAAGGTTTCTTAAATGCAAAATATATTGTCCTCGAAGACCCTGTTCTCCACTTTGCCGACAAAGAACTTCCAGCACGACTCCTCAAAAATGATGAAGCCAATCTCCCCCGCGATGTTGAAGGTATTATGCAAGCCAATCCCAAGTGGGAGCGGGTTGATGCTGAAGGGAAATTAGCCTCGCTTGGCGCTATTAATTGGGATCATATGAAACAGGTCTTTTCAGACAATGCACCGTGGGATTTACGGCCGTTCGTCATTGAAATTGGGAAGAAAAAACCGGTATGGCTCATCTTGCCCGAAAAAAGTTTCTACGTCCCCGAAGCCGATGCCAACACATTGCGTGATGCCCTTGGTGCAAGCGCAGTCGTCAAGGTCCCTGGCACAGATCACAGCATCCATCGGGATGACCTCGACACCTTTTTAACAACCATCCAGCAGTGGCTTGCAGAAGCACGAACATAATGCCCAAAATCAAGCGTTTTGTACCGACACCGTACCAGCTTGTCTATACCTTCGGCGGCAATCCACCTATCATGACCATCAAACCAGGGGAGATTCTTGATCTCTTCACCGAAGACGCGCTGGGCGGCAAAGTACGTTCCACTGCGGATATTCCCTCGCAGAAAGCACAATACCCATACATAAATCCGCAAACAGGCCCCTTTTTCGTCGAGGGTGCAGTGCCGGGGGATACGCTAGCCATCCATTTGCTTGACATCCGACCGGCGCGTGATTGGGGCGTTAGCACCATATCTCCCTTGTTTGGCGCACTGGTCGGCACCAAACAAACGGCTAACCTGCAAGACCCCTTGCCAGAACGGGTCTGGATATATGATGTCGATTCTGAAGCCGAGCAGGTCATTTTCCGCGCCTTTGATTCTGAATTCAGTACCAGCTTGCCCCTTGACCCCTTCCTCGGCACCATTGGCGTTGCCCCCCCACCCTTTGAAGTGCGTAGTGCCTTGGTCCCTGATACATTTGGCGGAAACATGGACAGCCACGAGGTACGGGCTGGCACAACAATCTACCTTGGCGTAAACGTGCCCGGAGCCCTCTTTTCAATTGGGGACGGCCACTACGCTATGGGGGATGGCGAAATATGCGGAGTGGCAGTGGAAGGAGCCACCAACACGTTGTTAACGGTTGAGCTGCTACATCAGGTCACATGCGATTGGCCACGTCTGGAGAATGATGACGAAATCATGGTTGCTGGATCAGCAAGACCATTAGAAGATGCCGTCCGCATCGCCTATACCCAGCTTGTCTATTGGGTTATGGAGAGTGGTTTGTCACTGACTGACAGCTACCAACTGGTTAGCCAAGCTGCCACCACAAGAATCGGCAACGTCGTGGACCCCAACTACACCGTTGTCGCTAAAATTGCCAAGCGCTATTTGCCATCACACGATTGGATGATGGGTATGCATTACAAACTGAGGAAATCAATCGAAATAGAGGAGCATAAATAAATAAGTAATACGGTGAAATGTCAAGAGGGAAGATAGAGCAATCTTGACCGAAAAGCAGGCAGGCTACCGAGAACCTGCCAAAAAGGACCGTATCAAAAGAATAGCAAGTTATGAAGCAAATATTACCAGGATGAACTGGCAGTTTTAGGCACTTATTTCGCCAGGCACCTGCCTTGCTCGAAACGGTTCATTGGTCGTTAGCAGGCGCACAACCAACCGCACAAGTTTACGCGCCGTCAGTGTAATAGCACGCTTATGGCGATGGTGACGTACTTCGTTGTATTTTTTCTGATAAAAAGCAACATACTCAGCATCGTGCAATCTAACCAACTGAGCGGCTTCACAGAGATAGTAATGGAGCAATCGTGAACTAGTACGTTTGAGCCGTGGTTCATCAGCAGTGAAATCGGTTGATTGATGCTTCGACCACTTGAGACTAGCGAAACTGGCGACTTTGGCATGGTTGTATTCAAAACGAGAGAAGTCGCCGATTTCGGCAATGACGCCAGCGGCAAAGACAGGAGCAATGCCAGGAATGGTGGTCAAAGCTATCGGTTCTGGTTGTCTGCACCAATCGGTTGACCAGACTGGCCGTGCCGGAGCGATTGTTGGCGACTCGGAGTCGAGACAACAAGACCTGACCCGTCCATCCATAACCTGTACGACGTTGGTGCCGCGGTGAATATCCACCCCCACTAACAAATCTGTTGTTGAAAACATAAACACCTCCATTATGGCATTGTGGTTTTGCCGCAAGAGGAGAAAGAATCTCTGAGTTCTGTTGAGGTTAGCAGCCTCGTGACATGAGAACCTGACCAACCATGAGATTGCACATCGGTCTGCTACCCGAATCACGGCTGGCGTGAACAAAATGCGGGTTAGAAGCTCCCAACAGACTGAGGGGCGCATACTTTCGTAGAAGTCCTTCTGACGAAGGCAACAAGGAGAACGAGCGCTTCCTCTTGGCTATTTATTTCAGCATCTCAGGGATTCTATTTATTGTCAACGGGGTTGCCCCCGCTAATTCACATCATACGAGGAGTAAATTTGTGAAACGTTTTTCCAATAAAGTTGTTATTGTGACAGGGGCGGGTAGTGGTATTGGCCAGGCAACGGCCGTTTCCTTTGCCAAAGAAGAAGCAGCCGTCGCCGTCGTCGATATAGCCATAGACAAAGCAGAAAAAACAGCAGCCGAAATTACAGAGATGGGTGGTAACGCGCTGGCCATCCAAGCGGATGTCGCTAATGAAGCTGACTGGCTTGCTGTTGTGGCGCGGGTGAAGGGGGAATACGGCCGTATCAATATCCTTTTCAACAATGCTGGCGTCGGAGGCGTGGGCAAACCCTTAATGGAACTGGAAACGGCCGATTGGGATCGGCTTATGGCGGTCAATCTGCGTGGCGTTTTTCTTGGCTGCAAAACCATATTGCCAGCCCTCATTGAGGCGGATGGTGGGGCCATTGTCAACATGTCCTCTTCCACCGCCGGTTGGGACACCATTCATGGGGGTGGCGCCTACATGGCCAGCAAGGCCGGCGTGAGCCAGATCACCAAAAATGTCGCCCTAGAAGCGGCACCATTTGGCATTCGCGTCAATGCCGTCTGCCCTGGCATCATCGAAACCCGTCTTAGTTCGGCTCAAGCAGGTACTGATGAGGCCGCGCAAGATGCGTTTTTTGACCATTTTCGCCAACGTATCCCGTTGGGTAGGGTGGGGCAGCCAGAAGATGTGGCAACGGTCGTTCTCTTCTTCGCCTCCGACGAAGCCCGCCATATTACAGGCTCCACATTGCTCATTGATGGTGGACAAACCTTACAAAGCTGGAGCAATGCCCCCTCTGAACCTTACCTTTAGTCATCCCAATTTAGATGAAGTGAACGACCCATGAAACCGATACTGGCAACAATGGTCTATTGTCTGGATGGCGATAATGTACTCTTAATGTACAGGCATAAACAGCCCAACAAAGGATTGTGGATTGGACCCGGCGGCAAGATGGATCCTGGTGAGTCACCATATGATTGTGCTCGGCGCGAACTGCTTGAAGAAACAGGTCTTCTGGCTCATCATCTACATTTTCGCGGATTGGTTACCCTGGTGTCGCCCCGCCCTGACTGGCAATGGTTGATGTTCCTGTACGTTGCTACAGAATTTTCGGGTGAAATAATTGCTGATGAACGCGAAGGGAACCTACGCTGGTGGCCCATTAAAGAGGCTCTCCGCTTACCCATTCCCCAAGCCGATCAAATTTTCTTTCCCCAGGTGATTGATAGAAGCCAACCTTTCTTCCAGGCAAAATTCCGCTATGACGATGACTTAAAGCTGATCGAGATGATAGACCAATCAAAATATTGAAAAACCTCTAAAAATTCCCCATTTCAGCTCAATGTAGGCTTCGGGTACAATCTGATAATCATACTCGCTGAAAGAGAGAGTCAACTATGAAAAACAAAACGCTAAGATGGGCTGGACGCAATTCGGCGAAGGATCAACTCCGTGCCAGCATCTGGACAGCTTTGCAAGAAAGCGGAGCCGGTATCGGCAAGATTTGGGATTCTATTCCCAACTTTGTAGATGCCGAAGTGGCGGCGGAAAGGCTTTCTCAGCATCCCATTTGGAAAGAAGCCAACGTCATTAAATCCAATCCAGACTCGCCGCAGATGCCCTTGCGATATAGAGCGTTACGCGATGGGAAACTGCTTTACATGCCTGTTCCAGAGTTAGCCAAAGAGTTCCCCTTTGTCCTTTTGGATCCCGCCAAGCTTGCCGAAAAAAGTATACCGTTTGCCGAAGCGGCTCATAAGGATGGGGCGCTCAAGTATGGTCAAAGAGTCCAATTCTCTGACATGCTTCCCATGGATCTGTTGGTCGTGGGCTGTGTGGCTGTGAGTCGCAATGGGGGTCGAACTGGAAAAGGGGGTGGATTTGCCGACCTTGAACTGGGCATATTTCGAGAAGTGGGGGTTACCCCGCCTTATGCTAAACTGGTGACGACGGTGCATGATTTACAGATTGTTGAGGATGAACGCTTAACCTTGCAGACACATGATTCACCGCTCGACTGGATTGTGACACCCAATGAGATGATTGAAACCGCCACCAGCTACCCGCAACCAAAGGGCGTATATTGGGATGCCGTTTTGCCAGAACAGTATGAGGCTATCCCGTTTCTGAGTATGCTTAGAGAACAGTTGGAAGCGCGGTAGTTTGAAATTGAACACCCCATCTCTCGCAAAAACACCCTCTATTTGGCACATTGTAGGCGTTGGCTTTTTGCTGCGTCTTTTAATCGACACGAGCGGACAGATGCTTTATCCATTTGTACCGATTTTTGCGGCTGGTTTAGGCGTGTCGGCCGTGGTAATCGGCCGTTTGCTCAGTCTCCAATCGCTCGTCGGCATCTTTGCCCCTATCTTTGGCAATTTGGCTGACCGCTACGGTTATCGGCCGTTTATGCGGCTCGGTTTACTGTCAGTCGGTGTCGGTTTGATCGTCTTTGCCTCCAGCCCAACAATAGCTATTGCCGTCGTTGGCTCACTCATTCTCGGTTTTGGCTTTTCACTGTTCACGCCCAATCTACTTGCCTATCTGAGTGCCATTTTGCCCGCTGAACGGCGTTCTCGTGGCATGGGGGCAGTCGAGTTAGCCTGGGGATTGGCTGGCATCATCGGCATTGCACCTTTGGGTGTTGCCATTGCCCGTTGGGGCTGGCGCACGCCGCTGATCGGCTTAGGCGTTGTGCTGTTGATTGCCAGCTTTGTGCCTGCATTTTTCCCCAAAACGGAACGAGTCGGTCGTCATGCTCACCCAGCCAGGCAGAAACCCCAAGCATCGGTGGGGGCCAAATTATCGCTTTGGGTGCAAGCCAAGCAATTTCTCGATTTGGGTGACAACCGCGCCGCAGCTTGGGCGGCGATTCTAGGCACGTCGTTAACATTATTTGCCGCCTCTCACTTGATTAGTTCCTATGGGCAGTGGTTGTTTGTTGAGTATGGGTTGGAGTCAGCCGAATTAGGTCGCATCGCCGGCATTCTGGGTCTCGGCGGATTTGCTGCTATCATTCTCATCTCCACCGCTGGCGACCGTTTTGGCGCACTGGCTGGAGCCAAAATTGGTACGCTGGCTAGCGCATTTACCTACCTAATGCTGCCACTGCTCAACCGTACTGTTAACTGGCTCGTCATTGGCTTGTTCATCATCTACTTCTTTTATCAATTTGCTATGGTCAACGCCATCATCCTTACCTCCACCCAAATTCCGGCGCAACGCGGCAAAATGATGACGCTCGGTGCGGCCCTGGGGACCACCTGCATTAGCCTCGCCAATTTCACAGGGCCAACCGCCTTCGCTGCTTTTGGCCCGTGGGGGCTGGCTTTTCCATCTGGCATCACCATGCTCATTCTCTGGCTCATCCTCAGGCGCTTTGGCCGCGTCGGCCCCGAGTCAGAATCAGGTTCTTAAGGCTTTCTAATAAAAGGTCGTTCTGTAAACAGGCTGAAAAAGTTCTTTGTGTTTGGCACAAATGGGATCCAAGGCACAGTTGGCACATTCTGGCTCTGTCATCTCTGGACAGCGGCGGCGAGCGCCAAAAAAGAAGTAATCAACTGCGCCCATCGACTTGCCTGAAAGGGCGACAATTTGCTCAATCGCTTCGTAGGCCGCTTGCCGGACAACCTGTTCATCTGTCGCCGAAATCGCCTTGCGTGCCGCAAGGTCAGCAGCCAGTGCCTCATCCTGTACCTCAATCAAACCCACCCGTAGGCAAGAGCGCATTAAATGATAATCGATCACGGGCGTTGGTGTTTCATCAGAGCCAAAGGCGAGAAATTTTTCAGGTCGCTGGTTGAGAATCAGCGCCAACAGCATTGATTTTTTGCGCAGGGGGTCTTCTTTGTAGCCGCCAATTTTGTCGAGCAGCATGAGGAATGTTTGCAACGGCCGTTCACCTCCTTGCGCCTCCTCAACCAAACTGTGTGGCGTATAACCCAACGCTTGCATATCCTGCCCATACCGATTTGCCAATTGTAGATGTAACTCAATCGCGGGCATCACATCTTGCCCATTATCATCCCGATAAATTTCGGCAAATTGCGCCACTGACACAGAAGCTTGTCCGTCCACAGTGAGGAATTCCGGATTCTCATCCATCGCTCGTCGATAAACCTGAGACAAGTAGGATGAGCCTTTTAGCATTTTCCCTTGTAGTGGCGCGATTAGGGGTTGATGGTAACGGCCGTTCTTCGTCGTCCAAAAGCTGAACTGTTGTAACGTTGAGGCAAAGAAAAAGTCGAGTGTGGCTGGCTCCCCAACTGCTGGATGATCAAAGCTGGCAAAGTCATGGTCAGCCACCTCTGGCAAGGTCGCTATCAATCTAGCCACACGCTCAATTTGGGCTGAGGCTAGTCTGACCTTGGGTGAGGGTATAGGCGTGGGAGCTAGCGTATCGGCCAACAAAGCCGTCGGCCCCACAGCCCCTACCGTTTCAGCCGCTTGGGGCATTGCTTTCCGCGCTGCTTCAACTGGATGATAGCCTTGGGCTAGAAAGGCTAGCGTGCCGCCGCACAGCGTATCGCCAGCACCAGTGGGGTCAACCGGTGCTACCGGCTGGGTGGGGAGATGAGTAACCACTGAACCTTGGATAACTCGCACCCCTTTTTCACCAAGTGTCAAAAAAATCAATTTACCTGGCTTTGCTTGTGCTGTCTCCACAGAGCCAAAGAGGGCAACGCCTTCTGGTTCATTTAGGAAAAGAGCATCTGCAATATCTAGGACTTCTTGGGCTTTTTGTGGATTAGATTTGAAACCATTGAAGTTGGCACCTGCAGAAAGGAATGGGGTGTGGCGCTGCCGGCATGCTTGTAAGAAGGCAAGTTGGCGACTAATACTCCCCAAACTAATCACATGGACAGCATGGTAGCTGCTTAAATCGGCTGGTAGTTGAGCCGGATCAAGTGTTGCCTCAGCGCCTGGATAGACATTTAAGTAGGTCGTTCCATTTTCGTCGTGTTCAATCTCCATGCGGGGAATCTCATCAAGTGTCACCTGTGGGCCCAGCCAGGATAAGCGATCGGCAACGGGTTGGAGGGAAGCTGGCATAGGGTGGGGGCGTGGACCAAATATGCCAGCTTCTGCTCCACAGCGGCGAGCAGCCAAGGCAGTGTACATGCCAGCACCCCCTGGCGAATGATGTGTTTGCCCAAAGAAATGTAGGGTGTCAAAAGAAGTCCCACCGATGATGAGTATTTTGCTCATTGCGCTTGCCAATTACGCCAGGCGATTGTTGTCAATCCCTCAGCTAGTGAAGGGATATCCTCTTCGTTGGCCGAGTGAAGGGTATCGCGCATTTCTTGAGGAATAGCGTCATACCCTTTGAGAGCGCCAGCCATAGCACCAGCCATGGCCGCCACGGTATCCGTATCGTTGCCAATATTGGTACCCCCCACGGCACATAACAGTGGATCACCTTTGGCGGCCACAAAGATGCCGACAGCGGCAGGCATGGATTCCACCATCATGACTGAATTACCTACTGATGCTTCGATGCGGCGTAGGGCATCTTCAAATGAGGTAGAGCGAATGGCCTCTTCAACTGCGATTTCCATGCGGCGCACGACGTTTGGTCCGGGTGCAGTGCGCCCCTCACGTTTGCCAATTTCTTCGCCTAACTTAGCTCCTGCGAACGCCGCATCCACCACGCTAAACAGATCGGCCGTGGGCAACAAAGCTTCGGCTACCCCGCCTGCAATACCACCAGCCCCACTGGCCGCAATTTGGGTGGTGTGGGTCGGCCGCGCCGAAATCCAAGCTGTTTGCACTGCGCCCGCTACATCTCCCGGATGGATGAGACCCGCTGGTGCGACACGCATGGAAGCGCCGTTGGTGGTTCCCATGGAGGCTAGTTTGCGGGTTGACTCACCGACGGTGCCGATGTGACCGGTACTTTTGCCAGCGGCTAATGCTTCAAGGAGTGGTTTGGTGGTGGGGCCTTGTTGCCGTCGCATGGGGGAGTGAATAGACCAATGAATGAGGGTCTCGATCCAACTAGCGTCATCAAGACGGCCGTCTGTGTCTATCAAGGTTTGGGTCAGGGCAAACATCTGGCTACAATCATCAGTTACGAGTCCAGCGATGTCGGAGTGCGAGAAGGTGTCAATGGGCGGCGGGATAAGTTTGTCAAGCAATCCGCCGTGATCGGCGATAATTCCGTCAATTTGGTGTTGTTCTGTGGCAGCACCCATGGCATCGCCAAGAGCTGCGCCCATTAATCCACCTAGAATGTGGTGGCCTAAATATTCTCGTGAAAGTTGTGATGACATTGCTTTTCTCCTTGTTATGCAGGTGGTTATTAAAAGAGGCTTTATCGAAAATAAGGTTCTGACTTTATCGCGTATTACATATTCCGTAAAGCCGATTTGGCTACACAATACCCACTATGTGATAATTCGATGGATTATCTTGGATTGATTTTTTGATGCAACTATCTTTTTCTATCAACAATCGGTTTCGGTTATTTTTTGGTGTGCAATTTGCCGGCATTGGCATCTTTTTTTCCTATATAGCCCTTTATCTAAACAGCCTGGACTTGACTGGTTCCCAACTTGGCTTGTTATTTGCCCTTATTCCGCTTGTCACCTTTCTCGTGCAACCGCTGTGGGGATTTGCTACCGACATTTACCATCGTCAACGACTGGCTTTGGTTTTCGCTTGTTTTGGGGTGGCAGCAGCGATGGTGGGTATGGCCCAGGCCCAAACTTTTTGGCCTATTCTATTATTTACAGTTATTCATGCAGTTATGATGGCCCCCATCAGTATTTTGGTGACTGCTCTCGCCCTTGAGCATTTGAATCGTCAACATGGTAGTAATTTTGGTACCTTACGTCTATGGGGATCGATTGGCTATGCGTTATCTACTTTTGGTATCGGCAGTTGGTTGCTTGACCAAGGCAACATCTGGTGGATTTTGCCCTTATATGGATTGTGTAATGTCATTTTAGGATTACTGGCCCTATCTTTGCCAGATGCTGATGTACATGGGCAGAGTAGCTGGCGAGAAGGGCTTGCTTTGCTGCAACGTCAACGCGGGCTTGCTTTGTTCTTGTTTGCGATCATTCTGATCGGGTTCACACACGGTATTGTGAACTACTATTTGGCAGTTTATTTAACCGATATTCGCGCAGTTGGCTGGATTATTGGTCTGGCCTTAGCCCTTTCTGCCCTATTTGAAGTTCCTTTTATGGGGCGTGCCCACCTCTTTATGGCACGTTGGGGAGTGCGTCCGGTGCTGCTCTTTGGTATGTCAATGCTGGTGTTGCGCTGGTTTCTTTATATTTTCATCAAGGAGCCTTTGCTGGTTTTGCCAACCCAAATTTTACATAGCATCGGCATGACGGCTTTGTTAATTGTAGGCGTTCTCTACATGGATCGGCTATTGGAACCAAAGTGGCGTACATCGGCTCAATCGTTGTATGCGGCCTCGTTTTCAGGAATCGGACCGGCTGTGGGACTCTATTTTGCTGGTATTCTCTATAGCGGCTACGGTATTCAATCGGTCTGGGTTTTTACCACGTTGGCTGGGGGGGCTGGTACAATTATTTTGGCTTTTGCGGTTTATCGACGGGAGGAAGAGAGTGAACAGTAATCAGTGGACAGTCATCAGTGGATGACTCAGACTGGCAACTGCTTACTATCCGTACTGGAGATTCTATGGACATTGACTATATTGCCTTTTCAAATTTGATTATCGACGACATTGTGTTTCCAGACGGCCGTTCCACAATGAACGTAACTGGCGGCTCCGGTCTGCACGCACTGGTAGGCATGCGTGTTTGGAGTGACAGCATCGGTTATGCAGCCTCAATTGGTGCTGATTTGGATCAGAAGCACCTCGATGGCTTGGCTCGGTTTGGGGTCAATGTGAGCGGGTTGGTGTTGCGGGATGGGTATGCCACGGCGCGCGCCTGGCAAATCTTTGAGGAGGATGACACCCGCATCGAGATTTTCCGCACCAACTATGATGATTTTGACAAGCAAAAGGTAACGATTGCCGATTTGCCATCATCTTATCGTAACGCCAAAGGGTTCCATATCCAATGGGGTTCACCAACGGAGACGGAAGCGCTTATTCGTGATTTACGGGCAGACAATCCACACGTGAAGCTAGCGCTTGAGGCAACAGGGATTCATTCACAAGATGCGGAAGCAAAATATCGACAGATGTTGCCCCACGTCACGCTTTTTGCCCCAGATCGGGAAGAGGCCAATGCGCTCACTGGTCAATCTAAACCAGAAGCAATGATTGATGCATTGCTGGTTTGGGGTGCACCCTTGGTCGCCATCCGCATGGGAGCCAAAGGGTCGATGGTCAAAGCAAGCAGTGGCGAAGGGTGGCTGCTGCCAGCCATCCCAACCACGATTGTTGATGTGACAGGTGCGGGCAATAGTTACTGTGCTGGGTTTGTCACGGGATTGGGAGATGGGTTGGCCCCTCTAGAAGCGGCTTTGCGTGGGGTAGTGAGTGCTAGTTTTGCCCTGGAGCAGTTTGGGCTGCCAGCGTGGGCGGAACGGCCGTCTGCTGAAGCAGAACGTCGCTTGAAGTGGGCCAGGGAAAGAGTCAAAGCATTGTAAGGAGAGATGAGCAAAAGGAGTTCTTGCGATGATCCAAATTGCGCTAGATGATTTACTAGCGTTGCTACCCATCCCTGGCCCACCAGCACAAGAAAAAGAAGTGGCTGAATTTTTGCACCAAACCTTGGTTGCTATGGGCATCCCAGATGAACAAATAACGTATGATCGGGCGCAAGACCAAAGTGAATATGGTGGTAATGTGGGCAATATGATTGTGAAGATAGAGGGTCAGCTTGCCGGCCCCACCTTGATGTTTAGCACCCATATGGACACCGTGCCTGATTGCGTAGGTTGTCAACCACGCTTAGATCAAGAACGCAATCGCATTGTGAATGATGCACCAGGAACTGCTTTGGGTGGTGACAATCGGGCCGGATGCGCGGTTTTGCTGGTTTTAGCTAGAAAGCTGATGACGCTAAACGGGGCGCACCCGCCTATCGTGCTTGTTTTCTTTGTACAGGAAGAAGTAGGGTTAGTAGGGGCACGTGGGTTAGATGTGGGCTTACTTGGTGAGCAGTTGCCGGCATGGTGTATTAACTTGGATGGTCGTCATGTGGAAGAGGTGGTAACGGCCGTTATCGGGAGCCAACGTTTTACCATCGACATCACAGGTGTGGCTGCCCATGCTGGTTCACGGGTGGCTGAGGGTGTCTCGGCGGCGATAATTGCCAGTAAGGCCATTGCCGAGCTTGCCCAAGGGGGCTGGCACGGCCGTATTGAAAAACCAGAGGGGAATGGTACTTCAAATGTGGGTATCATCGAAGGAGGCAAAGGGAGCAATGTCGTGATGCCATCGCTGCATATTCTAGCTGAGGCACGCTCCCATAATCCGCAGTTTAGACGCAAAATTATCGACACTTGGCAAGATGCTTTTAGGCGTGCCGCGCACGATGTTACAAATATCCACGGCCAGCATGGCACTGTCGTTTTTGGGCTTGGGCCGACATATGAGGCCTATGCCCTGCCTGACGATGCGCCAGTTGTTAGAAAAGTAAAACAAGCAGCTGAAGCCATTGGATTGCCCATTAAGTTAGTCAGTAATGATGGCGGGATGGATGCCAATTGGATAGTCGCCCACGGTATTCCCAGTGTCACCCTCAGTGTGGGTCAGCGTGACATTCATACAGCCAACGAATGGATTGACCTGCACGATTTCGAGCGTGCGTGCCAACTTGTCATAGCTGCTGCCACTGTCGGGGAAAATCTCTAGCGTGCCGCCTTTTCATTTCGGCACAGCAGTTAATCGAGGACAGCCTTCATTACCATTTGCAAGAAGCGTCGATAGTCCGCTTGATAAGCGACATTAATCTCTGGCAAATCCGACCAACCATGATGATGTCGCGTGTCCATCACCGTCATGCCTAAAGTCAACTTCCCTTCTGTTTCCACTCCCACCCTGGCGGACAACAGCGACACAAGCGTCGGATCTATCGTGGCCGCCACAGCCAAAGAATCAATCAGTACACAGTAGGATTCAAAACCGCGGCCAGTGACAAAATTGATCATCTGTAGCAGGAAGGTCGCTTCGGGTTTCGGAGATTGACGCAATGTAACTAACTCTTTCTCGGTGAAGTTCACGTCAAAATGTGTGGCCACATCCAGGCCAATGGCATTGACCCGAACACCTGACTGGAACAGTTGATTGGCCGCTTCGGGATCGACATAGACGTTCCACTCACTTTGGGGCGTGTCGCCCGTGGCGTTGACCATCGCATATTGTGTCAATCCATATGCACCAGCGATGGTTGTAATTTGGGTGATCATGGGCTTGATTTCTGGGGCTTTCATCAAGGCCATGGCAATGTTTGTTAGGGGAGCCAAAGCCACGATCTCAATATCGCCTGCATGCGCTTTGACAGTGTCAACAATTAAGTCAACCGCATGGGTTTCATGTAAATCGCTTTTCGGGTTGGGCAAATTGTTCTCCGCCTGGCCATCCGCACCATGACTAAAGGGGTCAGTCGGCAGCTCACGCACCAGCGGCTTACTCATCCCTTTGGCGACGGGAATGTCTGTTGCCTTGATCAACTCCAATGTTTTTAGCGCGTTTTGACTTGTCATATCTACGGGATAGTTACCAGCGACAGCCGTTATCGCTTTGATTGATAAAGCAGGTGACTTGACGGCTAGAATGATTGCTAACGAGTCATCCATGCCAGGATCGCAGTCGATAATGATATTTTTTGGTTTCATGTGTTACCTCAGTTCAATAATAAAGAGCTTCTCGCCTTGAAATGAGGAATCAGAAGGAGAGAAGAAATGAATCAAGAAGAAATCTTTATTCAACTGGAATATTAGCCATTAATCCCCAAAACCAAAAACGAAGTCCGTAGTTCCCCTTCTGGACTGTGTTGGATGAGGTAATGGAGGGTGGCGCGGGCTTCTTGGCGGAGTGGGGCAACGGCCGTTGCCCCACCAACCCGCGTCCACCTTCCAATTCCTAAGCTAGCCTATGAAACAATATGATCGTGACTGGTGCACAAAAATAACATATACTGTTTATCAAATATTGGGGTTTTTTATGGATAGGACGTCTGCGCCACCCACAGGCCACCCGGTGACCACACTATTATATTCCTATGCCATTTAGGAGTGTTTCAAATGGATAGACAACAGAAATCAGAAGATAAAGGTTGGTTTATGACGAAACATAACATGTCACTAATTGCTATTATCTACTTACTGTTAATTGCCGCTTGTTCCAGCGGGGGCGGTAGTGATGCTCCACCACCGTCATCTGATTCCGATCCGCTGGAGGCATTTGAGCTCAATGACGATTTTGCGGATGGCAATGATGGATGGGAATTTGGTTTTGCTGATTTGCCAGTTGATTATGATGAAGCACTTTATGAACTTGATGGCGGTTGGCGTTCGTTGCCAGAGGAACTCGATGGCTCTGGCATCTATTTGCAAGGGCATAATCGGAGCGATGATCTGTTTATGTACATTACCAAACAAGTCACCAGTTTGGTTCCCAATACAACCTATCGTCTGAACTTTGAAATCGACATTGCTACGGATATACCGTCTGGATTTGGTGGCATTGGCGGGTCGCCTACCGAGAGTATCTTTTTCAAAGCTGGGGCATCGGCCATGCAGCCAATGGTTTTCGTTGATGAAACCGACCATCAGCGAATGAATATTGACAAAGGCAATCAGGCCGAGGAAGGTGGCGAGATGGTCAATATTGGCAACCTAGTCAACGAGAATGT
Source organism: Promineifilaceae bacterium (SeqCode) (assembly GCA_965223555.1). Classification (GTDB taxonomy): domain Bacteria; phylum Chloroflexota; class Anaerolineae; order Promineifilales; family Promineifilaceae; genus CBDCWU01. Next base: position 1,484,103 of record CBDCWU010000009.1, read on the forward strand.
TGTAGAAGAAGGTCGGTTTGCGTTCAAGTCGTTGAACTTAACTGGCTTCTCAGCCACGACAGATAGTGATGGCAATCTATGGTTGATTATTGGCACTGACTCTGGTTATGAAGGGTTGACAACGTTGTATATCACGAGGATTATGGCGACTTTGATGCTAGGCAATTCCCCCGACACTGGTAGTTCGGAACCAAATGAATCAAGCTCCTCCTTAGTCAGTATTACGGAGGGCAACAATTATCTTTACACCGGTATCGGCAGCCTGTTTGCCGACAGCCGCTGTACCGCAACCTACATCAAGGTCTCATTTGAGCCAGATGCCCCTGCTTATGTCATTACAAATGGGCATTGTGTTCAGAATTGGCATCCTAATGAAGTCATTCTAGATGAACCAGCCGATTATTCTGTTATCTTCAACTATTTTGTCGATACGGTTGATGAACAAGTGGTTATTCCAGTAAGTCGCATTGCCTATAGCACTATGAAGGGGCGTGATGTTGCAATTCTTGAACTAGACGCAACAAATAGTGAGATGGCGTCTGTTCCCGCCATCGAGTCATTTCGAATTGCTGATTCAGAAGTACCAGTCAGTAGCATGCGTGTTCTTGGTATACCGGTTAATTCAATTGATGCTAATCAGCAGTTTTTGCGGCAGGAAAATTGTGATGTGTTGGGAGGGGCCAATTTGTTAGAATTCCAATGGCATTTCTTTGATACCTATCGCAATAACTGTCAAGATATTTTTGGCGGTAGTTCTGGATCGCCCGTATTTTACCCTAACAGCGACGAAATCTTCGCCTTGATCAATACAACGACTATCGGTGGCTTGTCGGCCTGTGCTTTGGGTTCGCCGTGTGAAGTGACTGCGGAAGGGACGGAGTTGCGAGAAAATACGAGTTATGCAACCCCGATTCATGGTGTGGGAAATTGTTTTGATGTGGCTGGCATTTTTGATTTAATGGCGCCGGATTGTCCACTTGACGATGGTGCTCAGCTATCACTAGAAGGCTACCCGCAGCAGGCTCAACAACCGTTGGTGACGGATAATGAGGGTAACACCAAGCCATCTGCATGGAACACGGTACTAATGGGTGATTTCACACACTATCGCTTCAAGACGGGCCCTGTGCAAGACATAGATTGCCGCGATGAAGCCGATTACTCAGCGCCAATCGCTTTGGCAGATGCAGACATGATCGACGAAGTGATACCAGAGGCTGAAGGAGTTTACTACTTGTGTGTGTTGGCGGGAAATAGTAATAATATTGATGAGGCGTGGCAATCAGCCAGTAACGCTACGATTGTTATTGCCAAAATCGACACCACCCCGCCATCGCTAGAACCGATGTTAAGTCTCAATGAAACTCCCGAAGGGTTTAGCTATGAGCCGATCTTCCAAGTGCCTGAACTGGCAAACTTTAGTCTAAAACATGGACCAGTTGACGCTATTGATTGTGACGATCCTGCAGATTACATGCCTTATCGTCGTATTCCTTTGTTTATCGAAAAGGGTAGCGAAACACCAGCAAAGATCTGTGTGATTGGCTCAGACTATGCTGGAAATCTGTCACCACCTAAGGAATGGATCGTTGGTGAGGATGACACCAACTAATGCCTTGAGGGAGGTTTTGGTATATCCATCGCTCTGAGTGGGTATCTAAGATTGTTCTCATAATCAAATTGGAAACCTATTTGTCGCGAGTTGAAGCAGGAGATTGGGGTGATAAAAGAGTCCATATTTCTCATACTCATAAGCCAGAACCACCTAAATCAAATCAACGGTGGATTGTAGATGCATGGGCTGCACTAAGTAGTGGCCTGTTACTCGTCGCCTTGATTGTATTTTTGTCAATTCCTTCTTTGCGATCCTCTTGGTATGTTTGGATTGCCATCGTTATTGCTTCTTTTGTTTTCATCGAAGCAGTTGTTCGAGGCCAAATTGTCAAATTATTGTTGAATACTACAATTTTTTTAGCAATTATAACCATGCTCATTTTGATTTGGCGCTTTTGGTTACTTGTTGTGATTGGCGGGCTCAGCTTCCTAACGTTGCAATCCCTAGAAAATATATTGTGAAGCGTTCATGATTTGCTGATTTATCTGGCCATTATTTGGTGTGCTTCAAGACGAACGTGATTATCCAAGATAGGTGGTGGCTCATATTGAGTTAGACAAAATGTAGCTGCTATCGTACCCATAAATCCAATCTCGACAGGGTCTTGACCCTGACAGTAGCCTACAAGTACGGTCCCTGATGAACTGTTACCTGCTCCCGTAGGATCAACCACAGGGACATCAGGAACGGGGGGAACGTGATAATGATTTTCGGGCGTGATGATGGTCGCACCTGCGGCACCCATTCTGAGATAGACGAGAGGGCATCGCAGACTTTGTAGTTTTGAGATTGTATCTTTGATTCGGTTGGTGGAGAAAAGTGTGAATGCTTCTTGTTTGTTGAGGGAAAAGATGTCGCAATGGCTGAGAATGGTGAGTACCTCGGGCAACTTTTCTGGCACGGCTACGCTGGCGTCAAGCTCCCACATCAGCTTAAAGTTGTATTCGTCTTTCAAGCAGATCATCTCTTGCCAAAAACTATGCTCTGTGTCTCGAAAAACATAGACTCCGACTGTATCAGTCGTGCAGTGACAGCTCACGTCAGCGGCGGATGGCATCAGACGATGGTAATGGGCAGTGCCAAATGTGGGTGTTTCTAGCCGTTGGCCATCGGCGAAATATTGGATCAGGGTGTGGGGTGTATTTTTGTCTTTGATGATTAACCCGTTGGTTGTCAGGTTGTTGTTGGCAAACCATTGGCCTTGGCTAGTCAAAAAATCTTCGCCGACACCGGTGATGATCTTGACATCATCATGCCACACTTTGATACCGGACAAGGCGTAGATACCGGCTCCTCCCAAAACTGGTTTTGGAGTAATGCCATTGGGTAAGATTATTTGGTCGATAACGGCCGTTGATACCACAAGATATGTCATGTTCGCCCTAAAATCGCACTGAGTCGACCTTGCCTGACCTGAACCAACGCCAAGCCAACCAGCATCAGGATAATGCCCCAAACCTCATTGCCAGACAGCGTTTCCCCTAAAATAGGAATAGCGAGAACGGCCGTCCAGATCACCGTAGATGCACCTAGAATACTGGCCTCATACGATCTTAGTGTGCGCAAGATATAGTTCCAAACCGTCATACTAAAAGCAATCATCACCAGGCCTGTATAGAATAGGGTGGCATAATTGGCTACTCCCGTGATTTGCGGCGGCCAATCAACCAAAATGCCCACCAGAACCAGCATGCCGCCGCCGATGAGCAGAGCCATCGTAGAGATAATATTGTTGCTCAGTTGGTTATTGGTGATGATGGTCAGTTTGCGTGTGATATTGTTGGTGTAAGCGATGCCCATAATACCGACTGAGATGAAGAGTACACCCCGTAGCTCTGAGGGGGGCGGAATTTCCTTGAAGAAGACACGCAGACCTAGCAAAGCGACGACAGCGCCAAGAAGTTGGAAAAGGGTCGGCGACTCTTTTAGGATGAAAATGCTCATGCCCATGGTGACAAAACCCACAAAATTCACCAAATAGGTGTTCGTCGTAGCCTCTAGCAAATCTAAGGAGAGGGTGAGGATGGTTCGGGCTAGGAAGAAGTTAAAAAAGCCAATGGCTATGATGTAAAGCCAAACGTTTTTGGGCAAACCCCTAGGAATGCGCTCTTGGCGGATAGCAAAGGTGTAAATGGATAAGCCAATCATGCCAACTGCTACGGACATCCAGGCAAATGTGAATGGATCTACATCGGATAGAGCCAGCTTGATGAGGACTGTGCCCAGTGACATGAAGATTAGGATGATAGTGGTCTGAATGATGGCAATAATTCGTTTGTTTGTCATAGTTTTATAGATGGTAACGGCCGTTTTCCACTTTACTCAACTCCGCCAACACCTCATCCTTATAAGGCACATTCACCCCTGCCCCAAATTTTTGCACACAAGCTGCGCCAGTTGCATTGGCGATAGCCATCATTTTTGGCAGATCGTGCTTTTCTAAATAAGAAAGCATGATAGCGGCCAGCACGCTATCACCCGCCCCCGTTAAATCACGAACCGGTACGTTGAGACCTGGTTGAAAGACGCTTTCGGTTTCAGTCTGTCCCAGCATCCCTTTGGCTCCTTGCTTGAGCACGACTAGTTCCGCCCCGAACTGGCGAATTTGTTGAGCAAGCTGCTCGGCTGGCAACGATTCACCCATGGCAATTTCTGCTTCGTCTTGGGTAAGTAAGATGACAGTGCATTCGGCAAACATCCTATTCCGCCAAGATGCTGGCATTTGTGATATCCATGGGCCAGGATCATAAAAGATGGGGACACCAGCCCTCTTGGCAATCTCAATTGCGATCAAATTTACATCCAGTCCAATCGAAAAATAGTTCCAGCCATCGATGCAAAGGGCATCCGCTGCTTGGATAATTGATCGCCAACGCTCAGGAAACTTATCTGCTGGCATCAGTAAATTGCCCCGATGGCTCACAAAAACATGGTCGCCCGATGGCTCCGATAACACCATCGAAAGCGTGGTCGGTTGACCCGGTGACGCCACCATATCTGCCACCGCGATCCCTTCCGCCAGCAACGGCGTACGCCACATGTCCACTAAATTATCATTACCGATGTTCCCTAAACTGGTAACCTTTAAGCCCAAACGCGCCGCACAAAATGCAGTGTTGGCCATCCCCCCCGGCGTAATAAGGCGAGAATCAAACATTTGATGGTCATTGGCCAAAATTGGAAACTGCGTGCCGCCAAATGACATATCGATGACCGCATTCCCTAAACAGACAATATGATGTTTCATGAGCCTCTAAAATGAATAGCTACTGCCAAATTGTGCCAGTACCTCTAAGACTTCGTGTTTGTACGGCACATTGACCCCCGCCCCAAATTTTTGCACACAGGCTGCCCCCGTCGCATTAGCCAAAGCCAACGTTTTGGGCAAATCATGCCCCTCCAAATAAGAAAGCATCACGGCCGCTAAAACGCTATCGCCCGCCCCCGTTAAATCTTTGACGGGTACTGCAAGTCCTGGTTGGCAGTGTGTTTGAACGGCCGTTTGCCCAATCATTCCCTCAGCCCCCAACTTCAAAATCACCAACTCAGGCCCCATCTTTTGGATGCGCTCCGCCATCACTTCTGGCGGTAAGCTCTCCCCAATAATCATGGTTGCTTCCTCGTCGGTTAGCAAGACAACCGTGCTTTGCTCAATCATTGCATCACGCCACTCTGGGGGCGTATGTGGTATTTCTGGCCCCGGATCGTAAAAGATGGGAATGCTAACTGCATTAGCAATTTTTAACGCTTCCAAATTGGCTTCTGGCCCCATCGATAAATAGCTCCAACCATAGATAAACAGCGCGTCGGATGCTTCGACAGCAGCTCGCCAGTGGGCAGGAAAGATAAAAGGCTCTATGTGGAGCTTCCCCCGATGACCCAAAAAAACATGCTTCCCATCCGCGTCTGCGAAAGCGATGAGAGCCGAGGTCACTCTATTTTTATAAGTCACCATGCCAGACACATCAATATCTTCGGCCACAAGTGGGGCACGCCACAAATCAGCCATTTCATCATCACCGATGTTGCCCACAACCTGCATTTGCAAGCCGAGGCGGGCGGCACAGAGAAGCGTGTTGGCCACACCACCGGGGGTGATGAGCCGATTCGTCATAAATTGATGTTCACCGGGCAGAATGGGAAATTGAACGACGCCAAAGCTCATATCGACAACTGCGTTACTCATAACAAGGACTTTGTGTTTCATCGGCCGTTGATCCCCTGCGTGGCTGCCAAAAACTGTTTGGATAACTCACGAAGCCCAAAATGATTGGCCACTTCAATCTGGGTATCGTAAAGAGGGGGAAAGCCATCGACACCGTGCAACGTGCCAACCAATCCGCCAGCGATAGCCCCCAACGTATCACAATCGCCACCGATATTGATGGCCGATAGTACGGACGCCTCAGGTGCACCCCCTTCGAGAACAAAAGCACCAATCGCGGCTGGTACAATTTCATAGGCGGGTAAATAACTACCAATCAAATCATAAATATCGCGCCGAATTTCGGCATGGCTTTTCTTTTGCCGAGTCAGTTGAACGGCTAAATCAATACGTTTGGCAATGGAAGGACAGTAGCCTACTCGTCCCCGTGTCGCCCCCAACTCCGCCCCTTCTTTGGCAGCGGCCACAATCTCTGCCATATCTGTCACGCCAGCCGCCATGACCGCGACGGCGCAGGCGATGGCACAGGCGGCAGAAATAGCGACATTCGTATTATGCGTGGGAATACAACTGATTTCTGTGACATCAACGGTCGCCGCGATGTCCCCAGGATAGACAAAGCCCATCGGAGCCACGCGCATGGCCGAACCATTGGTCGTCCCTTCACCACCAGTTTCATAGGGGGAAATACCAGCTCGCAGCCGCTCAATGGCGCGCCCAGTAGATGGCCCCAAAAATCCGCGCTCTCGTCCCAATCTAGCCGCTAATTTGACATCATCATTAGCCCAGTCGATAAATGCCTTGGCAAACGCTTGCACATCAACTTTGCCTGAATTGATGATAGCCTGCACAATGGCCAGAGCCGCGTAGGTGTCGTCGGTGACCTCGCCGGCTGAGAGATTGTAATGGACAGGGTCAATGGCGGGGTCAGTTGAAGCATCGATGAAGGTGCCGATTTCAGAGCCGTGTAAGGCGATGGTTCGTTCGAGGGTGGATAATGCGGGCATCCCCAAGGCATCCCCAGCCGCAATGCCCAACAAACAACCATGAATTCTATCGAGCAAATTAATTATCTTCAAGCTCATTAGTCCATCCTTTCTTACGGTGTTGACGGTAATCAGCTCCATTCGTTGATCTTCTTGAAATTGAAGCTGGAGGTGAATCAGTGACCTCAGGTTAGAGAAGTATTATAGTATGCCTATAAGTGGACGAGCCTTTTTGGATGAATCCCCAGTAAACTCACTATTGATGGCTCAACCAAATACGATCTTAATGCGTTAGGTCTTACCTGCCCCACAATCGCCGGACCTAACTACGATAGTGTGTTTCTTAATCAGATGAAAGAGCGATATGGATCGGATTTCTGATAGTGGTTAGATGAGCTAGTTCACTCACTGTCGGGTTTCAGGTAGTTGCTGGTTGGGTAGCGAATTTGTAGCAATAGCGATAACGAGTTGGCAAGCACGTTCAAAATCGTGCAGGTCAATCCATTCATCGGGTGTATGAATGTCTCGTTGGCCAATATTGAGGGTGACACAGGGAATACCGTGGGCAACCACCCAATTTGCGTCCATCCCGCCATCATCACTGATAAGCTTGATAGGTAAGCCGATGAGATCTGCCGCTTGCTGCACTTTTCTAACCACGGGTGCATCATCGGGCAGGGCGTAGGCCTCATACGTTGGCCCAGGACCGAAAACAACAGCGCCCTGTTGATTGTGGATGTTTGTGACATTCGATGCTGCGTGTCTAAAAGCATCTTGCCAAGCATCAATAATTTTGTGACGAAACTGCGGATTATGAGAGCGTGCCTCGGCCAAAATATGGAGGGAAGGCATGACAACGTTACTGCCTTTACCGCCTTCAATTATGCCTACATTTGCGGTGCCATTTCCCTCTGGTTTTTCAATACGGCCGTGCCAGCCAGCTTCTTCAAGTTCAGCAATGGCCTTGCTGGCAATAACGGCCGCTGAGACACCCTCAGCGACTCGTGAACCAGCATGGGCAGCCACGCCTGTTATGTCGATGGTAAAACGTTGGCTACCGATTACGGCCGTTACCACCTCCTCCACCTTGCCCCCATCCAAATTTATACACATGGTGGGTAATTGCTCCCCAAGCAAATCAACATCTAATCCCCGCGCCCCTACCAGCCCCACTTCTTCCTGTATAAAGAAAACAAGTATAATGGGTGGATGATTGCCCTTTAAGGTCATAAGCTCCCGTGCCAAAGTCAACAAAATCGCACAGCCTGCGCGATTATCACCCCCCAAAGCCGTTCCCGGTACTTCATTTATAATGCGATAGCGTTCTTGGTCTAAGCGAGGCTTACAACCCACACAATCAGGTACCGTGTCCATGTGCGTGCTGAACATTAAGGTGGGGCCAACAAGCTGACCCTCAATCTTCACAATCATATTGCCCACGTTGCCACCATACTCACTTTGGTCTTGAGCATGATCATAAGCTATTTGATCATCGAGGATACCCATATCGACCAAGATTTGGTGTAAATAGTTGGCGACCTGTTTTTCTTCTCCTGGTGGGCCTGGGATAGGTAAAAGCGCCAGTAAATCATTTATAGCTGATTCAATCATCAATGTAACTCCTGAACTTTGTGATAGGCATTCTATTTGATAATGATACTTTGACAAAAAGCGTACTTCTTCACTTCTTCATTGCTCATTCACTCATCATAGTACAAAATAGCACTGTAACGTAATGTCCTAATAGCGCAAGGCGACTGCAACGGATCCGATATTTTTACTCCGTTGCACCCAAACCATGGTTGGATCAAGGACTAAATCAAATGACATCTTCAACCAAACCCTGTACCGTTCTGCTCACATTCGATTTCGATGCCGAATCGAGCAAAGAAGTACGTGGTCTCACTTCACCAACGCCAATCTCTCAGGGGCAATATGGGGCGCGAGTCGGCTTGCCGCGTATTCTTGCACTACTTGCCCGCTACGATATCAAGGCAACTTTTTTCGTACCAGGTGTAACAGTGGAACGTTATCCTGAATTAGTGAGGCAAATCCAAGCTGATGGTCACGAGCTTGGGCATCATGGTTATACCCATGTTAGCCCACTAAAGTTGAGCTATGAGGAAGAGCGGGAGCAATTGGAAAAAGGGTTCACTGCTTTTCACCAAGTGGTCTCAGTTCTCCCCAAGGGCTATCGTTCACCTGCCTGGGATTTAAGTCACAATTCTATCACGCTCTTTAAGGAATTTGGCTTTGAGTATGAAAGCAGTTTGATGGGTGACGATTTTCAATTGTACCGAATTGGTAATGAGGATGGCAGTCCTGGCCTCGTCGAGATTCCTATCTCTTGGCTGCTGGATGACTTTGTTCACTTTGAAATCGTTGATAATGGTGCGGGTCTTGCTTCGCCAGCGAAGGTTTATGAAATATGGGCGGGTGAATTTGAGGGGGCTTATGAAGAACAGGGGGTCTTCTGCCTTACGATGCACCCACAGGTTATCGGCCGTTTTCCGCGTATCCGTATGCTAGAGCAACTCATTCAATATATGCAAGGTCATACAGGCGTTGAATTTACCACCTGTACCAAGGCAGTCTCTGCTTGGCATAAAAAGAACCCAAATTAATGGTTCACGCTGATTCAGCGAACTGCATGGAGGAAGACTTGATGACACGAAAAATGATCATTGATACTGATACAGCCTCAGACGATGCCGTTGCTATTTTGATGGCACTCTTGGCTCCTGATATTGATGTTGTTGCCCTGACTATTGTCGCTGGTAATGTTGGCGTTGAGCAAGCTAGCATCAATGCCCGCTATACCGTCGAGTTATGTGGTTACGAGACACCAGTCTACGAGGGAGCGGATGCCCCACTCTTGCGAGAATTTTACAGCGGTCAATTTTTTCATGGCCAAGATGGGATGGGTGATATGAATTACCCTGCTCCTCACCGCCCAGCGGAAAAGAAGCATGGCGTTCAAGCGCTTATCGACTATATTGAGGCAAACCCAGGCATTATCTTGGTCACCTTAGGGCCTATGACGAATGTAGCTCTGGCCGTCACTCAAGCCCCCCACATCATTAAAAATGTTAGTCGTTGCGTCGTAATGGGTGGAGCTTACCACATTGGTAATATTACGCCTGCTGCCGAATTTAACATTTGGTGTGATCCAGAAGCGGCCCGTGTCTGTTTTCGTTCCGGCCTACCGATTGAAATGGTTGGTATTGAGATTTGCCGAGGCGAGGCAAATTTGAACGCAGAAGAGATACGTTATTACAAAGAGGAGATCGATACACCCCTGTCTCACTTCACCATTGATTGCAATTCAACCAATCTCGAAGTCAATGAAGATTGGCTTGGAGAGATTGGTATTGGTCTGCCCGATCCTATCGCCATGGCAATCGCTTTAGATCCAAAATTATGTACTAAAAGCGGCAAGCACCATGTTGAAATCGAATGTGATGGCACATTTACACGCGGCATGACTGTGGTGGATGAACTCAACGTAACAGCTTATGATACCGCTAATGTTGCTATGTGGCGGTCAATAACGGCCGATGGTTCACCTCATATTACTGTCTGTTGGGAACTCGATGTCCCCAGTTGGAAAGTCCTACTCGAACAAAGTGTTCGCACACAAGTCTGATGGAGCAACTTGCCTTCGCTTCTGACAGGTGAATTTGGCGGCTGGCTCTATCGACTCGACCGATTCCGACAACAAATGTCTGTCTTCATAGCTGATTATGATGCGATCATTTGCCCCGTAGCACCTTTGCCAGCCGTGCCCCATGGCCATACAACGCCCGATCCTGTTTATGCTGGGTTTGACCCAATGTTCAGTTACGTCATGCCGTTTAACCTGACTGGCTGGCCGTACGGTACGGTCCGCATCGGCACCTCAACAGAGGGGTTGCCGCTGGGCGTTCAGGTCGCGGCCTAGGCGTAGCACGAGGATGTGGTTTTGATGGTACTTGAATATTTAGAGGCAGAACATAGTGGCTGGCAGCCTCCGGCAGTGGCTATTGGGTAAAGCGGTTCAATACCTCTTGAATGCAGTTGTCTGTAAAAATAGAAGTATATTGGGCAGGGGTACTGCACCACATTAATTTGAATGTGCTGTTTATAAATACTGAAACGAGGTAATGATGAAAACACCGCTCTTCTATTTCATTGGCTTTGTTTGCATACTATGAGATGTTGTTGGCAAATTATCAAAAAGCTAGAGCCAATTGAGAAAAGCGGGATTTTGGCATCTTTGCACAGGGTACGTCCTATAGCCAATTGACAATGCGTATCAAATTGACGGCCACAGCTGTTGCTACATAAGCAAATGAGTTTTGTCTAAACCGCAATAGCAGGTACGCCACATACTTAGAGCAAAAACCACTTGGGAGACCGTACCTTCTATCCCAGAACGAACAGCATATTCTTCTTGGAAGGCTTGGGTATTTTGATGTTCACGAGCGGCTTGGAGTGCAAGATATTGAGCTTGTGGCAGTAATGTCAATTGGGTCGGGCTTATTTACCTTTAAAATCCGGATGCCTTTTTTCCATGAAGGCTTGACGGCCTTCTATGTAATCCTCACTGTCAAAGCAAGCTTTGACCAACTGCTCGCAATAGGCCTCATCCAAGGGGGCATCGGCAACGATTTGATTAACAATCTGCTTGACTGCCTGAACCGTCAGTGGCGCATTTTGGGCGATGGTCTGGCAATAGTCACGGACATAATTTTCAAGAACGGCCGTTGGCAGCACCCTGTTGATCAGCCCCATAGACAATGCTTCAGAAGCGGAAAATAGTCTGGCCGTATAGAAGATTTCTTTAGCAAACGATGGGCCAACTAGATCAACCAACAGCTTCAAACCGGTATGTCCGTAACCGAGACCGAGTTTAGCGGCTGGGATTGCAAATCGGGCGTCTTCTGCGCCAATACGGATATCGCAATTGAGGGCTATACCTACACCGCCGCCGACACAGACGCCGCGGATCATAGCGATGGTCGGTTTCCTGGTTGCCGCAATGGCTGCGCTGGCTGCACTTACCTGTTCAGCATAATAGCTGATGTTGGTAGCTGAGTTGCGGACTTGATCGAACTCAGAGATGTCTGCACCAGCGACAAATGCTTTGTTGCCAGATCCGGTCAAAACGATGACACGCACCTCAGGATCAGCTTCAAAATTAGCCAACACGCCCGGAATTGATTCCCACATTGCCAAAGTAACGGCGTTACGTCGAGTCGGGTTGTGGAAAACCAGCCACCCAATTTTATCTTCTTTGCGAGCAATAATCTGTGGGGTTATTTCAGTCACGTTATCATACTCCTTAACTAGATGACACCCTGCGTCTGTAAAGCAGTTATCTCGTCTGATGATAGGCCAAACTCGGCTAGGATTTCTGCCGAATGCTCACCTTGTTCTGGGGATGCCTGGGTAATGCTGAATGACGTTGAGCTAAGCTTTATAGGCTGCCCCAGGAGGGTAAGCTCCCCTAATGTTTGATGATTAACAGATTGAGCCAACTCTAAATGTTGCACCTGCGGATCAGCAAAAGTCTCGGCAATACTGTTGATGGGACCATAAGGGACGCTTGCTTCATTAAATAACTCAGCCCATTCAGCACTCGTTTTGCCTTTCATAATCTCGTCCACCATCCCGTTGAGTTCATGCCGATTCTCGTAGCGAGCTTGTGGCGTTGCAAATTTAGGATCAGTCAGCCACTCTTCGCGTGCCATGAGCTTGCAAAAGCGTTCATAAATAGCAATGCCCGTCACGGCTAGATTTAGATGACCGTCCTTTGTGGGAAAGACCCCCATGGGAACAAAGGTTGGATGATAGTTGCCCGCCTGCTGAGGAATATGGCCGTCCATCAGCCAGCGTGTTGCCTGAAAATCTAGCATCGCCACCTGAGCTTGCAAGAGTGACGATTGCACCCATTGCCCTTCACCCGTCTCCTCCCGTTGTAACAGGGCAATCAAGATGCCAAGGGCACAATAAAGACCTGAGCAGAGGTCGGCAACGGGAATGCCTACCCGCATAGGGCCTTGTCCGGGCGCACCCGTTATCGACATCAGGCCACCCATTCCCTGAGCCACTTGATCATAGCCCGGCCGATTGGCATAGGGACCATCTTGGCCGAAGCCAGAAATACTGCCGTAGACGATTCGGGGATTGATCTTTCGTAACGTTTCGTAGTCGATACCGAGACGATGTTTGACATCTGGTCGATAATTTTCCATCACCACATCCGCTTGTGTTACCATTTTTTTGAAGAGGGCAACACCGGCAGTCTCCTTCAAATTCAGGGTCATCCCCCGTTTGTTGCGGTGCAAATTTTGGAAATCAGAGCTATGCCGCTGCTGCTCAATCTGATCTGGCCGCTCAATCTTGATGACGTTCGCACCCCAATCTGCAAGCTGGCGAACGGCCGTTGGGCCTGAGCGAGCTCGTGTCAAATCCAAAACAGTAAAGCGTGCCAATGGTCCCGAGCGAGCCTGTTCATCACTCATGCTGCCCCCTTGTCAGCCGCCGCCAAAACGGCCGTAATAATTGATTGATACCCCGTACATCGACAAAGATTGCCAGACAGCGCCTCGCGTACTTCCAACTCACTCGGTTGAGGGTTTCGGTCCAGAAATTCCACCGCCGTTAACAAAAATCCAGGCGTACAGAAGCCACATTGCAACCCTGAATTTTCCCAGAAGGCTTGCTGAATGGGGTGCAATTCCCCATCCTTGGCTAAACTCTCGACCGTTTGTATAGTGTGCCCATTGGCCTGAACAGCAAACATAATGCAGCTACGCACCGGCTGTCCGTCGAGCAAGATGGTACATGCGCCGCAAACGCCATGCTCACAGCCGACATGGGTTCCTGTCAACCCTAACTCCTCACGCAGAAAATCTGCCAGCGTCAACCGTGGCTCAATGGTGCGTTCATATTGAATATTGTTGACGTTAATCTGAATCGTCCGCTTATTGTCTGTTGTGAGATTAGACATGGGTATGCTCCCCTGCGCTGTTATAGTATGCTTGTCGCAACGCTCGTTCCGCCAGCGTTACGGTTAGATGGCGTCGATAGGTGGCTGAGGCATGGATGTCTGACCCTGGCTCGATATCGGCCGTTGCCTGTTGGGCGGCGGCACGCAGTAGCTCGTCGCTCAATTGCTCGCCACGCAGCATCGCCTCGGCTTGCTGGGCGCGACAAGGGGTAGGGTGGACGCCGAGCAAGCCAATTTTTACATCTTGGCAACGGTGGTCACTGTCAACCTGTAGCTGTACACCAATGCCCGCAATGGCAAAGTCGCCGTGACGGCGGCTAAACTCGTTAAATGCGTAGCTTGCATTAGACGGCCACTCAGGCAAATGAACGGCCGTTACCAACTCATCATCTTGAACGGCCGTTATCAAAAAATCCACGTAAAAATCTTCCGCCTTTACAATCCGTTTGCCCCTAACCTTGCTCTCTAACTCAATTTCCGCCCCCAACATCACCGCCAGCATCGGCCACTCAGCGGCGGGGTCAGCATGAACCAGACTGCCCCCGACTGTGCCGCGATTACGAATCGCACGATGGCCAATATAGGGAATTGCAGCCGCAATTAACGGTTGACGTCGTGAAAACGCTGCATCATCCTCTAGTCTGCTTTCTAATGTCATGGCCCCTAGACGGCATGATCCATTATCCGATTGGACGTTGCGCAATGAATCAACTCGGTTGAGATCAATAATCACCTCAGGCGTTGAAAGCCGCATATTGAGGACTGGCCCTAAGCTTTGTCCACCAGCTAACAGCTTAGCCTCATCTCCGTATTGCTCAAGCAAGGTGAGAACTTCAGTGATTGTTTCGGGATCATAATATTTAAAGGGTGCTGGTTTCATGCGTTACCTATCCTCGTTCCATATTCTACATGGAATGCCCGTTTTGATGCTCTGTGTTGTGTGGGACGCAGAGCGCCCCAGGAGTACATTCCACGCGGAGCGTGGAACGAGGAAATCTCATTTTAGTTGTGGCCTTGCTACGTTATGCAATACATTTTCACTCATATCGACTTTTCCTGTGACGTTGCCGGGGCTGTGAGCCAATGCCAAACTTGTTGGGGTGCCAGCGGCAACTGGTTGACCAACTGCTGCTTATCCTTGAGAGCATCGGCCACCGCATTGATAAGAGCCGCGCCAGTCCCTGAAATACCTGCCTCACCGGCCCCCTTGATCCCCAGCGGATTAAGGGTTGAAGGAATGTCATCAATGCGCAAAGAGTGCATTTGCGGCACTTCCATCATCGTTGGCAAAAGATAGTCAGCGAAGGTTCCGCTCATCATTTGACCCTGATTGTCGTAAACGAACTCTTCTAACAACGCACCACCAATGCCTTGCACAGCCCCTCCCTCTACTTGACCCACAACGAGCTGTGGATTAACGGCCGTTCCCACATCATACGCCACCCACAGATTAAGCGGCTTGACTGCCCCCGTCTGCAAATCAACCTCCACCTCAGCTACCACCGCTCCATACGCATACGTCATATGGTCACAGCGAAAATAGTGCGTTTCGGTTAGGCCTGGTTCTTCACCTACTTTGCTATTTCTGGGGCTTGCTCGCTGGGCGATGTCGGCAAAACTGGCGCAATGGCTTGGATTCGCCCGTTCAAATATAGTGCCATTCGCTATCTCCAACTCATCAATGCTCACCCCCAGCAGATCAGCTGCCAATAAAAGCATTCTCTGCTGCAAGGTACAAGCCGCTTCATATACAGCATTGCCAGCCATGACCGTTGCCCGACTGGCAAAGCTGCCAATCCCATAGGGCAGAAGATCGGTGTCACCGTGGCGCACCAAGATTTGGTCAGCCGCCAACCCCAATTGCTCCGCTGCAATTTGTGCCAAAACCGTTTCAATCCCCTGCCCCACACTCGCGGCCCCCGTGCTGACAAGGACATGGCCTGTGGGATCGACCTCAACCTTCGCCCCTTCAAACGGCCCCAAACCCGTTTTTTCGATGAAGCAGCCAATCCCCAAACCGATGCTTTTGTGTTTGTCTGGGGACATTCTTCGCCGACGTTCGTGATAATCGCTGAACTCAACCACACTTTGTAAAGCGCGGGCATAATCGCCACTGTCGTAAACGATCTCTTCCCCCAGCGAATGAGTGCCGACGGCAAAGGGCATTTCATGGGGTTGGATGAAGTTTTGCTGGCGAAATGATACTGGATCGAGGTCTAGTTCAGCAGCAGCCATGTCCAGCAGACGTTCACGGGCAGCGTGGGCTTCAAAGCGACCCGGTGCGCGATAGGTGCCTGTCGGTGTCTTATTACTCAAGAGACAGCGAACCTCACAGCGATAGTTGGTGAGGCGATAGGGGCCGGGGAACATAGCCGCAGCCAGTTCTGGCACGATGATGCCGTGGGTGCGGATATAGCCGCCGTGGTCGTTTAGCAGCCTGACATCAGCCCCCAAAATAGTGCCATCGGCCGACAGAGCCATTGCCATCTCATAAACTTGTTGGCGTGAATGGTTACAGGCGACTAAATTCTCAAGGCGATCTTCGATCCATTTGATGGCACGGCCTAGCTTCAACGCCGCCCACGGGATGAGATAATCTTCAGGATAAAATTCGCCCCGCACCCCAAACCCGCCCCCTACATCTGGTTCGATCATGCGCACCTGGTGTTCGGGCAAGCCCAGCAAATGAGCCAAGACACCTCGGTTGAAATGCGTCACTTTGGTTGGCCCCCAAACGTGTAACCGCCCTGAACTGGGTTCTTGTTGGGCAACCAGCCCGCGTGTTTCTAGAGGCACGCCACTGTGACGGCCGCTTACAAAACGTGCCTTGACCACATGATCGGCTTTTTCAAAAGCATCAACGACATCGCCTGTTTCCATCGTAAAATGGGAAGCGACATTGTCGGGCGCAGCCGTAAATAAGACGGCCTCTGTTTCCTGCTCCACATCAACAGTCACGGGGAGCGGGTCGTAGCTGACAAAAATATGGTCGAGCGCATCTTCGGCTCGGTAACGGCTCTCAGCGATGACCAGAGCCACTGGTTCGCCCACATAGCGCACTTTGTCATTAGCCAGCGGAAATTGCAAAAAGGGCTCGAGTGAGCCGTAGGGGTTGAGACGGACGGGAATGGGTTGCAGGTCAGGGGGGAGATCGGCGAAGGTGTAAACGGCCGTTACCCCCGCCATCTCTTGCGCCTCATCCGCATCAATTTCACGAATCATGGCATGGGCATAAGGGCTACGCAAGACCGCCGTATGGAGCATGTGCGGCAGTTGAATATCATCCACAAAACGGCCGTTTCCCTGCAAAAAGCGTTGGTCTTCCAGCCGTAAAACAGATGCACCAATCCCTTGAGGCTTCTTATGATCCATCCATCCTCCCTTGTGTGTTGGCCAGCAATGAGATAATACGCTCTGGCGTCAATGGCAATTGGACAAAGGACGGATTCAGCTTAAGCGCATCCATCACCGCATTGGCAACGGCCGCAGGTGCGCCAATCGTGCCACTTTCGCCCACCCCTTTCGCGCCATGTTCCGTCCACGGGGAAGGTGTTGTCAGATGCGTAATCTTTATTGGAGGCATTTCAAAAGCACCGGGCACTAAATAATCAGCCAAAGTGCCGGTCATAAATTGGCTGTGATCATCATAATGAATCTCTTCGAGCAGGGCGATGCCAATACCTTGAGCAATGCCGCCGCGCAACTGCCCATCAACCACCCGCTCATTAATAATGCGTCCACAATCTTCGACTACTTGATAGTTGAGAATTTCAACCGCGCCTGTGCCGGGATCGACTTCGACGAGGACGAGATGGGCTGAGGCGGCTGTGGCGGCTGGTGGGGGATTGTAGTTTGTCTGAATAAAAAGCCCTGGCTCAAGGCCAGGTGGCATCTCCTGAAATGGCTCATGGGCGATTTGGGCTAACTGCTCAAAGGTCAGGCGGTGGCTGTGATCGGCCGTTTCCACACCGCCATCTATGTATTGCAAATCAGAGGGATCAACTTCCCAGCGAAAGGCACAGAGTTGAATCAATTTTTGGCGCAGCTTTTTAGCGCCGATAACCAAAGCACCGCCGCCGCTGACCAGGCTACGGCTAGCAAATGTGCCAGAGCCGTAGGGGGTCGTGTCTGTGTCACCCAGCGTGACGGAGATGTGGGTATGGTCAATGCCTAGCTCTGCGGCCAGCAGTTGGGCGAAGGTTGTGCGCTGTTTCTGCCCTTGGCTAGGGGTGCTAACGGCCACAGAGATATGGCCGTTGCGGTCAACCACAATGGTAGCCGCATCATAAGCGGGAATATCTTCCATGCCCCGCAGCTGATAGGTTGCCCGTCCCATACCCGTCACTTCCACAAAACAGGACAAGCCAATACCGAGTAAACGGCCGTTCTCTTTTGCCTCAATTTGTCGTTGTCGTAATGCGTAATAATCACTCTTTGCCAGCACCGTTTTGAGCAATGTTGGATAGTCCCCACTGTCATAAAGTGGCCCAGCAGGGCTGCGAAAGGGGAACGCCTCGGCTGGTGGCAGGTTTTTCAAGCGCAAGTCAGCCACATCCATGCCTAATTGGCGAGCCGCTTGCTCAATCAGCCCTTCCATGACAAGCGGCCCAAGGACAAAGCCAACACCACGATAGGCACCGACAGGACAGCGATTGGTCGTATAGGCGACCGTTTCGTATTCGTAATAGGGGAAGTCGTAGGGGCCGGGCAGGGCACTAGCAATGGTGAATGGCTCTAAGGCACAAGTGAGGGGATAGGAGTTGTATGCGCCAACGTCACAGACTGCTTTGGCGCGGAGGCCGATAATACGGCCGTTTTCATCCAACCCCAACGTCGCCTCCACGCTAATGTCCCGCGCATGAATCGACGCCTGCATATGTTCAAGTCGATCCTGTGTCCATTTAACGGGCCGCTGCAACTGCAGCGCCAACCAAGCGACCACCACCTCTTCGGGCAACGTTTGCATCTTAATGCCAAAGCCACCACCCACATCAGGTGCAATCACGCGCAATTTCGCGGATGGATGCCCCAAACAGCGGCTCAGAGAATCGCGCAACAGGTGGGGAACTTGGCTGGATGAGTAGACGGTAAGTTGGCCTGTGCCTTGTTGGAAAGTTGCCAAAGCCCCGCAATTTTCCATGGGTAAGCCAGTGACACGGGGATGTTTGAAAACGGCCGTGACATGACAGGCTGCTTGCTGAAATTGCTCAGCCTGCTGACCTGCGCCAAGGTTGGCACGCAATAAGACATTATCGGCAATCGACTCGTGTACCGATGGAGCATTCGGCTGGGAAGCTTGCTCGGGGTTGGCGACTACTGGCAACGGCTCGTACTCCACAAAAATCATGTCTGCAGCGTCTTCGGCCAAGTAGCGGGATTCGGCCACGATAGCCACCACCGCTTCACCCACATAGCGCACTTTGTCAACGGCCAACGGATGCCAATCGGTAGACTGATAATCGGGATTTTGCAGCGAGGCGCGAATTGGTTGAACGGTGTCCCGCAACATTCCGCCTGTGACAATACGAATCACGCCCTGTATTTGTAAGGCTTCGGAAATATCAATATCTAGGATGTGGGCGTGGGCGTGTGGGCTGCGCACGAAGGCAACGTGGCAGGTGCCGACGAGCTTAATATCATCGACATATTGTCCCTGCCCTTGTAACAAGGGCAGGTCTTCGAGACAAAGAATGTTATCTTTTTGCTCTGTCACGGTTTAATAAAAGCGAGGCTTTGGGATTCATAATAGCTTTGCGCTGACCGCCCCACTCTTGTTCCATGCTCTGCATGGAATAGACAGTGCCGACGCTCTGCGTCGCCTCTCGACGCGGAGCGTCGGGGGTGGGCATTCCACGCGGAGCGTGGAACGAGGTGAAAGGAGGGTTAGGTATCCATGATGGCTTTGCGTTGGCCGCCATCAATCTCAATCATGGTGCCATTGATGAAATGAGCTCGATCTGAGCACATAAAGGTGGCTAAATCGGCCACTTCTTCCACCCTAGCAATTCGTCCTAGCGGAATGCTGGCTTTGGAGAGGCGGTCGGCTTCTTCGACGGTGATATTGCGATCGCGCGCCATAGCGACGAGCAATCCATCCCAACGCTCCGTGGCGACTGGCCCTGGATTAATGGCGACAAAGGTGATGTTGTCTTTGCCATATTGACCAGCCAGCGAGAGCGTCAAATTTTGACCAGCGGCGTTAGCTGCTCCAGGGGTAATCTCCCAATAGGATTCTTTTACCCCATCATTGCCAATAATGTTGACCACGCGCCCTTTGCCCTGCTTGCGCATATGGGGAATGATTTCTTTACAACAGCGGACGTAGCCCATAAATTTGAGTTGCAACGACTGGGCCCAATCTTCTTCGGTCAGCTCTTCGAGGATGCCGCCGGGCGAACTGCCAGCGTTGTTGATGAGGACGTCGATGCGGCCAAAGTGACCCATCACGGTCTCAACCATCTGTTTGACGTCGTCGGCCTGGGTCAAATCGACAGAAACGGTAAACACTTCATTGCCTGTTTCAGCGTTAATTTCAACGGCCGTTTCGGCCAACATCTCCTCGCCACGAGCGCAAATTGCCACTCGACACCCTTCTCGGGATAGCTCACGAGCGACCGCTTTGCCAATCCCTTTGCTACCACCAGTAACGAGAACAACTTTGTCTTGCAATCCTAGATCCATCTGTTTCTCCTCTGTCAATGCGAGGAGTAGGACATGTCAACATGCAAACGAGCACATGACGAGCGAACTCCTCACATATTTTCAAATGCTTTCTAATAGCTCAATAATAGTGCCGCCCAACTGATCCCCAGCTAGAAAGACAATTCGCTTTCCCCGAGCTCCTTCTGTTGGACCTAGAATGATCTGCGCCCCCTCTTTAACGGCATGGGCAACGGCCGTATCCAAATCATCAACCTTAAAAGCCAGATGATGAACTCCTTCACCATGATCCCGCAGAAACTCTGCGTTCAGCCCATCATCTCTTGTTGGCTCCAGCAACTCAACATCCACATCACCAATAGGTAGGAATCCAACTTGGAGAATACCTTTATAGTTTTCAACCTCAGTCATTTTCAGACCGACGATCCGTTCTAAAGCTGTTGCCGTTGCCGCAAGATCACGAACAACAATACCAATATGATCCAATTTCATATGCGCCTCTAGGGGCTCGCCACTCCAGTGGCTCGCCTACTCTTCAACGGCCGCTAGAACCCGTGCGGGTGCGCCATCACCACCATCTATTTTTAGGGGAAAGGCCAGCAAGGTGAATTCAGACGTTTTGATCTGGTCTAGATTGATGAGATTTTCGATCAAGGGGATGCCTGCACCGAGCAAAATCTGATGACAGGGATAAGGATATGCGCCATCGACGGAGAAATCCATAGCTAGTGCCACAATCCCAACCTCAACCAGCCAATGAGCCGTTTCTTCAGCCAGGTACATGTTCCCTTTGTAGAGGTTGGGGCCATTCCAACGCGGCGCGGCCCAATCGGCATACATCAAGATACGATTGCCGCGCAGTTCCGCATCGGGGGGGAGACCGCCAGCACGCATATCAGCAATAGAAAGTGGCTGTCCCGGTTTGGCAATCTGTCGCAAATCACACATGAAGGTTTTGCCATAGAATATTTCTAAGGGCATCTGGTCTATCGTTGTGCCATCGGCGTAGAAATGCTGAGGGGAATCGATATGGGTACTAGTGTGAATGCTAAAGACAACCTTCGTGTTGGAACGGCCGTCGGCTTCGTGGGTTGTGATGGGAGACATGGAGATGTGGGGGTGCTCGTCGAGGGGAGTCACAGCAGGACTAAAAGGCATAGTTAGGTCTATAAGTTTGATAATGCACCTCTGCTTATGTTCTGGTTGCTTCTTTACTTTATGATATTATCAAATTGTAGCCTGATCTGCA
Source organism: Promineifilaceae bacterium (SeqCode) (assembly GCA_965223555.1). Taxonomy (GTDB): domain Bacteria; phylum Chloroflexota; class Anaerolineae; order Promineifilales; family Promineifilaceae; genus CBDCWU01. The sequence goes on from CBDCWU010000009.1 coordinate 1,505,772, forward strand.
TCATTTTATACCTTAGGAGCTTAGAAAATGAAAGCCTTCCCTACAATTTATGATCCCAATCGTATTGGCACATTATATTATCCTGACATCGCCGCCATTGCTACCTCAGCCAGAGAGGCCCAACTGCTACCTGCCACCGACGATGAACAATCTGTTCATCTTGTTCTGATCGACATGCAGGTGGATTTTTGTCACGAACAGGGAAGCTTGTTTGTCCCGGGCGCTGGCGGCGATTTGCAACGAACGATTGAGTTTATTTATCGGTATGCTGACAGGATCAGCAATATTACCTGCTCATTGGACTCCCATCTGCCCCATCAAATATTCCATCCCGCCTGGTGGGCTGATGAAGATGGCAACCATCCAGCTCCATTTACGCTGATCAGCTTTGCCGATATTGAGGCAGGTAAATGGCGGCCTTTGCAAAAGCCCCAGCGTTCGCGCAACTATGTCAAACAATTGGAGCAGGAGGCCAAGAAGGTGCTGACGATTTGGCCTTACCATGTGATGATTGGTGGGGTTGGTAACGCGCTGGACCCGGAGCTGTTTAGCGCGGTTTTGTGGCACAGTTTTGCGCGTGATGTCGCGCCAACCTGGTTGAACAAAGGCCGCATTCCCACCACGGAGCATTATTCAATCGTCCAACCCGAAGTACCAGAACCTGATCAGCCATTAGGTGGCAAAAATCGGCCGTTTCTCGACTCCTTGAGCCAGGCTGATGTGATTGTGGTCGCGGGTGAGGCGGAGAGCCATTGTGTGCTGGAGACGTTAGCCGACATCGTTGAGGAGTTTGTTGATACCGAGGGTGCATTACAAAAAATCTACTTCCTGAGTGACTGCACTTCGCCAGTGCTGCACCCCGATGTTGACTTTCACGCCCTGGCTCTAGCAGAATTCGCAAAATTTGAGGCTCAGGGTGTCAACTTTATCAAGAGTATCGATCCGTTACCTTTTTAGATTGCTACGATGACTGGAGGGAATAATTGAAAGTGGGCGCAGCAGGTATCCCCCTACAACTTTACTCTTCGGATTGAACGAGTTGTATCAAGTTTCCGCATGTGTCGTCCAGTACAGCCGTTATAACAGGTCCCATTTCCGTAGGTGGTTGCGTAAACTCTACGCCAAGGGATAGTAACCGCTTATACTCATTTTGAATGTCTGCCACCTTAAAGGATTTGAAAGGAATTCCATCTTCAACTAGGGCGTTCCTGAACGGCTTAGTAGCTGGATGGTCGCTAGGTTCGAGAAATAATTCAACACTATTTGGATTGCCCGGCTCCGTTAATGTAAGCCACCGGTGTTCGCCCACGGGTATGTCATGCTTTATTTCAAAGCCAAGTTTCTCGGTGTAAAACTCTAGTGCTTTTTGCTGGTCGTCAACAAAGACGCTCGTAATGTAAATTTTCATATCTCCTCACAGGTATTTATTTAACCATGTATGGCCAATGCGTTGTATAGGCTCTACATTCAAAAAGTGGACCTTGGTTCGCCCTTGCCATTCAACTCTTAGGATTCCCGCCGATTCCAATATCCCCAGATGCTTAGTAATGGATTGCCTAGCCATGTGTACATTATGATTTTGACTAAGACGCCCGCAAATCTCGAACAATGTCTGACCATCCTTCTGGTTCAAATCGTCGATGATTAGTCGTCGAGTCGGGTCGGCAAGTGCGCGAAAAATGATGTTGTCATTATTTGCGTCCACGTTCATTGGAGCCGTTATGCACCCTTTTGGCTGCATGTCAAGGAGAAAGCAAGAATACTTAGGCTTTGTACTATTTTTGACGCAGAGCCATGAAAGTGTACACATGTGGAGCATAAGAGGTCGTCATGACAACGACCGAAATTGTAAGAACGGCTGAGAAGGATGAAATAGAATGCCCCATATATGATCACTTTCTTGTGACTTAGTGTCCAAACGGCCGCTGCCTAATTTGCTGAAACAGTTGCTTGACTTAGAATTGGAGGAAAGGAGAAAATTTATGAGTGATTCTTACACAATTTACTTTGCAGGTGATTTGTTTGACCATAAACATTTGATTGGCAACGCTGTTTTGGCAGACTTTATCGAACGGTTGTCTGAAGGGCGATATGTTTGCCAGGTTCCCCAAAATTTCGAGATGGTCAGCTTTCGTGGGGTGGATATTCGTAACATTGATTTGAAGGAAGTGATGGCCTGTGATTTGGGGCTGTTCAACTTTGATGGGCCGGACATAGATTCTGGTACGGTTGTTGAGTTCATGTTCGCTAAAATGCTCGATATCCCCTCAGTCATTTTACGCACGGATCTCCGCATTTCTGGCGATGGCGACCGTGAAGATTGGAACTTAATGGCGACACATTATCCGCGTACAAATAATGTCAAAATCCGTTCGCTGGCATGGTACCGAGAAGTACAAGAACAAACAGATTCACTTGCTGACCTAACCGATCAACTGTACACACGCCTTGCCAACGCCGTTATCTCCGCCCTCGACGATGTGCGCCAGCAACCCCCTTTACCCAAACCCAATCCCATCACCCCCGAAATCATCTACCAATGGGCAGTTCAATTCCCCGCCAGCGGCTTTGCCGAACAATGCGGGGAGGATTTCGTGGAAAATGTCTTGGCGAGAAAAAGAGCTAAAGGATTAATATGAGCAGACTATTACCAAAGGCGACTATGAATACGCAATATCTTGGAGGTCTCCCATGTCATTTAGTCAAACTTTATTAGCCAAAGCCGAACCTTACATGCAGTCTCAGGTCAAAAAGCCATTTTTGCAAGGATTGATTAACGGTGATTTACCAGCAGAATCTTTTCAATATTGGTTGCGTGTCGATTACCCCTATTTGCATAACTTTGTCAAAGTGTGCGCGCTGGGCATCCTCAAAGCAGATGATCCCCAAGATGTTGAAGTGTTTTTGGGTCATATTCGTTCCGTACAAGACGAAATGCGAGACCATGAGAAACATGCTGCCGCCATGGGCTTAACGCGAGAAGATTTGCTCAACTATCCGATGGGGCCATTAAAATATTCATACACCCGCCACCAATTAGCCAGTGCCTATCATGGCTCTTTAGGTGATGTCCAAGCGGCGTTAATGGCTTGTCAATGGGGGTATGGTGAGGCAGTTCACCGCCTCATGCAAGAAAAAGAGATAGCGTCAGATAACCCCTATAAGGAATGGTTTGCCTATCATGGTGACCCAGTGCATCGTGAAAATACCAAAACGGCTTATGCTTTATTAGATCGACAAGCTGAACAGAGCACAGAACAACAAATGGATCGCATGGCGGAGATTTTCATGACAAGCGTTCGGCATGAAACGATGTTGTGGGACGAATATTACAATATGACCCAATGGGAGCGGTATCCAGAACCATAACAAACTTCTCAGTCTGAAAAGGCAAAATCAACTTGAATGACTTGTTTGTCATCGGTGGCGCATCAATGGATCGCTTGCACTTGGCCAGTGGTTCAGTCGAGACTATCGGCGGGGCAGGGCTGTATACGGCACTGGCTGCGTATCGCTGTGGTGCCCAGGTAGCCTTACTCGCACCACGGCCTGAGCCATGCCCGGTAGCCCTGCAACCGCTGGCTGATAGGCTGACAACCTGGCACGGTCCAGTTGTGGCCCCAGCTGATCTGCCCCGATTCGAGATAGCCTATCCAGATGGACGCACAGAATACCGCCTGTCACACTTTGGTGCCGTGCCACAACTCACCCCTGATCTGCTATCGGCTGACCTGAGCGATGCTTTGCTCATTCATGTCACACCCTTGGGTGATCCGGTACGCCAGTTAGCTTTTCTCGAAGCCTGTCGCCAGCGGGGTGCCCGTCAACTCGCGGCTGGGACCAGCTTCGTATTCATCGAACAACAGGCTGATGCGGTCAAGCAAGTCATGGCCGTGGCCGATTATTTCTTTCTCAATCACAGGGAAGCCATTGCTCTCTTTGGGGAGTTGGAGAGGGCTCATATCGCGCCGGGCAAAGTCCTTTTCATCACGCTCGGTGCGAAGGGTGTACTGGTTGTGCAGGGTGATCACGCGACTATGATCCCTACAACGGCCGTATCCGAGGTCGATCCTACAGGGGCAGGGGACAGCTTCTGCGGGGCTACACTGGCACGGTTGGGGCAAAAGCAGCACCCAGTCATGGCGGCGCGTCAGGCTCTGCCTCTGGTGGCGGCCATGGTTGGCCAGGTAGGGCCAACGGCATTGTTCGCAGATGGGCCTATCCCGGCGACTGCGCTGGATGCGCGGGTGCGTCTTGACGAAACGCAGTTAACCCGTGTGGCAGCCGCCATTGCTAGCTATCCCGGGACAATACCCCATGACTTTGTCACGGCCGTACTGCCGCCTGTCAATCATCCAGCTGCGCTTGATTACTTCTTTGCCGCGACCCTGCAACAGTTCAGCTTCTGGTACACGCGGGAGGATTGTTACGACAAGCCCATGTGGGCCACCATTAATGGACAGCGGTATAAAGGCTCAGAGTATCTTTGGGCAGCATTTTGGCGGCAGGAAACGGCCGATCCCGGCTTCAGCACACCTGAACAGCAAGCCAAATTGAATGATCAAACGTTTGTGGATTTGATGCTAGATGATGATCGGCAGAACCCACTGCCTGCCATAGGCCTCCATCTCGATCAGGCGCAAGCCTATGGCCGGGATATGTTGGTATTACAGCTAACGCCGCAGGCTATCGTAGAGGAAGCACAGTCTTCCGCCCGACCCCTGCAAACTTTTCTGGCTCGGCTCGATCAGATAGCTGGCTATAAGGAGGATCCGCTGCGGAAGAAAAGTGCACTCCTGGCGAAAATCCTCAACCAACGCCCGGAAAAGTTTCTGCCTTTTGCCGACGCTGAAGATGTGCCACCTGTCATAGATTACCACGCCATGCGCGCCTGTTTGCGCCTCGGATTGGTCGAGCTTTTGGATGAACAGCTACGGACTAAAATCGCAGTTCGTCAGATGGTGAGTCCCGAGGATGAATGGGCGGTTCGCTTAGCTTGTTACCGGGTGTATGAGCAGCTTGTTGCCCACTCCGGCAAACGATATGGTGCTGTTGGCTGGTTCCTTTTTAGCAGTATGCGCCGATTCTGTTTAGAAATAGGTGAACCGCAATGTTCTCAGTGCCATCTTGAATCGGTTTGTCAGCAGAAACTCGATCTGTTTCAACCGGTCATACGCACGTCGTTTTATTAGCCCATGCAGCCATCTCTATCCAATTCGTCTAAATACTGCTTGGATATCGATAATACGCCCCTCTTTGAAGCCTCGCATCGTATTAGCCCCTTTTTGCGGTACATTGCTGTAGACTAAATCAAGACCAATTGGCGCAGATTCTGATGTTACTGAGGATGGCTTTTTGCTGGCTTCGTTAATAACCTGAGCCGTTACGTCTTCCCAAGCACATTCTTCAAATCCAGAGGCGGTCATTAGTTGTTGGAATGCCTTTGGCGATATGACAAAACTTACCGAAGCATCATTAGCCCAAAAAACAGGGTAGTAAATCTCCGCTAGGGAACCCAGCATAATCGCTTCAAGGGCCAAGATGCCTCTAGGTCTAAGGACTCGATGAGCTTCAGCAAAAACCTTCGCCTTGTCGTTAATATTCATGATCGTGTTTTGTGTCCACACGGCATCGAAACTTCCATCATCAAACGGCAAATCCAGCGCACTTCCCTGTTTGAAAGTTGCCTGATTGCCCAGACCAACTTTTCTTGTCAGCATTTCGGCAGCCTCACAGAACGTCTCAGTAAGATCAAGCCCAACAACTTGACAACCATACTCAGCCGCCAACGTTCGCGCCGGACCACCAACCCCGCTGCCAATGTCTAGCACGCGCATCCCCGGCCTTAGATTTGCCATCTGCGCCAACGCGCGTGTTGCCGCACGGCCACCAGCATGAAGTTGGTCGAACGAAGCCAAATCATCAAGTGTAAGGGCATCTAAATTTTTGCCTGCGCGTTGCAACCTGCTGAGAATTCTCGCGCTCAAGTCAGTTTGTCCATATTGATTATTAATTTTTGCGTCATAATGACTCATTTTTCTCTCCTTATCACACCTGCTATTTGTGTGTAAATTTTGCAAGCTACCGTTTGACTAATGATTTAGTGACCCGCTTGCTAATCCTGTAACGGGTGAAATATCAGCCTAAAATCCGCCTCCGACGATCCACTCAAACTCTCTAAACGAAAGCGGCAATCGTCATGGACTGGCTCGAAGCTGATCTGATCACTCTGATGTAGTTGAACTGTGTAAAGACCTACTTGCTGGCGGCAAGCCTCATCTTGACCATCATAATCCGTGAACTGGATAGACAATAATTGCTCTTCAAAACTTATTGTCGCTTCATATCCTAAAATGGCTCCGGTCGTATCAAGGCCAAATTGAGCTGAGCCATCACCATTGAACCGGAGTAAAATTCCGCCTGGGAAAGCATACCATGTGCCAGTAAGTTTGTCGATGGCCGTGGCTTGTACTGGCTGTGGCTGGGGTTTAATTGGTGGCGTGGTTTGCCCACTGAACACATTCCATCCCCCTAAAAGCATGGTTGTTAATCCTATTAATCCAATCATAAAACTTTTCATGTCTGTTCTCCTACTAAAAATCTATTCTGCTCTGTTCTTGAATCCATCTGAACTATAAAGAAATTGCTAACACTATTCATCCGCCGAAAAGTAGGTAAAAAGTAGGTATTCGTAAAATGGGGTAAGATTGTAGGAAATGGAAATGCTATGACAGAGCAGTGATAGGGTCCGAAAAATATGGAAGTTGAAGAACTTACATGGCGAGAGCAAGAAGTGTTGGCGTTACTAGCACAGCGATCCACAAATCGTGAGATTGCCGCTCACTTGCATTTGGCCGAAAGTACTGTCAAAGATTATGTGAGTAGAATTTTAGGCAAACTCAATGTAAAAAATCGCCGACAGGCAGTTGAACGGGGACAAGAGTTAGGTCTCATAGGAGCGGACAAGAAGGCGGCTTCTCATCCTCAAACCAACCTGCCAGCGGAGACGACGCCATTTATTGGCCGACTGGATGCTCTTGAAGGGATCCGGGCATGGTTGGAAAGCACCCGTCTTCTCACCTTAACCGGGCCGGGGGGTATCGGTAAGACCCGCTTGGCACTGAAATTGGCGACAGACATGGCTGATACTTTCAATGACGGAAGCTTCTTTGTTTCCTTAGCGCCGATTCAGACAGTTGAGCATATGGTCCAAGGTATAGCCGAAGTCTTGAAAGCCCCCTTAACAACGGATGAAGAGCCTAAGTACCAGTTGCTCCGCTATCTGCGGCATAAGCAATTGCTCTTGGTGATGGATAATTATGAGCATTTATTGGCGGGCGCGAATATCGTCAACGAGATTCTCCAAGCTGCACCTGCAGTGACTATTCTAGCGACTTCCCGCGAAAGGCTTTATTTGCAAAGTGAGGCCGTTTTCAATGTTGAGGGTATGACGCTTCCTGATCATGAAAAGCCGGAAGAGATTTTGAAATATGATGCCATTCAATTGTTCCTACAGAAGGCAGTCAAAATCCGTCAATCATTTGTTCCTTCTCCCGCTGAATTAAAGAAAATAGCTGATATTTGCCATATGGTACAGGGTATGCCCTTAGCTATCGAGTTAGCTGCTGCTTGGCTTCATATCCTTTCTCTGGATGAAATCGCTGAGGAGCTTGATAAGAGTATCGATATGCTAGCGGGTGAAATGCGCGACATGCCAGAGCGGCACCGTAGTATTCGGGCTGCCTTTGAACATACATGGTTCTTACTAAAGTCATCTGAACAGAAGATCTTTATGATGCTTTCGGTCTTTCGGGGCGGGTTTACCCGAGATGCGGCCGCTCAGGTAGCTGGGGCGACGTTACCGGCTTTGAGTACGCTGGTTAACAAATCGGTCCTTAGCTATCAGCCTGCAAACGGCCGTTTCACCATGCATGAATTACTGCGCCAGTATGCTCAAGAACGGCTGGAAATGACCCCAGAGGCAGGTCCCACAACCTATGAAGGCCACGCTGTCTACTACGCTGAGCTGATGGCTTCCAGATGGGCATACCTTAGAGAAGAGAGGCAAGTCCAGACCCTGCGCGAAATCGAAGCCGACCTTGAAAACATCCGCGCTGCCTGGCAATTTCATATTGCCAAAGCAGATGCCGCCCATATAGCAAAGTATCTTAACAGCTTTTGGCTCTTATATTGGGTGCGCGGCTGGAACCAGGCTGCGGTCAATCTATTTGCACAGGGAGTTAGCGCGATAGACGCTTTGCCAGAGAATCGTGAGAACAAAGTCTTACGGGCAAAGTGCCAAGCAAATCAAGGATTCTTTCTTACATGGTTGGGGCTGGTGGACCAAGGATATGAACTAGCAAAGGCTAGCATTAAAACGCTGGAACCACTCCACTATACTGAGGGTCTGGTGTTCGCCTATCATAGTCTGACATTAGCCGATTACTATCTTGAATACGTCACTGAAGAAAAAGAAACGGCCGATAAGTTGCTTGGAATTGCAGAAACGGCGAATGATAACTGGACATTAGCCACCGCGTTGACACTTTCCAGCCTAGCCACTTTAAGGATCAAAGATTATGCTGAAGCAAGACGGTTGGCAGAGGCTAGTCTCGTGATAAGCACCCAAATTGGGGACATGGTCTTAACCACTATATCCACGAACACACTTGGCCACCTCGCTACTGCAGAGGGGAAAAATGGTGCAGCGAGGGGATATTTTTCGCGCTGTTTGCAGACAGCAAGCAAGATAGGATTTCATTGGGCGATAGGCAATGCGACTAAGTATCTGGGTCAAGTCGCTCTGCTGGATGGTGAACTTATGGAGGCTGAAAGCTATTTTCGCCAAAGCCTTCAGATTGCCTATGATCTAGGCCTCGACCGTGACATTGTCAATCATCTATATGAATTTGCGCGGTTGCGAGTTGCACAGAATATAGTCACAGAAGCGATAATCATTTTAGTGTTGCTGCTGCAACAACCTGCCAGCCAACAGGGTCGTCTAGGAGGCGGGCGAATCGGCGATAATGCCCAAGCATTACTGGCAAAGCTGAAGGATGATCTTACCCTAGAGCTCTTTAATACAGCACTGAAGATTGGGAAGCGAACGGTGTTGGACGAGAAACTTTCTGAATTATTGGGGTGACAATAGAATTACTTTTCCTGTTGCGGCATAATGTCCACAACAAATTGATCGAAATCCAGTTCGTCTGGCGAGTGACCGTAGCCCGTCAACATGGCTGCAGCTTTGCTGCGATGGTGTGTTAGGTCATTGACCACATGCATGATCGTTTGCCACTGTGTTCTGGTGCTTGCCCCTTCCGACCAGCAAATTGCATTCAGCTCATCGTCTGTCAGTTCTGTAACGTAATCGATCCATGCTAACTTCTCTTCTTCCCATCGCTGCTTGAGGCTGGCCGCATCCGCTAATTAGTTTTCATCGATCACGCCTGTGTCTTCAAATCCTTGCAACGCCACTCGCCAGCCACAGGCTGTGTCCAGCGCATGTACCAGCGTACCCCGTAAACTGTGCCAGCCGGGATCGGGTGAAGCTGCTTGGACAAACGCTTCTGGGGAGACTTGCTCACAAGCGTCCAAGACGCGCATGTCTGCCCAAAACATGTAAGAAACAAGTGTCACGATGTCAGATTTGTGCATGATGATATGGAGATGGCTTAAGCTCTTTCGGCCTTGTCGCGAGCGATCAGTTTGCGTAACCCATAAACGGCCGTTTCGCACAAATTATCCAACCCCGGATGCTCCGCATTAACCGCCACCATAATCCCGCCCGCCCGCTTACGCAAAACCGAGCATAAGACAAAAAGCGTCGCGGCTTCCATCTCCGAACACATCACGCCCCCCATGACCCATGCCTTCCAACGCGCTTTCAACTCATCAGCCAAAGGCATTCGATCAGGTTCTACTTCGCCGTAAAAAGAATCTTTGGAGTGAGAAAGCCCGACATGATAACCAATGCCCCGCTCGGCGCAGGCCAGACGAAGACAATCGACCACATCAAGGTCAGCCACGGCCGGAAAGGCCATGGGCATGTAGTGGCTGGCAGTGCCTTCGTCGCGGACAGCCCCAGACACAACGACCAGATCGCCGTTATTCATCGTGTCCGGCTGCATCAGTCCAGATGTGCCAACCCGAATGAAGGTGTCGGCGCTAATGCAGGCGAGTTCTTCAACAGCGATGGCGGTAGAGGGGCCACCAATGCCGGTGGAAGTCACGGAGACTTTGACGCCATCGACTGTGCCTGTGAAGGTGCGATGTTCCCGATTATGAGCAACCTCTTTGGCCTCATCAAAATAAGAGGCGATTAGCTCTGTGCGCTCTGGATCGCCGGGGAGCAGGACATAACGGCCGACATCGCCAGTGCGCATATTGATGTGATATTGGAGGGGTTCTTCGTTCATAACTATTCGTGTGGTAAGCCAGCCAGTACGCCTAATTCCTCGCCTTCACCCGGCCAGGGATCGGAGCATTGCCAAGCTGCATCAAAGGTGCCAATTTGGTGGTGTGTACCGCGCAGGAAGAGCCAGCGCATCTTGTCGCGCTCATAATCGGTGGCGTTCGCCCCATATTCGTTGATTCCTTCTTCGGTAGCCGTTTGCATTTTGCTGTAGAAAGGGTCTGTCCACTGTTCCAGCCATTCCTGTTGCAAAGCTGGTAAGCCTGACGGCCGTTCTCGCTTATAACGTTCACCAAAGGTCTCGGCGAAACAGTAACAAGCATAAACCGCACAGCAAATATCGCCAAAGGTGCCTTCGTAAAAGGTTCTGACGAAAAAGTTGACAAATGCCTCGCGCCGTGGACGGGCTGCCCAGCGGGTAAGTGCAAATTCACCAATGTCATCCCGCTCTAGCATCCGTAGTTCTACCCGAGATTCGGCCGAGCGTACACCATATTCTCGTTGAATTCGTATCCAATCATTGTGCGGTGGCACTTTTGGGTTGGCAAGTTCGCCGCTGTTTTCGCCAATGTAGGGGAGGTCTTGGGTGAGCCAATAGTTGAACTGCTCATCAGTCAACGTGCCCGCAAAAATTGCCTCGATCCACGGGTGGTGAATATACCGTCCCCATACCGGCTCCGCGAACGATTTGCATTCTTCCAGAAAGGTCATGGTTATGGTCTCCTTTAGCTACTATTGTTCTTATCCTGCTCGATAAGAAGCTTGACGCCAGCAACGGCCGTTTCCAGTAAATTCGACAAGTCGCCGTGCGTCCCCCCATAAATCATGATGCCACCCGCGCGGCAGTGCAGTACCCGCGACACCACAAAAATCGTTGACGCTTCCATCTCCGATGCCAAGGCTCCCCCTTGTACCCAAGCCGACCAGCGGTCTTGCAAGCGATGCGCCACTGGCATCCGTTCTGGCTCATGTTGGCCGAAGAAGGAGTCTTTGGATTGGCAGATGCCAACATGGTGGCGCAATTTCGCGTTGCGAGCCGCTTGGCGCAACGCCAACGTCACATCATGGTCAGCCACGGCGGGGAAAGCCAACGGCTCATACTGTTGCGATGTAAATTCATCACGAATGGCTGCCCAAGCAATGACTAAATCGCCCGGTTCCATGAAATCCTGCATCTTGCCCGATGTACCTACCCGAATAAACGTATCTGCTCCAATTTTTGCCAGCTCTTCTACTGCGATGGCCGTCGAGGGACAGCCCATACCTGTAGAGGTTACGGATACTTTTTCGCCAAGCAATGTCCCCGTGAAGGTACGATACTCTCGGTTGTAAGCCACCTCTACGGTATCATCCAGATAGCTGGCAATCATGGGTACGCGGGCGGGGTCTCCCGGCAGAAAGACGTAGCGCCCTACGTCGCCCTCTTGGCATTCGATATGATACATGATCTCTTGATGGCGTGATTTAAATGACATAGTTCGTATTGCGTATTGTGTGAAGGTGTAGGCTGATGGCGATTAAGAAAATATATGTGTAATCAAATAGTTGATAATCGCCCGCCTACAGCTAGTAAGGAAACCTGCTGGAAGCAGGTTGAGTGGGGAAATAATTTTCTAGTCTGCTTGGAGCAGACTTTCGCTCTTAGCCGCAGAATTCATTCTGTAGCACAGGCTAATATGGGTTAATTATAGGTTGTTTTATCAATTATGACTGCATCTAATACGCAAATCCCTTTGCCTTCAGGCAGAACCGCTATCGGGTTTAGCTCAATCGTTTCCAGATATTCGCCATAGATATGAACGATGTTGGCTAATTTCAGGATGGTTTCTACCAAAGCTGAGCGATCTGCTGGTGCTGTGCCTCTGAAGCCAGTAAGGAGCTTGTTTAGGCGCGTATTTTCAATGAGGGCTTGGGCAGTATCAGCGTGCAAAGGGAGGAGTTCAACGGCCGTTTCCCCCATCAACTCAACCCAAACACCACCAAGTCCCACGACCGCACCAAAACCAAATGGTGGGTAGCGTGAGATGCCCACAAACGCCTCCACACCATCTGCCATCATCTCTTGCACGACCACACCCCTAAGCGTGGCTTCTGGCCTTTGGTTAGCTACATTTTCCATGATTGTGTTATAGGCTTGATAGGCGGCTTGGCGACTGTCGATGTTTAAACAGACCCCGCCCATATCACTTTTGTGCGTGATATCGGGGGACTCGATCTTCATTACCACTGGAAATCCGATCTTTTCAGCCAATGAGACAGCTTCATCGGCAGTAGTGGCTAAGTCCTCTTGCGTGGTGCGGATGCCGAGGGTGGCTAACAATTGTTTGGCCTCCCGTTCAGTAAAAGGAATATTATCTTTGAACCGCTCGTGCCAAAAATCGTCAACATCTGGTGAGAGTTGAATAGTTGGCACAATGTCATTGGTTGTCATGGGCGCAGGCGTTAAGATACTTTTTATCGCTTTTAGGGCGGTCTCAGTTCCCTTAAGCAGCGGCACGTTGGCTTGGCGCAAAGGCTCACTAAATAACGGATGGTGTCCGTCAGACAAATTGCTCACGACGACGACGGGCACAGTGGTCGTTTGGGCATGATCGACAATCGCTTGGGCGATAGGTAGATATTCCCGCGCACCATTTTCATCAAGAGCGGGGGGTGTATCTTGAACGGCCGTAATCACATCAATCGCCGGATCGTTGGCGAGGTATTCCAATGCTTGCCGATAAACATTCCCATCAGCAAAGGGCAAACCTGTGGTGTCCAACGGGTTTTGCGGCGTTGTGAAGGGTGGCAAAATAGATTGTAGCTGCGTAATGGTTTCTGGCTTTAACCGGGGGATGTCTAGCCCCACTGCGCTAGCAATGTCAGACACATGCGCCACGCCGCCACCACTGACCCCAATAACCCCTAAGCCTCTACCTTGGGGACGTTTGGTCAACGCCGATAGCAATGCTGTTGTTTCCAAAAGCTCATCCATGCTATCAACAGAGATGATGCCATGACGACGAAAAAAAGCTTTTACGGCCGTAAACGATCCAGCCAAAGCGCCTGTGTGGGCAGCCGTTGCCGCTGCCCCACGCTCACTGCGCCCGATGTAAAGGGCGATGACCCTTTTGCTCGCTTGGTGCATCTCTCGCATGGCTGTTGCCAAGGCATCTGGATTGCCGATATTTTCCAAGACAAGTATGACAACCTGTGTAGCGGGATCGGTGGCCAGATAACGCAAATAATCAGGAATGCCTGTGACCGCGCTATTACCCGCTGAGATGATAGTGCTGAAGCCAATGCGGCCTGTACCGGAGAGAGCAATGGCACTGGCACCTGATTGGGAGATGAGAGCGACATTACCTTTAGGCACACCCGTTGTAAAGCGGGAACTATAAAGAACCGTGTTGGTATGGTGGTCTATCAACCCCAAACAGTTTGGTCCACAAACGGCCATCCCGTATTTGGTCGCAATCTCTACCAACTCATTTTGCCTGGCTCGCCCTTCTTCATCCTTCTCGGCAAAGCCACTCGACAAAATAACGGCCGCTTTGGTTCCCTTACGCCCAGCTTCTTCTAGCACGGTAGCGACATATTTGGCGGCGATACAAATGACGGCGATGTCAGGTGTTTCATCGAGTAAGGTGATGTTGGGGACGGCCGTATGCCCAAATACCTTCTCCGCTCGGGGATGAACAGGGTAAATACGACCGTCAAACCCATGATCAATCAGATTACGCATCACAAAACTGGAGGATGCGCCCACACGCTCCGTCGCGCCGATAACAGCCACAGAACGTGGCTGTAAGAGGGGAGATAATCCCGACATTTTATTTTTGGGTCTCAATCCCAATGATAAATTATCCTTTTCCGCCACCGATTTTGGCCGCCTCAGGTAATGATTGCAAACGTCGCATCGCCCATATGCCCATCAGCGGGCCGGGGACGAGAAAAGCGAATGCCCACTGCCAGCTGACTAACTCTTGCAAGTAGGGAAGCAACCAGATCGTAACAACCGTAATGGCAAAGCCCGAGGCTACTTGAATGGTTAAGGCTGTGCCGACATAGGATTGATCGGCCGTTTCTGTAACCATTGTCGAAAATTGTGCCGAGTCGCCAACAACAGTGATTCCCCAGATTAATCCAACCAGTAATGTAAGGTATAAATTGGATTGGAACAGCAAGCCAATGAGAATGGCACAGGTTGCGGAGATACCCATCATCAGGATCGTTGTATTCATTCTTCCCCAGCGGTCAGCCAAAATACCGCCCAACCAAGACCCGATCCCGCCTGAAGCGAAGATGACGAACGTTGCATACGCTGCAGATGAACCTGTACCCACGCTATGGACTGAAAACAGCTCGATAAAGAAAACCAATATCCAAGCATACATGGCAAACAGTTCCCACATGTGCCCCACATAACCAAGAGTCGCTAGCCTGACACCTCGATTGGTTAAGGCTAAACCAATTTGACGCGGATCAAAAACGGCCGTTGGGAAAGGAAATGGACCTTCTCGAATGATAAATTCGGCAATTAAACCACCAAGCAGAGCTTGAATGGAGGTAACAGATATAACTATGCGCCAGTCCAGCCCCCCTAGTCCATTAATCAGATGGGGTATTCCATTGCCGACAACAATGGCAGCCGCCAGTATGCCAAGGGCTAAACCACGATTCTCTCGAAACCAGGTAGATATAAGTTTGAAAGCGGGAGGATAGACGCCCGCCAGAAAAAAACCGGTAGCGAATCTAAGCGGAATGCCAATTTGAGGCCCATTGGCTAGCAATAAGAAACCATTGGCAGCTGCAGCACCGATAGCACCCCCCATGATGACATGTCTAGGAGGAATAACATCCGAAATATTGAAAAGACTCGAAATAACCGCCCCAGCAACAAAACCAAGCTGGACGGCAATTGTCAACCAGGCAGCGCTATTGGGGGAAAGTGCCCAGGCATCACGAAGTTGAGGGATGACGGCTGAAGCAGAAAACCAAGTTGACATGGCAAAAACAAGGGTAAGCGCTAGAAAGGTGAGCATTCTCCAGCGTCTAGTAGAGCCGTCTGTATGTTCAAGGGTTTTATCCGAATCCATCTTATTGCCCCTTATACGCACATGTTTGCATATTACCTAATCCCCTACCGAATCTGCTCCGAAAATGAGATTAGCTTAGTCTAAATCTCTAAAAGGACCTTCGCGCATTTCTAAATACTCTTTCAGCGGCATATCGCCAAACATTGACATCCATTTGCGCCCACCTTTGGTTGTGTGCAGGGCGGCTATCACTTCGACATTATACTGCCACGAATCAAGCAGCCCCGCCAGCCGCTGCTGATTGTTGAGCGACGCTTTAGCATATTTGATGGCGGGTACGGGCATTCTGGCTAACTTGCGCATTAATTTTGTCGTTTCCGTCATCAGGTCAGCTTCAGACACAACCTTGTTGACGAGGTGCATACGTAACGCTTCTTGGGCATCAACAAGGTCGCCCGTAAACATGAGCCAGCGGGTGTCACGGCTGGAGATGAGCCAGGGCATCATGAGGGATGGAGGGGCGGAGTTGTGGCGGACTTCAGGCTCACCAAATTTGGCTGTGTCAGCCGTGATGGCAAGGTCACAGACCATCATCAGTTCCAATGCGCCAGCCAAGGCATAGCCATGAACGGCCGCTACTGTGGGGATAGGTGCTTGCCAGATGTTGAGCAGCTTTTCGCAATTTTCGCTCATATCCTCGCGCCACTCTTCGATATCGGCATCAAATGCACCGCCGCCAATATCGTAGCCAGCACTAAAAGCGCGACCTGCCCCTTTGAACAACAGTGCATTCACATCTTCGTCGGCAATAGCGAGTTTTAGCGCGTCATCCATTTCCCGAATCACCGTTTTGTTCATCGCATTGAGCTTGTCGGGGCGATTAATGGTGATGGTGGCGAACTTATCATCTTTGTCTTTCTCATATAAAATGGTTTCGTAACTCATCCTAACTCCAATTGTGGGCGATTTCGGCTTTTTGAGCAGACTCTTTTTTACACAAATCGCCTTAGCAAAAATTGCATTTCCTATAAAAGAAACATATGGTATTGACATACGATTCAGATAGCAAATGAAGAGGTTCACATGAATTTTAAGGTAGGCATTATCGGTTTGGGGATGATTGGCGGGAGCATGTTACAAGAGTTTTTAAATCATCCCGCATTTACGGTTGGCGGGGTTTGGGATCGCAATGATGAAATCAACAATCAAATAGCAAGTCGGTCTCCAAATGTGCCCATCGCCAATAATGCGACCAGCATCATTGAACATCCCGAAATTGACCTCGTTTATATTGCCACGCCGCCTGTGACCCATGTGCCTTATGGTTTGCAGGTAATTGGAGCAGGAAAGGCGTTGTTGTGTGACAAGCCCCTGGCGATTGATTTGGAGCAGGGGCGACGCTTGGTAGAGGCGGCGGAAGAGAAGGGTGTGGCAACGGCCGTTAACTTTGTTTACGGCGCAGGTCATGTGGCCGAAACCATCGAGCAGCAGCTAAAATCTGGCGCGCTGGGCACACCGCAGAGCATCGAAGTCCGCTATCAATTTCCCTCGTGGCCGCTGCCCAACCAGCTGAGTGCCGCTAGTTGGATCACAAAACGGGACGAGGGCGGCCTAGTGCGGGAGATGTTTTCCCATTTCGTTTATCTAATTCATCGGCTTTTTGGAGAGTTGGCAGTGAAAACGGCCGTGCTGCACTATCCAGAGGGAGAGAATGTGGCCGAGAGTTTTATAATGGCTAGTTTAGAAACAAGCAACATCCCCATTTGGCTAATGGGGGGTGTTGGCGGCCTGGCCGCGCCGCGTGAGAGTGAATTGACCATCCACGGCACCAAAGCCTCCCTGCGTCTCGGTAATTTGTACGGACTCGCTATCACTGATAATGGCACTTGGCAGGAACTGCCTGTCGACCCGGCCTCCCCGTCACCAGTCCAAGCACGGTTGAGTGAACTTGCCCAGCTTTTGCAGGGCAAGCCAACGACCTTACCCGCTCTGCGGGCTGGTTTGCAGGTGCAAGAAGTGATAGAAACGATGCTGAGCTAAGTGCTTACGCGCCAATATCGATAAGAAGTTGTCGATAATTGGTGAATGGTTAACGAATGCAGATCAATTTACTTTCGCGGCCTAACAGCTTTACGTACGTGCCTAGATAGCATCTCTTATCTGGCACAAAGGAGAACGAGATGAAGATAGGAGTAATGATAGGCGGTACGACAACCGATGAACTCATCGAAAAGGCTAAGAAGCTAGAAAATCAGGGATTTGATAGTGTGTGGATGGCTAACTTTATTGGGTATGGTCTTGAGACTCTGCACGCCATGGGCTTAATTGCCCATGAAACAGAACAGATAAAGTTAGGGACAGCTGTTATCCCTATATACTCGCACCATCCCTTCGCCCTAGCTCATCAAGCAATCTCAATTCAACAAACTGCCCAAGGGCGGTTTACCTTAGGCATTGGCCTATCCCACCCATTTATCATTAATGAGTGGTTCGGTTTTTCCAGCAAAAAACCCATAGCGCAAATCCGAGAGTATTTGTCAATTCTTCGACCCTTGCTGAACCGGGAAGCAGTGACTACGAAGGGCTCATACTTTAGTGCAACAGCTGAGGTACATGTGCCTCATGTTGAGAAAGTGCCCCTGCTTATTGCTGCTATGGGTTCACAAATGTTAAAGGTTGCTGGTACAATGGCAGATGGCACTGTAACCTACCTAACAGGCCTTCACACTCTCGGGGCGCATATTATTCCACGAATTCAGTCAGCAGCAGCAACCGAAGGGCAGGCATCCCCTCAAATTGTTGCTAGCGGGTTACCAATAGCTTTGGTTAAGGATCGAGATGCAGCTTTAGCCGCCATTTCTGAGAAATGGGCAGGTTATGCAGATTTGCCATCATATCGGGCTATGTTTGATAAGGAAGGCGTGTCTGGAGCCGAAGGCGTCTCGTTAGTCGGCGATAGGGAAACTCTAAAAGCGGCTTTGCAAAAGTTAGAGGATATGGGTGTGACTGAGTTTGTTGCCGACACGGTTGCTGTCGATGATGACACAATTGACCGCACGCTTGATTTTCTTGCGTCGCAGTTATAATCCAATGAAGAAACTATGGTTACGGCCTTTGGTTACGTGCAGATTTAGGGCGTGAGGGTGTGGACGTACCAGGTGTATCTTCTCATGATGCTTTCACCCCGATGGTCATCGCCTTAATCGAACCTGATGGGGAGCGGCTAGTCGTTGTCTGGCCGCCAGAAGATGGTGCTCATCTGCAACTGCAAGCCGAGGCTATTAATCCAACCTTGATAACATCTGCCTCTTGGCTGCATACGACAGGTATGTGTCTCAGAGCCTCGCCAGTCCGCGACACAGTACTGTACGAAATGGAACTGGCACGTAAGGCGGGCGTATCGGTGTCGCTTGATCTCAACATGCGGCTGGAGCTGTGGGGCTTAGACGACGAAACGAGAAGGACGTTTGAACAGGCCATTGCGTTGTCCGATGTTGTTTTTGGCAATGCTGAGGAAGAAATTATGCCGATAGCCGATGCAAGTTCAACAGAGGCTGGGGCACGGGGTCTGCCTTCTGGAAGATTTGATGCAATTGCTTGGCTAATCTTGAAATAGCGTTAATGGGCTTAGGCAGAGGGCACTTGGTCCCAGCCCTTTTCCTTTAATTCTTCCCGCAATCGGATCACCGTTTGCCAATAGTCGAGCTGACGGCCGCGTTCCCTAGCTACTGCGACAACTTCTTCAGGTAGGGCTGCGATTCGTTCAGCGAACGGCCGTCGCAACATTTCCCAGCCCCAGGATTGGTCAAGCAAGGGGTGCCGGGACCTATTTAGAGCATCAAATTGGACAGCCCGTTCTACATTGCCATCCTCGGCTAAAAGATTGATTAGGCAGGGAAAGTTCTGCTGCATTATCATAAAGTGCTGGGCACGAACCGCCATTTCTAAACCCTGATAAGCGTAATAATGCGCATGTTCAAGGCGACGGCGACCATGTTCGGCCATCGAAAAATAGGAAAAACTGCTGACTGTTTGCATCAATTGTTGGGTAGCCAGGGCCTTGGGCAATTGTTTTTGAATCAAAGCAATCGCTTCGTCGTATCGCTTTTGAATGAGGGGAATCTCCCCAAGCTCCCATAACCATGATGGCAATGATAATTTGACAATCATTTCAGCTTGCTTAATAGCTTCCCCCAACTTTCCTCGGGCCAACTCCACTTGATATAGTCCAAATCGTCCCAAGCAAACATTCCATCTATCCCCAAAATTTTGGCTCAAGTGGAGGGATTTATTAAAGGCAGTTACCGCTTCATCGAATTTAGCTAGATGCAATAAACTCCATCCGCGATCAATAAAACCACGGACTGAAATAGAACGGCTGCCTATCGCCTCACTGATCTGCAAAGCTTCTTCAGCCAGGGGGAGAGATTCTTTGACTTCTCCTTTAAAGCGTAAAAGTTCACTTTGTGCTGCTAGCGTCTGTGCTGTGCCGCGCCTGTCTCCTAGCGCACGTCGGATGGAGAGACACTCTTCCAAATAGGCTGCACAATCGTTGAGGCCCCCAGACCAGGATGTGGGGTTCCCTAGAATTTGCAACACGTTTGCCAGTCCCCAAGCATCTCCAATCTCTCGCCAAAGGCTTAAGCTTTTCTCTAGTACCTCTTTACGTCTGCCGAAGTCGTGCCTGGCTCGCCCCAATTGGTGTAGGATGAAAGCCTCTTCCTGGCGGGTGTCAGATGCCTCAAGGGCCTCGTGCTGTAGTAGTGCCATCCCTTGCTGGCAAAGTTCAACGGCCCAATTGCCCTCTTGCACAATGTTAGTAAAGACGCTTTGCCATGCCAGTAGTCTGGCGCGGGTGCGCAGCGCCACGGCCGTTTCTGTCGCCGTCAATGCCTCGGCGGCGGCTCCAAACAACGTCTCTCCCTCTTGATAGCGGCCACGCCATTCATGGAAGTAGCCCAGGCTATCCATCGCACCTGTTAATGATTTCGTCTTTTGGTTTTGGGCCGCCCTCCGCCATGCCACACGTACATTTTCGATGTCGGATTCAATCTCAGCCAGTGTAACTTTTTGACGCGCACCCTTCAGGTCAGCTGCACACTTTTTCAAGGCTTGGCAGTAGTAGCGGCTATGCCAGTTTCGAACCTCATCAGCCATTTGCCCCCGCCCGTTCAGCTTTTCTTCCCCATACTGCCGCAGTAACTCATGAATCTGGTAACGGCCGTCCGCTTGGCTGAATTGAATCAGCGACTTATTGACCAGTGTACTCAACAACCTAAGTGTCGCGTCCGTAATGGCTTGTCCTGCCTGGCGCGTGAAGCCACCCCGAAAGATAGATAGCTGAGCAAAGATAGCTTGCTCAGCTTGGCTCATGCGCTGCCATGAAGCATCAAAGACGGCCCGCATGTTGCGGTGGCGTTCGGGCACATTGCGAACGTCAGTCTCAAGAAAATCGAGGTTTTGCTGAATCTCAGCCGCGATTTCCTCCAACGAGAGCATATCCACCCAGCCAGCCGCCAACTCGACCGCCAGCGGCATACCCCCCACCAGGCGGCAGATGCGGCTCAGGAAAGTCATGTCAGTGGTTTGGAGGGCGAATTCACGATTGATCCGTTTCGCTGCCTGAAGAAAGAGCTTGACGGCCGTGTATTCAATCGCGTCCTCACTCTCACCGCTAGATGAGGCCGTTTCCCAGTCAGGAAACTCCAAGCCGTGAATGGCGAAAATCTGCTCCTCTTGTAGGTGCAGCCGTTCTCGAGATGTTGCGAGGATTTGAAGTCGAGGTGCCATCTGGAGAAGTTCGGACACAAGCTCTGCTCCCTCAAGCAGATGCTCAAAGTTATCGAGCACTACGAGCATTCGTTTTTCTTTTAAGTAGTCAAGTATCTGCTGTTTAGCACTGCGTTTCTGCTGACCGTCCGATTCAAGGGGAAAGTCGAACGCCTCAGCCATGGCAGTTACGATGTGGTCGGGATCACTCAAAGGGGCTAAGGAGACAAAATAGACACCGTTTGGAAACAGGGGATTGTCACGCGTACCGATGAAGCGTTCGGCGCTAGCTAGAGCGAGACGCGTTTTACCCATACCACCAAGCCCCACGATAGTCATTAGCCTGATGTCTGGATTTTTCAGGAGTTCATCCAGGGCAGTTAGCCCCCCTTTACGGCCGATGAACGGTGTTGGCTGAGGCGACAGGTTGTGGGCGATTTGGATGGGTGAATCTGTAGTGGAAGCTTCAACCAGCATTGTTGATGCCTCGACTTCAGTGACATAGAGGCCGCGGGCCATATCGAGGAAATCCTGCCGTTCTGTAGCAGTGATGGCCAGATGTTGCGCCAGTAGGCCCGCCATTTCGAGCGACGGCCGGCGTTCATCCCGCTCAATCTTGCGGACGGTGACGACAGCACACCCCACTTGCTTGGCCAGGGCAGACTGCGTCAAGTCCAGCGCCTTCCGCTGGCGTCGTACCCAGTAACCAAAGGACGTAATAGTGCTCATTCTCTGTTGCCTACTTCCTATTGCTACTTCAAACGAAGAAAATGGAGCCTATACTGTGAACCAGAACCCGGGCAGATCGTCTCGTGCTCCTACGAATTGTTTTTGTGATTCACTTAGGTTGTTCCTTTACTCTACCAGAGCTTCTCGATCTTGTACATCCATGTATCGCTTTGGTTGCCTCCTCGAGTAGAAAAGTTTGTATCACCCATTGTATCACTGCTGGTATCTATAAGTTATACCCAGGTCACTATTCTTTCTGTTTCAATGAGGGCAGTTGATTCAAACAAACAAAACAAACGGATCAAGACGACTTAGGGAGATAAAGTGATGTTAAACAATGCCCTCCACTCACATACTATAAAGAGTACTGTAGGCGAACAACTGCGCCATACGCTCCAAAGCTCGAGCTTCTACGCAACAGCCTGTCTTGCAGTTGGTATTTCGACCCTGGTTATTATTAACACAATTCGCTTCGTTAATGAGAGCCGACCCAGCATCATTGCCCAACCTATAATGCTGCCATTGCTGGTCGCCCTCTTCATGGCACTTTTGTTTGCAGCGATCAAGGTTACATTGACGATTACTTTGTGCCGCGAACAAGGTTCCTGGCAGCTCATGATCTTTTCACCCAATAAGGTGCCGTCATTAATTGGAGGTAACTTCCTAGCCAGTTTATTGGTTTATGTATTGTTCATCCTATTGACACTACCCAGCTTATGGTTGCTGGCCCTGGAGACCAACTTTGTCTTTTCACGCAATTTAATGTTGGCAGTTATTCCCACACTATTCGTTGTTACGGCCGTCAATGCTTTTGCCATTTTTATTGCGGCAGCAATCCCATCCGCACGCATGGCTGTCCCCATTTTAATCGTGAGCATTCTAGCTGGCGCGCTTATTCAACTGGGATTGCAATCAGTTAATGAGGCATTTTTCAATAGCGCACCTGCCACTCCCTACTACGATGTGGTTGTGCTTGTACGAACGATTTTGGTTACCTTACAGATAATTTTCTCCTGGATTTCCCCCTTCCGCATGTTAGATATCATGGTCAACTCGTCGCTAATTGGTGATTGGTTGCCTCTATTACAACAGACTGGCAGTGCGCTGACAGCTACGATCTTTTGGCTTCACGCCGCTGCACGGGTCCTATGCCGCAGAGGAATGTTATCATGAATCTGAAACGTTATCATCACTATTTACGCTGGTTTAGCTTGTTTTTATTGTTTAGCTTCGCGTCACCGATTCCCGTTTTTGCCCAAGAGACAGAGCGTCGCGAAGCATTTGTTTACGGGATAAATGCCGTTATCCCTAATGCTGTCGTTGGCACTTTTGCACCTCCAGCTGTCGATACAATTTATTTGCTTGCTGGCGAAACCAGCATCATCTCACCACGCATCACCAACATCTACTATTGGCCTCTGACCAATGAATATCGCGCCTCATGGTCAACTTTAAATGAGCCGGTAGAAGGTTCCTTAGAGATCAGGCGCGGCTTCCAGAAGGCAGTAACGGTTGAGCAAACGACGTATACAATCCATTTCAAGATTGGAGAAGGGGGCGGCAATGAACAGCGAGTGTTCGTTGGGGAGGAAGCAACCACTGCCCACGCTCAATTTGAGGCAGACCAACTTGCCTATCAAGACACCGTACTCGCCTATGAAGAAGCGCGTCAAGCATGGTTGACTGCAACTCGTGGGTTGCAG
Source organism: Promineifilaceae bacterium (SeqCode) (assembly GCA_965223555.1). Lineage (GTDB taxonomy): Bacteria > Chloroflexota > Anaerolineae > Promineifilales > Promineifilaceae > CBDCWU01. The sequence goes on from CBDCWU010000009.1 coordinate 1,529,405, forward strand.
CAACAAGAAACGCCTTCCGACCCAACCCAATCTGCCCCAGTGGAACCAGCGCCATTGAACACCATGAGTAACGGCCTCAATAGGGGCTTTCCAGTGAATTTAGATGCCGGAAATTACCGCATTCGGACTAGGAAAGCCGACGGCACCATTGTGCCCAACAGCGAACGTCGCCTTGTCGTATTTTCTTCGCGACGCACCACAATTGGTTATGAACTAATACCAGAGCAGCGTTGGACCATTCCGGATGAATCTAATGAGCCGGAAAGTGTTATTTTGGGTGCGCCAGACACAGTCGTTTATCTCAAACCCTATTTCACCAGCGAATATCCCTCTGTCCCTTACCACCGCCTACAATACCCACAAGATACGTCAGAGGTACAAGCGGGTACATGGACCTGGGTGACTAGCAAGCCAATCAAAGACGTGATGTTGGAGCGTTTAAGTGGTAGCAGTGTTTCTGAACAAATACCGCTGCTTCCCTACACCGTAAAGCAAACGGCCGGTGTTGAACTAGGCTATGAAATCTTACCCTATGACAGCAGTACACCTGACGTCACGCCGCGAGTAGATTTTGTCGCATTTCGGCTATTGTTTACGGACGATGACCGCAACTTTACAGTTCGGCTCCGATCATCAGACGGTACTTTATTGGAGGGAAGCAACCGTGCCCTGCATGTTGCCAGCGAGAGTTCTCGAATTGTGTTCTGGTTGATAGGTTCCCTACCGCTGTTGATAGGTGTCGGCATCTTATTGTGGCGCTTGTACTTTTATGGATCCCGTTGACTTCGGCCTCGAAAATGAAATCTGTATCGCTGCTGGTATCTCTTTTAGATATCCAACTGAAATCTTTTTCTGTTTCAATAGAAACAGTTACCCGCAACAAACAGATTAGTCAATAAGGAAGAATATCATGTTACGAATTCAAAAAACAACCAACCAAGTATTGTTTAACCGTCAAAGTAATGTCACCGTTATGAGTCGAACTTAATTGGCATGGCCGAAATATGCCAGAAAAAATAGAGTACGATTTGGAAAAATATTATATTCTGCAAATTTATGCTGAAAGCGTAGTTGCGGTTACAAGACACCAAATTTTTGCTCATAGTTGAAACGGCCGTTTCTCCCTTCCAATTGTTGTCGAACCAATCGACTTGTGACATATTTAGTAGCTTCATTTTCGACTATATCTTGACACCTTGGAAACAAATTATGGTGCATCCTACAGAACAGAAATATATTGGCGTTATTGGATCGTCCTCGAATGTGCCTGAGGACGTATACAAGCTGGCTGAAGAGGTGGGACGCTTCATTGCCGAGGCTGGCTGTATCTTAGTGACGGGTGGCGGCCCTGGCATAATGGAAGCAACCAGCCGAGGTGCCAAGTTGGCAGGAGGGTTGGTCGTTGGCATTTTACCCGAGGGAGATCGACATGGCGCCAATGCCTATCTTGATGTGGCTATTCCTACTGGAGTTGGCTATGCCCTGCGCAACATCACCACCATTCGCTCTAGTGACAGCGTGATCATGATCCGAGGAGCAAGTGGGACACTCAACGAAGTTACCCAAGCCTATGCTCATGGCAAGCCACTGACTGTGTTGCAAGGCACTGGGGGCATGGCCGATCGATTGGAAGCGTTTTTGCCCATACCCGGCGGCTATCTCGACGAGAGAAAGACAGTCAAGATAGAGTTTGTGGAATCCACGAGCGAGGCTGTTCGGCGGGCAGTTGAACGCATCGGGACAGCTCAACTGCCGCGGCGCGGGATGATGACTGAGCTGGTTAGAGATCAATAGAGCTATTCATATTGGGCCAAACGCGATGGGAATAGCCCCATCCTACTGTTTCCAGAACGTGCACAGCGTTGCTGGCTATAGTGGCTATGTCACCATTGCCGAAAACGGCCGTTACCCCCAACACCTCCAGCTCGGGTGACTGTAAAGAAAAGAAAATAGCCATCGCGTCATCAACACCCGGATCCGTGTCAATTATAATCTTCTGTGCCATATGTATTCCTTAAGGATCAATAGGGTTGTCTTGTGGTCCGAACTGAGTCCAATCGGGATCTTCTTGCTCGATCCAGCGGATTGCGCGTGGGCTATTCCAAGCAACATATTCGACAGGCAAGCGCGGAGTCAACTCTTCGGTTTTCGCTAATACCTCATCTAAATTTCCCATCATTGTGTACGAAAAGCCACGGATTTTGAGTACGGCTGCTGCTGTAGCCCGCTGCAAACATAAAGGGATTGGGTTCCCTTGAAGGCGGTGATAGTGAAATGTGGCCGCAAAAGTATCCCCAGCCCCAACTAGAAATTCAGACTCCACCTGTGGGATTGCTGGGATACTGTAGACCTCATTCTGACGGATAAACCACGCGCCGTTTCGCCCGCGAGTGAGCAGGATTTGCAGATCAGGATTGATCTCGCGGACTGTATTCAGGGCGTTCATTAGCCGTCCCTGGCCCAGCGCCGCCATCTCGGCCGTGTTGGTGTTGAGAAAGTTCAAACATTTTACGATCCCGCTAAATTCATCCAGACTACGGCCGAAATCTCCCTGTGGACTATGACCGACTTCACATCCGTGAGACTGCCCTTTAGTAGCGACTGCGACCGTATACTTTTGAGAACAGGTTCCAATCCAGCAGACACGTGCCTCCCAGAAATCATCCGCAAGTTGCTCTGCTCGGAAATCTTCGCCAACACCATGATCAATCTCGAAGAAAGTTACACGGCCGTTTTCGGCAAAGACCAATCTCAACCATGCCTGCAAGCCAGCCATCTCATGTAACTCAAACTTGACCCCTACGTCGGTCAGCGGGGCCAGCAACTTTTTGTCTAGCTTGGTGCTAATTGGCCCGCTGAACATGATATCTGCACCCTGATTGGCCAGTGCTGCAGAAGCATAGATAGCGGTGCTGCCAAACATGATGCGACTCTCACTTTCACCGTGGAAATCATAATAATCTTTGGTTGGAATACCAGTAATGGAAAAATCCCGCATAGATCATCTTTATTGACTTAACTGAAAAAACCACGAATGACACGAAAAACACAAAATTTCTCTCTGGAGCCTTTGCGCCTTTGCGTGAGCTTTTTTCGGGAGACTCTTTATTGAGCGTTTGGAACTATCTATTCCTAATTTTTAATCCGGGTCGCTTTTTCCAATCCGTTGTCACTCAGGTGTTGGATTCAGCCGTATATACTTCGTCCATAGCCAGCAGCATGTCGTTGAGTTCGGTGACTTCTTCGGCAATTTCATGGCGTAGACGGCGGGCACGGCTGCTGTCTATGTCTTTGGCACCAGCTAGCATGGTTTGGGAGTAGATGGTGCCTAGATGGGAGAGGGAGTTTTCTAGTTGGAGTTCGGCACGTTGAATGGTACTTTCGAGGTTGTCGAGAGTGGCGATTTGACGGCGCAGACCATTAAGGGTAACTTCAATTTGCTCCCGAACGGCTGTATCTGTCTCTAGGGCCAGTTCGGATTCTAGCTGTTGGATACGAGTCTGGGCACGTTGGTGGTCGCGGGCCAAAAGCTTTTGCTCTTGTTGGTATTTGTCTATGCGGCGGGCCAGCCCATAGATATGTTCCAGCCATTCGTCAATTTGCACGGCCGTTTGGCTCAGCTCATCCTTGAGCATAGAGTCATCTTTTTCACGAATAGCCGTCTCAATGCGACCGCGATAATCAAGAGCCTCATTCATCTGCTGCTGCAAGCGTTTATCACCCAGCCGTTCTGGATGAAAGTCATCACGCAACAACTTTGCTACCACCTGGCGGCCGAATTCGGGATCGGTCACGCTACTGTACACCAAACCCGCCTCAGCTAACACACCGCCCAAAAGCCACATCCAGGGAGCAATGATGCTCAAAAAGTCAGTCGTATTAGAGATGACAGCTAGGAGCAAGGCTAGGGAAATAATAACGGCACTTTCCCAACGCAGAAAGGACTCCTGCAAGATGGCTTTTTGGACTCGGTTTTCGAGAGGTTCGCGTTCGTTATCGGTCATAGACGGTCAACTTCATGGTTCAGCCGATTTGCATCTTTTCGACGGTTTGAATTAACTTTTTCAGCTCTTTTTGCTTGGTGGGTTGGGTGGATAAACTGAGGGCAGAGTGTAAGATGTCCAAGCTGCGCTCATAAAAGCCCAGTTGGGCATAACCTAGACCTAAATGACGCTGATAGGTGAGGGTATGGGGTTCTTTACCCGCTGCATGCTGCCAATGGAGAACGGCCGATGCCCACATGCCCTGTTTGGCCAATTGTCGCGCTCTGGTATTGTAGTCCGCAGCTAATTTGAGACCTTTGCTGAGAACGGCCGTTAACCGTTTTTCGTCTCGCACAAAGTCTGGACTAATCCACAGGGCAAACAAAAAGGCAATCAAAGTCAGGGCAAGTTGAAACAGCCGGATAGCTGTGCTGATTAGATTGCCAAAAGAGTCCAAAAAGCCATCAACCGCCGGATCGCGTACTGGCAATTGCAGAGCCGTTAGGTCAATCGGCACCAAAATGCTAGTCAAGACGGCGAACAGGATGAGGAGTGTGAGAATCAAGGCCGAATAATAAGCCCATATCTGACGAAAATAGATGCCCACGGCAATAGTAAAAAAGAGAATAGCAAAGAAAATGGGCCAACCTACCTGATTGAGAACAAGAGCATCAGCTTGCACTATATTATAAATTGCCTGAGCAAAGAAAAGTTGTGCTTGGGTAATCATCAGCACAAAAAAAACATACATATTGCGGCTGGGTCGTTCATAACGAAAGGTCTTATGGATCAGATTGCGCTGGCATTGCGGGCAGGTTTCATCCTGAAAATCCAATTCATAAGCACAAAAGGCGCAAAGATCAGCCTCACTCGTCCAAGCATCATCAAATTTAGATTGAGCCGCAATTGGTGTGTCATGTCCTTGACGCCGGATGTCTATCTCAGGCTCTTCCCAACTCCACTCCTGCACTTGTTGCTCCGGGTAAAGGACGGCCGAAGCTAAAGATACAGCCGGTTTTTCCCGGCGCACTGTATATCGTTTGCGCTCAGTAGGATTCTCTCGCTTTTCCCCGGCACCAGTCTCCGCTTCTGGTGGAGTGACCCCCAATTTTGCCAATCCTGCTTGGGCGATCTTGTTTTCTGGATTAATGGTTAAGATATTTTCCAGACAAATGCGCCGTTCCTCAATTGTATCGGAGACGCCGCTTAGCCATAGCCAGGCTTGTTCATTGCGGTCGTCTTCTTTTAACACACGCAGCAGCAGTTCACGTGCTTTGGCCGCTTCGCCTGCTTTTGCAGCCGCTATACTTTCGCGTAGCCAGACTTGGGTTTCTGTAGTCGACATAGGAAGCAGCCAAAGGGAAAATAAGTAAGGAAATTTACTGTAAATCAGCCCAGGAAACCTCTTCCTCTTCTTCTTCAGCGGTATCTAGGACCACTTCTGCTGGTTTGCTTAACCCTAAACGGCGTTTACGCTCTTCAAGCTGCATGTCTAATTCAGCTTTGCCCAATACATCGTCCATTTGGTTATCTAAGCTGCTGGCATACATTTCGCTGTGTGCCGTGGCTCGATCTAGTCGAGCGCGAATAGACTCACCAAGACGAGCGATGTCACCATCGCCAACACCGACAAGATCGTCTAGACTTTTAATGGCTTTGACAGTGACTTCTTTCGATTTCGCCAGACGCAACAAGGCTTCCATCTCTTTTTGTTCCTGGCGAATGGTTTTTAATTTAGCTTGTAGCTTTAGACGGGCATTCAGAAGGGCGTCATATTCCCGCTGCTGCCGCACCCATTGCTCATGGTACTGTTCTTGCAAGCTCCGAGCTGAGTTGAGTTCATCCTGAGCGGCACGTGCCAGATCAGTTTTGCCTTGCATGAGGAGGGTATCAATGTTGCGATCTAATTGATCGGCACGTTTCTTGTACTCTTTATATTTGCGCTCCAGCGTTTTTACTTCACCGCCCACAGTGGCGGCTGCTTTTTCTAGCTCATCCAAATTGGCTTCGGCATCCCGAATATACTGCTTCATCACAGCAACGGAGTTGCTTTCTAGCGCACGATCCACAATTGCATGTAAATTAGCTTGAATAAGAGTTTGAGTTTTCTCGATTAATGAGGCCATATTGATCTCCTTTCCTGATTTCTGTCCTTTTGGCAGAAGGTGATAGGGTAGGTGCAATGATGCACACTACCCTCATTGTAAAACAAGAGTGAGGTTTTTCCAAGATTGCTAAGCGGTTTCAACTGGTAGAATGAGGATAATGGTAAAGTGAGGGGTATTGCTGAGTTGGATACGGCCGTTATGCAAGGCGATATGCCCGTGAACAATTTGCAAAACAGCATCATGCCCCGATAGGTCTACTTTTGCCTGACGTTTTTGATCGAGCAGTTCTTGTAAAGAGTGTAGGGTTTCTGGTGATAAGTGCCTGTTTCCCTCTATGGCAATATGCACTTCATCGCCAACTGGCTGTGCTTGTATAAGAATAGTCTTATCCACCCCATTCAAGTAATGGGAGATCATGAACTGGACAAGATTTTGAACACACTCCGTAATTTTTTCGGCAACCCCAAAGACCGAAGGTAAATCCTGGGCAATTATCCGTCTGATGACAACCTGATTATCTTGTTGCTCTTCAGCCAGTGGGGAGATGGCATTTTGCAGCAAATATGACAAGTCAGTGATCGAACGAGCCTGATAGTCGAAGGCCGTTTTTGCCTCATCAGTAGTTAATTCGGCCAGGGCAATAAAATATTTAACTAGTTGATTCAATTGTGTGCTGCCTTGCCGGATTTTTTGCAATGAACTTTTTAGTTCGTCGTCAGTATGAGCATTCTTGATTTGACCAATGATTTCCTGAGTGTTTTCAGCCACTACTTCAATGGGATCATGAAATTCTGGCGACATAAGTTGGACAATGCTGCGCTTCAAGCTCTCGAAATTTTGCGATAGTAGCCCTTGCCTTTGGAAGTATTTGTCGAGCTGGACAACGACTAGGTCTAATAATTTTTCGCTGTCGTAAGGCTTTGTAATATACTCTTCTGCTCCCGATACAATGCCATGGAGAATGTCTTGCCGTTCGCTTTTTGCAGTCAACAAAATAAAAGGAACTTGCACGAATTCATCCATTCCCCGTACACGCGCCAAAAATTCGAGGCCACCCATTTTAGGCATCATGATATCTGAAATGATAAGATGTGGTCGTCGTTGTGCTAATTGTGCTAGCCCTTCTTCGCCATTGGCGGCGGTTAGGGTGTTTAGGTGATATTTCCCTTCAAAAAGGCTTAGTAGATCTTCTAAACCACTTAACAAATGGGGATCATCTTCCACAACTAAAACTGTAGCCTGTGGGCGCACTTGCTCTAGGAGAGGGGACAAATTTCCTGTGCTGGGCACATATAAAGGTAGTATTACTTTGAAAAGGCTGCCTCTATCTGGCAAACTTTCTACCTCGATACGGCCGTTATGCAAATGAATCAATTCTTGAGCGATTGTTAACCCTGTTCCCGTCCCCTGCTGTTCATATTCCTTGCGATTGTATTGATAGAACAGATCAAAAATCTTCTGATATACATGAGGGGGGAACCCAATACCCTCATCACGGATATGAATCTGTATCTCATCCTCTAATTGTGTGACAAATAATTCAACCTCACCTGTCGAGCCTTGGTGATTGAATGTAAACTTTATGGCATTGTCAAACAGCCGCTCGAAGGCAGAAACGAGACTTTCCCTATGGCCCATCAGTCCAAATGATTGCTGGGGCGGGTGAAAACTCATCTGGACTGCATTGGGCAAAAATCTCTTCTGGCTTTTTTGCAGGGCCTCTTCCAAAAGAGGCACAATATCTTCAATCAGTTGTATATTTTTCTGATAAGCAAGCTTAGCTTCACCCGTGCGGAGTTCAATGACCTGTATAAAATCTATGACCAAACGAGTGAGGCGCACGCATCCTGCTTGAATCCCCCGCAGAAAATCGTATGAATAGCTTAAGTCCTCTAAATTGTCATGAGTGTCTAAAAGCAACTCAGAATAGGCCACAACATAAGTCAGGGGAGTGTTTAATTCATGGTTAAGAATTTGTAAAATATCGCCCTTAAGTGAGGTGATAATTTGTTCGTGGCTCTTGGCTAATTGAAATGTTCTATCTAGTTGACTTCGCACTAACTCTAGCAACTCATTGCTTTTGAATGGCTTTGTAATGTAGACATCCACGCCATTCTTTTTGGCGAGGTGTATATCCTCATCATTGCCTTGGGCTGTCAAAAAGATCACTGGAATGGATAGCCATTGTGGATGTTGCCGTAAGTGGGCCAGAAGCTCAATACCGCTCATCAAGGGCATATTGATGTCCGAAACGATCAGGTCTGGGATGGTATCGGTAATAATATCTAGGGCGATCTTGCCATTTTCGGCCGTTAAAATGGTGAGATCATAGCCAGTGTCGACAATTCCTAGTAGCTCGTGGATGCCTGCAAGCATAAGTTCGTCATCTTCGACGAGCAGAACGGTGGCTGAGGTTATCATGTGACTTCTATCATTTAGGCATAAGGTTTGTTATTTATTCCCTGCCTGATTATTAGGCAGGCAGTTATTATAACATAGGCTGGCTGAGAAGTGCGATATTCAAAGAGTATTTAATTTCCCAAAAAAAATAGCCGCAGAGCGATCTCTGCAGCTATCTCACTTATGTGAAATTGGAAAGGCTTTATTAACCGCTGCGTAGGCGGCGAGCTGCCACCAGAAGTCCTATAAAGAAGATGCCCAAAAGTGCGGCTGCCCAAGTGTCTAAACCAGTTTGGGGCAGGGCACTATCTGTGCCTGTAGTATCAAAGGCTGCTTCTGGCGTGGTATCAGCCGTGCTGTCTGTTGTTGTGTCATCTGTACCATCAGTATTGACAACAGCATCTCCGTTTTCAGTTTCTTCACCTTCTGTACCTTCATCCTCTTCACCCTCTTCGCTGCTGTCTTCTTCGCCTTCGCCCTCCTCACCTTCGCCTTCGCCGCTTTGGACAACAGGTGTGTCGGTGGGGGGGACAGTTGGGGTTTCGGTAGGTTCATCCACGACTGCTGGTGTGGGAGTAGGCGTTTCTGTAGGCGGTCTAGAAGCTTCTGCCTCCATAGCAGCAATTGTTTGAGTGACTGGTGCATTAGTGGCAGCAATGATTGCATTTTGAGTTGTAATAGCCACAGCGGTAGCCTCTTGTTCACCGGCATTTTGATTACGGTTGTTCAATAGGTTGACAGTGAAGATTGAAGCCAGGATTAAAATTATTAGCAAGGCAATTACCAGGATTGTGAACGGGCCACGGCCCGAAGAACTTTCCTGAGTTTGGGCATCATCGTCAAATTCTAAGAAATCATCGCTTGACATAATTAACCTCCATCGCAGATTATACCCTTTATGTCAAATATGACAAGCCTGTATAAGGGGAATATTACGTGAACGTTTTTAGAGCAGGGCATCCAAATTGGCATAGGGGACAAAAGTGATATTCCCATCTGGCAACTGTACATCGGCTCCATAGGTTTGGTTTAAGACGGCCGTTGTTCTGGCCCGGTCATATAGACGCACAACCTCACCCACTTCATTGTGATGAGGTGCCCGCAAAATGCGCACGATTTGGCCGACAGCTAACTCGTCTGGAATAGGCTCAGCCCCAGCCGCCGCCCCAGATTGAGGAATAATGGCCTCTGGTCGCAGATTGGGGCCAGATTTGCCAAAGAGTGTAACTTCCTTCCCTTCCGCTTGCAGAAATAGTTGGAAAATAGGAGCGGCCATCCGTTGCTGACCGATGCCATCAGTTACCAAAACAGGAAATGACAGGGCCTCAGCGGCTTCTAGTAAATCGGCCGTTATACTGCCAGCAATAATGCCACGTACATCATTGTTCTCGGCTTGATGTAGCACCTCAGCGTCATTGAGATGACCCACAACCAGTATTTGATCGTTCGTGTCATTGTCGAGCGCCTCAGCAGTGAGGGGTGCATCCGAAGACCGGGTGGCGAGTTTAATATTACCGTAAGTTTCTTTGTTTGATCCCCAAGCAACTTGGATCAATGAACCACTCACTTCTAATTCGACACCGTAATCATGAATAATGCGTACTACTCGCCCCCTTAGCATGGCTCGCAACTCTAACCATTCTGGTGCTTGGCGCAAAATAAGACGGCCGTTACGCACTGCTTCAAATGTGCCTGTTAAAGGTGAATGTAGAACCTTCTTGCGGGGAAAAGCACGCTTTTCTACCAAAACGGTGTTAGGAGAGATAGATTCCCCAGGCACAACTTGTAGATAATCGGGTAAATCATCTGCATCAATTTTTAATTGTTCACTGGCTGGAATGATTTGAAAATCACTTTCGCGTGGGGTGCGGGCCACAACCTGTACTGGCGAAACTTCTTGTCCCTCAATACCAATGACTTCGCCCGGAACGGGCAGAAGCCGTTCTCGGCGTATTTGAACCATGCTTTGCACAAATGTCGTGTGTGTTTGCATTAGCCCCCCAAATCCCAAAGCCATTGACGTATCAAAGTACGCCGGGCCTCATCATCGACCGGCAAGTGCAACGGCCGTTCCCGAGCATCAATAATTAATCCCACCCGTCCCATAGGCACAGTCATTGTGGTACCCTTGCCTGGGCCTAAACCAATGTCGAAGCCGCGACGTGGCTGCACGGTCACCTTCACCATCTGTCCCGGTTCCAGTGAAATCACATCCAATGAGCCAAATGACACCTCATTTTCCAAACGACGTACTTGCTCAGATTCCACCACAACGGTCATGATTTTGCGGCCTGGCGCGGCCTGCCCCAAAGGGGCAATGACATGGCCCAAATGGGTGATGACCCCAGAATCGAAGGCTTGAATGGACAAAAGTGGATTTTGGGCAGCCATTGCCCCTAAACCAGGTAAGAGACCATAACGATCTAGCGAGAGAGAGAAAACCCCCGACGGTTGTATGGCATCTAAGAGCATGAGGGCTGCTTGCCCGGGTCGTGGTACATTGGCCAAAGTGTTGCCACGAGCAACGATCATTTTTAGGGGCGGTACGGTTAACCAACGCCAATCATTCATGGCTTCCGTGACCGCGCAATAGAGCAGTTCGCGTACAATGGCGTGTTCTAGATGCAACTCTCGTTCTGTGGCCGGAATGGTTTGGGGAAATAGGGATTTATTGACGATGAAGTCCTTAATATCGGCCGTTTCCAGGTCAAATGAAAGCCATTGGGCCACAGCACTGGCCTCAACATGATGTAGGAGATTGGTGATAGGGCGACCCATCCCTAAATCAGTGCGAATGGATGTTTGGACAGCTTGCTCGTCCGCCGTCACCACAGACAGTGTATCACTGCCTAGATCAATGCCTAACACCCGCCCTTCTTGTTTGGCAGCTAAATAGCGAATACTGGTAGCAAAGGCTTGGGCTGTGGGTATTGGTGCTTGCCGGCCCCACTCATTTAGAGCACGTATGCCCGGCATCTTATTAATTTTTATATCCCGATATAGACCGTTCATGATTTGGGCAGCTTCGGCCGTTTGTTCACTTTCCAGACTGGGCCGCACATTGGCTGTTACCTGAATGGGATTGTTGTCACCCAGTAAGGTTTCCACTTGCTCTTGCAAAGCCTGGTTGCCTGCATACAAAATGGGAGGGCGCCGCTCTTCATCTATGATTTCTAGCCCGATGTCAATGGCTTCGATAAGGCGCAGGAGCCGCTTGTTGGAGCCATTATCTGTGCCACCCACAAGAAAGATGAGTTCGGAGGGATTTTGCAGCAGAGCCATAATGTGCTCTTGTTCGCTCAGGTTATCGGCTAGGCTAAAATGCTGTGTTTCGCGGGTGTAGGTTCCGCGCATGGCACGGCGAGCACTGGCTAGGCTGACATCTTCAAATAAGCCAACCAGTAATGTGTCTAGCGGGGCCGCTGCACTGATAACGGCCGTAAATTTATCTACACCTGTTCCATCAGTTCTTTCAGGGGAAATCAATACACCGTGATCATACATCAACTGCCGACCTGTGATGCGGGTAATCTTTTCGATAGCCAGCCGAACCCCGTCGGCAACATCGAAATAGGGCGCACCTGCTGTGGTGGGTACAGTGGCGCGGGCAATAAGCCGATAACTGTTTTCGACGACATCAAACAGGGCAACAGTGGTATTGGAATGGCCGCAATCTGCTACCAAAAAAGATTGTTGTTCAATTGTGGTTGGTTCGTCTGTCGTCATTATTGCAAAAATCCACTTAATTGGGTTGGAATGTCACGTAATAGGTAGTTGAGCCGATCAGCCAGAAGCAAGAGGCTGGTGTTGAGGGCCATTGCAAAAAGTACGCCAAAGGTGATGGTCAGGACAACACGTCCAATATTGTTGAAGATGGTTTGCCAGCGAGCTTCACGGCCGTTTATTTGCCGTGTGAATTGGAAAGTGAGCAGGGTACAGATGGTCAGAACGGCCGTTACTAAACCATGACCAGGGAAAAGCGGTGTGCGCGGAACGGCCGTGATTTGGGGCAACAAAGTTCCCTGCACAGCCCCAACTAGGGCTACAGCTGCCCCAATGGCCATTAAAAAAGCAATTGCACCATTGCCCGTCCAGCGTTTGGTGGCAAACAACAAAATCAAAATGAGAACTGGAATGAGCCAAACATTGGCAATATTAGTAGGGTCTTGGCGCAAGCGCACTAATACAGGCAGGATGACTTGGCGTGTCACCACCACAGCCGCATAAGCAGCACTCACACCCACTAAGATGTGCACAGCCAAGCGATAGAGGGGATTGTCGCCCAAAATGTAGCTATAAATAAAAAGCGTTAAGACCAGCCCGACTATCAGGCCAATTAAATCAAGGTTCATGATTTTCTGCCTGTGCTTGCACGAATGATTTGCCACACAAGACCAAATAAGAGAATGACAACCAGTACAAGTTGAACCAGCATTTGGGCGGTGAGGATACGCTGGTTGGCGGCAGCGGCTGTTGCTGTGGGCAAGACATCCTCATACCGCCCTATAGCTGCTTGATAGGATAAGACCCCTTGTAATTGTTCACTTGTCACATAGCTCAAGGCAATAGGAGCAAGAGTTTGGGTCGTTCCTGCTAAAATGGGAACATTGACTTGGGGCTTTACTTGCTCGAGCCAGTTAATCAGGTTTTTACGCTCACCAGTCAAGACGATGATGAGGCCTACATTGGATAACTCGGTTTCTAAAGAACGGCCGTATAATGTTTTACACCCATCAGCCATACAATTGCCAAGTTGCCGGAGGCCAATGGCTTCGCCGGGGATAAACAAAGCTGGCTCGTCACTGTAGTTGGCCGCAACGGCCGTGCCTGCTGCATATTGGCTCACAGGAATCACTTGATTGCCATTGGCCGCTAACTGCGCCATAACGGCTTCTGCTTGGGCATCCAACTCGCCGCCTAAAGCTGGTGTGTAATCAAAGGCAACTAGGACTGATTGCTCAGCCGCCGTTGTCAGGGCACTTGCCACAGCCGCTATCGGAGCCGGTGCCGCCAATTGCTCATTCCGGACTAAAGAGAGACGATTGCCTAATAAAATGGGCGCACTCATCACTGCCAACAAAATGAGCGATAATAACAGACGGCCCCAAGGGAAATGGCGCCGCGGCGTAACGGCCGTTTCTGCCGACACCGTCTCATCTTGGGCCAGCTGTTGTAGTAAAGTAATTTGCTGCTGCTGTTCGGCCGTAGCCGTGAGTTGATGGAGTGGCAGCTCTTGCGCGATGCGTGTGGCCGCAATAATTGGCGCAATGTCGATAGCGCCCTGTACACCCGAAAGCGGGCCGCTCTCTGGAGTTGGTCCAACTGCGGAAGCTGGTGGAGCAGCGCCAGTCAAATCTTTTGGTTTAAGCGCATCTAACCATTCGGGAATCTCAGCCTTGGCTAACTCTTCCCGTAGATCTCTGGGCGGAGGCAGTTCGCTTAAAATGGAGCGTAATTCACCTGAAGAATCTTGTTCCGGCAAACGCTCCCCATCTCCACGCAGCCAATCAGGAATATCTGAAGAATATCCTTCCCCATCGACCCCATCTTCACCCGGCTGAGTAGATATCGGAATACCCTGTAGCCAATCGGGGAGATCTGCCCCAGACAACTCTTCTGGTATTTCTGCCAAGTCATCAATCAGGTTGGCATCAAGCCCTAAACCGGGTAGGGAACTATCTTGTGTATCCACCGGAGATGGCTTCATATTACTGAGCCAATTTGGTAAATCTTCCTGGATTAGTTCTGATTGATGCTCTTTTCCTGCTTCCGCAGCATCCTCCAGGTCAGTCAGCCAATCGGGAAAGGCCTCAGCAGCGTCTTCCTCTGATAGTGGCAAGTCGATACTTAAATCATCTGCTTCCGATTCTGATGGAACTGGTGATTCTGGCGGAGGCACATCTTCAGATTGTTCCAAAGCAGCTTCTTCAACCTGGGACTGTGCCTCATCTTCAAATGAAACTTCATCAAGATCAGGAAAAAGAGCGGCCGAGTCATCGCTCGTGTCAGGGGCTTCAAAGAGGGTAGTCAGATCACCTGTATCCATTGAATCCAGATCAGACATCCAGTCTGCCACATCGGCTATGGCAGCATCGTCTTCGACCCAATCGACCAAATCATCCCCGAGATCATCATCAACCGAATCGGCCGTTTCTGCAAAAGGCTCCACGTCTACAGACGGGTCATCTATTGTTGTTTCCAACCAGTCAAGGTCTATGCTGGCATCTTCATCCTCAAACAGATTGGCCGCAAATTCCTCTGCTTCGCTGACTGGCCCACCCTCTGCGCTATCCAAATCGCTGAACCAATCAGGCAAGACAGTAGTTCCGGCCTCAGGTTCAGTCACAAATTCTGGCACTTCTTGATCTGGCAAATCGTCTGCAGAAATGTCCAAGGTGGCCCTTTGTTCTTCTGAACCATCACCCTGCGTCTCTGTTAACCAATCGGTTAAACTATCGGGAACTTCGGCTAATTCTGTTTCCACATCACTATCACTAGAGTCTGTCTCTTCGACAGTGCCGAGCCAGTCGGAGAATGTTTCCGGCTCAACGGCCGTTTCCTTTTCCACCACCCCTTCAATTTCATCTGACTCGGCCAGCCAATCTGTAAGCATGCCTGGCTCTAGTTCGACATCGTCAGCAAAATCATCTTCCTCGGAGGCATCCAAGTCAGATAACCAGCCAGTCAACATGCCCGTAACAACTTTCTCCTCTTCATCATCCTCTTCTGATGAATCGTCTGTCTCCGGCTCTTCTAAGTCAGATAACCAGCCAGTCAACATACCCGTGACAACTTTCTCTTCTTCATCATCCTCTTCTAATGAAGAATCTGCCTCCGGCTCTTCTAAATCAGACAACCAGCCAGTCAACATGCCTGTAACAATTTCTTTTTCTTCTTTTTCTTGCTCGTCTTCCAGAATGTCATCAGATGAAGCTGTGTCTGCCTCTGCCAGCCAATTCGTGAACATCCCTGGCTCTGGCTCACTTTCTGGAGATTCTTCCTCTAGTGAAGCAGCTTCATCCTCTTGTTCTACATCAGACAGCCAATCAGTGAACTCACCCGTTTCTAGTGTCCCCTCAGTTAGACTATCAGGCTCAGCAAAATCTCCAGAGTCTGTTAGCCAACCTGTGAACTCACCAGGTTCTAAGTCATCTTCATCTAGCTCACTTTCTGCAAAAGGGTCATCACTTTCTGAGCCAACAATATCTAGGTCAAGGTTAGCATCATCATCTATGTTAGTTAGCCATTCGGTAAACTTACCTGTGTCCAGCTTCTCCCCAGCCAGACTGTCAGCCTCGGCTACGTCCTCAGAGTCGGTTAACCAGCCTGTGAACTCCCCAGGTTTTAGCGCATCTTCTGTAAAATCTTCATCATCTGGCAAGTCTGCATCTGTTTCTAGTCCGACATCATCTAGGCCGGGGCCAGCATCATCGTCTGTGCCGAGTTTCTCTCCGGTCAGACTATCAGCCTCAGCCATGCTCTCAGAGTCGGTTAACCAGCTTGTGAACTCTCCAAGTTCTGGGTCGCCCTCATCTAGATCATCGGCAACAGGGCTTGCTTCGTCTGCAGAATCTGTTTCGGTTAGCCAATTTGTAAATTGGCTTGGTTCAACCGCTTCTTCTGTTAGCATTTCTTTTTCGGGTTCGTCGGCTTCCGAGAGCCAGTTGGTGAACATGCCTGATTCCGCTTCATCAACATCGTCAACCGAGACATCAAGCATGTCTTCTTCCTGCTCGTCGTCCAGGAGCCAATTGGTGAATGTGCCAGGTTTTAATATCTCTTCTTCCAACTCGTCGTCTGCTTTTTCAGCTTCTTCTGGTTCATCAAACTCTGAAAGCCATCCTGTTAACAGGCCCGTGACAGCTTTTTCGTCATCCGCATCCTCTGTGATTTCTTCTTCATCGGAATCGTCTAATTCAGATAACCAACCCGTTAGCATACCAGTGACGACCTCTTGTTCTTCGTCACCAGCCTCCTCAGAAACGGCCGTATCTTCAATCTCACCCTCTGCCACCCAATCAGTAAGCCTGTCTGCTACAGAACTGCTGCTTTCTGGCTCATCCGTAATAAACTCTGGTTCTTCCACCTCATCCATTTTCAAGAGCCAATCGGCAAGGTCTTGAGTTTTAGGCCGATTCAATTCATCATACCATTCCGGTAATTCGGCATTGGGTACAACGGCCGTTCCCCATTCAGCTAACCCATCTAGCGGCGGCTCCTCTTCGGGGATGTCTTCCTCTGCGTCAGCTGCGTCCTCTTGCCAATCAAATGAAGCATCCTCACCCAATTGCTCCATCTCTGTTGCCAACATCTCTGCTGGCTCGGTAACGGGTTCCTCCACTTCTGGATCAGCCGATTCCACTAACCAATCTGGCGACTCATCAAACTCTGTTGGCGAGAGATCCCTCTCCTCAACAGTAACTGTTTCCTCGACCGCGACAGGAGTGTCATCCGATAACCAATCCGGTGTCTCGTCAAACTCAGCTTGTGAAAACCCCCACTCTTCTACAGTTGGGGTTTCTTCTGCTCCGTCAGGGGCGTCATCAGAGGTTTCTCCAGGAGCTGCTCCGCCAAACTCTGCTAGCCAGTCAGGAATATCTGTTGCAGTTCGGAAAGGATCTGGCAATTCATCTGCTTCAGCCGGCGATTGGCTGGTCGGCTCTTCATCTATGAGAGAGCCTGTTTCTCTAACAGCATCGGTCAGCCAATCAGGTAAGTTCAACTCATCCGTGATGCCAGCTCCCTCTTCAATGTCAGGCGCGGCCTCATCTGTCATTTGCAGAAAAGCTTCTGTCGAGATTTCGCTGGGTGGTTGGAAAATGTCAGCTACCGAATCAGTGATTAGCCAATCGGGTAGTTCATCCGTGGCTCCTCGTTTTGGCGGCGACACCTCAGCCTCTGATTCGGCCTGTTCCAATAAGGACTCCTCATCGGTTGCCTCAAGCGAATCGGACTCTAGCTCGTCTTCTGGCTTGCCCGTTCGCAGCCAATCAGGCACCGTGTTAGCATCTAGCTTGCCTGTATCACCCGGTTTGCGCATGGGCAAACCAAATAGATCTGATGGACGAATGGATGTTGGTTCCGCCTCATCTTCACTGTCGGCTTCAGCTTCAGTTGGTAATGTTTCTTTTACAAGCCTGGAGCCACAGTTGTCGCAGTAAAAGAGCGTTGCGGCATTGGGCGTTTGGCAGTTGGGGCAAATAATCTCATCACTAGGTGGCAAGCGATTGCCGCAGTTGTTGCAAAACTTGCTGCCAGGTGTGTTGGTCTGTTCACAGTTGGGGCAGATTACATTGCTCATTGATTATACGGCCGTTCCAATCCCACTAAAAAGCGCAAACTTAACATAATGGTGCCAAGGGCAACTCCGATCAGCAACCCACGTATCCCAGATGTGACCACAAGGCCATCAATAAATGTCCGCACCTGCATAGCAGCCGTGCTAATGGCAGGAGGGACAAGGTTAGCCGAGGTCAATACACTTGTGAGCAAAATAATGATGACCGTGCTTACAAAAAGCCACGACCATCTATTTCCCCGTTGTTGCACTAGGCGCACAATGGCCCCCGCCAGGAAAAAAGCCAATAAAGAAGCCAAAGATGCTTCTAACGGCCGTTGTACCCAATCAAATGCCTGAGCCAATCCCACAGCTTGACGGCCGTCCATGATGCCTAAAAACAGCACAATGACCATGCTGGCTAGTAGAAATAGGCTGTAGATACTCTGTTTGGCAACCAGCCGATGGGCATGAACTACAAAAAGATTGACCACACCTAAGAGTAAGGCGAGGGCGGCTAAAAAAGCAGCCCAATCTAACAGAAGGTTGACGGCTGAGTGATTGGCCAGCAACCCAATTAGGGTGAGTAAGCCAGTGGCAATGGCAATGACAAAAGGGATGATTCGTTTCATTAAGGAATATGTCTTATAAGGTCGTCACAAATTGAATAATAGCCCAGATCAAAATAGCCAACATGATCAAGAAACGCACAATGTCTTGAATGCGTAAGCTGGCAATCTGTTCTGGCGTGTTTTCTAAATATGAAGCAGCAGCAAAAAGCTCTTCACCAATGAGCGCATTGTCAGTAACGGCCGTTGCCATAGCCATCGTTGTGGGATCATCCGTGCCAATTACCTGTGTCACATCTTGTCGCTGGGCGGCCTCAGCCATCAACATCATCTCAGGCCCAAATTGGCCTAGCATGACATTGCCAGTAATTTTATCTTGGTGCATCACTCCGCTTACCCCGCCTGCATAGGCATAGGGGTCAGTATCATGGGCCACAAATTGAACCAAGCGCGCCCGGTAGTCATCTGGCCGCTTAGCTGCTTCAAAGCTATGGCGCAATGTATCCTGAGCTGCCACCATCAAGGTGCCTTCACCGGTTGTAATCAGAGGCGGGGCATCATTGGCGCAGCCTTCTTCTGCCAACTGTCTCACCATATTCAGAGCCGCCATGCTGGTGGGGCTGGCCGGACCATTCAAGCCAGCTTGGCCCAAGGTGATGTGCATCTGGCGCCCGCTTTCTACGGCACGGCCAATTTGCATCTTTAAGTCATCAAAGCCAGGCAGGGGGCGTAGACTGAAGCCTATTCCTTGTTCTAAGCGACGCACAAAGACACCATGCAGCAGCCGATAGGACAGCAATATTAAAACAACAACAATGACGGGGATAATGGGTGAATCCATTTTTTAATGAGATTAGAGATTGGGGATTGGTGAATCTCCAGTCTCTAATCCCTAATCTCCACTCTTTTTAATCGGGCAATTAGAGCCTCAACTGCTTCTGGTTCTTCCAGCAGTTGTGCCGTTTGTCGGATCCATTGGTTGGGCAAAATGAGGGACAGGGCTGGTTGAGCCATCCACAAAAACTGGCCCCCTAAAAAGGTTAGCGGCCGTCCTGCTGTCAACGCTAACAGAGCTGGCTCCCGTAACCCGCGTACTTCCACAAAAGTGGCAACTTGTTCTAGGAAAGGGTTGTTTGTCCAGATGGTTTGCGTTTGACTCATCTTGCACTTAACATAATACAAGTTTACGTAACATAAAGTCAGGGCGAGTATAACACGTTTACAAGGGGGTGTAAAGCGGACACTTTACCCATAAAACGGCCGTTCACGCTATTTTTATGACCGGGCAGAAGTGACGTATAATTTGGGAACAGTAAGCCGTAATCAGCATGCAGTGTTCAGTGATCAGTGTCCGGTGACCGATCACTTGATATTGCTTACAAACTCAAGAACTATGCGCGTAAAAGTCATTCTTAATCCTTGGGCCGATAGAGGGCGTGGGATTGAGCACAAAGAAATTATCGACAAGTTGGGGCAGCAGCAGGGAGAGCTGGATTTGATCGTGACTCAGCGACCGAAGCAAGCCCAAGAACTGGCCCTGCGAGCAGCAGATGAGGGTTATGATTTAGTTGTGGCAGCCGGCGGCGATGGCACGATCCACGAAGTGGTCAATGGCCTGTTTGCCAGTCAGTCAGAAGCTAAGTTGGGTGTATTGCCCATTGGCTCTGGCAATGATTTTGCCTATGCTATGGGCGTTAGTACGGATTTGAAAACGGCCGTTCCCCGCCTTTTCACAGGTACAACCCAAGTTATAGATTTGGCCCGCATCGAAGATGATCGCGGCCGTTATGAGATTGTGGACAATAACATAGGCATCGGCTTTGATGCAATGGTGGTGGTGCAAACAGAAAGCATCACCCGTGTGCATGGCTTCCTCATGTACTTCATCGCTGTTTTGCGCACCATCGCCTTCTATTACCAAACACCCCATTTGGGAATGCGTTTTGATGATGAGAGAGCTGCCCAGGAGACCTTGTTTTTGGCGATGGGAGTGGGGCCACGTGGTGGTGGTGGCTTTTTCCTCACGCCCGATGCCCGACATGATGATAATTTGGTTGATAGCTGCTTGGTTAATCCCGTGAGCCGCCTGACCATGTTTGGCATGTTGCAAAAGGCCATCAAAGGCACCCATATCCATTCCCGCCATGTCACCATGCGCCAAAATCGTCGCATAAACATTCGAGCCAATATGCCCTTGCCCATCCATGTAGATGGTGAAATGTTCGCCTATCCCCAAGACGACGTGCGCCATGTTACCATCACTAGCTTGCCTGCCGCTTTACAGGTTGTGACCTAAGTTGTGACCTAATAAAAAGAACGATGTCTATTGACTTGGCTCTTATTCTTGGGCTCCTGATTTTGGTTCTGATAGCGGTGTTGTTATCGGATTATCGGCAAAAGCAAAGACCTTTATGGCTACAAGCATTTGCTAAAGTGATTGGCTTTTCCTTTGTTCGAGCCGCGAATACTCCTATCAACAAATTGTGTTTTTTTGCTCCATTTACGCCTGATTTATTGGCTTGGGACGTTAAGAACATGCTCGTCGGTACGAAAGATGGCGTTTTCATTGAAATTTTTGACTTCTCCGCCAAGATAATACAACAACGTTTCCTACAGCAGGAGGAGCAAAGAACGACTAGAGTACAGACGTTTATTCATTTTACTGCCAACAGACTTGAACTTCCCCATTTTGCCTTGCGGCCCAAGACGACCCAGACTCGAGAGCACCACTATTTAGGAGAATCATTTTTTCGTATCAAGGGCAATCTGGAGTTCTTTCAAAATTATATTGTACAAGCTGATGATGAAACGGTCGTGCGCTTCCTGTTTGACGAAGAAGTATGCAATCATTTTGCTCGTCTCCTCACCAAGAGCGTAGAAGGCAGAGGCAACCAATTGCTTTACTATTACGAAGGTCATCTGATTTCTCATGAACGAATAGATGAATTTTTGGAAGAAGCCATGCAAGTCTTTAACTTATTTGCCACTAAAAGCAAAGTCCAGTCAGTTTTGAAAGAAAGCTACGGCTAGATGACAACAAGGGATGAGGATATAAACGGATAAGCGTTAGAGAGATTGGTTTAAGGAAGTCTATATGCGTTCACTCAAACAAGCTTTACTCGATTATGACCTGATTGTCCTGCGCGTGATGGGCGAGTGGTGGGAATTGGAGTTGATGGGTGAGGACAAAGCTGCCTGTGTCGAAGCCCTTAGCCAGCGGTTGGCGGGCTTGGATATGCAGGCGGAATTGCAATATCTGCTACCAGAAGAGGCAGAGGCCATCCATGATCTGATTGGCAATAACGGCCGTCTGCCTGTGGCTACCTTTGCCCGCAAACATGGGGAGGTACGGTTAATGGGGCCAGGGCGCATGGAGCGGGAGGAGCCCTGGTTTGATCCCGTTAGTGCAGCTGAAGCCTTGTGGTATCGTGGCTTGCTCTATCGCGGCTTTGATGAAACGGCCGATGGTCTCATTGAATTCTATTATCTACCTGACGAAATGATGGCCCAGTTTCCGGCTGTCACTCAGCAGGTGCCAGTCGTAGAAACGGCCGTTGTCACCATCCCTCCCACTGTTGCTTCCGATCAAATCGAAACGGCCGTAATCAATGCTGTAGATGATCTGGCCACTATCCTTATTGTGGCTCACCAAACTTCCTTCGAGCCAGACGCTTTCAATCGCCTCCATCTCTATCTGCTAGATAACCAACCAGATCGCCGTTCCCTGCTGCTAACGCTGGCGCAGGAGATGGGCCTCATGCGTCAACATGAGAAAAGCTGGCGACCCACGCGCACGGCGGTTAACTGGCTCAAACAGAGCCGCGAAGCCCAACTACGGGGTCTGGTAGATGCCTGGAGCAGCAGCCATTGGAACGACCTGTGCCATACACCCGACTTAACCTGCGAAGGCGAAAGCTGGTTCAATGATCCCATCCTGGCCCGCAGTGCCTTGCTAGAAAATTTGCCACGCACCAGCGATTGGTACAGCCTCGATGACTTGACTACCTTCATTAAAGAAAACGATCCCGACTTCCAACGCCCCGACGGCAATTATGACACCTGGTACATTCGGGATAATAAATCGGCCGATTACATCACTGGCTATGAAAACTGGGATAGAGTGGAAGGGCGGTTGATTCGGTTCGTCATCAGTGGCCCCCTCTATTGGCTGGGCATGGTGGAGTTGGGCGATGGGCAGAACTATCGGCTCACCCCCCGTGCTTTGGCTTGGCTGGTGGACAGGCCGCCTGCCCAAGAGGAGGTGCAAGTACCACTTGTGGTCGAGAATGATGGTCGTCTCATCGTGCCCCACAATGCTGATCGCGCCCAACGCTTCCAGACGGCCCGCATCAGCGAACCAGAACCGACAGTAGACGGCCGTCCTTATGCCTATCGCCTCACGCCCCAATCCCTTTCCCAAGCCAAAGAGCAGGGCATTACCCCCGAACGGGTGCTGCAATTTCTGGAAAAGGCTAGCACCCGCTCTGTGCCCACCAGTGTGAGGCGGGCCATCACCCGTTGGGGCGAACATGGCGTGGAAGGGCGGCTGGAAGAAGTGGTTGTTTTGCGCGTGCGCGAAGCCAGCATCCTCAAAACGCTGCAGGAAAACCCCAAAACACGCCACTTATTGGGTGAAAGTTTGGGCGAATTGGCAACGGCCGTTCGTCTGGAAGATTGGCAAGACCTACGCCAAGCAGTGGCTCAGTTGGGCCTCTTTTTAGATAGTGATGTTGTCGTATAAACAGAACCTCATTATGGGGTTCGCTTTATTAATTCTAGTCTTTCTATTAAGGTTACCAACCCTTCATATCCCTTTTGAAAATGATAGTGGGGCAATTGCTTATCATGCACGATACATTTCGCAGGGAGACCCATTGTATGGCACACATCATCCTAGTCATCATATGCCTGGAGCATTCTACTTATATGCTTGGGCTTTCACTTGGTTTGGGGATCAGGTAGTGTCTGTGAAATGGGTTTTATTGATATGGATCTGGGTAACAGTTTGTTTGATTTATTGGTTGGGGGTGATAATAGCAAATCATTGGGTGGGGATGGTTGCGGCCATTTTATCGGCCGTTTTATACAGCCATCTAGAGCTGGCGGGTCATAGTACCCGTATTGAAATGTTTTTAGGGTTGTTTCATGTAACGGCCGTTCTTATCCTCCTACACACTTTGCCACGCCAAGGCCCACAGCGCAATTTCTACTGGATTGGTCTCGTTAGCGGACTGGCTTTTTTGTTTAAGGCGACAGCTTTGTCTGGCTTTGGGTTAGCTTGTATTGCTTGCCTCATTGTTTGGCAGCAGCAACCCCATCGACAGGGATTTCATACATTTTTACACCGAGTTTTCTTGTTAGGTCTAGGTTTCCTGACAAGCCTTGTGCCAGTTTTGCTCTATTTTGCCAGTTTAGGCTTGTTACCTCGTGTTTTTATGATTTTTACCTTAGCTGGACAATATGTAGGCGTTGCCCGACCGGGTCTAGAAGGCCCACAATATCTACTCCTCTACCCCTTGGCAGTATTAGCAAAAAACAACTTTTTAGCTCTTATCGCTAGTTTGTCTGGTCTTATTTTTATTTTGCGACAGCAATTAAAGAATGATTCTAACGGTTCCACAATCAATCAGAAACATAAAACCTGCTTAGTTTACATAACTATCTGGTTTGCTTTAGCGTTTGTAGAAACTGGCACTAGCCGCACCTATTTGCAACATTATTATCTTGTATTTATACCCCCCCTTAGCCTATTGGCTTCCTGGTTTTTGCAAAAATTGTATGTAGATATAGGTGTGCATGTCAAACAGAAGACGGCCGTTTCGATCCAGATTGTCACTATTGTCACTATCTTTTTCCTTAGCATCTATCAAAACTTCCCTTTGTACTATCATTATTTACGTTATGCTGCGGGTTGGCAAAGCTATGAAACCTTTCTCAGCGAAGGTTTACCAGGTGGTGCCGGGAAAGTTGCTCTTTACCAACAAGACTTAGCTGATTATTTGTATAGTCATACTGAATCTACTGACACCATCTATTATTGGTCGAACTTTATGGAATTATATTATCTAACGAATCGTCGTTCTGCTTTGGCCTTTATCTGGCCTATTTATGCCGAGGCCAGCGGTGAATACCCACACATATTCCAAGCCAAGTATATTGTCATTGGTAATCATACAATTTTTGGCCTTGCCCAAACCCCAAAGTGGCTGCCTGCAGGGATCCGAGAAAATTACGTTCTAGAAACGACTATCCATGAACAAGCTCTCTACCGCCGCATCAAATAAACATGTGCTGCTGGAGTTGGTCATTCAGCAATTCATGGTTCAGTTTTACCGAAAGCCAACCCTATTGGCCCGTGCGCCAGGCCGTATCAACCTACTTGGTGCCCACGTAGATTATATTGAGGGTTGGGTGTTGCCTGGAGCCATTGACCGGGCTGTCTATCTGGCCGCCGCTCCCCGCTCCGACGCGACTATCACCATCCATGCCCTAGATTTTGACCAACAAGCTTCCTTTTCCATCGCCAGTCTCAGGTCTCCAGTCTCGCAACCTACCTGGCTCAACTACCCGCTGGGCATTGCCTGGGCTTTGCAAGAAAACGGCCGTTCCCTCACAGGCATGGATGTGGTGGTAGCGGGCGATGTGCCCATTGGTGCCGGAGTTAGCTCCTCGGCGGCGGTGGAGATGGCTTTTTTGCTGGCTTGGGAAGCGATGGGCAGCTATAAGCTTGATGATTTGACGCGAGCGCAGTTGGGCCAACAAACTGAGAATCAATTTTTGGGGGTAGGGTCAGGCATGATGGATCAATTTGCCAGTGTGCATGGTCAAGCAAATCACCTGATACTGCTTGACTGCCGCACCTTAGCCCATGAGCGGATTCCTTTGCCCCCGGACACGGCCGTTATCCTGGCGGATTCGGGGGTGCGGCGCCAACTGGTGCACAGTAACTACAATGATCGTCCGCGGGAGTGTCGCCAGGCGGCCGCCATTTTGCGCCAATATCTGCCCCAGGTGCGAACCTTGCGCGATGTGTCGCCCCAGATGTTGGCCCAATACGGCCGTTTCCTACCCAAGTCCCTTCGTCGTCGCGCCCAACATGCCGTGGGTGAATGTGTGCGGGTGCGGGCAGGGGCAGCAGCCCTACGTCAAGGGGATGTGGCCGCATTCGGCCGTCTCGTCTCTGAATCCCAGGAAAGTTCACGCCACAACTACGAGAACAGCTTGCCCCAATTAGATTTGCTGGCTGAGGCGGCGAGTGCAGTGGACGGTTTTTATGGGGCACGTTTCGGGGGTGGTGGCTTTGGTGGTTTTATGCAGGTCTTGGTAAAGGCAACGGCCGTTGCCTCCGTCCAAGCTGCTATGCGGGAGGCGTTTGAAAGAGAATACGGCCGTGTGCCTGATATGTTCACCTGCCAGATTGGCGGTGGGGCTGCTTGGCAGTGGCTGTGATTCTACTGTAGCAAGGCCTTTCGCAGCAGTTCAGCGGGGTGCAACGGCCGATCACCCACCCCATGCGCCACCTGATAACAACACCACATACCCGTTGTTCGTCATCTACATCAAGATTTTGTAAAAATGCTGCCACTATCCAAATACCGTACGCAACCCACGGCTATATGCAGCTGGAACGACAGAGAGATGTGTTTCACCCTCAAATACATGTGATGTCAAATGCAAGTTAGGATAATTTCGCTCTTTGAGCGTTTTAGCCAGTAACTTCATATTTGTAACATACTGATGTGATGGTTCAACAAGTGGGAATGGCTCATCTGATTCTTCTCGTTCTCCCACAGACATGAAAATTTTGGCAGGCAAGTCGTCATGGTTGGCAGCATAATTTTGCTCATAAGACAATACAGCTTTGTTACCCCGGCGCAATAAATGGACTGCTAATTACATAGCGGTTGAATGTATCAGGCTGATGGAACAGAGTATATAAGCCAAATAAGCCTCCATATGAAATACCAATATAGGCACTGTCATTGGGATTCGTCCGGTAGTTGGTATTAATAAAGGGTTTGAGTTCCTCACGGATGAAGCGTAGAAATTTATTAGCTCCACCTGGGCGAAATGACTCGATATGGAAAAATTCTGGGAATTTAGCATAATCCGCAGTATCTACAATAGGATCATAGTCTCTTTGCCGTCGCAGCCAAAAGTCCGCAGGTTCGTTTACTACGTAACCAATACCGACGATAATCAATGGAGGCAGTTCCGAACTAAGAAGCAGTAGATTGGCAATATTCCAAAGCTCAAAAATAGCACCGCCAGCATCAGTTGCATAAACTACAGGGTAAGTTGTATTGGAGTCAGCATATCCGACTGGAAGGCAAATGTTAATTACATACGTGTCATTGACAATGGCTGATTCAAATAGGCGACTTTCTGAGTTTGGCAGCGTTATGGGAAAAGGTTCTGATGACATAAGATTCCTCTTGATTTTCTGTGCTTCCGCAAATCAGGTTCAGTTTATACTTTTAGTAAGGCGTTTTGTAAAACTTCAGCAGGGTGCAACGGCCGTTCCCCTACACCATGTGCCACTTGATGCCGACAGCTGGTGCCTGCCGCCACAATCAACGTATCTGGTTTTGGCGGCGCGAATGGCAGGCAGTAAACGCCGCTCGGCCATCTGCATCGAAATCTCGTAATGCTCGGCTTCGTAACCAAAGGAGCCAGCCATACCGCAGCAGCCCGAATCAATCTCGGTGACGGTGTAATTGGGTGGCAGCGACAATATCCGTTTGCTGGGTTCTGTGCCCACCAGCGATTTTTGATGGCAATGGCCGTGTAACAGAACTTCCCGCTTTTCTTCAGTAAATTTCAAGTTCAGTTGGCCCTCATCGGCCAGCTTGGCGATGAACTCCTCAAAGGTGTAAGCATTTTCGGCCACGAGTTGGGCACGGGGATCGTCAGGCAGCAGGTAGAGGTATTCATCGCGCATGGAGAGCAGGCAGCTTGGCTCTAGGCCCACGATGGGAAGGCTCTGCCCGGCCAGGGGAGCCAGACGCTTGATGGTGTCCAGAGCTGCGGCACGCGCTTCGTTGACGAGACCCTTGGAAATAAACGGCCGTCCACAGCATCTATGCCCCGGTAACACAATCTCAAAAAACCAGCCGCCTCCAAAACCTCTGTAGCCGCAATCGCCACTTCGGGATCGTTTATACGTATTAAACGTATCATTAAACAAAACAACTTTTCTCTCCTGCCCCCCTGCTCCTCTGCTCCTTCGCTTGAACCAGCTTGTAAATGGTTGGGAGGCGAAGGCGGGCAAAGCACGTTCGCGGCTGATGCCCAGCGTTTGGGCTAAGAGAGTGCGCACGAGCGAATTGCGAGAGCCGAAGTTGACCAATGAGGCCAATGGCCCACTGTTAAGCCGAGACATACGGGCAATATTGCCGAAGAATTTGGCTCGCAGGGGCGTGCCATGTGTTTCATAATATTGAGCCAGAAATTCAAACTTGATTTTAGCCATATCCACCGATGAAGGACATTCTGCTTTGCAGGCTTTGCATTCAATACACAAATCCATCACCTTGTACATGCGTTCACTCGTAAATTCGCTGGGGGGTAGGCGGCCCGACATAGCATTGCGTAGGGCGTTGGCTCGACCCCGCGTGCTGTGTTCCTCTTCCCGCGTCACCATAAAGCTGGGACACATGGTGCCGGTGGTGCGTTTGCGGCAGATGCCCGCTCCGTTGCACATCTCCACCGCCCGATTAAAGCCATGCTCATAGCTGAAATCAAGGTAGGGTAGGATGGGAATCAGCTCGTAGGTCTGGCCATAACGTAGGTTTTCGGTCATAGGGCCAGCGTTAACGATGTTGCCGGGATTGAGCAGGTTGTGAGGGTCGAAAATCTGCTTGGTTTGCTGGTATAGTTTGTATAGTTCGGGGCCGAAGAAACGTTCGTTGAGCCAACTGCGGGCACGGCCGTCGCCATGTTCGCTGGAGAAGGAGCCACCATAGCCTTTGAGTAAATCTACCGAAAAAGCGGTGATGTCGGGCAGTTTGGCAATTTCGCTGGCTTTTTTGGTGTTAATGAGGGGGCGGATGTGCAAGCAGCCAGCACTGGCATGGGCGTAGTAGGCCACATCTGTGCCCAAATCGTTGCAGAACTGCTCCACTTTGGTCACATATTCAGCTAAATGCTCCACGGGCACGGCCGAATCCTCAATGAAGGGTATCGGTTTGTGGTCGCCCTTGATGCTCATGAGCAAGCCCAGACCCACTTTGCGTACTGTCCACACGTTTTGCTGCAATTGGGGGGTGAAGGCGGGCACAACGGCCGTTTGCCCCACACCCTGTTTATCCATATGCTCAATCAAGCGGGTTACCTTAGCTTGTAGCTCAGCTTCACTATCACCATAAAACTCAGTGATGAGGACGCAGTTGGGATCGCCTTCAATGAAGTTGCTAAGTAAGCGAGCATATTCTGGCACTTCACGGCACATGCGTAAGCCAAGGTTGTCTAAGAGTTCGACGACGGAAGGGCCGACTTCGAGCATGGTAGGAACGGCCGTTAAGGCGGTCATCAAACTCTCGAAATGTACTATCGCCAAGGCCGTCATCTTGGGGATAGGGACAAGATTCAATGTTAAATCTGTTATCACCGCCAGCGTCCCCTCCGCACCAGAGATGAGCTTGGCTAGATTGAAGCCTGGGTCACGTGGCCAATGGAAGGAAGGGCCATCGACAAACCTATCTAGGTTATAGCCGCCACAACGTCGCCAATGACGGGGTGTGCCCGCGCGAATGGTATCGTTATTTTGGGCCGCTAGATCGGCGATTTGGCGGTAGATTTGCCCTTCCAAGCCTTTTTTCTGCTGCTGCTGAGCCAACTGCTCTGGTGAAAGCGAGGTAAGGTGGGCTATTGAGCCGTCGCTCAAAATGACGTTCATGGCTAAAATGTGATCGGCCGTCATGCCATACATGATGGAGTGGCTGCCTGTGGAGTTGTTGGAGACGATGCCACCCATGGCTGCCCGATTGCTGCTGGCCGGATCGGGGCCGAATTGCAAGCCGTAGGGGTGTAAATCAAGATTCAACTGATCTAGGACGATGCCTGGTTGCACCCGTACCCATTGCTCCTCTTGGTTAACCTCTAAAATCTGATCGAGATGGCGGGTGAAGTCAATGACCAAAGCCTCATTAACGGCTTGACCCGCCAGGCTGCTGCCAGCGGTGCGTGGCAGAATGGGCACTTTGTATTTGGCTGATAGCTCAACAGCGGCCTGAACGTCAGCGGCCGTTTTCGGAATCAGTACCCCGTGTGGCTTCACCTGATAGATGCTGGCATCGGTGCTGTACAACAGGCGGCTGTACTCATCGGTGCGTAAATCGCCTTGTACTGAACGTTGCAACTCGGCTAAAAAGTCATAAAGTTTTGTCATCTTGGTTTCCCATATCCTTAAAGCTGGGTGATGGCCGTTGCCAAAAACCGCTCAGCCCTTTCCCGCAAGACTTCTACTGGAGCCAACTTTAGACCAAACTGCCGCCAAGGTGGATAGTCAAAACCCCATTCATCTGTATCTATCACGGACACAACATCCCAGTAAGGATTGTAAGTAAAGGAGGCTGGGGCATAGGCTTTGTAAGCCTTCAGGAAGTGATCGGCCACTTCGAGGCCATACATAGTGTACAAGTTGCCACGACAATGACCGATATCAATGCCAACAGGGCCACGACAGCCATTAACCCAATCAACCACCCCACTTACCGTATTGCCCTGCCACAAGACGTTGGTGGGATGGTAGTCGCGGTGAATGAAGATCATGGGTTCATCAGGTTCGGGTTGGGAGACGATGTCGATGGCTTTCTGCCACAGCTTGGGTTTTTGTGCCCAAGCCGGCACCTGGCATTTTTCGGGATTGAGCCAACTAAAATAGGGCCAGGGAAAGTCAGGGGCGGGGAGCGTGTGGATTTTGACGAGGGTCGCAGCTAAATTCTCCAGCCAATGGTGCAGACTGGGTGGATTGAGTTGAACCTGGCCAGGTAATTTAGTCATAAGGATAGCAGGATGATGGGTGAAACGGCCGTCCTTATCCACCGCCACCAACTCTGGTACTGGAACATCCAATTCAGCTGCCAACAAAAGACAATCCGCCTCA
The DNA here is from genome assembly GCA_965223555.1 of Promineifilaceae bacterium (SeqCode). Classification (GTDB taxonomy): domain Bacteria; phylum Chloroflexota; class Anaerolineae; order Promineifilales; family Promineifilaceae; genus CBDCWU01. Next base: position 1,559,848 of record CBDCWU010000009.1, read on the forward strand.
TGCCGGGCTAAATGGGGCTCATTGGTCAGCCATTCTTGATTGGTGAAGAGGCGTAGTACCAGTTCGGGGGGCTGTGGATTTTGCATGAAGGTGAGGTTGTAAACGGCCGATGAGGTCGCCCCTGGCAACACCTGCACTGAGTCTATCTTTGCTCCGCTCCCAACGGCTTGTTCAACCCAGTGGCGTACCTCTGGCGAAAGTGTGTTGGACATAGGTTTATCGAGAATAGACACCTGATTTCCCGAAGAAATCAGATGTCCATTGGTAACTAATTTCCTGATTTCTGGGCCTTAAACCGCGCCGCTTCCTGCACTAACTCATCAAAGAGTCGCTGCTGGGTAGGATCATCGGCAGCGGTAACTTCAGGATGCCACTGCACACCCAATAACCAGGGCATGCCACTGTGTTCCACGGCTTCAATGATGCCATCAGGGGCAGTGCCTGTGACAGTGAGGCCGGGGACAACGTCTTTCAGGGCCTGGTGATGGCCGGAGGTGGTGACAACATGAGTGGCTTGCATGACTTCGGCCAGCAGGGAAGTGGGCGACACATTGACTTCTTGCATCGTCCAGCCGCCATCAGCGCTGCGGTGGATGTCTTGGGGATGCAGATCGGCCACATGTTCGTGCAGGCTGCCGCCGAGAGCTACGTTGAGCACTTGTACACCGCGACAGATGGCCAGGGTAGGCAGCCGGGTGCCATTGACGAGATGGCGTACTAGGTTCAACTCAAGTTGATCACGCTCTGTATCATGCGCTGTTAAATTGGGGTGTTGACTATTGCCCTGATATTCGTCGGGATGGATATCGCAGCCGCCACTAATGATAATGCCATCTACAGCAGCCAGAACGGCCGTTAAATCCTTCTCGCCCGGCGGCAATAATAGAGGTACCCCACCAGCTCGGCGAACCGCATCCACATATTGGGCTGGTATGGAAAAATGCTCCTTGTACCAAGGATTAGAAAGGTCTTTTTCATAACGGCCGTATGTTGTCACAGCGATAATGGGCTTCATCTCTCACCTCGTTTCTAGCTAAGCAGTGGTCACATTCAGCAGTCAGCTGTGATGGGCCTCAATACTGAATACTGCATACGGAATACTCTTTACCGAATACTGTTTACTGCTTACGAAACCATCCCCTTTCCCTTCATCCACTTCAGCGCCTCCCGTTGACTCAAGGGGGCTAAAGGGGTGGTAGCTACATAATTTTGCACAGCTTCGGGCGCGGTTTTGGAATATTCACGCAAAATCCAGCCAATGGCCTTTTGGATAAAAAACTCATCCGAATCCAGGTTCTCCTCGATCAACGAAAAGAGCAGGGCTTCATCCGTTTTATCTTTATAGCCTAGCTGGAAGAGAAGCGTGGTGCGGCGCAGCCAAAAATCCTCAGAGCGCCGCCAGCGGGCCACCGTCGCATTACGGGCTTCGGGATAGCGTGTAAACAGGCCACCAACGGCATGGCTGGCGAGGCCGTCTATGGTATCCCACCATGATTTCGTGGTAATCAGCCGCTCTAACAAAGGGGCATAATCTGGGGTGACATGTTTACGCATGCGGTGTAAAAGGTCCTGGGCACAATACTGGTATTCACGCTCTGGCAATTGCCACAGTTCCCATACAATGGCCTCTAAATCTTGGGGCTGGGGCAGACTAGATTCAGCAATGAATTGCCTGAATAGAGCCTTGCGCTGCGGCGATTTTATGCCCAGAAAGGGGAATTGATCGCGCATATATTTGGCCATGGGAACGGCCGTTTCTGGATCAGCCTCTTGCGAAAATAGGGTGAGTAGGGGGTGTAAGTAGGGGTGAACGGTTGCCATGCGGCTAAATATTAGGGGAGTTTGGTTTTGTGGGCAAAAAGTAAAGGGTTGACTTGCGTAAGCTGATCAATTATAGTGTACTAAACTGGTTTGTATCACAAACTAGTTTAGTATTGAACTGACGGAAGAATATTATGAATCACTCAAATGAGTCATTAGAAATGAGCTTGAAGCGGGCAGAAAAAAGAGCACATCAACATTGGTATCAAGATGGGTTGGCGGAAACGGCCGTTGGCATCTACTTCCTCCTCCTCGCCCTACTTTTTTACATCGAATACTTCACTCAGGGGGCCAACATTAGTGCCATCGGTTTGCCCCTCATCACCCTCGGCGGTGTATTCGCCATTGCGCCCATTGTGCGTCGCCTAAAAGGACGTCTAACCTATCCGCGCACAGGTTTTGTCAAGCATAATGAGCCATCTATGCGTCTGCGCCTGCTGATATTGGCCATTAGCTTGGCCGTTGGGGTGGCTATCGGCACCCTGGTAGCCGAACAACCCTGGGCAGATTTTACAGTTGATGGTAGCCAACTGAACGAAGATGCTTGGCTCATTTGGCTACCCTTGGCGCAAGCGGCCGTTTTGGCAATGCTCTTTAGCTTTATGGCCCATCGCTTTGAATTGGCACGTTATTATGTGTTGGCCGCTATATCGGTGCTGGCGGGCGTTGTGATTGTTGCGGCGCGTTTGGGGGATGTTTTGGGAACGGCCGTCTATCTCACTGTCATGTTCTTGGCTCTTCTCACCTCTGGCCTCATTACCCTACGCCATTACCTGCGCCAGACACAGCCCTATCAAGAGGAAGCTTAGACATGGCTGTCAATCCCCACCACATCACAAGTCTCGACCCCCTCATCCACCAACCGACGCGCTTACTCATCCTGACAACCCTTTATCCTGTTGAAAGTGCAGACTTTCTTTACCTATTGCAGGAAACGGGTTTGACCAAAGGCAACCTCTCAGCTCATGCTTCTAAGCTGGAACAGGCCGGGTATGTGGCGGTTGAGAAGACGTACCGTGGCAAAATGCCTTTGACCATTTACCGCCTGACGGAAAACGGCCATCGTGCCTTCGACACCTATCGCGAACAGTTACAAACCTTAGCCGCTGCACTGCCAGATCAAATACGATACGATGCCAAGACTGCATCGTAATTACCAAGCTTGGGCAGGCTGAAAGCGGGCGGTGGGATGATTTTGTAAAGCATCAGCCAATCGCTGCTGCCATCGCTCTGGTAAAAACCCTAATGTATCGGGTGCAAAATAGGCCACATCGGTAGATTCAAGGCCATCGGGTTCAGGCTGGCCTCCAATAGGACGACACAGAAAGACGACGCTGAATGCCTCCAACACATCTCCACTGCTGGCAAAGGTGAAGATATATTCTGGCCCGCTGTAGATGCCCACTAAACGAATTGGCTCGACGATAACGCCAGTTTCTTCCCATACTTCGCGCACAATGGCTTGGGCGGGAGATTCATCCGGTTCTACAGCGCCAGCAGGAGGGGCCCAACGGCCGTTATCGGCTCGCTTTTGCAATAAAATATGTCCCTCCTCGTTGACCACAATGCCGCCGACGGCTGGCGACATGAGACGATCATTGCCCGCTTTGGCCCGAAGCTGGCGAACATAGTCAGACATGCCACCTGTGCGAACTGCATCAGGCGCAGGTCGCCAAGTGCTGGGCTGAAAGCGTGTTTGGGACTGGAATTGAAAGGCGTCGGTCAACACCAATTGTTGCCAGGGTGAAAGGCCTAAAGCGACTAAATCAGCTTGGGAGAAGTAGGCAATATCTACGATTTCGGCCTGATCAGGGCGCATATTACCAGCGACAATATGCGCGGCAAAAACGGTCATGAAGTAGGATGTTTGGTCGCCGTTGGGATAGGTAATGATGAAGTCTGAGCCACCATAGATGCCTGTGATGTGCCTGAGTTCAACATGTAAATTGGTTTCCTCCCACATCTCGCGCCGAGCCGCGGTGGCAGGTCGTTCGCCAGGATCAATAGCTCCTCCAGGCGTGGTCCACTGGCCGCTGCCTGCATCTTTGACGAGCAGAACGCGGTTTTGGTCATCAAAAACAAGAATGGTGACGGAGGGGACGTGGAGTAGGCCATGACCGACTTTTTGGCGCAGGTTGCGGATGTAGGGGGAGATGGGCATATATGTACCAATTATTGAGTCCATCGAAGAAAGTTCACGCGAAGGCGCAAAGATTCTAGAGTAAAGCAGCATTTTCTATGTTTGTCTGTATCCTTTTTTTGGTGAAGTCACTGCTATTTTTTGAGGCCGTTTTGACAAGAGGTGATGATTTCGAGGGTGTAATCATCTACCAAGTGAGGGTGGGTTTGTTGGAGTTGGGTAAGCAGGGATTGGGGCGTGGCAACGGCCGTTGTCCGTACCAAGTTACTGATAATTGATAACTGTTCAGCTTCTAATTCCATTTCGGCGCGAGTCATGATGTCGGGGTTGTGTCCCCAGATGTAGTGGGTGGCCTCTAGAGATAGAATGCGGCTGTAAAGGTCGTTGATTTTGGAAGAGTAGTAGCGAGGTTCGATGTAGATGGAGGGATAGAGGCAGTCGCTGAGGAAGACGACTTTTTCTTCGGGAACATAGATGATGGTGGAGTCATGGGCGTGATCACCACCAACGTGGATAAGTTGGCAGGTGAGACCCCCAAGATCAATCTCTACCTGGCTGTCGAAGGTGATGTCGGGTGGACGGATAACAAGGTGGCGACGGTCGGGTAGCTCCAGTTTGATCATGTCGCGGCAGAATTCGATCTCAAGGCCAGCGGCGACACGCTGATCGAGGGCGGCATCGCTCCAATCCCAAGCAGCCATTTGCTTGACAATGCGTTTGGTTTCCGTATGGGCGAGCGTGGGAACATGAAATGCATTTATGCCAAAAACATGATCCCAGTGCCAATGGGTGAGGCATAGGTAGCGAATTGGGGGCAAACGGCCGATTTGGTCTAATAGAAGTTGGGCATGGGCAGGTGAGTTGCCTGCCTCAATGACCAAACTGCCATTGTGACCGGAGATGAGGCCAAGGATGGGCCGGTCGGTGGTTTCGTCGGGTGGTAGCCAATGGACGCGGGGAGAAAATTGTTGGAGTTGATGTTTGCTCACGTTAATTGGATGATAACAACGGCCGCTCTCTCTGGCAACTCGCCTCTCCAATAATTCTGGATACAATCGGCTAAATGGGCCGATTACCCGAGAAAGTTTGGCATTTGTTGGTGGTGACGCTGTGGGGATTGCCTTTAGTCACGCCCTTGTTGCGCTGGACGGCCGTTCCCTGCACCCATGATGGCCATCTCCATTACCATCGAATCGCTGCCATGCGCCATGCCTGGGAAAATGGATTGTTTTTTAGCCGTTGGCTGCCCGATTTGGCCTTTGGCTATGGCTACCCATTCTTTGTCTATCGTGAACCTGTGCCCTTGTATGCCAGTTTGATCCCTCACTTGTGGGGCTTGCCGTTGCCGGCGGCAGAGAATTTATTGTATGTTGTTTCTATCCTGGCGGCGGGCTGGTTTATGTACTTGTGGGTGCAGGATATTTTTGGGTGGCGGGCGGGGCTGGTGGCGGGTGTGGCTTATATGGCCGCGCCTTATCTGCTCATAGATGCTCTTATTCGGGGCAATTCACCAGAGTCAGTGGCGTTGCCCTTGATACCTTTTTTGTTGTGGATCGGCCGTCGTTGGCTAATACGGGGAAATTGGCAAAGTTTCATGGCAGCCGTGTTCGGATTAGCCCTCTTTTCCTTGAGCCACAATATTTCGCTGCTGTTGTTTACGCCCCTTTTGTTGCTTTATTTGCTAATGATTGGTTGGCTGCATGGTGTGGGTTGGCGGGAAACGGCCGTGCGCCTTTTTCTCCTCTTTGGCTTGGGTTTGGGCATGACTAGCTTCTACACGGGTGGGGCATTGTTGGAGATGGATTCCGTGACTTTGAGCCAATCTACGACGACGCGCAATAATGATTTTCATTATAATTTTGTCACTTTGGACGAGATTCTGGGACCTGTGCCGGTTGAAGACCCCGCGCTGTTGAATCCGCCATTGCCGTTCCGTCTGGGATGGGTTCCGGTAGGCTTGGCGATGTTGGGAGCCGTTGGGTTTTTCTTTCGAGGCAAAGAGACAAAGGCTCGAAGGTGCAAAAAGGAGCAGGGGTGGCATGTGGGGATGATGGTGGGAGTAACGGCCGTCTACCTATGTCTGGCTTTGCCTGTTTCTTTACCCATTTGGGAAACCATCCCTTTGCTCGATTTTACCCAATTCCCTTGGCGTTTTGTAGGCCGGGCGGCGTTGCCAGTGGCTTTTTTAGCTGGTGTGCTATTTAGGCAGGGGAACAAGGGAGCAGGGGAGCAGAGTACAATTACGTATTACGTATTGCGTATTTCCATCTTTGTTGCTTTCGTTCTACTAATTTTGGAGGCATTCCCGTTGCTTTATCCGGCGATGTGCCAGGAGCAAGCCTTTCCTACAATTCATACTGTGCATCAATATGAGGTGGAGACGGGATTGGTGGGCGTTGATCCAGAAGGGAGCTATTTCCCGGTAACGGTGGAACGTAGGCCCCAAACTTCTTCCCTGCTAGTGGATTATGAGGCAGGGGGGGCAATACGGCGTTGGGATACGGCCGTTTTCCCCAATGACACTACTGTTCACGCGGTGAATTATGATAGCTTGGCCGCCACATTACACCTGACGACACCGGAACCATTTACCGCCCGCTATTTCACTTTTGCCTTTCCTGGCTGGACGGCCGTCGTGGATGGTGAGCCTGTTCCCATTGAGGTTACTGATCCAGAGGGATTGATTTCTTTTGCTGTGCCTGCTGGAGAGCATACATTGTCTGTGCGTTGGCAATCTACGCCATTGCGAACGGTGCTGCTGGGTTTGAGTGTGATGGCTTTGGCAGGGGCTGTGATGACGGCCGTTGTGCTGCGAATTGAGCAAGGGAGTAGAGGCGGGGAGCATGGGGTGTGGGGCGGGGGGCGTAGGGAGCTGCTACTGTTGATGGTAATAGGGTTGGGGCTATTGTTGCTAAAAGTGGTATGGGTGGATAGGGAGGAGACGCTGTTTAGACGGCCGTCCGCACCAGATTTAGCCGTGACATTGGCCTGGCAGGGGGATGATTTGCGGCTGTTAGGCTATAACTTGAGCCAGTCGGCTGTACCTTCGGGGGGAACTTTTGAGGTGGATATGGCTTGGACGGCCGTGATGCCACCCAGCACCGATTATCAAACCAATGTCTGGCTGGTGGATGAAGATGGGTTGGTATGGAGCGATAAGGAGACGCAAAGGCCTCGCCTGTATGAAGATGCGCCGAAGACGCAATTTTGGCAGCCGGGCCAATGGGCTTGGGACAGTCGTGAGGTGGCCACATTGGTAGGCACGCCACCGGGCGAGTATAGTCTAGTTCTGACGCTGTTTGAGCGGCAGACATTACAGCCAGTGACGTTGACGGATTTAAATTCTGGGGCTGTCTTGGGGCCAACGGCCGTTTTGGGTCAGATTACCGTTACCCCAGCCCCCACTGAACCACAGTTTGAGCCACAATACCGCTTAGAAACGGCCGTTGGCTCGGCACAACTGGTGGGTTATAGTCAAGATCGGCAGGAAGCTGTGCCTGGTGAGCCTCTGTTGTTGACGCTTTTTTGGGAGCAAAGTGCGGCAGAAACATTGTCCTTATCGTTGCAGCACGAGGCCGAGATAGTGCATGAGTGGCCCATCGTTTTGCCCAACGGCCGTTATCGCAGCCAGCACCTCATGCGTCTCCCTGCCAGCCTAGAAAGCGGTGTATACACCTTCACCCTGTCTGATGTGGCTTTGGGTCAGCTACAGATTAATGCGCCAGAACGGATTTTTGAGCAGCCTGAGATGGAAACGGCGCTTAACATCCCTTTTGCCCTAGTTGATCATACGCTCCAAGCTACGCTTATTGGCTACACAATCTCTAGCCGTCAGTCTCCAATCTCCCTGCTCTGGCAGGCCAATGCTGAAATGCCCATCAGCTATCGAGTTTTTCTTCATCTAGTGGATGAAAATGGTATCATTGTGGCCCAGGCTGACAGCGAACCAGCCAATTGGACGCGGCCAACAACTGGCTGGACGGAGGGTGAGTATATTGTGGATGTGCATCAACTAGCTTTGCCCGCCGAGTCGCCCAGCGAAAATCTATCATTACGGGTGGGTTTATATGACCCTAAAGCAGGACAGCGATTAGAAACAGAAACGGCCGATTTCGTCACTATTCCCCTACCATAACGCTAAAGGGCCTTGTCTGGAACAAGTATCTCACCTCTTCACCTCTTTTCTTGAAGAACATGCTCTTTTTGGAGCAAGCAACATTCCCATGCTATCATGCGCCAGATTTTAACCAGCCTAATAGGAGACAACCATGCGAATTGAAACCATTGCTATTCAAGCCGGACGTGACCCTGATGCCCAAACGGGAGCTGTCATGCCGCCTATTCATTTATCTACTACCTACATTCGTGGTAATGATGGTGATTTTGTCTATTCACGCAGTGATAGCCCCAATCGCCGTGCTTTGGAAGAATGTTTGACAGCTTTAGAAGGGGGCACGGGCGCGGTGGCTTTTGCCTCAGGTATGGCGGCCGTGGCGGCTGTTTTTCAATCGCTACAGCATGGCGATCATGTAATTTTGCCTGATGATACCTACTTTGGTGTGCGCCAATTGGTCACGAATTTATTGGCCCGGTGGGGCTTGATTCACACGATGGTGGACATGACGGATTTGACGGCCGTTCAAGCCGCCATCCAGCCCAACACCCGCCTCGTCTGGGCTGAGACCCCGTCCAATCCTATGCTTAAGGTGACAGACATAACGGCCGTTGCGGACATCGCCCACAATGTTGGGGCACGGATGGGAGTGGATGGCACTTGGGCCACACCTATGTTGCAACCTGCTTTAGCTCTTGGTGCAGATGTGGTAGTTCACTCGACTACCAAATACTTAGGCGGTCATAGCGATCTTACAGGCGGGGTAGTTGTTACCTCTCAAACAGACGAATTCTACGAGAGGGTGCGTAGCATGCAAGAAGTAGGGGGCGGTGTTCCCAGCGGCTTCGATTGCTGGCTGCTCTTGCGTGGTATCCGCACACTGCCCTATCGAATGCGTGGCCATTGCGCCAATGCTCTAAAAGTGGCCCAATTTCTTGAAGATCATCCCCAGGTACACACAGTTCATTATCCAGGCTTAGAAAGTCATCCAGGGCACGAGGTTGCCAAGAGGCAAATGCGTGACTTTGGTGGCATGCTCTCGGTGCAGGTAAAAGGTGGTGCAGAAGTAGCAGATAGAGTAGCCGCAAATACACGCATCTTTGCCCGAGCTACTAGTTTGGGCGGTGTGGAAAGCCTCATCGAGCATCGTGCCCCTATAGAAGGTGAAAATACGCCTACACCGTGGGACTTACTACGCATTTCGGTCGGCTTAGAGCATCCTAATGATTTGATTGAGGATTTGGCACAAGCATTGGTTGTATGACGAGGGTGGCATAGACTTGAGGATACTTTCAAGTAAAAGCGAAACCGCCTCTCCAGGAGGGTTAGGAGAGGCGGTCTCAAGGGCGGGCAAATGCCAAAGCGCAGATGGGAGGGTAGCAAAGCCCTCAGTCTGCTTGGTGTGTTCCAGTCGTGTTTCTCGTGCCAGTTTTTATCGTGCCAGTTGGGGGGGGAGGAGTTCCACCCGCGCTTTCACCAAACAAACCTGCCCATATTTTACACATAGTTGAAATTTTGGCAAGGGCAATTCCAAAAATAATAGGGCGAATATGGAATTTTCTATATTTTTGTCTGGAATATAATAAAAAAGGGATGTATCTTAAAAAAAGAGATGAGTTTTTGATGATAAAACCTATTGAGGGTAACTGATTTGATGGACAAAGAGGATAAATCTGATGATGGAGTTTATGTCTGACGGAATTAATGAAGCTCAGGTTCTTGAATCTGCTTTGGCGTTGGCGGATGTATGGCGGCTATATGGTGCATGGCTGGATGCCCAAATATTATTACGCGGTCTCCAGCCTGTTGCTGCTAAACTAGATGATGGGGCTTTGGCTCGGGTTCGGTTGTTGTTTGGTCGTGTCCTCAGTGATGAGGCCATGTTTTCAGGCAAAGATAATACAGGTGAGCGGCGAGATGCTTTGCAGCAGGCGCTAACTTTGGCTGAATTGGCTAATGATCCACCACTATTGGGAGATGTCCACGATGCGATTGGTTTGTCCATGCACACAGATTATCTGGCGACTGATAGAAGCCAGGAACCGGAAGGTGAAATGTATCATTTTGAGCGCGGTCTCGAGTTGCGGCAACAAGGCGGAACGGCCGTTCAAATTGCTGAATCCCTCTTCCACGTTGGTCTTGTACATGATGTTATTCGTCGTGAGTATCCCCAAGCGGCCGTTTACCATCAACAAGCTTATGACTTAGCACGTGAAGCTGGCGATAAAGTTATGGCCTCTTATGCTATTCGTCATCTCGGCTTTACTCGTTGGGCGGCTGATGACAAAGAAGGTGTTGCCCAAGCGTTGCAAGAATCGCTGCAATTGCGGCGGGAAGCTGGGTTTGTGCCAGGGATAGCTATGGCGCTGGTGGCCTTAGCCCAGCTAGATGAAACAAACGGTGATAAGAGCGCTGCATTGCCGAAACTACAACAAGCCCGCGCCATATTGGCCTCACTAGAAGCAACAGCCCGCGTGGCTTGGCTGGATGAGCACCTAGCTGAATATTATCACGAGAAACCTGATGTGGCTTGAGTTACATGAATTCGACTATTGCGGGAAAAAGGTGAAGGACTCTAACACTGTATCCCAGACAAGGGCCAAGTCTGCTGAGAGCTGTTCAAAGTCCAATGGATCAAGACGCAGATGGTAAATTGTGTCCTGATGTATGGCATACAGATCGCGGCCAGCAGTCTGACCAGGCAGTCCCGTGAGAATAACGGCCGTTTCGCCACCTAACATCCCTTGGCTTTGCTCTATTTCCAGCTCCGGTACAGATGCGACTATCTCGTCTATCAGTTGGGGCAAGGAACGGCCGTTGGCTGGTTCTGTCATAATCTGCAAAGTTACTGGTGGTGATTCGGGAATTGTAGGATCAAGCGCATACCCCGTGAAAACGGTTATATCAGGGACAGTTAAATCCTGTTGCATGAAGTGGGAGGGATAGCGTAGGCAATATTCCGCTCTCGGATTGATGTAAGGTGAAATGCCTGGGAACCCAGCTGGACAAAATGAGAACTGTTCTGTGATATTGTCTGGCAGCCAAGTAAAACTTTCACTGACTGTTTGCCATAACAACTCTCGTTGTTCTGCTATAGCTTCAACAAAGCCTTCCGGTGCAGTCAGGGGTATGATTGTGACCACATATACAAAGCCATTATGTAGGAAGTAGTGACTGCGAGCGTCCATCATGCCATCATACGTTTCGACCACTTGGGCCGGTTCCCCAGCAAAGGTGGCATTTGATTCAACCACGACTGCACCTGGATTGGTAGCGATTACCTCGGCCACTATCTCGTCTAGGGAACGGCCGTAAGTCGCCGCTTGCTTATACACGTTCAAACTTGTACTAACTGGTTCAAAACCTAAAGTGAGAGGTGGCCCCCAAATGGCAGCCACGCCCATTCGTAAAACATCAGAAACCCTATAGCCGTCAACGACTGGATATTGTAAACAGTAGCCATCTTGGAGATTGATAAAGGCTCCATTTTCTGCTGATTCAGCAAAACAGGTGGCGGGCAGTTCACTCATAGGCATGCCCTCTGTTGTCATGTCCAAGGTGGGCAGGAAGAAGGTCTCAGAAACGGCCGTATCATCTTTCCCCAATACCCTAGCTGTGTACATGCCACTCTCCAACCCGACTACATCCAATTCAACCTGTTCGTTGAAGGGAACTAGCGCCTCTGTACACAAAGCCAATGGATCGCGTAGGGTCGTCAGATTAACCACAAATAAATCATCTTGGCGAGTGGAGACAGTGCTGTCCAAGCTTACGCAGCTATTGGGAAAATTACCATGAACTGTGACGAAAACACGAGCCGGCAGTGCACTTGTCACCATCACTTCTATCTTGTCTACAATGGCCTCGTTACCAATGATATTTTCTGTGACCAAGGTAGGTGTGGGCACGGGGGTGGCTGTACTTGATGGAACCATAGGTGGACCACCAGCCGCTGGTCTACAGGCTAGTAAAAAAGGCAGCCATAAGCACAAAATGAATAAATAACGGCGAAACATACTTTTATTTCCTCCTGTGCTTGATTGCGAACTATAATTTTACCCATCATACATGAAAGTACGGTGGATTGATCAACGTTAAAGGGCCTTCTGGAATACGATTGATCAACGAACTGGTCAATAGGACGTGGGTTGGTGATAATGGCCGTTGCCCATCCTTGTCCTACACTTTATACTCACCAGCATGAAAGCCCTCATCCTCTCCGACATCATGAAAACCAAGCCCTGCACCCTCTTGGCGATAGGCCTTCTCATTCTCTCGGCCTGTACGTCGTCTCCTACCGAAAATACATTGCTCTCCTTGCCTGCGCCAACGGCCATAGCCACATTCACTTTAGCCCCAGCACCAGCCACGCCAACGGCCGTTGCCACCATCACCCCCATCACCGCCACCGATACACCTGTCATCACCTTCGCCAATACAATTTCAGCCACATCTGCTGCTCCCACCACAACCCCAGCCCCCTACCTAGAACACATTGTCCAAGAAGGCGAAAGCCTGCTTAGCATCGCTCAACAGCATGGCACAACTATGGAGGCCATTGCTGCTGCCAGTTTCTTGGCAAATCCCGATTTCATTTCTGTTGGCCAAAATTTAACCATCCCCCAAGCAACAGCTGTTACCAACTTGGCTCTCAGCCAAGTGACGACTGTTTCAACTGGACAGCCCACAATTATCGGTATGTCTGTGTTAGGCCGCCCTATCGAAGTTTATACTTTTGGTACGGGTATCAACACTCTAATTTTAGTGGGGGGGATACATGGCGGCTATGAGTGGAACACAACCGTTTTGGCCTATGAGCTAATTGATTACTTGAAGGCAAATCCCAACATTGTGCCAACGGCCGTTACTCTATACATCATCCCCGCTGCTAACCCCGACGGCATTTACATTGTCACCGGCAAAACAGGCCCCATAACCAGCACCGATGTCATCTCCAAGGACAACTTCCCCGCTCGCTTTAATGCTCGTGGCGTAGACCTCAATCGCAATTGGGATTGCGATTGGTCTCCCACCGCCTACTGGCGCGATCAGCCTGTTAGTGGCGGGGATAGTCCCTTTTCCGAAATAGAAAATCAGATTTTGCGCGATTTCATCAGGCAACAAGGACAAGTCGACGTTGTTCTCTTCTGGCACAGTCAGGCCACCCTTGTTTCTCCTGGCTCTTGCCGCCAAGATCACCCACCTTCTATCGAAATGGCAACCACCTTTGCTCGCGCCGCCAACTATCCATTACAAGGATTCTCCGCCTATGAAATTACAGGTGATGCCAGCGATTGGCTGGCAAAAAATGACATCCCATCCTTCTCCGTCGAACTCACGACTCATGAAACAACAGATTGGGAACGGAACCGAGAGGGAGTTTTGGCTCTCCTCGCTTTATATCAAGAGTAAACGAGGTCATTTCCCCTTAAACTCTGGCGGTTTGCGCATCATAAAGCTTTGAATCCCCTCCATAAAATCCTCACTTTGGAACAATTGGCTCTGGGCCCAGCCTTCCAACATCAGGCCGCGATCAATATCGGATAGACCATCAATCACCCGCTTGGCCATGCCCACTGCCAACGGTGCGGCCTGGCAAATCTCGTCAATCAGAGTATCAGCTCGATTTCTCAACTCCTCCTCTGTCACCACATAATTGACAATGCCCCACTGTTCTGCCAGAGCCACATCAATCTGCTTGCCCGTGAAAATAAGCTCTTTGGCACGAGCTGGGCCGACCAGCCGCATGAGGCGCGTGGTGCCGCCCACATCGGGGATCATGCCCAGACGGGTTTCAGGCAACCCCATTTGGGTGCCGATTGCAGCAATACGAATGTCACAAGCCAAGACCAGTTCCATTGCCAACCCCAAACAATAGCCGTGCAGCAGCGCAATTGTGGGTAGTTCCAGCCGCTCTAGCCGCGTTAATACTCCTTGGAAGTCATCCGTAATACGGCGCATCCGCTGCTGCCAGCGCGGGCCATAGTGCTCGGCCATGCCCATAAAGGAGGTGACATCAATGCCTGCGGAGAAGGCTTTGCCTGCCCCGCGAATGATGACAGCCCGCAGATCGGGTGTGCGATTGGCTTGGCTGATGGCAGCATCAAACTGTTGATACAATTCGCGGTTGATAGCATTCCGTTTGTCTGGCCGATTAAAAACGATTTCAAAGACAGCACCTTGTTGCTGTGTCAAGACAAGCTCGGTCATGAGTATACCTCTATTCTTTGGTGTGGAATTACATAAAGTGGCGAAGCGACAAAATTGCCCACAAAGGATCACAGACTATTTTTTGCCTGTTTTGTCTCCTTCGTGGATGACAATTTACGCTCACGCTGCACAATTTGCGCTGGTTAGAGTAGCACTCTTTTGCCGGGCAGCAAATAAAAAGCACAGACGTTTGCCTGTGCTTGAATATTTCCAATCTTTAGGGATGTTTAGGTGAGTAGCAGTCTATATTTGAGGCCACTACCTGTGTTGAAGACGACGATGCGCTCATCTGGCGTCACCCAATTATCGGCGACGAGCTTTTGTAGAGCGGCCACGGTGGCGGCGGCTTCCAGGGAGACGAACATGCCTTCCATGGTGGCTAAGAGGCGCTCGGCTTCACGAATTTCGTGGTCGGGGACAGCAACGGCCGTTCCTCCACTATCTCTAAGCGCTGTCAGCATCAAGCGAGAGCCAATGGCGACTGGTACACGCAGACCCCCAGCCATTGTTGAGGCATTTTGCCAGGGTTCAGCTTCATCAACGCCATCATGAAAAGCCTTGACAATGGGGGCGCAGCCAGCCGATTGAGCCGCCACCATGCGAGGACGATGGCTGTCGATCCAACCCAACTGTTCCATTTCGTTGAAGGCCTTCCACATGCCAATCAAGCCTGTACCACCGCCTGTAGGGTAGATGATGACGTCGGGCAACTGCCAATCAAACATGAGAGCCAGCTCATAACCCATGATCTTCTTGCCCTCAACACGGTATGGCTCTTTGAGGGTAGAAACATCAAACCAACCCCCTTCTTTAGCGTCAGCGGCGGCCTCGCGGCCAGCATCGTTGATGAGGCCATTGACCAGATGTAAATCGGCTCCTGTTACCTGCACTTCCATGATATTGATAAGGGGTGCATCACTGGGCATATAGACGTGGGCCTGTTTGCCGGCACGAGCGGCATAAGCGGCTAAGGCGCCACCAGCATTGCCAGCCGTCGGGATCACGAATTCCTCTACACCTAACTCAATGGCCCGGCTGACAGCAGCAGCCAATCCTAAGGCCTTGAAACTACCTGTCGGATTTTGGCCTTCATCTTTGATATAAAGCTGGTTGAGGCCTAAATGAGAAGCAAGCTGATGAAGTTTGAGGACGGGATTACCGCCTTCGCCCAGGGTGGTGATGTATTGGGGATTGCGGATGGGCAATAGTTCCTGGAAACGCCACATGGTGGACGGCCGTTTGGCTACCTCATCCCGATCCAGCTCTTGTTTGGCTTTGTCAATATCATACCGTGCCAGAAGTGGGTAACCACATTTCGTGCAGAGGCGGATCAATCGATCTGCCTCATAAATTGCCTGACAATGGGAACATTCTAAGTGGGTCAGGTAGTTCATAATTGGTGTTGTGCGGACAAGCATCAACTATCACGAAAAACGTGACATAGGACGCGTCAGCACATAAGTTGTTTAGTAGGCTGCAACAAAGGAGGCCAATACTTGTTCGGAGACGAGTTCCGGAGCGGAGGTGCCGAGATGTTGGTGAATAACGGCACGAATTTGACGGATGTCGGCTGGTTTACGGAGGAAATCATCACAGCCAGCAGCCAGGGCTGTTTTCTCGGCCGTATCATAGGCTGTGAGAGCGATCACGGGGATATGTTGTAGTTCGGATGAGGCCTTTATGCGGCGGGTCAGGTCAAAGCCGCTCATCTCACCAGGTAAGCGTAAGTCCATTAAGATGAGATCGGGTTGTTCCTGAACGGCCGTCTGCCATCCAGATTCGCCGTCTGTTGCTGATAATAAGGTATAACCAGCGACATCTAATATGCGGCGCACCAATAACATATTACGGGGATTATCTTCGACATAGAGGATTCGTTTGCTCATAGCTAGCTCCTTTGTGGGATGATTTGTGTCAACCAGAAGCATAACATGACTCTAACCATGGCTCAAGTCAATAACACTTATACTACCTATAGGAAATTTCTATACTATGGATGTTTTTGAGGCTCCGCCGTTACTACCTCTTGGCCTCAAATAATTGCTAACTGATAATTACGCCTCATAATAGAGGGACGACTTTCTATCTTCCAGATATGATACGAAGGAAACGAAAGACCTCATCATTGCATTATGGAACTGCGGCAATTAGAAGCCTTTTTGACAGTGGTACGTGAAGGCAGTTTTACCCAAGCAGCGGAACTGCTTAATTTGACTCAGCCTTCTCTGAGTGCGCGGATTCAGCAGCTAGAACAAAGTCTGGGACAGTCACTGTTTCGGCGCGATAAACGGCCGATCCAGCTTACGCAACAAGGCAAACTCTTTGCTGACTATGTTGAGCGTGCTTTGGGCATCTTAAATGCTGGGCGCGAGGCGCTCCAAACGCAGCAATTTGGTCTGACGGGACGTGTTACTGTGTGCAGCCCCTTTTCCATTGCCACCTACCTCATGCCCCAAGTTGTCAACCTCTTCAGCCAGGCATACCCTGATGCTGAGCTATTTTTGGAAACAGGCCATTCCGATTTTGCCTTCCGCCAACTGCGTGATGGCTTTGTAGACCTCGCTTTTGCGGCAGCCTTTCCCCGTATTTTGGCTCAATCCCAGACATTGCTGCGTTTGCATGATGAAATGGTTGTGGCAGTGCGCCCAGCGCATGAATTGGTGGGCGTCCCTGGCGTGACCATTAATCAGCTTTGGGATTATAAATTGCTGGTTATTCATTGGGGACAAGCATTTGATGCCTATTTGGCCAGTCTACAGCAGGTGAGTCAGGTGAAACGGCCGTTGATCCGTGTGCCTCTTCCCGCTGCCTTGCCTATGGCCCAACAGCCCCGCACTATCGCCTTTTTACCTCATCGCCTAGCCCTCGCCTCCGGCCTAGCCCAGCTCAATGTTCCCGACTTTCAGTTTGATTGGGATGTGGTCATGATAACCCGTATCGGGCGTGAATTGACAGAGTTGGAACAGGCGGTGGTAGATTTGGTAACGGCCGTTTGGCATGCCAGCCAACCCTAATAGTATGGACATCTCCACCAAGCCCCGTGATCCCATCCTGACCCAACTCCGTTGGCAATGGCTGGCTATCACCCTAACCTGGGTGAGCGCATTCAGCCTCATTATCTGGCAAAAACTATTGCCACAGCCCGTCTTCTCACTCTTATGCCTTGCCTTCTGCCTCGCCATCCTCTGGCACGGGCTGTCAGATAACCAGCGTGACCATGAAAACCAACTGTTAGCACGATTGGGATGGGCCAATCATCTCACCCTGTTGCGTGGCTTTGCCATCAGCTTAGTGGCGGGTTTCATCTTTGCCCCGCGCCCAACTGGTTGGCTGGCTTGGTTGCCCATGCTCCTCTACACCTTTGCTGATGTAGCTGACTATTTTGATGGTTATTTGGCCCGCATTACCCATCATGCCACCAAACTGGGCAGCAAATTGGACATTGAATTTGATGGCTTAGGTATGTTGGTGGTGACGATTTTGGGCGTGTGGTATGACATGTTGCCTCTTTGGTATCTGCTGCTAGGGATTGCGCGTCCCTGGTTCATCTTAGGCATTTGGTGGCGGCAGCGGCAGGGTAAACCGGTTCATGAGATGGTTCCCAGCGTGCATCGGCGCATCTTCGCCGGCTTTCAGATGGGTTTTATGAGTGCTGTCTTATGGCCGATTATTCCACCACAGATGACCATGATTGCTGGCACTATTTTTGGCTTAGCCACTGGTCTGGGCTTTTTGCGAGATTGGTGGACGGTGGACGGCCGTCTCAATCCACATCATCCCACTTTCAAAAATTTTTGGCGACGGCTAGGCGCCTTTTGCCGCCTGTGGCTGCCTCTTATCCTGCGCTTGTGGTTGCCTTTAGCGATGTTCATGATTTACCTGCCCCTAACAAACAAATTTGCGCCACCAGCTTGGGCGGCTCTTATGGCTTCCTGGGGCATGAGCGGAACGGCCGTTTGGGCTGCTGTTCTAGGCCTTATGGGCATCATCAGTACACCTCTTGTTGTGTCGGGCATAATGGGACGCCTGGCCGCCTTTCTGCTCGTCTACCCTATCGGTTTCGATATGGCCACAGTTGGGCTAACGCTCTGGAATGGCACAGCCACTGCTGCTGTCATCTATCTTATGCTTTTGGGCATGGGTCAGTTGTCGCTGTGGCAGCCGGAGGAGCGGTTTATTCGACAGCGTTTAGGGGGTGGGTGATAGGCAAAAGGCGAGGCGGGGCGGGTGATAGATGGCAATCCCGTGTGCTGCGTTTTGGCCTCTGGCTAACGGCCGTTCTCCTCTTCTGGTTCATCTTACGCACCGTTTCTTTAGCTGAAACGTGGGCCGTATTGCGACGTTTAGGCTGGTGGCAGTTGATGTTATTGGCTGTTGCCAATGGCATCGTGTTGTTACTGATGAACGGCCGTTGGTGGCTCATTCTACTTGGGCAAGGGCATTCTGTCCCTTATCTAGCTTTGACCAGCTACCGTTTAGCGGGAGCCAGCCTTAGCTATATCACACCCGGCCCCCAATTTGGTGGTGAACCGCTGCAAGTGCTGCTGGTGGAAAGGAATTATGGTGTGCCCCGAGTAACGGCCGTAGCCAGCATTGCCCTTGACAAAACCTTGGAACTGATTGTCAATTTTGGCTTTTTATTAGGTGGCGTGATTTTCATCTGGCAAACAGAGTTGCTGGGCCAAGTAGCAGGTTGGCAAACGGCCGTGCTACCCATATTATTGCTCCTGTTTCCCCTCACTCTCCTCATCAGCTTCTGGTTAGATTGGCGCATCTTCACCCGATTGGTTCACCTTCCTAGGCGTTGCTTGCGTTTGGCCAGGCGATCAAACCGCCTGCAAAAAATAAAACAAGCGATTGTCGATAGCGAAGCCCAATTAACTCTCTTTTGCCGCCAACAACCACGCCATCTTGCCCTAGCCTTTTTCATCTCTCTTTTGGCTTGGACTTCACTCATCGCTGAATTTTGGCTCATGCTCACCCTGTTAGGCCTCCATGTTTCATTTCTACAGATGCTTGTCATCCTAACGGCCGCTCGGGTTGCCCTCCTGTTGCCTTTGCCTGGTAGCCTCGGCACTTTGGAAGCTAGCCAACTATTAGCTATCACCACGCTTGGTTTTTCACCGGCTGCTGCGCTTAGTTTCAGCCTACTGATTCGTGCTCGGGATGTTGTGTTAGTGGGGCTGGGTTTATGGATTGCCAAATCATCTTTGGCGACCGTACTCTCGTCCTAAGCAGATGTTCCTATTGAGTTGGCCTCCTATTTTGTCCATACTTATCTCAATTAAATCACCTTCGCCGTACAAAAATTTAAGAAGAGGAATACTCATGAAACGCGCATTCGCTTTGCTCGCTTCTCTTGCGAGCTTGATACTGTTTATTACCCTAACACTAGCCCCATCTGATAGGGTTTCTTTGCTTATCCAGGCCGACAGTGTGGAAACGGCCGTTCACCTAACCCAAGCTTACGGAGGCCAAGTCAATGAGCCGCTGTCCATTATCGACGCCGTTTCGGCCGACATCCCCGCCGCTCAAGTAGCTGCTCTATCGGCCGATCCCCGCTTAGTGCAACTGTATGAAGATAGCCAAGTGCAGGCAACTGGTCAGCCAGCCCCTATTGCCCATTTCCCTCAGGTAGCAGGAGCAGATGATGCCTGGGCGGCTGGTTATGATGGCAGCAATATTGCCGTGGCCGTGGTGGATACAGGTATCGCTAATTTTGATTGGAACGCAGGTCGAATCATCGGCCGTTATGATGCACTTGATAATGGCTCTGGCGACAAAGACCCACATGGGCATGGCACAATGATGGCCAGTCTCGTGGGCAACAATAATCAAGATGCCAATGGATTCACTGGTATTGCCCCATCTGTCAATTTTGTAGATGTACGGGCTTTAGACAGCGAAGGCAAAGGTACATACACCGACCTCATCGAAGCCCTTGACTGGATTTTGGTGAATAAGGATGTATATAACATTCGTGTTGTCAACCTCTCGCTCATTAGCAGCATCAATAGCCCCTATTGGGCTGACCCGCTAAACCAAAGTGTAGAGGCCTTGTGGGCAGCAGGCATCGTGGTAGTGACCGCGGCTGGCAATGATGGCCCTGGCCCCTTGACAATCTCTGCCCCAGGCAATGATCCTTACATTATTACTGTTGGTGCCTTTACCGACAACTTCACCCCCGATGACGAAAGCGACGATTATATTGTCCCCTTCAGCGGCGCTGGCCCCACCGAAACTGGCTTTGTCAAACCCGATGTGGTTGCCCCTGGGGCACATATGATTGCTTCGGTCAAAAATGGTTCAAATTGGGCTAAAGATCATCGTGATGCTCGTCTCACCGAATCATATTACCAGATTGCGGGTACATCATCGGCAGCGGCCGTTACCAGTGGCATCGTAGCCCTTATGTTGGATGCCAACCCCAATCTCACTCCCAACCAGGCTAAATATGCCCTTATGGCTTCGGCTCGGCCTGCGGGTTATGGCAGCGATAGCAGTTTAGTGTGGAGTATCTTGCAGCAAGGGGCAGGACGGGTGGATGCAGCCACAGCCGTCCTCAGCCCCCCACAAGGCGAAGCCAATCCTGGTATGGTTATGGGTCAGCCCTATGTTGGCCCCGTTGCTTACCAAAATGATGAATTTGTCATCGTAGATGCCAACGGCAACCCTGATCCTAATGCTACTTCCTACTCTTGGGCAGGTTCATACTCTTGGACTGGTTCCTATTCCTGGGCAGGTTCCTACTCTTGGGCAGGTTCCTACTCTTGGGCAGGTTCCTACTCTTGGGCAGGTACGACTGATTGGGAGCCCTGGACTGAAGGCGAGGCGTGGCAAAGTGGCTACTCTTGGACTGGTTCCTATTCCTGGGCAGGTTCTTACTCCTGGGCAGGTTCCTACTCTTGGGCGGGTTCTTACTCCTGGGCGGGCCTCACTGACTTCGAAAATTAACGCAAAATTCACTTGTGTTGTTAGCATTGTCCTATTTTCCCCCATGATGGCAAAAGAACATCGTGGGGATTTTTTTTTGAAAGATGAGATTGGCCGAATAATGTTTATGAAATTTTGGGAACGGCCGTTATAATCAGCCATGCTTAATTGGCGGAAGCTCTACTCTACGAGCCTTTCTCTGTTAGGAGCCGCACTTGTTATCGTAGGAATCATTCAGATTCCTGCCTATTTCCCTTTATTAACTTTTCTACTTCTGCTCATCCTCGCTATTGTGGCGAAGAGTACCACTACCCACCTTATACAAGGTTCAGCCCTGGTTGCTGTCAATTCCGCCATCAGCCTGTCTACTGTGCCCTCTTATGGGCCTTTTGCAGCCGCCCTTCTGGCAGCCGCTGCCGAATTTAGCTTGTGGCTTATCAGTATGCGTTTGGAGCGGCCAAATTGGCAGCAGGCTCTAGAAAGGCTTGGGGTCAATGTGGGTATGAACAGCATTGCCATTTTCTTAGGTGGCCTTGTGTTTTCAGGCACAATCAATATGCTGGGAGAGCAAACTCTGTTAGGACAGACGTTGCCCTGGCTCTTGGCTGCTATTGTTGCCGATCAGGTCAACCTCTGGCTATTAGCCATCATCATTTACCTAGCACAAGATGTTAGTCCTCTAGACGTATGGCGTAAAAATCGTTGGGCTATCCCCATCAATGTTCTCACCATGAGCATTGGTGGTGGTTTGCTCCATGTCACTGTCAGCCAATTCTCCTATTTGGGAATCGCCATCTTCTTTTTGCCCATTATCTTAGCTGCCTACTCCTATAGGGTGATTGTAAACAACAATAAAAGGCAAATGGAGGAGTTGGAAGGGCTAGTCACAGAGCGTACCCAAGCTTTGGCAGGTGCTAATGAGGAATTGGAGCGACTGCACCGAGAGAAGGATGCCTTTATTGGTGTCCTTACTCATGATATGCGGACACCCTTAACCAGCATCAAAGGTTATGGCAGCATTTTACGCAGCCAGGAATTGCCCCGCGAAGAACAAGTGCATATCATGAATATTATCTTACGTAGCCAAGATAATTTGCTTGAACTTGTCAACAATATTTTGGAGATTCAGAAATTACAATCAGGGGCACCAATTTTATTGGAACGGTCTCATTTCGACCTAAATGAGACCGTTCCAATGATCATTGAAACAGTCCAGGCTGAGGCCATACGTAAGGAGATGACTTTGACGTATCAGGCTCCGACAGCCCCCATTCACATTACGGCCGATCGCCAAAAAATCCAACGTGTGATCACCAATCTCGTTGCCAATGCCGTCAAATATACGCCCCATCAAGGCGAAATCAGGGTGAAATTGTGGGAAAACGGCCGTTACGCCATCACCGAAGTGCAAGATAGTGGTTTTGGTATTCCCGAAGAACAACTTCCCTATATTTTTGAGCGATTTCGGCGTGTTCCTGGTCATCAGGGCAGGGCTACAGGTACGGGCTTAGGGTTGGCTATCGTCAAGAGTCTGGTGGAGGCCCATAATGGTGACATTACCGTCACCAGTCAAGAAGATGTGGGTAGTACCTTTACGCTCAAACTTCCCCTTCAACTTGAATCTGAGTAGTTTAACCCAAGTCACCACCCTGCTAACTGTCATCCCTCACATGCAATTACTTGTGAATGGACGAGGATTTAGAAAATGCACTTGGAGTGGCTCAATCGCCCTTGGGCATTTGCCGTAAGGCCTCATAAGCAGGACGTTTTGTGCCATCTGGCAGTACCAAAGACCACCAATACTGCTCATTTGCTTCTGGAGTCCAATAAGAGTCAGCAAAATAAATGGTGGTCATCAACCCGATCCAGGGTTGCCAATTTTCCCGAGCATAGGTGTATGCACCTACCAAATAGTCCGCCTGCTGTTCTTCTGTTACGCCATGCCAACTGTAAGCAGGATGGAACTCCTGATAAACCATCCAGCCCATCTCTAAAATAGCAATCTGTTTCTCCTCATCCCCATTTTGTGCCATAATCTCCCGAATATCTTCGACATGTCGGAAAACGTTAAAACGATTACCACCCCATTCAATTTTTAGGCCCTCTTCGGGTGGCAGTTCTGGCGGGGCTTTATAGCCAGGGGCATTGACACCAAGCACATCGAAGTAGGCTGCGGCCCCGGCATCATACATGCCTTGCAAGAAGTCTATGTCAGGCATGGCGACAGGAGGTTCTGTGCCAGTTGGAGCTAATCCTGCAGAGATGACAATGGCTTGAGGATCGGCCGTTTTGATGCCCTCATAACACACTTGCAATAAATCAGTGTATTCGGCAGGATTGGGAGAAATCTCACCCCATTCTCGGTTTAAATTGGGCTCGTTCCATACCTGATAGGCGATAATACGCCCTTGATATCGCTCAGCCAATTTATGGCAGAAATTGCCGAAGTCTTGGTAATCTTCCGGGGGTTGATGGGGCGTTCTTGCTTCATCACTTAATGATGCCACTGACCACAGGGGTTGGCGATCTACTCGTACTACTAAGTTGAGATCATGCCGTTCTATCGCCGCTACAATTTGATCGGGTCGCCACCAATCGGGCGCATCACGCCCTTGCTCAATATCGCGCCAGGAAAAATTTAGCTTTACCCAATCAAAACCCATCTCCTTGGCCAATGCTAAATCTCGTTCTAAGGCTTCTAAATCCCACCATTGCACTAGATGAATACCATAGGCTGGGGAGGGAAAGGAAAAGGAATGCCCGTTGGCGACAGCTGCTGCCGTTGGTGTCACGGCAGGGGTTTCATCAATAGTCAGTTGAGGTGGGGGCAATAGCGTCGGTGACGCAGTGGGGGTAGTGGACAATGGAACTGGTGTGGCGACAATTGGCAGATCTGCATTGCTTTTGCTACAGGCCACAAGCAAAAGCCAAAACCATAAAAAAGGGAGGCTTTTCAGCCTCCTCCAATAACTATAACTATTGATAAACCGATTCATTTTCAGGTCAAGATAGCCATTTCCATTAACGTGGTTTCTCCATGGCGGCCACCGCATCAAAGGCTGGACGGGGTATGCCATTGATGTCCACAATACTATACGGCACAGTGTCATCTGTGGGGCCGCTGCCCTTATTACCGAAATCAAAATTAAAGAGAAAGGCTAACCATACATTGTCAGAATCGTACATCTGTTGATACGCTTGCACAATAAAATCAGCTTGTGTCTGCAAGCTGTTATCGAGAGCAAATTCAAAAGTTGGCGGGATTTCATCATAGCCCTCGCTAGAGGCCCAGCCAAATTCAGTCACACACAATCTTTTAGCCGGATCGATGGCTTGTATCTTTTGAACATAGGTGTCTAGGGTAGTCTTGAAGCTCCAAGAATGATGGGGATTGTTAAAGGGACCGCGGAAACGAGCCGTGGCGGCAATCGCTTCATTCCCAGCCACCTCAAAAGGTACATCTGGCCCAATATTGTATCCATTATGATGTGCCCCTACACAATCAGTAAAGTCAAGCATCCCGGCTGCCAAAGCACGATCCATATACTCAAAATCATCGGCCCATGCTACCCAATCGCCAGGGCCAGTTGGGGATAAAGCACCGCTAATAACGATGATATTAGGATCATGAGCTTTAATGGCTTCGTAGGCAACTTGCAAGAATTGAACATAGTCCTCTGGGCTAATGCCATTCGCAGTTGTCCACTCACGATCTAGATTCTGTTCATTCCATACTTCAATAGCATGAACCTGTCCATCGTAGCGAGTTAGCAGCTTTTGCAGAAATTCGGCATAGGCTGCATAGTCGTCAGGGGGGCCGTTTTCACCGCCAGCAGCACGTGTCCATTCTGGTGCGCCTACTATACTTAACATGACGCGGACATTGTGACGATAGGCTTCGTCAATAACCCCATCATAAAAGAACCATTGATCGGCTTCGGGGTTAGGATAGATAAGCCACCACTGAATCTGTACTTTTACCCAATCAAGCCCAAGACGATTACGAACTGTATCCAAAGTGGCAGCCGGATCGCCATAGGTGGCGTTGCCATGAATTTGAACGCCATACCCAAAATCATCGGCTGCCCAAGCTGTGATGGGACCAGATGGTTCGGCGGTGGGTTCAGGTGCAGGCGGTTCAGTAACGGCCGTTTCCAAATCAACCGTTTCCCCCCTATTTGTCTCAACAGCAGGAGGCGGCAAGGTGGGAGCTGCTTCTGGCTCTTCTGTAGCTGATAGGGTAGCTTGGGGTGTAGGTGCTTGTATTTCAGGTTCACTCTCGCCTCCACAAGCTGCCAAAAACAGTAGTAACATCAATAAAGGTAAAAAAGTTTGTTTTTTCATAAGAATGTGGGAAATAAAAAGTGAACAGCCGATAAAGGCTGTTCACTTTTTGTGATTTGCCAATGCGGCTATCCGCCGCCAGTAACTTGTCGTAATGTTTCACAAGCCGGACAACTGCCATCCTTACGGATCATGGCATAGCCTGCCTGTGGATCAGCACTGTAATGTGTAAAGTCAACATTGAAGATGATCAATAAACGTACCCGGCCACTATTAGAAGCGATGCTCACTGCTTCGGCCAGCCATTGGGCGTGTTGGGCAATGGATGTATTTCCAGCCCAGGCAAAGCCGCCAGGAACGCCACCATAGTCAGTCCCAGAGAGATAACCCAATTCGGTGAAGCATAACGGCCGTGAGCCGCCAAAGGCATTAGAATAGGTGTTGACCATACCCCAGAAGTAGCGGGTGTAATGGGCGCTAGGATTACGAGGATCGCCGCTTGTTTGTGAAGGCGAAATAATGCCCTCATTATAGTGGATGCCAATACAGTCCATGTAATTGGCGCCACCTGCTGCTGCCATCCCGGCCATATACAGGTCATCATTGCAGCCACCACCGCCACAGCCGCCAAAGAAGCCTGTAGGCGCAGGTGCTCCACTAATCACCATCACATTGGGATTGGCAGCCTTAATGGCATTGTAGGCAGGGGCCAGCATATTGTTGACATAGGCGGCTGGATCAATCTGGCCCGCTGGCCACTCTCGATCAATATTTTGCTCGTTCCAAACCTCAATGGCATCAGGGCCCAGAGCAGCCACACCGCCTACAAAGTTGACATAAGCCTGGTAGTTGATGTTGCTATGATCTGCACCAGGAATGCTCAATAGCACCTTGAAGCCATTGGCATGTGCCTGTTGAATACGCCCGGCAACAGCATCAGGCGAATCACCTTCGCCCCATTTGTGTTGGAACTTTACCCAATTCATGCCGGAGTAAGCCATGAGGGTGGGATTAGCGAAGGTATGGGTTTGGCCACCGAACTCGAAACCACCGCCAATGGTGGCTGGAGGTAAAACGGGTGGGGGTGCAGTTGTGCCTCCGCCGCCACTGTCCCCATCGCCGCCACTGCTGCCACCATCACCACCAGTGCTAGCAACAACGGGAGCTACAGCAGGAATTGGCAAACTACTAACATCGAAATCAGCTTGTACAGCCACCAATTGGCCGTAAATCCAAACCTCTTCCTCTTCAGGTGTTACCACTTGGTACCAGTTTGAGTCTGTGCTGCGGCCAATGAGGGACACGGCCGTTTCTGGCGTTAACCCACCGATGACGGGATAGCCAAGGCCTGGGCCACTGCGCACATTAGAGTTGACTGTAACCACCGCTTGGCCTGCTGGGCCATCAGTTGTTACAGAGGGAGTCTCTTCTGATTCTTCATCAGATTCGGCCGTTTCTTCTGTTTCTTCTTCATTAGATTCATCGACGGATTCTTCAGTTGTCTCCTCACCGCTTTCTGTCGTTTCTTCTGCTTCCTCGTCCGCTTCGCCTAAACCAGATTCGGCTACCTCATCATTCATCACGGTTACAGCCAATTCTGCCATGTTTGTGGTGCTTTCGCCCAGTGCAAAATCAGCCTGAAGGGCGTACAGACCAGCATTTTCTGTGTTTTCCCAGGCAAAGTTGAGTTCGTTACCACTAGCACTGGCAACTACACTGTCGCTCTCGTCCCGGACAGTCCAGACAATGGCCGCACCCACAGGTGCTGGGGCTTCGGCTGTGCCTAGATAGCTTTCCAACGCAGCGGCATAAGGGGCTCCATCGTCTATTAAACCTAAACCTTGCACGGCCACACCGCGTAAATGGTGGCGGTCTGCTAAGCGCAGGCGATAGGCCAGGGCGGCTTCGTTACTTAACCAGACGGTGTGCACTTGACCTGATAGATCATATGTGAATTTATGGGTCAGGCTGCTGCCATCCCATTCTAAGGGGGTTGCCATGCCGTCAAAAGCAACCTCGACGGCATCACCTGGCGTGATTTCGGTAGCTCCCTCCATAAATTGTAATTGGCCTAAGGAAGCCAAGGCTTGCTCATTGGAGAAGGGTAAAAAGGCTTCGCCGATACCGTCAATGGCATTGGTGCTCACTAACATGGTCAGCTTTTGGCGGTCAATTTGGCGTGACGCCCAATTCAGTAGTTGTTCAGCCGCTTCATTGTCACCATAAGCGGCGGGGTTTAGGGGCATTTGCAGATAAACCAGATCGGCTGACTGACCAAGTGCAGCCCAATTATGACCACCTGTATTCCAACCGTTGCTGACAGCTTGGGGTGTTCCCAGGGTGATTGCCAGCAATTTATCTTGAGCATGTAGGGCATCGGCTAATTCGGTGACGAAGTTGGTAAAGGCTGTTTCATGGGCCGGATTGACACCTTGATAATCGAGGTTGAGGCCAGCCGCATCGGCCGTTTCGCCGACGAGACGATTGACATGGGTGGTGACAACATTGGCATCTCCTAGCAGGGCAGCTAGGGAGGCTTCATCTACAATGGCACCTGTGTTGGTTACACGCACGAAATAATTGGATACGCCATCAGGCACGGCCGTTATCTCACCCTGTACGCTGCCATCGCCCACAAGCGTTAATGTGCCCACAACTACTTCAGTCAGATGAGGTAGCACTGCGGCTGGCAACGCTTGAGTGGGGAGCACATCGGCGGCCACGGCCATGGTTTCTGCCTGAGACGTTTCCACCAACATCACAGCTTGGGGCAAAGGCCCATCTCTGGAGATGATTTGCTGATTGGCAACATCTACTTCGCTGGGAACGAAAGTCCAGGCTGTACCATCCCAGCCATATAAGTCAGCAAATTTCAGATCGGTATTGGCGGGAATGGTAACAGCCATACGGCCGTTACCCGTACCTTCAATCGCGTAGACATTGCTGCGGGGGGTGGTTGTGTCAGGTAAAGCGGCCGTTTCTGCAAATTCAGCTTGGGGCAGACTGCTTACTGTAGCAGCGCCATTGTTCAGATTGAGAGCAATCTCGCCAGGAATAGATGAGACACCGTCGTCGGGTGCAGTGGTTTCGGCCGTTTCTGGCGTTGCCGAAACCTGTTCGCCTTCGGCTGTCTCTTCTCCACCACCGCCCAAACGCTCCCAAATGGAGATGGGAGGCAAAGAGATGCCAGCAATAATGAGAGCCAATACAATGAAGGCTCCTACAATGTAAATCGTTCTTGAACCACGTGGTTCTTCACTCTGCTCGTCCATAGATGAATGTTCCTCTTCCATGTCCTACCTCCTACAAATATGAATGAGACTAGCTTGGGCAAGACAATGTATCCTGAGACGGTGTGGTCAGAAGCCAACCGCAGCTAACGTTATGATTTGACTCGAAGCCGCCAAGGTTGCCTATTCTGACAAAAAAAACACCTGTAACAGGCATTTTTAAGCATTGTCTCATTATAAAAAAGAAGCGGCTTTTCAAGCCGCTACAAACTACTGATTGTAACTTAAGTTACACCAAATTCTAGCACAATAGGGAAATAGGTGACAAATCACCTCACTTTCAAAGGTGGATCGTATGGATTGTCAGTAGTAAGCAGTTGTCAGTGATGAATCTCTCTGGATAAAGTTTATTATTTGCTGCCTACTGCTTACTGTTTACCGATAACCAACAAGCCGCTTGAGAATTTTGCAGTAGCCAATTGGGCCACGTTTGAAGTTTTCTAGACGAAAGAATTCGTTGGGAGCGTGCAGGTTTTCGTCTTGAACCGTCCAGCCGAAATTGACCATGTAGGCACCTAAATGCTCTAAGAAGTAGGTGCTGATGGGGATGCTGCCACCTACGTAAACTTGATAGGGTTCTTGGCCAAATAGCTCGGTTAGCACTTCGGACGCAATTTGATTGCCTGGATGATCGGCTGACATCAAGTAGGGACGTGACCCATCGCGCATGGAGGTGACTGTGGCGCGTACACCCGGTGGTGTGTGCTGTTCGACATGGGCTTGTATAGCTTCAAAAACCTGATTAGGGTCTTGGTCAGCGACGAGGCGGCAGGTGATTTTGGCGTGAGCCTCACTGGGGATAACTGTTTTGGTGCCGGCCCCAGAGAAGCCACCCCAAATACCGTTTAACTCTAATGTGGGCCTAATCCAATTACGCTCTTGAGTGGTGTAACCTGGTTCGCCAAAGAATCCAGGGATGCCTAGCTCTTGGCGATATACTTCATCATCACGAGGTACTTTGGCGATTTCGGCACGCTCGGCGGCGGAGAGTTCGACAACATTATCGTAGAAGCCAGCCACGGCAATTTTGCCAGCGGCCGTTCGTAAGGAAGCGACGATTTGGCTAAGGGCTTCGATGGGATTGTGCAGAACACCGCCGTGCAACCCAGAATGTAGGTCGCTTTTGGCTCCTTTCACATGAATTTCTAAGGCACATAAGCCTTTTAGGCCCAAAACGAGCATGGGTTGGTCGGCTGCCCACAACAAGCCATCGGCACTGAGGACGAGATCGCAGGCGAATTTCTCTTTGTGTTGGGCCAGGAAACTGTTGAGTTGGGGACTGCCGATCTCTTCTTGGCCTTCGAAGCAAAATTTGACATTGACGGGTAGCTTGCTCTCTGTTTGCAGCAGGGCTTCGACGGCTAAAATGGGGGTGATCATGCCGCCTTTATCATCCGAAGCACCGCGGGCGTAGATACGGCCGTTTCTAATTGTCGGTTCAAAGGCAGGTGTTTCCCACTGATCCAGTGGGTCAGGGGGCTGCACATCAAAGTGCCCGTAGAGCAGAATGGTGGGCTTATCGTTGCCTGCGTGC
The DNA here is from genome assembly GCA_965223555.1 of Promineifilaceae bacterium (SeqCode). Lineage (GTDB taxonomy): Bacteria > Chloroflexota > Anaerolineae > Promineifilales > Promineifilaceae > CBDCWU01. The sequence continues at coordinate 1,590,174 of CBDCWU010000009.1, forward strand.
AGCCAATCACCATAGACAACGGGATGGCCACCAGTGGGCATGACGGCTACATTTTCGGCACCAGCGGCTGTGAGGCGGGCAGCTACCCATTGGGCAGCTCTTTGCACATCAGCAGCGTATTCGGGCAAGGCTGAAACGCTGGGAATACGGATGAAATCGAGTAGTTCCTCTAAAAAGCGGTCATGGTTTTCAGCTAGATAATCGTTCCAGGTTGTCATGTTGTACATCCTTATGAGAGGGTGAATATGGAGTTAGCCAGAGTTTTGAGGGGTTCAGGACTTGAGAGGAACTCAGAGCAACTCTTTTGGCTCCATCTTACCTGCAAGACTTTGCATTGCCTAGTCTGAATGAGTGGATTAGACTTTTGGGGCATATTCTTGAGTAATTGGGCTATTGAAGAAGGGATGGCAACGATGAATTTTGATACGGATTATGTAGCTTTGTTAAAGAAGGGGCCGACATGGACGGCCGATAGTACGCCTGAGTTGGAGGCCTTGCAGGCACGACATTTGGCCCATTTGGGCAGTTGCATGAGGCGGGACAGTTGAGCATCGCTGGCCCTGTGGAGGATCATTCAGCGGTGGCGGATGTGCGGGGAATTAGTGTGTTTCTGGCAACGGCCGTTGCCTCACTCGAAGCTGTTAAAGCTTTGGTGGAAAGTGATCCCATGTTTGAAGTCGGCCGTTTGCTGGCTGATTATCTAACATGGTATGTGCCAGAAGGGGCTGCACTCTAGCGCACTAACAATTTTCCTGACAAACTGCCTGCCTTATCACACAATGTCATGATGAACGCTGCTACCGCTCTTCTGCATAGTTTCTTATTACAGGCCACGCCGTTTAGCCGAATTACAAGCATTGGACGAATGGATAGCCGATCCTGCTATGCAGTCGGTGACGATTGTGTGGTCAGGTGATATGGGTAAGATGCATCAAACAAAACCCCGTATCGGCTGATACGAGGTTTTGCTGCTTTTGGCATGTGGTTCAATTCGTTTCCAGCGAAGGATTGAATCCAGATTTACCATTTTGGGTGACACGATGCAACCAAGTTTTGGCTTTGTTTAAAATGGATGTTTGTCCTTGTGAATGTGCTAAATTGACTAATTGCCACCGAGTGTCAATGTTTGCCAATTGTTCTTGTCGACGGGAAGCCTGTACGTAACTTTCTCTTTGCAAATTCATGATAATTCTCCGTTTAGATATGTGCAAGACCTGATTGCTACTTGTTTGTATTTGTTCTCTATCAAGCCCTTGGTTAAGATGTTTTTATTGAAGCAGAAATCAACATCTCATTGGTCACGCTTCTGCGTTACAATAAGCGTGACAAGAGTTGACAAGCAGCGTGACAAGGATGGCGAGTGTGGAAACTTATTCATTTGGTGAATGGTTACAGCAGAGACGAAAGCAGCTTAGGTTGACCCAAAAGGAAGTGGGTGCTGCGGCTCTCTGTTCAGCGGCGATGATTCGCAAGATTGAAGCCGATGAACGTATACCGTCGCTGGAACTGGCACAGTTGCTGGCTGAGGCTGTGGCGGTTGCGCCTGGACAGTATGAGATTTTTGTGGCTTGTGCGCGGCGGGAACGGCCGTTAGCCGACCTGCTGGCTGCTTTAGAGAACAGCGAAGGGGAAATGGACGAGGGCAAGTCAACAGACAAAAAAGTGATTCCCCACAACTTACCCGTGCCACCCACCCCATTTATTGGACGGCAAGCGGAATTGACCGCCCTCAATGAGTTAATGGCCAACCCTGCCCTGCGGCTAGTAACAATTGTGGGGCCAGGGGGCATGGGCAAGACACGCTTGGGATTGGCCGTGGCCGAACAATGGATTACCCCACGTAGAGACGCGCCGCCGGCGCGTCTCCCCAATGATTTTCCCAACGGTATCTTTTTTGTGAACCTCGCCCCGTTGAGCGAGGTGGACTATATGGTGACGGCCGTAGCGGATGCCTTGAACTTTCCTTTGCAAGGGCAAGATAGCCGTTCACCGCTGCAACAACTGCTCGACTATTTGCGCCAAAAGAAGATGCTGCTTTTGTTTGATAATTTTGAGCATTTGCTGGATGGTGTGGATATATTGGTTGATATTTTGCAAGCTGCACCCGAGGTGCAGATTTTGGTCACCTCGCGGGAGCGGCTGCATTTGCGGATGGAGCAGGTGTACCCCATTGAGGGGCTGGAGTTTCCTGATTGGGAAACTCTGCAGGATGCTGAGGAATATACGGCCGTTCAACTCTTTCTCCAATCCGCCCGCCGTAACCAGCCCGATTTTGCCCTGCATGATGGCGATGATTTGACTTACTTAGCCCGTATTTGCCGCACGGTGGCGGGAATGCCATTGGCTTTGGAATTGGCCGCTTCCTGGGTGGACATGCTGCCCTTGGCTGAGATTGCCAGCGAGTTACAGCAGGGGCTAGATTTGCTGGAAACAAATATGCATGACATGCCCGAACGGCATCGCAGTGTGCGGGCGGCCATTGATTACTCTTGGCAGAAGTTGGATGAGACGGAGCGGGAGATTTTTGCCAAGCTGTCGGTCTTTCGGGGTGGTTTTACGCGGGAAGCAGCCAAAGCGGTGGCAGATGCGAATTTGCGACAGTTGGCGCGGTTGGTGGGGAAGAGTTTGTTGCAGGGTGGTGGGAAACGGGGAGACGGCCGTTATCAGGTGCACGAACTATTGCACCAGTATGGGGCAGAAAAGTTAGAGCGAGCGGGACATTACCAGAAAGCCCGCGCTGCTTATACAGAATACTTTCTAAAATTTGTACATAACCGAGAAGCAGATGTCAAAGGACACAGACAATTAACGGCTGTCGCTGAAATTAAGACCGAATTTGAAGCTATTTGTACAGCCTGGAGTTGGGCTATAGAAGATGAAAAGTTTCAACTCATTGATCAGGCTATCAGTTGCCTTGCTATTTTTAGTTCAAGAGACTATCACATTGCAGCTTATAAGAAACTTTGGCAACAAGCAATGGCTACCCTGACCCCTGCGTTGGACGAAGAACCATCCCCAGTTTGGGTTAGCTTGGCATCTCAGCCTTTGGGGCCAGACCACAGAGAGATAAACCTTTTGGAAAGAGCTTTGTCCCATTCTCGCCAACAAGGTGATCTGACTAAGATATTACATTCCTTGACTGCACTGGTATCGGCCTCGTTCCATACAACAGGTAATTATGAGCATATGCTTCCACTTATCAAGGAGGGTTTGACCCTTGCCCATCAATTGGATGATCGTTTCCAAATAGCAAATCTAAAAAGGACTCAAGGGCTATATTATCAATCTGTAGGTCAAATGGACAAGGCCATCCAAGTGTTCCAGCAAGTACTCACCCTCATGAAAGCAATGGGCGATGAACTAGGAACTGCAACGGTACAACAAAATTATGCCGAACTTATGTTGTGGCATGTAGGCGACTTTGCTCGTGCTCAAGCGGATTATAGTCGGGTTGTTATCTTTTATAAGCAAATCGCCAATCAGCATGCTGTGGCCTGGAACGAAACCTATTTAGGTTTTTTCTCATTTTTAAACGGCGAATTTGCTGAGGCTGGGCGAGTAGCCCAGATTGCTTGGGATGATTATTATAAAGATACAAATGCGGGTTATGTAGTTCTTATACAGTTTTTCATAGGCCTATCAGCTATTGGTCAAAGTAACTACTATGATGCAGTTAATTTGTATAAGCCAGGAGCTCATTACGGTTACGGATTGATGGGAGAATTTTCCTTCTTAAATGCCTGGGGGTTGACAATGGCACTTTATGGTTTAGGTGAATTTGATTCAGCCAAGAAAGAGCTGTTTACTGCCATAGCAGTTACCCTGACCCCCCCTCAAAAGGGTATGATGAAATTGGTCCTACCTGTAGCAGCTTTACTTATGGCACAAGAGGGTATGAGTAAAAAAGCGATAGAATTATTGGCTCTGTCTTATAAACATCTAATGGGTATGACAGGTTGGTTAGAGAAAGCGACCATGTTTTCAGACCTACATTCCAAATTAGAGGCTGCTTATGGGGCAGATGAGTTTGCTGCCTCTTGGCAGCGTGGGCAAGCGGCAGATTTGGTGGCAACTGTTGAGTCTCTCCTTATCGAACTGACTGAATTGGGCTGGGGAGAAGAGACAGGGGGGCAGATGAGTAAGGGTACAGAGGTGCAAGGGCGGTTTAGACAAAAGGAATTGATTGCCACAGGTGGTTATGGGGAAGTGTATCGAGGAGAAGATACCGAAACAGAACAGGTAGTGGTCATCAAACGGCTGAAGCCAGAGTTAGTGACGCGGCAGCCAGATGTGGTGGCGCGGTTTGTGCGGGAGGGGGAACTGCTGCGGCAGTTGAATCATCCCAATATCGTGCAGATGCTCGCAACTGAAACCATTCAGTTTGGTGAAGAATCTGAGGGGGATCAGTGCCTCATCATGGAGTATGTGGCTGGTGGCTCATTGCGCGATTTGCTGGATAAAGAAGGGTGGTTATCAGTGGCGCGGACGGTGGCTATTGCTCTGGAGTTGGCTGATGCTTTGAGCCGCGCCCACCATTTGGACATCATTCACCGCGATTTGAAACCAGGCAATGTGCTGCTGGCCGAAGACGGCACGCCACGCCTGACGGATTTTGGCATTGCGCGGATGATGCAACGTGAGGGAACTCAGCTTACGCAAGATGGTGCGATGGTGGGGACGGTGGATTATATGAGCCCTGAAGCCTGTCGAGGGGAGGTGTTAGACGGCCGTTCCGACATCTGGTCGTTTGGTATTCTGTTGTACGAGATGTTGACGGGCAAATTGCCCTTCCAGCGCGAGCATATCACGGCCACCATCTTTGCCGTTTTGGACGAACCAACACCTGCTCTGCTGACTCTGCGCTCGGATGTGCCACCCGCTTTGGTGCGGCTAATTGAAGGGATGTTGGTGAAGGACAGGGAGGGGCGAAACGGCCGTATGCGCCAAGTGGCAGCGGAGTTGGATAGGATTCGCGATACTATACAACTATAAGCTATTTTGAACCGATATAATAACCAAGCTATGATTTGGGGATACATTTTCTGCATTTTTAGGAGAAACTTGTGCTAACTGCTTTATTCAAATCGATGCGTCCACGCCAGTGGCCCAAGAATGTATTTGTTTTTGTGGGACTGTTTTTTGATGGTCAAGTGACGAATGTGACCAGCTTGTTGCATACGTTGTTGGCCTTCCTCTTGCTATGCCTTATGTCAAGTGCGGTCTATTTGATGAATGATCTGGCCGATATTGAAAGTGATCGCCAACATCCTACCAAGCGATTTCGGCCGTTAGCGGCCGGTGAGTTGCAAGAGGGAGTGGCTAGGATAGCGGCCGTTTTGTTTGCCTTGGGCAGCTTGGCAGCCGGACTTGTCCTGTCCACTGGCTTTGGTCTAATTTTGCTGGCCTATTTGGTCACGCAAATTGCGTACACCTTTTGGCTCAAGCACATGGTGTTGTTGGATGTGTCAGCAGTGGCGGCAGGCTTCATTTTGCGTATTGCGGCAGGCGTAACGATCATTGAAGTAGAACGATTCTCACCCTGGCTCTATATTTTTGGTGGCTTTTTGGCCCTATTTTTGGTGGTGGGCAAGCGACGACATGAGCTGGTGCTGCTCGGGGATGATGCTAAGCATCATCGTGCCATTTTGCAAGAGTACAACCTGGATTTGATTGATCGCATGATGGGCATTATTACCACGGGCGCGGTTGTGTCTTACAGTCTCTACACTTTTTTGTCGGAAGGGTTGCCGGAAAATCATACCATGATGTTGACGATTCCCTTTGTATTGTATGCAATTTTTCGTTATCTCTACTTGATTCATGTGCGCAACGAGGGTGGCGCCCCAGAGGAGATCGTGCTGCGGGATCGGCCGTTTCAAGTCAGCATCCTTTTGTATGGGGCAGTGGCCTTTATTGCCCTCTATGTTCTCAATTAGCTAGCAGGCAGCAGTGATCAGTTAACGGTAAGCAGTAAATGACCCGCTGAATACTGACCACTGACTACTGATTACTTTCAGTGAGCAAAGCAACAGCCCCCGGTAAAGTCATTCTATTTGGTGAACATGCTGTCGTATACGGCCGTCCGGCCATTGCCGCACCGGTGAGCCAAGTGAGGGCCACAGCCGTTATCACACCTAGCCCAGACCAAAATATCCATCTCATTGCCCCTGATTTGTCGTTGGTGATGACTTTGAATGAAGCTGGCATGGAGAACCCTGTGGCCGCAGCTGTGCGGCAGATGGCGCGTCAGCATCAACTCCCCCCCTTTACATTGACTGTCACCAGCCAAATACCCATTGCCAGTGGCTTGGGCAGTGGGGCAGCTATCACGGCTGCGATCATTCGGGCTTTGGCCCAACATTTAGGTCTACCAGCTAGCAATGAGTGGGTGTCGGCGTTGACCTATGAAGTGGAAAAGCTGCATCATGGCACGCCGAGTGGCATTGATAATATGGTGGTGGCTTATGAGCAGCCTGTCTATTTTGTACGGCAACGGCCCCAGAACAGGATGGAGGCTTTTCGCGTGCAACGGCCGTTGCACCTCCTCATCGCTGATACTGGCATTCGCAGTTCGACCAAGGTGGTGGTGGGTGATGTGCGTCGGCAATGGCAGACGGACCCGGCTCGCTTTGAGGCTCTGTTTGATAGCTGTGGTCAGATTGCAGAGCAAGCACGGGCGGCCATTGAGCGGGGTGATTTGGGGGCGAGCGGCCGTCTCATGACCCAAAATCATGCTTTGCTGCAAAAAATGACGGTTTCTACACCGGAACTTGATCGCTTGGTAACGACGGCTATGCAAGCAGGGGCCTTAGGCGCAAAAATGAGTGGGGCAGGGAGAGGGGGGAATATGATTGCCTTGGTTGATGAGGGTGAGGTAACGGCCGTTTGTGAAGCGTTGTTGGTGGGTGGGGCAACGGCCGTTTTGTCCAGCGTGGTTAAATAATTACTCACAGAGACGTACAGACACCCTAGACTAATCTGCTGAAGTCTTATGAAATCTACAGCAAAAACAAACCAACGACGTTCCTAAACTTGCAACAAAAAAGACCAGCCCTAAGCTGGTCTTTGCCTCATCTCTCCGGTTACCGCAGCAGACTTATGCTTTGGCAGTGGTTTTCAGACAACGTGTGCAGACATATTTACGTATTTTACGGCCGTTTTTATAAAACGTTGCCCGCTGAATATTGGGTTTAAACTTTCGTTTGGTATGAACCTGAGAAAAGCTTACCCGGTTGCCACTCATTGGCTTCTTGCCACAAATTTCACATTTCGCCATAATTCCACTTGTCCCTTCGGGCTGAAAACTATATAACTTGCACTAGGTTGCTTCTTTTAGTAATTGCCCGTTTTCAGCTAATCTATTGTAAGTTGGTTTGTTCTTGCCCCTTAGCAAAGTAAAAGCGACCCATAGGTCGCTCAAATTCCAAAGATCGAATAAGATTATATCAAGCATGAACATATTTGCAAGTGGAGAATTTGGTGATTGGTAATTAGCAATTGGGTATTTTGGTGATTTAACCATTACCAAGCACTCAACTTACCAATTGCCCAATTACTTCCCCTAAAAAAATGACAAATAACGAGAATCCCCTCGGCGAAATAGACATTTCTCCGGCAACCATCGCCTCCATCGTCAGCCAGGCCATCAATCAATGTTATGGTGTGGTAGGTATGGCTAATAAAAATTTGGTTAAGGGTATTGCCACCTTGCTTTCTAGTGATCGACGGCGCGGCATAGAGGTTTTTTTCAAAGATAATCAAATTGAGATCAATATCTATGTCATCGTGCAGTATGGGGTACGTATCAAAGCAGTGGCCGAAAGTATCCAAGATACCGTTAAGTTCCATGTGGAAAAAACCCTAGGGCTACCCGTGTATGCCGTTAATGTTTATGTACAGGGTTTGCGTCTGAGTGAAGAAGAGGAAGAGAGCAATTGAGCGAACATACCGAAACCCCCTCAACAAAATGGTATCAATGCAATGGGCAGCAACTGTGCAAACTGGCGCAGGCAGGCCTCATCTGGTTGGAGCGCAATCAGCAGCATGTCAATGAGTTAAATGTCTTTCCTGTGCCCGATGGGGACACAGGTATCAATATGCTGTTAACGATGCAGTCAGCTTATAAGCAAGTGCAGGGCAAAGATGAAGAGCACGTGGGCAAGGTGGCAGAAGAATTGGCACATGGGGCCATGATGGGATCGCGGGGGAATTCAGGCGTGATTTTGAGCCAGATTTGGCGGGGCCTGGCCAAGGGCTTTAAGGGTAAGCCAGTTTTTACGGCCGATGATCTGGCGGTGGCCTTCCGCGAGGCAGCTAAGACGGCTTATAAGGGTGTGACGAAGCCAGTTGAGGGCACGATTCTGACGGTGATTCGTGAGGGAGCCGAAGAAGCGGAGGATGCGGCTAAGAAGAGCCAGGATTTACGCTTTATGATGGAGCGGGTGCTAGAACGGTGTCAACAAGCGCTGGAGCGCACACCGGAGCTGCTGCCTATCTTGAAGGAAGCAGGTGTGGTGGATTCGGGTGGTCAGGGGCTGGTCTATATTTTGACGGGAATGTTGCGCTATGCACATGGACAGATGGGGGATATGGCGGCAGCGATGACACGGGCGGCTGCGCCTGTGGCCGCTCCCATTGATATGCCCGCCCAGGCTCATGCTGTACCAGAAGGGGGGCAGTTGGAATTTCCCTATGATGTGCAGTTTATTTTGATGGGTCAGGATTTGAATGTGCAGGTGGTGCAAGAAACGATTGATGCAATGGGGGATTCGACAGTGGTGGTAGGGGATGAACGGGCGATTAAGGTGCATGTGCATGTGGCTGACCCGGGACGGCCGATTAGCTATGCAGTGGGGTTGGGGGCGATAACGGATGTGGTGGTGGAGAATATGCAGGAGCAGATGGAGGATATTGTGGCGACGGCCGTTTCCCCTGCTTCACCGCCGCCCCCTGCCGATATACCTGCACTTGAATTGAGCTCCACCCAGATTGGGGTGGTGGCGGTGGCGGCGGGTACTGGCTTGGCCACAGCCTTCCGTAGTCTAGGCGTGGCTCATATCGTTAATGGGGGTCAGACCAACAACCCCAGCACAGAAGAGCTTTTGCAGGCAATTGAGACTGTGCCCACTAATAAAGTGATTGTGTTACCTAATAATAAAAATATCATTCTGGCAGCTGAGGCCGCCCGTGATTTGAGCCACAAGGAGGTGGCTGTCATTCCTACCCGCACTGTGCCTCAAGGTATTAGTGCCCTCATGTTCCTCAACCCCGATGGTGATTTGCCTTATATGACCCAGGCCATGACATCCAGTCTGGCCGATGTGGCTACGGGGGAGATTACCCGCGCTATTCGCTCAGTAACGATTGATGAGGTGGCGGTGACGGAGGGGCAATTTATTGGGCTAGTGGACGGCCGTTTACGGGCTTGTGAGTCGGATATGACGGCCGTTTTGGTGCAAGTGCTAGAGCAAATGGAGATGGTGGAGCGGGAGATCGTCACCCTCTATTATGGACAAGATGTAACAGTGGCCGAGGCGACGGCTGTTGCGGAGCAGATTGAAGCTCTCTATCCCGATGTCGAAGTGGAAGTCATCGATGGCGGACAGGCGCATTATTATTATATTTTGGGAGCAGAGTAATTACGTCATAATGTAATTACCCAATTATCATGTCTATCCGCATTGTCACTGATAGTACGTGTGATATTCCCGAACCTTTTCTGACAAGGTTAGGTATTGTTGTTGTGCCCGTCTATGTCAATGTGGGGCAGGACAGTTATTTAGATGGGACGGAGCTGTCACGTACCGAGTTTTATCGCCGTTTTGTCGCAGGGGAGATGGTGACGACGGCTGCACCGAGTGCGGGCACTTTTACCGAAGTTTACAATCTGTTGGCGGCAGAAGGGGCGACGGAGATTATCTCATTGCATATCGCGGATGATTTGAGTAATACAGGCAATGTGGCGCGGTTGGCGGCAGAAACGGCCGATGTGCCCGTCTCGGTTATCGATACCAAGCAAGTATCAGTGGGCGCTGGCTTTTTGGTGATGGCTGCGGCTGCCGCAGCCCAGATAGGCAAAACGATGGCCGAGATTACGGCCGTGTTGCAAAAGAGTAGGAATCGTATCCGCATCTTTGGCATGTTAGACACGCTAGAGGCTCTACGACGTGGTGGGCGTGTCAATTGGGCCCAATTTGGCATTGGCACATTATTGCAAATCAAACCAATTTTGCAGGTATACCAAGGCGATATCACCGTGGTGGCCCGAGTTCGCACACGCAAACGTGCTTTGCAGCAAATGATAGATATGGTACAAACACACAGCCCGCTAGAGCGGCTGGCTATTTTGCACGTAAACGCGCTGGAAACGGCCGAATTTTTTCAACAACAACTGACACCCTACTTTCCTTCCGCTCACCCGCCGTTCATGGTGGAAATTACGCCAGCGGTGGCTTCACACTTTGGTCTGGGCGCGGTGGGAGTGGCGTGTGTATCAGCAAGATAATGGTGAATTGTGAATATCTAATCTTGACTTAACTGAAAAAACTGCGAATGATATGAAAAACACAAAATTTCTCTCTGGAGATTTTGTGCCTTTGCGTGAGCTTTTTTCGGGAGACTCAATCTTGTTCACAATTCAGAATTCACAATTTGCCATTCATAATTCATAATCCCCTATGTCACGATCATTTAAGCGACTACAACGAGTATTGGATTTAGAAGCGACGCAAGGTTACCAGAATAAGGCGGTGGTGGGAGGCATACGTCAGTTTGCGGTTTATTGGGTGGGGCAGGCCCGAGATGAGGCAGTAGATGAGGCTGATAGAGCTTTTGTGGAACAAACGGCCGAAACTTTGATGGATTACGGCCGTTTGCCGGGTGTAGAAGCGCGAGCCAAAGCCGTTGATGCTTTGATAGAGAGCCTAAAAAGACGACAAGCGCGTGTAGGAGAGAGCGAAAGTACTCAACCACAAAGACCACCAAAACAAAAAAGAGAAAGGGCAGTCCAGAAGCCGACGAATCCTCCGGTTGCAGCCAAGTCCCAAACAGAAACGGCCGTCCAGCCTCGACCTGCCCCAAGAGAAGATAGTCGGAAGCCATCAGCTAGACCAAAAAGTAGAACAAAAAGAGCACCCAAACCAGTCCAAGCCCCTGTGCTCGTTAAGGCTGATCCTGATCCAGAAGGATTGCAACAATCTGTAACTATCCTCAAAGGTGTTGGCCCCAAAATCGCTGAAAAATTGAATCATTTAGGGGCCGCAACAGTATGGGATCTGCTCTACATCTTCCCGCGCCGCTATGATGATTATAGTCTCATGAAGCCCATTGGCCGCTTGCAATATGGTGAGCAAGTGACAGTCATTGGTACTTTGTGGGAAGCCCGCGCCCGGCGCACCCGTACCAATCAGGTGATGGTGCAAGCCATGGTCAATGATGGCTCCGGTCAGATTCAGGCCACTTGGTTTAACCAGCCCTGGATGGCTGATAGATTAAAAGCGGGGATGCAAGTAGTAATGCGGGGTAAGGTAGAGCAGTATCTTGGTCGGCCTGTCTTCAATTCGCCTGATTGGGAACCCGTTGAGATGGATTCACTGCGAAACAACCGTATTGTGCCCATTTACCCTCTTACTGAGGGCCTGAAAGCTCATAAAATGCGCAGCTTGATGAATAAGGCTGTGCCTTATTGGGCCGCTCGTGTCCCTGATCCTTTACCTGAATCGGTGCGCCAGCGACAAAAGCTTTACTCCTTGCCTCAGGCTATTCATTTAACGCATCTACCTGAAAGCCAAGAAACATTGCACACAGCCCGGCAGCGATTGATGTTTGATGAACTATTCTTACTGCAACTGGGGATGCAGCGGCAGAAACGAGAATGGCAAGCTGAACCGGGTATTCCCTTGCGAGCTGATCCGGCGTACCTGATTCGTTTTCGCAATGCCTTGGCCTTTGACCTGACAGGGGCACAGAAGCGGGTAATTGATGAGATTGTGGCCGATATGGCCCGAGAAGTGCCCATGAATCGACTATTGCAAGGCGATGTGGGTGCAGGCAAGACGGTGGTGGCTGCCGCGGCCATGTTGATGGCGGTGAAGGCCAATGGGCAAGCAGCTTTGATGGCTCCCACAGAGATTTTGGCAGAGCAACATTACCAGGGGTTGCGCGAGTTGTTGGCCCCGTTAGAGGTGTCTGCGGGCCTGCTGACGGGTAGCACTCCAGAGGAAGAGCGGGCACAAATCTTGAATGGATTGGCGACGGGGCAGATTCAGGTGGCAATTGGTACCCATGCACTGATTCAAGAGGGCGTGAAGTTCCGCAACCTCGTGTTGGCTGTGGTTGATGAACAACATCGCTTTGGGGTGGATCAGCGGGCGGCTTTGCGCGAAAAGGGGATGGAGACGGGAGACGGCCGTCCCAATCCTCACGTTCTGGTTATGTCAGCCACACCGATACCGCGCACATTAGCCCTGTCGCTGTATGGTGATTTGGATTTGTCTGTTTTGGACGAGATGCCACCTGGGCGGCAAGAGATTCGCACGCGCTGGCTAAGAGGCAGTGAGCGTGAGCGAGCTTATAGTTTTGTGCGCCGTCAGGTGCAAGAAGGGCGGCAAGCTTACGTGATTTATCCCTTGGTGGAAGAGTCAGATAAGATTGATGAGAAAGCGGCTGTGGCTGAACACGCATGGCTGCAAAATGAGGTGTTCCCTGAGTTGAAAGTGGGCTTGATACACGGGCGTCTCAAAAGTAGTGAGAAAGAAAAGGTCATGCGCTCCTTTTATCAGGGTGAGACAGACATTTTGGTGGCTACCTCAGTGATTGAAGTGGGCGTGGATGTGCCCAACAGTACGATTATGCTCATTGAGGGTGCCAATCGCTTTGGGCTGGCTCAATTGCACCAGTTCCGAGGTCGAGTGGGGCGGGGTGAACATCAGTCGTACTGTATTTTGATCGCGGACAGCAGCTCGGGTGTGGCTGAAGAACGGCTGCAAGCGTTGGAGCAGACGAATGATGGCTTTGCCTTGGCTGAAAAGGATTTGGAGCTTCGAGGGCCGGGTCAATTTTTCGGTCGACGCCAGAGCGGTTTGCCAGAACTGAAGCTAGCTTCACTGCTGGATATGGAGATGGTAACACGAGCCCGTGAAGAAGCGGAGAAGATTTATCAAGCTGACCCTGACCTAGAACAGGATGAGCATGGGTTGTTGAAAGAGCAAGTCGGCCGTTTCTGGCAAGATGCTGCTGATGTAAGTTAGGTGTTAAGGTTGTAGGAGCGGTGTCTGGACCTTGTCCAATGTGGCGACCCTCCTAACTCTGTCTGATTGCGTAGGGAGAAATTATGAAACAAACCAAAGCCTTGTATCCTGGCACTTTCGATCCCGTTCATTTTGGGCACTTGGATCTCATGAAGCGAGGAGCTATCCTATTTTCGGAACTTGTTGTGGCAGTGTATGACCACAGCGTACCTACCAAATCAATTTTGTTTTCCGCAGATAAACGCATCGAAATGATCCGAACCGCCTTGCAAAATGTGCATAATGTGACGGTGACACGCTTCAGTGGACTAGCTGTGGATTTCGCCCATGAACATGGCGTACAAGTCTTTTTGCGCGGTTTACGTGTTTTTTCTGATTTTGAATTTGAGTTTCGCTTGGCCTTAGCTAATAAGAGACTCGACCCAGAAATTGAAACAATTAGCCTCATGACCCGTGAGGAACATATGTTTCTCAGTGGCACCACAGTGCGAGAAATAGCCTCACTAAATGGTGATGTGAGCAGCATGGTTCCACCCCATGTGGCCCAAGCTTTGTATGAACGCTTTAATAGTGAGCAATTGGAGAAGTTTAACCGCCCTGTGCCATTGCGCGACTGATAAGCTGGACTATAATGGTGGTGAACCGTGAACCGTAATCCGATTACCGAAAATGGAGCCTGCTATGGACATCCAACACCTTGTTGATCGTTTAGAACAAGTTTTAAATGAAAGTTTTCGTTTGCCGTTAAGCCCTTATCTGTTTGTGGATGAGGAAAAGGTTTTTGACATCATTGACCAAATGCGGGTGGCAATCCCTGAGGAGGTGAAGCGAGCCAATCGCATTGAGGCAGAAAAAGAGCGCATTTTAGCCCAAGCCAAGGAGGAAGGGGAGCGTATTCGTGGCTTGGCCCGGCAAGAGGCCAACGAGCTGGTTAATCGGGATGGCATTACCAACACAGCTCAACAGAGAGCGGATAATATTATGGAGCGGGCCAGACGGGATGCCGAAGCTCTACGCCGAGATGCGGATGTGTACGTCATTGATGTCCTGGCTAAATTGGAGGAGGATTTGCTAAGATCGCTGTCTGTTGTCCGCAATGGTTTGCAGAAGGTGCAAACAGAGCAAGAGATGGCTGCCGCTGAGAGTGTGCCGGAAGCGGCCCAAACCGTTTGATTTTTCTAGTTCTGTCATTTTCTGTGTCTATGCTGGAATCCTTGACCAGAAGTTGAAACCAACAAGTTTTCCAGCCAATTATCTCGATAAATCGTCCCGTTCAGTTTGTGAGCAGGCGATTGAAACGTTTCACTAGTTTTCGCTCGGGGGCAGTAGGGACGATAGTTATGCACAATGCCCATCCCCGAATGCGTAAGTCGGCTGGCAGCCGATTGCCATGAAAATAACGCCCATTGAACAGCCACCGTGCCATTGGTTCCATGTGACGGTCAAGCATATTGCTGGTGCGATAGGCATGGGGCGCACGTGGAGTAGGGCGCCAGCGCACAGCATAACCTGTGTTTCCAACGCCCCCTCCCCAAACGGCACGTGCGGTAGGATAAGGAGCCGGCGAGTTACTGTTAAAGACAGCACTTTTCCAACTCCTCTCCTCAGAACTGCTCGTGACCGATTTCCGTATCAAGCAGCTCCCAGTAACCTATTTCGAGAATTTAGGCCCATCGTATCGACCATATTGAATAGAGTGGTGACAGGGCTGACAGACAACGAGGGATTTGCGACGACGAGCAGCCATCTTTTGCACCCAAAGGGGCGGGTCGGATTGACCATACCTTTTGAGGTCAACCAATTTACGAATGTGATGGACTTCAATGTTGTCAGTAGCTCCACATAACTCACATGTCTGGGCTAACAGCCGCTGGACGACTTCGCTACGGTCGCTCCAAATGGGAATGGTAGGAGCATCGTTGATAGCTACCCACTTGTGACGACGCAAAGGAATGCCGCCAAACATAGCTGTCAAAGGGGTTTGCCCCGTATGGTGTAAAAACCTAGATCGTGCTCATTTACTCGAGAGAATCTCAAAATCTGCAAGCATCTTTAACAATCTGATACAATCCCAGTTCATCTCATTTGGAGTCCGATTTTTTGATGATTTGGTTTGTTCTAGCCCGTTTCTTTTCAACGATTCTGACCTTCATTCAGCTCTCTCGATTATCTGAAAGTGAGAAAGACATAGAAATCGCAATTCTTCGGCATCAACTGGATGTCATGACTCGGCTACACAACAAACCTGTCAGACCAAATCGAGCCGAAAAATTGTCTCTGGCTATGCTGACTCAGAAGCTGAAACAGTCGGCTAAACGATCAACCAATCAACTAGGTGATGTCATTCGTGTCGTCAAACCAGAGACGGTGCTTCGTTGGCATCGGGAACTGGTACGAAGGAAATGGACTTATCCAAGGAAGAATCCTGGCGGTCGCCCCAGAACTGACAAAGATAAAGAGAATTTGATCGTTCAGTTAGCTAAAGAAAACCTACGCTGGGGCTATGGCAAGATCGAAGGTGAAATGCGCAAGCTAGGCTTCAAGATTTCGATCTCGTCTGTTCGTAATATCCTGAATCGCAATAATATTCTGCCAGCTCCAGTTCGTTTCGGCTCTATTGGCTGGAAAAAGATGATGAGCCATTACAGAGATCAGCTCCTAGCCTGTGATTTTTTCGTCGTCGAATCAATATTTCTACGCACATATTATGTGTTATTTTTTGTAGAGCTGGGTACGCGGCGTGTACATCTAGCTGGCATCACCACAAATCCAAACGGCCGTTGGGTAGCCCAACAAGCCAGACAGCTCATCTGGCAATTTGAAGAGACGGGAACTCAGTTTCGCTGCCTCATTCGAGATAATGACAGCAATTACACAGATTCATTCGACACGGTCTTTGAATCCCAAGGCATTCGTGTTATCCCTACCCCACTTCAAGCTCCCAATGCCAATGCCGTGGCGGAGCGTTGGGTTAGAAGTGTCCGTCAAGAAATCTTAGACCATGTATTGATAATCAATGAAACCCATCTTCGCAGAGTCTTGCAGGAATTCCTCGACTATTACAACAAACGAAGGCCACATCAAGGGCTCAATCAACAATCACCAATCCCACGATCAGAAACAACAGCTGAGGGCAGCGTCCAAAAACGACCGATTCTTGGTGGTATCATCAATGATTACTATCGTTTGCCAATAACAACGGCCGTTCAGCCTGTTTGATCAAGGCTTTCACGAAATTGAATAGTCTGTTTTTTCGATAGCATTTTTGCACGGCCGTTCTCCCCAAATCATCCCTAATATCTATTCTAACTGCTGAAATAGACCAGTGTTTCCTAGCTTTTTGACCTGAATAGCAAATCCAGTCGTGTCTTACCTATATTCCGCACCGGAAATTGAGTAAATAACAATTTTGAATTGAGGGGTTAAAAAGCTTCAAAATCTTCAATCTGACAGGTGTTAGGTTGAGTACTTGGCGAGATACAATCTCAGTACCAACTCTGATGATGAGTAAATCAACGCCCTCAAATATTTGTGCAACCCGCCGCATGGTAACCTTTTGGGTTGGTTTGCCCGTCTGATGAGGAATCGTTTCATCTTGTTGGACTAGTGCTAAGCGAATTTCTCGTTCAGCCAGAGCATAGATTAACAAAGCTAAGCCCATTATCATGATCATGGCCATCATACGTACCGGACTCTTGAGGAAGAGGCTATCAGCAAAGAACATGGGGTCTTTGAGGAAGCGAAAACCGCGCTCAACTGAACTGCTTTGCTCCTTGTAACAAGACAAGAGTTGCTGGTTGGGTAGTCTCTCTTCATCCAGAATATTAGTCGCTAGGATAAAGCGTCCTAACCATTGAGCTTTTTCAGTCACCATAGCTTCATCAACACTCAGGTCTCCTTGAATCTGCCAGCCAATCACCTCCGGAAGCTGGCCCCGAGCAGGCCGACCCCGCCGCTTGTGTTTTGTGATGGGTGCCACTTGGGCTGCGAGGAGCCACCAACGCAATTGACCTGAGAATTTCTGCAAAGCGGCTTGGGCATCCTCCTGACAGGAAAATCGTATCCGACATAATTTGTGCCACTCTGTCTCGATAGCCTTTTGCTGTTTAGTGATACGACGGCGTAGCTGTTTTTCCTCGCGCTCGTGCGCTTGTTTTGAGTAGACTAGCAACCAGCGTTGTTTGATATGCCCATACCAGGTGCCTATGGGGTAAAGGCGATAGCCCTGACCCAGTTCCTCCATATCTTCAATGGCTACAATCGAGATAAGTTCTTTGGCTTGTTTGATAGTTTCAGGCACACGTGTTACCCACCCCATCTGTTGCCATGTTTGCAGATTTTCCTGACTATAGCCACCACTGTCCATGATGAACCACGGTGGTGGTTCCCCTGCTGTTAGTTGCTCACAATAGGCCGTGACTGTCTTCTGGAAACTCTGCTTATCATTGCTGTTGCCATCTAGCACTTCCAGCCACAGCGGCAGGGCTGATGCTTGGCTGGTTATCAAATTGACAACCACTTGCTTTAAGTCGGGTCGTTGCTCTTTTGAATATCCCTGTTTGATGGCGACGGCTCCGTACACCTCCGTCATCCGCTGCGCATAGGCTGAGTCATACTCTCCCTGCAACATGAAACTACTGCTATCTAGATGCACATATTCTGGCTTGATGCCATACTCTTGTAAGGCTTCGGCTGCTATACGAGCAAACAATTCTGTGACCCCCATCTGTTGTATCTCGTCCAAGGCTCGTCCCAGGGTATCATCGTTGAAATCCTCTGCTTGCAGTCCTTCTCCTATCAACAAATCTACTGGCTTGTTTTTCATATATTCGGGCATCAAATACAGGGCTCGGCCGCTTAGACCGAGGGCATTTAACACCATGGCCTTTGTTGCCTGTCCACAACTCACCTTACGGTCGGTTGGTGATGGCAGTGACCCATCGATGATGTTGACTAAGTTGATTCGCTCGCATATCCCTGCCACTATTCCCAGATGATCCAATCTTTGTGTTTCGTATTCATAGGCTTGTTCTGTCATACAGACAAGCTTATCCCTGACCCTATCTCTTGCATAATTTTATTCTTCAATCTCTAAATTTCTCTGCGGAATGTAGGGTCTTAGTTTACTCAAAGATCAGTTCTATCTCCCCAAAATTTCAACGATCCAAGTTTTTAAACGATACGGGCCTTAACCCATCCAACCAAAACCCTGGCTGAACGTCCTTTATTTCCTCAAGCCATTGAGGTAACACCAAATAGACCTCAGGTTAAGGTCGCAACAATGCATTATGCAATTATGGAATGTGATGTCCTGCACGAGTGGCAGGCATGGACTGTGATGTTGTGAAAACGATTGGGAAAAGTAAGTAGGGTTGGCAACCTTGTAACTATCTACGACTAGCTCTCATTCCCCATGAATGACAAGGATTGTAGTAAATCTTGTTGACTTGTCAAGTATTTTTGAATGTGTCTTTTCATACGATTCGCCTACGGGTTGATGTTTCCATCTTCTCAGACCTGTCTTGATATGGTTCATAGTGTAATCTGCTACCGTGACAAAAACGTGACAAAGTGGTCACTCGCTTGCTGAAACAGACATCTATTTGGACAGCCAGTTAGGAAATCGGGCAAGTGGTTTCTCAAATCTGCCAAGTCGTAACCTGTAAAGACTATACACCACCTGACTTTTCTCGAGTAATCGCTCGAAATCTGACCCACAGCTAATTTTGGCTAAAATCATGGTTGAAACCAAACTGAGGTAAAAAATCAATGATTTTGTCAACACTCGCTCATATCTTCACCGCCCTGTTGGAGCTTTTTCGGATCTCCCGCATGGCTGACGATGATAAAGACCTCGAAATCCTTGTTCTCAGGTATCAACTGGGAATTGCTCAACGCAAGCTAAATCGCACTATTAAGCCTTCCAAAAGTGAAAAGTTTACGCTGGCTGTTCTGGTTAGCAGATTGAAACGCAGGACAAATCGTACAACCAATGAGCTACGTTCGTCAATCAGACTATTTACACCGCGAACAGTGATTCGCTGGCACAATGAATTGGTCAAACGGAAATGGACTTACAAGAAGGTGAATAAGGGTGGGCGACCAAGGGTCAGCCAGTTTCTTGAGTCTCTGATTGTACAACTAGCTCAGGAGAATAGTCGCTGGGGTTATGGCAAAATTGCTGGTGAACTCATCAAGCTAGGCAAGAGGTTGTCTGAATCGACCATCCGCCATATTCTCAACAGAAATGGCATCGTTCCTGCCCCGGTCAGAGCTGGTTCGATGGGTTGGCGCGAGCTGATGACCCATTACAAAAGCCAAATTCTTGCTTGTGATTTTCTGACTGTCGAGACCTTATTTCTCAAATCTCTGTACGTTTTCTTCTTCATCGAGATCGGAACACGCCGGGTCTATCTGGCAGGGATTACCTCACATCCTAATGGGCATTGGGTTGCCCAACAAGCCAGGCAATTCGTTTGGCAGCTGGAAGAACGTGATAGAGAGTTTCGTCACCTCATTCGTGATCGAGACAGTAAGTACACCAACGTGTTCGATGATGTCTTTCGTTCGGAGCAAATCAATATCATTTGGACACCAGTTCGCGCACCTAATGCCAATGCTTTCGCTGAGCGTTTTGTCAGAACATTGAGAGAGGAATGCTTAGATAACCTGTTCGTGATCAACGAGAGGCACTTACGCAATGTGCTCGTTGAATATCTTGACTACTACAACTCGCGTCGTCCCCACCAAAGTCTGGCTCAACAATCACCAATTGAACGGCAGTCTTGTCCATCAGAAGGCAAGGTGACGCGACAAAAAGTGCTTGGTGGCATCATCAATGATTATTATCGGATGCCTATTACTCTGGTTGCTTGAGCTAATTTTACTTCTACAGTGAAGTCAAATTAGCATTGATGATAGTCGTTCAAGCTTGCCAGTGCTACAGCATATTCGTTCCCTCTTGCCCCAAAGCTGCCTTTATGCTCAGCTGACTTTCTCTTTTGCACTAGAAACTGAATACTCCAATCAGGTAATCCCAGACATTTGGCCGCGATTTAGTATATTGTTTGCTCACAAATCATTGACGCGACGTTTTTACAGGTTACGCCAGTTTTTCTCCGTCATCTGATTGCGCTCTGGTAGTTCCTCACCGTTTCACCACAAGATGTTAAGGTATTTTGTAACTATCATAAATCATAATTGCGATACGAGAAATAAAATAGTAACATATTCCTATTGACATATCTGTAATTTCAAGGGGGGCGTGCATTATTTAGCATTAAGCAGTGGTGCTGGCCTTAAAGAAATTTTTTGCATTACCTTACTTTCAAAAGCAAACAGAGAGCAAAAACCTTTAAAGGAGATTGTCTAGCTTTTTATAAAGATATTGACAAACCTCCTTCTTACTAGGACTGCTCGCATACTAACCAAATCTGAAGGATCCTATTATGACTCTTACTCTTAAGCATGAGGACACATACCCAGATACAAACTTAGTTAACTTCCTCAAATCAATCAATGATACCAAGAGAGGTTACCAAATCAACCAACTGTTGCCTGCTTTGATGGCCCAACAGGCAGCCGCAACACCAGACACCATCGCTGTCACCTTTGAAGGGGACGGTGAAACAGTAACGTATCAGAAGCTACATGAAAAGGCTAATCAACTTGCCCACTTCTTACAACAGCATGACGTCGGGCCCGACACACTTGTGACCGTTTGTCTAGAACGGTCACTCGATCTTATCGTAGCCTTATTAGCTATCCTCAAAGCTGGTGGTGCTTATGTACCCATAGACCCAACTTACCCAGGCGACCGTATCGCCTTCATGTTAGCTGATGCCCAAGCGCCCTTGCTGCTGACTCACTCCGAACTTGCCGCAGGGTTACCCGCTTCCAAATGCGAGACCGTGACCCTAGACACAATCGGTGCCCTGCTGGCTAAACTGCCCGCTACAGCGCCTGATTGTGCGGCCACGGCCGATAATTTAGCCTATGTCATCTACACCTCCGGCTCCACTGGCCGGCCTAAAGGTGCCATGAACAGCCATCGCGCTATCATCAACCGGCTGTTATGGATGCAGGAGGAGTATCAACTAACAACGGCCGATCGCATTCTCCAGAAAACACCATTCAGCTTTGACGTCTCTGTCTGGGAATTCTTTTGGCCCTTATTGAATGGCGCCAGGCTCGTGTTTGCTAAACCAGACGGTCACAAGGATGCTGGCTATCTGGTTAACTTAATTCAGCAGGCGGAGATCACGATCATGCACTTCGTACCCTCCATGCTCCAGCTATTCCTCGACGCGCCACAGGTGGAAGGCTGCCTGTCATTGCGCCATGTCATTTGCAGTGGCGAAGCATTGCCAGCCGCTGCCATCAAACGCTTCTATGAACGACTTGATGCCGACCTGCACAATCTCTATGGGCCTACAGAAGCGGCTATAGATGTAACCTATTGGCCCTGTCCGCCTGACTGGCAGGAAGCGGAGGTGCCCATCGGTCGACCTGTGGCCAATACAGAGATTTATATCCTTGATGAGCAACAACAGCCTGTACCCATCGGTACGACAGGGGAACTATACATTGGTGGCGTACAGGTGGGGCGAGGCTATTGGCAGCGACCCCAGTTGACAGCAGAGCGGTTTATTGATTTAGGGACAAATACCTGGGGCATGGCTCATCTGCCAGAGAGGGTGCGTTTGTACAGGACGGGAGACCTGGCCCGCTGGCGGCAAGATGGCACAATAGCCTATCTGGGTCGCACTGATTTTCAGGTCAAGTTGCGTGGTTTCCGCATTGAATTGGGCGAAATTGAAGCTGTTCTTGTCGAATACCCACCAGTACGCGAGGCTGTCATTGTGGCTGATGAACCGGCTGCGGGTCAAAAGTGGCTCATTGCCTATGTAACGCCACATGTGGGCCAATCAATTACTGTGCAAGCGTTGAGAACATTTTTGAACGGCCGTTTGCCCGACTACATGATCCCAGCTCATATCACCTTATTAAACGAGTTCCCACTTACGCCCAATGGCAAACTAGATCGCAAAGCATTGCCGGCACCAGATGGCAAGCGGCCAGAACTTAATCAGGCATTCGTTAAACCACGCGACGCTATAGAAGAATGGTTGTGTGAGTTGTGGTGTGACCTTTTGCAGCTCGATCGCGTTGGCATTCATGATCCATTTTTTGAATTGGGCGGCACATCACTTTTAGCGGCGCAGTTCGTCAACCGAATACGTGAGGCTCTTGATGCCTTTATTTACGTCGTCACTATTTTTGATGCCCCAACAGTCTCCCGCTATGCTGCTATGTTACGGCAAGAGTATGCACGTGAATTGCAGAAAATGTTCCCAGAACAAATTGCAGCAGCCACAAGCAAGCCAGGGCGGGATTGGCGGGTAACGGCCGTTACCCTCACCGACTTTCGCGATTATATTCCACGCATGGATAACATCACACAAGGCAGCAACAACGCAAGCAGTGGCGCGATTTTCATCCTCGCCCCACCGCGTTCAGGTACGACATTATTGCGTGTTATGTTAGCTGGTCATCCCCAGCTTTTTGCCGCTAGCGAACTCAATTTACTTATGTTTGGCACAATGCAGCAGTGGGCCGAGGCCTTCAGTGGTAAATTCAGTTTCTGGCGTGAGGGCTTGGTACGAACCCTAATGGAATTGCGCCATTGTCCAGCTGAGCAGGCTGTGGCCGAAGTAGAGCAGTTTGTGGCCGAGAACAAGACAGTAGCTGATGTATATGGTCATTTGCAAACATTAGCCTCACCACGCCTTCTTGTTGACAAGTCGCCAGCCTATGCCCTTGACGAAGGTGCCTTGCAGCAAGCGGAAATGATTTTTGGCTCGCCACGTTATATCCATCTGATTCGGCACCCACATTCGACTGTGCGATCCTTTGAAAATTATCACATCGCGCAAGCACTTTATCTCCATCCACATTCGTATACGGCTCGCCAGCTTGCTGAACTCGTGTGGGCGGCCAGTCACCAAACGGCCAAAATCCACCTGGACAAAGTGCCACAAGAACGACAAGCGCGTATTCGGTTTGAAGACCTAGTTACGGACCCAAGACAGGCCATACAGACACTCTGCCAGCAAATTGATCTTCCATTTGATGAAGCGCTTCTGAATCCGTATCAAGACGTAGAAACAAAAATGGTTGACGGTCTGTACACCGATTCGACACCAATGGGCGACACGCACTTTCAAGAGCATGGTCGCATCGATCCCAGCATGGTTCATAAATGGCAACAAGATAGTGACGACTACTTGGGTGATGTCACCCGCAAATTGGCCGCACAATTTGGCTATCAAAAGCCAAATCAAGGTCCGTCACGCCAACAACGTATGCAGCAACAGCGGCAACGTCGTCTAAGGCGTCGTTGAGTTTTCGCTCATCGTGATGACGTTATCCATTGCACCTATATAGTCCACGTCCACGTTTTTTGAAATTAAGGAGTAGTATTCGATGACTCAAGAAAATAACGCTTTATTTGACCTTCCAAGCCGCGAGGAAATTGCTGTGGTGGGCATGTCGGGCCGTTTTCCCGGTGCCGACAATCTCGCCCAATATTGGGAGATGGTGCAGAATGGCATCTGTGCTATTAAGCCTATTTCTGATGACCAATTGGCAGAAGATGCGGACCAGGAAGCACGTCAAGATCCTAATTTTGTAGCTGCGTCAGCGGTCATGGCTGAGCCAGATGGCTTTGATGCCGATTTCTTTGGCTTTACACCGCGAGAAGCCGAAATGACAGACCCACAACATCGCGTGATGTTGGAATGTGCCTGGAGCGCATTGGAACATGCAGGCTACAATCCACAGGCGATCCCTGGTCTTGTTGGGGTTTATGGTGGTGTGGCTCCGAATAGTTACTATAACAACAATGTTGCCACTCATGGCGATCTGTTGTCTAGGTTCGGCCGTTATCCAGTCCTGATCGCCAGTGAAAGAGAGTATGCTATTACGCGAATTGCTTTCAAACTTGGCTTACGTGGGCCAGCTATCAGCCTCAATACTGCTTGCTCTACCTCTGGAGTCGCGGTTCATCTCGCCTGCCAGAGCCTGCTCAGTGGTGAGATTGATATGGCATTGGCTGGCGGTGCTCGTATCAATGTACCTTTGCATGGCGGTTATGTTTATCGACAAAATGGCATTCTATCACCTGACGGACTTTGCCGCACCTTTGATGCTGATGCCGCGGGTACAATAATGGGTAGTGGGGTTGGCTTTCTGGTACTCAAACGGCTGTCTGATGCCCAACGAGACGGCGATACAATACATGCTCTTATCAAAGGTACGGCCATCAACAATGATGGGGATGACAAGGTGGGTTATACGGCACCTAGTGTAAGCGGGCAAACGGCCGTTATCTGCGAAGCGTTAGCCATGGCTGAAGTGTCACCAGAGACAATTCAATACATCGAAGCACACGGCACAGCCACTGCCCTCGGCGATCCTATTGAGGTCGCCGCCCTAACACGCGCCTACCGTGAAGAAACAGCGGCAAGCGGTTATTGTGGCATAGGCTCAGTGAAGAGCAACATCGGTCATTTAGACGCAGGAGCTGGCGTGGCTGGCATTATTAAAACAATCCTGGCCTTGCAGCATGAGCAAATGCCTCCTACTGTCAACTACTCCCAACCCAATCCGCGCATTGACTTCGCCAATTCGCCCTTCTATGTCAACGATGAATTGCGGCCTT
Organism: Promineifilaceae bacterium (SeqCode); assembly: GCA_965223555.1. Lineage (GTDB taxonomy): Bacteria > Chloroflexota > Anaerolineae > Promineifilales > Promineifilaceae > CBDCWU01. The sequence goes on from CBDCWU010000009.1 coordinate 1,615,143, forward strand.
GGCAGTGTGGCGAGATGCCGCGCCGTGCTGGTGTTAGTTCATTTGGTTTGGGTGGCACGAATGCCCACATTATCCTTGAGGAAGCACCATTGCCTGATCCTGTACCCCAAGATACGCTCAACGTCCGCCAAGCGCACCTACTTCTGCTGTCGGCCAAAAATGAAACCGCTCTCGAGGCGGCCACCCAACAACTTGGTGATTATTTGGATCAGAATCCAGATACAAATTTAGGGGATATGGCTTATACTCTGCAAATTGGCCGCACCGATTTCGCGCAGCGGCGGGCCTTGGTGGCCAGCAGTGTAGGAGAGGCCGTTGAACTATTGACGAGTGGGGATAGTCGTCGCGTCATGTCCGCCACAGCCGGTTCTGGCGAACGGCCGTATATGTTTATGTTCCCCGGTGGTGGAGCACAATACGTCAATATGGCCCGCGATCTATTTAATCAGGAGCCTTTATTCCACGATAATTTGCAGCTCTGTATTGATCTTCTTATACAAGACGGCCTCGATATCCGCCCCCACCTATTCTCAGACAGTGCCGATGCCTCGCTTACGGCTCCTTCTATCGCCCTGCCGGCCCTATTTGCCGTCGAATACGCGCTGGCGCAATTGTGGCTGTCGTGGGGCATCCAGCCCCAAGCCATGATCGGTCATAGCATGGGTGAATACACTGCCGCCTGTTTAGCTGGTGTATTTTCACTGTCCGATGCACTGACCTTGGTTGCATTGCGTGGTCGCCTATTTGAAACGCTCCCCGCAGGGGCAATGGCTAGTGTTTCATTATCTGAGGTAGATATACAACCATACCTCAGCAATGGCCTGTCTGTTGCGGTTATCAATCGACCTGATGCCTGTGTTGTGTCTGGCAGTGAAGAGGGCATTGTCACCCTCCTCAAGCAACTCGCTGATGACGAGATCATGGCCGCCCGCGTGCCTATTGATGTTGCTGCCCATTCACCCCATGTTGATCCTATCTTGGATGAATTCCGTGCTTTTTTGCAATCAGTTTCGTTTTCTGCTCCCCAAATCCCCTTCGTTTCTAATGTGACTGGTACATGGATAGAGGACGCCCAGGCTACCGATCCTGATTATTGGGTACGCCACTTGCGGCAAACAGTGCGCTTTGCTGATGGTTTGCAAACCCTGCTTGTCGATCCCGCTTGTATTTTGCTTGAGGTTGGCCCTGGTCGTACCCTCAGCCAATATGCTCGTGTGCATCAAGCCAGCACAACAGACACGGCGATTATCAACTCGCTTCGTCACCCTAAAGAAGATGTCTCAGATGTACTGTTTTTACAGCAGGCTGTGGCTCGGCTTTGGTTGAGTGGCGCTATCATTGACTGGCATGCTTATCATGCTGATGGATGTCAGCAGCGTATTCCCTTGCCCACTTACCCCTTTCAGCGCCAGAGATATTGGCTGTCCCCTCAAAAAACGGCCGTTGTCACTGCGCCAGTAGAAACGGTACAAACACCGCTTCCAACTCCTGTATCTGTAGCAGAAACTCCTGTTATGGAATCATCCATTGTGGCTGTTGCCGAACCAGTCAAAACAGAGAGTGCTGAGCGTCCACCTTCGCTACCGCGCCCACAAAGAATTGCGGCTGCCATCGGCCAAATTTTTGAGGATTTGAGCGGCATTCCCGCCACAGACATGCACCCTGATGCCACTTTCCTTGAGCTTGGTTTTGATTCTCTTTTCTTGACACAAGCCAATATGTCTTTACAGGAGGAGTTTGGCATCGCCGTAACATTCCGCCAATTACTAGAGGAAGCCCCGACAATTGCTTCTCTTGCAAGTTATCTGGATGCTCAATTACCCTCAGGAGCTTATGGTGAAAGTTCAATGGATATAGTAGCCGCGCCAGAACCTGCCCCTGTGGTGCAAACTGTCCCGAAGGCACCATCTGCTAATGGAGAAGAGAATGGTGGGGTTGGGAAAACGGGCGTCTCCTCCCCATCTGCCTCCCTAACAACACAGCCGCAGAATCAAGCGCCTCCTGAAGCCCCTAAAGGCCCGTGGAAACCCATCAACAAAAGCAGTGACACACTTAGCCGCCGCCAACGCCAGCATTTAGCTGCCCTTATCGAGCGCATCAATACTAAATCGCCACGCTCAAAAGAATTGACACAGGAAAATCGCTCCCATCTTGCCGATCCACGCACCGTTGCTGGCTTTCGCCTGCGCTGGAAAGACCTCATCTATCCCGTTGTCGGCGAACGTTCTGAAGGCTGTCGTATTTGGGACATAGACGGCAATGAATACATAGATGTTGCCATGGGTTTTGGTGTTGCCATGTATGGCCATAAGCCGCCCTTTGTGATGGCTGCCTTGCGTGAACAGATGGAGTATGGCATCGAGATTGGACCACAGACAACATTAGCCTACGAAACGGCTGCACTCGTCAGCGAGATAACAGGCCTCGAACGCGTGGCCTTTTGTAATACAGGTTCAGAAGCAGTCTTGGCCACGATACGTGTGGCCCGTACCGTTTCTGGCAAGGCCAAAGTTGTCACTTTCGCTGGTGATTATCATGGTATCTTTGATGAAGTCCTGGTCCGTAGTGTTAACTTACGCGGTCAGCGTAAGAGCTTGCCCGTCGCGCCTGGTATTCGGCCACAAATGGTCGAGGATATGATCGTATTGGATTATGGTGATCCCGCCTCTCTGGAAGTGATTCGAGAACATGCCCATGAACTGGCGGCCGTCATCATTGAACCTGTGCAAAGCCGCCACCCCGATTTGCAACCGCGTGAATTTGTGCGCCAATTACGCCAACTAACGGCCGAGCTTGATATTGCCCTTGTTGTAGATGAAATGATCACAGGCTTCCGCATCGAACCCGGTGGGGCGCAGGCCTATTATGGCATCCAAGCCGATTTGGCCGCTTACGGCAAAGCCGTCGCTGGGGGTATGCCTATTGGTGTTGTGGCTGGCTGCGCCCGTTATATGGACGCACTCGATGGTGGATTTTGGCAATACGGCGACGATTCGGTGCCCGAGGTGGGTGTGACTTGGTTTGCTGGCACATTTGTTCGTCATCCCTTGGCTTTGGCAGCCGCCAAAGCCTGTCTCACCCACATAAAAGAGCAGGGACCCCTTTTGCAAGCGACCCTCAACATACGCACGTCTCGTTTTGTCAAAGAGGTCAATGACTATTGTCAGCAAAATGGGATTCCTGTTTACTTAGAGCATTTTAGCTCCCTCTGGTTGATCACTTTTGAGGGTCATCAGCCATTTTCATCGTTGTTTTACCATTTCCTACGCGACAATGGCATTCATCTTACTGAAGGGCGGGCAGCCTATATTTCGGCTGCCCACACTGATGAGGATGTTGACATGCTGATTGATGCTTTTAAGCGCACTGTTGATGGAATGCTGGCGGGTGACTTTTTCGTCGGTGTACAACGCCAACAAGCTGGATTGACCGAAGAATATACCTTTCCTCTCACAGATGGGCAGCGTGAAATCTGGTTGGCTACTCAACAAGGTGATGCTGCCTCCTGCGCCTATAATCTGTCCAACTACGTGCGTTTAGTGGGTAAAGTGGATGTCGGCCGTTTACAGCAAGCAATAAACGATGTTGTGGCCGCCCATAATGCGTTAAGAATGACGATTGCGGCTGACGGTACCACACAAACCATCCACCCAGTAACGGCATTTGATGTTCCTATTGACGACCTTGCTGGATTGTCGAATGACGAGTGTAAACAGCGTTTGGCCTCACTGCGTCGAGATCAGGCCGAGATACCGTTTGATCTCACCAATGGCCCCCTATTCCGCACGCGTATTGTACGTTTAAGCGACGATGAGTATTGGTTACTTTTAACAGGTCATCACATTGTCTACGATGGATGGTCGTCAGGCATCATCATGCGTGATATTGGTCGTCGTTATAAGGGCGAACCATTGCCGGCCTCAATTCAGTATGAAGAGTTTGTGGATATGCAAATGGAGGCGCAGGAGTCGCCCGCCTTTGCCCGGAGCGAAGCATATTGGCGCGAGCGGTTTGAAACAGCACCGCCACCTCTCGGTATTACTGGCGATAGGCCACATCCTATACGGCGCAGTTACCAAGGTGGCCGTGTCGAAGCCATCATTGATAATGATCTTATGGATGCTGTACGCAAGTTGGGTGCCAAGAATGGATGTACCTTGTTCACGACGCTCCTAACCGCCTACAAAGCATGGGTTTATCGGGTGGTATATCAAGACGATATCGCCCTCGGTGTCTCTTCTGCCGGACAATCGTCTGTGGGAGACGGCCGTTTGGTCGGTCATGGTGTCAATTTGTTGCCCATCCGCAGCACAGTGGTTGGTGAAAACTCCTTTAATGACTATCTTAAGGAGATGCGGGGCATTGTCCTCGATGCCTTTGAGCATCAGCAGGTATCATTTGGCCGCATTCTGCAACAGATCAAAATACCGCGTACAGCAGGCCGCGTTCCCCTCGTCTCTGTTGTATTTAATGTTGATCCCAGTATGGGTGGACTGGCTTATGGCTCACTCACAGTCGAAGCAGGCTCTAATGCCCGTAGCTACGAGAACTTCGACATCTTCTTCAATCTCGTTTTGAAAGCAGACAGGATGATCATTGAGTGTACTTATAACTCAGATATATATGATGAACCCACAGCCGCACGCTGGTTGATCCAATACGAGACACTCTTGCGGACGGTTGTCACGCAACCGGATTCTGCGCTCAATGCCATTTCACTGCTGCAAAAGGATGATTATAATCTGCTGCAAGAGTGGAATACAACAAAAATAGAGTTACCAGCCGAGATGTGTTTGCAGCAGCAGTTCGAGAAGATAGTTGAGCAATACCCCAATAAAACGGCCGTCACCTATGAATCAGAGCGCTTGAGCTACCAAGAACTCAACCACAAAGCCAACCAAGTAGCCCACTACTTATTGAGCCAAAACGTGCAGGCAGAACAATTTGTAGGCATCTGCATGGAACGGTCAGCAGAGATGATGATAGGATTATTAGGTATCCTCAAAGCAGGAGCCGCCTACTTACCCCTGGACCCCAGCTACCCAGCAGAGCGTCTGGCCTACATGTTGGCAGACACCAAAGCCCAAATCATCCTGAGTCAGCAACAAGTCAGCCAGAATGGGCTCAACTTTGAAGGTCAAATCGTCTACCTAGATAGCGATTGGGAGAAGATAGCCACCTTCAGTTCAGACAACCCAAACAGTATGATAACAGGAGACAACCTAGCCTACGTCATCCACACCTCCGGCTCCACAGGCAAACCCAAAGGCGTGTTGATTCCTCACCGCAACGTGGTCAACTTCCTAGAAACGATGCGGCAGTGTCCTGGTTTGACAGCCACAGACAAATTATTAGCCGTCACCACCTTGTCCTTTGATATTGCTGTCTTGGAACTGTTTTTACCGTTAACAACTGGCGCAGAATTGGTCATTGCCAGCCGTGAAGCAGTAGCAGATGGGCGACTATTAGGCGAGACCATAGGTCAGTCCGAGATAACAGTTATGCAAGCAACCCCAGCCAGTTGGCAGATGCTATTAGATGCTGGCTGGCAGCCAGACGGTCAGATGAAAATGTTATGTGGCGGAGAAGCCATGCCACGGAAACTAGCCAACGAACTATTAGTCAATGGTGGTGAACTGTGGAATATGTATGGGCCAACCGAAACAACGATCTGGTCAGCCATCCATCAGGTCACAGCTGGAGAAGAACCCATCTTGATAGGGGGTCCCATTGGCAACACCCAGATGTATATCCTAGACAAACATCTCGCTCCAGTACCGATAGGGGTTACAGGCGAGCTATACATTGGTGGCGATGGGGTAGCACGTGGTTATCTGAATCGGCCAGAATTGACAGCCGAACGCTTTGTGCCATTTACGGCGAACGACACTACAAGCACCATTTACCGTACTGGCGACCTGGCTCGTTGGCGGCAAGATGGTCATATAGAATGTTTGGGACGGGTAGACTTTCAGGTCAAGGTGCGGGGCTTTCGCATTGAATTGGGCGAAATTGAAGCGGTTCTGAGCCAGCATCCAACCGTAAACCAGGCTGTCGTCACAGCCAAGGAGATAACAGTAGGAGACAAGCGGCTGATCGCCTACCCCATTGCTAATGAAGGTTCTATTCTCAGTGTGGCAGAGTTGCGTGAGTATATGGCTGGGAAGCTGCCCAACTATATGATACCAGGCATCATAATACCCTTAACTGAGTTCCCGCTCACACCCAACGGCAAAGTCAACCGCCTTGCCTTGCCCGATCCCGACCAAGGGCGGTTGGGCACAGTGCAAGAGTACATTGCTCCCCGCAACAAGACCGAAAGGCAGGTTGCAGAGATATGGCAAGAACTACTCAAAGTGGAACAGGTTGGCGTGACGGATAACTTTTTTGAATTAGGAGGTCACTCCCTCCTGGTTACCCAAATGATTTCACGCATCTATCGAGAAATGGGAACCGCCCTCTCGCTCCAGAATGTCTTCGAGGAGCCTACGATAAGCGGCATAGGTAAGCGGATTGGGTCAGAGTCCTTGCCCGTAGAGCCAATAGAGCGCGTACCGCGCGACCAGAAATTAGTGCCGTCCTATTCTCAAGAACGGATGTGGTTTTTGACCCACATGGACCCCGATCAGCCAGTCTATAATGTGCCCACCCACATGAGGCTACAGGGACTTCTTGATATAGAAATGTTAGAAAAGAGCATAGGCAAGCTCATAGAACGGCATGAATCCCTACGCACCTTTTTTCCTATGGTGAATGGGCAGATGGAACAGCGAATCTTGCCTAACCACAGAGTCACCTTGCCTATAATAGACCTCAGAGATATGCCTCAAGGGCAAAGAGAAAAAGTAGCAGAAGAGATCATGGATAAGGAATTCAAGGAGGTCTTTGATCTAACAGCGGAAGAACCACTCGTCCGAGTCAAACTGTTAAGGCTGCAAGAAAGTGAAAACATTCTCATTATTAATATGCACCATATCATCTCAGATGGCTGGTCAGTAGAAATATTAATTCGAGATTTAGGAACTATTTACCAAGGGATGCAAGAGGCTGGGGACGCATTCGAAATGCCAGAGATGCCTGTACAGTACAGCGACTATGCCCAATGGCAACGCCAGCAAATTGACACAGGTCTAGTTGATGATCAGTTGGGGTATTGGCAAGAGAAACTTGCCGGTGCCCCCCAGATACTTGAATTGCCATTGGATAAGCCACGCCCCTCGCGGCAAACATTTGCTGGTAAAGTGCACAGAGTATATTTGCCTGAAGATTTAACAACAAAGTTAAGGCAATTCAACAACAAAGAACAGCTCACCCTGTTTATGACCCTCTTGGCCACATTCCAGTTGATGTTGCAACGGTACAGTGGCCAAGATGATTTTCTAGTAGGTACGACTGTTGCTGGTCGTAATCGTGCTGATGTGGAATCGTTGGTAGGCTGCTTTATTAATTCACTTATCTTGCGCGCCTCATTTGCAGAGGGAATGGAGGTGTGTCACTTCTTACAACAGGTACGTGAAACAGCATTGGGAGCTTTCGACAATCAAGATATTCCTTTCGAGAAATTGGTTGAAATCATGCAGCCAGAGCGAAATCTGGCCATCAATCCGCTCATTCAAGTGCTGCTTGTCTTGCAGAATGTACCTAAGAGTGCTGTTACACTGCCACCAGTTACCGGTACTTGGTCTTATGGCACCACGGGTACATCTAAATTTGATTTGAGCTTCTACATCGATGAAACTGAAAAGAATTTGCGGCTTTCCATAGAGTATAACGCCAATCTGTTTGACAGTTCAACCATTGAACGAATGGCGCAACATTATGAAACGCTACTCTATAACCTCATACAAGCATCAGCGACGACAAAAATCTACCAATTAGGTGTGATGCCAAACTCTGAAAAAGCAATGATCTTGCAAGAGTGGAATACAACAAAAATAGAGTTACCAGCCGAGATGTGTTTGCAGCAGCAGTTCGAGAAGATAGTTGAGCAATACCCCAATAAAACGGCCGTCACCTATGAATCAGAGCGCTTGAGCTACCAAGAACTCAACCACAAAGCCAACCAAGTAGCCCACTACTTATTGAGCCAAAACGTGCAGGCAGAACAATTTGTAGGCATCTGCATGGAACGGTCAGCAGAGATGATGATAGGATTATTAGGTATCCTCAAAGCAGGAGCCGCCTACTTACCCCTGGACCCCAGCTACCCAGCAGAGCGTCTGGCCTACATGTTGGCAGACACCAAAGCCCAAATCATCCTGAGTCAGCAACAAGTCAGCCAGAATGGGCTCAACTTTGAAGGTCAAATCGTCTACCTAGATAGCGATTGGGAGAAGATAGCCACCTTCAGTTCAGACAACCCAAACAGTATGATAACAGGAGACAACCTAGCCTACGTCATCCACACCTCCGGCTCCACAGGCAAACCCAAAGGCGTGTTGATTCCTCACCGCAACGTGGTCAACTTCCTAGAAACGATGCGGCAGTGTCCTGGTTTGACAGCCACAGACAAATTATTAGCCGTCACCACCTTGTCCTTTGATATTGCTGTCTTGGAACTGTTTTTACCGTTAACAACTGGCGCAGAATTGGTCATTGCCAGCCGTGAAGCAGTAGCAGATGGGCGACTATTAGGCGAGACCATAGGTCAGTCCGAGATAACAGTTATGCAAGCAACCCCAGCCAGTTGGCAGATGCTATTAGATGCTGGCTGGCAGCCAGACGGTCAGATGAAAATGTTATGTGGCGGAGAAGCCATGCCACGGAAACTAGCCAACGAACTATTAGTCAATGGTGGTGAACTGTGGAATATGTATGGGCCAACCGAAACAACGATCTGGTCAGCCATCCATCAGGTCACAGCTGGAGAAGAACCCATCTTGATAGGGGGTCCCATTGGCAACACCCAGATGTATATCCTAGACAAACATCTCGCTCCAGTACCGATAGGGGTTACAGGCGAGCTATACATTGGTGGCGATGGGGTAGCACGTGGTTATCTGAATCGGCCAGAATTGACAGCCGAACGCTTTGTGCCATTTACGGCGAACGACACTACAAGCACCATTTACCGTACTGGCGACCTGGCTCGTTGGCGGCAAGATGGTCATATAGAATGTTTGGGACGGGTAGACTTTCAGGTCAAGGTGCGGGGCTTTCGCATTGAATTGGGCGAAATTGAAGCGGTTCTCATACGCGAGCCTAATGTTCATCAGGCTCACGTCCTCATACGTGAATATGCGCCTGGTGATCAACGTTTAATCGGCTATCTGATTGGCAAAACGGAAAATTCTCCTTCAGATCGCCAGCTGCGTCGGCATCTGGGCACGTTTTTGCCCGATTATATGATACCGTCGGCATTTGTATGGCTCTCTCATTTTCCGACTACACCTAATGGTAAGCTAGACCGCAAGGCATTGTTAGCCATGGATAGCAGGCCGCAAATAGAAAGTAAGCAAAAAGAGCAGCATGTGGCAGCGAGCGATCAGGTTGAGCGGCAACTGATCGGGTTGTGGGAACAGCTCCTTGACATCCGTCCCATCAGCGTGAATGACAATTTCTTTGAATTGGGCGGACATTCCCTGTTGGCAGCGCGGTTGTTTGCCCAAATTGAGCAGAAATTTGGGCGTAGGCTCCCACTGGCACTCTTGTTTGAGGTGCAAACGGTAGCAGGGCTCGCCGACGTTTTGCGCGCTGAAGAGTGGACACCCGATTGGACATCGCTAGTTCCTATCCAGCCAAGTGGAACACGGCCCCCTCTTTATTTCGTTCATGCCCATGGTGGCAATGTCCTTGGCTATCGTGAGCTTGCCGACCGACTTGGCCCTGACCAGCCATTTTATGGATTGCAGGCGCAAGGGTTGGATGGCGGCAGTGCGCCGTTTGAAACAATCGAAGCAGTGGCGGCTCATTATGTCAATGAAATGCGTTCGCTACAGCCATATGGCCCTTATTATCTCGGTGGTTGGTGCATGGGGGGCGATATTGCTTTAGAAATGGCTCAGCAAATCCAAGAGCAAGGTGAGACAGTTGGCCTACTCATTTTTGTACAAAACAGTGGGCCAGGTTACCTAACTTATACAAATGGTGCTTCCTCAGGTGTGCGCCGTAAGCTGTATAAGGTTGTTGACCGTGTTCGGCAAGAGGGAAGCAATCTCCATTTCCACCCACACAAAGGTCGCTTCATCAGCGAGCGCTTACGGCGGAGTAGTGAGCTGGTTAAGTTAAAGGTTGAAAAGGCGACACGGCCGTTGACTGCAACATTGGGCATTGACAGGGAGCCATCCGTTGCTTATCAGGTGGATGAATTAGAGGCCGTACATGATGTGGCTCATCAATGTTACACACCCCAGCCGTACTGCGGTCGCGTTTTACTTTTCCGAGCTACCATCCAGCCCGTCGGTCTCAAGCATGACGATGCTCTGGGCTGGCGAAATCTCATTGATGGGGAATTGATTGTCGAAAATATTCCCGGCCATCGCGTGGGGATGTTGGATGAGCCGCGTGTTCAGAAAGTGGCCGAACAAATTGCCTATCATTTGGCGCGTACTCATGCAATTCAGTAAGGCGTGTTGATATTTGCAGATTTTGGACTGTTTTACAGTTGAGTTATCATTACGGTGTCCGCTCAACCGTAAATTTTTGAGAAACAATCGAGCCGATCAAGTCACGATCTCGAAGCCAAGTGCTTGCACAGCCTTCAGATCTTCCGTGTCGAATATATCCAGGTTCTGATCTCGGTATCGGTTGAGAGACTTCGGTCGGCGAGGGATCTCAGTTAGTGCTGACAGGTCGCAGGATTCTGGATCCCGTTCGAGAAAGGCAAGAAGTTTTCGTATCTCTGGCTCAGGTGAAGTGCAAAGGTCGTCAAAACTAAGGGCCATACAGCGGCCTGTCCCGTGGCGCTCCATGATCTCAAGCGCGCGACGGTTAGCACGAATCCAATAGCGGAGCGAATCGGTAGGTGAAACAGGCTCGTCGTTCCGTACTGTAACGTTGAACAACGGCCCAAACCGACGTGTCTGGTTTTGGTTGGAACTGAAGGCCATGTCGAGACCATGGCGTATCACATGAATGTACCGAGCTCCATCGAAGTAGTCGAGTAGGTCTTCTACGATCAAGTGCGTGATAGGCTCCTTCCAGCCCCACCCAGCAGCCTGCGTTGGGTCAATGGGTGGGGAACGGTAGAAGTTTCGGATGCGCTTCAGTGCCCACAGCCAGGAATGGCGCCCGAAGTTGTTGTCCAACGTCGTATCCATAGCCGCTTGGACCAGATAAGCTAACTCGCCAACCGTGAGCCAGTGCTGGCCTTTAGCTGACTTGCCCATCAGGCCCAACCCTGTACGTATCGCCCGACGATGCTTAGATATCCCTTTACAAAACCATTTTGGCCGGAAAAACAGCAGATTAAACCACAGATTATCCTGAGCATCATTAAGGTCACTGCCAATTTCAAAACCAGTCGCTGTCATGATATTGGCGATAACTCTTGTTCCGCTCCCACCGACGCCACCCACAGCGATAGGTCCAAGCATTCCGTGTCTAGAACTACTATCCGACATTTGCAGCCTCGATTTCATTCATGGACTCATCGTACCTCCCAGTTTCAGGCATTGACGTGTTTTTTTCTTCATGTGATCTTGCCACACTGCTAGCTGAGTCTGGATTAAATGTAACCTGAATCTTCATGTCGGATGAGCCAAGGAATAGACTTTGCCATCGGCCGTTCCCATCACCACTTTACCCGCCACCACCGACAACGACCAGATTGGCTGTTCTTTGAGATCATTCTCAACAGTCGTCCACGCCACGCCATCATCCGATTGTAGCAAATGATCGGTCAAAAGCAGGCTGCAATTCATCAAGTATAGCATCGGGCCGGTAACGGCCGTTCTGATAGTGCAACATATCAACTATGGTTACCAACCAGGTTTGACCAGACTTTCGTGCCCTTAATGCCCTACGGCGGCAAGCATCACTGATTGCATTACGAGTTAGCCCCCATTGTTTAGCAGCTTCTTGAGCTGTCAAAACGGCTATTAAACAATCATGTAAATCTTCATTTTTATGCATATGCACAGTTTAACATCAATAGAGGCAGAAACAAAGGATGATAACTATCTCCAGTATTAGCTGGTTATAGTGGCAAGGACCATTTTTATCGTGCTAATCGAGAGCTGGGACGTGTCTTCAAAACAGAACACATTTTACTTGTGATGTCTGATCCTCTGACACGCCAGCGAATGCGACGGGGCTTACTTAAAAGTGAAGAAACCTATGCGCTTACCCGGCAAATTGCTTATGGTAAACAGGGCAAAATATCTGCTCGCAATCTTCAGGCCCAACGCAATACCAGTAATTCTCTTACTCTTATTATGGCTTGTCTCATTTATTGGCAGGCCAAAGAAATCGCCCATGTTATTCGTGAGGGTGACCCTCAAGCTGAGGGGATTAACCTAAACCTTTTGACGCATATCAGCCCTATTGGCTGGGAAAATGTGATTTTGTATGGGGAATATGTTTTGAACCGAGACTTAGTTCGCCTCTAATCACTCCCTTACCGTACTTCAGCACACAACTATTGGAAACACCATCATTCGTAAGAAAATACTTAAGTTAATAGTACTAAGATACTATTGACTCTGAAATCAAGTTGCTGTTTAGCAAAGTTTATAGAGGAAGAGAAACGAAGGAGAAGAAGTATGCGTACCCTATTTGGATTTTTGAGAATCTGTTTTCTATGTTTGACTATCCCGCTCATTTTGTCAATTAGCCCGACCAACATAAATACTGTTTCGGCACAAGAAACAGAAGATGAATTGAGCCCCCAGGAACAGCAAAGTACTGTCCCGACAGATTCTACCTTTACCCCTATCGACCCCCATCATTATCATGATCCCAACAATTATGACCCCAATCATCATCATGGCGATCCCAATCATCATGATGATGAATATTGGGCCAAATTATCTGCAAACGATGAGCCTTTTAAACTAAGTGCAGTAGACCTTATAAAAATGAATATGTTTGCTGCTGATGTAGGCGGTGAATGGGGGCCCGTGATCACCTGGCCTCACACCCCTGTTTCGATGGCTAATTTACCAGACGGCCGTATCTTCACCTGGTCTGGAAGCGAACCGGAACATTGGCCAGTAGCCGAACAAACCTATGCGGCCGCGTGGGACCCAAAAACAGGTTTATTCACTCCCTATTTTAATGACAATCACAATATGTTTTGTGCGGAAATGGTCTCTTTGGATGACGGCCGTATTATGGCCATGGGGGGACGAAATACTGTCGACAAAGTCAGCATATTTGACCCACTAACCAATGCGTGGTCCCAAGAAACATCGATGAATAGCAGTCGGTGGTATCCGACAGGGGCAACTTTAGGAGATGGAAGCGTTTTCGTGGCTGTAGGCAAAGGGGGACGCTACCCAGAGCGTTGGGATGAAGGTCAAGGTTGGACTCACCTGCTTGGAGTCGATTTACAAGGCCCCATTTTGGATTATGGTGCCAACAAAGATGGCGCAGGCTGGTGGCCATTGATGCACCTTGATCCACGAGGCCATATCTTCCACTATGGTGCCACACCAGAAATGCATAGTATTGACCCAAATGGGAATGGCAGTATCACCAATTTGGGCCCCAACAACCTTAGCTGGTTCCCCGAAGAAGCAACAGCCATCATGTATGATGAAGGGAAAATCTTGGTTTCTGGCGGTGCTATCGATAGCACGGTAAATACTAGTAGCAATAAAGCGGCTATTATTGATATTACAAACCCGTCGCCCGTTGTGACAGAGATTGCCCCCATGAATATTGCTCGGCAATTTTCCAATGAAGTCATCTTGCCTACTGGGGAAGTCCTTGTTATCGGCGGCAATACTACGGGCGCAAAATTCTCAGATAGTGGCACAGTTTTGGATCCCGAAATCTGGGACCCTACAACACAAACATGGACATTACTCAATGCAATGTCTGTACCACGCAACTATCATTCCACAGCTATTCTATTGCCAGACGGCCGTGTTTTAGCAGCTGGTGGTGGCTATTCATCAGGAGACCCGGATCATCCAGCAACCCATACAGATGGGCAAGTCTTCTCTCCGCCCTATTTATTCCAATCAGATGGTACCTTGGCCCCGCGTCCCATCATGACCGCTGCACCAACCTCATTTGCCATTGGCAAGACATTTATTGTGGAATCTCCCGATAACATCCAACGCTTTACGATGATTCGTATGTCAGCCACCACTCATACAATGAACACTGGGCAGCGATTTTTAGAAGTCCCCTTTAACAGTCTAGGGGGTAATCAATATGAATTAACAGCCCATAGCAATGCAAATGTTTTAGTGCCTGGATATTGGATGCTATTCTCCATCGACAATCAAGGGGTTCCTTCTGCATCACAAATTATACGTGTGTTTAAATCACCGTTGCCAGATGTTTCTAATCCAGGCAAACAGACAAATGTTCGCAATGGCACTGTGCATCTACAAATTAATGCTGAAGATGATAATAATAACCCGCTAACCTATTCTGCGTCGGGCTTGCCTACTGGACTTTCCATTAACAGCACGACTGGTCTGATTTCTGGCATACCCGATACCATAGGCACATACAACACGTCAGTTACCGTAGCAGACGGCACCGACGGCAGCACGACTGTCGAATTCGAGTGGATCATTTTTCCTGATGGACAGGGAACAATTATTCGAGAGTGGTGGACAGGGCTTAGTGGTAATGCTATATCAAACTTAACAAGCAGCGCAAATTTCCCGGATAACCCAACAGGGGTTGAGACATTAACTGTTTTTGAAGGGCCAATAAATTGGTTAGACAGTTATGGATCACGCATTTATGGCTATCTTTATCCGCCAACAACGGGCAATTATACCTTTTGGATATCAAGTGATGATAATGGTGAGTTATGGTTAAGCAGCAATCTTGATCCCGCCAATAAGGTGCTCATTGCTAATGTACCAGGCTGGTCTAGCTCCCGTGAATGGAACAAATACGCAGAGCAACAATCCACTTCGATCTTTCTAGAAGCTGGCCGAAAATATTATATTGAGGCACTACAGAAAGAAGGTGGCGGAGGCGACAATTTAGCTGTAGCTTGGCAAAAGCCAGGGGATAGTACGCTTTCCGTAATTGATGGCATTTACCTATCGCCCTATCAAAACTTCGAAAATATTTCTCTGGGTAAATCTACCTCTCAGTCATCCGATTATTCAAACTTATTCCTTTCTGAAAATGCTGTAGATGGCAATATAGATGGTAATTTTGGCAATGGTTCTTTAAGCCATACATTATTTGACACACAAGCTTGGTGGCAGGTTGACTTAGGGGCTATTTACGACATTGACACGATAACATTGTGGAATCGTGAAGATTGTTGTGCTGATAGATTGTCCAATTTTCACGTTTTGATATCAATGGACCCATTTAATTCAACAGACTTAACTGCTACCCAAAATCAGGCAGGTGTCTTAGATCATCATTACCCTGGCACTGCGCCACGTCAAACCGATTTCCCGATAAACAACTTGGGCCGCTATGTTCGCATACAGCTGGCTGGAACAAACAACCTGCAATTAGCTGAGGTACAGATATTTGGTAGCGTCGCAACCGGTGTACCTTTAACGTTGAATCCAATGATTTCCTCACCAGCCCCAACAGGAACGGCCGTAAACTATACTGCCAATTATAGCGGTGGCGACGATCCCCAATTTAAATGGCTCTTCGGTGATAGCTCTCCGGAAACCGCCTATAGCGACTCTCCCTCTGTCACCCATACATTTAGCCAACCTGGTCGTTATTTGGTTACTTTAACCGCCTTGAATGATGGACAAGAGCAATCGATTCAGTTCTATCAGGCAATTTATAATCAGCCGACCGCCAATCAACCAACACATTCTAGTCCAATAATCTATGAAACACGTACTGGGGACGATCGCGTGTGGAATGTCAACCCAGATAACGACACCGTGACTATCATTAATGCCGTCAATGGTGATAAGATTGCCGAGATTGGTGTAGGAGCTGAACCAAATAGCTTAGGCTTGGCAGCAAACGGCCGTATTTGGGTGATCAACAGCGCCGATGCCTCCATTACTACCATTGATACAGATAGCCTGTCAGTCGTGCAAACCTTGCCACTGGCTCCTGGCTCAGAACCATATGGCGTGGCCTTTGCCCCAGATGGCAACCTTGCCTACATCGCCCTAGAAGCGACAGGAAAATTGCTCAAATTTGATGTCCATACCATGACCCAAACTGGACAGGCTGACGTTGGACAACAAGTGCGCCATCTAGCCGTCGCTGCAACTGGTAACCGTATCTATCTGTCTCGATTTATTACACCCCAGCTACCTGGTGAGGAAAGCGGTGTACCCCAAACCAGTAATGTCGGAGGGGAAGTTATTGTTGTCGATCCTGGCACGATGAGTATCGTGAAAACGGCCGTTTTGCAAGTCGACAATGGCAGTGATTTTGAAGCTGGAGCACGCGGCGTACCAAACTACTTGAGCGCCCCTATTATCGCCCCTGATGGTTTATCAGCTTGGGTTCCCTCTAAAAAAGATAATATTTTAAGAGGGGCATTGCGTGATGGCCTCAATCTCAACTTTGAACACACCGTCCGCGCCATTGCCTCATACATCGATATGGGGAGCGAAAGTGAAAACTTTACCCATCGCCTTGATCTAGACAATGCGAGTGTCAGCAGTGCCGCAGCCTTCGGTCTCTATGGCAACTATCTCTTTATCGCTTTAGAAACAAGCCGCGAGATTGCCGTGGTCGATGCTTACAGCCGCTCTGAGCTATTCCGCTTCAATGTTGGACGTGCCCCACAAGGGGTCGTCGTTTCGGCTGATGGCTTGACACTTTATGTCTACAACTTTATGGATCGATCAGTCTCCATCCATGATCTCACGGCTTTGATTAGTGACGGCATTCAATCCGTATCCACTATTGCCACTACCACAACGGTTGCCAATGAAACACTCTCAGCCCAAATCTTGAACGGTAAGCAACTCTTCTATGATGCCGCTGATGATCGTTTGGCACAAGACAACTACATGAGTTGCGCTTCATGTCACAATGGTGGTGGGCAAGACGGCCGTATTTGGGACCTAACCGATGCTGGCGAAGGGCTACGCAACACCATTAGCCTGGAAGGGCACGGGAATCAAGGGCCACTGCATTGGACAGGCAACTTTGATGAAGTACAAGACTTTGAAGGGCAAATACGTTCTTTAGCTGGGGGAACTGGCCTGTTAACAAATGCCCAATTCAATAATACAAGTGATCCGCTGGGCACACCTAAAGCAGGGTTAAGTGCCGATTTGGACGCTTTAGCAGCCTACGTTAATTCTTTGTCGTCGGTAGGGAATAGCCCCTTCCGTAATGCTGACGGCACTTTGAGTAGTGAGGGGGAAATTGGAAAACAGATCTTTATTCAAAATAGTTGTGCAGCTTGTCATGGTGGCGTGAATTTTACGGATAGTGCCTTGAACAATTTACATGATGTTGGCACGATCTCTCAGCCAGGCAGCGGGCAGCGGCTAGGAGCCAACCTCACAGGTTTTGATACACCCACGTTGCGTGGGCTATGGCAAACCAGCCCTTATCTCCACAATGGATCTGCTAACACATTAGCGGATGCTGTGGATGCTCATGCGGGCGTTTCCCTAACCACTGTCGAATTAAACAGCTTAGTCACTTATTTGAGTCAAATTGATGATTCTGAACCCATGATAAGTCTGAATACACCTCCCGTCCTGACAAATCCAGGCAATCAAACCAATGATGAAGGGGATAATGTATCCTTACAAATTGTTGCCACCGACACCGACGGTGATGTCTTGAGTTACAGTGCTACCGGACTACCAACTGGTCTATCTATCAGTAGCAGTAGCGGCCTGATTGTGGGTACGCCAACAGCAGCTGGCAACTATAATGTCGCCCTTACCGTAGCTGATGGCCAAGGGGGTAGTGACAATACCAACTTCACCTGGACAATCAATGATCTTTCCCAAAACATGAATATGGTGTTTGGTGCCGTTACGAATCTTGATAGCGGTTGGCAAACTGTCACCCTGAACCAAAATTACAGTGATATGGTGGTTGTGGCTTCCTTAGAATATGGGCTGGGTCAGCCACCAGCAGTGGTGCGTATCCGCAACGCCAGTGGCAATAGCTTTGAGATCCAAGCACAAAACCCCAGTGGCCAAACCCTCAGCGGCTACACAGCCCATTACCTCGTCGTTGAAGCTGGCACCTATACAGTCGCCGAACATGGTGTCAAGATGGAGGCAGTGAAGGTTCTCTCCACACAGACTGACCGTAAGGGAAGTTGGCTGGGTGAACAACAAAGCTATCTCAATACCTACAGCAATCCAGTGGTTATTGGGCAGGTGATGAGTGCCAATGATGCTGATTGGTCCAGCTTTTGGGCGCGAGGCTCGTCGGCAAAAAGCCCACCAAATGCAAGCAATCTCTATGTTGGCAAACAGGTAGGTGAGGACATAGACACGACTCGTGCCGATGAAACCATCGCTTACATTGTCATCGAAGCAGGTAGTGGGCTGATGAATGATCTGAGTTATGAAGCGGCCGTTGGTGCTGATATTGTTCGCGGGCCTGACAATGCTCCCCCTTACACCTATGCACTCAGCACGCAGCGAGATACAGCCATCGTTTCTACGGCAGCTATGGATGGTAATGATGGTGGTTGGCCTACCATCTTAAGTCTGGACAATGCTCTAGACCTAGTTGTTAATGAAGACCAGATCAGGGATGCAGAAACACGTCATACTACAGAGCAAGTTGCGTACTTGGCCCTAAGCTATGGCAACAATCAAGCACCAGGTGTGACTAACCCTGGCGACCAAACAAATGATACTGGTGAGACTGTCAATCTGGCAATCAGTGCTAATGATCCGGATGGGAATACGTTGAGCTACAGTGCCACAGGCTTACCGGCAGGCTTGTCTATCGACAGTGACAGCGGCGTGATTGCGGGTGCGCCCAACACAGTAGGCAACTACAATGTGACGGTGAGTGTGGCGGATGGCAACGGTGGCAGTGATAGCGTCAACTTCACTTGGACAATAGGGGAGACCATTGTCTGCACCACCTATAGCAGCACAGACATTCCGCAAGCCTTACCCAACGGCACAGCTTCTATAAGCTCGGATTTGATAGTCAACAACAATGGCCTGATTACAGATATTGATGTGACAATTGATATGAGCCATCCTTGGGTAGGTGATCTCTCTTTTATCTTGACCCATCAAGCTTCCAACAGCAGTGTGACTCTGATTGATCGACCAGGGCTCCCAGCCAGCACCTATGGCTGCGATGCTGCTGATCTCCTAGTTACCTTAGATGATGCAGCGGCCTTGCCTGTTGAGGAGCAATGTGGCGAGTCAGCCCCAACAATCAATGGCACCTTTACCCCGAACAATCCTTTGAGTGCGTTCAATGGCTTGAGCGCTGATGGAACTTGGGTATTGACAGTAACGGACGACTATACCTCTGCTGACAGTGGGACACTCAACGCTTGGCAGATTCAACTCTGTACTCAGTAACAGCACAGTTGGATAATTGCCCACAGGCAGAAACGGCGCAAGGCGGTGAGCGCCTGGCTGCGAGTACGGGGGGCGCGGCCTTCAGCTTTTAGGTAATTCAAGTAATTGTTAACGGCTGTTGTGGTAACAACTTCTGGGGTGAAAGGGTCCCCGCCTGGTTTTGTGGCCAGCCACCATTTGAATCCACGAAAAAGGCTTGTTGCCTGATCCAAGAGGCAGGCGCGCAGGGCGCGATGATTGCAGCCTTTGGCGAGACGTGGCTTCCCGGTTATCCATTTTTCATCTGGGATTCAAGCTCCGACAGGCTGCTACCGTGGAAAGCCGCAGCAGAATACCTTGCCAATGCCATTGAGATTCCGAGTCCTACCACCGACCAACTGTGTGAAGCGGCTCGCCAGGCGAACATAGATGTTGTAATCGGTGTCGTCGAACGCGATACCCGCACGCAGGGTACTGCTTACTGCACATTGCTGTTCATCGCCAACGACGGTCGTATCTCGGGGTGGCATCGCAAACTCAAGCCCACCCACAAGGAACGTGCCGTTTGGGGGAGGGCGACGGGGCCAGCCTGACCGTTTACGAGCGCCCCTACGGGAGGGTCAGCGGTCTCAATTGTTGGGAACACAACATGGTCCTGTCCGGTTACGTGCTGATGTCTCAAGGCACCCAGATCCATATTGCCGCGTGGCCCGGTTCAGCGGACCCAGTGCCAGCCGCGCCTGAACCTACGTGGGCCCAAGTCTTGTTGTCCAGGGCCTTCGCTTCCCAGGCTGCTGCTTACGTAATCCACGTAGGCGGCCTACTTTCCGCCGAACATGTTCCTGAGGCATATCAGGAGTTTGCATTCACGAATATAGGCGCTAGTTGCATCATCGACCCGAGGGGCGGGATCATTGCTGGCCCGGCCAAGGGTGAAGCTATCCTCACAGCGAACGGTTCTATGGAGCGCATCTTCGTAGCCAAGTCCACGTGCGATGTTGGTGGACACTATTCGCGACCTGACATTTTTCAACTGCTGGTAAATAAAACCTCGTATCATCGGGTCGTTGATACGTCTGGTTCAGAATACGTTGCCATCGAGCGTGACTCCGAACAGAATTCATGATCTGGAGGGACCCAGCTTCTGCTTGAAGGGCGCTAACAATGCCATGAAGACGGACAGGCTATATGCTTCGGCTTCGACGAGTGCTAATCTGTAAATGGAAAGACAGAGCGGTCACTATAACAATCGGCTATACCCGACTACGGCCATCATTTACCTTTGAACCACCGCAACACGATCAAAATTACTCGTCCGTTACGCAACCCTCGGAAGCGGATTTCACATTCTTGATGTATTTGTACAATGTGCCACGTGTGGCTTTGTAAGGGGGCGCTGCCCAAGCCTCGCGCCGAGATGCCATTTCCCCATCGCTGATATGCACATCAATGATGCGCTTTTCAGCATCAATCGTGATCTGGTCACCATTTTTCACCAGGGCAATGGGACCGCCCTCTTGCGCTTCGGGTGTGATATGCCCCACAATAAAGCCATGCGAGCCACCCGAGAAACGGCCATCCGTCATCAAGGCCACGTCCTGACCCAAGCCCGCGCCCATAATAGCACTTGTGGGGGTCAACATCTCCGGCATCCCTGGCCCGCCCTTCGGCCCCTCATAACGAATAATGATCACATCCCCCTTCTTGATGTTGCCCTGTTCCAAGGCTGCTAACATAGCCTCTTCACCATCAAACACATTAGCCGTTCCCGTAAACACCAGCCCCTCTTTGCCCGTAATCTTGGCCACTGAGCCAGTAGGTGCTAAATTACCGCGCAAAATCTGAATATGCCCAGTCGACTTAATTGGGTTGTCCAACGGCAGTATAATCTCCTGCCCTTCGCTCAATCCTGGCAAATCGGCTAAATTCTCGGCAATAGCCTTGCCCGTCACTGTCAAACAGTCGCCATCAATCAGGCCATTTTCTAGCAAATAGTTCATCACCGCTGGCACACCACCTACCTCATGCAAATCTTCCATCACGAAACGGCCGCTTGGCTTCAGATCCGCCAAAAAAGGCACACGATCACTTACTGCTTGGAAATCATCAACTGTCAAATCCACATCCACCGACCGGGCCATGGCAATCAAATGTAACACGGCATTGGTCGAGCCACCCAGCACCATTGTCAACACCATCGCATTCTCAAAGGCTGCTTGCGTCATGATGTCCCGTGGCTTAATATCCCGTTCCAGCAGTGTGCGAATGGCTGCTCCGGCTCGCACACATTCGTCTAACTTCTCTTGTGAATCAGCTGGATACGAGGAACTGTAAGGCAAACTCATGCCCAAAGCCTCAATGGCCGAGGCCATTGTATTGGCTGTATACATGCCCCCACAAGCGCCTGCGCCAGGGCAGCTGTGGCGCACAATATCAGCCCGTTCTGCCTCACTAATCTTGCCCGCCACAAATTCGCCATAGCTTTGGAAAGCCGACACAATATCTAGTTTGTCGTGTTTTACGGTGCAGCCCGCCCGAATCGTTCCACCATAAATCATGATAGACGGCCGATTCAATCGTGCCATACCCATAATCGATCCTGGCATATTTTTATCACAGCCAGGCAGCGTAATCACGCCATCATACCATTGGGCACTGACCACCGTCTCAATCGAATCAGCTATCAAATCCCGCGATTGCAATGAGTAGCTCATGCCCTCCGTGCCCATGCTGATGCCATCACTCACGCCAATCGTATTAAAACGCATACCCACCATATCGGCCGCATCTACACCCTGCTTCACTTTGGCCGCCAAATCATTCAAATGGATATTGCAAGAGTTGCCCTCATACCACATGCTGGCAATGCCCACCTGCGCCTTATCCATATCAGCTGGCTGCAAGCCCGTGGCATACAACATCGCCTGCGAAGCCCCCTGCGATTTCACCTGCGTAATCCGTGAACTATATTTGTTTAACTGTTCTGTCATGTTTCCCTTCCTTCTTCAAACTCTAAAATTCATGAGCGGTTATTGTAATGTAGCCCCCCCTAAACTCCAATGTTGTTTTCTGCTATAATTGCGACATCTCAATATTTGAGAGGAGATTTATGGGTACACAAATCACGCTGATCATTCCAGACCATATTTATCAGCAAGTGCAACAACTTTCTGAGAGTGAAAAACGGCCGATCTCCGATATCATCAACAACGCCCTTTCTTATACATTCCCAGCCATTCATGTGAATCCTCGTCGTGCCCAAATGGAACAGGAAACGGTCGTATTCTGGGAAATACATCCCCAACTCCTGGCACAGTATGAAGGCCAGTATGTGGCAATGTATCAAGGTCAGGTTGTTGATCATGACCAAGATCGCCTAGCTCTTGTGGCACGTATTGATCAGAAATATGGTGATGTGATCGTCCTCATCAAAAAAGTCACTGCCGCATCAGAGCCAGATTTATACTTTCGTTCACCGCGTCTCTTGCCCAAATGATTGCCTACTCACATCCCTATAACAATCGAGATTATGATCCGGCTGCGCCTGTGATGGAAGTAATCATTCATAAAAGTGGCACGGAAACCGGAAAGAGTGTGACTGCCTTAATTGATTCTGGGGCTGATGCGACAATGATCCCAATGGCCGTTTTAGAAACCATTCAGGCTCGTTATTTAGAAACAAGGCGTATGAGAGCCGTCATTGGTCAGCCAGTTACAGTAGATACGTACCTCATTTCTGTGCAAGTAGGCTCTCACACCATTCCTGGTATCGAAGCCATTGCTATGCAAGAAGGAACCGAGGCTATCATTGGTCGTGATGTCTTGAATCAACTCATTGTGACTTTGAATGGTTTGGCTCACGAAGTGGAGATTAGTTAAGGCTTTTTCAGAAAAATAACTACCCAACATATTCTGAAAAAGCCTCAAGCCAATCAATCAAGATTGGCCCCAATTCCCAAAAATCCCTTCAAATCTGGATGATTTATTTTTGGAATTGGCCTAAAAAGGGGATTCCCCTTCATCTTCCCCAAATACCTGTTGCAACGCCTGCTCAATCCGTTCCCTATTTCCCCGCAAACGGTAATCATCAGCCTGATCGATCCAGCGAATGATGCCTTGCGCATCTACCAAAAAGGTGGTGGGAATAGCCATGCGACGAAAGCCTACAGGCCAACCGAGGGGAATACCTAGCATAAAAAATGTCTTGAATTCCAGGCCATTTTGATGGACCAGACCGAATTGGCGGTGGATTTTCAGTTCAGGGTCAGTGAGTAAGGGAAAAGTGAGGCCATCGCGTTGGCGATGTTGTTGCGCTTGGGCAACGGTATCTTTGCTGATAGCGAGAGTTTGCAGGCTGTAGCTTTGCAAAAGGGGCTGCATGGCTTGGAACCGCTGTAACTCAGCGGAACAGTAGGGTCACCAATGGCCGCGAAAGAATTTGAGCAGGAGGCGTTGCTGGTGGAAACCGGCCGTTTCCACCACTTCCCCCACATCATTCACTGCCGCAAAACTAGGCAACCTATCCCCTACAACCACCTGCAACGGCGTATCTGGCAAAGCGGCAATGGTGAGTAAATACAAAAACAGCCCACCTGTTGGCAGGGACAGCAACGCCAAAATAAAGGGAACTATTGGGAATGAAGCATTGCTCAGCAACGGCCGTATCACCGCCTCCATTGACAAGCCCATGCCCACGACCATAAAAACCGCATGTAAAAACGGCCGTTGCGGCACTTTCTCCGCTGGAATTAAGGTCAAATAATGCAACCAGGTCGCGCTCACCACCAGCAAACCCAAAATAGCTAATATCAAGTCCATCCTCAAAATCTCTCCGCTACTTTTTGGGCAATATGCTGCCCAATGCTAAGGGATGAGGTAGCCGCCGGGGAAGGGGCATTGACCACATTGACAATACGGCCGTTGCTCACAAAGGCAAAATCATCCATCATCCCCCCGTCCGGCAGCACCACCTGCGCCCGAATCCCGGCAGGAGCTTTCACCAAATGTGCCTCTTGAATAGCCGGTACAAGCTGCTGCAAAGCCTTTACAAAAGCCCGTTTGCTGGCTGAGCGCCACATTTCGCCCAATCCCATGCGCCAATGTTTAGCCGCCAACTTGCGGAAACCAACATAGCGCACCGTTTCCCATAAATCAGGCACATGCACATCCGTTAGGCGATAGCCCTCACGAGCAAAAGCCAAAACCGCATTAGGCCCACACTCCACACCCCCCTGAATCATGCGTGTGAAATGCACCCCCAAAAAAGGGAATTTGGGATCAGGTACGGGATAGATGAGGCCATTACATAGATACTGGGCTTCCGCTTTCAGTTCAAAATATTCACCACGAAAGGGAATGATTTGGGCTGGCGGCATACTGCCAGCCAACCGTGTCAGACGATCTGAATGGAGGCCAGCGCAGTTGATCAGGTGTTGGGCTTGGTATTGGGCTTGGTTGGTGCTGGCAATAATGGCTTCTCCCCGCATTTCGATACCTACCACCTGCGTCCCCAAAACAATCTCATGCCCTTGTGCCTCAATTAATTCTGCCAGCCGCCGTGCCACCGCCACATAATCCGTAATCCCTGCTTCGGGCACATGGATAGCCTTGATGCCGTTTACATGCGGCTCCAATTCTAACAAACGCTCTCGGCTAATGAGTTCACACTGCACCCCGGTGGCTTGTCCCCGCTCAAAGAGCATATGTAGGGTGTCCACCTCCCCTTCCTGTGTGGCTACAATCACCTTGCCGCAATGGTCAAAAGCAATATCTTCCCGTGTACAAAAGGCCTCCATCAAGGCCTTGCCAGCGCGGCAGTTCTGGGCCTTCAACGAACCAGGCTTGTAATAAATGCCTGAATGGAGCACCCCCGAATTGCGGCCCGATTGATGAAAGGCCAGTCTATCCTCTTTTTCCAAAAGGGTGATGTGCTTGTGAGGCTGTTCCTGACACAAGGCATAAGCCGTGGCCAGCCCCACAATGCCGCCGCCGATGATGAGGATGTCTGACTTTTCCATCACGTATTGCGTATTACGTATAGCGTATTGATCTGTTGACGAAATACTTCGTACAAGCGCAAAATGTGTGCCATAAGCGTAAATTGTCCTCCACGAAGGTCACGAATAACACAAAGTGTAGATAAATTTTGTGTCCTTTGTGCCCTTTGTGGAAAATTTTGCGGCTTTGCCTCCTTATGCAATACGCAATACAAGCCGTTTATAAAGCCGCCATAACAAGATTGCCCATCTCCACTGTCCCCACTTTCGCTTCACCTGCTTTGGCAATATCGGCCGTTCTATAACCATCACTCAACACTTGAGCCACGGCCGTTTCCACCTCATCCGCCTCGGTTCCTAGGCCCAAACTAGAACGCAACATCATGGCCGCACTCATGATAGTAGCCAGAGGATTGGCAATGCCCTGCCCCGCAATGTCGGGCGCAGAGCCGTGAATAGGTTCATACAGCCCCACGGCTCCCTCACCACCTAAAGCGGCTGAGGCCAACATGCCCAATGATCCTGTAATCATCGAAGCCTCATCGGACAAAATATCGCCAAACATATTGCCCGTGACCACCACATCAAAATCAGACGGCCGTTGGATCAAATACATGGCCATCGCATCCACCAACACATCTTCAAACTCGATGTCGGGATGTTCAGCGGCGACCTCGTGGGCCACTTCACGCCATACCCGCGAACTGGTCAATACATTGGCCTTGTCCACTGAAGTTACTTTGCCCCGCCGCTGCTGGGCCAAAGTAAAGGCCACTTCCAGCACCCGCCGGATTTCCTTCTCGTTATAGCGCATGGTGTCATGGCCAGAACGGCCGTCTGCCACTATTTCTCGCCCCTGCGGTGTGCCAAAATAGATGCCGCCCGTCAACTCACGCACAAATACAATATCCACATTCTCCACTCGATCTGCCTTGAGTGGGCTGGCTTCAGCCAGTGCGGGAAAGACCTTTACGGGGCGAATATTGGCAAATACGCCCAACGATTTGCGCAGTTTTAGCAATCCTTGCTCTGGCCGCACCGCCGCCGATGGATCGCTCCACTTGGGACCGCCGACTGCACCCAATAACACCGCATCCCCATCCAAACAGGCGCCCAACGTCTCTTCGGGCAGGGGGTTGCCCGTTTCATCAATGGCAATGCCACCCGCTAACTGTTCCGTAAAGTGAAAGGTGTGGTTGTGTTTGGTGGCAACGGCCGTTAACACCTTCCGCGCCTCATTGATAACCTCTGGCCCGATGCCATCACCGGGTAACAATGTGATTTTTGCTTCCATTAATTCTTTCCTTCTCCTTCAGATAAATATTTTCGTACTCTATAAACTATGAGCGGCAACAGAAGAGACATCCCCGCTAGAACAAACAGAATGGTAGGGTAACGTCTCAGCAACTCGAGGGAGAGACCCAG
Source organism: Promineifilaceae bacterium (SeqCode) (assembly GCA_965223555.1). GTDB lineage: Bacteria > Chloroflexota > Anaerolineae > Promineifilales > Promineifilaceae > CBDCWU01. Next base: position 1,642,144 of record CBDCWU010000009.1, read on the forward strand.
CAGCCATAACAAGAAAAACACGGCCGTTAAAGCCATAAACATCAGGCCAAAGCTGGCTAAATAATTTTGTGCCACTGCCTTGGCTGATGATTTGGCCCAATCCTGTTTAACCACAAACGGAATAAAGAGGGCGGTTAGGCCAAAACTAAGCACAACCATCAAAACCAAGCCTTCAATGTGGCGCGGTTCCAACCATTCGTAAAATAGGCGATATTGCCAAATGGCCCATCCTAAAATAACGGCCGATAACAAAATCAGCAAAGAAAAAACGATAATCTTGACCGCTTTCTCCATCATTCTTGTTTAAGGTAAAAAGTGCCTTGCGAATTCAAATTACTGTGCCATCCCTTCTTTACGCCAAGGCAAACGCCAGATTTTGTAACACATCCTAAACTTCCTCCCCACAAGTGGAGCAACCTAACCTCCACTCTCATAATGATAAACAATCTCCTCAAACGAATCGACTGGGAAGGTATAAACTAATCTTAACGGCACCGCTCCTGTATTGATCACTTGATGCCAGGCAGAGCCGGGAACGAAAACGGCCGTTTCCACCCCCACCTCCTGCACCACACCATCTACTTCCACCACACCACTGCCCGACAAAATAAAATACGTCTCCGGCTGCTCGTGCCAATGGCGCACAAACTGTGCCCCTGGCGGCAGCTCCGCCAATCCCATCGTCAGGGCTTCACTGGTCGTCTTCTCCCCGCTCAATAAATTCTGCCAGCGCACCGCCCCATACCGCTCCGACGTATACACCGACCGCGAATCCCAACCCACTTCAGCTGCTTTGACAATGACTGCCTTTTTACTCATCACCTATTCTCAACACCGTTTACTGCTTACTGTTTACTGCTCACTGGCTACTGATAACCGATCACTTCTTCAAGTCAACGGCCGTTCCCCCACACACCCGTACCAACACATCCGGCGCAATAGCAAATACCGCAAACGGTGTACCCGCCGCCGCCCACACCACCGAGAATGACAACAAATCCTTGTCTACATAAATCGGCAATTGCGTCACATGGCCAAACGGTGGCACGCCACCAATACTAAATCCTGTGGCCGTCTTCACATCATCCGCACTGGCCCGTTTCACCTTTTTGCGCCTCACCCCTTGCAGCCGGGCCAGCTTCCGCTCATCCAACTGATTCGCTCCCGACACCAAAGCCATCACAGGTTGCCCTGCCACTACAAAACAAAGACTCTTCACAATCTGGGCCAGTGTCGTGCCAATCGCCTCCGCCGCCTCCTGCGCTGTCCGCGTCGTCTGCTCGAACTCTACAATCTCAATATTCAGCCCCAATTCTTGGGCCGTGTCTGCTACTTTTTGTGCTGATGAGTGCATAATCAATCTGAGTCATCCAAGATATCATCATCCCACAGACCATACAGTCCGATACCCCGTTTCCATCTATCGAGTGAAGGTTCGTCATCCATCAAGCCATCATCAAATTCGTCATCGAAAAACATACCTTCTGTTTTGGCCTCTTCACTCATGAGCCATTCCAAATCCATCTCCTTCTGCAAGATTTTCTCCCGTATTTCCTGAATCATTTGCCCGTAAAAGTCGCGCCCTGCCGTTTCTGCTTTCTGTTTACGCCGCATCAATTTCGTGCTGCGATGGTGGGCCAACTGCTCCAATTCCTCATTCACTTCCTGCAAACGACGCTGCACACGGCCGATTTCCCGCTCCAAAGCTTCAGCCAGTTGTTGATCCGTCAGGGCATTGTCCATATGCTGGCCCAAATCAGGTGACAAAGCCAACTCCCGTAATTTGTCCACATCCCCCACCGTGTAGGCGGCATTAATAGCCATCATTAATTGGGTGCGATATTCTCGATCGGCATCATCCAGAGCCATGTCGGGATGAAAGCGGCGGGCTAACTGGCGATAGAGGCGTTTGATTTCGGCCGTTTCATCTTCATCCAAAACCTGCGGCTTGGCCTCTAAATCCTCCGCATGATAACGATACTCGCCCGAAGCCGCTGCCCCTTCCTCTTGCCACGGATACTCTTCGCCCGCTTGTTCATGCCACTCCCGCTCCAGTCGGGCAAACTCCTCTTTGATCTTGGCTTCCAGCACCTCTAACTGTCGTGTAAACGGTTCCAATTTCGAGCGCAATTCAAACTCAAAGGCATTAATTGCTGCCATACGCTCTGCCAACTGCGCCTCAGCCTCAATTAGCTCATTTTGCAGTAGCTCAAGACTGGCTCGTAGTGCTTCGATGTGTGCCTGCCAATTTATGCCAGTGTAGGTAAGTGCGTCTGTCATTACGGTAAGACTATCCTGGAAAAAAGAATCGTCAAGCGGAAAAATATAGCCTAGAAGTCTATTGTGCTTGGTTGGCCTTGATTGCACCAAAGGCAGCAAAGTTGCTGTTTTTGTGCAGAATTTCGACTTGTTGAAAACCAACTTGTCGCAGCAAATCAATTTGGAATAGTAACGGCCGTGGCGAATCCTCCTGCTCAACATAAGCAAAGACATGATCCCGATACGCTTCATCTTTCAGGTTGGCTAGATAGTCCCCATACCGTTGCCACATCATTGCCTGAATATGGGGCGTAGAATGTTGGATCATGTCAGAAACCCAAAAGGAGCCCCCTGGCTTGAGTCCACGATAAAGCTTAGCAAAAACAGCTTCCCATTCAGCCTCTTCGCGCAAATGGTGTAAAACGGCCGCTGCCACAATCACATCAAACTGCCCCTCCGCCAAAACCAAATCCCGCACATCCGCCTGACGGGCCACCACCGAGCCAACAGTCTCTTGGCTCACACGCTCACACGCTCGATCCAGCATCGGCTGGCTGAGATCAACCAAAGTGACATCCATTCCTGGCAGCAGTTGCAGTAGTTTGAGTGAGTAGTTGCCTGCTCCACAGCCAATATCCAGTAGAGCAGTTGCCTCAGGATTATTTGTGGCCGCGGCTTGCATGATGAGTTCGAGTGCTAAAGGCGCGTCCACCGTAGAAGATTGCCCCGTTTGTAAATTAGAAAAGCGTTCGACATCGTTATCAAAACGGTGGCGGATTTGGCTAACGGTTGATTTTTGAGAAAGACTTTTGCTCATAAAATTTAGCTCGTTCTTTTGGGTCAGGTGCTTAGTACTCTCCGTTGAGAGCGAGTAACTGCGCTATGGGTAGTGCCTTGCACCTCAAAGTGCCACACGTCGAAGACCGTATGATTACTAGACTACAAAAACTCTCTATACTCGCCCAAGAGACTTGATGCTTCAACTCAAGAATTTAATGTATGATAACGATGATTGAGCTTGGCACCAATGAGTAGCCCAATTTCTAAAATCATGACAATAACAATCAAGCCTAAACCTAATATGGTTCCTTCGGAAAGAAAGACGTAATAAATAGCAGCAATTCCAAAAATGATAATTTGTCCAATAAAACAGAGAGGAATATAGGAAAGAAAAGCTACTCGACGCGTCAAAATATAAATAACTGTAATGATTAATGGTAACAACCCGCCAATTGAGAAAACGGCCGTAAAGCTACCAACAAGGGCAATCATGTCTAATGTTTTCGCAGATTGTGTTTCTTTCTCAGCTTGAGTGCGCTTATCTTGCAATATTTCATCACTAAAATTGTCATGAATCTGGATAATGTTTGCCTGTTCACAAATAATTTTGGTGTCGTCATCATGATAATTTTCTAGATTGCGAAGGTGGTATGAGCAATTTTGATGTAACTTGATTTCCCAAACGCCTTCTCTTTCAATTTGATTTGTTACATGATGAAAATAATAATAAATTTCTTCCCCTTCATCCCTAAATAAGCTGCTAACCTGTGGGGATGTACGACAGCCTCCCCTGCCATTAAATCTCTCTCTTACTTTAAATCCGTCGCAAACACCCTCTTGGCAAGCCAATAAATAGTTAATGGGATATTCCATACATTCAGATGCAAATAGATGAGATGGGCTCAGAAAGAGGCTTAATAGGATAAAGACGGAAAATAATTGTCGTTTCATAGTATGTTCTACAAGATTGGATGTCTACTAGAACGTTGGGCGTAAAGAACTCTATTTCTTCAAAAGCGCGTACTCCATACTATCCGTCAAGGCTTGCCAACTGGCTTCAATGATGTTGGTGCTAGCCCCTACTGTTGACCAGGTGTGATTGCCTTGGCGACTGTCAATCAGCACCCGGGTGGTGGCTGCTGTCGCGTTTTCGCCATCCAAAATACGCACCTTGTAATCTACCAGTTTTACGCTGGCTAATTGGGGAAACACATCTACTAGTGCTTTACGGAGAGCTGTATCTAGAGCATTAACAGGGCCATTACCTTCGGCTACGGTATGCATTCGCTTAGGGCCAACACGCACTTTGACGATGGCTTCAGCATTAAGACCGCGCCCGCGCCGTTGGAAGACCTGCACCGAGTAATCGCTTACTTCAAAAGCGGGCACATAGGCAGGGTGGGTGCGGCGCAGCATCATTTCTACCGAGGCTTCGGCACCTTCAAAGGTGAAGCCTTGTGCTTCTAGCTTTTTGATTTGTTCCAGCGCGGCACGTAAGTCGAGGCTTTCTGTGTTGAGGCCAAATTGAGCTGCTTTGTCCACCAAATTGCCGCGCCCCGACAGCTCAGAGACAACGCTGCGCTGCTGGTTACCCACTAGCTGTGGTTCGATATGCTGATAACTGAGGGGGTTTTTGAGCATAGCGGCTACGTGAATGCCGCCTTTGTGAGCGAAGGCACTGGCCCCAACGAAGGGTTGATGGTCGTTATGATCCAGATTGGCGACTTCGGCCACGTAGCGGGAAAGGTCGGTGAGCTGCTGTAGTTTTTCAGGAGGTACACAATCGTAGCCCATTTTTAGCTGCAAATCGGGGATGATACTGCATAGATTGGCGTTAGCTACGCGCTCGCCATAGCCATTGATGGTGCCTTGCACTTGGACTGCGCCTTGTTGCACAGCCACCAATGTATTGGCCACCCCGCACTCGCCATCATCATGGGTGTGGATGCCCACATTCACCTGTGGCCCCAAAGCGGTGCGCACCGCCTGCATGATCTCGGTGATTTCCCAAGGCAACGAGCCACCATTGGTATCGCACAGCACTACACAAGCCGCGCCATTGACAGCGGCCGTTTTCACGGTAGCAATCGCATATTCGGGATTGGCCTTATAGCCATCAAAAAAGTGTTCGGCATCAAAAATGACTTCGCGTCCTTGTTCTTGGCAATAAGCTACGCTTTCACCAATCATGTCCAGATTCTCGGTCATCGTCACCCTGAGTACATCCCTCACATGCAAGTCCCAGCTTTTACCGACCAGGGTGATGGTTGGGGTTTGGGCCTCAATCAGCAGGCGCAGGTTGGCATCCTCCGCGGCCGTGACCCCTTTGCGGCGAGTGCTGCCAAAGGCCGTAATCTTGGCATGTTTCCACTCCATTGTGGCCGCTCGTTGAAAAAACTCAATGTCTTTGGGGTTGGAACCGGGCCAACCACCTTCAATGTAATGGATGCCAAAATCATCAAGCCGTTTGGCAATTTTTAACTTGTCATCTAACGAAAGGGAAATCCCCTCGCGCTGTGTGCCATCGCGCAGGGTCGTGTCGTATAGGAAGATTTGGGTCATGATGAACCTTTTGTTGGGGCGGGACGGCGGCGTATAACCTTAATTGTTACCCAATATGTTTTCTCGCCGCCGTCTCACCCCCTTGCACGTAGCGGGGGGCGAGACGATGCGGAGAAAAAGCGTTGGTAAACCAGCCGAGTGCTACCGCATCGTCCCGCCCCTACGATAATATATCCACACGGGCCGCATTGGCTTCTTCATAAGCCGCGATGTGTGCTTCTTGTTTTTGTAGGTAGCCGAGTTGGTCTAGCCCTTCGAGCATACAGGTTTTGCTGAAGTGGTCTATGGGGAAGTCAACGGAACGGCCGTCTGGCAACAGCACCTTCTGCCCTGCCAAATCGATGCTCACCTGGGCATCCGGCTCCTCGGCCACAATACTCATCAACTGCTTGTGGGTGTCCTCATCCACGATGATGGGCAATAAGCCATTTTTGAGCGAGTTGTTGCGGAATATGTCGGCAAAAGAGGTGCTGATAACGGCCGTAAAGCCGTAATCCATCAGCGACCAGGGTGCATGTTCTCGGCTGGAACCACAACCGAAGTTGTCCCCCGCCAGCAAAATCTTTGCCCCCTGCGCATCCGCTTGGTTCAGTACAAAATCAGGGTTTGGTGTGCCGTCTTCATTGTAGCGCCAATCTGAGAATAGGTTTTTACCCAACCCCTTCTTGCTAATCGTCTTCAAAAACCGCGCCGGAATAATCTGGTCAGTATCAATATTTTCAGTCGGTATGGCCACCATGTGGCTGGTTAATTGTGTAAATGGTTGCATTATCTTACCTTGTCAATTGTCATTCCGAGGTCCGCCGAGGAATCTCGATGGATCAGCAATATCGGTCGGGATTTCGTGTCGCAGACGACATTGCGCGGACTCATCGAAATGACACATTTATAGTGCGCGAACGTCCGTGACAACGCCTGTTATGGCCGATGCCGCCGCCGTCAAAGGGCTTGCTAAAAAGGTGCGGCCGCCTTTGCCTTGGCGACCTTCAAAGTTGCGATTACTGGTGCTGATGGCATATTGGCCTGGTTGCAATTGATCGCCATTCATAGCGATGCACATGCTGCAACCCGCTTCACGCCAATCGGCGCCAGCCTCCTTGAAGATGCGGTCCAACCCTTCGGCCTCAGCTTGCTTTTTCACATCTTGTGATCCGGGCACGACCATCATGCTAACCCTGTTGCTGACTTTGCGCCCACGCATCACCTCGGCCGCTTGGCGCAAATCGGAGATGCGAGAGTTGGTGCAGCTACCGATGAAGACGACATCGAGCGGTTGCCCCAGCAACGGCCGTCCTGCCTCCAAATCCATGTACTTCAATGCCTTCTCCAACGTCTGCCGCTCACTTAAAGAGTCAATGTTGGCTGGGTCAGGAATCCTTTCCGAGATTTTCATCCCCATACCGGGATTCGTACCATAAGTAATCATCGGTTCCAAAGCAGATGCATCTAAATCAATTTCACGGTCGAAGACAGCATCTTCATCACTGGCGAGTTCGCGCCAACGAGCGACTGCTTCATCCCAAGCGGCCCCTTGTGGTGCATGCTTCTTCCCTTTCAAATAGTCAAAAGTCACGGTATCGGGCGCCACAAGGCCTGCCCGCGCCCCCCCTTCGATGCTCATATTGCAAATGGTCATGCGCTGTTCCATCGTCAGATTGCGAATCGCTTCGCCGCGATATTCGATGACATGCCCTGTGGCCCCACCAATGCCGATTTTGGCCAACAGAGCCAGGATGATGTCTTTGGCCGAACAGCCTTCAGGCAAACGGCCGTTTACATTCACAGCAAAGGTTCTCGGCTTCACCTGCAACAGCGATTGCGTGGCCAAAACATGCTCCACCTCGCTGGTGCCGATGCCAAAAGCCAATGCGCCAAAGGCGCCATGTGTGGCCGTATGGCTGTCCCCGCAGACAATCGTCATTCCCGGCTGTGTCATGCCCAACTCCGGCCCAATCACATGCACAATACCCCGATTGGGGCTATCCATGCCAAACAGTTGCAGGCCAAAATCGCGACAATTCTCCTCCAGGGTGGCGATCTGCTTGGCGGCGATGGCATCCTGAATGGGGATGCCAATGGGCGTGGTGGGGATGCTGTGATCCATGGTGGCAATGGTTTGAGAAGGACGGCGTACTTTTAGCCCCTTCTCGCGCAAACCCGAAAAAGCCTGCGGCGACGTCACCTCATGAATCAAATGCAAATCAATATATAACACAGCCGGGCTGCCCGGCTCATCCACAACCACGTGGTTTTCCCAAATCTTATCAAACGTTGTTTTAGGTGTACTCATCAAAACTCCTTCTTCCAAAAATCATTTCAACTGATTGAAATTTATCTGCTTTAGGTCTTTTTACCAATATGCGGTTCTACCAGGAACTGGTCTATTAAGAGGAAATTCTATGCTGTCACTTGGTAAACTTTTGATCAAACCATTAAGATACTCAGCTAGGTAAAGAGGATCCTCTACATGTACTGATCTTTCGGTAATCAATCCAAGCAATGCCGACGAATAAATCGCCAGTGCATCTTCGCCAGCGTCAATAAACTCCAAAAAACCTTCTCCACTTGCATAACTACCTTCAAATTTTTTGTATCGTTTCAATATTACACGCCCTGCATCTAGTAGAAGGAAAGCATCGGGCCACTGTTCATCAACATTATGTAGAGTGTCTTCAGGGAATGTATCTGCTTTTAGCAATTGACCGCCGTAAAAAATAATCGCACTTGTTGCGATATGATGGGGGGTGATAACCATCCCCTGGTGTTGTTGTCCTGACTTAAGGGATGCAACATTGAGTTGTAACACAGCGATATCATCTGCCAAATCTGGTTTTTTAAACATAGAAATTCGGCGAATAGCTCCACATTTTTTCAAAATATCAGCTAACTCGACAGAATCCCATCGCGTTTTTACTTCAAGTACAGCTTTGACTGACTCTGCAAAGAAAAAACTGTGGCCTAACATTTGTAGATGTGGATAGTTATGGGCATCCCAGATCACGATATCACTCTCATGACTACGATCCAGCAAACCATAAACCATACCTTTATCAGCTTCAAACCTCTTTGGAAGAATGTCGGCGAGATAAATTCGTAATAATTCTTCCCGATGATTCCCACGCAGACCTGAATGCTCGCTTACCACTTGTTCTACAGAAGCTAACAGTTGTTTCGATTTACTTCTAAAATATTGTTGGATAAGCGTTTGAGTCATAGCCATAAGATTCTCGTTCATACTTCCTTTGGCCTCACGCCACCAAACACAGCTAATTCAAACAGCTTTTGATAACAATCCACCTGCTCAAAGCTGATGTCGCGCAGCCAGTCACATTGGGTCTCGACGGGGGCCAAGATGTTGGCTTCTTTATCGGGGCGATTGTAGAAGTCGTGGGCGATTTGGGCGCGGCTTTGGGTTGTGCCGTTTTGCTGATGATGGCTGTGTAGGGTATCAATGAACAGCTCATCGTACAGTGACTCGCCCCAGGCCGAATGGGAAGCGACATGCTCAATGTTGATGAAGATGCCACCTGGCCGCAGTAGGCTAAATAGTTCGGCATATAGCTCCCGTTTACGGCCGTCTGGTTGGTGATGAATCGAATAACCCGACACAATTACATCAAATCGACCATTAACAATTTCTTCCCACCCCTTAAGGCCGTAATCTGCTTCAATCAGTGTCGCATTTTCATACCCCGCTAATCGCTTTTCAGCAGCGGCCAACATGGGAACGGAAAAATCAACAAATACACCGTGTGCATTTGGGAATTGGTCGAGTACCAGTTGGCCCAAGATACCATCGCCACAGCCCAGGTCAAGCACGGCCGTTACCTCCTCACACGCCCCACCAATCAGCCGCAGCATCACATCTAGCTGCACCTCCGCCAAGGGAATGGCCCCACGCACACCTTCTAAATATTTTTGAGTTAATTCGGCCGTTTGCCAAACTTTATCCTGCAAAACTACACACCCCATCAATTGTCATTTCGAGGTCCCCCGAGAAATCCCGACGGAATTACTGATCCGTCGAGATTTCGTGTCGCAGACGACATTGTGCGGACTCGTCGAAATGACAATTATTCATACCAACCTTCACTCAAATCCTCCCACTTGGGATTCATAGATTCAATCAATTCCAATTTCTTGCTTCTGCGCCAACGCTTTATTTGCTTTTCACGCCCAATCGCATCACGCACATCGCCAAATGTTTCGAAATAGACCAAGCGGTTCACATCATATCTGCTTGTAAACCCTTCAAACACCTTATGCTTGTGCTGATAAACACGCCTCTCCAAATTATTTGTCATACCCACATACAACGTACCACTGTTGCTCGCCATGATGTAGATAAAATATTGCTTCATTTGCCCAAAACCCACTTAACTGTCATTAGGTCCCCCGAGAAATCCCGACGGATCAGCGAGTCCGTCGGGATTTCTCCTCGAAGACTCGTCGAAATGACATGGGGGAGGTTCTTATTTTTTCGGCACCACTAATTTCTGTAACTTCGCTATCATTTCACTTTGTGTTTGCAAAGCTCGAATAATCTCACAAAAACGGCCGATTTCCTCCACCGTGTTGTAATAATGAACCGAGGCCCGCATCAGCTCCGTCAGCCCACGGTCCTCCATATCCAGCCGTGTGGAACGGGTAGTGGAGGTTGTGACATGGATTTTTTGTTGGCGCAGGTATTGTTGCACGGCCGTTGTCCTAACCCCCTCTATCGTAAACGTCACCAAACCACCTTGTACTACTCCCTTATCCCGCACCGTAACACCAGGAATCTCGCTCAATTGACGGCGTAACTCAGCCCCTAACATCTGCACCCGCGCCCAAATCGCAGCCATGCCAAATGAATTAGCATAGGCCGCCGCCGTGCCCAGCCCTAGCACATTGGCCCAGGCCTTCTCCCAATTTTCAAAGCGTCGAGCATCGGGCCGCATTTCATACGCGTCTCGCGCCACCCACGTCGCTCCTCGTAAATCCAAAAAGGGCGGCGATAATTTATCCAACACTGCTTCTCGTACATACAAAAAGCCCGTGCCGCGCGGACCACGCAGCCATTTGCGCCCCGTCGCTGACAGCAAATCGCAGCCAATGGCGGCCACATCCAGCGGCAACTGCCCCACCGATTGACAGGCATCCAACAAATAAAGCGTATCCCACTCCCTAGCCATCTTCCCGATGGCCGCCACCTGACCCACGGCGGCGGCGGGGTTCACCAGCCCGCCATTGGTGGGCACATGGGTGATGGCGATGAGGCGCACCCGCTCGTCCATCATCTGGCGCAACGCTGCCACATCGACCTGTCCGTCAGCATCATCAGGAATCACCTCGATGCACACACCCTGCTTTTGCGCCATTTGCAAGAAGCCAATGTAATTGCTGGCGTAGGCGGCTTTGGCCGTCAAAATACGGTCACCCGCTTGGAAGGGGATGCTGTGGAAGGCCATTTGCCAGGCGACAGTAGCATTTTCGACGAGGGCGAGTTCGGAAGCATCACTGTTCACCAATCGCGCCAACTCATCATACACCCCCTCAATCTCATCTCGTGCTGCATCCGCCGCTGCATAGCCGCCAAGCTCCACCTCCAATTGCAGATGGGCCAGCACCCGATCCAGCACCGGCTGCGGCATCAATGCCGACCCTGCATTGTCAAAATGCATCACCTCTGCACAACCTGGCGTTTCTGTACGAGCCCGTTCAATATCAAAATTATCCATTTTTGATTCCGATGTAGAGGCCGAAAATCTGCTTTTTCCAGAGGACATCAACGGCCGTAAATCCTGCCTCCCCCAATAACTCTAAATGTTGCACTATCGTCAGCGGTGAATCTTCCTCATAGGTTGATTCAATCGTCCAATCACGTGTTTTTTGGTCAAGATGGGGCTGCATCATTTTGTCCCACTGGGCCATGTTGAGGGCAGTCAAGTAATCGGTTGCGCCCAAAATGTGGTCACAGCAGATGAAACAACCGCCGGACTTGAGCCAGCGATGGATTTTGCGATATAGTTCGGCGTACTGAGCCACTTCCCGCCCATGATGAATGGCAAAGGTAGAGTAGATGCAGTCGAAACGGCCGTCCCCAAACATAAACTCATCACTGAAAAAATCGGCCGTTTGCGTCTCAAATCGCCCTTCAAACTCAGCCAACGCCACCGTCGCCCCGTCCAACATATTGGCCGAAAAATCGGTTAACAAAATATGTAACCCCTCAAATGCCGATAGCACCATCTTGGCAAACCGCCCTGTACCCGCGCCCACATCGAGCAGTTGACTGTTAGCATTGACAAACGGCCGTATCGCCTCAACCATCAACACCCACACCTCATCATGATCGGGAACCCATTTAGACATGCTCTGCCCATAAACGGCCGTATTCTCCCCCTCAAAGCGCGTCAAAATCACATCCCGCGAATGAGCATTCTCGCGGGCGCGTTGGAGGGTTTGTAGGTAAACGGCCGTTGAGGATATTATTGTTAGCCTACTTTATTTTCATTCCGAACTAAATTGAATAAAGTTGCTAAAACTTCGATTTTTCTAAATATCTCATCATAGGTAACTATTTCTATATCCTTTAGGCCAGCTCTAAAAAGCTCAAATGAATGCCTTCTTTTTTCATCAGATAATTGCTCCGCTCCATTACCAGCAATAAGAACACATTTTGGGTTAAAAGTTGACAATTGATAACCAGTTTCTTTTGTGATTTCTACCATACTCTTACTTAATGTATTTCTATAATCTTGAACTTGAACAACTGCACCTGAAATCTCAGCGGATGGCCTGAAAACTCCGCGATACTTAGATCCTAGAAGATTATACCAATTGCCTAATGAGAGGCCACAAAAGAATTGGGGAGACCAGCGACAGCCAGACGAATCCAATCCCAGCCAGCTAAGGCTCTAATTTTCTCTGGGGAGGCAGCTAAGGTCTCCAGTTCCTTTTCAACGGCAGCCTTTTTGGCCGCAATGGAGCCATAGACATGGCCTTCAATCTTATCACGCAGGTATTGAAAGACCCGCTCGGCGGGATTGAGTTCAGGTGAATAGGGCGGTTGCTCAATTAGCTTGACAGCCACCTCAGCATAAGCAGGGCCGCGATGGCCACGAGCACCGTCCCAGACAATAACATCAATACCCTCGTAGTTCCACTGTTGCACAATGGGAGCAATGGATTCACCTTTCATATTCTGGGCCCATTGCCAACGCACTTGCCCTGTCAAACCGTTGACAACCAAATTTAGGTAGGACCAGGCGTACTTGTATTCCAATAGCTGTACCACTTTGACACCAGGCGGTGCCCAGACACGGCGTACCTGACCTATCAAGCCAACTCGCATTTCATCACCCCAGTACAAACCAGCCACATCGCCACAGGCAACTTCTTCCAATTGTGCACTTAGCCCCCTTTTTTCCAAGCCTCCTGCACAGCAGCAGAAGCCTTGGGATTACGTGGACGGGGCACTTTCCGCTTTAACCCTAGACGGACAAAGATGCTTCGCATCCCCCAATAGCTGTAGCTCACCCCCTGGTGTTCTTTCACCCATTTCATCCCATCTTGAATGCTGTGTATCTCGCCCTCACCGGCCGCTGCTTTCAATTGTTCTAGCTGTTCCTGGCTTAGCCAGGACACTTTACCTCCCTTCTCTCCCTGTCGCTGCTTGAGTACTTTGGCTAATCCTCCCTGCCGATACCAGGCTACCCACTCTTGTATGGTTCGTTGGTGTCTCCCCACTATCTCGGCCACTTCAGCCGTTGTCTTCCCTTGCCGTAATTGCCACATCGCTTGCAATCGTGTTCGTCTTTGCGATTCTTTCTCTGCTAGATATCGCTCTTTCAAAGTAGCTTCATCTTCTTCCCATTCTATCTGCATTCGTCGTCCCATCTTCTTCTCCCATTATTTTTGCCCCTATTATATGATCTTTCATCCCGCAATTGGTATTAGTAATGGGCGTCTTTATTTCGATCAATATTACTTCTTTAGAAAATTCACTTGAAAATAAGTAATCAACAAACCTTGCATCCTTTCGCTCAAAATTCATTCCACCTACATAAGCTTTATCATTAATAAAAACAACAGGAACAGAAAAAATCTGCGAGAGAGCAAGTGAACTTTCGGCAAAAAACTGCTGCCAGAATTCTTCATCTTTATTGAATTTGTTACTATCCCAAGTTTTTAACATATCTACAAGAGGTCTTGCAGAATGTCCCATCCAAATTGCTTCTTCAAGGTGGTTTTTAAATATAACCATTGAGCGGCATCTTTCCGCACACGCCATTGCCCAAATTGCTTGTTCAACATCATTGCTTTCAGTTGCGTCATTAACAATTCTGATAAAAACTCCACTTAAGAATGCCCACCATTCAGCAGTATCCTTTTTAGCTTCTAAGATTTTTATGATATTTTCAGAATGATCTGGATTATTAATATCTAAATCTTTGAGTAAATCCGAGTTGCTGAGTACCTCATCTGCAAATCTTTCCAACCTTGTTAACTCTGCTGGAAATTCATCACGCTTATTTGGTAAATCTTCCAGAAAGATAAGTTTTGCAAACCACTGAAGTCCAGCTTTTGTAAACCGACCTGTACCTTTTAATGGACTAAATGATAAATTTAGCCAATTTTTGGGAATAACGACTGTATCACCTTGCCTAATATTGATACTCTTGCCATGTTTTCCCAATTCACGAACATACATAGTCCGGCCACAATTTTCGCAAACCCGAATTGTATGCGGAACATTTCTTTGATCAGTAATGTTCTTGCATTTTTCACAAGTCATAAGTTTTTTGGAAGCTCAAGTATTATTATTGTTGTGCTATCTGGATTAATATGTAGTTTCACCTTTACGAAAACAATCCCGTTGGCAAACCATCAATACTGACCTGGTTCTTTTCTTCCCAATAGGCTTGTAAGCCCTCTTCGCCAAGGTTTTTGGCATATTTACGCAAAGCCGGACGTTCCCCCTGAAACTCATAAAACGGCACTGCAAAACCACAAGAAGTCTGCACACTTTCAATATCCATCACAATGATTTGCCGCGCCCCCGGTTCAGGCGGAAACAGCGCATACAGCCCTTTCCATTCCGCATCCCGCTGATGAACCGCACGCCCCGTGCCGTACAACCTCAATATCAACGGCCGTTTTTCAAAGCCACAAAACATGATCGTCAGACGGCCGTTTTCTGCCAAATGGGCCGCAGTCTCGTTACCACTGCCCGTCAGGTTCAGATAGGCCACCGTGCTGTCATCCAAACAGCGAAACGTATCCATACCTTTGGGACTGAGATTGATACGGCCGTCTTGCGGCGCACTCGCCGTAAAAAAGATATGCTGCGCCGCCATAAACTCTCGTAAATCTGCGTTCAATGTCTCGTGAAATTTAGCCATTTTTTAGAAATATTCAGTAATCAGTAACTTGCATTCATTCCAAAATCGAACACTGCTTACTGATTACTGCTTACTGATTACTACCGTTCCACCACACTAACTTGCTCCTCTCTCGAGGCCAACATTCTATTCAACGCACTCAAATAAGCCCGTGCCGCGGCCACCACAATATCTGTACTGGCCCCATGCCCACTAAAGGTGCGGGCAATTGGTTGATTCGTCTGCGGATTGATGCCATATTCGCTGTCGCCATTTGTGGGTTGAATACGCACGGTGGCTTCAGCCACGGCATCCATGCCTTCCGTCACAGCATTAATACTAAACTCCGTTAGCGTATTCGGCTCCTGTACCAGTCGGTTAATAGCCTCATACACCGCATCCACTGGCCCTGTGCCCAAGGCTGCATCCCGATAAACTTCGCCATCTGGCCCCGTCATATCCACCGAGGCCGTGGGAATGCTTTGATCACCACATGACACCTGAATCTGGTTCAATTTCCAAATTTCCGGTGGCTGATACACCTCATCAGCAATAATTGCTTCCAAATCGGCATCTGTCACCACTTTTTTCTTGTCGGCCAACTTCTTAAACCGCTTAAAGGCTGCATTCAAATCTTCTGGACTCAAATTATCGTAGCCCAGCTCTTCCATGCGTACCCGAAAGGCATGACGGCCGCTATGCTTACCCATCACCAATTTCGAGGCATTTAGCCCCACCGACTCCGGTCGCATAATCTCATACGTCTGCTCGTTCTTCAGCATCCCGTCTTGATGAATGCCGGCTTCATGGGCAAAAGCATTGGCCCCCACAATGGCTTTGTTGGGCTGCACCATCATGCCTGTGTAGGTACTCACCATATGGCTCGTGCGCGTGATTTGCGTCGTGTCAATATTGTGCTGCAAGTCAAAGGTTTGGGGTCGCGTCGTCATGGCCATTGCCACCTCTTCCAGCGACGTATTGCCCGCTCGTTCGCCAATACCATTAATGGTGACTTCCACCTGCCGCGCCCCATTTTGCACACCGGATAGCGTATTGGCTGTGGCCATGCCCAAATCATTGTGACAGTGCACTGACCAAGTAACCGTGTCGGCCCCCGGCGTTTTCTCACGCAAATAGCGAATCAAATCACCAAATTCCTCAGGCGTCGTGTAGCCTACCGTGTCAGGAATATTGAGCGTTGTGGCCCCAGCCTTAATGGCCTCACCCAGCACTTGTACCAAAAAATCGGGGTCAGAGCGCCCTGCATCTTCCGGAGAATACTCCACATCATCACACAAACTTTTGGCGAAAGTAACTGCCTCAATAACCTGCTCAATGCACTCCTCGCGGTCAATCTTGAGCTTGTGTTCTAAATGCAGATCACTGGTGGCTAGAAAGGTGTGAATGCGATGGCGTGGGGCAGCTTTCACAGCATCATAAGCACTTTGAATGTCTGCTTTACTGGCTCGGGCTAAGCCAGCAATAACCATCGGCTGTCCCGATTTGCGCCCTTCCGTAAGCGGACCAACTTCCTCGGCAATGCGCCGTACCGCTTCAAAATCACCGGGTGAGGCGATAGGGAAGCCTGCTTCGCAAATATCTACACCAAGCCGTGACAACTGCTTGGCGATCTCGATCTTTTCATCCACATTTAGGGTGGCCCCTGGTGATTGTTCCCCATCACGCAGGGTGGTGTCGAAGAATACAACAGTGTCATGTACAGCACTCTCATCCATCTCTTTCAGTCTCCTTCGCAATAGTAATCAGTATTCAGTAACCAATGTTCAGTCTAAAGACCTCGTGCTGATTACTGACCACTGATCGCCGATTACTTCTTATTCCACTTCTACTGGGTTCAACCAGGGCATCATCTGCCGCAATGATCTACCCACTTCTTCAATTTTAGAGCTACGGGCTTGTTGACGGCGTTCGTTGAACCAGGGACGGCCGTTTACATTCTCATCAATCCACTCTTCCGCATAGGAACCGGAGCGGATGTCCTGTAGAACCTGCTTCATCGCCTGGCGCGTCTCATCCGTGATAATCTTGGGGCCACCCGTGTAATCTCCATGTTCGGCCGTGTCACTCACACTGTAACGCATGTAGCTGAGACCACCCTGGTAGAAAAGATCCACAATCAGCTTCAACTCGTGCATACATTCAAAATAGGCGATTTCTGGCTGATAGCCTGCTTCCACCAAGGTGTTAAAGGCACTCTCCACCAGCGCACTGACGCCACCACACAAAACAACTTGCTCACCGAACAGATCCGTCTCTGTCTCCTCAGAAAAGGTCGTCTCAATAGCACCAGCTCGGGTGCAGCCAATGGCTTTGGCATAAGCTAGGGCATTGGCTTTGGCCTGACCACTGTAATCTTGTTCCACAGCCAACAGGCCAGGTGTGCCACCACCTTCCACAAAAACCTCGCGCACGCGATGCCCCGGTGCCTTGGGCGCAATCATGCTCACATCCACATTTTTGGGCGGTACAATTTGCCCAAAACGAATGTTGAAACCATGCCCAAACATGAGGGTCTTGCCCTCAGTTAAATGAGGCTCTATGTCGTTTTTATAAACGGCCGCTTGCTTTGTGTCCGGTACGAGTACCATGATTACATCGGCATCAGCACAGGCATCGGCCGTTTTCATCACCTTCAGCCCATCAGCCTCAGCCTTGGCCCAAGACTTACTGCCCTCATACAGTCCCACACGTACATCCATGCCTGAGTCCTGTAGACTCAGTGCATGGGCATGTCCCTGACTGCCATAGCCTAAAACTGCGATCTTCTTGCCTTCAAGAAGCCCTAAATCTGCATTGTTGTCATAATAAATGTTAGCCAATTTTCCTTTCTCCTATTTTTTTGGAGACTGGAGATTGGAGACTGGAGACTGAGTAAGCAAAGTAGCGAGTCTCTAGTCTCTAGTCGCTAGTCTCTCGTCTCTTAAATTTTAATTTGTTCCATTGGGAAACGTGGGAACCGTTGTCGCTGGTTCTTCTTCATACCGTTGGCTGCTATCGCCACGAACCATAGCAATACTACCTGTTCGTACCATTTCCTCAATACCAAAGCTTTCGAGTAAGCCAATAAATGAATTCACTCGGTCTTCTGGCCCTACAATTTGGATGATGAGCGAGGTCAGCGTCACATCCACAATGTGGGCGCGGTAGATGTCTACAAGCTGCATAATATTGGCGCGGTCGCCGTTGGTGGCAGTTACTTTGAGCAAAGCCAATTCACGGTTGACGGTGGGGACGTTGGTGACATCACGAACGGCCGTTACATTAATCAACTTATACAACTGCGTCTGTACCTGCCGCAAATCTCGCTCCGTCCCTTTAGCTACAAACGTCATGCGGCTAATCCCCGGTGTTTCACTATGTCCCACCGCCAAGCTCTCAATATTAAAATTTCGCCGCCGAAATAGCCCTGCCACCCGTTGCAAAACACCAGGCTTATCTTCCATCCAAGCTACCATCGTGTGTCGTTCAACTTTGTTGTCCATTTGATTATTCTCTTTAGAGTAACCAGTCTTCAGTAATCAGTACTCAGCCAAGAATGCTCTACTGATTACTGACCACTGATTACTGACTACTGTGTCGCTGGTCGCCGAATCATATCCGCATTACTCTTGCCAGCGGCTACCATTGGGTACACATTCGTAAACTCTTCCACCTGGAAGTCCAACAAAAACGGGCCATCATGAGCCTGTGCTTCCCGAATAGCATCCATCACATCTTCCTTACGTGTTACAGCACGTGCCGCAATGCCAAAAGCATCGGCCAACTTCACAAAGTCGGGGTTAAAGAGTGGTGTTGCTGAATGGCGCTTGTTGTAGAAAACATCCTGCCACTGCCGCACCATGCCCAAGAAACCATTGTTAATAATGGCTATCTTAATGGGCAGGCTTTCCTGCATCACAGTGGACAGTTCTACCATTGTCATTTGGAACCCACCATCACCGGCAACCACCCACATCTCCTCGTCTGGCAGCCCCATTTGCGCCCCAATGGCAGCTGGCAGAGCATAACCCATCGTGCCTAGCCCACCAGAGGTTAACAAGCTGCGCCGTTTCTTATGATTGAAATATTGTGCTTCCCACATCTGGTGTTGCCCAACATCAGTCACCACTGTGCAGTCGCCCTCATTTGTCGAATGCCACAAGGCTCGCATCACGTAGGGGGCAATGAGATCATCCGTCTCCTGGGCTAAGATGTCACGATCTTGGGTGTCCTGCCGCCACTCGTCAATTTGCGCCAGCCAAGCTGGATGCTCATTTGGCTCAATTTGGGGCAGCATAGCTTGCAAGGTCAACAGCGCATCCCCCACGACAGGCGTTTGGATGTTGATGTTTTTGCCCATCTCGGCTGGATCCAAATCAACATGGATGATATTGGCTTTAGGGGCAAAGGTATCAAATGCACCTGTTAAGCGATCATCTAATCGTGCGCCAATAGCCAGGAGAACATCACACTCTTGCAAGGCAAAGTTGGTATAGGCCTCACCGTGCATCCCACCCCAGCTAACAGAAAGCGGGTGGGTGGAGGGGAATGTGCCAATGCCCAACAAACTTGTGGCTACGGGGATATTCGCTAGTTCGGCCAACTGACGTAGCTCTTTTTCAGCTTGGGCAATGGAGATACCCTGCCCAGCCACAATGAGGGGTTTTTTGGATTCATTGATAAGGCGAGCGGCCGTTTTCACCACTTCAGGGTTGGGTGCATTCAAACTGGGATTGTAGCCTGGCAAATTGACTGTTTGGGGATATGTAAAAGGCATTGAAGCCTGTTGCACATCCTTACAAATGTCAACCAACACAGGCCCTGGGCGTCCCGTGCGGGCAATGTAAAATGCTTCTCTGAGGGCATCGGGTAAATCACGAATATCGGTGATGAGATAGTTGTGTTTCGTGATGGGTAAACTCACGCCTTGTACATCGGCTTCCTGGAAGCCATCACGTCCTAGCAGACTGGTGGGGACTTGTCCCGTGATGGCCACAATGGGGGTTGAATCCATATTGGCCGTCGCCAAGCCTGTCATCAAATTGGTGGCCCCTGGCCCAGAAGTGGCGATGCAGACACCCACGCGCCCCGTGGCGCGAGCATAGCCATCGGCCATATGGGATGCACCTTGCTCGTGGGTGACAAGGACATGGTGAATTGGATAATTGAATTTGCTGAGGTCATCGTAGACGGGCAGGATGGCACCGCCAGGCATGCCGAAGACGACTTCGACACCCTCGGCCATCAAGCTTTCCCATACGATCTGACCACCTGTTTTTATCTCGCTCATAGGTCTTCTCCTTGCTCTCTTTTTATTAGCAACTAAGTTTCTTCAAGGAACTTGGTTGCTGACGAAAATAAAAAAGACAGAAAACGGCCGTTTCCGCTTTCTGTCTTTCTGAATCACATGAATGGCTAGCACAGCAGGGGGCCGCCATCGTCCGTGGCTGGTAATATTGGTGGTAAAAAGTGTGCTTTATACTCATGTTGCAAAAAAAAACCGCCCGATTGGGCGGTTTATCATCTTCCTAGCGTTTGGCCTAAACCTTAACGCGCCCAACCATCATTGCGTCCTCCAATAATAAGGACGAGTACGATAACAAGGCTAAGGAGTAAGTTGAAAACTTTCATAAATCGTTCGTTAGGCTACTATTCAGCTAAGTATACGCCCCTTCATTTTTACCAGACCATAGACAAAGTGCCAAATGAAACACAGATCGTCTTGTGCAGGCTATACAAAATACCAAAGCGGACGGTTTTTCGGCCGTCCGCTTCGGATTCCCACTATTTCCCACTGAACCGCGCATTTCAGCGCAAGTCATGTACGAAAGTATAGGCGATCACCAGACTAATAACACCGTACAAGTTACCAGAAAGGAAGGTCATTCTCTTTGTAAGGTTTGTACAAATATGCCCCGAAATCATGACTCCTCCTGATTTCAGGTATAATAATGGATATCATATGGTACTACGGTCATGTATCACCCAACACAGAAGTAGGCATTGGCTGGGGACACATCCATAGGCTGATGGTGGAAATATTTCTGTCATAGACAATAGAAAAGAGGCTAATGTGCTTGATCGAGAATCTATCTTAAACTCATCTATTTCTTGGCGTGATAAATTTTGGGAGTGGTTGCAGCCAGAGCGGCGACTCAGCCGCGAGTATCGTACCTACCTTTTGTTGCGCCATCGGGATTTTGATGTAAAGGGCCTAACCACGCAGGGTATTTACGCATTAGAGTTAGAGCGGGTCTTTGTGGACTTGGGACTGGGGTTTGAAACTCAACGTCGCCCCAAAGCACTTTCATCATCGTTTGGTGCAGAAGGAGGGGATTTAGCCAACCCGGTGCGGACTGCCCCCAGTGCTAAGAAGGGACGCTATGATTTATGGGCGTTTCTGACAGCCAAGAAAATGCAGGGGCGCAATTTTGTCATCATTGGGCCACCGGGCAGTGGCAAAACGACGTTGCTGAAATACGCGACGTTGGTTTTGGCGGCGCAGCGACCAGCACGAAAGGGGCTTCGCATAGAAAGAACACCTATTCTGCTGTTTTTACGGGATCACGCGATGGCGATTGCCCAAAATCCGAACTTGACGTTGGAGGAGGCGGTGCAAGGGAAGCTGATGCAGTGGGGACTGCAACGGCCGTCCGGCTGGTTTGAGCAAAAGTTACAAAATGGGGCGTGTCTGGTCCTGTTAGATGGGCTGGATGAGGTGGCGGATGCAGAGGTGCGTAAGCTAGTAGTGGATTGGGTGGGTCGCCAGATGCAACAGTATGCCCATAACCGTTTTATCGTGAGTTCACGGCCGTTTGGCTATCATAGTAACCCTTTGCCTGATGTGACGGTTTTGGAGGTACGGCCGTTTTCCATTCAGCAAGTACAAAAATTTGTGCACAACTGGTATCTGGCTAATGAGATCATGGCGGCGCAGCAGGACGATCCTGGCGTGAGGATGAAGGCCCAAGAAGGGGCCGAAGACCTCATCAACCGCTTGCGACAAGTCTCAAACCTGCTCGATATGGCCGTCAACCCCCTGTTGTTAACCATGATCGCCACCGTGCATCGCTACCGCAGCAGCTTACCCGGTCGCCGTGTGGAGCTATATGCAGAAATATGCGAAGTGTTTTTGGGCAAACGGCAGCAAGCCAAGGGGCTGGCCGAAGAGTTGACACCGGCCCAAAAGCAACGTGTACTCCAGCCCTTAGCTTACCATATGCTGTATCACAATGAACGCGAAATCTTGTGGGCAGAGGTTTTGGCCGCCATTCGGGAGCCATTGGCTCAAGTGAATACGGAGATTGAGCCAATGACCTTCTTGGAAATGATTGTCAATAGCAGTGGTTTGATCATCGAACGAGAAGTGGGCATTTACAGCTTTTCCCATTTGACCTTTCAGGAATATTTAGCGGCGGCGCATGTATACGATCAGCGGGAAGAGAAGGTGATGTTGAAAAAGGTGGAGGATAGCTGGTGGCATGAAACGATTCGGCTGTATGCGGCGCAGGCGGATGCGACCAATATCATTAAGGCTTGCTTGGCCCGTCGCCATCCCTCGGTGAAGGCATTGACGCTGGCCATGGAATGTTTGGAAGAGGCGCGGGAGGTTTTGCCGCAGTTACGCACGGTGTTTGATAAGCTGGCCCAAAGTGTGGAGCATAAGAATCCAGAAGTGCGGCGCATTGCGGCGGAGGTGCGGCTGGCCCTGCGCTTGCGCCGTATGTTGCGGGCGGATGAACGTAGATATGTAGATAATGGTTTTGTTAGCCACGCTGAGTATCAGCTTTTTGTCAATGAGGAGCATGAGGACGGCCGTTTTCGTGTGCCTGAACATTGGCCAGAGGATAAATTTGCGGTGGGGCAGGGACAAACGGCCGTGGCTGGTGTCCGCCCCGCTGATGTGGCCGCTTTTTGCCAATGGCTCACTGAACGAGAATCTGGCGGTTGGGTCTATCGTCCAGCCCAACCGAGTGATATGAAGCTCATTAGCCAGATCCAAACCGCAGAAACGGCCGTCGAGCAAGAAATAACGCCCGGCTATTGGGTGGCTACGCGTGATGGTTATCGCTGCCACACCGAATTGTCGTCTGCTCATCAAAAGCAGTTAGGGCGAATGTTAGGGGAACGATTAACAGCCGATTGGGACCTTCATCATGGCGCGGAGTACAGTGCCGCCATCGTCGAACGTGTCGGCCATCTTATCCTCAGCCGCGCTCGCCAACGGGGCTACACGCTGCTCAATTTAGAGCGGGATTTTAGCCGTGCCCCCGAACTAGCAGCAGCTCGTACCCGTGTCTTAGACCGTACTACTTACCCCATTGCTGCCACTTTGGACAAGGCCATTGAGCGTGTCTTGGGGCAATTGCAACGATTGCAGTTGCAGCGTACCAGCGATCTTCTCTTAGATGATGTAATGGTGGCGGCGGAAACCTTTATCAGTACGATGAAGGGGGTTGAGGGCTTGGCCACCGCCAGGGATAAGGACAACCTGCATGATGCCTTACATCAACTCCGTCTGGCCCTAGATCATGCCCAAAAGCTGGCTCAAAACCGAGAAATGACTGTGTATCAGGAACTGACGCGGGCTTTGATGATGGCGCTCAAATATGTGCGCAGTATTGTTGTCATTTTAGATCGGGCTGTTATTCGGGCGCGTACTCGGGTGCGGGCCACGCCCCTGCTGCACATTGCTGATCTGCTCTCCCAAATGGAGCAGGACCCGGATGAAAGTAAGGGGCGGCGCATCCGTTATGCGTTGGATGATTACACAGACTTTTACCTTGATTTTGCTCTCCTAGAGGAGCGGCGCATAGGGCAGATGCCAGCCCTGGAGGGGATTCGGTTGGTGCGAGAGAGGTTGTAGGGATGACAATTACGGCAAGTACAGAAAATCAATTTCTTGATCTTCACTGTGTTCTGGGTCATTCTCGTTTACGGTCGTCCTCCGAAACTGGCTCATGTACAAATTGTAATAGAAGCCTTTAGCCGTTAAGAGCGATTGATGCGTGCCTCGCTCAATAATTTCCCCTTGATCGAGGACAAGCACCTGATCGGCATTACGAATGGTGCTGAGGCGGTGGGCGATGACAAAGCTGGTACGGCCTTGCAGTAATTTGTCCAAAGCAGCCTGAATTTGCCGCTCAGTGCGAGTGTCCACGCTGCTGGTGGCCTCGTCCAAAATGAGGATATTGGGATTGGTGAGGGCCACGCGAGCAATGGCCAGCAACTGACGCTGCCCTTGGCTCAGACCTGAACCACGTTCCCCCAAGATTGTGTCGTAGCCTTCTTCCAGCTTTTGGATGAACTCGTGGGCGCGGGCCAATTTGGCGGCTGCCACCACTTCATCATCGGTCGCATCAGGACGGCCGTATCGAATATTATTCATCACCGTGTCACCAAACAAAAAGGCATCCTGCAACACAATGCCCATTTGCCCCCGCAAACTGCGTCGGGTCACATCACGCACATCATGTCCATCCACTGTCACCTGGCCTTGGGTTACATCCCAAAAGCGGGGTAGCAGATTGATAATGGTTGTTTTACCCGCCCCCGTAGGCCCCACAATGGCAATCATCTCGCCCGGTTTGGCCTCAAGCGTAATGCCTTTCAAAACTGGCTCGCCCGGATTGTATTCGGCCCAAACTTCATTAAAGCGCACCTCACCTTCAATAGCAGGTATAGAAATGGCATCTGATTTGTCTTCAATGTCTGGCTGCTCATCCAAGAGGCCGAAAATGCGTTCCGCTCCGGCCACAGCACTTTGAATATTGGTCCACAGCACTGAAATTTGCTGCACAGGTCGGTTAAATTGCTGCGTGTAGGCGATAAAGGTGATGATCAGCCCCAGCGAAATAGTTGTGCCAAACATATCTTGCCCACTGAGGACATAGTAGCCGCCAACGGCCGCTACCACTGCCAAACTTACATAGCTCAAGGCTTCCAAAGTAGGGGCTAAGGCACTGGTGAAGACTTGGGCGCGGATATTGGCATCCCGGTTAGCTGCATTTTGAGCCGTAAACTGCTCGATATTTTCATCCTCACGGCTAAAGGCTTGTACCTCGCGCACGGCTGAGATACTTTCTTGTAAATCGGCGTTCACCGAGCCTATTTCCTGCCGTGCCACCCGGAAAGCGCGCCGCGCCTGTTGTGAAAACCAACGTGTGGCCACAAACATCAGGGGTAAAGTTACTAAACTTACCAAAGCAAACGACCAACTGCGGGCTATCATGTTGTAGATGATCCAGACGATGAGTAAAGCACTTTGGATGACGCTAACCAGACCAAAACCCATCACTTGCTGCAACGTATCCACATCATTGGTAAAGCGGCTCATCACATCACCAGCCTCATGTTTGGTGAAGTAGCCCATCGAGAGGCGGTGTACGTGTTGGAAAACGTCAGCTCGTATGTCACGTAGAGTGCTGAAACCAGCCCAACTCATGAGAAAAAATTGAATGCCACCAATAATGGCATTGCCCGCGTATAGACCTACGATGAGCAGGATCAGACCACCCAGGCCACGAATGACATCATCGCTGCTGGCTGTGGGATCAACTGTGGTGTAGGTGCAGTTGCTGGCACTGTCTTCACTCAGCGGACTGACACCTTCGGGCATTTGCGAGAGTAAATCACCAACCCCGCCAGCAAATTCATTCGCCGTGTATGGCTGTAAATAACAATCTACTGCTTGGCCAATTAAATCAGGAATGAGTACTTGCATGTAAGTGCCAGTAAGGACGAAGATGGCTACAAAAATGAGGGCAAAAGTATATTTCCTAAAGTAGCTGCCCATCCGTTTGAGCGTGTTGCTTACCCGTGTGGCCTTACGTTCCTCTGTGCTTAATAAGAATTCTTGTCGTCCTAGCATGGTGTTTTCTCAGTTAATTACGTCATCGTAATGTATATGTTCTCACCCTTTTCCCCAAGGGAGAGGGGACTGATTCCCTCTCCTTGTCAGGGGAAGGGCTAGGGTGGGATAGGTGTGCCTACATGTTTGCACGTAATTACATAATTATGCAGCTGCGGCATCCTCCGCTAATTGTGAATGATATATTTCAGCATAAATGGCACTGCGTTCCATCAACTCTTCGTGTACGCCACGATCAGCGATGCGGCCTTTATCTAAGACCAAAATCTGGTCGGCGTTGAGGACGGTGCTGATGCGTTGGGCGATAACAAAGCTGGTGCGCCCTTCCATGAGTTTGTCTAGTGCTTTTTGAATCTGGTATTCGGTATTGAGGTCTACGCTGCTGGTGGAATCATCTAGGATGAGGATGCGGGGGTTGAGCAGCAAGGCGCGTGCGATGGCGATACGCTGTTTTTGTCCGCCACTTAGGGTGGAGCCACGCTCGCCCACGGGGGTATCGTAACCTTCAGGGAATTCCATGATGAAGTCGTGGGCGGCCGCGGCTTGGGCGGCCGCGATGATCTCTTCATCAGTGGCTTGGGGACGGCCGAAGGCGATATTATCGCGTATTGTGCCGCTAAAGAGATTGGTCTCCTGCAGCACAATGCCGATTTGCTTGCGCAAACTGTCAAGGGTGACATCGCGGATGTCTTGATCGTCAATGAGTACCTGCCCTGCACTAACATCGTAGAAGCGAGGAATGAGGTTGATGATGGTGGTCTTGCCGCTGCCGGTGGAGCCGAGCAGAGCCACGGTTTGACCTGGT
Organism: Promineifilaceae bacterium (SeqCode); assembly: GCA_965223555.1. GTDB lineage: Bacteria > Chloroflexota > Anaerolineae > Promineifilales > Promineifilaceae > CBDCWU01. Next base: position 1,668,785 of record CBDCWU010000009.1, read on the forward strand.
TCGGCCTCGAAGCTGATGTCAGAGAGGACGGGTTCGGCGCTGTTGAAGTAGCGGAAGGTGACGTCGTTGAATTGGATACGGCCGTTATTCTCCACCAACTCTACTGCCCCTGGCTTGCTTTCTACATCATTCTTAGCATCCAAAATCTCAAAAATGCGGGTGGCACTGGCCGCAGCTTGGGCCATCAAATTGATGATAAAACCCAACTGACCCATCGGGATAAAGATGAAGGTCAGGTAGAGACTGAACTTCTGCCATTCGCCGATGGTAAACGTGCCTTCCACAATAGCCCGACCACCATAGTAGAGAATGGCTGCTTGTCCCAGATTGGCGATCAGGAAAATGAAAGGGAAGAGGAAGGAAAAAACACGACTGATTTTGATACGCTGTGTCAATTCAGAGCTGATGCTTTCATCAAAACGGGCCATCTCACGCGGCTCCATAATAAAAGCTTTGACCACTTTGAGGCCGGCCATGTTTTCTTGCAATACAGTGTTGACTCGCCCCAAGCGTCTTTGTACTTCAGCGAAGAGTGGTTGGGCTATGGCGCCAAAAATCATGAAGACGATCATGGCGATAGGCAGCACAGGTAGGATAACCAGGGTCAGTTTGGCATTGGCTGTGAATAAGATGACCAGCGTGCCAATGAGCATAATGAAGGATTGCAAGGCCAACAATAAGCCCTGACCTATGAAAAGGCGCAGCTTTTCCACATCATCAGTGGCCCTGATCATTAGTTGACCAGTGCGGTTTTTATCGTGATAGCTGAAGCTAAGTCGTTGAATCTTGGCGAAGATGTCGTTGCGAAGTTCAAAAGCCAAATTTTGGGACAGTACTTGTGACCAGTAGGTTTGAGCGAAGGTGAAAAGACCCCGGGCTATGGCAAATAGAACAACAATCAATCCAGCATTGATAAGCGTGCGAGTCGCGCTGTCTAGGTCTGTTTGTATCGCTGTCAAATTGAGGCCAAATTGCTCGGTAGCGACCTCCTGAAATTGGGCCGGAATATTGAGAATGGCTTTGTTGATCACATTGTTGACGATAGTGTCAATAATATTTTGAACCAACTGAGGTACGGCTAATTGGGCTGCGGTGGCGATGATGAGGGCTGTGGTGGCGGCGATGGTTAGCTGCTTGTACCTGCCTAAATAGCGGATAGCGCGGGATAAAGCTCTGGAGCTACCTCGTTGCTCTCGTTTCCCGCGACGGCCACGGCGCGGGCTAGGTGTGGCTGTTGCTTGCATACGGTTCTCCTGAAGATGAGGATCAAGTTCAAGTGTCAGGTGTCCACTTGACACATTTTCGTTTTATTTGTTTTGGCACACGGCCGTTACATGTGTGCTAATCTTGGTCAATAGCTGTGATAGGGTTTCTTGCTCGCTTTGGGTAAGGCCAGCGAAGCATTGACTAACCCGGTCTAAATGTTCACGAGCGTATTGGCTGACGAGAGAACGGCCGTCCTCCGTCAGACTAATATTAAATTTGCGCCGATCTTGTTCATCCAGGCGACGAGCAATTAGCCCCTCATTTTCTAAGCTGCGGATGAGCGAACTGATGGTGTTACGGCTCACGCCTTGTCGCTCGCTGATTTCGGAGGGGTTCAACTCGCCCCGCTCGCCCATGTTCTCGGCAAAAAAGAGATGCATGAGGATGCGGTATTGGGCCAACGACATGCCCGCTTCATTCAGCCCCGATTCGCCCCTGTGGTGAATCAGGCGCGAGACGGAGATTATGTTGTCCATTAGGCGCACGGCGCGGGGGTCAATATCGGGATTGAGGCTGCGGACGAAGGTCATCCATTTTTCTCTGCGTTGTTGATTATCTAACCAAGACATAATTTCCTACACAGTAAACGGGAGCATTTCAGTTCTGGGGCAGATGAGCCTTAGTCCATACAGAATCGAAGGCATGGCTCATGACTGCAGCCCGAATCGGCAGAAGGTGCTCAGCACCTCGACGAGACCAGCGCATGCCAGGTCCGGCAAAACGAGCTTTAAACTGCTTACAACCACTCTCAACCATGCCAGAGCCAATGGGAAAGCCAGCCGCTTGTAGTGCCTGATAGTGCATGCGGTGCTGGTTGTTATCTAAATACAAAGCCTCTGTCAGAATGTCCTCGACGACACACCAAGGTTTGTCGATGGCAGCGACAATGAGGTCTTCAGCGATTTGGTGAGCCTGCCCGATGAATAACTCTGTTTTTTGTTGGTCATACCAGGCATCTCTAGCTGCTTGTTGGCTATGGAGCAAGCTGGCAGCTGTGTGCAAATGGTTAGTCGCATGATACCAATCAACCAGTTGCTCACTGTTGACAAAACGGTGGTCAAACTGGTGCCAAATCCAAATCGCTCCATCTCCCAAAGCAATCGTTTGCTGTGTACCAAGCCAACCATGACGGTGAGCCAAGGCCCATACTTTTTGCCCTATCGCTTCGGGGCCACCTAAGTGAGATGTGTATTGGTTATGGGTTGCGTGTGCTTGGGATAGCCACTTGCCTGTTTCCTTGTCTTTGGTGGGTCTGACCTCAATATCAAAGACACAACCTATTTTTAACTCTTTCCAACCTTCCTCACGCAGGCAAATCATGGCTCCATCCATAGCCACGCCTTTGCATCCAGTCTCAGGAACTGTTTGGAGCGGCTTCGGCAAGGCGACGGCTTCGGCTAAGCTCATCTCTACTTCTTCCATCGCGGCTAGCTTCTCTCCCCATTTCTGTGCTTGTCGCCACACACTACTATCGGAAACCCCTATGCGCCCTATCCGTGCCAAGGTCTCCTCGGCTTTTTCATAGCTTGTGCTAACCCCGCTTAACCAGACCATTTGTTTGCTTAACTCTGGACTCCAATGTTTTTCCCACAATTGAAGTTGTTCATCTAGGGGGGAAAAACCCTGTCTTACATCTTGGGCAATAGTAATAAGCTCGTTCTAATTTCACTTGGCCGATGAGACATTCTACTGTTTTGGGCTTTTCTCCCTTATTTCTTAGCCGCTGACCACACTCAGGACAGTCTGGCCTCTTTTCAGGGTGGACTGATGCTTGTCCATGTATCAAGATTCGAGTCATTTCCTCACTCAAGACCTGGCGCATTCTCAGTACTTCCTTTTCTATTTCGCTCAATGTTGGCGCTTCATGCTTTTCATACCATTCTAGCGTTTTAGCTATCATTTCTTCTGCTTTTGCTCTCAACTCTCTTTCAATTTCTTCTCGACTTTTTTTCATGGGTACACCTTTTTATGCTTGTACCCTGATTCTCTTTCTTTTTGCCCCTAAAGTGAAATACTCCCCAGTAAACTCTCGGAGGTAGCTGCCTCCGAGAGTTTTGTTAATCACAGGTAGTATTATACGGCATCGAACTATTCTGTCAAGTGCTATTCGGCGAAGAATGATTGTGCTGGAACAAGAAATTGATGGACAGAAGGTTGCTAGCTACAGAGGTCTCAGGAAATATTCTGTTAGGTGCGGTTTCTTGAGCCAGCCAGAGAGTTTACACCATATCAGGCCAGTTCAGATGCCCTCGTGCTTGACGGCAGGCTTTGACTAAGGTGCTGATCTGTCCTCGACGATTGAAAAAGAGGATGAGTTCTCGGGCCTTTTCGCGTTTCACCCGACCGGGAATTTCTTCAGGATCAAGACCCAAGTTGAAAATTAGGTCGTCCATTTCTTCAACCGTAAAGGCTTGGATAAGTAGTTCCTGGAAATTAGTACGATTTTGAACTACTTCACCTGCACCTGGGCCTTGTAAGGCGGTTTTGTAAAAAGCGGTTGCTACCAGCATACGGGTTGAAAATTCTGATTTGCGTTTAGGAGACATTTCACCGAACGTCTGCTCTTGTCCATCAGGAATGAAGAGAGGATCCCACCCATACCCTTTGTCACCTCTAGGTTCGGGGGCAATATGGCCATGTGTCAGCCCCTTAAAGACTTTAACACGGCCGTTTGGGGCATGATAACCAAGATAGGTAATGGCCGTTGCTCGGCGCTCATCCTTTTCATAACTATGCAGCATCTTGCATATGCCCTCAGTTCCCACCGCATCCATAAACATGCCTGTGGCTGTGCCTGGCAAGGGTTGCCAAGCCTCAATAATCAAGCCTGTTTGCTCAATAAAGAAGGCCATATGGGGTAAAAACTGCTGCGCTTCCTGCAATTTGCGCCGTACCAAAATGTCAAGGTCATTGGTTTGTGGCTCATCTAAAATGAGTCTGGCCCAGTGTAAATCGGCAAAGTTGCCCAGTAAAAACTTGTAATCGTTGAATTTGTTTCGCGAACTGGAAGCGAAATAAACGCTGGTCAATGTGTCTTCATTCATGCTACGACCTTGTTCAGTTTAATAGCTGAGCGAATTCTTGAATGGCGGCTATATGTTGATCGGGTGTGGTTAGCCCCGCGCCCATGGTGTTGAGGCTGATGTGGGTGGCTCCGGCTGTTTGCCAGTCAGTCATGGCCTCCGCCCAACTGTCTAGGTCGTTGTCTTTGTAATGCAATCGAGGTTCCAAACCAACGTCAGCGCGGGAACGGCCGTTTTCCACCAAATAGACATCCAACTTGGCTAAATCCGCTGCGGCCGCGGCCGCAGTGCGATGAGCCGGCATCCAACCATCCCCAATCCGGGCTATGCGCCGCAAAACAATATCTGCATACCCACCAAACCAGATGGGAATGGGGCGTTGTACGGGTAGGGGATTGAGGCCGGCGTCGGGAATGGTATGCCAACGGCCAAGAAAGGTTACCAATTCCTGTGTCCACAAGAGCCGCATCAACTCGATCTGCTCTTCTTGCCGTTGGCCCCGTGTGTGGAAATCCTGGTTGAGGGCGATGTATTCGACTTTGTTCCAGCCTGTGCCTACGCCGAGACGGAGACGGCCGTTGCTCAACACATCTAAGGCTGCTGCTTGCTTGGCTACCAAAGCAGTTTCCCGCTGCGGCAAAATTAATATTCCCGTCACAAACTCTATCTTTTCGGTCAGAGCCGCCATGTAACTGTACAGAACAAATGGTTCGTGGAAGGCTGATTCGTGAGTATAAGGGCCGCTCCAACCGCCAGGGCGGTCAGGATTGGCACCAAGGACGTGATCGTAAGATAAAATGTGGGTGAAGCCGAGGGATTCGGCTGTTTGAGCATAGGCCTTTATCGCGCCGGGATCACTGCCGAACTCTGTTTGGGGGAAAACAACGCCAATTTTCATCAGGTACAAGCTCCTTCTGCGGTATGGGGGCGATTATACCAGACCTTGTGATTCGCACTTTGGGAGAATTGTTCTATTAGGAGTTGCGCACATCGAGAGGAACTTAGTTCCCGTTCACAACTATGTGAGTCTTATCTATATTAAGCGTTAAAGTAGCTCGATCTAGCCACAATTTCCTCGGTTGGCAGGAAGGTAGCTTCTTCAATGGTCATGCCCGTGTGTTGTAAAAAGGCTTGAACAAGATGATAACCCACAGCATAACCACCATAGCGAGGGACTCCGCCCACTGACTCAAAGCCCCACTGTTCAGCCATCTCATCACCGAAGATGTAGCCACGAATGGTGTTGAAGCCAGTGGCTTGCAGGTTTTGGCCGATTAGCTGACGAGCAGTAGTCAGGGTGGATTTGTCAGCTTCAGTGACGTAATAGCCCAACACCTCTTGGCCGAAAACGGCCGTTGCCATACTCTCTGCCATCCCTTCCAATACAATATAATCAGCCACAGTCGTTTTGGCCATGTCCCAAGGGAAAAGGCGTAGCCGCATCAAATGATGCATCTCATGTGCCACCAAGCCAGGTAAGCAGCGCAAATTGTACTCATTCAACTCCCAGAATTGCCCAACCAGGCGTGGTTCCATCCAATCGGTAGCTCCAGTATAGCCGCGTTGCGTGGCATCAGACCGGGCCGGATCGGCTAGTATCAGCCAGCCCTCTACAGTGTCAAAGGGGATGCGATCTTGATAGGGGGTGAAGCGAGCGGCTGCTTGGTTGAGAGCATCTTGTCCGACTGTCCAGGCAGCGGCCGTTTCCAATTGAGCGAGCAAATCACTCATTTCCTCGACTTGATCGGGCAGTAACCAGGCCCAACGCCTTGCTCCTGCTAAAGGATCATGGGGGTCATTGCCACCAAACATAGCCATCATCGGCTGCCAAGGCTGTACCAGCAAATCCAAATAAAGTTGCTGCCGTGTTTCTCTGTCTGGTGCGGCCAAAATGCGCTCATAATATTCATTGGTGGGTATCCAATCTGTTTTCATATGTCACCTCGCGTTTAAGTTGAATGAGGTTCATCTTACACTATCACGTAACGTTAAAGTCAAGGGATGAAAATGACAGGAATTGGCAGGTTAGGGTATAATAATAGCTCTGTTTTACGAGAGGAGATATGACGCGACGAGATATAACTTGGGAAGATAGTGGATTTGATTGCGATCACTGTGGCGGGGAGATTCTGAAGCGCTCTCATATAACGATCCCTGAACGAGAGCAATATTTCCAGTGTAATCAGTGCGGTTGTCGTTGGTCAGTTGGCGGAGACATTATTCGCGTGGGTGGTGGCCCTTTTTGTAAGCACCAGGGGTATCAACGACCGTCTCTCCCCACTGATAAACGCATTTGGTGGGCAGTGGCCATAGCTGCTCTCTTGCTCATCCTTTTCCGCTTTGGTTTTGCAGCTATGTTTACCCTGGTTCGTTTTCTCATACCAGTAGGCATTCTGATTCTCATCGGCATGGCAATCTATTGGGTGGGCCGTCAACAAGGCTTTTGGCAATGACAATGAAGCGGTGGCTGCCAGCACTTTTATGGATGATTGCCATTTTCACCGTTTCCCATCAATCCTCAACTGGACTCCCCTTTTTTGGTTTTCTTGATTTATTGGTGAAAAAGGGTGGACACTTTCTGGCCTATGCCATTTTGGCTGTGCTGGTGCAGCGTGCTTGGCCGCCGGGGTCTGCTTCTTGGGGTTGGGCTTTGTTGATAACGGCCGTTTATGCCATCAGCGACGAAATCCATCAAACTTATATTCCCGGCCGCCTTGGTTCTCTGGCTGACGTACTGATTGATACTAGTGGTGGCCTCGCTGCTCTTCTCCTCAACCATTATCGCATATTCGGCAACAGAAATCGCTTGTCCGCCCAGCAGTTACGGCCTATGAGTCACCGCTCACAGGCTGAAGTTCAATCGGCCCAAACAGTTCCGATTGATGGGCCATCATCTCCTGCCGCTTAATTAGCTCCAACACTGCTAGCAACGTAATCGCTACCTCCACCCGATCTCGCTTGGTTGAAAGGATATCGGTGAAGGCAAAAGTAGACGCCTGCTTGAGCCGTTGCCGCAGACGGCCGATCTGTTGCTCAATGGTCAAACGACGGGGCTTAACCAGGGCCACACTCTCTTCCAACTTTTCGGCGCGGGCTAGTGCTTGCTGAACGGCCGTTAATAAGCCATCTGCTGTCAGGCCACTTAAGTCTAGTCGCTTTTCTATCTGTGGTGGCGGGGCCAAACGTAAATATGTACGATAGCCTGCTTCTTCCCGTGCCCGTAGCCAAACGGCCACCTGCTTAAAGCGTTTATATTGGCGCAATTGCCGCACTAAAGTCTCGGCTGGGTCTTCTTCCTCTTCGTCATCAAGCATCAGACCTGGTGTTTGGGGCAACAAAGCACGACTTTTGATCTGAGCCAGTCGTGCTCCCACCACCAAAAAGTCAATCAGATGCGCCATCTGTTCCTCTTGCATCTGCCGCACCTGCATCAAATATTGCTCCGTTACGACGACCAATGAAATGGCCGTAATGTCTAGCTCTTGTCGGTCAATGAGGTGTAGCAGTAAATCTAGGGGGCCAGCGAAGGCGGGAAGGTCAATCGTGTATTTCATAAATTTTTAGGTTAGCAGCATAACCGCAACTATCAGTAAGATGACGAGTATGATGATAACGGCCGTTTTTCGCCACATCTGCCGCTTTTGGTCCTGCAATATCTGTTCACGACGGCGCAGCTCGGCCTGCCGGGCCGCTTCCTGCTCCGTCAACTTTGCCATTCGTTCGGCTGAGTGTAGCTCTTCTTGCCACTTAATCTTGTGTGCTTCGCGCATTTGTTGTTGGGCAACGGCCGTTACCCCCTCTGTTGTATGGTGTGTCAGCGTTTCGATCACATCTAGCCCTGCTTGGCAATCTAGGCAGTGGCTATTGCCTGCCCAATTCAAAGTACGACAACGACGACACACTTTTGTAAGAGGAACCCCACATGTTGCGCACAAGGGAACGGCCGTTTCATGATAAGTCCCGCAATCAGCGCACAGATGGCCAGCCACTACAAGCACAGCCCGACAAGCTGGGCAATTGAGCACCTGCGCCTGTTCCGGCATACGCACGGACACGAAACAGCGTGGACATTGGAATTTTTGGGGTAACTCGTCCATAACAGTGAGCATTATTCAGTGAGCAGTAAACTGAACAGTGACAACCGTTTACTTTTTACTGCTCCCTCGGTTGCATAATACAGTACACAAAGCCATTCATCTGCACCAACTCTACAGTTTCGTACTGCTGTCCCAGCCTGTCTAGAACAGGGGGTGGGTAAAATTGGGCGCGTAAGACAACGGTATCAAAGGCTTGATTGTCCAGCATAGTGAGCATTTCCGTCAAGTCTACGGCGCTGTTTTGGTAGAGATTGAGCAGTTGGGTGGGGTTAGTGACGACATCCCGCCCTGCGTAGAAATTGAAACCAGCTTCTTCACTAAAAGCGGCCGTTTCCCCCTGCTCAATCCACGCCACGATTTCCATGCCAGCGGCCGTGTCCGCTGCATTAGGCGGCCGTCCTAACAGTGATGCCCCTGCGGCATCCACATAGGGGATCATCTCCGGATCACGGGGCGCGGAACAAGAGGTTTGGGGTGCAATCCATACTTCTGTAGGCTTACCTAAAGTTTGGGCAATAGCTCGCAGCGTAGGCGTGTGGGTGGGCATGTGGAACATGCTGTTGGCTTGGATGAGGAAGAGGAGGGCGATGGTGGTGGTGAAGAGTGGTAAATAGTGAGCAGTAATCGGTAATCGGTAATCGGTAACTGGTAAATGACCGCGCCAATTGAGCCAGCGCGAAAAAGCCAGGCCAGTGAGGATGCAACTGGCGGCGATGACTGTGGCGAAGTAGGATTCGCCTGCCCCCCATTTGCCTGCGGTGATGCTATTGACGAGGGCCACAACAAACCAGATGGTGTAAGCGGACAGCCGCTCGAAATAGAGCTGGTAAGCAGCAAATAGCAGGGCAGTTATGGTGAGAATAGGGTGGAGGCTGAACCATTGGCGAAATAGGCCAATGGCCTGATCAGGAATGAAAGGGTTGAGGTTGGCAGTGACTGTGTCTACCAGCCACCAGCCATCGGTGGCTATGTTGATCCAGAGGAAGATGAGGCCGGTAACGGCCGTAAAGGGCACGGCCCAGATGATGGCGCGTTTGCTTTGGCGCAAAAAGAGGAAGAGGAAAACGGCCGCTACCGTGGCATAGGCCAGCTGCTTTGTATAGCCAGCCGCCAGTAGCAACAACATGACGAGGAGGAGACGGCCGTTATGCCATCCACCTCCTTCCTGCTCTTCCTTATCTATCGTGGCCACTAGCAAGACGACAGCCAACGTCTCGAACATGACCATGAACATATGCTGCCGAAACAAGGGGCCGACGTGATAGACATAGTTGGAAGCTAGAAAGGCCAAGCCTGATAAGGCGGAGAGCCACCAACGCTTCCCTTCGCGCTGGACGGCATAGCTGATGGTAACGGCCGTAATCAACGTACCTACAAATGACACCAGACGCCCCGTCCAATAATGCGGGCCAAACAGCCAAACCAGGGGCACAATCACCACATGAAACAGCGGCGGATAATTCGATGAATAAAAGGGGTACTGATTATTGTCGCGATAGGGCCATTCCCCCTGGCTAAACAGTACTGTATCCATCAACTCAAACCCCTCTCCCTGATCATAATCAAAGGGAAAGCGGAAAAGCTGCACAGCATAGATCACATAGACCAGGAAATAGCCCACAAAGGCCAACAGAGCCAGCCCCACCAGCCCCCGCGCTAGCCAGGTTAAGGCTCGACTTCCCCCTCGTTCTTTTGCTGCCATCATGCAGGTTTATCCCCCAAGGGCAGTAGCGTCAGCCCCACCACAATCACCACCCCCGCAGCTATCAATGCCACCCGTTGGGCCGGGCCAACGCCCTGAAAATTGCCCGCCCCCAGCCAATCAACAACAAAACTGCCGACAATTGCCAGCACACCTAAGAGAATAATGCCAATACCTAACTGCCTTTTCGTAATCATTTGGCTCTGCCCTTTTATATGCTAAGGTCCATTTCTATTTACTCGCTTTGCTAATCCCTTTAGAGACGCTTTCCTAAATCATTAGATTAAACTATTGGGCGTAATATGCAAAAACGCCGCTCACAAAGTAATGGGATAGGTAACATAAACTTACAAAGCACAAGAGGCCCTGATAATACGATGCCTTAATTGCCGAAGTAGAGCATTTTGGTGACACTGTTACTGGTTTTGCGGGGGATGCTATTAGCTGTGGCTAAATGCAGAAGGTACGGTAAAATTTGGCCCATGCAGAGAAAAAGGAAACGGCCGTTTCTCGACCATTCACATCTACTACTAATCCTGTTCATTTTACTAGCCTTTGGCTTGCGCTTGCATAATATAGAGGCATTTAGTTTTTGGACAGATGAAGGCTTAACCCCACTGCGAGCCAGTTATCCCCTCTTAGAGATATTCAGCAATCGTATCACCATTCAAGAGGCCATTTCTAAAGACACCCACCCGCCTTTTTACTTCTTGCTTATTCATTTCAGTCGTCAGCTATGGGGTGAGACGGATTTTGCCTATCGGTTTCCTTCGGTTTTGGCTGGTATATTGCTTGTGCCCCTGCTATTTCAATTTGGCCGCTGTTGGCACAGTAGGCGATTAGGTTGGTTGTTAGCTTTGTTAACGGCCGTTAACCCCCTGCAAATCTGGTATGCTAATGAAGCCCGCATGTACACTCTCTTGGTACTGCTAGGAGCTGTGGCTTCCTATCTCCTGTTGCATGCTCTAACTAGTGGCAACTTGCAGCGAAACTTAATCTTGTACCTCATTGTGGCCGGGCTGGCTGTGTACACACACTATACGGCCGTTATCCTCATTGCTGTCCAAAGCCTCTTTTGGGTCTGGCTGTTATGGCAGAACGGGCAGCGGCGATTAATTGTGGGCATGGCCATCCTCTTGGTTCTTGTCTCCATTCCCCTCATTCCCTTCACCATCCCCCGCCTCTTCACTGGTGCTGAAGCCAATTACAAATACGTCTCGCCCCAAGTGATGCTGCAAGATGTGGTGCACTTTTTCGGCATGGGTATGACCACCGACTTTAGTCAGATAATCATCAAATTATTAGACTTCATTGTGTTGGGGCTGTTGCTGCTGGGTCTCTATGCTGCCCGCACCTGGAAAGATCGCGCTTTCCTCTTGGTGTATCTATTAGCCACCGTTTTCGGTCTGATGCTTGGTTCGTTCCTATTCAAGCCCATGTATCAAGGTGTGCGCCATATCATGATTGGCAGTCCAGCCTTCCTCATCCTACTTGCCTGGGGCATTCTATTTTTGTGGAAGCAAAGTGTGGCTGAGGATGAACGACGTTGGCAGTGGCGGAGCATAGCTGTAGCCATGCTGTTTTTGTCACTGCTTGGCCCACTCATGTCCCTGAACAATCTATATAATGACGACGAATATGCTAAAGGCGACTTCCGCGGTCAGATTCAGCGTATCGAACAATATGCGGGTGCGAACGATGTCATCGTTTATAATGATGCCGTCATTCTCCCGATGCATGAACATTATCGAACCCGGCCTGATATTGCCTTAACAGCCTTGCCCATCTATCCACACATGGCAGTGGCAGATGATCCAAATCTGGAAATCTTGGTGCAAACCTATGATCGTATCTGGTTTGTACCTGGTGCTCCGGCCGATGGTCGGGATGAAGAGGGCCTGGTACGAGAGTGGTTGAAGGCCAATTTGCCCCGGGTGACCACTGTGAGCACCCCTGGCAAAGAGGGTGTGGTCAGTGTCTATGCCACCGCGCCAGCCGTCGTGGCGACTATACTAACAGATGCGCCAGACCTAGATACACGTCCTCTCTCTATTCAGTGGGAAGATGTCCCATTACTCAAAGGCATACAATTCAATTTTACTCAACCGGTAACATTGCCAAATTTGTGGTTGGATTTATTCTGGCAAAGTGGGGCACTGCCTGATCCAAACACAGATTTGCGCTTCAGTCTGCGAGACCAAGCGGGTGCCGAGTGGCTACAAAAAAACTTTCGATTGACACAAGGTGATAAATCGGCCTGGCTGGCTGATGGTCTGGTACGCCGAACCTACGATTTGCCAGTTGTGCCTGGCACACCGCCTGGTAACTATCATTTATTAGTGCAGCCCTTTGCAAGCGATGTGCCTATTGGTGAAGAACAAAGAGTGGCTGAGATTGAGTTGGCTCCATCAAGTAGTTGGCCTGCGGTCACGGCTCCAATGCCTGAGAGGACAACGCCGATTGTGTTCGATAATGGTTTGGTCTTGCAGGAAATCGAAATGTATGATGTGATTGTGCGCCCAGGCCATACATTGCCCGTGAACCTTTATTGGCTAGCGGAGAATGAAGTAGACTTGTTGGACGTTCATTATCAACTGGAGGTTGTGGCTGATGATGGTCAACCCCTACGAGACCAAAAGGGCACACCTGGGCCAGATTGGCTGGGAACTTGGCCGTTAGATTCGGTGATTTTGAGCCGCACAGGACTATATTTTCCACCAGAGACGGAACCAGGACGCTACCAACTGCACTGGCAGTTGTTTGTTGGGGAGGAGAAGCTGTCGGGACGGCCGTCTTGGCGGCCCTGGTTCAGTGAGAGCATCATTATGGGCGAGGTGGAGGTGACACCTTGGCCCCTCGTCACAGAGTTGTCAGATGACATGACCCCGATTTCGGCTGCCTTTGGCTCCATTGTGCGTCTGAGCGGCTATGATTTATCACACTCAGCAGAAGAGATTGTGCTTTATCTTAATCTTGCCTGGCAAGTTCAAGCACAGCCTGACGACAATTATGCTCTTTTTGTCCATCTGATTGAGCCGGAAAGTGGCACGATTGCGGCCCAAGTAGATGCTGTGCCCGGCAACGGGCTGCGCCCTAGCAGGGGTTGGCGGGCGACTGAAGTTATTACTGATACCATAGCCCTGCCTATCCCTTCTGATCTGCCCTTGGCTGGTTATCAGATTAATATTGGTTTTTACAATCCTGATGATGGGACACGCTTGCCTGTGCTTTATCAGGATGAGCCACAGCCTCATGACCAATTGACATTGCAGACATGGCCATGAGAGAGGATTCAGCTTGGCGACTCTGGGTAAGAGACTATGCAGTCTATTTGCTGTTGCTTATTTTGATGATCTACTTGCTCATCACCTCAGGGTATAATTTGCTTAATCCTCTCTTTGAAGCACCTGACGAGCACCACCACTATTTCACCGCTCAATACATTGCTGAAAACGGCCGTTTACCCATTGCCTCTATATCAGATAAGTGGTTGCGCCAGGAGGCGGCTCAACCCCCTCTCTACTACCTCTTAGGAGCCTTAATCATAGCTCCCATTGACACTAGCCGCAGCCGAGAGCAGATTTGGTTTAACCCGCGAGTCAATATTGGCAATCCTGCTGCTTTATCCAACCTAAATTGGGTGGTGCATACGTCACAAGAGACGTGGCCTTGGGCCAGATATGCTCTGGCAGCTCATCTATTGCGTGGCTTCTCCACATTGTTGGGACTGGGCACCTTATTGAGCTTGTATGGCAGCGGCCGTTTGCTTTGGCCCCATAAGCCTGAAAATGCGCTTTTGGGGATGGCTCTGGCCGCTTGCCTACCACAATTTAATTTTTTGCACGGTTCCATCACCAATGATGCTCTCATTATCATGCTGAGTGCGGTCACCATCTGGCAACTGCTGCGGCTATGGTTCACTGGCATCAGCCGTAGGCGCTTGGTCTGGTTGGGCGTCACGGTGGGGTTAGCGGCTCTGACAAAGAATGCTGGTATTTTGCTGTTGATTTATGCTGCTGCTGTTCTTCTCCTGCTTTGGTTGCGTGATCATTATCAGATGGGGAAGGCAAGCATGGATTTGCGTAAGCTATTCACGAATCTCACTCTCTATTTTGTACCTGCGATCTTACTTGTTGGGTGGTTATGGCGACGTAATTGGCTGCTATATGAAGACTTCACGGCTGCTAATCAATTTGTTGTGTTTGCCGGTGGTGATCGCGCCTACTCTTTGTGGCAGGTATTGGGCGAGTCGGGCGGTTTGTGGCCTTCTTTGATAGCGATATTTGGCTGGTTTAATCTGCGCCCACCTGATTGGGTGTATTGGGTCTGGAATGGTTTGGCTTTAATCGCCTTGGCTGGTGTTCTCAAGCAGATGATAAAGCGGCGATCCAAATCTCCATCAGGAGAGAAACCGCAGCGACTTAGCTTTTCCCAACCCTGGCTCGTGGCCGCTTGGATCGCTGTTTGGGTTTTTTGCGTTTATGCTGGTCTGGCAGCCTTTATGATGAAGACGGAGGCGGCGCAGGGACGACTGCTGCTACCAGCCTTGCTGCCTCTTGTGCTGGGCTTGGTATATGGTCTCAGTCGCTTTAGGAGTGGGATCGTATACATTATCCTGCCCCTACTGGCCCTGTTGACGACGCTGTATTGTTTGTTTTTCATCATTGTGCCAGCTTATGCGCGACCGCCAACAGTCAATACCTTGCCACCAACGGCCGTTTCTCTCAACAGGTCTGTTGGCCAAGATATTGAACTGGTTGGGGTAGACGTTGAAACGAAAACGGCCGTGCCTGGAGATATAATTTGGCTTACTTTATACTGGCGAGCAATGCGTGTTCCTACTGAAGATGTCCGTTTTGTCTTGGAACTGCTAGGCCGCGACTTGGAACCATTGGTTCGGCTTGACAGCTATCATGGGCGTGGCCTATACCCGGCTGGTTTGTGGTCACCGGGTATGATTATTGCGGACCGTTTTCCTATACGCCTTGAGACAACGGCCGTAGCCCCTACATTAGCCGCAGGTTACGCGGGATTGGCTGGAGAAAAGGAACGGGTCTTTGTGGGCAATGTGACACTAAAACCAGCCGCATGGCCGGAAGTAAGTGAATCGACTTTGGCCCAAATAGGAGATGGCATTGAGTTAACGGCCGTTAACCTGACCACCGCCCATGCTCAACCTGGCGAAACCATTCAGCTTGACGTGCAGTGGCACGTCTTGAACGCACCCCAGCAGACCCTCACTGCCCTGCTGCACTTAGGTAAGGCAGAGCAACCGCCCCTGGCCGTAGGCGATAGCCAGCCGTTAACAGGCTACTACCCGACCCATTTGTGGCAAGCGGCTGAAGTCATCAATGATCAATATCACCTGACCATTCCAGTGGATTTGCCTGACGGCCGTTATCCTCTCTGGCTAGGCATGTATGATTCGGGAAATATGACCCGTTTACCTATGTTGGTGGAAGGGATACGCCAGCCAAATGACGTTTATCAGGTGGGTTGGCTAAAGGTTCAGAAGTGATTTGATGCCAAAGTTTTCCCCATCACCTCGGGCCATCTTGCCCTTCATTTTGCTAACTTACTTGATTTTGGCGATCAGCTATGCCCTGGCTACCCCGCCGCTGGAGGCATCAGATGAGTATAAACATTATCCTTTTGTCCAATATGTCCAAACCCACTGGTCATTGCCAGTTCTAGACTCAGATAATCCGGGCAAATGGCTACAAGAGGCCGCCCAGCCACCTTTGTACTACGTCCTGATGGCGGCCGTTACCAGTGGCATTGACACCAGCGATCTAGATGAAGTTCATCAAGTTAACCCCCATACCTTTGTCGGGAATACCAGCCAGATAGGCAATAAAAATCTTGTTATCCACAATCTTGCACGAGAACAATTTCCCTGGCAGGGTGCAATTTTGGCCGTCTACATGATTCGGTTGGCCTCCATTGGCTTGGGGCTGGGGACGATTTGGCTGGTTTTTTGTCTAGGACGACTGCTGTTTTCGTCACAGATTGGGTTGCTGGCGGCGGCTTTGACTGCTTTTAATCCCATGTTTTTGTTTGTCAATGCGGCTGTTAATAATGATTCGCTGGCAATTTTGTTGGGGCACTGGGGACTATACTTGTTGCTGAAGGTGTGGCGCGATCAGCCTGACCCTCGGGCGGAATGGTGGCGCTATGTTGGTTTGGGCCTAGTGCTGGGGCTAGGTATCCTCACCAAGTTGAGTTTGGGTGGGTTGTTGGGCCTGGCAGGGTTGGCTTTGGCTTGGCAGGCGTGGCGCTCTAGGCGATGGGGGCTGCTTTTGGGTGGTGGAGTGATAGTGCTGCTGATGGCAACGGCCGTTTCCGGTTGGTGGTTCGTGCGTAACTGGCAAGTATATGGGGATCCGACTGGTTTGAACGCCTTTATTGCCGTGCAGGGTGTGCGTGACACCCCTCTGACATTAGCTAGGTGGTTCGACGAATTTGGCACCTTTTACCGCACCTTTTGGGGCTTGTTTGGCGGGGTTAATGTGGCCGCACCCCAGATTTTTTATACTGTTGCCAACCTGCTAGCCGTGATCGCCACAGTCGGTTTTGTTTACTGGTTATGGGGGCAGCATTCTTCTCGTCCGACTGGATTATGGTTGCTGTTGACTTGGCCTTTGCTGCTGTTTGGACTGCTCATCCGCTGGACCTTTATTTATTTTTCCTTTCAGGGACGGTTGATTTTTCCGGCCTTGGGGGCTGTTAATTTGGTGTGGGCAGTAGGGTTTATGGCTTGGAAACGGCCAAAACTGGCGGGAGTTGTGGCAGGATTATTAGCCCTGGTGGCCTTGCTGCTGCCCTGGATCGCTATCCGGCCTGCTTATGTTCATCCTGATCCCATAACGGCCGTATCTACCATAGCTCAATTTGGACCTGTCACCTTCCAGGCGGACGACGGTGCTATCCAATTGGTAGCTGTAGAGATGGAGCCTGGACAAAACATTACCCCAGCTGGCGATCCTGTTAAACTAGTTTTGTATTGGCAGTTAGTCTCGCCAGTAAGCCGAGATTATCTTAGTTCGATACATTTACTGGGGCGGGAATATGAGTCTGTTGGGTCTGTGAATCGGTATCCAGCCTGGGGCATGATTCCTACCAGTCATTGGCAAGCAGGACAAATTTGGCGTGATGAATATCATGTTTATGCTAATGATGATGCCCACGGGCCCAGTCAACTGCGTGTCTCGGTGAGTTTGTATGACAGCCAAGCGGGACGAAATTTACCAGCTGCCTGGCCCGATGATACGGCCGTTGACTTGCTATTAGTTGGTGAGCCAGCCCGATTGGCTGCTGTGCCAACTGATGTGGTTCCTGCTATCTGGCTAGATATTCCTTTTGCTGAGGGCATTACCCTGGCTGGCTATGATTTAATAGCTGATGATCCGATTCAGCTTACCCTCTATTGGCGGGCGAACCAAGCACTCACCCGAGATTACACCGTTTTTGTGCAACTGCTTGACGAAAGTGGCGTGTGGTTAGCTGGTGCTGACGCACCACCTGTTAACGGTTTTTATCCCACCTCTTGGTGGCAGGAAGGGGACTGGGTTGATGATGAACATTATTTGCCTCTGCCTGATGCCATACCACCGGGCGCTTATACGATACTCGTTGGCCTATATGATCCAGCTACCTCGGCTCGCTTAGCTCGACTAGACAATACAGGTGATGCTATCGCTTTGTCGCTCGCGATTGAACAGTGAGCAAGTTCTTGCTGGCGGATAAAGATATATACTGGCAATACGTAGTCCACGATAGGATGAGAGCTTACCTAATCAAACTTTGTTCGTGGCCTAGGTTGTAGCGCCGCATGATTTCGTAATTATGTTATGTTGACATGTTGTCTGGCTGTTCCTACAATGATGAATAATACTTTTGTAGTTTTGAGTTCATTAAGGAGGCTCAAATGTCTGATGATATGGATATGGATATAGGAATGGACAATGATATGGAGGTTTCGGATGATGATCGATTGTGGGCGATGTTGGCCTATATTTTATCGCCACTGATGCCCATTGTTCTTCTGTTGATCGAGGATAAAAAAGATCGACCATTTATCAAGGCGCATAACATGCAGGCTCTGGTCCTTGGATTGACTAGTATTGTGATTGCTACACTTTTTGGTTGGCTTGTTTTTCCGCTATGTTTGAACTTGGGACTATTCATTTATGCGATTTATCTTGGTATGCAGGCTTATCAGGGCAAACTAGTAACAATTCCGGTGATCACAGATTTGGTTAAAGGCCAGGGTTGGGCCTGAGTTATGGGTCAATTCTAAAATTAGATAAGCCAAAGTTGAAATTATAAAATGAAAGGAGCGCATCCAGTCGGATGCGCTCCTTTCGTTGGGGGGAAGAGGGGGTTGTTGGTTACTGTGAATCGATTTGATCGTCGGGGGGCAGTGTCCCGAAGACGGCCGTTACTTTTGTGCTATCCTCTGTAGGACCACCAGCAATAGCAGGGCTACTAAGGCGCGGATAGGCCTTTGTGCCGAAGTGGGTCAGAGCTGTAGCCCCCAGGCCAACACAGGTGATAAGGCCACCTAGCAAGCCATCGGGGAATAAGTAAACAACATCTAGCATGTTGATGAAAAATGTGAGAACGGCCGTTCCTAAAGCGGTGATGACGGGCAGATTAGTTGGTTTAATGTTAAGCCAGTGGGTCAATTTTTGGCCGAACAGGCCACCAATGGTAATCCAGCCAAAGATTGCGCCGACAGCTAAGCCAACAGCCAAGGCAATGATGATGGGGAAGCCCAAGAGACCGATGCCGCAAGCCAGAATTAGAATGGCTGAAATAGGGGCTAAGATGGCGATGAGGGTAGGGATGGCAACGGCCGTTAACAGGCCCACTGTCCCACTCACAATGGTCTTGGCTTGAATAGCCTCTTTGGTGCGGTCTAATTGGCGCGGGGCAAAGGAAGCAACGATGAAAGCCAAAATGCCTAGCAGAACAGCACTGCCCATTGCTCCCATAAAGTTGCCCAAAAAGCTTGGCCGACGATCCTCAAGATTGATATCTGGGATGTCCTCAAAGCTGGGAATTGAAATGTTCGGTAAACTATCGAAGGCTGCTGGAAAGTCAGAACTGACAGAAGTGCAGACGATGTTTTGGGATTGATCGGTGAAGTTGCCACTGAATAGGACACAATCACCTTGGATAACGGCCGTTTCTGTGGTTTCCATGTTGCCGCTAAACAGGACAATGTCCCCTTCGACTTTGCCCGCAATGTGAGCGTTGCCGCTCATCACTACCACATCACCAGTGACGGTTGCGCCTTCGTTGATTTCTAAATTGCCACTAAAGATGATCAGATCATCATCAATCGTTTCATCACTTTCGACAATCTCGTCATAAATCCCTTCAGCGAACACTGCACTGGTAGGGATGGCTAGCAGTATCAGCAAGATAAAGATGGTTACAATACGCTTCATAATAATATGCTCCCCTTAACTTGAAATTTGTCTAGGTTGAAGGACTAGCTGCTGGAAAACACCGCCCCATAAGGAAACGATGCCAATCATAACCAGAAGCCAGCCTAATACGGCCGGATTTTGCCCAATAAATTCTCCCGTACTAATGAATAGTGCGTTCAAAACGGTGCCAACTACTTGGAAAATCTTGCTTATAGATTGTGATAAACTTTCCCAAACGTTAGGCTGGCTGAAGGCTGGTCGTAATAAGGTATAGGCAATACCACCAATCAACAAGGGGGCAATCCCGCTTAATAGTAAAAATAGGTACATTACGCCCATTGTCCATATACGCAGCCGCCTATTGGGCAGCAGGGCAATGGTTCGTTGGGCAAAATCGGCAGCAGGCATCAGAACCGGCGTTTGCCGAAAGAGGGTGTCAATGGCTGATAAAGCTCTCCATTCACGCAGACAATCAGGACACACGCGAAGGTGAGATTCCAGTTCGGAACGGCCGTCTTCTGCAAGCTCACCATCGAGCGCGTCCATCATTAAAGCGAAAAATGTTTCATGTTCCATAAGGCTCTCCTCGTAATCGGTGAATGGTTATCAGTTTACCGATTACCGTCATGTTGCCATCTCTATGACTTGTTCCATGGGGTTCAAGCCAGTTTCTAGTGCCAATTCCGCCAGTTGTTTACGGGCGCGGAAGAGGCGGGATTTGATGGCACTGACGGTGGTGTCCATCATCTCGGCGATTTCTTCGTAAGACAGGTCGTACCAGTAGCGCAACACCACAGTTTGCCGATAATCCGGGGCTAACTCTTCAAGTAATGTCTGCACCATTGTTTCCTGTTCATTTGTTAATAGTTGTGACTCCGGCCGTTTTTCCTGATCAGCACTGAGAGCAGGATGAGGCGGTAATGGCTCATCAATTGACAAGAAAATGGCGCGTCGCTTGCGTAATTGATCGATACAGTAGTTTGAGGTAATTGAGAGCAGCCACGTGCTGAATTTATGGGCTGGATTATAACTATCCAACCGTGTATAGGCGCGGATAAAGGCCTCTTGGGCGGCTTCTTCAGCTTCACCACTGTTGTTCAACATGCGGTAAGCGAGGTTGTAAACCGGTCCTTGATAGGCTCCAATCAATTTACCAAATGCTACCTTATCACCCTGTCGGGCTTCTTCTAGCCAAATACTTTCTTCGTTCAAGTCCAATCTCCTGACGTTCAACCTGTATTACGCAGGGGTGTAGGAAAAGTTTCAGCCAAGATTGATTCAACCTGCAAGGTTGAATTAATTTGGTTATAATGCCGCCACTTCATCTTAGACCATTGATTGCGTCAATTTGTTGCGTGAATGATACATTTATCAGGTCACGCTTGATTTTACGAAATATGAGTGAGCAAAAGCCTTTACCTTCTACATTATATACAGAAGAGTATTTTTTGACGGCCTGTGAGGGCTATGATGTGTTTGCGGAGTCAGAGGGGGAGCATTTGTCGCGGCGGCTGCGAGATGCTTTTGTGGTGGCGCAGGTGCAGCCAGGGATGCGGGTGTTGGATGTGGGCTGTGGGCGGGGCGAGATTTTGCGCCACTGTATGAAGCTGGGAATTGAGGCTTATGGTGTGGATTATGCTGAGGCAGCGACGCGGATGACGCAGCAGGTGATTGCCGTGGAGCAGATGAGTATGGTGGAAAAGAATGGCCGGGTGGCAGCGGCCGTTTTTCCGTTCGGATGCGAAACAGTTGCCATTTCCCACTGGTTATTTTGACCGTGTGCTGATGTATGATGTGGTGGAGCATTTGCACCCCTGGGAGTTGCATCAGGCGATGATAGAAGTGGGGAGAGTACTGAAGGCAGACGGCCGTTTTATCATTCACACGGCTCCTAACCGCTGGTATGACGCTTATGCTTATCCTTGGGTGCGCCGGGTGCGCACATTGTTGGGCGACGGGGATAAGTATCCTAAAGACCCGCGAGCCATCACGCCTGTGAATCAAGAAGTACATGTGAATGAACAGGACATTTTAAGTATGCGCCGAGCCTTAAATCAGGCAGGATTTAAGGGTAAAATTTGGTTGGATTCGCCGCCACAGAACCGGGATGAGAGTATGATGATGGCGACGCTGCGCCGTTTGGCCTTTGATGTGCCGCCTTTTCGTTGGTTTTTTGAGCGGGAGTTGTTTGCGGTGGCAGAGAAAAAGTAGAGATTGGAGACTAGAGGCTTGGAGCGAAACGACAGAGTCTCTGGTCTCCAATCTCTTAAATTACTGAAACGATGTCTTATTTGAAGGATGCCTTGCGGGGCAAGAAGGTGGTGGTGACGGGGGCAACGGGCTTTATTGGCGGTCGTTTGGCGCAGCGTTTGGCAGCGGAGGAGGGAGCGATTGTAACGGGGACAGGGCGTGATTTGAGTAAGGTTCCTTTTGTGGAGGCGGCGGGGGTGAAGCTTAAGGCAGTGGATTTGCTGGATGAGGAGCCGGTGCGGGAGTTGTTGACCGGGCAGGAGATTTTGTTCCATGTGGCGGGCTGGGTGGGGAAGGGCAGCTATGAGGAAGCCTATCGTGTGAATGTGATGGTGACGGAGAATGTGCTGCGGCAGGCGGCCGCGGCAGGCATTAAGCGAATTGTGCATTTGAGCACGGTGGGAGCTTATGGTCCACCGCGCCGGGATATGATGGATGAGACGCATTTGATTGATACGGAGCAGGAGGATATTTATGGCCGTTCTAAGGCTGTGGGTGAGGTGGCTGTACACAAGCTGGCGGCGGAATTGGGTTTGGCGGTGGCTATTATCCGGCCAGCTATGGTGTATGGGCCACGGGCTTACAGCTGGACATTGGGGCTGTACAAGATGGTGAAGCGGGGAGTACCAGTGCTTTTTGGTAAGGGGGATGGTCATTCCCATCCAGTGTATATTGATAATTTGATTGATGGGATTTTGTTAACGGCCGTTCACCCGAGTGCTATTGGTGAGGCTTTCAACTTTTGTGATGCGCCTGTCAATTGGCATACTTGGTGGAGCTATTATGGGCGGATGGCTGGTCGTAAACCACGCCGTATTCCTATGTGGATTGCCCGGATTTTTGCTGTTCTCAGTGATACGTTCAAGCTCAAATTGCCATTAAGCCGTGTACGATTGAAATATTATGCCCGAAAACTTGTGTTTCCTATTGAAAAAGCACGACGTTTGATGGGCTATGAGCCGCGTATCAGCCTGGAGGAAGGTATGAGGCGTTCTGAAGCCTGGCTGCGTGAAGAAGGGTATCTAGAGCAGTAAGCAGTTGCCAGTAATCAATAATCAGAGACTGTTTGCTGACCACTGCTTACTGATTACTCATGATCTGGATTATTGTAGCTCTCGTTCTAGTCCTTCTAGCCGGGCTGTGGTACTGGCTGTTTGTGATTACGGAGGGGGTCTTTTTGGGGCGGCGGGTGGTGGTGTGGCTGTATGATCAGACGGCACACAAGTATGATGATATTAAGCAGTATGATGCTGACGCGGAGCATTTTTTTGTGGTACGGCCGTTGCTGTTTCGATTGCGCCACAAACCTGCCCCGCTCATTTTGGATGTAGCTACAGGGACAGGGCGTGTACCTCTTTTTGTATTGGAGTCACCTACGTTTAACGGCCGTGTTATTGGTTTGGATGCAGCTGAAAAAATGTTGAACTTGGCAGTGGAGAAGTGCCGCCCATTTGGCCCTCGGGTTCAGTTTGTCCAGCAAACGGCCGATTCTTTGCCATTCCCCAATAATAGTTTTGATGCAGTTACCTGTTTAGAATCTTTGGAATTTTTCCCGTCAGAAACGGCCGCTTTACAGGAAATGGTACGTGTATTGCGACCTGGTGGGCCATTGTTGATTACACGGCGGCGGGGGTGGGAGGCCAAAACCTTTATCGGCCGCTATCGTAGCCGTGAACAGTATACAGATTATCTAACAGCACTGGGTTTAACAGAGATAGAGATTTTGCCCTGGCAAATTGATTATGATCAGGTATTTGCGGTGTTAGGAAACGGCCGTTAGCGCAGCACCAACAATGCCAGCCTCATTGCGCAAGGCAGCAGGCACAATCCGGGCCTGCACGTCAATATAGGGCAGAAACTTCTCATGCTTTTTGCTGACACCACCACCAACAATGATCAAATCAGGCGAAAAGAGCCCTTCGATAAACTGGAAGTACTCATTAAGTCGTTGTCCCCAAACCTGCCAACTTAAATCCTGCTCTTTGCGAATACGATCCGTTGCATAAAATTCCGCATCTTTTTTATGGCCAGGTAGATAAACGTGGCCCAATTCCATATTTGGCACTAGCTTGCCATCCACAAACATAGCACTGCCGATTCCTGTCCCCAGCGTAAATACAAGAACTGACCCCATTTGCCCCTGTCCCGCACCAAATTTGACTTCTGCCAGAGCCGCCACATCGGCATCGTTGCGTACCGTCACTTGACAATTGGTCGCTTTGGCGATCTTTTGGGCAGCAGGATAGTTGATCCAGTCATCGTCTACATTGGCGGCACTACGGGTGATTCCTTGCCTGACAATGGCGGGAAAACCGATACCAAGCGACCCTTCATAGTTGAAGTGTTTCACAATTTGTGTCACAACTTTTATGACTGCTTTGGGTTTGGATGGTTGTGGAGTGTCAATGCGTAGTCGCTCGGTAGTAAGCTCACCTATTGCCACATCGACTAAAGCTCCTTTGATGCCTGAACCGCCTATATCAATGCCTAAAATATCCATTATGTACCTCCAAATCTATTATTCCTCCTCATCTGTTTTGTGCAAATCCTCTTCATAGACATCGGCATAAAACCAAGTAATAATGCGGGCATCCGCCCAGGGTTGTAGGGCGCGGATCAGTTGGATACCAACGGCCGTGGCAAAAGCATCTTGTAGAGCCTCCTGTGAAGCAAAATATAGTTCATACATGAGGGCAAAGCGGGATTGGCCGCCTGGCTTATGGCTGATGCGGCATACTTCGCTTTTGATGAGGCCTGGTAACTGCTCGGCGAGCGGAAGGTGGGTGGTGGAGAAGAACTGTTCGGAGATTTCGGGGTTGTCAACTTGGCGATAGAGAGTGGTGAGTTTGTACATGAAGATAATTATGTAATTACATTTTGTCCGGCCATAGGTTGATCAGTTTTGCCTTGAGGTGTTCCCGTTGGCGTTGGTATTGGCGGGGGGAGATTTGGTGTGCTTCGTACTCATTATCAAGTTGGGCTAGGGTTTGGAGGAGGGCTTCTGGATTGTCGGGGAGAGTTGGATTTTGCCAGGTACGGATGGTAAAAGCGGAGGCAGCGAGGGTGATGAGGAGGGCGGCGCTACCGATGATGAGTTCGTTGGTTTGGTTGCGGGTGGTAATGGTGTTGCCGGAGGCATCTGTGATGACCTGAGGGCGGCCATTTAACACCAAGGTCAAGGCTTCACCTGCTGTTAGGGGCGTGTGGGTGTAGCTGACGTAGGTGCCGCCGGGCAGTGTCTGTGTGCCTTCAGCGTTCCAATTTTCGCCAGAAAGGTCTACGCCTACTTCAGGGATGATGGCGGTAATATTGTTGGTGCGATAGGCAAGAGGGTGGGCGATGGTGAGACCATCACGGTATGGCAGTTGGTAGCTGGCGAGCAAGCTGAGGCCGTTGTTGCCCGGTTGTAGCGGCAGGGTGTCAGCCCAGCCTGTTTCGGTAGGGATAACCTCCAATGCTGGGGAGAAGGAGCTTAGATTGCCGAAGGAGCGTTGGAAATCCACATTGCTGGCGCCAGTAGGCAGAACGAATTCAATAGTGCCCTGATCAGGGTCGCCAGATTCACCTACAAAAACGGCCGTTCCCAAATTGCGAATCACGTATAATTCGCTCACTTCAACTAGCTCCTCGCCAAAGCTGAGAATGAGGTGAACCTGTTCGATATTAATGGCGCGGGGATCACTGTTTTTATCGTAGACGATGACGGGCATGTCCAGAATTGGCTCGGCGCGACTGAGTTGGTTGGCGGCACTGGTGAAGAGCAGGTCACCATAATCAACGCTGATGAGGTAAATCCAGTCAGGGGGCACATCTGTAAGATCAAATTGATAACGGCCGTCGGCCTCAACTTCAGTTGTGAGAGAGAGCTGTTCCTGGAAATCGGCCGTGAAGGCTCGTAAAAGGGCTTCGCCATTAGCGACTGCCTCGTTGGTCGTGCCATTAAAAATGGTGCCGCTGATGGTGGCCTCAGGAATAGGGGGGACGGGTGCAGAAGAGTCTACGAAAAAGTAGCTGAAGGTGCGAACGTAATCGGTGATGAGCCAGAGATCATCCTGGCTCAAGTCATAAGTGTGTTCGCTAATAGCAGGATCGTTGAGGCTGGTGAAGACAGATTCATTACTTTGGTTGAACCAATAGCCAAGATTGGTGAGATCTGCTGTAGTGATTTCGTTGCCGGCTGCACCGTGGCAGGCGGCGCAGTTGGCCGCGTATAACTCTTGCCCCTGATTGATGTCTGCGGTGGTTGTGCCCATGCTGTAGACGGCGGCAATCAGATGCCAGCGATTGGCCTCGCTGATGGGATCGGTGCTAGCTGAGCCAAAGGGGGGCATGCCGCTTTGGATGATGCCGTTGCTAATACTGTCGAAGAGGTTGGCGGGAATGGCCGTGCGGCGCCATTCGGGATCGGCAAAGTTGCGCGGCGGATTGGGTAGATTGGCGGCTAGTTCGCCATCCCCTTGCCCCAACGCGCCGTGACAGTTGGCGCAGCGATTAGCAAAAATATCTAGGCCAACAGTGGTGTCAGGTGGGGTAGTTGGTGGGGTAGGAGACTGGAGGCTAGAGACTGGAGATTGGTTTGTCCGGAGTAGTGTGGTTGCCAGAACCAGGGTGATGAATAGGATGAGCAGCAGGCGCTGCTGTGAAGTGTTGGCCCAGTTACTCAATTACCCAATTGCCTCCTGTAACTGGTGGCCACAGGCGGCGCAGAATTTGTCGTTGGCATCGGTGGCTTGTCCACATTGAGGGCAGAAGCGGCTTGGTTGGCCGTTGCTTGGTGGTGAGGCTTGTGGTTGATGGCGCAGGCGGGCGACGGCCGTTTCGATCGCGGTTTCGATATCAGCTGGATCGGCTGTGTAGCTGTCCAATTGTTGGGTAACAAGGGCAGCTTGGCGGATAAGATGATAGCGTTGCGCCTGATAGACTTCTTCAGGGATCTTGTTGGTGATTTGATCGAAGTCGAGGGCACGGATTTGGTCGATTAACTGTTCTTTTTGAGCTAATAATTGTTGTTGTACGGTCTGTTTTTCACTCAGGGTTGAGGCGATGAGAAACGGCCGTAACAAATAGAGCAGCAGCACGATGATAAGGGCGATGGTGAGTAGGATGGAGCCGGTTGTCATTAACCCTCTGCCAGGAGTTGTTCGATTGTGCCGTTCAAAGTTTGCTCGTCGAGGGGCACGATATGGACGAGGGCGATGGTGCCTTCTTTGTCAATGAAGAAGGTTTCGGGCACGCCCGTGATTTCGTAGTCGGCCGAGATAGCTGAACGCAGGTCTGGGGCGTTGGGGTAGCTAATGCTGAACTCTTGGAGGAAGTCCATGGCCTTGGGTTCCACGTCGGCATAAGTTACGCCGAGGAAGATGACACCCTGATCGCGGTATTTGCGCCAGGAGGCTTCCAGAAGATCGGCCTCCATGCGGCAAGGCGTACACCAGGAGGCCCAAAAGTTGAGGACGACGACATGGCCCTGCATATCGCTGAGGGAGGCTTGGCTCACTTCTTCCCACTCATAGCCATTGTAGAAGGCGAGTTCAAAGTCTGGGGCGGTCTGGCCAGCTTCAGGGCGGGTTTTGCTGCTGTTGAGCAGACCCCAGCCAACGAGCGCCAAGAGACCGATAACGGCCGTCCATAACAGTATGTTGCTCCAGCGCAGGGGCGGTTTGGTTTGGTTGGTAGGTTCAATTGTTGAGTCGGTCATAGTTAACCAGTTTGTTCGAGTTCCTGTTCGATTTGGGCGATGTAGTCGTCTAACGGCCGTTTAACTGTGGGCGCTTGGGCATTGTTTTGGGGTGTGGGGGGAGGTGGGGAAACGGTCGTCGCCGCCACGGGTGCTGCTACCTTTAGACCATACATAGTGCGGCCAAAATAAAGGCCGCCAACAAGGATAGCGACGATAGGAAAGAGCCACAAAATCAGATTTGCGCCCTGACGTGGGGGTTCGGCCAAAACGCCATCACCATATTGCAGGGCAAAGTAGGCATTAATCTCTTCAGGTGTTTCGCCTTGGGCCAATTTGGTGCGGATGAGTTCGCGCCAGTCAGCACAAGCCTGGGTGGGGCAAACGTCCAAGGGCGTACTTTCACATACAGGACAGTATAAGCCCCTTGCTACCTCGTTTACTTCATTATCGCTGACGGTTTCTTGGGCAAGGGTGGGGGTGGTGAAGACAAACAAAATGAAAGTGTAAAGCGTTAAACGTAAAACGGCATTTGCTTTAGGAATTGTCATGTCAATCTCCGCTGGTTGCTGGAATGTATTGGCTGGATGGGGCAACCCGAGCTTTTTTCTTTTCATTGGCCGTTTGGGGCCAAGCAGCAATGAGTGTGCCTAAAACGAAGATGACACCCCCAGCCCAGACCCAGTTGATGAGTGGGTTCAAATAGACGCGGAAGGTAGCAGAGTTACTGGATGTGGCTTCCCAGTTGATCATGAGGACGTAGAAGTCTTCGAGAAGGGTGGAGCGTGCATCGGGAATGGTCATGGGTTGTTGGGTACGGGTGTAGAGTTCGTTACGAGGGTGAAGGGTTTTGATGAAACGGCCGTTTTTATACACATCTACTGTTGCTTCCGTGTAAATTAAATCATCCGCGCCAGGGTACTGCTGTGCATTTTTGAACACCATTTCATACTGCCCTATAGTGAGCGATTGGTCACTTGCTAGTCGTATTTGTGTCTCCTGTTGAAATAGTTCCACACCAATGATACCCAGGCCGATGACCACGACACCTAAATGCACCAGATAGCCGCCATAACGTCGCCGATTTCGCCCTATTAGAGACGAAATTGCCAACCACAATGATTCGCCTTTGCTACGCATTCGTGCTTCTATACCTTTCCAAAACTCTACAAGTGTGAGAATGCCAGAAAAGATAACAGCCCAAAAACCAAGAATGGCGACTGGGTTGTGAACACCCATTACCGCCAGCACAATGACAAAGAATGTTGTGATGAGTGCTGGCCAGCGTAGAGCGATCCCCAACCGCTGGATACTAGTGTGTGTCCACATGGTCAGCGGGGCGATACCCATCCACGCTACCAAAACGATAAAGAGGGGCCATAAGGCTTGCTTGTAAACGGGAGGCCCTACGAACCCTTTTTGGCCTGTGAGTAGTTCTGAAATGACAGGGTAAATCGTGAAAAGGAAGACGATGGCGGTAATGGCTAAAAAGAGGAAGTTGTTGAAAAGAAAGGCGGCTTCTCGAGATAAGAATGAGGTGATTTCATTTTTGGAGGCAAGTTCATCACGCCGTTTGAGTGTCCAATATAGAGAGAGGAGAAACATAAAAGTGACGAAGCCGAAGAAGAGAGGGCCGATAGCGGATTGGGCGAAGGAGTGAACAGAGGAAATGACACCGCTGCGGACAAAGAATGTGCCTAATATAACGAGGCAGTAGGTTAGGATGATCAAGGCCATGTTCCACATTTTGAACATGTTGCGTTTTTCCTGAATCATGACGGAGTGGAGGAAAGCTGTGCCTGTGAGCCAAGGAATAAGCGAGGCATTTTCTACGGGATCCCAACCCCAATAGCCGCCCCAACCGAGGACATCGTAGGCCCAACGGCCGCCTAAAATTAGCCCCAAACTCAAAAACATCCAGGCGACTAATGTCCAGCGGCGGGTGGTGTGAATCCAGGCATCATCTAGTTTGCCAGAGATGAGGGCGGCCATGGCAAAGGTGTAGGGGATGACGAAGCCTGTAAAGCCTAGATAGAGCATTGGCGGATGGATAATCATGCCTGGGTGGCGCAGTAGAGGATTGAGGCCATTGCCATCGGGGGGAATGACATCAAGGCGAGCGAAGGGATTTTCGACGAAGGCAGAGATACCGAGGAAGAAGATTTGAGTGAGATTGACGATGATGAGGGCGTAGGGCATCAGTTCGCGCTGTTCGTCCCACTTTTTAGCCATGGCCACAGAGGTAAAGATGGTTAGCAGTAGATTCCAAAAGAGGAGAGAGCCAGCTTGTCCTCCCCACAGAGCGGTTACTTTGAGGTAAGTGGGCATCTCGCGGCTGCTGACACGCCAGACGTACTCTATGGAGAAGTCGCCTAGAAGCAGGGAGGTGACGAGCAAACCGCAAGAGAGTAGGACAAGGGGGAAGATGGCGACGGTGGCGTTGCGGGCACTCTCTACAAAGCGGGGTCGGTTAGTTTGGCTGCCATACCAGGCAGCGATGAGGGAGTAAACGGCCGTGGCTGTTGCCAACAACAGAGCAGCATATCCTAAGTCAGGTATCATGATCAGTGATCGGTATTCAGTACTCAGTATTCAGTATGGGTCACTGTTTACTGCTTACGGACTACTGATTTGCCTCTATATGCCCGGCTGGGTCTAATTCTTCATAGCGGGTAGGACATTTTAGCAATAAGCCACCCTCATTCGCCATAAAGACACCATTTTCGGCATGGCCTTCTACCAAGGCTTGGGCTTCGTGTTGTAGCAGATCGGGTTTGGGTTCGTTCATCGCCACGATGTGTAGGGTTTGGTCTGGATTGTTAATATCATCCACAATATCGAATTCCAGACGACTAGTGGTGGCATCAATTTGGGTGTATTGAATAGAATCACCAATCACCCAACCTGCAATCCGCAAGTCACGGCCTACCAATTGTGCTTGTTCAGCATGAAATTCTTCGACTGTTTTGTAGAGTTGGGTATTGCCCGACATAGCATTGACGACCAAATAAACAATGGCTGCCAATAAGATCACGCCACCAACAATAAATTTGACGCGATTATTCTTTCGATCCAATAAAACAGTATCTTCACTATTTGTCCAGGTTACATCGGCCATGGTTTTACTCTCCTGAAAATAGCCGGATGGACAGGGATTTTCATCGCTTTTGGTGTCCAACCGGACATGTAAACTCCTTTAAAAGAGGTTAGAGGTTGGAGATTAGTGGGTTTTGCTCTCTCGTTTCCTTATCCTCATTTGTATACATGAATTAAGTGACCAATTTTGTCTAATCGTCACTCCTCCTCGTGCCAGTCTTCCCAATCTTCATCAAGTTCGGCGTCTACTTCTAAAATATCTAGAGCTTGGTCAGCGTATTCTTCGGGGACGGCAACATAGCCTGTGCCTAGCAAGCCTACTGTGAGGCCAATAGCTTGGCCTGCACCTTCTTGCCAAGCGCGAGCAGGGATACCTTCGGCCCGAAGACGGCCAGCCAATATTGTGGCTGGGGTGAGGCCGGGCATCTGGGCTACAATTTGCCAGCGAATTTCGCTTTGTTGACCGGGCGTTGTTTCTGAGGTGTTCTCGTTGTCAGAATCATCTAAGGACATAAAAAAAGCAGTTGAATCGGTCATTTATCAATGTTCCAGCCATTTTGATAATAGAATTATACTGGACATTGATAAACTTTGTTAGCAAATCTCCTGAGTGGTATTGAACTTTTCACATTCTTTAAGGTACAACAATAGGAAATTATTAGCACGGATGGAGGTCACGTGTCCTAGGTGAGGAACGTCATGTATAATTTGGGAACTATGTTAGATGCGTTATTGGATCGTTTGTTTCGCAGCCGTGAGCGGCTGTTGATGGCGTTGGAGATGCTACCGGATGAAGCTTTGGGAAAAGCTGGTGTGGTCGGTGGGTGGTCGGTGATGGATTTGCTGAATGTGCTGACGGCGTGGGAATCGGAGTTGGTGCGGGCGATGATGCGCCTGGAGAAGGGACAGAAGCCAGATAAACTATTGGCAGCTATGGCAGCGGCAGAAGCTTTTGAAGCAAGGGTAGTGGTGCAGGGGCGGGAAAGGGATTTGGATGGGATTTTTGATGATTGGCAGGGGGTACGGATACGTTTAGAGGAGTGGTTGGAGTTTTTTACGGAGCGACAGTTGACGAGCCGAAAGCAGTTTAAGTGGTTTCGGGGAAAATCGCTGGCGCAGGTGGTGATGGCTTATTCGGAGGCGAAGGAGTTGGTATATTTGCCAATGGTGGCGGCATTTGCCAAAAGTTGGGCTGATGATGCGCTTGATTCGGACTCTATGATTATTGCTATCACAGCCGTTACCCCTCTGGAGGACGATGATGAGTCAGATTAGTTTAGAACAGTATGTGGCGGCGCGAGAAGCGGCCGTTTTGATAGACCGCAGTCATTTGGGTATGTTAAAGTTGACGGGGGCAACGCGGCTGGATTTGATCAACCGTATGTCTACGCAAGCGGTGAATGATCTCCAGAGTGGGCAGGGAGCGGCCACAATATTGACGACGGATATTGGCCGAATGATTGATCGCCTGATTTTGTACACGAGTAACGATACTGTGTACTGTCTGACGAGCGAGAATAATGCCGATAATATCGCCCGTTATTTGCTGCGCTTTGTCTTTTTTACGGATGATTTTCAGGTGGTGGATTTGAGTGAGGAAACGGCCGTGTACGCCATCTATGGTCCCCAAGCTAAAGTGAAGTTGGCAGAGGCTGGGTTCCCTGATGTGGATTTGCCTTTGCACCATTGGCGGCAGGCGAAGATAGCGGGGGTGACGGCTTACATACATGCTACGGATGACGTGGCGGGTGGTGGCTATTTTGTGATGTGTGGTGTGGCTGAAAAGGAGGTAGTTCGCACTCAAGTATTAGCAACAGGAATTGTAGAAGTGGATGAAGCTGCGTTTGATTTTTTACGAATCGAGAGTGGCTTGCCCCGCTTTGGCCGGGAGATAACATTGGATTATATTCCTTTGGAGGCGAATTTGTGGGAGGATGTCTCGTTTAACAAGGGCTGCTATACGGGACAGGAGATTATCGCGCGGATGGAGAGTCGGGGGCGGTTGGCGAAGAAATTATCATCGTTGAAGGTGTCCGATCCGGTGGAGGTGGGTGCATCTTTGCAGGCGAATGGCAAGACAGCAGGGACGATTACGTCAACGGCCGTTGGCCCGCATGGCCCAATTGCCTTAGGTTATGTCAAGACGAATATGCTGGAAGGAGAACTGAGGGCGGGGGAAACGGCCGTGACAATATGTGAGTGAGTAAGGCCAAATGAACCTGGCTCTAATCAGGGTCGGGTTTTTCTTTGTCAATCTATTGACAAAATACACGTATAAGTGTATTATAAAAAACGTTGCCGCATATAATGTTTGTTATTGGTTTGTCGATCCAGCCACATGCGGGGATGGATAACGGATGACCAATGATGGTTTATTGTTGACGAGAGGCATAACAATGTCATACCAAACACGAGGCGCGAGAGCCTTATTTCTGGCGGTCGATGAACAAATATATCCTGATGTGCTGGTCTGTTCTGGGGTGCTGCCTGAGCAGTTGAATGGTGAGCCGTGTCTATATGCAGAAAACGGCCGTCTGCCCACCCCAATTCCCCTCAACAAGGACTCGCCCGATTATCAGCCCAGCCAAGGACAACCAGGCGATCTTTGTCCGCCTTGTGCTAGGGAGACATGGGGCAGTTTGGGGGAATGGCAAGGGGAGCATGATCAGGTGTATTTAGACGAATTACGGCCGTTACGCCTCTTCAAATGTCGCCAGAATATGTGGTTGGTCATCCCAGGCTTGTATGAGGCAACGCCGGATCGGATTTTGCGGATTGAAGTTAATTGAGGCAGTTATCAATATTTAAATAAGCAGTAATTGGTTAGCTGAATTGCTGGCAGAAAGGAGATGGAAAATGAGCGCTTATGATATGGATTCGCTTTTGAATAAGTGGGAACGTGGAACGATAACAACGGAGCAGGCCATAGGACAGATTCTATTGCTGATTCAAGGAGTGTCGCAGCGAGTAGGGGATTTGGAGAAGCGTATGGCGCAGCGGCGGCGTAGTGTGCGAGTGGAGTTGGTGGAGGAGAAGCAGGAAGATGAGGAGAAGGTTGAAGAGGAACGGCCGTCTAGCCCGCTGCCCCCCTCTGATGAAGAGGTACCGCCAGGTTCGGCTGAGCCACCCTCAGTGCCGTCTTAACCTTAGCCAAGGCCTGTCTATTCCATCAATTCCTTCAACAAATTCAGCGTTTTGCCTCAACAGCAACGGCTGTACAGGCTAAAATCCAGACAAGAGGTTAGCGATTAGATTAGTTCCCAAAGAAAAATCATCGACGAATTCACACAAAAAAAGCGCGAAGAAAAAGCAGTACAGCTTATTTTTGTGCCCTTTGTGTCCCTTCATAGTAGTAAATCTGGAATACCTCTATTTAGATAAGCAATGCAACTCAATCTCTAATCTCTTAAATCATATGCTGTGAGGAAGACATGAATTCAAAAACACGACTTGTCATTATTGGAGCTGGGATTGTAGGCACAAGTGTGGCCTACCATTTGGCGCAGATGGGCTGGCAGGATGTTTTGGTTTTGGACAAGGGGAATTTGTATGAGAATGATGGTTCTACTTCCCACGCCCCCGGCGGGGTTGTGCCTCTAAATCATGGACAGTTGATGACGCGCTTGGGCTATCATTCAGTACAATTTTATAAGAGCTTGGCCCCTTGGAGTCAAGCTCGCAACCATGTCAATCCTGTTGGTGGCTTAGAATTGGCTCGCAGCCAAGACCGCTTTGATGACTTAAAACGATTACATAGTGCGGCCAATGCCTATGGTGTAGAAACGAATTTGGTTGATCGCCATCGAATTAAGGAGATGGCCCCCTATTTGGATGAGACATTGTATGCTGGAGCATTGCATGTGCCAGGCAAGTTGATTGTGGCAGGAGCCCATGTGGCGGCGGCGATTATACGGGATACGGAGGCGATGGGCGGGGTGAC
This sequence comes from Promineifilaceae bacterium (SeqCode), assembly GCA_965223555.1. Lineage (GTDB taxonomy): Bacteria > Chloroflexota > Anaerolineae > Promineifilales > Promineifilaceae > CBDCWU01. The sequence goes on from CBDCWU010000009.1 coordinate 1,703,273, forward strand.
GTTTGTGGGGCAAACAAAGGTGATAGATATTGAAGTGAAGCGGGGTCGGGTAACGGCCGTTCGCACCAATAATCCTGATCTGCCCCGCATAGAATGTGAGCAAGTTTTGCTCTGTACCAACATCTGGTCACCTATGCTAGCTAATAAAGTGGGTATTTCCGTGCCTCTGTTGGCTGCCGAGCACCAATTTGTACGCACAACACCTATTCCTAGTCTCAGCCAATTCGATCCAGATAACAAAGATCATGAAATCGTCTACCCAACCGTGCGCGATTTGGATATGGCCATGTACTTCCGCCAATATTGGCAGGGTATGGGTGTGGGCAGTTATCATCACAAACCCCTCATGCGCCAACCTAGACAGTTGGGTGAATCAGCCACACTGCCCTTCACGCCAGAGGATTTTGAGACGGCTTGGGGCATCATTCAACAAGCCATTCCCGACCTGAAAGGGGGCCAATTAACACACAGCTTCAATGGTATGTTTTCCTTTTCTATTGATGGCTTGCCCATTGTGGGTGAAACACCATTGAAGGGTTTTTGGGTGGCGGCGGCTATTTGGCTGACCCACGCTGGCGGTGTGGGTAAGATGATGGCTGAACTGCTGACGCATGGCGAGTCGGAATGGGACACACGGCAGATTGATGTAAACCGTTTCCTGGACTACCAAACAACAGAGAAGTTTATCTCTATTGCGTCTAGCAAAAATTATGCGGAAGTATATGATTTGACGCATCCAGCCCAGCCGACGACCCGTCCCCGTCATGTTCGTCTAACGCCGTTCCAGGCCTTTCATCAAGCTATGAAGGCTACTTTTACACCGAGTGCTGGCTTAGAATTGCCTTATTGGTTTGAGGAGAATCAACGCTTGTTGGAGCGGTATGAGAAACGGATTCCAGAGCGTACAGGCTGGGGGGCCAAATATTGGTCGCGCATTCAAGGTGCAGAGCATTTGGCGACGCGGGAGAAGGTGGCTCTGTTTGATGTGACAAGTTTGGCGATTATAGAGGTGGAGGGGGAGGGCGTAGCCGATTTTCTCAATTATCTTTGCACAGGGCAGATGGATATGGCGGTGGGGCGCATTAGCTACACGCTGATGTGCGCTCCCAATGGGGGGATTAAACGGGATTTGACGGTGGCGCGACTGGCGAATGATCGTTTTTGGCTGTTTACAGGCAATGCCACACTGCCCTTAGAGCTACATTGGCTGCGGCAACATGCGCCAGCAGACGGATCCATGGTCATACGGGATTTGTCACGAGCTTATGCAGCGATTGGTTTGTGGGGACCAATGGCGCGTAAGGTGCTAGAACGAGTGACGCCAGAGGATGTAAGCAATGAAGGCTTTCCCTTCTACTCTGGCCGTTGGTTGGAAGTGGGGATGGCCCAGGTTTTTGCTTTACGTCTATCGTATGCGGGCGAGTTGGGTTGGGAGTTGCATTTGCCCTGGGATGTGGCAGCGATGGTGTGGCAGGATTTATGGGAGGCTGGGCGCGATTGGGGTTTGGTGGCGGCAGGCATGGGCGCGTTCCGCTCACTGCGTTTTGAGAAGGGATACCGACTGTGGGGCAGTGATATTCATACAGAGTATGATCCATTTGAGGCTGGGATGGGCTGGATGGTGAAGTTAGATAAGGGGGCGTTTATGGGGCGTGAGGCATTGTTGGCGGCACAGGAACGGCCGTTAAAACGCCGACTTTGTACGTTGACTGTAGATAACCCCAATGTGGTGCTGATGGGTAATGAACCGATTTATGCTAATGGAGATTGTATCGGCATGGTCACGAGTGGTAATTATGGCTATGCTGTGGGCAAGTACATTGCTTTTGGTTATGTGCCGCCAGCCTATGCTACACCTGGCACGATGTTAGAAGTGCAATATTTGGCAGAAAAGTATACGGCCGTTGTGGCTGAAGATGTGCTGTGGGATGCAAAAAATGCACGGATGAAAGCTTGAGATCGGTCAGGCGTTGTTAAAAAAATAGTGCTCCAATACGTTCTGAAAAAACCTCAAGCCAGTCCATCAAGATTGGCTTTGCAGCGGTCTGTGCTTTTTACTATTTCTCTTCACCGCTTGCTGCTGACTGGAGAGGCCCGGTGTCGCGGGTGAGGCGGCGGTGGGCCGTTTGCTCAATTTCATCTTTGCTATTGGGGGATTTGGCGAGCCAAGCGCGGAATTGATCGCGGGTGAAGGGTAAAACTTTGACATCGGTGCTGGCGCGAATGGTGGCTGTGCGCTGACGACCTTCGAGCAAGCCAATTTCGCCGAAGTATTGACCATCACTCAGGTGATGGATGATGGTTTCTTGCCCTTCTTCGTCTTGCTGGACAACCTCTACTGTGCCTTCGATTATGACGTAAAAACGGTTGGCAGGTGCGCCCTGGTGAACGATGATTTCACTGGCGGGGAAGTATAAGGGGCCTTGCTTGCTTGATTGAGGTTGATGGGGAGAAACGATCGTATCTCGAACAACGTTTGCAGGTGGCGGCTGCACGCTCATGTCCAATTCCTCACCATTACTGCCACCCCAGCGTTCAACCCGTTTTTCTCTAATATCTATCAATTCTGCGATTTCGTCCTGAACGAGGCCTGATGTATTGACCCAGTTGGCAAAGGTTTGTTGATCCATTGACATGACCATAACCTCGTCCTTGGCTCGCACCGTGGCATTACGGCGTTTGTTCTTGATTAGGCCAATTTCGCCAAAATAGTCACCAGGCCCCAAACGATCAATAATATGAACACCTTCAGGCCCTTCATGTTCTACATCCACATACCCGCTGGTGATAATGTAGAATTTTTCCGGCAACGCACCCTGGCGAATAATAGTGCTGCCTACGGGGTATTGTTCTGGCCCAAATCTTGGTTTTTCTGTATACATATGTTGAGTCTATCGAAGAAAGCTCACGCAAAGGCACAACAACGCAAAGCTTCCAGAGAAGAATTTTGTGTTTTTTTCAGTTAAGTCATACGTTAATTCGTTTTCTTGCGCAGTAAATCGGCCGTCTGGCGTAAGCGTTGTTGTGCTGTTTGCTTAATGCCATGTTGCCCGCTAGGAAAGACAGTCATCCAGGTTGTAAACTCTTCTCGGTCAAACGAAATAGCTTGTACCGTAGTGAGGGCACGCACTGAAGTGGTTCGTGGCCGATTCGCTAACAAACCGATCTCTCCAAAATAATCTCCCTGACCTAAATGGGCAATAGGAATGTCGGAATTGGTAGGGATAGCATAAAAAACCTCAACCTCACCTTCCAAAATGATATAGAAGTGATCAGGTTGTGTCCCTTGCTGCACAATGAGTGTACCAGGGGCAAAAAATTCTGACTCTGATGTTGGTGCTTTTAATGACGTAACGGGACTGAGTGGTTTGGTTTGTGATTCCTGATCAGCACTAACTCGTTGATCAACAGCTTGTTTTATCTTTTGATCAATCATCTCTGACTGTTTGATCCAATGCAGGAATGCGGCACGGCTTAGGGACATAACTTCAACGTCACTATGAGCACGAGCAGTTGCTGTTCGTTTGTCTGTGTGCAACATGCCGATTTCGCCAAAGAATTGGCGGGCTCCTAGCTGATTGATGATTTGATCACCCTGCTCATTCCTTTGGATTATGTCAACCTTGCCGGAGACAATCACATAGAATTTATCAGGGGCATCCCCTTCTTGGATAATAGTCTCGCCTGCTTCATACTGTTCTACGCCAAATTTTGGCTTATTGGCAAACATGTTTCCATGTTACCCCAATTTGAGGAAAAGGCGTAACAAAAGGGTGTGAAACTTGCGGGATAATTAGGGAGCTACGGCCGTTTGCTGCTGCCACACCTTGGTGAGTAGATAATCAGCCACAAAGCGATAAAGGTCATTGTCCTGCTCTTATGATGTTGGGTTCGTAATTGTAACGGTGACGGACTCAATATTCCCACAGAGAAACTGTGTCAATATGGAAGGTTTGGGGATGGCGGTCAATGGGTTGAATAGCGGCTAGTTTGTAACCAGCTTTGGCGAACTGTTTGCCGTCGCGGGCCAGGGTGGCGATATCGCTGCTGACGATGATAAGACGTGAGGCTTTTTGGGCTATGACTGCCTGTAGAGCAGCACGAGATAAGCCTTGTGGCGGCGGATTAAGGAGAATGAGGCGGGGATTCGTGTCGAGAGCAGGCAGAATTTCTTCAACCCAACCTTGGTAGATCGTGACGTTATCGGTGTGATGGAGGTTAACGGCCGTGTCCGCCACCGCATCTCCATTGATTTCGATCCCAATCACTGCCGCCGCAAATTCTGCTAGGAAGGCGGTCAACATGCCCACGCCACTATATGCGTCTATTACCTGCTCTATGCCAGCGAGCTGCGCGTAGTCAAGTACGGTGTCTATGAGAGGAGCGGCATTGCTCGTTTGGAAGGTGCAGCCTGGTGAGATACGGAAATCATGTCCTTTGACAGACCTGACTAAATAGATATCGCCTACAAGGGAAGCGGCCGTTTTGTCGGGCAGGACGATAGCCACCGAGACGGGAAAATCTGTTTCTAGCTCTGGTGGGTCTACATTGTCTACTTCAAGAGCGGCTAATAAGTCATCATCATTACCTCGGCGCAGCGTGATTTTACGAAGCGCAGGCAGATCTAGGTCAATATCGTGCAATAGGTTTTGCAGATGGGGGTGGATAATGTGACAGGTTTCGATAGGTATAACCTTTTTTTGCGAGGGCGACCAATAACCAAGACGGCCGTTTCCCGCTGGGCTAAATTCGACATCATCTCGATAGTGCCAGGGTGTGGGATGGGGGATCACAGGCGAGACATGGATGTTCTTGAAACCGCCTAATCGCTGCAATTGGTCACGCACGACGTCTTCTTTGATCTGTAATTGCCGTTCATAGGCTATGTGCTGAAAGTGACAGCCCCCACAGGTGCCAAAGTGAGAACAAGGGGCTGTCACGCGGTCAGATGAGGCTGAAATGGTTTGCAAAAGCTCAGCCCGGGTATATTTGCGATTCGTAGCTGTCACCCGCACTCGGCTCGTTTCGCCGGGGATTGTGTAGGGAATGAAGTGGAGACGGCCGTTCTGATCTCGCCCGATAGCTGAACCACCATGAGCCATGGCTGTGAGTTTGAGTGTGAGGTCTGTCATGATTAATTACAATCTGCCGATGGCGATAAGTTGCGTAAAAGAGGCAATAAACCAATGAATGAGCCAGGGATAGACAAAGGAGCCAGATTGCCAAGCCACAAAGCCAAAGGCAGCCCCGCCAAAGATGGTGCTGAGTGTTTCAATTTCTGGCTTGCCCAAATGCATAAAGGCAAAGGGAACAGCCTGTAAGAAGATGGCTGGCCCTGGCCCAAAATAGCGGGCAAAGGCAAACAGCATCAGTCCACGCCAGATAAATTCCCAACCAAATAGGTCAACTCCAGTCAAATAAATGAGGCGGCGCACTTCGCTAGGGGCCCGATCTGTGTAATATTGCTGCATCCCTGGTTGGCGAGCCACTATCCACAAAATAATAGCCATGCCCAGGCAACCAATAACGACATAGAATAGGCCTACTTTCCAATTGCCCCAGGTAAAGCCATAGTCAGCGGGCGATTCTCGGAAGAGGATCAGAATGATAAGCATAGGGATGATAAAATAGAAGATGACCCGATCGTATGCTTTAGTGAGGGTGAGGCGATGGTTATAGTAGTCGAGCATGGGGACAATCGTGCTGATGATGATGAGAAAGGTAAGTTTGAGATCGAATTGTACATTGCCGATAGTCATATTTTTTCCTTCTAAGTCTGATCTGGCCCCATTATAAAACAAAAAACGTGCTAGGCCCTTAACCTAGCACGTTTACGGTTCACTGATCACCGTTTGCCTATCACTATTTACTGATATCCGCCCCCAATTTCAACCATATCTTTCAAAAGGCGTTCCATAGTCATCGAATGACTGCATACACTGCGTGAGGTAAAAAAGTCACAATCACATTGCCATTCACCCTGATTGTATTCAACACGGTGACGCTTATTGCGATTTTCCCCTTTAATGTGGACAACGAGTGACTCAAACTCAATCCGATCACGCTCCTCTGCATATATTTTCGCTTTTTCGATTTTACCAATCATTGCGTAGTCCATATCTTTTCACACTCTCCTCTGCATAAATTTGTGAAACTACTCAATAAAGGCCAATTCCCAAAATCATGACTCCAAAATATGCTGCTTTAGGAATTGGCTTAAGGTTGCGCTCTATTAAGTGTTTGCTAGAGCAACCAAAAACAAAAACGCACGCGCTAGAGGGCGTGCGTTCAGTCACAAAATGTGGATGTTGCGGTTGAATTGTAGATCATTATTTGCCGCATGTAAGATAGTATACCTTTGATTTTGGTTGTGTCAACGCCGTAACATGACGTTTCACCTACGTTAATGATCGCGGGGAAAATCACATTGTACAGATTATTCTAGATGCTCGGAATGAATTAATGATGGCTACAATAATTGATGGGGTGAGGAACCTGTAGGGAAAAGTAAGTAACCTCCTTCTGGCCGACCACGCCAGTTGAGGAGATATTGGGGATGATTTGGCACAGGTTCAATTTGTTGTCGTATTCGGCGCACGGCCTGATAAACACATTCAGTGCTTACGCCACCACATTCAGCCTCCGGCCAAGCTGCATGAATAATTTGTGTATATGTCTGGCGTTGCTGGGGATGCTGCAACATGTGGCTGAGAATGGCGGCATCGAGAGGAGCAAGGGGTGGAAGTGGCTGAATATTCCTATGAAATATGCCTGTTTTTTGATCTTGCCATATGCCCTCATGATGAGGAGGTGTCAGTTCTTGTTGGAGTTGATGGCGACACCATTGATGTTGGGCTTCAGTTAAGCGATGATAGATAAGGTGGTGATAATAGGTAAAGGGAAACGGCCGTGTCTGGCTATCACCTTTTTCTTCTACAACGAACACAGCTTTCAGGGCCAAATGGGTGCAGAATCGATATAAATAATCCATAGACATAGGCTTATCCAAAAAAGCCGATGAGGTTATAAGACCTCATCGGTCTGATACATTCCCTTATACTTCAGCCGAATAAACAAAATAAACAAGAAAGAGGAGAGGGCTTAATAGGCCTAGAATAAACGCCCCAACTAAGAGTAAGAATAAGAGCGGCAAACTGATACTGATACTCATCTTGCAACCTCCTAGCGGATAATAGGGCGACTGACAGCCACGCCTGTCAGAACGCCAATTGTAAAAGCTAATAAAGCGACGATAATGATAAAAGCTAACGAAACTTCAAGCATCACACACCATCCTTTTTACAGTTGCTTCCAGAATAGAGTCCATTCTTTCGGCCCAAAACATTGATTCTTACTCATAAGCATACAGAGGATGGCCGTTTTCTGAAACCTGAGATCGATCCTGGTTCTAATGACTTATTTCTATGACGGAGGAGGTATTTACTGAGTTGCTAGAGGCAAAATAAGACTCATCTTCTTTCAAGAAGATTAGCCTTGCAAGAGCAAATTATGAATGAGCAGGGGTTATGCTAGTAAATTAAACCTTTCGGCCATAACGGCCGCTTCTGTTCGGCTGCTGACTCCTAACTTACTCAAAATATTGCTGACATGCTTCTTGACTGTACCTTCTGCAATCCCTAGGTTGAGAGCGATCTCTTTGTCTGTTTGCCCCTTCACAATAAGCTCCAAAACTTGTTGCTCGCGTTTTGTAAGTTTTTCTGGCATAGCATGAAGGGAAGGTTTATTGATTGGGGTGAGTTCGGGGGAAGAAGGCAGAGAGTTATCATTCAGTGCCCAACGGATCGTGTCTAATAGGAGGTCTTTAGAAAAACCTTTGAGGAGGGGGAAAACCCCTGCTTGTTGAGCTTCTGCTACTAATTCTGGGTAGTTGGTGATAGCAACAATTTTCGTGCTAGAACTATGCCGTTTTATCTGAGGAATAAGCTTCAAACCAAATTCTTTGTCGCCAGGCCAGGCGACATCTAAAATGAGTATATCGGGCAGAGTGGTACGAACCTGCTCTAATACCTTCAATTTACTATCAGCCAAACCTACAACTTTCATTTCGGCCGTTTTTTCGACGATTGAACGTAAACCTTCGACCGCATGTACATGATCATCAGCCACGACAACTCGTACCGTTTTGTTGATGCTGGCTCTTTTGGCTCTGGCCACTTCATAAACAATGCGAGTTAAGTTTTCATCATGATGGCTAGACGAGTTCAACCAAAGGGGCTGCCTGTCATGTGGCCATACCATTAAATGGTGTAACCAAGATACGGTCTCCCAGGCGCAGCCTTTGGCAATGATGGGAAAGATATCCATGTTGTTTTTTTGCCAATGCTTTACCAGTGAAGGTATATAGTCTTTCGTTAATCTCGCATTTAAGAAACTAGCAGTAATAAGCATTAGAATAATGTGTAAGCTAATATTTTTAACGTCAGCAGGTGTTTCCCAGCCCTCTTGATTATCTGGGTATAGTCGCAACAAATTCGTCGGATGTATCATCTGCAAATGTGCCAATAATTCCTTAGCTTCCTTCTCATCTGCGACACTATAGTAAATGGAAATAATGCCCTGATCCATTGCTTACCTCTTACCCTTTGTCTAGCGCTAATCTGGTAATATCAACACTTCAATATGCGTTCCCTTGCCTGGTTTTGATTCAAGAACCAAGTTGCTACCTACTTTGGCAGCCCAATTTCTCATACTATCTAGGCCCATACCTTGGCTTCTATCAGTGATAGTATCAGGTTGAAAGCCGATGCCATCATCATCAATGGTGAGATGAATCATGTCTAACAGCAAAATTAATTTGATGATGACCTGATTTGAATGGGCATGTTTTGTTACATTCCGTACTGCTTCTTGGCAAATGCGATATAGGGCGTGTTCAATATCGGCCGTTGGTCTTATCCGCCCCTCAATTTGCATATCTATGTCAAGATTACTGGTTTCTCGTTCCCCTGAGATAAAGGTGTTTAAAGCGGCCGTTAATCCTTTTTCCAACAAAATAGACTCACGCAAATCATTCATAATTTGATGGAAGATTTGATTTGTATGTCGGCTAAATTGCCAGACACGCGCTAATTCGGCGGCTATTCTTTTATCACCCTGAGCCTTTACCTCGTCGCGTAACTCTTCCAAAGGAAGCATCACTTGGAATTGAAAAGTATTCAAGGCATCGTGAATATCCTCGCGTAGCCTATCACGCTCCTTTTGCATAGCGGTTGCTTCGTACTCTTTAATCAGGTTAGCATTATGAATGGCAATCGCTGCTTGATCGGCGAACATATGTAATACACGCTTTTCCTGATCACTAAAACAATGATACTGACAGTAATTGACGTACAGTAGACCGACGGTCTGGCCATGAAACTCTAGCCGGGCTAATGCTACTGAACAAACATTTTCCTGTTGCACAAAGCGGCTCATAAGTTTAGGCATTGCTGATAGATCTTCAATAGTGACTAATCTGCTAGGCTCGTCCATAATGAGCTTCGTTAAACCTTGGCGACTATAGGTTGTGTCGTGTTTGAAATCGCCTTGAGCACCATAATAGGTGGCTAGATTGGCCAATAGTTTGTCCTTTTGAGCATCATAAGGCACGAGATAAGAGACATCGGCCATTAAAACGTCATTAGCTGCTTTCACAATATGATGCAAAACTTGCCGCAAGTCGCTCAGGTGAGCGATATCTTGGGTCGTTTCCTGGAGATGTTTAAGTTCTCGAATGCGACTTTGGACGATTTTATATAACCCTGCTCGTTCAATGGCTGCGGCAGCCTGGTTGGCACAAGCACTTAACAGATCTAAATCAGTCTGTGAAATCGCATCTGGGATAAATTTCTTGTCGGCGACTAACATTCCAATCACGTGTCTATCTTTAACGAGAGGAACAAGGGCGAATATGCTGGGCTTAAAGGCGCGATAGAACTCTTGATTAATGAGCCATTTTCCTTCGCTAGGGTCTACAAGCAGTCCCTTTTGAGTCAAAAAAACTTGGCTAAACAGCTCTGGAGAATCTGTTTCTATAGATATGTTTAAGTTTTGGGCTAGGGTATGCATTGGTGTCCAAGCGCGAACACCATTGTGCAGAATATCGGCTACATGCCCATCAATGGTATCGCCTTCTTCTATAGTGGCCCAAGCGGCTTCAGCTTCGTTTTTATCTGTTTGTCCTATGCCTGTATAACCTTCGAGATATTTACCAGTTGAATCTACTAAGAGAAGTAGGACACGGTTGAAGCGGAGACCATATCCGGCCGTTATGCCAGTCAAGACAATATTGATGATACGATCTCGTTCAGTAGTTTGCTGTCCAGCAATGCTTATTTGGTGAAAAAGCTCGAGCAACTCGGCTCTTCGTCGTGTTTCAAACAATAACTCGGCGTTGCGTAAAGCTACCGCGGCCTGATTGGCCAGGATAGAAAAGATGGTTTGTTCGTCTTCAGTAAAAATTCGCGGGGTTTGGCTGGCAGCATACAAAATTCCTATTTCCCGTTCGCCAGCGAGTAATGGAGCAGCCATAAAAGCTTCAACCCCGATCGGTTTAACAAATTTTAGGCCGAAGTCTGAATCTACATCAGATTGCACATGGGAGGAAGTGTAGATGCGCCGATTGCGGAGAACATAGGCACCTGACTGGTTGATGTCAAAGCGAAATTGCTGTGCATATTCTGGGCTAACACCACGATAACCATTATGGGGCAGGGCATAGATTTCCTTTGTATCATGGTTGTAAAGAGCCACCCCAGAAAAGTCACACTGCAATAGTTCTATAACACAATCAGCTATTTTATCGGCCGTTTCCTCTAGGGAAGGCATGGTGGTAATCTCAACTTGACTCTTGTTCAATACCAGTAGCTCATTCGCTCGTTCCTTTTCTTCTTTGAACAAGCGAGCATTACTGATAGCGATGGCTGCTTGTCGGGCAAAAGTGGCGACGATTTGAATGTCTTCCTCAGTAAAATAGAGTGGTTTACGGCTATCTATGGTTAAAAGGCCTAAAACATCATTGCGATATACGAGAGGAATACCTAACCAGGCTCTTAATTCTTTGCCATCGCTCATAATGGGATCATGGTCGAATTCTAGGGGAATATCGTTGAGTAGGTGTGGCTGTTTAGATGATTCTATTTCCTGAAACACAACACTTTGAGCGATGGGTACTGTTGTGTGCATGCAGACCGAATCTAGATTTTCTGAATTGATCTCCGAATGCAGAACCAGCATATTCCTTTCGCATAGAAAGACGCAAGCCCGATGATAGTGCACCACTCGCAGTAGTTGACCCAACATGGTTGATAGAATGGCCTCAAGGTTCAACGTGGAGGAAAAAACTTGTGTAGATTCACGTAAAACGTTAGCCAGTTTGCGTTTCTCTGATTCTGCCGTGAACAATCGAGCATTTTCTAAAGCGATAGCCACCCAGGCTGAAAGAGCTGTTAACAGCTGTTGGTCGGCTTTGGTAAAGGTGCCGTGTCTTTTGTTTAGGATCTCTAAAACGCCAATGATTCTTAGTCCTGCTTTGATGGGCACAGACAAAAGGGAGCGTGTTGAAAAGCTAGCCTGAACATCTACTGGTCGATAAAACTCAGGATGTTTAGTGACATCTGGTAATAAAATTGGTTTGCCCGAGCGAAAAACCTGGCCGGTGATTCCCTTATTAGCCGGAATCTTTCGGCCGTATAAACCAGCAGCATCCTTACCACCTATGAACTGGAAAATCATGTCTCCGGTCTCTTTTTCTGGCAAGATTACGGCCCCTGCTTCTGCATCTAATATATCCACAGCACGATTAAGACTCTCCACCAAGATTTCTGCACCAGATATATTGGAGGTAACAGCCCAGCCGACATCCATCAAGAATCTTTGTTCGGCTAGACGACGAGCATTCTCCATAGCGACAGCTGCAATGCAGGCAATGGTCTGTATCAGGTCCTTGTCTTGCTGAGTAAAACCAGTTGCCTGTAACTGTCTATTTCCGTTGAGTTTGTTGACAACACGCAAAACGCCCGAAATGCCGTGTTGTCCATGTAGAGGTACGGCTAGTAGATGTTTGACGGCTCCGGAGCCTAAATGTTCACTGTAAAATGTTAGATGTTCGGGAATAACATCTTGACATTGGTCTACAGCATTCTCACAGGCGTAACGGCCGTTCGCCACGACTTGCCCTGTTATTCCTTGTCCCACTGCATACATCTCTTCAGTAAACCAGTCTGACTCAACTCCAGCAATGGCGTGCCGGTATAAATGATCACCCTCAAGCAAAAAAACGGCTGATACTTCTGCCCCCAACTCTTCACAAATCAAATCAGCCAAAACTTGAGTGAGCGAATAAATATTGTCATAGGGTACCAGTTGGCGGCTGATTCGGCTTAGAGTGTCCAATCCTTTCTGGCGCAAGGCCATTTCTGCCGCTATATTTTCTACTAATTGTTGATTACAAATGGCAGCAGCTAAATTATTAGCCAAGGCTTCGCCTAAATTCATTTCTTCAGGGGAGAAGCTCTCTCGCCGATTGCGATATAGAGAAACCGTACCCAGCCGATTGCCCTCTGCTATGAGAGGAAAACAGGCCATGGCGTGCACCCTAAATCTATGAGCTAAATCCAAATATTGCACATAATCTGGATGGGATTGGACATCTATAACTTGAATAGGTCTACCTTCCTGAAAAGCTTTAGTGACAATACCAGGCTTCTTCAGACTTAAAAAAAACCATTGGCTGCTTTCCTCAGGCAGGTGTCCATATGAATGATGTAACACCAGGCCACACTCTTCTTGCTCATCGACAAATTCATATTGACGTACATTGGCTCGCTGGCAACGCAACAAATCAGCCATGGTTTTCACGATGCTGTCCACCCGTAGCGGCTTGTTGGGAGATAAAACGGCCGCTGAAGCCCGTGACAACATTTCCAACTGCCGCGTCATTTCCTTTGTTCGTTTGCGGTTGTCGGTAATGAAGGTATCAATGGTGCGCTCTATATCCACTGCATAAGAGCGCAATCGATTTTCAAATTGCTTACGCGGACCCAATTCATGAACAATGGCTGTGGCACCTATCACCTCCCTTTCCCCATTAAAAACTGGCAAAGCGGATACCCAAGCTTGATAGATAGCTTCCTCTCGATCCACAAAATCAACGATGGTGTTCGACACCTCTCGTCCTTGCTCAATAGCTGTAGCGACAGGACATTGTGAACAGGATCCATGTCCTATCGCAGTATGGCATAGAGCAGACATGCAGGGACGATTCATTAAACCCAACCCATGTCGTTGCCGCATGACATCATTCATACTTTTAATTTTTAATTGCCTATCTACGTGATAAAGACCAACTGACAAATCTTGATAGCGTTGCCATAGCTCGTCTTCAACCTTGCCCAACTGACCAATAACCCGCCGCCGCCGCTGATAAGCTAGATAAAAAACACCCACAATGGACAAAAACCCTAATCTAAAGATTAGGGCCTGCCCAAGAACTTGAGCCGATGATAAATTGGCTAAATCCTCTAATATTACCCAGGGAAGGAATGTAGCTATGCCAACCAAAGCGAAGAAAATAATAACTACTTTTGTTTCAAAATAACGGGCCACGATGAGGAAAGGCAGGAAATACATCAAGAATACATCAGAACGAGGATAGCCTGTAGCGGTATAACAGATAGTAATGACGACTATATCGACAATAATTTGAGCATATTTGGATCGATTTGATTCAAATCTGTTGGCTTTGAAATCAGCCAAAAAACGTAGGAAAACGATAAAAACAAAATAAATTCCCAGTGTAATTCGTACAGCCAATAAGGGCATCTCGGAATCGTCAAAAGCTTGCGAATCAATTGGAATAAATCCAAAACGAAAAGTTAAACTCAGTAAGACGAGGAACCGGAACCAACCAATCAGCCTGAGGAAGCCAGCTTCCGTATTACCATCATTGAAAAGATGATTAAGCACTGCTTCCAGTCTGGAACGCGACTTTCTCTGTTCGTTTAAGGATAGCATAAACATGCCCCTTTTGGCGTTATCTTGAACGAATGCGCCTAACTAACTCTATCTGATAAAAACTGAAGTATGCGGGCTGCAGCAGCTTATTATTATAAGTTACGTGTGGCTACGATGTGACTTCAATAATCGTTGGCAGCATATATATTAAACTAAAACAGCCCCACATCCAACAATAATGACCGAAAAAGACAAGCGTCCTCCGTTCCAACCAGCTTCGCATTAACATCTTTAGAGCCAACCAACTGATGATAACGACAGTGAAAACGCTCAATACTAAATATAATAGGCCACCAGGAAGATTGGCTGCGGTGCCCCCTATTCCTGTGGTGAATTCAAGAGTAGCGCTACTAGCTATGACTGGTATGGCTAAAATGAAAGATAGCCTGAGGGCCTCATACCAGCTTAGGCGTAAGAATAAACCGATGCAAAGAGTAATTCCTAAGCGGGAAATGCCTGGTAGTACGGCCAAGCTTTGTACTAGACCCACTAATAAAAATTCTTTCCAGGTTAGTTCCTGTAAAATTCGTTCACCATGTGACCAATGGGCCGTGGCTAAGATTATGATGCCATTGACAATGAGGAAAATGGCGACCCACACAGGGTTTGCAAAAACATTTTCAACGATTGGTTTTAACGCCGCACCAACTAAGGCTACGGGTAACAAGCTAAGCACAAAATAGTAAGCAATAAACTGGCGCGTTTTTTGTAAACTCAAAAGCTGCTCTAAACGGGGAACAGCTTTGTTCAAGGGAGCTAACAAACTGTGCCAGAGCCATATAATATCGCGGCGGAACCACAATAAGATGGCTATAAAAGAGCCAACGTGCAGGGCAATGGCGAACGTTAGATTCATTTCGCCTAGTGAAAAAATTTCATTGATGAGGACCAGATGGCCAGAACTACTTATGGGAAGAACTTCAGCTAGGCCTTGGATTAAGCTGAGGATGAATAAATATAGATACTCATTCATTGTGTTTTGCTCCTTCATGACTGAGTGTTATTTCATTGTAATGGGATTTAACGGCCGTTACATGCCCCATCTAACCCAACCCATATGGGTCGAAAGAGGTATTTTTGCTATTTTATATGTGATAACAGGGGAAGTTACGCTTCTTGTACTTGAGGAATGGTAAAAAAGAAGGTTGTGCCGTGTCCAACTTCACTTTCCAGCCGAATTTGACCACCATGCAACTCAATGATGCCCTTGGTGATAGACAAACCCAGGCCTGTGCCTTTGGCTTGACGGATATTGGGATCTTCGGCGCGGAAGAACTTTGTGAATAGTTTTTGTTGATCTTCTGGCGAGATGCCATAGCCTTGGTCTTGAACGGCACAGACGACCATGGATTGGGAGGTGTTTTGGTGGGTGTGTGTGATTTCAGTCGTTTCAAAACGCACCATCACCTCTGTCTTGGCTGGCGAGTATTTGATGGCGTTGCTGATGAGGTTGGTTAAAACTTGCACCAGGCGTTCTTTGTCGCCATTTATGAGAGGTAGATCAGCGGGAATGTCTAAGGTCAGTTTGATGTCTTTCTCGTCGGCTAGGCCTTGGACGGAAGGCAAGGTTTCGCTGACAACGTTGGCGAATGTGGTGGGACCAAAGGTCATATGTAAATGACCAGTTTCAATGCGCGAAATATCGGTTAGGTCTTGTACCTGGCGACCCATACGTTGGATGTTTTGGGCGATGATTTCCAGGAATTTTTGTTGTTGCTCAGTCAGATCACCCATCATACCGGAGAGGAGGAGATCGGTATAACCACGCATAGAGGTCATGGGTGTTTTTAATTCATGGGACACCATAGAGACAAACTCAGATTTGGCTTGATTCGCCTGATTAACCTGGGTATAGAGAAGGGAGTTGGCGATGGCTGCGGCGGCGTGATCGGCCACACGCACGGCCGTTTCGGAAGTAATCGGGTCAAAAGCATCGGCCTGTTCACTTTCGATAGCCATGACCCCCAAGATTTTTTGCTGATGGATAATCGGTAACGTTAATTGAGATTGCGTATGGGATGATGCTTGAACGGCTCCGTTTGTTTCACGTATATTGCCTGTTATGAGTGGCTTGCCACTCAATAAAACCTGGCTGACCGAGCCGGTCTTAAAGGAATTACTGCTCACTGGCGCGATTTTGAATGTCTGATCATAGTCCCGTGCTGCTTGTATGGTGGGTTTTCCCTCTTCATCGGCCAGGATGATGGCTCCAGCTGTGCTTTTACAAATTCGCAAAGCCCAATCGAGCGTGATGGCTAACACTTCATTGGGATCGAGGGTTGTGTTCAGCTCACGATCAAGCTGTTGCAGCATAAAAAGTTCTTTGACGCGCTCTTGCAAGGCGCTATCTGTTTGCGCCAACAGACGAGCATTTTCTAAGGCTACGACTGCTTGTGAGGCAAAGCCCATGAGCAATTGTTGATCGTTCACGTTAAAGGGTGCCCCATTTTGTTTGTTGATGATTTGCAAAACGCCTAGTACGTTGTTTTGTAATGCGAGGGGCACTGTGAGGATAGATTGGGTGACAAACTCTGTGGCTCTATCTACTTCGGTGAAGTGACGTTTATCCTCTTGGGCCTGGTTGGTTATGATGGATTGTCCGGTACGGGCTGCTGCGCCTGCCAGCCCTTTGCCGATGGGCAAGCGTGTGCCTAAGAGTTCGGCACTAGCTGGGCCACGCACAACGCTAAATTCTAATTCGCCAGAATCTTCATCCACAAGTAGGAAGGTTCCGGCTTCAGCAATGAGTAGTTCGATGGCTTTGTCGAGGATAAGGTTCAAAAGAGGGTCTACTTCTAAGGTCGATGTTAGGGAGAGGGCGATTTGATTGATCGTTTCTAGTTGTTGGGCGCGGGTTTCAAGTTGATCTTGGGTTTGCAAGCGTTCAAGGGCAACGGCCGTTCGGTCAGTGAACACCTCAAATAATTCTACTTGTCTACGGGACAGAGCTTTGTTGACATAAATTGTGTGAAGTGTACCTAAAGCATGGATGCCAGCATTGAGGGGCGTGACTAGATAAAAATGATCATCTTGCCAATCAATCACCGTTTGGCCACTATCCAGAGCTTCTTGCAAGCGAGGATCATCTACTACCTGATGGCGCCCTTCTCGTTCTTCTAGGCGACGGCCGTTTTCCGAACAAAAAGCTGTATATAACGCCTGTGTACTGGTATCTATCAAGGAAACATAAAAATTTTGCACCCTAAATAGACGCTGAAAATTTGTGTACACCAACTCCAAAACGGCATCTGTCTTAGGGGTGAAATTGAGTAATTGAGAAAATTGGTTGAGAGAATCTAGCTCATCCACCCGCGTTTCGAGCCGCTCAATGACGTTGGCGCGCTCTAGGCCAATCAAAGATTGAGCAGCTAAATCGCCCAAATAAGTTAGTTCACCTTGCGAAAAGCTTTGTTGATTTTCTTTAGGCGAGAGGGCCAGCCAACCCAATAAACTTTGTTCCGTGGTCATGGGTACTAAAACGGCCGCTTTCATGTCATGCACAGTTTTCTGGTGTACTTGCAACTCCTCAGGCCAAATGCGCTCCTCAGCTAAATCTAAAACGCCCGATTGCAGACGTAAAGCCTGAATGAAAGGTGAATCCATTTCGATGAGGGAGCCGTTGTTGTTGACATAATAATGAGTTTCGCCATTGGGTAAAAAGAGTTGTGGAGACGTATCTGGCAAGCCATCATGAACGTATTTGAGAAGAATGTCTTGAACTTGTGTGGTAGTAACGGCCGTCTTCAACTCCCGGCTATACTCGCGCAATAATTCATTCAAATGGGTTGGTTTACGGAAAACCAACCGATCTAGTTCCCTTTGCAGCCCATCCCGTAGAGGGGCAAAGATTACGGTCACAATGACAATGAGTAAGGCCAAGAAGAACGGGCTGGCTGTATTGATCACAGTACTCAACCCTGTCACAATTAAGGCCAAAGCTCCAAAAAGCAGGGTAAGGAGAACCACATACGCTAGCCCCCGCCGCAGAGCGACGTTCATATCCATAAGCTGACGGCGGATGATCAAATAGCCTATTGTGAGCGGATATAGCACCACAGGTGGGATATAAAGTTCTGGAACAAGCCACTTAATGGAGACACCGAGAGAACCAGTTAAAAAGAAGATTAGGATAGGCGCGAACCCTATCAGGGCGCTGGCTAAAATCACACGCCCTTGCTGCTGAACAAAGGGTGAACGCGACCAAAAACCACGATAAACCATGATGGCCCAGGCAGCTAAGAGGGCGAGGCCATTTAACAAATAAGCGATGCGCCAAGGTACCACGTAGGCCCAAGGGTCGTCGGCAGAGAAAAGCCATCCCTGGCCCCAGACGCAGATGAACAGACTGGGCAAGAGCAACAGCCACTTGGCTTGGGGATAACGCGAAACCAGGCGGGATTCATGAGGGTAGGTGAGGGCCACAAGGATGTTGAGGCTGACCACAAAAGATAGAGCAACGACCCATAGCCGCGTAAAAGTTTGGGTCGTATTCATATCGAATAGCAACCCGACTGCCAACGAGCCAGTGGCGGCGAATATGGCAAATAGTTGGGCGGCTTCTAAGTCGGGTCGAGTGAAAAATGTCCAAATGCCAATGAAAAGGATGATTAACCCTACCAGATAGAGTAACCAGAACTGATGCCATAGCAGTACGCTATCAAATGAAGTTAAGGTAGCGGTCAGCGTGCGCCGAGAGGGGGCCATGGTCACCGGAGCAATGCGGGAATCATGAGGTTGTTCAAAGGTTAGCGCCACTTCCTCTCCAACTGTTTTGGTGGCTAAGAGAGCAAAAAAGGCGCGGTTGGAATCAAGTGGTGTGTCATTGAGAGCAGTGAGGCGTTCGGGATAACCGAGGGGTGGGTCTAAGGCTGCCAGCCAATCACTTTTGCCGTTGTCGCTCACGACTAAGTTGGGATCGAGCAGGAAGCCAGCGAAAGGGGTGTTGGCCCAGCGCAAAGCCTGGAGTGGCAACCAGATATAGATAATGCTGCTTATCAGTAAGATAAACCCGACAATACCTACCCTTCTGTTGTCTGCCTTGGTTTCAGCCATGAATATTGTTATGGATTTATGAGAACTTGGGATAATAATAAGTGATCATTGAGCCAATGTCCATCTTCTGCCACGATATTTTGCCGAGTTTGGTCGTTTGGGTCTAATAAAGCAACGTGAATATTGTAGGCATCGGGGGGGAGATTGGTGGGGATGGTGAGTTGATGTTGGGTCTGGACTTGTTGTGTGGATGGCCATTGACTGGTGGGGCTGTGGGGCTGGACAACGGCCGTTTGCCGCACCGCTCCCCATGACTCTAACAAAGCTACCTGAATTTCATAATCTGCTGGTTGGTTTATCATTTCCCAGTAAAGGCTGATAGTTACTGTATCATCTGGCTGCAATATCCGCTTGTCGTATTCGTAGCCGATGAGCCGCAGTTCATTGTTGAAGTTTTGGTTGAGAGGATTGGGAACGGCCAATTCTGCAACTGGCTCTATGGCTATGTCAGCCAGCACCAAGGCATCACCGAGATTGGAACCATCGGCCGCAGAAATGCCTAGCCGATAGCCGTCTATTGGCGCATAGAGGCCAATGCTGAGGCTGGCTTGGGCAGGTGTGTAGGCAGTTTCGGGCAAATAGAGGCGAATGGACTCAACGAAACGGTCACCAGCTTGCCACTGACTGGCGGGGAAATTGCCTAAACCGGGGTGGGTATCCCGCTGGGCAATGATGGTGCCGATGTCATCAATGAGATGGACAAAGAGCAGATAGTTGCCTGGCGGTTGGGCAGTCACTTCCCAGTAGAGGTCAATGTCTACGGGAGCGCCGGGATGCAGGCTGGTTTGGCTGAGCTGATAGCCGCGCAGATTGGCGAAGGCATCGAATTGGGCATTAGTGGGATTGGGGATAACGGCCGTTTCTCCAGCAAACGCTTTTGGTTGGGCATAAGCAGGAGCCAGGTAGGCGAAAAGGGAAATGAGAGTGAGCGCGGCCATGAAAATGTTGATCAGAACGGCCGTTTGCCTCTCCCATTTTCGGAATTTGAGCAACGATAACCATTGACTCAATCCATAAAATGTCAAAATAGAGAGAGCCGGTAAGGCTGGAAAGAAAAAACGTCCCATTGGTCCTGCCGGGCTGACCAACAAGTAGTTGAAGACGACGGCGAAAAAGAGGGCCACGTCGAGGGCGAGGATGATCAGCGGCCAAAAGATGTCCCGAACTTCAGCAGTACGGCGTATGAGGGGCAGGCTGAGGCCAGCTAGGGCCAGTCCGATGAACCAGCGCAGTGCCAGATAAACGCTATCGGGCAGGGGAATTTGTCCATAACCAAAGCGGCCCCAGAGGCTGGTCCACAGATAGTCGAGTTCAAAAATGGCTACGCCAAAGCTTTGTGCCGGATCGCGCACACCCCACAATTCGGTTAGCCGTTGGAAGCCTGTGGGTTCACCATAGAGGATTTGGTTGCGCAGGAACCACCAGCCGGAGATGAGGGAAGCATAGAAGACGGTGAGTAGCCCGACTTCGAGCCACTGGCGCCACTGTTTTTTCTGGTAGGCGACGACGGTGGCGGCCAGGGCGATGAGGGCGGCAACGGCCGTTAAGTTGAACTTACTTAATAAGGCCAGCCCGAACAGGAGACCCAATTTAAGGCCCCAGCGATGGCTTAGCCCATTTTTGTCTTGGATGAGTTGGATACAGGCCAGGGTGACTGCCGTGCCAGTTAAAGCAGCGATGACATCATTATTAATGGCCCCAGCCATGTAGACGAACATGGGATTGAAAGCCACAAAGGCAGCACCACCGAGGGCCAGATACGGCCGTTTGGGCCAAATGGTGCGCCCGATGCGCCAGGTTAAATAGACCGTGCCCGCACCGATTAATACATTGACGAAGCGGGCGATGTGGGCGGCTAAAGCTTCACCATGCCAAGGGAAGGCTTCATCGGAGCCATGCAGATATTGGTTTTTATTGTCAATGCCTACTTCCCAATAGCGATAGGCCCAAAAGGGATTTTCGGGCGGTGAATAGCAAACGTCACGGCCTGTGTCAATGCCTGCTGTCGCTAATGCGCCAAGGGCATAAAAGAGGGGTGGATGGTGGCTTTGAGCACGACAAGGTAATTTGCCTTGCACGGGCAGGGAATGGTTTTGCACAATATGGCGCACGAAGCGGTAGTGGCGTAGTTCGTCGGTTGCTTCGTGTAAGGGATTGATGATGCTGGCAGTTGTGCCTAACATCAAGAAGGCCAATAGCATGATGGCGACGGGGAGGTGAGAATGTGTAAGTAGGTTGTGGTTAGCCAATCGCTAATCTCCAAGCTCGACGGCTATTGAATGACGGCCGTCTTCGGTCAAAATACGCTCATTGGTCATGGGGTCATATAAACCAAAAACTATTATTTGCCCATCATGGGGTGAGGGCAAATGATGCTGCTGTATAAATATATCCCCTTCATGCAAGGTTGTCGGATCAAGCCACAGACCATCATCACCGGTTAAGAATTGGTCATCAGCACCGAGGATTTGGGCGAAGACGGCTAGGCGCGGGCCAGCGTAGACGCCGGATGGTGGTGGATTGCTGATGAGGGGGATAGGAGGTAGGTCTAACGGCCGTTGCAACTGCCAGGTGAGAGAGAGGGTGTTAGGTGTGTAGACGGCCGTTAATACACATAAACCATTTTGGAAGCAGGTTACTTCATTCCTGTCTAAACTGGGTTGAATGCTGCCCAAGTGATAGCCGCCAATGCGAATGTCACTGGGCTGGTAATGGGCAGCAAAATTGTTATGCGCCCCGGGGAAGCCGTAGAAGCTGAGGGGGGGCTGTACTAAGAGGACTCTTTCAGGATTGTACCAGCGAGGACGAACGGTCCTATCTGCATCAATATCGAGGGCAACTTTGTCCCAGGGCCCAGCCAATAAGCTGGTGATGCCAAAATCGGTTAATTCCTCATGCCTATTCAAATAATCAGCAATCTTGGCGTAATCTGCTCGATATAGAAAGCGTACCTGTCCCCGTTGTGGCCAACTGGCAAAGTAGTCGGGTAAATCGCGTATGGCGAAATTGATAAAAAAGAAGAGCAGCACTAAGGGCCAGAGGCGATAGGCGAGGGGGGAGGGTCGAAGTATGGTCTTTTTCCACCAACGTGCACCCAAGGGCAAGGCGAGCAATAAGTATGTGGCGGGTTGGGCCAGAATGGTGTGGCTGAGGCTGGCGGGGGGGATGCTGATGAAGGCGGGAGAGATGCCTGCCAGCCACCAGAGGAGGAGGAAGAAGTGGGGTGAGGGGTGGGAGGAGGAATTGTTAATGGTTGATTGCCAATTGTTAATTGTTAATTTTAGGGCGAGGATGACACCGAGCCAGAAGACGAAACCGGACAGGGGGCCGAAGATGGGGCGGTCAGGGATGTTGTAGAGCCATTCATTGTCGCCGGTGGTGCGGAACATGGCCAGGGTGGTGCGGGAGTATTGCCACAGGGGCTGGAAGTTGCCAGCTCGAGCTTCGATGAGGGGCAGGGCCAGTTCGGCGACGCGGGCTTCGGAGCCGGGCTGTTGTTGTAGGGTGAGGATAAGGGGTAGGCTGAGAACGGCCGTTGCCCCTAACCACAGTAACCAGCCCTGCCAATGCCGCTTGAACATCCCCCGTACAAAAATCGCCAAAGAACCGCCATATGCCAATAGAATAAGGGGTACGCCACGTGAGGCAAAGTAGGTGTAGAGGCCAAGGGCCGTGAAGAGCGCGGAGAGGAGGTAATTGCGCCAGTATGATTTTGGAGATTGGCTTGCTTCGCTTATGGAGATTGGGAGATTGGGAGATTGGCTACCGCCTAAGGCTTGCCAGAAGAAGTAAAAGGCGAGAATGGCTAGGGGCGGGGTTAAGACGTGGCGCAGGCCAATGCGGGCGTACATGAGGGACCAGAAGCTCACAGTAAGGGCAGCAGCGGCGATGAGACCGACCCGACGATTGAACAGGGAACGGCCGAGTAGAAAGGTGAGGGCAATTGTGATGACGCTGAGAAGGGCGGATAAGTAGCGAATGCCCAAAAAGTTGGGGCCAAAGAGGTCCAACATGAGGGCGTTGAGGCTGTGATAGAGGGCTTCATGGCCGGAAGCATCAGGGAAGTAGGCGGCAAAATTGCCATCCAGAACCTTTTGCGAGATGACCAGGGAGTTAATGAGCTCATCGTCACGCCAGCCGGGTGGCGTCCTGTCTAAGCGCCACACGCGCAAGCCGAAGGCGAGGAGAATGAGGAGGAGGGGGAGGAGATTTTCGATTTTCGATTTTCGATTTTCGATTTTCGTTAGCAAAAGACTACTCTCCGCTGATGGTTAGGGTGGTTAGCTGTACATGATCGCCTAAGGGGGAGCCGTTGAGGCTGAGGGGCAGACGTTGGCCAGTAGAGGATAGGTAGAAGCCCGTAGTAAGGGGGTAGCTGCCAACGGCTATTTCCTCTGGCACAGTAAATTCATGGTATTGCACGAACAGATCGCCAGCCTGCCAAGCATGGCTGGGTGCATCGAGCCGATCGGCTTGGGCCAGGGGTGTGCCATCGGGGCCGAGCAGATGGGTGAAGAGGTTGGCGTCGGGTAACGGCCGTTGCACTTGCCACAGGGTTGCTACTTGTGCTGTTTCGCCCGCTAGGAGGGTGGCTGTTTGTAGGTTGTAGCCTAACAGTTGGGCGGCTTGGTTGCCCACTATAATGGCGGGCGTAGCTGTAAAATGAGGTAGGAGGGTGTCGGTGGTGTTGATCTGATAGATGTCGAGGGGGCGGTCAGCATCGCTGGGACGTAGGGGCAGCGATTGTTGGAGAACGGCCGTATCTGCCAAATATGGCTGCAAGGCTGGGGCGATGGGCGTGAAACCAGGAATGATGAGGGTGCTGTCAGGTCCAACTGGCCAAAGCAGGCTGGTGCGGGCATCGAACCAGCGCAAGCTGACGGCAGGATTGTGTAGGGTCATTTGGGCCAGAGCCGGGCTGTGAAAGGGGTGGGGGGTGATGGTGGAAACGGCCGTGGCCCCCGTGCCCATTTCATTCAGGTAGTGTATGGCGGCCATCATGGTTGACTCGTATTGTACGCGCACGGCGGGATCATTGGCCCAAGTGATGAAATAGTCGCGGTAGGTGAAGAGGGCTGTGACGGTGAACAGTAAGCAGTAAACAGCAGTTAGTAATCGGTATAGGGTTATCTGCCAATCCCCGATCTCCAAGAGTGAAGCGACCCAATCTCTCAACCTTATCATCGCCATTGCCGGAAAAAGGTAAAGTATAGGCTGGGCGGCAATGGCTTGAGTAGTTGCCAACTCGGGGCCAGTGACAAAGACGGGTGATAGGCCTAACAGCAGCCAAACTAGAGCGAAGAAGCTGGGGGCGTGGCGATAGCGTAGGCTTTGCCAGAAGGCAGTGAGTAGACCAAGATAGAAGAAGATACCCATAATTGGGTTGAAGAACGGCCGTCCTGGGATATTGTAGCGCCAGGTGTTGTCTCCTGCGATAGTAAAAAGGCGTAGGCTAGCCACTGTGTTTTGCCAGAGCGGGGTAAAGTTGCCTTCCCAAGCGGCCGTTAGCGGTAGGCTCAACTCAGCAACCCGAACTTCTACCTCAGGCTGGGTGAGCAGATAGTAAAAGAGAGGGGCGCTGATGAGGGCAGCCATGAGTAGGATAAACAGGGTGCCAGGCCAATGTCGGTTGAATAACGGCCGATTCACGAGCAACCAAAAACCTAACAAGGCTGGAAAAATGAGCCATAACACCCGGGCTGGCATGTAGACGTA
Source organism: Promineifilaceae bacterium (SeqCode) (assembly GCA_965223555.1). Taxonomy (GTDB): domain Bacteria; phylum Chloroflexota; class Anaerolineae; order Promineifilales; family Promineifilaceae; genus CBDCWU01. The sequence continues at coordinate 1,728,053 of CBDCWU010000009.1, forward strand.
AAAGGTGAGACCAAGAAAGAGGCCGGAGAGGAGATGATTGAGCCACTTTGCTTTGAGTAATTGGGTCTTTGGGCCAATAGACCTTTCTTCTTTGCCCTGGCTTAAGGTTTGCCAGAAAAAATAGACAGCAAAAACGAACAGTGTGGGCAGCATGGTCGAGCGCAGCATCTGGCGACCTGTCATTTGCGGCCAGAAGCTGAGGGCAAGACCGGCAACTGTGAGGAGGGCTGTAGGTTGGTTGAAGGTGTGATGCACCCACTGGTACATGATGGCAATAAGGAGGAGACTAGCAAATATGGCCGTTAACCGTCCGGCCAAATAGGTTGGCCCCAGCCCAGCCATCAAAGCGGCTGTGGCATAATCGTAGAGGGGTTCCCGGCCATGGGCGATGGTGAAGTAGATCGGCCGTTCGCCATTGACCACTTGCCAGGCAGAAATACCATGATCGGCTTCATCGTGGGTGAGACCGGGTGGGGCATCAGTGAGTTGGTAGAGGCGTAGGCAAACGGCCGTTAATAAAATCAGCCATATCCAGCCCCGGAACCTGATTCGCCTGTCTATAAACCCAATCTCCAATCTCCAATCTCCTAATCTCGTGATCTTCTTCGCCTCTGATCTTACAAAAGAGCGACCAGAAAACAACTACGAACACCCTCCCAAACAAAAACGCCACGCTGATAAAACGTGGCGTTCTGTTGAAAGAGGGAGTGGTTTTACTGTTTAACTCAATGCTTGTTTCGCAATATCCACAACGGCCGTAAAAGCGGCACTGTCTCGTACTGCCAAATCAGCTAAAACTTTACGATCCAACTGTACATTGGCTAACTTGAGACCATGAATAAAGCGGCTGTAGCTCAGCCCATTTTGGCGTGAGGCGGCATTGATACGCGCAATCCACAAGCGGCGAAAATCTCGACGACGACGACGACGATCCCGGTACGCATACCAGTACGACTTCATCATCGCTTCATTGGCCCGGCGGAACAGCTTGCTGCGTGTTCCCCATTGGCCTTTTGTCATCTTAATAATCTTTTTATGACGACGTTGGGTTACTTTTCCACCTTTAACTCTCATAACTTATACCTCGCATTTTAGCAAGCTCTGGACACTCAAGCCGTGTGACCGAGGCCAGGCAGCGATATTGATTATTTACTTAGGCGGGTTTGCCTTATATTTTTTCAAATAGGGGGCCATACGCTTGATACGGCGACGATCCCCAGCGCTAGTAACTTCCAGCATCTTGGAAAATTGTCGTTTGACGCGCTTAGAACTACGCCGACGCAAATGACTTTTGCCACCCTTTGTCCGCAGCACTTTACCTGTGCCTGTCACGCGGAAACGTTTAGCAGCAGCTTTGTACGTTTTCAACTTATACTTTTTTGTTTTCGCCTTTGGCATGTTGTTACCCTCTTGCATAAAAAAAACCCGTGAGGGCTTTTTTTATCAATTTCGTTCATACAGATCAGGCAAATCAGGAGTTGGGAACCAGCATAAGAGACATATTCCAGCCTTCCATTTTTGGTTTTTGTTCAATCTCCGACACATCTTTCAGCTCTTCCGCTATCTCATCTAAGGCCTTTTTCCCGATTTCAGGATAATCTCTTTCTCGTGCCTTAAATCTGACTTGGAAGCGCACTTTTTTGCCTTCTGTTAACCACTCCCTTGCTTTTTTAACTTGAATGTTTCGGTGAAACTCGCCTGTTCTTGGTGTCAGTTTCAAGGTTTTTATTTCAACCTTGGTTTGCCTCTTTTGTGCCTCGCGCACCTTTTTTGTCTGCTCGTATGCAAATTTTCCATAATCCATTATACGGCAAACGGGTGGTCTGGCATTGGGTGCAACTTCAACCAAATCCAACTCGGCATCCTGCGCCATTCTTCGCGCTTCATCAGTGGGGACAACCCCGTGATTTGTGCCATTGTGGTCAATTAAACGAACCTCTCGCATACGAATCTGACGATTAATCCGATAATTGACGGTGTCTGGCCTTCTCCTTGTTTGTTTTCTAGTTCTTCTCAAATCCTACTTGTAACCGATGATGTTGCTTTCTCCATCAACAGGTCAATCAAAAATCTATCTACTCCAATGATATGATAATAAAAACTCTGGTGTTGCACCAGAGTCGATTGAAATCATATCACATGCACAGGAGAGCGTCAACCGCTGTTTTGAGGCGACGCCTACAGCTGTGTTTTGTGAGGAGTAATGCTTAGGCCCCCAGAAATTTACTGTAGCACTAAATTGAGTGCGATAAGCAGTACAAACATAATGCCAGCTAAGACAAAAACACGTCGCAGGTCTTTTAGTACATAACTGTATTCGACCTGAAAATCATTGGTCTGTTTTTTGGGTGGTTCGGCGAATTTTTCGCCAGTAGATGACCCCGGTTTTGGTTTGCGATTTCGGCGTACTTTTTTGCTCATGTGAAATATTTCGCTTTAGATGACCGTCATCCCAAAGGTGACATCATCTAAACATCTTGTGTGGCTAAATCAGCGAATATGATAATCCGTTTGTCGTTAACACGGTAAGGATAGCAGGAAATGAGAGTTGTGCTAGCATGTTCAGTCGGGTTCATAACCCATACGTCGGTAGGTTCTACGATGGCAATATCGCGGACAATGTAGGTGAAGGCGGTTAGGTCAGTCGAGATGATGATTTCATGGCCTGGTGATAGTTTGTCGAGATAACGAAAGATTTCGCCGAATATGTCGTTATGAGCAGATAGAACGAGATTCCCGCCTTGCCCTGGTTGGGTTGAACCAATGTGCTGTCCTACACCTTTCTTTAGCTGTTCCCAATCGTCGCCTTGGATGATCACGTTGTCTACGCCTATGGCGGGGATTTGGATGCGGCGGGCTTGTTGGGGGCCTGGGGTTGGCACAGGTGGCGGTACATAAGCGTTGAGGGCTGGGAGGAGATGTTCGGGGATGTCACCTGCTTCGCCTTGTTCTGGCGGACGGCCGTCTATAGGTGGCTTGTGTCCGCTAGGCAAGACAACGACATCAATGATGGGCGTGGCAGAGGGTGTGGGTAAGGCAATGCTCGCTACCTGGTCTTGTTGGATTTCCGCCAATTCTTGGTTTAGTTCCTGGCCTGTACTCCACAGGCCGAAAAGGATGCTGACTAGGCCAGCAATGGCAGCAATTTCAATCACTAGCAGAAACTTGTTGGCGATCCAACTCCATTGTAGGCTAGGGGAAGCAGTCTCTTCTGAGGTTATTTGTGGCGAGTCGGTTTGGTTCTTGGCAAAGGTGGCGCGGATAATCGGGGGGGGATCGGGGTTGGGGGCGGGTAAGTTGCTCACTTCGATGAGACGGCCGTTTCGTTTGAGCCGTTGCAATCGCTCCTGTCGTGCTGCGCGTTTTTTGCGATAGAGGGCTTGTTGCAGTTCTTCTACTGACAGCTCTTGCAAAGATTCTTTTTTACGCATATGAACAATGGTATTGCGCTTTCAACAATATGTAAAGCTACTTATGTCATCTTTAAGGCAATTTTCACATGATGAGCCTCTGTACAATGATACCATTAGTTGGTGCCTGTTCTTGGTGAAAGGAGCTATCGCATTTTGCAAACAAACCTGAATTGAGGATGATTACGGCATGAAGCGAAAAATAGTCAGCTACCTTCTGCTCATCGTCGGATTTTTACTGCTTTTGCCATCCGTCATCTTCCCCGCTATTTTGATGTGGCAGCGCCCAATATTGATATCTAATACACAAGTTATTCGCCAGCCCGGAGCAACTTTCGTGCCAGACTTAGTAACTGTGCCGGACGATTGTGAAACAACGGCCGTTCTTCACGAACCTCCTTGCAATCCCAGCTTGGCGCGGTCTGGTTGGAGTATTTCACACGGCGGTAGTTACGCGCAAGGTTCATCGGCATTGCCTGGCCCTATCGCTAATGATTCCTTTTTAGTTCAGCATCTCGACTTAGCCAATGCTGCCATCACCTACAATTTCAGCACACCTTATGCTGATGGCGGCATCGCTGTGTGGGGGACGTTACTGGTCTTAGACGGCACAGTTGTCAAGCTAGATCATGATGCCTTCGCCGTCATTGACACTTATAGTGTGCGTGTTGAAGAAGAAGAGGAAGCCGAATTAGGTCTGAGTTTGAGTGGGGCTTATAGTGCCGTAGATCGAGACAATCGCTTTATCGTTGGCCGGCAACGGTCAATCGAGGTATACGCAGATGCGGTTGAGGGAGATCGTTACTCAGCCATTGCTTTGTTAAAGCGCTTCCGTTTACCAGACAGCTTTTTCTGTGGTGATGAAGATATCATCGTGGGTATCAACTTGACTTATGATGATCACATTGTTGTGGTGACAGAAAGAGGTATTGTGGGTGTTTTGCCACGTGAACTTGAGGCAATGACGGCCGTTAACCTCCACAGCTACGCCCTCAATGGCGACATTTGTACAGGTCAAGATAGGCTCACTATTTCCAACAGCATAGCTATTGATGAAGCGGGAGGCATCTATATTGTGACTAACCATAACATGGTGCGATTACAGTGGGATAGTTTAGCCCTATCTCTCGCTTGGCAAGCCCCCTATGAGGCTGGCAGGGGTGGCTTATCCGCGTTACGTTTGGGGCCGGGTTCTGGGTCCACTCCGAGCCTGATGGGGACAGAAGCAGATCAAGACAAGTTCGTAGTTTTTACAGATGGGCAAGAATTGATGCACCTTGTTTTTATGTGGCGCGACGAGATTCCCGACGACTGGCAGCCCATTGTGCCCGGAAAAGACAGGCGTATTGCCTGCGAAATCCCAGTGCGCTTTGGCGATCCCCAGGCAATTCGTTCTCTATCCGAGCAGTCGGTGCTTGTGCGTGGCTATGCGGCCGTAGTTGTGAACAATTTACTGCAAGATGAGCCAGCATTTTGGCAACGTATACCAGATACTATCAGTGGTTCTTTAGCCGCCTTTGCTGGTGGTAATCCTGATATTGCTCCCTATGGTATCGAGCGCATCGATTGGCAAACAACGACGCGTCGTTGCCAACAGGTTTGGGTAAATCAGAACTTGTCTATTCCAAATGGCATTCCCACCATGAGCGAAGCCACGGGTTTGTTCTATGGTATTGGGCAACGGGCTGGTACTTGGGGGTTAGAGGCTGTTGATTTTGCTACAGGTGAATCGGCCTTTTTTGTGCCATCACGACAAACAACCTGTTCGCTGGCTTCGGTGCAGCAAATTCATTCGTTGGGATTGCGGTTTACGGCCGTTATTCCTGCTCTCCTTGCCAATCCGCATAATTGCGAAAACTCTATTTTCGCAGCCGCAGAAGTCGGCCCAGATAGCACAATCTATACAGGAACATTGCTGGGTGTGTCAAAATTCTCGCCTCTACGTTAAACTGTTTCCCTCCCTGGTCCTGCATAGTAACTGACTCGCTCTACCAGCGGTACGGGTTGATAAGGATCTGTTTCGCCGGGCTGCTGATACCAATAGGCCACTACATCATACAAACAGACATTGCCCTCGCCCCACTGATTGGGCTTGTACTTTTCGATGCAGGCCTCGAATGAGTGCATAAAGGGCACATTGTCACAAATATGAAAGCGATTGACGGACGTATGACCATTGGCATTGAGTTCCACATAGGGCTGACAGGCAAAGGCACTGTCAAAAATGGGGAAGGGCGGCTCGGCGGCCCAGGCATAGCCGATGTAATCTTCTGAGCCGGTGCCAAAGGTGGAGGGAAACTTTTCGCCATCTACAAAAAATTTCTCATCGCCTTCGCCCCACCACCAGTCAATAGATTTATCAGCCCAACGGCCGTACCACCAACTGTTGGCCCTTTCGTCAGGTTCGCGCCAGCGATTCCAGACATGCAGAGCCATACCACAGAAACGGCCGTTGCCCTGCGTCAACAGAATCGGCCAATCAATATCACGGCCGTTTTGCTGCACCTGATCCAAAAAAGCGTCTCGATGCCATTTGGCATGAAAACGCAGCAGCCCGTCTGCTGATTTCGATAAGGGTCTATGACAAATCATTAAAGTTAATGTTTGGTTTTCAGGGCCATCATTGGTGAGTTCCAGCAGGGCGCTCTGGGAAAATGGCATAAACCAATGACAGTAAAAGCCCGTCTCTGTCATGCCCAAGGGTAATGAGCGATAATAGTTCCGGCCGGGAGCTGTGCCAAAAAAGTCACCTAGTGGCGACCAAACGCTTGATTCTGTTTCACCATCCCATTTGATGCTCAAAGCCAGTTCGCGCAAAATTTGCTGATCGGCTGGCTTGTCCGGTAAATCTAGGGCAACACACAGTTCTGTGATAGCGCGGTTGCCTAGTAAGTTGGCGGCGGTTGCGGTTTGGCCAGGAGGAATGGTGAGGGTGATGTTTTCGAGGGTGTCGTGGGGGGCTAACGGCCGTTGCCAGCCCCTACGTCCTAATCGCCTATCGGCCTCAGCCAGTGCCAAACAGGCCTCGCGTTCAAATAACTCATTATACTGGGGCAAGGTGATGTTAGCCGGGAAAGAGGTATAGGTGAAATGATAATAAGCTCCCCAATCGGGATCTAGCAATATTTTGCAGGAATGATTGTAGGGGATAGGAATAAAGCGATTGCGGCCTCTAGAGAGGGTTGGGGTTAATTCTGGAAAGTTGAGGGGAGGCATTTCTGTGCCAAATCGCTCAAAGAAATCCCGAAAGGGCATGTCGATGGCGGGTGTAGACGCTTCATCAATAAAGATGCGAATATGACCCATCTTGGGCAAGGCTGACCACACCCGCCAAATCACTCCTGGCCCTTCGCTTTCAAAAGCGACAATGCTGTCGCCTTCCCGACGAATGAAGCCAGAACCGTCCTTGTTCGCGTCCCACGCTTCGTATTGACCTGTGGCAGCATTGTATCGAGAGCAGCGATCATAACTAGAAAAGCAGCCAGAGCGTTCGCCCGTCACTGGTGGCTGAGCCAATTGCTCTAAATTAGTCAATCTTTCTATCAAGTCACGGTAGGTTAGATGATACATATTTATTTTACTCCTACGTTGCTCAATTTCCTCAATTATAAGGCCAGATACGAAAAAAGGCTGTTGGGAAGGTATCTGACTAAGGATGACGTGTGAGGGGATTTGTGGCATGATAAGGAGATGATGACCTGTCCTGTAGCTGTGATTTTACCAACACATAATCGAGCACATGTATTGGCCCGGGCTGTGGAGAGTGTGTTGGCGCAGTCGTTTGCGGATTTTGCATTGATTGTGGTGGATGATGGCTCAACAGATGAAACGTCCGATCTCCTGCACAACTATCACGACGAACGGCTCCGTATCATTACGCACCAGCATAATCGAGGAGTGGCAGCAGCCCGTAACACGGGTGTCATTGCTAGTAAGGGAGCGAGGTGGCTGGCTTTTATTGATAGTGATGATGCGTGGCATGTTGATAAATTGGCACGTCAGATGGCCGTGGCACAGGCAATGGGGGAGGGGGAAACGGCCGTTTTCTACACAGCTCTCACCCGTCATCAAAATGGTAATAAAAGCCGCTTCCCTCAACGAGGAGCTAACGGCTTTGTCCATAATGCGCTTCTTGGCGGCAATCTCGTTGCTGCCTCGACAGCATTGGTGCGCTCTGACTGTTTCGGTCGGAAGGAATTGTTTGATGAGGGCTTGACATGTCTGGTTGATTGGGAATTATGGCTGCGTCTTTCCCGCTTTTATCGCTTTTATTTTGTGAATGAACCATTGGTGACGGCTCATCACTTGCCAGATGGGGTGAGCGGAGATGATACGGCCGTTCTGCAAGCCTTGCAGTATATTGTCAATAAGCATGAACCCTCTTTTGGGCAGGATAAGAGGATAGTAGCTCATTATTATTACTTGATTGGCAATCACCTTTGTTTGCGGGAACAGATGAGGAGTGGCCGTAGCTATTTGGAACGCGCGGTGAAGGCAGCCCCTTACCAGCCAAGGTATCGGCTAGCCCAGACTGTATCGGTATTGGGTGAAAGAGTGTATCATCGTTGCCAATCCCTTCTGAATCGCCTGTAATCAGCTTTGGCACACAATTACGCCATTTTCGTCTGGTTGTAGGCCCAGAAACGGCATAGGATCATAAGTATTTTCGATTTGGGTTTCATTCGCATACCTACCGCTGGGCAAGGATTTGGCAATGGAAAAGTGGAGGTGGAGGCCAGTCGGCCGTTCAGGCGTGCCCGACCATGTGCCTTGATAGCCCAGTAATGTTCCTGCTGTCACAAAAACCTCGCGTGTCCCTGCCGGAAAAGCAGGTTCAATGTAGGATGTTTCACCGTCGGCTGAGGCCATATGGGTGTAATAAGTCCAGATTTCGTTGCCCGCAATGCCTTCGGGAATGCCCACAGATTGGGGGAAATCGGGATGGCGGATGATGACGGCACTACGCCAGGTGGCTTCGCGTGTGAGATAGCCATCGTAAGCGGCGATGATGGGGGTAATATTGTCTGCACCATCGGGGCTGAAGATGTCATAACCAGTATGTTGGTAAAGTGGCGGCAACCCATCATTCCAAGCCACACCGATAAAGCCAGTGGTGGGAATGAGCATGGGGGCCTGGCCACAGCGTTCACCGACAGCTATTTGCCACTCTAGGTGGGCCGTGGGGTCGGCAAACCAGGTGCGGATACGTTCAATGCGTTCGGTACGTGCCTGGGTGCGGAGATACCAATAGCCAACTAGAACGGCCGTTGCTAATAACGCCAGGGTGATGATGAGAAGTCGTGTATGCCGCTTTTTCATAGCTTAAAAGACTGGCAAAGGCGCAAGTCTTGCAATGTCAAAGGTGCAAGGCACTGCCCAATGGGTGTTTGCCGGAGCTATTCCTGGCGGGCAGTGCCACGCGCCGATATAGGTGATTGGGTTAGTCCATTAGGACAGGCTCAATATGGTTTAGGGCCCAATCAATATCCTCTTTTTGTATGACAAGCGGGGGTGCGAAACGAATGACGTTTTCATGAGTTTCTTTACATAAAATCCCTCGTTCTCGTAAGCTCTCACAGAAACGACGGGCTGGAACGTGTAATTCGACACCAATAAACAGACCTTTGCCCCGCACTTCTTTGATGTGATCGCTTTCAATACGTTCTAGTCGCCCTTTGAAGTAGTCACCGAGTTTTTGGGAACGGCCGATCATCCCTTCATCGACCAAAACTTGTAAGGCTGTCCGGGCCACGGCTGCGCCCAGTGGATTGCCGCCAAAGGTGCTGCCGTGATCGCCGGGATGGAAGAGACCGAGTATGGATTTATTAGCTAAAATGGCCGATACAGGATAAAAGCCACCACTCAAAGCTTTACCCACAATAGTTATATCGGCCTTCACGCCTTCATGTTCACAAGCAAACAGTTTGCCTGTGCGCCCCAAGCCTGTTTGAATTTCATCAGCGACGAAGAGGACATTTTGCTGGCGACACAAGTCGGCTGCCTGCTGCAAAAAGCCCGTAGGAGGGATGATGACGCCGCCTTCGCCCTGGATGGGTTCGAGCATAAATGCGGCCGTATTGGGGGTGATGGCTGCAGCGAGGGCGTCTATGTCACCGTAGGGAATGAGTTTGAAACCGGGTGCGAAGGGGCCAAAGTTCCGTTTGTAGCTGGCTTCGCTGGAGAAACCGACAACGGTGGTGGTACGACCATGGAAGTTACCATTGCAAACGATGATTTCGGCCTGATCGTGTGGGATGCCTTTGACTTCATACCCCCATTTGCGGGCTGCTTTAACGGCCGTTTCTACTGCCTCGGCTCCCGTATTCATGGGTAAGGCCATGTCATAGCCCGTCAGTTCGCATAGCTCCCTGAGAAACGGCCCCATTTGGTCATTGCGGAAGGCGCGAGAGGTGAGCGTCACTTTTTGCATTTGCGCCTGAGCTGCTGCCAAAATGGCTGGATGACAATGGCCTTGATTAACGGCCGAATAGGCACTTAGACAATCAAGATATTTGCTGCCATCTACGTCGTAGACCCAGACACCTTCAGCCCGCTCAATAACGACATCGAGCGGGTGATAGTTGTGGGCACTATAGGTTTCGTCTAATTCAATAAATTTTGCGCTGTTCATACAATCGACTCCTAAGTAATGTGGGAATTTGAGGGTACTAGGATAGAGGATAAAACGTAAGAGCAAGCTTACGTTCAACTCAATAGCAAAAAAAGTAGACCAAAAGCGGCACAGTAAATGGCAAAGGGATAGAGATTGCGCTCACGTAACCAAGACATGAGGAAGTGGATGCAGAGGTAGCCCACAACGGCCGCTGAGATGAAGGTAGCCGCTAATGTAGCGAATTCCACACTTTCATTGCCTAATAGCATGACGGGTAGTTGCAAAAGTCCTGCCCCGAAAATGATGGGTGCACTCATTAAAAAGCTGTAGCGTGCGGCTAATTCGCGGTTTAGGCCGCGTGTCAGGCCAGCCATGATGGTGCTGCCGCTGCGCGAAATACCGGGTAACAGAGCCAGGGCCTGGAATAAGCCGATGATGATAGCATCCAACCAAGTCATATCAGCCAACTGTTTGCGGCCCGACAGCAATCGTTCACCAATAACGAGGATAACGGCCGTTACCAAGAGAAAAACGGCCGCCCAACGGGGATTGGTAAAGATACTTTCGAATTGATCTCCAAATGCCAGTCCGGCAATGGCTGCCGGTATGGAGCCGATGATAATATACCAACCCAGCCGTGATTGGGGATAGGCCATGGGCTTTTTTTCTAAGATACTTTGCACCATTTGCTTCACAATTTGCCAAAAATCCTGATAGAAGTAGATGATGACAGCTAGCAGAGTTCCCAAATGAGCCACCACAACATTGCTCAACGACGGCTGGCTGAGGCCAAATATTGCTGGGACAAGAATGGAGTGACCGGAACTAGAAATGGGTAAAAATTCAGTGGCACCTTGAATGATGCCCAAGATGATTGCTTCAATGAGGGTCATATGGTTATTACGCAACTACAAAATCAAGTAAGTACGTCTTAATAGTGGCCCAAAAACTCATGGGCAAACTGGGAAAAACGGCCGTCAGCAATGGCCTGCCGTGTATTTTTCATCAGATCAATCAGGAAATGGAGATTGTGAAGGGTTAATAAGATATGGGCTAAAATCTCTTTGGCAGTGACGAGATGGCGCAAATAGGCTCGACTGAAATGCTGACAAGTGTAACAGGTGCAGGTGTCCATAATGGGTTGGGGGTCTTGCTTGAACTGGGCATTCCGTAGATTCATGCGTCCACCCAGAATGAAGGCAGACCCATTGCGGGCTAAACGAGTAGGCATGACGCAGTCGAAAACATCTATACCGCGTAGTATACCATTGATAACATCTTCTGGTGCGCCCACGCCCATCAGATAACGTGGTTTGGTGCTGGGCAGGATCGGCTCCAAGCCGTCTAGCGTGTTATACATTTCGCTTTTTGATTCGCCTACAGCCAAGCCGCCAATCGCATAGCCTGGTAAGTCTAAATCTATTATGAATCGGGCACTGGCTTCGCGTAAGTCGGGGAAGATACCACCCTGGACGATGCCAAATATAGCCTGATCTGAGCGTGTTTTGGCGGCCAAGCAGCGTTCCAGCCAAGGATGGGTACGGCCTAGTGATTGCTTGACATAATCATAATCGTTGGGAGGTGGGCACTCGTCAAAGGCCATGATGATGTCAGCCCCTAGATTTTCTTGAATGGCAATGCTTTTCTCTGGAGTGAAGCGATGGCGGGACCCATCGAGGTGACTTTGGAAGGTGACCCCGTCGCTATCTATTTTACGGGTGTCGCTGAGGCTAAATACTTGGAAGCCACCGCTGTCAGTTAATATGGGACCGTCCCAACCCATGAATTGATGTAAACCACCTAGGTCACGGATCAATTCGTCGCCTGGTCGTAAGTAAAGATGATAGGTGTTGCTAAGGATCAGGGTCGCCTCTAGTTCATGCAGATCGGACGGCCGTAAGGCTTTGACGGTAGCGGCTGTGCCTACGGGAGCAAAGACGGGCGTAGTGAGAGGGCCATGGGGGGTATGGAAACGGCCGTTGCGGGCGCCGCTGCCCGGATCCGTTGCTTCTATCTCAAATTCAAACATCGCGGCGGGATTATAGAGAATAAAGTAGAAAGCGTAAAACGTTCTGGCAGAACTATTTCGGTTAGGGTAAACTGATGTTTGATGATGACAGCAGGAGAAGAGTATGCAACCTAGCGCCGCTATGCGCGAATATCTCGCCGAAATGTATCGGTTGCAAGAAGATGCTGATACTGTTAGCACAACAGGTTTGGCTGATCGGTTAGATGTCTCGGCTCCGGCTGTGCCGCGTATGTTACGTCGCTTGCAAGCCGCTGGTTATGTGGAGCGTGTGCCCTATCAGGGTGCCGAATTAACAGAACTAGGGCGACGTGAAGCCCTTAAAGAGCTACGCCGCCACCGCGTTTTGGAAGTATTCTTAGTCAATGTGATGGGATTTACGTGGGATGAGGCACATGAACATGCCGATGATTTAGGCAAGGGGCTAAATGATACGATTGTTGAGCGCATGGCAGAAATGACGAATTTCCCTACGCGCTGTCCCCATGGTGAACCGATTCCTGATGTTGATGGTAATGTGCCTGAAGTAAATGATGTCGGCATCATTAATTTGAATGTAGGGTATAAGGGGGTTGTGAGTCGTGTGCGTACCCATGAACCTGAAAAGCTGAAATATTTTGCTTCTTTGGGTTTGGTACCGTTTGTGAATTTTGAGATTGTAGGGCGCGCACCTTTTAATGGTCCCTTACGTTTACGACTAGAAAGGGAGGAGGTTGTACTCGGGATCGAATTGGCCCAAGCTCTATGGGTAGTGCCTGCTTAGGCTGTGTTTGGTAATGAATATCTGAAGCTCAGGTTAAGGAAATAGTCGTCGGGTTTTTACTTCAGCGATGGCATCTTTTCGGTATTGATACAGTTGTGCGGGACGGCCTTCGCCGTCTTTTTTCTTTTTGCCTGTGTATTCGAGAATGTCGGCTGATAATATTTTGCGGCGAAAGTTGCGTTTGTCTAGCTGTTCACCCAGAATGATCTCATAGGCTTTTTGTAGCTCAGAAAGGGTGAAGACATCAGGCAACAGTTCAAAGCCAACAGAGGTATATTCCAGCTTGTAGCGCAACCGTTGAAAAGCGTAATCTAGAATTTTAGCGTGGTCAAAGGCCAGGTTGGGGAGATCGAATACGGAAAACCAAGCTGTTTCAGCAGCATCATCGCCAGGGCGATGTTGAATGGCATCGTAAGGAACAAGGGCGAAGTAGGCGACGGTGATAACACGAGTGCGCGGATCACGGTTGGGATCACCGAAGGTGTATAACTGTTCGATGTAGACGTTGGAAACGGCCGTTTCTTCTTCCAGCTCTCGCGCAGCCGCCTCTTCTAGAGATTCATCTATCTGTACGAAGCCGCCAGGAATAGCCCATACACCAGCGTAGGGTTTGGCTTTGCGCTTGATGAGCAAGACTTGGAGATCATTAGCCACCAATGAAAAAATGACCACATCTACAGTGACGGACGGCCGTTCATAAGCAGATGGGTCATAATTTTCGGGTAAATCTAAAGTCAAAGCACCCTTTTCAAACATTATGTCTTTTTAAATGACCACGTTTACTAAAAAATTGAAAAGCTAAAACAAATAGTGTCTTAGTTACCACCTTGGCCTTCAATTTCAGGAATCGTTTCCTGTACCTCAATAACTGCCCCATCACCCGTGGTAATCACTTCAACGTCTAAAACGGAAGAGAGCAAAACAGGGATAGAAACAGCTTCGGGCCGGGGGTCTAGATCAAAGTCAGCTGGTGGTGGCACCGCTACCCCACCTTGCTCGATAATCTGGAACAAACTAACACTTGCTGTGTCAAAAGTTTGCGTATCACCTTGTGCTCTCAGGGCTAAATCAATGTCTATCCCCCGTTCAATAGCCCATTTAAGAGCAATGGCATCCTGGGGCGACATACTCAGAATAACGACATCAGGCCGAGGATTGAGGCGGCTAAGTACTGAAGGAGGTTCTTCAAAAACGATCGGTTCCGTTGTTTGCTCTGTAGACTCACCTGACTCTTCACCCTCACCACTTTCGCCTTGAGCCGCTTGGACTGCGGCATCAAGAGCAGCATCTACAAGCAGCCCTTCAAGTTCTTTTCGATTAAACCAAGTGCCAACCCAAAGAACCTCAGCTTGCTGAATTGCTAATTGTGTGACTCGCTTTGGAAGAACATCCAAGCCTGCAGTGGGGTTTGCACTAGGAATAATCTGCACTACTTGGTTGATTTCAGGAATAAACTCCAACCGTCCCTGGAAAGTTTGAGGAAAGAAAAACAAGAAACCTTCAGATAATTCTGACTCTATAACTCGCTCAGATAAATTAGGAAGGGCTGTTCTAAATTCAGGATCAATCTCAACTATTTGGGCTGTCATCATAACGTCCACCATATCGCCGGGACGCATGGCAAACGCAATACCTTTTTCCTGCGCAATGCGGTCTAAATAACGAGGATCTTCTTCAGGGGTAAGCGGTGAAACACCACTGGTTATCTCAATAGGTAAGAGGTCGGCATCATGAAAGGCTGTCAGGGGAAAAGCGACAGCAACTTTGCCCCGATCGACGTAAAGAGAGAGGTCGGAACCAAATGAAGCTAGATCAGAGGCTTCAATAGCTAACATTGGTCGAAGAATAGCATCGCTCTTTTGTATATCTACCTTGATGATTTGGCCTATCAATTCGTCCATGCTTTCAAAGGTGTAGCCACCCTGTAAGGCAATGTTCGTATTTGGCCTTTCCTCAACCATGAGCAATTTCTCTGTTAATCGCGTTCCCACAGGTAAATCTAGTCTGGCAACAACAACTGTTTGCAGAAAGACAGATGGAGTGGCCGTGGGTAATGGCTCAACTGGCCCTTGCTCGCCATCGGCGGGAGTTGTCTCAGCCGACTCTGTAGGTTGATCATCACTGCCACCACCGAGTGCGCCATTGGAACGATTGATAAAGAAAAGTACAGCAAGTACTGCCAGAACAACAACTATTAATATTACGAGAATGAAGGTTCTTGGGCGCATATTCAAGAATTCCTTATGGTTGAGAAGATTCCTGATCCTCAATTTCGGATGCAAGAATCTCTAATATTTCTTCAAGGGGGAGGACTTCCGCATCAACTGAATAATTGAAATTGGGTGGTACTTCGATATCGAATCGTTCGAGGAACAGATTGATATCAACATTTTCAACTTCAAAAAGCTGCCCATCATTGACACCGCGCAAAGCCAAATCAATATTTGCATTTGATTCAATGGCATATTTCAAGAACAATTGTTGTTGTGGTTGTAAGGCTAGAACGACAACCTTAGGCGGTTCAGGTGTAGCTGTGGATGCAGCAATGGGGGCTGGTGTAGCTGTAGGCCCGCCTTCGGCTGTGGGTTCGGGTGTAGGTGTCGGCGGCTTTACGTCTTCAACAATTTCATAGGCCCCAACCTGAATGACCTTGGCGTTTTGTAAAATCATAGAGATAGGAACAGGACGCCGACTTTCTGATGGGCTGACATAAACTAACTCACCTGTGGGCAGTTCCTCAAAACGGCCCATAGGATCAAGAACAACAATTCCTTCGTCTAACAAAGGGGGAGCATCATCAGTCCGTAATTCTGGGTCAGCAAAAAGGATGGCTGCGTTGGGTAAATGAGTTTGGAATTCCTCATCAATCTCGGTAAAGAGGAAGGTAATCAAAACATCTACATAGTCACCAGGTTCGACCCCATAGGCCACAGCAGCTAAACGGTCTATAGGTAGACTTGCCGCAATGAAACCAGGGGGAATAAGAGAGGATGGGCCGTAATCTTCAGCCCCTATCAAGGTGAGATCTTCAGCAATATCAGCAAAGGTGAGGGTTTCACCTTGGTAAACGTCGGTGCGGGCGTATTGACCTACAACGTCTTCAACGCGGAAGATTACGTTGCTGGGCACTGAACTGGCCACACGCATATCAGTAGTGACTTCATTTTCAGTGATACGCCAACCACGAGGAACCGTCTGTAATGAGACGACGACCTCGATCATGGGTGGCAGGTCACTAGGTGGCTGGTCACCATCAGGCAGGGGGGCGCCCTCGACGGTGGCAATGGGTGTACCTTGTTCGTTGACTTGGGGTTGAGGTGTTGCCTGTGCGTCCGTAGTGCTGGTTCTTTGATTATTGATAAAGACCAAGCCTACTATAGAAAGTAATACAATACCTACAATAAGTACAATGATAGCAATTGTCCGGCGATTCATAGTCTGTCTCTCGGCAATATGTCAATTTAAACTTTACATATAAAAATAATATGTAAACCTCAACTTTACATATAGTTTAGCATATGTAAAGTTGGATGGCAAATAGTGTATTTTTGACGTATGTAAATGTGGGTGCACCTAGTGAAACTAACGGGAAGCATTATGTATGAAATAGTTGTTTGTGGCAAATTTAACTATAAGGTGGCACGCTGAAGGCGGGTTCATTAGGCTGGTGAACAGGAATAATGAAGGTGAATGTGCTGCCTTCTTCGAGTGTGCTGTCGAACCAGATACGGCCGTTATATGCTTCTACTAATGCCTTTACAATAGATAGGCCCATGCCCATGCCACCAGCCTTTACCTGAGTAGTACTTTTGTCAGGCCGATAGAATTCCTCAAATATGCGGCTGCGATCTATATCAGCAATGCCAATGCCTTCATCCTGGATGCTGATGACGGCAAAATCTTGCGTCGCGGATTCGTTTCCTTCTAAAAGTGCCACTATATGGATGTGACCACCGTGCCGATTATATTTCATGGCATTTTGGAGTAGTTCGCCAATAATCGTTTCTATGTGCATGGGGTCTGCCTGTATAGGAACGAGGTTGTTTGCTAGATCGAGCGTGATTTTTTGGCCTGTTTCGGCTGCTTTAGGCTGAAGCTCGCTGACAAGTTGGGTAATTAGTTGGGCTAAATCAGTGGAGCCTGTGCCATATTCTAAACGGCCGCTGCGGATGGTGGTGGCAAATATGAGACTGTTAATGAGTTGAACCATGTGGTTCACATTGCGCTGGATGGTGGCTAGAAAACTTTTCTGATTAGGAGAAATATCGCCACCAACGCCGCCCGCTAGAAGCTCTACATAGCCTTTGATCGCTGTGAGAGGAGTTCGTAATTCATGAGAAACAGTTGTGAGAAAATTGTCTCGTGCAGTTTCAGCTTGATGACGCGCGGTAATATCGCGCAAGATGGCGACTGTTCCTTGAGCAACTCCGTCGCTGTTATAGACGATGCTCATCTGCCCCTCTAGATAACGGCCGTTCATCTCAAAATGGTTGACATTGGCTGAGCCACCCAGCATGGGCACATGGGCCAGAATATCTGTGACAGGATGATCTAGCATCGCTGTTGGCATCATATCCAACATGATGGCTGCAGCTTGATTGGCATATTCAATGCGGCCTGATGGCCCACTAAAAATGATGCCTTCAACCAGACATTCCAGGATGGGTTGTTGTGATATAAGCATCTCTTGTGTGATAGAGTCATCTACTGTAGCTGGGCGTAGAGATGGGGCCGGGGCTGAGGGAGCAATGATGGAGAGATGAGGTTGTTGTTGTGGGATTGTGTGTAACAGGGCGAGTAGGGGCACGGCTGTTAAATAGCCCCATAGCAGTAGATTAGGGCCACGAATTGGGAATAGAATCGCTACTAACAGAAATATGCTTATCGCAATACCCGCAATCCGCCAATTCGATAGGGCTGCCATCAAGATGACGCCCCAACTGACCAAGCGTAAGGTAATTAGCAGCCAATCCTGTTCTAGCATGCCCCAATACGCCAATCCTGCTTGCAGTAGCTCAAAAAGCAACAAACCAGCTAAAACGTCCATCAGAAGAAAACGTTCATGGCGTAATCGCCATAACCAGACGATGGTTCCTAGAGTAATTAAGGAAGCGAGAATGTGATAAACCAGCATTTGAGCCTGTAAACAATCGCTTGAAAAGCAGATGGTCTAGACAACTATTAAATCAAAGCTGCTTATTGGGTTGGATGGGGCGCGTCAGTTAGTAAACGCCACCAAGCTTGCCAGGGTTGGGCCTGTGAGGCTGGATCAGGTGTAGGATCAGGGGCGGCTGTGGGTAAAGGCGTTGCTTCAATAAGCAGTGGCACTACTCGTTTTTCGCCAGGAAGTAGTTGTCCAGCTTCATCACGAGCGTAAGCCGACACGAAATCATCACTTTCAACAAATGCGAGCGTTGCTTGCAGTTCCACCTGCCGAGTGGCTTCGGCAGCTACCTCCCCTTGCAACGCTTCTTCACCAACACCCACCAATTGCCACGCTTGGGCGCGGCGATTCAGGTCGAGGGCGATGAACAAGGCTGCAATGACAGCTAATAAAACTAGAATTTGTGGTAGCGTGAGTAACGGCCGTTGCCGGAAAAGACGTTCGCGCATGACTATCAAATCTTAGCCGTGATTGCCCAGCTACGCAATACGTTTTACCTTTTCCTTTTTCCGCTTTACAATTACTGACTCAAGATAGCTATGGAAAACCCACAAAATCAAGATGGAGCCAATTTCATTGTGATGAGATAACGACTTAGACCCAAAGGGTTTTGTTGTCATGATATGGTTATTAACAGCCGACTAAACCCTTGGGGACGCATATTAGGTTTTTTGTTAGGTGATGAGGAGAGATATGATTGATTATCTGGTGATCGGCCATATTACGGCCGATGTGACTCCCACTGGTACAGTGGTAGGAGGCACAGTAGCTTACTCTGGGCGTACGGCACAGGTGTTAGGTTGTAAAACGGCCGTTCTCTCTAGTGCTGCTGCCGATTATGATTGGGAGCAAGCTTTACCAGGTATTCAAACAGAGGCAGTTCCTGCGACCTATACATCTACCTTTGAAAATATTTACAGGACAGACGGCCGTCAACAAATTATCCATCATGTGGCTGCCCCCATCACTAAAGCCGATGTGCCCCCTGCTTGGCAACGTGCTGCCATTGTTCATCTAGGGCCATTGACCAACGAAGTAGACCCAGAGTTAATTGATCTCTTTAGCACTAGCCTCATAGGTATGACCCCTCAGGGCTGGCTGCGGCGTTGGGATGAAGACGGTATTGTTTATGCTCGTGCTTGGGCTTTGGCTGAACAGATCTTGCCCCGGGCGGCGGCTGTTATTTTGAGTTATGAAGACCTGCTTGATGATGCTATGTTAGAACAGTATCGTCAATGGTCTAAACTCTTGGTAATGACGGAAGGGGCTAAAGGTTGCACAGTCTTTTTAGATAATGATATACGCTATATCCCAGCGCCGGCTGCGACTCAGGTTGAGCCAACGGGTGCTGGCGATATTTTTGCGGCTGCTTTTCTTTGTCGTTTGTACCAAACGGACGGTAATCCCTGGGAAGCTGCCCGTTTTGCCAATGGGGTTGCATCCCAGTCAGTAACACAAGCAGGTTTGGATGCTAAACTTGAGGTTATCAAGCGAGTAATTGCGTCATAACATAATTACGGAATGAGGGCTATGACCAAAATTTATGCCATTGCCAATCAAAAAGGTGGGGTAGGTAAGACTACCAGTGCTGTTAATCTGAGCGGTTTTTTAGCTGGATCGGGTCGGCGTGTTTTGTTGGTGGATATGGATCCGCAGGCTAATGCGACCTCCGGTTTGGGCTACAATAAGTATGAAATGGAGAAGTCTACCTATGATTTGCTTCTCCACACGGCCGATTTTGAAGCAGTTCGTTTGCGCCATCCTGAATTTAAAATGGACATTTTACCCTCACATCCTGGCCTATCGGGGGCGGAGGTGGAGCTGGTGACGGCTATTGGGCGGGAGCATCGGCTGCGTGAGATTTTGTTAGCGGTGAACGGCCGTTATGATTATATCCTCATTGATTGCCCGCCCAGCCTCAGCCTCCTCAGCATCAATGCTCTGACGGCTGCTCGTGATGGTATCATTATCCCCGTACAGTGTGAGTATTTGGCCTTAGAGGGGTTGGGGCAGTTGGTACAAACGATTGAGCTTGTACAAAAATATCTCAATCCTCAACTTAAAATTCGCGGCCTCATTATGACGATGTATGACGGCCGTACCAATTTGAGCCGTGAAGTCGTGGAAGAGGTGCAAAAACACTTTCCAGGTCAGGTTTTCCGTACTATCGTGCCCCGTAATGTGAGATTAAGTGAAGCCCCTAGTTATGGCCAACCCATCCATGTTTATGCTCCTTCTTCACCAGGGGCAGTGGCTTATAGGATGCTGGCGGCTGAGCTTGTGAAGGGAGATAAAGCAAAATGAAACGAAAAAGCGGTTTGGGTAATCGCGGCTTAGGTGCGCTGATCCCTACGGCATCTCAAGTTGAAGGGGTAGGCCTTCGTACTGTACCTATTGGCAGCATAGTACCAAACCCGCACCAGCCCCGCAGCTACATGGATGAGGAGAAGCTCAATGAATTAGCTGACTCCATCCGTGAACATGGCCTCATTCAACCCCTCATTGTCACCGAAGATCGGGGCAAATACATCCTGATTGCTGGTGAACGTCGTTGGCGAGCAGCACAACGGGCAGAATTGACGGAGATACCTGTTATCCTCAAGGAAGCTACGCCGCAGGAAATGCTAGAATTGGCTCTCATCGAAAATATTCAACGGGCTGATCTGAATGCGTTGGAGGAGGCTCTAGCTTACCAACAGTTGATGGATGAGTTTGATATGACGCAGGAGATGGTGGCGCAACGAGTGGGTAAGGGACGTTCCACGGTGGCCAATCTGGTGCGTTTATTGACGCTGCCACCAGAGGTGCAGCAGGCGGTGATGGACGGCCGTATTAGTGGGGCACATGCCCGTAATTTGGCTTCTTTGCCGACGAGTGAGATGCAAACGGCCGTGATGAACCAGATTGTTAAGCTCCACTTTAATGTGCGCCAGACTGAGCAACTGGTACAAAAGCTGCTGGGCAATAAAAAGCCCACTGCTAAACGCCGGGCAACACCCAAGCCAGAGTTAGCAGCCCTAGAAATGAAATTCCGCGACACATTGGGAACTCGCGTAGACTTGAAATCTGGTCGTCAAGGCGGTCGTGTTGTGATCCACTTCTACTCTGATGAAGAATTGCATGCCATCTACGAAGCCATTGTGGGTGAGGAAGACAGCATATTGTAAAGATAGCATATAATGATACAAGGACTCACACAAAATGGAACGAGGATTATTTGCACAACCAAAAACAATTTCGCCGGAATACCGGGAGGATGCTGATATTGTCATGTTTACTGGCGATGCGAATGAGTTCATTGATACCTTGCCAGATGCCTCTGTTAAATTAATCATCACCTCACCACCTTATAATTTGGGTAAAGAATATGAAAACAAAGTCTCCATTGAAAAATATTTAGCCTTACAGCAGCAAACGATTGAAAATTTATTCCGTGTTTTGCATCCGACTGGGAGTTTGTGTTGGCAAGTAGGCAACTACATACAAAAAGGTGAAGTCTTTCCATTAGATATTTATTATTATCCAATATTCAAAGAACAAGGCTATCGCTTACGCAATCGGCTCATCTGGCACTTTGGGCATGGATTACATACTAAAAAGCGGTTTTCGGGTCGTTATGAGACATTACTATGGTTCACTAAATCGGATAATTACACCTTCAATTTAGACCCAGTGCGTATCCCTTCTAAGTATCCTGGCAAACGTCACTACAAGGGGCCTAATAAAGGTAAACCATCGGGTAATCCCAAAGGAAAAAACCCCTCCGATGTATGGCAGAAAATCTGCGAAGAGTGGGAAGAAGGATTTTGGGATATTCCCAACGTCAAATCGAATCACCCTGAAAAAACAAATCACCCTTGCCAATTCCCTATTGAGTTAGTTGAAAGATGTGTTCTAGCTCTGACAAATGAAGGGGACAAGGTGTTTGATCCATATGCAGGAGTTGGTTCAGCGCTTATCGCTGCTGTTAAACATGGCCGAAGGGCGTTAGGTAGTGAACAAGAAGCTAGTTACGTAGACATTGCTCAGACAAGAATCGAGTCATTTTTTAGGGGCACATTACGAATTAGGCCAATGGGTAAGGCAGTACATAAACCAACGGGAAAAGAGAAGGTTGCAATGCGGCCAAAAGAGTGGGATACGGCAGTTCAACGCAGACTGTTAGAATCAAAAGAGGATTATAAATGATCATTGGTGGCATTTACTCTTTCAATAATGGTCGAAGCATCATTGAAAAACAGTACCCTAATGAGTTAGCTGAAATCATTGAAGTGATTCAAACAGTAGATTCTATCCTACACAAGACCAAGATCAGTGCTGAAAAGACAATGCCAGGCAAACTTCTTTTCAAACCAAGTTCGCTCAATAAGTCATTTAAAAAACGGTTTGGAGAACGGGGCTGGGCTTCAAACACACGCCTTCTGTGTGATTATTCGACAAACTTTTATACCTCCGAATATTCACCGCCCTCTGTACCACAAAACGCTTATCGTGAAATGGACTTCATTAAAAATCGACTGGGAGTAGAGGTGCAATTTGGTAAATACGCATTTATGGTCTACAACGTGTGTGCCAAAATGACGATTTTTCATAATGAAGGCTTGATTGATGTCGGTGTAGAGATTGTGCCATTAAAAGAATTAGCGGCAGAGATGTCAACCGGTGTATCCTACTTCGAGCAGTTTGTATGGGATTTGGAGCATAGAGGTGTTGCTGATATCGATATCCCAGTGCTGATTTTGGGAATTGCAGGATAGCTTAAACAAAATGGTTGTTAGTAAAGGCGGCTTTTGAAGCTGAGCTTACAGCTTCGGACGCTTTTCGGACGTTTTTCGTGTTAGAGTTCAATCACATCAACCAATTAATCGGGAGCGTATCATGAAACGATATATTTTTATGGCGATCATTTTGCTGGGCAGTATAGTGTGGGGCTGGGGCCAGCAAGCGCAGGGAGCAACCAATGCCACCGAGTGGACAGTGTGTAATGTCAACTGTGATTTTACTTTGATTCAAGCGGCCGTTAACGACGGCCAAGTCCAAAATGGCGACACGCTACAGCTCAAGTTCAACACCATCCACACTGAAGCCAATATCTTGGTCGACAAAAACCTCACATTTGTAGGCTTAGGCGACGATATTACCATTATTCAAGCAGCCCCTGATGTGCTTAGCGCCACCAATCGCATCTTTACTATCTTGGATGGGGTGGATGTGACCATTCAGGATATGACCTTGCAGCATGGTAATGCGGCCGACAACAGTGGTAGTAATAAAAATGGTGGCGCCATTTGGAAAGGGAATGGATCGCTAACGCTCAACGCCGTAAAATTGATTGATAACAAGGCCTTTTCTGGCGGCGGTATTGCCTCAGAAGGAGGGACATTGACCATCATCCATAATCATATTGTTCAGAATGCAGCTTTTTGGAGAGGTGGCGGTATTTACAGCATAAATACAGACCTAAGCTTGAGCGATGGTGACACTGGACATGAAATCTGGGCCAATACAGTTAGCAGTGACAGCGGTGGTGGCATTTATCATGATGGCGGCGCTTTCTCATTGCAAGATTACCGAGTTAGATATAACGAGGCTGAAGATCAAGGTGGCGGACTTTATGTCAAATCGGACGAGCAAGCAATTGTCCATAACAGCGACATCATTGGCAACACCCTATCGGGTGGTGATAGTGGCTGTGGGGGCGGCGGCATTCATAGCCAGGGCGATATGGTCATTAGTGATAGTGTCATTGCACAAAATTCTACTGATGGTCAATCTACTAACTATTGTGATGGCGCGGGGATCGAGGTTCCCTATTCTGATTATGATCTGACTATTTCAGATTCAAACATACAAACAAATTGGGCCGACTCGGGTGCTGGTTTTAGTGGTGGTATTTATTTTGCGGGTGGTAATCTAGTCATCAACAATAGTAGCTTGCAATTCAATGGTGGCCGGTATGGTTCTGCCCTAACAGCAATAGGCAACGATCATGTTCTCAATGATGTTATCATCCGAGATAATGAAGGAGGTAGTGCCATTGGCGTTGGTTCTGATGCTAATATGATGCTAAATCGGGTGGATATTTTTTACAATGAGAGTGATAGTAGCGGGGGTGGTTTGAGTATCAATGCACGTCATACTGTGCCTACGACAGTGATAATTTCTCATAGCCAAATTCGAGAAAATAGTGCGCCATCGGGCGCAGGGATTTATGCTGAAAGCACGGATCATACACCAGGATCACTGCCTACGAACGTCATCATTGATCACAGCCAGATAATTAGCAACAGTGCTTTCGTGGGCACTGGTTCCTATTTTAGGGGAGATGGGGGTGGTATTTGGGTCACTGGTACAAATATGACGATGACGCACTCATTGGTCAGGGGGAATAGTGCTGAAAATGATGGTGGTGGTCTCTATGTACATGGTGATTATAGTACAAATCCGAGCAATATTATTTCGACCACACTCCATTTGTATAATAGCACGATAAGTGGCAATACGGCAGTGAACAATGGGGGTGGTATTGCTGTAGGAGATGCTTTGCAGTTTGGTGAACAGTATTTGATGAATATGACTGTCAGCGACAATGAGGCTGATACGGATAGCGATGGTGCGGCTAATGGCGGCGGTATTTATGATCAGTCCACTTCTCTGACGACGACGTTTATGAATAGCATCCTGGCTGGCAACTGGGATAATTCACCAAACTTGTTTTCGGCACGTGGTCCTGATTGTGTGGGGCTTTCTTTTGTCTCTATGGGCTATAACATTGTGGGCAGTCTAGGTTCAGGCGGGCCGATTATTCTGCCCAATCCACCGCCACCGCCGCCTTGTTCGGTGCAGGATGAGGGCAGTGATCAAATTGGTGTTTTGGCAGCAGAATTGGCTTTGGATGGCTTGCAAGATAATGGGGGAGAGAGTGCGACCCATGCCTTATTGGTGGGCAGTGTGGCCATTAATGCCGGTGATCCGGCTGGTTGCCAGCAATTGAATGGGGTGTTGCTGGAGACGGATCAAAGAGATTACGGCCGTCCCGATCGCTGTGACGTGGGAGCCTATGAATACAATGGCATTGAGCCACCTCCACCGCCACCACCGGATGAGGATGAGTTCGTTTACCTACCATTCATCAGACGCTGAGTTTTTGCCTAGCAACAATATTCCCATTACATTTGCAGTGTAATGGGACATCAAGCCGTACAGACAAAAACAGTAAATGGGATTCCGCTTTTATGGTATGAGCCAGCCTCTGTTGAACAGCATAGGTTGGTCATCTGGCTACATGGCTTTACCGAGAGTAGTCAGGATGTCAGCCAGCAGCTGCATGACTTGGCAGCGGCTGGGTACGTTGCCCTGACGTTTGATCCGGTGGATCATGGGGTACGCAGTCGCTATCCACAAGCGGGAGAGCCACTGGGCACGGCTGATGGCAGTTTTATCGCGGAGGCGGATGGCAAGCTGTATCGTCACTTTTGGTCTATTGAAGCGGAAACGGCCGAATCCATTCCCACCATCATTGATTGGGCCATCGCCGAACTAGAGGTTGCGCCCCAAGTGGGGATGGGTGGCAAATCGATGGGGGGTGATATTGCGGTGGCGGCAGCGGGGTTGGATAGGCGGATAACGGCCGTGGCGGCTTGCATTGCCACCCCCGATTGGCTGAAACCGGGCTCCATGTACGAACTGAGTGCGCCTAACGCTGCTATTCAGGCCCAATACGAGCAGTACAACCCCCTCACCAACCTGAATCGCTACCAACATTGTCCTGCCATCCTGTTCCAATGTGGTGCCGCTGATCCCATGGTTCCGGCTGATGGGGCTTTGCGTTTTGCTCAAGCCCTGGCCGAAACCTACAGGGATTGCCCTGAGAAGTTAGAAGTGGTGGTGGAGACTGGCGTTGAGCATGAGATGACCGAGGTCATGTGGCAGAATGCCTTACGCTGGTTTGCCCGATTTTTGCCCTCATCCTAACCTTTGACAGGCCCCATAATCCCTATAAACTTGCCTCTTTGAAGGAGAAATACAAATGAATAAAGTATGGTGGAAAGAAAGTGTTGTTTATCAGATCTATCCGCGCAGCTTTAAGGACAGCAATGGTGATGGCATTGGCGACCTGCGTGGCATTATTG
This sequence comes from Promineifilaceae bacterium (SeqCode), assembly GCA_965223555.1. Taxonomy (GTDB): domain Bacteria; phylum Chloroflexota; class Anaerolineae; order Promineifilales; family Promineifilaceae; genus CBDCWU01. Next base: position 1,754,161 of record CBDCWU010000009.1, read on the forward strand.
AAAAGCTCGATTACCTCAAAGAGCTGGGCGTAGATGTGGTGTGGCTGTCGCCTGTTTACAAATCACCAAACGACGATAATGGTTATGACATTAGTGATTACCAGGACATCATGGATGAGTTTGGTACGTTGGCCGATTGGGAGGAGCTGGTCGAGGGCTTGCATCAGCGGGACATTAAATTGGTGATGGATTTAGTTGTCAATCACACCTCAGATGAACATGCTTGGTTCCAGCAATCACGCCAGTCGAAGGACAATCCCTACCGTGATTTCTATGTCTGGCGACCGCCAAAGGATGGGCGGGAACCAAATAATTGGGCTGCTTTTTTTGGTGGATCGGCTTGGCAATATGACGAAACGACAGGCGAATATTATTTGCATCTCTTCACCAAAAAGCAGCCAGATCTGAATTGGGAGAACCCCAAGGTGCGGCAAGCGGTTTATGGGATGATGCATTGGTGGCTGCAAAAAGGGGTGGATGGTTTCCGAATGGATGTGATTAACCTGATCTCAAAGGTAGAGGGGTTGCCGGATGTGCCGGCGGTGGAGGATGGGGGCCGTTTTCAGTTTGACGGCCGTTACTTTGTCAATGGCCCTCGTCTCTTGGAGTTCTTGCGCGAGATGAAACAGGAAGTGTTGTCCCAATACGACATTCTCACGGTGGGGGAAACGCCGATGGTGACGACCCAAAATGGCTTGGAGATCACCCACGAAGAGAGTGGCGCTTTGAACATGATATTTCAGTTTGAGCATATGGGTTTGGATATCGAGAATGACCCCCAAGCTGGGCGCAGTATCAAACCCTGGCGGCTGACGGAATTGAAGGAGGTGATGACCCGCTGGCAAACGGATTTGGCAGATGGCGGTTGGAACAGCAATTATCTCAACAACCACGACCAACCCCGGGCTGTGTCTCGTTTTGGCGATGACGGCCGTTACCGGGTTGAATCGGCCAAAATGCTGGCGACATTTATCCATATGCTGCAAGGTACACCCTACATCTACCAGGGCGAGGAAATTGGCATGACCAATGTTGCTTTTGATTCGCTGGACTCTTACCGCGATGTGGCTACTCTCAACGCCAGCCGGGCACTGATTGAAGAGCGGGATATCTCGGAGGAGGTGGTTCTGACCCTGATTCAACCACGCAGCCGGGACAATGCCCGCACGCCCATGCAATGGGATGATGGCCAGCAGGCAGGCTTTACTAGCGGCGAGCCTTGGCTACAAGTCAATCCTAATTACAGTGAGATTAACGTCCAGCAAGCCCTGGCCGATCCCAATTCTGTCTTTTATTATTATCAAAAGTTGATTCAATTGCGTAAACAGCAGCCAGCCATTGTCTACGGTCGATATGATTTGATTCTGGCTGAGGATGAGCAGATTTATGCCTTCACGCGCACGCTGGAGGATGAACAGTTGTTAGTGATCTTGAATTTTAGTGGGGATACGGCCGTTTTTGCCCTGCCATCCCACCTAAATACCGACCAACCTGATCTGCTCATCAATAATTACACGGTTGATCCTGCCCAAGCCATCACCCAGCTTACTTTGCGGCCTTATGAGGCACGGGTTTATCGCTTGTAATAAATTAGTAGATTGTCGTTTTGCGTATTAAGGCAAAGCCACAACTACAATCTCATGCAAAGTCGCCAAGGCGCCAAGATTTGCACTCTTGGCGACTTTGCGCCTTGGCGTGAGCAATCTTTCCCTATAAACTTGGCCCCAAATTACTCCATTACCTAATTCTTATGAATAATCAACTTATCCAAGAAAAATTAACGCAAGCGACGGCTATCTTAAATGAATTCGATGTAGATGTTTGGCTCACTTTCGTGCGTGAGACTTCGATGCAGCCTGATCCGGCTTTGGAACTGATCGCTGATCTGGATTTGACCTGGCGTTCGGCCTTCCTCGTCAGTCGCACGGGGCAGCATACGGCCGTTGTGGGTTACTATGATGGGCCTAATGTTGAAGAGCTGGGAGCCTATGAAGTGGTGACATACCATGAGGGGATCGCGAAGGAGTTAACGGCCGTTCTCGATCAACTCAAGCCGCGTACCATCGCCATCAACTATTCGGAAAGCGATGTGGCCGCCGACGGCCTCAGCTACGGCATGTATCGCAACTTGCTCAACTATTTGGGTGACGGGTACAGCCAACGGCTCATCTCAGCCGAAAAGATCATCGCCGCCCTGCGTGGTCGTAAAAGCCAGACCGAAGTGGAGCGTATGAGACAGGCCATCATCACCACGCAAAGGCTCTTCGATGAAGTCGAAGCCTTCGCTAAACCGGGCATGACCCAGCGAGAAATCGCCGCTTTTGTACACGGCCGTATCGATGAGATAGGTCTTGATTATGCCTGGCCCAAACCCTTCAACCCCATCGTCACCTGTGGCCCCGATTCGGCCATTGGTCACGCCGCGCCGGGAGATGTGGTGCTGCAAAAAGGGCATACCTTGCACCTCGATTTGGGCGTTAAGCAAGATGAATACTGTTCCGATTTACAGCGTATGTGGTATGTGTTGGACGATGGCGAGACTGAAGCCCCGCCCGATGTGCAGCGGGCCTTCATGGTGGTGCGTGATGCCATCAAGGCTGGCGAAAAAGCCCTGCGTCCCGGCGTGCCGGGCTGGCAGGTGGATGAAGTAGCCCGCGATTTTATTGTGGACAATGGTTATCCCGAATACATGCACGGTTTTGGTCATTTACTGGGTCGGGCGGCGCATGATGGGGCCACGATATTGGGGCCACGTTGGGAAAAATACGCGGGTATCTGCGATATGTTGGTAGAGGTAGGCAATGTGTTCACGCTGGAGCTACACGTTGTCGTTCCCAATCGCGGCCTTATGAGCCTAGAGGAGGATGTGTTGGTTACAGAAGATGGTGTGGAATATCTCAGTACGCCGCAGGAAGTGTTGCGGTATATACGAAGCTAAGTAAACGGCCGTTTGCCTCACTCTCTCCATGCTCAAACAAGCTGTTATTTGCCAACAACTTGATAAATCCTTTGGGACAACGGCCGTTGTCCGCAACCTCTCCTTCTCTATCCAAACGGGTCAGATTTTGGTACTACTCGGGCCAAGTGGCTGTGGCAAGACGACCAGTCTGCGCCTCATTGCTGGTTTTGAACAGTTAGATGGGGGTCGCATTGAGATTGATGGGCAGGTGGTGGCTGACGGCCGTCTACATCTACCTCCCGAAAAAAGGCGTGTGGGCATGGTCTTCCAAGATTATGCCATCTTCCCTCACCTGAGTGTGGCCCAAAATGTGGCCTTTGGCCTCAAAAAACGGCAAACATCCGCCCGGGTTGAGGCTATGCTAGAGATGGTGGGGTTGCCTGGTTTGGGGCAGCAAATGCCCCATGAGTTGTCGGGTGGGCAGCAGCAGCGGGTGGCTTTGGCCCGCGCCTTGGCCCCTGAGCCAGTGGTTTTGTTATTGGATGAGCCTTTTTCCAACCTGGACTATGGTCGTCGAGTACGGATGCGCCATGAAGTGCGGGAGGTGTTAAAACTGAATAAGGCAACGGCCGTTTTTGTCACTCACGATCAAGAAGAAGCGCTCTTTTTAGGCGATCAGATTGCCGTGATGAATGAGGGAGCATTGGAACAGATTGGCACACCACAGCAAGTTTTCCACCGACCGCAAACCCGCTTTGTGGCCGAGTTTATGGGACAGACTGATTTCGTCCCTGGTGAGGTGACAACCAGAGGCGTACAGACGGTGATGGGTATCGTGGCGCAAAAAGCGGTGCTATCTGTGGGAACGGCCGTTTCTGTGGCAGTTCGCCCTGATGATGTTAAATTGGTAGCAGATGAAGCCGGAAACGGCCGTGTTCTCTCCCGTCAATTCACAGGTATTGCTTCTATCTACAAAGTGGCTCTGATCGATGATACGGTTATCTATAGCTGGCAGCCGCATACGATTGAATTTGAAGTGGGAACGGCCGTGCAAGCCACCTTCCGTGAAGGTCATGCGCTTAACTGCTTCTACGGCAACAATAATCTTTTGCTTTTATGAGAACGGCCGTTACTCGGCCCCTTCAGATAAAGGCGACAGCTTGTAAATCCCTTTATCACGTGTCATAAACTGATGCTCAACCAGCGAGCGGCGTAGCCAGGCTACATCATCGTGAAAATCAACCAATAAGCGATTTAATTCCATCTCCGCATATTCTCGATCTGGTTCAAATTCTTGGACAATGTACTCTAGAATAATACGCTGCTTTTTGAGTTGTGCCGGGATTTTTTTGAGACGGCCGTGTTTGAAAAATATCCGTAATACCTTTTCCCGATAAGCATCTGGCTGCACCTGCGCCCTTAAATCAGGCTGTGGCAAACGAATCACCTCATCCAATGTTCGTTGCAACACATTCTGTGCCAGCGAATAGGTTTGATAATATTGATCCTTACGCGCTTTCAATAACCCAGCTTCCGCCAGTTTGCTCAGATGGTGCGAAATCGTGGCTGGATTCAGATGCAATATCGCTGCCAACTCCTCACCATGCCTTGGCTTTGTCAGGGCAAGATTCATAATCAGCAAGCGCATCGGATGGCCTAATGCCTTAAAGAGCAAGGCACGTGCCTCAAGATTGGCATCACTGCTTGATGGGGTGTTATCCAGTGTTATTGTCTTACTCATTTTGCCACCGTACATCTATGGCATACTTGTGAGCCAAGTCAAGGATGCTTTGGGCATGCCGAAACATATTAATTTGAATGAGGAACTGTTTCTTTGCTTCCTCATCTCCTGTCACTTGCACAACCTCTAACTCTTTTTCATAATTATCAATGGCCTTATTTGTCACCTTTTTGAAAAAGGCCACCATACGCTCTCCCTCACTCATCTCTGCTGCATTCTCAATGCCAATATCATTCATTCTGTTCATCGTAAGCCATCCCGTTTAATATGCAACCCACAAAAATGGATTATGCAAATTGATTTGACATTTGTCAAATCAATATTTGTAATTGGATTTGGGCAAATGCAAAAGGGCAAGGTCAATCATCATTATGAGGTGGATGATAAACTACCAGATGATATACTGAAGGTATTGGCTCTGCGTGGGTTGGCCTGCGCTACTTCCGCTGCCACCATCACTTATGGCCTAGTGGTGCGCCAAACACCTGTTGACGGATAAGACAGCGCGGGGAGCATTTCAGTTCTGGGGCAGATGAGCCTTAGTCCATACAGAATCGAAGGCATGGCTCATGACTGCAGCCCGAATCGGCAGAAGGTGCTCAGCACCTCGACGAGACCAGCGCATGCCAGGTCCGGCAAAACGAGCTTTAAACTGCTTACAACCACTCTCAACCATGCCAGAGCCAATGGGAAAGCCAGCCGCTTGTAGTGCCTGATAGTGCATGCGGTGCTGGTTGTTATCTAAATACAAAGCCTCTGTCAGAATGTCCTCGACGACACACCAAGGTTTGTCGATGGCAGCGACAATGAGGTCTTCAGCGATTTGGTGAGCCTGCCCGATGAATAACTCTGTTTTTTGTTGGTCATACCAGGCATCTCTAGCTGCTTGTTGGCTATGGAGCAAGCTGGCAGCTGTGTGCAAATGGTTAGTCGCATGATACCAATCAACCAGTTGCTCACTGTTGACAAAACGGTGGTCAAACTGGTGCCAAATCCAAATCGCTCCATCTCCCAAAGCAATCGTTTGCTGTGTACCAAGCCAACCATGACGGTGAGCCAAGGCCCATACTTTTTGCCCTATCGCTTCGGGGCCACCTAAGTGAGATGTGTATTGGTTATGGGTTGCGTGTGCTTGGGATAGCCACTTGCCTGTTTCCTTGTCTTTGGTGGGTCTGACCTCAATATCAAAGACACAACCTATTTTTAACTCTTTCCAACCTTCCTCACGCAGGCAAATCATGGCTCCATCCATAGCCACGCCTTTGCATCCAGTCTCAGGAACTGTTTGGAGCGGCTTCGGCAAGGCGACGGCTTCGGCTAAGCTCATCTCTACTTCTTCCATCGCGGCTAGCTTCTCTCCCCATTTCTGTGCTTGTCGCCACACACTACTATCGGAAACCCCTATGCGCCCTATCCGTGCCAAGGTCTCCTCGGCTTTTTCATAGCTTGTGCTAACCCCGCTTAACCAGACCATTTGTTTGCTTAACTCTGGACTCCAATGTTTTTCCCACAATTGAAGTTGTTCATCTAGGGGGGAAAAACCCTGTCTTACATCTTGGGCAATAGTAATAAGCTCGTTCTAATTTCACTTGGCCGATGAGACATTCTACTGTTTTGGGCTTTTCTCCCTTATTTCTTAGCCGCTGACCACACTCAGGACAGTCTGGCCTCTTTTCAGGGTGGACTGATGCTTGTCCATGTATCAAGATTCGAGTCATTTCCTCACTCAAGACCTGGCGCATTCTCAGTACTTCCTTTTCTATTTCGCTCAATGTTGGCGCTTCATGCTTTTCATACCATTCTAGCGTTTTAGCTATCATTTCTTCTGCTTTTGCTCTCAACTCTCTTTCAATTTCTTCTCGACTTTTTTTCATGGGTACACCTTTTTATGCTTGTACCCTGATTCTCTTTCTTTTTGCCCCTAAAGTGAAATACTCCCACAGCGCGGCGCACCTTGCAGAAGCTATCGCTTCTGTCCGACAATAGAAGTTTGTCAGAGTACTAGCTTGGCCTGCACCAGATTGATTGGAATGTGGCTGCTGCTAACTTCACCTCTATTCGTACCGCCCAAAAGCTGGGCCTGAAATTGCTGGACGAGCCAATGGAATACATGATCATCTTCCCCGGAATCGGCTACCTCATCAACCTGACCAGGAGCCATCTCGATGCTGGCTGTTTTGAACAGGTTCATATGGTTGCGAAACAAATGGTTACATCGGATAAGGAGATGCTGGTATAATACGGATAGTTCTTAACGGTGTCGGCTGGGCAGGCTTGGATAAACCATCTCTCACTTAAACAAGGCAGTTGAGGCTGGTTTCACTGATTTTTGCATATGAGCCTGTAAGCAGGTAGAGTTGGTAAATCTTTTCCCGGAGGTGCTTTATGGCAGAAACCATCAAATCAGGTGTTGTGCATCATATGACTATCACAGTCACAGATGTAGAGCGTTCAACGGCGTTCTATTCGTCCATTTTAGGCTTTCAGAAGGTGGCCGACTTTGGGTCACGCGCGATTTTGCATAATGGTCATGTCCTCGTAGCATTGACGCCGCCAACTGATCCAGCCCAGGCGCTTGCCAATGATCGTTTCAATGAAAATCGAGTTGGGTTAGATCATGTGAGTTTTGCAGTGGAAAGTCATGCTGAGCTAGAGCAAGCTATCGCCGTTCTTGATGAGCATGGTGTGGAACATGGCGAGATCAATGATTTGGCTCCTTTTGGCATTTATGTCTTGGCTTTCCGTGATCCAGATAATATACAATTAGAATTGACCGCCCCATACGCGGCTGAATAATGTTTTGGCATTGACAAGCTGGCTAGCTGACTAGCTGACAAATAAATAGTTGACACAGCCGTTTTCTCTATGTTATAGTTCGCAAATCATGTCGAATATGAAGCGAGGCCATAAATGGTAAGGCCACTTCACTTTTTCAGAAGCGTCTACAACTCCGACGCCCTACTGTATATATGCAGTAGGGCGTTTTTTATTGCCTGTCGCGGGCCGCCTTTTTCGTAATCCGTGATCTGTTATTGGTGATCCGAATACCGATCGCCGATTACCGTTTACCAAATCATCGATTACTGACCGCGAGGACACAGATGCGACTATTCTGGGAATTAACAAAACGATCTTTTCAACGATATATGACCTATCGTGCGGCCGCTATGGCTGGGCTAGCGACGAATTTTTTCTGGGGGGTACTGCGCGTGGCGATTTTATTGGCACTATATGGTGAGCAGCAGGAGGTGGAAGGGTATACAGTGGCGGGCATCATCACTTATACAGGCCTCACCCAAGCGGTGATAGCCTATCTGAGCCTGTTTGGCTGGTTTGACCTGATGAACTCTGTCTACAGCGGTGATGTGGGTTCTGACTTGCTGAAGCCGATGAACTATTTTCGCTTTTGGCTGGCACAGGATTTGGGACGTGCCTTGGTCAATTTTCTGCTGCGCGGAGTGGCGATCATGCTTATTTATGGGCTGGTGTTTGATTTGGTATATCCTACAACGGCCGTGCAACTTCTGGCTCTCTTCCTCACCCTCATCCTCAGTTGGCTCATTAGCTTCGCCTGGCGTTTTCTCACCAATTTGGCCGCTTTTTGGACACCAAATGCCATGGGAATCGGCCGTTTCGGCTCCATTTTGGCCATGTTCTTTTCTGGCTTCCTCATGCCTCTACGCTTTCTGCCTGATTGGGTGCAGACTATCGCCAGCCTGACCCCCTTCCCTCATATGCTGAATACGGTTGTGGATGTCTACTTGGGTCTACTCAGTGGCCCAGCTCTGTGGCTGACCATGCTTTTGCAAGTTGCCTGGGCGGTGGGGTTAGTGTTTGTGGGGCAGGTAGTGCTGCGAACGGCCGTAAAACGTCTTGTCATTTTAGGAGGATAGGATCAGTAAGCAGTAAACAGTGATCGGTGAACTGATTACTGACCACTGGCTACTGGTACTAATAAGTAAGGAAATCATATGCGACACACCCTCTCCATCTACCGCCGTTTACTCGGCGTACAAATCCGCAGTCAACTACAATACCGCTTATCCTTTATTTTGGACGTAATTGCTGCTGCCCTAATGGTCACTCTAGAATTTAGCTCCTTGGCCTTAGTTTTTGAGCGATTTGACAATATCAAAGGCTGGACATTAGGCGAAGTGGCTTTTCTTTATGGATTAGTCGAGCTTTCCTTTGGCCTAATGGACATGATCTTTAGCGGCTTTGATCCTAAACATTTTGGAAGCGAAATTCGGCGAGGCACTTTTGATCAACTGCTGTTGCGCCCTGTCAACATCACTATGCAGGTAATGGGTCAGGAATTTGTCTTGCGCCGTTTAGGACGTATCGCGTTGGGTTTTGCCATTATTGGGCTGGCTTTGGCGCAGACAAACATTGTGTGGACAGTAGGCAAACTACTCTACCTACCCCTTGTTATTGTCAGTATGGTCTGTTTCTTTGGCGGCTTGTTTATCATTGGCGCCACTATTACCTTTTGGACAGTCGAATCTATCGAGGTGATGAACATCCTTACCTATGGTGGCAGTTTTCTCATCTCTCACCCCATGCACATCTACGGCGATTGGATGCGCCGTTTCTTCACCTACATCGTGCCAGCCATTTTTCTCAACTACTATCCAGCCCTCTACTTCTTGGGCAAACCCGATCCCTTCAACTTTCCTGCCTTTGCTCCCTTCCTTGCCCCTGTAGCTGGTTTGCTGGTTTTAGGATTGGCTCTCGCCTTTTGGCGGTTTGGCATGAAGCATTATCAAAGTACGGGAACCTAGTGATTACTGATTGACGATTGAATCATTGTCAATCAGTAATCATAAATCATCAATCGAACTATGAACATCATTCAAGTAAAAAATCTACAAAAACATTTCAAAATCAATAAGCATCATCGAGGCGCATTGGGAACGGTGCGGAATTTATTGAGCCGTGACTATCAGCTGGTGAAGGCAGTAGATGATATTAGCTTTGCTGTGCTACAAGGTGAATTGGTGGGCTATTTAGGCCCCAATGGTGCAGGCAAATCGACGACGATTAAAATGTTGACCGGGTTACTGGTGCCAACCGGGGGTGAGATGATGGTAAACGGCCGTTTGCCCTGGCGCGACCGTCAACAATATGTGGCGCGTATCGGAGCCGTCTTCGGACAACGCACCACCCTTTGGTGGGACTTGCCTGTCATCGAATCGCTCGAACTGCTGCAACATATCTACCAAGTTCCCCGTGATCGCTTTCAACACAACCTAGCCCAATTCAAAAAACTGCTCGAACTGGAGCCTTTCTTGCACACACCCGTGCGTTCTCTTTCTCTCGGCCAGCGCATGAGAGCCGACATCTGTGCTGCACTGTTGCACAACCCCGACCTACTCTTTTTGGATGAGCCAACCATTGGCCTGGATGTGGTAGCCAAAGAGCGCATCCGTCAATTCATCAAACATATCAATAAGGAGTGGGGAACGACGATTCTACTGACCACACACGATCTAGCTGACGTGCAAAAGCTGTGTGACCGAGTGATGATTATTGATCAGGGAAAATTGCTCTTTGATGGACAGTTGGAGACGTTGCAAGAGCGCTTTGGGGGTAGGCGGGAACTTGTGGTGGACTTTGCTGAACAGTATGCCGATGTATCGGTAGTTGGAGCAGATGTGGTGGAAAGGGAAAACGGCCGTACCCTCTACCAATTCGACCGCCAAACCATTGCTGCTTCCGAGCTAATCGGCCGTCTTTCCGCCCAATACCGCATCCATGACCTCTCCGTCCGTGAACCCGACATCGAAGCCACCATCCGCCGCATTTACGAGGAGCGTCTCTTGGAACAAAGGTAGGATTTAGGAAACGTAGGTGGCAGGCACAAGTTCTGACAACGGTGAGCCTGTCGCCTTACTGTAAAGGACATCAGGATCGGAATCGAATTCATTTGGCCAAACAATCGTGCCGATTTCAGGATCAACTTTCACTTTCTGAAAAAAGGCCAAATCTTTTAACGGAGCAAAAACCCCGCCGCGCCCTACTATTCTTTGGTGAAAATCGACAGTTCCCTGTTTTCCATCTGCAAAAACCAACTTCAAACAATACTCTTGATCATGTATAACTTGTGTGATTCTTGGAAACATGTCAAACCTCTTATTCTAACGGGGGATACGGTTGGCAGATTGATTGCCTTGTAACCAATTCGACCGTCAGATCATCGCCGCTTTTGAGGGAAACGACCGTCTCTTCGCCCATTACCGCATCCATAACCTCTCCGTCCGCGAACCCGACATTGGAACCATAATCCGCCGCATTTCGAGGAGCGGTTGTTGAAGAGAGGTTGGAGGCTTGTCCTGAGCAAAGCCGAAGGATTGGAATTTAGCCACAATACATAGCGATAGAACTGGCGGTAAATGGGGTACAATCCCAGCTATGGATTTGCGCCGCAGCCCGCCGCCCTATTTACAAGACCGCTATCGCCTGACGCAGTGGTTGGGTGAGGGCAGTATGGGGGTGGTGTACCAGGCACAGGACGAACTGTTGGGCAGACCTGTCGCTATTAAGTTTTTGGCCCTGCACAGGATGGAGCCAGGGGCGCAGACTGCCTTGGCTCGTTTTTTGCGGGAGGCGCAGGCGATGATCCGGCTGACACATCCGCACATTATGGGGGTGTTTGATGTGGGCCAAACGGCCGATTGGCATTATTTGGTGTTGGAATATGTGCCGGGGCAGGATTTAACGGCCGTTTTGCAAAAAGGTGCCCTGACGGTGGAAACGGCCGTCACCCACGCCAGACACATCCTACAAGCCTTAGCCTTTGCCCACGACCAGGACATCATCCACCGCGACATCAAACCCCAAAATATTATCATCACCCCAGAAGGGCAGGCCAAAGTCCATCACTTTGGCCTGGCTTTGTCGGTCCATGAGCCGCGCCTGACGCAAGCAGGCGCCATTGAGGGTACCATACTCTATTTGTCACCAGAGCAGGTTCAGGGGCAAGCAGCCACTGTGCAAACAGATTTATATGCGGTAGGGGCCTTGTTTTATGAGATGCTCACAGGACAGCCACCCTTTCAGGGAGAGACAGCGGCCACGATTTTGGCCCAAATAGCGAGCCAACCTGTGCCCTGGCCACGCCAGATAAATCCAGCGGTGCCGCCAGCTATGGAGCAGGTGGTGGTCACGTTATTGGCCAAGGAAGCCAACGGCCGTTATCCCACCGCCCAAGCCGCCCTTGAAGCCCTCAACCGAGCCAGCCAGCCCAAACCACCGCCCGAATCCAATTCCCTGACTTTGGCCGTCTGGACGGAAACGGCCGATGCTCTGGAAGCCGAGCGGCAGCGGCTGGCTGGGCTGGTAGAAGAGCAAGTCATTGGCCCCATCAATTTGCTCTTGGCGCAAACGGCCGCTTATGAGCAAAGTATGGCAGGTAATCAGATGGGGCAGTTGGCTGTCTCTGTCTTGGGCACGCTGGCGCGACAATTATTGCAGCAGGTGCGCGACTTGACAGCCAATTTGCAGCCGCCAACATTGACATCATTGGGATTGGCGGCCGCTTTGGAGGGATTCGCCAACCAGGTTTTGCGGCAAAGCGGGGTGCAGGTGACCCTGGATTTAGCACAGTTGCCAGAGCGGTTGCCTGCACCGTTGGAGTTGGCCTTGTTTCGGGCAGCCCAAGAGGGAGTGGGAACGGCCGTTGGTCAAGCCCACGCCACCCAAATCACTATTCGTCTACGGCACGAACCAGAGCAGTTGATCTTTTCTATGGGGGATGATGGACAAACGGCCGTTGTGCGTCTACCCACCACCGGCCAACGCCTCAGGCAGTTGGGTGGGCAAATGAGTGGTCAGCCTGGTCAGTTGACAATTCGATTTGGTCTAAAACTAGCCGTGGCATTAACACCCCGCGAGCTAGAAGTGCTGCAACTGGCGGCTTATGGCTTGAGTAACAAGGAGATTGCCCAACGGCTGTCGGTTAGTGCCCGAACGGTAAACTTTCATTTGGATAATGTGTACTCGAAATTAGACGTCAATTCCCGGACAGAAGCGGCCGTTTATGCCTTGCGCCAGGGATGGGTACGGGGGACGAGGGAGTAATGGGACCATGACCTGTTTATTTTAACAGGGTGAGGCTGGTTAGACGGCCGTTCCAGCCCATGACCGAAACATGTTACAAAGTAACCATCAAAACAAGAGAGGGGCTAGGGACTTGAAGCTAGAGAGAATTCAGCTTTGCTTACTCAATCTCCAATCTCTAATCTCCTTCCAAAGGATGGACATCATGAGTGAATTAGACATATTAGAACCGTTGTTGCGTGATCCGGCTATTTTAGAAATTATGGTAGATGGGCCGGATCGTGTGTATGTAGAAAAACAGGGCAAGTTCGAGGATGTGGCCTCGCCTTTCCGTGACCAAGCTCATTTGTTAGCGATGATCGAGGCTATTTTGCAGCCAATGGGCTTGCAGGTAGACAGTGCCAAGCCGCTGCTCGATGCCCGGCTGCCCGATGGCTCGCGGGCCAACATTGTGCTGCCACCTGTGGCCATTGATGGCCCAACGCTGGTTATCCGTAAATTTTCGGGCAAAGGCCTCAGTGCCGAAGACATTATCGGCTTCGGGGCGGTTACAGCAGAGATGATGGAATTTTTGAAGGCGTGTGTCATCGGCCATCTCAACATGATTGTGGCTGGGGGCACAGGTTCTGGCAAAACGACTGTTCTCAACATTTTGGCCAACTATATTCCAGATGGCGAACGCATTATTGCGGTACAAAGTGGCGATGAGTTGCAGATTGACAAGAAATATTTGGTGAAGTTAGAGGCGCGCCCTCCTGATTTGGTAGGCAAAGGGGCAGTAACAGCCAGCAATCTGGTCATTAACAGCCTAAAAATGCGGCCTGATCGCTTGATTCTGGCTGAGGCACGGGGCGAAGAGGTGCTGCATTTGGTGCAGGGCATGAATGCAGGGCACGATGGTAGCATGGCTAGTATGCACGCGAACAGCCCGCGTGATGCCATGAACCGCCTGGAAGCGATGGCCACGATGGCTGGGTTAAGTGTGCCTCTTCTGACTATTCGGCAGCAGTTGGCAACGGCCGTGCAAGTGGTCACCCATCAAGCCCGGCTGGCAGATGGTTCACGCAAAATTCTGGCCATCTCCGAAGTGGTGGGCATGCAAGGGGATACAATTATGCTCAAAGAGATTTTCAAATACCATGATATGGGTCTGGTGGATGGGAAAATGACAGGACGCGCCATGGCGACTGGCTATATCCCCACTTTCCTGCGCCAAATTCACAATGCTGGCGTAGAATTGCCAATGGAGATTTTTCGGCCGTCATGATGGGGTGATTAGAGTACTAGCTTAGGCTAGTCTCTTTCTTTTAGGATAGGGGAGTAGGCGAGGGGTTTGTTGTTGATAACGTTTGTACTCTTCACCAAAGAAGGCCAGCAGTTTACGCTCCTCGTAGACGGAGCCAAGCCAGAAATAGAGGGTGCTGGCAATAGCGAAGATAAGGCCGCGCAAGTCCATTTGGGGATTGAACCAAAGTATGAGCAAGCTGAAAAAGTAGAGAGGATGGCGCACAAGGCGATATGTGCCGTTGGTAACAAGCCTGGACGGGAGGGCTCGCTTTGTATCGCTACTGAGGTAATGCAAGGCTTGGCGTAGGCCAGCAAAATCCCAGATATCTGTTTGCCACAGAGCAATAGCTAAACCTACCAAACCAATCAGTTGAATGGCATTGAAGAGGGTGTTGAAGGGGGCAGAGAGTGCCCAGACTGGGGTAGCCGGTACCTGGGTTGTCAGTAGGTAGAGTACAGGCAGAATCGTGACAATGGAGAAGAGGTTGTAGAGGAAGCGGTACAAGCCCTGGTAAGCAGGTTCGCCCATGATTTGTCGGAAGACCTGTTTGGGGCGGGCAGCGGCCGTTAGACTATGTAACAGTGCCCAAATGATAAAGCTGATGAGAAATGAGGTCATGTTTTCACCTTGCCGATTTTGCCTGAGACTATTATAAATCGCGGCAGAGGAATAAACGAATGACAGAACCTTTGTTTGATGAGGAAACCTGGGCCACATTACCTGATTTTTTAGGCCATCTGCCAGAAGGGGTGTTGGTGCGAATGTGGGGGGATGAGAATGGGAATGAGGCGGAGCGGGCAACGGCCGTTCTCCTACACACCCTCACTCAAAAATTTGACATGATCGATTTTGACATACGTCCCCGCCGCATCAATTATGATTTCTATCCCGTACTTGGTGTGCTCACGGCCGATCAACAAGACCTTGGTGTGCGTATTATCGGCCATCCGGCGGGCATCCAATTGACCACACTTATTGCTGCTATTCAGACCGTCGCTTTTCGTGGACAAACGTTGGAGCCAGTGACACGCATTAAATTGAGTAAGTTAGGGCAAGCGGTCACTGTTGAGGTGCTGACAGCTACGGATGATGAAGTAGGCGCACTGGCCGCCAAACATGCCTTTGGCCTAGCCGTTGCCAGCCCACACATCCGCACCTTTGTGATTATGACGGAGCAATTCCCGGAGGCACTGACCCGCTACTCAGCGAACTATTTGCCGCATGTGGTCATAAACGGCCGTGTCCATATTGACGGTATGATTGACGAGGATGAGTTACTGCGACAGGTAGCTTTGGCTGTCAAGTCGTAAACTATAATCGGTAAACGGTTATTGGATCACCGATGACCAACGACTGATCACGCTTTACCATTGGGCGAACGGCGATCTGCATCTTTGAGGCGGGCCTGGGGGGTGGGGGAACCGGCCAGGTAGGCACCCACTCGGCGCATCACCTTCTTGGCTTGGGAGCGACTGCGGGCATAAATGTAGCGGGCCCGTTTCCACTCCCGCTCAGCCATGGAGATTTCTGGCGGAGTCACGTTCCATTTGACCACGGAAGCAGCCCAGGTCAGGCCACCGCCAAACCCCACAAAAACCACATTATCATCTGGTTTGAGCAGCCCATTATCCACTGCCTCACACAGGGCAATAGGGATGGAAGCGGCTGAAGTGTTGCCTGCCTGTTCCAAATTAACAAAGAATTTATCGGCCGGGAATTTCAATTTCTTAGCCGCCGATTCAATAATGCGGATATTGGCTTGATGAGGCACGATGAGGTCTATATCATCAATGGTAAGCTCGGCTTGGGCTAATACTTGGGCAATCGAATCACTAACAACCCGGGTGGCGAAGCGGAACACTTGACGGCCGTTCATCTCAATCGTGTTCTTTTTATGCCCATTATGTAGGTACTCTGGCCCCAGCATGGGCATGGGATTGTGATAAACGGCTGGTAGGCTGAGCAAATCACCGCCAGAACCATCCGAGCGCAGTGTGGAGGCCAGAACACCACCAGGCACATCGGAGTGGCGCAAAACAACAGCCCCAGCCCCATCACCAAACAGAATACATGTGCCCCGATCTTGCCAATCTAACACCCGCGACATCGTTTCCGCACCAATGACAATGGCATTCCGCACCATGCCACTGGTGATGGCGTTGGAGGCCATGCTCAAAGCATAAACAAAGCCGGAACAAGCAGCACTTAAATCAAAAGCACCTGCCTTGGTGGCTCCCAGATAATCTTGAACGCGGCAGGCGGTGGAAGGAAAAATATATTCGGGGGTGGATGTGGCCACAATGATGAGATCAACCTGGGAGGGATGGAGGTCGGCCACAGCCAGAGCGCGGGCAGCCGCTTCAAAAGCCAACGTCGCTGTTGTCTCCTTTTCATCGGCAATACGCCGCTCACGGATGCCTGTGCGCGTATAAATCCAATCGTCTGTGGTTTCTACAATTTGGGAAATCTCATCATTGGTCATCACTTTTTGGGGTAAATAGCTGCCCCAACCCACAATGTGCGCGTATTTCATAATAGTTCCTCAGGATGTAATGGATAATATGATTACCCAGTTGCATTTTCCACCTTAAGTCATGGGAGAGAACACGGCGCGGGGGAGAGAGTTGCGCTTGTTGAATATTGCCTCATGTGGAATGCAGACTAAACTGGTAGGCTATGAAGCGTACCAACTTATTACCCTCTCTCTTGTTTCCTTTTATCGTTCTCTTTTTTCTCTCGGCTTGCCGCCTTTTACAAACAGGCGATTCTACCCCAACAGCCCCCATCATTACAACCCCACCGGATGGGGCTGCTTATGAAACATTAACGGCCGTTTCCCAGGCCATTGCCCCACCCCGTGACATGGTGGACTTAGCCGCCCAACTACGGGGCATTGACGCGCCGCGCATCGCCCAAACGGAAGCCACACCCTACCAACTGTGCCAGATCGAGACCTTTTGGGTGAGCAATGTGGATACTGACGAAAATAGACAAGTGGAGGCGCGGCTGGTACATCGTTCTGATCTGTTAAATATGTGGGTGGAAGTGGATGTCCCTATTAGTTTGGAGAAGTTGGCCACGGCCGTTGCCACCATCGAACAGCAGATCATCCCCACCAACCGCGCCTTTTTTGGTACAGAATGGCAGCCAGGCATTGATGGCGATGAGCGCATGAATATTTTGCATGTGGAGGATTTGGGAAGATCGGCCGTTGCCTATTTCAGCACAGCCGATGAGGTAGTAACGGCCGTTAACCCCTATTCCAATCAGCGCGAACTGCTCACCATTAGCTTAGATGACGCTCCCTTGGGCAGTGACATGTATCTGGCCACCATCGCCCACGAATGGCAGCACGCCATCCAGTGGCACACCGATCCCAATGAAACGGGCTGGATGAGCGAGGGGCTGGCTGAATTGGCAGGGCATGTCAACGGCTATGAAATTGGCCGCCAACATGACTATGTGGCCCGCACCGACATCCAATTGACCGATTTAACCCACAACCCCGACAGTGTGGCCTATCATTATGCCGCTGCCTCCCTTTTTGCTGTTTACATTTATGACCGCTTTGGCGAGGCAGCCACCCAAGCCTTAGTGCGCGATCCGGGTGATGGCGTGGCTGGCTTTGCTACGCTCAATGTGCCGTTTGATGATCTGTTTGCCGATTGGTTAGTGGCTAATTATTTGACCAGCATTGGCCGTGGCCAGGGGGTACACCAGTATCATTCGTTAACGCTGCCAGCCATGAAGCCGAAGGCAATCCGCCGCTTGCCGGAGATACAGGAAACGGCCGTTCATCAATACGGCGCTGATTATTATCACATCGAAGGTGATGAACTCGTGACACTGATATTTACGGGCACACAGCAAGTCAATTTGATCGAGGCCAAACCCCATAACGGCCGTTACTTTTATGCCACCTTGCCCGCCGATGAATCGAACATGACGATGACCCGCGCCTTTGACCTTTCCCACGTAGACGCGGCTACGCTCACCTTTTGGACATGGTATGAGATTGAAACGGGTTGGGATTATGGCTATGTGAGTGTGTCTGTGGATAACGGCCGTTCCTGGCAACTGCTGACAACAGAATCCACCACGCTGGACAACCCCCAAGGCAACAGCTTTGGCGCGGGCTACACGGGCCATAGCGGTGGTGGCGACGAGGCAGAATGGGTGCAGGAAACGGCCGATCTCACCTCCTTCACCGGACAAGAAATCCTGTTACGCTTTCAATATGTGACAGATGCGGCCGTGCACGAACAGGGCTTTGTTATTGACGACATCGCCATCCCTGAGTTGGGTTATGCCGATGGGGGCGAAAGCGATACGGGCTGGGAACTGGCTGGTTTTGTGCGCAGTGGTCACATCCTGCCCCAAAGTTTCATCGTGCAAGCCATTTTCGTTGGTGATGAGGCCATCAAGGTTGAGCCGCTGACGCTGAATGAACAGCAGCAGGGGCAATGGCTGCTGCCGCTGGGCAGTAATTTTGATGAGGTGGTGGTGATCGTGGCCGGGAATACGGCCGTTACCCGGCAGCCCGCTGGGTATGGGTTTGTAGTGAGGGAGGGGGAGGGGTAACGGCCGTTTTTCTGCTACAATACTTTCATGACAGCCATTGAAATTCAAACCCCACTGTCCATTGAAACGTTGTTAAACAGCTTGCAGCAGTTGGAAGTTGCTGAACTGGATGAACTTGCTCAAGCCACGTCGTTGATGCGGGCGCGGAAGCGGGTACCAAATTTAACGGCCGTTGAAACAGAGCTGCTGCAAAAAACCCAGAATAGACACATCCCCACTAAATCCGTTAATGCTGTGCCGAGGTGACAGCCAAACAGGGCAAGCAACCGTTTTCGCAAACACGTTCCGTGCTCTCGCGCCGAATCGCGCTGGGAAACAAACGTTGCACCCGACACAGTGCGGATACCGAGCCTACGACTTCGAATCCTTCTGTGCAGATGAACTTGGTTTTACGAGGCATCCAGGTGTATGGAATAATACAATGATTACCAATATCGAGGAGTATTTTTCGAAAGGATGCGGACGTTGCGAGCGCTTTAACACGCCAGATTGCTCGACACAACAATGGAGCGATGGCCTTATAGAACTCCGCAGAATATGCCTTGAATCTCAGCTCGTCGAGGTGGTTAAATGGGCTCATCCGTGTTACATGTATGAAGGTCGCAATATCGTGATTATCGGTGCCCTCCGCAGCGACTTTCGTCTCAGTTTCTTCAACGCAGCTCTAATGAAAGACCCGAATAACGTTCTGGAAAAGCCGGGGCCAAATACCCGGCACCCCGACATGATTCGCTTTACGGAGAATGGTCAAGTAGCGGAAATGGAGTCGATCATTAAGTCCTATATACAGGAGGCAATAGGTTATGCAGAAGAAGGTATCAAGCCCGCAAAAGAGCAAAGTACTCTCGAACTGCCTGATGAACTCATAGAGGCAATGGATGCCGATCTCGAACTTGCCGAGGCTTTTCATGAGCTCACGCCGGGTCGCCAAAAAAGCTATGTGATAAACCTCAATTCAGCGAAGAAAACCGAAACTCGTATTTCACGCATTGCCAAATTCCGCGGAAAGATTCTTGCAGGAAAGGGTGCAACTGAGCGATGACTCATGACATCGAAAGTCCTTTCCTTGTCCAGAGCGAACATCCTAGAGTCATTCACATACACTGCTTAACAAAGCTTTCGACGGAATGGCGAGACATGGACTCATTTGATTCGTTCCGTTTCATGAAGAACTTTGACCCACCCGCCACCTGCTGAAGAGGCCTAACGCCTGCTTTGGCGGGTCCAAAGTCGTTCCCTACCCCTAGCGTTCCTCTCTTACACCACCTTCCTCAGCTTCAAGGCTTGGAACAACTTCATACGGTGGAAGGCAAGCGTTAGAGTGGCAACGGCCGTTACCCGACAACTAGCTGAATAGACAGGAGTAGTCCATATGGAAATAATCACCGAAATCGCGCGTTGGAGTCAATCATTAGTGGGCATTGCCCAAACAGGTTTGAATTACGCTAGCGATCCTTATGATGTCGAGCGGTATGAGGAAATGCTCAACTTAGCGGCTGAGATGATGGCAACTATCAATGCTGGAATCATTCTTGATACTGAACTGGCCGAAAAGCTGGCCGCAGGTTGGCGGCAACAAGTGGTCACTGGGCAGGGGGGTTATGTGATCCCCAACGTGAGTGTGGGCGCCATTGTGTTCAATGAGCAAGACGAACTGCTGCTCGTGCGTAATGCCGCCGAGGACTTTTGGATTTTTCCGGTAGGCAATGCCGATGTGGGCTATACGGCCGCCGAAATTGCTCAAAAAGAGGTCAAAGAGGAAGCTGGCTTAGATGTAACGCCCTTGGCCCTGATGGCTGTGAATGACAGCTTTCGACAGGGCTTCAACCATAATACCCATATTTACAACTTGCTTTTCTACTGTCGTTTGGACGGTGGTGAGTTAGGCCCGCAAACGGTTGAAATTAGCCAAGCGCAATTTTTCTCACGTGGCAATTTGCCCCCTTCCTTATGATGGACAGAAAGCGAGCCTGGTTGGGTAGACCGGATATTTGACTGGCATGACGGCCGTTCCCGCACACCTTATTTCGATTGAGTTACAGTCGCAAGGAAAAATCTACATAAACCGAGCCAAACTCAACGCTCAAAACGCTTATCCATCTGATGCCAGCTCCAGCCAGGGCGCACCACAAAGCCCAATTCCAAATTGAGTTGTAACATCGGATTCGCTGTTTCATTGCCCGTGTTGATAATGCGAATGCCCTCTTTCTGTGCCGCACCAATCAATGCTACTTTGAGAATCCGGGCGATGCCGCGACGGCGATAGGGGGCTAACACACCTAAAAATCCATTGTCGCCCACCTTGCCAGCCGGATCACGCACCCACAGATTACCTGTTCCCACATACTCACCCTCATTTGTAACGGCCACCATCCACAATTTGGGTCTCAATTCACTGGTAAAGGTGTATTTACGCCACTGTTCGATAGTAATGTCGGTGGCCTTGATGCCCGGTTTGCGCGGAATATCTCGGCGGGCCACTGATTGCACCTCATACAGCTTCTGCTCCCAGTCAGGATCGGATACCCTTAACTCAGCCAGCGATTTGATACGGATGCCTGCTTCAGCCAACCTTTGGGCTTCAGGTTCATAAGGAGTTGGGTCAAAGGCAGGCACGTCGAGCGTTGTGTCAATCTGTTGCAACACGCTACTGTATCCGTGCTTTTTGAGGGTTGCCATCAGGGACACATAGGCTTCATTAACAGGCCCCACAGCGCGGTTGATGGGGTGGGCGGCTATGCGTTCTGCCAGACCCGTGACAACTGTCTCACACAATTCAACTGATGCATCTCGGGGCACCATCAACCAGATGCGTACTTTGCCGGGCACGTGCATGGCTGGTGTCTCATGAAATTGAAATGAGGCCAGCGCACGGCCGTTTTGCTCAATAAAGTAAGTTTCGTTGAGGTAGTCGGGGTCGTGCCCTTCATACTCATCACGCCACGATTGGGCCGTGCCGTAATCATCGGGATCCATTAGTCGCTCAATATCGGACAAAATCTGATAATCAGTAGCAGTGTTCGTCATTTTGCGAATTGTATAAGTGGTCATGTCATTCTCCAGGGGCGTTCTCAAACGAATTATAGACTGATTTGATAATAGCGACCTAATTCTCCCTATACAGTTTCCCCCAACTTCAAGGCTTGGAACAACTTCATGCGGTGCAGGGCGAGGGTGAGGGCGGCAACGGCCGTTACAAACAACAGCCCGAACAAGCCCACTGTCTGCATTAACAGCGGCCAAGCAATCTCCACCAAGTAGGGTGGCACTGCCTGGCCGCCCACTTGAAAATAAGGCACAAATTCACGGCTGATGCCCACCCCCACCAAAATGCCTAAGGCCAAGCCCGTTGCCAACAGCAAGGCCAACTCCCAGGCCACCAAGGCCATCATCTGCCGTGGGGAGAGGCCAAAAGCGGCCATCGTGCCCAAAGCCACAAAGCGGCGACGGTAGGAAAAGAGGGCATAGAGGAAAAAGCCCAACACGGTGAGGAAAACGGCCGCTGTAAACCCAATCGAAAGCAACCCAAATAAGCCCTGCCGCTCCGGCTGCGCCTGTACCTGCCGAATTAGAGACAGCGACTCTGCCTGCTCTACCAAACGTGGACTCAGCCTCTGTAAACCCCCTTCAAACTGGGCCAAATCAAAGCCTGGCTCCATCCGTAACCAAACCGAATAGGGAAACTTACTGCCCACCAAATTAAACAGCGCGCCTAAATTACCTACGATCAACAGTTTATCCGTCTCAGGATACCAGCCGGGGAAATAATCAAATACCCCTGCAATTTGGCTGCTCACCTCAAGCACCACCCCGCCAATTTCTATATTTTGCTGCATGGTGTCGCCAATCTGCAAGCCTTCAGCCTCTAAAAGCTGGCGCGGAATTAGCACACTGTTGGACGACTGCGCTAGGGCATTGGTCAACGATCCCAGTGACTGCGCTGCAAAATCCTGCCGCCAATAGGCCACCTGTCCAAACTGCTCCCGGTCAATGCCCACAAAGAAGCCCTGGTATACATCCCGGCCCAAGCGGGTACTATTGGGATAACGGCCGATCCGCGTCGCCGCCTGCACCCCAGGCAAATCCACATAAGCCGACATCGGCAAAAACGTTGTTGTCCCTCTTGCCCCTTGCCCAAAGTCAAACAGCGTCACATCCGTCCCGTTTCGGTAAAACATCTGGTCAAACAACTGTAAATCCAGCGTTTGGGCCAGCGAGGAGGTGAACACGCTGAAACTAACGGTGAAAATCAACAGCAGCAAGGGCGTGGCATACTGATGAGGGTTGCGCGATAGTTGGCGCGTGGTCAACAGCAAAACGAAGCTCTTGGTCAGGGCTAATTGGGCACTGAAAAAGCGCATTAGCCAAGGCATGAGGCGCAGGAAAAGGAGCGAAACGGCAAAGATGATAATGGCGGGTGTGAATAGGAGCAGTGGGTTTTGGAAGGGATCAGCAACGGCCGTTCCTTCATTCGTCGCTACAGCAAAACTACCTTGCTGGCGCAGCACATATACTCCATATAGAGCCACCAGCAGCAAAATTACATCCAGCCAAAGTCGCTGCCATAACGGGGGCCGGGGGTGAATATCTTCTTGACGCACACTGATGATGCTGAATTGAGCAGCGTTAATAATGGGTATCAGTTGTGCTAAGAGGGCCAAACCAACGGCCGTTAACCCCACCCGCCAGGCATCAACCCCGAACAACAGTTGCAACTCATTCTCGGCCGAAAAATCTAAAAAACTGCGCGTACTGCCCATCAGTCCCGCCAGCCACCAGGCCAGAGCCGCGCCTAAGGCCAAGGCCACCACACTCAGCAGTAACCCTTCCAGGGCGGCATAACCGATGATCTGAACGGCCGTGGCTCCCCGACTTCGCATTTGGGCAATTTGCAGCCGCCGCTCCCCCACCGACAGCCCCGCTACCAATAAAATAAAGGCCAGCACCAACACAATCGTGGGCATATTAAAGATCGTTAATTGATTGGTCAACCCCGACACCGTTTCATTGTATTGGGCTAAGGCATCTAGTGGTGAAGTGAGAATGTTTAGTTCTGGCAGCAGGGTGCGGACGCGATTTTCAACGGCCGTTGCCCTCTCCACCAGCCGCGACACATTCCCCGTATTCACTTCTGCCCCATCCATCACAAAAAACCAGGTGGCCGCTGCCACTTCATCCTTGATGGCTGGGCTGATGCGTTCCACAAAGGCTGCCTCTGTTACCAACAGGCGGTCATCAAAAGAAACGGCCGATTGAAATAACCACACATCCCCCGTCCGCACCGTCGGTTGCCAAATGCCCACCACCTGCACTGGAAATGTATCTTCCTGGTTGTCCGCGCCCTGGTTGCGAAAATCATAAGCTGTCAACGACTCGCCTACCTGAATACCCACTCGATCAGCAAAGGTACGGCTAATAAGGGCTTCGATGGCGGCTGGAGGATCGGCCGTTTGCGGCAGCCTACCCTCCACTACCTCCATCACCCCATCCAGCCCTGTGGTCACGGCAAAGCTCATCTCATTCAGGGCAAATTGAGCATCGCCATAGCTGCTCACCGACGACGGGAAAATCTGGAAACAGGTCACTTTCCACATGGCTAATGACAATTTTCGGAGGCAGACCCAATAAGGCGTCATCGGAACGGCTCAAGTATTGATGAACCTGCCGCACATCTTCCCACGGCAAGGATTGTTGACCATCATAGCTAAATTGATAGGTGAAGGGAGGGCGATTGGTGCGCCGGGCCACGCTTTCTATCTCTTCGGCCAACAGTTGACCGTAGGCCCCCTCCGCATATAGTGTACCACTCATCATCAAGGCCACCACCACCGTCAGCCCCAGCAGCGTGGCCGAAGTTAGACCGGGCTGGGTGCGGATGCGCTTGAAAACAAAGCTAAAAAGGGATTGGAGATGGTAGAGCATGGAAGAAACTTTATGGGCCAATAATCTGATCCCCTGCGGCCACTCCTCCACTGATTTCCACACGGCCGTCTCCCTCAATGCCCACCGTCACATCCACCCGCCGCTCAACCTCATCCTCTTGCACAATGACAAAATGACGGCCGTTAAACTCACGCACAGCCGCTGGGGGCAGCCATAATACATTTAGTTGCCGCTCCACCACAATCGTCACTGTTACTCGGTCGCCCAAATCAAATTCAGCTGCCTGAGTTGCATCCTCAAAGGCGATGCGAACATTGGGGTCGCTTTCGGCTACATCCGTATTTTCGGTACTGTTGCCATAGGGAAAGGGCAGCCGCCGCACCTCGGCGGCTAGGGCTTCGCCTGGCCGATTGGCCACAGAAATCGTGGCCACCATACCCTCAGCCAATAGTTCCAAATCCCGTTCGATGAGGGTGGCACTGGCTTCCAGTAATTCGGTATTGGCGAGAACCCCCACGCGGGTAAAAGGCCGCACCGTTTGTCCTGGAGACAAGCTAAAGGATGTCAATTCACCGCTAAAGGGGGCGATGAGTTGGGTGTGGTTCAACTGCACTTCTATGTCGGCTAGGCGAGTTTGAGCTTGAGACACGGCCGTTTGCAATTCAGGATCAACGGCCGTACTCAACTCCGCTACCTTCAATTCTGCCAGCTCCAACTCCAACTCCAACTGGCGGCGGCTGATGGCGTAGGCTTGTTCTGGTGTTGGGCTATCATCAGCCTGCCTACGCACAAAATCGAGGTCAAGTTGGGCCAAGTCCCGCTCAATTTCGGCCCGGCGTAAGGTATTGTCTAATTGTGTTTGCACGGCCGTTAACTGTGCTTCCGCCTCCGCCAAATCCGTCTGCGCTTGCAACAAGGCCGCCTCAATCGCTCCCCTATCCAATTCTGCCAACACCATCCCGGCCTCCACCACATCTCCGCGATTGGCATAAACCGCCAGCACTTGCCCCTCAATTGTAAAAACCAAAGTTTCAGCCACTGCGGGCACAATCCGCCCTACAAACTCCAATTGCAACACCACTTCGCCACGCTGTACCTCATAGGTAGGTTGCAGGGGAACGGCCGTTGTTGCAATCGGCGTCGGCTGCTCGCTCTCCCGGCGCGGTCCATCTGGCGCAGTGATACAGCTTACGAGCAGGGGCAGCAGAGCAAAGGCACTCATTAAACAATTTCTAAAACAATGTTGAATCATTTGCCAGACCCAATTCCCTCTACGATAATGTATCATGCCCAATTCTATGGTAAGTTACCCATTGCGTCACTTGGAGCTGACTGGTTTTTCAAAACCTGTCAGCCTTGCATCACCAGCGTGAACAAAAATTGGTGGACGCTCATCTTTATCATCGTCATCCTCAGTGCTTGGCTGGGACATAACCAACTATTGTTGGTGGGACTGCTGCTGGCTCTGGTAGGGGTCACTTCTCATGTATGGGCCTATCACTGCTTAACGGCCGTTACCTACCAACGCCATTTCAACCGCAGCCACCTCTTCTACGGCGACGAACTTGAACTCTCCCTAGAAATCGTCAACGCTAAAGCTTTACCTCTCGCTTGGCTCATCGCAGTGGATGGCTATGCCACTGCTTTTGAGCTTCTGACGGGCGAATGGATTGCCTCTGGTTCACCACGCCGCCGCCTGCTGGTGAACAGCCTGTCGCTGCGCTGGTATGAGCGGGTGACACGCCGATACCGCCTGCGCGGTCTACGGCGTGGTGTGTGGGCCTTTGGCCCTGTCCAGCTATCTTCGGGCGACATCTTCGGCTTCTCTATTCAGCGCACCGTTGACGAAACGGCCCACAATATTGTCATCTACCCCCGCTATGTGCCGCTGACAACCTTAGGACTGCCCGCTTTCCACCCTTTCGGTGATTATCGCACCTCCCGCCGCACTTTGGATGATCCGTTGCAAATGATGAGTGTGCGCAACTATGTGCCAGGTGATAGCTTCCGCCACATCCATTGGAAAGCCACAGCACGGCGGCGTGATTTACAGACCAAAGTGTTTGAACCCTCGGCCAGTCGGCCGTTTGCCATCTTCCTCGACTCCCGCACCAGCCCCTTTGCCAATGAGGGATTAGACCGTGAACTGCTAGAATTGGCGGTGACGACGACCGCCTCCCTCGTTCATTGGGCTTGGCAATCAGGCCACCCTGTGGGGCTTTATGTCAACTCAGTAGCGCGTTCGAGCCGGGAGCGTATTCGCCTACGACCACAAAAAAATGCGGCCCAATTTGAGCGCATTTTGGAAGCATTAGCCTGGATGGAGGATGATGGCCTATGGCGCATTAGTACAATTTTGCACATGGAGGCCAAGTCGCTACCCTATGGCACCACGATTGTGATGGTGACGCCAATGGTGAGCGGCCGTTTGCAACAAATCCTACAAGATTTACAAAGGCGCGGGTATGGTGTGACCTTGATTTCGATTGGTGATAGACCTCAAGGAGATTGGGACGTAGACAGATTACAGGATTCTAATCTTCCCGTCTCCCCATCTTTGAGTTTGCATCATTATCACATTGAGCGACAAATTTGGCATGAATTGGAAACACTGGCACTGGCTTAACGACTTTATTTTACCGACAACTCTGTCGGTCATGCGCGTCTGTGCTTTGTGGCTGTGGCTAGTGCTATTGCGGCGGTTTTTGCTACCATCTTACCAGGGCAATTTATTATCGGCGGCGCAGATGTTGGGCATCCTCCTATTTAGCATTTTCCTCTCGCGCTGGAGTGTGAAGTGGCTACGGCCGTTAAACAGCGCCCGCGTCTTTGTGGCTGGCACTGGCCTCGTCATTATTTTTCTGCTCCTCTGGGATCATCTTTACCAGGCCAATTTTGCCCTATTGGATGGCAAATGGCTGCGCACTTGGTGGGATGAGATGTTATTTTGGGAGAATGAACTCCCCCCCGCCTATCCCTTGCTGTTGGCCCTCATCTACCTCTGGCTGCGGGGCATCTGGGATGGCAGCAGTGCTTTCTCTTATGACAAGGCTGCCACAGCCTTCACAGGCGGCTCCATTTCCATAGTCCTCTTCCTACTCCTGATCAACCTAGACACACAACCACCACCACCCCAAACCAGTGCCCTCATCTTGCTCTTTTTCACCATGTCGCTCATCGCCCTTTCCTTATCCAGCTTCAAACGGGGGCGTGCCCGTGAGGTGCTCATGGCGGATTATAAACTCAGCCTTAATCGTTATTGGGTGAGCAGTTCTCTCATTGTCATTGCTATCCTCCTCGTCATTGCTCTGCTCCTCAATCTCCTCGTTGCCCCTGAAGGATTGCAACAAGTTCTGGGCTGGCTGGGTCAAGCTGTCCTTGAATTATTTCTATTCCTACTCAAACTCATCAGCCTCATTCTATATCCTGTTCTACTGCTCTTATCCCGAATTCTAACTCCCATCCTGAGCCGGTTTTACGCGACGCTAGATACAGAAACGCAAGCAGATTTAGAACCTCTTTTGCCAGACGACTTGGAAGAAAATGTAGAGCCATTTATCCAACAAATGCCAGAAGAAGCTCGTTGGCTGTTGTTGCTGATAGCTGTTGTGGCCGTAGGGGGCCTTTTTGCTCTTGTTTTGCGCCGTCTACGAGATGATGATCGCGGGGGCATTGAAGAAACTCGCGAATCTGTCTTCTCGCTGGCTCTATTACGCCAACAATTAGGTCAACTGCTTCCTAACTGGCTAACGAGGGCAGTGCCTCTCTCATTTGGGGTCTTATCAGACGAAATGGAAACAAGGCGGGCCATCCGTAAACTGTATCAAAATCTGCTGGTTTGGGCACAAGCACAAGGACAGCCTCGCGCTAAACAGCAAACACCGCTAGAATATGGTCGTATCTTACAGCAACCATTCCCGCCACAGGCAGAGGCCATAGACACCATGACAACCCACTACCTACGAGCCCGCTATGCCGCTGATCCACCTACTGCCGCTCAGGTGCAAGCCACTGAAGCTGCCTGGCAACAGTTGCAACCTGATGGCTCAGAAAAAGAGTGACTTATGAACGTGAATGATATTTTTTACCCTGGCCTCATTATCTGTGGCCTACTGATCGTAGGTGGTTTAGTCGTATTTGCTACAACTTCTTGGCTTTTTAAGGTGACAGACGGCCGTTTGCGTCAATGCCCCAACTGTAAACGTAAAGGAGCCGGGTTCATCACCCACACAGACACAATTGAGTCCAATAGCCATATGGATTTTAAGGGTCGCACGGCCGTCCGCATTACGAACGAAGCCTTTGAGGATCATTATGAATGTGAACATTGTGGGCATACCTGGATGATCCCTTTCAGCCGCACCACTAGAGAAAAACGCAAACCACAAAGGACAGAACAAACTTCCCGCTGAATGTGCATTCGGAAACTAGGTGACCCCATTCCCTACTGAAAAAGCACCATTTTACAATCTCCGCCCCGCCCAAGCATCTGATCAGACGGCTATTAGGGCCATGATCCGTGCCCATCACCTCAACCCATTGGGGTTGAAATGGTCACAATTCGTTTTGGCAGAAACGGCCGCTCACCGTCTCATCGGCTGTGGTCAAGTCAAACAGCATCGCAGTGGTCTCCGCGAATTAGCCTCCATCGCCGTCATCCCCGCCTACCGCCAACAAGGCATCGCCGCAGCCATCATCAACCACCTACAAACAATTCATCCGCCACCCCTTTGGCTCACTTGTGAATCTCGCCTCATTCCCTTTTACCAAAAATTTGGTTTCAACGACCTTCAAGAAACGGCCCTGATTCCGCCATACTTTCGCCTCATCTATCGCTTATCAAAATGGGTAATGCGCCTGGCCAAAATGGACAAGTATATAGCCGTCATGCTTTGGGAAGGTTAAAATGTGAACGGCCGTTGACGGATTAGCTCGTTTGTTCTAGAATCGCGACTAGTATCAGTATTTTAGAAAAAATTGAAGGAGCATGTTATGAAACTAGGTGCATTTTCAGTAAGTTTAAGCGTGAAAGATATAGAGGCGTCTCAAGCTTTTTATAAGAAATTAGGTTTCCAGGCAGTTGGTGGTGACATATCCCAAAATTGGCTGATCTTAAAAAATGGCGAGCATGTCATTGGTCTGTTTCAAGGCATGTTTGACAGGAACATACTCACCTTCAACCCCGGTTGGGATCAACATGGTAATAAATTAGACCCCTTCACAGATATTCGTGAGTTGCAAAAAGAGCTTAAACAAAATGGTATGTCGTTGCCAAATGAGGTTGATGAAAGCACAACCGGCCCAGCCAGTCTGATGCTGACTGATCCTGATGGGAATCCTATTTTAATTGACCAGCATGTATAGACATGATACTGAAATTTGCCCCTGGCCAGAAAGGTAAACGGCCGCTTAGGAAGCAACCTGCTCTTGGGGCATAGATCTACCTTAAACGTCTCTTAAAATTTATCTACAAAATCTAGGGCTGGGGTACTATATGAGCTGCCTTCACATCCTAGAGTAGCAAGGAGTTAATCATGAGAAAGTTTACTGTTCTGTTTATTCTATTCACTGCCCTTGTTTTGGGCATCGCCACTGTAGCAGAGGCTCAACCTTCACCCCCACCAAACCTTACAACCTTGCAGCCAGGTGATTTTCGTACAATTACCCAAGACCTAGATATCAATGTCGTCTTTGTCGGGTACGAAACGGCCGATATTGATGAGGCTGCTTTTAGTAGCGGCCTGCCCAGCACCTATCAAGCCATCAACCGTTTCCCAGCATTTTATGGACTACCTGCCTCTCTCGGGCTTACTTTTCATTACGACTATAATCTGGTCTATGCTGATACAAGTTTTGAAGATGCCTTCTTCGGCTACCTGAACAGCATTGCCACCCCACAGTCCTTAACCCTCTACCAAAACTTATATAACACTCAAGCCAGTCGCACACATGACATCACCAGCAACTACTGGATTGATGCGCCATCAGTCGAACAGTGGCTGGCAGATAATACCCACTCTCTTTTAGGGGTTGATACTTCAGAATACACCGTTTTCTTTGTGAATTGGTATGGTCGCAGTGATTTTATACATCATGTCTATACCAAAACAGACGAACCTGATCCAGATACCGGTTTCAACTTTGGTCTATCGCGTGAATCACGCAAAATCATTGCCTGGGGTGGGACAACTCCCGATGATGAGGAAAATGGTTTAGGCGGCTTACATCGCATCTGGTTCTATGACCTATCGGCTGGCCCCGAAGCCTGGACCGACAACTGGAATCTTGATGATGCTGACTTAAATGGCAATGGTGTTGTAGAGTATCGTATGCCGCCAATTTGGGAATATGGCAATTTGTCCGCTTAC
This sequence comes from Promineifilaceae bacterium (SeqCode), assembly GCA_965223555.1. Classification (GTDB taxonomy): domain Bacteria; phylum Chloroflexota; class Anaerolineae; order Promineifilales; family Promineifilaceae; genus CBDCWU01. The sequence continues at coordinate 1,784,979 of CBDCWU010000009.1, forward strand.
CGTCCTTTCGATGATCTATCTGGCGATCTGGCTAAGGTCTTACGTTATGTCGCGATTGACCTCTTATTCACAACATCCCCTCTCTACAAACCTGCCATCTCCCCCCCAGCTATCCCCGAGGATATTCAGCTAGACATCAATGTATACCAGATTGATCCCAATGCTGATGGCACAGATTACTTTGATCTACTATTGATAACAGATGAGCTGAATGAATTGCAGCCCCAAAACAGCTTTTCAGCCGAATTAAACAGCATACCTTTCGCTGCCCCATTTGAGAAAGTGTATCTCTGTTTCTTCAATGATGTTTCTTGTTATGGCAATCGCCTTTTTGGCATTGCTTTTGCTGATCCTTTCCTCTTCCATCAAGACCACCTTAACCAGTATTTAGAAGGAGATGGTGATTACGAAGTGCCCATTTTTGCTTACAACGCCACCGATGCATTATTCACCTGCTGCCTTGGTTACGCTGACGATAACTGGGCGGATGGCACACAGAGCTTCGTGTTTGCTTTTGATTCACCTGCGGTACGTGATTTTAGTGGGTATGGCTTTACCACAACATCTATCCACGAGGTTGGGCACCATCTGGCCATGTCCCATCCACATGATGGTTATGATTATGAAGCAAATGTTGATTTTGGCCCCAGCGATGAGTTTTACTTTGTTTGGTCTGGTGATGAATCAAACTCAATGATGAGCTACATTGATCTCAATTGGGATTTTAGCCAATTTGACCGGGATAACATGAACCGTTACATGACATCTGTCTACATCAACCAAGCCAATGTGATTTTGGATAGCATTTATGCCAGTCCTCGATCCGCCCAAGTTAGCAGCCTACTGCTTTCGGCTGATGCTCAGGCAGCAGCAGCACTAGCTAGTTATGACGGGATGGATTATGAAGCAGCAATGACAAAGGCGCAGGCAGCTTATAAAGATGTTCTGATGGCAGCAGACCAGATCAACGTCCCGGTTGAACCTCAAGTCTGGCAAGCTGATTACAAGGCAAAAAGTGCCAACAGCTATTTTGTTGACAGTGTAGAGTATGAAAGTCAACGAATGAAACCGTAGGTTGTTCCATTTATCATCTGAATTTTTGGAAAAAGAGGGCATGATGGTTTATTGTGCCCTCTTTTTAATGTATGCTCTCAATACTTTAGCAAAATTTTATAGACAAATTGGGGCAGCTTAGGCCACTAAACAGCGTATACTATCGACTCTGCCTCTCCAGAGCTGGCAGGGCAAGCTGATTCGGCCCGTTAGACCTCATGACCAAAAATATGAATACATTCGTTATTTTGCTTAGAGGCATTACGCCTACCGGGAAAAACAAAGTTCTAATGACGCCATTGCGTGCGGCACTTACAAAAGCAGGATTAAAAGACGTGCGCACATATATACAAAGCGGTAATATTATTGCTCTATCTAGCCTCACTTCTACTGAGCTTGAAAAGCTAGTACACGACGTTATTCACCGAGATTTTGGTGGAGATATTGCCGTTTTGGCACGATCGCCAGTCCAGCTTTCGGAAATCTTGAAATACAATCCGTTCAAAGAAGATAGCGGAAAGAGATTGTATTTTTCTCTGCTTGCAACAGAGCCAGACAAGAAGTTTCTCAAAGAATTTCTATCTATAGATTTCTCTCCTGACCAAGTGCAATATTGGGGTAACACGATATACACATTATATGCAACCAAGCATAGTGATTCCAAGTTCAACAATAACTATTTCGAGCGTAAACTGAAAGTCACAGCAACTACCAGGAATCTTAATACCATGACTAAACTCATCGCTATAGCCAGCGCCGAACAAGGTGTTTTGGCATGAATCCATCTTCATCTTCTAAACGTTATCATGTCATCCCCAGAACATTGTGCTTTGTACTGGATGGGGATGATGTGCTGCTGATCAAACGGTCACTACGCAAACGGCTATTTCCGGGAAAGATTAACGGGCTGGGTGGACATATCGAAGGGAATGAGGATGTGACAACGGCCGTTACCCGCGAAATCATGGAGGAAGCTGGCATCGCTATCACCGACCTGTGGCTGGCGGGTACAGTCAATGTGAATGTATCACAGGACCAGGGCGACACAGCAGTGACGGATGGTGTACCAGGTGTTATGCTGTTTGTGTTTACGGCGCAAGCCGCCAGCCGAGACGTGCGAGCTTCGGATGAGGGAGAGTTGCTGTGGGTTCCGGTCACTGATGTTGCCAACCTAAATTGGGTAAACGACAAACCTGATTTGTTGTGGCAGGCATTAAAAGCAAGGGAGAAGAACCAACAGTTTCACAACTGCAAAATCCGCTAGATCTCTACAGTACTGTGATCGGGAAGTCTTCTCTTTAACAATCGCCCCTCATCAATGCGGCGGATAGTGACTCTAATATAGGGTTTGTGTACGGCCGTTCACGCCACGAGCAAGATTGATGGGACCGGTGACTCGGCCGTTAGTAGAATCCCGATCCCCTCCTCCTCTGAGGGGGAGGGTTAGGGTGGGGGCAGGAGTAGCTGACAAGAAATTGCATCAAAATTTGCCACTTTCTTCCCTTCGCAGAAAAGGCTTCTATAATCGTGAGGGCAACAATATGAAAGCAATGAGGAGGCGCAGATGAACCACGATCAAGCCCTTAGAACGCAATTGGTCAATATGCTGCTGGAGAGGCAGGCGCATATGCTATTTGAAGATGCTGTAGCCAATTTCCCGCAGGCGCATATCAATACCCGTCCGCCGCAGGTAGGCTATAGCTTTTGGCATTTGCTGGAACATATTCGCATCTGCCAATATGACATCTTGGACTATATCCGTAATGCTGCTTATGTGGCCCCCAATTTTCCCGATGATTTATGGCCTACGCCTGACGCAGATACGGACGAGGTGGGTTGGCAGCAAACCATACAGCAGTTTTACGCTGATCGGCAAGCTTTGGTGGAGACTGTGCAAAATTCTGATACTGATCTGTATGCGCCTATCCCGCATGGCTGGGAGGGTCACACTATTTTGCGCGAAATACTGATTGTGGCGGATCACAACGCCTATCACATCGGGGAATTAGCCATCTTGCGCCAAAGTTTGGGGCTGTGGTGACAATATGAGCGAGATTTTGGAGCTGTCCCGTCCGGAAACGGCCGTATCCAGCCTGCTTAAACGTTACCCAACCGAAAGACGGCGCAGCCGCCTGAGACCCCACTATCAAGCCATGCTGGAGGAGATGCACGACCTAGCCGTCCCTCGCGCCATTAGTCAAGCCTTTTCCTTAGACGAAGTGTCCGATTTCCAAGCCTGGTTTACTGATGAGACGGTATCCGCGGTGTTGGCCTTATGTACTTTGGGAACTGCCGTTGACACTCGCTATACTCAACTAGCCTCTGACGACTTAATGTTAGCCGCCATCTTCGACGAAATTGCCCTAGCCTGGGTTGTTGCTGCCACACGAGAAATTCATGGCAAAATCCGGCAGGAAATGGCAACTACAGGCCTAAAAGCCGGCCCCGCCTATCGCCCGGGAATCGGCCGTTGGCCCCTGACCACCCAATTCACAATCTTTAACTTACTGCCTGCGTACCTCATCCAGGTCAGCCTCAGTGAGCAAGCGGTGATGACCCCCAAAATGTCCACCAGTCTTATCATTCCCATCCTACAAAAACGGTAACTATTTGCCCTCTCACGGACGGAAGAATCGCTGCTTACGCCAGGCCGCATCCATACTGTCTACTCCCACCACAAACTCAGCCTTGGCTTGGGCTAGGAGGTGGGGTTGAGTCAGTAGGTCAACGGCCGTCATGGCCATCGCCTTAGCTGAACGCATTAATGCTTGATCCCCCCACGCGCTCTTGGCCGCCTCTGCAAATTCCGGCGTGTGGCCGCCCACACCAGGAGGAGCAATCGTCACATAAGGGTGGATCGAAGGCACAATCTGACTTACATTACCCATATCGCTCGATCCCATCGGCTCATCAGGGGCTGGCTCTTGCACCTCTTCACCCAGACTAGAGATATTGTCGCCAAAGAGCTGCGCCAAGGTTGGATTAGCGATGCGTTGTGCATAGTGCATTGTATGCTGGTACTTCATGGTGGCCCCAGCTGCCAAGGCCCCTGCCTCAGCGCAAGCAATCACCTTTTGCAGTACCTCAAATGAGTAATCAGAATCGGCCGCCCGCACACTAAACTTAGCCCTTGTGTATTCTGGCACAATATTGGGCGCATCACCACCATGTGTGATGATGCCATGAATGCGCACTTTGGGCTTGAGGTGCTGGCGTAGCGCGTTGATGTTGTTAAACGTTTGGATACAGGCATCGAGGGCGTTAATACCTTCAAACGGCCGTGAAGCTGCATGGGCCGATTTGCCAAAAAATTCAAACGTGATGCGATTGGCCGCCAATGTCGTGCGTGTGGTCATGGCTTTGGTGCCTGGATGTACCATCATAGCCACATCTAAGCCATCAAAGATGTTGTGTTCAGCCATGATCACCTTGCCGCCTCCACCTTCCTCTGCGGGTGTGCCAATTAGCTTAATTGTGCCCCCAACTTCCTCACGGATGGCTTGTATCGCCAGAGCTGCCCCTGTAGCCGCAGTGCCAATGATATTGTGCCCACAGGCATGCCCTAGACCTGGCAGAGCATCGTACTCGGCCAAAAAAGCCACTGTTGGCCCCTCGCCCTGGCTGCTTTGGGCCACAAAGGCGGTATCCAAGCCGGCTACGCCTCGTTGGACACTGTAGCCATTCGATTCGGCCGTGTCGGCGAGTAGCTTCATAGATTCATGCTCTTCAAAGGCGATTTCAGGATTGGCATGAATGGTGTGGCTAATTTGGAACAGGCGAGGGGCTAGTTCATCTAAATAATCACAAACACGAGTTTTTAATTCTTCAGTAGATAGGGGCATATTAACCTTAGGTGGGAGTACAATTGGAGAGATTGGACTGAGGACTGGAACAACACAAATATCAATCTATAATCTCAAATCTCTCTAGTTTACGTGACGTGGATCAAGCGCATCGCGTAAGCCATCACCAATATAGTTGATGGAGATAACTGTTAAAAAAATCATCAAACCGGGGAAAATGGCCATCCACATGTGGCCCCGCAGCATTTCTTGTTGGGCATTACTTAGCATGTTGCCCCAAGTAGGCGTGGGCAACTGCACACCAAAACCCAAAAAGCTCAAGCCCGATTCAGCAATAATGGCGCGAGCCATACCTAAAGTGGCAGCCACAATAACTGGCGTGACGGCATTAGGCAAAATGTGCCGCACAATGATGCGCCGATTAGACAAGCCCAAAGAACGGGCTGCTTCTACAAACTCCATTTCGCGTAGGGAAAGGAAAGAGCCGCGCACAAGACGAGCAATACCCATCCAAGATAACAGACCAATCACCAGAATAATGGCAAAAATGCCACCGCTCTCCTGTAAATATTCCCAATCAATGCTGCGGAGAATAAGTACCATGAGAATGAGCAAAAAGAGGCGGGGCAGAGTTAACATAATGTCAGTAAAACGCATCAAAATATTGTCTACGCGGCCGCCATAGTAACCAGCAATAGAGCCGATGGCAATACCAATAGAGAGGGCCACAACCATAGACATCACCCCAATGGAAAGGGAAATGCGGCCTCCTGCCAAAATGCGTGATAGAAGGTCACGCCCCAAATCATCTGTGCCAAAGGGATGGGCCAAAGTTGGAGCCTGGTATCGTTCACGCAAGTTAGAATTCTCAATTTCATATGGCGTAAGAATAGGTCCCAGAATACAAGCCAAAATGAGTAGGCTGAGGATGATCATGCCCACAACGGCCATCTTGTGCTTACGAAAATGTCGCCAAGTAAGCGCGAGCAGGGTTTCTTCTTCGTCTTCAATGACTTGTTGGCCTAACTGAGCAATATCAACATTAGTAGTCATGGTTGTCTCCCTTGAATTGAATAAGCGGCAAGAGGTAAACAGCTGTCAATTTACTACTTACTATTCACGGCATACTCTCTACTATTCATAGCGGACACGCGGGTCTAGGACAGCATACATGATATCGGCCCCAAGATTAAAGATGAGAATGAGGAGGGCATTGATCAGGATGATACCCATGAGCAGGTCATAGTCGCTGCGCTCGGCTGAGCGAATGAACAAGCGACCCATGCCGGGCCAAGAGAAGATGGTTTCAGTGAAGAGGGCACCACCAAACATAGTCGGTAGATCGAGGGCGAGGATGGTAATAACGGGGATAGCGGCATTGCGGAGAGCATGGATCAAAACGACACGACGCTCTTTTTGCCCTTTAGCTCGAGCAGTCCGTAAGTAATCTTGACGCAATACTTCCAACATGCTGCCACGAGTGTAGCGTGTGTATGTCCCTAATCCCACCATGGTTAACATGGCAACTGGCAAAATCATATGCTTTACACGGTCACCAAAGGGGGCTGTATCTTCATCGTAGAGACGCAGATCGTACATGCCGCCACCGGGAAGCAAAGGGCCTCCCTTAGCATTTTTCAATGTCACTGAAAAGATCATGATCAATAATAAGCCAAACCAGAATACAGGAATGGATTGCCCAAAGAAGGCAAAGGAGGTGGTGGCATGATCAAAGAGGGAATATTGGCGAACGGCCGATATGATGCCCAAAGGTATCGCTATCAAGACTGTCAATATCTGGGCCGTCACCATGAGACGCAGCGTGTTGGGCAAGCGTGACCCGATCTCTTCCATCACTGGCCGTTTGGTGGCAATGGAGATGCCCCAATTGCCCTGAACCGTGTTCGTTAGCCACTTATAATATTTCACATGAATCGGGTCGTTCAGGCCCAAGCGCTCCTCAAAACGCGCTCGATCTTCAGCCGAAATATTGGGATTATCTTCCAGCACTGATGCTGGATCACCTGGCGTTAGCTGCAGCAGCGTGAAGACAATGATGCTGATCAAAAACAAAACAGGAATTAGCTGTAAGAAACGGCGGATTAAATAGCGGGTCATGTCATGCCCCCTTTGGGAAAGTAATCAGTAACCAGTGTCCAACATTCAGTCGAAACTGTTTACTAACAACTGGTTACTGATTACTATTTACTGGTTACTCAGTCTTCTGCCAGTCGACCGTATTCCAAGTTTGATTACCCCAAGGATTGACGACATAACCAGCCAGGTCACTACGAGTTGCATGGACATCACCACGATCATACAGATAGATATGAGGTACGTCATTGGCGATCTCTTGCATGAGGGTGCAGTAAGCTTCTTGGCGTACACCAATATCAGGTGAGGCACCGGCAATAGCTAAGGCTTCATCGGCCGCTTCGTTGACCCAACGACTATAGTTAAAGCCTGAACCACCATTAGCCTCTGTGGGCATGTTGGTTGAGTGGAAGTAACCATTCAAGTGCGAATGCGGATCAATGTTACCACTCGTGGTATACATCAGCACATCAAAGTTACCATGCTTGCGGAAGGCATCGCTGGCCCAAGAGCCAAATAGGACAGAGGAAGGCACATTTTCAATGAACATATCTACACCGATGTCGGCCATGTACTCAATGATAAGCTGCTCGGCTTGTTCGCGTAGCTGATTGCCTGTAGTAGTTTGAATCTTTAGGCGCAGCGGGTCGCCAGCATTGGCATATTCACAACCGTTACATTCACGAATACCATCACCATCTTCATCTGTGAAGCCTGCTTCATCTAACAAAGCATTAGCCGTGTCGGGATCATAGACACTAGCAGAAATATCACACCCTTCACCAGACCAGCCGATATTTTGTTCTTTGGTTCCCACAGTTGCTGCACCAAAGAGTAGGACTTCGTTAATTTCGTCTTTGTTGATCGCCATTTGGAGGGCTTGACGAACGCGCACGTCACCGAGTAATGGGTGAGGATTGTCGACTGGATCATCTGTGGCATCAAGACTGGGGTCGGCTAGGTTAAGCAGCAGACGCTCGGTGCCTGGGCTCGGGGCTACGTTGACAGTGACACCTTCTACGCCTTCTAAGTCGGGAATAACAGCCTCAATCAAATCCCATACAAAATCAACTTCACCGGTTTGGATAAGAGCCATGCCTACTTCACGGCTAGGAGTGATGCGAATGACAAGGCGATCAAGATGGGGCTTTTCAGGATAGTCACGGTAATTTTCATTGGGGACGAGGGTGATGTGATCACCAGGCACCCATTCGGTCATACGGAATGGCCCAGTACCGATAATGTTCCAGTTGTAAGGCCATTTCTGCATATCTACAGGCTCACCAGTAGCATGACGGGGAATGAGTTCGCTAAAGAGTGTGAGATAAGCGGCATAGAAGGGTGAGTAGGTGATAACAGCCGTATGCTCGTCGGCACATTCAAAATTTGTGATCTGATCATAACCAGCAGTAGACACAGCGCCACTTTCGGGATGGACAATCGCTTCCCAGTTGAAGAGTACGTCATCACATGTAAAGGGCTGACCATCTGACCACAAAATGCCCTCATGTAAATTGTAGGTAACGGTCAAAATATCATTGGCCTCATCATACGCCACAAGGCCATTTTCCAATGTGGGTATTTCTTTGGCTAGAACAGGATAATATTGTCCGGCGGGATCAACCTGAACCAGACCTTCAAGAATAGCTGAAGAAACCTCACCAGAGGCGGTTTGGGTAGCGATATAAGGATTAAGGATTTGTGGTTCTTGGTAGAGGGCAAAGATTACCTCCTGTTCTTCGGCGGGTACGGCCGTTACTTCAACCACCACCTCTTCCGTTACGACACGAGTCACTTCCACTTCTGCGCCTTCTTCAATAACTGTTTCCGTTACCACACGAGTTACTTCTACCGCAACTTCTTCAGTTTCTGTGACCACGCGAGTCACTTCCACCACTTGTGGTTGGCAGGCTACCAAAAGCACCGCTCCCACCACCATTAATATTAGTCTAAATTGCCATTTTTTTGCGTTCACTTTTCTTTCCTCCACTTAAAATATATGTCATGACATTTTGCCAACATAAGCTATGCTTCCTATTTGTTCATAACACCTCCTACTCGACTAAATGACAGGCAACCATATGCCCTGGCTTTGCCTCTTGATACACCGGATCTTCTGCAAAACAACGCTCCATAGCCACTGGGCAGCGAGTGTTGAAATTGCAGCCCTTAGGTGGATTCGCTGGGCTAGGCAGGTCACCTTGCAAGATGATACGTTGTCTAGCGGCTTCTTGATCAGGATCAGGGATAGGAACGGCCGATATTAAGGCTTGTGTGTAGGGATGCAGCGGATTTGTAAATAGCTCACGTCGCTCGGCCAACTCTACAATTTTGCCCAAATACATCACTGCTACCCGATCGCTAATATGGCGTACCATGCTCAAATCATGGGCAATAAATAAATAAGTGAGATCCATTTGTCGTTGTAGGCGTTTCAATAAATTAACCACCTGCGACTGAATAGAGACATCCAACGAGGCAATCGGCTCATCACAAATCACAAAATCAGGGTTGAGAGCCAGGGCACGGGCGATGCCAATGCGCTGTCGTTGGCCTCCCGAAAATTCATGAGGATAACGATTGAACATCTTGGCATTAATGCCCACCAAGTCTAATAGTTCGCGTACACGCTCTGTTTTGGCTTGCCCTTTCAATCCCTGATGCACTTCCAAAGGTTCGCCAATGGTGTAGCCAATGGGCATACGCGGATTGAGTGAGGCGTAGGGGTCTTGGAAGATAATCTGCATTCGTTGTCGGATAGGGCGCATTCCGTCTTCGTCGAGTTCGGTCAAATTAGTACCTTCAAACAACACACGGCCGTTTGTGGGTTTGTGCAGATGCAAAATAGTGCGCCCCACCGTTGTCTTGCCACTGCCACTTTCCCCCACCAAGCCCAATGTCTCACCTTTGTAAATGTCAAAGGTCACATCATCGACCGCCTGTACATTGCCGATCTCTCGCTGGAAGATGACTCCCTGCCGAATGGGAAAATATTTTTTAAGGTGATGTACTTCAACTAAGGCTTGTTTATCGTCCATGGGATTTGCGGGTCATTGGGTAATCATCTATTGCTCAATGACCAATTACCATCTCTTACCAATCAATCTCATCCGTGCGCCAGCAGGCGGCCATATGCTCACCGCCATCTATAGTGACAAGAGGCGGCATCTCTTGTACACATTCCTCGGCCACATAGGGGCAACGCGAGGCGAAAGGGCAACCAGTGGGTAGGGCAGATAAATCAGGTGGCAAACCAGGCACAGAGTATAGTTCCTCGCCCGGTTCAGCATCTAAGCGGGGCAAGGATTGTAATAGACCATGTGTGTAGGGGTGAGACGGCCGTTTGAAAATATCCCTCACCGTGCCCCGTTCCACAATATAACCAGCATACATCACATTAATGCGATCCACCAAGCCTGCAGCCACCCCCAAATCATGTGTGATCCACATCACAGACATGCCCAGCTTCTCTTGCAGCCGTTTCACCAAATCCGTAATCTGTGCCTGAATCGTCACGTCTAAGGCTGTGGTTGGCTCATCGGCAATCAGTAGTTTGGGATTGCAGCACAAGGCCATAGCAATCATGGCTCGCTGCCGCATTCCACCCGAAAACTCATGGGGATAGTTGTCCAAGCGCTGGGTGGCTTCGGGAATGCCTACGAGCGCCAACATCTCGGCTGCCCGTTGCCGGGCTTCTTGTTCATTCAAATTCTGATGCAGCTTCAAGGCTTCTGTGATCTGGTAGCCAATTGTGAAAACGGGATTGAGCGAAGTCATCGGGTCTTGGAAGATCATGGCAATGTCCTTGCCCCGTACCTGTTCCATGCGTTCTGGACTGTAATCCAGCAAATTGCGACCTTCAAATAAAACTTCGCCAGCCGATATGCGTCCTGGTGGCTCAGGGATCAGCTTCATCAATGACAAGGCATGAACACTTTTGCCACAGCCGCTTTCGCCCACAACGCCTAATGTTTCGCCCTCTTTGAGCGTGTACGAGACACCATTGACGGCCTGGACAATGCCCTTATCTACCTTAAATTCGACTTTGAGGTTTTTGACTTCAAGTAATGTGGTCACTCACTGCTCCTTTTGAGGCTAGTAATGAAGGATGCGAAGGAGGGTCTATTAGTTGTGTTGTACCCAAAAGAGTTTTGGGAGGGGATATTTGACTAATTATAGCTATAAAAGAGCAGTTGCCCACTTTTTGAGCCTATGAATTTGCCCCAATTTGCCTCTCAAACGTCACATTTGGACAGGGGAAAAATAGGGATGTAAGAGGACAATCAGGCAGTTGTCTGGGCCAAGGTCACTAAAATAGATGACCTATGTGTAATTCACGTCAATTTACTCTCTGGCAGCGGCTTCTCATCCTGGTGGTTGTGTTGGGGCCGTTTGTTTCTATTTTGTGGCTCTTTCCTTCCCCACTACCAGCTCCCATGCCAACATGGACACCTATGCCTTCTGTGTCAGCCATGCCACCAGTGAATAGGGTAGCAACACAGGTCTCGCTGCAACAAACGGCCGTTGCCCCCCTCCCCTCCTTCTGTCACCTCACCAACCAGACAGTTACCTTGCAAAAGCAGCAAGTGAACAATACCCACACCAGTGTGCGTTTGCTGGCCCCAACGGCCGTTGCTGCCAATGGTGAATGGTCGGCCAGTGCGGTGCAATTGGCGATGGGCGAACAAGAACTGCGCCTGACCAATGGCATCATTGAACACAAATTCCGCCTAGTTTTACAATGGTATGATCCTGTTAAGCATCTGGTGTGGTCGCCAGACGGCCGTTATTTGGCCCTTGTCACCCGCCAAGAAGAGAGTTATGTGACTGATTTGTATGACATTGTAGGCCACCATTGGCCGGAAATTAATCGCTATCATTATGATGAACGGGAAGAGATGCCGTTGGTGTGGTCGCCAGACGGCCGTTACCTCTATTTCGCCAGCCGTACCCATCAAACTACCCAGTTGCACCGCTATGAACCCGCTGCAGAGCAGTTGACGGATGTGCCTGAGTTCGGCCATTTCCTATGGCCACCCGTCTATGCTCAATCGGGCACAAAACTGGTGGCCTATTTGCAGCGGGTGGGCAACAAGGAACTGGTGTTGATGGAGCCAGACGGCCATAACGCCCGCACCCTTTTGGCCAATGTAGAACTAGCGGAGACGATCTACTGGTTACAAAATCATAGGGAACTGGCACTGGTACTAGGCGAGGAAAACAGCCGTCATGTCATCATTCTGGACACTGAAACAGGCGAACAACGCACCGTCATGGACAACTTACACAACATTTCAGCTTTCCGTTATTGGCCGCAAGTTGATTTGATCACCTTTTGGGCTGAGGTTCGCTCAGGTTGGGGGGTGGAGATGGGCTATTTCTCCGATGGCATACAGGTCTATCAATTTGATTATGGCCATCAAGCAGACTGGAAGCCCCGCGAGTTTTGGTCGCCTGATGGCCAGACAATGGCCATGAAGTTAGGTAGCCCTGGTTTTGGTGAAGCCTTAGCTTTGGTGTATGTAGACGGCCGTTCGCCCCAAATCCTCCACCGCAACTTGCGCGGCCTGGGTGATCCCCTCTGGTCGCCCGATGGTCAATACTTTGCTTTCACTCTGCTGGATGTCAGCGTCACGCCACAAGCAGATGTTGTCCTCGAAATCCGTGACCGCAACGGCCATGAAGTCAGCCGCATTGCTCCCTACAGCCTCTTTGGGGACAATCACTACTATCTGGAATGGTTGCCTTGCTAATAGCCTAGGTCTATGAAAAAGATGTCGAGTAGGTCTGAAATAGGTCACGCCAAGGCGCAAAATTGCTAAGTCAGAAAGAAAACCTTTGCGCCTTGGCGACTTTACGTGAAATTGGATGACAATTTGTTCGAATACTCGTATCCTTTTCAAGTTGCTTGTTTGATGGCGGTGGGTATAGTTAACGGTCGTTACTAAACACCCTCAAGGAGACTGGCGTGACCGAAACAACACCACCTGCGGAAACGGCCGAAAAACTCGATTTCAAAGTCATATTGCCCGTCATCGTCATTGTCCTGATTGATTTATTGGGCCTGACGATCATCATCCCTTTGCTGCCTCTGTATGCAGCTTCATTTGGGGCCAACGCCTTTACTATTGGCGCTTTGGGCGCAGCTTATCCTATCATGCAATTTTTTGGTGCGCCCTGGCTAGGACGATTGTCAGATAAATACGGCCGTCGGCCAGTTCTCATCTTCAGCCAAATTGGAACACTGATTGGCTTTCTCATCCTGGGCTTTGCCAATACGCTATGGTTGCTGTTCCTCTCCCGGCTCATTGATGGGCTGTCGGGGGCTAACATCGCCGTAGCCCAAGCCGTTATTGCCGACCGCACTACCGAAAAGACACGGACACAGGGTTTGGGCTTGATTGGCGCAGCCTTTGGCATAGGTTTTATTTTGGGGCCAATCATTGCTTTTATTGTCTTGGCCGTCAGTGACAACAACTATTCGCTGGTAGCTTTTGTAGCGGCCATCTTTTCTTTAGGCTCCATTTTGCTGACGTGGTTTTGGTTGGAGGAATCGCTGCCGCCGGAAAAGCGAGGGCGTGGCGAGAGCAGACAGACAATGGGATTGACCGCTATGTTGGCCGCGTTGCGCCGTCCCCAAATTGGCTTTTTGCTAGCACTAATCTTCTTCCAACAGTTTGCCTTTGGTGGCTTTGAGCAGTTGTTGGCCCTGTTTACATTAGAGCGGCTAGGCATGAATGCTTCGAGCAATGCAGCTCTATTTGTCTTTGCTGGGCTGATCATTGTGGCCGTTCAAGGTGGCATGGTGGGCCGCTGGAGCCGCCGTTTTGGCGACCGCTGGCTGGTATTAATGGGGCTGAGCGTCTGTGGCTTGGGCTTGGTGTTAGCGTCCGTTACACCACGTCAGCCTGTGCCCTGGTATTCACAAACAGAATTAACGGCCGAATTAAACAACGACCCCACCCAAACCATCCAAATCAACCTGCCAGAAGATGATCACAATAGCTGGTTAGGTTTATTGTGGTTGATGGTGGCGATTGTGCCTATAGCTATTGGTGGAGGTGTGTTACACCCGGCCATCAACAGCCTTATCACGCGCCAAGTGGAGGCTGAGGATGTAGGCGGAACGCTGGGTATGTCGGCCGCTTTTCTCAGCGCAGCCAATGCCATTACCCCCATTGCACTAGGAGCCGTCTTCCAATTCATTGGTTCAACCGCTCCGTTCTTAATTGGTGGCGTGATTTTGTGGCTGTTATGGTTACTGGCGCGAGGACAGATTGGGGTTGATTGGGGTAGACGGCCGTAAAATTTCCAGTCTTGTCACGAATATTGGCAGGATTTGTGCCGCATAATGATTATTGCGAACCACTTTGGCAAACTCGGCACAGGCTTTTCGGTGAGTGAGGAATCTCTCTTAAGTTATTCCATTTGGATTTCTGGGCAGACCTCGAAATGACGCTACGTTTTGAACACGATGGCAGGGTGACGATCACTGTAGAAGTTTAGTTCGTGTTCGGAGTTGAAGAGGGCTAGGAGACGGCCGTCTTCATCTTGAACCCGCATCACTCCAAAACGCCAGGGTAGCTTATCAATCTCCTCATCTGGTCCTTCCACATAGCGAGAGAGGCTGTGGGGCAACGTTTCCAGGCGGGTTTTGACGTTATATTCATCCTCTAACCGTGCCTGCACTACCTCAAATTGCAGCACGCCGACGACGGCCAGAATGGGGTCGCGCTTTTGGGCATCTGTCTCATACAAGACCTGCATTGCGCCCTCCGTGCTAAGCTGCTGGATGCCTTTGCGGAACTGCTTCTGTTTGCTCACATCCAAATTGATGAGGCGGGCAAAATGTTCGGGGGGGAAGCGAGGGATAGGATCATAGTTGAAACGGCCGCTCACCGTCACTGTGTCCCCAATGGCAAAATTGCGATTACCGGGCAGACCAATGATGTCGCCCGCAAAAGCCTCATCCGTAATAGCCCGATTTTCGGCAAAAAAGGTGTAAGTTTGGGCCAGTTTTAGGCTCTTGCCCGTGCGTGGATGGTTGACACTCATATTGCGTTCAAAACGGCCGCTGCAAATCCGCAAAAAGGCCACGCTGTCCCGATGTTTGGGGTTCATATTAGCCTGGATTTTGAAGACAAACCCGGAGAAATCCTCTTGATGAGGTGGGATACGGCCGTTATCGCTGGGATAAGCACCAGGCGGTGGCGCATATTTGACAAAATCGTCCAAGAAAAGCTGGACCCCAAAGTTTGTGAGGGCACTGCCAAAGTAAACGGCCGTTTGTTTGCCTGCCAATAAATCATCTAAATCAAACTGGGCCATCTCATCCAAAAGGCCAATATTGATTTGAAAATCCTCAAATTGATAGCCACTCAACCCCTGCTCAATGCGTGGATCGTCTAATGTTGTAATTGTCTCTGGCGAAATGGTCTGGTTACGGGCTGTGCGATCAAAGAGATGCACATCTTCAGTCAGGCGATCATACACGCCCAGAAAGCTGTCCCCATCGCCAATAGGCCAGTTCATGGGCACGGGGGTCATGCCTAGCACCGTTTCGATCTCATCCAGCAGCCCTAGCGGGTCTTCGGTGGGCCGATCCATCTTGTTGATGAAGGTGAAAATGGGGATGCCGCGCTGGCTGCATACCTCGAACAGCTTGCGGGTTTGGGCTTCTACGCCCCGGGCTGCATCGAGCACCATGACGGCGCTGTCAACGGCCGTTAGCACGCGATAGGTATCCTCCGAAAAATCCTGATGGCCCGGTGTGTCTAGCAAATTAACGATGTTGTCTTTGTATGGGAATTGCAGCACGGTGGAGGTGATGGAAATACCGCGCTCGCGCTCCATCGCCATCCAGTCGGAGGTGGCGTTACGGCCGTCGCGCCGTGCCCGTACACTGCCTGCCAGATGAATGGCGTTACCATAGAGCAGCAGCTTCTCGGTCAGCGTCGTTTTGCCCGCATCGGGGTGGGAAATAATGGCGAATGTGCGCCGCTTGTTGATGGTCTCGGCCAAACGGCCGTTTCTGATAAGGTCTGTCATTTTGTTTGGTAGCCTACTACTCGTGAATGGTGAACGGCGAACCGTGATACGGTAATCGGTGAACGGATAGCCGTCTACGAATTACCGATAGCGTTCCATAAAAAACGGCCACAGCAACTGTGTGACCGAGTCAGTTTGTCAATTTTGTGGGCAAGATTATAACAAAAAACAGTCGAAGCGCGTAATAACAACTCCCAAATAGCTATAACTGCTTCGTGTAATCATAGTCCCGTATGGCGGCCTGAAAGCCAAGTGATTGATAGAGGGCCTTGGCTGCCTGATTATCCCCCTGGCTCAGAACAAAAGCTTGGTTTGCGCCAAAGGCTTGCAATCTCTGCATCCCAGCAGTCATGACGGCTTGGGCCAGCCCCTGTCGTTGGAGGTCAGGGTGGGTTCCCACTGGCTCAAATTCACCAATACGATTGACAGGATCCATCCAACAGAGGCAGAAGGCAGCGAAACGGCCGTCTGGGGTCACCACCGCCAAATCTAACTCAGGAATATACCCTGGCGCTTGTCGCACCCCCCGGTAAATCTTCTCTGTCATTTGAGAAGAACGAAAGGCTGCCCTTTGCAGGTCAACTTTGGCCGCAACATCGCCATCGCTCAAGTGGCAGATAGTAAAATCGGGTGGAAGTTGGTGAGGGGATAAGGCGGAAGATAACGGCCGTAAATAGTGGATATAAAAATTTTCCTGTTTCTCATAACCCATATCCGTCAGCAGAGCAATGCGCTGACTGTCTGTTTCTATGGCTCCAGCCGTCAGCCGTTTATGGCCGTTGCCATTAGCCTCTGCCAGCAAACATGATTCGCCCCAAGCATACATCTCTTTTACTAGAGCTGCATTTTGTGGGAAAACCTGTACGTCGATTGACTGGTCACGACTGTAATACCAGGCAAAGCCAACTAGATTATCGGCACCATCAAACCACAGGCGAATATCTTGCTTCGGTTGAAACCAGCCATTGCTAAACATGCGCCATAACAAGTCGCCAACATGAAAATAGCCGCTCAAATGACCTAGCCGTCCCCGTGCTCGGATAAGAAAGCGACGCATCTTCTCTAGATCAGTGTAATCTTGGTACAATCTCGACGAGAACTGCATGCATACCTCCGCAATTCGTAAGTGAGTAAATTATACCGTAATTGGCCAAGTTCTCTAAGGTTGGACTGGGGCTAATGGTAATAGGGAAAATGTCAGAAACCAGACAATGGCCGTTGCCACAGTCAAGGTTGTCTCATTTGACTGGATTGGCCTATTGGCAAGCACGCAGCTTAAAATTGACGGTACTCTTATGTCTCCATCGGCTTCTGTCTATTATCCATGAAGCCCCAACTCTATCAGCTTAGTGCGCTAAATGTCTTGCACTATATTGCTCAATTTTGTGATGGTGTCAGTTTGTTGATAACTCGCACCCGCTTGTGAGCATCACCAAGCAGATATTTCTTCCCACTTGTCAGCAGCCATTTCCAATGCAGTAATACATGGGTCACAACGGCCGTTAACGTTAAATTGCTGGCCGCTTCATGAAGGCTTTCCCACAGGCCGCCACCGTTACCCAAGCCCAAAATAGGCATCACCGACTCCGAAATCATCAAACCACTTAAGCCCATTAATACAAATGATCCTGCCAATCCTGCATTAATGAGATAGTTGAGACGTATCTTGGTGGGAAGTTTGGCCGTGAAGAAACGCTTAGTCATATTCACAATCCATTTCCAATGAAAAATGACGTGGGCCAACAGACCGGAAAATAGCGCCAATCCCAGCCACTCGTGCAAAGTCTCACCCGTAATCTCCTGACCAAAAACTGCTGAAAATCCCAAACCAATACCCATGTCCCAATAGAAGTTACGCTTGGTGGTGCTCATCCCCCGCTTTCTTTTTTTACTTGCTGTCTTGTTCATGATAACTCCTTGCAAAAATGAATTATGTATAGACAAGAGCGTAGCTGATCCAAAAGAGGCTTGCTTAAACGACAGCCTAAATAATGTTAAATCGAACTTAAATAAAGCCGTTTCTGCTATCAGGTAAACCTTATATTGGCTATCATACGTGTCTACTTTCAAGCAACATAATCGTCGTTATGATAGAGAAGCACAATAAAAGGAGATAGCTATGACACCCCCTAAAATCGTTTCCAGAGAAGAGTGGCTGGCAGCACGCAAAGCCCATTTAGCCAAGGAAAAGGAGTTTGCCAAGCTGCGCGATCAGTTGAGCCAGGAACGACGCCAATTGCCCTGGGTCAAGGTAGATAAAGGCTATCAATTTGAAGGCCCCGATGGCCCTGAGAGTTTAGCTGATTTGTTTGACGGCCGTTCCCAACTCATCATCTACCACTTCATGTACGGTCCCGACTGGGACGAAGGCTGTCCCAGCTGTTCCTTTTGGGCCGACAACTACAATGGCACTATCGCCCACCTCAACCAGCGCGACATCACCTTTGTCACTGTTTCCAGTGCCCAGCTTGACAAACTCAACGTCTACAAAGAGCGCATGGGCTGGAGCTTCAAATGGGTCTCGTCCTTTGGCAGCGACTTCAATCACGATTACCAAGTCACCTCTACCCCTGAAGAAATCGAGCGCGGCGAGGTGATTTACAACTTTGGTCCCAGCGATTTTGCGGGTGAAGAACGACCTGGCCTCAGCGTCTTTGTCAAAGATGAAGATGGTAATGTTTTCCACACCTACTCGTGTTATTCACGGGGCTTAGACATGCTCAACGGTGCCTACCACCACATGGACTTGACCCCCAAAGGGCGCGATGAAGCCGGTCTGCCCTGGAGCATGGCTTGGCTGCGGCGGCACGATCGGTACGAAGATTAATAGCATGAGGCGAGTGTGGAAACGGCCATCGTTTCCACTCCCCCCCTCTCCATCCGTTCCTTTCCCCAATCCGTTGTAGTCTCCTAGAAATCCATCCCAAAATCCGCTATAGTACAAGGCAACAAAACCTAGACAACCTGTCAGACATAACAGGCTCTGGCCGGTGTCCACCGCGCCAGCCATGGCCACTTTTCAGGCACAGTTATGCAAAACTTGGAACAGCTCCAACGGAAAATAGAAGGCGGCTTCAACCTCGACGAACTAGAAAACCTGGCCTTCAGCGTGGATGCCAAATGGGACGACATCCCCGGCCAACGACTCAAAGACAAAGCCCGGGAGCTTATCCTATACATGCAACGACGCAAAGGACTGCCCCACCTCATCGAAGCCTTGCAAGCGGAACGCCCCCAAACCAACTGGCTCAAAGGCACAGATGATGACACCCTCTGTCCCTATCGCGGCCTCCATGCTTTTCGGGAGGAGGATGAACATTTGTTTTTCGGCCGTGAGTCCCTCACCGACCGCCTAGTCACCACCGCCAAAGAACAAAATTTTGTCACCGTCCTCGGCCCCTCCGGCAGCGGCAAATCCTCCCTCGTTATGGCTGGTTTACTACCCCACTTGCGCCAGGAAAACCACTGGCTTGTGGCTACCTTCCGCCCTGGCGCACAACCCTTTCGCGCCCTGGCCATGAGCTTACTACCCTTGCTTTACCCCAACTATAGCAAACTCGATCTCATGGATGAAGAAGAGAAGCTGGCAAACAGACTGCCACAAAATTCAGGTAGCTTGCAACAGGTAATTGAATGGATTCTGCGGGAACACGAACCCGGCACCAAACTGCTACTCTTCGCAGACCAATTTGAGGAACTGTATACCCTCTGCCAGGATAAAGAGTTACGTCATACCTTTCTCGATCAACTACTGACAGCCATTGCTGTTAACACTGTTACCAAATCAAGCCACCTGCTGTTGTTGACGCTGCGTTCCGACTTCTTGGGCCAGTTTCAGAACGACCATGCGTCGTTTGTGGAGGCTTTGCAGACGGGGACGGTTTTTATGCAGCCAATGGATCGGAACGGATTGCGGCAAGCTATTAAATATCCAGCACTTAATGCAGGCGTTGAATTTGACGCGACGCTAGTGGAGCGCATCCTAGATGATGTAGTGCAACAACCGGGGCAGTTACCTCTCCTCGAATTTGCCTTGAGTTTACTGTGGGAACGGCGCGAAAATGATGGCATCTCCCATGCCGCTTATGAAGCCATTAGCCGGGTCAAAGGCGCACTAGCACAATATGCTGATGAGGTATATGCTCGGTTAACCGAGTCTGAGCAGGAACAGACACGTTTCATCTTCCTCAAATTAGTGCAAACAGGCGAAGGCACAGAGGACACACGGCGGTTGGCACGAAAAGCTGAAATTGGTGAAGAACGCTGGCTTTTGGTGACTCAACTAGCCGATGCCCGGCTTATTGTTACTGGACAAAATGAAACTGGCGAGGAAACAGCCGAAATCATCCATGAAGCTCTGATATGGGGCTGGCAGAAGTTACAAGATTGGGTTGATAATGATCGTCGATTTCTGACATGGTACAAACAATTACGGCATGTTCATCGTCAGTGGCAAGATAATGGGCAAGATGAGAGAGATTTATTACGCGGAACAATATTAGATCAATCATCAACGTGGCTATTTCAAAGGACCAATGACTTCACTGATGAAGAAGTACAGTTCATTCAAACCAGCTTCGAGGTAAGTGAACGTGATCAACAGTTGTTAACTCTTAGTGACATGTATGTAAGTACAGTTTCCCATGAATTGCGAACCCCCATGACCACTATTAAGGGCTATGCTGACCTCCTGGCTATGGGTGCTGCTGGACCCTTGCAATCACAGCAAATTGATTTCATAAATATTATCCGCAATAATGCGGAACACCTTTCCGAGCTTATTAACGATCTGTTAGATATTTCCCGCATTGAGAGTCATCGGGTGCACCTAGAATTAAAGGAGACAAACTTACATCACTTGGTGGAACAGGCTACGGAGTCTATGCTAACTAGCGCTCAGGAAAAGAACTTAGAGCTGGCTATCGCAGCTGAGCCAAATTTACCGCTTGTGATGGCAGATTGGAACCGCCTAACGCAAGTAATGATTAATTTGTTAGATAACGCCATCGTTTATACCAAACTTGGTGGGGTATATGTTTCGATCAGGTCAGTCGCTGGTGAAGTTTTGATAGAAGTACGGGATACAGGCATTGGTATTCCAGCCGACGCACTGCCCCACATTTTTGACCGTTTTTATCGTGTTGGTACGAGTAACACGCAGGCTAAGCAAGGAGGTGGTTTAGGATTAGCAATCGTGAAGGCTATTGTAGAAATGCATCAGGGCGAAATCTTCGTGAAAAGCGAACTGGGTGTGGGTTCCACTTTTATTTTGAGTCTACCTGCCCCTCATCCCTTGCAGCCCCTTACAACAACGCAGCCTGCTTAATATACTCCTCCGGCTTCATGGAAATCACCTGGCTGGCACTGTCGCTGCCCATACTCACGCCGTATAAGGTCTGCGCCGCCCTCGGTTGTGCATGATGACAATGAATTGGGCTTTGATGGACAGTTCTCGGAAGCGGTTGATATTGGTCTCATATGGCAATGCCCTTACCTCCCTGCTATAATGACGACATGATGCAAACGGCCGTAGAACCTGAAGTTGTCCCCCTATTTACTGATGATCAAGGCACCATTCGCGTCGGCAAAACGCGGGTACGCTTAGATTCCGTCGTCTATGCCTTCAACCAAGGTCATACACCCGAGGAAATCCTGATGCAATTCCCCAGTCTGGAGTTAGCCGACATCTATGCTGTGATTGCCTATTACTTGAATCATCAAACGGCCGTAGACCAGTACATCCAACAAAACGAAGCCGAAGGTCAAAAACTGCGCCAGAAAATCGAATCCCAGCCCGACCACCAAGCCTTTCGCCAGCGTCTCATAACCCGTCGTCAAGAGCGGTCTAAAGAAAATAAAGCTAATCATTAGGCTCATCCCATGTCGTCATTTCGGTTTGTCACCGACGAAGACTTCGACAACCACATCCTGCGTGGCTTATTGCAGCGGTTGCCAGCGTCGAACATTGTGCGTATTCAAGATATTGGCTTGGCGGGAATGCACGATGATGTACACCTAGTTGTCCTCGAACCAAATTTAGCTCCAAAGTAACTTCCTGAACCTAATAATCGAGACTCTCAGCTTGCAAAAAGTATCTGAAAACCAGCCTGAAGAAAATGACGATCAGCCGTCGCTGCCAGAATAAGTCCTTCATCCTGCATCACCACAAAAGAAATACAATCCGTCAATCCCTACGCTTTATCATTTCGTGACTCATAAAAAGCGAGGCTCCGTTCTAGTAAATCACTGGTTACTGGCTTAATCCGCATATTGGCTGTCTGATAACATTGCCGAATAAACTGGCTACAGGCCGTCCGATTTGTTGCTGCCAAAGCGTTGCCAATTTCCACAATGATCGCTTCAGTCAGCCATACCTCCTGAGCAGTACGGATACGTGGCAGCAACGTTCTAGCTTGATCATGGTACTGATCACGACGATTTAGAAGTGCTTGTACAAACGCTGTATCCAGAAAAATTCGTTCACTCATCCTCTAACCTGGTTTCTTGCTTGGGCGTACCGTACAAATAATGATCATGTTCCGCAGCCCAATCAACAGGGGCCTCTATGCTACCCGTTAAGGCTTCTAGCACATCCCAGGCATCGCCTTCTACTGGTAGCGGTGCTGGCAACTCAGCAATCGTAATGACGTACCGATTATTTGGCTGCAAATTCACCTTTGTGTCAGGTCGGAGTACCGTGCCATCAAACACGGCCGTTATCGTTTGGCTCATTTTATACCTCACAAGACCAGTTTACTTAATCTCATATCACGTGACCTAATATAGCATAACACGACACGAGTTCCCATCTCACTTTTACCAACCTTTACCAACCTACTATTCCACACCCCCAAATCATTCTATTCTCAAATTCACTGTCCGCTTCCTACAACAACGGAGCCTGCTTAATGTATTCCTCCGGCTTCATCGAAATCACCTGACTGGCACTGTCACTGCCCATACTTACCCCGTACAAGGTCTGCGCCGCTTGCACTGTGCCTCGGTTGTGCGTAATCACGATGAACTGGGTTTTGATGGACAGTTCGCGCAGCAGTTCGCGGAAGCGGTTGATATTGGCCTCGTCTAGGGCCGCATCCACCTCGTCCATGACACAAAAGGGCGTGGGCGACACTTTGAGCAGGGAGAAAATGAGGGCCACGGCCGTTAAACTTCTCTCACCCCCCGACAACAAACCCAAACCCTGCTCCCGCCGATTGGGCAGCCTAGCCAAAATATCCACGCCACTCACCGTCAAATCATCGGGGTCCGTCAGCACTAACTGGGCCGAGCCACCACCAAAAAGCTGAGTAAAGGTGTCGCCAAAGACCAGATTTACCTGCTCCACCGTCTCCTTGAAAGCCTTCGATGTCAGTTCATCCAGCTCAGCCACAATCTCTCGCAGTTGGGCATCCGTCTGCGTCAAATCCTCTACCTGCTGTTGCAAAAATTCATAGCGCGTCTGCGTTTCCTCAAATTCCTGTGGTGCGTCAGGGTTAATGGCCCCCATACGCTGCATTTGCCCCCGATATTGATGAATGGTGTTCTCAATATCCTCCGGCAGTTCGTCCACCTGCGGCAGTTGTTCTACCACCTCGCCTATGGGCAGCGGCGTCGGCCCCGTTTGGTCATCGTCATAGGCCAAGGCCACAATGCCCAAATCAGCCTTAATGCGCTCTTGCAACCCTTCTAACTGGTTTTCTTGCTGGCTCAATTTAATTTGGGTCTGAGTATGGCGCGTCTCCAAATCATGCAAATGGCGTTGATGCACGGCCGTTTCCTCCTCCAACTTCTGCAATCCCTGCCGCGCCTCAGCCAAACGGGCCACCATCGGCTGCAAATCCGTCTCTAGTTGGGTTAGCTCATCACTGAGCCGCTTGCTATCGGCCGTTACTTCTGATTCGGCCAGCGTCGCTTGCTGTTTCTGCAAAGCCGCTTGCCGTTGCTGCAAACGCTGCCACTGACTATCAAGCTGATTCAGCGTCGCATGGCGACTATCTACCACCGCTTGCCGCCCCGCCACAATCGTCTGGGCCGTAGCCACATCCTGGCGCAACGTTTGCCGCTGCTGCTGCCCCTCAGCCACAGGCAAAGCCGCTAATTGTGCCTGCGCCCCTTCATACTCTGTCGTCATTGTCACCAGTTGGGCTTCATGCTTGCCGATGGCCGCTTGTAAATCCGTCACCCGCCCGCGTAATCGCGCCACATCTTTTGCCTGATTTTCTCGCTGCCGCACCACAAAATCCTGCTGCTGCTGCGCCCGATCCATTTGCCGCTGGGCCGCGCTCATGGCGGCCAAAGCATCATTCAAATCGTGCCCCAACTGCTGCTCTTGAGCTTGCAGATCATCCACTTCCGTCTGCCGCGTCTGAATCTCTTTTTGCTGCGCGGCCAAGCCCTTTTCAGCCGCCCTAACCGCCTTCCGCTGCCTCTTGACTTCAGCTTGGGCCTCACGCCAGGCTTGCTCCCGCGCCAAAATGTTGTTCTGGGCTGAACGGCCGTCTGTCTGCACCAAACCACCAGCATGGGCCACAAAACCATCCAAAGCCACGGCCGTTCCTCCCGCTGCCAACTGTGCCGCCACCTCATAAGCCGCCTGAGCATTCTCCACCAACCACACATTACCCAGCAGCAAATCGGCCACAGCTCGGGCTTGGGCCTCCACCTGCACCAACTCGCTGGCCCGACCAATCACGGCCGTTTTCCCGGCCAGTTCGGGCAAAGATACAGCTTGCACACGGTCCAAAGCAACGGCCGTTAGGCCACCCTCTGCCGCTTGCACCAACTGCCACAACTGCGCTTCATCTTCAACCAACAGCGTCGCTAACTTTTCGCCCAAAGCCGCAGCAACGGCCGTCTGGTACTCATCAGGAATCGTCAAAAAGCGAGCCAACTGCCCCACAATCGGCACATTAATTTGGGCCACCTCGCCGCCTCGCATTTGGTCCAACATCTCGGCCCGGGCCTCTAGCCGTGCCAAGGCCCGCCGCTGCTGGTTCACCTGCCCTTCCGGCTTGCCCACTTGCTTGCGCAGTGGCTTCAACTCCCGTATCAACGCCGCCCGCTGCTTCTGCACCGCCGCTCGTTGTCCCTGCAAATCGTCTGATTTTTGTTGAGCTGATTGGAAAACGGCCGTCAGTTCCCCCACCCGTTGCTCTAATATTACCAACTCTTCAGCTCCCTCGCTCCCCTTCTCCTCGGCCTCCTCTCTTTCCCCCAACCGTTCCTGCAACTGACTCACCTGCCCCTGCGCTTGCGCCAGCCGCGTCTGTGTCTCTTGCCGTCGTTGCGTCAATTGCGTCAGCGTCTGCTGCCAACGGCCGATCTCCGCCTGTTGGGCCTCATAAGTGGCATTAAACTGCTGCCATGTCCCCTGCCGCGCCTGCAATTCCGCTTGAGCCACCTGTAATTCCTCCAGCGCCGCGTTGAGTTCCGCTTGCGCCGCCGTTTGCAACTCCTGTAGCTGCGGCAAATCTTGGGCCACTTCCGCCAACTGTCGCTGCACCGCATCACGCCGCTCTGACAAAACGGCCGCTTCCCGCCGTGCTTGCGAAAGCTGTTCGCGCAACTCATCCCGCTTCGTTTGCGCCTCCTCCACCCGACCCCGCCAGCGATTTACTTGACGGCGTAAGTCATCGGCATTGGTTTGTTGAACAAGCAGCTTGTGACGGCCGTCTTGCCACACCTTTTCGGCCACCCCTGCCACTTCCCGCGCATGGCGCACATTAGCCTTGGCCTGCTCCCATTTGAAGCCATACCACAGCCGCAAATGCTCCCGCAAATCCACCGACACCTGCTCAAAGTTACGCGCCCGCGTTGCTTGCCGCTTCAACGAGCGCAAACGGGGCTGAATCTCATTCAAAATATCATGCACCCGCTCCAAATTATGTTGTGTATCGGCCAAACGACGCAGAGTTTCAGCCCGCCGGTTCTTGTAATGAGTGATGCCTGCCGCTTCTTCAAACAAAGCCCGCCGCTCATCGGCCTTCAACGACAAGGCCTTGTCTACCAAACCTTGCCCAATAATGGTGTAGGTACGCTCGGCCAAGCCGCTGCTGGCTAACAACTCGGTCACATCCTTCAAACGCACTTTTTGCCCGTTGAGGATGTACTCATTTTCGCCAGAACGGTAAGCGCGACGGCCGATTTCCACCTCGGTGTAATCAATAGGCAACCAGCCATCACTGTTGTCCAATGTTAAAATGGCTTGGGCCATGCCCGCCCGCGCTCGGCTCTGGCTGCCGGCAAAAATCATGTCCACCGTGCGTTTGCCGCGCAAGGTACTGTAGCTCTGCTCGCCCAGCACCCAACGGATAGCATCGGCGATATTGCTTTTACCGCTGCCATTAGGTCCGACAACGGCCGTTAAACCTTCATCAAACAGGAACTCTGTCTTGGTAGCAAACGTTTTATAACCTTGTAATACGAGTCGTTTTATTTTCATAGGCGGCGGGCAGTATAGACAGGAAAAAGGGAATGGTCAACTGTTTTTAAAGGTCGATCATCCGTTAATTGTCATTTCGAACGAAGTGAGAAATCTCGACGGTCTTGCTGCTCCACCGGGGTTCCTCGGCGGACCTCGGAATAACAGTTCAAAGGTCACCACACTCGGCAAAGCAGACCCTTCAAATAGGCTGATTCGGGGAAGCTGAGCAGTACAGGATGGTCGGCGGGTTGGCTGAGAAATTGCATGATTTGTGCATCGCGGCTAGCATCAACGGCTGCACCAAATACAACCTTCTGAAATAAATCTGCGCTCACCAAGCCAGAGCAGGAAAAAGTTGCCAGCACACCGCCAGGGCGCAGCAAATGCAAAGCTTGCAGGTTCAAATCCTTGTAACCACGACTAGCCCGTTCCAGATCACGGCGGCTATGTACAAATTTGGGTGGGTCGAGGATGATCATATCGAACTGCTGTCCTTCCTCTCGGTAGTAGCGCAGCACCTCAAACACATCGCCAGCGATGTACTCGTCCTGAGGTCGCTCGAAGCCGTTCAGAACCATATTCCGTTCGGCTTGCTCCAGAGCGGGGATAGAGCTATCAATATTAATAATAGTTGCAGCTTCTTGGGCAGCCGCGTACACAGCAAAACCGCCCGTGTAGGCGAAGGCATTGAGGATGTGCTTATTGGTGACATGAGGGGTTTGGCAAACGGCCGTTCGGTTATCTCGCTGATCCAAATAAAAGCCAGTCTTATGCCCCGATAACAAATCCACGCCAAATTGATGCCCATTTTCATGGATGATTATCTCTGTTGCTGGTTCCTCACCCCACAGCAGCCCCGTCACTGGGGACAGTCCTTCCTTCTTGCGTACATCCACATCGGAGCGTTCAATGATGCCTTTGGGCTGCACCAATTCAGCCAACAGGTGGGACAGTATCTGTTTACGGCCGTCTACACCAAGAGCCAAACATTGCATCACCAAAAAATCACCATATTTGTCCACGATTAGTCCTGGCAGGCCATCGGCTTCAGCGTTGATGAGGCGATAGGCAGTAGTGGCTGGCTCAAGGTTGAGTAAGGCACGATGGCGTAAGGCGCGTTCTATTTTGCTGCGCCAAAAGGTTTCATCAATAGCTTCATCTTGCCCAGTGAGGATGCGCCCCTGTATTTGGGAGCGGGGATTGTAGAGGGCGATGGCCAGGAAACGGCCGTTACCTGCCACCACCTGCACCAAATCGCCAGCTTCAGGCTCACCTTCTACACGTTGAATGGCTCCCGAAAACAGCCAAGGATGCCGCTTGAGGACGGGCTTTTCCCGCCCTCGCTTCAAGATCAATTTTCCGTTTATCATATACGGAGGAGTTTATAGGACTAGGGGTATGGGGGCAAAGTTGGGGCTATGACCTTTTGTCAATGACCGTTCTTATGAATAGTTTCGTGCTGTTTCTGGTGCAATACGTCTTTAATATGCATAAAATCAGCTAAGGCCTTAGCCATATCTTTCATTTCTAAATAGGAACGCGCCCGCCAATAGTAAAAGTTAATATTGTCCGGCTGCAACTCAATCGCCTTCGAGAAATCATGAACGGCCGCTTGAAAATTATGGGCTTCACGATAAGTATAGCCGCGAGCCCAATAGTTATTGCCATCACTGGGCTGCAAAGCAATCGCCCGCGAAAAATCAGCCAAGGCCGCCGCATAATCATGCGCCTTGCGATAAGCTGCTCCACGCCAATGGTAATAGGTAACATGATCAGGCTGTAACTCAATCGCTTTGGAAAAATCGGCCAAGGCCGAGGGATGATCATCTGTCTCCCAATAGGTCCGGCCCCGCCAATGATATAAATGATCGTTTTCGGGCTGTAACTCAATAGCCCGGTTAAATTCGTCCAGCGCATGAGGGAAGGATTTGGCTTCAAAATGTCCACGCCCTCTCTGCCACAAGAGGGCACTATCTGCCAATTGTTCGCGTTGAGCCACCAGGGCCGCCAAACTACCAGGCACACCCTGGGCCCGTTGCAACATCTGGGCCATAGTTTTAGGATCAGTCACACTGGCTTGATGGAGGAAGGCACGGGCTTCCATGTCATTAAAGGCCGTCAGCTCAATTTGATGTAAAGCCCGTCGGAATACTAGCCAAGGTGTGTCTAATGGTTCACGGCTAGCAATGACAAAGAGAACTTGACTGCTAAAAGTACCAAATTTACCTACCAGCAGCTCACGCAGCCAGATATCAACTGCTGGAGAGGCCCCATCGTAGTTATCGAAGCAAAGAACGGGGCGTTGTTGCTGAGCAAACTGATCTAGGTCTGTGACAAAATGGGAGGCTAATTGTGAGTCATCACTGTTTTGATGGACATTAGGAAATAGCTGATCGTGATTGTCGAATTGCTCAACGATGTGACGGATGAGTTGAGGAATCGTCGTTTGGTCAGCGTGGGTCACGGCCGTTTGTCCACCATACCCAACTGCAAGATGGGCCAACTCATGCAAAAGCATCGTCTTGCCCATACCAGCATCACCATAAATATTTAGAATGAGAAATGGTGGGTGTGGGGCGACAAAGGTATGGTGAAAAAGCGCCAGATAAGTATGGCGACCAATGAAGGTGCGATCTGAGAAATTTGCTAGTAGTTCCTGAAATGTAGGTATCTTAGACATGCCTGTTTCCTAGACGACCTAACTCCACTCTGCGAACTACTAGTGGCATCGAGCTTACGTTTATAAATGATAATGCTATTTACTTGTTACGGCCGTCTTTCATCTAAAAAATCTATCATTACCTATTATATTATACACTGAATCAGTACCTTTAGCCTATTCCTGTGATTTTGAGGCAGATACACGTTTACGGACCGTTAGCAAATTTATAACAAGCGGTTAGGCTTTTTCAGAAAAATAATTAGCCAACATATTCTGAAAAAACCTCAAGTCAATTCTCAAAATTCCTTCAAATCTGGATGCTTTATTTTTGGAATTGGCCTTAAACATCGAACCAATTTAATCATTACATTAACGGCCGTCAGACACACCGCCTTTATGCAGCTAAACGGCCCAACACTCGCAATAAACGGTCTGGATAATCCGTCATTAGCCCATCCACCCCCAGGTCAATCAAGCGCCGCATATCGGCTTCCTCGTCAACCGTCCACACATGAACGGCCGTTCCCACCCGATGCGCAGCAGCCACAAAACGGGGTGTAATCACATGGATACGCCCCTCATACTCCGGCAACTGCATGGCCTGCGCCCGGCCACGATATAACTTCTCCAACCCCACCACACTCAAGCCAAACAATAAACGGGCTTCATTGGCTGAAGCCGCTGCTGCCACCTCGGGACAGGCACGCCGGAACTCCGCCACCGTGTGCCCAGCAAAGGAACCAACCATCATTTTATCGCTCATGTTATAACGGCGGATAAGATCAGCAAACGGCCGTACAATCGCTGGCTGTGACTGCTTAATATCCACATTAATCCACATCTCAGGAAAGGTTTGAAACAGTTCTTCAACCGCCGGAATAGTGATGCCCTGCCCACGATAAGGGTACGTTTTGCCCTGATCGGCCGTCCACCAATAGCCAGCATCCAACTCCTGCAAAGCCGCAAACGTCATGTCGTTGATGCGTCCTTTACCATTTGTCACCCGATCCACATCTGGATCATGGCTCACCACCAGCACCCCATCAGCTGTGCTGTGGATATCTATCTCCAGGGCATCCACTCCTAAGGCAACTGCTTTGCGAAAGGCCAACATCGTATTTTCCGGCCAAAGCCCACTGCCGCCACGATGAGCCATCACCACCACACCATACTCATTTGCCAATGAATTTCTAGGTAAAGCTCTCTTCATAACGCTAATCGTAAATCGTAAATCAAAAATCGCAAATCGGCAGTTGCCCCCATTTCTCCTTGCAGTATAATCCCACTCTTGCAAATAACGAACATGGAGCAAATGGTATGGCACGTCGAGCAGTTTTTCCTTTCACAGCAATCGTCGGACAAGAACGGATGAAGCGAGCATTGATATTAAATGCTGTTAATCCACGCATCGGTGGGGTCTTGATTCGTGGCGAGCGAGGCACAGCCAAATCAACGGCCGCTCGTGCCTTGGCCGCCCTCCTACCAGATTTACCCGTTGTGTCTGACTGCCGTTTTGGTTGTGATCCCGAACGGCCGAATGAGTGGTGCGACGAGTGCCGCGTCCGTCATGCCGATGGACAGTTAAATACCGTTGATCGGCAAACGCCTTTTGTAGATTTGCCCGTTAGCGCCACCGAAGATCGCGTGGTGGGCACACTAGACATCGAAAAAGCCATTCAAGCTGGCGAAAAGCATTTTGAACCTGGCGTACTGGCCTCCGCCAATCGTGGGCTTCTCTATGTGGATGAAGTCAACCTGTTAGACGATCATGTCGTAGACCTCCTGCTTGACTCAGCCGCCATGGGCGTGAACGTTGTTGAACGGGAAGGGATCAGCTTCACCCATCCCGCCAAATTTATTCTGGTGGGCACCATGAACCCCGAAGAAGGTGATCTGCGTCCCCAACTGTTAGATCGTTTTGCCTTCTCCGTGCAAATCAAAGGGCTGCCCGATCCCAAGCAGCGTATGGCGATCATGGAACGACGGCTGGCATTTGAAGTAGACCCCGAAGCTTTCAATGGCACTTGGACAGATGAAGAAAAGCATCTGTCTGATCAGATCGCCCAGGCACGAGAACTGGTCAATCATGTCAAATATTCACGCAATGATTTGGCCTCAATTGCTGGCCTCACGGCTTCGCTCAATGTAGATGGTCATCGTGCTGACCTGGTGATTTTACGTGGCGCTCAGGCCCATGCGGCTCTAAACGGCCGTAAACGCATCACCAACGAAGACATTGTCCTAGCCGCCGAACTGGCCCTGCCCCATCGTATCAAGGGACGGCCGTTCCAAGACACCGCCATCAGCCCCTACGACCTCGAAGAACGCCTCGATACCATTCAAAGCGACATGGATGGCGGCGAAGAAGGCGAGCCAATGGAGGCCGAAAGCGATACCTCTGACGTAAAAAAAAAGCGTTAGACTCGGATGAAACCAGTGAAGGGGCCGAAGTCGCTCAGAGCGAAGCCGGCCCCCAATCCATTCCCCAAGCCCCCCAAGACGGAAACTGGTGGGAAGGTGGTCAAAAAGTCGAATCCAAAGCCGAATTCACGGCTCGCCGTCTGGACACCCAGCTAGACCGCCTCACCCGCAATAAAGCCGGACGCCGCTCCCAAACTAAAACAGAACGCAAACGAGGCCATTACATCCAATCCCGCTTGCCCAAAGGCGACAAAGTAACGGACTTGGCCTTTGATGCCACCTTGCGGGCCGCCGCCCCTCACCAAAAAAATCGAGATCGCTCCAAACTAGCCCTGGCCTTACGCAAAGAAGATTTGCGCGAAAAAGTGCGCGTGCGCCGCTCCGCCAACCTCATTCTCTTTGCTGTGGATGCCAGTTGGAGTATGGCCGTGGCCGAACGTATGGAAGCCACCAAGGGAGCCATCATGTCTCTGCTGACCGATGCCTACCAGCGCCGCGATCGCGTGGGATTGATTGTCTTCAATAAAAACGATTCCCACCTGGTTCTGCCACCCACCAACTCAGTACAATTAGCTCGTAATGCTTTGGCTGATATTGCCGTAGGCGGTAAAACACCCTTATCTGCTGGCTTAATGATGGCTCATGAAGTCTTCCAGAAGGAATCCTATACCCACCCCGATGTACAGCCCATGCTGATTTTGCTCACCGATGGTGCTGGCAATGTGAGCTTAAGCGACTTGCCGCCGCAAGAAGAAGCCCACCGCATCTGTGGTCTCATTCGGGAGGCTCAAGTGCGCTCAGTGGTCATCAATATGGAACATGCCGCCTTCGATCAAGGCCTAGCGCGGCTGCTGGCTGACAAGCTCGATGCCCCCTGCCATACGCTGGAGGATTTACGAGCCGATACCTTGTATCAAACAGTGTTGGAAGAACTGGATTGATTTACGATTGCCGATTTAGGATTGACGATTGCTACCTCTCAATCGTCAATCCTAAATCCAAAATCATATCATCGGCCAAAGTGCATGGGCATGATGACGTGCAGGAAATCATTGTCGCCGACGGGTTTGATAACGCCAGGAGACATGGGGTTGGTGGTCTCTAAAGCCACCTGAGGCGTATCAATCACACTCAGCACATCAGTCATATATTTGACGTTAAAGGCAATTTCCACAGGCTCGCCATCTACATTGGCATCAATTTGAGCCACATTGTCACCAGTTTCGGTACTGGTGGCGGCGATAGTGGCAAAGGCGGGTGTGATTTCGTCACCTGGTTCAATTTTGACACGAGCTGTATGGCTAGATTCACGGGCAAAAATATCGGCCGTGCGGCAGGCCTTGCGGAATTCGGCCGTGTTCATAATTGTCACCGTGCTGCGGTTGCCCGGAATAATGGGTCGATAATCGGGAAAGTTACCATCAATCAGTTGGGATACCACTACCACATTTTCTAAGTCAAAGATAATCTGATTGCGCCCTTCAGGCATGGAGATGTAGATGGCATCAAGATTATCGGCCGTTACCCGGGCGACCTCGCCCAAGGCCCGGGCCGGGATAATGATGGTAAAGGGATCATCAATCTGACCGGGAAAGTGGGCCGAACGCACTGACAGACGGAAGCCATCTGTGGCCGCCATCATCATCTGTCCGCCATCAAAGGTGGTGGCTACACCAGTGAGCGTGGGACGAGCATCATCCACGGCGGCGGCAAAAGCCACCTGGCCGATCATCTGCTTGAAGACATCAGCCTCCACGCGAATGCGGTTGTCTTTGTTGGGTTCGGGCACAATGGGGAACTCTTGAGCATCAATACCTTTGATATTGGCCTCGGTACGAGCACAAGAAACGTGCATCGTTTGGGTCTGCTCGTTCAACTGCAAATCGACACGTTCTTGGGGCAAGGCACTGATGAGATCGTTGAGGGTGCGGGCGGGTACAGTGATGCTGCCCTCTTCTTCCACTTTAGCCCCAATCCAGCAAGTGATGACGATTTCCAAGTTGGTGGCTGATAGGCGCAGGCGATTTTCATCCGTCGCCAACAAAATATTGCCCAATACGGGCAACGTAGAGCGCGTACTCACGGCCCGGCTCACGATACTCAATCCCTTCGCCAGATTTTCTTGCAAGCAGGAAATTTTCATCGTCATTCTCCCATATAAAGTATTGTTGTAATACCCCGCACTTCCCAATAGAGAGAGTATAACAAAGAAATAGAGATCGGTAAACAGCAATCTGTCATCGGATTACGACCGATGGCAATGCAAAATATGGTAAACCACAATGCTGAGAGCCACATGGACGTTAAGGGAGAGTCCTTTGCCATACATGGGTAGGAAAACGGCCGTATCACACATCCCCAACACCGCTTTTGTCACCCCATGATCTTCATGGCCAACAACGAGGCAGGTTTTTTGAGGGTAGTCGTACTGATGATAGGGAACGGCCGTATCGGCTAACTCCACCGCCACCATGTGATAGCCTTGTTGTTTGAGTTGGGAAACGGCCGTTACCGGATCAGCCTCATAACGCCAAGGGACGCGCTGGCTTTTGAAACGGCCGACCTTCTCAATCGTGGGATGGGGCGGCCTGGGCGTGATGCCAGACAGCACCAGTTCTGTTAGCCCCGCACCATCAGCCACACGGAAAATGGAGCCGACGTTGGCTGGATATTCAACGCTTTGCAAAAGGACGGTCAGATCGTGAGACGGCCGTTGCTGCCGTTTGTAGTCTCGTAAAAAGCGTTTTAATTGTGTGCCAATCAAAGGTTTCATAATTAGTTTCCAGCAGGGCGAGTGGCCAATAAGGTGCGGTTGGCAGAGACGTTTTGTAAAAAAGAGGCTCGCAGTTGGTCATCATCAATCTGCTGTGCTTGAGCTTCTAGTCGGCTAACGGCCGTGGCCAGCACCGCCTCTGCCCGTTCATCTCCAGCCGACTGCAACACCTCGTAACAAGTTAAATAAATATCATATGCGCCAAAAATGCCCGTGAGCGGCCGTTCGGCAATGACCAGCAGCACGGGTTCAATATGAGCTAAAGCCTGGGTCACTTCTCCCTGATCCAATGCTAGACGAGCCAGTCCCGCCTGTGGTTCTGTTCGTTCCTTAGTTTGCTTCTCCCCTTTTAGCTGCTCCAGAGCATCTTGATAGGCCTCTTGGGCAGCAGCCCACTCCCCCATCCCCTGCAGCGCATGGCCACGACAATTCATAGCCACCGGAATTTGCCGCAACACTTCAAACTCATAGGCCAGCGTCAGTCCCTGTTGCGCCAAGGGATAAGCCGTTTGGTAATCACCCATTTGCAGCGCCAATTGACAGCTTTTCAGCATCAGATTAATCTCATCTGGCTTGGTGTTAATTTGTTGGCAAATCGCCACACCCTGTTGCAAATAGTCCCGCGCCGTCTCATATTGCCCCAAATCGCCATAAATTTTGCCCAACCAACCCAAGTTCACAGCTTCACCCAGCCGTATACCAGCCGCTCGGTGCATCGTTAAGGCGCGTTTATTGTAGGTAATGGCTGCCACAAGGTGGCCCGACTCCGCTTCACTATTGGCCAAATTGGTCAAGGCCCGCGCTTCCCCCACCCGATCCTTGATCTGATGATGTAACGCCCTGCTCTGCTCAAATAGCTGTGAGGCTTGGCGCATCTGTTTACGCACTGCTTTAATGAGTCCCAACCCGTTAAGTGTAAAGGCTTCTCCTTGAATACCCTGACATTCGCGGAAAAGAGCCAAAGCAGTAACAAACTTTTGCTCTGCCTCATCATTCTCACCCCGGTAAAAATTGACAAGCGCCATGGCTTGCAGCACATCCCCCTCTAGATAGGTGAGTTGAGCTTGCCGTGTGGCCGCCAGGGCTTCGTCTAATATTTCTTCACTGGCCTCAAATTGGCTCAATCTGACTAAGGTGTGGCCCCATTCAAACAGAGCCAAGGCTTGCACATCCATAGCATCTAAAGCTTTTCCGATAGCGATGGCTTTTTGGGCAGCGGAGATAGCTGTTTCATAATCTCCTTGCCAACGGTAAAGGCTAGATAGAACGGCCGTTATCCGCCCCAACAGAACCGACTCGCCCTCGACCCTGGCCACCATCTCCGCCGCCGCCTCCAGCAGCCCAATTCCCTCCGACAAAGCACCACGCAGCAAATAAAAACGTCCCAACGTCGTAAAGCCATGATAAACGCGTTCAATATCCTCTTGGGCAATCACCCAGCGCCACATGGCTCGCACATTGTCAATTTCCACTTCAATCCGGTCTATCGTCGGCTCAATCTGCTTGTAAGGCGTAAACCAACGCCAACTACCCAAAAGCTCACTAAAATACTGTGCATGAGCCGCCTCCGTCTCCGCTTTTTTCGTTGGGTTTTGGGCTAATTGGCTGGCCGCAAATTGCAAGATCAGGGCATGAATATCATACCGCTGTGTTTGTTGCTGAAAGCCCACAAAGGATTTATTGATCAAGTGAGTCAGCGTACGCAGCGAAACCCCGCCGATAGCGGCGGCTGCTTCCCGCGTAAAGCTGCCCCGCAGGGTAGAAAGACGAGCCAACTGCCCTTGCTGTTCCGGCGACAATCTTTGCCATGACCCGTCAATGGCAGCCCGCACACTGCGATGGCGGCGCGGCACATTAATCAGCTCCGTCTCCAAGAAATCAAGGTTACGCACAATTTCAGCACCAATTTCCTGGGGCGACAAAGTATCTAGCCAAGAGCCAGCCAATTCCAAAGCCAAAGGCATCCCTTCCACCAGTTGGCAAATACGGATGATGTCACTTTGCTGGGCTAGATTTGGCGCAAAGTGAGGGCGCACCCGCCGTGCATTACTCAAAAACAGAGCCGCCGCTGCCGCTTCAGGGTCTTCAACTGTAGGAATCGCCAGCCCACTGAGAGGATATAGTTGTTCCTCTTGCAAGCGCAGCCGTTCGCGTGAAGTGACTAAAATGGTCAGCAGGGGCAACTGTTGCAGAAGGTCTTGCATCAGCGCGGCCCCTGCCAACAGGTGTTCAAAGTTGTCCAAAACAATAAGTGATTTTTTGTCCTGCAAAAAAGTCACCAACTGTTGACTGCCGTGATCGAGGCGCACCCCCAATGCTTGGGCGATGGTGGGCAGAATAAATTCGGCCGTTTCCAAAGCTCCCATCTCCGCAAAATAAACACCATCAGGAAAAGTAGGCGGATCGTCTTGCGCTTGCAAGATGGTGGCCACTGCTAAGGCTAAGCGCGTTTTGCCCATGCCGCCCACGCCAATAATGGTGACCAAACGTGTCTCAGTTGAAGTTAACAGCCCAACCAAATCCACTTTTTCTTGCTGACGGCCGATCAACGGTGTTAAAGCCATTGGCAATTTAGGCTGCGCTGGTGAGGTTATGCCATTTGCCTGTGGTGAGGCTGATGCTTCTGTCTGCTGATCTGCTGCCACCAACAGTGATTCTGGGGCTGTCGTAGGCATCTTGCCAATGCGTCGTGTGCGAATAGCCTCATACAAAGCCTCCGTTTCTGCCTCTGGCTGAATGCCCAACTCTTCCTCCAACAGGCGCACACACTCTTCATACTGTCGCAATGCTGCCGCTTTTTGGTCAGAATAGGCATAGAGGGCCATTAAGGCTCGATGGGCAGGTTCGTGCCAGGGATCAAGAGCCAACCAGCGACGGCCGTAAATAATGCCCTGTTCAAATTTCTGCCGTTCTTGGCACCAGCTTATCAATTGCTGCAAACTATCGGCCATCTTCTGGCGATACTGTTCACGCTGAAAAAAGTACCATTCTTCAAATTCGGCACTGTTGGCTAGGCTAAAGCCAGCCATAAAGTCGCCTTCATACAGGTCTACGGCTTCGGCTAGCCTTTGGGCACATTCATCACATAGTTCATCAGATTGATGGACGTGTTGGGCAACGGCCGTTATCCCCGCCTCAAACGCTTGCACATCCAACCACGCTCCGGCTACTGGATTAATATCTATTTGCAAGCGATCTACCACTAACAAATCATCCGGCAGCATACGGCGCAGCCAGGAGAGATCGCGACGCAAGTTGGCCCTGGCTGCGGCTGACTCATATTCAGGCCAGAGCAAGCCTAAGAGGGCATCACGGGACTGTGGCTGACCGGTGACCACCAGATAGGCCAAGAGAGCAATAGATTTGCGCCGACTTAGACGTAATGGCTCACCTGTTAAGACAAAACGGGGGGAACCAAAAAGATGAATTTGTAGTGACATATCTTCCCAATTTTATCCTGACCAAGGCTTAAGCACGAGGTCTTTTTCAAGATGGCCATCGTACTCCTCTTTATCGAGTTTACACCCAATCAGTAGCGGTGATAATTTCGCTTATCCATCATTTTTCCATCATTTCCCCAACCCAGTTCAGTGAGTTCATTGAGCAGAGAGCGGGCTACTTGCCATACATCCAAATCCTCACCTCGTTTTAGGGCGGCAGCAATAGTGTTAGGGGGTAAGCTATTGACAACCACCGTTAATTGTTCGCGCAATTTAGCATGCATACCACGACCTACCCTATAAAATGGGTAATTTATTAGGCACAAACTATGAAGTTCAATACCTTGTTCTATCTCTCCTTGTCTGACTAATATTTGTGCCAAGGCCATTAAGACATTATTGGTGGACATACCGTCTGGAACCGCAACACCAATTTGTAACGCCTCTAGCAAATACCGCTGTGATTGTTTGGTATCCCCTGCCTCTAAATAACAGATGCCTAAAACAGAACAAGCTCTACCGATATAACTTGGCTTATGCCTCTGTTGGAATAGAGCAATACATTGCCGCAGGTGTTGTTCTGCCTCACCATACTTTTCTTCAGCAATGGCAACTTCACCTAACATATGCAGAGCAAACCCGATGCCTTGTGATAGGCTAATGGTCTGAGCTAAACTGAGTGCTATCTCAAATGCTTGCCGAGCCTCAGCCAATTTGCCCAAATGGTGCTGGACTGCCCCCAATCGAATGCGGGTTTCAACGAGCCATTCCCTGTCTCCAATATCGATTAATATTGCTAAGCTTTTTTGCAACAGAGTTTCTCCATCAGCAAATCTGCCCATAAAATTGAGGGCGATACCTAAATTAGATTGGCCACGAGCTAAGTCTGGCAGTTCCCCCAGTTTTTCATAAATATCCAGGCTTTCTAGTGCCAGTTGTTCACTTGCTTCGATATCACCCTGATACCGGGCCATCAGGCTCATCTGTTCTAAAGCCTTCGCAACACCACGCTCATAGCCTAACGTCCGATAAATATGCAGCCCTTGCTCAAAATAATTGTTGGCAACTAGATAGTTGCTTAGTTCATGCGCCACATAACCTAAATCGATCAGAACATGGGCTACAGATAGATCATCGTTGGCAACTTTATACAAGGTCAAGCTTTCCTTCAAATGAGCTTGGGCGACTTCAACTTGTCCTTGATGGAGCCTAATTTTTCCCAAATATTGCAGACTTCTACCTTTTTGTTGTTGCATATCTATAGTAGGTAGATTTCTTTGTTCCAACAGGATGATGGCTTGTTGCAGTTTGCTAACGGCCGTTGCTGTCTGCCCCAAAATGTATAAAAAACGGCCGTGCCATATCAAATTTGCTGGATCGTTCGGCCATGCCTCACTGGCTTGTTGAAAAGCCATATTCCCCGTTTCATAACGCCCTTGCCACTCATAAAAATAGCCCAAACTATCTCTGGCTATGACGAACATATCATCCCGTTTTTGTGCCACTACCCATTCCCAGGCGGCCTGTATATTTTGAATATCCACCCCAATTTCAGCCAAAGCAGCTTTGTGGTCGCGTCCCTGCAAAGATTGCCAGTGGTCTTGTAAGACTTGGCAATAATAGGCAGCATGACGCTCATAAATATCTGGGGTCGCCAAGGTTTGTTTGGCCAATGACTCCGCCCCAAACTGACGCAACAATTCGTGAATTTGGTAACGGCCGTTTGTCTCCAATGTCAAAAACAGCTTCCGTACCAGCCCTCTTAACGTCAATAACGTTACACCTGTTATCGCTTGGGCCGCCAGGCGTGTAAAGCCCCCACGAAATAGAGATAATTGCGAGAAAGTACGCTTCTCCTCATCTGTCAACCGCCGCCAGGAACCTTCAAATATAGCCCGAATGCTACGCTGCCGCTGTGGCATATCGGTCATATCTGTTTCCAAAAAATCCAGACTACGGTCTATTTCCTCAGCAATCTCAGTAAAAGCAAGTATTTCCGACCAACTCGCTGCTAGGATCAGAGCTAGGGGCATGCCATCAACCATTTCACAAATCTGGTTGATGATTTGGTAATCCTCTGCTTGTAAAACCAGATTGGAACGTACCAAACTCACATGATGTTGGAAAAGTTGGAAGGCCTGGCTCAATTCGGTCTTATCCTCATGGGTAACGGACAAACCGCCCAAAACAAACACGGCTTCACTCGTCAAATTGAGCCGTTCGCGTGAAGTGACTAAAATCTTCACTTTCGGTGCTGCCTGCAAAACATCCATCAAAAAACTTGCTCCGGGCAAAAGATGTTCAAAATTATCCATTAAGAGCAACATCTCTTTATCACGTAAATAGTCTAGCAACTGAGATTGAGGATTCGTCCCGCTAAGGCCTAAGTTCAGTGTACTGGCTACAGTTGGCACAATATGTTCTGGTACAGAAAGAGATGCTAAAGAGATTAAGTGGGCATCATGTTTGAAATGGGGCATAACGGCCGTTGCCACCGCCAAGGCCAATCTCGTTTTGCCCATCCCCCCCGGCCCTACCACAGTTATCAAGCGTGTTTCCGGTCTGGACAACAGCTCAACAATATTAGCCAATTCTTGCTCCCGCCCAATAAAAGGTGTTATTGGCGTAGGCAAGGGCAGTTCAAAATCAGTAGGAAGTATCTCGTCCTTTGCTGCTTCCTCTGGCTTTTGGCCTCCAGCATCTTTCTCGGCACCATTCTCCTTCAGGTCAGCTTTCCCAAATTCCCGATTGCGAATGGCTTCAAACAGGACCTGCGTCTCTGACTCCGGCTCAATGCCCAACTCCTCTTCCAGAAGACGCACACACTCATCATACTGCCGCAAAGCCGCCGCTTGCTGGTCGGTCAGGGCATAGAGGGTCATCAAGGCTCGATGGGCTTGTTCGTGCCAGGGATCGAGGGCTAACCAACGACGGCCGTATGCTATACCCTGCTCATACTGCTGCTGCCCCCGACACCAACTGATAAGCTGCTGCAAACTCTCGACCATCTTGGCCCGGTATTCCTCTCGTTGGAAAAAATGCCACTCTTCAAATTCGGCACTATCCGCCAGACTAAAGCCAGCCATAAAGTCACCTTCATACAGGTCTACGGCTTCGGCCAGCCTTTGGGCACATTCATCACATAGTTCATCAGATTGATGGACGTGTTGGGCCACGGCCGTTATCCCCGCCTCAAACGCTTGCACATCCAACCACGCTCCGGCTGCTGGATTAATATCTATTTGCAAGCGATCTACCACTAACAAATCATCCGGCAGCATACGGCGCATCCAGGAGAGATCGCGGCGCAAGTTGGCCCTGGCTGCAGCTGATTCATATTCAGGCCAGAGCAAGCCTAAGAAGGCATCACGGGACTGTGGCTGATCGGTGACCACCAGATAGGCCAAGAGAGCAATAGATTTGCGCCGACTTAGACGTAATGGCTCACCTGCTAAGACAAAACGGGGGGAACCAAAAAGATGAATTTGTAGTGACATATCTTCCCGATTTTGCTATTCGGTCTCAAATATAGCTTCTAATGCAAGCGATTGTCCCTTTTGCCAAGCTGCCTGATAGGCTGCCTGGCCCAGCTCGGTTTGCAAACGAGCTTGCGTCTCCCCCAGCAACGACCATTTGTCCAGGTAGCCAGTGGGGCTGAGGGGGTGGGTGTAGGCAAGAGCCAGATGGTGAACGGCCGTTTCCCACTCTTCATTTTGCGCGTGCAGAACGGCCGTAATGGGCAACAGCCACGTCAACATCGCCAACGATGGATACGCTTGCACATGCTCAATCATTTGGCGCACATACACCCAAGTCTGCCCAGCTTCACCCAAACCAAGCTGCGCTACAGCCATCGCCCAATGACCTAAAATATGACCAAAACCATCATTCATGGGATTCACCAAGCCCTCTTCAGCCCATTGCTGCGCGTCTTGATAATTTCCCCGAAAACTGTGACAGAGGCTAAGCAACGCTGACGCATACGTCAGCGTCACGGCAAAATTGATGACCTTGGCCTTTTCCCAACCCGCTTTAATTTGTGCTTCTGCCCTATCTAAATCGCCTCTTAGAACAAAATAAACACCGTATACAACAGCAGCATAAGCAAAACCAACACGCTGCTCCAGTTGCGTGGCCACAGACAAGGCTTCACGAGCATACGCCTCACCCGCTTCATAATCGCCCAAAGCCAACACAATCTCGCAAAGGTTACTTAGCAAGTTACTGGTATCCGTCATATTGCCCGTGGCTTGCGCCAGAGCTAACCCCTCTTCCATATAAGCCCGTCCTTTCTGTAAGCTGGATGATTGTAGGGTGATAATACCCAACCACGTCAAGGTGCGCGCCGCAAAAAAATCGTTACCTAAATCCCGAAAAATAGTGAGGGCTTCCTCTAAATAAGCGATGCTATCTTTTATTTCATGCTTCACTGCAAAGAGGTAATAAGTATGGAAATAAAGGCTAAAGGCTATTTCAAAGCGGTCATTGACTTGTCTAGCCGTTTGTACACATTGCTCAGACACACCATCTAAAACCTCATGATAACCAGAGGAAACCAAACGCATAAAGTTACAACGGCTAGCCAGACGACCCCAAGTCGCATTATCAGTTTGCTTGCCATCTGGCACAAGTCGCCGTTGTGCTTGCTCTAGCATAGCAATGCCTTCAATATAACGGCCGCTATTCTCAATGAATAAATGCAATCCTTCCAAGGCATACATAATAGCGGCTTCATCTTGCTGCGCTAAAGCCCAATTCCAAGCAATTCGCACATTTTCTAAATCAGCATCTATTTCTTGTGCGGCCGCCAACTGCCGTCTCCCTTGTAAATCAGCTTCGCGCTGCTGCAGAAAGTCAAAATAGTATTTAGTGTGAGCCGCACGGGCTGATGTTTCGCCAGCAACGGCCGTTAACCGTTCTGCCCCATACTGCCGTAAAAGCTCGTGAATTTGGTAACGGCCGTTCGCCTCCAACGTAACAAACAACTTCTGCACCAAGCCGCGCAAAGTCCGCAAATTGGCTCCCGTAACCGCTTGGGCCGCCGCCCGTGTAAAGCCATCCCGAAAAACAGATAGTTGCTGGAAGACCTTCTGTTCAACCACCGTCAGCCGTCGCCAAGACGCATCAAAAACAGCGCGTACACTACGCTGCCTTTGCGGCATATCCACCATATCCGTCTCCAAAAAGTCCAAATCCCGCGCAATCTCCTCCCCAATCTCAGCCAAAGACAGCATCTCTGCCCAACTTGCCGCCAAAATCAAAGCCAGCGGCATCCCTTCCACCAAGCGGCAAATGTGATTGATAGCCTCCTGTTCCTCTGGCTGAATAACAAGCTGGGGGCGCACCAATTGCACATGCTGCCTAAACAGTTGCGCCGCGCTACTCATTTCGGCCATATTCTCGGCAGCAACAGGCAGGCCACCTAACGCCAAAACCATTTCACCCACTAAATTGAGGCGTTCACGGGTTGTTGCCAGAATTTTCATATGTGGCGCAGCTTGCAAAATGTCGGCAATCAATTGTTCACCTATCGCTTTTCTATCAGCAACGGGGTTGCGGGAATCAGACAGCAAATGCTCAAAGTTGTCCATAATTAACAGCATTCGTTTGTCTTGCAAATAAGCAAATAGCTGCGCTTCTGGGTTATTGCCATTTAGAGACAGTTGCAAACTGTGTGCCAGTGCCGTGGGAATATGTTCGGCTGAGGAAAGTGGTGCAAGCGGCACAAAAGTAACGCCGTGTGGAAAATAGTCAGCAACGGCCGTTCCCGCCGCCAAGGCCAAGCGCGTTTTGCCCATCCCTCCCGACCCCGCCAACGTCACCAAGCGCGTCTCCGATTGAGTCAGCAACGTTGTCACCCGTGCCAACTCCTGCTCGCGGCCAATAAATGGTGTCGAGGGTATCGGCAACTGCGGTGTCAGCATCACCTGCACCTTATCCATCTCCCTCCTTTCCCGCCCCTCACCGCCTTTACCGGCTCCCTCTAGTCCAAATTCTCGGTTGCGAATGGCCTCAAACAAAGCCTGTGTCTCTGGCTCTGGCGCTACGCCTAGCTCATCATCTAACAACCGCACACACTCTTCATATTGGCGCAACGCGGCCGTGTGCTGATTAGACCAGGCATACAATTTCATCAATTCACGCTGGGCTGGTTCATGCAAGGCATCGAGCGCGACCCAGGAACGGCCGTATGCCAATCCCTGCTCATACGCTCCTTGCTGCACGCACGCAGCCACCAACTGCTGCCACACCTCTGCCACCTGCTGGCGATACCGATCCCGTTGAAAAAATTGCCACTCATCAAATTGCGGGCTGTCACGCAAATTAAAGCCCGCCAAAAAATCACCCTGATATAAAGCAGCAGCCTCTTGCAACAAAGCAACTCTTTTTTCAGGCTCTTCTGTTCGTTCAGCACGCTCTAAAAGATGGGCAAACGCCAACACATCTACCCATGTCTCAACTTCTGGATTGAGTTCAACTTGCAGCCAATTGGATAGAAAAACATCCCCCCTCAAGAGTTGCCGCAACCAGTGCAAATCGCGGCGCAAATTGGCTTTGGCTTTGGCAGCTTCATTTTCCGGCCACAACATGGCGGCCAACGTTTCCCGATCATGCGGTTGTCCTGTCACCATCAGATAGGACATCAAAGCCACCGACTTACGGCGACGTAAAGATTGGCGTTCTCCATCTCGTTCCACACGAGGCGAGCCAAACAGGTAAATTTGCAGTGCCATAGCTCCATTTTACCGTATCCACCAGTTGAGAACGAGGAAGCAATAACAATCCATTTTTTTGCAACGCTTTTGGCAACGCTTAGGTAACGCCTACCTTTTATCCTGTCTGCAAGTAACAAATTGATGGTTTCAAACAATTTATTTTCTTAATTAATAGGAGACACAAAATGATGACAAATAATCAAACAAATAGCCAGCAAATTAATAGCAAATTGGGTGCAAATCACAATCAAGCCATGTTATCAGCACAAAAGCCGCGCCGTGGGCTGCATCCCCAACACAATCAAACAGTGATAAAACAAAAGCAGCGCCAAGGTATGAAGCCAAACCACAACCAGACCATGATGCAAGCTCAAAAGTCTTACCGCTTCTTGACTCAAAACCACAACCAAACCGTA
Source organism: Promineifilaceae bacterium (SeqCode) (assembly GCA_965223555.1). Lineage (GTDB taxonomy): Bacteria > Chloroflexota > Anaerolineae > Promineifilales > Promineifilaceae > CBDCWU01. The sequence continues at coordinate 1,829,828 of CBDCWU010000009.1, forward strand.
GTGAAAGCTCGCAAAACACGACCTGAGTTCACGATGAATCATAAGCAAACGGCCGTTGTCGCCCAGAAAACTCGCCGCTTCCTAACCCAGAATCACAGCCAAACGGCCGTTGCTTATCCAAACCCCCAGCGCGGGATAAAGCCGAACCACAACCAGGTAATGTTGTCGGTACAAAAGCCACGTCGTGGCACAAAACTGAATCACAACCAAACGGCCGTTGCCACCCCAAAACCCCGCGTTATGGTAAATCACAACCAAACCGTAGTAAAAGCACAAAACCGCGCCATATCCTGACACACAATCACAACCAAACCCTATTGGCAAAATAACAATATTATCAGCCAACAAATAAACCTCCGCTTTTGCGTAGAAAGTGGAGGTTTATTCTTCAAATAGCCGTGGGCGGGACGCTCAGCGGCACGGTAGCGGATCGATCCTCCTGTATCCTGTGTCCATCGCTTAATGAAAACAACGAGCAAATTAGGAGACAAACATGAAACAGCAGCTCAAACAGATAAACTTCTTGCGCTCACTCCACAACCGTTCTTTTGCCCTTTTGTGGGGCGGCCAAACTTTTTCGCGCATGGGCGACTATCTGTATCAAGTAGCTTTGGCTTGGTGGGTGCTAAAAGAAACAGGTTCGGCTACAGCCATGGCCTCAGTTTTCATTTTTTCCTTTGGCCCCACTATTGTCTTCACCTTATTAGGCGGAGTGGCCGTTGATCGCTATCCCCGAGTGCCAGTAATGATTGGCTCTGATGTGGTGCGCGGCTTAACGGCCGTTCTCGTGGCCATCCTCGCTTTCTTAGGCACATTACAACTGTGGCACGTCTACGCCCTCAGCCTCATCTTCGGCGTGGTAGACTCCTTCTTTCATCCCGCCTACACAGCCACCGTCCCCGACATCGTAGAGGAAGCCGATTTGAGCAGTGCCAACTCCTTAACCAGCATGAGCACCCAGGGCGGTCGCCTCCTTGGCCCCCCCTTGGGTGCAGCCCTCATTGCTTGGGGTGGCCCAGGGTTAGCTTTTGGCCTCAACGGCTTGACCTTTTTCATATCGGCCATTTTCCTTCTGCCCCTATTGCGCTTAGAAATACGGCCGTCTGCACCCACCCAATCTGCCCCAAGTGCCTTACACGATCTCAAAGAAGGCATCCGCACCGTCATCGAATCCCCTTGGCTCTGGATCGGCATCGTCGTCTTCGCCCTCATCAACGTCACCATCGTCGGCCCCTACAGCGTCGGTTTGCCCTTCCTCGTCAACGACCATTTAGAAGCCAACGTAGGCACACTCGGCATTCTTTACTCCCTGTTCGCCGCTGGTTACATCGTCGGCGGTCTGTGGCTGGGGCGACGCACCAACCTGCACCGCCGTGGCCGTCTGCTGTATGGCAGCCTTATGCTAGGTGGTGTCATGCTGCTACTCTTTGGCTTGCCCATCGGCATCATTGGCCTAGCCGCCGCTGCTTTCATTACAGGTGCAACCCTAGAAATGACAAATCTGACCTGGACCAATCTTCTGCAAGAGTATGTGCCAGGCAACAAATTGGGGCGCGTGTCCAGCATCAACCTACTCGGTTCTGTTTCTTTACTCCCTATTGGCTTGGGGCTAACGGGCTGGGCAATGGAGCTACTGGGCGCCCCTTTTATTTTCATTGTGGGTGGTGGTTTAACGGCCGTTGTCGCCCTCATCGCTTTCCGTCATCCAGCCATCCAGCAATTAAACTAAAACAACACTTTGCCAGAAAACGGCCGTTGCTCAAGACAAGAAAGGTAAAAGCCACGGCATACGTCTTACTCATCAAACAACACTTTAGGAGAATCAAATGAACCCCAAACAAATCAACCTCGTACAAGAAACATTCGCCATGGTCGCGCCCATTGCCGACCAAGCAGCCGAGCTATTTTATGATCGCCTGTTTACACTCGATCCATCGCTACGTTGGCTGTTTCGTGGTGACATGGCCGCGCAAGGCAAAAAGTTAATGAACACCTTAGCCCTAGCCGTAAACGGCCTACGCCAACCAGACAAAATCATCCCTGCGGTGCAGCATTTAGGCCGCAAACATGTGGGCTATGGCGTGCGTCCAGAACATTATGCCATCGTCGGTGAAGCCTTGCTGTGGACATTGGAGCAAGGTCTGGGTGATGCCTTTACCTTGGAAGTAGAAGAAGCCTGGACGGCCGTTTACACCCTCGTCGCCACCGTCATGCAAGAAGCGGCTGCTGAGGTAGAATTAGTATCAGCATAGATAAATAGGACACAGGGGTGGCAAACCTGGAAACCTTGCCACCCTTTACACCAAAAGGAGAAAACAATGAACTTTTTATACATCGTTGGTTTTGATGTCCCCCCTCAGAAGGAACGTGAGTTTCAAAAATGGGTGCAAGCCAATAGCCAAGCATTCCATGAAGCCTTGCCCGAAGGCTTGGCCCTGTTAGGCATCTATTCAGACATTTTTAGCAGCGAAAAGGAAAGCGGCCGTTACAAACTCATGGTACGCATGGACAGCTACGGAGCCATTGACCGACTCGCCGCCAGCAATAATCCAAAGTTGGCACAACTACTCAAAGAGCTAGGCGACTTCAACGACGTTCGCATTGGTGCCCATAGCAGTTCATCACTTATGAAAACAGTAGCTGATATTGTTATTTGGGAAGATTATTCAGAGTAAGGGGAGCTATCACATCTTCTAACGCAAGTGTCTGACCCTGCTCCCAAATTGACTCATACTTTGCTAAGCCCAATTCACTTTGTAATTGGGCTTTTGTTTCGGCGAGCAATGACCATTTATCTTGCCAACCCACAGGGCTAAGAGGATGGGTGTGGGCGAGAGCCAGATGGTGAACGGCCGTTTCCCATTGCTCATTTTTGGTGTGCAAAACGGCCGTTATAGGTAAAGCCCACGTCAACATCGCCGACGATGGATACGCTTGCACATACTCAATCATTTGGCGCACATACGCCCAAGTCTGCCCAGCTTCACCCAAACCAAGATGCGCGAAAGCCATAGCCCAATGCCCCAAAATATGACCAAAACTATCATTCATGGGGTTTACTAAGCCCTCTTCAGCCAATTTTAGCGCGGCTCGATAATTTCCCTGAAGGCTTTGGCACACACTCCGCAGCGCACCAGCATAAGTCAAGGTCACAGCATAATTAATGGCTTTGGCCTTCTCATGACCCCCTTTAATTTGCACTTCTGCTTTATCTATGTCACCTTTTAAAATAAGATAAACACCATGCAGGACAGCAGCATAGCCAGAGCCAATATGCTGATGTATTTGGCTGGACAATAAGAATGCCTCACTAGCATAGGCCTCACCAGCCTCATAATCTCCTAAAGCTAGGGCAATCTCACATAGATTGCTCAAACAAACGCTAGCATCCACAAGATTGCCAGTCGCCTTGGCTAAGTTAGCAGCCTCTTCCAGATAGATACTACTCTGCTGCATATCAGATTCATAATTCATCAGTATCCCTAACATATTCAGGACGCGAACTGTTAAAACAGCATCCTCCAAATCACGAAAAGTGGCTAAGGCCTCTTGCAAATGGGGCATAATACTCTTTGTTTCATGAAGACTAAAAAAAAGATACTGAGAATAAAAGAAACGGCCAAAGGCTATCTCAAAGCGATCATTAGCCTTTTCCGCGATGACTAAACAGGTTTCAACTATCTCAGCTAAACCTTCAAAGCTGCCAGAACTAATCAAACGCAAGAAGTTGGCACGTGCTGCCAAACGTCCCCAAGTGGGGCTCAATGATTGCCGACCATCTGGAACCAATCTTTGTTGTGCTTGTTCCAGCAAGGAGATACCTTCAAGATAGCGATTGCGATTTTCAATGAACAGGTGCAGGCTCTCTAAAGCTTGCATAATGGCAGCTTCATCTCTCTGAGCTGAAGCCCACCCCCAAGCTTTTCGCACATTCTCGAAATCTGCATCTATTTCCTTAAGCGCTACCAGTTGATCTCGCCCCCGAATATCCACTTCACGTTGTTCCAACATATTCAGATAATAATTTGCATGTGTCTGTTTCGTTATTCTCTGCTCATTGACGGCCGTTAGCTGCTCGGCTCCATATTGGCGTAAAAGTTCGTGAATTTGATAACGGCCGTTAGCCTCTAAGGTAACAAACAGCTTGTGAACCAAACCACGCAAAGTACGTAAGCTAGCTCCTGTGATAGCCTGTGCTGCCTGTCGCGTAAAACCACCGCGAAAAACCGAGAGTTGCCTGAAAACAGCTTGCTCTTCTGAGGCCAAGCGTCGCCAGGAGGCATCAAACACCACCCGCACGCTGCGCTGCCGCTCAGGTACATCCACCATATCTGTCTCTAAAAAGTCCAAATCATGAGCGATTTCCTCAGCAATTTCGGCAATAGAAAGCATTTCCACCCAACTGGCAGCAAACACCAAAGCCAAAGGCATACCCTCTACCAAACGACAAATATGATGAATGTGTTGATAATCGGCCGTATTAAACTCTAAGTCAGGTCGTACCAAACGCGCATGGTGTTGAAACAGTTGCGTCGCGCCGCTCTCTTCATTATCGTCAGTAGTGGTTTCGTCACGTACGGTCAAACCACCTATTGGCAAAACCATTTCACCGACCAAGTTGAGCCGTTCCCGTGTGGTTACTAGCACCTTCACTTGAGGTGCAGCTACCAAAATTTCAGCAACAAACTGTTCGCCAACTGCTTCTTGGGAAGTGGTTGAGTGATGGGGGTCAGCTAATAGATGCTCAAAGTTATCCATGATCAGCAGCATCTCTTTGCTTTGCAGATGAGTCAATAGCTGTGCTTTGGGGTCTTGACCAGCCAAAGAAAGTTGTAGCTGGTTGGCTAGGGTAGTGGGAATATACTCGGCTGAGGAGAGGGGAGCTAGCGGAAGGAAGACAACTCCATGTGTGAACTGCTCAGCAACGGCCGTCGCCACCGCCAAGGCCAATCTCGTTTTGCCCATCCCCCCCGGCCCTGCCACAGTTATCAAGCGTGTTTCCGGCCTGGACAACAGCTCAACAATATTAGCCAATTCCTGCTCTCGCCCAATAAAAGGTGTTGTTGGCGTAGGCAAGGGCAGTTCAAAATCAGTAGGAAGTATCTCGTCCTTTGCTGCTTCCTCTGGCTTTTGGCCTCCAGCATCTTTCTCGGCACCATTCTCCTTCAGGTCAGCTTTCCCAAATTCCCGATTGCGAATGGCTTCAAACAGGACCTGCGTCTCTGACTCCGGCTCAATGCCCAACTCCTCTTCCAGAAGACGCACACACTCATCATACTGCCGCAAAGCCGCCGCTTGCTGGTCGGTCAGGGCATAGAGGGTCATCAAGGCTCGATGGGCTTGTTCGTGCCAGGGATCGAGAGCTAACCAACGACGGCCGTATGCTATACCCTGCTCATACTGCTGCTGCCCCCGACACCAACTGATAAGCTGCTGCAAACTCTCGACCATCTTGGCCCGATATTCTTCTCGTTGGAAAAAATGCCACTCTTCAAATTCGGCACTATCCGCCAGACTAAAGCCAGCCATAAAGTCACCTTCATACAGGTCTACGGCTTCGGCCAGCCTTTGGGCACATTCATCACATAGTTCATCAGATTGATGGACGTGTTGGGAAACGGCCGTTATCGCCGCCTCAAACTCCCGTACATCCAGCCATACATCAGGCGCAGGGTTGAGCTCTACCTGGAGGCGATCTATCGCCAGAACATTATCAGGCAACATCCGTCGCAGCCAGGAGAGATCGCGGCGCAAATTGGTTCGGGCTGCTGATTGATCAAATTCAGGCCAGAGGAGGGTGGCTATCATATCACGAGCTTGCGGTTGACCTATTACTGCCACATAAGCCAGCAACGCAATGGATTTGCGACGGCTCAGATAGAGCCGCTCGCCCTCTACGACAAAACGTGGTGAACCTAAAAGATGAATTTCTAGAGGCATCTCCCCTAGATTTTACTACGACTGAAATTTAAGTACGAGATGTTTTGCCAAAACGACCCATGTGGCACGTTTTGTGGCACGTTGAAGTTACGTTGGTCTTATATGCTGTCTACATCTTAATTCAATCAATTTTTTCAAACAGGAGATTCATAATGGACAAGAAAACAGGAACCCACTTCAATCATAATCAAGCAGTAGTTAGCAGCCACAAAGTACGTCGCGGTCTGCCTGAGAATCATAATCAGACGGCCGTTGCCGACAAAAAGCTTCGTCGCCGTTTATCCGCCAATCATAACCAGACGGCCGTTGCCAACCCCAAACCGCGTCGTGCGCTCTCTGGTAATCATAACCAAACGGCCGTTGCCGACCCCAAACCGCGTCGTGCGCTCTCTGGCAACCATAATCAAACGTTGATTTCATAAAGGCTGTCTGCCTCAATTATTACGATAGGACATATGTATCTAGGAGGTGCATAAGTTCTGACAATCAGAGATTAGATCATGAGCAATACACTTGAAGAATTAGGTTTAAACTTAAATGAATTGCGGTCAGCCATCAGTGAGGAGTATACGCTGGTGGCCGCCGAGCCAGAACATGGCTTCCATTTCCACACAGGACGGCCGTTAACTCATATCTTGGGTTACGATCAAGCCTGGTTAGAAAATATACCCGAAACGGCCGTTGCCTCCTTCGCTGGCACAGGCAACCCCTTCAGCCTGGGCAAACTGCAACCTGGTGAAAACATCGTAGACATCGGCTGTGGTGCAGGCATAGACAGCCTCATTGCCGCCAACATGGTGGGTGAAGATGGTCGCGTCATCGGCGTAGACATGACTCCCGCCATGCTCGACAGAGCGCAAGCCGCCCTCACCGAATCAGGCTTACAAAACGTCAGCTTCCGTCATGGCTATGGCGAAGATTTGCCAGTGGAAGATGGTTGGGCCGATGTGATCATCTCTAACGGGGTGATGAATCTGTTCCCTGACAAGGCCGCAGCTCTCGCCGAAATGGTACGGGTGTTAAAGCCAAACGGCCGTTTGCAAATTGCCGACATCCTCGTCGAAAAACCAGTCCCCACCGGAGCCAAGCAAAACATTGATCTCTGGACTGGTTGAATTGCCGGCGCTCTGCTGGATGCAGAGTTAGAAATGGCAGTAGTCATGGCTGGCTTCGTCGACTTTGAAATTACCTGGCGCGAAGATGTCTTCGCCGGCGCACCCCAAGAAGGCAGTGCCGCCAACTTTGGCACGGTGGGCATCAACTTCCGCGCCCGCAAACCCATCAATGAAGCTGAGTGGCTGGCCGCTCTGGCCGCCCTCAACTGTGAAGTACCAGAAAACATAGGCCCCAAGATGGCGTTTGAAGCTAATGCATTTTATGACGCTGGCGATCAAGGCTGCGGCTACGGCCCAATCACCGACATTGCCGCCCTGCTGCGAGATATGGACTCTGGCCAAACCTTAGAAATTCGAGCCACCGATCCCAGCGTTAAAGTAGATTTGCCCGCTTGGTGTCGCATGACTGGACATCAATTAATCTCCCAGCGAGATGATAGATATTTGTTACAAAAAAAATAGGGCAACTGAGTCATTGACTCAGTTGCCAAAATCACAAAAGGATTTGTGACTATACAGGGGTCAGGTCTGGCATGAGAATATCGCCAGAAAACAAAGAACCTAAAGCGAACCACACACGAACGCCCTGTTTACGCATGGTCGAAAGGTAGCTGCGAATGGTGCAAAAATCCTGGGCACCATGCATGCTACGAAAACAACCGGATATTTTCTGCTGAACCTTGAGCATGCGAATATCTCGTTCAGCCAGATTGTTATCAAATGGCACCTTAAAATCGTAGACAAAAGCCAACACTTCGTGGCGATGTTTGCCCAATCGCTCAGCAAAGTTACGTGGTTTCGTCTTTCTTGGCCGACCCCGTTTCCCTTTAGGCCATCCTTCAGGTGGCGGTGGATTGGCTTGCAAGGCGATAGCGACCTGACGGTCATAGAGGCGTTCAATCTGGGCAACTTTCAGCGGTGGCAATGCCGTTTCTCCCGCCAACCGAGCCTGGTCAACGACCTGTTTGATACTAAGCAACAACCACTTCATGCGATTGGCCCAGGGCTGTTTGTGATTGTCAGCAATGGCGGTCAAATCACGCAGATGATGCACATTGCATAGACCATGCTGACATTGTTTATGTTGATAGTAGGCTGACCAGAAATCATGAATGGCTCGCCCCTCGAAATTGGGGAGAATCGCCATTGCTTTGGTCGCTTTGCTACCCCGGTTGCGATGCGGATAGTAGCATGTCAACTGGTCAGTGGCGGCCACATGCAGCCAATGGCGTTGTCCGTTGATGTAGAATCCACTCTCATCACAATGCAGGATGTGACCCGCCGTCAGTGCGACTTTGACTTGGTCGATGATGGGGTGCAACTGTCGTGCCGTGCGCTGGATGATATTCTGCAAGGTGCCCGGCGAGAGCTTGAGGCCAAACAGGTCGGCAAAAAAGCGTCGGCTCCGCTCGAAGGGAATGAATTGCTCCGCTTTGAGATACACAGCCAACTGCTGGATGCGTGGCCCGTATTGCACCGGGGCAATCACATCCTGGGGGAATGAGCTCTGACTTAGTTGCCGACAATGGGGACAGCAGAGCGTTTCCGCTTGATGTTCCGTCACAACGATGTCCAGGGGCGGCAAATCATAAACTTGTCGTTTGTCGATAGCCGCAGCCTGTTGCTCAGCGGTAAATGGTAGTTGGCAATGCTGGCAAGTGTCGGGACGATGTATCCTGACTGCATCCGGCATCGTGCTCATTTTGAGTGTATGACCGGGATGCCCTTTTTGTCCACCAGGCCTTTTGTCACTTTTGCGACGCAAGCTTTTGGTTCTTTTCTTTTTCTGCCGGCTCTTGTCTCGACTGGATGGCCAGTGGGAATTACGACTGTTTTGCTTGAGCAATGACGTAAGTTCCGCAATTTGCTGCTGAGCGGCTTGCAAGGCGGCTTCTAGTTCTTGTATTCTTTGCTTTAGTTGCTCATTTTCCCGCTGATAATCCATGACGTTTATTTATACCACAGGTCTATGGCCTGTATAGTGACAAGGATTTTAAGAAATGACACACATTTTAATTAACACAACACGTGGTATGGAAGATATTGAACGCGCCTCATTGGCCTTTGTTGTCGGCAACACCGCTCTGTCCTCAGGGCAAGAAGCAACGGTGCTTTTCACCAATGAAGGGGTGCGCATCGCCACCGAAGGCTGTGTGGATGAAGCAATGCAAGCCAGCGGTTTCCAACCCTTATGTGGCTTAATGCGTAGCTTTTTGGCCAATGGCGGCCAGATTTGGGTCTGTGGCGCTTGCGCTACTCCCCGAGGCATCACCCAAGATATTTTGGTGGCAGGAGCACAAATTGTAGGGGCAGCAACGGCCGTTGAAGCTCTTGTCTCTGGCGCGCAAAGTCTCAGTTTCTAAACACCTAACTTACACTCAAAATACCCAGACCAAGCGAAAGCTCTCTGGGTATTTTTTTGTCTGCCACCATCATGACATTCTTCCTTAGCGGCATATGTCTTTCCTCACTTCAGAACGGTTCCACCTTATGCCATACTGATAGATGGTTAACAAGTTTAGTTAAGACTTGTCGCCTTTTGCAAAGGGCGAACCTCTTCACAACATCAAGGTAGACAACGGCACTTACGCTACCCGTCAGGAAGTGTATGGTTTGATAATGGCCGTTATTTGTCTATCTTGAACAAAAATAAGAAACAAATGGGTATAGATATTCTTGGCTTACTGCTAGCCGTTCTGACAATCATCGTCGCAGCCTTAGTCCTCGTCTGGCTACCTGCCATCATTTGGTCACTATTAGGGACATTTTCCTTTCCTTTTGCCCTATTCATTGCCTTGCTTATCCTAACCATAGGCGCAATGCTGCACACAGCCCTTGTCTCCAATAGTCGGTAGGGCAACTTCAAACTAGAACTGTATAGGCTTGGCAGTGATGGGGATTGGCGGGAAAACTTAGTTTCGACTATCCTTGCCCCCATCATGGCAATCACCGCCCATCAAATCAGCAAAGCCTACGGCCTAAATCCTATTCTCAAAGAGATTACCTTCTCCGTCAATCCAGGCGAGCGGGTCGGTTTCATTGGGCCTAATGGCAGTGGCAAAACCACCTTGCTGCGTATCATGGCTGGCGAAGAGCAGGCCGATAGCGGCCATGTAGCTCTATCACCTGCCGCTTTGCGGCTAGGCTATCTGGCGCAGGGCTTTGAGCCAGAGCCAACATGGACAGTAGGCCAACTGCTGCAACAGCAAGTGGGCGACCCCGAAGCCATCGAAGCGGAATTGGTCCAGTTAGGTATGGCTCTAGCACAGGAGCCAGATCGAGAAGATTTGCAGGTAGCTTATGATGTGGCTTTGGCCAAGTTGAGTCGCATGGATAACGGCCGTATCCAAAGCACCCTGGCCATCTTCAACCTGGACAGCCTAGACCCCAACCTCTCCGTGCAACACCTCAGCGGTGGTCAAAAAACACGGTTGGCAATGGCTTTGATCATTCTCGACGAGCCAGATTTGCTGTTGCTCGATGAGCCAACTAATCACCTGGACATCGAAATGCTAGAATGGCTGGAAGCCTGGCTGGCCGACTTTCCCGGCGGTGCCCTCATTGTCTCCCATGACCGTACCTTCTTAGATCGCACCGTTACCCGCATCATAGACCTCAACCCCGAAAGCCAAACTGTACGCGACTATCCTGGCAACTACAGCGACTACCTCGAGCAATATCTGCAAGAGCAAGAAAAGTTGCAATCCGCCTACCGCGATCAAGTCTACGAAATTCGGCGGATGCGCCAAGATATTGCTCGCACGATGGAACAAGCTAATCGGGTAGAACGGACCACCAAACCCAACCAGCCCAGTGTGCGCCGCCTCGCCAAAAAGGTGGCCAAAAAGGCCAAATCCCGCGAGAAAAAGCTAGACCGCTACTTGGCCTCTGACGAACGTGTGGAAAAGCCCAAGCAAGGCTGGCAGATGAAACTAGAGTTTGGCGAAACCGAGTATATTGGCCGCGATGTGCTGCGGCTGGAGGATTTGACCGTTGGTTATCCGAATCAGCCGTCGCTACTAGCAAATCTGAATGAGGAGATTAACCTGGGGCAACGTGTGGTGCTGACGGGGCCAAATGGCAGCGGCAAAACGACGCTACTGCGTACTATTGCAGGGCAGCTTGCGCCACTGGCGGGGCGATTCCACATTGGTAGCAGTGTGCAGATGGGCTACATGAGCCAGGAGCAAGAGAATTTGGAGGCGGACAGCACGCCACTAGCAACCATTCAAGCGGTGGCCGCCATGAATCAGACAGAGGCACGCTCATTTTTGCACTTTTTCCTCTTCGCGGGTGATGCTGCTGTACAATCCAATGCCCAATTGAGTTATGGACAACGAGCGCGGCTGGCATTGGCACGGCTGGTGGCTATGGGTTGTACCTTTCTTTTGCTAGATGAACCGATCAATCATTTAGACATTCCTTCCCGCACCCGCTTTGAACAAGCTCTGACACAGTACAACGGTACGATTTTGGCGGTGGTGCATGATCGCTATTTTATTGAGCGATTTGCCACGGAAATTTGGTGGGTGCGAGACGGCCGTATAGAAACACAACTATGGTAAAACAATGACAACAACTTATATCGCCCTTTTACGCGGCATCAACATTGGTCGCCATAAACGCATCAAAATGGCTGATCTACGCCAAGCCTTTACATCGTGGGGCTATAGCAATATTCGTACTCTATTAGCCACAGGCAATGTACTTTTTGAAGCGCCAGATACGGCCGTTCAAGCGTTGCAACAAAACATTTCAGTCAAATTGGCAGAAACATTCGGCTTTGACGTACCTGTCATCATTCGCACCCGCGGGGAAATCCAATCTCTGGCCAATGCCAATCCCTTTCGGGGAGTCGAAGTCACTGCTAACACCAGACTGTACATCACCTTTTTGTCGGAAAAACCCAACATCAGCTTGCCCATCCCCTATGAGTCCCCAGACAAGAATTATCAAATTATTGCCGTGTCTGACCAAGAAGTATGCAGCGTATTGACATTAAACGACAAAATGAAAACAACCGATGCCATGAACATCTTGCAAAAAGAGTTCGGCAAAAATATCACCACCCGCAATTGGAACACCGTTCTCAAGCTATTGACTAAATAAGCACGCATCCACTCAATTGTCATTCCGAGGTCTGCCGAGGAATCCCGATGGATCAGCAAGACCGTCGGGATTCCTCCTCGAAGACTCGTCGGAATGACACGCTAAATAGATTATTTACTGTGTCTACACCCATCCTCCCCCTCGGTAAACTCCCCCCCGCTCTACTGGCTCAACTCATCGCCCAAGCACCCATCTCTGACGGCCGTGTGCTGGTGAAACCAGGTATTGGTCTGGATTGCGCTGTGATTGAGTTGGGCGATATGCTACTGGTGTTCAAGTCGGACCCCATCACTTTTGCCACAGACGAAATAGGCTGGTATCTGGTGCAAGTAAACAGCAATGATATTGCTACCACGGGAGCCACACCGCGCTGGCTGATGGTGACGATGCTGCTGCCGGAGGGCAAAACCACAGCCGATCTCGTCACTCAAATCAACCAGCAACTGATTGCTGCCTGTGAAGAAAAGGGTATCTCACTCATTGGGGGACATACGGAAATTACCTATGGCTTGGAACGGCCGATTCTCATGGGCACCCTCATTGGCGAAGTCTCACGAGAGCGGCTAGTCACACCTCAGGGAATCAATGTCGGCGACCACATTTTGCTCACGAAGGGCATTCCCATCGAAGCCACGGCCATCCTCGCCCGTGAATTCCCAGAGCGTCTGGACGGGGTGTTGACGGCTCAGGAGTTGCAACAAGCCCAAAACTTCCTGACTGAACCGGGTATCAGCGTCCTGCGCGAGGCACATATTGCGCTAGACGCTGGCGAGGTAACAGCCATGCACGACCCCACGGAGGGCGGGCTGGCGGGTGCGTTGTGGGAGTTAGCGGAGGCCAGCAATCACACGCTGCTGATTGACCCGACAGCCATTCCCATGCCGGATTTGGCACTTCGTGTTTGCCAGGTATTTGGGCTAGATCCCTTGGCGACGATTGCCTCGGGGGCACTGTTGTTGACAGCAACGGCCGTTACCTCAATAAAAATCCAACAAGCCCTCACCGAAGCTGGCATTGTATGTGTAAAAATTGGGGAGGTGGTTGAGGGGGAAACGGCCGTTTACCAAACCACACCTACTGGACAAAAACTGCTACCCCGACCAGAGCGTGACGAAATCGGCCGTGTTTATGAATCTTAGATTTCCACAGATTCTCTCACAGCAAATCAAGTGTGATCTTCAATGCTCGATCAATTTTGTTCATTGTTGCTGGATGCAAAGAACCACGGTATTGGCTTAGTCTGGTTTTAGAAATTGCCCGAACTTGCCCTGTTAAAGCAATGGAATCGAGTGTCAATCCACCCTCTGGCTGATGAATCTCAACATTATTTGGATATTGGCGTTTCACATTCGCGGCGTCTGTCAGTGGAACAGTCACAATGACTGAGCTAGCACGATTGATAGCATTGCGACTCACAATTAAAACAGGTCGATGACCAGATTGTTCCGATCCTTCCGTTGGATACAATAGAGCATTGTAAATATCGCCTCTTTTCATTATGATGGTATCTCTCCCAATTGCAAAGATTCCCAATCACTGTCTTCAAATTCTTCAGCGATAGCTTCATTTAACACTTGATAATCGACATCATCCATCATGGCTGTAAATTGTTCGTCGATTGCTTGACGCTCTAATTCTGCCAAAAAGTTTTCCAATGCTATGGCAATTAGTGCGTTACGATTAGGAATCAGGCCGCTATTAATCACTTCCTGGCTACGCTGCAGAAGGTCAGCAGGCAGATTGATCGTTGTGCGAATGGTGTCATAATTTTTAATTGTAGTTTGAATCATGTCATGCCTCCATCAAATGTGATGCCTATATTATCATCACTTTATACATCACAAACGGTGCTTCGTCAACGCTCTATGAGCTGAATGGGCAGGCTGCCGAAACCATAACGGAAGTAAGCATAGGTGAGACTGACGAGTAGGATGAGGAGGATGGCGGTAAGGAGATAGTCAAACGGCCGTATCTGCAACTCATGCCAACTGCTACGCTGTACCCCTTCAACACCAAAAGCTCGCGCCTCAATCGCCATTGCCAACTGGCTGCTGGAACGCAGCGCACTAATAATCATAGCTACAAAAATAGGCATCATGCGCCGCACTCGTTGGAAGCCTTTGCTGTCACCTAAGTTTAGCCCTCGCGCCTGTTGCGCTTCCAAAATCATGGTGTAGGTTCCCTGAAATGTGGGAATGTAGCGCAGAGCCAGTGCCAACGTTAGCCCCCACGTATATGGTACTTTTAGCTTCACGAGGCTTTGAATAATGAGGGGCTGATCAGTTGTGTAGAGCCAAGCAAACACAACAAAAGCCATGGTCACGATGCGACCCGCCAAAACGAAGCCTTGTGCCAGGGCAACGGCCGTTACCCGAATCAACCAAAACTCAACCAATGGCTCGCCCACTGGGTAAAAAATTACGCGTAGCACCAACATAAAGAGGCTAATAGGCAGCAGCGTCTTCCAAATAAACAGGAAACGCTCGCGGGGCATTTTGGCTTGCCAATGCAACAGATGCACCAGCACCAGTGCCGCCAGCATGAAGTACAAATTCTTGTACAAAATCAGCAAAAAGAGGCTGGTAGCCACAAACAGTAGCTTCACACGTGGGTCTGTGCGGTGTACCCAACTGGGGCGTGGCGTGTAGAGGTTGATGTTGACGGACATGGGTAAGATATTATTGGAATCTGGTTCAGAATTTACCAGGCAATCCTTATCATGGTGGTGTCATCCGAGGTCTGACGAGGAATCCCAATGGAGCAATTCCGTCGGGATTCCTCCTCGAAGACTCGTCGGAATGACAATCTTGTGAGCCAATAACCTATAAGAATGATTACTCGTAGATTGAATCATATCGTGATTAGGGGATTGGATAATTGCAGAATTCGGCGACGGTTAGAATAGGATCGGGCAGGTTGAGGCGGTGGGCTAGCTGGACGACTTGGGGCGGTTCGATTTGGGCTTGGCGTAGGAGGTCGGTTTGTTGGAAGAGGGTGCGCGTAGGGCTGTCGGCCAGGAGACGGCCGTTTTGCAGCAACAAACAGCGCGGCACATAATCGGCTACCACACGCATATCATGGGTGATGATGAGAATGGTACGGCCGTTAGCCTGCAACTCGTGCAAAATCGCCATCAACTCCTGTGTGCTGTGCCAATCCAGGCCAGTGGTAGGTTCGTCGAGAATGAGAACGGCCGTTTCCATAGCCACCACCGCCGCCACACTCACCTTGCGCCGCAAGCCAAAACTGAGCAGTGCAGGTTGTTTGTCAGCATAAGGCTGCAAATGGAAGCGTAGCAACGCCTCATTTACCCGCCGTTCAATTTCGCCCTCAGGCAAACCCAAATTGCGTGGCCCCACGGCAATTTCCTCGCGCACTGTGGGGCTAAATATCTGGTGATCGGGGTTTTGGAAAACGTAGCCAATTGTGCGGGCTAGTTCGCCCACAGTTTGGCTCGTGCTATCTTGGCCAAAGTGATGAATTGTGCCATGAAACGGCCGTAACAGCCCATTCACATGCTTGGCCAACGTCGTCTTACCCGACCCATTTTGCCCAATCAAGGCCACCATCTCACCTGCACCGATTTCCACGGAAATACCGTTTAATACGGGGTTGGCAGGGTCATAGCCGAAGTGGAGGTCGCGGATTTGGAGAGCATATTGCGTATTGCGTATTGCGTATTGCGTAGTTCCTTCCCTCTCCCCTGCTCCCCTGCTCCCCTGCTCCCCCGCCTCCCACTTAACATCATCCAAGCGCACAAAGCCGTAATTCGTACCGTGTTGCTGATTGAGGCGATGGGCAACTTCGCTGACCTGAGGAGCGGCAAGGCCAATTTGTTGCAGACGGGAGAGTTGGGAGAAAACGGCCGTTGGCGAGTCATTCATGGCTACTTTGCCTTTATCTAACACCACCACACGGTCAGCAAAATCGGCGATCTGTTCGCTTTCGTGCGAAACCATGATGATAGTCATGTCCAATTGGCGGCGTAGGGTTTGAACGGCCGTAAACACCTCACGCTTGCCCACCGGATCAAGATTAGCCGTGGGCTCATCCAGCACCAAAATCTTGGGCTGCATAGCCAACATAGCCGCAATCGCCACCCGCTGCTTCTGCCCACCCGACAGTTGAAAGGGCGCACGCTGGCGAAAAGCCGACATCTTTACCAACGACAAAGCCCAGCCAATGCGATTATCCATTTCAGCCCGAGGCAGCCCCAGATTTTCCAGACCAAAGGCTATCTCTGTCTCTACCGTCATGTTAAAAAGCTGCGTCTCTGGCTCCTGAAACACCAAGCCCACATGCTGGGCCAATTCAGCCACACTGTGGCGCTTTGTGTTCAAACTACTGACAATGATATTGCCACCAATAATACCGCCCGTAGAGTGGGGCACAATACCATTAAGTGCCAGACACAGTGTTGTCTTGCCCCCTCCTGTAGCCCCCATAATCGACACAAATTCGCCAGACGCAACTTCTAGATCAATACCATCTAACACCCATTCCGGCTCAGCACTGGATTGTGCTGGCGGATAAGCGTAGCTCAAATTGTCAATCGTAATGAGGGGCAAGGGAGAGGGAGTAATTAAGTAAGTAGGTATTATGCAATTATCAATTACCCACTTACTTAATTATCAATTTATCTTTCTTGAAAAGCAGGTTTACCGGCTAATTGGTCAATCTGAGGGTAAGCACGTTTGACTAGCTCATAAAGAACAAGGCCCAAAGCACCTAATCCAACCTGGAAGAGGTTGATAGGCACTTCTGCCCACGCTCCGGCAGCGCCAAAACCATAAATTGTCGCTTCGCCCAAAAAATAGACAGCAACAAGAGCCAATCCACCCACAATCCAACCGATAACCATGCCTCGCCAGCCCTTGCGCCAGCCCAAGTAGCCAGCTAATAAGCCCAAACTGCCATGGGCAATAAAAGTGAGGGGAGCAAAGCTGCCGTAACCAAGCGCCAAGTCGGCGATGGCCGCACCCACGCCAGCGGCAATGCCACCTACAACGGGGCCAAAAGCGATGGCGACGAATATCTCGGCAATAGCACCAGGATGCGTGAAGCCGCCTGTGGCCGGAATGGGTACAGGGACAATAGCTACTAAAACGGTGACGATGGCGATGCAAACGGCCGTCAAGGCAATTCTTTGGACATTCATAACAATGTTCTCCTCGCTAATAAATTTTCAGCGATTGTAATAGGACAATCCCAGTTAAGCCAGAGACAATTTAGATAGTTGCTAATAGACAATCGGTCTCGCTCTCTCGTTTCGGCTTTTGCCGCCGTATGATACAGTATCGCTCGACACAGGCAACTGCGATTTCTAAGGAACGGAAAATAAAAAACCTACAAAAGTAAGCAGTCTTGTTCCTTAGAGGCCGACGATTCAATTCCGTACTTTACTGAATCGTCAGCCTTAAAGAGGCTGAACCAGGATTTGCTGGTCGTGATCGGGCAAGTTATCCTCTACATAGCGGATAGCGGGTGTGAGATAGCCGACTAAACCGACGACAAGGGCCAAAACGGCCGTTGCCAAAAACATCAGGGCCATTCCCGCCCCTGGCCCACTACCCACCAACGACGAAAAGTGAGCAAACAGGGCACCATCTGGCCTCATGGCTGGCTCAAACCAACGGTCTGCCAGAAAACCGCTCAACAAAATGCCGATCGGTGTCAGTGCTTGTTGAGCCATGTTGTGTACTGACATAACCCGTCCTTGCAACCTGGGTGGTACCTTGGCTTGCCACAGTGCTTCGTTGCTGCTGCGAATAAGGGGCACAAACATAGCTGCTAACCCCGCCGCCAACACCCAAATCATAGACGTCGTACCCGTGGCCATCAAAATGCCACCCACAAAAAAGCTAAGCATATTACTCACCAGGAAGGTATGGATTTTGTGCTTGGGGCCGCCCCAAATGCCAACGAGAAAGCCACCCACCACATAAGCCACCCCAAAAGCACCTTGAATCGAAGCCAGTACCATCTCATCCCCACCGCTGCGGGCCAAAATCATGATCGGCAGCACCGAAAACCAGGTTAGCGCATCCAGAAAATTGAAAAGGCCATAGAGAATCATCAAGCCTAATAACCCCGGTCGCTGCCCAATATAGGTGAAACCGGGCCTCATCTCTTGCCAAAAATGGCGGGGAACGGCCGTCTCTGTTCTATTTACGGCCGACAAGGGTGGTATCGTAATCAGTAGCAAGGTGCTGATGGCTATCATGAATGTCACGATATCAAACAACATCACACCACCCATACCGATAAAGGGCAGGAGCAGACCGGCGAGGATGGGCGTGAGTATATTGGCTCCGCCACCAACCATTGCCCGTAGGCCGCTGGCCCGTGCATAATACGCTTTGGGCAATAGTTGAGTAGAAACGGCGATATATGCAGGTGTTTGGAATGCTCCTGAAATGCCCGACATGGTTTGAGCCATATACAAGTGCCAAATTTCAAGCTGCCCTGTTGTATAAAAAATATACAATGTCAGCGTCATTAAGCCTGATCCAGCATCGGCTAACCAAAGGACTTTGCGACGGTCTAGGCGGTCGATCCAAACGCCAGCAAAAGGGCTGATCAGGACGATGGGTACAAAGGCAAAAAAGGCCAGCAGAGCCACAGCCGTAGCCCCTTCGCTCTGCTGATAGGCCCAAATAAGCAAAGAAAAACGGGTAATACCCGTACCAATTTGCGATAGCAGTTGCCCAACCCATATGAACAAAAATGTTCGCATCCCTCTATGTTTTAACATCATGATAGGTCTCCAAGATTTTTGGAGTAGTATAGAGGGTTGGGCAGTTATATATGATCTGCTAAAAGATGGGGCTTGGGGTTGGTTTGAGGAGTCTAAATCAGGCCAATGTCCCGGGCGTGGGCAACGGCTTGCGTACGATGAGAAACGCCAAGCTTACTATAGATGTGGCTGGTGTAATATTTGACAGTGCCTAGCGAGATCACGAGTTCGTCGGCGATCTGTTGGTTAGTATAGCCATCAGCAATAAGATGGAGCACTTCAAGTTCGCGGGGGGTAAGAGGGTCAACGAGGGGCTGGTCAATAGGAGGGATTGGGATGGCGAGCTGATCAGGCAGCGGCACAGCCAGCAGATTTTGCAAGGCATCCAGATGAGTTTCTAAAGGGGTGTTTTGACCATACGCAACGGCCGTTTCATGACGCGCTTTTGCCACCACCCTTAGCCCCTGTGCCAAAAGCTCTTGCACAGCTTCTCTTTCATCTTGAAGCAATGAGGGTTGGTGCAGGGCAAAGGCAAACAGAGCGACGGCCGTTTCTGGCTGTCCGGTTAACAACAAATAATGCCCACTCTCGATGAGCGTGAGAACGGCTACATCAACTATTTGCGTTTCCAGGCTTAACAGAATTTGAATAGCCTTTATGAGCCAGGCACGGGCTGAGTCTAAATCTTGTGCGGCAACGGCCGTTTTGCCCAGGCTCATCAAAGCTGCTATCTCACCGCCAATAAGATTGTGCTGACGATAAATGGTGAGGCTCTCATGAAAGTAATCATGCGCCTGTTGATAGGCTTGACGGCGTAATGCCAGATTGCCCAGTCGCCGCAGTACGGTGGCGATACCCAATCGGAACTGGAGCTCCTGGCGGATTTCATAGCTAGCAAGATAATGTTGTTCTGCCTGTTCATAATCCTGCCGCGCAAAAGCGACATCCCCTAACACTTCATCACCATAAGCAGCACCCCAACGGTCTTCTATTTGCTGAGCTAACTGATACGCTTTCCAGCCACATTCTTGCGCCTTGTCAAGCTGTCCCACTGTTAAATAAATTTCTGATGATAAACGAACGCCTGTTTGCCAGTTAATGAGATCATGCCTTTGGCGGGCATCTTCAGAGACATCTAAAAATAGGGCTAGGGCCTTCTCTAATTCCCCTTGTCGGTGATAAAAATCACCCAAGGCCAGGCGCGGATCACTATCTAAACCATGGACTGGGGACAAATTGTATTGTTGGTGCAGGTTATAGCTCTGTTGCACCGCCTGATAGGCTTCATCCATTTCGGCCGTTCCCATGAGAAACCAGGCAAGGTTTGAGTAAAGCAGAGCCAGTAAACTATCACGTGACCGAGTGGCATCTATATTTTGCAGGCAAACAATACTACTTTGATAGGCATTCCGTGCTTCCAGGAAGCGGGATTGAAACCAATAAAAGGACATCATCGGTACAGTAATTTGCTTTAGCTCAGTTAGTGCCGTGTGCTTGATGGCCCACTGCCAGGCCGCCCGCACATTTTCAAGCTCCGTTTCTATTTCGAGCATGGCTTCACGCTGACGGCCGCCTAGTAAGTCATCAAGTCTCGTACTCAAAAACTGGGCGTAATATTGGCTGTGGCGAGTCAAAGTATCGGCCATTTGGGCCGCATCACTTTGCAGTTTTTCTTCAGCATATTGGCGTAGCAGTTCGTGAATCTGATAACGGCCGTAAAAGGCGCCACTTGGCCCCTCTGACTCCCAACGCAGCAATGATTTATCCACAAGATTGGAAAGGATAGCCAGTGAAGCATTAGCAACGGCCGTTGCTGCCCCCCGCCGGAAACCACCCCGAAACACCGTCAATTGCTGCAAAACCATCTGTTCCTCAACCGTTAACTGTTGCCATGCCTGGTCAAAAATAGCCAAAATACTGCGATGGCGCGGCGGCACATTACGTAAACGAGTCGTAAGAAAATCAAGGCTGTGCTTGATTTCGGCCAAGATTTCGACACAAGAAAGGGAGCGCACCCAGGCAGCAGCCAATTCAATGGCTAGGGGCATCCCTTCAACTAAGCGGCAAATTGCCACCACATCAGCTTGTACATCAGTCAAAACAAAGCTGGGCTGTACGCGTCGCGCCCGTTCCGTAAATAGTTGAACAGAGGCCGTTACTTCAGTGGCATCATCAGGTACAGGCAAGCCGTGTAGTGGATAGAGCCACTCTTCTTGCAAATTGAGTGCCTCACGTGAGGTCACGAGAAAACGCGCAGGGCCAACTTGCAGCAGGTCGGAAAGCACATCGGCCAATGCCAGCAACTGCTCAAAGTTGTCAAGTGTCAAGAGTATCTCTTTGTTGGTCAAGTAGTGGCTCAATTGGGTTAGTGATGCTTCGGAACCAGAAAGCGTAATTTGCAAAGCGTCGGCTATGGCAGAAATGAGGAATTCAGGTTCGTGGACAGGCTGGAGGTTGACAAAGGCAGCACCGTGGGCAAAGTGATGGGCATTAACGGCCGTTGCTTCCAGGGCCAATCTCGTTTTGCCAATACCGCCGGGACCAGTTAGCGTCAACAGGCGACAGGAAGGATCGGCCAATAACTGGCTCACCTCGCTTAATTCTTGCTCTCGCCCCACGAAAGAGGTGAACTGCTGTGGTAAATGAGCAAATTTTGCTTCTTGTTCCATAAACTCACAATCTATCGTCCATTGTAATCAAACTGTGGCCTTAAGGCGAGAGGGCTTGACAGGTTGACAGGTTTGACAAACCCATCAAGCCGCTCTCATTACACTACTGGTTTGATATTTTGATTTAGCGAGAACAGGTTATTAGGATCGTACTTCTTTTTCAGGCGCGCCAGTCGTTCATATTTTGGGCCAAAGGTGCTACGCATCATCGACTCTCCTTCCTCTTGGAAACCGGGAAAATTGAGGTAGCGGCTGCCATCGGAAAATTGGGTCGCATCCCGCAGTAGGCTACGCACCCAATTAATGTGAGCCTCATCAGCTTCGGGATGCTCCCAATTGGCTTCGACATTGAGCAAGAAGCTCGCCTGGCGACCACTAAACGCCATGGCATCTTCGGCGACACGGGCAACGGCTCCGCCATTATGCCAAATATCAACGGTATTGTGGCTTGAGGGCATCTGTAGGCTGTGGTGAACAATACGCTCAATGGCTTCATCGCTCATAGTGGGTAGGTTGAGGGATTTCCAATAATAACGCAACTCGCCCGCAGGATAATCTTCGTCGAAAAAGGTTTGGACATCGGTAAAGATCATCGTACTACTAAAGTCGAGCAATGGTTCAGCAAAGGTACGCAGGGGCATCATTGCTTTTTCTCCCTCAGCGGGCGTACCGCAGTGCATGGCCACAAAGAGAACAAACGGCCGTCCGTGCAATTCTTCAGGGAACATCTCTACGGCAGGAAAGATGCCACAAACGCCGATGGAGCTGATCTCATCAGGTGCTGCCTTAGAGAAGTCGCGGTAGAATTGGAGGGCTTTTTTCATGTCGCCACGTTCACCTTTGTGGAAAACGGCCGTAAAAAAGACCTCTGGTCCCACCGGATAAGCTCGATAGGTAAAGCGAGTGACAATACCAAAATTACCGCCGCCACCCCGTGACCCCCAAAAGAGGTCGCTGTTTTCGCTCTGGCTGGCATTAACAATTTGTCCATTGGCTAACACCACCTGGGCGGCTACTAAGTTGTCGCAACTCAGGCCGTATTTATTGCGCAAATGGCCCAAACCACCACCCAATGTAAGTCCAGCGATCCCTGTTTCGGACACAACCCCTAAAGGCACAGCTAGCCCATATTTTTGTGTTTCGCGGTCTAGGTCAGCGATGAGCGCGCCGCCACCAGCCTGAACCAGGCGGGCTTCAGGATCAACCATCACCTTGTTTAGGAGGGACAGATCGATGACGAGGCCGCCATCGTTGGTGGCGTGACCAGCCACATTGTGGCCGCCACCACGCACAGAGAGGAGAAGGTTGTGATCGTGGGCAAAGCAAACGGCCGTGGCCACAGCCTCTGGACTGGCACATTTGGCGATCAGGGCGGGACGTTTATCAATCACCCCATTCCAGACGCTGCGTGCTTCGTCGTAGGCAGCATCAGTCGGTTGAATGAGATCGCCCTGAAATGCAGTTGCCAATTGCGACAAGGCTTCAGACGAAAAAGTTGTTGGAAGCATTTTTTCAAGCATTATTTTTCCCCTTTTGGTTGTGGAAGTTGTTTAGCCAGCGATTGCTGGCCTTTAGATATTAAGGAGTGGAAATCGAGATTATCTCTTGGCTAAGGGGCAATCTCGAATTGCCAAGACATACTTGCTATTTATTGACGGTGAACTCAACTTGCAGATTGACGCCCATCGTCTCATTGAAACCTATGAGGGTTTGCATCATTTGGCCACGGGCGCGGCTGAAGTGGCCAGTGCCTCCAGTAACAGCACGGTTGCCAGTAACACCGATGTCAGACAGTTCAAAACCCTCGGTGGTTATCGTATGTTCACCCGGTACATCACCAAGATCATAAATTTGGGTAGTGACAACCCAGGGGCCGGTTGTGGTATGGGCACCATCGCCAATAAAATAGCCACGGCAAACCCATGTGCCTAGTACAAGATCAGGAAACTCAGGGTTACCATTAGGCAATACGCCGTTGCTTTCGCTCAGCGTGCCAGCCGGATAGATGTAGCCACCGGTGATGAAAGGATTGCCGTAGGCGGGCATATCATCTTCGGCAAAGATAGGGGCTTCGTCGGAGGCAAAGCGGTTGCCGGCTTCAGCGATGTCGAATTGGAGATGGTTAGGATTATCGGCTGAGGCTGTTTTTGTTGACAGCGATTGCCATGTAAAACCAACCAGACCCAATACAGTAGCGATGAGGATTGCTCCAAACAGATAAATACGTTTCTTTTGATACATGTCAAAACTCCTTATATTGTTTGCACTGCTGTGCTTGTGTATGATGGTAGGAGTGTAGGGGCAAACGGCCGTTGGCTGATCTGACCAAAGTTAGGTTTGAGGGTTGGTTTGGGAGGGTTGGTCTGAGTATTTCTAATGATGGCAAGGAGAGGAAAATGATAAAAGCAGTGATTTTTGATGTGGGCGGGGTATTGATTCGGACAGAGAGTCATGAGAGTCGGCGACAGTGGGAGCGGCGTTTGGGATTAGCGGATTGGGAGTCAGAGCAAATTGTATTTAACAGCGAGATGGGACAAAAGGCGCAGCGAGGGGAGATTGAAACGGCCGAATTGTGGCGATGGATCGGTCAGTATCTCAAATTAGATCAACCATCATTGCAGGCCTTTCAAGAAGGCTTTTGGGCAGGGGATGTGCTGGATAAGGCATTGATTGACTTCATTCGTCAACTTCGTCCCCAGCACCAAACAGCCATCATCAGCAACGCTACTGATAATTTGCGCGAGCAATTACATAACAAACACACCATCGCCGATGCCTTTGATTTGATAGTGGTTTCGGCTGAGGAGAAGGTGATGAAGCCGGATGCGACCATTTATGAACGCACCTTGGTGCGGCTGGAGCGGCAGCCAGAGGAGACCGTATTTGTGGATGATTTTGCCCACAATATTGAAGCAGCACAGCAGTTGGGTATGGCGACCATTCATTTTCGGTCTGGCACAAATGTGCCGGAAGAGTTGGCACGCTTAGGGGTGGTGGTGTGATGAAACGAAGCTTGGCTTCTAAGAGGGGCCTTACTCCAAATTTTAAGCCGCGTGCTTGCCAATGTAAAGAAGTCGAAATGAAGCGGTAAAAAGAAAGTGAAAAGAAGTGAGAAGGCTGTAGGAGTGATGTATGATAGTCATGTCACCTATGATGGTCAGGCCTTTGGTGACAGACAATTGACAGAAAAACAAGGAGCATTTTTAGGAGGCTTCTCATGCTTAAGAGACGATGGATGAAAGTAATAGCCGCTGTAGGATTGACCTTGGGATTGGTAACGGCCGTTTATGCCAGCACCTATCAAGTGAAAAAAGGCGATACCCTCTACAGTCTGGCCAAACAGTACAACGTAACCGTAAACGACATTGTTGTTGCCAACAATATCACCAATCCCAACCTCATTTATGAAGGCCAGATATTAGAAATTCCTGACGGCACAAGCAGCCCGTCGCCCACCCCTGAGCCAACCCCACCGCCCACGACTCCGCCGCCGACGAGTGGCACTTACACCGTTAGACCGGGCGACACCCTCTTTCGTATCGCCTTGCAATTTGGCACCACTGTGTCAGCTATTGCCCAAGCTAATAACATCACCAATCCAGGTCTCATTTTTGTGGGACAAGTCTTGATCATTCCTGGTGGCACTGGTACCACCCCGCCACCACCACCGAATCCTACTTCTGGCTTGGAATTGGGTGGGCAAAGCCACGGCTTTGATCATGTCGACTTGATGAAACAGGCTGGCATGAGTTGGATTAAGGTTCAGCATAAATGGTCACCAGGTGATAATGCGGCTGATTTAGCTGGTCGTATTCAAGCTGCTCATGGGAGCGGCCTCAAAATCCTGCTTTCTATCACCGGTGCTGACACCTATCCTGCTCCCGGCAGTATTGATTTCAATAGTTTTTCCAACTTTTTGGGCGAGGTAGCGGCTCTCAATCCCGATGGCATCGAAGTGTGGAACGAGATGAACATAGATTTTGAATGGCCTGCGGGCGAAATTAATCCAGCAACTTATGTGAATGACATGCTACGCCCTGCTTATACCAAGATTAAGGCAGCCAACGCCAATGTCATGGTCATCTCGGGAGCCTTGGCTCCTACGGGTTTTGACAATGGGCATAATGCCTGGGCTGATGATCGTTATTTGGCGGGCATGAGTGCGGCTGGCGCGGCCAATTATATGGATTGTGTAGGTGCCCATCACAATGCAGGGGCAACATCGCCCAACGTATCCACAGGGCACCCCGGTGGCACGCACTATAGTTGGTATTATCGACCCACGCAGGATTTGTACTACAATAGTTTCGGTGGCTCACGACCTGTCTGCTTTACGGAGTTGGGTTATCTCTCAGCTGAGGGTTTTCCTGGCCTTTCGCCTAATTTTGGCTGGGCCTCGGGAACATCGGTGCAGGAACATGCCCAATGGTTGGGTGATGCTGTGCGCGTGGCTGGAGATTCCGGACGAGTGCAGTTGTTGATTGTCTTTAATGTGGACTTTACCCATTATGATGTAAATGGCGACCCACAGGCAGGTTATGCTATACTCAGGCCTGATGGCAGTTGTCCTGCCTGCGCGACGTTGAGTGCGGCAATGAACGGCCGTTAGTCATTCGCCCCCTCACCAACAAGCAACCTCCTGTGGGACAACGATCTCGCAGGAGGTTTTTTATTTTCTAAAAGTCTTACCTAGATGACCAATGGGAGTTTCAGATGAAAGTCAGTACTATATTATCCACGAAAGGTAGAAATATTGTTTCCATTCAGCCAGAGCAGACAATACGAGAGGCAGTGAGTTTATTATCTCAGCATCGGATTGGAGCTTTGGTGGTGTTGGGGGAGGACGGCCATTTGGTAGGCATCCTCTCGGAACGGGACATTATTTGGCAGTCGGCCACCAATGAAGCCATCTTTGATCTGCCTGTTAGCGAGGTGATGACCGCAAACGTGATTACAGGCTTGCCTCAAGATGATGTCATATCAATTGCCCATTTGATGACAGAACGCCGTTTTCGCCATTTGCCCATTTTGGAAGACGGCCGTTTGGTAGGTATCATTTCCATTGGCGATGTTCTCAAACTACAGCGCGATCATTATCGTGGCGAGATCGATACTTTAGAGGCCCAGATGTTGGCTGACCAATCTTCATGAGGTTTGGTACTTATTGGGCAGGCAAAGATCCCTTTACAGATGGTTCAATTCAGCATACGCTATAACCAAATGATTAGTAACTAATTTCGCAGGAGAAATAGATGTCCCAACTTGGTTCCCATGACAACCCTTTACGAGTCGCTATTATTGGTGCGGGGCCGGCCGGGTTTTATACGGCCGAACGCTTTTACAAAGAGAAAAGCCTTCATGTACAAATAGATATGTTTGATCGGTTGCCAACGCCTTTTGGCTTGGTGCGAGCTGGCGTGGCGCCCGACCACCAAAAGATTAAGTCGGTTACGAAAGTTTTTGAGCGAACAGCGACCAAACCTGGATTTCGCTTTTTTGGCAATGTGGCCTTAGGTCAAGATGTCTCTGTAGCTGAGCTGCGTGATTATTATCATCAGATTGTCTATACCACAGGGGCGCAAACGGATCGTGCCCTGAATATCCCCGGTATTGATTTGACTGGCAGCCATGCCGCGACTGAGTTCGTGGCCTGGTATAACGGTCATCCCGATTATCGTGATTGTCACTTTGATTTGTCACAGGAAAGTGTGGCTGTGATTGGGGTAGGTAATGTGGCCGTCGATGTGGCCCGTATTTTATGTCGCACAATAGAGGAGTTGGCTCAAACAGATATTGCTGATTATGCACTGGAGGCTCTACGCCATAGCCGAGTGAAGGAAGTACATATGCTGGGACGACGTGGTCCAGCACAGGCGGCTTTTACGCCAGTGGAGGCGAAAGAGTTGGGCGAAATGCCAGGGGCGGACATCTTTGTGTTGCCTGAGGAGGCGGAACTGGATGAATTGAGTCAGGCTTCGTTAGCAGGAGCGGATAGAGGTACCATGCGCAATGTGGAGATTGTGCAAGGGTTTGCCAAACGGCCGTCTACGGACAAGCCGCGCCGCCTCACACTCCGCTTCCAAGTGTCACCGGTTGAACTGGTGGGTGATGAGAATGGTCAGGTTACTGGTTTGCGGACTGTGAAGACGGAACTATATAAGACGGACGCTGGCACATTGCGCTCTCGTAATACAGATAAGAGTGAGATAATCCCAGTGGGGCTTGTATTTCGGTCTATTGGCTATCGTGGCGTGCCTTTACCTGGAGTGCCCTTTAATGAGAGTTGGGGCGTGATTTTGAATGAGGGAGGGCGTGTTGTAGACGAAACGGGACGGCCGTTAGTGGGCGAATATACAGCTGGCTGGATCAAACGCGGCCCCAGTGGTGTCATTGGCACGAACAAACCAGATGCAGCCGAAACAGTAGAGCGTATGCTGGAGGATTTGACAAATGGCACAACCCTACAGCCCGTCCAGCCACAGGCTGAAGCCTTTACAGCTTTCATCAACCAAAGACAGCCCCGATATGTTTCCTTTGCCGATTGGCAAAAATTAGATGAGCTAGAGAGAGCAAAGGGGACTGAGCAAGGTCGTCCGCGAGTGAAGTTTGTTACAGTAGCGGATATGTTGGCCGCATTGGACAAATAAGTAGAGGGCGGTATCCAGTAAACAGTGGTCAGTATTTAGTATTTGCTAGACTAATCACTGCTTGCTGATAACTGCATACTCCCAAGAGAATTGTGGACAAAGTAATTATCTATACGGATGGCGGTTCCGACCCAAACCCTGGTATCGGTGGTTGGGCGGCCGTTTTGCAGTTTGGTGAGCACGAAAAGGTGCTGACGGGACATGATCCGCAGACCACAAACAATCGTATGGAACTACAAGCGGCTATTAGTGCCTTGCAGGCTCTGAAACGGCCGTGTGCCATCGAATTCCACACGGACTCTGAATATTTACGCAAAGGCATTACCGAATGGATCGAAAAGTGGGCGGCTAAAAAATTTCGCAAGGGAGGCAAGCCCATCGCCAATGCTGATTTGTGGCAGACGTTATGGCCGCTAACAAAAGAGCATGAGATTGAGTGGCATTGGGTGCGAGGTCATTCGGGGAACCCTCTCAATGAGCGGGTGGATCAACTGGCGCGGCAGGCCCGTTTAGAGATCACACCTGAAGCAGAGTTATCGGCGACAACGCCCCGTCTATTTGTGCGTGCTTCTTGCAAGGGAAATCCAGGGCCAGGCGGTTGGGGGGTGGTTTTGGAACAAGGGGATGAGACAGAGCAGTTGAGCGGCTCTGTGCCTCAGACAACGAATAATCGCATGGAGATAACGGCCGTTATTGAAGGTCTTCTCCTCATTCCTCCTGACAGTGCTGTGCAGATTTTTACAACTTCAGACTATCTGTTTCAAGGTGCAACCCGTTGGATTATTGGCTGGCGCAAAAATGGGTGGCAAAAAAAGGATGGTCGGGCTGTGGCCAATGCTGATTTATGGCAAGCCCTTGATCAATTGACAACACAATATAAATTGCGCTGGATAAATGCAAAAGGGCAGGATATACCCGCCCTTTCAGAAGCCAGTCTCATAGCAACCAAAGCTAGAGAGGTTGTTTAGGAAACCTCACGTATAAAGCGACAAGTTGCATGTAAAAAGCCAAAATCTCCAGTTGGCGGCATTAATTCCATTAACTCAATAATCTCAAAAACATGCCCATCAAAGACAACTTCATCACCAATATGAGGCTCATCGTCTACATTGATGATTGCACCTGAATGTTCGCCACCCTCAACTACATAGCTGACCTTGTAATATGTAACCTCCTCATTCATGCTTTACTCCTATAGCTCCGTTAAATTCCGGTGTCGTAGTTTGAAAGCCAAATCAACCGCCATGTTTCGCATAACCACAAAGCCGATGTGATGGTTTTCCTGGCACAATTTATTGAAGCCATCATTGCCAATACGATACAAAGTGGCGCCCTTTTTAGTGGCACGGACAGAAGCAGAACGATACCCCTGATCGATGAGGGCCATTTCTCCAATAACTTGTCCTTTACCTAGGACAACTAAACTGCGTGCATTGTCCATACCTTCAATAAATACTTCTACAGCACCTTCTGCGATGATATACATGCCTGTTCCTGTCGTATTTTGTTGGATCAGTAGCTCTGTGGGGGCGGCCCGCTTTTCTGTACAGATAGAAGCAATCTGTTCTAACTCGGCCGTATTGAGTGTGGTAAACAGTTGAACTCGTTTTAATAATTTTGCAATAGACATGATTGCCTCCTATAAATGCTTGTACACCGTCCTTGGTTGATCATTGAGAACGCTAATATGAGTTGACATTTGTCACTGAGTTGGTAAAATGCGCTTCGCCTTGCCGAAGTGGCGAAATTGGCAGACGCGCTACGTTCAGGGCGTAGTGGGCATTAGCCCATGTGGGTTCGAGTCCCACCTTCGGCATTTCCAAAACCTGGCCAACTGGGCTAGGTTTTTTTGTTGTTAATATGACTTGTTTGCCTTTGCTACTGCTCTCTGAATTCCTGACATTTTGACAAAAGAAAGAGATTACGTCAACTATTTGGCCGTTTCTTTGAGAAATCTGCTGCCGATTGTATAATAGCGGCATAACTTTGAGGAGACACAAGGGGTAGATTTTATGCTTATTTTTGTGATTGCAGTAGGCGCGGTAATGTTACCAATTATATTTGGGGGCCTCCTGGCTTTGGGTACGTCGCGTTTAGATGCGGTAGTGACAGAAACCAGAGAAGAGATAGAGAATAAGGATAAGGGGTACAATCTGGGTTTAACGCTTGGGCACAAAATTAAGACGGCTCTAGACCCAGAGGCTCAGCTGAAAGAGGCACGTCTATTAGCAGCACGGAAGGCTGCCTCTATTCCACGTGGTTCTAATATGCGAATCGGCCGTTTAGGGCACTCTACTTTGAAAACGGCGGGACAAGCACTGGATGAAGACCCTTGGACGACGGTTAAGATTGCACGGTTTCATGGTTTTGATGGGGCCAAGGCAGGTACTGCTACAGCGACTGCGGGGGCTGCGGCTCCAGGTGACGTGGCGACAACCACTGTTGTTGTTCCTGGCGGCAAAATCGAACTTGTACCGGGCAAGGATTATGAATTTGTAGCTATTGCCGAAAGTATGTCTGGGGCAGAGAAACGCCAGGCGCGTATTGCCAATGCCAAAGCAAAATCTAAGGCATATAAAGCAGCTAAAGCGGCTCGTGATGCTGCTGGTGGCGTTGTGGTGACTACGGCTGCACCAGCGGCCGCCCCTGCGCCAGCGGCAGTGGCTCAACCGGCGGCCGTGGCCATGCCCACAGATATTCCTGAACCGAACTACATCGAAATCACGGATGACATGGCTCCAGATGAACTGCGTAAAGCTCGTATCCATAACTCCAAAGAGAAATCGAGATATAATAAAGCCTTGAAGGCAGCTGGTATTGACCCTCGAGCAGCGGCAGCAGGCAAAGTCCAAGTGCCAGCAGCCGCACCTGTACCTGAACCAGTGGCGGCGCCGGTGGCCACTCCGGCGGCTTCTGGCGCACCGGACGCAGCCGCACTGGCTGCTATCCCCGCGCCTGAGTATATCGAGATTACGGATGATATGGTTCCTGCTGAGATTCGTCAGGCACGTATCCATAATTCTAAAGCGCGCTCGGCCTATAACAAGGCCTTGAAAGCGGCTGGCATTGACCCCAAAAGTGTAGGGTAGATAATGCCTTTTGTTTCTTTAAGATAATTGATGATGCCAACGGCCGTTTAGCACAAGGGGTATGATAAACGGCCGTTTTTTTATGAATGGCATCGTCTGTTGTAGTGGTATAGGCTTAAAAAGAAAGCCCAGTTATGAGCGAACAGTCAGGAAAAATTCTCGTTGTAGATGATGTCAGATTAATGCGGGACACATTCGCTGCCAGCTTAGAAGAAGCCGGTTACGAGGTAGAGTTGGCAGAAAATGGCTTGGAGGCTATGAAACTGCTGCATGAGCGCCCTTTCGATCTGGTATTGCTTGATCTTATCATGCCAGAGATGGATGGTTATCAAGTTCTAGCTGCCATGAAAGAGGATCAGGTATTACAAGATATTCCAGTAGTTGCTGCTTCTGCTATGGGAGATATGGATAGTGTAGTGCGCTGTATTGAAATGGGGGCTGTAGACCATTTAGATAAACCATTTGATCCTGAAGTTATGTTGGCTAAAGTAAATTATGTCTTGGAATATAACCGACAACAGGCTGAGCTTCAGAAGTTAGTGCATGAACTCAATGTCAAGAATGAGATTCTGGCTCAGGAAATTAATCAACGCCGCCACGCAGAAGCGGAATTACATATGACTTTGGTGAAGACCGAAGCTCTGTATCAAGTTACCAGTTCACTTATCGCTTATGATAATTTGGAAAATCTCTTGCAAACAATTGCTGACAATGTGGCTCAATCCCTACCGGCCGATCGAGTCTTGCTGCTCACGTTTGATTTTGAAAATCGTGAGGTGACTAATTTTGTGCAGGGTGGGCCGGGGGTAAAACAGATTGTTTCACTGACCTTTGAGCAACAGATGGATGGCCTGAATGGTTGGGTGTTAAGCAAGCGAGAACCGGCTCTGGCCCTAAAGAATGTACCAGATGCACGGGTGACGGCAGAGGTGCAATCGCGTAGGCGTGAATTAGATATTGGTTCGGTGATTGTGACGCCGTTGCAGTATGGGGATATGCCTTTGGGGA
Organism: Promineifilaceae bacterium (SeqCode); assembly: GCA_965223555.1. Lineage (GTDB taxonomy): Bacteria > Chloroflexota > Anaerolineae > Promineifilales > Promineifilaceae > CBDCWU01. The sequence goes on from CBDCWU010000009.1 coordinate 1,862,141, forward strand.
CGCTAACGGCGATTAATCGGCTAGGACAGCCCGATTTTTCTAATCAAGATGTTGCACTTATGGTGGCCATGAGTAATCAGGCGGTTATTGCTATTGAAAATGCCCGTCTTTATGACGCTGAACGCCAGCGTAGTCTAGAACTACAGGCTCAAAACGAGGAATTGGACTCCTTCGCTCATACAGTAGCTCATGATCTCAAGAATCCAATTAGCGCTGTTGTTGGCTATGCCTATATTCTGACCAAGAAATACGAGGAAGTTTTAGATGACGAGGCTATGCGTTATTTGGGGTTGATTGAGCGACGAAGCCAAAAAATGGGCAATATCATTAATGAATTATTGTTGCTCTCACGTGTGCGTAAGGAGGAAGTGCAAAGCTCTCCATTGGAGATGAATGAAATTGTAGATGAAGTTTTGCAACGGCTGACTCCTATGATAGAGGAGTATGAGGGACAAGTTACATTACCATCACAGTGGCCAACGGCCGTTGGTTATGCTTCATGGATCGAAGAAATTTGGGTTAACTACATCAGCAATGCGCTCAAGTATGGTGGGCGGCCACCGGGTGTGATTCTGGGGACGACAGAACAGGGGAATGGGATGGTACATTTTTGGGTGCAAGACAATGGCCGTGGTTTGTCGGCAGAGGCACAATCCCGCTTATTCACACCCTTTGAACGGCTGGATCAAGTCAGTTTGGAGGGACATGGTTTGGGCTTATCCATTGTCCAGCGCATCATTGCCAAGCTAGAAGGTGAAGTGGGGGTCGAGAGCAAAGAGGGGAAGGGATGTAGATTTTGGTTTGCTTTGCCAGCAGTTAACTCTGATTGAGATTACTGAATGCAGAAAAGCGAGCATCTAGAGCGTCTAATTTTTGCCCCAGAGAAATGGCAATATTCCGCATCACTTTGACGCCAATACGTGGATAGCGGCTGATCAGGTTTTCGAAGTCGCCATGATTCAAAGCGATGAGTTGGATGGGGGTGGCGGCAACAGCCGTGGCATTGTGCGGTTTTTGCGATACTAGGGAAATCTCGCCTAGAAAATCTCCAGGCTGCACGTGACCAACCAGCATATTGTGATCAGCTGACAAAATGTCCATTTTCCCCTCCATCACCATGTAAAAAGCTTGACTTCGCGCTCCCGCGTGCAGTACCACATCTCCTTCCTCATAGCTGTTTACCCGACATAAACCGGCAATTTTTGCCAATTCTCCTTCTTCCAAACCAGCAAAAATTGGCATTTGACGAGTGGCTTCATTCACAGCAATGCCCAATCGCTTCTCCTCAAACCCCTTTCGTACCAGTTCAAAGAGTTCATGACTGCTGTCAGTTAACACTACATCATCAATGTCAAGAGGCACATAGACTTTGGCCATCTTGATGGTGTCTAACCGCTCTACTTCATGAAAAACAAAGGATGGGCAGTAGGCCACAGGGACAAAGCCTAAGTTGCTGAGTGTGCGTTGGATATTGGGCCAATAGGCGCTAACGGTGATTTCGATGTATTCCGCCTTGTACACCACTTTGGCCCACGTGTCTAGCTCTTTCAGTAGAAAACCGGCGATGTCATTGCGTAGGTCAATCAGCTCTAAGACTTTGATAGAACGGCCGATTGAATCAAACGTAAAGCCAATGGCGCCCACAATGGTGTCACCCTCACGAGCAACCAGATAACGGGAATTTCGGGATTCTAAAAGAAAGAGACCATAGCTTAACTGTAGATTGCCAAAAACTTGTCGCCGTGACAAACGGCCACGTTCTATCCGCAATAAATAGGGTAACACTGACTCGCTTAACTCTTCCACCCGAAAATCTGTGCCAATGGCATAGCCCTCGGCATCTTCGATCACAATCAAATCATTGCGTAGTCCCATGTTTTCTAGAGCTAATTGTGCTAGAAAATAGACTTCAGGAATGACACGAGGATTGTTGCTACGTAACTCTTGGGCGGGACCAAAGAGCTTGGCCATCATGACTAGACTCTCACGCTGATTCAGCAAGACTTTTTGTGGCAGGAAGCCAATAGGACGTAGGCCATATTTTTCAGAAATGAGTTGGGCATAGGGGTGAGCCGTGCGGCACTCGCTGAGGCCAAAGTGGAGACGGCGGTTGGCAAATTCTAGCCGTGCTTCCATCAGAGCCGAGCCAACACCTTGCCCACGTCCATCGGGGTCTACAGCTAAACGGCCGAATTCCCCACACAAATCTGAATAGGCACCCACTTCAAAGTAAACCGAAGCCGTTCCCATTACTTCCTTGCCTACTTCTGCCAATAAAAAAAGATAGCTATCCTGATAAATACTGCGTTTCAACCACTCATCGTCATAAAACTCCTTATAAGGGTAATCTTCGCCGTAGCTACGATAAAAGAGGTCACGGACGGCTGGTAAATCAGACTCTGTAACGTGACGGACTTGAATGGTGGGCTGCATATTAACTTCTCCTGAGGTCATGTCTTGTATGACTTGGATGCTATTCTACCGCAAAATTGTGTAAGTGAGACTTGGTTTGGCCCAAACAGATGAAATTTACGTGATTCATAGAAACGGCCGTTATCCTCTTCCTGTGATGAACCTAAAACAGCAAATTTCTGTTCACCTGAATTGTGTTACAATCACTCGCTTTGGAAAAATAAAATGGCAAGGGCTTTAGTAGACATACGCATTCTGCAACGTGAATATTTGCTGGCGATTAGCCGGGCACTGACGGCGGAATTAGATTTGCCGGATGTATTACGTATTATTTTGCAATCAGCCGTTGATCTGGTGTCAGGTCGAGCGGGGATAATTGCTTTGGTTGAGCCACATTCAGAGATGTTTCGGGTAACGGCCGTTACTGGTATCGCCGCTGAGTTGGTAGACCATTTTGCTCCGCTTGTGCATGGCCTTTCCTATGAGGTGGGCAATGAACGTGAGGTTATGGCTGAACTGACACGGCGACTGCAAGAAATTGCGCAACGAGTCAATATTGGCCTCACCAAAGTCTTAGCCCTACCCATGATTAGCGGTAACGAAGTAATTGGCCTCATCTATATCTTCCAGTCGGGCAACTATGTCTTTGTGGAAGATGCTGCTAACTTGCTGCGTAGTTTTGCCGAACAGGCGGCTATCGCCGTGAAAAATGCGCGACTTTATCAGCAAATTAACATGGAAAAGCAGCGACTTGATGCCATTTTGCAGCAGAGCGCGGATGGCGTGATGATTTTGGCACCCTCGCTGCGAATTACGGTCTTTAATAAAGCCTTGAGTACGATGACAGGTTGGTCGGCTGAATCTGTTATTGGTAAAAACCATGAGGAGATTTTCCAATGGCTTTCGTTGAAGACGGATTCTGATTTGAAGGATGCCTTGGCCAACGGTTGGCCATTGCCTAATGCAGCCCATTTGTATGTGGAAGGCGAAATTAAGCGGCGGCTTGATCCCCTCTATCCTGAAGATCGGGAGCGCATCAGTTTGGGTATCACTTATGCACCTTTGTTGGGGGCTAACGGCCGAATGACGGATATCATTGCCAATGTGCGCGATCTCACCCGTTATCGTCAGGAAGAGTCCTTGCAAAAGACCTTTATCTCCGTTGTCAGTCATGAGCTCAAAACACCCGTCTCCATCATAAAGGGGTATGCGGGCACATTGCAGCGACAAGATGCCCAATGGTCGCCAGAAATTGTACGCGAATCCTTGATGGTGATCGAGGAGGAAGCTGATAATCTGACAGATTTGATTGACAATTTGTTAGAAGTTTCGCGGGTGCAAGCTGGCACATTTAGCCTGGAAATTAGCGACGAGATTATGTTGCCGCGCCTAGCTGCGGCCACTGTACGGAAGTTTAGCAGCCAGACGAATAAGCATACTTTTTTTGCGGATTTTCCCTCAGATTTTCCGACGGTGTATGGTGATGAGCGGCGTTTGACGCAGGTTTTGAATAATTTGGTGAGCAATGCCATCAAATATGCACCGGAGGGAGGCCAGATTACAATAGGTGGAGCAGTGCATCCCCAGCACGTAACAGTTTTCGTGCGCGATGAAGGTATCGGTATCCCAGGGCATGAGCAGCACCGCATTTTTCAACAATTTTCGCGCCTGGACAATGCCCTTAGTCGTAAGACGGAGGGAACGGGCTTGGGCTTGTTTCTGTCTAAGGCAATTATTGAAGCCCATAACGGCCGTATCTGGTTTGCCAATAATGAACATGGACCAGGTACGACATTTACTTTTTCATTACCACTTGCCTAATTACGTTATGACATAATTAGGTGATTATTTGAGGATTTTTATGCACACTCAACTTAATTGCCCGCACTGTAGTACTCCTTTCCAGGCTGAGATTCATCAGATGATTGATGTGGGTCAGCAGCCTGAGTTGAAGATGCACCTGTTGAATGGTGCTTTGAATGTGGCTGTTTGCCCCAACTGCGGTGCTGGCACACAGTTGTCTGCACCCTTGGTTTATCATGATCCGGCGCATGAGCTGTTTATGATTCATGTGCCAACAGAGATGAATGTGAGCCAGGTGCAGCGCGAGGAGATGATCGGCCGTTTTACCCGCCAGGTGATGGAGGCTACGCCTCAGGAACAGCGTCGCGCTTACCTCTTCCAGCCGCAGATGATTTTAACGATGCAGACCTTTATGGAGAAGGTGCTGGAAACGGAAGGCATTACCAAGGAGATGATTGATAAACAGCGTAAGCAGGCGGAATTGATACAGACGCTGGCGCAAGCAGACCAGGATGTGGCTGATCACCTCATTAAGGAGCGGAGCAAGGAATTTGATGAGGAGTTCTTTGCTATTTTGCAGAATTATGTAGAGGCAGCACAGCAGATGAATGACAATAAACAGTTGTTGCCTTTGCTAAATTTGCGAGCACGATTGATGACGGAAACGGCCGTTGGTCGCCGCATTGAGGCCAAACAAGTGGCTGTGCATGGCCTTAGCCGAGAAGCCAAAGCGCAAGGAGGCTTGAGTCCAGAACTGTTGCTAAAGCACATCATGAAGCATCAGAAAAATATGGAGATTGTGGAAACCATGGCCATGTCTGGCCAGAGTGCGCTAACCTATCAATTTTTCCAACTATTGACGGCCGAAATTGAAAAGCTGGAGAAGGCTAAAGATAAGGTGTCTGCGGGTCGCCTGACGGAGGTTCGTAAGCGGTTGTTGGCATTTCAAGAGACGATGCGACAACAGTCGCAGCAAATTGTGATGGAGGCGGATCAGCTTTTGCAACAGATTATGCAGGCGGAGGATAAGGAAGCGGCCGTTCGTGCCAATCTAGGTCGAATTGATGATCCTTTTATGTATGTCTTGTCCAATCGTATTGCTCAAGCTGACCAACAAGGGCAGACAGAACAGGCTCAGGCCTTGAATCAAGTGTATGGTCTTATTATGAGCTTTGCTGAACAGCAAGCCCCTCCCGAAGTGCAGTTGTTGAATGATTTGATGGAAGCGGAATCGGAAGCAGCAATGGGGCAATTGTTGACTGAACATCAGGAATTATTATCATCGGAACTGGTGCAGGTGGTGGATATGCTGCGGGAGCGGGCTAATGGTGAGGGGCAACAAGAACTAGACGGCCGTTTGCACCTGATTAAAACAATGATTCAGGCTCGGTTGAATTAGAAGATGAGGGAAATTCCCCTAAGTCTCTCTTGATTTCCAGATTCAGGGAACTGAGAAAAACTCAGGAGAACGGTCTTTAATGGGATGTATTGTCGAGGCGGAAACCGTGTCCACGTACGGTGACGATATACTCAAAATCGTCCAATTCGACCAAGCGGTCGCGCAAACGACGCACTAGGGCATCAATGGCCTGCTCTGAAACACCAATGCCTTCAGTACCTGGCCAGACAACTTCGATGATGTCATCGCGGCTGCAAACAGCTCCTTTACCCTCATACAGTAAGTGTAGCAAGCGGAACTGAGCTAGTGAAAGAGGTGGATTTAGCTCTTGATCATTGATATAAACGGCCCGTTGGGCCTCTTCAAGTACCATGTTGCCTTCTAAACTAGGGGCATCAAAGGTCAGAGGCAAAGTCGCATCTGTACCCACGAAAACGAGTTTGACGGCGAGGGCAATTTGGATTTCGTCACCATCTTGTAGGGGTACGGTGCCGCTAACTTGTTTACCATTCAAATGCGTACCGTTTTTGCTGCCGAGGTCTTGGAGCTTGTAACTGCCGTTTTCATGCAAAATTTTGATATGTTCACGAGATACCTGCCGTTCTGGTAACATGATGTCACAATCACTACCACGGCCAATGACAAAAACATCTTTGTCAATTGTCCAGCGTTCACCAACAAGTAGCCCCTCGCGGGTAATCAGAACAGGTTTTTCATCCATTGCTTCGTCCCTTATCATGACTTACTATAATAATAGTAAACAGTAATTCGTAATCAGCAAACCGTCAAGCACTATAATATTTCCCAAAATTGGATTTTTGGGAAGAATTTACAAATACTTTTCATTGTCATTTCATTCATGCTTCTATCACATCCAGCAGATACTATTTTACGAGATCGCTACAAGCTGACCAACATTGTTGGTCATGGTGGCATGGGTAATGTCTATCGGGCTGAGGATTTACGTCTGCCGGGCCGACTGTGTGCTATTAAAGAGATTCAGCCTGATCCCAATGATACGGCCGATATTTGGGCGCAAGCCCAAACCCAATTTCTAAAAGAAGCCAGTATCCTGGCTCAACTCGATCACCCCAATTTGCCTAAGGTGTCGGACTTTTTTACAGAGAATGAACGAGATTATTTGGTAATGGATTATGTGCCAGGACAAGATTTGAAGCAGATTTTGGAGGAGAGTCGTCAAAATGGCCACGCTCTCAGCGAAGCCCAAATTCTGGAGTGGGCCGAACAGATTATGGATGCGCTTGCTTATCTCCATCGCCAGCCTACCCCTGTCTTGCACCGTGATATCAAACCAGCCAATATTAAGGTGACACCAGATGGCCGTATTAAGCTAGTAGACTTTGGCTTGGTCAAGCTCATGTTGCCCGATGATAATCGTACCATCACAGTGGTTCAAGGACGTGGGACAGCCCTATATACCCCATTAGAGCAGTATGGCGGGGAGGGGGGACATACAGACGGCCGTACCGATATATACGCTTTGGGGGCGACTCTTTATCATCTCTTGACTGATCTGCCACCACCCGATGCCAAAGCCCGTTTCCTGAATCCGCGAGCTTTACAATCCCCTCATGCCCTCAGCCCCCAAATTAGTCTTCATGTCTCTGATGCCATCATGTGGGCCATGGAAATGCACCCCGATGACCGACCTGATAGCATTGAGCAATTCTGTCGTGTGCTTTTTGGTAAGGAACATAGACCAGGAAAGCGCAGTGCGCCAACGGCCGTTGACACAGTATCAGCCGCCCTCAAAGGCAATCGTATACCCGCTCTTTTAGCCCTGACCTTATTTGTTTTAGCTATCATTCTCACCATCTTATAGATTTTTGACAGTTGTGTCGATTAACAGTATAGTCTGTGCTCAAATCCCAACATATTTCCTGGTTAAGAAAGTAGATTAATAAGTCAAATAGGGAGAAAGAGAATGGCAAGTGTAACTTTCAGAAATGTGGTTAAGCAGTATGGTGATAATGTTGTCATTAAGGATATGAATCTGGACATCAATGACAAAGAATTTGTCGTTTTTGTGGGACCTTCTGGATGTGGCAAATCTACAAGCCTGCGTATGTTGGCGGGTTTGGAAGAGATTAGTAGCGGTGAAATCCTCATTGGCGACCGCGTCGTCAATGATGTGCCGCCTAAAGACCGTGACATTGCCATGGTCTTCCAATCCTATGCTCTCTATCCCCATATGACCGTATTTGACAATATGGCTTTTGGTCTGAAGCTGCGTAAAACTCCCCGTGCAGACATTGAGCGGCGGGTGAAGGAAGCGGCTGAATATCTGGGACTTTCTGAACTTTTAGATCGTAAACCCAAACAGCTTTCTGGTGGTCAACGGCAGCGTGTGGCGGTAGGCCGAGCGATTGTACGGGAACCGGCCGTTTTTCTTATGGATGAGCCGCTGTCCAATCTAGATGCTAAATTGCGCGTGAGTGCACGGGCCACTATCAGTAAATTACATCAACGTTTGGGCACGACCTTTGTTTACGTGACGCACGATCAAGTGGAAGCGATGACGATGGGTGACCGCATTGTTGTTTTGCATGATGGTGTATTGCAGCAAGTAGATACACCTCGCAATCTCTATAATGTCCCCCACAACGTTTTTGTGGCTGGTTTCATCGGTAGCCCCAGCATGAATTTCTTTAACAGTACCCTTGTCAAAGAAGAAGGCAATTTCTGGGTTGATGGTGGCAGTTTCCGCGTACAAGTACCTGATGCACAAAAAGCAACCTACAATAGTTATGTGGGCAAGGAAGTGATTTTTGGCGTTCGTCCAGAGCACATTTATGCGCCAGAATATGCTACCCCAAATATTATACCAGCCCCGTTTTCGGCTACTGTTGAAGTGGCTGAACTGTTGGGTTCTGAGGTGAATCTTTTCTTGACTTCCGGCAAACATAGTTTTGGGGCTACGTTGGACCCTCGTGTTAACACCCATGCTGGTAGCGAGATTGACCTAGTCATGGATATGAGTCATATGCACCTGTTTGATAAGGATACAGAGATTGCTATTCGCTAGTTGAAGTGTGAAATTGAATCTTAAAGCCGCCAGTATGGCGGCTTTTTCTTTTGTGGAGGAGATTGGTTCAATCTTCAAGGCTTGTCCGGAGTATGGTCGAAGGCTTGAACCAATCTTGAAAAATTATGCCGACAGCCAACCATCAAAAAGGAGAGTCCTTTCCAGTGCAGTTTGTATGGAAATTGCCAGATGGTGACTATGTGCGGGCAGTGTTTATGGCTGTTGTGGTGGACATTGTGCCGGCTGCCGATAAATATATTGTGCGATTGCAAGAATTGATTGCCGGGCGACAGGAGTCGGCGACAGGGGAGATGCGTTCTGTGGAGGCTTTGGCGCGGGAGTATTGGCAGTTAGTCGGCCGTTTACAAGGTCGGCATGTGACAGTGGCTTTTGAGAGCGATACGGGCCGTTCCCTGCACATGCGCTTGGAAACATTGACGGGGAAACACAACTTTTTCTTTCGCTTTGATCCTCTATGAATTCATTCATAGGCTGAGACAGGAAGTACGCAAGTACACTAAAGCGTACTGAAGAGGTTTTGTGAATGTGCTGAAAGCACGTTTCTTGTCTCAACCAACAAATTAATTCAGTAGCGATGGTACAAACAGCCGGCGCCATAGGTTGGTTTGTAACAACTTATGAGGGTCGCAGCGTCGTTTGAGGGCTAGAAAGCGGTCTATACGTTCCTGGCCGAGCGTGGCCTGGACAATTTGGGGGTGCAGGGTGCTGTCTTTGGCGAAGTAGAAACGGCCGTTAGCCGCCAACACAATCTCGTCTAGTTCCTTGGTTAAAGCCACAATCCGTTCTCTATGTCGCTTCGTAATACGGAAGTCCATGGCCATCGAGTAACCATCTAAACAGTAGGAGATGAGAAATGGATCGGGGCGATGGCGTTTCATAACCGAGAGGAAATTGGGGGAACCGCGTTTTTGGCAGAGGCGGAAAATCTCGTTGAAGGCTTCTAGTGCATTTTCTTGGGGGATGAAGGGCTGATACTGTATGAGACCGCCAGGGCCAAATGGTTTGTTCCAGTCAAAATAATCTAACAGGAAGTGGAAGAGAGCATGAGGTTGTTGGTAGCTGTGCTGTCCTTTGAATTTGGCGGCATAGAATTTAGCGAGATTGACATAACGCATGCCGAAGTTGTTCCAAAACGGCCGTTGCAACCGCCAAATAATCGAACGGGGCACAATGCCCATGATGTTCTCTGGCAGATGTTGATTCTCTACACGCAAGGTTTGGCTGGGGTGTGGGTCTTCACCAGGGCGGAGATAGTTGGCACGGTGAATCTCAGTACGCCCTAGGCGTTTGCCCTGGGCAAAGGCATCGCTCCAGGCTACTAGATAGTCTGAATCATGGAGATGTTCATCAAAATAGGCCATCGTCTCGGCCAAATTGGGCTTGGTCAAGCCTGCGACATTCAGTAGGCCGGAGTAGATGCGCTTCATTTGCATAGTAATGGCCGTGAAACAGCCCAACATGCCAAAGCCGCCAATGGCTGCATAGAAAAGCTCCTCGTTTTGCTCGCGGCTGCATGTCAGCAGTTCGTCTGTGGGCAGCAAGAGGTCGAAGGAGACGATATGATCGCCAAATACACCCATGTTCCAGGCGTTTTTGCCATGTGTGTTCATGGCTGCGCAGCCGCCAACGGTTGTCTTCATGGTTCCGGTGGCGATGGGCAGCCACCAGCCGTCTTCCAAGACATATTCCCACAGTTGGCGCAGGGTGACACCGGGTTCAACAGTGACACGGCCGTTTTCTGGTTGCCAATCTAAAATGCGGGTCATGCGCTGCATGTCTAGCACGATATTTTCGGCGTTCATGGCGGCATCACCATAGCTATTGCCACCAGCCCGAAAACCAACAGAACGGCCGTTGGCCTGGGCCATTTCAAAGAGATGCCGTATGCTCGCCACTGTACTAGGGCGATAGACATAGCTTAGGCTACTGCTGGCGCGGCCCCAGGCCATCACAGACTCTAATCGCTCATTAGGTAGAGCGGGCAATGCTTGCTCTTCAAAATCTTCAAGTTCTTGTTGAAATTGTTCAGTTAACATGGGAATAAAGTGCGTAAAACGTTATACGAAAGTCTCTGCTCAGGCAGTACTTCCCACCCTCAACCCAGCCCTCTCCCTCAAGGGAGAGGGAGCCAGATCCCCTCCCCTTCATAGGGGAATGGTTAGGGCGGGGGTAGGTGCGCCCGTACAGTTATAAATATAAAAGTTTCATTCCGTATTATGTCCTACGCATGATGTTTAGGCTAAAAACTTAACCGCCGAAAGACGAAAGAGGGAATATGTCGAATAATAAGGCCAACAAGTCCCCACCGAGCAGGGATGTAGACAGTCTGTTTTTTCTTTTGCACGGCCTGGTATATTCGTTCGGCGGCTTCTTGGGGGGGAATGACCCAGAAGGTTTTGGCGGCGTTTTCTAGCAGCACGGTATCTACAAAACCAGGCTTGATGGTGGTGACAGTGACCCTGTGGCGGGTGAGGCGGTTGCGTAGGGCTTCTAAGTAGGTGGCGAGGGCGGCTTTGCTGCTGTTATATACGGGACTACCGACGCGCCCTCGGTCACCAGCGATGGAGCCAATGCCAACGATGTGACCAGAACCAGCCCGTTCAAAACGCAGTGCGGCCTGATTGAGCCAAGCGATAGCGCCCAAGACATTGACGTTGATCATGGCTTGATCTTTGTCGAAGTTGTACTCGTTTATCGTGACTGGTGGCTGTACGCCAGCGACATAGATGATTAAATCGAGACCTCCCAGATCACGTACAATAGTTTGGAAGAGGCTGGGGATAGAGTCGTAGTCGGTCACATTATGAGTGTAGGATAGGGCACAGCCGTTGGCCGCAGCCACATTTACTTGCTCACATAACTCTTGTAATTTTGCTTCGCGCCGCGCTAGGGCAGCAACAAGATAACCTTGTTTAGCTAGATGTCGTACCAAAGCTGCGCCGATACCCGATGAGGCTCCGACGATGAGTGCGCGTTTTTGGGGCTCTAACGGCCGTTCTACATTCATAATTTCATAAGTAGTAAACAGTAATTGGTAATCAGTGGTCCGGTTACTGGTTTACATGATAATTGTGAGGCGGTATGCTTACCACGTTTCTAATGCGCGGTATGAAATCGCGGCGTAACTTGATGGTGCCAGGCACTACCCACAGCGCGTTTGCTAGAGCTGTTTTTGGCGGACAGTGCCACGCACCAGTGCAGGTATATCGCGACTCTATTATCAAAATGACAGTTTGTCATAAATAGTTACAGTTATTTTAACAGATTTTCCAAAGCGAGGGGGGGCTTAAGCTTGATAGAACTTGGGTGGGTGCAAGGTAAAGGCATTGTGGTCAAGTAGCACACTCTCTATTTGCCCATGTGTAGCTTCTGATAATGCGACTGGATCATCGGTCTGTTGAGGGCAAACGGCATCCAGCATGATTAACTGGGCCGTTCCCTCTTGTTGGTAACGGCATAACCGCCAGGCGGCCTTCAACACAAACTCGCCTCGATACCAGATAGCCCATTCCGGTTGAGAATAGACGAGGGCGCAAGGGATAAATGGTACTTCTCCTTGCGTGACAATCTCAAAAGCACCGTGTCGGAAGGGGGCCAGCACATGCCCTGGCCCCTTTTTGCCTTCGGGGAAGAGAGCTACCGGGGGAAAGTGATCGATTTTGGCCAGCGAGGAGCGGGCGATAGCCCGCGAGGCTTTATCCTCGCGTTTGACAAAAACACAGCCGACTGCTTGGGCTGCTTGCCCCACCACTGGCCAGGAGCGCACTTCCTGTTTGGCTAAAAAGCGCACGGGGGCAATGGCAATGAGGACGAGAATATCGAGATAAGACATATGATTGGGGAAGATGAAGCCTTGATGCTGTTTGTATCTTTCGACATCGGTGCAAGAGTATTTGACATTCGTAGCCCAGAGGAGGGAGCGGCCAACGGCCGTTACCATCCACATGGAAAGATGATAGCCCTTAACATGAATGGGCAAAAAGGAGGTGATCACCACTAGCGATCCTGTAATTGCCAAAAGAATTAATGCTAAAGTGAGACGATAGATACCGCGAATAAAGCCCATAATGTCCTTACCATAAATAGATGGGGTTGCTAAAAATCCAGCCCCGCTCTTGCCCCAAATGCTCCAGCCAACATTCCACACGATAGGCTCCCGGCTCGGTGGGTAGATGGGTGAGATGCTGCTTGTTTTCAACTTCAGCCACTAGCTCGCCGTGCCGGATGAGACGGATGCGAACGGGAACAGGAGCCTTGATTTGCAAGGTGGCCCCGCCATTGAGCTTGATTTTGTCACCCATTATGCCTTTGCTACCGCCATGTCCAGTGAAGCGAAAACCTGCGGTATTGTGTGGCATATCGTAACCGACCCAAGAACGGCCATTGCCGATGGCCTGTAGTATCATCAGTTTATCCCGCGCCAAATCCCCGTTCAAGGGTTCCGGCACGAGAACGTGCGTGTTCACCGCTCGAAACAGATATTCATAAGGATAAATGACGCGTTTGATAGGACCGGCACTCATCGTCTGGCCATGGGCATCACTATTGCCCACCGCCGCGATGCGCTTACCCTCAGCCAGCAGTTTATCCCAAAAAGCCAAGGTCTCTACCTCTGGGCCAGTCACATATTTTTCAGGATTAAGTGCGACACGGATGGCGGTTAGCATGGCCCACCATTTGCGCTGAATTCTCAGCTTATCCACTTGTTCTACCAGCCGATTTTTTAGTCCCGACATGTAGTTCCAAATTTCCAGGCCTGTATAACCATCAATGTCCCAATCATGCCAAGCTAGGTTGGGTTCATTGAAGAGGGGAAAATCGCGTTCAAAGGGATGGGCGAGAAAGGTATAGCCACCAGCTTCTTTGGTCGCGTCAATCAGCTCTTGGGGATCAGCCATGCAGGGTGACATTTCTCGTTCAGCCCCATAGACGAGGCAATGGCTGGCCTGAGGTTGGCGGCGCACGTTGTGCACTTCCTCACCAGAGAGGAGGAGGAGACGGCCGTTTTCATGCTCATAATAGCCCTCCACACCATCTACCCAGATGTTGTGGTCGGTGACAATAATGAAATCTAGCCCCGCGGCAATCGCATCCTGCGCGATTTCGGCGTGCCACTTCACTCCATCACTGTAGGGAGTGTGCATATGCATGTTGCCCGCCAGTTCTACAAAGTCAGCCACGTCACCCTTCCCGGTTGTGAGCAATTACTACGCCAAAATCCTATCACCATCAGCCTGCTTTTCCAAGTTTGACTATAGGCGTTTTTGTAAACGGCACAATTGAGTGATTGCCGTTATAATCTGCCTATCACACCTATCATGGAGAAACAATGTTAACAAAATCTGGGTTGCAATATATTGAACAGAAAGCAGGTAGGGGCAAAGCTCCCAAGAAAGGCAGCACCGTTAGTGTCCATTATGCAGGTCGTTTGGAAGATGGTACGGAGTTTGACAGTTCTTTTAAGCGTAATGCCCCTTTGGATTTCAAGCTGGGCGTGGGGCAAGTCATTGCTGGCTGGGATGAGGGCATTGGCCTAATGAAGGAGGGTGGCACGGCCACACTCATCATTCCGCCCAATCTCGGTTACGGTAGTCGCGGGGCAGGGCGGGTGATTCCGCCTAATGCGACACTTATTTTTGATGTGGAGCTGGTGAAGGTGGCTTAGCTTTTCTACTATAACCTGTTATACTCCTCCTTGTTATCCTCAACAGGATTCCGACTCTTTAGCAAAAGTTTGTTTTGAATATTCCAAAATACCCGACTCAGGTTGGTCGGGTTTTTTGTTGCCGCGCATTGGCTCATACTTGTGGGACGAGTCAGGTAGTGGACTGACAACAGGGCGAATCACCCGCGAGGGTGGTTTGACAGCAGGGACTCGTCAAAACGCAATTGGAGCTTGGTGGCAGAATAATTTAGATATTGGAGTAATTATCAATTACCTAATTGTCTAATTTCTTTGTTACGTGCTGCCAGTCTCCACACAAGTAGGAGCAATCAATGACAATCGAATTTTCTGAACTGGGCTTGCAACCCCAGATATTGCAAGCCGTCACCGAGCGTGGCTATAGTGAACCCACGCCCATCCAAACGGCCGTAATCCCCCTGATGCTTTCCGGTCAAGATGTAATTGGACAAGCGCAAACCGGTACAGGTAAAACGGCCGCTTTCGCCCTGCCTATCTTACACCGCCTCACCCCAGGCTTAGGTAAAGTACAAGCCTTAGTCATCACCCCCACACGCGAACTGGCTTTGCAAGTGTCCCGTTCTACCTATGAATATGGGCAATACAGCGACATGCGCGTCTTGGCTGTGTATGGTGGCACACCTTATGGTCGGCAAATCGGCCGTCTCAAACGTGGTGTAGACATTGTGGTGGGGACACCAGGGCGAATGCTAGACCTCATCAAACAAAAAGTGCTGGACTTGAGTTCGGTGCGCACAGTTGTCCTCGATGAGGCTGATGAGATGTTGAGCATGGGCTTTATTGAAGATATCGAAGCCATTTTGGAGCAAACGCCCAGCGAACGGCAGACAACCCTCTTTTCGGCCACAATGCCCGGCCCTATTCGTCGCTTGGCTCAAAAATATATGCGTGAGCCGCACTCTATCACCATTGCCAACAAGCAGCGCACGGTGGCGGCTATTGACCAACGGTACATCCTAGTACATGAGAGTGACAAATTGGCAGCACTAACGCGCCTGTTTGAGGTTGAGGAGATTCATAGTGCCTTGATTTTTGCCCGTACCCGCATTGGCACAGGTGAATTAGCCAATGAATTGACCATACGTGGTTTTCCGGCTGAAGCGCTCAATGGCGATTTGAGCCAAGAGGCGCGTGAGCGTGTGTTAGGCCGTTTCCGCCAAAACCAGATCAAAGTGCTGGTGGCTACGGATGTGGCCGCGCGGGGATTGGATATTGATGACATCTCCCACGTCTTTAATTTTGACCTGCCCAATGACATCGAAAGCTATGTGCATCGTGTGGGGCGCACGGGACGCGCCGGAAAAACGGGTATCGCTATTTCTTTGGTGACACCCCGTGAACGGGGTCGCTTGCGCCGTATTGAAGGTTATGTGAAGCATAAACTGACCCGTGCTACTTTGCCCTCAGTGGAAGATATACAGGCTTTCCGCGAGAAGCAGTTGGTGGAGCGGATGCTGGTCTGGCTGCGGCGTGGTCGCTGCCGCCGCGAGCGGGAATTGGTAGAGACGTTGGCTGCTGAGGGGCATGACCCCATTGAAGTGGCGGCAGCTGCCCTCAAACTGGCCCGGGCTGAGGAGAAGCAACGGCCGATTTACCCTGTGGGTGAGGTGCAAGAAAATAACCGCTCTCGTCGCGGGGACCTATCACGGTCAAACAGTGGGCGGCGACGTTATAATAGTGGTAACGGTAATGGCCGCTCCCATGAAAAGGGTATGGTGCGGCTGGTAATGAATATGGGTAAAGCTCAGGGCATCCGCCCTAATGATGTGGTGGGTACGATTGCCTACCATGCCGATATTCCTGGCCGAGCCATTGGGGCCATTCGCATCCAGGATCAGCAGACGTTGGTGGATGTGCCCCAAGAACTGGTTGCCCAAGTACTGGCCAGCGATAGTTACAAGATTCGGAAAACGGCCGTTACCATTACTCACGCTGCCTAAACAATATAAAGTCTGTCAAATCAAAGGGTCTGGCACAAGACGAAATATGTGCCAGACCCTTTTTTGCTCAATATAGGGCCTCACGGCCAGTAGCATCAACTGCCTATCAAGTATCGCTCTCGATTACCTCACTATCCACTTCCAGATGATCCGTGCCGTCGTCATCATGTTCCATATGAATGTTCACAATTTTATATTGTTTCCCTTCAGCTACTGAGATGATTGTCTTGATGTTGATCTCCTTTGGTAACAAGCCAAAGTCTTGCAATGTCCACACCGTTGTGATGCGATCACTCAAATTCGGCCACTGGTCTTTGGCCCATAAATAGCGTTGACGGCTGAACTGCCACAGTGGCTCTGGCATATGTTCTGGCTTGAAGTCACAATATTCCTGCCATATCTCATCGTGAGCAGTCATGGGGAACAGAATGTCCAGCATGGCCTGCTGTACAGCCTTGGCATCACGTCCATGCTCCGTTGCTATCCAGTTCAAATGGTAGTTGCGGATAAAGGTGAAAATGCCAAAATGAGAATAATCCTCAATGCGGCGGGCCACTTTATCTTTCTGCTCATAGGCATTGCGATAAGTGGCTTCTAAATCAAGATTTGGTTCCTCGATCCGTTCATGGTGATCATGAAAGCGGTTGGGATCAAAAAGGGCTGGCTCTATATTGTACAAATAGCCAACTAATTTACGGATGCGGTCAGGGCCAACATTGAATTTGGCTAGCCTACCAGATTCAATCAACTCCTCAGTTGCATCCACAATGCCGCGTTGACGAGCCTCGTCATGAGCGCGTTGTACACCCATTTCATAGGCTATGTCATGTGTGCCAGGTGGGAAAGCTGGCAGGGATACATCTTTTTCTAAACGCTTTAAACTGCCATTGGCCACAAATATTTGGAAGAGGGTAATGATAGCCCCAGCCACAGTGATAGCCACCAGTGCATCTGTTTTTTGTGTGATCAGAACAATGGCCATGATGTAGCTGGCAATCATGCCGCGCAAGCCAGCGAATTTGAGCGACTTGGCCTCGCCGGAGCCTGGCTCAATACCACGCTCGCGCAGAGCATCATCGCGCACAAAGAAGACGGTGGTGCTGGTGATGACAAAGGCGCTGACAAAGCCAAAGGCATAATATGACTCGACGACAACAACCTCGCGGATGATGGGAATGAGGACGGCCGAAACACCCCAAATGACGGCAATACCAATGCGGTCATCTTGGAAGAAGCCGGGTAAACGCCCCAGCCGGGCGGCATTGGCTGCCACAGCCGCACCACCAATATAGCCACCCCCTTGGGCCAAAAGCAGGATGATGGCTAATAAGGTTCCTGCCACCACTAAAAAGGTTGCGCCGGTGGTGTTTTCAGTAGCTCGCTCCAAACTGCGAGATAGGGCCAAGTCATAAGCAACAACGTCAATGTATTCGCCTCGAGACAAATCGGTGAAGGCGTCAGGAGTATGTTCTTCGCCTAGTTCTTCACTATGACTTAACTCGGCTTCTCGTGTTTCGTATAGGTTGGTGGCGGCTTGGCGGTCTGCTTCGGTGATGACTATATTATCTTGACTCACCCCTGTGCCTAGAGTTTGGGCTGCGATGATTTCATATTCGATGAGTAGGGTGCTGTAGCCTTCAGTGGCTGGGATGTCCCAACGTTGAGCCGCATACAACTGCACGACACCAGTGCCAATCAGGAAAACGGCCGCTAAAGTCAAGGCTGTATTAATCACTTTCCACTTGGGGCGGGCTGCATGTTTGCCGCTAGCCGGAATCACTTCATAACCGGAAAAACCCAGCATGGCACTGGACATTGAGCGGAAAAAGAGTTGGAAGAAAGCCACTGTGCCAATGGCGGCAATATCTTGCTGGGCACGCACAACATGTTCAGCCACCCCATTGGCCTCTAGGCGGCTCACAATACCTTGTGTGAGGAAGGCCCAATCAGGGTTCCCGGCTGCGGCTGTCCCAACCATGCCCAAAGCCACAATTGTGAAAAGCGTGAACGCACCACCGCCGATGAGGAAAAGGGGCACGGCTCGTTTTGGCCCCATTGCTACCAGGACGACCATGATAAAAAAGGCAAAAATTTCGGCCAGAACAATGCGATATGGGGCTAATTCTGGCAGGATGAGCATGGTGACATCAGAGGCGGAGATGGAACTGATGATTATGGTCAGAACGGCATCGAGGAAGAAAAGGCTGCTGCCTATCCAGGAGAGCCAGCGCATTTTTGCCGGACCGATAGCTTCTACCAGCGGGCCGCTGCCTCCAGCATTGGGGCGCAGGTAGGCTCCCGCTTTGTAGGCGGGCACAATGCCTAAGAAGAGCAGGACAGAGAGGACAATGAAGGCGTAGATGGCAATTTGGTGATTGCCTTCGGCTCCATGAATGGCTAGTAGGGTTTGGTAAGCGGCCACACTAAAGGCATCGGCGGCGATTTCAAAGATGAGGGCGAGAACGCCAAGTCCTGTACCGCCCAAGAGCAGCCCCTCCACCATGAGACGCGGCAGTTGCCGGTTGGCCTCCCTGTTTTCATTTGGATTTATATAGCTTTTGAACATGTTCTTTTCTCCAGGTCAAACTATTGCCAGAGGGAGTTGTGTCTAAAAAGACAATGACTTCCTCTTTTTATGTTTTCATTGGCTGGAAGTTATACGTAAGCGCCTGAAAGCAAGTTGACAAAACGGCATGGAGGTCGTGGTGGCGACGGCCGTTTGGCATCAATTGATAAAGGCGTTACGGGAAGCTCCTTTGCCAGCGAGTCACTAGTATATAGGTAAAAAACCTGTTTAGTAAATGTTTTGGGCGATGATGGGAACATAGTATTAGAAAGAAAGCAGACATCATTACTGATACTGCCACTGTTTGATTGGTGTTTTGGTTTGTTTTGAATGCTATGTGGGAAGGGTTGTTCTTACAGCTTGATGAAGGCGGTTATGAACATCATCTTAATAAGGGGATTGATACGGCCGTTCATTATTTTATCCACTTATGGCAAGGCTGAACTCATTTATGTTAAATTAAAACGCATATAATGCCTATAGGGGAATATAAGTTTGTTGTCAAAAAGGGTTGTCACTTGACAATCTTTTTTTATTGATACAAAATATCACTGATACTAAATATCAATTGGCATATAGATGAAACAACTTTGGTGGATATTTTTACTATCGGCCGTTTGGTTGGTAGCCTGTAATAATGCGGTGGTTGAAGATGGCAGGGAAACGGCCGTATTAAGCCTGCCTCAATTAGAAACGGCCGATCTCCAAGGCGGCAAGCTGCGCGTAGTGGCAACAACGAGTGTAATCGGAGATGTGATAGCCCAGATAGGTGGTGGGACCATTGACTTAACCATATTGATAGAACCAGGCCAAGACCCACACAGCTATGAACCAGGAGCACGCGCCTTAACGGCCGTGGCTGAGGCTCATGTCATCTTCGTCAATGGGTGGAACTTAGAGGAGGGGCTGCTGAATAATTTGGAGAATGTGGCCGAAGCGGGCCAGATTGTGCCTATTTCGGCGAATATAACGCCTCGAGAGTCGGAAACAACGGAGCCTAACCATCATCATCAAGACCCCCATGTTTGGCTTGACCCACAGAATGTGCAGCAGTGGGTGAGGAATGTAGAACAGGTGCTGACGGCTTTGGACCCGGCGAATAGTGAACAGTATGCGGCTAAGACAGCGACTTATCGACAAGAGCTGGAGGAATTGATGCTAGAGATGGATGAGATGATGGTTGGGTTGAACGGCCGTCATCTGGTCACCAACCACGACGCTTTGGGCTATTTAGTAGCACGATACGATCTGAATGTGATTGGTACCGTGTTGCCGGGAACTAGTACCTTGGCCGAACCGTCAGCCGCCGATCTGGCTGACCTAGCGACTAAAATGACTGAGGCTCAAACTTGCACTATTTTTGCTGAGACGACGGCCAATATGCAGTTAGCTGAAGCAGCCGCGGCTGAATTGGATAGCTGTCTCCAAGTGAAAGTACTGTCGCTATATATAGGTGCGTTAGGGTTGCCGGGTAGTGGTGCAGAAAGTTATATTGGCATGATGAGAGCCAATACCCAAACGCTGGCAGAGGGGCTGAAATGAGTGCGCTGGTCAAAAAAGTGACGAAAAAAGGTGTACCTCATGCGCCGGATGTGCCGACAGTGGTTTTACAAAATGTGTCGGTGATTTATGCTGGTGGGGCAAATGGCCTGACCACGACACGAGGTGAACAGTATGCGTTACGAAATGTTTCTTGCCAGGTGAAGCCAGGCGAACGCATTGCGGTGGTGGGGCCAAATGGGGCGGGCAAAAGCACCTTGTTTAAGTTGATTGTAGGTACGGTTAAGCCTAGTCGTGGGGTGGTGGATGTGTATGGCAATGAGCCGGGCGGTCATATTTGCATTGCTTATGTGCCTCAGCGTAATCAGATTGATTGGTCTTTTCCAGTGACCGTAGCCGATGTGGTGATGATGGGAAGGGTAGGACAGATTGGTCTTTTTCGTTGGCCGCGCCGACGAGATTGGCAGGTTGTGCAGGATAGTTTGGTACGGGTGGATGCTGCTCATCTGGCCCAAAAGCAGATTGGCGAACTGTCCGGAGGACAGCAGCAGCGGGTGTTTATGGCGCGAGCTCTGGCTCAAGAGGCCGAACTGTTGCTGTTGGATGAGCCGCTGACAGGCTTGGATATTCCTAGCCAGGAGACGATTTTTGAGATTTTGGATCGGTTGCAGCAGGAGGCAGTGACGGTGATGGTAGCCACTCATGATTTGAATTTGGCCGCCGAACGGTTTGATCGTGTCATGCTGTTAAATCATGAGATTGTGGCGTTTGGTACGCCAACGGCCGTTCTCCAACCGGATTATCTGTTGCGGGCATATGGTGGACGATGAGCAGGGAGCAGTTAGTAGTTGTTAGTGAGCAGTAAACTGTTTACTGTTTACTGGATACTGCTTACTGGGTACTCAAAAAATGTTAGACTTATTTCTTGATCCCCTAACCTACAGTTTCATCACGCGGGCTATGTTGGCGGCGGTGATTGTGGGGGTCGTCTGTTCTGTGTTGGGCACGTATGTGGTGCTGCGGGGCATGGCTTTTTTGGGAGATGCCCTGGCCCATACGATATTGCCGGGAGTGGTGGTGGCTTTTTTGCTGGGTTGGCCTTTGGCTCTTGGTGCTTTGGTGATGGGGGTGGCAACGGCCGTTGGTATTGGCGCCCTCACTGATCGCGGAGTCATTAAGGAAGATACGGCCATTGGTGTGATCTTTGCTGGTACATTTGCGCTGGGCGTGGCCTTGCTCTCAGCTACAGGTAACTATACGGTCGATTTGGCCCACTTTTTATTTGGCAATTTGTTAGGGGTTTCAGCCAATGATCTATGGTTCATTTTTATTTTGGGCATTATTGTGCTGTTGACGATTGCTCTTTTTTACAAGGAGTTTTTAGTGATTACTTTTGATCCCACGCTGGCGATCACTCTAAGGCTGCCCACAACATTTTTGCGCTATTTGCTACTGGTGCTGATCGCAGTGACGATTGTGGCAGCGTTGCAGGTGGTGGGCATTGCCTTGATGGTGGCCATGTTAGTTACACCAGCGGCTGCAGCATCCTTGCTGACACGTCGCTTAGGAGCCATGATGGGGGTAGCCGCCGTTATTGGGGCAGTGTCAGGGATCACAGGTGTGTACATCTCCTTTTATCTCAATATTGCTTCTGGCCCGGCAGTGGTCCTCACAGCAACGCTGATTTTTGTTTTGGCTTATCTGTTTGCGCCTAGGCGTGGGGCGGTGTGGCGGGTGGGGTAATGGTGTGATGATAATTTACACTATTACACTTGAGTGATTATGTCGAAGCAACTGGTTACGATACAAACTGTTTTACAAGAGAATGGCCATCGCTTAACGCTCGCTCGCCAGGCTATTCTAGAGGTTCTGATTGTTAGTGGTGGGCATGTGAGTGCGGATCAATTGGCGGAGATGGTGCGGGCACAGTCACCACAGGTGGGGCGTATGACGGTATATCGTACCTTGGACTTACTGAGCGAATTGGGTGTGATACGGCCGATCTATCAAGGGACGGGTGCGGCCCATTATATTTTGATGGCAGATGGGCATCATCACCATCTGGTATGTACAGACTGTGACTGTGTCATTGAGTTTGAGGAGTGTGTGTTGGCAGAGATTGAGGAGATGGTAAGCGGCCGTTTCAACTTCCAGATTCAGGGCCACTTACTCGAGTTTTATGGTGTGTGTGCAAATTGTCAGGAGTAATGACGTAATCATTTGATTACGTCATTACCCTCGCATTAATCATTGATATTAATCAACAACTGGTAATGTGCCAATCGCCACATTGATATCCAACAGTGAAGCGTGTATCCAGCCTTGCGTACCATTGGCGAGTTGTACTTTGAGCCAACTGTTGGCACTATTGCGGCCGATTAAGGAAACTGTTGAATGTAACCCAGCCGTATCCACAACGGTGTATTCGAGACCTGGCCCCGAACGTACATTGGCCGTGCCTGTATTGACAAGTCCCACACTATCGAGCGTAGGGGAGGCAATGACGGGTAAGCTGCTGATGGCGACATTGGCTTGGATGAAGCCTGCGCTGAGCCAGCCCTGCTGCCCACTACTTGTTGTGGCTTTAACCCAGGTGCTACTGTCGTTACGGCCGATCAGGGTTATGGTTTGTCCCAGATAGACTTGCTCCAAGACGCTATACCCTAAACCTGGCCCTGAACGCACGTTGAGCGCACCGGTAGTGATGGTAGCTGAAGCTGTGTCGGAGGTGGGTGTGGTGGTGGGTGTGGTTGGTGTAGTGGTTCCATCTACAATGGGCAAATCATGAATGTTCAGGCTAGTTTCAATAACGGAGGCGTTCATCCAGCCGATGAGGTTCTGATTGTTGGCAGAGACTTTGACCCAAGTGCTATTGCTGTTGCGGCCCAACAGGTTGATATAGGAGCCATTAGCCACAAAGCCGGCAGCTGAATAGGTGAAGCCGGGGCCAGAACGCACGGCGATGCCGCCAGGGGCGACGGGGGCAGGGGGAGTAGGCAGCGGTGTTGCACTGCTGGTCATAACGGGCAAGCTGCTGATGGCAACGTTGCTGGAGGTGAGGTAGGAAGCGTTGACCCAACCTTCCTGATTATCGGGTGTGCGAATCTTGGCCCAACTGCTGTTGTCGTTGCGGCCTAATAGAGTGACGGTCTGCCCTAAACGGACAACGGTGATAGGAGCATATTCAACGCCTGGCCCTTGCCTGACGTTAAGACCGCCTGTGTCTACGACGGCCGTATATTCAACAGTTTGGGCGAAAACGGCCGTTACCGAAACGATAGCCGTGGCCAACAAAACAACAAGCAGCGAAATCTTGACGATACGCTTCATTTTGAGTCCTCCTTCGTGAGACAGTTAGGTATGTCACATACCTGACTACTTCTATAATATGTCAACTTAATAGAGTATAGTGGATCAGGGTGGGAATTGACAAGAGGAAGCAATTCGTTGAGGCATGAGGAAAGCAGTATAATTTAGACCTGATTCTATTGAACCTGTAGCATCAAAAAAAGCTACCAAAGGAAGGAGTACGCAATGAATAGCGAGCGAAAGCCCCGTATTTTGATTGCTAAGCCTGGACTGGATGGGCATGATCGCGGTGCAAAGGTGATTGCACGGGCATTGCGTGATGCGGGTATGGAAGTGATTTACACAGGGCTGCGACAGACGCCGCAGATGGTCGTCGAAGCAGCCTTGCAAGAGGATGTAGATGCCATTGGTCTCAGTATTCTCTCTGGCGCACATATGTCGCTGATGCCACGCATTATGGAACTATTGCAAGAAGAGGACATGATGGATGTACCGGTCTTCTTAGGCGGCATTGTGCCTGATCAGGATGTGCCAGTACTGTTAGAGATGGGAGTGGCTGGGATTTTCGGGCCTGGGGCCAGCATTGAGGAGATTACGACCTTTATTTGGGAGAAGATCGGGCGTGAATGATCTCTTTGCAGGTGTGCGTAACGGCCGTCAGCGAGCTATTGCACGTCTCATCACTCAAGTAGAAAATAGCGAGGCGGCAGCGGAAACGGCCGTAACCGAATTCTACAGCAAAACGGGCCAAGCCCATGTCATTGGCATCACTGGGCCGCCTGGCTCAGGCAAGAGTACCCTCGTTAATGAGATGGCTAAAGAGTTGCGGCGGCGTGAAATGCTAGTTGCCATCATTGCTGTAGATCCCAGCAGCCCGTTTACAGGTGGTGCTTTATTGGGAGACCGGGTGCGGATGCGAGATTTGTCGGGGGACAAGGGCATTTTTATTCGCAGTATGGCTTCGCGAGGCAGTTTGGGCGGATTGGCACGGGCCACAGCAGCAGTGATTAAGGTGTTGGATGCGGGAGGTTTCCAGGCCATTTTGGTAGAGACGGTGGGGGCAGGCCAAGCGGAAGTGGATATCGCCAATGCGGCTCACACTACATTGGTGATTGAAGCTCCTGGCATGGGCGATGATGTGCAATCTATTAAGGCGGGTATTTTGGAGATTGCCGATATTTTGGTGGTGAACAAGGCAGACCGACCTGGCGCTTCACGCACGGTGAAATCGTTGCAGATGATGCTCCATTTGGGGCCGATGGGTGGCACACGCCATCATGGTCGTATCATTAAAACGGTTGTAGTTCCTGAAGAGAAGCCAGAGAGTATCTGGCAAATACCTGTTCAAGAAACGGTGGCTTTAGAAGGTAAGGGAGTACCTGAGTTGATCGATCAAGTGTTAGCGCATAAGAATCATCTACAAGAGTCGGGCGATTGGCTGAAACGAGAGCGAGTCCGCAGTCAGCGTGAGATGGAGGGGCTGTTGCAAGCGCAATTGATGGCACAAGTGCAGGCAGCTGTGCCCCAAACGATTCAAGAGCAATTGATAACGGCCGTTGCCGAACGCAGACTTGATCCGTATACTGCTGTGTCCCGGTTGTTGGCTAAGGTGACACAAGAGGGGAAATTTTCTGGCTAATGTTGTATTAACATAGAGGCGGTAAGATAAACGCTATGTTTAAGAAACTTTTTACAAAAATTGTCGGTGATCCGACACAGAAACTGCTGGACAGTATGCAGCCGGTTATTGATGAGGCGGCGGCATTGGAAGCAGGACTGATGGAAAAATCAGATGAGGAATTACGGGGTTATACGACCGTTTTCAAAGAACGCTTGGCTGATGGCGAAGCATTAGACGACCTGTTGCCTGAAGTATGTGCCTTGGTTCGGGAAGCATCACGTCGCGCTATTGGTCATCGTCACTATGACGTTCAGTTGGTGGGGGGTATTTTGCTCCATCAGGGAGATGTCATTGAGATGCGCACGGGTGAGGGGAAGACGCTCGTGGGCACTATACCCCTCTATCTGAATGCCCTTTTGGGGCATGGTGTCCATCTAGTGACCGTAAACGACTATTTAGCCCGGCGTGACGGCGGTTGGATGGGCAATGTCTTCCACTTTTTGGGCTTGACGCTTGGCTGCATTGGTGGGCAGGGCTTTTCAGCTTTGTTCGATCCTGATTATGTCAACCCAGGCGCGGAGCTGGAAGACGAGCGGCTAGTCCATTGGCGGCCTTGTACACGCAAACAAGCTTACCTAGCTGATATCACCTATGGTATCAGCAGTGAGTTTGGCTTTGATTATTTGCGCGACAATATGGTGACGCAGCCAGAACGGTTGGTGCAGCGCGAACATTATTATGCCATCATTGATGAGGTCGATAATGTGCTGATTGATGAGGCACGAACACCTTTGATTATCTCTGGCCCGGCCGATCGCATGGGCAAGGAGTATGCTCGTTTTTCTGAATATGTGCGGCGATTGCGGCGCAATACGGCTGATGAAGAGGCAGACCCCAATGGTCACTATGATTTGGATGAAAAGAGCCGCTCCATTAGCCTGACGGAGATAGGGATTGCGGAGATTGAGAAGCGAATTGAAGAGATTGATACGGATGCGGGTGCCAGTTTGTATGATCCCCAATACTATCATTTGACCTATTATTTGGATAATGCTCTGAAGGCAGAATATCTGTTCAAGCGGGATGTCCAATATATGGTGCAGGATGGGCAAGTGATTATTATTGATGACTTTACGGGACGGCCCATGCCTGGTCGCCGCTACTCTGATGGCCTGCATGAGGCGATTGAGGCTAAGGAGAAGGTGACGGTGAAGCGGGAGACAACAACTGTGGCCACGATTACACTGCAAAACTATTTCCGCTTGTATGAGAAGTTGGGGGGTATGACGGGAACGGCCGTTACCGATGCCGAAGAGTTTGACAAAATCTATGAACTGGGCGTGACGCCCTTGCCTACCAATGTGCAATACATTGTGGATAAGGGCGTTGTGCCTCTGCAAGAACGCCGCCAAAAGGTGGAAAACGCTGAGGAAATTGCTTATCTTGATCCAGCGACCAAAAAACCGAAGTTTTTCAAACGAACTGATTACCCAGACCAGGTGTATGGCACGGAAGGAGCTAAGGATCAGGCCATTATTAGCGAGATTCGGCGGGTGCATGAGCAGGGGCGACCTGTTTTGTTGGGTACAACGTCAGTTGAGCATTCAGAGATAATCCACCATTTGCTGCAAAAGGAACAGATTCAGCACAAGGTGTTGAACGCGAAGATTCATCAGTCAGAGGCTCTAATTGTGGCCCAGGCTGGTCGCAAGGGGGCAGTGACGATCTCGACCAACATGGCGGGACGTGGTACAGATATTTTGTTGGGTGGTAATCCTGAAGGGCTAGCGGCTGAGGCTTTGGAGACAGAGTTATTTGATCGGCCGTTATTGATCCAACTGGCTCGAACATTGGTAACAGAAGGCGAGGAAAGTGCCCGGCAATCCGCCCAAAAGCACGCCAAGCTGAGTGAGGATTTGGTCGATGATCTGTTGCGTGTTCAGACACAGTTTGATGAGGCTATGACCTTTATTGAAAAGGAACAGGTGATTGGCTATTTGTCGCGCACCCTGCAAGAGCCATACAAGATTGATTACAATCATCTGCGAAATGTATTGCGGCTAGTGCGCGGGGGACAGTTGGGTGAAGCCCGGGACTATTTGGATCAGATTGACAAGGATGTGGCCCTGGTTGATGACGTGGTGCGCCAGTGGGACATTTATACGCAGTATCAAACGGTTCATGGGGATGAACAACGCAAAGCGCAATTTTTGGCCGAAATGGTATTTGAGCGAAATTATAACGGCCGTGCCGCCCTTATTCGTGCCGTATTAGGTGATGAACTAGAAGAAGCTAAGCAGATTGCCCAAACCGTTCCCGGTTTGTCCTTAGCTGTCATCGATCGCATCCAGCAGCTACAGGCTCAGGCCCAAACTGAGCGTACCGAAGTTTGGGATTTGGGCGGATTGCATGTGATTGGCTCAGAACGGCATGAATCGCGCCGCATTGACAATCAGTTACGTGGTCGGGCTGCACGTCAGGGTGATCCAGGCTCTTCACGCTTTTTCCTCTCCCTTGAAGATGAGTTAATGCGCCGTTTTGGTGGGGAGCGGCTCAAGAGTTTCATGTCTCGCACTAATATTCCTGATGATATGCCTATTGAGGCCAAAGTGCTGGATCGCTTGATTGAAAGTTCGCAGGAGCGACTAGAGGGCTTTAACTTCGATATGCGCAAGAATATCGTGGAGTATGATGACGTGATGACATTGCAGCGTCAGGCCATCTACGATGAGCGGCGTACTATTTTGCTGGGCGAGGCCACTGATCTGGACGAGAAGCTGAGCGAAGCCTTTGCCAACAGCATTGCTGAGTTAGTGGACAACTATGTTGTGAATTATCGTGGCTATGTGCGAGGTGAGGCGGAGCGCATTATTAGCGACTTTAGCACAGATGCCACGGACACAATCAATGTATATGGCATTGTGCGCCAGTTGCGTGGCTTGCTGCCCGCTGTGGTTGAGTTGGAACGGGCTGATTTAGCCACTCTGTCTGCTGATGAATTAGTAGATGAATTTATGGAACTAGCCCACGAGCATGAAGAGGAAGGCCACAACTTGTTGCAGCTCTTACAGGCCATGGGTCGTTTTTTGCCTCTGCTGCCGCCTATACCTAATCTAGCATCTTTGGCCCGGCGTAAAGGTGGTCAGTTGCAGGCGAAGGAAGTGATTCGACGGGAATTCTTGCAACAGGTGGAGACGCTGTTTAACGATTTTTTGGCGGAGCATATCGAGCAAGCGAGGCGGGATGATATTTGGCAGAAAGCGTCGGTGGAATTGGATAGGGCCATTTCTCAATTTAGCTTGGATGGCTTATCGGTGAAAACGGCCGAATCTCGCCAAGTTCGGTTCCATGAGGCAGCTAGCCATACATTGCGTAACTTGCTTTTGGAAAGTTTGTCAGCTTTGGATGGTGAGCAGTTAGTGGTGGCCCTGAATGGCTATGTGGAGAAGCAGCGCCAGCAATGGCGGGAGCGGATTGGTGAAGAAGAGTATGGTAATTTCCGCCGCCTCTTAATGTTGAGTGCTATTGATCGTGAGTGGCGCGACTATCTGACGGCGATGGATGATTTGCGGCGTGAGGTGGGTCTCTCAGCCATTGCTCAGCGCGATCCCAAGATTGAGTACAAACGCCGCTCTTATGAGATGTTCCAGGATATGCGTCGCAATATTGAGCGGGATATGGTAGACCGATTCTTCCGCCAAATTATTGCCCATCAGGCCTTCATTCAGCAACAAGAGGCGGAAGTGGCGTATAAGACCAATGCCCAAGAAGCTGGTTATGAGGTGGTGAAGCGGGGGGATGGTAAGAGGGCACAGCTTAAACGGGCCACGGCCAAGGTAGGGCGTAATGATCCCTGTCCTTGTGGCAGCGGCAAGAAGTACAAGAATTGTCACTTGCGGCAGGATCAGGCCAAGGCAGGGGGCCGAGTGAATAATAAGGTTGCTCCTACCAATGGTCAAACTAAAACACCAGTACGGCCGTCTAAGAGGAAGAAAAAGAAGAGCCGTCGTCGTTAGGTTCTCCCAAAATTATGATTGAAATTATGCAACTTTCCCTTGGCCCCTTGCAGACCAACTGCTATATTGTGGGTTGCGAGGAGACGATGACAGCGGCGGTGGTCGACCCTTCCTGGAATGGCAAGGGCATTGTGGCGGCGGCTGAGGAACAGGGCTATGAGATTACCCATATTTTGCTGACACACAGCCACTTTGATCATGTGGGTGGACTGGCCGAGCTAAAAGCGGCCACAAACGCGCCCATTTACATTCATGCGGATGCTTTACCCATGTTGGAACAAGCCACTATGAATGCGGCCTTCTTTAATGTGAAAATTCAAGCACCGCCGCCACCGGATGAGATGATGCAAGAGGGGCAGGTGATCAGCGTGGGCAAGTTGCAGTTGCAAGTGCTGTTTACGCCAGGACATGCGCCGGGGCATGTCTGTTTTTACATCGCTGATCACCATGTGCTGCTGGATGGCGATGTCTTGTTCCAACAGAGCATCGGTCGCACCGATTTGCCTGGTGGTGATTATGACCTGCTGATGAAGAGTATCCGGGAAAAGGTGTTGGTGTTACCGGATGAAACGCACATTCTGTCTGGACATGGCCCGACCACAACGTTGGAACGTGAACGGCAGTGGAACCCTTTTCTGAGAGAGTGACCGACTAATTGGCTATATTTCTAAACGCCGATGAACCATGTCATCGGCGTTTTGTTTTAGGTGGTATGATGGCTTTTGCGGAAGAGTTGAATCAATTTTTAGTAGCGCAGGAGGCGGCGAATGCGTTTTCGGGCGTGGTCAAGATCACGCGGGATGGCGAGGAGTTGTTCTTGGGTGCCTATGGTTATGCTAATCGGAGTTGGGGGATACGGAATGATTTGGGCACACGCTTTGAAACAGCTTCTTTGACAAAACTGTTTACGGCCGTTTCCATTCTTCAACTCATTGACCAAGATAAATTCGGCTTGGACACACCTGTTATCCCCTATCTGGAAATCACCGACACGCCTGTTTCTGAGGCAGTGACTGTGCATCATTTGCTGACACATACTTCTGGTATTGCAGATGATGCTGACGAGGAAGCGGGCGAAGATTATGCTGATTTGTGGCAAGAACGGCCGAATTACATGGTGACACAAACGGCCGATTTTCTACCTCAATTCATCCATAAATCGTCCAACTTTGTCCCCGGTGAAGATTGTCGCTACAACAATGTGGCCTATATTTTGTTGGGGCTGATGCTGGAAAAGGCAACAGGTTTGAGCTACCGAGATTATGTGCGGCAGCATATTTTTGCCCCAGTGGGGATGGTGGATAGCGACTTTTTGCATATGGCTAATGTGCATGAGAATGTGGCGGAGAGTTATACGGCCGTTACCGATGACAATGATGAGATAGTCGGTTGGCAACGTGCTATCTATGCCCGACCTCCAATCGGTTCGCCAGATGGAGGGGCTTGGGTGACAGCCAAGGACTTGGATATGTTTATGACGGCAGTGCGGAACGGCCATCTACTTTCATCGGAACTGACCCAGGCATTTCTCACACCGCAGGCTTTATATCGAGAGCTTGATGAATTTGATTATTACTACGGTTTCGCTGTTTATTTTGTACTGGACAAGGCTGGCAATATTCAGTTCTATTTGGGAGAAGGCGAAGACACAGGGGTTAGCAGTAAAGTTGTTTATTATCCCCAACAAAATGTTCAAGCTGTGTTGTTAGCCAATCAGGATTTCTGTACTTGGCCTCTGGTGTGGGAGATTTATAAGTTGCTTTCAGCCGCCGATTTCTGACATGACGCGGTTGAGGGGGATGATGTCTTGGTCAAGACCATGTCCCCAGGGTTTGTGCCAGATGCCTTCTTCGATGATTTTGATGAGCTGGTCGTCGGTGGCACCGTTGCGGAGGGGGGCTATAAGGTTGACTTCTTTTTCGCGTAGGAGGCAGAGGCGCAAACGGCCGTCGGCCGTTAACCTCGCTCTGTTACAACTGGCACAAAACGGCTGTGTCACTGAACTGATAAAACCCAACGTTCCCATAGCTTCATCCAGCCTATATAGACGGGCTTCGCCGTCTAATTGGCCCTCGTTCACGAGTGAGAGAGGCCCCAACTCAGCCGCAATAGTGGCCCGTAACTCCTCTTCAGGCACAATGCCAGCCTGTTGAAAATCGGCTACATCACCAAAAGGCATCATCTCGATGAAGCGCACTTGCCAGGGCTGATGCCGCGTTAATCGTGCCAAATCAACCACATCGTCCTTGTCATTATAATTGCGTACGACTACCGCATTGAGCTTGATTTCTAAACCTGCCGCTTGGGCCGCGTGCACACCTTCCCATACATCTTCCACTTCACCCCAGCGCGTTAACTTCTTGAACTTGTTGGGGTTCATGGTGTCAATGCTGATATTGACACGCTGCAAACCAGCCTCTGCTAAAGGTTGGGCCAGTTGCTTGAGTAGCAGACCATTGGTAGTCATGCCCACCACCTCCACGCCGGGTGTGCGGGCAGTGCGGGCTACAATATCGACCATATTGGCCCGGACAGTGGGTTCACCACCTGTGAAGCGGAACTTGTAGAAGCCCAGCCCAGCAAAAATATTTACCAGGCGATCTATTTCATCATCTTGCAGTAACTCGGCGCGGGGGCGGAAGGTCATGTCTTCCGGCATGCAGTAGACGCAGCGCAGATTGCACTTGTCGGTAAGGGAGATACGGAGGTAGTTGATTTTGCGGCCAAAGCGATCTAAGGGCATTATGATTTTTCCTTTGTCATTTGAGTAAGGGAAATCTATCTGGGTTTACGGCCGTTGTCAATAATTTTTATGAACTTTTTCTTTTTTATTAGGGCGTGAACAAAAAGTGAGTTTTTGGCGTCTTAGTAGGGGAATCACAGGATGTTCACCCAGCATGACCCTGTTTTCCTTGTATAATCCCAGTGGTTTACACCCTGAGAGATGAATTTAATCAATTAATTCTTACTCAAGCACGAAGGAGTATCATTTTGCAACTGTCTAAATCACAACAACCTATTTTGCCTCTGTGGCTGACCTATGCCCTTTCGGTCGCCTTTATCTTGTCAGGCATTGCTGTCGTTGTTTTTGCCTATCTCACGTTTCAGGAGGTGTGGAATCGGCCGTTTCAACCCCTCGAAGTGGCTGCTATCGAATCGGCCGATGTCGAATTACAACTCAACCAAGAAGGCCCTTTGCCCCCTAGCGTCTTTTTAGAAGAAGGCGAACCTACGCCAACGCTGATTCCCACCACAGAAGCTTTTGATGACACCAATCGCATCAATATTTTGTTGATGGGCATTGATCGTCGCCCTGGCGAGCCTTTTGTTTCACGTACCGACTCTATCATGATTGTCTCCTTGAATCAGGAAAATAAGCGAGCTTCTATTCTCTCTGTACCCCGCGATTTATACGTCGTTATTCCTGGTCGCGGTCGGGATCGGGTCAATACAGCCTTTGTGTATGGAGCCACTGATGGCAATCCTGCCAATGGTGCAGCTTTGTCTATGCAAACCCTGGAATATAATTTAGGCATCCATCTGGATCATTATATTTTGGTGGACTTCGCTGCTGTGATCAATGGTGTGAATGCGCTGGGTGGCATAGATGTCACTGTGCCTTTTAACATCAACGACCCGACCTATCCCGACATGAATTATGGCTACGATCCCCTTTTCATTCCGGCTGGCCTACAGCATTTAGATGGTACATTGGCCCTGAAATATGCGCGAACCCGTCATGTTGACAGTGACTTTGGCCGTGCTCAACGCCAACAGCAGGTGGTTTTGGCCGTTCGTGATAAACTATTGGGCATGGGTCTCACAGAGCTGCTGCGCCAGGCTCCGACATTATGGCAGCAGGTGGAGCAAGGTATCCGTACTGATTTGAGTTTAGAGGAACTTGTCCAATTAGGAATATTGGCCCATGATATTCCGTCTGAGAGCATTCGCAATGAGGTGCTAAATCAAGCTTATGTTTCTAACCACACCACAGAGACGGGAGCACAAGTGTTGGTTTTGAGCAATGAGAAAGCAGCCCCGCTCATTCAGAGTTTGTTTTATGATAATTAGTTTTGTAATGACGTAATGACGTCATTACGTCGTTACGTGGTTATGAATCAAGAACAATTTAGAGAGAGAGTTTCCCAGTCCCCATTGCTGCTGGATGGCGCAATGGGGACTTTGTTGCATGGACGGGGTGCGCCTTTAGATCAGTCGTTTGAAGCGATTAATTTGGGTAATCCCATTTTGGTGGCAGATATTCATCGCGCCTATATTGATGCGGGCGCGGATGTGATT
The DNA here is from genome assembly GCA_965223555.1 of Promineifilaceae bacterium (SeqCode). Classification (GTDB taxonomy): domain Bacteria; phylum Chloroflexota; class Anaerolineae; order Promineifilales; family Promineifilaceae; genus CBDCWU01. The sequence goes on from CBDCWU010000009.1 coordinate 1,895,777, forward strand.
GAGACGAATACGTTTGGGGCCAATCGCTTTAAGTTGGCCGAGTATGGGTTGCAAGATCAAGTGAGGGTGGTGAATGAAACGGCCGTTTCCATCGCCCGCCGTGTGATTGAGGGTTCCTTCAAACCAGTGCTGTTGGCAGGGTCTATTGGCCCTCTAGGGGTGCGACTGGCTCCTTTGGGGCGAGTCAGTTTGGCCGAGGCAGAAGCGGCTTTTGCGGAGCAAATTGAGGCTTTAACAGTCTGCACTGAGTCTGTCGAAGTGGCCGTTCCCCAAGTCATTGATCTGCTCATCATCGAGACCATGTCCGATGTGAAGGAAGTGGAAGCGGCCGTGAAGGCGGCTCGTGCCCTCGTGCCCGATATGCCCATTGTGGCCCAGATGACCTTTACCCGTGATGATCGCACGTTGTTGGGGCATACGGCCGATAGTGCAGCCAAACGCCTGGCGCAGCTAGATGTGGATGTAATAGGCATCAATTGCAGTGGTGGCCCAGCCCAAGTGCTGCGTTTAATAGCCATGATGCGCCAAGTGGCCCCCGATAAGCTGCTGGCGGCTGCGCCCAATGCCGGTTGGCCGGAGCAGATTATGGGTGGCAGGGTGATGTATCCGGCTACGGCCGATTATTTTGGCGACTATGCGCGTGCTTTTCGGGAAGCGGCAGTCTGCTTGATCGGTGGCTGCTGCGGCACAACAGAGGCCCATATTGGGGCCATGCGCCAAGCCTTGGACGCGCCAGAGGGAACGACACGCCCTGTGCCAGAGGTGAAGGTGGTGGTGCGGGAGGAAGGGGTAACGGCCGTTACCGATCAACCGACTCAACTGGCCCAACACCTGCAAAATAACACCTTCATTGTCACCGTAGAGATGAGTCCACCCAAAGGGGTCGCGCCACAACGACTGTTGCAAGGGGCGCGGATGCTCAAAGAGGCGGGGGCCAATATTCTCAACATCGCCGACAGTCCCCTGGCTCGGATGCGTATGAGCGCTTGGGCAGCGGCCTATTTGACGCAGCAGGAAGTGGGGTTGGAGACGATTTTGCACTTTCCCACACGGGGCCGCAACTTGCTGCGCATTCAGGGGGATTTGCTGGCGGCCTATGCCATGGGTATTCGCAATCTGTTTGTGACGATGGGTGATCCCACGCGTATTGGTGACTATCCAGAGGCGATGGACAGCTTTGATATTGTGCCCACAGGTCTGATGCAGTTGATTAAGCAACATTTTAATGTAGGAATGGACAAAGCAGGGAAATCTATTGGTCAGCCGACCAGTTTTGTGGCTGGCTGCGCCCTAAATTTGGAGCCGAATGACCTGGAGCGTGAGTTGAAGCTGCTGCGTAAGAAGGTGCTGAGTGGGGCTGATTTTGCTCTGACGCAACCACTGTTTACGGCCACGGCCGTTCCCCAATTTATCGCCGCCTACGAAGCCAAATACGGTGAGCCGATTATCCCTATCATTGCTGGGGTCAAGCCCTTGTACAATGCCCGCAATGCGGAGTTCTTGCATCACGAAGTGCCGGGCATTGATATTCCTGAGGTCATGCGGGGACGGATGCAAACGGCCGTTAAGCCGCAACAGGAAGGGGTGAGGATCGCGCAGGAGATGGTGGCGGAGATACGGCCGTTAGTGCAGGGGGTATACATGATGCCTGCCTTCGGCCGTTATGATTTGGTGGCCGATGTGCTTGATGTTTTGGCTTGAAGCTTTTTCAGACTATATGGGATCATTATTTTTCTGAAAAAGTCTTAATCAGCTGAGGTAGGCAGCTTTTCTGCTTGGGGATGGGATTGGCGCCAAAGTAGAACAGCGGGGGGGATGACGAGGGTGGAGAGGATGGTCCCCAGCCAGTAGGGGTAGCTGGGCTTGATGCTGAAAATGAAGCCGCCTAAAGCTGTGCTAATGATAATTGAGAGGCTTAACACGGACTGAAATAGGCCCAATACGCCGCCGCGCACCTCGTCGCCGACGGTGCTGGTGGCTAAGGATTGCAAGGGTGGCATGACCAAGCCCATGCCCATCGCAAAAAAGAGGGTAGCGATGGCGGCAGGCCAGGGGGTAACAACCACGGCGAATAGGAGTAGACCAATAGTTCGGGAGATATTGCCGGCGATGACCAGCCAGGCATCATCAAAGCGGCGCAGGGCGCGTGGCAAGATATAGGTTTGGGTGGTCAATTGGGCCACGCCCACGCTGGTGAAGAGCAAACCAATGCCTAAGCTGGTGTCTGCGGGCGAATAGCCATCAAATAAAACGGCTTCGCCATAGAGGGCAAAGGTAGCTTGCAGCAGTCCCAAGCCAAATTGACCCACAAAGGCGATGAGTAAAACCAAGAGCAGGGGGGTGTTACGCAGTACCTGCTCTGGATTGAAACGCACCCGCTTGGCTTGGCGGTTGGCTTGTCGTTGTTCAGGGGTGAGGGATTCGTCGAGGGTGATCCAGGTGAGTAGGATGACGGCCGTTGCCGCCACCGCCGCCGCATAAAAGGGCATCCGTTCCCCAAAGTTGGCCGATAATACCCCACCTAAAGCTGGGCCAAAGATGAAGCCCAGCCCAAAAGCAGCAAAAATATAACCCAAGGCCTCTGTGCGTTTTTCGCGGGGGGTGATGTCAGTGACGTAAGCCTGGGCGGCAATAATGTTGCCCCCGGTGATGCCATCAAAAATGCGGGCGATGAAGAGCATGGTGGCCCCTTGGGCCGCACCCAGGGCCACAAAGCTGATGGCTGTGCCTATTTGGCTGACGATGAGGACGGGAATACGGCCGTATTTATCCGATAGTCGGCCAATGGTTGGTCCCGCTAAAAACTGGGCAGCAAAAAAGGAGGAAATCAGGAAAGCAATGGTTTGTGGTTCCATTTCAAACTGACGTTGCGCATAGAGGGGCAGGATGGGCATGGCCAGCGAGGCGCCCACCATTTGCACAAAGACAATCATCAGGATGGTGAAGAGGCGGCGGTCAATTTGTTTGAACTTCATATTTTTTGTAGCACGATTTGGCTGTAGCCTTTGCGTTTTTTGCGTTCTAGGACCTTTATTGATTGGGGCAGGCGCAGGATGAGTTGGGTGATGAGGTGGGAGTTGGCGGCGGTGAGAAGACGGCCGTTACCCCCTAACTGCGCCATCCCCTGCTGCACTGTCCAGGCAGCCCCCTTTGGTCCCTCTGTGCTGCGTAAGCTGCCAATAATGGCATCGGCCGTTTTCCCCTCAAACGCAAGCCCCACCTGATGCCGCAGTACGATCCGTTGACTGGGACAGCCATTTTGCAGGAGATTGTGTTGCGAAAAATGTAAGCTCAATAAATCCCGATCCACCAACACAATCTGTTCTGGCTGATATAGATACCAGGCAGCCACAGCGATGTGCCCTTGACCTGGATTAAAGACCACTAGTTTCTGGAGAGCGTCTTTGTTGTACCTGAGGCTAGCTTTGAGCAAGAGGCGTGTATGATGGCCTAATTCGTCGAATTCAGGCAAGCCGCGGGCGGTTTGCATGGGAAAGCTGAGTTTCGCGGCCGTTACGGTCATTCTGTCTCGATGATAAATGTCTGTTATCTGATTGGTGGGAACAGACGGCCGTTCTTCTGCCTCAAAACGAAAATGAAAGACAGTGTACCGGGCTGCGGGTTTTTGTAACAAGATGGTCACATTTGGGGCATTGCTCAATATCTGGCTGACTGTTTCACGCAAGGGATTGACCACAACAACAGCCATAAAGCCATGGGGAGCAAGATAGGAATGGCCGTCCAGCAAAAAATGCCGAATAGCCCGCTCACTCATCTTGCCCGGAATATTACTGGCAATAAGATCGAAATCCTTGTCTGACACTGCCTCATAGCCCAAACTGCCATACACTCGTACGCTTGATAGCTGATTCAGTTCAGCATTTTGCTTGGCATAGGCGACTGCCAGGGCATCACGATCTACCAGATGGACCACCCGTTGCTTGTCCAGCCATTTCAGAGTCAAGCCAATCGGTCCGTAGCCACAGCCTACATCCAGAATTTTGCGTCCTACCTCGACCCCACTCAACGTCCGCAGTAAGAACTTTGTGCCAGCGTCTACCTCATGGCTGCTAAAAAGCTCTTGGGAGACACGAAACCGTAGGGTTTGTTTGCCTTGTCGTAAGCTAACAATTTTCTTGAAAAAAATGTCTTCAGGAAGGGTCATGAAAGTTGTTGCCGAATGGCAGTTATATCAGCTTGAATTTGAGCCTTGAGGGCATCCAGACCAGAGAACTTTATTTCTGGTCGAATATAATTCATAAATTCTAGGCAGATTTCTTGATCATACAGATCATCAGAAAAATCGAGAAGATGGGCTTCAACTGTTAGGTGTTGGCCGTCTACAGTGGGGCGAACGCCTAGATTGGTGGCAGCGGGGATGCGTTGACCTCTCCAACAGGCATAGGTAGCGTATACACCATAGGCGGGCAGTACCTGCTCATCCCACAGGCGCAGATTGGCGGTAGGAAAGCCAATCGTGCGTCCGCGTTGTGCGCCCAGTGCTACTGTGCCCCTGATGTGAAACGGCCGTCCCAAACACCCTTTCACCCCCACCACATCGCCCTTAGCCAGGCAATTCCGGATGCGTGTGCTGCTGACTAATTCACCCTCATATTGGGCCATTGCCTCAACCTGTTCTACCGAATACCCCTTATCTTGCCCTAAGCGGCGCAAAAAGGGAATATCCCCCTCCCGTTTATAACCTAAGGCAAAATCACCGCCCCACATTTGCCGCATATCCAAATATTGGCATAGCTGCTCCACAAAATCAGCAGCGCGGATATGGCGTACTTCGTCATTAAAAGGATGGGTGATCACCAGATCAATGCCCTGCTCGGCCAATAATTCGACCCGATCAGCCAAAGTTGTCAGATAATAGCGACCACTGATCTTCTGAATCACTCGCTTGGGGTGTGGGAAAAAAGTGAGGACGGCCGTTCTGGCTCCTTCTGTTTGGGCCGCGGCTACCATCTGCTGCAGAAGGGTTTGATGACCACGATGCACCCCATCAAAAGAGCCAACCGCTAAGAAAGTGGGCTTCCGTTCAGATACTTGGGTTAAATGTGTCACATGGATAAACATAGAGCCTGAATTGTACCTACCCTCTGGCTACTCGCCTATTGCATGAAAGATTTTGTGAGGCCGCCACACCTTTCCCTGGGCTTTGGCTATACCCACAAAATGGCCGTCCGGCGCGTACAGTTGCACCAAAACAACTTGGTTGTGTGGCTGTCTAGGGATGAAACGGCCGTTTTCGATGGCTAATGTCTCATCTGCACTCAAATCAAGACGAGGCAAATGGGCAACGGCCGTTGCCATCGGTAGCAAAAGATCCCTTACGTTGTCAGTGGTTACGTCATCCAAGCTAGCGGCTTGGTCAATGGTAAAATTACCAATGGCCGTGCGTCGTAAGATCGCTACATGCCCCCCGCAGCCTAACGCCTCCCCCAAATCATGTGCCAACGATCGTACATACGTCCCCGACGAGCAGATAATCTGCAACTCAACTTCTGGCAAATTCAGTGGCAGCAGTGACAATTCATAAATTGTTACTTCTCGTAACGGCACATCCACATCCTCACCACGCCGTGCTAATTTGTAGAGGGGCTGTCCATCTTTTTTGATGGCTGAGTAAATCGGTGGTTTTTGTTGGATTGTGCCTCGGAATGATTCAAGGGCTTGGTTGATTAGGGGGGCAGTGATGTGGGTAAACGGCCGTTCTTCGACTATCTCACCATCTGCATCATACGTATTCGTCCTTTGCCCCAAACGCACCGTAGTCAAATATGTCTTCGACTGCCCCACCAAATACTCCACCAAACGCGTTGCCCGACCAATGCAAACAAGCAGTACACCGGTAGCTAAGGGGTCAAGTGTTCCCGCGTGGCCCACGCGCCGCGTTCCTGCCACTCGTCGTATGCGATTGACCACATCATGTGAAGTCATCCCCCCCGGTTTATCTACGATGAGTAATCCTTCAAGCATTGTTATAAGGGAAGGCGAGAGACTGTATACCGCTTACTGACAACGATGCACTGTTTACTGATACCCATTCTGAAAATGGGCCCGCTGATTGCGAATAGCATCCTTGCTCAACTTCACTACCAAAGATTCAGCCTCCGCCAGGGGGCCGGGCAGATTGCAACCAGCCGCCAAGGGATGACCACCACCACCCAAATTCATGGCTAGCTCGGACACATTATAGGGCGGGTGACAGCGAAAACCGACCTGTACTGTGCCATCCGCCATCTCCATCAAGACTGCGCTCATGGCTGCCTGGACTACGTCTGACATGAGATTGACTAGGCCACTACTGCTGGAACTGGTGTGTCCAATTGCTTTCAACTCTTGGCGGGATAAAGTGGCCCAGATTAAGCCATCATCCAGCTTCATTTTATTCAAACCAGCCTGCCATAGTCTCAGCGTGGTCATCGGCTTGAGCTTGAGCCCCTGAGTTGTCACCAAACTTAGATCGGCACCTGCATCCATTAACGCACTGCCAATACGCAATGTTTTGGCCGTTACACTGTCGGTGCGGAAGCCTAATGTGTCTGTTACCAATCCTGTGAGCAAGCTAAGGGCTATATCGGCCGTTACAGTAACGTCCCACTCCACAAAGAGCGTATACAACATCTCGGCCGCTGAGGTGGCCTCAGGGTTAACGAAGTTGATCTCTCCAAAATATGTATTGGTAATATGATGATCAATATTAATCAAAAACGGCCGTGGCTCTGGCAGATTGGTGTAGGCTTGGCCCATTCGCTTAGCATCGCCACAGTCTACAGCTACAACCAGATCATATTGAGTATTGCCATCAGGCTCGGTTTGCACCCGTTCTGCCAAGGGCAGATAACGAAAGCGACCTGGCACAGGATCATCACAGACCAAAGTAGCATCTTTGCCGAGATGACTTAGCAATTGGCCCATAGCCGTCAAAGAGCCAAAGGCATCGCCATCGGGGCCAATATGTGTAATCACTAAAATATGTTGCGCTGAGGTAAGGGCTTGGTATATCTGCTGTGAAGTGGACATAAAAAGAGGAGAATCTCCAGACAGAACTACCTGCCTGGGGATTCGATGAATTATTCTTCTTCGTCGGAGGGAATTTCCAAGCCATCCAAAATCTGATAAACAGCTTCGGCATGGGCTAGAGTGGGGTCCCAATGGAAATGGAGGTGAGGAACAGTGCGAAGACGCATCCGGCGCGCTAATTCACGGCGCAAATAACCGGCGGCTTTGTCCAAACCCGCCATCACATCACGACGGCGGGAATCGTTCCCCAGAGCATGGACATAGATGTTCGCATATTGCAATTCCCGGTCAATCGTCACCTGCGTCACCGTCAAATCTTGTAGACGTGGGTCACGCAATTGTCGGGCAATGACTTGGCTAAGGATGTGTTGAATTTGTTCGGCTGTGCGCTGCTGTCGAATCTTACTCATGTAACAAAGATGAGTGAGGTCTACTAAACCTAACCCATCCCCAATCAGCTTATCTCGACGCGACGGCTGACAAAGAACTCGACAAAATCGCCTGACCGAAAACTATTAAACCCTTCTACACTCACACCAAATTCAAAGCCAGCCTTGACTTCACGCACATTGTCTTGCAGATGTTTCAGGCTGCCTACACGGCCACTATGCAGCAATTTGCCGCCACGAATGATCCGAGCTTGGGCATTACGCCGTGCTTCGCCTGTGCGCATATAGGAGCCAGCGACTTGGCCGACACCACGAACCTTAAAGACTTGCCGTACTTCAGCGCGGCCAATCACTACGTCCTCATAAGTTGGCTCTAACATGCCCTTTAAGGCTTTGTCAACACTTTCGATGAGGTGATAAATGATATTGTAATGATTGATTTCCACGCCTTCGCTAGCAGCAGCAGCCTCTGCAATAGAATCAGCCCCTACATTGAAGCCCAAAATGATGGCATCAGAGGCAGAAGCCAGCATCACATCGCTTTCTGTTACAGCGCCGGTAGCGGCCCGTAAAATATCAATTTCTACTTCATCATTGGACAACTTATTTAGGGAGTTAACAATGGGTTCAAGTGATCCTTGAACATCGGCTTTCACAATGAGGTTGAGCGTTTTGCTTTCTCCTTCTTGCAATCGAGAGAAAAACTCATCCAATGTGGTGGCGCGGGCTTGTTTTTGTAAGGCGTTTCGTTCTTGGTCGCTGAGGGCTTCAGCCACGATCTTGCGGGCTACTTTTTCGCTGGCGACAACCCGAAACTGATCCCCAGCCTCAGGAATGCCATTGAGGCCAGCGACAACAACGGGAGTGGCTGGGCCAGCCTCTTTAATCCTTTTCCCGTGGAAATTGTACATGGCTTTGATACGGCCGTAATGCACACCAATCAACATCGTATCACCTAGCTTAAGGGTGCCATTCTGTACCAAAACAGTAGCTACCACACCCCGTCCCTTCTCTTTGCGCGCTTCCAGAATTGTGCCAGTAGGTTCTGCTTGGGGGTTGGCCTGTGGTGCTAACTCTTCAGCCGTGAGCAAAATGGCTTCTAATAAATCATCAATACCATATTGTTCTTTTGCAGAAACTTGGATGACCATTACGTCGCCATCCCATTCGTCTGGAACGAGATCAATTTCGCTCAATTGCTGCATGGCCCGGCTCGGGTTGCCCGTGGGGAGATCTATTTTGTTCAGAGCCACAACGATGGGCACGCGCGCAGCTTTGGCGTGATCAGCTGCCTCTCTCGTTTGGGGCATGACACCATCATCGGCGGCGACGACTAAGATAGCAATATCTGTGGAACGAGCACCACGAGCACGCATCGCTGTAAAAGCCTCATGACCAGGTGTGTCTAGGAAGGTGATCAATTTACCCTCATGTTTGGCCTGATAGGCACCGATGTGCTGTGTAATGCCACCCGCTTCACCTGCCTGAACATTGCTCTTACGAATGATGTCGAGCAGAGAAGTCTTGCCATGATCGACATGCCCTAGCATGGTGACAATGGGCGGGCGGGGGGTGAGTGCTTCTCGATTTTCCTGAGCGATAATTTGTCGCCAGGCTATTTGTTCAACTTCTTCCGTTTCTTCCTCTTCAACTTCTTCAATTTCGGCAACGGCTTCAAAACCCATTTCTTCAGCCACAATAGCAGCTGTGTCGAAATCAATTTGCTGATTGATGTTGGCCATGATGCCATTGCTCATTAGCTCTTTGATAACATCAATGGGGCTTACACCCATGATTTGGGCTAATTCACGAACGGTAACGAAGTTTGGTACTTGAATTAATGTTTTTGTTTGTGCCATAGACACTCCTAGTAATTAGGTGATGAGATCATGACCTAATTATGCTGTTGTGGTAATCGTTGGTCTTTGTTTGTTCAGTTCTATTTTTTCATCAGCAGTAACGGCCGTTTTCAGTGCGTGAGTCAGCAGGTCAGTATTGATGATTTTGTCCCAACATGCTGGTTGGTCACACACATAGGCGCCACGCCCGTTTCGTTTGCCGCTGGGGTCTATGATAAGGCCATCGTCCGTAGTGCGGACAAGGCGCGTGAGGCGGCGTTTGTCTGTTTTTTGGCGACAAGCAATGCAAGTGCGTTGGGGAATATGTTTTAGGCGTCTACCCTTTTTCTGCTTGCTCATCGTGTCTAAAATTGAAAACGTATAAGGTAATTGATTACCTTATACGTTTTACATCATTAAAAATCATCTTCGTCGAATTCGTCCCATTCATCACGACGGCGGTTGCGCTTGCGCTTGCGCTTCACCACAACTTGACCCATTTTCTCATCGTAGACGAGCTGCTTGCCTTTGCGCCCTTTAGAATCAGTACCATCATCCTCTTCTGCTTCGGCTGATTCGCCGGGACGATGGACAACGACAATAGTGGGCTGTTTCTTCTTGTCTTCTTTCTCTGGCTCGACTTGAACCAGGGATTGAGAGAGATCATCAATGAGTGAGATAGGTTCTGGTTCTGGTTCTGGTTCGGCCACGGCCGTTTCTACAACCTCTTCCACTACAACTTCCTCAACCACTTCCACTTCCTCAGCATCCTCTACTGATGGGGCCTCTTCCTCTACAACTGCTTCCACAACCGCTTCTGCTTCTTCAATGACGGCTTCTACTTCTTCAGCAACGGCCGTTTCTTCTGGCGTTACCTCTGGCAATTGGGCCTGATATTGAGCCAAATGCTCTTTTAAGGTTTCCAACCCCTTCTCGCCAAAGCCCCGGAAATTGAGGAAAACTTCATCACCAAGCGAGAGACGATAAATAACATCTCCAATCGTGTTCACCTCATTGTCCAAAAGCAAATTGTGGACACGGCCCGGCAAATCAAGCACATCAAGGGGCTGTTCCCAAGCTTCTTCAGGCACATCACGGCGGGCGGCCATGCGCTGTTTCTTGATTTCCTCAAATTCGGCAGCGCGTGATTGGATAATGCGCCCTTCTACGCCACTCACCAAGCGGTTCAAGGTGTAATAATCTTCAGAAGTAATTGGCCGTCTTGATTCCTTTTTCTCCAAAATGGCTTGTACCTGGACTATAAGCTCTTCATTCTTGGCCACAGACTCGTCAGTGCGGGGATCATCTAGCAGATTCAATGAATCGGCTGCTGATTCTGTCAGGCTCTTAATGTCAATGCGCCAACCCGTTAGCTTGGCGGCCAAACGGGCATTTTGCCCCTCACGCCCAATAGCTAGAGAAAGTTGGTCATCAGGTACAATAACAACGGCCGTCTTGCCATTTTCAGGATGTTCTTCCAAAAATACATGGGAAACGCGCGCCGGACTCAAAGCTTTAGCGATGAAGGAAACTTGATTGGGGTCCCACTCAATCACATCAATCTTCTCATCATTCAACTCACGCACGATGCTTTGGATACGGACACCGCGCATACCCACACATGCGCCAACTGGGTCTACACCCGGTTGCAAAGCCTGTACCGCCACTTTTGAGCGTTGACCGGCTTCACGGGCAATACTTTTTATTTCCACCTGGCCGTTATAAATTTCCGGCACTTCCAGTTCCAGCAAGCGGCGCAGTAAGTTGCGATGGTTACGGCTCACAAAAATCTGTGGGCCACGATTGGTACGACGAACCTCTAACACATAGACGCGAATCTTGTCATGGGCGCGATACCGCTCTCCATGAACCTGGTGGCTCTTGGGCAGCAAGGCTTCTGTGCGCCCCAAACCAATGGTGATGTGCTGACCACTGATGCTTTGCACCGTGCCATTGACCAATTCACCCTCACGGCCGGAGAAGTCTTCATAAAGATGTTCCCGCTCCGCTTCACGAACACTTTGTAACAGCACTTGTTTGGCGGTTTGTGCCGCAATACGACCAAAACTAGCGGTTGTGCTGTCCACCATGAGCAAATCACCCAATTCCGCGTCTGTAAAACCAGCCCGATGCACTTCTTCGAGGGTCACTTCAGTACGGTAATCCAAGATATCTTCTACCACTTCTTTCTCAGCGTAGATAGTTGGATCACCAGTGCGTGGATCAATTTCCACAGTCACTTCCTGGGTATTGCTTACATTAATATCGCGCCGATAGGCGGAGACCAATGCCTTTTTGAGTGCCTCAAAGACATCCTCTTTGGGCAAATTACGTGATTCACAAATTTCATTAAAGGCTAAAATAAATTCGTTTTTCATCCTGAATCCTTAACATCTTACTATGTTAATACAATAAAAAAAGTGGGGGTTGCCCACTTTTTCAGCACACATATCCAACTGCGGCATAGTATAACATGAACAAAAGGTGGAGGCAATAAAATTTGTGCCTTGCGGGCAGCAAGTTACAATCAGGGGATGATAGATTTTACAGGGAAATGGCCGTCTGAAATCCCTATTACTATTATTGATGTAGAAACGACTGGTTTAATGCCCGCCATGGGACATCGGGTGGTGGAGGTAGGGGCGGTGCGGCTGGAAAATTGGCAAGTTGTGGCTGAAATGAGCACATTGCTCAATCCGCAGCGCCAGATGGATGCCCAAGCTAGTGCAGTCAATCAAATTTATGATGCGGATTTGGTGGGTAAACCGCTTTTTGCAGATGTGGCTGAGGAGCTGCTGGCCTTGACACAAGATGCGCTGTTGGTGGCGCATAATGCCGCTTTTGATGCTGGTTTTTTGGCAATGGAGTTTTACATCAGCCAATATACGGCCCTCGCCGCTAATGTTCCGACGCAGCCTTTGCCCAACCCCTGGCTTTGCACGCTGGAATTGGCTCGTAGCCATTTCCGTTTTGGTCGCAACAACCTGGGCGAGGTCGCACGGCGGCTGGGGGTGCGTGTAGATGTGAGCCATCGGGCGTTGAGTGATGTGTATACCACGGCCGAAATTCTGCAAAAGATGATCGGCCGTTTGGACAAACGCCGGGCTGGTACGGTAGACGATTTGCTCTATGCTCAAGGCCAGCCCATTTATGCTCCGGCGCTGCCACAGGTGGCGTTACCGGCGGAGATTGAGGAGGCACTGAGAAACGGCCGTCAACTCCAAATCGTTTATAACAGCCGCAACAGTAGCAGCGACCGCCTCATCACCCCCCTCTATCCCACCCAACACAAAGGCACAACCTATCTCGTCGCCCATTGCCACTTGCGCCAAGATCAGCGCACCTTTCGCCTGGATCGCATCTCTAGAGCCAAAATCTTCCCATAATCCCTAGTCGTTCGATAATGATCTTTTGTCGCATACCAGACATCGAATTTCTTGGAGAAATCCAATATCTCTATCACACAATATTTGCTTAACGACCACAGACATACATTGTTTCTGTGTGCTTAACGGTAGGAAGGACAACCCAGATAAAAAGGTGACGAAAGCACCGTGCATAAGGCGATGTTTGAAAATTTGTGAACCGGGGAATAGCTGGTAAGCTATAGTGTAGACTGTGACTGGGAAGAAATCAGTCTTTTTTGTGAAAACTATAGAAAAAGAGGAAATTAGCATGATTTTGCTAGCGGGTTTGGTTTGGTCGCTTATTGCTTCAATATTCATCATATCCGTTTGTATGCTGTCATCATCCATCCAACACAGACAAGAAAACTAGCCTTACAAACAGTGATGAGGCCCTTATCAGGCAACTGGTAATGGCCTTTTTGTTTTAGGGGTATGATTGGGATTCGGGAGGCAGCAGAATGGATTTGGCCTGGAATCTCTCCTAAATTGAACCGAAATTTCACAGCAGTTGAGGGAATTTCAGACCATAGTCATTACCAAAAACAAACGAGAGAGAAAGATATGCTCCACAAAGACCTCATCCTCACCTTAGCCAAGGTTGTGATCGCTGCTGCCTGGGCCGATGATAAGATTACCCTATCAGAACGGGAAAGTCTGAAAGATTTGATGTTTCGCTTGCTCCATGTAGATGCAGAAACCATGATTGCGCTGGCGGCATCTGATTGGAATCAATTGGAGATGATGATCGAGACACCGATAACGGCCGAGCAACGGCAGCAAGTCATCAATTTTGCTATCGCCGCTGCCGATGGCGGTGTTTCACACCAGGAAAGCGAAAACATCCGCCGTATCTCCGTCAGTCTAAACTTGGTGCAACGTCAATTTATGACAGCCAAAATGAAGTTTGTTTAAATTGTATTGGGCAAAATCCATGTGCCTGGGGCTAATTGAAAAAGTACAGAGGATATATGGCAGATAACAGACGAGCATTAATTGAGAAGATTCAAAATTTCCCGGTGACGCTAGAGGCGTTGGTATCAGACTTAACGGCCGAACAATTGACTACGCCCGCCTTGGCAGGAGAATGGACGGTTGCCCAAAATGTCCATCATCTGCCGGATTCGCATATGAACAGCTACATTCGCTGCAAGCTCATGGCAACTGAAGAAAGACCAACATTAAAGCCTTATAACGAAAAGTTGTGGTCGCAATTTGCCGATGCTACTGGCCCCGATTTATCGAACTCTCTAGCTTTGTTGAAGGCCCTGCACGCTCGTTGGACCATCTTTTGGCAAAACTTGCCTGACGAAGCTTGGACACGGACAGGCTATCACCCTCGAAGTGGCAGGGTGGTTACGTTAGATGACATGCTGCGTAGTTATGTGGCTCATGGCGAAGCCCATCTTGATCAAATCCGACGCACTTTGGCAGCGCAAGACTAATAGATTTAAGTATCAGTCGTATATTTCGTAACCGGGAGGAACGAATGACAGAGCCAGTAAACTTTGCACAATTTTACATTGTCAAGAAGAGTGATGAAACCGGAGATAGTGCTCATGGGCCATATACAATGATGGAAGCAGAATCTCTTTTACAACCAGATGAAAGAATCACTACAGAACAAGGCTTAACTAAGTTAAGAAATCCAGTGCGGCAGCAGACGGCAGATGAAAAGGCTATTGACTATCTTAAAGCAAACTTTCGTCCATGGCTTACTATTTGGATAAGACCACGGGCTACGATACGTAAAATCGTTGATAGTAATCCTGCTCAGCAAGTTACGTTACTAGCTATGCTTGCTGGAATTTCTGAATCACTAGGTAGGGCCTCAAACAATGATCTTGGGAATTCACTACCTCTAGCAGCTATAATATTAATAGCTCTGGTAGGCGGCTCTATTGGAGGTCTTATTACCGTTTACATTAGCGGTTCATTTTTGCGTTGGACGGGTAGTTGGTTTGGAGGACGTGCCTCAACTGATGAAGTAAAGGCAGCAATTGCTTGGTCGTCAGTGCCAACTATTTGGGGGCTATTGACATGGATTCCTTGGTTTGCCTTCTTTGGTGATGAAATATTTAGGAATATTACACCGCGAATGGATAATAGTCCGGGATTAGTATTGCTTCTGAGTTTTCTAGAATTGGTGCTTTTTATATGGGCATTTGTGATATTTCTGAAATGTTTAGCGGAAGTTCATCAATTTTCGGTTTGGAGGGCATTTGCAGCATCAATTGCACCTGGCTTAATCCTCTTGGTAGTTGTGCTCAGTTGTTCATTCTTACTTACTGGTTCAATTGGCTAGAGGGGTAGACAGGCGTTTTTGATGAAGGTAATCGGCTCAGGGTTTGGACGGACAGGGACATTGTCCCTGAAACAGGCCTTGGAAGATATTGGCTATAGGCCTTGTTATCACATGGAGGAGGTGATTCAACGGCCGTCGCATATTCGGCTCTGGCACCAGATAGCCAATGGTCAATCTGTAGATTGGGGTGACTTGTTTGCTGATTTTCAGGCCACAGTAGATTTTCCTGGCAGCACTGTCTACAAGGAATTGTTAGTAGCCTACCCAGATGCGAAAGTCATTCACACGATTCGTGACCCAGAACAGTGGTACGACAGCACCTATGAGACAATTTACCAGGCACGGTTTATATTCCCTCGTTGGTTTCAGAAGCTTGTACCTTTCATAGGGCAATTCTTAGAAATGCACGAGGGACTGTTTTGGGGAACAATATTTGAGGGGCAGTTTGAAAATCGTCAACGTATGATCGAGATTTTTCATGAGCATACTGAGGCTGTGAAGGGCACAGTACCTACAGATCGTTTGCTCATCTTTGAGGTCAAAGAGGGTTGGCAACCTTTGTGCCGATTTTTAGATGTGCCTGTGCCGGATCGGCCGTTTCCCCATGTCAATGACAAAGCTGCTATGCAGCGTCGTTTTCAGCTGATTCGGATCGTTTTACGAGTTGTGCCTGTTGCTTTGGTAGGGTTACTGCTCTATGTGCTGTCGCGTTTGATGAAGACAAATCTTAAAAGTATCAGTCTAAGTCTATTCTGGCTTCAGCGCCGAAACGGCCGCCAGCGCATACGTGGGTGATGGAGGTAGGCAAGGGTGTCGCGGACACGGGCAGGGTGGAAGCCAAAATGGTAATAAACAGCATCGAAACGAGTTAGTTCGGGGATGAAAAGGCGATCTATAAAATCTTCACTAATGGGGGGCCAATACCACCAACGAAAGAAGAGGCGGGCTAGATAGCGCAAGGGCACACTCGGCAATTTAAGGGGGATGCGGCGAATAGCGGCCGTTTGCAATATCAGGCGCACGATCTCACGATAAGACAACTGCTCTTCACCTGCAACTGTAATCGTTTGGCCTAATAAGTCGGGCCGATCGACAGTCGACACGAGGCAATGGGCTAAATCCTCTACCCATAAGGGTTGCAGCAGCATGTCGCCACCGCGGGGCAGCCAAACAAAGGGCCATGTCCAGATAGCTAAAGCCAGCAGCATTTCAAAGTACCGATCACCACGGCCATAAACGCTGGCAGAGCGAATAATGGTATAGGGGATATTGCTTTTTTGCACCATGCGCTCCATCTCGCCCTTGCTCCGTGGTAGTAGCTGCCGGGCATATGGGTCAGCACCTATGCGGCTGAGGAGGATGAGGTTTTTGATCTGAGTGCGACGACACTCACGCAGTAAGCGTTCCATACCTTGCAGGTCTACGGCCCGTAACAAGCGGCTGCGTCCACGCCATTCGGTTCCAGCCAGGTGAATGACCGTGTCCACGCCTTGCAACTGCTCTTGCAAAGCGGTTTGGTCATTGATATGACCAACATAGGCTTTCCATTCACGCTCTTCTAAGGTGAGGCGATTGGTGAGAGAACGGCCGATAAAGCCTGTTGCGCCTGTGATGAGGATCATAGGGAGGAATTGTATGGCTTGACCTAACATTCGTAAAACGATAGTTTGAGCATTCCTCGTTATCTAACAGAGGTTGGCTATAATTATTGGCTTATGGAGAAAGAGTGGCATGAAGAACGGCCGCTTCGCGTCTGTTATTTTGGCACCTATCGTGCTTCTTACGTCCGTAATGAGGTAATGATCAGTGGGCTGCGACAAAACGGCGTGTTTATTTATGAATGTCATAGCCATCTATGGCATAGTGTTGCTGATCGTGTTGAACAAGCTAGTGGCGGATGGCGTAACCCTCGCTTTCTTCTGCGTGTTCTTCGAGCCTATTGGCGATTGCTCAAGAAGCATTGGCAAGCTCCCCCTTACGACCTCATGTTGATTGGTTATCCTGGTCAATTCGATGTTTATCTAGGACGGCTACTTTCTTGGTGGCGGGGTAAGCCCATGGCCTTAGATGTGTTGATGTCCCTTCATTTGATTGCTGAAGAACGGGGTTTAACACAAAAGAGTCCGTTTACGGGCAAATTAATATTTTTGTTGGAAAAAGGAGGCCTTAAATTACCAAACCTCCTCATTGCCGATACACCAGAATACGTGACCTACTATTGTGAGAAATATCGTCTAAGCGCAGGACGCTTTTGTCGGGTTCCCCTTGGGGTTGATAATCGGATTTATCAGCCACAACCTGACTATTATCCGCCAGAGAATCAGTACCGGGTTATCTATTATGGTACATTTATTCCTTTGCATGGCGTCGAGACAATTATCCAAGCAGCTGCCTTGTTACAAGATCATCCTTATATTTCGTTTGACTTTTTTGGTGATGGGCAGGAACGTCCTAAAGCAGAGCAACTGGCCCAAGAGTTGCAGTTGTCCAATGTTCATTTTCGAGGTTGGATTGATAAGACTCAATTGCCAAAGGAGATTGCTCAATCCCATCTGTGTCTGGGCGTGTTTGGGACAACCAAACAAGCTAGATGTACGATTCAGAACAAAATTTGGGAAGGAATGATGATGCAGCGGCCGGTTATTTCAGGGGATGCAGATACAATTCGCCAGGAATTGGGACATAGAAAGCATGTGTACTTAGTGGAAAGGGCAAACCCCAAAGCCTTGGCCGAAGCAATATTGGAATTGTCAGGCAAGCCGGTGTGGGTGGATGAGATGGTAGCATCCGCTTATCAACGGGTTCAAGATCATACTATTCTAGCTACAGGCAAACGAACAAAAAAACATTTGCAAGAATTACACACAAGCACTTCCCATGACAAAGGTTCTATATCTTAGCCTGCGTTAAGAGCAAGTTAGTCAACTGAGGATTGATAATAGTAACAAAATGACTCACAAATCAGTTTTTCGGCCAGAGAGCTGGATCATCCCTGCTCTGATTGTAATTCTAATGTTATCAGCAGGACTACGATTATGGAATTTGGGATTTGGATTACCTAATGTATATCACCCTGACGAAGATGCTGTAGTCATGCCGGCTATGTCTATTATCAAAACTGGTGACTTGCACCCTACTCGTATGGAATATGGCACCGGACTAATCTATCTGTTGGCGGGAGTATCAACTGTTGTTTTTAGCTTGTCGGCCCGTGATGGGTTTATTGAGAGTGTAGAGCAATTGACTATTTTTGAACGCGGCACATATCCAGCTATATTCCCTCATCCCGAATATATATTAGCAGGCCGCATGGTTTCGGCCGTTTTTGGAGTGGGCATTGTCTTGCTCGTTTTTATGTTAGGTCGCCGTCTCTCTGGCGAACGTGTTGGCATTGTCTCAGCCTTGTTTGCTGCCCTGTTGCCCGATCTGGTTATTCACTCCCACTTTGCCACGACTGATATGCCGCTCACTTTTATGGTTATACTTAGCTTGTATTTGCTCTTGCGTGTTTATGACAATTGGGAACTCGACAATGGCTGGGCATATGCTGGAGCGGGCTTTGTCTGTGGTTTAGCTACCGCTATAAAATATAATGGAGTACTGTTATTTTTCCCCTTGGTTCTCACATCATTATTGCGTGTTCGTTCATTAGACGGATTGTTGCGATTACGAAATCTGTCGGGTGTCATTGGCATGGGACTTGGGTTTTTAGTAGGAACTCCTTACGCTTTATTAGACATCCCTGATTTTTTATCGTGGTTTGGCTACTCGTTACGTTTGTACAATCGTCCTAATGTTGAAATCTTGCAACCTGCATGGTTATGGCATTTGCAAACTTTGGGGATGGGACGTAACGCTGTTTTGTTTTGGGCTGGGGTGATCGGGTTTGGACTCAGTTGGCGATTGTGGGGTAAACGAGGATGGTTAATCAATGGCTTTGCCCTTTTGTTTGTATTGGCTGTTGTGTCACAAACCAATCGTCAAGGCAGAATGTGGTTGCCAGTTGCTCCATTTTTTGCCATTTGGGGAGGTTTGTTAGCAATTTGGTTGGGGGGCTGGTTGAAAGAAAGATTTTCAAGATTCTCAGCTAGGTGGCTGGCTTGGTTGCCAGCAATTATTTTAGCAATTTTATCTGGGGTAGTTTCTTTTAACCGTGTTTACAATTTCGGACAAGAAGATGTACGAACTGTGGCAGAAAAGTGGATGATAGCGAATATGCCAGCGGGAGCAAGCATTGCCTTTGATTACTTTGCCCCCAATTTAGACCCAGCTCTTTGGCAAACAGAACGTTTACTTCGCCATGATGCTCATGATGTAGGCTGGTACCAAGAACAAGGGTTTGAATATCTCATGTTCACTGAATTTATGTATAACTTGGCTGAATTATCTAACGAGCAAGCGGATAGTTATCAAAAATTAAGGGCACAATTGTGCCCGGTACAGACGTTCCAGGGTGTGTTTTTGTCAAATGTGGGTATGGAGATGGCTTTATATCATGTGCCACCATGCCCAAGCAGGTAAATTTCACATTGAATGATAGTAATATCTAATGTGCAGCCAGCATCTAGCAAACGGTAAAGGAATAATGAGTTAGACGGCCGTTTTCCAAAAATTGACAATTGACCAGTAACCACTGACAATTACCTCTTATGAAGGTGTACCTACACAGCATCGGTTGTCGGCTTAATCAGAGTGAAATAGAGACTATGGGTCGTCAATTGCTGGCGGCAGGACATGAGGTGGTACGGGAAGCGGAAACGGCCGATACCGTTATCATCAACACCTGCGCCGTCACCCACCAAGCCGCTCGCGATGCCCGCAGCCAAACACGCCGCATCCATCGCCATAACCCAGAAGCCGAAATCTTGCTCACGGGCTGCTACGCTACCATTGCCCCCCATGAATTAACACAAGTCAAGGGAACTGGACGCGTGATTCCCAACAAAGACAAAGGCCAACTGGTGCAGATGATTGATCCGCAGGCCCAGCTTAATTTGCCCCTGTTCGATCAGGAGCCAGTCTTGCGCGAATTTCTAGTAGGTACAAAAGGCAATACCCGCACCTTTATCAAAGTTCAAGACGGTTGCAACAATCGCTGTACTTTCTGCGTGACGACGGTGGCCCGAGGCAGCGGCCAAAGTCGCCACTTGGGCGATATTGTGGCCGAGATTCAGGCCTTGGCTGCTGCCGGTTATAAAGAAGCTGTGCTGACCGGAGTGCATTTGGGCAGCTATGGGTATGATTTGGGCCACAAGGCTGGCCTAAGAGACCTTGTACACACTATTTTAGACCACACCGACATTTCCCGCTTGCGCCTTTCGTCATTAGAACCCTGGGATATTGCGCCAGACTTTTTTAGCCTGTGGCAAAATCCCCGTCTGCTGCCCCATCTGCATATGCCCTTGCAAAGTGGCTGTGATCGCATTTTACGGCGTATGGCCCGCCGCACCAATCAGGCCAGTTTCCGTGAATTGGTGGAAGCTGCGCGGGCCCATATTCCTGGCCTGAGCCTAAGTACGGACATCATCACTGGCTTTCCTGGCGAGACGGACACGGATTTTGCCGAGAGCTTAGACTATGTGGAGGTCATTGGCTTCTCGCGGCTGCATGTTTTCACTTATAGCCCACGCCCAGGCACAGTCGCAGCCAAGATGACAGAACAACTACCCAATGACGTGAAGAAAGCTCGTACGAAGCGTATGATTGCCTTGGGGGAACGGCTGAGTTTGGCCTTTCACCAGCAGTTTGTGGGGCAGGTACGGAACGTGTTATGGGAAACGGCCGTTGGGGCTGACAATGATGGCCTACGCTGGATCGGGTATACGGATAACTACATTCGAGTACATGGTGCGGGAACGGCCGATCTCTTCAACCGCATCACCCCTACGCAACTGACCCAAGCCCGTGCCGATGGCATGTCCGGCATCAGCCAAAGCTCTACAGTCCTGTAAGTTTGGGAAAAAGGGCTGGAAATGAAGTGGAATTCGACCAAATTATTGTGGAATAGAGATAATCGTTTTTCCAAGAAATCAGATGTCTAGCCCCCGACAAATCTTGGCCTGTCTCCAGTCTCCGATCTCCAATCTCTATTCTATGCCCTCTAGAAGTGAAGCGGCCCAACTGCCAATTCCCATTTCTTCACATTATGTAATATTGTGATACAATTTATCAACCCCTAAGGGCTGTTTGTCGGGAAAAAATTTGAATGAGGGCAAGCAAAGATGAGCGAAAACAGCAGCATAAAACAGGTTAAAGTCCTGGCTGTCGTCAACCGCAAGGGTGGTGTGGGTAAAACGACCACCTCGATTAATCTTGCTCATGGTCTTTCCCGCAAACTCATGCTCAAGATCCGCTCCCAAGATTTAGACAAAGTGCAAGATGTTAGCCGTCTCTATCAATATCAGGGTCAACATTATTACATTGGTGGTCATGTCTTGCTCATTGACTTTGATCCACAAGGTCACTGTGCCCGAGGTTTAGGTATTGACCCCAGTGATGCTGATTTAGGCGAGGTACTCTTGGGACGTCAATCTTTAGGCCAGGCTGTGATTTCGGCAGATCGAGCTGAGGAGGGTTTCCCCCGGCCCAATTTATGGTTGCTGCCTGCCTCCGACAATTTGGAACTAGCTAAGGAAGGGCTGCGTAATCAGGCTTATGCCCTGATGCGCAGCGGTGGCAATCACCGTGATGGTCTGCTGATGGTCCTGGAACATCGGCTACAGATGGCGATAGAGCGTTTTCGTTTTGTTATTTTGGACTGTCCCCCAGCCCTAGATGCCTTTTCACAGGCTGTATATCAGTATGCTGATGCTGCTATTGTGCCTGTGAAGCCTGATTACTTTAGCATGGCTGGCACAGGTCAGCATATCGCCGATATTCATGATGCGCAACTACGGGGTATAGACATTAATATTCATACTATTGTGCCTACTTTTCATGTGAAACGGCAGCGGTTAGATCGAGATATGGTATCATCTCTGCAACAAAAGCATGGCGAGAAGGTCATTGATTCTATTCCTCGTAGCCAGGCAGTGGCTGAAGCTCCTGCCTATCAGCAGACGATTTTTGAATTTGATCCTCGTTATAGAAACCCGGCTACCAGAGCGTACCAGCGGTTAGTGGATAAGGTATACGATGGCTGATAGAAAAACAGATAACCCACTGGATAACCTGGCGACTTTTGATCCGGGCCAAACGGAGAAGCCGGATCAGGCCAATAATGGTATGCCCTCAAATCGCCCCCCGTCGCCTCTGGCTGGTTTACCCACGCCAGCTTTGCCCGATGGCCCCATACCCACCTCGATGGAGACATTGTGGCAGGAGGCTCACCGCGAAACAGAGCAGTTGCGCATTGAACTAACGGCCGAAAAAGATAGGCGGCGGGCCTTGGAACGGAAAAATTATGAATTGGAAGCAGCTCTAAAAGCGGCTGAAAAATCTTTAGCTGAACTAGATCAAGAGCGGCAAAAGAGCCGCGGTTTGGAGCGGGAGCTAGCTGCCTTGGAAGTGCAGGTACAAGATGTGCGCCGTTTGCAGGAATCGTTGGAGCAAGAGCACAATATGCGGATTGAGCTGGATAAGCGGCTAGCGGCCTTAGAAGTGAAGGCGGAGCGGGCGGAGATGTGGTTTGAGCAGTTGACGGAGGAGCGCAATATGCGTATGGAGCTAGAGCGCAAGACGGCTACATTAGAAGTAGAAGTGCAAAGCTCTAAGAAGTTGGATACGCTGTTGGATGAGGAACGGAAGGCGCGTATGAATGCCCAATCAAGGGCAGCTACGGCCGAAGCGAAGCTGGCCCGTTATGAGGGGGAGTTGTTGTCAGAACAGCAAGGGGAGCGAGATTTTTTCGGTCGCAAACGTAGATAGGTTCGGTGGTTACGCAATGAGATGATTGCACGATTCGCCCATCAATCACTTAATTACGTTTTCGCCAATTTCTGGGCTTTTTCGGCCAAAATCTCCAGTGCCAAGTCAATTGTTTCTAGGTGAGTACGAAAATTGAGGATAGCAAGGCGTAGTGTAAAACGGCCGTCTAGCTGGGTTGAACTAATAAAGATACGGCCGTCTTGCACAACCTCTTGCAGTAATCGCTGATTAAATTCATCTGTGTCACCACGAGGAGGCAGATAGCGGTAAGTGACGAGGGAAAGGTCAGGAGTAGGGCCAACCTCAAAACCATCAATTTCCTGAATTTTGTTATAAAAATAACGCGCTAATTCGATTTTCTCGGCCAATGCGGCGCGGAAAGGTGCCACACCAAATAACTTGAGCGGCAACCAAAGGCGTAGTCCGCGGAAATGCTTGGTCAGTTCGGGTGAAAGGTCGGTGGGAGATAACTCTTCAGCCATACTGAGGGTGTCTTGCATGTAGGCGGCACTGGCATGATGGGCTTGATAGAGATGTTGCCGCTTTTTAACAAGGAGTGCACCAGTACCATACGGGAGGAACAGCCCTTTGTGGGGGTCCATGATGATGGAGTCGGACTGCTCCATGCCGGCCAATATTTTGCGCCCTTCTGCGCATAGAGCAAAGAAGGCGCCGTACGCCCCATCTATGTGAAACCAGAGTTCGTGTTGCTGGGCGATGTGGGCAACGGCCGTTAACGGATCAACTGCGCCCACATTGGTTGTGCCGGCTGAGGCGATCACCAGCCAAGGGCGGAGACCCGCTTTTTTGTCCTGAATGATAGCTTGTTCGAGGGCGGCCATATCCATGCGATACTGACCGTCGGTGGGAATCTTATGATGAACGGCCGTTGCCAAACCAGCAATTTGAATGGCTTTGGCTACCGAATGGTGTACTTGATCTGTTGTATAAATCACTGTGTGAGCGATGTCGGTGGGCTGGATGCCGTAGGCTTCTCTAGCCGTGACGATGGCGGTCAATTGAGCAATGCTGCCACCAGAGGCCAAATTACCTGCCATTGTGGTTGGATAGCCAACCATATCGGCCATCCAGCGCAGCAGCATGTTTTCCATCCGTACCGCTCCCGGCGCAGCATAAAAAACACCAGCAAAACGGTTGGTTATGGCGGCTAAATAGTCGCCTAACGCGGCCGGATAGAGGCCGCCGCCGGGAATATAGCCCAAGAAGTAGGGCGAAGCGGGGTTGAGGTTGGGGGTGTCCACATTGGCTTGAATGAGTTGCAAGACAGTGTCTAGTCCTATACCAGTTTCGCTGATGGGAGAATTGAGGAGGGAACGGCCGTTATCCGTATCATTGACAAAGACGGGTGCATCATCTAGCCCTTGTAAAAAATGTTCGCCATATTCTACGACTTGTTGGCCCCACTGGTCTCGCGTTGGTGCGGCCGGGTCTAGCTGACGTGCAATGTTTTCTAGCTCTTTGATTCGTTTGATCATATTGATTTTTCTTGTGGTAATTGATTAATGGCAGCCACGGCTTGAGCCTTGGTCCAGCTTTTGGCGCAACGGCCAATCCACACGCCGATCAGCCATTTCATCCACGTGATCAGTAAAATGGCTGTGCCAGAGCAATAGGCGCTGTTTGGCAATGGTTATCACTTGCTGATATGGGAGTTCACGCTGGGCAGCCTGGGTTTCATCGTTGCCATGCACGGCTATGATGGGGGCGATACTGCTTAACTTGTCCAATACCCACAATTCGCCGACGTCGCCAGCATGGAGGATGAAATCTACGTCTTGGAATAGCTGGAAAACGGCCGTGGGTATCTCTGTCCACCGCTCTGGCATATGCGTATCAGAAATAAGGCCGATGCGGACAGTTTGATTATTTTTCATGTAAGGCAGGATACAGGTGTTGGAGGCTGGCTAAGTGAAGTAACCCAACCTCCAGTAGCAAAGCGACCCAAGCTCATCTTAACGACGCGGGAAAAGAATGGTGTCAAGTAATAATTTGCCAATGTAGACGATGAAGACAAAAACGGCTGTAGGTACTTGCCAGTAGAGAAACCAGGTCGGTGTCCACACGGGCAAGGGCATGACAGCCACGAAAAAGGTAACGGCCGTTGCGATAACCAATCGTTCCCAAAATTTACGCCACTTCCGTTTCATATGGCTGATTATAAGAGGAAGGGTGGGAGAAGGGAAATTATGCTACTCTGTTTATTATCAAAGAGACCCCACGCAAGAATCGTTGTGAATAATGGGCAAATAGATTGTTGATGTGTTGCCATTGGTGCGGTTGAGCGGTGAGAAAAGATTAGGGGTGATTGAACCGGTACGCTGTTGGTCATGACGGCCTGTGGGCCAGGGCATGCGAGAGGCATAATAGGGTGCAGGCAGATCCCATACGTAGAGGACTGCTGCTTGGCTAGCAGCAATAATTTCTACATCACAATCTTGGTCAATGTCGGCTAGCGTAGGAGCAGCACGAATACCTTGCTTGCTCCTGCCGTCTTCATGAGTTAAAGGAAGGGGAAAACCAGCCAATGGCTGCCCCAGACTTGTTAATCCATATAAAGCAGCCCGGTTATGGGCTGAGCCATCTGGGCTGTAGGTGCCAAAGAGAATATCAACGCTGCCATCTCCAGTCACGTCGCCAATAACAGGTTCGCTGCTAAAGAGGGTATGCCCTTGGGCAAAATCATATTGCCATAATAGCGTACCTTCAGATGTAAACACACGCAGTATGCCATCGAAGTAAGGGGCGATAATTTCTAAACGGCCGTCGCCCGTCAAATCGGCTAAGGCTGGTGCTTGCGATGGCCGATACTCGTTTGCTAAAGGTGCGCCACCTTCTTTACCCAATGACCAGCCGGGGAGTCTGCTGCCATCTGCTTGCAGTACGATTAGGGCACTGCTGACAACTTTACGGCCTTGCTGTGGGTCACGAACTTTGCCGATAACGGCCGTTTCCAACATGCCATCCCCTGTCAAATCACCTATTACAGGCGCACTGCGAGTAAATTCAAGATATTTATCTTCATTCCAGGTGTTTTCATCCTCATCTAGAAAGATACGGAAAGGGAAAGATGGTAATTGTTGCCCATCGGAACGGTAGATGTGGAAATGGGAATGATCCCGCACTGTCACAATTTCTGAGAAACCATTACCGGTCATATCGGCCGTGCCAACAGAACCATAAATTCCTGCTGTACGATACCAAACTGGAAAACCTGGTAAAGCAGAGCCATCATTTGTCCAGATATGGAGGTTAGGCGTTGCTTCATCTGGGTCTCCACCAGATGAAGCATTGTTGCTCGTGCCAGCAATAACTTCTAGGTTGGCATCACCCGCTACGTTAGCTAAGGCTACCCCATACACTTCTGGCATCCCCGATCCATACGCTGTATTCCACAGCATTTCCTGCGGCCATCCGGGTAGGAGCGTCCCTTGCTTATCCCAAACAAAGACTTTACCCAACTGACCCGGAGATTCGCCCTCGCCACGTGTACCAGCAACGATTTCTATTTCACCGTCCCCGTTGACATCCCCTACAGCTAAAGGCCCATTGATGCGTGGTGTACCTTCACAGGCGCTCCCCGTTTGCCAGGGGAAACCCGGCAATAGGTTGCCTGCCACATCCCAGCCATAAATACAGCCTTTGCCATCGGCCACAATAATTTCCAAATTATTGTTTTGATTCATATTGACGACTGTAGGGGATGCAAAATCAACCGTACTGTTCATATCCTCGGCAGGAAAACCAGCTTGATAGGGGATGTGTAGACTCGTAGGCGCAACAGGTTTAGCGGTGAAGAGCATCAAAAAACCGATGAAAATGATGAGCGAGAATGTGGCTGTTGTTTTCATGTTAAATACTTCTTTCTCACAATTGGCTGGGCCAGTTGTGGGCTACCATATCGGCGCACATTCTAATTTCAGCCTATGTCCAGAACAATGGGAATGGTACTATCACCTTATGAATGGATGAGAAAGACCTTAAAAAGGGGTAAAATTAACCTGGAGACAAGGGCAATAGTACAATGGTATTCATGCGCCTGAACGTTTCCCAAACATGGGCAAATAGTGGGCTAAACAGCGTTCGTCAGCAGTAAATGGCTCTGGTACACTTTTTGTTATGAGTGAAAGAAGACGTATCAATCCTGTGTATGTAGCCCTTATTGCGCTGTTAGTTGTTGTTGTGTCTGTGGCAGTAGGCTGGCGGGTGGTCAATGGCGACCGTAGTCTATTGCGTAATGTCTTGATGCACGGACAGCATATTTCACCCAATGCGGATGGCGCTAACGATGCTGTTCGTATTGAGTATGAAATCTCACGCAATGCAACAGTATCTATCTATTTTGAGAATGAAGTGGGTGAACGCTTCTACTTTCGCCGGGAGAAAGCTCGTGGAGCTGGTCAATATCAGGTGTTATTCAGCGGTATTGTAGACTCTTATACATTGCCTGATGATGAAGTTCAAGCGGAAATCTTGTCACGCCTCCTCCAAAATGGACAATATATTTGGACGGTAGAAGCAACGGATGAAGCGGGTGTGACAGAGCGAGTACAAAATGCACTAAATATCGTTGATGCGGATACGGAATTGCCTGATTTACGAAATTTTACTGTAGATCGCTCTGTTTTTTCTCCAAATCGGGATGGTATTGATGATCGGGCTTTAATTCAATTTTTCCTGACAAAAGATGTTGTTAGTTTACGTGTCTTTTTGCTTACGCCAGAGGGTGTCGAGGTGCCGATTCGGGAATTGGAACGGGATGTGCCAGCTAATACGGTTGGCCGCCACTACTATGATTATGAAGGGGGTGTGGACAATGGTGAAACGCCTCCGCCTGATGGCACGTATCCCATTGTGGCCATTGCTCAGGATTTGGAGGGACAGCGGCTGCGGGCTGAGACAGAACTGACGATCGAGTTTGGTGGTGTGCCACGTGGGTATATCTTTTCACCACCATCGGGGGATACGTTGGGTTTTAGCGCAACGGCCGTTGCCCTTTGCGATACTCTCACCTTCACAGTTACGGTACAAAATGACGGCAATACCCCCCTTCGTACCACTGGCCCCACCCCTGGCACGGCCTACGATTCTGACTGGAATTACAACACATTGGGCTGGCATACCGAATCGGGCGCCTGGCGGGTGGCTATCGGCTATGAAAATGAAATAAGTAACTATCCCTACCGCTGGGCCATTGGCAACAGCGATGAGCTAGAAAAAATTGGCGAGCATTACTATCTGATGCCTGGTGAACGTACTGTCGTGACGGGAGCCATTCGCATCACTGGGCCATTAGGCGTACGCAACCCGCAGCCAATGTGGGCTGGTCTGATTCATGAGGATGTGGAGATTTCGGCGGACAATAATCGGGTAGATACGCAGGTCATTACCATTGATTTACCTGACGAGAGCCACCAAGAACCCTGCATACCACGAGAAGTACCGACGCGCAGCCCGTAAATGGCCGTTCACTCCTTGCTTTCCGCCTTACCTTGCAGTATATTTGCCCCAGTTTATGGTGATTGGTCATGTCGGAACGGCCGTTGCCAACTAATAATCATTCTATACCGATAAGGAAGGAGATACATGAAAAAGATTAGATGGTATTTGTTAGGTTTTCTCGTTTTGTCTGTGGCTCTAGTAGCTTGCCAGCCAGAGACTATTGTGGAAACGGTAGTGGAAACAGTAGTAGAGACAGTTGTGGAAACAGTTGTCGAAGAAGTAGAAGTTCCTGTTGAGGTGGAAGTTCCCGTAGAAGTCACCCGCGTTGTCACAGAAGTACAGACTGAAACAGTTGTCGAAGAGATGATGGCCGCTCCACTTGGTTCAGAAGAACGGCCGATTAAAGTCCTCTTTGTTCCTTCTGTAGACGTTGACCAAATTATCTCCGGTGGTGACGTGCTGGCGCAGGCTTTAACCGATGCCACGGGGCTGAATTTTGAGGTTAGCGTTCCCACTAGTTATGCAGCTACTATCGAAGAGATATGTGCCTCGCCCGATGATAGCATTGGTTTTATTCCAGCACAGGGTTATGTATTAGCCAATAATCGTTGTGGTGTCACTGTGGGGGCTGCTGCTGTGCGTTTTGGCCTTTCTTGGTACGCAGCTCAATTTGTGGTGCCTGCTGATAGTGAAGCAGAAACCGTCGAAGATTTAGCTGGTGGTACTTGGTGTATCCCCGATTTTGGCTCTACCTCCGGTTACCTTTATCCCAGTGCCTTGTTTGCTGAACAGGGCATCGAGCCAGGTGAGATTGTTGAGGCTGGTGGTCATAGCAATTCTATGTTGGCCGTCTATAATGGCGAATGTGACTTCGCTACGGCCTTCTTTAGCCCGCCCCTGCTGCCCAATTATGAGCGAGCCTGGGCCTATGGCGTGGATGATCCTGAAATCTGGCGTGAGGCGGACGAATCCCCCGTTCGTAACGATGAAGGGCGTACCTTTGTTGCTGGTGGTCCTGATGAAGGTGGCTACCGTGTTTTAGATGCCCGTTCATCCGTAACGGATACGGCTCCCGATATCTTCGATACAACCCGCATCTTGGGTCTTACAGATCGTATTCCCAATGACACAGTTTCCTTTGGACCTGAATTCCCCTTGAATACGGCTAATCAAATTGTGGGTGCTCTGATTGAGTTCACCGCCTCTGAGGCTTGTGAGACCTCTATCTGCTCCGAAGAGTTTTATAATTGGACCGGCTTAGAAGCTGTTACTGATAGCTTCTACGATCCCGTTCGTGACGCTATGGAATTCCTGGGCATCACGGAAGATGATATCTTAGGCGGCTAGATTAGGTTCGGTAAACAGTAATCAGTGAACAGTGAACAGTGGGTTTCTGCTGGAGAATGGTTGCGGAACGCAAAGTTAGTTCCAGCTATTCCCACGGTTTAATAAAAGTGAAGCCGGGTAGATGGAAATGTCGCCCGGCTTCTTCTTTAACTTAACCTAAGTTGCCACCTTACTATTTGTCATTCCGATCCCATTCGGCTCCGCTCAGGGCAGGCTGTCTTTGGAGTCGAGAAATCCCTCTTAAGTTGCAATTTCAGAGAGATTCCACAGAGGGCCTCGGAGAGGTTTCGGAATGATAGCCAGCAGGTAATGACTTAGGTTAATTACTCCATTATCCTCCATGTTAAAAATCCAAAATCTCACCAAAGTATATCCTGATGGTACACAAGCCCTAACGGATGTGAGCTTTACTGTACCCGATGGCGAGTTTGTGGCTGTGATTGGTTTAAGTGGATCGGGCAAAAGCACAATGCTGCGCTGTATTAATCGTCTCATTGAGCCGACGGAGGGGGAAATCTGGTGGAATAATACCCAGCTTTCCCATGTGACAGGCGAGGAACTGCGGCGTATTAGGCGTAAGATCGGCATGATTTTCCAGCATTTTAATTTGGTGGAGCGCTCGTCGGTCTTAACGAATGTGTTGAGCGGCCGTTTGGGTTATACCAATCCTCTAGCTAGCATATTCGGCCGTTTTCCGGCTGAAGATGTGCAGCGGGCTCATGCTAGCCTGGAACGGGTGGGCATTGGCGATAAGGCCGATAATCGGGCTGATGAGTTGAGTGGGGGGCAGCGGCAGCGGGTGGGTATTGCCCGCGCCCTGATGCAGGAGCCGGAGCTAATTTTGGCTGATGAGCCAGTGGCGAGCCTAGACCCGGCTTTGGCCCATAGCATTATGCGCCGCTTGCAGCAGATTAATCAGGAGGATGGCATTACGATTTTATGTAGTCTGCACTTTTTGGATTTGGTGCAGCAATATGGCACACGCGCTATTGCCCTGAATGGAGGCGAGCTGGTTTTTGACGGCCGTCCTGATGAAATTGATGATGCCAAGTTTGTGGAAATTTATGGTCAGGAAGCGGAGCGGATTGGGTGAGGTGGACGGTGAACGGTAATCGATGAACGGTGAACGGATAACCGATTACCGATTACGGATAACCAATTCCCTTCCTTATCAGTATGAACGATAAATCAAACGGCCGTTCTCCCTTCCGCACGCCCCTCATCATTTTGGGTCTTATTATCCTGTATGCTTATGGCTTGCAGGTGACCCAAGTGGATTTGCGAGAGCCGTTGGAACCACAGCGGCAGGAAAACCTAACCAGCCTCATCCGTGAATTGGCCCGCCCCGACTTCTTTGCCTACGAAAATGATACGCGCAGCACCAATATTTCTCTGTTAATGCCCTGTCCAGAGGAGATTCAAGGTTCACAAGTCACTTTTGAAGGGCGTGTGGCTGTTTTAGCCCCCAACTGCGTCACAACCACACAGGACTCGTTGAGATTGACGGGACAAGGCTTCCAAGCTAACGTGCAGGGTGTTGTTTTTTGGCATCCCATAGGAGCCAATACGCCACGCCGCATCACTGAATTCCGCGCTGATGAGGCTGGAGAGTTTGTCGTGCAGTTTACCATGCCCGATGTGCGCCCGGCTGAAGAAGCCCATCGTTTGGAAGTGGTAGAAGTGCTGGATCGTCGTATTGTGGGGCCGAGCGATACTACTTTAGAGGCCTTGGACAAAATTCTTGAGACGGTGCTGATGGCCTTGATGGCTTCGACGATTGGCACGCTGCTGGCGATTCCTATTTCCTTTATGGCTGCACGCAATTTGATGGAGGATGTAAAGTTGCCATTGGCAGCCATTATGACGGCCGTTATTGCGACACCTCTTATCGCTGGTATTGGTTGGTGGTTGACGCAGCAATTGGTGACTCTTTCTGGATTGACAGGTGTCCACTTGCCTCTGGATGGCTTGGGTTTTGTGGGTAATTTCATCCAGGTACTGTTTGATTTATTGCTGCTTCTATTACCGCTGGCTGTGGGCTTGGGTCTCGGTTTGATAGCGGCTTCACGCGGAGCCCATTATGGGCAGGAAATGGTGCTGCGTTCGGAAGCAGGTAGGGCCAAAGTGATAACGGCCGTGTTGACTGCCATCGGCATGACCCTATTCATCCTCCTTTTGGGTTACGCCCTCATCGGCATCAACCTGTTAGGCTTACGCGAACTCGTTCCAGAAAATAGAACAGCCCAGATGGCCTTCTTTCTCTGGCCAGCCCTCATCATTGGCTTCCTATCGACCCTTTTGTCCCTCCGTTATTCAGCCAAACAACAGTATCCCATCGGCATGGCCATCTACACTATTACCCGTGGCAGCCTGAACGCTACGCGTTCCATCGAACCGCTCATGATGGGCTTCGTCTTTGTCGTGTGGGTGGGGCTTGGCCCCTTTGCTGGCATTATGGCCCTCATCCTTCACTCCATAGCCGATTTGGGCAAACTCTTTTCGGAGCAGGTAGAAAATATCGATGAAGGGCCACGTGAAGCCATTACCGCCACTGGAGCTAACAGTGTTCAGACCATTGCCTACGCCGTTGTCCCCCAAGTTGTGCCCCATTACATCGCTTACATATTTTATCGCTGGGACATCAATGTGCGCCTTTCCACCATCATTGGCTTTGTGGGTGGCGGCGGTATTGGTTTCGTCTTAAATCGCTTGCTCAACCAACTCCTTTACCGTCAGGCTAGTGTTATGGTGATTGCCATCGCCCTAGTGGTGACAATTCTAGATAATTTGAGTTCACGTATTCGGAGACGAATCATTTAGGTCTCATATGAAAGAGCAGCCCATCACCCCCCAACGGTATCTTTTGCGCACCATTGCCATATTTGTGGCTCTGTTCTTGCTCTATGCCTTTGCTGTAGAAGTGACGGACATTGACATGAGCAAGCTGCGAGATGAGAGGCGGCAAGAGCAGGTAGTCGGTGTTTTGCGCTTTTTGGCCGATCCCGACATGACCAATCCTGATCTATTAGACCGCCTGTTTGGGGAGGATCAAGGCTCCTTTACGCTGACAGAGACGATGCAGAACACGCTGCGTCTCATTGTCGAGACGATTTTTATGGCCTTAATGGCTACAACAATTGGAACGCTTCTGGCTGTACCTGTCTCATTTATGGCCGCGCGCAACCTGATGATAGAGGTGACGATGCCTTTGGCGGCCTTAATGGCGGCCTTGATTGCCATTCCCATTGGTGGCGGTTTAGGCTGGTTGGTGGCACGTCAATTGTTGAATCTGGCGGGTGGTCTGGTAGGACAAGCGGTAGTGGGTCTGGTCGTTTTAATCATTGTGGCAGTGGTGATCGCTGTCTTGTTACGGCGGGGAGTACAGGGAGGGGTATGGATGGTGATCGGCCGTTCGCTGCTTCTTCTTGTTCTGTTCCTGTTTGGCTTGGGCCTATTGGCTGGCGTGGGTAATCCCGTAGGTACTTGGTTGGCAGCCCGGTTGGACGGTATCGGTTTGGCCTTTTTAGGTAACTCTGTCACCGTGATAGCCGATATGATTAGTCTGCTGTTGGCCCCATTCATTGGGTTGATAGGGGCCTTAATTGCAGCTTCATTGGGCAGCCGCTACGGACAAGAGGCGATTTTGCGCCTGCCTACGGCCATGGCTAAGGGGCTGACGGCCGTTCTCACACTATTGGGCACGGCCGTTCTTATCTATGCCCTTGGTTCTGCCCTCAACTGGTTATATGAGTTTGATAATCCAGCTAACTGGACGACACGCCCCGCACTCATTGGGGGTATTGTGGCTGGATTATTATCATTGTTGGTGGCGGTGAAACGGCCGTTTCCCGTTGGCACAATCATCTACACCCTCTCCCGTACCATCTTTAACGCTCTGCGCTCCATTGAGCCGCTCATCATGGCTGTTATCTTTGTGGTTTGGGTTGGTTTAGGCCCCTTTGCCGGTGTCATGGCCTTGACATTGCATACTATTGCTGCCTTGGGCAAGCTCTTTTCCGAACAAATTGAGGGCATTTCCGAAGGCCCCATTGAAGCGATTACGGCCACAGGGGCCAGTCGCTTGCAAACCATCGTCTTCGCCGTCATTCCCCAAATCATCCCCCCTTACATCGCCTATACCCTTTACCGTTGGGACATTAATGTGCGTATGTCGACCATTATTGGTTTTGTTGGCGGCGGCGGCATCGGCTTCCTTCTTAGCCAAAGTATTCGCCTGCTTCGTTATCGTGATGCCAGTGTTATGATGCTGGCCATTGCTGTTGTTGTTTCCACACTCGATTATGTCAGTTCTCGCGTGCGCAGCCGCGTGATCTAACAGATATGCGCCTGTTATCGCAGCAGCCCGCATTCAAAACCAGTCTCATTGTTATAGGTTCCCTCCTATTCTTCTTTGTCGGCATAAGCTTTATTAAATTGCCCCGCCGCATAGGCCAGATAGATTTTCGCGCCTACTGGAGTGCCAGTTACCTACTTAGTCATTCCCAGAATTTTGGGGATGATGACTTGTTGCGCCAAGTTCAACGAGAGCAAACTGGCTTTGACCGAGAATATGCCATGAAAACATGGAATTTGCCTTGGATATTGGTCTGGTTTTTGCCCTACGCGCTGATGAGTTTTGAGCAGGCGGTTCGCCTCTGGTTTTTTACCAATCTGGTGGTGTTGCAGGCGAGTGTGATAGGTAGTTGGCATGTGGTCACGGCCGTTTTGCCGAATCGGCCTAAGTGGGGCTGGATTTTGCCCTTATTGACGGCCGTTCTCTTTCCTTCCACCCTGGTGGCACTGATTTTTGGGCAGGTCAATATTATGGTTTTGGGCGGAATAGTGGGCTTTCTGTATTTCTACCAACGTTCCCAGGATGTCAGCGCAGGAGTGGCCCTGGCCCTGACCACGCTTAAGCCCCATTTGGTCTATCTAGCTTTGCCCATTATCCTGCTCCAATTAATTTTAGAACGGCGTTGGCGCTTGTTAGTAACTCTAACTTTGACTATTTTAGGTTCAACGGCCGTTCTTTTTCTCTTGCGGCCCACTTTCTTAACTGAATATCTGGCTAGCACGGGTGACGGTGATCTTTTTAGATGGGAAACAGCCACTCTTACCACCTTCCTATCTTTGCAATTCAACCAACTTTGGATTCGCCTGATAGGTATTCCTTTGCTTCCCCTCACTCTCTTTCTTTGGTGGCGCAGGCGCACCCAGCTCCCTTTCCAGCTCGTTATCCAGGTGGCGATATTGATTTCTATCATTACCATGCCCTTCGGCTGGAGCTATGATTTTGTCGTACTGCTTTTTCCCCTGACACAACTATGGGCTTGGCTTATGAGGGGGTTGCGGAGACGTTGGCAAACGGCCGTTGTCATCTTGGCCCTCATTCTCAGCTTCCTCATCACCTTTGAGCAGCGCACCCAAACCACTAGCGAACTGTACTATTTCTGGATACCGCTTGTGATTGCGGCATTATATGCCTACACGGCCTATCGGCGGGTTCCGGCTGAAGTGGCGATGGCAACCGCCGATTAGATCTGGCGTAACGGCCGTCTAACCCATTTGCTGCAACTTCAAAATCCAGCATATCTCCCCATCATCTGCCCAATTGATCATCCACTCCCCTTTGCCAAAGGTGCGTCGCAGGCCGCGCAGTAGCTTTTGCAGCCGTTGGGCAAAGGGTGGCACATCAAGGTTGGCAGATTGGAAGATGCCCAATTGGGGCAGGGTGAGGTGTTGACCATTGTGGGTAATCGTATCGGCGGATTGAGAGGTGGTGGTAACGGCCGTTCCCACCACCTCTACCTTCACCATTTCCATCACCAGCACATCCCGTCGCTCGCTTTCAACTTCTGCTGCTGAATAGACTTCACATAGAGAGAAGGATAGTTGTGGTGGAGCAGTCAACTGAATGTTGTGCTGAGGTGAGAAACGGCCGTCTGTCACTTCAAAAAGCGGCCTTACCGCGACTGGTTTGTCCAACTTAGGAAAGCGGACAGCCTCATATAAGGCTTCGTACAGCAGAGGTGGGTCAGGGCAGGTGACACGGCCGTTTGCCGCCACAAACAGCCCATCCTCCACTGCCAGTCGGTAAAAATCATCCAGCAAGATGCCACCAGAGGGCACAGGCAGCCGAAACCGCGCCGCCAAATCAAGTAAGGTGCCCGTTTCCCCTACACCCCGTTTCTTGGCCCGTTTAGAGCCGAGCCAAACAAATAATGAGTTCTGCATGGACAGATCATAGAGCATAAATTGTAAAGTTCCAATCCTTAGGATCTATGTCTTTTCCAAGACTTCGCTTGGAAAAAATGGTGAATTGTGAAGTCTGAATTGTCAATTGTGAATGGGGGAGGCTTCATTCATCATTCATCATTCTCAATTCACAATTATCGACAATTCGTTGTCGATGTTGTTGCCTTAGAGGCTAGGGGAGTATCCAGGCGTAGGAAGCAGACACACAGATTGAGCCAGGGTAGACTTAGCAATTTGACCGATATAAAACCGATATAAACCGCTGGACTCTCTTGAAGTTCCACTAGCTATTCTTTACAATGCAAATAGATATTACGTGTCGACCAATGTGAGGAGAATATTCGATGAGCGAAACGATCACCTTTGGCCAGGTTGTAAGAGAACGACGAATTGCACTTGGATTAACGCAGACCGAGTTGGCCCGACGGGCTAGCTGCGCCGCCATCACTATTCGCAAAATCGAAGCAGATGCGTTACGGCCGTCCGTCCAGATGGCCGAGCGCATCGCTCTGACCCTCAACATCCCCGAGGCAGAGCAGTTGGCCTTTGTGCGCTTAGCCCGATTAGAGCCAGACCCATCGCCCCTACCCACGCCGTCTCCGCAGCCGTGTGAAATTGGGCTGGACGATTTGAGCGGACGGGCGGTGAAGGGGTTTCAACTAGGTGAAAAGATCGGCAGCGGTGGCTTTGGCATCGTTTATCGTGCCGTGCAACCGTTAGTCGAGCGGGATGTGGCCGTCAAAATCGTTTTGCCCCGCTATGCCAACCATCCTAACTTCATCCGTCGTTTTGAAGCCGAAGCCCAACTTATCGCCCGTTTGGAGCACCCCCATATTGTGCCTTTGTATGATTATTGGCGCGAACCGGGCGCTGCATATTTGATCATGCGCTTTCTGCGCGGTGGCAGTTTAGAAGAGCTATTGAAAAGGGGGCCAATCCCCCTCGAAAAAGTAACCCAATACGCCCAGCAAATCGGGTTAGCGCTGGACATGGCCCATCGGAACGGCGTCATTCATCGGGACATTAAACCAGCCAATATCTTGCTAGATGAAGAAACCAATGCTTACCTGGCCGACTTCGGAATCGCCAAAAATTTGGAAGGGATTAACGGCCAGAGTTTGACCGAAGAAGATGCGATGATTGGCGCGCCGGCTTACATCTCGCCGGAGCAAATCCTGGCTGAACCGGTGAAGCCGCAAAGTGATATTTATTGCTTGGGCATCATGCTGTTTGAAATGCTGACTGGGCACAAACCATTCTCCGGCCCCACGCCCGTCGCCTTTATCCAACAGCATTTGAACGAAAACCTGCCCTGCCTACTCAACTATAATCCCCAACTGCCGCCGGAAGTAGATGAGGTCATCCATATTGCCACGGCTAGAGAAGTGGCCGACCGCTATCGGGATATATCATCTTTTTTGCGCGCTTTCCAGGATGCTTTATCCCAGGCAGAGAGCTACCAGATCGCCACGCCTCTGCCCGAAGACACGCCGGTGGCCATGACAACGCAAGCATTGGCGGCGTTGGAAAATCCATTCATTGGGCTGCGTGCTTTTACGGAAGCGGATGCTGACCACTTTTACGGCCGTTCCACCCTCATAGAAGAACTCTTCACCCAGCTCTCGGCCGAAACAGATTTGGACCGGTTTCTGGCCATCGTCGGCCCCAGCGGCAGCGGCAAATCCAGCGTGGTCAAGGCCGGTTTGGTACCAGCGCTGCGCCGGGGCGGGTTGCCCGGCTCTGAGAATTGGTTTATTCTGGACCTCACCCCTGGCGCCCATCCCTGGGAAGAATTAGAGGTAGCTTTGCTGCGCGTGGCCGTCAATCCCCCCGAAACCTTGTTAAATCAATTACAAGAAGGAGATCGGGGCCTATTACGAGCGGTGGGGCGGGTTTTGCCCGATGATGGCCAGACAGAACTGCTCCTGATCCTCGACCAGTTTGAGGAATTATTCACCCTGGTTGAAGATGAAGCGGTTAGAGAGCAGTTTTTGAACAGCCTGGTCACGGCCGTTCTGGACGAACGCAGCCGCTTGCGGATCATCATCACCCTGCGGGCCGACTTTTATGACCGCCCCCTGCAATATGTAGACTTCGGTGACATCATACGCCAGCGTACCGTCTCCGTCTTGCCCATGACCCCCGATGAGCTGGAGCAAGCGATCAATAGGCCAGCCCTGCAAACTGGCGTGCGGCTGGAACCGGGATTGGCGGCGGCCATCGTCCGCGATGTGGGCGATCAACCGGGCACTTTGCCCTTGCTGCAATATGCCCTGACCGAGCTTTTTGAACAACGGGATC
This sequence comes from Promineifilaceae bacterium (SeqCode), assembly GCA_965223555.1. GTDB lineage: Bacteria > Chloroflexota > Anaerolineae > Promineifilales > Promineifilaceae > CBDCWU01. The sequence goes on from CBDCWU010000009.1 coordinate 1,933,974, forward strand.
GGAGCGTGATGACCCGCGCCGCCTACGTGGAAATGGGCGGCGTCACCGGCGCTCTGGCCCGGCGGGCTGATGAGATTTATGCAGGCTTGGCTGAAAACGGCCGTGCCGCCAGCCGCCAACTCTTCCTGCGCCTTGTTACGTTAGGGGAAGGGGTTGAAGATACCCGCCGTCGCGTACGCTTATCTGAAATAGAGTCGTTAACCGTAAACCGATTACCAATTACTGATTACCGTTCACTGATCACCGAATACGGCCGTTACCGCCTCCTCACCTTCGACCACGACCCCACCACCCGTGAACCCACCGTTGAGGTCGCCCACGAAGCCCTACTGCGCGAATGGGACCGTCTGCGTGACTGGTTGGCCGAAAGCCGTGACGATATCCGCCTCCAACGTCAGTTGGCACGGGCAGCAGCCGAGTGGGAAGCGGCAGCCCGTGACAACAGCTATCTCATACCGGGCGGCGCTCGATTGGAACAATTCATGTTCTGGCGTGAGGCCACAGACATCGCCCTGACCCCGATTGAGGAAGATTATTTGCAAGCCAGTGCCGCCGCCGACCAGGCACAGAAGGAACGAGAAGCGCAGCAGGCGCGTACCCGGCGCAATTTACGACGCGGTTTAGTCGGTGCCCTGGTTGCTGGTCTAATCGTAGCCATTGGCTTATTAGTTTTTGCTCTCAATCAACGGCAAGAAGCCCTGCGCCAGGCCAGCATCGGTCTGGCAGCGTTGGCGGAAGGAGAGTTGGAAGGCATCGATCGAGAACTGAGCGTCCTGCTGGCGCTGGAAGCAGTGGAACATTATCCCTTCACCTCTCAGGCTGCGGGGGCGCTGGCCCGCAGCGTCGAAGAGTTTCGTTCTTTCCGGGTTTTGGATGCCAGTAAATCTGTCGCCGAGACCATAATGGTGGCCACGTGGTCGCCTGATGGGAAGCGCATAGCCGGGGGGTCAACCGCGTCGCCCAATTCTGTAATCATATGGGATGCCGCCACAGGCAACGAGCTGCTTGCCGTTGACACACACGGAGATCTCTGCCCAAGTGGTTACAACATTTCACACGATCTCGCCTGGTCGCCTTCTGGCGACCGTCTGGCAACGACGGCCCAAGACCTCAATTCAGGAGAAACTTGCGGGGTTGTGCTGTTGGACACAAGCAGCGGCGAAACGCTGCTGATATTGGCAACTGATGAAAGCGCTGCTCGCAGTTTGGATTGGTCGCCCGATGGAGAGATCCTTTTGGCTGGGCATGAAGATAGTATCGTCAGATTTTGGGACGCTAAAACTGGAGTGGAGCGTTCGACGTTGACCGGGCATACCGGCATGGTGCGAGAGGCCGTCTTTTCGGCGGATGGCAGCCGCATTGCCAGCGCCTCAGAAGATGGAACCGTCCGGCTCTGGGACGCAGAAACGGGAGCGGAACGACTGGTGCTCTACGGTCATGCGGGCCCCGTCCGCTCCGTGGCCTGGTCGCCCGATGGCAACCGTCTCGTCAGCGGCGGCAATGATGGCTTGCCGCGCGTATGGGACGCGGCCAGCGGCGAAACGCTGATTGTTTTGCCGGGGCATACTGAAGGTGTGGCGATTGTTACCTGGTCGGCAGACGGCCGTCGCATTGCCAGTCAGGGTTTTGATGCTATCGTCAAAGTCTGGGATGCCGCCACCGGTGGATTGATCTTTCAAATCCCCAATGCCACTCCCGACGCCAGTTCCAAACGAGGTTTTGTACAGTTTTCGCCTGATGGCAATTGGATTCTGGCCGGCAGCACTCGGGTTCTGGGAACTCGTATCTGGGAGGCGTCAACCTCGGTTCCCATATTATTTGGACATACATTTGGACAAGAATGGGGTGGATGGTCGCCGGACGGCACATTGATTGCCACCAGCGGTTCAGATGGAGATGCGCGGCTGTGGGATGCGGCAACAGGACAGCAGGTAGGGGAGTTTGATCAAGGTAGTTGGTGGAGCGATTGGTCGCCAGATGGCTCTCGCTTGGCCTTTGCCGATGGCGTAGGGGCGCTCACAATAACCGTATGGGATGTCGCCACCGGAGAAATGCTGTCAAGGTTGTCAGCGCCAGATGATGAATATGGGAGTCACCAATTTCTTACGCTGTCCTGGTCGCCGGACGGCGCGTTTGTCGCCGGCGCAGATTTTAGGCCCAGCACGCCGCAAGCAGTTTATGTCTGGGATGTGGCAACAACTGAAATCGTAACTACATTTCAAACGGATGATACCTGTCATCTGGGATGGCCGGAGTGGTCGCCGGACGGTTCCCGAATCGCAGTCGGCTGTATCTTTGTCGATGCGGGCATCAATACGCCTGCCCGCATTTGGGATGTTGCCAGCAGGCAAGAAATTATGAGGCTGGAGAGCGAATATGGGTGGACTTATCGCGCGATGTGGTCGCCAGACGGCACACGCCTTCTCGTCGCTTACGAAAATGGCGTGATCCAAATCTGGGATGTGGCCACGAGTGAACCAATCCTCACCTTCGCTGGGCATCAGGGAGTAACGAGCGGTGAATGGTCGCCCGATGGAAAACTGATAGTATCATCTGACTTTGCAGAGCAGGATATTAAGATTTGGGATTCGGAAACTGGCGCAGAGCTGATGAGTTTCTCTGTGCCAGGCGCGCCTATGACAACTGGCTGGTCGCCGGATGGCACGCATGTCATCATCACTGGCGACGGCATCAACGAGCCGATCATCAAGCGCGTCTGGGCATCGACCGAGGAATTGACCGAACACGCGTATGATTGCTGTGTCTCTCGTGAACTGACGGCGGAGGAGCGGGCACAGTTTGGGCTATCTGAGAAGCCTTGACCTGAAGTCATAAAGTTTTTACAAAAATTTAATAAGCCAGTCGATCTGACGGCCGTTCCCTTTGTCGCGTAAGTAGGAAACGGCCGTTACCTATCCTTCCCCTCCTTTTCCACCGATATAAAACCGATATAAGCGTTATACAAACTGATTGTATCTCTTGAATCAGCCCATTGACTCCTCTAGTATTTTTATACGTCCGGCCAATGCTGCCGATAATTGAGCGAACGTGACTCTTTAATTCAAGGAAAACTAATATATTTAGGCGAGAAACAATGCGATTCATAACAAAGCAATTCAAACTGAAACCCATAGGATTAATACTGAGCCTGCTGCTCATTTTAATCGTTTTGACTCCGGTTCAATTAATGGCCTCTCCGCCAACAAATGCTGTAAGCCCAGTGCTAAAGATTGATAGCAATGGTAATGTGGGTCGGTACAGCTCGCTGGCGCTCAACAGCAGTGGTCTCCCCATGATCAGTTATTACGATTCGACCAATAAAGACCTCAAATTAGCCGTCTGCAATAATGCCGCCTGCACTAACCCGACTTTAACGACAATAGACAGCAATGATTCTGTGGGTAGTCACAGCTCGCTGGCGCTCAACAGCAGCGGTTTTCCCGTGATCAGTTATTACGACTTGACCAATGATGACCTCAAATTAGCCATCTGCAATAACGCTGCCTGCACATCAAAGACCCTGACCACGGTAGATAGTAATGGCGATGTAGGTCGGTACAGTTCGCTGGCGCTCAACAGCAGCGGCTTTCCCGTGATCAGTTATTACGACTTGACTAATGATGACCTCAAATTAGCCATCTGCAATAACGCTACCTGCACCTATCCTACCTTAATTACGATAGATAGCAGTGGCGATGTGGGTCTGTACAATTCGTTGGCCCTCAACAGCAGCGGCTTTCCCATGATCAGTTATTATGATTCAACCAATGGGAACCTCAAAATGGCCTTCTGTTATAACGCTGCTTGCACATCAAAGACCCTGACTGCGGTAGACAGCAGTGGCGATGTGGGCCAGTACACCTCGCTTGCGCTCAATAGCAACGGAGATCCCGTAATCAGTTATTACGATTCAACCAATGGGAACCTCAAAATGGCTCTCTGCAACAACGCTTTCTGTTTTACCCCGTTCTTGACCACCGTAGATCGAAAGGGTGATGTCGGTTGGTACAGCTCGCTGGTGCTCAACAGCAGCGGCTTCCCCGTGATCGGTTATTACGATTCAACCAATGGGAGCCTCAAAGTGGCCGTCTGCAATAACATCACTTGCACCAACCCTACCCTGACCACCACTGACAGCGATGGTGTCGGCTGGTACAGTTCGCTGGCGCTCAACAGTAACGGCTTTCCCGTGATCAGTTATTACGATTATATCAATGACGACCTCAAAATGGCCGTCTGTAATATTTGCACATCTCCCACCCTGACCAACGTAGACAGCTATGGTGATGTGGGCAGTCACAGCTCGCTGGTGCTCAACAGTAGTGGTTTTCCTGTGATCAGTTATTATGATTCATCTAACGGGGACCTCAAAGTAGCCATCTGCAATGATGCTGCTTGCCCCAGCCCGATCTTGACCACCGTAGACAGCGGTGGCAATGTGGGGTGGTACACATCGTTGGCGCTCAACAGCAGTGGTTTTCCCGTGATCAGTTATTATGATTCATCCAACGGGAACCTCAAACTGGCCGTCTGTTATAACGTTACTTGTACCATCTCTAGCCTGACCACCGTGGACAACAGCAATGAGGATGTGGGGAGGTATACATCGCTGGCGCTCAACAGCAATGGGTTTCCCGTGATCAGTTATTCCGATTCAGCCAATGACAACCTCAAAGTGGCCATCTGTAATAACGTTGCCTGCACTAACCCCACCCTGACTACCGTAGACAGCAGTGGCGGTGTGGGCCTGCACAATTCGCTGGCGCTCAACAGCAGCGGTTTCCCTGTAATCAGTTATTTTGATGAGGCCAAGTATGATCTCAAAGTGGCCGTCTGCAATAATGTTACCTGCACATCAAAGACCCTGACCACCGTAGACAGCGATGACGTAGGCTTGTACACCTCGCTGGTGCTCAACAGCAGCGGCTTTCCTGTGATCAGTTATTACGACTTAACCCATGAGGCTCTTAAAATAGCCGTTTGCAATAACGCTGCCTGCACCAACCCCACCTTGACCACCGTAGACAGTAATGGCGATGTAGGTCAGTACAGTTCGCTGGTGCTCAACAGCAGCGGCTTTCCCGTGATCAGTTATTACGATAATATCAATGATGACCTCAAATTAGCCGTCTGTAATAACGTTACCTGTACCAACCCCACCCTGACTACTGTAGACAGCAGCAATGAGGATCTGGGCCGACACACCTCGCTGGCGCTCAACAGCAGCGGTTTTCCCGTGATCAGTTATCTCAACGGGGACAGTGGAAACCTCAAAGTGGCTGTTTATCCTAAATATTCACATCAGACAACAGTTTTTTTGCCCATTGTGATCAAGTAGCCTTTTTTCTAATGCGGTTGGTTTCCTGATCTAGTTGCCTAACAGCGGCAGCCAGACCGTCATCGCCATCAGCAAGGTGGCGGATTGCGACACATCACTTGAGGTTTTAGGTAATAGTAATCATCGATACAAAACCGATATAAGTGCTATACAAGTTGATTGTATCTCTTGAATCGGTCCGATCACACCCCTTAGAATATCTGCATGCCTCATTCAGCTGAATCAGGCATGTAAAGTCCCACTTTTTATTTCATTTCATGTCAATCACCCTGGATTGAAGCCAGTCATTGATATGTCGCATTACTTGAGGAGGTAACACAATGAAGCGCAACAGTTTGTCTCTATTATTTATCATCTTGACCTTATTCATCGCCGCTTGTGGGGGATCATCGCCGGAAACGGAGGATGAAACGGCCGTTCCTGAACCAACGGCCGTCCCCACCACAGAACCAACCGCCATACCCACAGTAGAACCAACGGCCGTTCCCACAGCCGAACCGACAAATATACCCGAACCCACAGAGATGGAAACGGCCGAATATGAAGTCGTAACAACGTTTGACGCAGAACGTGGCGAACTTCCCGAGGGCATCGCCATTGACCAAGAGGGCAACATCTACGTCACTCTCGGCCCGCCGGGTTTTGTTGGCGGCGGTTTGGGTGAAATATGGAAGATCGCTCCCGATGGCACGCAAACGACATTGGCTCACTTCGAGAGCGATATGCCCGCCGCAGGCTTGGCCGTGGACGCCTCCGGCAACGTCTACTACGCTTACCCCTCAGGCGACGAGGCGACACAGGGCGTTTATCGTCTAACTCCCGATGGCGACAGCCAATTACTGCCCGGCTCAGAAGCCACTGTCGTGGCGAATGGCATCGCCTTTGACGAGGAAGGCAATCTCTATGTAGGCGACTCAATCCTCGGAATTTGGCGAATCCCTCCCGGCGGCTCGGCTGAACTGTGGCTGCAACACGATCTGGTACTGGGCTGTGAGCCAGATGATCCATTTGGAGCCAATGGCGTTGCCGTGTGGGAAGACACGCTCTACGTGGCCAACACCGGTCAGGGTATTCTAACGAGCGTTCCCATTCTGCCTGATGGCTCCGCTGGCGAGCCAGAACTCGTTGCTGGAGAAGGTGATTGTAACATCGAAGCAAAAGAGTTGTATGGTATGGACGGAATTACGCTAGATGCAGAGGGAAATGTTTATGCCATGTTGGTCTTGCAAAACAAGCTGGTCAAAATTGACCCAACTGATGGCAGCTACACCACTTTGCTCACCGGCGAGGATGGCCTGCACAATCCGGCCAGCGTCGTTTTTGGTATCGGTGCAGGGGATGAAACAAGCCTCTTTTTCACCAACTATGCCGTTTTGCCACCTGTACCGGATACCAGTCCCGGCCCAGCTGTGTTGAAGCTCGATGTGGGAGTGGAAGGAATGCCTGTCTTCATGCCTGAAAATGTAGAAATAGGAACGGCCGAAGGCCCCGAAGTAGTCGCGTCATTCAACGCAGAGAACAAGGAACTACCCGAGGGAATCGCCATCGACAAGGACGGCAACATCTACGTCAGTCTCGGCCCGCCGGGTTTTGTTGGCGGCGGTTTGGGCGAAATATGGAAGATCAGCTCCGATGGGCCGACAACGACATTAGCTCAATTCGAGAGCGATATGCCCGCCGCTGGCTTAGCCGTGGACGCCTCCGGCAACCTGTATTACGCTTATCCCTCGGGCGACGAAGCGACGCAAGGCGTCTATCGCCTGACGCCCGACGGCGAGAACGAGCGACTACCGGGAACGGAAGCGATGATCGTGGCCAATGGCATCGCCTTTGACGAGGAAGGCAATCTCTATGTAGGCGACTCAATCCTCGGAATTTGGCGCATTCCGCCCGGTGGCTCGGCTGAACTGTGGCTGCAACACGATCTGGTGCTGGGCTGTGAGCCAGATGATCCATTTGGAGCCAATGGCGTTGCCGTGTGGGAAGACACGCTCTACGTAGCCAACACCGGCCAGGGCATTCTAACGAGCGTTCCCATTCTGCCTGATGGCTCTGCTGGTGAGCCAGAACTCGTTGCTGGAGAAGGTGATTGTAACATCGAAGCAAAAGAGTTGTATGGTATGGACGGAATTACGCTAGATGCAGAAGGAAATGTTTACGCCTTGCTGGTTTTGCAGAACAAGTTAGTCAAGATTGACCCAACTGATGGCAGCTACACCACCTTGCTCACCGCAGAGGACGGTTTGCACAATCCGGCCAGCGTGGTGTTTGGCGTCGGTGAGGGGGACGAGGAAAGCATCTTTTTCACCAACTATGCCGTCCTGCCACCCGTGCCTGATGCTACACTCGGTCCCGGCGTGCTCAAGTTTGACGTAGGCGTGCCTGGCGTACCGGCAATGACACCTGACTAAAACGACAGTAGTACCAATGCAACCACTGTCTGAATGGATAGTAGGATTTTGGACAATGGAAGATCGTTATAAAAACAGGCTGTTTATGGCTGAGGGAACCTTCGTTCGTGCTAATGGTTATCCTGAGGATAATAATGGCGTCCTTGAAATAGCTCATCCAGATGCCGCAGGAATCTATAATTGATGGATCAAGCGTCACCATGCTCACTTATTTGGCACCGATGTATCTTGAAACCAGCATCAGGAAGTGATCAGATGGACTGTGAGTTAGCAGAGGAGGCTTAGTGCCCATTCGTAAATAGGTTGTAGATTTGACGAATGGGCTTCAAGTAGCCGTTCGGTTTGGAAAATGCTAAGTTAATTCCGAACGGCTATTTAGAATCACTGAAGGCCAGCGAAAATTTGGGCTTGGTGCTTGTGGCGGTTAACGACCATAATTTATGACAATAAATCAGCTAGAGCAGCTTTAGCTTCTGTAAACTTGAAGGTGTAGCCTGCCTCTTGCAGCCGCTGTGGTACAGCCCGCTGCCCATCTAACACCACTGTGGCGATTTCGCCCAGAACGAGTTTGAGGGCAAAGGCTGGTGCTGGAATCCAATGGGGCCGCCCCATCACCTTGCCCAGCGTCTGGCCAAAGTCGTTGTTGGTTAATGGGTTGGGGGCAGTCAGATTGTAGATACCTTGGGCGGCTTCATTTTCCAGCAAATAGCAAATCGCGCCAGCTACATCATCCATATGAATCCAAGGCCACCAATGACGGCCGTTGCCGAATGGCCCCCCGGCCAATAGCTTGTATTGCAGTCGCAGCAGCGGCAATGGGCCACCATCTAAACTTAGGGCAAGCCCAGTACGGATAACCACCCGTCGGATGCCCATCGCCCCGACAACGGCCGTTACCCTTTCCCAATCCACACACAAACCGGCCAAAAAATCATCCCCTGGCGGTGATGATTCTGTCTTAATGGCGTCATCACTGGCGCCATAGTAGCCAACGGCCGATCCCTGAATCAACACCTTAGGCTTGTCTGTGGCTGCCTCAATCCCCTCTAGCACCGCCTGCCCCGCCTGAATGCGACTATCACGTATCAACTGCTTGCGTTGCGCCGTCCAGCGGCTGGGTATCAGCCCTTCGCCCGCAATGCTGGCTCCGGCCAGATTGATAATGGCGGTGTTCTCATTGATATATGCGTGCCAATTATCGGCCGTTTTGCCATCCCATGTCACCCCCCGTGCCCCCGTCGGGAAGCGGTATTTCTCGGGACTCCGGCTCAAAATGATGACTTCATGCTGTTGGGCGAGGAGTTGCTGGGTAACGGCCGTTCCAATTAAACCACTACCCCCCGTAATAATCACTCGCATGGCTCACTCCTCTTTCACGTGTTTGTGGTAGGGGCGGCCCTTGTGGTCGCCCTAACTTGTGGTCGTCCAAGAGGGCAGGCACAAGGCACTGCCCCTACAGCCCTGCTGCCGTAAAGGCTGCCGATACAATGGCCTGGGCATCAGCCTGAATCTGCCGCAAATGGGACTCCCCCTGGAAACTTTCTGCGTAAATTTTGTAAATCTCCTCCGTGCCAGAGGGCCGAGCCGCAAACCAGCCATTTTCCGTAACCACTTTCAAGCCACCAATGGGGGCATCATTTCCTGGCGCATTGGTCAGCCGAGCCACAATGGGTTCACCCGCCAACTCTTGGGCTTGTACAGCTTCTGGCGTTAGATTGGCCAACACGGCCTTTTGCTGGGCATTGGCTGGCGCATCCATACGTTCATAAGCAGCCTCGCCAAATTGGGCTGTCAATTCCTGATAATGTTCACCTGGATCGCGACCTGTTTTGGCCAGAATCTCGGCGGCCAACAGATCGAGGATAATACCATCCTTGTCCGTTGTCCAGACTGTGCCATCGTGGCGTAAAAAGGATGCGCCTGCACTTTCCTCGCCGCCAAAGCCAAAACTGCCATCAACTAAGCCGTCCACAAACCATTTGAAGCCGACCGGGACTTCACATAATGTTCTGCTCAGATGGGCCGCGACCCGGTCTATCATGGAGCTAGAGACCAATGTTTTGCCCACAGCCACATCTGCGCCCCATTGTGGCCGATTTTGGAAGAGATAGTGTACGGCCGTTGCCAAAAAGTGATTGGGGTTCATCAGTCCCACGCTGCGAGTGACAATGCCATGTCTATCTGTGTCCGGGTCATTGCCAAAAGCGATGTCAAACTGATCTTTCAAACCAATCAACCCCGCCATAGCATAGGGCGATGAGCAGTCCATGCGAATCTTGCCATCATGATCCACCGTCATAAAGGAAAAAGTAGGGTCTACACGCTGGTTGACGACTTCTATGTTGAGGCCATACTTTTCAGCGATTGGTTGCCAATAGGGCAATCCTGCTCCGCCCATCGGATCTATACCGATTTTTAGACCGGCTCCGGCAATGGCTGCCATATCAATCACCTGAGCTAAATCGTCCACATAGGGTGTGATGTAATCTCGCTCGTGGGTGGTATCAGCCCCGCGGGCTTGTGCCCAGGGTTGCCGCTTCACGCCGTGCAGCCCATCACGCAGCAGTTCATTGGCGCGATTTTGGATGATTTTAGTGGTGTCGGTGTCGGCCGGGCCACCGGATGGGGGATTGTATTTGAAGCCCCCATCGCCCGGGGGATTATGGGAGGGTGTGATGACCACGCCATCGGCCAAGCCGCTCTGTCGGCCCTTGTTGTGGGTCAATATGGCGTGGGAGATAGCTGGGGTAGGGGTGTAATTAAGGCCAGTCTGGATGATAGTATGAACCCCATTGGCGGCGAAAACTTCAACGGCCGTTATCAAAGCTGGTTCCGACAAAGCATGAGTATCCATACCCAAATACAACGGGCCATTCGTCCCCACCGTTTGCCGATATTCACAGATGGCTTGGCTAATCGCCAAAATGTGATCCTCATTAAAGCTATGTTTCAATGATGTACCCCGATGCCCTGACGTGCCAAAGGACACACGATGGCTTGGCTCCTGAGGATCGGGTTTGTGGGTGTAGTAGGCCGAAACCAGCCGGGGTACATTGATTAGTAATTCCAATGGTGCAGGGTGCCCTGCTAATTTATTTATTGACATAAAATCTCCTTTTTGCAAGCGCGATTTCTTATCGTGCTTTGCAGGCGAGGTGTTTTGCCCGCGTCTACGTTCTACGTGTTTGGTAACAAAAAAACCAGCGGAGCTTCAGCGGGATACCCGTAGGCAAAGGCTAACAGTTCAATGGGATGAACGGATGGTAAGTTGGTGGCGTGGGTAATTTGCCAACGGCAAGTTTCACTATCGCAGACTGAGAAGGGGGCCTTAGTTTGGTGGATGAAGTCGAATAACGGCCGTCCCACGGCCATGGCAATTTCATACTTCTCACTTTTATAGCCATACGTCCCGGCTATACCACAACAAGCTGCTTGGCTTTCAATAAGTTGCAGATCAGGAATCAAATCCAGCAAATCCACCGCCGGACGGCCGATTCGATGAGCCCGATATTGGCATGGTGGGTGATAGGGCAATGTCATGGCAATCGGCCGTAAGTCATCCGTGCGTAGCTCGCCTGCATCGTGCAGCAGCAGCAAAAACTCATTCAAATCATAGGTGTTGGTTGCCAAAAGCTGGGCCTCTTCGCTGTAAGAATCTAGTAGCTCCGGTGCTTCTTCCTTCAGTGTCAGGGTACAACTCGTCGAGGTACCCACAATAACATGGCCTGCCTTGACATAATCGATAAGAGAGTCAATGTTGCTTTGATGATAGTCGTGGGCGACGGCAAATTCGCCATTAGAGAGCAAGGGTAGGCCACAGCAGTTTTGTGGTGGAATCAGCACTTCAAAGCCATTGGCTTCTAATACCTGAACGGCCGCTTTACCCACTCGCGGCTCATAATATTCCGTCGAGCAGCCATGAAAATAAACTACTTTGCGCTGGGCATTGGCCGGGGGCTGGTGCTGTTTAAGCCAATGGCTAAACTTCCGCCGCGAGAAGCTGGGCAGCGGCGCATTTTGGGCAATACCCAGCGTCTTCTCTGCCAACCAACTGCCCAATTTACCATGCAAGGCTACATTGGCTACGGGAGCTAACGGCTGGGCCAGCTTGCCCAACAGTTCTGGCCGTGCCAGCAAATTATTGCGCAGCCGCCCCATCGGCGATATTTTGCCCTGCACGACCATATCAGCCCGCGCCCGGGCATTGATTTCCGCAATACGTACCCCCGTAGGACAAACCATGTTACACACGCGGCAGCCACTGCAATAGTCCACGGAATGGTCAGGCGTTTCTTGCTGATTCTGCCGAAAGCGACTCGCCTGAGGTGCTTCATATTTAGGGCCAGGGAATAGGTCGGTAACGGCCGTTACCGGGCAAGCACTCACACAAATATTGCACTTAATACAGCGATCCAGCGTCAACTCTACCGGACGGTGATCCCCAAATTCAATCTCTGTTTGTGCCTGCCAAATAGGTTTTGTTGACATATGTTAATCACCAAATGCCGCATATATTTTCGCAGGGGCGGGACAGGCGGGATAACATCTTATCCATTTACCGACATCATGCTTCCCGCCTGTCTCGCCCTTCTTCGGTTGTGCCAGGGCGAGATGGCGCGGAGAGAAGGCTGTTTGTTTTTAACACAGCCGTCCCACGCCAGCCCGCCCCTACGTGATTACCTGCTTCCCATTTTATAGCCTGAGGCCAATGCTATTCCTTCCAAAGAACGTTCACGAATAACATCGCAATGGGCTAGGGTACTGCCAACGGCGTAGAGATTCGTGTAGAGAGGACGGCCGTTCTCGGCCAACGGTTGCAAATTCCCATCCACCAACAAACCCGCCTGGTAAATGGGATGCCCCTTTTTGGTCACAAACTCCTGTTGGAACCAATCCAATCGGCTGGTAGAGGCAGTCACAGGTAAATTAAAAATGACTTCGCGCACTTCGCCCTCAAAATTGGTGGTCAGTCCACCACCCAATAGGCCACCTGTGGCCAAGATATATTGGTCAAAGCGGTGGCTGCGTTGACGGGCGGCGGCTTCGGTGTAAACGGCCGTTACCCTACCATCTTCTATCTCTGCCCCCACGGCCTCCATCCCTTCCTGCACCCGCCCCCCAGCTTGTTCAATGGCCCGTCGCAAAATGTGATGCAGCCGCATCCCGGGCACAGAGGGCGGTAAAATGGGAATCTCGAAAATCGGCCGTTCCAACTGTGCTTCTAAATCAGCCTTCACCGTCATGGCTTGCTGCAAGCCCAACACCGCTGGGAAGCCAACTCTCGTTATCCCATCGAGGTGTGGTGTTACTAGACGAGCTACCTGAGTTCGGAAAGCGACTTGTTCCATCAACTGGGCCAAAATGACACCCGTTAAAACCCGTCGTGAGGCCAAGGCTGGCACATCCAGCATCACGCCGCGTGCCGGAATGCCCTGCGCCGCCAAATTATCAGCCACCATTTGGGCATAAAAGTCGCCAAACTGCTGGAAGCCGACGATGAGCATGGGGCTGTCTTGACTTACATCGCCCGCAATCATGGTTTCGGGGGCCAGACAGGTGGGGCGAGTTGTGCCTACGGCCGTTGGCAGTAACCAATTTTTCTCCAATGACCCTTGCAGCGGATATCCCGCCTCAGCATAAAGCCCTTGCAAGGCGACTAAAGCCTCAGCCAATGTGTCCAATCCGGTCAGAGCATAAGGGTGTTGGGGATGCTCGGCTGTCAACTGTCTAAGTGCCTCAAGAGGCGACGTTACAAGCTGCTGCTCATAGTAGCCCAACACATCCACACAGCCCGCGTGCCAATGCGTCGTTCCCCAGCCTTTGGCGATGAGGTGTGTTTTGTGACCGGCAACGGCCGTTTGCCAAGCGGCCGTTAAGCCCGCCAACCCTGCCCCAATTACTAAAACAGAATCACTCATTATGACTCGGCAAATAAATTTGCAGCAACGACTACGAAGTCGGCCTGCGCCGACTGATCAGCCCGCGTAGGCGGGCTTTGTAGTTGTTGCTGCGGTTTCAACCGCCAGAATAAGAAAATCATCGTGCCGCTTTCTCTGGTATCTCCTCAACCGTCCCTGGCTCATACATCGCTGGCCCAAGCCGTGAAGCTGCCTCACCTGGCAACTGTTCCACATTCAGCAAGCTCAAATAAATCAACTCATCCAGTCGTTCCTGCTTCAACTGCGATCCCCACAAGACAGGCAGCAGCCCCTTCCAACGCTCTTGCAAAAAGTCGCGCAAGGCCACATTCGTCTTAGAAACTTGGTTCCCGCTTGCCTGATCAACGACTTCCTCGGCAGAAGGAACCAAGTTCCTTGAATTCAAATCATGCCAAATACCTGCCAAGCGAACCGTGCAAAAGCCGCCCTGGCACGGCCCCATACCCAGTCGCACATCACGCCGCACATCATCCAGTGTCTTGGCCTCTCCCTCTATGATAGCGCGTTCCACATCGGCGCGTGTGGCCAACTCGCACTCACACACCAATTGGCTAAACTGTTGCTGTTCCTCTGCCCGCGCCAGCCGTGTGCCTAAATAATGGTACTTAGGCTGTGCTTTGGGGGCAAAAGGATGGGGTAGCACTGCCTCGTGGGTACGGCAGGGGCGGGATGTGCCTAGCTTTTCACAAACGCGATCTACTGTCACCTCGGCCATTTGGCGATAAGTTGTCCATTTGCCACCGGTGATGGTAATGAAACCAGCCACCCCATCGCGGCTTTCATGGTCGAGCAGGGTATAGGCGCGGGTCACATCGCGGGTATCGGCCGTTTGCGTTTCCTGGTATAACGGCCGTACCCCCGCCCAGGCCCGTAACAACCGCATCTCCTTAAACCCCGGCACTAATTTCTCGCCCTCTTCCAACATTAGGCGCACTTCCCAGGGTTCAATGGCAAACCGTTCCGGATCAGGTACGCTCTCGTCAGTTGTGCCGATGACGGCCACAGTGTGAATGGGCACGATAATATCGCCATCAGCGGGCATTTTGCAGCGATTAATCACGGTATTGACGATGCGGTAGTTGCAGGCCAGCATAGTGCCTTTGCCGGCGCGGACATTGATGCGAAGATCGGCCGTTTCAGCCACCTTCCCTGCCCAAGCCCCGGCCGCATTCACCACCAGATCGGCATGAATCGCGACTTCCTCATCGCGCACCAAGTCATAACAAATCGCACCCACCACCTTGTCCGCTTCACGCAGCAGCCGCCTGACCTCATGATAATTAAGCACCCGCGCTCCATGTAAACGGGCCATTTCGGCTACGCTTTGAGTTGCGAGAAAGGAGTCTGCTGCGGCATCAGGTACGCGGAAGCAGCGGCTAATGGCCGGGTTTAGATGGGGTTCTTCAGCCAGCATCTGGCCAATACTAATTTCTTCGCAGGGTACGCCTGTATCCTGACAGCCCTGCTTGAATGCATCGCCAAAATTAGGGTTATCCCAAGGGGTAGTGACAAAAAAACCACCTGTATCTTCCAAGCAGTGGGGCATGATGCGGCGCAAGATTCGATTTTCCTCAATACATTCAGTAGCTGCTTTGGGGTCTTTCACCACATAACGGCCGCCACTGTGCAACAACCCGTGATAGCGACCCGTCGTCCCATGCGCCAGATCGCGCTTCTCGACCAAAACAGCTTGGAAGCCACGTAAGGCCAAATCAGCCACTACCCCAGCCCCTGTGGCTCCCCCACCTATGACCAGAACTTCAGTTTGAATCGTACGCATTGTGGTAATCGGTAATCGGTAATTGGTAATTGGATAACCGACCACCGATTACTGTCTTCATTCCACCCAATCAAACGTGCGCGTGACGGCTTTTTGCCATTGAGCGAAGAGTTCAGTGCTGGCGTTGCTGGCAGGATTGGGCTGCCAGCGTTTGGCTTCACCCCAATTTTGGCGCAGCTCGTCACTGTTTTGCCAGAAGCCGACAGCCAGACCAGCGGCGTAAGCAGCACCTAACGCGGTAGTTTCAGCCACTTTGGGACGGATGACAGGTACGCCGAGGACATCGGCTTGGAACTGCATGAGTAGGTTGTTGTAGACCATGCCACCATCCACTTTGAGGGCTTGCAGCTTGACACCAGAATCGGCTTCCATGGCATCTAGCACTTCGCGTGTTTGGTAGGCGGTGGCTTCTAGGGTGGCACGGGCAAAATGACCTTTGTTGACATAACGTGTGAGACCAGCAATGACCCCGCGAGCATCGTCGCGCCAATAGGGCGCGTAGAGGCCGGAGAAGGCGGGTACAAAATAAATGCCGCCGTTGTCGTCAACTGTTTGGGCCAGCTTTTCCACCTCAGCCGCATCTTGAATTAACTGTAAATTGTCGCGCAGCCATTGTACGAGGGCACCAGTGATGGCGATGGAGCCTTCTAAGGCGTAGACAGTGGGCTGATCGCCAAATTTGTAGCAGACTGTGGTGAGCAGGCCGTTTTCGGAGTGCTGTAAGGTTGTGCCTGTGTTGAGGATCATGAAGCAGCCTGTGCCGTAGGTGTTTTTGGCTTCACCAGGGCTAAAACATGTTTGCCCGACGGTGGCGGCTTGTTGATCGCCGAGATCACCAGCGATGGGGATACGGCCACCGAAGGGGCCATCCTCAAGGGTATAGCCGTAGATTTCGGAGGAGGATTTGATGGTGGGCAGCATGGACTTGGGCACGGATAGAGCGGTACACATATCGTCGCTCCACTGGCAAGTTTGGATGTCCATGAGCATGGTGCGGCTGGCGTTGGTGACGTCGGTGACGTGCAGGCCACCGTTGACGCCACCCGTGAGGTTGTAGATGAGCCAGGTGTCGATATTGCCAAATAGGACATTACCAGCCGCAGCGGCTTCGCGCACGGCCGTTACATTTTCCAACAACCACTTCACCTTCAAACCCGAAAAGTAGGTGGCTAAGGGCAAACCTGTTTGTGGCCGATAGGCATCTTGCCCACCTGCTTTTTCCGTGAGTTCAGCCACAAGCTTATTGTTGCGTGTATCCATCCACACAATGGCATTGTGCAGAGGCTTCCCCGTCCTTCTGTCCCAGACCACAGTGGTCTCGCGCTGGTTGGTGATGCCGACGGCCTTCAGGTTTTGATGCGTGATCCCCACCTTTTGCAGCGCACCCTGAATGACTTCTTGCGTGCGTTGCCAGATTTCCAGGGGATCATGTTCGACCCAACCTGGTTGGGGGTAGATTTGCTCGTGTTCCAATTGGTGGGAGCCAACAGATTCGCCAGCGTGGTTGAAGATCATGCAGCGGGTGCTGGTGGTTCCCTGGTCTATGGCGGCGATATAATCAGACATGCTGTTTACTTTAGGATTTCGGTTGAATTATTACTAGAGATACTGGCGCAGTCTCTGAGACCGCGCCAGTCTGAGTAGTATGTATTTATTCGCCAGGATGGGTAAAGAGGAAGGCATAAGCGGCCACAGCACCACCAGCTAACTCGGCCAACAAGTAAATCCAGATGTTGCCCCAAGCAAAGAGGCCCATAACGGAACCGCCTACAGCCACAGCAGGGTTGAAGGCACCACCAGAGATGCTGCCGACGGCGTAAGCACCCGCTAAGACTGTGAAGCCAATGGCCCAGCCATAAAAGGAGTTGCCATCAGTGCCTTTGGCTGTGGCTACATTGAGGACGACGTAGGTGAGGGCAAAGGTAAAGAGAAATTCGGCTAGCAAGGCGGCTGTTATGGACTCAACACCAGCGGCGGTGGGTAGGGCGGGCTTCATCATGCCCACAATTAGGGCGGCCACGATGCCAGCTAGGACTTGGACGACCCAGTAGTAGACGGCCTCGTTCATAGCGATTTTGCCCCGTAGGTAAATGCCTAAGGTGACAGCTGGATTGTAATGGGCACCGGAGATGTGACCGCCAGCAAAGATCATCACGGCCAGAACTGAGCCAATAGCGATGGGTGCAAATCCGGCTGGTACGCCAGGCTCAATGACGACCATGCCAATGGTCAGTACCAAAAAAAATGTGCCGATAAATTCCGCCAATAATGCGCGTGTGTTCATCTGAACCTCCTGTAGAAAAAAATAAATTGTGGAAGATTGCTCTCCACTTCCCAGTAGATGCGCTAATTTTAACGGGCATTGGGCAGTGGGGCGAATTTTGGAGAACGTATGGCAAAAGGCAGTACGCCATGTTTTACTGCAATAATGCTTCTAATACGGCCGTTAACTCAGGCACATCTTCCGCATCTTTGAAGTGGGCGGTGCGTTGATAGATGTCGTTGGCTGCCATATGAAAACCACCAGGTAGGCCAGCCGCCTCAAAAGTGGCGGTGATCTCTTCCATTTCGCCTGCGAAACGCCAGGCTTTGGCAGTGACGCGGCGGACGCGGTTTTGGGTTTGGGTGGCGAAGTCGGAGCCACCGCGTGACCATTGGTTTTCTAGTTCATTACGGACGTTGAGGCGTTCGGCGGTGGCCAGGATGGCACTAAGGAGGGCGGTGGTGCCTTTGGTGTAGGCAGCGTAACACATTTTGAGGGCGGAGGCTTTGCCGATTTCGGGGCCGATTACGGCCGTTTCCAAAGCCCCCCTAGCAAACAAGATGGCCACTTCCTTAGCTCGCTCGCCCGATAAATAGAGCCAGGTTCGTCCCGGTTCCCAGGCTGGCCCACCAATAATGCCCCCGTCTACAAATGATACTCCCGCTTGGCTGATGATTTGCTCAATGCGCTGGGTGCGTTGGGGAGCGATGGCATTGCCATCCACAAAAAGGCCCGTGAAGCCATGGGCGATCACCTCGCTGGCGACTTGCTCGGCGGCGTGGGGTGGGCAGATGCTGAGGATGATGTGGCAGCTGGCGCAGAGGTTGGCGAGTGTGCCTGCGTCTTGCAGGTCATGTTCTTGGGCGCGTTGTTGACTTTGGGGGGAACGGCCGTCAGAGGCCCAATACACATCATAGCCACTATGTTGGGCAGAAACAGCCACAGAAATGCCCATGGCACCAGGGTAAAGAATACCGATTGTGGGTTTGCTCATCTGTTACTCCTTGTTTGAGGTCATTGATTCCTTGGGTAATTGATACTTGATGATTTTACCTTACTCTAACGGCCGTTTTTGTCAATAGTGAAGGATGGACTGTTCAGTTGTATACTTTGGAAGATCATAACGACTTAAGTTTGCCTGAAGATTGGGCCAATTTTCAGCGATGACCATCTCAATTTCCGGAGAAATTGGCCCAATGCAACTTGGTAGTCACCGAAAATCTAGGGGCGGTGAGAAGGGAAAGATGTCGAATAAAAATGAACAGAATCATCATATTGAAGCCTTGCAGCAGACAAAAGAAAATGATAGTGTAGATGCCGTGCGCCAGGTGTATGATGAGTGGGCGAGGAGCTACGATGATGATTTACGAGAGTTGGGCTATGTGGCACCGCAGGAGGCGACGGCCGTTTTGACCAACATCTCTCGCGATCAGAACAGCCTGATTTTAGACGGAGGCTGTGGTACGGGGTTGGTCGGCCACTATTTGCAGCAACAGGGCTTTAGGCGATTACATGGCTGTGACTACTCGACAGAAATGCTCAAAGGGGCCGAGCAGACAGGTTATTACGAATGGTTAGGGGTCGTGGACATGACCCAGCCTTTTCCCCTGGAAAATGATCTTTACGATGTCTCGCTTTGTGTAGGTGTGTTGGGACCTCGTTTGTCTGCTGTACCGATAGTGCCGGAATTAGTACGTGTGGTGAAACCAGGGGGACTGACACTTGTCGTCATTCGGGAAAAATGGTATGCAGATAGGCTGCAAGAGGCTATAGAAGGCTTGGTGCAGTCTGGTGCTGTAGCTGTGGTGGGGGAGGAGATACGTCCCTATTTTGAGAAAAGTGAGGGGAACGGCCGTTACCTCACCCTCCGCAAACAGTGAAGGAAATAACATGCGCGTTTTATACATTGACATTGACTCTTTACGGCCCGATCATCTCTCCTGTTATGGCTATTTGCGCCAGACCTCGACCCATATTGATGGTATGGCAGCACGAGGTGTACGCTTCACTAATTTTTATGCCACCGATACGCCTTGCCTGCCTAGCCGCACGGCCCTTTTTGGTGGCATGTTTGGTCTTCGTACAGGTGTTGTTAATCATGGCGGCCTATATGCTGATTTGCCTTTGGAGGGGGTTGGGCGTGGTTTTCGCACTACCTTTGCCCAGAACACACTGGCCAGCGTTCTGCGCCGAGCGGGGTATCATACGGCCAGTATTAGCCCTTTTCCGCAGCGGCATACTGCCTACCAGATTTGGTATGGCTTCGCTGAGACCCATGATACGGGCAAAGGGGGCTTAGATAACGCGGATGAGGTGTACCCTTATGTGCGGCGATGGTTACAAACCAATGGTAAGCGAGACAATTGGTTTTTGCATGTCAATTTTTGGGATCCGCACACGCCTTATGACACGCCTGTTGCTTTTGGTAATCCTTTCGTATCTGAACCGATCGATGCTTGGCTGACACAGGCCATTTTGGACAAACAGAATCGCAGTTTTGGGCCACATAGCGCTACGGAAGTGCCGGATTATGAGCCGAAGTTGCCACCGGCTTGGCGCATGGGTGTGCCCCAAATCCGTAATTTGGCTGAGGCCAAGGTGCATTTGGATGGGTATGATACGGGCATTCGTTATGCAGATGAGTATGTAGGGCGAGTCTTGGCGGATTTAGCCGCCTTGGGCATTGCAGAGGAAACGGCCGTTATCATTAGTGCCGATCATGGCGAAAATCAGGGGGAACTCAATGTGTGGGGCGATCACCAAACGGCCGATCTCGTCACCAACCGCCTTCCCCTCATCATTCACTGGCCAGGTGTGACAGATGATCTGGCAGGAACAACTATAGACGGATTGCACTACCATCTCGATTTGGGGGCGACATTGGTGGATTTATTGGGTGGGGAACGGCCGTCCACTTGGGATGGTCATAGCTTTGCTCAAGCATTTCAGGGAGAAGAAACAGGGCGCGATTTTTTGGTCTTGAGTCAAGGGGCTTGGAGCTGTCAGCGTACTGTGCGCTGGGACAATTGGCTACTCATCCGCACCTATCATACAGGGCTGAAGGCTTTTCCCGCCTACATGCTGTTTGATGCGGTTGCTGATCCCCACGAAACGATCAATCTAGCAGCGCAACGGCCCAACATTTTGGGACATGGTTTACAGTTGCTGGACGAGTGGGTGGGTCTGCAAATGAGTCGGGCATGGCGTGGCGATCCCTTTTGGGGCATCATTGCCGAAGGTGGGCCACTCCATGCCAACGAACACAGCCCAGAATGGCGCA
Organism: Promineifilaceae bacterium (SeqCode); assembly: GCA_965223555.1. Lineage (GTDB taxonomy): Bacteria > Chloroflexota > Anaerolineae > Promineifilales > Promineifilaceae > CBDCWU01. The sequence goes on from CBDCWU010000009.1 coordinate 1,954,985, forward strand.
ACTATCTGCAACGGCTGCGCCAAACAGGGCGTGGACATCATGCAGACAGATTGGAGCGATTCGGGGGACGGCCGTTTATAGAAGAATAATTGATTATCTGCAATGACACGACGTATTTTAGTGACAGGGGCGACGGGATTTATCGGCCGTTTTCTCATTGAGCATTTGGTGCAAAGGGGGGATACGGCCGTTATCGCTCTTGTTCGTGACACCTATGCACCAGCGAATTTACCGACTCATTTGGCTGCCCTACGACCTCAACTGGAGTTGGTTTATGCCGATTTGCGCAATTTCCAGTTGGCCGTGCGGGCTGTGCGGGAGGCTGAGCCAGATGTTGTGGTGCATCTGGCTGCCGTAGGCGTGACAGAGCCATTTTTAGCAGTGGATACGGCCGTTCGTTACAACTTGACCGCCAGTTTAAATCTCATCCGCGCCTGCTTTGAGAAGAGCTTCAGCACAGAGCAGCTTATTATGGCCCGGACGCCAGGTGAATTAAGCAGCATGAATGTGTATGCGGCCAGCAAGGCAGCTTTATGGCAATTTTGTCAAATGTATGCACGTACCCAGAATTGGCCCATTCATGGAGCCATGATCTTCCAGGCATATGGAGTGGGGCAGACTGCCCGTAACCTTATCCCCGCTGCCGTAACGGCGGCACAAGCGGGAGAGGATTTCCCTATGACAGCAGGAACACAAAAACGTGATTGGATCCATGCTGCTGATGTAGCGCAGGGGCTGGTTGCTATAATTGGCCGTGATTTGCCGCCTGGCCAAAGCGTGGATTTGGGCACAGGTGTATTAACGAGTGTGGCCGAGGTTGTGCAGCAGATATATGGGCTGGTTGGTGGGGCAGGCAAGCCGCTTATCGGTGTGTTGCCTAGCCGCCCTGGGGAAGTGGCTGTACAGGTGGCTGATAGCCAGCGCACCGAGCGGCTGCTTGGTTGGCAAGCCCGAATTGCGCTAGCTGTCGGTTTGTCACAGATCGCACATAACGCCCACTAGAGTTGGACAGATGGATGTTGCGTAAAATTCCCCTTAATAAAGCTTTGGGGCATGGACGGTTGTCCGACATCACCGTATACTACGATAAACGAGTATTGGGATACCATTTATGCAGATAGCCGAAGCCTACATTCCGATGGATCGCCGCCAGGCACTCACCCAAAATGCAACGTTGCCTGATCGCACATATGGTTCTGTTCTTTTTGCTGATATTTCTGGCTTTACGCCGCTTACAGAGGCCTTGGGGCTGGAATTGGGGCAACAGCGGGGAGCTGAGGAATTGACGCGTATTTTGAATGAGGTGTATAGTGCATTGGTGGCGCAGGTACACCGTTATCATGGCAGTGTGCTTAGTTTTAGTGGTGATGCCATTACTTGTTGGCTAGATCAGGATGAAGGCTTGCGCGGGATGGCTTGTGCTTTGAATATGCAGGCAGTGATGCGCCGTTTTGCTCGCTTTGAGACACCGGGTGGCACGGAGGTGTCGTTGGGCATTAAAACGGCTGTTGTCACTGGACCCGTGCGCCGTTTTGTCATTGGTGATCCTGACATTCAACTGATGGATGCCCTGGCTGGGGGAACGCTCGATCATGTGGCCTCAGCTGAGCACCTGGCAGAGCGGGGGGATGTCATTGTCTCGGCTGACATTGCTGAGAAATTTCCAGAGCAAATTGGGCTAAGTGAGTGGCGGGTAGATGAGGAAACAGGACAGCGATTCGCTGTTGTGACAGCTTTGAAGACCGATGTGGTTGCCAGTCCCTGGCCAACTATGAGCCAATCCTTATCAGAAGCACAAGCGCAACAATGGTTGTGGCCCACAATTTATGATCGGGTGCAAAGCGCACAGGGTCAATTTTTGGCGGAGATGCGGCTAGCAACGGCCGTTTTTTGGCAGTTTACGGGTCTCGATTATGATGAGGATGACGAAGCTGGTGAAAAGTTAAGTGCCTATATCGCTTGGGTGCAGAGTATTGTTGCCCAATATGAGGGCGCCCTGCTGCAACTGACCATTGGCGACAAGGGTAGCTATTTATACGCGGCTTTCGGTGCACCTGTGGCTCATGATGATGATCCAGCGCGGGCGGTGGCAGCCGCTTTGGCCTTGCGTCAAGTACCCGAGCATTTGAACTTTATTCGAGACGTTCGTGTGGGTGTGGCTCAGGGCCAGATGCGGGCTGGAGCTTATGGCAGCCCCCACCGTCAAACATATGGCGTGATTGGTGATAAGGTGAATTTGTCGGCACGGCTGATGGGCATTGCGCCTGTGGCTGAGGTGCGGACTGATTTTGAGGTGTATCGTCGCGCGCAAAGCCGGTGGCAGTTTGAAGTGTTAGAGCCAACGAAGGTAAAGGGCAAAGTGGGTCTTATTCGTGTCTACCGTCCCACAGGGGAGACGCGGGTGACACGGACACGAGTAGAGAATGTGATGGTCGGTCGTCAGGCGGAGTTTGCTCAACTGCTAGAGAGTTTGGAAACGGCCGTTGCTGGTGATACTCGTGTACTTATCATTGAAGGGGAAGGGGGCATAGGTAAGTCGCGGTTGGCTTTGGAACTGGTGCAAGTGATTCGTGAACGGGGGCTGACGGGTTTTTGGGGTGAGGGGCAAAGCATTGAACAACATACACCCTACCGGGTCTGGCGTGAGATTTTCCACACCTATTTTGGCTTGGATAATGTGGCTGATATGGATGAACGGCATCACCGTGTGGAAGTAGTGGTGCGGGAGGCTGTGCCAGATCAACTATATCGATTGCCTTTGCTGAATGATATTTTGAATGTGGAATTGCCGGAAACGGACTTAACGATGGCTATGCCGCCGGAACTGCGTCAAGAGAGTTTGGTGGTGTTACTGGTTAATTTGTTGAGGGCGTGGGCACGAGAACGGCCGTTGATCCTTATGCTCGAAGATGCGCATTGGTTAGATAGCCTCTCTTGGGAGTTCACGGTGCAGATGGTACGGGCCTTACGAACTTCCCATGATCCTGTGTTGCTGCTCATTGTCAATCGGCCTGTGGCTGCCCACAGCACGGCAGGCCAACATATGGCGAAATTGGTATCCATGCCCATCACCCAAAAGATCGTTTTAGGTAATCTGACACAGAGTGAGACAGTGGCGTTGGTGACGGCACGGTTAGGTTTGCCTGAAGATGGCCTGCCACTAGCTATTGCTGATTTGGTGCGGACTCGTGCTGATGGAAATCCCTTTTTTGCGCAAGAGGTGGTTTTTACGTTACGCGATCAGGATATTCTGGTGATTGAGCCGGAGCCTTCAGGTAATTATAACCGTTGTGTGGTCAAGGGGGATTTAGAGCAGGTGACTATGGCCCTGCCGGACACGATTCAGGGGTTGATTTTGGCGCGTATCGATCAGCTAACGTTGGAACAACAGTTGATGTTGAAAGTGGCTGCCGTGATTGGTCGAACCTTTGCTTTTACGCCCTTTCAACATTTATATAATCAATATGCCTCAGTTGTTCAAGACCAGATTCGCAATGAGCTCGATGAGTTAAACTCGCGTGACTTGACGGAACTCGATACGGTTGGCCCGCCGGACATTGTGTATATCTTTAAGCATATCATCACCCAAGAGGTAGCTTATCAGACGCTCCTGTTTGGGCAACGTAAGGAGATGCACCAGAAGGTGGCTGCTTGGTATGTGCAGGCATATGGCGAAATAGATGAAGGTGGCTTGATGGTGATTCCGGCATCAGCGGCGTTTGTTTTGTCGCTCCTGGTGCATCATTATCATCATGCCGAGGATCGACTGCGGGAGTGTCATTTTGCGCGGCTGGCTGGGGAACAAGCGGCTCGGCAGTATGCCAATGAGGAGGCTTTGCGCTATTTTGATCGGGCGTTGGAGTTGACGGATGAGGAGGATGTGGACGGCCGTTATCAACTCTATCTCGCCCGCGAAGCCCTCTATGACTTGGAAGGCAAACGAGAAGAACAGGCCAAGGATTTAGAGTTTTTAGCCCAATTAGCTGAGGCGATGGCGGATGATTTACAAAGAGCGCAAGTGGCTTTGCGTCAGGCCCACTATGCGCGGGTGATGGGAGAACAGGCGGCAACGTTAACGGCCGTGCAAAACGGCATCCAATACGCAATCCAAGCTCAAAGCCCAACAGTCGAAGCTGAAGGTTACTATATTTGGGGCAAGAGCTTGCAGCAGCAGGGACGTTACGAAGAAGCGATGGAAAAGTTGGAACGATCTGCTCACTTAGCACAAGCCAGCCACGATAAGGCAACACAAGCCGAGTCGCTTATCCAACTGGGTGTGACCAACTTTTATTTGGGTAACTATGATATTGCTGGCACTTACATGGAACAGGCTTTAACATTTTTCCGTGACGTTAATGATCGCAAAGGCGAGGCAGGTTGCTTGATGATGCTGGGAACTGTAAGCACCCATATGAGCAACTATTTGGCAGGACAAGCTTACCAGGATCAAGCTCTCAACCTGAGCCGGATGATTGGCAACCGTATGGGAGAATCTATTATTTTGGGCAATTTGGGTGTCAATTATGCCTATTTGGGCAATTATGAAGCAGCTCGTGATTGTCAGCAACAAGCCCACACTATCTCTCAAGAGATTGGTGACTTAGAAGGACAAAGTTTCGCTTATGTCAACTTGTCGCTTATTTACCACATGTTGGATGAGAATGAGCAAGTATTAAAGACGTGTGAACAGGCATTGACTTTGCAGCAGGCCATTAATGACAGACGGAATGAAGCCTATACCTTGACCTATAAAGGCCATGCTTTGGCTGCCTTAGATCGAATGAATGAGGCGACTGAGGCCTATGAACAGGCACGAGCCATCCGTCAAGGGCTGGGTGAAGAAAGTCTCGTTATGGATGATCTAGCGGGATTGGCGCGGGTGGCAGCGGCGATGAATCAAGAGGCTGAATCCCTGGCTTATGTGACGGAAATTCTGACCTGGATTGAGGAAAATGGCATTGAGGGCATTGAATATCCTTTACAGGTTTATCTGACCTGTTACCGTGTTTTGCATGGTGCGGCCAATGGGAATGAGGCGATGTTGGCCCAAGCCAATGATGTTTTGAGGACAGCTCATGATCATTTGCAAAATCAGGCTGAGGCCATTAAGGATGAGGAGCAGCGGATGCAGTTTTTGCTCCACATCCCCTTCAACCGGGCTATTTTAGCGGCGTGGCGACAAGAGCAAGGATAAACTTCGCGCTTGCCAGACATCGGAGTAGTGTGCTGTGACTGAACTGCAACAAACCTACGAAAATACCCCCTACCCTAGTTTTTCGTATACGCAGACACATCCAGATCGTTTAGCCACGATTGCGGCCATTTTGAGGATGAGCCCGCCGCCAATCAGTCATTGCCGAGTTTTGGAGATCGGTTGTGCTAGTGGTGGTAATATCATTCCAATGGCGGTGACGCTGCCAAATAGCCATTTTGTTGGTATTGATTTTGCGGAACGACAGATTGAAGAGGGACAGCGGATAGTGGCAGCGTTGGGGTTAACGAATGTGCAGCTGTTAGCTCAGGATATATTGGAGATAACGGCCGATTTTGGCCAATTCGACTATATTATTGCGCACGGTATTTATTCCTGGGTGCCCCCAGAAGTTCGCGAGAAATTGCTACAGATTTGCCAGCAAAATTTGTCACCTCAAGGCATTGCCTATATTAGTTATAACACCTATCCTGGCTGGCACATGATGGGGGCGCTACGGGAGATGATGCTTTTTCATACACGCCATCTGGAGAGTGGATCAGAACAGGTGGTAGCGGCACGAGAGTTGTTACAATTTTTGGCGGAGGCTGTGCCCAGTAACGATGAGACCTTTTTGGGGGCGTATGGCACACTTATCAAGGCTTATGGCAGCTTTGTGGAGGAGCAGCGGCAGGAGGCAAGAGCCGGAGATGAGCTGCTGTTACATGATGAACTAGAACTGTTTAATCAGCCTGTTTATTTTCATGAATTTATGGCGCAGGCGGCGCAGTTCGGCCTGCAATATGTGGCTGAGGCGGATTTTCCTATGGTGATGCCGCATGGGTTTACGCCAGAGGTAACACAGCGGTTGATGCAGATGTCAAAGAGTACGATTGAGTTGGAGCAATATATGGATTTTTTGCGTAATCGTACGCTGCGCCAAACGTTATTATGCCATGAGACGGTTGAGGTCAATCGCCGATTGCAGCCATCCCCGGCTTTGATGCAGCAATTTTATGTGGCTTCATGGGCTAGTCCTGTGCCTAAAGAGGTAGATGTGGCAGGGTCAACGGCCGTTCAGTTCCAAGCCACTGATGGGACGGTGTTTGCTACAGATCATCCATTAACGAAGGCGGCTTTGTTGGTATTGGGACAACGGCAACCAACGGCCGTTGCCTTTGCTGATTTGGTCATCGCTGCCCAAGCCTTTTTGGGACAAACAATGAGCGGTGAAGATGTACAATTACTGGCGGTAAATCTGCTGCGTGCTTTTAGCTATAGCAGCAAATTGGTGGAATTGCATATGATGCCCTTGCCTTTTGTAACAGCCGTGAGTGAACGGCCGTTGGCCTCGCCTCTGGCCCGGTATCAAGCTCAGGCGAAGTTACGGCTTGTCAATCGGCGTCATGAGCGGGTAAATTTGGATAAGCTTAGCCTTTATTTGCTGCCTTTTTTGGATGGCACACGCACCCATGAGGATTTATTGGCTCTGTTAATGCAGTTGGTGGCGGAAGGGATCATTCAAGTGGCGGAGGAAGCAAGGGATACGGCCGTTGTACAACAACAGATGGCCCAAGAACTGCAAACAGTGCTAAATTGGTTAGCCAAAGCAGCCTTGCTTATTGGCTAAATTACCTTTGTCGGTTCTGCCTTTATCCTTGTTTCTGCAGCAACTCAATTGGTGAACAAATCCTTTAATAAGTTATGCCTACTAATCTGCTAAGTAAAGAATACCGGTTAAATTGTTAGATGCTTCTCCTTGTATCTCGTGTGTTTCCAGGACAACGCCATAATTTGTTTCTAGATTGATTGCGTCTACTTGGACATAAATGGCTGAGCCGGAGGCAGGTTCGCCTAAGTAGCTACTAAAGGCAGGGACATAGTAGCTATCATCTAGTGTAAGTGTGAGTGCTTGGCCGGGCGAGAGGGTAATGCCAGTGACACCCCAAACGATGCCCGCACTGCCTAGGCTTTGCCACGTTTGGTTGATTTGGGGCACAGAAGCGGGGTTCACGTATAAGTCTATCCAGTAAGCAGCGTCTGCCGGAACAGGCTTGCTGCCCTGGTTGGCAATCACAACCTGCACTTCATCCCCTTGAATGGCAATGCTGTCTACGACTAGATCAGGAGCAATTTGTTGGGCGTTATTATTGATGAGGGGTAGGAAGATACGGTGGCCTAGACCGAGTGAATGGAACCAGGCTTGGCGGTTCCACTGAACCTCGCCGGAACGACTGAATTGTTCGGGGAAGGTATAACCATTGATACTAAAACTGATGGCACGGCCGTTAGCCCCACAACCATCGCCTGAATCAGCTTTTACAAATAATTTGTAAGCCAACAGGCTGCCGGGAACGGTGTCAGTGACTGTACCCATGCCACAAGTAACACCAGCAATAACGGCCGTTACTGTATCCCCTACTGCTACTGGCACCCCATCTGGTGGGGCCACCCAGCCATAGAAAAGGCCAGGAGGTAATTCAGTTATAGCCCTGCCTAGACCAGTTTCAGGAACACCGATAAAGGGGATCGTATCAGTAATGGCATAAATCCAATAGCTGTGCCCGAATGTCAGATGAGACAAAGTATTTACGTAGGGCACGAATTCAGGGTGATCTCGCACCACTGTTTGGTCATGTGCCAACCAACTGCCAGTCCCGTCTTCTGCCATAATGGTGGTATAGTCGTCCGCAATCGAGGCTAAAGCCAACGCGACAGTACGGGTTGCGGGCACGGGATAGGCTAACAAGTTCCAGCCTTGAGACAAGGCTGGCATCTCGATGGTTGTGACCAGGACATAGATGCCGCCACCATCAAGAGGCATATCGGAGATGGCTCGGTTCTCATCTTGATCCACCGTCGTGGCTAGACGCTGCCACTCCGTGCTGCCTTCAGCCAAAAAGTAGATGTTGAGGGAGTGCTCGTAGCCATCAGGCACATCGCGTTGTAAGTAATCATAGGCTAAGGTGCGGGGGACGTTGTTATTGTAAGCGGCCGTTTCTATTACCACATACCCTTGTCCCACCAATGTCAACCAGGAAGGCAATTCCGGAACAATAGACAAGGATTGCAAGGCCGAAACACCCGTTTCGCCATAGGGGTCATTGACATTGAAGACGGTCAATTGGCCATCGCCTGAAACGGAAGGTGCGCCATTCCAACCACGGCTGCTACCGCCATTCCAGCCACGGCTGCTACCGCCATTCCAGCCACGGCTGCTGCCGCCCCAAGTTGTCGTATCTAGTACATAGCTGCTAATGGTTTCATGTTGCGGCGAGCCTGGCTCCCAAATTCGCACTGTGCCTTGGAAGGTTGGATAATCAACGGTGAGGACGGTGGCGTAGGTATTGTTACCAAGCGCACTCATGCTGCTCCAGGGTGAGTGGATGACAGTTTGGTCTGCTTGTGAGCCATAGGCGGGAATAAGTTGGGCATTCAAATTGCCAGAGGTTACTGGTTGGGTAACGGTAATGCGAATGGTGCGTGTATTGACGGGGGTAACAATGATGTTGGGGGTCCAATCCGTCACTGGTGCCACGAGGATACTGGTGCTGTTCTCAGTTACGGTTTCGCAGCCTTGCCATAACACATCATCACGCAAGCCACTGACACAGAGGCGATCATCGGGTTCGGCTCCACGCACTTTAATGCGATCACCACCACCACGTGTGGTTCCCAGATCAATGAGACTGTCGTCCGTTAGCTCTGGGGTGTTGTGCCCGCGCAAGAGATAGCCTTTGGCTTGGGGTAGGGAGATGAGGGCGTTAGTGTTTGCATTGCGTAGGTCGAAGTTGCGTACAGGAACGGCCGTTGCCGGAGTGGCTGGGCTATTCACAGTCACTTTGGTCACATTGATGGGCAGCACAGAGGGGCCAATGTTGCCACCTGCACCACTCAGCATGGGATAGAACTGTGTTACTGTTTCCCAATCATAACGTCCTGTGGTGTGCTCGGCAATACTCTGCAAACAGTCGCCCGTCCAGCCTGATTCAGTCAGGAACTCGCTGTAGGTATCATCCGAGGTATTGGTCATGAAGCTGCCCTGACAATCGATGCCTATGAGACCGCCATTACCATTCACACCGACGTAATTATCGGGCAAGAAGAGCAGATAGTGGGCTAATTCATGGGCTAAAGCCCGCCACCACTCCTGACCGAGGTCAAATTGATTCTCACCGAACGGATCCCAAATCGGCCCCATAGAGACTTGTCCAGGCAGGTAGGCATTGGTAATTGTGCCATTGACGTTGATGTCATTTGTGCCCGTGAGGACGACCCCACCTAAGGCGGCCCGGGGCCGTACATTGTTGCTGGCATAGAGAACAACATCAGATGTGAGCCAATTGGCTCGATCTTGATGCAATCGTACTTCGCCAATGGCAATTTGGCCATTACTGACATCGTATAAAATGGTGGAAGCTTCTTGCACAGCATCTTGTAGGTCAGCTAAGAACAGACCATCGTTTCGAGCATCCCATTCCAAAGAGAGATCAACATCAAAGAGAAGGAGCGGATTAGCGGCCGTTACAGACAAGGTCTGTAACCCGCCACCCGTAAATGTGTACATGGCCAAGCCCGTTGGCGTAGGGGCTGCACTAGTATGATACAGGGTATAGCTCTCATCTTTGTCCTCAGTTAAGAGACACCATTCGACTAAGGTGCCCGGGTCAGGACTGGCATTATCGGAGACGGTCAAGGTCCAGGTGCCGTTCAAACTTTCGCCATTGAAGCTGCTTAAAGGATCGTCGGGGCGCACATCACCATGAATGGTGGGTGCGCCGATGTCACATTGATTTTCGACAGCAATATCGGCATCATCCTCGAAAGTGGCATTAATGTCATCGCCGCTACAACCAAAGGTTGTATTGGGCACACCAGGACGATCCATAAGGGTGATCGTTGTGCCAGAGTCCACATGCTCCAGGGTGAATATGAGGTCGCCCACCCAAGTATGAGCTGTGTTAATGGATACATTTAAGTCTTGGATGGTGCTACTACTGTTAATGACTAGGCTGTCGCTGACTCCGCTAGGGTCGAGATCGGGAATGGCTAGGTTGGGGGTGCTGCAAGTTGATGTGCTGTTTGCATTGGTTTGGGGCATGAGGGCCACAAGGTTGTCGCCAGCTGTTAAGGCCCCCCGGCCCTGCAAGAAGCCTTGGGCGTTGGTGCGGAAGGGTGAGCCGCTGCTGTCGGCGATAGGATCGCCATTAGCAACCTGACCTGACTCGACACGATAGACAAGGGCATCAGCGGCGGGAAGCGTGCCGGAGATGACCTGTATTTGGGTGCCGCGTACGCGGAAGGGGTAGGTTTGGGAGGCAATGATCGGCCGTTGGAAGGGGCCAGGTGTACGATTGGCTTGAGGTCGCAAATCGGGCAGGGCTTCCAGACGGAACATCACATTATCACTTTGACCAAAGAAGCCGCTACCAAAGACATCCCACTCAAAGACGTGTGAGTTGGTAATTGTTCCCAGTGGCGCATCAGGGGCAAAGGCATCGGAGAGTAAACACCATTCGATGAGCGTCCCTGTGTCGGGGCTAGCATTGTCGACGGCCGTTAGTTGCCAATCACCGCTAAAATTCTCGCCATTAAAAGTGGCTAGAGGTTCGTTGGGTGAGAATACACCTTGAATGGCAGGCGGAATGAGACTGCATTCGTCTTCGACGGGGGAGGTGGCTGTGTCATCAAGGATGACATCGATGTCATTACTGTTACAACCGAAAGTATCGGCTGGCACACCTGGACGGTCAATAAGGGTAATGGCCGTTCCCGTGTCCACATGTTCCAATCTGAATTCGAGATCTCCCACCCAGGTATGATCGGCCTCAATAGATACGGCTAAGTCAGAAATCGTACCTGGAAAATTGACATTCATCGTGTTGGTGATTCCTGTTAGATTACTATCGGGGATAGCCCAGTTGGGTGCACTGCAAAAGACGGGGGCTGTGGGGTAAGGGCTAGTGGCAAGATTGGCCGTCAACGTGCCTCCGGCGGCGATGGCTGGCTGCCAATTTTGTCCACCATCCAGCGAATAGGCGGCCCGCACCTCGCGGATAGGCTCGCTGGCAGGATGGAATAGAGTATAGGAAATAGGCACTGTGCCCTCACCTTGGATATTGGCTAAGGCAAAGAGATCGGCTGGCGTGAGGGTGTAATCAAAAGCAATCGCCACCGTCTGACCACCGTAGAAGGGATGAGCGGGCCGGAAGCCAAGATACACTTTGTTGGGGTCAAATTCATTGGCAGCAGCCAGGTCGAGGTGTCCATCACGGTTCATATCGCCCCAGGCCACAGCAAAAGTAGCATCACTATCTTCAGAGACCCAGGGATTGTCAGCGGCCGTTTGTAACATACCTTGTCGATTCAAATAGACTCGATTGGGATCGCCAACATTGCCAGAGGCTAAATCAGGCCAACCATCACCATTGACATCGCCCCAGGCTATGCTGACTGTGACATCCGTATCGCCTGATTGCCAAGCAGAAACAGGGTCTAAAACGCCACCTAGATTCAGGTAAACGCGATTTGGCCCAGAATCATTACCTGCGGCTAAGTCGAGTAGGCCATCGCCATTCATATCGGCCCAGGCCACGCTCCAGGTTCTATCAGCATCAGTTGAAGCCCAAGCTGCGCTTGTCTGTACGCCATTGCCATCATTGAGATAATATTGATTTGGTTCAAACCAGTTGCCAGCCGCCATATCTAGGTCGCCATCGCCATCAATGTCGCCCAAAGCCAGACCAACCGTGCCCGCACTCTCATCTGAAATCCAGGTGGCATCTATGGGTAAGCTGCCGCCATTATTGATGTAGATTTTGTTCTGGCTGTTGTAATTGCCTGCTGCTAAATCTAGGTTCCCATCGCCATTGACATCCCCCCAGGCTACAGTGTAACTGGAATTGTTGTCATTGCTGACCCAAGAGGCTGTTGTTTCTAAGAGGCCATTGACATTGAGGTAAACGTGGTTGGGGCCGATATTGCCTGCGGCTAGATCGAGTAAGCCATCGCCGTTGACATCCCCCCAAGCCATGCTCACGGTCCAATTGTCTTCGGTTGACGTCCAAATGGGATCAAGATCGAGTGTGCCACTGATGTTGAGGTAGACTTGGTTCAAGCCATTGTTACCAATGGCGAGGTCTAGCAGGCCATCACCGTTCATATCGCCCCAGGCAGCAGCTTGAGTACGGGTGATGGTTAAGGATTCCCAACTGTCATCGGCCGTTGTTTGTAGTAGGGTGGCATTGTTGAGATAGACCTTATTAGGCCCATTGCCATTGGCAACGGCGAGGTCTAGTGTGCCGTCCCCATTCATGTCTCCCCAAGCTACGCTGCGGTTTCGGTCTGTGTCGTCAGATTGCCAAACGGCCGTCTCACTGAACACACCTTCATCATTCAGATACACCTTGTTACTGACAAACATATCGGCTGCGGCTAAATCCAAATCCCCATCTCCATCCACATCGCCAAAAGTAATGTCACTGGTGGAGTCCGTTTCGTCCGAACCCCAAACCAAAGCCCATTGGCTGCCATTTACATTGTTAGCATAAATCTTATTAGGCTGATTCCAATTACCGACGGCCAAATCAGGATCACCATCGCCATCAGCATCGCCAAAGGCAATACTTTCCGTATCATCCTTGGCGGCTCCAAGACAGCGTACCCCAGTTGGTGGGGCACTATAGCCGCCCCCAGTCGTCTCAAAATCGGCCGAATAGGCTTCAACCCCACCGACGAAGATACTTACATCATCCACATAAAACCCAGCAAAATGGAAACTACTGTCAGATTGCAAGTGAAAACGCAATTGGAAATTATTGACTGCGTAGCTGGCATCTAACATAGCAATCTCGTTGGTATAAGAATTGTTAGTACCGGAAATCGCACCACTTGTAGTAAAAATGTTAGACCAACTGAGGCCACCGTCTTTGCTGGCCTCAACGCTGGCAAAATCCCAACTTGCTTCCGTTTCGATCCAATGCCACCAGGAAACATCAACCGGGCCTGAGGGTACACTTGTTAAATCAATTAGGGGGGTTGTCAGATATTCATCCTCATTCGGCCCATAATCGCCAGAGAGATTCGTACCCCACACATAACTGCCAGAATGGGCTTTTTCTGGCCCACTGGCGGCCGGCCCCCATTCCCACAAGCCTAAGCAGGAAACTGGGCCATTGTGAAAATTACCCAAGCCATCATTTAGATATAAAATGTTGGGTTGGTTGGCATTGCCAACGGCGATATCAAGCCGCTCATCGCCATTGACATCAGCCAGGGCGATACTGGTTGTGCTGTCGCTGTTGCCTGATGTCCAGGCGGGTACGGTATCTAAGCCTGTGCCTGTGTTGAGATAAACGTAGTTGGGACCATCTTCTGTCGCCACCGCCAAATCTAGAGCCCCATCGCCATTGACATCTCCCCAGGCGACACTGGTGGTGGCTGTGATTGTGGATGTCCAGACTGGTGTATTTTGCAGAGACCCACGATCATTGAGATAGACCTTGTTATAGTTGTAGAAATCGCCAATAGCTAGGTCTAAGGCCCCATCGCCATTGACATCACCCCAAGCAACACTCATGGCTCCCTCAACAGTATCATTCGATTCCCATATAGGTGTATCTTGCAAGATACCGCCCTCGTTTTGGTAGAGTTTGCTGGCACCATTACCACCAAAAGCGTCATTGGCAATAGCCAGATCAAGGTCACCATCGCCATCCACATCACCCCAAGCAGCATCAAAAGAGCTATCTACGTCTACGCCCAGCCAATAAGGGGTTTCGGTGAGGCCAACAAGGGGCGGGGGCGGTAGGTTTGTGACGCTCTCCCGAGTTCCAGGGGTGACAATAGTGGATTTACCAGGGGTTGGTTCTTCAAATTTTTCTTTTTTTATACCTTCGTCTTCTTGCCCCCGCACGAGGGTAGGTGGTGTGAGGAGCCATAAACAAAGGCTGAGGATGATGAGAGCCAGAAATAGAGAGAGGAAGCTGGCTAGGAAAGATTTGGAGGAATGTTGCTTGTTCACGAGAGATCTCCTTTGGCTCCAATAAAAAAGTTACTGATACGCTATGTGAATGTATCGCCCAATCTACCCGACAAGATTTATTCTTGGGTTAGAGTTATGAGGATATGTAGGGTTTGGTTGGGGCGATCAGGCAGGCTAAAAGTATCACTAGTGGTGGCAATACCGCCGTCTGCCGTATACACATGCCAGCGATACCAAACCGCACCTAAATCACGCGGGGCGACCCACCAGACAATGAAGTTGGCTTCATTCAGCCAGCCGTGCCACCCTACCACATCATGCCACTCGCCCAGCCCATCTTGCCATTGCACAATGGTTTGTAGATCGTCAGGAGGCGAAGGAACGTGCAAAAAGATTAGGGCACCATCGTTGCTGTTATCGGGAATAGGTGCTGATGCTGTGGTAGGTGCAGGAATTGTGGTGGGACGGGGGGGGAAGTCTGAAGCGGCCGTTGGTTTTGAAGGGAGTAAGATGGCTGCTCCTAATGCGAGCGTAGCAAATAATAACCAAAAAAGGAAAGGGCGATAATTATTCATGATGTTACTCCAATATCACCTCGATCTGCAAAAGCATTGCTGATTGACCAAATATTGAACTTCGGATTTGTATAGGCAAATATGTTAAGAGAACTCGCTTTATGGCTCATTATACCCTGTTCTGAATTTTTGGCCTGTAACAATTTCGTGAAGATAAGGCGATTGTTTGACCCCTTTGTTCACTGTGAATATAGATGCTTGCATTGGGCCTGATTGTTATTTCTATCGCTAAGGTGTGATGGATTCATGAGCCGCTGCTTGCTGCAAAATAAGTTCATGTAATAAAAAAAAGGCAATGGAAGCGATTAGAATAAAACGGCCGATCTGTTCTAGCCCCCAAGTATCAGCAATTATACCGGCTAAACCAGGCAAGGTGGCAATACCTAAACCAGCAGCACCAACCTGGTAGCCAATGGCGCGTACAGCTAAAGTGGAACCGAGACGCTTAGGCGTTTCGGAAACGAGGAGAGGGAAGATGGGAGCCTGGGCAAAACCAATGAGGGCTAATCCAGCAAAGCTGAGGCCATTAGTGGGAAGCATAAAGCCAACGGCACCAATAATAACACCCACCATACAGGCGCGTAACATAGGTGTTGCTCCAATATGATTGACGACGAAGCCGAAAAGGAGTCGGCCAATTGTCAAACTACCCCAATAAACGCTTACCCAAAATCCGGCTGTTTCCAAATTAATACCACGAGATTCGGTATAAATAGGGAAACTCCACTGTCCCGCTGTCACTTCCACACCAGCATAAAGGAAGAAGAGCGTGATACTCAACCACATGAGGAAAATACGGCCGTTGCTGCCTCCGTGGTTGGCAGCTGTGGTGACCGTTTCCGTCTCCACTGTAACAGGATGCCATTTTTTCACCGTGAGCCAAAAGCAGATGGCCATTACCCCTTGAATGGCGGCAGCAACTCCATAGCCAACTCGCCAGGTCAGTTCCTGAGCGAGTACGGCCGTCATCAACAGCGGACCTAATGTTGCGCCCAAGCCAAAACAGGCGTGTAGCCAATTCATCACTCGTCCGCTATGATGCTGAGCGATATAAATATTTAGGCTTGAATCAATTAACCCACTACCCATGCCTGCCAAGGCCGCCAGAGCAATCATCACCCACCAGCTAGGAGCGATAGCTTGCCCTAATAAGCCTAGACCCATGCTCACACTGCTTAGAACCAGAAGCCAGCCTGTTTCTAAGCGAAGGATTAATCGGCCACTTAACGAACTAGCCAAAACCTGACCACTCGTTCCCACTAATAACAGCAGCCCGACAGCATCTAATGGTAGGGCAAAGGTATCCTGAATAGAGGGCCAAGCTACACCCAACATACCAATAGACAGCCCTAAAGCGATAAAACCAGTAAAGGCCAAGATGATAGAAAACATTGTCATTACCGTAATCCGATCCTTTTTAGGTGCCAATGACTCTAAAGTATAAACAAGCATGAAGCCATGCAAAATCATTATCAATTTTAAGGAGATTATTCAATGGATGCTGTAAAAGTTCAATATACTGTCAAGGAAAGTTATGTCGAAACCAATAAGCAAAATATTCGCAAAGTGATGGAAGCTCTCAGAGAAATTAATCATACTGACATCAAATACAGTGCCTTTTTGCAAGATGATGGCCAGACATTTGTCCATTTTGTCATGCGCGCCAACGAAGAAGCGGCCCAAATCCTTTCCAATCTAGAGGCTTTTCAACAATTTCAACAACAATTAAGGGCCAGCCAGCCTGAAGTGCCCCCTAAAGCGGAAAATTTGAATTTAGTTGCTTCTAGTTGGGATATTTTTTAGAGTAGAATGGTTAGGAACGAAGTTCTTTTAAAAGAACTTCGTTCCTGAAAAACCTATGAGCAATCTAGAGACGACCTCCAACATCTTGTTACAACAAGCCCAAGCGGGTGATATTCGCGCTTTTCATACCCTCTTTTCTACATTTCAACCCCAGTTGAAATCCTATCTTTACCGTCTGCTAGCCAATCGCAATGATATGGAAGATGCGGCTCAAGACGCCTTTATCATTGCCTTTGAAAATATTGGCTCTTTTCGGGGGGATGCAAGTCTGAAAACTTGGGTGTTTACGATTGCAACTAACCATGCCCGTAAGCTTTTGAAGAACCAAAAGCGATGGCAAACAGACACATTTGAGCGTACTAGACAGTTGGCCTATCAGGAAAATGCTGTGATGAGCCAGATTGATTATGATCATCAACATGCTCCGCAGGGCATGTATGAGGTTCGGGAACACATTGATTACTGTTTTACTTGTGTGTCTAAAATGTTGCCCATTGAGCAGCAGATAACTCTCATCCTCAAAGATATTTATGGCTTCAAGATCAAGGAGATTGTGCTGATTATGGAAGCTACCCCAAGCAGGGTGAAACATTTCTTGCGTAATGCCCGCCAAACGATGATTGGTATTTTTGATGAGACTTGCGCCCTGGTCAATAAGAATGGCGTCTGTAATCAATGTAGTGAGTTAAACGGCCGTTTCAATCCCAAGCAAGATAAACAGGCTGAACTGATGAAGGTGAAGTGGGTCAAAAACCGGGCTAATCATACAACCCAAGAGTTGTATCAACTGCGAGCCAAATTGGTGAGAGGCATTGATCCCCTGTATACCAATGGGGCTGACTTGCACGAAGTGTTACTGCGCATCGGGCACACCGTCAATGGGGAGCCTAAGCTGTCAGACGAGTGATCCATCTATGCGTTGATTCGGCCAGTTTTATCTTACGCTGAGGCCACATGATGGCGCACTCGGGCCTTCTCAATTCGCTCTGGTCGTACTTCTACGCCAACGCCTGCGCCTGTCGGTACAGTCATTGTGCTGTCCTCGACGTTTAGCACAAAAGGTGGGTCGGCGATGTCCTGGTGGAAGTAGCGATCCGTTGCTGAAATATCACCAGGCAGGGTGAAATTGGGCAGTGTGGCCAAATGCACATTGGCGGCACGGCCGATTCCTGTCTCTAACATCCCCCCGCACCACATGGCAATCCCCGCCGCCTGGGCCATGTCGTGAATCTTTAGGGCATTGGTGAGGCCCCCCACACGCCCCACCTTCATATTGATAATCTTGCCTGCCTGCAAATCAATCATAGCTTGGGCGTCAGCCACCCCGTGAATGCTTTCGTCTAGGCAGAGTGGCGTTTCGAGCTGTGGTTGCAGCCGGGCATGATCGGCGATGTCATCGTAAGCCAGTGGCTGTTCGATCATTAGTAATTTGAGGGGATCAAGCTGCTGGAGTAAGGGAGCATCAGCCAGGGTAAAGGCGGAGTTGGCATCAGCCATTAAGCGTACTTGTGGATGGTGTTCACGGATGCGACTCAGTGGCTCTATTTCCCAACCCGGTTCGATCTTGGCCTTAATACGACCGTATCCCACTTCCACAAAGTTGTCTACCCGAGCCAGCAAAGCTTCAATGGTTGGTTGAATGCCAATGCTCACGCCAACTTCAACGCGATCCCGCACACTTTGCCACATAGCAGAAAGTGGTTTATTCTGTGCCTTAGCCAACAAGTCCCAGACAGCGTTTTCTAGTGAAGCCTTGGCCATGGGATGGCCCCGGATGGGTTTGAAAAGCGCAGGAATGACTGTGGGATCGCTGATGTCTTGGCCTAATAGCAGCGGAATCAAAAACTCAGTCATCACATACCAGGCCGTCTGCACCGTTTCGGAAGAGTACAAGGGGCCATCACTGCCGGCCACGCACTCTCCCCAACCAATCAGACCGTCGCTGTAAACGGCCGTTAACACAGCCCCCTTCTCCGTCTCTTCACCAAAACTGGTGCGGAAAGGATGTACCAAGGGTAATGTAATATAATGTAATTCGATGCGTTCAATTTTCATGATAATAGGGGTAACTGGATAATTGGTAATTTGCCAACGCCTCAATTATCAGATTACTCAATCACCCAATTTTTGACTAGCAAATAATAACAAAGTTCTTTTTCGACGAGCAGATCGACGGCCGTATAACCTACCTCAAACGCCCATTCAAAAATTTCCCGCGTATGCAGTCGCCAGGATAAACCTGCTTCTGGATATGCTCGCTTCACAGCCTGATAATTTTTGGGTACTGCTACCAGCAAATGGTTCGCCCCAGACTTGGCAAAAGAACCGGGCAGCCATCCAGATGACCGCTGTTGGGGAGGATTGACGACCACGCCCCCTGCTGCCAGCCATACTCTTTTGCTTTGTGAGCGGTATGTTTTGACGGCATGATCCTGCACCCACTGGGAAGCCAGCCACCAATCCACATAAAAGCGGTCGGTGGGCGCACCTTGATTTAGCCCATCATTGATAAAACCATAAACATCCCGTTTATAAGTGCAGCAAACCGCCCCCAGTTTGTGCAGATTTAGATTGCCGTTAAGCGTCTCCAGTGGATCATAGGTCCAGGTGATGTGATCAATAGCCAAGGCCAAGACTGCCTCCCGCTGTGCCCATTTAATGATTTCGCCCACATGCTGTCCCCGATAGGAGGGCAATACCCCAGTGACATGGGAATGATGTTTGAGCCGTTTTTCTGACCCTACATAAGATAGAAAACCGAGGCAAAAGCCAACGGCCGTTTCCCCATCCCAGGCCAATAGAACCACCCCTCCGTTTTCCCGCGCCACCGTAATCGTCATATGCTCTGGGATAGCGATGCTCATATCTCCTTCCCAAGCCGCACAAGTGATTTCCTCAATTAGATGACATTCTTCAACTGTTGTCACGGGTCGTACTTCAATAGCCATATCTCTTTGAAGATTGGAGATTAGAGACAGGAGATTGTCACGCTCTAATCTCTAACAACTTATCCTAAATCATCTATCAACTTTTGAAACTGACCAATAGCTTTTTCTGTAACGGGATGATGGGTCATCATAATCGTCTCATCTGGCTGGTTGCGCCAAGCTGCCACAACTGTTTCAGCCTTTTCATCCGTCTCCATATCTACAAAGCTCGTTGCCAACCGCAGCGATAATTCTTGGGCGGGTACCCCAAAGACAGTTCCAGGCAACAGGGCTAATTGATATTGATCCAACAAAAAATGGGCCAATTCGGTTGAAGTTGTTACACCACGTTGGGCCAATGGTTCTCGCCAACGGTCAAAATTGGGCATCATGTAAAAAGCCCCTTGTGGCTGGGCACATTGGATTCCCAATTCCATCAGCCAACTCCAAATATGCTGGCTGCGTAGGCTGTGCAGCCGGGCGCACTCGGTGATATAGGCTTCAATGTCAGGATCGCCACTGTAGGCTGTCAGGGCTGCATATTGCACGGGGGCACTCACAGATGTCCAAATTTCGCTGGCGATGCTACTCAAAACAGGCATGAGGTAGGTCATGGTGTCTGGCAATATAGCCTTGCCTACACGCCAACCACCTAGCGAGAGATGTTTGCTGAGACCACCTAAGATGATGGTGCCTTCGGGATAGTATTGAGCCAGGGAGATGTGGGGGAAACGGCCGTCTACTACTTGTCCATAAATCTCATCACTCAGCACCAAAATCCGGTTCTCACGGCAATATGTTGCCAGTTCTTGTAGGAAATCGGCTGTTAACATACGGCCTGTCGGATTATTAGGGCTATTGATGATCAAAATTTTGCTGGGACTTGAACTGCGCTGAACGGTTTCATCTAGCTTTTCAATAGTTAAGGAGTAGTCATTAGTAATTGAGGCAGGAATGAAATGGACTGGCTTGCCTACTAGTTGCGCCTGTGGCGCATAGGACACCCACGATGGTGTAGGCAACAGTAGATCGCCATCTAAAGCCATTAATACAGCAAAAAGCAAGGCTTTGCTACCGGGAGCCACAATAACTTGGTCTGGGGAGATAGGGGTGGAGAGAAAACGGCCGTCATATGCCGCAATCGCCTCCCGCAACGCCAACAATCCCTGCACTGGCAAATATCCCTTGCGCTGTACATTGGCAGCCAATGCCGCCGCAATCTTCGGCTGAACCGGAAAGCGCGACTCGCCAAAACCAAAGTGATATATTGTCTGTCCCGCCGCCCACAATTGCTGCACCCTCTCATTGATTTGCAGCGTCGGCGACACAGCCTGATGTTGCTGAAAGTGGGAGATTAAGGGGAAAGTGGACATAACTTTATCTGAGTGACAGGGACTAACCTCCAATCTCTCATCTCCTATCCCCCGACCCAAAACGCCTTTTCCAAATCTTGGAAATCAGAAGCTGGCCCTTCATATTTGTTGCGCCCCAATTCGAGCACATACACATAATCGGAAATCTTGAGAGCATGGCGAATTTCCTGGTCTACCAGCAGAATGGTTAGATTGTCTTGGTCTCGCAAATCTATCAACATCCGATACACTTCCTCAGACAGCAGCTTAGACAAACCGGCCGTTGGCTCATCCACCAAAATCACTTTGGGATCGGTCATCAAGGTACGGCCGATCTCCACCATACGCTGCTGTCCGCCTGATAATTCACCCGTCATCTGCCGCCGTTTGTCGCGCAAAATGGGGAAACGGGCATAATTCTCCTCCAGCTTCTGCTTCAGCCGCCGCTTATCACGCCGAAATGTCCAGGCTCCCACTTCCAAATTCTCCTCTACCGACATCCAGCGAAACACCCCCGGCTGCTGGGGAATATAGGCCAGCCCCAAACGAATCCGCTCATGGGTGGGTGTGCCCAAAATACTCTTGCCCTCCATCAAGATATCCCCATCATTTGGTTTTAAGAAGCCATAAACTGCCTTTAACGTCGTAGATTTGCCCACACCATTGGCTCCCAAGATAGTTGTTATCCGGCCCGGTTCAGCCGTGATATTCAAATTCTGCAAAATGTTCAAATCACGATAATAACCTACATAGAGGTCTTTCATTTCTAACATAGCTTTCCTCAGGCGTAATCAGCGAGCAACAATAAGTAAAGAGTAAGCAGTATTCAGCCCACAGCAACTGACCACGGCCTACTGACCACTGACCACTGATTCTTCCTCTTCTTCCCCATCTTGGCCCAAATAGGCCTCAATCACTGTTGGATCATGTTTCACTACTTCGGGGTCGCCATCGGCGATCAAATCGCCATAGTTTAACACCAGCAGCCGCTTGCTCAGGGTGAAAATTGTGTCCATATCGTGGCTGATGATAATAATGGCTTTGCCTTCTTCATTGACTTTGTAGATGTATTGATAAATGATTTCCATCAATTTGGGATGAACGCCAGCAAAGGGTTCATCTAAGATGATGATGTCTGGGTCGAGCATGAGCAAACGGCCGAGTTCCAATAATTTTTGTTGGCCGCCAGACAAAGCACGAGCATACTCATTACGCAAATGATCCATCGTCAAGAATTTTAGCACCTCCATAGCCTGCTCTTTATAATCATGGTTGCCTTTGGCCATTGCCAGAGCTGGCACATAGAGATTTTCTAGCACCGTCATACGCCGAAAGGAGCGTGTTACTTGGAATGTGCGCCCTAAGCCGACTTTAGCCACTTCATAGGGGGGGAGAGAGTCAATGCGACGGCCGTTCAAATAGACTGTGCCCTGCGACGCATTCAAGGCCCCATCTAGGATATTGGTCAATGTCGTCTTACCGGCTCCATTTGGCCCGATGAGGCCAATAAGTTCAGCCCCCTTCACTGAGAACGACACATCCCGCAATACCTGCAATCCACCAAAGTTCTTGTAGATATTATTGACTTGCAATTCAATCATGAGCCACCCCCAGGAGATTCGGCCGTTTCCACTTGACGTTTGGCCACAGTTTCCTCTGCTACACCCGTGCGGGCGAAACGCTCCAAAATCGGCTGGATTAGCCCATTACGCCAGAAGCGCAGCGTCAGCATCAACAATGCACCAAAAAAGACCAACCGCCACAGCGTCATATCCACCGTATAGGGGCCAATATCAAAGCTATTCCGCAGCAACTCCAAGATAAACTGGATAATAATGGCCCCAATCGCCGCGCTCACAATATTCTCCAAGCCACCAATTACTGCCATAGCAATCACCAAACTCATCTGCAAAATAATCAAAATATTGGGCGTGATAATGCCAATATAATGACCTTGCACGGCGCCCGCCGCCGCTGCGATGGTGGCCGTAATCGTAAAAACCAACACCTTGTAGCGCACAATATTCACGCCCAAGGCAGCGGCTGCCTCCTCATCTTCACGAATGGCGCGGACAAAGAGGCCAAAGCGAGAAGAAGCCAACCAGCCCATCAGAGCCATCGAAATGAGGAACAAAAGCAGCATCACATAGTAAGGCGGTAGTTTGTCTGTTGAGCTATAGCCCAACACCCCCTGTGGGAACAAGGGTAGCAGTTCCAGCCCTGCTTGGCCTTGCGTAATGGCGATTTCTGCGCTCAGCACAGCCCGCAAAATCTCTGAAAAACCAATAGTGAACAAAGCCAAATAGGTGCTGCGTAATCGCAAAACCAAATAACCCACCAACAGCCCAAACAGTGCTCCTGCGAGCAATCCGATTAAAATGCCTACCCATATCGAGGGTTGAATAATAACAGTTCCTCTCGGCAAAGTTTCTTTGGCAATATCCAAGCAACTGGTGCTATCCTGAGTGACTCCTAAGGGATTCAAAAAGACCAGCCAACGACTGCCAAATTGATATTCTCGGCACAACATCGTTGGCGCAGATGTAATCCGTACATAATTGCCAAATAAGGCTGTACCATAAGCGCCAATTGCCATAAACGCCATATGACCAAAGGAGAACTGCCCCGCATAGCCAGCCAATAGCGACCAGCTCGAAGCCAAAATGGCATAGAAAAAGGCTGTGATCCACAAGTGCATCACAAAATCATAGTTGTTGCTAGAGTAAACAAAGGGGAAAATGAGCAAAAAGATGATGCCTACAAGACCCAATATGCGTGGAATATAGCGTCGGTTCATAACTCCCTTCCAAAAAAGCCAGTGGGTTTGAGCAGTAAAACCAGTGTCAAAATAATCATACCATAGGCGGGAATATAGGCTGCGGCGCGGGTCGGGTCGGGGATACAGCCTGTACCCACAGCTTCAAATAGCCCCACTAGCAGCCCGCCCAAAAAGGCTCCTGGCAAGGAGCCCATGCCACCCAAAACGATGATGACAAAGGAGCGTGAAGCGGCGATGGTACCTACTTGCGGCAGCCAGGAGAAAACTTGCACCAAAGTAGCTCCCGATAAACCTGCCAACATGCCTCCCAAACCGAAGGCCAAGGTATTCATGTTAGCCGGGTTGATGCCTGCCACTGCTGCCGCTTGTTGATCTTGGCTAACAGCACGCAAAGCTTTGCCCACCCAAGTGCGGTAGAGGAAGAGCAGCAGGAGGATGAGCATAATGATGGCGATGAGGGCGGCCGTAAAACGAGGATTGGGAATGGAAACCGCATCAAAGAGGCGGAGGTTTCCGGCGGTTGTTTGCAGGAGCGTGGGGGCTTCTTCATTGGGCAAATTGATGATAGGAAAGTCGAAAAAGCGTTGTGATTTGACAGGGTTGGCCCCGGCTGTGGCCTGGACTAAGTATTGCAAAAAAAAGGCCAAGCCGAAGGTGACAAGAATGGCATATTCGCCTGGTCGCTCCACCTTTCCTGATGACATTGGCTGCAAAAAAATGCGCTCAAAGATGACACCAATGAGAAAGGTGATGAGACAGGCAAATAAAATGGCGAGGATGGGACTGATGTTGGGGAACCATTCACTGCCGAAGTAGTAGACGAGCATACCACCAATCATATAGAACTCGCCGTGGGCGAAGCTGACGACCCCTAAGATCGAGAAGATGAGTGTGAGACCTAAGGCCATCAGGCCGTAGATGATGCCGATGACGATGCCATTGGTGAGCTGAGAGGCTACAAAATCACTGCTGCTGACGCATAAGTTGCTGGGATCGGCGCGACCGAAGGCGATGGCCAGAACGACGATGATGAGCATACCTGGGATGATAGACCAACGGGGTGTTAGTCGTGGGGTGAAGTACCATAGGGGGATCAGGCCTATGGCGGCTGTGGCTGCGCCAATGGCTGTGCCGATGAGGGAGGCATTGGAAATGTCTAAGTCTTTGCGCAAATAGATGCGCGGGGTGACGATGCCGCCGATGGCCCCCCAGACGATGACCCACAGTACAGTTCTCCAGAAGATTGCGCTAAATTCCATAATGAAGCCACCTGTCTAGAAAAAGGGCGAAGAATACGGCCGTATTCTTCGCCCTTTTAGAGATTAGAGATTTCGTTTATTTCTAACCCCAATCTCCAATTCATTTACTGATTGACTAAGATGATATCGGCCGTTTTATAGGTTTCGGGATAGACAACGGCCGCTTCCGTTGAATCTTGCCCTGGTTCTTGATATTGGACGATAGTGATAGCCGGTTCTGGGAACTGATGCCACCACTTATCCTCTAGCCCTGCGGCTGAGGGCGGGTTGCTAGAGTTGACGGGGAAGGTGATCGTGCCCAGGGTACCCACATAGGTGATATTTTCTAAGGCTTCGATGATGGCAGCAGGGTCAGTCGAATGGGCTTCCTCAATGGCTTGGGCCAAGATCATGATAGAATCATAGGCTTCCAGCGCATAGGATTCAGCCGCTTGTTTGCCTGTGGTTTCAGTATATTTGTCTAAGAAAGAGCGAGCCACATCATTGTATAGCTGTTCTGGCAGACCAACGCGGCGCATGAGACAGTAATTGCCATCGGGTACATTGGTCCAGAAGGCTTCGCTCTCTAGCGACACCTGGTTACACATGAAGGGCAAGTCTTGGGGGCCAATGCCAGCGTCAGCCGCTTGCTGTTGGAAGTTGTAAGCAGCTTCTCCGGTGGCATAGACGACGATCATATCTGGAGCTTCAGCCCGGACGCGCTCTACAATGCCCGCGAAATCTTGCGTACCGATATCTACGCCAAAGGTAACGGCCTCGATGCCGTGTTCAGCTAAACCATCGGTGGTATTTTGGGCGGCAGGAATGCCATAGTCGGTGTTTTCAGTGACGATGACGATTTTACTGATGCCGGATAAGCTGGAGATGAAGTTGACATCTACCAGTGAAACTTCGGAGTTCAGTGGGGCGATGCGGAAGATTTCGGGCTGCATATCGCTGGTGATGGTGTCATTCCAAGTTTCAGCAAAGACAACGGGGACGCCATTGTCATGGGCTACCTCTTTGGCGGCTACACCGACGGAGCTATGATAGCCACCGCCGACGGCGACGACATTGTCCTGGTTGATCAATTTTTCCATAACGGCCGTGCCTCGTTCGGGCAAACCTTCGCTGTCTACAATAATCAGTTCAACCTCGCAGCCGAGGATACCGCCACGCTCATTCAGTTCATCGACGGCAATGTTCATGGCATCACGCATGGCCTCGCCACCGACCACTGCGCCTGGCGCAGAGAGTGGGGCTAGCGCACCCAGAGTGATGGGGCCATCACATTCAAAATCCGCCATTTCTTCTGCCTCAGTTGCTCCGCCTGTGCCCACAGTATCTACATCGCCACTGGAGATGGAGACAGCTTCACCGTGGAGAATGATATCGGCCGTTTTATACAGATCTGGATAGACTACAGGAGCTATCGTAGAATCTTGGCCCTGTTCTTGATATTGCACAATGGTGATGGCCGGATCGGGGAATTGATGCCACCATTTATCTTCCAAACCGGCGGCTGAGGGCGAGTTGTTGGTGTTGACGGGGAAGGTGATAGTGCCCAAGGTGCCGACATGGGTGATATTTTCCAAAGCGGAGATGATGGCTGCAGAATCAGTCGAATTGGCCTCTGTGATGGCTTGGGCCAAGATCATGATGGAGTCATAGGCTTCCAACGCATAGGATTCGGCCGCTTGTTTACCTGTACGCTCAGTGTATTTAGCCACAAAACTGCGGGCCACATCATTGTACAAAGATTCGGGCAGACCTACGCGGCGCATGAGACAGTAGTTGCCATCAGGCACATTGGTCCAAAAGGCTTCGCTCTCCAGCGAAACCTGATTACACATGAAGGGTAAATCCTGGGGGCCTATACCAGCATCAGCCGCCTGCTGTTGGAAGTTGTAAGCAGCCTCTCCAGTGGCATAGACGACGATCATGTCAGCATCTTCGGCGCGAACACGCTCCACAATGCCAGCGAAGTCCTGCGTACCAATGTCTACGCCAAAGGTTACAGCTTCGATACCGTACCCGGCTAAGCCATCGGTGGTATTTTGGGCAGCGGGAATGCCATAGTCCGTATTTTCGGTGACGATGACGACTTTGCCAATGCCGGGGATGGCAGAGATGAAGTTAACATCAACGGCCGATACTTCGGAGTTCAAGGGGGCAATACGGAAAATCTCAGGCTGCATATCGCTGGTGATGGTGTCATTCCAGGTTTCGGCGAAGACCACAGGAATGCCATTATCATGAGCTACCTCTTTGGCAGCCACACCGACGGAGCTATGATAGCCACCACCAACGGCAACGACGCCATCTTGGTTGATGAGCTTCTCCATAACGGCCGTGCCTCGTTCAGGTAATCCCTCGCTATCAACGATGACTAACTCAACGGGTCGGCCTAACAAACCACCCTGCTCGTTTATCTCTTCCACCGCGATCAGCATCGCATCGCGCATGGCCTCACCGCCCACAACTGCACCGGGTGCAGACAAGGGAGCTAGCGCACCTAAGACGACAGGATCCCCTTCTGGGGCAGCGGCTTCGGTATCGTCGCCCTCGCTGGCTTCTGCTTCTCCACTGTCGGTTTCAGTCTCACTGTCGGTTGAAGCTTCTTCTTCTGAAGAGGTTTCTGCCTCTGTGGGAGCTTCAGTGGCTGCGGGTGCTGGGTCTTCGCCGACAACTTCGGTGGAAGCACCGCCGCAGGCAGCGAAGACCAGCATTAAGATAAGCAGCAGGCTTGTGAACCAATAAAATTTATGGGACTTCATGGAATCTCTCCTCCAAAAAAACTAACTTTGCGTAAGCCGTGCACCCCTTACACAAAAAACGGATAGAACCTGAGGGTGCAGCTCAAGGGAAAATCCAACATAAAATAGAAGTGATTTGTGCTGGATATCCGGCATTTTCGGGAAATAATGGGTTATTCAATCCGAATTCGCCTAAATATGGAGGGTTTGGGATAATGTTGGGAGGTGAATGTACCGCTCCTTACCAAAGTGTACCTGGAGAATTTTTATCTGGCAAAGCCTTTTTAGCGCTCGAAAATACGGGAATGACACAGATTCACGGAGAAAGCGCAAAGATTCACAGAGAAGGAGAAGAAATGTCTTTTAATGCTCTATATGCTTCTGCTCCTCTGGGAAACGGCGAGTTCCATTGTTCTGGCTTGCTCAAGTTAGAAATAATATGTGAAAATATGACAACGAGACGACCCACAAGCGTAACGGCCGATCGCCAAAAACGTCACCTGATCATTCAATGGGATAATGACACAACATGTGAGTATCCCTTCGCTGGGCTACGCGCCATTTGCCCTTGCGTAGAATGTAAGGGTGGCCATGCCCATATGGGCGGCCCACCTGATAGGCAAAAGATGCAACAAGCCCAAAATGAATCACTCAATTTGGAAAACGTCCAGGCTGTAGGCAGCTATGCGCTGCAATTCTTTTGGAATGACGGACACAATACGGGCATTTATACCTGGGACTATTTGTGGTTGGCCTGTGTGGAGATTGGTGCTTAGAGCTTGCCGGTTGTCGTTAAGTACTGGCCACTAAAAGCGTTTTCGCTTGTCGTCGTGCCGCATAAGTGCTTGCTGGATGGTCAATCACAAACATGCTGATCTTAGCCGCTGTCTCGCTATCTCCCAGCGCAAAATGATAATGGCCGAGATGAACAAACCCATCTAGAATTTCCGGGTACGACTCCAATTCCTCTGCATGAGCGTGCGCATTTTCTGCATAACGTTGTGCGGCTTCAGGTTTGCCAAGCATCATTAATAGATTCGCCATCAATGCACAAGCACGCATTTGTGACGGCTCGTGCTGTAGATTTTGAGCAATTGCCAATGTTTCTTCTACCAGCGAGAGAGCGTCTGCGGGGAGTTGTTGTTGACTCAGATAGTCCGCTTGCTGTAGCAGAAAAAATGGCATATCTAGTGGCGCTGGGTTTTGGCGTAGGATATCAATCGCTTGCTTCATCAAGCTGGTTGCACCTGATAGATCATCTTGCAGATAGGTAAGAGTAGCTTGTTCTGCCAGGGCACGGGCCACGTAGGTCGTATTTTCTAGTCTTTCAGCGAGGGGACGGAGTTGCTGTAGATGTTCCTGTGCTTGAGTGAGATTGCCAGTGTGGTTGCCTAGTCTTACCAGAATAGCCCGGACGGAGTAGTTCATGTAGGTATACCCAATCTCCAAGGCAGATTCCAAAGCTTCATGTAAACAGGCACTTGCTTTCCCATAATACCCACTGGCTAAATAGGCTGTCCCCAGACTATCTAAAGCATTGGTCAATCCTGATAATGTTCCTATCTGGCGTGATAGTTCTACAGCACGTTGCATATGGGGTAATGCTGTACTGTAGCGACCCATATTGAGGAAGGTCATGCCAATGTTGTTTTCAGCACGTCCAAGATTGAGAAGATCCCCCAAAGTTTCGTAGACGGTTAGAACTTCCCGTTGGTTGGACAAGGCTTTCTGCACCTCTCCTTTTATGCCATAAACCACTGCTAGATTCCCTAACACAAACGCTTCACCGCGTTTGTGACCAATTTTACGCTCCAGCATTAATGCTTCTTGTAAAACAGGTAAGGCTGCATCTGCATTGTCTTCGACAATGTGAGTCCACCCCAGATTGGTTAATGCTGATGCCGTTTTCCAATCATTTGACTGTTGGCGATGGTGGGTTAATGCTTGCCAATACTGTTGTTTGGCTTCGTTATATCTTCCAGTATCAGTCAGAATGCGACCACGTATATCATATATATCGGCCATAGCTTGTTCATCGTGCAGATGTTGGGCAAGGGATAAGGCACGGGCCAGGATTGCGTCGGCTGCTTCGTACTGCCCCTGGGTCGTGATGAACAGACCCTTAGCAATCAAGGCCTGGCACAACAGTCGCTCTTCGTCAGGGTCATCGGCTTCTCCGATTTGATCAATAGTAGTTTGAGCGAGGATTTCACCTTCTGATAACAGCCCCACCAAGTCATAAAACGTGACTAGATCAGTAAAACCATCAAGCAACAGATCGCTTTGCCTTGTATCTGTTGCCCATTGCCAAGCTTGTTTCAAATTATCAAGTTCTTTTTCAATGGCGTTGATGGGGATTTGGGGTGTTGGGCCATGTAGAGCAGGTGTTTGTTTTGTTAGCCATGCTAGATAGTAACGGCCGTGACTGGCTGCTGCCACTTCTGCCTGCCCAGAATTCTCAAGCCGTTCTTGAGCAAATTGTTGCGTTAGTGGGTGTAAGTCGTAGCGAGCCTCATGCTGTTGATATAACAAGGCACGGTCAATGATACGCCGCAGGAGGAAAGGGGTTGTCTGGGCAATTTCCGCTGCCGCTTCCTGAGTGAAGCCCCCACGACATAGTGATAACGTTTCTATGGCTAGCCGCTCTTCTGCCGAGAGAAGCAGCCAGGTGCTCTCGAAAACGGCGCGCAAGCTGCGCTGACGCGGTGGAATGTCCCGCATATCAGTTGCAAGAATGTTCAAATCACGCTCAAGAGCAGATAAAATGGAGGGAATAGACATGGTTCGCAGCCAAGTAGCTGCTAGTTGCAGCGCTAGGGGAATGCCAGCGACCAGTTGGCATAACTGCCCAATCTCTGTGGCGTTCTCCGCTGAAAAGCGAAACTGGGCGTTCATCTGGGAAGCAGATTGGGCAAAAAGGGCTACTGCTGCATAGGATTTTAATGCTGCTAGATCATGCTCTTCTGCAGGCGGGATGGGCAAACCTTCTAAATCTAAGCGCCATTCTGAAGCCAAATTGAGCGGTTCTCGACTGGTAACAAGCAGTTTGATGTCTGGACAGGATTGCAAAATGTTTAGAAGTAGCTCTGATGCCCCTGTTAAATGTTCAAAGTTGTCGAGGACGAGCAGCATTTCCTGATCGTGGAGGAAATTGAGCAGGGCACGGATTGGCGTGATAGCACTGGAGAGGGGGACGTCTAGTGTGGTGACTATTGTCAAAGGCACGGCCGATTCGGTAGCCACGCCAGCCAGCGAGACAAAGGCCACACCATTCAGGAAAAGGAGAGCAGATTCTTGGTTGATTTGGTGGGCAGCCGCGATGGCTAATCTGGTTTTGCCCATACCGCCTAGACCAGTGAGCGTCAATAAACGGCATTTTGGGTCTTGTAAACGCTGCTGGATTTGCTCTAACTCAAGTTCGCGCCCGACCAGTGGAGTTGCTTGATGGGGCAAGGTGTATGCAGGCTGGCTGCGGCTGGCGCGGATGCGTTGGAACAGAGCCGTTGTTTCCGCCATGGGCTCAACACCTAGTTCGTCAGCCAATAGTTGAGTACACTGTTTGTACTGAGCCAGAGCAGCAATGTGTTGGCCATGCCGAGCTAGCATCAACATCAACTGGCGGTGGGCAGATTCACGCCAGGGGTCGAGTTCTAACAAGCGACGGCCGTAAGCAATTCCAGCGACATAATCTCTTTGACTATTACTCTGTTTGACTAGGTTTTCCAGCACATCAATGGCCATCCCTCGCAGCTGTTCGCGCTGTGTCAGTTGCCACTCTTCAAAAGGAAGTGCGTCTTTTACAAAGAAGCCTGCCAAGAAATCACCGCGATAGAGGCTGATGGTGTCTGGGGTGGGGGCCAGGGTGGAAACGGCCGTTGTCCATCTTGTGAGATCTAAGTCAATCGCTGCATCTGGTGCGAAGCCTACCCGTTGGGCTTCAATTAGTAAAAAGAAGGGTGCTAGCAAACGGCGCAACACCGATAACGACTTAGTTAGATTGCGGCGCGCTTTTGCCTCTGGCATCTCTCCCCACAGTAAACCAGCCAGTGTCTCCCGGCTATGAGTTTGCCTGGTCCCCGCCAAAAAATAAAGTAGAGCTTCGGTTTTAGCAGTGCTAAAGTTGGTTAACAGCACATCATCCAGCCATACTTCTGGCTTGCCTAACAGATTGATTCTTAAGCCGCTACTTTTTTCTTTTCGCACTTTTTTCGCACCTGCCAATTAGTATAGCATCAACTTTAACTGACTGGCACTTTTCCCATGAAAAAACAACCTTCCCTTTACCGTGCTTATTTGCTGCGCTGTTGGCGCGAAAGCAATGTTGACAATAATTCCCACGCTTGGCGCTTTAGCTTGGAAGGGGTGCAAGACAGCCAGCGATACGGCTTTGCCAATTTAGCAGCATTGCAGCCTTTTTTACAGCAGACTATCCAAGCACTAGGGGAACAACATGAGCTCGATGTGCCACCACCAAAACAGTAGTGAAACAATGTCTACAAAAGTAATAGATAAAATTCTAAGCCGCTGGTTCCTCGATGGACAGTTTCGTGTCCAACTGCGGCACGATCCAGGTAGTAAATAGGAGAAAGCCAATATGGAGACAATCATGATTAAAAACAGTTACGGGTTGCAGACAACCCTCGATCTATCTTTTAGCGAAGCAGTAGAGGCCGTCACCGAGGCTCTCAGAACAGAAGGATTTGGTGTCTTAACCGAAATTGATGTCCAGGAAACTTTGAAACAGAAGCTAGATGTACCTTTCCGCCGCTACTTGATTTTGGGGACGTGCAATCCGCCATTGGCGCACCAAGCCTTGCAAAATGAGTTGGAAATTGGTTTGCTGATGCCTTGTAATGTGATTGTGTATGAGATAGATGGCGGGCGAACGGCCGTTTCTATCGCTGACCCCATGGCCATGATGGCCATTACAGGCGCATCTGCTCTACAAACAATGGCCGAACAGGCCAAAGCCAAATTAACACGTGTTCTGGGGCAAATTTCTCTGTAAGAGTGAGAGTAGCTTAGTTGTTTGAGGCAAACGAAACGTTTGTGCTTGAAAATACTTATGGCAGATATGTGTCGCGCTAAAGGGATATTGCCCACCGGGAAAACAGTTGTGAGGATGATGGTGGTTCCCATC
The DNA here is from genome assembly GCA_965223555.1 of Promineifilaceae bacterium (SeqCode). GTDB lineage: Bacteria > Chloroflexota > Anaerolineae > Promineifilales > Promineifilaceae > CBDCWU01. The sequence continues at coordinate 1,987,729 of CBDCWU010000009.1, forward strand.
TCAGTGGATTTCTTCACTAGTCAGCGAATATTCTCCTTGTAATTAGCAATAATGTTGGCTTGTAAATGGGGAAAGATAGGGATGCGGGTGAGATCATTGATGTACATTTGCAGGATGAGGATGTCGGGAGCTAACGGCCGTATCTACTCGTCAAAGCGCAGTTGCACTTGCACCGATGTTTGCGAGCTAATGCCTCGGTGGATAAATTGGAATTGGGGCAAATGATCGGGTGTAGGCCAATGTGCAGCACGAGAATCACCTAAAAAAACGGCCGTGAGCCTTTCCTCACAGAGCCTACTCGCTGCAACCGTCTAGCAAATGTTGGTAGGTTTGGCGTTGACGGATGATCTGGAACTGATCACCATTGACGAGGACTTCAGCAGGGCGAGGACGGCCGTTATAATTACTACTCATGGCAAAGCCATAGGCCCCAGCTTGCATCACGGCTAAATAATCACCAGGTTGGGTGGGTGGCAACGGCCGCGCCTTAGCCAAAAAATCTCCCGATTCACAAATAGGTCCTACGACATCGCAAGTGACAGGCACTTTAGAAGTGCCTGTCACTTTTTTAGCAGGCCAAATGGCATGATAAGCCTTATACAGCGTCGGGCGAATCAGATCATTCATGCCGGCATCAGTGATGACAAACTGCTTTTTGCCTTGCTTTTTCGTGTAGACAATTTGAGTTAGCAAAATCCCGGCGGGGCCAACCAGGGAACGACCTGGTTCCATGATGATGTTGAGATTTGTGGCAGCCAAGGATTGCGAAACGGCCGTGACCCACAAGCGAATCCGCTCCACATTATTTACCCCGTCATCGTCATAGCGAATGCCCAAGCCGCCACCTACATCTACATAGGTCAGTTCCAAGCCATTGTCAGCCAGCTGCTGCGCTGTGTGTGCCAAAAATTCGGCCGTTTCGATGAAGGGTTCAATATCCTCAATTTGTGAGCCGATGTGAGCGGCTAGGCCCACCGGACTGAGCCAGGGATGGGCGGCGGCTTGATGCAGCATGGTGATGGCTTTTTCCAGGGGCACACCAAACTTATGTTCTTGTTGTCCGGTGCTGATGTAGGGATGGGTTTTGGCTTGGATATTGGGATTGACGCGTACACCAACGGCCGTTACTCGACCCAATTCTGCTGCCACTTCCCCAATAACACCTAACTCCATCTCCGACTCGACGTGCAAAGCGCGAATCCCAGCCCGTAAAGCCATTTCAATCTCATCTCGCCGTTTGCCTACACCAGAAAAGATGATTTTGTTGGCAGCCACGCCAGCTTCTAGGGCCAAAAATAGCTCGCCACCACTAGTCACATCAGCCCCTAAACCAGCCTCAGCCAACAGTCGAATGAGGTGCGGGTTGCCATTGGCCTTCAGCGCGTAGCAGATGAGGGGGTTGCCCTGGGCTTTGGCTGCTGTCGTTTTCACATAGGCATCAGCCCGGCGTAGCAGTTCGGCTGTGCTGTAAATGTAGACGGGTGTGCCTACCTGCTGGGCAATAGTGTCGAGTGGGATGGCTTCGCAATGGAGATGGCCGTTTTTATAGTGAAATGGATTCATGATTAGGATTTGCTCCTTTGATTTTCTCGATTTTACAGATGAATTGGTTCATATTGTTTAGGAGAGAATATTGATTCTATCCAAATTATTCGCCACGATTTTACTTCTTTTCGTCAAAATGGGTTTGTTGAGTAAGACCTGAATCGTTTTGGTTTCCGAAGATACCAAATTGGACACCTTCCTTAGATTTTTGTAAAATGATTCTGATTGTAAGGGGTTAAAATTATTCGCGTGCCAGACTTTCCGAATCATCTGTGATCAGATCAAGGTTGGCAGCTTTATTACGAGCGTGGTGAAAAGTTATCGAAGGTTGTGGATCATTTTTCTGCAGTTTTTAATTTTGTGGCTGGTAGCACAGCCACTCAAGGCACAAAGCAGCATTGAGGTTCAAGATAATCGCCTTGTTGTCCAATTCCCAGACAGTTTGACATTTGAATTAGAAGCTCAAAGTGAATTTGAGATAGAGAATATAACACTCGTGTATGGCACGGATAGTTTGAGTTGCCAGAGAGGTGGTTCTTTACAGCCAATTGACTTTGAGCCAGATACAGAAATAGGAGTAGATTGGGAATGGGAGTTGCGTCGCAGTGGCGCTTTACCGCCTGGAACTGAGGTGTGGTGGCAATGGGAGTTAGAGGATGCAAGTGGCAGTCAGATCACGACAGAGCGACAAACATTGGTGGTGGAGGATGATTCACATAATTGGCGCGAACGAAATCGCGAGGGAGTGACCGTTTATTGGTATGATGGCTCTTTGGCATTTGGGGAAGCGATGCTCGAGGAGACTGTTACCAGTTTGCAACAGATTTCGGCAGATATTGGGGTGGCTTTGCCAGACACGACACAGGTATGGATTTATTCGTCGGCGGAGGCGGTGCAAGAAGCAGTAGTGAATGTGCCGGAGTGGACGGGTGGAGTGGCTTTTTCTGAGTATGGCATTTCGGTGTTGGGAGTGGCTCCAGGCCAATTAGATTGGGCGAGGGAGATTGTGCCACATGAGTTGACACATTTGGTGATTGGGGTACGGACGTTTAATTGTCGTGGTGTTCATTTGCCGACCTGGCTGAATGAGGGTTTGGCGCGATATTCAGAAGGACTTTCATCACCGGAGGAATTGGATCGCTTAGAGGCAGCTTTGGAGCAGGATCGTTTGCCTGCACTGCGGTCTTTGGCGAGCGGCTTTTCAGCTTATAGTGATGCGGCCAATCTGGCCTATACGCAGAGTCATGAGGCAGTGCGTTTTTTGATTGAGCAATATGGATCGGAGCAGATGGATTTGCTACTAACGACGATGCAATCTGGTTTGGATGTAGATGATGCGCTGACGGCCGTTTACGGTTTTGATACCAATGGCTTGGATGCAGCTTGGCGGACAACACAGGGTTTTGTGCCTACCCCCACGATTGAAATTGATGAGCAGGCTTTGGCAGCGACGGCCACTTTGGTGCCAACTCTCGCTTTGGGTGGTGTGCCAGTTATCCAAGTAACAGAAACGGAAACAGCTACAGCGACACCTGTTCCAGTGGTAGAAACAGCAATAGCAACGGCCGTTCCCCCCACTAATACCATCACGCCCACACAAACGGAGACGGCCGTTCCCACTGCTACCCCACGTCCTATCCCACCATCAATAGCTATAGATCCTCCTCCTAACCGAACACCCATCTTGTTCGGTATGGGCCTAATTATGATAGTTCTCGTGGCCTATTTCATGATCCGCAAAAGGAGTTAATCATGCCCAGAGTAATCCCTGTCAGCTTCATCTTGCTCTTCTTATTATTTGCTTGCCAATCACAAGAGAATCTCGATCCACATTTGGCCTCAGATTGGGTGCCTGAAGCCGGGCTAGAGCGAACCCCATTGCCTACCAACACAGTAGTACCAACGCCAATGGATATTTTTGATTACGATGATTTAGTAGCAACACTCATAGGCGGAACACCTTTGCCTGTGCCTACCGCTGCCCCCACTGAGATACCCCCCTTTGTCTACTTCCGCGAATCGGATGGTTTGACGATCCCCTACCCGAATAGTTGGGAAATTGACTCAGAGGAAGGCACAACCGTTCGTTTTGGTGATCCTGAACTTGGGACGATTCTTTCCGTTTCATCAGACTTTGTTGAGGAAGAAGTTGCTTTCGATGAGATATTGAATGATATGATGGATAATTTCACAGAGCTGTTTGGATTCCAGGGATTGGACATTGTGGAAGTGGCAGAAATTCCTTTTGCTGGTGATGGTTTAGCGGAATCTGTTGTGGTGAATGGGTTTAGAGAGGATGGCAGTGCTGTTGGTTTTCGCTTGATTTATGCGGTGCATGAGCCGTACGCTTATACTTTTCTTGCTTTTGGTGATCCTAGTTCTGTGGCGGCACGGAAGCAGACAGTGGAGACGATGGTAAGTCAAGTGACGATCCAAGGTGGCTTGTTTGGGCTAGACAGAGCAGAAACATTAGTGCTGTTGGGTGGTGATCCATTGGCACGAAGCCTAGACCCAGCACGACAAATGGGGTCGGCCGCAGGCTATGTGGGGCTACTGTATAGTGGCTTGGTGCGTCTGGGGGCAGATTTACAAGTGAAACCTGATTTAGCAGAGAGTTGGAGCGTGAGCGAGGATGGTATGGTTTATACCTTTACTTTGCGTGAGAATTTGGCATTTGCCTCGGGCAAGAAATTAACGGCCGATGATGTGGCTGCCAGTTGGGAGCGAGCCGCCGATCCAGACACTGGTTCAACAACGGCTAGCACCTATCTGAATGACATTTTAGGCGTTTCGGAAAAGTTGGCAGGCGAAGCAGATGAGATTGTTGGTTTGGAAGTGATAGACGAGCGCACCTTGGAGGTGACACTGGTGGGGCCAATTCCCTATTTTCTGATCAAGTTGACCTATCCTACCTCATTTGTGGTGGATTTGGAGACGGTGGATGAGGATGATGAGGAGTGGGTTTTTGATCCCAATCCTTCGGGGCCATATTTGTTGGCAGATTACCAGGAGGCAGAAGCGATCGTTTTTGCGGTGAATGAAGCCTATCATACGCCGCCCGCGATTGCTAATGTCGTTTATTTGGCCTCCAGAGTAGGCGCGAGGACAAGTTTATTTAACTCTGGAGAAATTGACATTGTTTATCTTGGTTCCACGGAAGCAATGCAGGCGCGAAATCCCAATGATCCATTGTATGAGCAGTGGGTGTCGGCGACTTCGATGTGTACGACATTGATTCAGATGAATAATACGCAGCCGCCCATGGATGATCCTAATGTGCGGCTGGCATTTGCTTTAGCGGTGAATAAAGAGGGGTTGAATGAGCTGAATTCGGAGGGGATGGATGTAGTGGGACATACGATTTTGCCGCCGGCAATGCCTGGTTTCTCGTTGGCGTTGTCGCAAGAGCAGGAGGCGGCCGAGTTTGATTCACAAGCAGCACAAGCGGCTTTGGCTGCTTCGGCCTATGCGGATGAATTGCCACCCATTATGATTTCGGCTTCTGGTTTTGGGGATACTGAGCGTGATGATTTGAATTTTATGATCGAGGATTGGCGGGAGATTTTGGGGGCAGAGGTGACAATTGAGCGGATTGACCCGACGAACTTCACACAGTCAGCGCGGGAAAATCATGGACATATGGTTTCTTATGGTTGGTGTGCGGATTATCCTGATCCGGAGAATTTCTTGGACATTTTGTATCACAGTAGTAGTGATTTTAATGTAGCCGGCTATAACAATGCTGAGATAGACAGCTTGTTGGAGGAGGCACGGATAGAACTTGATCCTGGTCGGCGATTATCACTTTATCAAGAGGTTGAGCGGATGTTGTTGGTGGATGGGGCCGCGATTCCTTTGGTACATGGGGTGTCTGATGCGCTCGTGAATGAGCGGGTGCAAGGATTTGTGTTATCACCGATGGGGGTGCAGGTGGTTCCGTTGATGTCTTTGGTTGAGCCGGAAAATGGAGAGTAAGCAACGATGAATGATTTACAAGGTTCCCCGATAGAAGAGCAGGTAGTAAAACGGCCGTCCCGGCGTGGTTTGTGGATAGTGTTGGTGGTTATCGTCCTGTTGGGTCTCGTGGGTACGGTAGGTGGCAGTTTTGTGCGCGGAGCTGAGGAGGGCAATGTTGTGACTGGACGCACGGCTGTTGTGGCTGGCAATTGGGTCAGTGCCATTGATTCGCTAACGGCTGCTTTGGAAGCGAAACCCGCCTTTTTACGTCAATATGTGACGGAAGCGACGGCTTTGCGGGGCACAGCCTATTATTGGCAAGGAGCTTATGAGGAGGCATTAGCTGATTTAGATGCGTCTCTGGCACGGAATGAAAATCAGGTTGATCTCTATGTATACCGTATGGACAGTCATTTACAACAAGGTGCTTTGGATGCGGCTTTAGCTGATAGTGAGACGGCATTGACGCATAAGGATTTGCTGCCGGAGGCGTTGCTGGCTTTGGTGTATGGCGACAGGCTGCAAATGTTTGTGGCCCAGGGTCAGCGTGATGAGGCTTTGGCAGTGAGTGAGTTGGTTTTGGCGCACGAGGCTTATTTGCCGGATGAGGTGGTGGCTTTGGCGCAGAGCCAGATGGCCTTGGTGGCTTTTGCAGAAGGGGAAGGGGAAACGGCCGTTGCCGCAGCTCGTACGGCGATGGCTTTGGATGATGATTTAGCAGACGAAACATTGGCCACGCTTCTGATGGAGGAAACGGCCGTGTTCTACGCACAAAACCAGTTAGAAGCCTCCTTGTCTGCCAGCCAATCGGCCTTAGACCATGTTGATGCCTTGTCAGATGAGCAACTGGCAGAATTGTACCAAATGCGGGCCAACATTTTTTATCAACAGGGCCATTTAGAAGAAGCAGTGGCAGCAGCAGAAGTGGCAGCAGATCATGATGAAACATTGGCTTTGCCCCATGCTTTGCAAGCGTGGCAGCATTATCGAGCCTTTGATAATGAGGCAGCCTTGGCCGCAGCGGAGGCGGCATTGGTTTTAGATGATGAAAATGCCTTGGCCTATCATGTGCGAGGGACAATTTCGGCGTGGGTGGGCGATTTTGAAAGGGCCTTAGCGGATTTAGATCGTGCTTTGGAGCTGGAACCGGATTATCCAGCAGCATTGGCTATGAAGATATTTGTACTTTTGGAGTCTGAGGGAATTGACGAGGCACGCGCCTTGGCAGAGCAGGCGATGGTGGCAGATCCAATGTCGCCCGATACGTTGTGGGGACAGGCGTTGGTGGCGATTCATGAAAATAATTTTGAGCTGGCCCATCCTTTCATGTCACAGGCAATCGCTTTGGATGACGGCCGTCCCGAATTCTATCTATTCCGCTCCATTGCCATCCGACAGACGGATCAGGAAGACGAGGAAACGGCTGATGTTAACCATGCTTTGGCATTAAATCCTGAGTTTGGTTTGGCACTCGCTCATAAGGCCTTTCTAGAGGCTGAGCAATATCGCTTTCAAAGTTTAGAGAGTACGGGCCAAATGCTTGTCGAGCGATGGCCTGATTGGTATTTGGGTTACCAGATGTTGGCAATTTATTACAATGGTTGGTTACAAGATCGAGAGCAAGGCTTAGAGATGGTTGATCATGCCATTGAGCGTGTGCCCCAAAAAGCGGCTAATTATATTTTGCGGGGAGATATCTATTTGTTTCAGGAGGAGCTTGAACTGGCACGAGCTGATTATGAACTTGCGTTAACGTTGAATGGTAAGGAGTCAGGGGCGTTGCTTGGTCTGGCCGCGTTGGCTGAGGAGGATGAGGATTTTGAAACGGCCGAAAATTATCATCAGCAAATTATAGCCAATTTGCCTAATAGTGTGTCTATGCGGACAGAGTATGCCAATCTGCATTTTCGTCAAGGAGATATTGATCGGGCTTGGGAACTTGTTTATGAAGCTCTGGCGCTTGACCCCAATTACCCGAGTGCCTTGCAGTTACGTGCGCTCTTATTCGCAGGCCGGGGGGAATATGTGGATGCGTTAGCTGATTTGTCTCGTGTCATTGAGCGCTATCCTGATAGCGGTTTTGCTCATATGCTGCGAGCAAGCATTTTGTTGGATCAGGGTGATTGGGATTTTGCGGCTGTTGAGGCACGCCGGGCTGAAGAGCTTGATCCCAATTTACCAGAAATCCACCGTGTATTGGCTTTGGTTGCTTGGGATAATGGCGATTTAGAACAGGCAATTGAGCAGGTCAGTTTGTATATTGAGAAAGCGGATTTTGATGATCCTCGTATTCATCAGCTTTTAGGTTTTTTGTATGCAGAGTCTCAAGACCCCGAATCAGCTATTGAGAGCTTTACGACGGGTTTGACTATTGAAGAATTGGATGAACTATATTTCAATCGCGGATTGGCTTATTTTGAGAATGGTGATTTTGAATTAGGGACAGCGGATATGGAAGCAGTACTGGCTCAATCTGCTGATCTGAGTTTGATTGCCCAAGCTGAGGTGAATGTGATAACTGGGGCGGCTGGCCCCATTGCTGAAGGTGATCTATTTGTAATTACGGATGAGGCAGCTGGTTATACAGTTTCCTACCCTGAAGAGTGGGACAGGGATGTGGAAAGCGATTTCACATTGACTCTGTTTAAGGAGACACCGGAGGCGTTTGCTGTAGTCAATGTGATAGTGATTGATTGGCTGCCATCATTAACAGTCCAAGATCTGTTTGACGCAGTGGAAGGGGAATTGAACATCCCTGGTTTGGAAACCATTTCTGTGGAGAATGTACAAATTGGCGAGATAGATGGTATGGTGCGCCATTATTTATTGTCTTTTAGTGATGGGGCGGTTGCTCGTGGCCGACAATATTATATTGTGTCCGGTAGCAAGGCCGCTGTGATTTCTCAGGAAAGCATTGATGAAGAGTATGAAGACTTATCGCCAGAATTTGATGCTATTATTGCTTCTTTTGTTTTGTTGCCCTAAGGTAATGGCCGTTTTGAAATAAAGGTTTAGTAGAAACTGGTCTCTTGCTTGGAAGATTGTCTTCATAATTTGTGCAATTGTTTAGGAATGGGGGCATCATTACTGATTTCTGACATTCCTCCAACATTTCGAAGAGATTGCTAGGCTCGGTTGGGGAGCAGCACCCTGCACGAGATGGGAGGGTGTGTCTGTGTTAGCCTTGACGGCCGTTTTCCATCGGCGTAAACTCCTAGTCAATAACGTAATAGAGCGAACGGCGGTAGGTTTGTCATCCCGCTACCGTGTCACCATATACCCCTACGGAGGCGCCCAGATGCTCAGCCAATTGACTTCAAGAGTGGACCTTGTTTCTGCTCTAAAACCAGCGATTTATTATCTACAACGGCCGTCTCGCCTCATCCGCACCTACGACAAAGTCAATCTTCGTGCCGATCTAATCGCAGGTCTCACCGTTGCTGTCATTCTTCTGCCTCAGGCCATTGCCTTCGCCCTTATTGCCGAATTACCGCCCCAAATGGGGCTATATGCCGCCATCATTGGCGCCATCTTCGGTGCCCTATGGGGCTCCTCAGACCAGATTCACACGGGTCCAACCAATGCTATTTCTCTGTTAGTGCTTTCCGGCTTGCCCAACTTAGGCACTGTGGGCATACAGCAATTTCTTTTCGCTGCTGGTTTAATGGCTGTTATGGTTGGGCTTTTTCAACTGGTCATGGGTCTTGCCAAGTTGGGCTTGCTCGTCAACTTTGTCTCTCACTCCGTCATCGTCGGTTTTGCCAGTGGTGCTGGTGTTCTGATTGCCATCAAGCAGATTGGCCCCCTCCTCGGTATTCGTTTTAGCAGCCACAATATTGTGGAAGCATTTTTGGGCATTATCGAAGAAATACCGCATACACATATAGCAACGGCCGCTTTGGGTTTGGGCACAATGGCCACGATTGTGATCCTACGACGCATTAATCCCCGCTTGCCAGCAGCATTGATTAGTATGGTACTTTCCTCTGCAATTGTATTCATGCTAGGCTTGCATGAAGCAGGCGTGGCAGTTATTGGAGAATTGCCACAAAGCTTGCCGCCTCTAGCCGCCCTGCCCCTCTTCGATTTAGAGCTGATTAGCACCCTTTCTGTAGGGGCTTTGGCAGTAGGGGCGATTGGCTTGGTAGAAACGGCCGCTATCTCTCGATCCATCGCTACTCAGACAGGGCAACGATTAGATAGCAATCAAGAGTTTGTGGGGCAAGGTATCGCCAATATATTTTCTGGGTTTTTCTCTGGTTATCCGGTAGCTGGCTCATTTTCCCGTTCGGCCGTTAACTTCAAAGCTGGGGCTAAAACACCCTTTGCCGCGATATTTTCTAGCCTGTTCGTGTTAATCGCCATCTTTACCCTGGCTCCAGCCGCAGCTTTTTTGCCGACTGCCTCGCTGGCCGGCGTTCTAATTATCACAGCTTACGGCATGATTGATCGAGAAGAGATTGGCCGTATCTGGCGGGGCACCAAGGGCGATGGCGTCATTATGTTGATCACCCTCGCTGGCACCCTATTTGTGGAAATTGAATTTGCCGTTCTGATGGGGTTGCTGTTGTCTTTTGCCCTCTACATTATGCGAACCAGCACCCCCAGGGTACAAGCCGTGCTGCCTGATATTGATTTCAAGCATTTCACTTATCAGCCAGATAGACAACCTTGTCCCCAGTTGGCTATTATCGAAATTCAAGGCGATCTATATTTTGGAGCTGTCAATCATGTCGAAGAGACTATTTTGGCCTATCTGGAAGCCCACCCTGAACAACGTTTTTTGATGATACGTATGCACAATGTGAACCATTGCGACTTTAGCGGTGTGCACATGTTAGAAAACATTATCCGTATTTGCCATGATCGTGGTGGCGAACTCTTTATGGTACGCGTAAGTTATCGGGTGCAGAAGGTGTTTGAATCTACTGGTTTTGACGAGCATTTAGGAGACGCTAAATTCCTGCCAGAAGATGAGGCTATTAGCCGCCTATTTTACCGTGTCTTGGATCCGGCCGTTTGTATTTATGAATGTCCCACTCGCGCTTTTAAGGAGTGTCAAAATCTGCCTAAGCGTGTTGCCCTCAACAATATTCCACTTTTACAAGATACTCACCAAGTACATATTGCAGACATTACGCCCCTCAATCTGTGGCAGCAGCTACACAATAATCATTCTGACGAGAAACCCCCTCTGGTCGTAGATGTTCGTGAACCACGTGAATTTCGGCAAGGTCATTTGCCTGAAGCCCGTCTCGAGCCTTTGCCCAATATCCTGTCAGAGGATGTGCGTTTTCCTAATGATCGGGAAATCGTTTTCATTTGTCGCAGCGGCCGTCGCAGTCGTCGGGCAGCCTATGCCCTCAGACAGATAGGCATTTTTAATGTAGCGGTGTTGAAAGGAGGGATGCTGGCCTGGGAGGCGGCTGGTTTGTTAGAAGCCGTAGACTAACTTCATTGACAAAAGGATACAGACGATGGGCTGGTTTACTTTATGAGGAGAAAGCAGATGGTAGAACAGATGGCATGGCGCAATTTTGGCCTTGATTTGGTACGAGTGACAGAAACGGCCGCTTTGGCGGCTGGGCGTTGGGTGGGGTCTGGAGACTATGAAGCGGCCCATCGTTCTGCCACATTGGCAATGAAAGCCGCTCTAGACACTCTGGACGTTGATGGTCATATTGTTTTGGGTGAGGATTCTCATTTAGGAGAAGGATCTCCTTTGGGAAGCAACCAACAAGTGGGATTAGGAGAAGGCCCAGAGGTAGATGTGATTGTAGACCCGATTGATGGCACAAATTTATTAGTTCGCGGTCATCCGGGAGCTGTATCAGTGATGGGTGTGGCTCCTAGAGGGACGATGTGGTCACCAGTGTCGGCCGCTTACATGGACAAAATTGTGGTCGATCGAGAAGCCGCCGAGGCGCTTGTGCCAGAATGTATGGATGCTCCGGCTGCTTGGACCCTGGCGCTGATTGCCCGTGTGAAAAAGAAAGCCGTCCAAGATTTAACCGTGACTGTGCTAGACCGACCCCGTCATGTTGACCTCATCCAGGAAATTCGGGCCGCAGGGGCGCGCATTTTGTTACGCCAAGACGGAGATGCCGAGGGGGCATTGGTCGCGACTGTGCCGGACACAGGTGTCGATGTATTAATGGGCATTGGTGGGGCAGCGCAAGGGGTGATTGCAGCCTGTGCCGTAAAGGCATTAGGCGGCAAAATGCTGGCCCGTTTGGCCCCTCAAAGTGAGGCAGAGAAGCATGACGTGCGTGCGGCTGGTTTTGATCTGAAACAGATTTTGACAAGTGATGAAATTATTCGGAGCGATCAAATATTTTTTAGTGTAACAGGTATTACAGATAGTAAATTGTTGGATGCGATTGGTTTTCATGGCATGTTTGCTGAGACACATTCCTTACTATTGAGGTCAGAAACGGGCACTCGCCGCTTTATTCACGCTGAACATGCAGCCAGAGTGTAGGAAAATGAATAGTAGCCAATAAGGGATGAGTCTATCGAAATCAAGAAAAAGGGGTTGAAAAGGTGGCAAAGTTAACGGGATCAGAGATTAGGAAAGTGGCAACGAGTGGTTCCTTTGATAAGGGTTATAGCTATTACCACAATGGCTATGTGCTGGAAATTGTGCGGCGTGGGGAACAAGTTTCAGCTCAAGTGGAGGGTAGCGGTTATCGGCCGTATGAGATACAAGTTACTCTGCAAGACAGCGGCCTTGTTTCTGCTACTTGCAGTTGCCCCTATGATTGGGGTGGCTATTGTAAGCATATTGTGGCTGTGCTGTTGAAGATATTGCACGAAACGGCCGATATTGAAACCAAGCCAGAAATTAGTGAGGTATTGGCCGATCTGACGGAAGTGCAGCTACGCCAGTTGCTTGCCACGCTGGCGCAGGATCAACCAGGTGTGATGGAGGCCATTGAACGGGAAGTGGGCTGGTTGCAGCCAACAACCACGACGGAAACCGGAACAGAAACAGCCGTGCCCGTTACGGCCAATATTGCTGCCATCCGCCGTCAGCTACGCAGCGATTTTCGCAGCAGTGGTACATCTTCGCGCCATGATGATTATTACTATGATGACTACTACGATGAGTATTTTGATCCCAGCGAATATTTGCAACCTCACCTGACAAAAGTGAGTGAATTGGTGGAGTCTGGAGATGTCGTCGATGCAGCGGCGGTGATGACGGCCGTTATCGAAGAATGGATCGAAGGCATCAGTGATTTTGACGATTGGTATGATTTTGGCGATCTGCTGGATGAGGCCAATAATGAGTTGGATCAATTACTGGCAGAAGTGCTGCTAAGCCTTGATCTAACGCCAGAAGTGCGCCAGACGTGGCAGAAGCAAATCAAAGGTTGGGGCAAAGCTATTGGCTTAGAAATGGCGGAAACGGCCGTGCAACAAGGCTGGGACTACCCTCCCCTTGTTGCCGTACTCCAGGGAAAAATCACCAACAAAGGAGTTTGGGAAGATGAAGCCCCTTGGTTCTCAGATCACCTAGCCAATATCCGGCTCAATATTTTAGGGCGACAAGAGCGTCTACAAAAATATCTCTATTTGGCCGAAGCCGAAGGGCAAGTGGAGCGATACATCCAGATGTTAGCCAGACTAGGGCAAACGGAACTGGCCGTCGCCGAAGCCATGCGCCATCTACAATCCCCTAGTCAAATTCTGACTTTAGGCCATATTTTGCAAGAGAAAAAAGAGTTTGAGGCTGCTTTAGAGATTGGCGAACATGGCCTGACCCTGCCTGAACCACAACAATATTATTACCTTCGTGCCAAAGCACCGTTAGCCCAATGGCTGCGGGGTCTGGCCGAAACTCGCCACAAGCCTGAACTAGCCTTGCGAGCCGCCCAAGCGGCCTTTCTCGCCAGTTACGAATTGCAAGATTACACAACAGTGCAGCGGTTAGCGGGCGAACAGTGGGCACAAATCAAAGAGCCGTTGCTAGAAAGTTTAGCCGCAGCCAACTACTCATCGCATAAGACAGATGTTTATTTGTATGAAGGAATGCTAACGGCTGCCATGCTGGAACTGGACAAACATTACCACTACCATAGCGATCTGGTACGAGTCATAGAGGCTACCAAGGAAAAATACCCTGATTGGGGCATCCAAAAATATAAAAACCAGGCCGAAGCTATTATGGATGCAGGCAAGGCCAAGGATTATGCTGTGGCTGCTAACTGGCTCTCCCATGCCCGAGATATTTACCTGTTGCATAACCGTCAAGCCGATTGGCACAACTATTTGAACAGCATTCTGGACAAACATGCCCGCAAATATAAGTTGGTACCCATGCTCAGAAACATCCGCTCGGCATAATTATGTCATTACGAAACCAGGATCCTCAAGACAACTTCATCTCACCCATTGCCATTGGCATGAACGGCCGTTTCTTTCCGAACAATTGGCGACCCGCTACTGACGAAATCGCATTTGCGCGTGAAGCCGGTTTTGACTGTATGCAGTTTATCGGCCCAGCAGAGGGTTTGGGCGCGGTGCGGTTAGGGGCGGATTTAGAGACAGTGGCGACTTGCTTGCGTGAGGCAAACGTTACGGCCGTTATGGAAATCCCTATCAACGTTTACAGCGACGGCCATACTACTGACGGCCGTTTCCCCCTCGACATCCTTCAGGCCAACCTACCTGCTATCCAAACTCTAAACTGCCAATGCGTGCATTATCATTTAGTTCTGCGAGACGAAAACCTGATCAAAGATATGGCTCGGCAGTTTGAGACAAACATTGTTTCTGAATTGGCAACGGCCGTTGCCACCGGCCAAGAGAATGATTTTCGCTTTGGTGTGGAACATAATGAGGGTGATTTTTTCCCCTTTAACTCGCCAGAGAGTTGTGCTACTGTGTTAACGGCCGTTCCCGGCCTCAGCTTCGTCTGGGACTTCAACCATACTGCTCCTGAACAGTTGGTTGGTTACAAAGCTTTGGCTCGTCTCGTCAGCATGTTGCACATCTCTGACACCCCCTTACCCCAAACCAACTACCATTGGCCTCTAGGGCGGGGCAACATCAATTTCGCCGACTACCTGACCACCCTACTCAAAGTGGATTTTCACGGCCCTGCCATCCTCGAACTTGGTGGACTCCCCAAATCTGGCGGCTATGGCCAAGACAACGACACAGCCCTTATCCGATCCCATCACCGCTTACAACAGACTATAAACCAAGCACAAAACAAAATCCAAGCTCTCCCAATCTCCCGAAGTGACATGAACGTGACCTAATCTCCTCCTGTTGACGCTAACAAAGCTGCTGGTGTCACTGTAGCCTGATTGTGCCGGTAGAATTGCCACAGACCAACGGCCGTTACGGTCCCTATCACTCCCGAGACCAACCAAGGCAAAGATGGAAAATCAAACACCACAGCCATATCCACCAATGTTCCCCCCGTCAATTGACCAATGCCACCACCCACTGCCACTGCTAACGAATTAAACCCAAAGTAAGCACCACGGGCACGCGGGCTAGCCATCGTTGCCGCCACCGTCTGCGTCGTGGGCATCACCAGCACCGTACCCAGCGCAAAAAAAGAAACCGCCACATAAAGCTGGCCTATACTATGTACCCAAGCTACTGCTCCCAAACCAAAAGCCACCGACAAAGTGCCTACAATCATAATGGGCAGCGGCCACAGGAACCGTTGTGCTAGCCGCAAAGCAGGCATTTGTAACAGAACAGCGATCATGGCATTAACCGTGAACAGATAGCCCACACTGCTATCCTGCCCTGTCAGCGACTTCGCCTCTAGGGGCAAGGCAATGGACAACTGGGCCCACATGAACCAGAATCCCATCATCAAAGCCGTGTATGTGACAAAGGTTCGATCCTGAATCACCAATTTTAGCCCTTGCACTACAGGCTGTTTGTCCGTGGAAACATCAATGCCAGGCAGTCCCAGCATACCCACCAACCAAGCCAGGGCAAAAAAACCACTCGCTACCAGCCCTACCACCGCAAATTCAAAATGAATCAACAAGGCACCAATTAAAGGGCCAACTGTGCGAGCTACATTTTGTAGAATGCCGATACGAGCATACAGATCAGATAGCATGGCTTCCGGGGCTAAAGTAGCCACAACTGCCTTCAGGGGAGCCTCAAACAAGGCCCCACCAATTGCTACCAGCATCCCGGCAATCATGAGTACCGCTTGTGTTTGGGCAAAACCCATTAGGGCAAAGCTGATAACCCGAATAAAGATACCTGATAGGATCAATCCCTTCGCCCCAAAACGATCAGCTAAGGCACCCCCAAAAACAGTTAACCCTTGCTGCATAAACTGTCGCACGGCTAAAACAAGCCCCAAAAATGCCGCTGCCCAACCCAATTGATCCACAAAATGGACAGACAAGAGGGGGATAATGAGAAAAAAGCCGCCATTCATCAAAAACCAGAGCATCATGGCCGTGATCAGCCCTTGCCTAATTTCTGGTTCCAATGTTTTGAGAGAGAGGGTGCGTGATAACATAATTTTTTGCCAAAGAATGAACCCCCTGTGAACCATCTAGCTAGTGGTGCGCCAAACATCTATTAACGGATAAAACAGCGCGGCGCACCTTGCAGAAGCTACCGCTTCTGTCCGACAAAAGAAGTTTGTTAGAGTAATAGCTACTATAGGAGATTCGTGTCATGTTCGATGTTATTGCAGATAATTTACTCATCATTATTGTGACATGTAAACCTAGCAAAGGGATGCCCAAATCTGAGTTCGCTTTTAGCGGATTATCGGTGAAGAACAGATGGGCTGTCCCGATCAATCGGGCAGTGCGAACCTGTTCTTCGGTACAGGAATGGTACTTTATGCCTCTTACCTACACACTCAATAAAGGGTAATATTGGGTCATTCATCATTAGTTACCTCATTCATTATTGATTAGGCATTGTAGTAACATGTATCATACCAGACCACATTATTGCCTTTCTGCATTGCCGATTCGCTGGAGTTCATGAGTATGAAAAAGTCGATCTTAGTCGTTGACGATGAATGGCGCACCCGTGAGATGTTACGAATGTTTTTAGAATTGGAAGGATTTGAAGTCTTTGAAGCCGAAGATGGTCTAGATGCTATCGAAAAAACGCATATGTATCAGCCAGATGTGATGGTCTTGGATGTGATGATGCCACGTATGGATGGCATTGCCGCATGCAAACAGTTGAGAGGCGATGAGAAAACGGCCGATCTCCCTATCATCATGCTCAGTGGCAAGACCCAAGAACAAGCCATTCGTGATGGTCTAGAGGCAGGGGCCACAGCCTATATGACGAAGCCCATGTCTCACAAAGAGCTTTTAGAAAATATTCACGCTGCAATTGAAGGCGATCCAGTAGTCGTACTGTTATGATTGGGATCGCCGTCCCTTAAGCGCTGTATTGGTAGACATTTCTCATAGCCCCGTCAGGGGCTTTTTTTGTGCATCTTGTCCCATGCCGATTCTGATGACAGGGGCTAAAATACCAGTAACGTATATAGAAGTTTGGGGAATTGGGAACTACGGTTTATCAGTCCCCGCTTAAGGTGCCATTCGGGACCGAATGGCTACTTGAAACCCATTCGCCGATTCCATGCTTTATTTGCAAAGCGAAAGGGTTCTAATGGATTCATTGTGACTCGTTCAACTATCATCCTGATCATCATGATCGCTGTTGGTTTTCATGCCCTCATCACAGGCTTGCGCTACCGGCTGGGTGCTTACAAATCTCCCTATTTTGCCCGTCCGACCCTGACTATGTATGCAGAATTGGGTATTACTGGGGGGTTTCTCTTTTTGCTTTTGGCTATAAGCAGCTTGCTGACGCGAGATATTGAAGTGAGTGAAGATGTAACAATGGCCGTTTCCCTTTTAGCTTATCTCGCCATAGCTGCCCTCGCCCTTAATTGGTTGTTGGGCCTTATGGGTAGCTGGCTTTGGAAACCCGCCTGGGTCATCTGGTTAGAAAGCTACTACAGCCAAGCTCAGATAGCCTCATTGCGTCAACAGGCCCAAGAGATCGGCCTCAAACAGTGGGAAAACCAAGTAGTGACACAGTCTGAGTTAGAAAGATGGATAACGGCCGTTCTCCAGTCTTCAAACAACGAACTAAAAAACAAGCAGGAATCACCCTATGACCACGAAATACCACATAGAGCCGATGACCCCTCATGATTGGCCCCAAGTTCAAGCCATCTACATTGAGGGACTTGCCACCCATAATGCCACCTTTGAAACCCATGCGCCCGAATGGGCTGCTTGGGACAACAAACATTTGCCCCATTGCCGCCTCGTTGCCCGACAAGAGACCATCGTGATGGGCTGGGCCGCCCTCACCCCAGTCTCCAGTCGTGCCGTCTATGCTGGCGTTGCCGAAGTCAGTATCTATGTTGCTGCTGCTCAGCGTGGCCAGGGTCTCGGCCATGCGCTTATGACCAATCTCATCGCTGAATCAGAAGCGAATGGCATTTGGACATTACAAGCTAGCATCTTCCCCGAAAACGTCGCCAGCATCCAGCTACATTTGCGGCATGGCTTCCGCGAGCTTGGTCGCCGCCAGCGCATTGCCCAATTGCATGGCATATGGCGTGACACCGTGATATTGGAGCGGCGCAGTACAGTTGTGGGAATTTAGATTCAAAAGTATGACAAAAGATATACAACAAACGGCATCTAGCCAATCTTCCAAGCTGCCTCTGGCATATACAGAATTACGTGACGTGATAGACCTTTCTTTGTGGGCTGGGCAGATGCTCCTGCAACATGGTGCATCAAGCCAGCGCGTCGAAGAAACTATTCACCACCTAGGCACCGGCTTGGGTTGCGATTGGATGGATATTCTTATTTCACCCAATGCCATCATTGTCACTACCAGCAGTGGCGATGAGTTCCGCACCAAATTACGGCGAGTGGTACGGTTGGGTGTGAATATGTGGGTGGTAACGGCCGTTACCGATCTCAGTTTTCGCGTCACTGCGGGTCGGCTAAATCGCCATCAAGTGCGTCAAGCACTCAACCGTATTGACCAAGAATCACCCCAATACAACCGTTGGCTCATTGTGGGCTTCGTGGGTTTGGCTTGTGCCGCCTTTAGCCGCCTTTTTGGCGGGGATTGGCCCGTTTTTGGCATCACCTTTGTGGCAGCAGCGACAGCCATGTTCGCACGCCAGGAACTCTCTCATCGTCAATTCAACCCCAACCTCATCGTCATCATTGTAGCCTTTATCGCCGGCCTGATCGCCAGCAGTGCCACAATATTCCAGCTGAGTCCTACACCCAATACAGCTCTGGTATCGGCTGTGCTGCTCCTTGTACCCGGTGTACCCCTCATCAATGCTGCCGATGATTTGCTCAAAGGCCATCTTCTCATGGGACTTGCCCGCGGCATATCGGGCCTGATTATTTCCTTGGCTATTGCTTTGGGTCTGCTTTTAGCTATGCGCCTTGTAGGAGTCAGCGGCTTATGACAATTATTGCCCTTTTAATCAACGCACTATGGTCAGCTATGGCTGCTCTGGGTTTTGCCATACTCTTTAACAGTCCTCGCCGCATCCTATGGATATGCACCCTGATGGGAGCCATCGGCCACAGCATACGCACAATTTCGATGAATCAAGGGTTATCTATTGAATTAGCCACGCTCATCGGGGCCACAGCCATAGGCTTTATGGGGGCGCTAATGGCGCAGCGACTGCATATGCCCGTCATTGTCTTCACCACGCCCAGCGCCATTCCCCTTGTTCCAGGCACGTTTGCCTTCCGCACCATGATTGGTGTCTTGCAACTGACCAATCAGAGCCTGATAGATGATGCCTTGCTGCTAACTGACGCCACTACTAATGGTATCAAAACTGCCCTCATTCTGGGTGCTCTAGCCACTGGCATTGCTGCCCCCAAGCTCCTCTTCCAACGTCGTAAGCCGGTTGTGTAATAAAGAGGGCAAAGTTAGGGGGCCAGCCGCTCAATTGACCAACTGTCATCGGCTAAACGACCGTACTGCAAGCGGTCATGCAAGCGATCATCTCGCCCCTGCCAAAATTCAAACAAGGTCGGTTGCAAGCGGTAACCACCCCAATGGGATGGGCGGGGAACTTCCAGGCCGGCAAAACGTTGCTCGAGTTCTTGTACCTGTGCCTCTAATTTAGGGCGACTAGCTAAAACCTGGCTTTGGGGCGAAGCCCAAGCCCCAATTTGACTACCCCGAGGCCGAGTGGCGAAATAGTCATCAGATTCCATGTCAGACACCTTTGTCACCGTCCCCTCGATCCGCACCTGCCGGTACTGCTCGCGCCACCAAAAGAGCAACGCGGCCCACTCGTTTCCTACCAATTCCTGGGCCTTGCGGCTGTTGTAATTGGTGAAGAAATAGAAACCCTTGGTATCAAATTCTTTTAACAAGATGGTACGGACAGACGGCCGTCCTTGGGCTGATACCGTCGCCAAGGTGAATCCATTTGGCTGAAACAGGTCGCTGGCATCTGCATACCATTGACCAAACAAGGTGAATGGATCGGAGCTTACTTCGTTTTCTACTAGCCTTATCGTACGCGATGCTCCCAAAAAATTACTATTCATTCTTCGCTCCAAATTAATTGCAATGTGACAGTCGCTTCCAAAGCGACTGTCACATAAGCCTCATTCTTTACACTGACTAACAATATTTGACATTATTATCTAAATCAGAATAATGGTTGCATGTCCACTGTGGTTATGACATCCACATCATTTGACTTTTCATCTTTGCCCACACAAACGAATCTAGAAGCTGCCATAATGCAAACTGTTGCCTATGTGGATGGCTTTGATTATCCCTTAACCGCCGCCGAAGTCCACCGTTTTCTCATCGGTATAACGGCAACCCCGGAACAGGTCAGTAACATGTTAGAAAACGGCCGTCTCATCCCTCACCAACTCAGTCGCCAAGATCATTACTACATGCTACCTGGTCGTGAAAAGATAGCTGCTATACGGCAGCAGCGGGAGGTCAATGCCCGACAGTTATGGCCCTACGCCCAACAGTATGGCTGTGCTATAGCCCGCCTGCCCTATGTGCGTATGGTTTCTGTCACTGGTTCATTAGCTGTCAACAATGCCATCGAGGACGCTGATATTGATTATTTGATTGTCACTGAAAACGGCCGATTATGGCTCACTCGTGCCTTTGTCATTCTCATCGTCCGCATGGCAGCCCGGCAAGGCATTACCCTTTGTCCTAACTATTTCATTAGCCGCCGCGCCCTAAAAATAGGCCAGCAGAATCTCTACACTGCCCACGAGCTAGTGCAAATGGTCCCCATCGCGGGCCTTGATATTTATCACCAGCTACAGCAACACAATCAGTGGACGAACCGCTATTTGCCCAATGCCCATTGGACGGACAATGGGCAGGCCTTTGCGCCGTCTCGTCTACACCCCCGTTACCTGGTTGAATTAATCCTCCTTACACCTATTGGCACCTATCTCGAACGCTGGGAAATGCAGCGCAAAATCCATAAATTCCGCCATCAGAAAACGGCCGAATCCGACTTTTCTCCCGACTGGTGCAAAGGTCACTTCGATGAACATGGACAGCATATCATGGAAAATTTTCAAGAACGCGTTCATGTAATTGACAATGGCAGATCAGAAATTGGAGATTAGAATTCTGCAGCCCTATTTCCGATTTTCAGAAGCAAAGTAGCCTAATCTCGAACATGACTAAATTACTCTTCGGTCAATCCTACTATCTTAAATTTGATCCCAAATTATGGGAAGCTATGCAGCCCTACCCGCCTCTTGGAACGATGTATGCGGCTGCTTATATGCGCGAGCGGGGCTATGAGGTGGCTCTCTTTGATGCCATGTTGGCCGAATCGGAACAAGATTGGGCCGCTGCCCTGGCACGAGAAAAGCCTGACATTGCCATCATCTACGAAGACAACTTTAATTACCTCTCCAAAATGTGTTTGTTGCGAATGCGGGAAGCTGCTTTCACGATGATTCAGATGGCCCAGAAGCAGAATTGCACGATCATCATCTCTGGTTCAGATGCCACTGACCATGCCGAAGCCTATCTGGGACGAGGTGCAGATTTTGTGCTCTTGGGTGAGGGTGAGGCAACTTTAGAGGAGCTATTGGCCAAGCTAGACGGCCGTTCCACTATCTCTTTTAGTAGCATATTAGGCCTCGCTTATCATGTGGGAGAGCAGGAGAGGGTCGCTTCGTTTACAGGGACAGGGGAGATGATCCGTAATCCGCGCCGCCCTGACCTAACGGATTTAGACGCACTGCCTTTCCCAGCTTGGGATTTGATAGACGTGGCACGGTATCGACAAATCTGGCTAGCGCGACATGGTTATTACTCCATGAATATGGTCACAACACGTGGCTGTCCCTACCATTGCAATTGGTGTGCCAAGCCCATTTGGGGGCAACGTTACAATTCCCGTAGCCCCGAAAACGTTGTCGCCGAAATGACATGGCTCAAAGAAACCTATCAGCCCGACCACATCTGGTTTGCCGACGACATTATAGGACTCAAACCCCGCTGGCTGGAGCGTATGGGTGAATTGGTTGAAGCCAAAGATGCTCGTATCCCGTTCAAATGCCTCAGCCGCGCCGATTTACTATTACGGGGTGAGACAGTGGCAGGATTGAAAAGAGCTGGTTGCGATATTGTGTGGATCGGTGCAGAGTCAGGTTCGCAAAAAATTTTGAATGCAATGGAGAAGGGGACTAAAGTGGCAGAAATTTATGAAACGGCCGAAAAACTGCATCAAGCTGGGGTTCGGGTGGGCTTCTTTCTTCAATTTGGTTACCCAGGCGAGACACGGGAGGATATTGACCGTACGCTACAAATGGTGCGTGACTGTCAACCAGATGATGTTGGTATGTCTGTCTCCTATCCCCTACCTGGCACACAGTTTTATGAACGGGTAAAGGTGCAATTGGGTGACAAACAAAATTGGGTGGACTCCAGCGACTTAGCTATGATGTATCAGGGGCCATTCACGACGGCCTTTTATCGCCATTTGCATGTGGTGCTGCACAAAGAGTTTCGTTCGCAGCGGGCCTGGCAGGATTTGAAAACGGCCGTGCGCCATCCTAGTCGCCTACGCCTGCACCATCTTCGCCGCGGTGCAGGCATGATTTATCGACAACTTACCTTGCCCTTGGCTCGCGCCAAGCTCGATCAACTGGCACAAATTCCCCACGACAGTTCAATCGCCCTGGCACCAGAATTGTCGTTGGAAGAAGCGGCGACGCCTAGTAAACAGTAAACAGTTAGCAGTAAACAGTTGCTCTTCTGCTCACTGCTTACTGACCACTGCTTACTTCTCCAAAATGGACATTCTTCTATCTCACGGCTATTTCATTGCCGAAGATGAGCATGAGCAGCAGATCATGAAGCCCTATCCCCCTTTGGGGCTGTTGTATATCTCCTCCCATTTGAAGGCGAAGGGCTTTGCTGTGGCTCTATTTGACAGTACGTTTGCCACGTTGGCTGATTTTGGGGCGTTTGTGGTTCAGGAGCGGCCGTCGCTTGTGGGCCTCTACTGCAACCTGATGACCAAACAGAATGTGCTGCAAATGATGACACTGTGTCAGCAAGTCGGGGCACGTGTTATTTTGGGCGGCCCCGAACCCATCAACTATGCTGAGAACTACTTGCAATATGGCGCAGATGTGATTGTGTCCGGTGAAGGTGAGTTGACCATTGAGGAGCTAATTCCTCTATTTACCCAAACAGACAGACCTGATTTAAGTGATGTACTAGGCATTGTGTGGTTGGATGAAAACGGCCGTATCCGGCACAATCCTGCTCGTCCCCTCATCAAAAACCTCTCAGAACAGCCTTGGCCTGATCGAGAAGCTATTGATCTTGAAAAATACCTATATACTTGGCAAAGCCACCATGGGCTGCGCTCCACTTCACTCATTACAGCCCGGGGCTGTGCCTATCAATGCAAATGGTGCAGCCACAGCGTCTTTGGCTACTCGCACCGTCGCCGCTCCCCACAAGACGTGGCTGACGAGGTGCAATGGCTGGTAGAGTGCTATCAGCCTGACCAATTGTGGTATGCCGATGATGTGCTGACGGTGGCTCATCGTTGGTTCAGTCAATACGCGGCTGAATTAAAGCAGCGCAATCTTCGTGTACCCTTTGAATGTATCAGCCGTGCTGATCGGCTAAATGATGCCATCATTGATACCTTAGCCGAGATGGGCTGCCATCGCTTGTGGATTGGCGCAGAAAGTGGTTCGCAGAATATTTTGGATGCGATGACCCGCAAAACAGATGTGACAGATATTCAAGTCAAAACAAAAATGTTGCAAGCGCAGGGTATTGAGGTTGGTATGTTCATCATGTTGGGTTACAAAGGCGAGACAGTCGCCGATATTGAGGCAACAGTAACCCATCTGAAGAAGTCAGCCCCAGATATTTTTTTAACAACGGTGGCCTACCCTATTAAAGGGACAGAATTTTATGAAGAAGTGACAGACCAGATAGCCACAGACAAAATGTGGTTGGAGCGAACAGATAGAGATTTGGGTATAAACGGCCGTTATTCGCGTCGCTTTTATGATCATGCCACCCGCTGGATGGTTAACGCCGTGAATCTGGAAAAGGCTCGTTTGACCGGTTCACGCAATTGGCCGCAACGAACCAAGATGTTCCTCAACGCCCAACGTGGTCGATGGGGCATGCGCTTGACGCAGCATGAACGTGAAGGGGAGGATGAACAAAACAGCGGGCGCGGCTGGCTTACTAAAGAGCGCGCAGCTGACGCTTGGTAAGGGAACCTAAAGCTGTTTTTGCACGTCTTAGGGTTGGAATGATAATAATACCAAAGTTGTAACTATGCAGGGGTTGGGTGGGGGCGAGCCTACCTGTAACGTTACAACTCAAAAAGACGTGAGGCCTAATTAATGATGAAACGATTTCCTTTGATGATATTTTTTCTGCTTTTATGGTTGGTGGCTTGCAATGTTGCTGAAACAGAGCCGACAGCAGAAGAGACGGCAAATGATAACACACCCCCAACGGTGGCTTTGGAGGCTGTTGTGCCCACAGAGACGCCAATCATCCCCACAGCTACGGCCGAACCCACGGAAACGGCCGTGCCCCCGACCCCAACAGAGGAACAGGTATTGACATCTGATTTGGAAGCTTTTACTGGCCCAGTTATTATCTTGAAACGAAGTGGTGGCTTTGCTGGTCTAGAAGACCAGTGGGCGATTTATGCCGATGGTCGCGTAGAAGGTTCTAACACAGCCCAAAGCCCCCTCTCTACTGAACATATCGCTAAAATTTTGGCCGATGCTGAAACGGGCGGTTTTTTCAACTTGAAAAATGAGTATATTGATCCAGGGCATTGCTGTGATTTTTTCAACTATGAGGTGACTTTGACATTGGCAGACGGCCGTTCCCACACTATCATAACTGTTGAGCAAACCCCTGGTCAGCCGGACATCTTGGCCCAGACTATTTTGGAATTGAACTTCTTGCTATTCCAATAACCACCTTGCCACTATGCTAAACCCGACTGCTTTTGATGCTTTTGCCGCGGACTACGATGCCGATTTTAGTCGGACGCAGTTGGGGCAGATACTGCGACAGCGGGTCTGGGATGTGTATCTACGTTACTTTGAGCCAGGACAACATTTATTGGAGTTGGCTTGCGGTACGGGTGAAGATGCTTTGTGGTTGGCAAAACAAGGCTTTTCTATCACAGCCACTGATGGCTCACCCGACATGGTTGCCCTCACCCGTCACAAAGCCCAACAAGCACAGCAAACTGAAGCCATCACAACCTGTCCTCTCACGCTTCAATCGCTAATTTCTAATCCCCAGAAGCAATGCACCCCAATCTCCCATCTCCAATTTGACGGTCTTTATACTAACTTTGGTGGCCTCAACACGATAAGCGATTGGCGCGGCCTAGCAGCGGGCATAGCGCAGCAGGTGCGACCTGGCGGCCTGGTCATTTTGGTGCCAATGGGGCCGATTTGTTGGTGGGAGATAGCTTGGTATTTGCTGCATGGCCGTGTCAGGTTAGCTTTGAGGCGATTTAATCAACCAGCAACGGCCGTTATCGGCCAAACAGACATCCCTATCTGGTATCCATCGGCCCGTCGTTTGCGTCACGATTTTGCGCCCTGGTTCGAGCATGTCCGCACAGAAAGTTTAGGCTTGTGGCTGCCGCCTAGCTATTTGGGGCATCTGGTAGCGAAACGGCCGTTCCTCTTCCAACGCCTCAACCAGCTAGAAAAAGCCACCGCCCCCTTCACGGGTGGTTGGGGCGATCATTATATTTTGGTATTAAGCCGTAATTACAACATCACATAATTATATCAATACGTCATTATGATAATCTTCTACAATCCTCAATCTTCTGCTAACCGCAAACCCGTTTTGCCTATGTCCCTCTTAGCCGTTGGCGCAGTGCTGGAGGGACAGTACGATTACTGCATTGTAGATGGCAATCTAGAAGATAATCCAGTAGCGGTATTGAGTGCCAAAATCCATGAGGCCAGTAAACGGCCGATTCTGGCTCTTACCATCATGCCCGGCCCCCAATTAGAACAAGCAGTTCCCCTCTGCCAACAGCTTAAAGAGCAATATCCCCATCTCACCATCATTTGGGGTGGTTACTTTCCCACCCAACATTGGGACAGTGTGCTACGTTCTGATTTCGTAGATTACTGTCTGCGCGGTCATAGCGAATTCAGCTTCTTACAGCTATTGGATTACTTGCACGAGGGACAAGGTGCGGAGTGCGAGGGACACATTAATCTCCCAGTCTCTCAAGATACCTCACTCCAAGCTCCTGAAGCATTGCAACCTGGTCTCCATACCATTCTTGGTCTTGCCTACCGTGATGGGGACGGCCAGCCTGTATCCAATGCCCTGGCCCCTATTCCCCGTCCCAACCTGTTGCCTTCCTGGAATTTCGACAAGGTGGATGTGCTGCGTTATGTGCGCCATACCTTTCTAGGATCACGAACGCTGGGCTATCACTCCTCGTATGGCTGCCCCTTTTTTTGTAATTTTTGTGCAGTGGTGAATATGGTAAACGGCCGTTGGCTGCCACAAACGGCCGATTCTACAGCCCACATCGCCCGCATGTACCATGACAAATGGGGAATCAACGCTATCGAGTTCTATGACAACAACTTCTTCACCCATGAAGGTCGCGTGGCTGATTTTTGCCAGCAAATCATGGATTTAGGTCTTAGCTGGTGGGGCGAAGGCCGCATTGACACCATGCAAAAATATAGCAGCCGCACTTGGGAGTTAATGCGTGATGCCGGTCTAAAAATGGTCTTCATGGGGGCCGAATCTGGCTCTATGGAAACCCTCAAGCGCATGGATAAGGGCGGCCAAATGGCCCCTGACAAAACATTAGAAATGGCTCGATTAATGAAACAGTACGACATTGTGCCTGAGTTCTCCTTTGTCATGGGCAATCCACCCGATCCCGAAGCGGATGCGCGGCAAACTATGGAATTTATCCGCCAGGTGAAGCAGATCAATCCGGCCACTGAAATCATTATGTACCTTTACACACCCGTGCCCCTATCGGGTGAGTTGTATGAAGAAGCGAAGGCAGATGGTTTTGCCTTCCCTGAAACTTTAGAAGAGTGGGTGAGTCCTGAATGGCTCAATTTTTCGCAGCGGCGCAGCACCACTATGCCCTGGATAAAACAGCCCTTGCAAGGCAAATTGCATGATTTCGAGCGAGTGCTAAATGCCTACTACCCCACTACGACGCATACAAAATTGACCAAAGGCTGGCGGGCAGTGCTAAGAATGGCCTCAGCTTGGCGTTATTACGGCCGTTTCTACCGATACCCCTTTGAACTGCGTGCCCTCCACAAGCTGATCGCCTACCAACGACCGGAAACATCGGGGTTTTAGGCCCTAAAAATGGGCCGTATAGCCACCATCCACCGCTAGGATCTGACCCGTCACATAGGAAGCAGCCGGAGAAGCAAAGAAAAGAGCAGCTCCGGCTATCTCATGGGGTTGCCCCCAGCGGCCTAACGAGGTTCGCTTCTGCAGCCAGTCGGCGATAGCCGGATTGGCAACCATTGTAGAGTTGGTTTCGGTGGCGAAATAGCCAGGAGCGATGCCATTAACGGTAATATCAAATTGGCCTAATTCGGCGGCCAAGGCACGGGTTAAGGCCGCCAGGCCCCCTTTGGCAGTGGTGTAAACAGTGTCATGGGCGTTGGCCAGAGGGCCAGCAATGGAGGTGATGTTGATAATACGGCCGTTGCCTTGCTCTATCATTAATTGGGCTGCTTGTCGGGACAAGTTGAAGGGGGCGATTAAATTGCTATTGAGGAGATTTTGCATATCTGTTAAGTCAAATTCAAACAAACCTCGCCTATCTCGTAACCCTACATTATTGACCAGAATATCCAGCCGACCATAAGTTTGACGGATGTGCTTGAAGGCCTGGTCAACGGCCGTTTCATCAGTGATATCAAAGGGCAATGGTCGTGCGAAGGGGCCAATTGCCTCCGTTGCTTGATGGACTGCTTGCGGCTGACGGCCGTTTACTAACACCAAAGCGCCCGCGTGGGCAAATGCCCTGGCAATTTCCCAGCCTAACCCGCGACTACTGCCAGTTACCAAAGCTATTTTATCCGTCAACAAAAGGGGAGAGGAAGTCATACAAATTCAGGGTAGGTGCAACTCACAAACGCCTGTCACCACAGGGCATGTGCCAATATCATGGCCGTTCCAAAACACGCGAAAAGCAACGATACCACTATCGGTTAGCCAAAAGGCATCTTCATATGTAATGGGTGGCGTAAGCGTTACATTATAGGCGTCACATTCAACAGGCCGCAACCAGTTTGGAGCATCCCGCAACTCAATGGCATTGCACCGCCTCGGCTCCAAATCTGGATAAATGGCACTCCAATCTCGCCCCCGAAAAGATTGCGCCAAAGATTGTCCCTCAGCGTCTAATGCTTGAAAGCCTACGCTGCTTACTGTGATAGTTTCATTATTAGCCGGATTCAACATATAAAAGCTGTAGCGACTATAATGGAAATGAATGGGTGGACCAGCAGGGGTGGCTGTTGGTAATGGTGTGGCCGTGGGTGGTGTGTCCGTTGGTGTAACAGGTGGTATCGCAGATGGTGTGGCCGTGGGTAGCTCAGTTGGAGTTGCAGCAATAGGCGTGGCAGTGATGACTACAATGACCGTAGATGAGATAAATGTTGGCTGGGGAACGGCCGTTTCCGTCTCTATGATTTGCGTAGGAGCAGCTACAGCAACGGACGTGACCGATTCCTCACGAGCAGGAGTCAAACTAGGCCAAAGATAGTAGCCAGCGACCCCTAACAGTGCCATAAGCAGGAGTAGAGAAGCCCAACAACCTAAAATACGGCGCCGCCGGGCCAATTCCCCTTCCTGCTGCATCCAATCATCTTGGCTCATTTCCAACTGGGAGGCAATCTTGTCCACGATCGAGATTTGCGAAACCAAGGGTATGGCGTCCTCTTCTGCCTGCATAACTGCGGGTAAAGGCGGCATCTCGCCCTCTTCAGTCAAGACCTCCATACTGGCTCCCACTGCCTGTTCCAAGTCATCCATCAGCTCCAGGCTACTCTGATAGCGGTCTTCTGGAGATTTAGCCAAAGCCTTCAGTAAAACGGCATCTACCTCTTGACCGAGTTGAGGATTAACAATGCTAGGGGCCAGGGGTGTCGTCTGCAAATGCTGCTGTAAAACCGTATCGTTTGTTTCACCTTGAAACGGCGGCCGACCCACCAAAAGCTCATACAACATAGCCGCCAAATTATAAAGATCAGATCGATGGTCCAGCTCATCCAAGGTAGAAATTTGTTCAGGTGAAATGTAATCAGGCGTGCCATATGTTTCCAATACATCGCCAGCCAAAATAGGGGGGGCCAAGCCAAAATCGGTGAGGAGAATACGGCCGTCTACACATATCAAGATATTCGATGGCTTCACGTCCCGATGAATCACGCTATGTTGTTGAGCATATGCTAATGCTTCGGCTACTGCACGACCGATACGCAACACATCATCAACAGGTATCAACTCCCCTTCGGTGGCATAACGGGCCAACACCTCACGCAAATTAGGGCCATCTACATATTCCATTACAGTAATGTAACGGCCATCTCGTTTTGCCGCATAATAGACCCGGGTGATATGCTGATGCCACCAAGCCGACATCATCCCCCTTGCCTCCCGCAAAAACCGCTCCAGATATAACTTGTCCCGCTCCTGACGGGCATCAATGATCTTTACTGCCACTGGGCGACGTTGGATCACGTCCCGACCCAAATAAATGCGAGAGAGCGTACCGTCTTTAACCAGTTTATCGATACGGAAATTTGCTACTTGTTGACCAACAAAGGAATCAGGAGATGGGTCTACCATTCATTTATGACAGCCCAGACGAGCAGATTAGACAAAGCTACCAACCCCAGACTATCAGCCTCCAGCCAATATCGCTTAATTTCTGTAATTATACGAACAACTACTGTGGATTCGCCAACGTAATTTGTAATAAACTACCGACAAAGGTATTGAGACCGCTGGCATAAGCGTCTAAATAGTCTTGCGTCATGCGATTTGCCACTTCTTCATAGCCGACCCCAGCCAGCAGAGCAACATGTGGGCGAAAGTCACGCAATGTTATCCGCATGACGCCATCGGCATCAGTCATCACCGCCCACACCAATGTCTTGTTTTCATTATCATCTTTGGCTGTCATAAATCGTGTCAGGGTACTGCCTGGCACCACAGCCCCAATATTTGAATAAACCTCGCGCCCTTTAATAATGTCATTCAAAACCTCAAAACGGTTGGGGATGCGATCTAGCATCTTCTGTGCCCGCTTAGGCAAATGGGCCAAAAACTTGATGGTGCCGACACTGGCACTTTCGCCTAAAGCCGCCACAGCTTTGGCCCGACTAAACATACGGCCGAAATCAGCCAACGCACCGAAATAAATGTGTCGGGCCGCATCAAACTCCTCAAACTCACCCTTGCCTTGATGGTAATGTTGCAAATCTGTTAAACAGCGCTCCTGCAAAACAGCTAAATTCAGTTCCTCAAATGGAACCGAAAAAGTCATTGGGTGTAACCGCTCACGGGGCGAGCGTTTACTGGCATCCAGCGGAATCAGAATATTGGGATTCCTTTGATGTTGGGGATCAATGGCAGACAGGGCCACACTTGCTG
Organism: Promineifilaceae bacterium (SeqCode); assembly: GCA_965223555.1. Lineage (GTDB taxonomy): Bacteria > Chloroflexota > Anaerolineae > Promineifilales > Promineifilaceae > CBDCWU01. Next base: position 2,018,458 of record CBDCWU010000009.1, read on the forward strand.
CTGCTCTGGTAGAGTCTTCCCGTAGAAGCGCTTTAAGAACATCAACGATACGCTCACCCGGTTCATAAGTCACCGCATGAATGGCTCGATATAACACCAAAATATCATTTACCGTTAGTTGCAACAGATCGCTTCGCTGCTTAAAGAATTTCCGCAGCAGCAGCATTGTAGGCAAGTTAATTGCTTCTGTCTCGCCACTGGCTTCTAACATCACCCGGGGTTGACTTTCAATGATAGACCAATCTGCCTCTTTGATGAAGAGTGGTAAGGCATCGTCATCGTCATCATCATATAGGGGGCTACTTGGTTGAATGCGGGGCTGTAAGCGTAAAAATGTGGCCCAAGATGAGGCTTCATTGGTCATGATTTCAGCCAAGGCTGCACCCCAAGTTCCATCAAAAAAGATGTGGGACAGGTCAAAAACGAAGGTCTCGCCTGTATCAAAAATAGTCATGGCATGATCACCAACACCTCGTTCAGCTTGTCGCAATTTGGAAAGGTGTAGTTGACGGGGGCGTTGATCGAAGTTGAGCAGGATGGGGGCCTTGCGTAGTAACTTGAGGTTGCCGATTAATTCTGGATTCAACCGGGCACGTAACAAGGGCCATGAGGAACGAGTCAGGCTGGCTAAGGCAGTCAATTGAACCGGCAGCATGTCAGTTGTGTCATGATTGAGGATGGCTGCAATTTGGCGACGAATACTTTGTACCAAAGGAGGTTGGCCATTCTGGGGATCAACGGTGGGAATCAAATAATATTGGCCTTGATGAATCACACCGATGTAGGCCAGTTCAAGCGGGAATTTCTTGCGCCTTTCGCCATATTCATCGGCTTTCAGATAGGATAGTATGGACATCTGTTTTTGGTAAGCAGCCAGGTGCTCATGTTCTTCCCGGCGCACGTGGCTTACCCACTCCCGACGCATTTCGGGAGGGATTCGTTGAATGGCTTCTTCGAGAAATTCGTCAAATTTTGCGCGACGAAAGGCAGCGTATGTTTCTCCAGGACGTGCTTCATGACGACTATACGGCCGTTTTAATTCCCATGCCCGATACAATTGAGCAAAATAATCTTTATCTGGTAATGCTTCGGTGAGCTGACGCAAAACGGCCGTATACACCCGCTCGCGCCACTCATTCTCCAAAATATCATCATACTCATGCAAAATGTGAATGGTCGCCATTACCCAGGCTGTCAAACGATCAAGCTGGCTCAACTGGATATGATAATGATCAAAAGTCTGATCAAAGCCATTAGATTCTACAGCATGGCGGGCCGTATCCTCACGTAAAGCATATTCAACGTAAAATTGCCAAGTACCATCGGGAAAAGCATCTTCTGGCTCCTTGCCCAGCAGACGCCAGAAGTTTTGATAGAGCCCAACCACCACGGCTGTGCCAATAAGCAAAGACCCATAAACGGCCGTATCCCTCACCTTGCCCAAAACTGACATCAAAAAGCCAGAGTTCCGCTTGGCACTATCGGGTATCAGGGTGCGACCTGGCAATCGTGCCAATAAATTGAGTACTACCCCACGTACCCCAGTGGCAGGGCCAAAGCGATCTGTTCTCTTTTCACCAGATTGAGGCAGGGCTAAAGGGGCCAACATTTGGCCTGCCATTGCTGCTTCCTGATGATCTACCACTTCCTTTGGCCGTTGCCTTTTTTCCGTGGTCATGACAATGCTTTACACCCAGACATTAAAATATACCTTGAGATCGCAAACTCTCAGGGCCAATTCTATCGGATTGTGATAGCTCTCACCATTCAGAAGCCGTAAATAACCTTTTGCTTGTTGAAACCTTTGCTTTTTCATGAGAAGATTGTATACATAGGTAAACCACCCAAATGAGAGGCAACCCATGCGTAAATATCTCCAAATAAATCTTAACAATCAAACTCAAACTAGTGAAGAGTGGCAAGGTGAAGCGTTGGTCAAAGCTGGTCGTTATCTAATTGCCAAAACCTTGGTTGAAGCCGGAGCTGCTACTGTAGACTCCCTAGGCCCAGATAATCCACTCATTTTTTCTGCTGGACCACTGGCTGGAACAACCTTTTCCAATGCCAACCGCATTAGCGTTGGCTGCAAAAGCCCCCTTACAGGTGGCATCAAAGAGGCTAATGCTGGTGGCACCTTGGCTTATGCCATGGGCCGCATTGGGGTCACGGGCTTCACCCTACATGGTCAAGCGGAGGAGTGGGTGGTGCTCCACTTCAACAAAGACGGTCAGCTTCGCTATGATGATGCCGCCCCTTATCTGGGCAAGGTCAACTCCGAAGCTGCTGATCTTTTGTATGAAAAGTATGGCAAAAAGATCAGCTTTGCTCTGTGTGGGCCAGTTGGTGAATATTTGGGCTTGATGGCCGGTATCACCGTCAGCGATAGTGATGGCCGTGCCTCACGTTTAGCGGCGCGAGGTGGTGTAGGAGCGGTAATGGGCAGCAAGAAGGTGAAAGCTATTGTGATAGATGTGGCCGCTATGCCCAAATTGCATGATCGCAAAAAAACTTTGGGAGCTGTGCGCACCTATGCCAAGTGGATTCAAGAGGATCCCGTAATCCAAAGTGGTCTTAGTCCCGTTGGCACGATGGGCATGGCTGACTTCACCAACCATGTGGGGGGAATTCCTGTCAACAACTTCACCTTAGGTGCTCAAGTGGATGATTCTGCCGAGACCTTTAAGATGGGTGGTGCCTTCATCACCGACCTAAATAATGAGCGGGGTGGCAATCATACACACGCCTGTATGCCCGGTTGCACTATCCAATGCAGCAATGTCTACGTGGATGCAGATGGTCAAGAAATGACCTCGCCCGTTGAATATGAGACGCTGGCCCTGCTAGGCACAAATTGTGGTTTGTCTGATCCTGATGATTTGGCCGTGATGAATCAGCATTGCAATGAGTTGGGTATTGATACGATTGAAGCCGGAGCCACCATTGCGGTTCTGATGGACGCGGGACTCGCCTCTTTTGGCGATGTAGCCTTTATGGAAAAGGTGTTCGCTGAGTTGTTGGCTGGCACAGAAGACGGCCGTCTCTGGGCACAAGGCACAGCCCGAGTGGGTGAGCATTATGGCATCCATCGCGTGCCTGTCATCAAAAAACAGGCCATCAGTGCCTATGATCCCCGTGTAATCGAAGTGACGGGTCTGTCCATGATGGCTTCTGCTCAAGGAGCTGACCACACTGCTGGTAATGTGCCCAAGATGAGATCGCGCAGCAAAGAGTTGTCCGAGCTGATTCACGCCAGCCTAGAAGCCCAAATTGCCTGTGCCGCTGTTGACTCGATTGGTTTGTGTCTATTCGGCCGTTCCGTCACCAATCCCAATGTGGCTTTTCTGGCCGATTCCATCAATGCCGCCCTGGGCACAGAGCTAGAACCAACCTTTTTCCATAAAATCGGCCGTGAAACCCTATTGTTGGAGCGCGAATTCAACATCTCTGCTGGTTTTACTGCGGTTGATGATGATCTGCCTGCCTTCTTCTACGATGAACCTCTGCCCCCTACCAATCAATCCGCCCGTTTCCGCGGCGAGCAAGTTCACGACATGTATGAGCAATTAGATCAGGTTGGCACACAAGGTGTGCCTGAAGAGTATGGTCGGGCCTCATGATTTGTGGCAATGTGACAGTCATTTCCAAAGTGCCTGTCACATCTAGGCACATGAAAACAGTTCCTCAAATTACAGCAGAAGAAGCCACCAAATTAATCAAAAGTGGGGATACCCTTTTGGTGGGCGGTTTTGGGATGACGGGTAATCCAGTGTATTTGGCCCATGCCCTGGCTGAGACGAATGTGCGCGATTTGACATATGTGGCTAACAATGTGGGTGAGGCGGGGCTAGGTGGCGGCCGTTTGCTGCGTAATGGGCAAATCAAAAAGGCTATTGGCTCCTTTTTTACGAGTAATCCGGAAGCAGTAGCAGCTGCCCAGTCGGGTGTGATTGAATTCGAGTTGCTGCCGCAAGGCTCGCTAGTAGAAGCCATTCGGGCGGGCGGAGCTGGCATTGGTGGCTTTTATACTCCTGCAGCGGCTGGGACGGTGCTGGCAGAGGGCAAGGAAGTGAAGGAGATAAACGGCCGTCTCCATACCTTCATCCCAGCCATACGGGGCAATGTTGCCCTTATCCGTGCCTGGCAGAGCGATACGGCTGGTAACCTCATCTATCGCCTGACCGAACAGAACTTCAACAAAACGATGGCCACCGCTGCTGATCTGGTCATTGCCGAAGTCGAAGAAATCGTGCCCATAGGCCAACTCGACCCCAATCACATCCAAACACCTGGTTGCTATGTGGATTATCTGGTGCAGGCACATGTCACCTTAGACAATTTAGGCTCCTCAGCCTCCATCCGTGGCGGGGCCAAAAAAGTGGATACTATGCGCCTCAGCATTGCCCGACGCGCCTTAGCCGAGCTAAAGACCGGTGATGTTGTTAATTTAGGCGTGGGCATACCCACCCTAGTAGCTGATTTGATCACACCCCAGCATGGCATCAATTTACACACCGAAAATGGCATGTTGGGCGTTGGCCCTGCCCCCAAAACTGGTGGTGCGCTTGATTACCCCATCAACGCCAGTAAAATTCCTGTCACGGCCCTCCCCGGCAGCAGCTACTTCGACAGTGCCGACTCCTTCGCCATGATTCGGGGCGGTCACGTAGATGTAGCTATCATGGGCGGCTTGCAGGTAGATGAAGAGGCGAACCTGGCCAATTGGGCTGTACCGGGTAAGCCCTTGCTGGGTGTAGGTGGCGCAATGGATTTGGCCTCCGGAGCCAAAAAGCTCATTATCACCATGACCCACACTAACCGTAGCGGGCAACCCAAAATTGTGCCTACTTGCACCCTGCCCCTGACAGCCATGAAGGCAGTTACCATCATCATCACCGAACTAGCTGTCTTCACCTTCACTAATAGGCAACTGACCCTCATCGAACTCATGCCCGGCGCAACTCTGGAAGAAGTCCATGCTAAAACGGCCGCCAAATTTGTGGAACGATTACCGATTTAACACTCTGGGGGACAAATTTGGGGTGAGCTATTTGCCTAAAAATTATCAAGTAATAATGACGGGGATGTCTCAACTGTGAAGCGGATTATACGTAGGTCAAACCCCAAACGATTTAAAGTGAAAGTATTGCAAACCAGATTTTTGTTTTCATTTGTACTTATCTAAGAAAAATTTAGATTATTGGTAAATGTTCTCCAATTGTGTGGCATGTTACAAGAGACCACTATGTTTGCACTTTTACCGACATAATGTTTTTCTCTGTGGTAGCCTCAGGGCAACGCCTCTGTTCCATGAGTAGATGCAATCATTCTCTACTAGAGGTGATTTCGTTATGTAAACGAAAACTGCAAAGTTAGTGAAGAGACATTCAGATTTTTATTTTCGTTTTAAAAGCAGTTACAGCATAGCCCTCAACACGAACCTTGTCCGGTTGCCCATTCTTTACATCAACAGTGACCATCACATATCCAGGTCTGCTAATCGCTTCGCCCTGCTTGCCTACAAATGCAACTTGTCCGCTCTCACTCGAAGGCTTTAAGATTTGATGATATACCAAATAAGCGCCAAGTGGGCCATTGGCATTTCCGGTAACAGGATCTTCGGGAATGCCGATGGCAGGGGCAAACATTCTGCCGTGAGTAAGAATCTCATCCTCATTTGAATCAAATGTAAAAATAAAGTAGCCATTGCACCCAATTAAATGACTGATTCGGGCTAAGTGCGCCAAATCAGGTTTAAGCGCGTGTAACGTTTCTCGGCTTTTAATCCCCACCATCACTTTTGAGTGCCCTGTTGAAACAATTTGAATGGGGCAGTGCTCTTCTAAATTATGGAGGGGCAGCTTGAGGGCATTTAGAATACTCGTGTGATTCTGGCCGAGAATGGGTGGAGAAATTTCAATTGGGCCTTGAGTCATCGCGATTCTGTAATCGCCACCTTCTCTAATTACATCGACTGGGAGGATGCCAATGCCGATGCGCTGCCGAACAACACATGAAGCAAGGCTGTTTTCAACGGCACGCACATAATGAGCTGATATTGTTGCATGGCCACAGGAGGGCACTTCTGTGGTGGGAGTGAAAAAGCGAATCCACACATCATGATCGGATGCTGTCGGCGAAAGGATAAAAGCTGTTTCGGAATTGTTTAATTCACGGGCAATTGCCTGCATTTGATCGTCGGTAAGCCCATCAGCGTTTGGTACAACACCGGCAGGATTTCCCTCAAATCTATTTTGGGTAAAGGCGTCAACCTGGTAAATGCGGTAAGTTTTCATAATCCTTTGTACCTCATCTATCTTTAATCACTTGAGTTGATACGGGAAACAGATTTTGCTACCGATTCGCGTATTGCTATGAGCAAGTCATCTGCGATCGCTTCAGGCGAGGGAATTCTACTTTATAGGAATTACTGTGTCAACATCAAGTCTTTCTTGACTTATATATTGATAATCTGTAGAATGGTATTCTACTATAAGAGAAATTTATCGACACAGGCGAGTGAACTATGTCCCATCAATCCCTCCAAAAAATTTCCCTGTTTGAATCAGGTGACGAGGAAAAACGTGATATGCTGGGGAGCCGTATACGTGCTCTACGTAAGCAAGAAAAGATGACCCTCAACGATTTAAGTGCGTCCAGTGGTCTCTCGCGGGCAGCACTTTCAAAAATTGAGCGCGGCGAAATGTCACCGACTTACGACAGTTTAACGAAGGTAGCCAAAGGGCTTAAGATTGGGCTAGCCAGCTTGTTATCAGGAAAACAAACTTCATCCTTCCAATCTTTTTCGATCACACGGGCTGGGGATGGTGCTACCTACAATACTGAACGCTTTCGGCATCGACTGTTAGCCCATGAGTACGATGGCAAAGCAATGACCGTATTTATTACGGAAATAACAGCGCGTCGTGTGTTAGATAATTCTGATTTTGACAATCATCAAAGCGAAGATTTGCTGTTTGTGTTGAGTGGCAATGTTCGTGTGTTTCTCAAAGAGTTCGAGCCAGTAGATTTGGGTGAAGGGGATTCTTTATATCTGGACGGCCGTATTTACCATGCTTTAATAACACTCCCTCCGCCACACAAAGCAGAAGAAGCTGAAGCTGAGTTTGAAAATGCCCGAATCCTATGGGTCAGTGTCAGTCGAGAATAAAGCAATCAGCAATTCCTGATTGCATACTTTACATATCCATTTTTTAAGGAGACTTTTCATGAGTAATGCAGTTGTTTACACTTCGAGAATCCGGATTGAACGGGGAACAGGTGTCCGACGAGCCTATTTACCGCAAGAACCTGAGCCGGTTATTTTTGGTATTCATTCAGAAATAGCCGAACATTATGGTGCTGATCCAAACGTACTGGAACCGCATGCGGCAACGTTAGATTATGTGGTTGCCGCCACTGCTGGTTGACTGATCGGAACCTTTGGGGGCGCGCTGGAGGCGCGTCAAATTCTAGCCAGAGATGGTTTGCTTACTGTGGAAGCACGTGGCGATATTGAAGAAGATGGAAACGTGTTGATAATTAAGCGCATTCATGTAGTTTATACACTAAAAACGGGGGAAGAAAATCGGGAAACGGCCGTTCGTGTTCACGGTTTCCACGCGGATTTCTGCCCGGTAGCTCGCAGCATCAAAGGTTGCATAGATGTTAGCACCGAACTGCGCTTTGCTGATTCTTGAGTTTGGCTTTTTGGGAAAAGGGGTAGAAAAAGGGATGTACTTGTTATAAAGTAGTTCAAACGAATAAAACTACAATAAAGGACATCCCAGTGAAAGAGCATAACCATAGCAAAGAAAGAACGAGAAAACCAGCCCTGTTGACAGAAATGATGATCTTGATAGGTAAATGTGAAGCAGTATACCAACAAAAACGGGTCTTTAATCGGATAATAGCCTTAGTGATGGCCGAACTGTGTGCCTTTGGACGACATACAATCACGCAATTGCTGCTGACCTTGGGGTTGATAGATGAAGATTGGAGTGCCTGGTACCGGTTGTTTAGTGAGAAACGATTTAATGAAGAAGAGACAGGGGCAATCATGTTGCGGGAGATGCTAGAGGAGGTAGAAGAGAATGAGCCGTTTGTGGTGGGGGCAGATGGGTTTCATGTGCCGCGCTGTAGTGAGAAGATGCCAGGGACAGGCTGGATGAGAGGATTGCAGACGGCCAAATTCAAGCCAGGGATACAACGAGGGCAACGCTTTGTGGAAGGGTCGTGGTTAACACCGATGGTCAATGGATATAGTCGGGCCATTCCTATCCGTAGTTTGAGTGCTTTCACAGCCCAATCGGTACCCAATAAAGAGGAAGAGCCGAGGACAGAAGTGCAAGCAGGGCTCGTTTTCTTAGAGTGGACACGACAAGAGATGGATGAAGTTGGTCGGGCCGAGCAGATGTTGGTCAGCCTCAATGATGGTAGCTATGATACTCTGGAGTTCTGGTCTGGACTGCCCCATAACACAGTCGGGATTGTCCGTACTGCTCGTAACCGCTGTCTAAAACACTTGCCCCAGGCAGAGGCACATGGTAATTGCAAGTATGGTAAGAAAGCACCGGCTCCGCCACAATTCCTGAGACAACGAAAGAAGTTTAAGCAAGAAACAGTGCTGGTACGAGGCAAAGCCCGCCCCATGCGCTATCGGGTGGAAGGCCCCTTTCTCCGTGATGGCTTACCTGACATTCCCCTGCTGCTGATTGTCATTGGTGGTGGCAAATGGCCCAAAGGTTCTCGTCGCAAAAGGTACAAGCCCTGCTTCTTCCTCGTTTCAGCTATTCTTGTTGATGGCGAGTGGTCTCTGCCCTTACCCATTGCTGATATTCTGGCTTGGCTGTGGCAGCGCTGGGAGTTGGAGATTGCCCATCGTCAAATGAAGAGCGGCTTGGGCCTGGGTGAAAAACAATGTTGGCAGGATGCAGCTACCGTAGCCACTGTTCAATGGTCGGCTTGGGTTTATGCTCTCATGATGCTGGCTGGCTTTCGCGCTTGGGGCAATGATGCTGGAGCTAAGCCACCTGGTCTCTGGATGCCTACCCCTCGCCGTTGGTCTTTCAACACCTTATGCCGTGGTTTTCGCTCAGAAATGTGGCAAGACCCTCATTTCCGTGCCACTTGGACCTGGTCCCAGGACAACTGGCTTGTAAATGAGACCCTTTGGCGTGCAGCAATTCTCAATCTAAAACAGGGGGTGACATGAGAGGCAAAAGGTGATAGGGTCAGCGTTTTGCAGCAAGGAGAGAAAGATGAATAATAGTATGACCCTGAACAAAATCACAGAACGATTGGGACAATCGTGGAGCGAGTTACCAGATTATCGTAAGCTCAATAACAATACCAAATATGAGATAGCTGATGCAGCCAAAGCTGCTTACTCAGTCTTCTTCATGCAATCACCCTCATTCCTGGCCCATCAACGGGATTTGCAGCGACGAAAAGGGAAGGATAATGTAGAAGCTCTCTTTGGTGTGAGCAAGATACCCAGTGATAATCAGGTCAGGAACCTGTTAGACCCCGTCTCACCCGACCATTTCCAGGCCGATTTCCGCTGGTTGTATCAGGAATTAGAAAATAGTGGTCAGCTTGCTTCCTTTCAGGACTATAAAAGCACTTATCTGGTGGCTTTTGATGGGGTTGTTTTCCACTCCTCGACCAAGATACATTGTGACCAGTGCAGCCAGCGCAAAGACCGCAATGGCACAATCCATTATTATCACAGTGCCATCTTGCCAGTGATGGTCAAACCAGGTTCAGCCCAAGTGGTATCACTGCCACCAGAGTTCATCGTGCCTCAGGATGGACACGAGAAACAAGATTGTGAACGAGCGGCTGTCAAACGCTGGTTGAGCCAACATCATGACTATTTTCAACCCGGCACTGTGACCTATTTGGGGGATGACCTCCATTCCAATCAGCCACTGTGTCAGTTGATTGAGCAAACCTATAAGCAATCCTTTATCTTCGTTTGCAAACCAGATTCTCATACCATCCTCTATGAATATGTCGCCTCTGTAGAAGGGGTTGGTCGCCTGCAAAGCAAACAAGAGCGTCACTGGAACGGCCGTCATGGTGAAATCTGGTCTTATCGTTTCCTCAATGAAGTGCCCATCAAGGCTGGTGAGGATGCTCTCCTGGTCAACTGGTTTCAGCTAACCATCACTCATGAGGATACAGGTGAGCAACTCTTTCACAATGCTTGGATTACCAATCATCTCCTTACACTCAAGAATGTGGTAGTCTTGGCTCGCTGCGGGCGCACCCGCTGGAAGGTTGAGAATGAAAATATCAATATTCTCAAGACCAAGGGCTACAATCTCGAACACAATTTTGGTCATGGCAGCTCTCATTTGGCCAACGTCTTTTTCTCCCTCAATATCCTGGCATTTTTGACCCATACTATTCAGCATTATGTCAATCGAGCCTATCGTCTTCTACGCGACGCTTTAGCGGTGCGGCGCACCTTTTTCAATGACCTCAAGGCTTTGACCCGTTACATGGTTTTCGACAGCTGGGATGCTTTGTTTGACTTTATGCTTGATGGTCTTGAATTGGAGTTACCTCCTTGACCCTTTTTAGCCAATTTCAGAATGAGAATTGCTGTTTGGCGTGCTTTATTCAACTCTATCCTGGCTTCGGCCAGAATTTGACAGCTATTTCATCCCTCAACTTCATATTTTGTGGCTCAAAGAGCCAAACTCAAGGTTTGTGATGTCTGAAAGGAAAGATAATGAAGATTTCAAACATTGATCATATTGTGCTCACCGTTAAGGATATCAATATGACTATACGGTTCTATGAATCAGTATTAGGTATGGTTAAGGAAAGTTTTGGAGCAGGAAGGGTTGCGTTAATGTTTGGTACTCAAAAAATTAACCTCCATGAGTATGAAAATGAAATTGAACCAAAGGCGATAAAACCAGTACCTGGCTCAGAGGATTTATGTTTCATTACTGAAACAAAATTAGAAGAAGCAATAGCCCATGTTAAAAGCAAAGGCGTCAGTATTATAAAAGGGCCAGTAACGGGTACAGGAGCAGTAGGCGTAATTCTGTCGTTTTACTTTAGAGACCCAGATGGGAATCTAATTGAAGTATCAAATTATGAAAAAATCATATAATACTTGCCTTCTGTGGATGCTCTTGCCTCGTGCCGCTGATGCGAAGCATTAGCAAAATGTCACGCCACCTATACTGGTAATAAAGCCTTTACTGCTGGCTCCAAAAGGCCATATCCCCTACCGTAATATCTTGCGGCAAGCCCCCGTTGACGGATACTACAAAGATGTGTGGCTCGTCTTGCACTTGCATTGGCAGCACGAGGGCATTGCTATCAGGTGACCAAAGACGATGGCTGAGGGCATATTGATCAAAAAAGGGCAGAAATTGTGATAAAAACAAAAAGGTGGGTGTAAAGTCGGCCAAATGCAGCCCCTCACCCGTTGTTACATCTACCACAAAGAGGCGAAATTGGAATTGGTGTTGTTGGACTGGTTTACCTGAGCGTTGCCGCGCCATGACCTGAATGTCATTATCGCCAGCGCGATTGGTGGTGAAGTAGGCTAAATAACGGCCGTTTGGCGACCAAAAGAAGGCGAGTACAGTTTCCCTGCTTAGGACGGTCGTTTCTCCAGTTACCATGTCTAATAGACGCAGCGGCCCGTAGAAACGGCCGTCATCCTCACTACCACTGATAAAGGCCAATTGATTGGTTGTGGGACTCCAACCTAGGGCAATCTGCCCGCCATGCCGCTCTCGCTGCAATTCGCCTGACTCTGAATCAGCCACGACTAGCCAACTTGAACCAACTGCTACTGCCTCAGCATAGGCCCAATAACGGCCGTCTGCCGAAATGCCTGGTGATTGAAAGGAGCCAGGCATGGCAATGTTTTCGCCTTCACCCTCACCTTGGACATCCAGCAAGGTCAACCGCGCCCCGCTCCCCTGTGCACCTGTGTGAATAAAGACATTTTGGGCGTCGGCCGTCCAATGCCAATAAAAGGGCTGTCCGCCAGTTAGAATGCGGCTTTCTTCAATTGCATTCGGTGCCGTAATGTGCAAACTTAGCCCTTGTTCCTCATCACTGGCAATAAAGCTAAGATAACGACCGTCAGGCGACCAATAAAGATATATTACTGATTCTTGGCTGCTGGCAAATAAAAGCTGTTCCTCAGCCTCCTCGTTATCTTGTAACTGCACAATCGCGGTACCATCTGCCCCATTGCCAATGACCGCAATCTCATCTCCCACAGGCGACCAGGCCGGGAAGAGATAATTACGGCGCGTCTCGGTCAGCAAACGGCCGTCTTGGCCATTGGGGTTCATGGTGGCAATACGGCCGTCTCTGGTCACATAGACGATGCGATTTAAGCGTTCAGTGGTTGTAAGCGAGGAGGGGGGTAATGTGGCAACGGCCGTGGCCAATATAGGCTCATCCGTCAGCAGTAAACGTGGACTGGCAGCTAGTGTCGGAATCAATGTATTCACTGTCTCTGTCAGCCGCTGTTCGGCCAACCGCCCCCGCAAGAAATAGAACACACCCGCCATCGAACTTCCTAACAATCCCAGGATTATTAGGACTGTGATCAGCGTCATCAAAAAGTTGCCTAAAGGCGAACGAGGAGAGTCTAATTTTGTTTCAGGCTCAAGCAGGGGGTCAAAATCATCGTGACGCATTGTTTGGCCTTGTGGCTGAGGCTACTTTCTCACTCTACATCCACGTCTACAAACGTTGTCATGCCCCAGCGCAGGGGTAAATCGGCGGCATTTTCCAGGCGGATGGTGACGGCATAGGTGACATCGCCGCGTGTGAGGCTAGACACGGCCGATATATCTTCCACGACACCCACTACAGTGTCATTGGGCAAAGCATCTACTTGCACCTCTACAGGCAAGCCAACCTTCACGGCCACAATATCGAGTTCTGTCAAATCGGTTGTTTCCACCAGCCAGCCGCTAAAATCAGCAATCATGCCCACTGGCACACCTGGGGTTGCTACCTCACCAAGTTCCAAATCTAAGGTGGCAATAGTACCCGCAAAAGGTGCTGTTAGGGTCATGCGATCCAGAGCATCCTGAGCTGCATCCACAGCAGCTTGGGCTTGCAAAACGGCCGTTTCGGCTTGGGCCAAAGCTGCTTCGGCCTGAGAAATAGTGAGTTCAGCCCGGGTAACGGCCGTTTCCGCTTGCTGCACACCTACCTCTGCCTGACTAATTTGTTCCGGCGTGGCTCCAGCTAACAATAAATTCAATTGTGCTTGCGCTCGCTCCTGTTCCACTTGGGCCAGAGTTACACCAGCCCCAGCCACCCTGGCTTGAGCCGGTGTCGCCCCAGCGTTTAACTCGTCTAAACGAGCTTGGGCAGCAGCGCGATTAGCTTGGGCAATTTGTACCTGAAAGCGTGTATCCTCTTCAATTGGCCCTAAAATCTCATTTTCGATCAGATTGTCATACTGCGTTTGGATAGCGTTCAAAGCGGCATTGGATTGGGCCACTTGCGCTTCTGCACTACGAATTTGAGCTTCGCTGGCGACATTGATGGCCACATTGCGATTGCTGGCAGCCAAATTGATGCCAGCTTCTGCAGCTGCGATGCTCAATTCTGATAGAGCGACTTCTTGAGTAAGAGGTGGCGATTGCACCAATTCTAGATTGGCTTGCGCTGTTTCCACACCTAGTTCGGCCACCGACAAACCCACTTGGGCTGCTTCTAAACCAGCTTGGGCTGCTGTCAAATTTGCCTGAGCTTGGGTTAAGCCCGCTTCAGCTTGTTGCACAGCAATTTCCACATCAGTGGTATCTAGGCGTGCAATTGGATCATCTGCTTGCACAGTTTGCCCTTCAGCAACTAAAATTTCGACGATCTCGCCGCCAGCCTGAAATGAAAGATTGGCATGACGTAGGGGCACAATCCGCCCTTCGGCCGAGACGACATCAAGGTTGGTATTGACAGCTATCGTATTAACATCAACGGCCGTTGCTGCTGCCTCCTCTGCTTCTTGTTCCGCTGCCCTCGGTTGCAACACAAAAAAATAAACGCCCGCCGCTACGACTGCCAAAATAATGAAAATAATAATAAAGCGTTTCATACTGTTCTTTTTATCAGTTCCAGTCAGCAGTGAAGTTTTACTGCCCACCGTTTACTATTCACAACTCAATCCACATCCACATCCACAAAAACCGTCATGCCCCAGCGCAAGGGAAATTCAATTGCTTCGTCCAAATCCACTGTCACCTTGTAGGTGACATCGCCGCGCGTCAGGCTGGAGGCAGTGGCAATATCGCTGACCGTGCCTCGCAATACCTCATTGGGCAAAGCGTCTACATTGACATCAACGGGTAAACCGACCTCGATACTAACGATGTCTAATTCGGTCAAATCAGTGGTTTCCACCAGCCAGTCGCTAAAGTCGGCCAAAGTGACAATGGGTTGACTCATGGCCACAATTTCGCCTACCTCAATAGTGACATCGGCCACAGTGCCAGCAAAAGGAGCTGTAAGGGTGGCGCGGTCTAGGGCATTTTGGGCAGCAGTTAAGCTGGTTTGAGCTTGCGTAACACCAGCCTGGGCTTGGGCCACAGTTGCTTCAGCTTGGGTGATGGCAACTTCGGCTTGGGTCACGGCCGTTTCCGCCTGCATTACACCCAATTCGGCCACACGTACCTGTTCTGGTTTTGCCCCTGCTAACAAGAGGTCGAGCTGAGCTTGAGCTACTTGTCGCTGTGCCTCAGCTTGGGCAATGGCAGCAAAAGCGGCTGATCGTTGGGCTGGCGTAGCCCCCTCATTCAAAGCGTCTAAAGCTACCTGGGCTGCAATCACATTGGCCTCAGCTGCTGTCAATTGAATACGGGTTTGCTCTTCGGCATCACCCGTGATTTCAAAACGTAAAATCTGTCCATAAGCATCACGAATCGGCCGTCTTTGAGCAATCGCAGCTGTGATTTGAGCTTCAGCCGCGATACGCTGTGATTCAGTCGCACCTTCCAGAGTGAGATCGCGGTTGGCGGCCGCTTGATTGATGCCAGCGTTGGCGGCTTCCATCTGAACGGCCGTTAAGGCCACTTGTTGCTCGGAGGGAGCGGCCGTAATGAGGGCCAACTGCACATCAGCGGCCGTCACACCTACTTGGGCGGCGGCCACTCCAGCTTGGGCCAGTTCTAACTGCTTTTGGGCCACAGCCAGACCCGCTTCAGCCTGGGCGAGGGCGATTTCTGCTTGCTCCACTCCATTTTCCAAGTCAGTGGCATCTAAGCGCAGCAAGGGATCGCCAGCATTGATCGCATCCCCCGCCTCCACCAATATCTCCACCACTTGACCACCCATTTGGAAAGAGAGATTGGCCTGGCGGCGGGGCACAATCTGCCCCTCGGCTGAGACCACATCTACATCCGTATTGACCGAAATTGTGTTCACTTCGGCCGTTGTTTCTTCTTCTTCTGGCTCTGGGGCTAAAAATTGTTGATAAGCCCAATAGCCGCCAACCGCCAAAATGGCGATGATGACTATACCAATAATGATTCGTCGCATGAATAGCACTCCTCACAGGTTGTAGTAATTGTGTAATTATTCATATGCTAATGTTTCCCGCACGCTTAAATTGGACGCATTGCGGGCGGGCAAATAGCTGGCGAGAGCAGCGATGACGAGCATGGCGGCCAGCCAACCAATTGCGCCGGGCAGGGAAAAGACATAGCTTAAGGGTGCTTCCAAGAAAGCAATGCCTACTGTATCGCTTAGTAATTTGCCGATGGGATAAGCTGCCAATCCTCCCAAAAGCCAACTAATGATACCCACAAAAATGCCTTCGACCAGTACAATTCGCAAAATAGAACCATCGGACGCACCTACAGCCCGCATCACCCCGATTTCACGGGTACGTTCCAGGACATTGATGCTCATGGTGCCCATCAAACCAAGACCACCGACGGCCGCTATCAAAATAGCCATGATAGCCAGGAAGGTAACGATGATGTTGAATTGGTATTCGATGGTTTGGCGCGTTTCGGCCGTTGTTTGAGTGGAGCGTACAGTTAAGCCGACGCTGTCAAAATGGGCTTGCACTCGTCGGGCCAGGTCAGTTTGAAAAGCTTCATCATGTTGGCTGCCGATAATTTGGATGCCACCTGCTTGGCCGACTGAACGTAAGAATCGCTCAAAATAGGAACGATTAACGTAGCCAATTGGCCCTGTCATCACCCCCTGTACAATGCCGACCACTTGCCATTCGCTATCACGGCTATCCACCTTCATAGAGATGACATCCCCTATTTTTATGTCTGTTTCGTCGCGCGTCACCAGCGAATTGAGGACAATAGCATTTTGATCGTCGGGTTGCAGCCAACGCCCTTCTAATAAAATGGGTTTGATGAGATTGGTGTTTGGCTCGGTGCCCAAGATGAAAACATTGTCACCTTCACTGCCATCCGGCCGTTGGCGCCGACCCGAATTGCCCACCCAACTGTCGGCTTCGGCAACGCCAGGAATTTTCAGGGCTTCACGCTGCAATTCTTCAATGCGATGGCGTTGGGTAAAGTTGACATCAATATCGTAATTGAAGTAGGCTAGCGCGTCATCTAGCGTAGCCAGCAAGGAGGCATGAACAGACAAAATGCCAATGAAGATGGAACCACCTAAGGTGAGGGTAAATAGGGTGAAAAGTAGGCGGGCTTTGCGCCGGATGCTGTTGCGTAAAGAGATACGCATGGGGCGAGAGAGGGAAAGGGCGGTGCTTGTGACCCAATTGACCAGCCGGTCGAGCAGGTTGCCACCGAATTGGCCTTGCCCCAGGCCATATTCGCTTAGCGCCTCGCGCACGGTGATGCCTGCGCCGCGCACTACCGGGTAAAGAGCGGCTATGAGGGGGACAATGATGCCAACGGCCGTCATGATGGCAAATGCAGGCCAAGGAATACGAAAACCAGCTAAATCGAAGTTGATCAGGGAGGCTAAAAAGGTGGTTAGGCCATAAGCAGCCAAGCCGCCCAGGGGCACAGCTACGATCAAAGATAGAAGACCGAAGATGACCACTAATGACAAATACATGCGCATGATTTGGTTGCGGCGAGCACCGATGGCTTTCATGATGCCAATTTGAACCGTATGTTGGGCTAGCAGACCATTGATGATGTTGATGACCAGGAAGCTGCTGGCAAAGAGAGATAAAGTGCCTAAAACACCCAAGATGAGGAGCATAGGTTGAATGGCATCATTAGCTGGATGTTCGCCTGGATCAGGAATCCAGGTGAAGTAAACAGTACGACCGCTTTTTTCAACTTTGTCTTCAACCAAATCAGCGACTTGTTGAATATGTTCTGTGTCCGTCGTGTCACCCTCTACCAAAATATGCAGTTGGTCAAAGTGGCGCGAAAAACCTAGCCACTCCAGTGTATCCAGCGTGATATAGCCCAGCGGTTCGCCTGTAAATTGTACTGGCGGCTTGTTCAGATCATGTACTAGGCCTGTTACAGTCATTTGCCGTAACTTGCCATCGGCATCTTCGATGGTGACAAAATCACCTACTTGGGCGTTGGCAGCCTCGAGCGAGGCACGTTCCAGGAGCAGGGTTTTTTGGGGCGGGGGCCAGTCACCCGTGATAGGTTTGATTTTGTTGAGGCGAATGTCATTGTAATCGGCGATGATGTCCAGGCTAATATCTTTCCATTCGTCCGCGCCAGTTTGTAGGCGAATACTCACATCACGACGCGCTTCCGCATCACGCACACCTTCAAGTTTGCGTATGGTGAGTAACAAATCTTCATCAAAGCCATCTGGGAAGAGAACGGCACTGGCCGGGTTCGTGGCCGCGTAGCTGGCTGATAAATCTTCTTGCAGCATGACTTGGGTGCCCACGATCATGCCAATGGCAAATACGCCAATGGCGATGGACAGGATAACAAGAAGGCTGCGAATCTTGTTACCCCAAAGGTCTTTAATTACTTTGCGCCAGCGTGGTCTGATCATAGTTGCCCGTTCTTCGTTGTCGGTAATCCGTTATCGGTTATCGGATTACTGTATATCGTTCATCGATCACCATTCTTCTTGGATTCTGTCTCAGAGGCGCGTTGTTCGGCAATTTCGTCAAACTCTTGGCGGGTAACGGCCGATTCACCCACCAACTCTTCAAATGTCTCTTTGGCCAGTGCCACCACTTCGACACCAGAATCAAAACTGGCCCGGACTGTGGCAATGCGGGAGCCACCTCTGAGTAGGCCAATTTCACCAAAGTATTGGCCGCTGTGCAGGCGGGCGACGACGATTTGTTGCCCGTCTGGCTCTTGGAGCAGTACCTCAGCGAAACCTTTGGTGATGATGTAGAATTTGTCGGGGTGTTCGCCTTGGTGAATGATAATATCGCCAGGGCCAAACTGTTGTGGCTCTAATTTACGGGATGCTTCGATCAGTTTCTTCTCTTCTAGGGCGGTGAAGGTTCTGGCTAAATACTCATCAATAATTTCGCCATCGGCAATGATGACGGTACGGCTAACGCGCTTGGCTAAATCTTGGTCATGGGTGACCATGAGGATAGTTTTGCCTTGATCGACCAATTCTTCAAAGAGGTTAAAGATGGTAACGGCCGTTCTCGAATCTAAATTTCCTGTTGGTTCATCGGCCACCAAAATGGGCGGATCATTGGCCAAAGCTCGGGCAATGGCCACTCGCTGCTGCTGACCACCAGAAATTTCGGAGGGAAGCTTGAAGGCATGTTCTTCTAAATCCACCTGTTGCAGCAAGTGCATGGCGCGCTCCTTGCGTTCACGTGGGGTATATAGATTGCAGAAATCCATAGGTAACATAATGTTCTCGATACAGGAGAGCATAGGCAGCAGTTGGAAGAATTGAAAGATAACGCCCACATTGCGTCCCCGCCATTCAGCCATGGGGCCTTCACGCAAAGTGTGGACGGGTATGTTGCTAATATTGATGCTGCCGGAGGTGGGCTTATCTATGCCCGTAATCATATTGATGAGGGTGGTTTTGCCGCTACCAGATTTGCCAATGACAGCGACAAACTCGCCCTTGTCGATCTGCAAATCTACACCGCGTAAGGCCATGAAGTCACCCACAGGGGTTTGATAGGCTTTGACGACCTGATGGAGGTCTATGAGATGGGTGGGGGTATGGACAGAGGAAGATTGTCTCTTGGCGATACTTGACCCAGATGCTTCTTGTTCACCGCGTCTGAAAAATTTGAGCATAGTCGTTGTTACTCCGTGTTGTGAAACCGTTCTCTATACGGCAATACTTTACGCAAGTTGCGTGAAAAGGTTTTGAAGGGTTTTATACGACCACCTCTGGCAGTCTGTGGATTTTGATGAGAGTTTAGCCAAACAGTTTTATCCACAGAGGTGGCCCTAGTATCAAGACACCAATGAGGACTGCACCGATGGCGCCTACTAAAACGGCAGCTGCGGCCACATCCTTTGCTACTTTAGCTAGAGGATGAGGGTCGGGCATGGTCATGTCTACCACCGCCTCTAGAGCTGTGTTCATGAATTCGGCCATCCACACAGCCATCATGGTCAGGATAATGATGGCCCACTCTTGACGGGTAATTTGCAACCAAAGACCCAGAACAAGAACGGCCGTTGATACCAGCCCATGAATCCAAGCATTATGTTGAGTACGCAGCACGTACCACCAACCAGCAAACGCATAACGAAAACTGTGGGCGCGGCTGTATAATTCATCCGTTACGGGGTTGGTTGTGTTTGGGTGGTTCTGATCCTTCTGTTGGTGTGACATGGCTCAACCCTAGTTGATAGAGGACGGCTTTTTGGGCGGCCCACATAATGGCTTTCTCTTCTGTTTCAGCATGGTCATGACCGAGCAAGTGGAGCGTGCCGTGTATGGCAAGAAGTTGTAGTTCAGCCGCAAGATCATGTCCAGCTTGGAGCGCCTGGTGATTGGCGTAAGGCACGGAAATAGCAATATCGCCGAGATAGGCTATGTCTGTGCCGGGTAACATTGCGCCATCGGAGAAGCTGAGAACATCGGTGGGCGCATCTAGCTGGCGAAAATTGCGGTTGAGGTTTTGAATGGTTTCATTGTCGGTGAGGAGGAGGGAGAGCTGCATGGGTGGGCTGATCTGTTGTTGGTGGAGGGTATGGGAAACGGCCGTTTTCAGCAAAGCCATCACACTTTCAGGAAGAGGGACATCAGTTTGAATGTCTATCAGGATTTCAGGGGAATTCATGGGAATTTGGACTTATGTGGCTGCATCTTGTCTGAGACCTGCAGGCCTAGAGGGGGTGATGGTAGGTAGCCCAGAGATTGCCCCATTTATTTGTTCGGTAACGGCTTGCCCCCCGTCGAGTTCTAACTCTTCATTGCCTGGGTATTTCACACGTACATGATAACGGCCTTTTAACGTTTCGATGAAGGAGGCGCGGATAACCTTGATGTCGCCCAAAGTGAGGCCAGTTTCATCCAACTGGCCCTCAGTGAGATCGTTGTCAATGATGGAATTCACCAACTTTTCGATGGCCTTTTCAGAATCAGGCCGTAGGGCGGTGGAGGTAGCCTCAATGGCATCTGCCATCATTACAATACCTGTTTCGCGGGAACGGGGGCGTCGCCCTTTAACCAAGGCATAGGAAAATTTCTGCTTATCTACTTCCTCACCCTCGTCCTCAGCTCGTTCTAAGGCTTTCATGTAAAAACCCTTGGCAATGCGTGTGCCATGATGTTCAGCAATAAAATCACGAATACGGTCTGGTAAACGATGCCGTTTGGCCATGTCCATACCGTCACTAACATGGGCCAAGATGATGCGGACGCTAGTATAGGGATCAAGGCTGTCGTGAGGGTTAATGCCTTCCTGATTTTCTGTAAAGAAGGGTGGGCGGTTCATTTTGCCGATATCATGATAGAAAGCTCCGACGCGCACGAGGGTGCTGTTGGCTTTAATGTTTTCGGCGGCTTGCTCAGCCAGATTGGCGACCATAATGCTGTGGTGATAGGTGCCGGGGGCGCGGCGCAACAGTTCGCGCAGCAAGGGATGATCTAAACGGGATAGGTCTTGCAGTTGAAAGGTGGTGGTGACGCGAAAGATGGTGCCGGTGATATAAAAGCCAACGAGGGTGAGGGCAGCGGAGAAGACGCCATTGGCTAAACTGTAGAAGACTAGCTGAACCAGCTCCACCATGTCAATATCTTGGGGTAGGCGAAAGATGAGGATCACGAGGATATGACCGAGGGCGGCGATAAGGCCAGCACGGAAGAAGGCATTGATGCGATGCACGTCGCGCAGGGTGAGGACGGCCATGAGGCCACCAACGGCCGTATACAAGCTCAACTCTAAGGAATTAGGGGCGATCAGACCAACGATATAGGCCATGACCAAAGTGGTGAGAATGGCGAAGCGAATGTCGAAGATGACGGCTATCAACATGGCTAAAGCGGAGATGGGGAATAAGAAGGGCAAAAAACCAGGGCTAGGGACCATCAGGTTGGCTGCTAGTGTGAAGACGAGAATGAGGCCAGCCAAAGCGGCATAGTAACGGCCGTTTTCATGTAATTTGTTGTGGAATTGCTGCCAGTAAAAGACAATCAGGGCTGTGCCCATGAGCGCAACTAAAAAGAGGCTGCCTACATTCTCCCAATTGGTGTTTTGTTGCAAGAGGCCAAATTGGGTTAGTAGTTCAATATCAGCGGCCGTTACCGGATCGCCCACTTGCACGATGTGGCGGTCTTTGAGAACAGTGCGGACGATTGGAGTAATGGCCTCTGCGGCTTCCGTCTTCTTTTGCGAGGTGGTTTCCTCGTCTAAGAAGACATTATCCACAATAAATTGATGAGCCAGATTGGTAACAACTTGGTCTTGGGCTGAGGTCAATAGCAAATTAGAACGACGAGCTTCCCTTTGAAAACTTGCCAATTGATCGGCGCGAATTTCCTGGCTCATCAAATCATCAATCGTGTTGAGGACTTCCTGCCGTGCTTCCTGAAAATCACCTTGGTTGAGGCGTAATAAATCACGCCCTACTTCTTCCTCAACAATCAAGTCATCGATTTTTTGTAAATATTGGAGTTTGGTTTCTGAAGTAGCTGAGGCATCTGCCCGGACAACCTCGATGAAGCCGAAGATAGCACTAGCTTTATTTACTTGTGTGCGCCCAATAAATGGATCAAAGAGCGTATAAACAAGGGGTACATTGTTGCGGGCCTGTTCTCGAGCCTGTTCAGTTAAGACATCACTGGTGTAGGTAAGGGAACGGGGGGCAAAAATATCTTCTGGGGCAGCCTGTCCTTCACTAACGGTGACTTGGGGGCGAATGAGATTAAAAGAGAGAATGAAGGTGATGCCCAAGGTGAGCACGACCACAAAGAGCCACAGTTGGGAATTGTGAACAAAACGTTGCCAGAGAGAATGGTTATCGGATGACATAGATTATGGGTGTAAGGTCAATTCCATAATAACCAAGAAGCATGATCGCCTATCCTTGGTTTTGTAACTGTTGCCGCACGGTTTGATTGACGAGACGGCCGTCTGCCTTACCCTTTAATTGAGCCATTGCTTTTCCCATGACTTGGCCCATGCCCTTCATATCAGTCACACCTAAATCGACAATGATCTGAGAGATAATAGGCTCGATCTCTGCCTGGCTCATCAATTGTGGCAGATATGCCTCAATGAGAGATATTTCATACTTCTCTTGGCCTGCTTGCTCAGGCCGACCTGCCTTCTCATAGTCAGCGATGCTTTCCCGACGCTGTTTAACCTGTCGGGTTAGAATGGCTAAGACACCATCATCATCTAGAGTGCTGCGACCGTCTATCTCTTCCTGTTTGATAGCCGCCATGAGCACGCGTAAGGTATCTCGCTTGGCTTTATCACCATCGCGCATTGCGGCTTTTAGATCGGCTTGTAGTTCTGTTTTAAGGCTCATGATTACTGCCTCCGGTCATTCAGATTTTAGCACTGGTGGGATGGGTGTCAACTGGGGTGGGCTTGGTGGGGTGGATAAATCCGTTGCAACGACTACCAGGCCCCCCTTCGTGGGCTAATTTTGCAGTCGGCGCAGGCGGACTTTGTGATTGTGGTTACGGATTTAGCTGTTGATGCGCTGCTGGGCTAAAATGAACTGGCGTTGGCGTTCGCGCAGCCGTTCTTTGCGTTCGTCGCTGGTGCTGGTGATACAGCGATGGCAGGAGACACCGACTTCGTAGTCGGCATGGATTTTGTCGGATTGGGTTAACGGCAACTGGCAACCATAACAGAGATCGTAACTGCCAGGTTCAAGGGCGTGGTTAACAGTCACACGTTCATCAAAGACAAAACATTCACCCTGCCACAAGCTTTGTTCTGGCGGCATATCTTCGAGATATTTGAGGATACCGCCTTTGAGGTGATAGACGGCTTCAAAGCCTTGTTCTAGCATATAGGCTGTGGCCTTTTCGCAGCGGATGCCGCCGGTGCAGAACATGGCGATTTTTTTATGCTGGTTGGGGTCAAGTTGGCTTTGCACAAATTGGGGGAAGTCGGAGAAAGCGGCCGTTTGTGGGTTCATGGCCCCTTGAAATGTACCAACCTCAACTTCAAAGTCGTTGCGCGTGTCAATTAATAAGATGTCTGGGTCTTGAATGAGATTGTTCCATTGTTCTGAGTCTACGTACTCACCGACGCGGCTGTTGGGGTTGATGCCCGGTACACGCAGGCTGACAATCTCTTTTTTGAGACGCACTTTCATCCGCTTGAAGGGCATGAAGTCGGCGAAGGATTCTTTGTGAATCATGGCTTGCAATCGCTTGTCGGCGCGGAGATAGGCTAGTACAGCATCTATGCCCGTGCGTGGGCCGGCAATGGTGCCGTTGATGCCTTCGGAAGCGAGGAGTATAGTGCCTTTGGTGTCTTGTTGTTGGCAATGGTCGAGTAACGGCCGTTGCCATTCCTTGAAGTCTGGTAAATCTACAAAGTGATAAAAAGCGGCAATAACAAAATTACTCAAGGTTTAATCCTTCAAATAAATCTGTAAGTTCCAAACCAGGCTGCTCTGGTTCGGCCAAATAAAAATATTCGTAACGCTGCAAAGCCTTCATCTCTTCTTCCGGCAAACGACGGAAGAGGCTGTCATCGCCAAACTGGGTGCGATGACAGCGATAAGCAGCAAATTTGGCCTCTACTGTTTCCTGCACATCCAGCACACAGGTCATTTTATCTTCAGGCCAGCCTTTCTCGCGCCGTTCCTCAAAGCGAGAGGCAAAACTCGTGTCTAGACCATGGGCTTCCATACGTTCTATGAACCGTTCAAAAAAGCTCATAGTAATAACGTCATAAAAGAGGCGGGCTGGTTGCCAAGGGGAACCCAGCCCAGGTTTGTAGGTGGGGTCAGCCGCAGCGGCATAGGCGGCGTGGGCATGCTTGTTAATGGCGATGTGGTCAGGATGGCCGTAACCCCCATATGGCTCGAAGGTGATGAGGATGTGCGGGCGCAATTGGCGCATAATTTGCACCAGTTGATCGATCACGGTTTCATCTGGGGCATTGATGTAGGCATTGGGGTGTTGGTTTTCGGCCGTGTCCGCCATGCCTGAATCACGATAGCCGAGAAAATGCACCTTTTGAATGCCCAGGGATTGGGCTGAACAAAGCATCTCTTGCTCACGAACTTGGCCTAGATTCTCTGACGTGGCCAGTGCCGGATCAGAAATTTCACCAACTTCGCCACGTGTGGTGCAAACGGTTTCTACATGTGCCCCTTGGGAGGCGTACCAGGCCATTGTGCCACCTGGCCCTAAAATTTCGTCGTCAGGATGGGCGAAGAGGCCCAAGATACGTTTGGTGATCATGGAGGGAATGATAATGCGTAAAATGAAAAAGGTAAAACGTTATGGTTTTGTGATGCGAATGTGGTTGTGGGAGGGGTCGGCGAGGTGGATGGTGTTATCGGTGAGGGTGTGGGGAATATCGGCCGTTTCTAATCGCGTCTGGATGGATTCCAAATCGGGTGTGATGATCTCATACCATTGTAGATGCCAACTGTCGGCGGTCGGTGGCGGTGCGCCCACATCAGCCCAGGTGTTTAGCCCTAAATGATGATGATAACCACCAGCAGCCATAAAGCTGGCAGACGGCCCATAACGAGCCATGATATCGAAGCCAAGGATACCTTTGTAGAAAGCCTCTGCTTGGGGAATGTGGGCCACGTGAAGGTGGGTGTGGCCCATGGTGGTTTCAGGTTTCATGCCGGTGAAGGCGGGATCATGACCTTCCAATTCACTCAGTACGCCTGCGGCATCGAAGGGTTCGATGACGAGGCGCAACTGCCCATTGGGATATTCCCATTCAGCGCGGGGACGGTCACGATAGATTTCGATGCCGTGTCCGTCGGGGTCGGTGAGATAGATGGCTTCGCTAACTGCGTGATCGGAGTAACCACTAATGGGAGTGTGAGTTTGGATGAGGTGGTTAAAGACGCGGCCTAATTCTAGACGGGAGGGAACAAGGAGAGCGAAGTGGTAAAGGCCAGTTGTATTGCGTGTGGGACGGCCGTTTTTATTCTCTGTTAGCACCAATAACTCTTCGCTACCAGAGCCAAGCGTTATGGTGTCGTCCTGGCGCTGATGTAGCTTGAGGCCAATCGAGGTCTGGTAATATTCTAAGGAGCGATCCAGGCTGCCGACAGTGAGAGCTACACGCCCCATTCTGGTTTGGGGGTGAATTGATTCGGTCATGATACGCTTAATCCTTGAAGCGTAAAATCCAATCGCTGAACGTTTCCATTTGTTGGCCAATAAACTGCCGAGTTGTCTCATCGGTGAGAACGCCATCCTCTATTTTATTAGGCAGTTGTGGCACGGCGATTGTAGGACGCGGCAGTACGTACATGCCTAAATGCAGGCAAATTTGGCGCAGATGTTCTTGGGCTTTGGTTGCGCCTAAAGCCCCTGGTGAACCACCCATTGTCACCACAGGGATTTTGCCCAATAAGTCGCCCCGTGAAGCCCAATCTATGGCATTTTTTAGGACACCTGACAATGAGCCATTGTATTCCGGTGTCCCCAAAATGAGGCCATCTGCTCCCTTTATGGCTTCGCGTAAAGCCACAACTGAACTGGGAAAGCCTTCTTCAACTTCAACATCATTGTTGTAGACGGGTATTTCATTTAGTGTGAAGACGGTGATGTCCATGTTTTGCGGAGCAATATCGCGTGCTGTTTCTAATAATGTTTTTGTGA
This sequence comes from Promineifilaceae bacterium (SeqCode), assembly GCA_965223555.1. Taxonomy (GTDB): domain Bacteria; phylum Chloroflexota; class Anaerolineae; order Promineifilales; family Promineifilaceae; genus CBDCWU01. The sequence goes on from CBDCWU010000009.1 coordinate 2,044,642, forward strand.
TTGATTCGCGTCGTAAGCTGCCGACGAGGGCGGTTATTTTTATTGTTTTGCTCATTGTTTCTGATTGTTTTCCCTTTTGTATTTCCTTTTTATGTTTGTTGTTGATTAGTTTGAGGAGGACATGAATGGTTTTAGATAGAAAGAGAGGTAATTTAACGGGCGTTCGCCAGCAATAATAGTTGGGACATCGGCGTTGGGGGTGGCTAGGAGGGTGTCGTAGAGGCCGATGGTTTCAGTGAATGTGTTGGTTTGGAAACGGCCGTTGCCATCCACAAAGTACAAAAACAGTTCCTCACCTGCTTGGGGCAACTCGACCGTTGTTTGTCCACCAGCCGGAATGATGGTGCTGGTTAACCGCGCATCCACATGCGAATCAGTCGCGCCATTGGGGCCAATAATGTCGCGCACAATGCCATCGCCAACGGCGCGTTTGTTCATGTCAGATAGCTTCACCTGTTCATAATGGGGCGGCAGATGACGATATTGTTGATCAGCCACATACCAAATTTGAATGACACGGGTGAACTCATTCGTTTGATTCAATTCTTGATGTTGGATGAAGTTGCCAGAGAACATACGTTGTACTTCACCGGCCGTAATCGTGCCTTTGCCGCCTGTTGTGTCCTCATGATACAGCTTGCCATCAATAACATAGGTGTAAATTTCCAAGCCGCGATGGGGATGCCAACTAAAGCCATTGCGCGGGGCAATTTGGGTCATGTGAGCCGTTAACATGCCGCTCAGCCGTTGCAGAGGGCTATAACCGCCCACAGCAAAGTGGGAAGTAAGCCAATGCACGGGATGAATGACGGGGAAGGTGTCGGCTTTGTAGAAGTGCAAGTCCTGGGTTGTATCCAACTCAGTAATAACGCTTTGAAAGTAGGGATCCATTGTCATATTATCTCTCAACTTAACTTTCTATCAATAGCGCTTCGATATCAATCGTCAGATGTGCCGTATTGCCAACCACGATGCCGCCTTTGTCCATTGTATCATTCCAGCTAACTCCAAAATCGTGACGATTAATCTCGGTTTTGGCTACGAACCCGGCGCGAGTTATGGGGCCTTTGTCTACGCCATCTTCCCAATAGGATGTGTCCCACTTTCCCAGGTGGTACACTTGCAAAGTGACTTCACGAGTGACACCACGAATGGTGAGATCACCAGTCAATTGGAAATCATTTTGGCTGACCATTCTAATATTACCGCCAGTGAATGTGATTTGGGGATAGTTCTCCACATCTAAGAAATCGGCACTGCGCAAATGGTCATCGCGATAGGGTTCACCGCTCCAAATATCTTTGGCCGAAATCTCCACCTTTACTGAAATGTCGGTTGGATAGTCAGTATCGTATTCAACGGTGCCTTCGACGTTCTTGAAATGCCCGCGTACATTGCTGACCATCATATGACGTACGCTAAATTCAGCGGCGGTGTGGCCAGGTTCAAAAACCCATTTTTCTTTAGACATAGCCTGTTATCTCCTTATCTCGTTAGATGTTATTTTTGGGCAATAGGTAATTAAGAAGTTGGACAACTCTTGTGGTTGCTCAACTTGGGTATGGTTTGGTTCCTGCCGGTAGGGCCAATGCTGAAAACAAATGATTGTTCGCTAAAAGGGGACAGCAACGAAACGGCCGTAAGCCACAAAAACCGACAATAACAATAAAACAATATTAGGCATAATCATCTGATTTTCGCCACGGCGTAAATGCGTCTTGGCTGCCCCAATCATGGTTATCCCTAAACCAACGGCGGCCAATGGTGTTAAAATGGGCAAAATACCTGTGACTGCTGGCAAAATGAGGCCAATAGCACCTAATACTTCCACAATGCCAATGTTGCGCACTTGGCTGGCAGTAAAATCATTGACCCAGGCCATTTTTTCTGCCAGCTTGTCCTTCGGCTGCGAAGCTTTCATAAAGCCAGCCATTAAAAAGGCAGCTGCTAATAATCCTTGTACAATCCATAATGCAATATTCATCCTCTTTTCTCCTTATATCGATCTCAAAATATTTAAAATTAGTAAATGGTTTTGCTAATGCTCACAAGTAATTGTTCACTCCCCTCCTCATTCCCACATTCTACGTGGGAATACTACTGGCAACGCTCCGCGTCGCGCTGCCTTCATGCCACGCTCTGCGTGGCACGAGGGGACTGAATGGTTACGATCACAAACAGTGTTTGCAGTAAGCTAGGCCAGCCTTTAGGACTGTCGCGTTAAAGTGACCACGGGAATGACCCGTGTGGTTTTTTGCGCGTATTCGGCAAACCCAGGGAATTTCTCCGCGATTTTTTGGTACAGTTGTGTGCGCTCTGGTTCCGATGTTACGGTCGCTTTGGCTTGGAACTGCTCTGTGCCAACTTCTACCTGGACTTCTGGATTGGCAACAAGATTATGATACCAAGCAGGATTAGTTGGGGCACCGGCTTTTGAGGCAACAACCACAAGCCGTTCACCGTCGGCCACGTACATCATCGGATTAACGCGGGGTAATCCGCTTTTGGCACCGATCGTATGTAATAGAAGAAGGGTGCTGTTTTCAAAAAAACCGCCAACTTTGCCGCCATTGGCTCTAAATTCCTTGATAACATTCTTGTTAAAATCGTTTGGATCGTTCATTTCGGGTTTCTCCGTTGTGGGTTGGTTAAATCTTCAAGGTTTGTCCTGAATATAGCTGTAGGATTGAACTAACTTCTTCACACTAGGCAACGGCCGTTGCCTCAGGTTGTGGCTGTTTTACTAATTCTAGGTCAATGTTGATTTTGATTTTATCACCAACGAGGAAGCCGCCAGTTTCTAAGGCTACATTCCAATTCAAGTCCCATTCTTTGCGATTGATGGTGGTTGTGGCAGTGAAACCAGCATTGGTAGTTCCCCAAGGGCTTTGTGCCTGACCAAGATACTCCACATCTAAAATGACTTCTTTGGTCACGTTTTTAATGGTGAGGTCGCCGATTAATTTGGCATTGTCTTCATCAATGAGTTCAATATGGCTGCTTTTGAAGGTGAGGGTGGGGTAAACTTCGACATCAAGGAAGTCACTGGAACGGAGGTGTGTGTCGCGTTTGTCCTCTTTGGTGTTGAGGCTGGTGGCATCAATGGTAATGTCAACGGCCGTATTCGCTGGATTATGTTCATCAAAATTAACTGTACCGCTAAATTGCGCAAAGTTGCCATGCACTTTGGCGATCATCATATGACGCGCTGTAAAATTTATACTGCTATGTGAGGGATCAATTTGCCAAGACATCTGTTATAATACTCCTTTTGTTTGTAACTATAATCTGTGTGCAAGTGGACTGTAGTCCGTATCTGTGCTAGAATATAGCGGACTCAAGTCCACTTGTCAAATAATTAGAGAGAAACTGTACTTTGGGTCAGGACAGGTAAGAATATGAGCGATACAATTTCTTTGGGCAGTATTGGCAGCGAAAAACGCATAGAACGACGGGATGCCGCAGAGAACCGAGCTTTAATTTTGCAAACGGCCGATTCCCTCTTCAACCAACGTGGCGTCAACCAGGTCAATATGGCTGATATTGCCGAGGCAGCTGGCGTGGGCAAAGGGACACTATATCGCCGTTTTGCCAATAAAGCGGAACTGTGCCTGGCCTTGATGGATACGCAGATGTCGGAGTTCCAAAATGGGATGCTGGGGCGGATGCGGCAGATGTCGGCTGATGGCGTGCCAGCTTTGGAGCAATTGGAGCAATTCCTGGATGCATTGATTTATTTCATTGAGACCCATTTGCCTCTGCTCTGTGAAGTGCAACGTGAAGGGTTGTTGGGCGATTTTACGGATGAACATCAGCGGCCCCATTTTTGGCAACATATGACAGTGAGTGGTTTGCTGCAAACGGCCGTTGCCAATGGTGAACTCCCCCCAAACCTGGACATTGCTTACACATCCGATGCTTTATTAGCCCCCTTGCATACCAACATTTTTCGCTTCCAACGGCAAGGACGTGGTTTTTCCTTAGAACGTATTAGCGCAGGGCTTCGAGCCTTGGTTCATAGCTTGCGCTATATTGAATCAGAGTAGGGTCGTGGCTTTGTGTCTGCCCTGCATAAATACCAAATTTTCAGGAGTAAAAAGTGGAATATCGTCAATTAGGTAATTCAGGTGTACGAGTGTCGGTTATTGGACTAGGTACGAACCAGTTTGGTGGCCCAGTCGATCAGGAAGGTGTGAATCGGGTCATTGCCGAAGCAATTGATTTGGGGATTAATTTTATTGATACGGCCGATGCGTATCAAAACGGCCGTTCTGAAGAAACATTGGGTCAAGCTCTCAAAGGGCGTTGGCAGGGAGTCGTACTGGCAACCAAGGTCTATTTCCCCGTAGGCGAAGGCCCTAATGACAAAGGTGCCTCTCGCTATCACATCATGAATGGGGTTGAGGCTAGCTTGCGCCGTTTACAGTCCGATCACATTGACCTCTACCAGATGCACCGTTGGGACACGGATACGCCTATTCAAGAAACGATGCGGGCTTTGGATGATCTGGTATCCTCGGGCAAAGTCCGCTACATCGGGGCATCTGCTTATGCGGCTTGGCAGTTGGCTCAGGCTAACTTACTGGCTGAATTTCGTGGTTGGGCTTCATTTGTCACCGTGCAATCCCATTATCACATGCTGGAAAGGGAAGTGGAGCAGGAAGTGATTCCTTATTGTGAGGCACATAATGTAGGCTTTATTCCTTATTTCCCATTGGCCGGCGGCTTCCTGACAGGTAAATATAAGCGTGGTGAAACTGCCCCCGCTGGTTCTCGTGGGGAACGCAGCCCCTATGTGCAAGAGTATATGACGGATGCCAATTATGACATCGTGGAAAAGCTGTCGGCTTGGGCACAAGACAGAGATCATACGATGAATGAGTTGGCACACGCCTGGCTATTGGCCCAGCCACAAGTTTGCTCGGTCATCTCGGGACTAACTAAGATGGAGCATTTGCGAGCCAACGCGAAGGCAGGGGAGTGGATGTTGACCAAGGAAGAGGCGGCGGAGGTAACGGCCGTTCTTAACGGTGAAGGCCATTCTTAACGGTGAAGGCCGTTCTCAATGGCGAATAAAACAAACACAAAGGGCGGCGCGTAGTCGCCCTTTTTTGTGCCTATGAATGGGGGAAGTCGTTCAAATCTGGCACATCACTGCTGGTGATGGTGGAGAGAATGGTATCGGTCATGGGGGTGATGTTGACGATGCGATTGGCCTGACGCTCAATAATTTTTTCCAAGAGATTGCGCACGAAACGGCCGTTGCCAAAGGCCTCGTGCCGCGTGCGACATACATGGTCCAGACTCTTACGCAGCTTGGATTGGGCGTTTGGCGTCAAGGTCAAGCCTGCTTCTTGTCCCATCTTGGCCAAGATGGCCAGCAGTTCATCCGGCTTATAGTGAGAAAAGTAAAAGTAGCGGTTAAAGCGGGATTTCACCCCAGAGTTGGCCTCCAAAAAGCGGTGCATTTCCGTCTCATAACCAGCAATAATTACGGCAAAATGGCCGCGATGATCTTCCATACGCTTGAGCAAAGCCTCAATTGCTTCTCGACCAAAATCTTGCCCATTTTGGTCGCTTTGGGGCATGAGGGCATAAGCTTCGTCAATAAAGAGAACGCCACCTAAAGCCTTCTCCACTAGGCCATCTACCTTTAAGGCTGTTTGTCCCACATAGGGGGCAACCAGCCCTGCTCGATCCGTTTCCACCAGATGCCCCCGAGGCAGCAGGCCTAACTCCTTATAAATAGTGCCAATCAGCCGAGCCACGGTGGTCTTGCCTGTGCCCGGTGGCCCCACTAGCACCATGTGATAGTTAAGCGAGGTGGTCAACAGTCCCCGCTCTTGCCGCATCTTTTGCACACGCAGAAAGTTGATGAAGGTATGGACTTGCTGCTTGATATTGTCCAAACCAATCAGGTCATTTAGCTCGCCCAGGATGGCGTGTAAGTCGCTGTCGGTGAGGCGTTTTGGGGTTGTGGCAGCGGCTTCTACCTCAATATGGCGCAGAACGATACTGTTATGGATGCGGATGTGCAGACGGCCGTTAACCACAAAACCAAACCCATGCCCTAACGGCCGTTCTAAAAAGGGCAGTTCATCCACCAATTGTTCATTGATGAAAAACTGGGCTTTATCGGCTAATTGCACAATTAGCAGTTCGTTCAAGGCCTTTTCGCCTTGACGAATGACCGGGCATTTTGTCCATTTTGTGAGCGGTTGCCAATGGCCGTTAGCACAGCGACGCAGGCGGTAATGACCACTGCGTGAAATCTCAAAGCTGGTGCAGTTAGCCTCATCTTGGCAACGCCAAATCAGACCATAGCCATTGTTTTCACCTGACACCCGTTCGATGACAGCGTGGATTTTGTAGTCTATGGCTTCATCTATAAACAGCGGTTGCCAAGTTGTCCACTCGCCTTCCTCACGGTGGTGGGCGAAGACGTAGGCATAATCGCCATCAGCAATGCGTAGTAGGGCGTGAGCATCATCCCGAATTTCCCATTCGTTATCGTTGTCGAGAAATGGTTCTAGAAATAGGAGCATGGGCAAATTATAGCCTAGATTTAGGCGCATTCCGAAAAATAATCAGGGCGTATCGGCCGTTTTCCACTATACTCGTGCCATGACTGAAACCGAGTTTTTACAACAATTGGGTGATGGGGCACAGTTGGCTGATGTGGTCTTGGAGAAGGCTAACCTTTCCAGCACGGAAGCCTATGATATGGAGCTGCGTAACTGTACTTTTAGTGATGTGAATTTTTCCCGCGCCGATTGGGAAGGGTTGCAGGCCGAGGATTGCACTTTTCATGGCTGTCAATTTGTGGGGATGGGTTTGGATACGGCCGTTTTCCGCAGCTGCACCTTTTTTGACAGGGACCAATCTGCTGGTTGCGACTTCCAACTGGCCAAACTGCGCCAAGCCAGCTTTAGCAAATGTAACCTAGCCATGTGCAATTTTGAAGAAGCCCAACTTTTTCAAATTAGCCTCAACGAGTGTCATGCTTTAGGAGCCGTTTTTCTCAAGGCCCAGTTCAAAGAGGCGGCCACCATCACCCATTGTAATCTGCAATACGCTAACTTGCGCGGTGTTCACCTGGCTAAGTGTGATCTTTCGCATAACAATTTAGTGTGGGCCAATCTGGATGAGGCTAACTTAGAGGATACCAACTTGATGGATTGCGATCTCAACGGCATCACTTATCGCTACACCAAGTTCTTTGGTGCTGATTTGCGCGGTGCAGAACTAATATCTATCAATCCCCGTGAAGCCGATTTGCGTGGTGTCAAAATCTTTGATTCACAAATGCGTCAGCTGATTGAAAACTGTGAAATCATTGTCTTTCCAGATAATCGTTAGGTGCCAAATTGACCACCCAATCTTGACAGTTAAGGGAAACGGCCGTTGAGGCCATCATGACCTTTGTCAATAGAAAAGATGTATTTTGTCACTTAGAGGGGGATCGAGGGCAGGTCTACAATGAAGTGTAATGTGTGAAATAAACCTATTATGAGTCATTGGTGCTGATCCAGTTGCCAATAACCTTATGATGTGACTCATTTGGAGACAAACCCCATGATAAAAGATTTGACAACGCCAGCTCCTACGGAGTTGGTGAAAACAAAAGTGAACGGAAACGGCCGTATCACCGAAAAATACATCTACCTCTTTAGCGAAGTGGAGACGGCCGAAGCTAAAGTCGACAATTGGGACAAAGTACGAGCCTTGCTGGGCGGCAAAGGTGCCAACTTGGGCGACATGACCCGCTTGGGAGTGCCCGTACCTCCCGGTTTTACCGTGAGCACCGAAGCCTGCAACGCTTATTTGGCAGCCGGTGAAAAATTCCCCACAGGCATGTGGGAAGAAGTATTGGCAGCGGTGAAGTCCATTGAGACAGCCACCAGCAAAAGCTTCGGCGATCCCCAAAACCCTCTGCTCTTTTCCTGCCGTTCGGGCGCTAAATTTTCAATGCCCGGCATGATGGATACTATTCTCAATATTGGTCTGAATGATGCTGTGGTAAAGGGCATGATTGACAAGACACATGATGCGCGTTTTGTCTACGATCTCTATCGGCGGCTGGTACAGATGTTTGGTAGTGTGGTTATGAATGTACCGGATGATGTCTTTGAGCATGTATTGGAGGCACGACGGCGTATCGCAGGTGTCCAGTCAGATGCGGAACTGACAGCTGAAGATTGGCAAACGATAACACGTAAATTCAAGCAGATTTACCGCACCTTTACCAGTACAGATTTTCCTGATGATCCCTATGAACAGTTGCGGTTGGCCACAGAAGCGGTATTTAAGTCATGGAATGGCAAACGAGCCGTAGATTATCGCAATGCGGCCGGGATCGCCCATGATTTGGGCACGGCCGTTAACATCCAAACGATGGTCTTTGGTAACATGGGTGACGATTCAGCTACTGGTGTGGCCATGTCCCGTAATGCCTCCACAGGTGAGCGGGAATTAGAAGGTGACTTCTTAGTCAATGCCCAAGGCGAAGATGTGGTAGCAGGTATCCGTATCACGCAGCCCCTCGGCGACTTGAAGAAACTTATGCCCACGATCTATGCTGAATTTGAGCAGATTGCGGCCAAGTTAGAAAAACATTATCGCAATATGCAAGATATGGAATTTACTATTGAGCATGGCAAATTGTGGTTGCTGCAAACGCGGGATGGCAAACGTACAGCCCAGGCAGAGGTTCGCATTGCTGTGGATATGGTGGAAGAGGGCTTGATTAAAAAGGAAACGGCCGTGAAACGTGTCCAACCTGCCCAAGTAGACTTCTTCCTACATCCCCAATTGGAAATGAAAGCCACCAAAGCCATGATACCCCTCGCCAAAGGCTTGAATGTCTCGCCAGGTGCAGCGGTGGGCATTATTGCTTTCGATGCGGATACGGCTGAACGATGGGCCAAAGATGGCAAGCAAGTCATCATGGTACGCCCGGAAACCAAACCCGATGATGTTCATGGCATGTTAGCTGCTCAAGGTATCCTCACCAGTCGGGGTGGCCGTACTAGTCATGCAGCTCTAGTAGCGCGGCAATTTGGCAAACCGGCCGTTGTCGGCGTGGCTGAGCTAGAAATCGATCTAGAAAGCCGAGAGATGGTGGTAGAGGAACGGGTTATTAAAGAGGGTGATTGGCTCTCGCTTGATGGCACGCAAGGTTTTGTCTATCTAGGACAGCTGCCTACCTTTGTACCTGATTTTGACAACCCATACTTGCTCAAATTGCTTGGCTGGGCTGATGAGATTCGTACCTTGGCCGTATGGGCCAATGCCGACTATCCTCGTGATGCTGAACGTGCTCGCAAGTATGGGGCAGAAGGCATTGGCCTCTGCCGCACGGAGCACATGTTCTTTGAGACAGATCGTCTACCCATTGTACAGCAGATGATTATGGCCAAGTATCCCAGCGAACGGAACGAGGCGATTGACAAGCTGTTACCCTTGCAGCGCAGCGACTTTGCTGGTTTGTTCCGGGCTATGGACGGCCAACCGGTCATCATCCGTTTGCTCGACCCGCCCCTCCATGAGTTCCTGCCCGCTTACGATGAACTGCTGATTGAGTTGGCTGATCTGAAGATGCGCTTGCAGCATTACCATACAATGGGCGAAATTGACCAAACCTTGGAAGAAATTGCCATCAAGCGGAATTATCTACAGCGTGTGCAATCCTTGCGCGAAGCCAATCCCATGCTGGGTACTCGCGGTGTGCGCTTGGGCATTCTGCTCCCTGAACTGACAAGGATGCAGGTACGGGCCATTTTTGAAGCTGCCTGCCAATGTGCCAAAGAGGGTGTGGATGTTCATCCTGAGGTGATGATTCCCCTGACAGCCCATGTCAATGAGTTGGCCGTGCAACAAACGGCTTTGGAGGAAGAGGCCAAAATCGTGATGGAGGAACAAGGCATTGAGGTCAAATATAAGTTTGGCACAATGATTGAAATCCCGCGGGCGGCGCTAACGGCCGATGAGATTGCTGAAGTGGCCCAGTTCTTCTCCTTTGGCACGAATGACCTAACGCAGATGACCTTTGGTGTGTCGCGGGATGATGCCGAAGCAGGCTTTTTGATGGCATATCAACAGCGCGGCATTTTACCGGAGAATCCTTTTGCTACGATTGATGCGCAAGGTGTGGGTCGGATGATGGAAATTGCGGTGCAATACGGCCGTCAGACCCGACCTGACCTGGAGATTGGTATTTGTGGCGAGCATGGTGGCGATCCCAAGAGCATCGCTATTTGCCACAAACTTGGCTTGAATTATGTCTCTTGCTCGCCTTTCCGTGTACCCATAGCCCGTTTAGCAGCGGCTCACGCCACGTTGGCGGAGTAATTGGGGCATTAGAGATTGGTGATTTTATAGCCCTGAGCAGAAATGCTCGGGGCTTTTTTATGGGCTGCTTTCAGTTGATGAGGGCCTGGTATACGGCCGTTCGTAATAAATTTCGCACGGGATAAAAACGGGAAGGAATGCATTGTGTCATGTTGATCACCACCATCTCCTCCTGCGAATCAATCCAAAAGATTGTTTCGGCATAACCGCCCCATCCATGATCTCCATTCGATCCCATGATGCCTGACTGAGCGACATCCAACATTACACTTACCCCCAAGCCAAATCCCAAACCAGCCATCGGTGGGCTAGATTCAAAACCAGGCGGCAGTAATTCAGGAGCCAAGTGGTTCATTCGCATTCGCTCTACCGTTTTGCGCCCCAAAATACGTACGCCATCTAACTCACCCTTGTTGGCTAAACATTGGGCAAAGCGAAAATAGTCACCAATGGTAGAGACCATACCGGCCCCTCCAGAATGAAAGGTGACAGGGGGCAAATAGTGGCTCGTTTCCGGCTTATCTACCACAGTCAGGGGGTTTTCGGGCGTGATGTGATAGAGCGTAGCCAAGCGATCAGTTTTTTGAGGGTTAATGTGGAAGGCACTATCCACCATGCTCAGGGGCTGGCAGATGTGTGTGTCAATAAAGTCTGCCAAAGTTTGACCGGAGAGGACTTCTACCAAACGGCCGACCACATCAGTTGCCATACCATAGTGCCAGCGACTGCCAGGCTGAAAGCGCAAGGGTAAGGCCGCGATGTTATTGACAGTATCGGCTGTAGAGCGATGCTTGTTATGCAAATCGGCTGCCGCATACTGTTGGTCAACGGGGTGCCCATGTGGATCACCATAAGTGAAGCCAGCTGTGTGAGTGAGGATGTGCTGGATAGTGATGGGGGTTTGAGCAGGAACCAGCTCACCGTTTTCGTACACTAGGCACTCTTTGAATTCTGGCAAGTAATCATAGAGGGGATCATGCAAGTTGAACAAAGATTGTTCATAGAGCATGAGCAAAGCTGCGCTGGCAATGGGCTTGGTCATCGAGTAGATGCGGACGATGGTGTCGTGGGTGTACGGCCGTTTTTCGGCTACATCTTGATACCCCAGCGCCTCCAAATAAGCAATCTTGCCCCGTCGTGCCACTAGGGTGACAAACCCAGGCAATTTTCCTTCATCCACAAAGCGTTGCAATAGTGGCTTGATGCGGCCCAATCGCTGCGGCGAAAAACCTAATTTTTGGACGTTGTTTCTGTTCATTGTACTTCTTTACAATTTAGGTATGTCTGAGACAACACCAGTGAGTGTTCCCTGAGGCATCGCCACCTCCAGTTGTGTGCCTACATCCGTATAGGGCAGCTCCAGCATGGCAATAGCCACGTTTCTTTGTAAGCGAGGTGAATAGATGCCACTGGTTACCTTGCCAATCGGCCGTTTATCTTTGTGAATGGGCCAGTGGTGGGCCACGCCACTTGATAATGGCTCGCCTAATATCTCAATCCCCACCAATTTCTGAGTAATCCCCTCTGCTTTGATGCGTTTTAGAGCCTCTTTACCGATGAAATCGGTCTCTTGCTCGAGATCACAATATTTGCCTAGGCCAATTTCAAAGGGGTTGTTTTCCAAAGTCATGTCATTACCATAGGAAAGCAAACCGCTTTCGATCCGTTCAATGGTTGACGGAGCGGCAGGAGCAATACCATAAGGTTTGCCGGCTTGGGCTACTCGTTGCCACAATTCGTCCCCATAACGGCCGTCGCGCAAATAGAGTTCAAAACCACCCTGCTTGCTCCAACCTGAACGGGCCATCAATAAAGGGATCGCGTCTAAGTGGGTCTCTATAAACTCAAAAAAGCGTATCTCCTTCACCCAATCGCCTAAGAGATCGGCCGTTACCTGTTCTGCGTGTGGCCCCTGAATTGCCAAAGGCGACACATCTGGCTCACAAAGCTGCACATCTAAGCCATAGCCCAAAGCCACTCCTTTAGCCCACAACAACACGTCCGAATCAGCTAATGAGAGCCAAAAGTGATTTTCACCCAGCCGCAGCAGCACCGGATCATTGATCATGCCACCCTTTTCATCCACAATTGGCACATACTTGCATTGTCCAATTTTGCATTGGCTCAAATTGCGTGGCGTGAGCAACTGGGTAAGATGAAAAGCATCTGGCCCCGTGATCTCTACCTGACGCTCACAGGCCACATCCCACATAGTCACCTTGGTCATCAGCTGCCAATAATCTGCTTCTGGCGATTCATAATAAAGGGGCATGAGCATATGGTTATAGACTGTGAAACTCTTGGCCCCAGCGTGCATGGTGGCGGCAAAAAAGGGAGATTTGCGCGTGCGGTGAGCAAATCCGATTGTTGCTGAATAGTTCACTTTTTATCCTTCACGGGCGTTCCCCCTATAACTCCTCAATTCGTATGGCCGCTATCAACCATAAGACATACAATAATGGTTGGGCCTGTGTTACATATTTCGTCTCAATCACAAGGCCATCCCAAAATGACAGCGTATGATACATCCGCTTGAGGTCGCTTTCTGTCACAGGCATATGCAACAGACAGTTAGCAAATTGTTCAGCTAAGGCTTTGTAGGTGGTGAAATCTTCCTTGTTGAGCAGCGTGTAAACGGCCGTTACTAGCCTTTTCACCAATATCTCCACCACCATCCGGCGTAGCTTCACATTTTCTACAATCTCCGATAGAGAAATCTCTGGCAGTCCCTTCACCATCAAATGTCCCCCACTCATAGCCTGAATCACATCCGGTAGATAAACATCAAAGCCAATCGGGGTAGTCATAGTTTGGAAATTACGGCGAACGGCCGTTTCCCCAGCCTCCGTCATAAAATAGAGCTTGCTCATGCCCGTGCGATTCCAGCGAAAACTCAGCATACCTGCTTGACACAGGGCATCCAAATCGCCATAATTTTCAAAAACAAAGCTGTCCTCACCCCGTAAATGAATGGCATAAGCTGTGGGTGGATTCCCCTTCGGAAAAGCTCCAATTGGCTCCTTCAGCTTGCCCTCCCGAATAAAATGCACCAATGATTGCAATAAAAAACGCTGGGATGGGTTCAAACGGTAGATCATCAGGCAACTCTCAAAAAAAGATAAGCTAGATACCCCGCCACCTCTCGCACATAAGCCCGACTGTGGGTATAGCGGTTAATCCAGCGTGTGCTGCGTGTTGGCGATGAATAAGCCTCCATGCCTAAATCCTCAGCGATAGCTAAGGCTCGCTTCATATGATAAGGCGTACTAACTATTAGGAACGTACTTAAGCCCTGTTCTGTTCCAATTAGTTGTGCATTTTCCAGATTTTCAGCGGTACTTGTCGAAGTTGTTTCGATCAGAATATCATTATCGGGTACACCCCGTGCCAGTGCATATCGCCGCGCTACCTCCGCCTCACTCTGGCTATCATTCCAACCCACACCACCTGTAAAAATTAGCTTATCTACAGTACCACTTTCATATAGTTTAAGGGCATGATTAATCCGCTCACGCAAAACGGGCGACGGCCGATTGCGAAACACAGCTGCCCCCAACACAATAGCTGCATCAGCTGGTCGTGCCTCATCAAGCTGACTAAAGCGGTACACTTCCACAGCTACAGCCATAATGAAAACGGCCGTGCCCCCACCTAAGAGCCAAAAAGCACGCTTCAACAATCTACTCATACCATAATAAATACCACCAACACTCGCAATCGTCCGCTTTCATTCACCTGCTATTCATCATAAGGTCTGTCATGTGCCAGCTTCGATGAGTCGTAGGACGGCCGTCACATTCAGCACCGCCTTAGGTACAAATGACGTTACCTCACAATACTCCTGCTCCTTGCTGCCATCTGGACTTTGCTCTGAGCAGTGGGCATTGCCCCCCGCCACGCCCAAACCATCTAATGTAGGCACAGCCTGCCAAAAATGATTGCCATCGCTAAGCCCGCCGCGTTCCTCCACGACCACGCGATAGCCCAGCGACTCACCTGCTATCTGCCACACTTCCAGCAGCCCATCCGTGCCTTCATTGCGCGGCCAAGGGGCTGTCTGTCGCAGCAAATTTACAGCCACTGTGCAGGGGTAATTATCAACCGCGCTGGCCACTGAACTTTGCCCCCCTAATGCTAAAATTGCAGCCAGCGCCTCATCATAAACTGCTTTATCAAAAGCCCGCATTTCTAAAGCGGCCGTTGCCAGATGGGGCACTCGGTTTGTGACTGTGCCGCCCTGCATCGCACCCACATTTACAGTAACTTCCCGCTCATAATCTGTTATCGTTGCCAACTTTTGCACCGTCTCCGCCATTTGGATGATGGCATTGGCCCCCTTCTCATGTGAAGAACCAGCATGAGATGCGCGTCCCTCCACAAGTACCTCAAAAGTCGCCATTCCTTTGCGGGCGGCCACAATCCAAAATTCCTCGCCATCAAAGTAGCCCCCTTCAAACACCAAAGCGGCCATAGCCCCTGACAGCCTCTCGATGCACAAGGCTCCAAAATCTGCGGCATCTGCCTCCTCCGAGGCATCCAGCAAAATCACCCAAGTGATAGCCTCAAAAGCTTCTGGTCGCAAAGCTTGCAAGCTTGCTAATAACATGTAGATCAACACTGTACCGCCCTTGATGTCCACTGTGCCTGGTCCATAAATGCGCGATCCTTCCTCGCGCCAAGCAAAATCGTTGCGCACCTCCTCCTCTGGCGGAAATACAGTGTCCAAATGGGATATTAGTCCGATGGTCTTGCCCGATGTGCCGGGCCGTGTCAGCACCAAATGATTGCCATAATGGGGCTTATCCGAAGGGATAAATTCAGCTGTAAAACCCAATTCAGCGAAGGGTACGGCCGTTACGTGACCCAACTCATTCACCCCAGCCGCATTGGCCGTAAAACTGTTGATCCCCACCATCTGCCGCAAAAAAGCCAGATAACTGGGCAAGTTTTCCTCATAATATGCTTGAAATTGCTCTGTGTTCATCCTGCCTCCTCGAAAAATATTGGGCGGTATGTTAACCGCTTTGCCCAAAACGGTACAAACCATGATCTAATTCTGTGCTACAATTCGCGCCGCTATGAGAAGTTTGGAATTAGTTTTATTAGGGATAATGTTGCTCGGCATTCTACGGCCGTTTTGGCCGCGCCTACGCTGGATTGAGTGGATCATTCTGATAGCCATCCCTATCACCCTGCTCCACTTGCTGCTGGAAGGCTATCGTTGGCAGATGATCCCAGCCTATGGCTTAGTAGTAGGGCTGAGTATCGGGGCGATTAGCCGTTTACGCGCAAACGGCCGTCTGAACCAGCAACGAGACAAACGAGGCTGGCAAATAGTAGGCATATTGGTAGGTCTAGTCATCTTCATTCTTGCTGCCGCTCTGCCCTATCTGCTGCCTGTGCCTCAGCCTCTGCCGCCCTCTGGCCCACATGCCATTGGCACATTTAGCCTTTATCGCGTGGATGAAAGTCGCCCCGAAATATACAGTGATGATCCCACTGACTCGCGCGAACTGCTCTTGCAAATTTGGTATCCCGCTACCCCCAAGCCTGATGCTGAAACGGCCGTTTACTTGGAAAACAGTCACATCTTTGGCCCGGCCCTGGCCCGCTTCTTCAATCTACCCCCTTTTCTATTTGACCATCTGAATCTGGCCCAAACATCCGCCTTGGCCAACGCCCCTATCGCTCCCGGCGATGAAGCCTACCCTCTCATTCTCTTTTCGCACGGGCTAAATGGCTTTCGCGGTCAAAACACAACGGTGGTGCAGGAACTTGCCAGTCATGGCTATGTGGTGGTTACCGTTGATCACACCTATGGCAATGTTGTCTCAGTTTTCCCCGACGGCCGTTCCATTTTCCGCAGTCCCGATCTGTTTACGGAAGAAGGTGACCCACCGCGCACCAGCCAGACGCTGGTGCAAGTGTGGGCGCAGGATTTAGCCTTTGTGTTGGCCGAATTAACGGCATTAAATGAGGTAGAGGATGGGGGGCTGCACGGCCGTTTAGATTTGTCCCGAATTGGCGTCTTTGGACACTCTACTGGTGGTGGTGCCACCCTCACCTTCTGCCAACAGGATGTCCGTTGCACGGCTGGTTTGGGCCTGGATAGCTGGCTCATTCCCACACCCGATGACATGGAAACAAAGCCACCACCACAACCCTTCATGTTCATCAGCACCCCTACCTGGATTGGCGAGGAAAACTCGGCACGAGGACAAGCTATTTTTGCCGCCTTACCTAACCAAGCTGCCTTGGTCACAATTGCCGGAGCTGACCATTATGATTTTTCTGATCTGCCCCTCTTTTCACCCCTCACCCATCAATTGGGGCTAACAGGAACAATTGATGGTCAGTTGATGACGGAGATTTTGAACCGCTATAGCCTGGCCTTTTTTGATGTGGTTTTGCGCGGGCAAACCAGTGAGCTATTACAAGTCTCACCTTATGCTGAGGTGGAAGTAGTAGGCAACGGCCGCTAACAGATTTGTCTTTTTGAGCGAAGTGTTCTGAGTAAGGAAACTCAAATGAGGAGATAACATGACCCAATTACGCATATTATCCGCCGCTGATGTGGTGGCTGCGCTGCCTATGACACAGGCCATTGCGGGCATGAAGGAAGCCTTTGCCCAACTCTCGGCCGGGCAAGCTGACGTGCCTTTGCGCAATCGCATTGCTGTGCCAAAGCAGCAAGGCGTGGCTCTCTTTATGCCTGCGTTCATGCAGAAAACGGCCGATCTGGCTGTCAAAGTCGTCTCTGTATTCCCCAATAATGTAGCGCGGGGCGAACCGGTGATTCATGCCATGGTATTGGTGTTGGATGCCACCAACGGCCGTCCTCTCGCCCTCATCGAAGGGGGGACACTGACCGCTATCCGCACGGGGGCAGGCGGCGGTGCCTCGGCTGATCTATTAGCCCGCCCAAAGGCGCAAGTGGTAGCCATGTTGGGTAGTGGTGTGCAGGCCCGAACTGGTTTAGAGGCCGTTTGCACAGTGCGCCAGATTAGGGCTGTTCGCGTCTACAGCCCCAATCGAGAACACGCCCAGCAATTTGCGGAGGAAATGGCGGGCAAAGGCCCTATTCCGACCCAAATTGAGGTTGTTAACAGTGCCCAAACGGCCGTTAGCGGAGCCGACATCATCTACACCGCTACCACCTCCCGCACCCCAACGTTCAGCGGAGCAGACATGAAACCGGGTGCACACATCATCGGCGTTGGCTCCTTCACCCCAGAGATGGTGGAAGTGGATGAAACGGCCGTGCAGCAAGCCTATGTGGTCGTGGATTCACGCCCAGCTGCCTGGGAAGAAGCTGGTGACCTCATTGCGCCCCTCAATAAAGGCGTAATTGACCAAAACCACATCGCTGCCGAGTTGGGCGAAATTGTGTCTGGACAAAGACCGGGGCGCACCAGTGCTGAACAAATCACCTTTTTCAAGTCGGTGGGGGTGGCTGTGCAAGATGCAGTGGCCGCCCGTATTGCTATGCAAAATGCCAACGAGCAGAATTTGGGAACTGTGGTTGCCATGTAGATCAATTATTCGGTCATTTCAGTAGCAAATTGCCTTGATTTAGCCTATAATTTTGCTGGCTTCGCCAAGCGAAGCTGCCGGTAGCGGCAAAAGCCCTTGCCTGAGGGCTGAATACCCGGCTTATCAAAACCGCGGAAAGCAGGCCAATCCGCACTTAATCAATAATCGGTTAGCAGTAAATAGTCATCAGTAACTATGCTGAAATACTGTTTATTGCATACTGCTTACTATATTCTGAGACCAAGGAGAAATATGATGAACTATGATTTCAAAAAGCTGGGACGACCTATGAACCAGCCTAGCAAAGAGTTAGAGACCTTTCCCAAACCAGCCAGCGTGACCAAGGTGGTCTTTACCTCTGATGAGTTGACAAGTTTTTGTCCGGTGACCGAACAACCGGATTTCAATACTGTGACTATTGAGTATCAGCCTGATGAACTATGTGTAGAGAGCAAAAGCCTCAAGCTCTATCTGTGGACATTCCGAGATGAGCGCATTTTTGGGGAAGGGCTGGCCCATCAGATTGCCCAGGATTTATTTGCGACTTTACGGCCGTTTCATATCAAAATTACCCTCGTGCAAAGTATCCGGGGCGGCTTGCAAATGACGGCCGTAGCGGAGATGAGCTGTGATCAATAATCGGATAACGGTTTACGGATCACCAAGGATAAAATCATGACAAACTGCGTTGCTATCGTCAGCGGTGGTATGGATAGTGTGACTTTGTTGCATTATTTGGTGAAGGAGCGCGGGTTGGAAACGGGCGTTATCACCTTCCTTTATGGGCAAAAACATGAGAAAGAAGTGGATCTGGCACAGGAACAAGCGCGAAAACTGGGATGTGAAGCGCATATGGTGTTGGATTTGGCAATGTTACGGCCGTTATTCAGTACCTCCGCCCTTGTGGCCAACGACGTTACCATTCCCACCATTGAGGCCGTGACGGGTGATCCTCAGCCCGCCACCTACGTGCCCAATCGCAATATGATCTTCCTGGCCCTCGCCGCCGCCTACGCCGAGTCGCACGGGGTCAATATTGTCTATTACGGGGCACAGAGCCACGATATGTACGGCTATTGGGACACCACTCCCCAATTTTTGGCACAACTGAATCAGGTCTACGGTCTCAATCGCCAAACCCCCATCCACATCGAAGCCCCCTTCGTTTACTACTCCAAAACGGATATTTTGCGCAAGGGGTTGGAGCTGGGGGTGGATTACGGCCGTACTTGGTCCTGTTATGCAGGGCAAACGGCCGCTTGTGGCCAATGCCCCACCTGTGCCGAGCGATTGCAGGCCTTTGCTAATGTGGGAATGGAAGATCCAATACCTTATCATATGAGATTGGAGATTAGAGATTGACTTACCTGAAAAAACCACGAATGACACGAAAAACACAAAATTTCTCTCTGGAGACTCTGCGCCTTTGCGCTTTTGCGTGAGCTTTTTTCGGGAGACTCAGAGATTAGAGATTAGGCTTATTTGACATTCATGGGAGAGGAGCAACTGTCGGGGCGTGGTTTTTTGTCCGCCCTAAGCAGTTATCAGTGGATGATGAACGGCCGTTGACAATTGCCCTCGTTAACCATACCATTCACCAACTTATGATAGATATGAAGGAATTATGGAGGCAACTATGTTAGGCCATCTTCTCAGCCGTATACGACGCAATCATGGTTTAGAACATGCGACAATTCACGTTTTAAGCGAAAAGTATAAAAACTTTAGTGCGCAGGGAAACTCTGATCATCGTGGTTTTCATCTCAATATCTATGGTGATGTCAGCGAAGATGATGTAATGAACGCTGTTGAAACTGCCTTCCGGCGTATGAAAGGGGGCGAACATCAATTGGCGGTGCATCCCAACTGCGGTACGGTGCTGCTAACAACAGCCACCATGGCCACTATGGCCGCCCAAGCCGTCTTTAGTTTGGAACAGCGGCGACAGGAGCGGGATCAGGCAGATACGGCCGTTCTCCTCAACGCCCTGCCTTCCGCTATTTTGGCGGTGGTGTTGTCGCTGATTGTATCACGGCCGTTAGGCGTCCACCTTCAAGCTAAATTCACCACCGAAGGCGATCTGGGCGATATGCAAATTCGCAGTATCCGCCGCATTCCTCCCTCACTCATGACACGTCTATTCCAACTTCTGCTCACTGGCGGCAATCCCGAGTTAGTAGCCAAATCTTACAAGATAGAGACGATGAATTAGGTAAACGGCTCACGGTGATCAGATTAAAGGTTACTGGTTACTGATCACTACTGACTGGCAGTCAATGTTCTATATCTTCCACGGCGACGACACCCATTCGCAAAAGGCGACCTTGGCCAAGTTGCAGGCCAAGATGGGTGATCCTGAGATGTTGAGCCTCAACACCACCCGCTTCAGCGGCGCAGTCAGCCTCTCAGAACTCCACCATGCTTGTGATGCCATGCCCTTCTTGGCTAAGGTGCGGTTGACCATTGTAGAGGATTTCTTTGCCAGCAAACCGGACAAAAAGGTCGTAGATGCCCTGTTAGACTATCTGCCGCAACTGCCAGAAACGACACGGCTCTTTTTTTTG
This sequence comes from Promineifilaceae bacterium (SeqCode), assembly GCA_965223555.1. Classification (GTDB taxonomy): domain Bacteria; phylum Chloroflexota; class Anaerolineae; order Promineifilales; family Promineifilaceae; genus CBDCWU01. The sequence goes on from CBDCWU010000009.1 coordinate 2,065,089, forward strand.
GAGTCAAAGGCGTTGCCGGCCAATCATCGCCTGTTGAAGCTGGCCGGAGAAGTCAAAGGTGGCTACGCTAAACAGTTTTCGCGACCAGAGGGCATCATGTTGGAGCGATGGATTCGGGACAAAGTGGCCGAAAAAGACGGCCAAATCTCTGCTCCTGCCACCCAACTGCTGGCAGCCAACATCGGCAACGACCTGCAAATTTTAGACAATGAACTAGAAAAATTGGTCATGTACAAAGGTGCAGACGGCACCATTGAGTCTGATGATGTGAACTTGATGTGTCCCTATGTGGCCGAGACCAATATTTTTGATTTGGTGGATGCTTTAGGGAACCGCAACGGCCGTCGGGCCGCCACCTTGCTCCAAAAAAAATTCAACGAAGGGGTTGAACCCTTTTTCCTGTTCTCCATGTTCGTGCGGCAATTTCGCTTACTCATCCAGGTCAAAGAGTGTGCTGAGGCTGGCATGAGGCCACCTGACATTGCTAAAACTACCAAACAACATAGCTTTGTCGTGGGCAAGCTATACCAACAGTGCCGCAGCTTCTCTCTGAACCAGTTGGAGCAGATTTATCAACACTTGTTAGAAGTAGACGTGGGGGTCAAGATCGGCCGTAATGATATGATCACTGCTTTGAATCTACTGGTTGCCACCTTGACGATTTAGTAGGTGGTGGTCATTATTCCATAAACCCAATTACATTTTTGGAGGAAGTATGAGTGTTGTTGTATTAGGTAGCATTAACATGGATTTGACCACCTATGTACCGCGCTTACCTGTGCCAGGTGAGACCTTGTTTGGCACGTCATTTATTACCGTTCCCGGGGGCAAGGGCTTCAACCAAGCGGCGGCGGCGGGGCGGTTGGGGGCCAAATCCCATTTTGTTGGACGTGTGGGGGACGACGCCTTTGGTAGTGGGGTATTAGAACTGGTGGCCGCTGAGCCAGTGGACGTGAGTGGCGTCGCTGTGGACAAGGAGCATGGCACAGGGCTGGCCGTCATCAGTGTGGATGCACAGGCGGAAAACGCGATTATTGTGATTTCAGGGGCCAATATGGCCCACGACGAGAGTGATGTAGCCCGCTGTGCCACAGCCCTGCAAACTGCCAAGGTGCTTATGTTACAGATGGAAAGCCCATTAGCAGCTTCATTGGCGGCAGCAAAAGCGGCCAGAGAGCGGGGCGCAATAGTTATTTTTGATCCGGCTCCAGCCAAGCCCTTGCCTGATGAAGCCTATCAATTGTGCCAGGTGATGACGCCGAATGAGTTGGAGACGGAGGTTTTGGTGGGGTTCCGACCAACAAATGTGAATGAGGCTAAGCAAGCGGCTGATGCCTTGCAGGCGCGAGGTTTGGCAACGGCCGTTATCAAGCTTGGCGCCCAGGGAGTCTATTATCAAACGGCCGAGACCGATGGTTTTGTGCCCCCTTTTAGCGTGGAGGCCATTGATACAGTGGCCGCAGGTGATGCCTTCAACGGTGGGCTAGCTGTGGCCCTGGCCGAAGGCTTGCCCATTGCCGAAGCGGTGCGCTGGGGTGCAGCCGCCGGGGCTTTGGCTACCACAAAAGTCGGCGCTAGTTCGGCCATGCCTTATCGGGCGGAGTTGTTGGCGTTAATGGCTTAGAGCTGACGGGTCTCGAAGACCTATTAGCTCTGCTGATGTATGATGAATATAATCATAAAAGCTGCCCAAGTTGTCTGTCTGGATGACGATGATAGGATATTTGCGCCGGGGTATGTGGTGATGGGGGACGGCCGTGTTCAGGCTATCAGCCATACACCACCTGATGACGACCAGGCTGAACTAGTTGATTTGGGCCATCGTCTCATCATGCCTGGGCTGATTAATGCCCACACTCACAGTCCCATGAGTCTCTTTCGCGGGTTGGCGGAAGGCCACTCCCTCTTTAATTTTGAAGGATGGTATAACACGATTCGCGTAGTGGAAGAGGTGATGACGCCGGAGATGATAGGCCCGGCGGTGTTGGTTTCTTGCGCTGAGATGATTCGCACGGGGACGACTTGTTTTGCTGACCAATATTTTTGGATGGATCAGATCGTGCCGCAGGTGCGGCAGAGTGGACTGCGGGCAGCTTTGGCTTATGGCATTGTGGAGTTGGGGGATGAGGGGGCGCGGGCGCGGGAGTTGGCGGCTACGGCCGACTTCCTGACCAGCTTACAGGATGAGCCGCGTCTGACGGGCTGGGTTGGCCCTCATGCCTTTTTTGTGGACAACAGCGAAGCGGCGATGGCGAAAGAGCTGGCTTTGGCGGAGCAGTTTAACACGGGGTTACACATTCATTTGGGCACGAGTGGGGAGGAAGATCGTTACTGCCAAGCAAGGTATGGGCACACGGCCGTTACCCAATTAGAGGCAATGGGCGTTTTGCAGCATCCCATTTTGGCCGCACACTGTTTGACCATACCAGAGACGGATTATGAAACGTTGGCGGATGTGCCGTTTACGGCCGTTGTGGCCCCTTCATCTTGTATGCGCAATGCAGCCGGCGTAGCCGACGTGCTGGGCATGATGGCCGCGGGGGTTAATGTGGCCCTGGGCACGGACAATGTGACCAACAATAACAGCTATGATATGTTCAAGGAGATGCAGTTGGTGGGCAAGCTGATGTCCTTGCATTACCGTAGACCCAACGCCCTTTCCACCCGCGCTATTTTGCAAATGGCGACGGGCAATGGAGCGCAAGCCTTGGGCCTGGAACGGGAAATTGGTTCGTTAGAAGTGGGCAAACGAGCTGATTTGATCAGTCTGGATTTGGCCGAGATTGGCTGGTCGCCGCTGGCGGCGCAGGCTGTGTATACGGCTTTGGTGTATGGCGTTTCGGGTATGCATGTGCGGGATGTGATGGTGGATGGGGTGTGGTTGTATCGAAACGGTCGGTACCAAACCCTTGATTATGCTCATGCCTGCCAACAACTAGAAGCAGCCTACGGCGAGTTAGCAAAAAGGTTGGAGCGTTGAACCATGCAGGCCGAAATTGAGTGGCTGAGCCGGGTTGAGTATGAGCAGGCTTGGGAAATGCAAAAGGCATTGGTAGCTGAACGGGTGGCTTCCCCAGAGCAAGCAGACAAGGTTTTGTTGCTAGAACATCCGCCAACTTATACGCTAGGGAGAAACGGCCGTCTAGACAATCTTCTCCTGAGTCAAACCGAATTAGCCAAACAGGGAATTACCTTCCACCATATTGATCGTGGTGGTGACATCACTTATCATGGCCCTGGTCAACTGGTCGGCTATCCTATTCTCAACCTCAGGCGGCTTTATGCCCAAAGTGGGCTGGGACTTGTCCATAAATATGTGCATGATTTAGAAGAAATGCTCATCCAGTTGCTGCTAGAATTCGGCCTGGAAGGACAGCGTTATGAAAATCATCGCGGGGTTTGGATTCAATCTGCCCCGAATTGGTTAAAGATTGCCGCCATTGGTGTGCGTGTCAATAAAGGCTACCTTACCAGTCATGGTTTTGCTTTGAATGTAACCTCTAATTTGCAACATTTTGAGGGCATTGTGCCCTGTGGTCTGGCCAAACAGGGTGTAACGAGTATGGCGGCTTTGTTGGGCAGGGAGGTTGCCATGCAGGACGTGGTGGCGAAGCTGACGGCCGTTTTCCCCCGCATCTTCTATCCGTCCCCCACCTAGCTCGAAACCCGATCCTCAAGTAAAGTACCGCTATGCTTCATGGAAGGAAATAATCTATGACTAAATCCTTTGTTAGTCTGAAATCAATCAATAACCCAAAACCAAAGCGGCGACCAGAGTGGATTAAGGTGCAAGCTCCTCATGGAGAAACCTATCAATCGCTTAAGACCTTGATGCGGAGCAAGCAATTGCACACTGTTTGCGAAGAGGCACACTGCCCCAACATCGGTGAATGTTGGGGAGCAGGTACAGCCACTTTCCTCATTTTGGGAGATATTTGCACGCGCAGTTGTGGCTTTTGTGACATCAAGACGGGACGGCCGTTACCCCTTGATTGGGCAGAACCAGAGCGCGTGGCCCAAGCCGTCAAAGCTATGAACTTGCAGCATGTGGTTATTACTTCTGTCAACCGGGATGAACGAGACGACGGGGGTGCTCCCATTTTTGCCCAATGCATCCAGCGCATCCGTGAAGTGCAACCAGGCTGTTCCATCGAAGTGCTTATCCCTGATTTCAAAGGGGATCGCGACAATTTGCAGACTGTGATGGAGGCTCGCCCTGAAATTCTGAATCATAATGTAGAAACGGTGGCGCGGCTCTTCAAAAAAGTGCAGCCTCAAGACAAATATGAATGGGCAATGGTCACGCTGCGCCATGCCAAGGAGATGGACGACGAGGTGTTGACCAAGAGTGGCATCATGCTCGGCTTGGGCGAGACCTGGACTGAAATTGTAGCTACCATGCAAGATGTGGCTGATTGTGGGGTGGATATTTTGACGATTGGCCAATATTTGCAGCCAAGCCGCCGCCATTTGCCGATTGAGAAGTATTATCGTCCCGAAGAGTTTGAACAGTTACGTCGAATGGGTTATGACATGGGTTTTCGTTGGGTGGAAAGTGGCCCTCTGGTTCGCAGCAGCTACCGGGCGGGCCAACAAGTGGCCGAACTTTCTCAGATGAAATGGCCGTAGGAGAGACATGGAACGATTGATCATTGATACAGACCCCGGCGTAGATGATGCACACGCCATTATGATGGCCGCCGCTCATCCTGGCGCGAAGATCGAAGCGATAACGGCCGTTGCTGGCAACGTCAGTTTAGAACATACCGCGCGCAATGCCCTCACCATTGTCGAAGCTGTGGAGCAGGACATTCCTGTGTATGCAGGCTGCGATGGCCCGCTAATTTATTCAAGCGAAGATGCCTCCCAATGGCATGGGCAAGATGGCTTGGGCGATGCCAATTTGCGTCCCAAAACACGCCAAGTGAAAAGTGAGCATGCGGCTGTGGCTCTGGTGCGTATGGTCAATGAAGCACCTGGTGAATATACGCTGGTCGCTCTTGGCCCTCTAACCAATATTGCCGTTGCCCTCAAACTAGACCCCACGCTGCCCCATAAAATCAAGCGCTTGGTGGACATGGGTGGTGCGGTCTCGGCGCATGGCAATACCCGCAATGTTTCGGCCGAATTCAACATTTACGCCGATCCCGAGGCAGCTTACATCGTTTTTGAAGCTTGGCATCAGGCACATAAGATCATCGAGTTGGTAGATTGGGAAGTCACGGCGCGGCATAGCATATCCCCGGCCACGATGGACAAATGGATGAGCATGACAACGCCCAAGGCCCGTTTTTTTCAAAAACTATCTGCAACGACGGTTCAAAATGTTTTACAAGCCACCAGAGGTACAATGGCCCTCTTTGACGCCGACCCTCTAACGATGGCAGTGGCTTTAGAGCCGGACTGTGTAGTACGAGCCGAAAAGCATTATGTGACTATTGAGACAAACGGCCGTTATACGCGGGGCCAAACAACCGTAGATTGGCTCAGACGCACTGGCCACCACGCCAATGCTTCCATCATTCTGGAAGTCAACCAACAGCGGTTTTTGGATTTAATTGAGCAAAGCCTTGTTTAAGGCCATTTCCGAAAAATAATCAGGGTGAAATTGTGTTATTTTTCGGAATCGGCTTGAGGCATTTTTGGGTTGAACTGGATTGTTTAAATTCCGAAAATGCCTAAGACCTGACTTTATCAGCCCTACCCATGAGGTTCATATGTCTGATTTACCCCGCGATCCCTGGCAAGCCGTCACCACCTATCATGGTTTCAAGGCCGATCATGTTATTTCAGCTCTACAAAAGGAAATACGGCGCGGCCACAGCGAAAACGCCTGCTTGCTGGCTTATGAAATGGTGCTGACCAGTCCCGCGCTGGAAGATTATTTGTGGCAGCGGCTTATGGTCATTTCGGTGGAGGATATTGGTTTTGGACAACCGATGGCGCCAGTTCTCATCAATTCATTGCAACAAATGCTGTCTACCTTTGATCACAGCGTGGGCGAACGCAAACTTTTTGCTATCCATGCGGTGCGCTATTTGTGCCAATGCCATAAGGATCGTTCTAGTGATGAGATGATCAATTGGTTAATTCATGGTGTAGGCCAAGGTGAATTGCGCCCTACGATTCCCGATTATGCGTTGGATATGCACACGGGTGATGGACAGACCATGGGGCGCGGACGTTGGCACTTTTGGGAGGAGGGCGCCAAAATTGTTCCAGAATTGCCTGGTCGAGATACAAGTTACCGGGAGAAGATGTTGGCGTTGTTAGCCCAAGAGACTTTGGCATGAGAAGGTCGGGCCTGATAGTTATGTTTTACGATTTGCTCTTTACGCACTAAAATATCTCGTATGACTGTAGATAATCCTTTTTATCATCGTGGGGCCATCCGCCGATCCGATCATTTTCATGGTCGGGAAGCAGAAATCACCCAGATTTTGGGACTATTACGCAATGGGCAAAGTGTGTCGCTGATTGGCCCGCGCCGTATTGGCAAAAGCTCGCTGCTCATTCACCTGACACGCTCTCAAGTCCGTCATACAGTCAATTTACAGCCACCTCAAGCTTTGTTTGTGTTGTTAGATTGTCAGGAGCTAGGTGGTTCACCGCCAGAAGATGTATATGATGCGCTGTTAACAGGCTTGCAGGATGCGGCCGATGACGCGGATATTCAACTGGTCATGAATCAACAATCAGGCACGTACCGCGCCTTAGATCGGATGTTGCGCCAGTTGCAGCAGCAGGATGTGTCGGTGGTGGTGCTGCTGGATGAGTTTGAGCTGCTGGCTGCCAATGAGCATTTAACCCCTTATTTTTTCGCGCGTTTGCGCGGTCTGACAACGAAGTATGGCCTAGCCTATCTCACGGCCAGCCAACGGCCGTTATTCGCCATCACTGCTGAGGAAGAAATTCTCAGTTCACCCTTCTTCAATATCTTTGTCACCCTATCTCTAGACATGTTCACTCTGGAGGAAGGAAAGGGGCTTTTGCAAAAACGGTTGCAACCAACGGCCGTTCGCTTTTCTGAAGCTCTGGTTGATTATTTGCTGTTCTTGGTGGGGCCACATCCATTCTTTTTGCATATCGCGGGCTACCATGCTTTTCAGGCCATCAGCGGGGGCAATCCTCTGCAAAATGAGGCAGATTGGGTGCAGCTTGATGCCCCTATTGAGATTGAGGCCTTTTCCCATCTAGGCTATCTGTGGCAAAACTTGTCCGCAGAGGAGCAGTATGCTTTGGCCATTGCCGATGGGCCAATTGACAATTTGCGCCAGTTGGAACAGCAATGTTTATTGGCGCAGGTAGATGATCAGTACCAATATACAAACGATATGCTGCGCCGCTTTGTGCGCCGCCAAAAGGTCACGGGTCTCATTCAAGCCGGGCCGTTTGTCATTGATCAGCAGCGGCATCAAGTGTGGGGTAGAGGCGAGGGGCTAAGTTTGACGACCTCCCAATTTGCCATTTTGGTGAAGTTGTGTGAACAAGCGGGTCAGGTAGTACGGGCTGAGGATTTGGAAACGGCCGTGTGGGGGGAGGTGTTGGTAGACGATCCTGATCGTCTCAAAACCCTCATCAAACGATTGCGTCGGGCTGTGGAACCCTTTGGCACCTGGATCATCAGCGAGCGGGGTGTAGGCTATACCCTGCGCCCGCCAGGCTAAAGACAGAGATTGGGAGATTTGAAATAACCTAATCTCTCAACCTCCTAACATCTCTCCCCCTAATCCGTATCATAACGCAGTGTAGATTTCCGCATCTTGCGCTCTTTTTCCCATACAGGCGCTTCTTCGCTCACACCTGCCTCTTTCAATACCATCATCTGCCGCAGTTCCATGACTTGATCACGCAAATCAGCAGCTCGTTCAAACTCTAAGGCTTGGGCGGCTTGCTTCATTTCCTTTTCCAGGTCGTTGATCATCTTTTGCAGTTCGGCTTTGGGCAGATCGGCCGTTGTTGTATAGGCACTACTCTCTTCCGCCACCACCAACATTTCCTCCTCGGCTGGCCCAAAATCTTCGGCCAAATCGCGTACGCGCTTTTCGATGCTGCGAGGCGTGATGTTATACGCCTTGTTGTAGGCAATTTGCTTGACGCGCCGCTCGTTAGTCGTTTCAATGGCTCGTTCCATCGAATTCGTGATGCGTTCCGCATACATGATCACCTTGCCTTCTAGATGGCGGGCGGCGCGGCCAATCGTCTGCGTCAGGGCCGTTTCCGAGCGCAAAAAACCCTCTTTGTCGGCATCTAAAATGGCAACTAGGGACACTTCGGGCAAATCTAAACCCTCGCGTAAAAGGTTGATACCCACTACCACATCAAAGACCCCCATGCGTAAGTCGCGCAAAATCTCGGTGCGTTCGATAGTGTGAACTTCGGAGTGTAAATAATGGACTTTGACCCCCATTTCTAACAAGTAATCGGCCAAATCTTCGGCCATGCGTTTGGTCAAGGTTGTGACCAACACCCGCTGGCCTTTACTGGTACGCTTGTTGATTTCGCCGAGCAGGTCGTCTACCTGCCCGCGCACTGGTCGCACCTCGATCTGGGGATCGAGAACACCAGTGGGCCGGATGATCTGGTGCACGGTGGCTGCGGAATGCTCGGCTTCGTAGGGGCCAGGCGTGGCACTGGTGAAGATGGCCTGATTGACTTTGCTCTCAAATTCGTCGAAGTTTAACGGCCGATTATCCAACGCGCTCGGCAAACGAAAACCATATTCCACTAAGGTTGTCTTACGGCTGCGATCCCCAGCATACATACCTCGTACTTGGGGAATGGTCATGTGACTCTCGTCTACCACCAGCAGGAAGTTGCTAGGGAAGTAGTCTATCAGAGTCCAAGGCGGTTCACCTTCAGAACGGCCGTCCAAATGACGGCTGTAATTCTCAATCCCTGACGTAAAGCCTATCTCCCGCAGCATCTCCAAATCATATTTGGTGCGCTGCTCTATGCGCTGCGCCTCAATTAGTAGCTTTTTGTCATTAAAATAGGCGATGCGCTCATTTAGCTCACTTTCAATATTGTTAATTGCTTGAGCCAGCTTCTCCTCATCAGTGATAAATTGACTGGCTGGAAAAACCGTCAAATCAGCTCGTTCCAACAACAATTCGCCTGTTAATGGATCAAATTCACTGATCCGCTCAATCTCATCCCCCCAAAACTCAATACTATAAGCCGTTTCATCATAGGCTGGGAATAGTTGTAGCGTATCGCCCCTTACTCGGAACGTGCCGCGCCGCAAATCGAGATCATTGCGATCATATTGAATGTCAATTAACTGCCGCAGCAGCAAATCCCGCCGATATTGCATGCCTCGCTTCATCTCTACGGTCACTTTGCCCCACACAGAAGGATTGCCAATGCCGTAAATGCAGGAAACTGAGGCCACCACAATGGCATCCTCGCGCCCCATCAAATTGGCCATCGTCAACAGGCGCAGCCGATCAATCTCCTCGTTAATCTGCGTCTCTTTTTCAATAAATAAGTCATGACGAGGTACATAGGCTTCGGGTTGGTAATAGTCGTAGTAGCTGACGAAATAAGAGACAGCATTTTGGGGGAAGAATTCGCGGAATTCGCTGTATAGTTGGGCGGCTAGGGTTTTGTTGTGGGCGATGACCAGAGTCGGCCGTTGTGTCTGCTCAATGACATTGGCAATGGTATAGGTTTTGCCCGTTCCCGTCGCCCCCAGCAGCGTTTGAAAACGATCACCCTTATCCATACCTTCGACCAGTTTCTCAATTGCCTCTGGCTGGTCACCCATTGGTTCATACTCAGATACTATCTCGAATTTTGGCATAACTTCCCTCGTAAAATAGTCTCGGAATTATCAGAACGAAAGTTCGTAATTCTACCACATTTAGAAAGGTGTGTACTACCCTTTTTGGACGAAATGAAGATACAAGATGATGGTTGACAATGGCTTGAGGATGTTTGTGGGATGATGTGACGGGGGTAGCTACAGCAGCGAATTACACGTTTCCCTATACTCAGATTAGACAAAGTATCATCCTAATCACTGGCTGTCCCTTCCACAGTCAGAGTATCACGACCTCCTTCGTTAGCGGCGTTACGGGCAGCATTGATATAGTTGCCAGTACCCGCCTCAAAGAGAAGTTGGATTGTTCAGAATGGGAAAAAGGTGCATGTTGCCTCTTTTTTTCAGTTGAATAGCTAAATTAGTTTCATCCAACAGGAAAGGTAAAATCCTGTCGTTTTCCATTTTTCGCCTTAGAATAGATGTATGACGAACGAAGCAACAACATGGCGTATAGAGTTTGCCCAGCGCATAACACAAATATATTGCCAAAATCCAAAAGTGCGAGTGGTGGTCATTTCTGGCTCGGTGAGCCGGGGGCAGGCGGATGGTTATTCAGATATTGAGCTAGACGTGTTTTGGCAGGAACCACCTACGGAGGCGGAACGATTACGGCCGATTGAACAAGTGAACGGCCGTCTCATCACGTTCGAACCTTTTGCTGATGACGAGTGGTCGGAGGATTACTTGGTGGGTGCGGTGCAGATGGACTTGAGCAACTTTTTGGTGGCGACGATGGATCAGTATATTGAGGACGTACTGGCAGGGGATACAGCTGTTCTCAAACAGCTCCGTATGGCAGCCATGCAGCAAGCCATCCCTCTTTACGGCCCTGCACAAGTACAAAAATGGCAGGCGGAAATACGTTATCCTGACATATTGGCCTATGGCATGGTGCAACAAAATCTGCGTTTTGAAGCCTTAGGTATTTGGTATTTACGGCAGGTATTGCTGGCACGGAGCGATCTATTAATGTTGCATGATGTCTTTTGTCGAATGCAGCAGCGTATTTTGGGCGCACTGTGTGGTTTGAATCGCATCTTTATGCATCATCCTAACTTCAAATGGCAAGATGATCTCATAAACCAAATGGCGATGAAACCGGCTAACTTGGCAGAGCGCCTCAAGCAAGTGTTTCTAGTCACACCAGCCGAGGGTATTGACGTACTCCATGCGTTGCTAATGGAGACAATTGCCCTGGTGGCAGCACAAATGCCTAATTTTGAGGCCACACGCAGTTATGAGGCTATTCAATGGCAACGGGAGCCAATTACAAGCTATGAATGAACTGCTTGCTTTACTACTCACCAATCTTTTGGTTGTGGCGATTATTTGTTTCACGATTTACGGCCGTTATCGCCACGACCAACTCTTAAAAACGATAGAGATGGTCACTATCGAGGATGTCGCTTCAGAGCATTTGGACAATAAACGGCCGATCTACGTCTTCCTACCACCCAACTATAGGAACCAAGCTGCTCGCTCGTATCCAGTTCTCTACCTGAATGACGGTCAAGACGTGGAGCAGTTGCAGTTGCGCGAAACACTCGCCCGACTGATAAAGCGCCAAAAAATTGAGCCAATTATTGTAGTGGCCATCCCCACCAATGAAAATCGGTTGCAGGAATATGGCACAGCCGTCACCGTCAGTGATCGTGGTTTTGGTAGTCAGGCCCAAGCCTATGCCAGCTTTGTGACGGAGGAATTGATGTCTCAGATTGCCCAAGACTTTCATGTCCAAGCTGGCCCTGTCAACAGTACCATTATGGGGATTTCGCTCGGTGGCTTATCCGCCTTTGACCTTGCCTGGAACCATCCTCACTTATTTGGGGCTGTGGGTGTGTTCTCCGGTTCCTTCTGGTGGCGAGCGGGAGCAGATGATCAACATATCACCCCCAATCACCTCATTGTCCACGAGATGGTGCGGCGTAGTCGCTATCGTCCTGGTTTCCGAGCTTGGTTCGAGGCGGCTACGCGTGATGAAACGAGTGACCGCGATAACAATGGTGTGATTGATGCCATTCAGGACACTCTAGAACTGATTGATGAGCTATCAGTTTTGGGATATGAATGTGGGCGAGAGATCGTATATAGGCAGGTCGAAGGTGGACGGCACAATTATCATACTTGGGCCCAAGTTCTACCCCACTTTTTGGTGTGGCGGTTTGGTAAACAGGGTGGAGGGAAGTTAGGCCAAGTGGGAAAATAGGGGCCCTGCCTGGAGTACGTTATGGAACAAAACCTGGTTAATATCGTTGAGGCGTTACGGATCATTCAGGATGATGGCGGGGATGGTAATTTCGCGGTGTTTACGGCCGATCCTGTTAAAAATTATTACATTCAGTTTGTGGGCGAATTGGGACATGATGATTTGTTTGGGGAAGCTGTGAGTAATGAATATTTGGAACCTCCTTTCACACTCACGCCTGTGCAAGAAAGTAAATTGCGTGACCTAGGTTGGCAAGAGGGCGAAAATAATTTTTTCCAAGAATGGTTCGCCAGCAGCGATGAAGATCGCCAGGAAATTGCCCAAGTAGTGCTGCAAACTTTTGTGGATGTATATCATATCCCTGCTCAGCAGTTAATTGAGATCGTGGTGAATTTGGAGTGATTCATTAATCAAACTGACTCAATAGGTACTATTTTAGCGTGGGAAAGAAATCGGTCAAACGGCCGATTTGCTATGGGAGTATTTCACTTTAGGGGCAAAAAGAAAGAGAATCAGGGTACAAGCATAAAAAGGTGTACCCATGAAAAAAAGTCGAGAAGAAATTGAAAGAGAGTTGAGAGCAAAAGCAGAAGAAATGATAGCTAAAACGCTAGAATGGTATGAAAAGCATGAAGCGCCAACATTGAGCGAAATAGAAAAGGAAGTACTGAGAATGCGCCAGGTCTTGAGTGAGGAAATGACTCGAATCTTGATACATGGACAAGCATCAGTCCACCCTGAAAAGAGGCCAGACTGTCCTGAGTGTGGTCAGCGGCTAAGAAATAAGGGAGAAAAGCCCAAAACAGTAGAATGTCTCATCGGCCAAGTGAAATTAGAACGAGCTTGTTACTATTGCCCAAGATGTAAGACAGGGTTTTTCCCCCCTAGATGAACAACTTCAATTGTGGGAAAAACATTGGAGTCCAGAGTTAAGCAAACAAATGGTCTGGTTAAGCGGGGTTAGCACAAGCTATGAAAAAGCCGAGGAGACCTTGGCACGGATAGGGCGCATAGGGGTTTCCGATAGTAGTGTGTGGCGACAAGCACAGAAATGGGGAGAGAAGCTAGCCGCGATGGAAGAAGTAGAGATGAGCTTAGCCGAAGCCGTCGCCTTGCCGAAGCCGCTCCAAACAGTTCCTGAGACTGGATGCAAAGGCGTGGCTATGGATGGAGCCATGATTTGCCTGCGTGAGGAAGGTTGGAAAGAGTTAAAAATAGGTTGTGTCTTTGATATTGAGGTCAGACCCACCAAAGACAAGGAAACAGGCAAGTGGCTATCCCAAGCACACGCAACCCATAACCAATACACATCTCACTTAGGTGGCCCCGAAGCGATAGGGCAAAAAGTATGGGCCTTGGCTCACCGTCATGGTTGGCTTGGTACACAGCAAACGATTGCTTTGGGAGATGGAGCGATTTGGATTTGGCACCAGTTTGACCACCGTTTTGTCAACAGTGAGCAACTGGTTGATTGGTATCATGCGACTAACCATTTGCACACAGCTGCCAGCTTGCTCCATAGCCAACAAGCAGCTAGAGATGCCTGGTATGACCAACAAAAAACAGAGTTATTCATCGGGCAGGCTCACCAAATCGCTGAAGACCTCATTGTCGCTGCCATCGACAAACCTTGGTGTGTCGTCGAGGACATTCTGACAGAGGCTTTGTATTTAGATAACAACCAGCACCGCATGCACTATCAGGCACTACAAGCGGCTGGCTTTCCCATTGGCTCTGGCATGGTTGAGAGTGGTTGTAAGCAGTTTAAAGCTCGTTTTGCCGGACCTGGCATGCGCTGGTCTCGTCGAGGTGCTGAGCACCTTCTGCCGATTCGGGCTGCAGTCATGAGCCATGCCTTCGATTCTGTATGGACTAAGGCTCATCTGCCCCAGAACTGAAATGCTCCCTTTGCTATTGCCATCTATCTGTTATCCTCCTATCAACCTTTAAGAAACGGAGGACAGCAACATGCGTATAAGACAAGCCGCCAAGACCCATCTTAGCGATATCGTCACATTGAGCCATGCGCTTTTTCAAGAAGATAGTGGGCAACGGGACAAAACGGTAAACGGGGATTGGGCACTGGCCCACGGGCAGTCCTATTTCTCACAGTTTATAGAGCGGGAGCAGAGCTTATGCTTAGTCGCCATCGTAGACCAGATGGTTGTTGGGTATCTAGCCGGATATGTACGAGAAGCCTCAGATTACCGTTTAGTGAAAACGGCCGAATTAGAAAGTATGTTCATCCAAAAACCTCATCGTGGCCAGGGCGTAGGCACTGCTTTAGCCCAAAAGTTTAATCAATGGGCCGAGAAAAATGGCGCGAATATGATCACAGTCACAGCCTATGCCGTCAATCAACCAGCTATTCGTTTTTACCAATCACTGGGTTTTAGACCCCACCAAACTACATTAGCTTATCATCAAACTAATCAATGATCTGAGGAACAATCAACTAAAAAACTTGACAGCCTTTGGCAGTGGCATAAGCGATGATCTGATTGACGTCGGCATTGTCGGGTTTGTCAGCATCTTTGTATTTGGTGTTTAAGACATAGCGTGTCTGGTCCTGTGCGTCTTCGATGACCAGATCAATCTCGAATTGGAGTTCATTTTGGTCGCCGCTGTGTAGTTTTTCTTGGGCTTTGATGTGCCAGGGCGAGGGCAGGTTGGCTTTGAGCCACTCAGCCACGAATAGCTCGTAGAGCCGAAAGAAATAGGTAGCCTGTTGTACCCAATCAGAGTAGATTCACGGGCACGCTAATCGGACACTCCAGCAAAATTTGCGCCATCCCTTTGCCTAATGGATCAAAGCGTAATGAGGCTGTACCGCCGCCGCCAAGGGCTTCATGCAGGACGAAGTTAAAGGCATTTAGCCCGGGTAGCTCGAAGCGTTCCACCTGGCCCTTAACAAGATGGGATAGATAGGTCTTGACTTTAACGGCCGTTAGCTCTCGCCGCAAAATGGGTACAAACTCAGGCCGCCGGGCCACAATCCCCACATTGCAAATATTTCCCTTGTCCCCACTGCGCCCATAGGCAATCTCTAGCAAGGGCACTTCAATTGTCTCATTAGCCTCATCATAGGAACCAAGCTCCTCAAAGGAACTTGGTTCCTTGTTGTCATTGTTTGAGGCATAGGTTTCAGGCCAAGGCTCATCAAAAACTTCCCCAGCCACCATCACCGTTACTAAATCTCGGGGCACCAGCAGCGAATGGACTCGAATATAGGGTGCGGGGCGTGGCAGACCCGTGCCGCCGCCGATAAGGCTGGGGGCCATAGATAGCGCACTCGATGGAATCTCGCGGGCAAAAAAAGCCAATGCCTCCCGACTATCATGATGGGCGGCTATTTTGAGTACTATCTCACGTGTCCCCATTGCTTGGCTATGCGGCCCAAATTGGCTTTCGCCACCCAACAGTTCAATTGAAGTAGCCCGAAAATCGTCCCAGCCTCTTTCCGGAAATACGTGCCGCATGCGCTCAAATAATGTTTGGCCCACACGTTGTGCCTTGTCTACCGCGTCTCGCCCTGTCACCAACAGCAGCGACATCAGACGATAGCCATCTAGCTCCAAAGCGCAGGCTTTGTAGGTTGGGGGAGGTGGCTTGCCCTTGGCCCCGCTTACACGCACCCGATTTGGGCCAGTTTCGGCAAGCTGTACATCAGCAAAATCGCACACTACGTCAGGCAAAACATAGGCGCGGGGATCACCGATTTCATAAAGGATTTGTTCAGTTACGGTAGCATGATTGACAAGCCCGTCGGTACCGTCCGGTTTGGTGAGGACGAAAGTACCGTCGTCGGCCACTTCGGCAATGGGATAGCCAATGTTGACCCAACTGGACACACTTTCCCAGTCAGTCAGTAGGCCGCCAGTTGACTGCGGCCCACACTCTAGCAAATGTCCAGCCAAGCTGCCCTGAGCCAACTTGTCTAAATCAGTGGCTTGCCAACCAAATTCATAGATGAGAGGCCCAAGCACCAGAGCACTATCCACCACACGTCCTGTAATGACAACATCGGCTCCGGCATCAAGCGCGGCGGCAATGGGGAATGCTCCCAAATAAGCGTTGATGGCTAGTAAGCGTTGGGGCAAGGGAGAGTGATGAGTCATCTCGCGGATGTCAAATTTGCGTAACTGGTTTAACTGGGGCATCAAATCATCCCCTTCAACAACTGTCACGTTCAGGGCCATGCCCTGTTCACTGGCGATTTGGCGCAGGGCAGCGGCTGCTGCCTGAGGATTGATGCCACCAGCATTGGTTATAACGCGGATTCCTTGCTGCCGAATCTGGCGTAGATGCGTTTTTAGGATGGGATTGATGAAGTCAATGGCGTAACCAGCATTGGGATTTTTCATCTTGGCCCTTGTTAAAATAGCCATAGTGACTTCGGCTAAGGCTTCGTAAACAATGTAGTCAAGTTTGGCTGTCAGGAGCTGGGCCGTGGCCAGGGAAGAATCGCCCCAAGCGCCAGCAGCCCCACCTATACGAATAATTCTATTGGTCATCTAACTCTCCAAGGGGCTGATGATAATGAGCAGATCATGGGGCTTCATCTGTTGTCCCGTTTGCACCAAAACTTGGGTAATTGTGCCCGCAAAGGGGGCGGTGATGGCATGTTCCATTTTCATCGCTTCTAAAACGAGTAAGGTTTGGCCCTGAATGACGTTTTCGCCTGTGATCACATGGAGGCGCAGAATGGTTCCTGGCATGGGGGCCAGAATATGATTACTGCCAACGGCGTCGGCCGGTTCTGGCGGGGCCAATAAGGTGTCGATGAATACCGCCGTTTCCCAGCCATGTTGCAACCATAAAGCCCCATCAGGGGCAAAGGCATAAAGCAATTTGTCACGTACACCGTCTTGCTCAAAATAGAGGGTGTTGGCTTTGTTGGCTAAGCTGTGAATGTGAAAGGAGTGTTGCTCAGTTTGGATATGAAATTGGCCAGGGGCAACGGCCGTTACTGTCACCATACGCCCGGCAAAGCAGCAGCTAAAGGGCCGACTTTGCCAAGTTGATGCCCCATCGCCTTGATTTCGCTGGTAAAAGAGCAACCCAGCCAAGGCTTCCAGGTGAGTTGGGGGAGGCTGATGCTCTGCTGGCTGCCAACTGTCAGTGATAAAGTTGGTGGTGGCTTGTCCCTGCACAAACTGGGGATGATCGGCCGTTTCTAATAAAAAGCGACGGTTGGTGATGACTCCAAAAACGGCCGTTTGTCCCAAAGCCCGCCGCAGTCGCCGTCGTGCCACCTCCCGAGTCTGGCCCCACACGATAATTTTGGCCAGCAGGGCATCATAAAAAGAGGTGATTTCTGTGTCTGTTCGCAGCCCATGATCCACCCGCACGCCTTCGCCCTCCGGTGGCTGCCAAAAATGTACCTGTCCCGTGCTGGGCAAAAATTGCCGAGCGGGGTCTTCAGCATACAGTCGTGCCTCAAGGGCATGGCCTTGTAGTTGTATATCTGCTTGGGTCAAGGGCAATGGCTGACCTCCGGCCACCAGAAGCTGCCAGGCTACCAGGTCTAGCCCTGTCACCATCTCTGTCACCGGATGTTCCACTTGGAGGCGTGTGTTCATTTCTATGAAGTAAAATTGCCCTGCTTCATCCAGCAGGAATTCCACCGTGCCAGCCCCGTAATAGCCTACTGCCTTGGCCACGGAAACGGCTGCTTCCCCCAACTGCTGCCGCAATGCGGACGAAACGACTGGACTAGGGGCCTCTTCCACCACCTTTTGATGCCGTCGCTGGATGGAGCAGTCGCGCTCGCCCAAATGCACCACATTGCCCTGCTGATCCCCAAATATTTGCACCTCGATATGGCGCGGATTCACAATTGCTTGCTCCAACAATAGTTCATCTGAGCCAAAGGCTTGCTGGGCTTCAGAGCGTGCGTTTGCCAGAGCTGTCCCTAAATCTTCAGCTTGCCACACCAAGCGCATACCACGCCCCCCGCCACCGGCTGTGGCTTTCACCAAAACTGGATAGCCCATGGCACTGGCTGCGGTCGAAAAAGCTTCATCCGTTTGCGCTTCACCCGCATAACCGGGCACACAGGGCACACCTATGGCAACGGCCGTTTGTTTGGCGGCTGCTTTGTGGCCCATAAGCTCCATTGCTGCTGGCGGTGGCCCGATCCAGGTTAGGCCAGCCACAATCACTTGCTGAGCAAAAGCGGCATTCTCAGACAAAAAGCCATAACCGGGATGCACGGCATCGGCCCCAACCTGATGGGTGGCGGCCAGAATACGCTTTATGTTGAGATAGGAATGGCTGGCTTCGGCTGGGCCAAGCCGGACAGCTTGATCGGCCAGCCTGACGTGGGCTTCGTCTGCATCGGCATCGGAGAAGACGGCTACCGTCTCATAGCCCAGGGCTTGGGCTGTGCGCAGAATGCGGCAAGCAATTTCGCCTCGATTGGCAACCAATATCTTGTTGATAGGCATGATTACATCCTGGCCACACCAAAGGTGGTGGGGATAAGGGTGCGCTGCTGGGCGGCAACGGCCGTTGCCAGCAAAAAGGCCAACACCTGGCGACTCTCACGCGGGTCAATAATGCCATCGTCCAAGAGCCAGCCAGAGGTGAAAAAGGCATCCGATTGACGATTGAAGTGAGTGATGATCTCCTGTTCTTGAGCATCCATTATGACTGGATCAATGGCCTGTCCTTTACGAGCTGCGCTGGCTTCCATGACCAAGCGCATGGTCATAGCAGCCTGTTCACCCCCCATCACGCCTGTCACCGCATTGGGCCAGCTAAAGAGGAAGTTTGGCTCATAAGCCCGACCACACATGCCATAATTACCAGCCCCAAAGCTGGCTCCAATCATCAGCGTGAAGCGGGGCACGGTGGCATTGGAGACGGCCTGGATCATTTTGGAGCCATGTTTGATCATGCCGCTCTGTTCATAGGCTGTGCCCACCATATAGCCAGTGGTGTTTTGTAAAAAAATGAGGGGTGTGTTGGACTGACAGCAAAGCTGAATAAAGTGGGCGGCTTTGGTAGCGCCATCGGGGTCAATGGGGCCATTATTGCCAATGAAGGCACAGGCGTGCCCCTGAATCTTGGCCTGAACGCAGACTGTTTGGAGGCCATAACGGCTCTTGAATTCGAGCAAATCAGAATCGTCCACTAAACGGCCGATCACCTCCTTCACATCATAAGGTTGCCGATAATCAAGGGGGACGATGCCCGCAATTTCATCAGGATCGTAGCGAGGTTCACGAAAGGAGGTTGTGGCCTGGTGTGGAGCAGGGGTCTGTTGCCAATTGAGTTGGCCTATCACTTCGCGGGCCAGGCGGATGCCGTCCGTGTCATTTTCGGCTAAATATTCGACCAAGCCTGAGGTTGTGGCGTGCATCTCGGCCCCACCCAAATCGGCGGCATTGGCGATTTCGCCAGTGGCCGCTCTGACCAAAGGCGGACCAGCCAAAAAGGCCTGCCCCCGTCCACGCACCCCGATGACAATATCGCTCATACCAGGAAAATAGGCCCCGCCTGCGGTGGATGAGCCATGCAAAACAGTGATGACAGGACAGCCAGCCGCGCTCAGTTTGGCAAACTTCTGGAACAACTTGCCGCCTGAAATGAAAAGTTGCACCCGATATTCGAGCAAGTTGGCTCCAGCACTTTCAACCAGGTGGATAAAGGGTAATTTGTTTTTCAGGGCGATGTCCTGGCAGCGGTTGATCTTGGCTCCGCCGATCTCGGTGATAGCGCCAGCATTGATGCCGCTGTCGGTGGCCACAATCATGGTACGCACACTGTTGACGAAGCCAATGCCAGCAATGGTGCTGGCGCCGGGCAGCGATTTATCCCGATCATCTGTGTCACGTAAGTAGCCAGCCATATTGCCGATTTCTAAGAAGGGTGAACCAGGGTCGAGCAGGCGAGAGACGCGCTCGCGGGGTAATATCTGCCCACGCTTGGTAAACCGCGCTTTAGAGCGGGCTGAGGCCTCGGCAGCGCGAGCTTCTAGCTGGTGGGTCTGGGCAATCAGAGCCAACATGTCGCGCCGATTTTGGGCGAATTCTTCGCTTGTGGTGGAGATTTGTGATTTGAAGGTAGCCATATATGGCTGAGAATAATACCTGAAAAGGGATAACTATACAGCTTATCTGGTCGAAGCTATTTTTGGGCGATTGGGTGCAACGAACGGCCGTTATGCCACGTATACATCCTCAATTAGCATCACTGTTCAGGGGCAGCAGTGGCATACTGGAACCGAATGCCCCGGTGGAGGCTGGCTATGATTCATAATTCCTCGCCTTGAATTCCGTTTTGTTCTAAATATGAATAATGGTTAACAGCCGTTGTGGTTAACGGCCGTCTCTTTCGTTTGTCATTTATTTATAAGGAAATGTGAAATCATGAAACTCGATTGTCCCAAGTGTGCTGCCGAAATTTTGGCCGAGGATATGAATTTAGAACGTATGGTGGCCAAATGTCATCATTGTCATTCTGTTTTTAGCTTTGCGGATGCGTTTAGTCATCTGGCAGCTAAGGGCAAGCTAGACGCGCCACAGCCAGATAAGGTGGAAGTAGAACAGTGGGGCGGCGGGCTGAAGCTGCGTTGGCGTTGGTTTAATTGGACGTTTCTATTGTTGACTGCTTTTGCCGTTTTTTGGAATGGCATTATGTTTTCTATGGTTGGCGCGGCTTTGTTCAGCAGTAGGGAAGGGAGCTTCCCTTCACCTTTTCCCTTTATACTACTACCTCACTTTTGGGTGGGGCTGGCGATGATTTATTATGTGCTAACTGGCTACCTTAACAAGACGACTGTGACGGTTGATCGCAGCCAGTTGACGGTGCAGCATGGCCCCTTACCCTGGTGGGGCAATAGAGAGATTAGCACGGCTGGAATTATTCAGCTTTATACCAAACAAAGCTTCTCTCGCTATCATCGGGGCAATGTGTGGGCGGGCAACTTTGAAGTACACGCCGTTATGAAGCAGGGCAAGCATCAGAAGCTCTTGTCGGGCCTGGACTCGTCAGAACATGCTCTGTTTGCTGAGCAGATGATTGAGGATCAACTGGGGATTGTGGATTATCCGGTGCGGGGGGAATACGGCCGTTAATCTGCCTGTTTGTGGGTTGGGATGGGGGAGACGGCTATTTCCTGGATCGTCAGCACGTGGGTTTATCAAGATCAGGATGTCTAATTCATCGGATTAAGTTGTTATGTATATGTTTCACCTTTGATTGTAATACTGTGCGCTATTGTAGAACTTATTAAGTGTAGAATACGCTCGACACCTAATCTATTTTCAAGGGAAAACTTCAATGCACCTTCGTCTGATTTACATCTTGCCACTTATCCTAAGCATGGGTGTAGCCTGCATCTCATCTGAGCCAGTCAGTTCAGTAACGCTATCACCAACAGCCCCTGTCATTTCTGTGGCTACGAACCTACCTGCTACGCCTCTCCCAACTCAACCGCCAAACACAGCGACTCCCTTACCATCGCCAATGGCAACAGTAAACCCTAGCCGCCTCACACACACACCAACGATTGCTCCCACTCCGACAGCCACGCCCATCGTTTTCAGCCCCGCCTTTGCGGAGTGGCTTGCCCCCACCGAGTTGCCAGGGCTGCTTGGCCGTTATGGAGGTTTTATAAGTGCCTTTGCTGTCGGTAACGACAATCTTGTCTGGTTGCAAATCGGGCAGGAATTAGTAGGGATAGATATGGTGTCAGATGCACAACCGACCCTTGTCGGGCATACTCGGATACCGTTTATGGCCAAGGATTTATACTGGATTGACGATTTTATTATTGGTGTGTCGGACCAACTCTTTTTGGTTGACATTAGCGAAGTGAATAGGCCACAAGTTCACGGGATTATCTCTGACTTGGGACAGTTTAGTTGGCAGCAGGCTCAGGATGGAGCCTTGTTTATTCGTGATGAAGGTAGACAGTGGTGGCAATTACACCCTAAAGCTGACATAGCCAATATGTTTACGGCCGTTGAGAGTGGCCCAACACCAGTTAGCAATCGCCATGTTGACAATTTATTGCAAACGGCCGTTACTGATCCAGATTTTATGGTGCAATTGGGGGATACAGGGGAGCGTTTATTTGTGCTTGCTTGGGAAGAGCAACGGGTATTGGTTGATGATGTGATTTATTTTATATTGCCCACGATGACATCCAATGCCTTCATTGCTGTGGATGCTTCTAACCCTTTAGCCCTTCGGATGATAAATGTATTGGAGTCTTTCAGCCCGCAGCCCGTCAGAATACTGGCAAACGGGTTGGTGACAGGATTTGGTAGCGGGGCGTCAGAAGGAGGGTTCACAGTAATTGATTGGCAACAGCCTGAAGTACCTCAGTTGGTTGGTATGCTACCAATTGGTAACCGAAACCATGTGATTGATGGACAGTTCTTGTATATGGCTAGTCATCCTGGATTGTTTGTCTATGACTTATCTAACCTACACGATATTCGGGAAATTGCTTCAGCTGAATCACCTCGAGCTGCGAATAGTATTGCCAACCAGCTTATTGTTTACAAGCATCCCGAACGGCCGTTTCTCTTTTTAGTCAATGGAACTTATCCGGGAGAGGAGAAAAATATCGAGATCGTTGACTTGAGCATTAGAGAACGACCACAATTTACTGGTCAGATTGAAACCAACCATATCGCAGCTATTGCGGCTCATGATGATATTCTGTATGTGTTGGAAAATCATGCGCTACGCCTTTTTGACATCACAAAGCCAGCTTCCCCCGAAGAGGTCACACCATATACGGTCACAAGTGGCGATGAGTTCGTTGTGCGCTATCAAGGTGGGTTGACTGTAGATCGGCTGCCGGACGGCCGTTTGTTGGCCACCGTAGTAACAAATGAGGCACTGGTGTTATTAGATGTAGGTGATGTTGAGAGGGTGTCTGAAATCGGCCGTTATCCAATCTTTCCCGAAGCATGCCCTCCTCCGACTGACAAGTTGCCTAACTATACATTCCAGCGCCTTGGGTCATTGATGTATGGTCGTGTTAATGATTGCCACATTCAGGTTATTGACATGGTTGAGCCTTCCCAGCCCGAGTTGCTAGATACATTGCCCTTCTCTGACCACTTTCTAATTGCTGATAACTATTTGTATGTTGAGCATCTGGGGCGTTTGGAACTATATGACCTAGCAGCGTTGATGGGAGCGGAGGCACGTTAGAGTCCAAAAGGATATCGTTCGGCCGTTCTCAAACATAAACCCACGATGGCAGGAATGAAAAACGGCCGTTCTTTTTATGGAAGCTGCTCGAGCTTTAGCTTAAAAAGCATCATCCAAAGCTTGACGAAAGGTTTGGTAGGATTCAAAGCCAAGCTTTGTTTGGATGGTTTGCTGCCAAATGGCATCTAATTCCTGATGTAGAGCACTGGTCAGTTCGTATTCATGGCTGCCAACTGTGCCTTTGCGGACTTTGCTGGAATCGCTGTTGGGAGGCAGATTGTACAACTGTTCGCTGCGCTCACGTATGAGATAATCATCAAACCGATCTTTGTGTGCCAGCATAAAATCAAACGAGGATTGCCTGGTGGCCATGTCAAACAGCTCTTCATCCAAGGTAATGTCCATAAACTTGGCCACCCGTCGCACAGTTCCGGGCAAATCAGCCTTCATCCCCTCAAATGAAAATAGAAGCACATTTTCATTAGACCGTTGCGGCCACCAGGAAAGCAGATGATTCCAATAACCTTTACCTTCTGGTGGATTTAGGAATTCGGCATGAGCATACTCCGTAATGGAAATAGTTCCTGGCTCAAAATACCAACCCTCCATGAAGCGATAGGAGGAGACAAGGACGTCTTTAGGGTTGCGAATAGAGACAATGTAACGGCCGCCTTTGGCAATGTTGTGCCAATTGGCATGGCTCTTAAAGGCGCGTGGTTGCCATTTTTGGGGCCCGTGGATGTCAATACCTAAGTCATAAGAGACCTCTATCCAAGGAACGACACGGGAAATGTCATCAAAGTCCATGTCACCACCGGAACGCAAACCATGAACGATTTGTTGCAGCCAGGTGGTGCCAGATTTGCTATAGGGGGTGATGATGATGTCGGTGGGTTGGGCTTGGAAGCGGAGGGCGTCTTGACGGCCGTTTTCTGTGGTTATGCCTTGAAATCGTGCCTCATATTCGGCAAGGGAGGTGGGGCGAGAAGGGGTTGTTTGTTCACTCATGTGCCATACTATCGCACAAATTGGGTGTAGGGGGTAACGGCCGTTGTTGAGGCTCACACAAATAAACGGTCGTAAAACATAACCGAGCTGGAGACTGAACATCTTGTCCAGCCTCCAACTTGCCTCACCTTACAACCATTGCACAGCGGCACGTACCTGCGGTTCGTAAATATTCTCGATGAAGTCACGGTCATCAAGCAAAGCAGTGAAATAGCCCAAACGTAATATATTTACTAACTGTCCTAACTCCAACATAGCTTGCCAAATATGTGGCTCAATCTCATGTCCCAATTGGGTTATAAGTCCCTGGTGATAATACGCGATGATTTCTTCTGCAGAGAGCGGAGATTGTATGATCACAGTGGTATCTAAAAAAAAGGCAAGGTCAATTGTAGCTAGCGCATAACCTGCTGTTTGCCAGTCAAGAAAAACTGGTTGAGGTGGTTCTGTAGGCAGCAAAGCTAGATTATCTCTTCGCAAGCTGCCATGTACAAGTGTTGTAGGGTAGTCGGAAAGAGCATTCACTAAAATCTGTGGTTTTTCTACCAGTTGGCGCAACGTGTCTGCTACATCATCTGAAACTATCTCTTGTAACAATTCCCAGCCCTCAACCAACATTGCAGGAATTTTGCTGGTAATGTTGGGCCATTTGGAAACTGCTGCTGGCGATAGCTGTTGTAGCATAGTCGCGTTGTTGCAAAGGCCTAATTTCGGATTGCTTAATTCTGGATTCTGCCAAAAGGTAGCATGAAGCGTTACCATTGCATCTAGAAAATGATGAACTGTTGCTGCATTAAATATTCGGATGTTCCTAAACAACCCTGCCGATACGTCACGCATGAGTAATGCCCAGCCATTCTCTCCATCTTGACTGCAAGCGATAATGGCATGCTCGATCTTTGGTTGTAATTGATCCAGTACGCCAAATTGCCACAAGGTTACAGAACGACACAATGTATCTTCACTAGCGATCATAATCCAATCGGTAGCGAAACTCATACGTTTGTGGATGAGGTGAGTTTTTGTCTCACTTTCTATTTCTACAATTTGCATACGGCTGTTGGAGTGACCTGTTTTGCCTCCATAGGGCAGACAGCGCACATAGCTTACTGGGGTTTGCAGAATTCTACTTAACGTTTCTGGAGCTAACATTTCCTCGACCGTATCGTATCGCTTGTATTTCATCATGGCTACCTCCATCGAAATTACTCTTTGTGGCAAACGTAAATAGCGTTTTGGGGGCGTGGCGCCTCCAAAACTTCCACTTGGGTGAAACCAGCTTCAGCCAGCATTTTTCTAGCGGATTGCTCGCCCCAAATTGTGCCTAAACCAGCCCCATCAACCGCCAATGAAACGGTTAGACAGTGCATGACACTAATACCATAGTACATAGGAGCAAAAGGATTGCCAATATTGTCTTCCAGGTTGCTACTGAACTTGAACTCAACCATCATGTATGTGCCATCGGGTGTTAAAACCTGGTTGATTTGCTTAAGAACGACATCTGGGTCTTTTTGGTCGTGGATAGCGTCAAAAGCGGTGATCAAGTCGAATTGCATGGCTGAAGGTAGCTTGGTGACATCACGCACTTCAAAATGAACGTTTGTTAGGGACATGGCGGTTGCTTCTGCCTGGGCAGCTTGGATACCATCTTTGGAGATGTCGTAGCCGTAGAATGTGGATTTAGGGAAGGCTTGCGCCAGCAGATTACTGACGTGACCTGTGCCACAACCAATGTCTAAAACACGGATGCCTTCTTGCAGCCGTTTGGTTAATCCTTCTACCGCACCAATGAAGCCACTAATGAGAAGGTCGTCGAATATAAAACGACAAGCCTGATCAATATCGCAAGCTAGTTCTGGTTGATAGGCCTCGTAAGGTATGCCACCACCGTTCCGGAAAGAATCAACGAGACCCGTTACTTGTCGGCTCATGCTGTTTAGGAATCGGCTGACAGGTGCGAGATTGCGCGAAGATTGGCCAGTGAGAAGCAGGGCATGTTCAGGAGGAAGGGTGTAAACGGCCGTTTCCGCCTTATACTCCATCACATCTGCCACACTCATCGCCCCCAGCCATTCGCGTACATACCGTTCATTCAACCTTGCTCGTTCACTGATTTCCAAACTAGTGCCAGGCCCTTGCGCCACCGCCTCAAATAAATCTGTGCGATGTCCAATTTCGATCAAATTACTAAAAATACTGCCCGTGTAAATACTCATCATCTGCCCCCCAAACTGCTTAATTTGTTCCTGCTGCAAATTGTTCTGCGCTGTCATGTTTCACCCCTTTCTAAGTTGATTGATTTCTATGGCATCAGCTTATCAAAATAGGATAGAGGGAACATCCGCAGGATTCCTGATTTTGTGGTTGCATATGAGACAAGGGGATTATCCCTAAGTACGTAGAATTACGTATTAGATGAGTTTGTGTTGGATGCCAAAAGCCGCAGCAGCGGTGCGATTGTCACAGTTGGTTTTATTGAGGATATTGGTTATGTGGGTATTAACGGTGCGGATGCTGATGTGCAATGCTTCGCCAATTTGGCGATCTGTTTGCCCTTTCACGACGAGGCGCAGTACTTCGATTTCGCGTTTGGTTAAACTAGCAGCTAGGTTAGTTTGGATTGCAGATGTAGATGAATCTGTTGGGCGTGATGGGCTTGTAGATGAATGTGCATTCGCCTTTAATTCAGTAACTTGAGGGGATGTCAAAAAAGTCTCACGCAAATGGGCATTGGGTAAGTTCTTGGCAATGTTCTCAATTTGATTTAGGGCTTGACCGTATAATTCGCCATTCGAATGGCCAAAGCTGGCCTGCGCTTCAGCCAACCGCAAGCGTGTTTTCCAGCGCAGGGAACCGTGCATGATTTCATCTGCTAGTTGCATCGCCTTTTTCAGTTGAGCCACTGCTTGTTGTAATTGTCCCAGACCTAATAGAGCTTGACCTTCATAAAGCAAACACTTGACCACATTCTTGCGCATATGGTTAAATTCAGCAGCTTGTCTGGCTGTGGCCGCGTATTCTAGCGCGTCCTCAAATTGACCTTGTACCAATGCCACCTCTGTTTGTAATAGTTGATAACGATTCATATAGCGGAAACGCACGTAATCAGTCATATTACAAATCTGTTCAAATTCTTGAATATAGGGAGAAATCTCACTTAAACGACCCGTATGTAGATAGTGAGTGGACAGATCGAGCAGCGCATAACATGTGGCTTCGATATTGTAATAAGCCCCATCATGCTGACTGGCCGTTAATGCGGCTTGACTGTATTGGATAGCCCGCTCAAAATCGCCCAATTCATTGTACAAATAGGACAACATATTTTGGATTCTAATTCGTAACAAATGGCTTTTGCTGAAATCTTCTAAGCTGTTGAATGCTTTATGGAGAATGGTGTAAGCTTGTGTATAAAGTCCATGTTCAATAAAGGTTAAGCCTGCCCAGCCCATCATGCTGATGGGTGAAAATGCATTTTCTTTCGTTTTGGCAATATCGTATCCAGCCAGCAAAAATTTTTCTGCCTCTCCATAACGACCTTGAAAAATAGCAATTGCCCCCTGATAACGCAAGGTTTCAATTAAAGTCTCCACATCCTCAATTTTACGGGCATAATTTTCAGCTTGTTTAAGATGATGCAAGGATGGTTCGAGATCGCCAACAATCAAGTATCGAAAACCATAATCGCGATGGTTAAGAGTTAGCAAATAAGGATCATCTACCTCTTTAGCAAGTTGCATTGCAGCCTGTCGATTTATACTGGCTTCCTCAGAATGATAGGCTTTGTCTTGATACAGGGCTGCCCAAAACAATGCTTTGCCCTCAATTAATCTATCACCAATTACTTGCGCTATTTTGACCACACGAACATAGGCATCGGCGGCTTTTTCTTTTTGATTTACTTCGGAGTGAAGTTCGCCGATTTTTTCATACAGTGGGATTTTTTAGGGTGGCAAGCTTTGGCTTTTTCTTTAAGCAGTCTATGGCTTGTTGATAGAAGTGGAGGGCGTTGTGGCTAGCGTGTCGTTGGCGGGCATTATCGGCAGCTTGTAAACTATATTGATAAGCTTTGGCCCAATCGCCTGCTTCATAATAGTGAGAGGTTAGAGCAGCCTCATCTAGTGGTGTTTGCTTTTCTAGTAAGGTAGCAATTTGGACGTGAAGATTTTTGCGTCTTCGTACAAGCTGGCGATTGTACAGAACTTCCCGAATGAGGCCGTGGGCGAAGCGGTAGCGTTCAGATTGCTCGTCTTCGGTGATGATAATGCGGTTGGCTAGAGCTTTTTCTAGGATATCTAAGAGGATTTCTTCAGACCAAGTTAGTAATTGTTCTACACTGGACAGTGACCAAACTTCACCGATTACGGAAGCCAGAGCTAGGAAGGTTTCGGCTGGCTGACCTAGGTTGGCGACGCGCCTGGTAATGACTTGCTGTAAGAGGATGGGGACAGGGACGCTTTGGGCAGGTGGATGCCAATGACCTTGCTCGTCTTGGGTCAAGAGTGATTGGGCGATTAGATCATAGAGTAATTCAACGAGAAAGAGGGTGTGACCTTCGGATCGTTGATGTAGATAGCGAGCAAGGAATGGTGTACAAGAGCCAAGCGTGGCTTCGACAAGGTGTGTGGTGTCTTTTAAAGTGAGTGGGGTTAACTGGATGGTTTCTGTGGGGCGGTTACGGTGTAGAGTTGGTAACAGGGTGTATAAGAGGTGGTCGGAGCCCACTTCTTCGGAGCGGTAGGTGGCGATGATGAGCAGGGCAGTTTGTTGGGGTTTTCGTGTGATTTGTTCGAGCAGGTTTAGCGAATCTTGATCGGCCCAATGGAGATCGTCGAGGATGAAGACGAGGGATTGATGGGCAACGGCCGTTTGCAAATACTCAACAACTGCTTGGATTAATTGTTGCGCGGATTGCGCTGGTGGTGCAGAGCCAAAAGGTTCTGGCAATGTCTCTCGCTCAATATCTGTGCCGAGAGCTTGGAGCAGTTCTAACCAGGGTAAAAACGGGGATGATCCTTGGCGGTAGCAATGGCCGATTATGAAACGCATATTTTTGACTTGAACGGCCGTCTGGTAGGCCAACGCCAACGAAGTTTTACCAATACCGGCTACACCACTGATCAAAACGAGCGAACCATGTCCTTGGGCAGCGGCATCTAACCTACGCTCTAACAAGGTGCAGGCTTCAGCGCGGCTGCCGCTGAGAACATAGCGATGGGTTAGCTGGCGATAAGTCGCTTCATAAGTGGGATTGTATTGTTGTAATACACGAGCATAAGGTAGTGCTTGGGCGTATTCTTTTTGTTCGACCAGAATAGATATTAATTTTTTTAAAGCCTGAAGATACTGTTGTAGTAGTAGTTGGCGTTTGGCTTTGAGCCAGTCGTCATCCCAATCAGGGAGTAATTCGCTTTGATAGAGGTTCACGGCGCGGAGGAGATGATGGTAGGAACCGACCGTTTCTCTGTCACTCTCTGCTTCAATGAGCGCAGTCTCAAACTCAAGCACATCACTCTGAATAACATCTGTGTTATTGAGACGAACAGTTTCTTGATGAATAACTAGCCACTCACTACCCAATGTATTATTAAGCCAAACTGCTGCTTGCTGTAGATGATTATAAGCTGGTTCCTCCCTTTCAGTTGGCCAACATGAAGCTGCTACCGTGCGAATGTTATGGCTTGGAGTGTTCAGAACCAAAATAGCCAATAACTTTTGTATAGCAACAGAAGGGATGTCAATCAGCTGATTATCATATTCAGCCTGAAACATGCCCAGCATATATACCCTTAACGTCGTCGCTTTAGTCATTGGTTATACATGTACCTGTTTTGAGCTAATCAAACTCATACTTGTTGGCGTTTCATACAACAGAAACAGCCACTGCACATTCGAGTACAACATTCAGCAGCCAGATGCAGGACAGGGCATCTGGCAAACATTATGCCTTAGATTGATATGGAGGCAAAATTTAGAGGTAGTTGTCCAAATCAACAGCCCCATATTGGCTACGCTGAAACTTGCTTCTGTCGGTCCCCCAGGGGATCGTGCAG
The DNA here is from genome assembly GCA_965223555.1 of Promineifilaceae bacterium (SeqCode). GTDB lineage: Bacteria > Chloroflexota > Anaerolineae > Promineifilales > Promineifilaceae > CBDCWU01. The sequence goes on from CBDCWU010000009.1 coordinate 2,095,363, forward strand.
TCGAAGCCAGCTTTGGCGGTGTGGCTTTTTTGGCTGGGGATGTGTGTGCCGGAGGGGTCGAGGGAACTGCCTGGCTGGTTGGGCATCAGCACGAGGTCTTTGTCAGCCTGGAAGCGGGTGGCGAAGGCCCATTCGACCTGGGTGGGATTGAAGATGTCTATGTCGGTGTCTACCACCCAAACATGCTTGAGAGAGCCATGCCCTTTGTAGGCGGCGGCGATGGCTGAACGGCCGTCTGCCTCACTCTCTTTCTCAATCTGCACCACCGCATGGAGCCAGGATGCGCCGCCGGGCGTGATATTTACGCCTGTGCATGTGGCGACTTTGTTCACCTCCGCAAAAATCGTTGGCTCTTTGGGCATACCCATCAAGATTTTGTGTTCCAACCCGCCGGGTAAAAGGGCATGGTAGATGGGATCGCGGCGGTGGCTGATGAGGTCAATTTCAATGATGGGCTGTTGGCGGGTAATGTCCATCGTCTCGGTCAAGTCCATGAATGGCCCTTCGCTGATTGTTTGGCGGGTGATGCGTCCTTCCAACACGATTTCGGCATCGGCCGGAACATGCAAATCGTTGGTGAGACATTTGACGAGAGGAGTAGGAGCCAGGGCATGGGCTACGGCTAGTTCGTCTACGTCAGGTGGCGGAGACATGGCAGCAGCTAAGTGAGTGGCTAGGGAAACACCAATGCAAATGGCTACAGGTAAGTCGCCTTCAACTTTTTGCAGGGCATTGTAGGTGCCGCGTCGCTCGATGATGCGGGCGGCGAAGCGTTTTTCGTCCAAGCGAAGTAAGCGATGGTAGCACATATTGCGCCCTAGTTCGGGATCTCTGGTGATGACGACGTTGCTGGCGATATAATGTCCAGCATCTTCTGGCAAATGAAGTAAAATAGGGAGGTCATAGAGATTGACGTTTTCTTTCACGATTTCTTGACAAGGAGCCGTCGTCACAATGGGTGGTAATGGATATGGTGGCTCGATGGCCTGCGCCAAGTGATGCAGGAGTTTTGGTGTGGGCACATCAAGGGCTAGGCTGAAATAGTTCCTAGCTGAACAAGGGTTGGCACAGATGCGCCAGCCGGGATAGTTTTTGATTGCCTCGAAAAGAATGGGGCGACCTTCGAGGGCATGGGCCACATTGGCTAATTCGAAGGTACTGTCTACAGGTTTATTGATGGTGATAAGGTCGTGGCTAACGGCCGTTTGTTGGATAAATTCACGGAAATTCATACGATCAAGTGTAGAGTTTCGCTTTATAATTGGCAAGCATGGAAAGAGAGCGTATTTCTTGGAAAGAAGTTGCTGCTATTTGTCAGACTATTTCTGGCGAGTTGTCATTGGACGATCTACTGGCACGACTGCGGCAGGTGATGCTGATTGGACTGCAAGCACGGCGAGGTTTGTTGCTGCTGTTAGAAAAAGATGGTTATTTGGTGGCGGTGCAGGCTTCGCCCACCAATCCGAAATTGACCTATGTGCCCTTTACCCAGTTGGAAAAACCTGTACAAAGCCGCATTAATCGAGTAATTGGGACGCGGCAAAAGGCGATTATCAAGGAAAAAGGTGTCACATATGTCGTTGTGCCTCTTATTCACCAGAGACAGTTAGCCGGCATCTGCTATTTGGAGATGGTGGCTTTTCCGCCTGATATGCAAGACAAACTGGAGGCGGTGTTGGCGCAAACGGCCGTTGCTCTCACCAACGCCCGCCGTTTTGCTAAGGTAAATGAACAGGTGCATTCGCTGGAAGGTGAAGAAGTTTATCGGCAGATGTTGCAACAAAAGATTGCCCAGCGCACTGTTGAAATTGAAGAAACTATGCTAAAGCTTCAAACCACTCAGGATCAACTCATTGCCCAGGAAAAATTGGCTTCCTTAGGCTCTCTAGCTTCTGATATTGCCCATGAAATCAAAAATCCACTCAGCTCTGTCAATAATTTTGCTGCTACATCTGTGCAACTGACACAGAAGTTACGCCTGATGCTGGAGGCACAAGCGTATGATTTAGGCGAAAATGTTAGTGAGGATATTGTTAATATCCTAAGTAATTTGGAATATAACGTCAGCAAAATTAAAGAACAAGGCAAGCAAGCGGATAGCATTGTACGTAGCATGGTGCTCCATTCGCGCAATCAGGGTGGTGAGCGAGAGTTAGTGGATGTCAATATTCTGCTAGAAGAGGCGACATACCTCGCTTATCATGGGGCACGAGCACATAATATCAAGTGTGAAATTAATATAGAGATAGCCTTTGCCACCGATTTGCCCAACATTTATTTGATGCCTCAAGATATGAGCCGAGCTTTTGTCAATGTGATTAGCAATGCTTGTTATGCCGTCCAAAATAAGTATCGAGATTTGGCAGATGGCTATGTGCCAACAATTCGGGTGAGAAGTCGGGATGCGGGTGATTGGATTGAGATTCGTGTGCGTGATAATGGCCCTGGCCTTCCTGAAGATGCCCTCACTGAAATTTTTATGCCATTTTACACGGGCAAGCAGACGGGCGAAGGCACTGGGCAAGAGCTATCACTGAGCTATAACATTGTAGTGCAAAGGCACCAGGGAAAAATTGAAGTGCAATCTGAATTAGGACAGTATACAGAATTTGTTATTCACTTGCCTAAGCAGTCTGAGTAGCTTTCAGATTCCATTGGTGCAGAATTTCGGCTTCCCGCTCTGGTTTTAGGCCGCCACGCCACTGGTAGTCAGACGGCCGTGTTCCCAGCCAAGCCAATGTATCCCGCACTGTCTCCGCTAATGGCCGAAATGTCAAGCCAGCATTTATGGCCTTCTGACAATTCACCGTGGCAAATCCCGCATATTCTGGCCCCGCTGGCAGCCACAAAGGCATTTCCACATAAGCCCCTACTTCATTTTCCTGCAAAAAGGCATCACTGACCCAGATGAAGCTGGCCTCACTATTGCTAACGGCTTCACAAGTATGTAGAACTTGAGACATGGTTAAGGTTTGTTCTGGCCCTGTGGCATTATAGGGACCGCTCAAGCCGTTTTCCACCGCCCGAATAATCCATTCGGCCAGATCGCGCACATCCACAATTTGCACTGGCGCGTCGGGATTGCCAGGGGCCAGCACGTTGCCGCCTTGGGCCACGCGATAGGGCCAATAGGTGAAGCGATCTGACAAATCATGGGGCCCAACGATGAGACCAGCCCGAATGTGTAAGGCACGCTTTTCGCCCATTGCTGCGTCCACAGCCTGCTCACACAATGCTTTGAGAGGGCCATAGGATTCGGCCGTTATCTCCTCAATTGTTTCATCTTCAATCGTGCCCACAGGTGCATTTTCATCCATGCTTACTGTGGCAAAATCAGCATACACTGAAATCGAGGAAACAAAGGTATATTGTCTCACTGATTCTTGTAAAAATTCAGCCGAAGCTTGTACCAAGCGTGGTACATAGCCGCAAGTATCGATTACGGCATCCCACTGCCGCCCCGCTAATACGGCCAAGCCACCATCCCGATCCCCATGCAGCTCTTCCACTGCAGAAAACAGCCCAGGATTGCTTTGCCCGCGATTAAATAGGGTAAGCTCATGCCCTGCTGCCAAACCTGCTTCGACTAGAGCCCGTCCCAAAAAGCGTGTGCCACCCATAATCAATAATTTCATGCAGTCTCCAATAGTTAACTGAAAAGATAGTATACTCTGATCCCCCTCTGGTTCATATTATTATGGCTTCCCGCTTTGTTTCTATTTATTTATGGGTAAAATAGGCTGCATCACGAGGAAGGATGGATAATTTATGGAAGTCAAAGTTGAGCAGGGTAATATTCTGGAGCAAACGGCCGATACCCTCATTGTCAACTTGTTTGATGATGTCACCACACCTAGCGGGGCGACAGGAGCTGTGGATGCCGCGTTGAGCGGAGCCATTAGTGAGCTAATCGCTACTGGTGATCTAACAGGCAAAGCAGGGGAAGTGGGTGTGATATATCCGCGTGGAACGATTCCAGCCCAGCGGGTATTGGTCGCTGGCCTGGGCCAGCGTGATGACTTTGACCTAGAAGGTGTGCGGCGGGCAGTGGGGAAAGCTAGCCAACGGGCCCGTGAGCTGAATGCCAAGCAAGTGGTGACGATTGTGCATGGTGCGGGTGTGGCTGGTTTACCTGTGGCGGCAGCGGCTCAGGCAACTACTGAGGCTTCCTTGTTGGCATTGTATGAATATGATGCACCCAAACAGAGTAAGGGAGAGGCTAAGAAAGCGATAGAGTCTTTAACAGTTGTGGAACTGGATGGCGACAAATTGGATGAGGTTGAGGTGGGGGTGCAAACGGCCGTTGCCATTGCTGCCGGAACGATTGTGGCTCGTGATCTTGTCAATATGCCTCCCAACGTAGCCACCCCCACCAAAATGGCAAAAACGGCCAAAAAAATCGCTAAACGCCATAACTTTGATATTACCGTTGGCGGTCGTAAATGGGCCAAAAAGCGCAAGATGGGGGGCTTTTTGGCTGTAGCCAAAGGTGCGGGTGAGCCACCCAAGTTTATTGTTATGGAACACAATGGCGACCGCGATGATTTAGACACCATTGTGTTGGTGGGCAAGGGCATTACCTTTGATACAGGCGGGATCTCCATCAAACCCACGCAAGGCATGCCCACTATGAAAGCGGATATGGGTGGGGCAGCGGCCGTTCTGGGGGCAATGGAGGCTATTGGCGCACTTGATTTGCCTTTGCGCATTATCGCCATTACACCTTGTACAGAAAATATGCCCGATGCCGATGCTTATCGTCCGGCCGATGTGATCACCATTAGTAACGGCAAAACGGTGGAGATTATTAGTACCGACGCTGAAGGGCGTATGGTGCTAGCTGATGGTTTGGTTTATGCTAAGCAGTATGAGCCGAAGGCGGTGATAGATTTAGCCACTTTAACGGGGGCTTGTGTAGTGGCTTTGGGGGAGGGTATGGCGGCTGGCTTGTTCAGTACAGATGATGACTTGCGTGATAAATTAGTGGCGGCGGGCACTAACACCTTTGAGCGTGTTTGGCCGCTGCCTCTATGGGCTGAATATAAACAAGCGATCAAGACGGATGTGGCCGATATGAAGAACTCTGGTGGCCGTATGGGCGGGGTGGCCACAGCGGCCGTTTTCCTGCAAGAGTTTACGGACTACCCATGGGTGCATTTAGATATTGCTGGTATGGCCCTGAGTGAAAAACCAGGTGCTTATACACCACCTGGTGGCACTGGTTATGGTGTGCGCTTACTTGTAGAATTTTTGCGTAATTGGTGAGTTAGCTAGGCTTGACAGATTGATTATTTAAATGTGTCAAGCCTTTTTATTATGGAGGTAAATGATGGCTGTTCCTACCCCCCCTTTGACAATGGGTGTTGAAGAAGAATATCAAATTATTGATCCCGAATCGCGCAACTTGCATGCATATATTTCTGAATTTCTCTCGCAAGATCGAAAACGGGAATTTAGTCTGGACTTGAAACCAGAATTTATGCAGTCGCAGGTAGAAGTGGGCACACATGTCTGCCGTAATGTCAAGGAAGTGCGGGGCGAAGTGCAGCGATTACGCCGCTCTGTCATCCAATTGGCAGAGGAAAATGGTGTGCAAATCGCAGCGGCTTCTACCCATCCTTTTGCCAAGTGGGAAGAACAGTCTATTACAGAGGGTGAACGATATAAAGAGCTGATGGATGATATGCAAGGGTTAGCCCAGCGCTTGCTCATCTTCGGTATGCACGTTCATGTGGGTTTTGGTGAGGACTTAGAAGCCAAAAACCTGATGGTGGATATTATGAACCAGGCCAGATACTTTATTCCTCATTTACTGGCCCTTTCTACAAGTTCTCCTTTTTGGCAAGGTCGTAATACTGGTTTGAAATCTTATCGCAGTGTGGTCTTTGAAGCATTGCCACGCACTGGTATTCCGCACTCTTTCCAATCATGGGGCGACTATAGGAACTATGAGCAAACGTTAGAACAGGTTGGGGCCTTTGGCAAAAGGGATAAGCGAGCCAAGATATGGTGGGATATTCGGCCACACCCTATTTTTGATACGCTGGAGTTTCGTATTACGGATATTTGTACCAAGGTGGATGAGTGCATCTGTATCGCGGCCTTGTTCCAGGCAATTTGTGCCAAGCTAGTGAAGCTACGTCGCCAAAACATGTCTTGGCGTGATTATCGTCATATGCATATCACTGAAAACAAGTGGCGAGCTGTCCGTTATGGGATTCATGGCGAGCTCATTGATTTTGGGATTAAGGAATCTGTTCCTTATCACTTTTTAATGGAGGAGTTGCTGGAGCTGCTCGACGATGTCGTGGACGATCTTGGCAGTCGTACGGAAGTGGAATATGTGCGCACTATTCTAAAGGAAGGCACGAGTGCGGATCGGCAATTAGCCGTTTACCGTCAACATGGTGGGGATGAGAATAATGAGGAAGCCTTAAAAGCGGTGGTGGATAATTTGGTGGCAGAGACGAAGGAAGGGCTTTAGATAGATTACTCGGGGAACTGTCTGCTTGACTTGATTTGAAAGTTTCGCCTGGGAACTATTTGGTGCAATCAACCGTCATAGAATGGTATTGTAACGAAATAGATGTCTATTGCTGTCAGCAATAGATAGGTGTGAGACTGATAGAAGCCATGATACGAGACAATTTAATCCCCCTTTTGCTATTGATTTTGTTGGGTGTTGCCTGTACTTCTGCGCCTGTAGAGCCACCAGCGATGGAGCCAACGGCCGTTGCCACATCAAACCTGGAGGAGGCTGAGAATATTGACACATCTCCTAGCCCAGAATGTACAGTTGCTGCAGACGGCCGTTCTCTTGCCATTTTCCCCCAAGAAGGTCGTGAATTGATGATCAACGGTTTTGATCTACCACCCGGTTTGCAAACCACTTTGCGTCTCACTGCCATGACCGATAGTGGCCCTGATGAACAGATAGAGCGTACACCCATTGCCAATGATGAAGGGATGTTTAGTGAGCGCGTGACATTGCCTGAATATGATTATATGCGTTGGCAGGTTCAGCTGATACATGATGAAGGCGTCTTGTGTCACTATGTCATCATGGGGCAGGATGAGCTTTTGGAAATGGGTTGGGATGGCCCGCGTGAGGATGACGATGCGCTCCAGCAAGATTTGGCATTGATATCTGAACAGACAGGGATTCCGTTGACAGAACTGGAAGCCCAAATGGAATATGAAGCAGCTACTACTGAGTTGAATGTGCGCCTGCAAGCCAATGAAGCGGACACATTTGCCGGATTGTGGATTGAACGGGAGCCAGCCTACCAAGTGGTAGTGGCGTTTACAGAGAATGGTGCTGAGACTGTAGCCAAATATGTGGGGGAGGGTGATCCATTAACGGCCGTTCTCGATATTCGTCCTGCTACCTATACTCAGGCTCAATTGATGGTTGATCAACAAACTTTACTGACCTTGCTGGAAACAGCCAGTTTTGATAGAGGTTCCAGCGTTGATATCCAAAATAATCGCGTAGAATTAGTGGTGCCAACGGAAGAAATCTGGGAAACCTACGCCAGTGAGCAAGAGATTCAACTGCCTAATAGTGTTGTCCTAAATTTTATGTTTCCAGAAGGCATTTCCTTCACACCACCAGCCAACCTCAATCCAGCCCCAAATATCTACATGGCCCAAAATGCTCTGCCCAGCCTAGCTTTTATGGAGGCCTTGTTAGAGGCCAACCTGATTGTCGAAAATAATTGCCTCATGGCTCAATATCCCCACGCACCAGAGGAAACAATGCTCATCATCTGGCAACCCGGCTATTTTGTGCATGATGGGAACGGCCGAATCGAAATTCTAGATCAAAACGGCACTGTCGTCGCCGCGGAAGGCGAAAAACTGTACCTGGGCGGTGGTGAGGGAGCATTGCCTGATGACCAAAGTCTGATGGCTCCTATACCTGAAACTTGCCGTACCAACAATGTCTGGTATATGGGCGAATTTCTACCGGAAGAGTATCGGAACTAAGATATATTGCGTATCGCGTAACGGAGTACGCGATACGCAATATATCTCAGGCCATGAAGGCCTGTATGCCTGTTTGTGCCCGCCCCAAAATCAAAGCATGAATGTCATGTGTGCCTTCATAGGTGTTCACAGCTTCCAGGTTCAAAACATGGCGGATGACATGAAATTCGTCGGAGATGCCATTGCCCCCGTGCATATCGCGGGACGTGCGAGCAATATCCAAGGCTTTGCCGCAGGAGTTGCGCTTGATCAGCGAGATCATTTCTGGAGAGGCTTTGCCCTCATCCAGCAAACGGCCGACTCGCAACACAGCTTGCAAACTAATGCTGATATCGGTCATCATATTGGCTAGTTTTAATTGAATCAGTTGGTTGGCGGCTAACGGCCGTCCAAATTGATTGCGATCTAGCGTGTACTGCCGGGCCGCATGCCAGCAAAACTCAGCCGCTCCCAAGACCCCCCAGGAAATGCCAAAACGGGCCTTGTTCAAACAGCCAAACGGCCCCTTTAAGCCTTTGACATTAGGCAGCATCTGTGCCTCTGGCACAAAGACTTCATCCATCACAATTTCACCCGTGATGCTAGCGCGTAAGCTGAACTTGCCCTCTATCTTGGGCGCACTCAGCCCTGCCATACCTTTCTCCAAGATAAAACCACGAATAGTGCCATCGGCATCATCCTCACTGCCAAATACCTTAGCCCACACGACAAAGACTTCAGCAATGGGTGAATTGGTAATCCACATCTTGCTGCCATGCAGCACCCAACCACCATCCGTTTTGGAGGCACGAGTTTCCATGCTGCCGGGATCGCTGCCATGATTGGGTTCGGTGAGGCCAAAGCCGCCAACCCATTCGCCACTGGCTAATTTAGGTAAATATTTTTGCCGCTGTTCTTCTGTGCCATAGGTATAAATGGGGTACATGACTAATGAGCTTTGCACGCTCATGGCGCTGCGATAGCCACTGTCCACCCGTTCGACCTCTCTGGCAATGAGGCCATAACAGACGTGATTGAGATCGGCACCACCATACTCTTCGGGGATAGTAGACCCCAACAGTCCCATCTCGCCCATCTCATTAAAAATGTCCCGATCAAAGGTTTCGTAGCGGTGGGCTTCCAAAACACGGGGCATTAGTTCGCCCTGACAATAATCGCGGGCGGCATCACGCACCATGCGTTCTTCATCAGTTAGTTGTTCATTGAAAAGAAAAGGATCGTTCCATCTGAAAGTTGGCTTCGCCATAATAAACCTCGTAAATGATAAAATTTAGTTTCCCATCTTGTGGGAACTGAAACTATATCAGATTATTCATTCTTTTACTTGTGGCAATCGCTAATAAATTTGCTTGTCAGGTGCATACAATAAATAGGTGGGGCTAATTTCGAGTGAAAGTGGGCGCGTACGGGTTGACATTAGGGAGGGGTAGTTCGTTTGCTTAAATCATTGGCAACGGTTGAAGTGTATCTCATTAGGTGGTAATCTTGGCAGCAATGGAAAGCTCATTTGTGCCACAAACTGGGATAATGCCCGAACAAAGCCTGGCGTTAGCCCAACTTCAATCCCTTTACTATGTTGGGCAGCAGTTGAGTGCCAGCCTCAATGTGGTGGAGGTGATGAATAAAGCTGTAACGCACCTGACACAGCTAACTCATGCCCATAGCAGTGCGCTTTGGGAAATTGGGGCGGGAACTATCCGCATTGAAGTTAGTTATGGCCAGAAAATTGAACACCAGATGATTTCACTGGCTCAAGAGAGTTTGCTGGCACAAGTCGTGCAGGATCAAGTACCACGATTTATTCGTTGGAATGAGGCAACGGCCGTTGATCAGCGTTTCCTGCAAAATAGCCATGCTCGTTATGTATGGGTGCTCCCTTTGTTAGTGCAGGAGGCTATTTTGGGCTTGGCAACGCTACACAGCAATGATAAGCAGTTATTTGCTGATTTAGATTTGGCGAAAGCCATCACCCAGCAAGTAGCCATTGCCATTCAAAATGCCCAGCTTTATGAAGAGTTACATTATTTGAACCAGACGCTCGAACGGCGCATTGTGGCTCGGACGCATGAATTGGCTGAGGAAAAAGAGCGTCAAGAGAAGATGTATGAGATCACTGCCCGACTCACACGCACTCTAGATTTGAAGCAGTTGATCAATCACACCTTACATCAAGTGGCTGATGTGGTGGAGGCCACCAATGGGGCCATTATGCTGAATGAGGATTCATACAGCAATGATCTCTTGGATGAGACAGTGGTACAACGGGACCGAACACAACGGCCGTTGCCTGAAGCCAATCAGCAATTAAGCCAATGGTGTATGAGGCAGCGACAATCCTTATTGATTGAAGACTTATATCAGGATGAACGTTGGGACACCCGGTTTGAGCATGTTCGTTCCGTCCTGGCAGCCCCCATAACGGCCGATCGGGATGCACACGGTATTTTGCTGCTGACAGCGCCAGAGCCTAATATGTTCAGTGAAACGCAGCTACGCTTAGTGGAAGCAGTGGCTGTCCAGTTGGCAGCAGCCATCAATAATGCCCGTTTACATGATTATGTGCGTGATCAGGTGCTGCGTCTGGGCGAAATGTTGCACCAGCAGGAGGTGGAGGACAGTCAAAAAAGGGCTATTTTGGCCTCAATTACAGATGGTGTGATCGCCAGTGATCATAATGGCCGTATCCTGCTGGTTAACCCAGCTGCCGAGCAAATATTGAAGAGTGGTGAAGCTGATTTGCTAGGACAACCTGTTGAACAGATATTTGACATTTTTGAGGAAAACGGTCGTCAGCATGCCTTAACCACCTTGACCACCTTGCAAAAAATGGGCGATAAAAGCCTTGCTGAAGCAACCGAAATGGTAGCCATGACTTTGGAGTATGGCCGCCGTATTATCAACGCCAATATGACATTGGCCCGTACTTCCAATCAAGATTTCTTGGGCGTGGTCACTGTTTTGCGGGATATCACTAAAGAAGTTGAAGCAGATCGCTCCAAAACGGAATTTATTTCCACTGTGTCACATGAGTTGCGTACCCCTATGACGTCTATCAAAGGTTATGCTGACTTTTTGGCGCAAGGGGCTGTTGGGCCTTTGCAGCAACGGCAAAGACATTTCTTAGATGTCATTCGGCGTAATGCTGATCGCCTTTCTTTGCTCATCAATGATTTGTTAGATATTTCCCGTATAGAAGCAGGGAAAGTGCGCCTGGACCTAAAAGAGACCCAACTCGGCCAACTCGTAGAGCAAGCGATTGAATCCATGCTTATCTCGGCCCAGAACAAGGGTTTAGAGCTAACCTTTTCCGCGCCTCCTAGTCTGCCGACTGTGATGGCTGATTGGGATCGTCTGACACAGGTTATGACAAACTTATTGGGCAATGCTATCAACTATACTGAGGTTGGTACTATACGTGTTACCCTGAGAGCAGATTCCCACAAAGTTTGGACGGAAATTCAAGACAGTGGCATTGGCATTCCTGCTGAAGTTCTGCCCCGTATTTTTGACCGATTTTATCGGGCTGATGACAGCACTGTACAGTCCAGCTCGGGTACGGGTTTGGGTTTGGCAATTGTCAAACCCATTGTAGAAATGCACGGTGGTGAATTGCTGGTGGAAAGCGAACCGGATATAGGCTCTACTTTTACCTTTGCCCTCCCTATTCTTACTGTGGCTGTTTGAGGTTGCTTGTCCATGTTTCGCTACCGATTGATCCGCATGGCAATGTGCCTGTCCCAATTTGCCTTATTGGCGTCAATTCAGGTAAACGGCCGTGAAAATATCCCCCCGTCCGGCCCTTATATCACTGTACTAAATCATATCAGCGTGGCGGATACGCCTATTTTGCTCTTGGCTTTTCCCATTGTGCGTTGGCGTTTCTTTGCCGGTGAAAAATGGCGTTCCCATTGGCTGTATGGCCCTATCATGACCTGGTTAGGAGCCATTTACATTAATCGAGGCGAGGCAGACCGCAAAGCGCTGAAAGTGGCGATGGATGCTCTGGCAGATGGGGCTGTTTTTGGCCTAGCTCCCGAAGGCAGCCGTAGCCAAAATGGCCAGATGGAGGAAGCAAAAGACGGAGCTGCCTATTTGGCCAGCCGTACTCAAACCTTTGTTTTACCCGTTGGTTTGGTAAACATGGATGTGCTGTTTGCCAACGCAATCCGTTTGCGGCGCACTTATATTGAGGTGCATATTGGTGAACCATTTTTGTTGCCAGAAATCGGCCGTCGTCCACGCAGCCAAGACATGGCCGCCTATACTCATCTGATCATGTGCCATATCGCTGCCCTTGTCCCAGAACGGTATCATGGACATTATGCCCAAAGCCCCGCCTTGCAAGCCCTAAAACGTGGCGAGGACCCTTGGCCTTACTGCCGCAATGCTTTGAGCACAGATGGATAGGACTCTGCCCAACATTTGGTTATGGAATACCCCACTGGTATGTGTTCTTGACTATATGCAAATACATGAAGGTTTCAGTTGATCGTATACCCTCAATTTTTGATAATTCTGCTATCAAATTTATAAGGTGATCATTGTTCTGACAAGCTACTTCGCACATAATGTCAAAGGAGCCAGTGCAAATCGCCACCCAACCCACTTCCTCAAATTGACTGATTTCATCGGCCACACTGCGTAACCGTGCTCCTTCTACCTTAAATGACATGCTGGCCGTGATTGGTACGCCCAACATCATGGGATCTGTAACGGCTCGTATTTTTATCAGATTGGTGTCTATGAGGCGATTGGCGCGTTGTTGTACTGTGGAAGGGGCTAGACCTAATTCAGCCGCAATATCAGCATAAGAACGACGGCCGTCTACCTGCAACATCCGAATAATAGCTATATCAATTTCATCAATAGATTGTGATCGTGACACAATATCCTCTTATCCTTTTTCAACCGAGATAGTCGCCACGCTAAAATACGTTATTTTGATGGCATTGTCAATGTTATACAAAATAATCAACACGTAAACGGCCATCTTGCTGCTAATAACCTGACTGAACCCCGATATTGGCGGCTAATCAACATGTTCTTCTTGCCGGAATGTATCAACAGTGTTATTTTTGTGCCATTGTCACATGAACAATACAATCCAGCTATTGTGACGCTATTTCAACATCACACAAGCTGCTTTGGTAAGGTGCAATTCCATGCAAAATCTAACCCAATCAAACAAACTTTTCCAATCGGCCGTTAAAACAATGCCAATGGGCGTTAGCTCTAATTTTCGTTATTGGGGGGATGAAGAGACACGCTTCATCGCCCGAGGTAAAGGCGTGCATATATGGGATGTTGATGGCAACCGCTATATTGATTATCGCATGGGATATGGGCCGGCCATTCTGGGTCACTCTGATGACAGAGTTGACAATGCCGTTATTGAAGCGATTCGTCTGGGACAAACCTTTGCCATGAACATTCCAGAAGAACAACAAGTTGCCGAAAAGATTGTGGCCATGAACCCAGCCGTAGAGATGGTACGCTTTGCCAACTCCGGCACTGAGGCCACGATGCACGCTTTGCGTTTGGCTCGGGCTTACACAGGTCGAGAAAAATTCATCATGTTTGAGGGGCAATATCATGGCTTGCATGATAATGTCATGTTCTCGACTAATATCGGTGAAGGTGGCGGCTGGAACAGCAATCGTCGCAGTCCCGTTGTTTTTCCCTTTAGTTCGGGCATTCCCAAAGCTATGCAAGACTTGGTCACTATCTTGCCCTTTAATGATTCTGAAATTTTGCGCCAAACTGTCAAACAGTCGTGGCATGATGTAGCGGCTATCCTGGTAGAGCCGATGATGGGCAATTGCGGCGGTATTATGCCTGACCCTGATTGGCTCCCTTTTATTCGCGGTCTTTGCAATGAGTATGGCATCACCATGATTATGGATGAGGTTAAAACTGGCTTTCGTTTGGCCAAGGGTGGGGCGCAGGAATATTTTGGGGTACGCGCTGATCTGGCGACTTACGCCAAGGCTATGGGCAATGGCTATCCTGTGGCAGCCTTCGGTGGCAAGCGGGAAATGATGCAAATGTTGGGAGATGGCGTGTCTCATGGTGGCACGTTTACTGGCAACCGCTTAAGTATGGCAGCTGCCAATGCCACTTTGGATATTTTGATGAATAGCAATGCCTTAGAGAATGTGGCTGATAACGGCCGTAATCTGCAAGCCGCCCTCACTGAAATTTTAGACCGTACTGGTATCCCCTACGTCTTTTCCGGTCATCCCAGTCTCTTCATCTTTTGGTTTGCTGAAGAAGCACCACGAGAATATCGCAACTGGAAGAAAACCGACCATTCCCTGTACGACACAGTCGCTGCCGGGTTGATCAAGCATGGCGTCATGCCAGAACCAGATTCCCGTGAGCCCTGGTTTATGTGTGAAGCGCTCACAGAACAAGATATTGCGGACACGGCCGAAGCCCTAGAAGCTTCATTGAAAGAAGCCTTGAAATAGATAGTGTGATTACATGAGCCTCAACTTGTCACCAGAACTCAAAAAAATCCAACAAAAAGTGCGCCAATTTGTCAATGAGGAGTTAAAGCCTTTAGAGGTTGAAGTAGAAATGGCTGATGGCCATCTGCCCCCAGAAAAACGGGCCGAATTGCAAGCGAAAATCAAGCCGCTTGGTGTCCATGCCATGAGCTTGCCCACATCCATGGGGGGCACAGGACACAATTGGGAAGCACAAACGGTTATTAACGAGGAAATTGGCAAAGTGACCAATGCGTTGGGTTGGATCTTGTGGGCGCCAGCTATTGTCTTACGTCATGCTTCTCCCTATCAGGTGGAGAAGTATGTTCGTCCCGCCGCCGAGGGGCAACTATCGGCCTGTTATGCCGTTACCGAACCAAATGCAGGTTCGGACGCTAGCAAGTTGGAGACAACGGCCGTTCCTGATGGCAATGATTGGATCATCAATGGTGAGAAATGGCATGTCACCTCTGGGGATGTGGCCGATTTTGTGGTGCTACAGGCCGCTACAGACCCCGATATTGGCGATGGCAACACCCTGTTCATTATTGATTTAGACACACCTGGGATCGAAGAATTAGAACACCCCAAATATATGCACCACATTATTGATGGCCATCCCAAATTAGGTTTTGCCAATGTACGTGTGCCTGATGTCAATCGGTTTGGTGAAGTTGGACAAGGTCTATCTATCAGCAAAGAGTGGTTCCTGCATGAACGCGTCGGTATAGCCGCCCGCTGTGTTGGTGCCGCCATACGCCTCATTGAAGAAGCGACAGAGTTTGCCAAGCAGCGAGTTCAATTTGGCTATCCCATTGCTGAATATCAACTTATCCAAGCTATGCTGGCTGACTCTATCACCGAGATGTGGGCGGCGCGGCTGATGACCTTTGCCGTGGCCCGTGCCGCCGATGCCGCCGAGACTTTGGAAGATTTGAAGCGGGTTCATACCAAAGCCTCCATGGCCAAATTGTACGCCTCTGAAATGGCCAACCGTGTGGCCGATAGAGCGGTGCAAATTTTTGGGGGGCGTGGCTATATGCGGGAAAACGTGGCCGAGCGATTCTATCGAGAACTACGAGTCGAGCGTATTTGGGAAGGTACTTCAGAAATACAGCGCATTATCATTGCCAATAGTTTGTACAAACGGGGTGTGAATCCTTTGGTAAATTAGGCAGAGAATCATCATGACACAAGCAATCATCAACTCTCTGGCAGATTATGACTGGGAGTATGACGAAGGTGAAGAAGGGCTGGATGGGGTAATCCGTTGGAAAACCCTCATCAGTCAGCCGAAAACAGAAACGAAGGGCTTAAGTTGTGGCATCCTAGAAATGCCACCGGGGAGTGTGATGGGGCCGCATTATCATGCTCCGCAAGAAATTTATTACGTTATCGATGGCTGGGGTGTATTGCAAATTGATACAGAAATAAAAGAGGTCGCAGCCGGTTCTGTTGTTTATATTCCCCAGAATATGGTCCATGGAGTTAAGAACATGGGCGATGAATTGCTCACATTGCTGTGGATTTTCCCTACTGACAGTTATTACGATATAGAGTATCTATATGACAAAACATCGTAGCAATCCATCGCCTGCAATGGGTGCAAATTTGATGGCTTATGCGGGCATTACGACCTTTATGGGGCAAGCGGCCAGCCGCCATTTAGATAAGGCCGATGTGGCGATTGTGGGTATTCCTTTTGATAGTGGTGCCACTAGCTGGCGCAGTGGCACACGTATGGGGCCACGGCGCATACGTGAAAACTCGTTGCAGCTGTGGGGACACAATCGTTTACTGCAGGTAACGCCCACTGAGGTGCTGAATGTGGTTGATTATGGCGATGTTGAAGTCGAGCCAGCCAGTGTTATCAAATCGCATGAGCGGATTGTGGTTGAGGTGGGAGCGATTTTGGAGACAGATACGGCCGTTATTGCTTTAGGCGGCGATCATTCTATCACATTCCCTTTGCTGCAAGCCCATGCCCAAAAGCACGGCCCCGTGGCTGTCATCCACTTCGATTCTCACACCGACATGTATCCTGGCTATCAAGATCATGGCACTTGTTTCCGCAATGCCATTGAAGCGGGTGCGATTGATACGGGGGCTTTTATCCAGGTGGGGATTCGGGGGCCGCTTTATGCACCCGATGAGTTGGAACTTTCTACGGATATTGGGGTGACACTGTTGACGATTGATGACTGTTTTGAGATGGGCATAACGGCCGTTATCGACACCATTCGCGCCTGTGTTGGTAACAAACCCACCTACATTTCCCTGGATATTGATGCCATAGACCCCGCCTACGCCCCCGGCACAGGCACGCCTGAAGTAGGCGGCTTCACCAGCTATCAAATGTTGCAGTTGGTACGCGGTTTGCAAGGCTTAAACCTGATCGGTTTTGATCTCGTTGAGGTCAGTCCCCCCTATGATCATGGCGAAATCACTTCTATTTTAGGCGCAAACCTCGTTTTTGAATTTTTGTCGTTGTTAGCGGCCAATCAAACAAAAGGAGTTGCTACTTAGCCAGATTGGGCCAATTTCTCTGGAAATAGTGGCAATTGTGGTTATAAATTGGCCCCACTAGGTTTGCAGATTATATTGACATAACGAGATATAGGTAAAAAAGTACATTTATAATGAAATAGTGGCAGCATAGCCCACCTTGAGGTAGAAGATGGTTGACCAAAACTACTCTACCCAAGAGGTGAACTATGCGGTTGCCAATAGTATGTCTAGACCAACGATTGCGCTACTATCTGAACCTGTTTAGAGGCTGCTTTAGCCAACCACAGTACAAGTATTTCGTGACCATACTGCTGGGGTTGATGCTGTGCCAAAGCGGACGAAGCTTGTCGGGATTGATGCGGCAGGTCAACAGTAGGGTCAGCCTATCGGGAGCGAGTCGATTTATGGGGCAAGCCCCCTGGCAAGCAGAGGACTTGGCCCGGACATGGCAAAAGCATTTTCAGCAAGAGATGGCCGTGCAGGTAAGAGCCGCACATGCCCGATTACGCCGTCGGCAGAAAAAGAAACGAGGACGACCTAAGAAAACCGTAGTGACAGGTTATTTGATAGGGGACGACTCGACGATGAGTAAACGGCGTGGCAAAAAGATGGGCGGCTTGGGACGACACTACTCGGGTAGCGAGAAGAAAACAGTCACTGGGCATAGCTTAGTGCAAGGGTTATATCTCTTGTTGGGTCGGCGTTGTCCCTTGGCACCCAAAATGTATCGACAACAGGCTGTTTGTAAAGCAGAAGGGGTGACTTTTGCTAGCAAAGTGGACATCATGGCCGAGATGATCAGCAGTTTTGAGCCGATGGTCGGTACATTGACACATGTCCTGTTGGATAGCTGGTACACTTCCAAGCGCATCTGGAAAGTGGCTCGTGAGCGCGGGTTTCTCATCACCAGTGGCTTGCGTTGCAATCGGTCGTTGCGTATTGAAGACCCTGAGACAGAGAAAGGTTGGTATTGGCAACGGATAGATGAGTATGCGACCACTTTATCTGAAGCTGATTGGCAGTTGGTAACCTGGCCTAGCCAACAGGGGCAGCGTCAAGTCTATGTCCATGTGGTCTCCACTCGTATTAAGAAGTTGTATCGTTGCCAACTGGTCATTGCTCGTGGGCTGTGGCAAGATGATGAAGAGGAAAAGACTATGTATTGGGCTTCTTCTGACCTGACTGCTGACTTGGATACCTTGCTGTCTCATATTGCCACCCGCTGGGATGTGGAAGTTCTCTTTGCTGATACCAAGGAACTACTGGGTTTGGACCACTATCAACTGATGTCAGCTAAGGCCATTCTCCGCTTCTGGACGCTGGTCATGCTGGCCTACACCTTTTTGGACCAGGAACGTGACCGTTATCAAAGACAAAGTGACCAGCATATTACTATTGGTGATGCCTGGCGGCAGGTTCAGCGTATTCATTGGCGTCATTTCATTGATTGGATTCATCAGCGTTTTCGCTTTGGCCTCGAGCCTGCCGACTTATACCTGGTACTCACCGGAGCGAGCCTCTGAGCGATTTCTGCAAAGATAGTGGGCCCTCTCTTTAGAGGGGCTTAGTAGTTGCCCAAAGGAATAAAATGACAGAAGAACAAGCGCATGGAGATGAATATACGCCCGCTCACCTAACGCTCTTCCAACTATTATGGGGCGATGGCTTTTTATCGCCCGGTGGAGAAGAACATTTAGCTGAGATTGTGAAGGGGCTTGATTTGCAAGACAAGCTGGTGCTAGATATTGGCTGTGGTCTAGGTGGATTCGATGTGGTTTTGGCCAAAACATATGGGGCACGGGTGATTGGCCTGGATGTTGAGGCTCCTTTGATTGCTCAAGGCAAACAGCGGGTGATTGACGCTGGTCTTGCGGATCGCATTGATTTGCATTTGGTTGAACCTGGCCCCTTGTCCTTCCCTGACGCTACTTTTGATGTGGTCTTTGGCAAAGATAGCTGGATTCATATCGAGGACAAGCGCGGCTTTTTTGCTGAGGTGTTCCGGGTGTTAAAGCCAGGTGGCATCTTGGCGGCTGGTGATTGGTTGCGCAGCGAACGGCCGTATAACGATGACATGTATTATTTCTTTGAACTCGAAGAGCTTACCTACAGCATGGACACATTAGAAAATTACGGTGCTATCCTCCAGGATACCGGCTTTGTGGATATCAAGCTCACCGACATTCATGAAGAGTATCGTCAGATGGCACATGAAGAGTACCGTCGTCTTCGGTATGATCTTTCAGATACAGTGTTAGAGCTATTGGGTGAAGAACGCCAGGCACACTATAGAGAAAATTGGCGTGCCATGGTTGTCGTTGTAGATGCAGGCGATTTGCGTCCAGCACGACTACGGGCACACAAACCAGCATAAAGATTGGAGAATAGACAGGATGTACAAGATTAATCAAGTTCTTCATCCTGAAAATCTTGTCAATCCTGTCAAAATACTAATTGCAATTGTCTCTAATCTATCGACTTAGGCTTTGGAGTAAAATCTATGAAACCAACACCTTTTCATGCACGAACATCTGAGCGTTGCGATAGTTACAGTTGGGTTGAGTGGTCTGGTTGGCTCTCGGCCAATATGTACGACATGGATCATACCCACGAATACATCGCTGTTCGTACTGCGTGCGCCGTGTTCGACAATTCACCCCTATACAAATATCACATTCATGGCTCTAATGCCCTACGGTTGCTGAACCGAGTCGTCACCCAAGATGTTAATCGTTATGGTGTGGGGCGCATCATGTACACGCCTTGGTGTGATGATCATGGCAAGATTATTGACGATGGCACCTTAGCTCGCTTGGACGAGCAATTTTTTCGCCTAACAGCCGCAGACCCCACTCTTTATTGGCTGCAAGATAATGCCGTTGGCCTGGATGTAGCTATTGAAGATGTCACGGCCGATTTAGCTGGATTAGCTTTGCAAGGCCCTTATTCACGGGACGTCTTAAATGCTCTATCAAACACAAGTTTTGATCAATTGCGCTACTTCCATCTAGTGCAGGCAGAACTTGGTGGTATTCCCGTTGAGGTATCACGAACGGGCTACACAGGCGATTTAGGTTATGAAATCTGGGTGACATCTGACAAAGCACTCGCTTTATGGGACATCTTATTTGAGGCGGGTGAGGCTTATCGGCTACGGCCGTTTGGCAATTACGCTCTCGACATGGCCCGCATCGAAGCTGGCCTGCTCCTAACCGAAGTAGACTTTCATTCCTCCAAAAAGGTCATCCATGAATTTGAGAAATCAACCCCTTATGAATTGAGCCTCGATTGGACCGTCAAATTGGATAAAGAGTATTTTGTGGGCCAAAAAGCTCTCAAACGTGAAAAGGCTCAAGGTTCACAGTCCAAAACTGTGGGGCTGGAAATCGATCTAAAATCGTTGGAGAAGATATTTGCCAAATTTGGTATGCCACTTTATTTGCCTTATCAATCCTGGAATACGGCCGTTCCAGTTTATGCAAATGGTCGGCAAATTGGCAAAGCAACCAGCGGCACCTGGTCACCCATGCTGAAAAAATACATTGCTATCGCTCGTGTGCAGCCACGTTACGCTCAAGTAGGCACAATAGTAGATATGGAAGTCACCATAGATGCCCAACGCAAGAATGCGCCAGCTCGTGTGGTTAAGATGCCATTTTTTGATCCACCACGCAAACGCGCCATTATCAATTAGGACAGATTATGAGTAAAAAATACGACGCTATTATTATTGGCGGGGGCCACAATGGGTTGACAGCCGCCGCCTACTTAGCCAAAGCGGGTTGGGATGTCTTGGTCTTGGAACGGCGACATTTGTTGGGAGGAGCGGCCGTGACGGAAGAGATATTTCCAGGTTTCAAATATACGGTCTGCTCCTATGTGGTTAGCCTCTTGCGGCCTGAGGTCATCCAAGAGTTAGAACTATACAAACATGGCCTTCATCTCATACCATCAGACAGTACCTTCACGCCTATGGAAGATGGCAACAGTATTGCCATGTATCCTGACTATCCCAGCACGCTTGACGAAATCAAACGCCATTCTACTCGCGATGCGGATGTGTATGTGGAGTTCAGCAACTTGATGTATGAGTTGGCACATGCTGTGAAACCCATTTTGGGTATGATACCACCCGACCCAGCCAACCCTGGTTTAGATGGCTTGCGCACCTTAAGTGAATTTGGCCGCCATTTGCAATCCTTGGGCAAAGAAAAATTTCATTGGTTGACCAAAATTATGACGATGAGTGCCTATGATTTTCTCGCTGAATGGTTTGAGACGGATGTGCTGATAGCTTTAATTTCCTTAAATGGCATCATTGGCACGATGTTAGGCCCTAAATCACCAGGCACAGCCTATGTATTGTTGCATCACTATATGGGTGAATTGGATGGTGCTCTGACGGCTTGGGGATCCCAAAAAGGGGGAACGGGCGCAGTAAGCGAAGCCATTGCCAGTGCCGCCCGCAGTTTTGGGGCTGATATTCGCTGTAATGCCCCTGTGACTCAGGTGATTATCAAAAGTGGACAAGCCGTAGGTGTGGCCTTGGAGAATGGTGAAGAGATTTATGCCAAGACGATTGTCTCTGGCTGTGACCCACGGGTTACTTTTCGTAATCTGGTGGACGAAAAAGAGCTTCCCGCTGATTTTGTCAAGGCTATTGATAATTTTAAATTCCGTGGTTCGTCGGGCAAGGTAAATTTGGCCCTTGCTGGTTTGCCAGACTTTCCAGCCATGCGCGATAAGTCATTAACGAGTGGCAGTATGGAGATATGCCCTTCATCTGATTTTCTGGAACGGGCTTATGATGATGCCAAGTTTGACGATTTCTCGAAACGGCCGTTTATGGACTGCATCATCCCCACCACCGTAGACCCATCGATGGCCCCTCCGGGCAAACATGTCATGTCCATTTTTGTGCAGTATGCTTCCTATAATATGCCTGCTCATGGCAATCGAGACCAACAGCGGGATGCCTTTGGTGATGCTGTCATCAATACCCTGGCGGAATTTGCCCCCAATATCAAGGATTTAATCTTGCACAAGCAAGTGCTCACGCCCTGGGACATTGAACAGCGGATTGGCTTGACCGAAGGCAATATTTTCCAGGGAGAACTAACCTTAGATCAACTCTTCTTTTTGCGCCCTGCGCCTGGTTATTCCAAGTTCCGCACCCCCATTCGTAATTATTATCAATGCGGCTCTGGAACTCACCCAGGTGGCGGCATCACTAGCGGGCCAGGTCGTTTAGCAGCTCTGGAGATATTGAAGGATGGTAATTAGTTGTAATTGTACAGGTAGGAACCACTCCCTGTATAGTTACAAAATATAAAATCCAGTTCATCCTGTCAATCCTGTCCAAATAACTTTAGTACGGAGACCATTATGTCTGACGAGAAAAAACAGCAAAATAAATTGATAGCCGCTTTAGCTGTGGGTGCGGCTATTGGAGCGGGGATTGCGTTGCTCCTTTCGCCTAAGAAGGGGCGTGAGTTGCGTGCCCAACTGCGAGAAGGGGGCACTTCTTTGGCAGAGTTTGCCCGCAATCGCACTACTCAGAGTAAATCAGTGGCGGTGGAGGAAGCACCCAAACCTGTTCTGTCTGTCAAGGCGCAGCAGTCGGATTATGACGTCGTGATTGTAGGCGGTGGGCATAACTGTTTGGTTACGGCCGCTTATTTAGCCAAGGCGGGACGCAAGGTGTTGGTGTTGGAGAAGAAGGGAATGGTGGGCGGCACGGCCGTTACCGAAGAGCTCATTCCTGGTTACAAATTCTCTACTCTGGCCGATGGTGCTGGCTATTTGGCGCAAACCATCATTACTGATCTGAATTTGGCCCAACATGGCTGGCAAATCCTGCCGGCTGAACCTCTCATCTTTGCCCCACAACCAGATGGCCGTCAACTGACGATTTGGCAAGACACAGAACGTACCGTTCATGAAATTGCCAAATTTTCCCGAGCTGATGCTGAAGCCTACCCCAAATTTGTCGATTTGATGAGCAAAATCAGCCAGGTGGTGGCGGGGCTAAAAAGCATGACACCGCCCGATTTACCTGCGGTTGGTTTGCGCGACATGCTGGAACTGCTCAACATTGCCAACCCGGTGCGTGGCCTGGGGCGCAAAAATATTGCTCAAGTCATACGGGTTTTGCCCATGCCCATCGCCGACCTATTGAACGAATGGTTTGAATCAGATGTAGTCAAAGGGGCTATTGCCGCTTCAGCCGTGAATAATATTTCTTGGGGGCCACAGGAAGCGGGCACAGCCTACACCTTTCTCTATAACTGGTCGGGTAGTAACAGCGGCCTTTTCCGCTCAAGCGGGCAGGTGCGGGGTGGTATGGGGGCCTTAACAGAAGCATTGGCTAGGGCAGCCAAGAGTTTTGGCGCGGAAATTATCACCAATGCGGAAGTGGTCAAGATTAACTTAGAAGGGAGTGAAGCCACGGCCGTTACTCGGGCCAATGGAGATGTTATCTCGGCTGGCGTGATCGTGTCTGGCGTTGATATGCGTACCACTTTTACGAAGCTGATTGAACCTTACTATTTAGACCAGATGGTGGTTAAGCATTTGCGAAATATTAAGTACCGAGGCACGACAGCGCGTGTTCATTTTACGCTTAACAAGCTGCCTTCTTTTACGGCCGTCAATGGCAATGGCGGCGTTGAGGACAATGCTGCTGTGCTTAAAGGCCACATTCAAATTGCGCCGACGATGACCTACTTACAAAAAGCGTTTGATCCGGTGAAATATGGCACCTATTCGGAACGGCCGTATCTGGATATCCAAATCCCCACCCTCACTGACCACACCTTGGCGCCAGAAGGCAAACATATCATGTCTGTCACTGTCAAATATATGCCCTATCATTTGCGGGAAGGCCATTGGAACGACCTGCGTGACACTTTAGGCCAATTGGTCAAAGACACCATCACTCAATACGCGCCCGACTTCAATGAGTGCGTGGAAGAATGCCACATCATCACAGCCTTAGATATGGAAGCCGATTACGGCTTGCCGGAGGGCAACCCCGTGCATGGTGAAATGACATTGGATCAATTTTTGTGGATGCGGCCTATCCCTGGTTATGCCCAATACCGTGCTCCGATTGATGGCCTCTACTTATGCAGTGCCGCTACTCATCCCGGCGGAGGCGTTACTGGCATCAATGGCAAGAATGCGGCGCGTGAGATTTTGAAGGATTGGAAGTGATGGGATTAGAGATTGGATTTTGTGCGCTTGGTGATGCTTGTTTTTGCCTGGTAGGCTGACATATGAGTAAAAGATCGTCTAGACGCCGTTTGCGGCGACGGGGGCATAAGGGGGAGGCCAAGGATGAAATAACGCAAAAGCCAATATGGTTGGGCTTGAAGGGAGGTAATTACGCTCCCTTAAATGAACGTGACATTGAACGTATTCATGATACGGCGTTGCAGGTTTTGGAGGAAATTGGTCTCATGGAGCCGATTCCGGCCCTTTTAGAAGCCACGCTAGATAAGGGTTGTGTGTTAGGAGATGACGGCCGTCTCAAATTCCCCCGCACCTTGGTGGAAGAAGCCATCGCCAACGCCCCCAAGCATGTCAACAATTATGCTCCTAATCCCAAGAACGACATCGCGGTCACTTGTGACAATCTCATCTTTAGCACCAGTGGCGAGACCGTCACCATTTTAGATTATGAAAGTCGCCGTTATCGGCCGTCGACTTTGGTGGATTTGTATGATTTTGGGCGTTTAGTAGATCAATTGGAGCATATCCACACCATTGGGCAACCCTTTATTGCCACTGAATATAGCGATGATTTGTACACGCATGACATCAACATTGCTTATGCTCATTTAGCGGCTACGGATAAGAGTTTCCATTTGGGTGTAAGCCAGGTGGCGCATGTGGAGCCGATTGTGGCCTTGTTTGATATGTATGCAGGCGGGGAGGGAGAATTTTTGAAACGGCCGTTTTGTAGTCTAGGCGGTTGCCCTATCGTCTCCCCCCTCACCTTTGCCTCAGAAAACCTGGAAGTGATGATGAAATGTGCCGAATTGGGCATCAACTATGATGTGGCTGTCGCCTCACAAGCGGGGACTACTGCACCAGCCGCCTTAGCTGGTGCCCTGGTCCAAACCTTCGCCGAAAGTTTAGCCTGTCTGGCAATCATCTATCTCATCAATCCCAAGGCTGCCATGAGTGTCGGGGCCTGGCCTTTCATTTCTGATTTGCGTACAGGGGCATTTACGGGTGGCAGTGCCGAACAGGCTTTGGTGATGGCCGCTACAGCACAGATATGTAGTTACTATGGTCTAGTATCTAGCGTAGCTACGGGTATGACTGATGCAAATTCGCCCGATAATCAGGCTGGCTTTGAGAAAGCTTTGACGACGGTGACGGCCGCTTTGGCAGGCGGCAACTGGATCAGCCCGTATCCAGGAGCTGTTGGCAGTATCATGGGTACCTCCTTTGAGGGAGTAGTGATTGACAATGATATGATGGGTATGGTGTTACGCGTGGTGCGAGGCATTGAGGTGACAGATGATACACTCTCTTATGATGTGATTAAGGAGACGGTATATGGTCCCGGCCACTTTTTGGGGAATGCCCAAACGTTGAAGCTGATGAAAACGGAGTTTCTCTATCCTGCTATTGCTGATCGACGCGACACAGACAGTTGGGAGGCGGATAAAAGTCCAGATATTTATGAGCAGGCACACGGCCGTGTTAAGGCAATGTTGTGCGATTATTATCCACAATATATCCCACCAAATGTGGATAATAAAATAAGGCAAGCCTTTGATATTCGTTTGGCACGAAAGGATATGCGACGGGGAAACGGCCGTTGGTAATTGAAGAACACAGCTTCTATTGAACTTTAACTCCCCTCTAGATTTAAATTATAGGTGTACTCTTCCTTAACAATATCAAGAAACATAAATGTTTCTGAATCTCGAATGCCTTCTACTTTATAGAGTTTGTTCGTTAGAAAATTAAGCAAATGGTTTTTATCACTACAAACGACCTCTGCCATAAGATCATAGCTGCCAGTCAATAAAACGAGGTAAATCACTTCCTCAAACGCAGAAACCTCCTCCGCTATTTCCCTCAGACGATGCCCATCCGCTTTAATCCCGATAAAAGCCATTTTTGATTGGCCCACAAGCATAGGATTGGTGATCGCTACGACTTGCAGAACGCCTTTCTCTACTAACCTTTGATAGCGTAGCCGTACCATGCCAGTGGAGACCCCCAACTGTTTTGCGATTTGTGCCAGGGGAATACGGCCGTCTTCTTGGAGAAAGCCAATGATTTGATGATCAATATCATTTATTTTCCCATTCTGGGAGTCTTCTTTTGGATTATGCGTCATAAGGGCATCATCATATCATACGGCATAACGAATCGCAATAAAAACAAACAACTTTATGACGAATCATCAAATAAAATCGCAAAAAGTTGACAAAACTGCACAAAATCACTCCATTTATTGCATGATTCAAATTCCTTATGTAGTATAGTTGCCCATCTATTCGGATAATGAAACGAGAAAAGGAGGACTGCTATCTGAAAAATGCCAAGAATAGCTCCACCAGAACATAGGGTTGCCTAAACTATTGGAATAAATTTTCGCTTACGGAGGACAAGATGTTTTATCTACTGAAAAAGAGTCATTTGATTCTACTCATAATTATGTTGATGTCTGCAGTTGTGCTAGCTGCATGTACTGGTGAAAGTGATAGTGGTGCAGATGGAAGTGGGGGTGAAGAAAGTGGGGAAGTGGCAAGTACGGCCGTTGCGGAATCTGAAGAAGCGGCAAATACGGAAAGCACGGAATCTGGAGATAGTAGTGAGGAGGCAAGTTCAGAAAGTACAGATTCTGAAGAAAGTAGCGAGACTGCCGAAAGCACGGAGAAATCCTCAATTACGATTCTCATCCCAGAAAACCCAGTCGCTTTCAATGGTATAAATACAGACACGGGCTATGAACAAGCATTGGGTGAGTTAATCATGCTGTCATTAGTAGAAGTTGATCCCAATGGAAATTTCATCCCTGAATTGGCTGCTGAAATACCGACGCTTGAAAACGGTGGGTTGACCTTTGATGAAGATAGTTGGTCCATGACAGCCACCTGGCACCTTAGAGACGATGTTTACTGGTCAGATGGAGAGCAGGTAACCGTTGATGATGTGATTTTTACCTACAATACAATTGCTGAACAGTCGTGGGCTGATGGTGTAGACTACACGGAATCCATTGAGAAGATCGATGACTTCACGATGCTTGTTACCTACTATGAAGGGTATATCTATCCTAATTATGCGCTCCAATTTGGAGGTGAAGATTACTTCATATACCCTGAGCATTACTGTGATGCCGAGCAGGGATTTTATGAATGGGACTGTGATAAAGAACCTCTAAGCAATGGCCCCTACATATTAACAGAATGGGCCACGAATGATCATCTCACCTTCGAACGTAATCCGAATTATTATGAAGCAGGCAAGCCAGCTATTGATCAGGTCCTTGTCCGCATTGTTCCCGAGCAATCTGTACGCAAAGAAATCATGCTACAGGGTGATGCCGATGTACACTACTGGCCTGGAGACACCAATGCCGAAGTCTATAAAGAAACGGATCATGTGGATTGGCTAATCTCGCCCACAGATCGTTGGGTCATGCGTATGATCCCCAATTTAATGTCTCGCGGAGAGGTGGATGTACCACATCCCTTCCTTTCAGATGTGAGAGTTCGCCAAGCTATCCGTCAAGCCATTGATGTGGACACGATTCTAAATGAGCTATTCTTTGGCAATGGTAATCCTGTTTGGACAGAATTTTTCCGTTCACCGTATGTATGTGACATTGAACGGCCGTCCTACGACCCTGCTGCTGCTGCTGTCATATTAGAGGAAGCAGGGTGGACGGACACAGATGGTGATGGCATTCGTGAATGTAACGGTTGTGAAACGGCCGAAGATGGAACCGTCATGAGCATGGAATTTGTCATCTATGCCGAATATGGCGAGTCCTTAGAATTAACTCAGCAATTTATCGCCGAGAATTTGAGAGCAATCGGTATTGGCACTGACCTACTGACAGTTGAAGGAGTTGTTCTCTGGGCCCCTCAAGAGGATGGTGGCCTTGAACCCAACGGCCAATTCGAGATGGATATGTGGGATGATGGCTACCCAGGTATTGATCCTACAGACAACCTCTTATGGACATACTACTATGGTTATGGTACCCCTGAAGAGGGCGGCTGGAATGTTGGACGATGGTTAAATGAAGATTTTGATGCCTTGATGGATGAAGCTTACACGTTAGATGAAGAATATCGTAAAGAAATCTTCTGTGATATGGCAGCCATTTTGGACGAGGAAGTTCCTCA
The DNA here is from genome assembly GCA_965223555.1 of Promineifilaceae bacterium (SeqCode). Classification (GTDB taxonomy): domain Bacteria; phylum Chloroflexota; class Anaerolineae; order Promineifilales; family Promineifilaceae; genus CBDCWU01. Next base: position 2,123,729 of record CBDCWU010000009.1, read on the forward strand.
AATTTTACTCTTCTCTGTATACGAACAGCATGGTGTCGCCGCGAGGCTTCAGGGCGTTTTGCCGTCAGCCAACGATCCTCTCACGTGGAATGTAGCTGATTGGACACTTACAGACGGATAAGTTTGTGGTTTGGGGAGGCAAATAGTCTATTATTTGCCTCCCCTTATATTAGTAACACACAATTTATTCTAATGGCTAGTAACCTGCTGCCTGAAGGATATCATCATAAATTATGGAGGTTTTATGCGAAGTTACATAATTAGGCGTTTGCTTCAAACAATTCCGATGATGTTCTTTATCAGCTTGATTTTGTTTATACTTATCAACATTGTGCCAGGCGGCCCCATGGCTGCCCTATCCCCTCGCGGCCGCAGAATTGATCCAGAGATAGTTGAAACCCAAAAACGCCTGATGGGCCTGGACAAGCCCATTTTAGTGCAATATGTTATTTGGTTGGCAGGCAATGATTGGATGGGTATTGATTCAGATGGGGATGGGGTTGTTGACACAGAAGGTACACGGACAGGTATATTGCGTGGAGACTTTGGGTTTTCCTTTCAAAATCGTGATCCTGTCATAGAGATCATAGCTGATCGGCTACCCAACACCATTTATTTAATGGTTGTGACGATGGCGGTTGTAGGACTTATTGCCATTCCCATCGGGATTATTTCAGCCATAAAACAGTATTCGATTTTTGATATTGTAGCGACAACGCTTTCTTTCATGGGCCAGGCCATTCCCGATTTTTGGTTGGGGCTTATTCTTATTATCGTTTTTTATGGAATTTTGGATAATCCCTTCACTGGTGAACCACTTTTACCGTCAGGCGGCATGTCAACCATAGGGGCAGACTTTAGCATTGTGGATCGAATCAAACATCTCATTCTGCCAGTTACCATGGGCATTGTGGGTTGGGTGGCTTGGTACTCCCGGTTTTTACGCTCTAGTATGTTAGAAGTCATCAACCAAGATTATATCCGAACGGCTAGGGCAAAGGGCCAAACTGAACGTAAGGTTCTTTATAAACATGCTTTTAAGAATGCAGTTATTCCCTTGATTACACTGTTCGCTCTGGATTTCCCTTATGTGATTGCTGGCTATCTTTATGTGGAACTTTTATTTTCCTGGCCGGGAATGGGACGACTATTTTATGATGCAGCTACCTTCCGAGACTATCCTATTTTAATGGCGGTGATGACGATTTCCGCTGGTTTGATCTTAATTAGTAACCTTTTGGCAGATATTGCTTATGGTGTTGTTGACCCCAGAATCCGCTATGAATAGGGTCCATCGACGATGAATACAACTCAAACTGATATGCAAAGGGTAGCTGAATTAGAAGAGATTTCATCACCGCCCGAATCTTCGACCGCGCTAGCTTGGCGGCGATTTCGACGACACCCAGGAGCAGTTGCAGGAGCAGCTGTTCTTCTGATCATTATAATTGCAGTCACTTTTGCCCATTTATCTCCCTACGATCCAGAAGCATCAGACATCTTAAATCGTTATCAACCCCCTTCTCTTGACCATCCCTTTGGCACGGATGGTTTGGGCAGAGATTTACTCACCAGGGTTTTGTATGGTGGTCGTATCTCCATGTCTGTCGGCATTATGGTCGTTATCATCACGCTGACGATCGGTATTCCAATCGGAGCCACCGCAGGCTATTTTGGAGGATGGATTGACAATTTATTGATGCGGATCATTGACACCTTTTTGACATTGCCATCCTTATTGGTCTTGATTTTATTAGCGGCCGTTCTACGGGAAGTAGAAGTACCTTATCTGAAAAGCAACAGTGTACTAACAATCGCCTTCGTGATTGGCATCCTGGCCTGGACAACAGTAGCCCGATTGGTGCGCGCCGTATTCCTGACCTTTAGAGAGATGGAATATGTAGAGGCGGCCAAAGTTCTTGGCGCTTCAAATTTCAGAATCATGATGGGTGAAATATTACCCAATGGATTTGGGCCGATTATTGTTGAAGCAACCCTCGAAGTAGGTAATGCCATCATGGTAGAGTCTGGACTATCGTTTATAGGTTTTGGTATCCAACCGCCTACCCCAAGTTGGGGAAATCTTCTTAGTAACGCTCAAGAGCATTTAACAGAATATTTTTGGCTAGCATTCTTTCCTGGCATTATGATATTTTTAGCAATTATTTCCTTCAATTATATTGGTGATGGGTTGCGGGATGCTTTAGATCCCTTTAAGGTGCTTAAGCAAATTGATGATTGAGTTATTTTTATAATGGTTCAAAATAACATCGAAAAAAACTCAAAGAATAACAGTCAAGAAGACTTAGTTATCATTAGAGATCTGGTCAAGTACTTTCCGGTAAGGGGGGGGGTGTTTAAGAAAGTACTTGATCACGTGCGGGCTGTGGATGGCATTAGTTTCTCAATAAAACGGGGTGAAACTTTAGGTTTGGTAGGGGAATCTGGTTGTGGCAAAACAACTGTGGGTAAAACGTTGATCAGACTGATTGAACCCACTAGTGGAGCATTGGAGTTCGATGGCGTAGATGTGTTTGCTTTGGATCGGAAACAGATGAAGCCGATGACCCGCAAAATGCAAATTATTTTTCAAGATCCTTACTCTTCTTTGAATCCTAGGAAAACGATTGGAGAATCCATCATGGCGGGGCTGGAAATCCATAATATCGGCACGAAAAGCGAGCGTGTAGACATCATGAATGAGCTATTAGAGAAGGTGGGGATGAGAAGCTACCATGCCCATCGCTTTCCTCATGAATTTTCAGGGGGCCAGCGGCAGAGGATTGGGATTGCACGCGCCCTGGCTCTTGATCCCGAATTTATTATTTGTGATGAACCTGTTTCTGCTTTGGACGTCTCCATTCAATCGCAAGTATTAAATCTGCTGAAAGACCTGCAAGAGGATTTCCATTTAACCTATTTATTTATTGCTCACGATTTATCTGTTGTCGAGCATTTATCTGACAGGGTTGCGGTTATGTATTTGGGCAAGATCGTCGAACTTACGACAAGGGAAAATTTATTTTCTAACCCGCTCCATTTTTATACCAAGGCATTACTGTCCGCTATCCCGGTTCCTAACCCCAGAATCCGAAAAAAAAGAATACTACTAGAAGGCGAAGTGCCAACGGCCATTAATCCTCCCTCCGGCTGCCGCTTTCATCCCCGATGTTCTCATGCAATTGATAAATGCAAGGTGGAAGAACCCATATTTGAGGAGTATCGTCCTGGCCATTGGGCAGCATGTTGGCGAGCAGGGGACTCATAAAGGCCAATTCCGGAAAATGATCAGGAGGAATGGTATTATTTTTCGGAATTAGCTTAAGGCATTTTCGGGTTGAATTATTATGTATTTTTCCGCAAATGTCTGAAGAGGTTTTGATGAAGCACTTGGGACGGAATTCTATGTCTAACAATTCAAACAATTTAGTCTTAAAAGTCCATGACCTCAAGACTTATTTCTTTACCGAATCAGGTACGGTCAAAGCGGTGGACGGGGTTGATTTCCAAGTGAAGGAAGGGGAAATAATGGGTTTGGTAGGGGAGTCTGGTTGTGGTAAGACCGTGACATCATTATCTATTCTAGGGTTGGTTGCCAAGCCGGGTAAGGTTATGGGGGGCAAAATCGAATTTGATGGTGAGGATTTGACAAATATTGATATCAAAGAGTTAGAGGCTATTCGGGGAAATAGAATGTCAATGATCTTTCAACAGCCGCAAAGCAGTTTGAATCCATTGTATAAGGTTGGCGAACAAGTTGCCGAGGTGTTTGAAATCCATTCGACTTTGACGAAAGAAGAGGCATGGGATAAAGCTGTGGCTATGCTGCGGCAAGTAGGCATACCCTCGCCGGAAACGAAAGCACATGCCTACCCTCATGAAATGTCAGGTGGTCAGGCACAGAGGGTGATGATCGCGATGGCCTTGCTCCTTGGCCCTAAATTATTGATTGCTGACGAGCCTACAACGGCTCTGGATGTCACCATTCAGGCACAGATCCTTGATCTAATGCGATCACTTAATGAACAAATGGGTACGGCGATCATACTGATCACGCATGATCTGGGCGTGATTGCTGAAATGGCTGATTGGGTTGCAGTTATGTACGCGGGAAAGATTGTTGAACAAACTGGCATTGAGACGTTTTTTGATAAACCGTTGCACCCCTATTCTCAGGGCTTGATCGGCTCCATTCCGATTTTAGGCGAGCACAAAGAGCGCCTAGAGGTGATACCGGGCAATGTGCCTAATTTGGTTAATCTACCTCAAGGATGCACCTTTGCCAATCGTTGCAGTGCCAGAATGGAGCATGGCCTGGAGATTTGTACTGAGGAATTGCCGGAGTTGATTACTATCGGTGAGGGTCATGAAGTGCGCTGTTGGCTGTATCAAAGCAAGGGTGGGCATGAAGCCCCGTTACATTAAATAAATCACTACTATTACACGGCTATTACGGAGGAGAGTGGGTAAATGTCTGGGAAAAATTTACGGCCGTTAGGCCAAGTCAGTCTTGTTCAGTTGCAACCCCAGGGGCTGATCGTGGCTACGCCTGACAAAACACCAACAGGCTATTTTTATGATCCCAGTGGACTTGTTGAAGTTGAGCAGTTACGCCTTTCACCATTAGGTATTGAAGCCACATTGCCAAATGGCGAGCATGTGTTGGATATTCATCACATCAATCATCCTGGCAAAGAGTACGACGATGACGACCTCGTTTGCATTGCTTTTACTTCTCATTATGAAGCCATGCGGGCGCGATTTGGCTCGAAAATGGTGGATGGCATTGCGGGTGAAAATATCATCATCAAGTGTGATAGGGAGATTTGGCCAGAAGATTTGGGACAGCAAATTATCATTGAAAGTGCCACATCAGGTTGTCAACTAAGATTGGAGATGACGAGCCATGCTAATCCATGCCAAGAATTCAGCCAATTTGCTTTAGGCAATCAGTATGAAAAGCCGCCTGCAGCTGTGATGAAGGAGACATTGCAGTTTTTGGGAAACGGCCGTCGGGGATTTCTATACATCATGCCAGAAGGGCAAGAATCAGCGACGGTTCAGCCTGGAGACAAGGTGCTTGTGGTAGAGGAGAAATAACAGTATGCAGAAACAAATTGTCATTATAGGGGCGGGCTTTTCGGGGATGGCTGCGGCTTATGAGTTAAACAGCCTCGGCTTTGCCGTCACCGTTTTGGAAGCGCGGAATCGGGTAGGGGGACGTGTTTGGTCGCGTAAATTGCTCAATGACACAATTGTGGAAATGGGTGCTGAGTGGGTGGGGCCAGACGATGGCGCGGTGAAGGCGATGGCTGAGCGTCTAAATTTGCCTCTCGCTAACGTTGGCGTGGATTTTTTGACAAGAGAGGTGGTGAACGGCACGGCCGTTTCCCCTAAAAAACAGCACGAAACCATTGCCATTGCCGCCCAAATCTTGTCCACGATGGACAAAGTGGATATGAAAGATGTGACCATCGGCGCATTTATCGACGATTTGCCCGTTAGCGATGCCCAAAAGATACTTTTCCGCACTCGCCTGCAATGCTCATTTGGCACTGACATGCACAATATCGCCCTACGTATGTTGGGTGATCGTTCTTCGCCTTTGCGAGCCTATGATGAAGGCACAAATGGCAACGAACTCTACTTTCGTTTAGTAGGTGGCAATCAGATAATTGCCAAAGCGATTGCGGCGCATTTGCAGGCGGATGATACGGCCGATTTGCGTTTGGGTCATGTGGTAACGGCCGTTACCCATGATGGAAACCAGGTGACAGTCAGCGGCCAATGTGAAGAAGGTTCGTTTGCACTCAATGCCGATGCCGTCATCATTGCCGTCCCTGTTAAATTAGTGCCAAAAATTGAATTTACGCCAGCGTTGCCATCAGAAAAGGTAGATGCCATTGCTAAAGTGCCAATGGGGATTGCGGCTAAAATCGCGGTAGGGACTAAAGAACCACCACCGCTTCGGGCTTTGCATGATGTGGAGATGCCTTATTGGTGTTGGACGGGTAAAGGCGGTGATGGGGGTGTGAGAACGGCCGTGACAGCCTTTTGTGGTTCCACCCAGGCGCAGCAGAATTTAGCCACCAACAGTAATGATCCTTCAACTTGGTTAAGCAAACTCCAAACAGCCAATCCTGACCTAGAGTTCATCAATGAGCCAATCATGGTTGATTGGTCTCAAGATGAATGGGCGCGTGGCTGTTATTCTGCCTTTGATAACCCAGCCACCGACATCATCCCCATCCTCTCAAAACCAGTAGGACGCCTCTATTTTGCTGGTGAATATACAGATGAAGATTCTGCCACAATGCAGGGCGCAATAGCCAGCGGCCTACGTGCAGCCAAGCAAGTACATTTATATTTTGACAGGATGAACGGGATGGACAGAACAAAAACATCCAGTTAATCCTGTTCAGTCTGTCAGAGCCTTATGCGAGAAACACCCTTCCACCCACGTACATCAGAATTAGTCGAAATCTATAACTGGCGTTTGTGGCAAAACTGGCTCTTGCCAGATATGTACCTGCCCGATCACACACAGGAGTATTTGGCTGTGCGGACTGCCTGCGCTGTTTTCGACCTATCGCCCATACCCAAATACCATATTCATGGGCCAGACGCCCAACGCTTCTTAAACCGGATCGTGACGCAAGATGTCGGCCGTTTAGCGGTTGGGCGTGTTCTATACACACCGTGGTGTGATGATGCTGGTAAAATAATAGACGATGGCATAATTAGCAGGTTGGATGAGGATTTCTTTCGCCTGACAACTGGCGATCCGATACTCTACTGGTTAGAAGATAATGCCACCGGCTTAAAGCTGACCATCGAAGATGTAACGGAGTCATTAGGTGTGTTAGCCTTACAAGGGCCCTTTTCCCGTGCTACTCTCAAAACACTTTCCAAGGCAGATTTGGATTCGCTGCCCTACTTCTCTATCATCAAAACAGAGCTGGCTGGTATCCCTGTCGCCATTTCCCGCACTGGATATACCGCTGATCTAGGTTATGAAATTTGGGTAGAGCCACAGCAATCAGTCCAACTGTGGGATGAATTATTTGAAGCAGGCCAGGCCTATCAGTTGGTACCCTTTGGTGACTTGGCCCTCGATATGACCCGCATCGAAGCTGGCTTATTAATGCCAAATGTGGATTTCATCCCCTCACCAAAGGCTGTGTATGAATTTGAGAAATCATCTCCCCTCGAATTAGGCTTAGGCTGGGCTGTCAAGCTCAAGAAACCCTATTTCATCGGTCAGAAGGTTCTAAAGCAAGAAAAAGCACGTGGCTCCGTTTGGGCCACTATGGGGTTGGAAATTGATTTGGAATCATTGGAAGCTGTTTTCGCTGGGTTTGGTATGCCGCTTTACTTGCCCCATGAAGCCTGGAATGAAGCTGTGCCCCTCTATTCTGGCGGACGGCATATTGGCAAAGCAACCAGTGGCACATGGTCACCCATCCTCAAAAAGTATATTGCCATTGCCCGACTTAAACCCCGATATGCCCGACTTGGGACACAGGTGGATTTTGAAGTAACCATAGATGCTCAACACAAACTTGCCCGAGCCACAGTTGTGAAGATGCCCTTTTTTAATCCACCGCGAAAACGAGCATTAGGTGGAGGGAGCTAACTATGGGGCAAAACTACGATGCTATCATCATTGGCGGCGGGCACAATGGCCTGACCGCCGCAGCTTATTTGGCTAAGGCGGGACGCAAGGTGTTGGTGCTGGAACGGCGTTATATTCTAGGGGGAGCGGCCGTTTCTGAGGAAATCTATCCCGGCTTCAAATATACCGTCTACTCCTATGTGGTTAGTCTATTAGCACCTCAGATCATTCGCGAATTACAATTGGCCAAACATGGCTTACACATCTTGCCCCTAGAAGGATCATTTACGCCGATGGAAGACGGCAATTACATTGCTTCCTATGCTGATGAGGATGATACCCTCGACGAAATCCGCCGTCACTCGCGGCGCGACGCCGACATCTACCCTGTTTTCAGCAACATGATGTATGAGTTGGCTCGGGCAGTAAAGCCCATTCTTACGATGGTTCCGCCTGATCTGGCCCATCCGGGCATGTCGGGGTTGAGTACCCTACGTGAGTTTGGCAGACATCTACAGTCGCTGGATAAGGAGAAATTTTATTGGCTGACGAAGATCATGACGATGAGTGCCTATGACTTCCTCAGCGAATGGTTTGAGACGGATGTGCTCATCGCCAGCATTGCCCAGGTGGGCATCATTGGCACGTTTTTGGGACCAAAATCACCGGGCACAGCCTATGTGTTGCTCCACTATTATTTGGGTGAGTTGGACGGAGCAACTTCCACTTGGGGATCGCAAAGGGGCGGCACGGGGGGTGTCAGTCAAGCCATTGCTAGCGCAGCCCGCAGCTTCGGTGCTGAAATACGTTGCCAGGCAGCTGTGTCACAAGTGATTGTTAAAAATGGACAAGCGGTGGGTGTAGCTCTGGAAAACGGGGATGAAGTTTATGGGAACACGATTATTTCTGCCTGTGATCCCCATGTTACCTTTCGCAAGCTAGTGGAAGAGCAGGAGTTGCCATCTGATTTAGTTGAGGCGGTTGATAATTTTAAGTTTCGTGGCTCTTCGGGCAAGGTCAACTTGGCGTTGGATAGTCTGCCTGATTTTCCCGCTATGGAGGACAAAGCATTGATGCGCGGGATGCAGGAGATTTGCCCTAGTGTTGACTTCCTGGAGCAAGCGTATGATGATGCCAAGTATAATGATTTCTCGAAACGGCCGTTTATGGGCTGTATCATTCCCTCCACTGTAGACCCTAGCATGGCTCCGCCAGGCAAGCATGTCATGTCCATCTTTGTCCAATATGCCTCCTACAACATGCCCAGTCATGGGGATCGCGATCAGCAACGGGAAGCCTTTGGAACGGCCGTTATCAATACCCTGGCCGAATTTGCCCCCAACATCAAAGACCTCATTCTGCACAAACAAGTCATCACGCCCTGGGACATTGAACAGACAGTGGGCATCACCCAAGGCAACATCTCCCATGGAGAATTGATGCTAGATCAACTATTTTTCTTCCGCCCCGCCCCTGGCTGGGCCAATTACCGTACGCCCATTCACAACTACTACCAGTGTGGCTCTGGCACACATCCTGGAGGTGGCATCACGGGCACACCCGGCCGTTTAGCCGCCTTGGAAATCATGAAAGACGGCAATTAGGCGAGAATATGACTACTCCAACTTCAATAAATACTCCTAGCACAAACTTTCCCTCTCAAGCCCAGGTCGTCATTATTGGGGGTGGAATCATTGGCTGCAGCGTAGCCTACCATCTGACGAAACTAGGCTGGACAGATATTGTCCTTTTAGAACGCAAGCAATTAACGGCTGGTACAACCTGGCATGCAGCCGGGTTGGTTGAAGCAGGTGGTTTTTTGAGCGAGACCATCCTGGAAATGGCGAAATACACGCGCAGCCTATACCAAAACCTTGAGGCAGAAACGGGACAAGCCATTGGCTTTAAGGATACTGGCTACTTTGAAATTGCTTGCACCCCTTCTCGTCTGGAGGGGTTGCGCCGAGCGGCTGACTTTAATCGTGTTTTTGATATTGAGATCGAAGAAATTTCTGCCACGGAAATCAAGAAGATATGGCCGCTCATGGAAACGGCCGATATTCTAGCTGGTTTTTATACTGCCGGAGACGGCCGTGTGAATCCTATAGACACCACCATGGCTTTAGCCAAAGGGGCCAAACAAAGAGGCGCACGAATTATTGAAGAGACAGGAGTGACAGCTATTAATCAGAAAAACGGCCGTGTCACCAGTGTCGTCACGGACAAAGGGGAAATTCAAGCGGAATATGTCGTCAACTGTGCTGGCATGTGGGCGCGTGAAGTTGGCCAATTGGCAGGTGTTCACATCCCCTTACAAGCAGCTGAACATTACTATCTGATCACAGAACAAATAGAAGGAATTCACGCAGAGCTGCCCGTCTTTTCCGACCTTGACCGCTACGCCTATTATCGTGAGGAAATGGGCGGCATTTTGCTTGGTCTTTTTGAGCCTGTAGCAGCTCCGTGGGGGTTAAATGGCATCCCCCAAGAATTTGCGTTTGGTGAAATAGCACCTGATTGGGATCGCATGATGCCCTACCTCGAAGAGGCCATGAAACGCATTCCAATTCTAGAAACAGCCGGAATCCATTGGTTTGCACCAGAGGGGATTGAACCCAAAGTGGAATATTCGTGGGGACGACAGAGCTGGTTTGAATACAGTGTGGCCGAACATAAAGCGGCTCGTGAAGGCGTCGTTTTGATGGATATGAGCTTGATGTCCAAATTACTGGTGCAGGGACGTCATGCCGAGTCACTACTCAACCGAATTTGTGCCAACAATGTGGCTGTGCCTGTGGGCAAAATCGTCTACACCCAATGGCTGAACCAGCTCGGCAGGATTGAGGCTGACTTGACGGTGACTCGTCTGGCAGAAGATCAATTTTTACTGGTTCTATCCCCTTCCATCCAAACTCATGCTGAAGTCTGGCTGAGCCGACACACGCCACCAGACGCCCATCTCTTTGTCACAGATGTGACGGCCGCTTATGCCATCCTCAATGTACAAGGCCCGAAATCGCGCCAACTTTTGAGCAGTCTTACAACAGTAGACATGTCAAACGAAGCCTTCCCCTATCTGACAATGCAAGAGATTGACATTGGCTACGCGTTGGTGAAGGCACTGCGGGTGAGTTATGTAGGCGAATTGGGGTGGGAACTTTATGTGCCGACTGACTTTGCCCTGCACGTCTACGAAGTGCTTACGAACGCGGGTGAAGCTGTCGGTCTAACACTGGCCGGACTGCAAGCATTAGAAACCTTGCGTTTGGAAAAGCCTTATCGGGACTATGGCAGTGATATTGATAACATGGATACACCCCTGGAAGCCGGTCTGGGCTTCTTTGTTAAGTTCAACAAACCTGGCGGCTTCATTGGCCGCGAAGCACTTTTGCGGCAAAAAGAAGCAGGCCTCCAGCAACGTTTTGTACAGTTCTTATTACAAGACCCCGAGCCATTGCTGCATGGTGGTGAGCCAATTGTGCGTGATGGGGTACATGCCGGCTATATCAGAGCCGGTGGCTACGGGCATACACTAGGTGGAGCGGTTGGGCTAGGATTTGTCGAGCATGAAGTAGGTGTGACGTCGGATTATATCAAGAGTGGCATCTATGAGATTGAGGTAGCAGACATACGTTATCCGGCCCAAGCGTCACTACGCCCAATGTATGATCCAAAGAATCGGCGGGTGCGCTCATAAATTCTTGTATAGGTGCCAAGAAAATGACAGAGAAAGTCGTAGAGAAGATACGGAGCTTCGCAGAGATTGAGAAAAAACATCTTTCTCTCTCTGTATATCTCTGCTTCTCTGTGCCCCTCTGTGCCCCATTATTCTGGCTTGCCCAGGTTAGGTTATGACCAAAAAGAGTTTGCCCTTCGTTTCCGTCATTATTCCTGTCTACAATGATTTGCCACGCTTAAAGTTGGCTCTGACCGCTCTTTATAGACAAACCTATCCGTCTAGCCATTTGGAGATAATCGTTATCGATAATGGCTCTGAGAATAAAATATTGGAAAGTGATCTGGATGGAAAAAACGTAAAATTGCTTTATGAAGAAACCCCTGGTTCCTATGCAGCCAGGAATAAAGGTGTTTTGAAGGCCAAGGGTGACATCTTGGCCTTTACAGATTCAGACTGTATCCCAGACCCGAATTGGGTGGAGGCTGGCGTGGACAGTCTCTTAAGTACCCCCGAGTGTGGCTTGGCTGCCGGAAAAATCAAGGTATTTCCTCGGCAGGCCAATAAGCCCAACTGGATCGAAGCGTATGATCAGCTGACGGCCTTTCCTCAACAAAAGTATGTTGAAGTAGATCATTATGGGGTAACGGCCAACATTTTTACATTCTCGCATGTGTTTAAAAGTGTGGGTCTTTTTAATGCACAATTGAAATCTGGCGGCGATTCTGAGTGGGGTCAACGTGTCTTCAAACATGGCTATCCTCTTGTCTTTGCACCGGATGCCTGTGTTCAGCATCCTGCGAGAAAGAGCTTAAGACAGCTATATACTAGGTCAGCCCGTAAGGTCGGTGGTGTTTACGACAAGAAACGGGCTCACCGATCCTGGTATCGAAAGATTGGCGGTCTCATCGTTTATTTTCTGCCACCTGTCAGAAAAATCGGCCGTCTTTGGTCTGACAAAAGAATCCCGGGCATCTGGCCTAAGCTGCAATTTTCTCTCCTTTTACTTTTTGTCCACTATGCTTTTTTCCTGGAACGGCTGCGTCTCACTTTTGGCGGCAAATCACGAAGGGAATAAAAGTATCTCCCAACTGAAGGTGTCGGGTAGAAAAATAACGAGCCCGAACAGGTTGGGATTTCTGGATGGCTTGCAGTTTTTTCAGCACGGAAATAGATCATTTGAATTCTAGAAAAGCTTTAGAAGAACAGGTGAACATGAGTAAGACAACAAATAATACAGTACCCAGTCAGGCGCAGGTGGTCATCATTGGCGGCGGAGTGATTGGCTGCAGCGTTGCCTATCATCTTACTAAATTGGGTTGGCGCGACGTGGTGCTTTTGGAACGCAAACGACTGACATCGGGTACTACCTGGCATGCAGCGGGTCTGATTGTTAGCGGCACTTTTGGCGAAGAGACGACACTCAATATGGCTAAATATTCGCGTGAGTTGTATGCTCGGCTGGGTGAAGAAACGGGCCAGGATACAGGTTTCAAGCCAGTAGGATACATTCAGTTAGCCAATAATGCCCAAACGGCCGTTAAGCTGCGGCGTGTAGCAGGTTTCTCACGAGGACATGGTGTTGATGTGGCCGAAATCTCGGCGGCTGAGGTCAAGCAGATGTGGCCGCTGTTTGATACTAGTGACGTTTATGCTGGCTTTTATACGGCCGTTGATGGTCGTGCCAATCCTATTGACGTTACCATGGCGCTGGCCAAGGGGGCCAGAATGGGGGGCGCACACATTATAGAAGAGACAAAAGTGACGGGGATTCAGAGAGAAAACGGCCGTGTCACTGGTGTCACAACTGATAAAGGCGAAATCAAAGCCGAATACGTCGTCAACTGTGGCGGTATGTGGGCACGGGAAATCGGCCAGATGGCGGGGGTCAACGTCCCTTTGCACGCCGCCGAACATTACTATCTCATTACCGACAAAATGGCAGGAATGGATCCCGATCTGCCCATCGTGGAAGACCCCGACCTATACGCTTACTATCGCCCCGAAATGAGCGGGCTGATGATTGGCCTCTTTGAGCCAGTAGCAGGCCCTTGGGGCATGAACGGCATTCCCGAGAACTTCAGCTTTGGTGAGATCGCTCCCGATTGGGATCGGCTGACACCCTATCTAGAAAGAGCGATGGATCGTATTCCTATTGCCAAAGAAACGGGTATCCATAAATTCTTCTGCGGCCCCGAAAGCTTTACCCCCGATATGGGATCGCTCATGGGCGAGGCCCCCGGGTTGAAGAATTTCTTCGTGGCGGCTGGTTTCAACTCCATGGGCATTCTTTTTGGTGGCGGTGCTGGCCAAATTATGGCGCAATGGATTGTGGATGGCTTGCCTCCTGTCGATGTAACGGGCATCAACATTGATCGCCTGGCACCTTTCCAAAACACATCCAAATATTTACATGATCGAACCGTCGAACTGCTTGGCTGGCAATACAAAAGCTGGCCCAACTTGCAACCAGAAACGGCTCGCAATTCCCGCAAATCTGCTCTCTATGATCGGCTGGCTGAGGCAGGAGCTTATTATGGACAGTCGGCGGGTTGGGAATATCCCGATTGGTTTGCGCCGCCAGGAATTGAGCCAAAAGTTGAATACTCTTGGGGGAAGCAAAACTGGTTTGAATATGCCGCCGCTGAACACAAAGCTGCCCGTGAGGATGTAGTGTTGATGGATTTGACCCACATGTCCAAAATCTTGGTACAGGGACGCGATGCTGAAACAGTTCTCAATCGTATTTGTGCCAACAACGTGGCCGTACCTGTGGGGCGGATTGTTTACACGCAATGGTTGAACACAAGAGGCGGGATTGAAGTGGACTTAACCGTCACTCGCCTGGCTGAAGATTGCTATCTTTTAGTAAGCGTAGACTTTATGCATAATCATGTAGAAACTTGGCTGAAGCGCAATTCTCCACCCGATGCGCACCTGTTTTTTACTGATGTCACGTCAGGATACAGCATCATTAATGTACAAGGGCCGAAATCTCGTCAACTCATTAGCAGTTTAACTACTGCTGACATGTCTAATGAAGCCTTCCCCTACCTGACTATGCAGGAAATTGATATTGGTTATTCGTTAGTCAAGGCTCTGCGCGTGACCTACGTGGGTGAATTGGGTTGGGAGCTATATGTGCCAACTGAGTTTACGTTAAACGTATTTGACACGTTGGTGGCAGCGGGCGGTGCTGTAAATTTGAAACATGCCGGATTTCAAGCCCTGGAAACATTGCGGCTAGAGAAAGCTTATCGAGATTATGGCCATGATATTGATAATTTAGATACGCCTTTGGAAGTGGGGCTTGGTTTTGTCGTAGATTTTGACAAGCCGGGCGGCTTTATTGGCAAAGAGGCTCTGCTGCAACAAAAAGAAGAGGGTGTTCTCAAACGTCGCCTATTGCAGTTCTTGCTGGAAGACCCGGAGCCGTTGCTGCATGGCAGTGAACCCATCTATCGTAATGGGGTGCGGGTTGGTGATTTGGGGGCCGGTGGATACGGTCATACGCTGGGTGGTTCGGTGGGGCTAGGTGCTGTGGAGAGTGAGGAGGGGGTAACGGCCGATTTCATCAAGAACGGCCGTTACGAGATTGAAGTGGCAGATGTTCGTTATCCAGCCCGAGCCTCTCTACGACCCATGTATGATCCTAAAGGGGAGAGGGTACGAGCATAAACATTAAAAATAATTGGAAGATTTTTGACAGGATTAACAAGATCGACATCATCCCATAAATCCTGTTAATCTCGTCCATTTTCTAATTACGGCAAACTCTATTTGCAGGTAAGGAGTGATAGGAATGAGTGAGACAACAAACAAAACCATACCCAGTCGGGCACAGGTTGTCATTGTTGGTGGAGGTATCATTGGCTGTAGTGTGGCCTATCATCTCACCAAACTGGGCCTGACCGATGTTGTCCTTTTGGAACGAAAATCATTAACATCGGGAACCACTTGGCACGCGGCTGGGTTGGTGGGGCAATTACGCGCTACGCAAAATATGACCAAATTGGCTCAATACACAAGCAATCTGCTTATGAATTTGGGCAAGGAAACGGGGCAGGAAACAGGGTTTAAGCAAAATGGCTCTATTTCTGTGGCCAACAATCAGGAGCGTTTCGAGGAATTGAAACGGGGGGCTTCTATGGCCAAGGTGTTTGGCTTGGAAGTGGAAATTATTACACCGCAGGAAGCGGCTGATAGTTGGCCGTTGATGAATGCGAAGGACTTGGTGGGGGCAGTTTATTTGCCTGGGGACGGACAATGTAATCCGATTGATACGACACGCTCTTTTGCCAAGGGTGCTACGATGGGTGGAGCACAGGTATTTGAGGGGGTGAAGGTAACGGCCGTTCATCAGAAAAACGGCCGTGTCACTGGTGTCCGCAGCGAACAGGGCGACATTCAGTGCGAAATCGTCATCAACTGTGCTGGCATGTGGGGACGGGAAGTGGGCAAAATGATAGATGTCAATGTGCCGTTACATGCCGCCGAGCATTTCTACGTCGTCACCGAATCGATTGACGGCCTATCTAAAAATCTACCAGTTTTGCGTGACCCTGGCGGATACACTTACTATCGGGAAGAAGTAGGCGCGATTTTGGCTGGTTTTTTTGAGCCAGTAGCTAAACCTTGGGGCATGAATGGCATTCCCGACAATTTTGAGTTCACTCAACTTCCCGAGGATTGGGATCATCTGGAACCTGTTTTTGAGAAAATGGTGCACCGTATGCCCATTATGGATACGGCTGGCATCCACACCTTTTTTAATGGGCCAGAAAGTTTTACACCAGATGATCGCTATCAGTTAGGTGAGTCGCCAGAGGTGAAAAACTTTTATGTGGCCGCTGGTTTTAACTCTATCGGTATTCAATCCTCAGGTGGGGCAGGTAAGGTGTTGGCGGAATGGATTGTAAACGGCCGTCCACCCATGGACTTATGGGATGTCGATATTCGGCGCAACATGCCCTTCCAAAGCAACAAACGATATCTTCGAGATCGTACCACAGAAACCCTCGGCTTGCTCTACGACATGCACTGGCCCTTCCGTCAATCTGCCAGCAGTCGCCCCGTGCGCCAATCCCCCCTCCATGATCGACTAGCTGCTAAAGGTGCTTGCTTTGGTGAAGTGTCGGGTTGGGAACGTGCCAATTGGTACGCGCCTGATGGCGTAGAACCCATTTATGAATATAGTTACGGCCGTCAAAATTGGTTTGAACATTCGGCTAATGAACATAAAGCCGTGCGAGAGAATGTTGGCGTTTTAGACCAAATGTCCTTTGCCAAATTCCTTATGCAAGGCAAAGATGCTGTCCACATCTTAAACCGCGTTTGTGGCAACCAAATTGATGTACCTATGGGCAAAGCCGTTTACACGCAATTGCTCAACGAGCGTGGTGGCATCGAAGCTGATATCACCGTCACTAGAGTTGAACAAGATAGTTTCTATATTTTAGATTCGGGTACAGGCCAAACTAAAACATTCTATTGGTTAAAAAATCAAATTGGGTCTGATGAGGTAGCCTTTTTGACCGATGTCACCTCAGCCTATGTCATATTGGGCGTGATGGGACCTCGTTCAAGACGGTTGTTGAGCCAGCTAACAGATGCTGATCTCAGCAACGATGCCTTCCCTTTTGCCACTTCACAGATGATTGATTTTGCTTATGCACGCATTCGAGCCACGCGCATGACCTATGTGGGTGAGTTGGGTTGGGAGTTGAACATACCGACCGAATTTGTCCTGGCTGTTTATGATGCACTTGTGGCAGAAGGAGAATCGTTTAATCTGGTTCATTATGGCTATCATGCCTTGAATTCATTGCGGATTGAGAAAGGGTATCGTCATTGGGGGCATGACATTACGGATGAGGATACGCCGATTGAAGCGGGACTGGGGTTTGCGGTTAAGTTTGATAAGGGCGTTGACTTTAACGGTCGTGATATTCTCCTTAAACAAAAGCAGGAGGGTGTCAAAAAACGGCTCGTTCAGTTCGCTCTAAACGACCCTAATGCCATGCTTTATCACAACGAACCGATCTGGCGCAACGATAAAATTGTGGGTTATATCAGTTCGGGCATGTATGGGCATACCATTGACAGTTCCATGGGCATGGGCTATGTCAGCCATGATGAACCTATCACGGCCGATTTTATTAAGTCTGGTACTTATGAAATTGAAGTAGCTACTGAACGTATATCGGCACGGGCATCATTACGGCCGTTTTATGATCCCAAAAGCCTCAGAGTAAAAAGTTGATTCTGACAAGATAAATAGGATTATTTTATCTGGTAAACCCTGTTTATCCTGTCAATAATTACTTTCATTAGAACCTATATGCCAGCCTTAGACGAGCGATTCAATGTTCTATTCGAGCCAATTCAAATTGGCCCCGTCACTGCTCCCAACCGCTTCTATCAAGTGCCCCATTGCAACGGTTTAGGGTATCGGATGCCCCACTCATTAGCTACGATGCGGGGCATAAAAGCAGAAGGGGGTTGGGGCGTTGTCTGTACAGAAGACACAGAAATCCATCACAGCAGTGACCAAACCCCTTATATTGAAGGCCGTTTGTGGGATGACAATGATATTCCGGCCAATCGCCTAATGACCGATGCTGTTCATGCTCATGGTGCTCTGGCGGGCATTGAATTGGCCTATTGGGGACTTTCGGCCACCAACTATTACTCACGTGTTCCCGTCATGGGGCCTCGCTCCATGTCCATTTGGGGCGGACTCGGTCTGGAACCTGCTCAATCACGACGTATGGACAAGGAAGATATTCGCAATGTGCGCCGCTGGCACCGGGAAGCAGCCATACGGGCTAAAAAAGCGGGCTATGACATTATCTATGTCTATGGTGAATCAATCCTCTGGGCTTTTCTATCACATTATGCCAATGATCGTACTGATGAGTATGGGGGTAGCCTAGAAAATCGGATTCGATTGTTTCGTGAATTGATCGAAGACACCAAAGAAGCTGTAGGCGACACTTGTGCAGTGGCCGTGCGTATGGCTGTAGATGAATTGATAGGTGATGAAGGGCTTTCTAGCCAAGCAGAGGGGTATGATTTGGTCGCAATGTTGGCCGATCTACCTGATTTATGGGACGTGAAGATTATGGGTTGGGCCAATGACTCAGCCACCTCCCGCTTTACAAAGGAAGGACATCAAGAGCCGTTTATCAGCTTTGTAAAAGAATTAACGAGCAAACCCGTTGTGGGTGTCGGCCGTTTCACCTCACCTGAGACGATGGTCTCTCTCATAAAACGGGAGATTGTGGATATGATTGGAGCGGCACGGCCGTCTATCGCTGATCCTTTTCTGCCTAAGAAAATAAAAGAAGGTCGCTTTGAGGACATCCGTGAATGTATCGGTTGTAATATTTGTGTGACAAGCGATTTTTTATTTATGCCTATTCGTTGTACACAAAACCCGACTATGGGCGAAGAGTGGAAACGGGGCTGGCATCCAGAAATCATTCCACTCAAGAAAAGCGACAAAGAGATACTCATTGTAGGCGGCGGGCCAGCCGGTTTAGAGTGCGCCCGTGCCCTAGGGGATCGGGGCTATGAGGTGTTGCTTACTGAAACTCGCCGTGAGTTGGGAGGGCGCGTGGCCCTGGAATCGCAGCTGCCGGGTCTAATTGAGTGGCGACGGGTCATGGATTGGCGGCTGACCCAAATAGACAAGATGTCTAATGTTTCTGTGTATCCCAGCAGCCCAATGAGGGCTGAAGAAGTACTAGAAACGGGCCTACAAGATGTGATCATTGCTACCGGGGCGACTTGGCGGCGAGATGGGATTGGTCGCACCTATTGGCAGCCTATTGCAGGGCATGATCTGGCGCATGTTTATTCGCCCGATGACATTTTGGGAAATAATGACCCTCGTGGTCAAGTTCTCATATTTGATGATGATTATTACTACATAGGCAGTGTGATTGCGGAAAAACTGGCTGCGCTGGGATGTAAGGTCACTCTAATTACCCCTGCACCGCTGATTTCGGCCTATACGCAATATACATTAGAACAAAAACGGATTGAAGCCAGATTGCGCGAATGTGGTGTTTGTATGCACCCTCATACGACACTTGACCAAATTTACAAGGATGGTGTCAAAATTTCAAATGCTTTGACGGGCAACTCTATTGAACTGCCCTGTGATGCTGTGGTCTTGGTGACGGATAGGCTGCCGAATGATGGCGTGTATCAGGCGTTGAAGGAGAAAACGGCCGTTCACTCTTTCAATTCTCTGCGTATTATCGGTGATGCAGAAGCCCCCAACATCATTGAGCGAGCTGTGTTTGCTGGACATCTGGCTGCCCGTGAGTTTGATGAACCATCTGTGCCGGGAACACCATTCCGCATTGAACGGACATTGAAACAATGATAAAACAAGAAGAAACGGCCGTAAACAGTAACTATGACATTCTATTCCAACCTATTCGCATAGGGCCAGTCGCGGCTCCCAACCGTTTTTACCAGGTTCCCCATTGCAATGGCTTAGGCTATCGTATGCCACAAGCAGTAGCCGCCATGCGTGGTATGAAGGCTGAAGGCGGCTGGGGTGTTGTATGTACTGAAGAAACCCAAATCCACCATACAAGTGATCAAACTCCTTATATTGAGGGCCGACTATGGAATGATGAAGATATACTGGCCATGCAGTTGGTGACAGATGCCATTCATCAACATAGTGCGCTGGCTGGAATTGAGTTGGCCTATCATGGGCTTCTGGCATCAAACCTCTATTCTAGAGTGCCAACTTTAGCTCCGCGTTCGATGACTATTTGGGGTGGTAGTGGTATCGAGCCAGCCCAATCACGGCGTATGGACAAGGAAGATATTCGCAATGTGTATCGTTGGCAGCGCCAAGCTGCCCTACGAGCCAAACAGGCTGGCTTCGACATCATTTATATTTATGGTCAAACCTTACCCTGGCAGTTCTTATCCCGCCAGGCCAACGATCGCACTGATGAGTATGGTGGCAGTTTGGAAAATCGGGTGCGCTTTTTGCGAGAGTTAATTGAGGTGACCCAAGAAGCAGTAGGTGACAAGTGTGCCATTGCCTTACGCTTGGCTGTTGATGAGCTAAAAGGCGAAGATGGCATCAGCAGTCAGGGTGAGGGCTATGAAATTGTGGCCATGATCGCTGAATTGCCCGATCTGTGGGACGTAAAGATTAGTGGTTGGAGCAACAATTCGGCTACGTCCCGCTTTGAGAAGGAAGGGTTTCAGGAGCAATTCATTAATTTTGTTAAGCCCTTAACCAGCAAACCTGTTGTAGGCGTGGGACGCTATACTTCCCCCGAGAGCATGGTATCTTTAATTAGACGAGGTATTGTAGATATCATTGGGGCCGCACGGCCGTCTATTGCCGACCCCTTTTTACCTAACAAAATCAAAGACGGCCGTATTGATGATATTCGTGAATGTATTGGTTGCAATATCTGTGTTACTGGCGACACCTTGTTTATGCCTATTCGCTGTACACAAAATCCGACTATGGGCGAAGAATGGAAACGGGGCTGGCATCCAGAAATTATTCAGGCCAAGAAAAGTGACAAAGAAATACTCGTCGTCGGTAGTGGCCCAGCTGGGCTAGAATGTGCTCGTGCCCTTGGTGACCGTGGTTACAGAGTTGTTCTTACCGAAGCCCGCCGTGAATTAGGTGGGCGGGTGGCCCTAGAATCTCAATTGCCCGGGTTAATCGAGTGGCGACGGGTCATAGATTGGCGCATAACCCAGATAGAAAAAATGCCTCAGGTTTCCATCTATCGCCATAGCTCTATGAGTGCTGAGGATATCTTGGCAAGTGGCATCCAAAATGTCATTATTGCGACTGGGGCTATCTGGCGGCGGGATGGGATCGGCCGTTCCCATTGGCGGCCGTTGCCTGGGCATGAGCTATCCCATGTTTACACACCTGATGATATCTTGGCCGATCACATGCCCACAGGTAAGGTCATTGTTTTTGATGATGAGCATTATTACTTCGGGGGCCTCATCGCTGAAAAACTGGCACTGTCAGGCTGTCAAGTAAATTTGGTGACATCTGCACCCGTCATTTCGGCCTATACCCAGTATACGCTTGAGCAGAAACGGACACAAAAACGCCTTCTAGACCTAGGTGTCAAATTACATAGCCGGGTCACTCTCAATGCCATCCAACCCTATCAAGTGATGCTGAATAATAACTTAACGGACACTCTATTCGAGCTTGATTGTGATGCTGTTGTTATGGTGGTAGATCGCCTACCAAATGATACACTTTACCAGGCGTTAAAGCCGATGGCAGCGACACGAAGACTCAACTCCTTGCGAGTCATTGGCGATGCGGATGCACCACATATCATTGAAAGGGCTGTGTTTGCGGGACATTTGGCTGCCCGTGAATTTGATGAAGTCCCTGTTGTTGGAACACCTTTTAAGGTTGAACGATTTGCTTAGAATGCCACATATCGTAGACAGTGCAAGGCACTAGACCTGCATAGATACGCCAGAGGAATGACATGAGTTTGACACATGACGAATTGGTAAAACAAAATAAAACTTATACGATGGCTAGTTGGACGGCCCAAAGTGCTTGGAATCCGATCTCTATGGCGAAGGCTGAGGGCGTTTATTTCTGGGACGCAGATGGCAAGCGGTATCTTGACTGGTCATCACAATTGATGAACGTAAACGTGGGACATGGACATCCTCATGTCATCCAGGCCATCCAGGAACAAGTCGCGCAAATGGGACATGCTTATCCGGGTATCGCCACTGAGCCACGGGCCAAGCTAGGACATCTTCTACATGCGGTCACACCACCTGACCTTAGCAAAAGTTTCTTTACGAATGGGGGCGCAGACGCGGTTGAGAACGCGATGAAGATCGCCCGCCTTTATACAGGTCGACAAAAGATTGTTACCCGATATCGTTCTTATCATGGCGCAACTTTCGGAGCGATGACAGCAGGTGGCGACCCTCGCCGCTTAGCTAATGAGCCGGGCGTACCCTGGATTGTACGTGTGCATGGCCCCTACTCTTATCGTAGCCCAATGTATAACGGCCGTTCTGCTGACGAAGGTGACGCGATTGTGGCTGACTTGATTGAGCAAACGATTCTGTTTGAAGGGCCAGAAAATGTGGCTGCCATTTTGTTGGAAGGATACAGTGGCACCAGCGGCATCATGCAGGGGGGTGATGCTTTTTGGCAGCGAATTCAAGCGCTATGTGACAGATATGGCATGTTGTTGATTATTGATGAGGTGATGAGTGGATTTGGTCGTACAGGCGAATGGTTTGGAATCAATCATTATCCCTATATCAAACCGGATATTATGGCCATGGCCAAAGGGTTAACCAGCGGCTACGTCCCTATGGGAGCCACTATGGTTACAGACAAGATCGCTGATCATTTTGAAAACAACACGCTTTGGGGTGGTCTTACCTACAGCGCTCATCCACTTGCTTGCGCAACGGCCGTTGCAAATATCGAAGTCTATCAAGAGGAGAATCTAATCGCTCAGGCACGAAAAATGGGCAAAGTGTTACGGGCTGGTTTAATGAATTTGGCGGAGCAGCATCCATGTGTGGGCGAGGTGCGAGGCACAGGTTTGCTTCAGGTTGTTGAATTGGTTAAGAACCGGGAAACACGCGAGCCAATGAGCGGCTGGAATCAGCCCGCCAGCGAACCAATGCGCCAGGTGGCAACCCACATACGGGAACATGGCATGAGCACTTTTGTGAAGTGGGATTGGATTTTCTGTGCTCCACCATTGATCATCAATGAGGAACAAATCCACGAAGGCCTGCTTATAATCGATCAAGCCTTATCAATAGCCGATTCCTATTGTGACACTTAAAGTGAGTGTTTTTCTGAACAGCTTTGTTTTTGATTTCCACTCATATCAAATTAGCTTGTAAAATTCACTCTATTCTCTTGAAACAGTTGTTCTTTGCCCCCGAATGTTCAGGTTGGGGTAGCTGCCGCATGCCTCCTAATGGGCTAAAAATGCCTTTGGCATAAATTATGATCGTGTTTCCTGTTTTATAGGGGGTAGATATCTGAAAACGCCGGCGAAGATATCTTTCATGATGCACTGCATCATGCTTTTTGCCTTTCAATCATATGATACATGTCACTTTTGTACTCATGACCCCATACATACAATAACAAACAATCATGAGAAATTACTCACAATCAACTGCTTTACTCAGGTATCTTGATTACGCACCTAACAAACTGAAACTATCTTCAATCAAAACTTAATAAAGCGGTTACAAATGATGGCAAGAAGGAGGATATGATGCTGGCAACAGCAATGGGTTTGGATAACGAGACCCGCGATATGATTCTCGACACACTGAAAAAGTATGCCGAGCGAAAATTAACCCCTAACTATCTACTCGATTTAGACTACAATGATCAATTCCCCCAAGAAATTCTGCAAGAACTATATGATCCTATGACGTTGGGCCTCCATTTGCTTTTCATCCCTGAGGAGTATGGTGGTCTAGCGGGTGGGGCCTATGACATCTACCGCGTCAGCGAACTGATGGCCGCCATTGACCTCGGTGTGGCCACAGGGGTTCTCGCTACCTTTTTGGGTTCAGACCCCATTAGCGTGGGCGCCACCCCAGAGCAGAAGGCGTATTGGTTCGGCCGAATTGCTGACGAAGCCCTGCTTATGGCTTATGGAGCCACTGAACCCCAAGCTGGCTCTGACCTGGCAGCCATGACCACGAAAGCGGAACGTGTTATAGAGGATGGCGAAATTATCGGCTATCACATTTCTGGTCGTAAGCAGTGGATTAGCAATGGTGGCGTGGCCGACTTATATTCCATTTTGGCCTTGGCCCCCGATGGCCCTAGTTGGTTCATCGTAGATCGGGACAGCGACGGTTTTACGCAGGGCAAACCGGAGGATAAACATGGTATCCGGGCCAGTAATACGGCCGCTCTCTTCTTGGACAATGTTTATGTACCGGCCGAGCGGCTGGTGGGTTTACAGGAAGGACAAGGATTGTCACAGGCTCAAGCCGTCTTTGGTTATACCCGTCTTATGGTGGGTGCTTTCGGTTTAGGTGCCGGCTGGGAGGCATTGCGGCGGGCTGTTCGCTACTCGCAAGAACGGATACAGGCTGGCTCACCGCTGAGTCAAAAACAGGGGTATACCCACAAATTAATTGTCCCCAATGCAGCCCGCCTGGAGGCGGCCCGTACCTACATCGAATGGGTGGCGGAGCGACTTGACAGTGGGGAAGAGGGTTTGCAAACCGAAGGTGCCGTCGCCAAATATTTGGCTACTGAAGCGGGCAATAAAGCTGCCGAAGATGCTATTCAGGCCTTAGGCGGTTATGGCTACACCAAAGAGTACATGGTGGAGAAGATTAAGCGGGATGTACGTATCACTACCATTTATGAAGGCACGTCAGAAATTATGGAGTGGACAATTGCCCGCGACCGCTGGCAGCTTCATCTCAAATCGCGTGGAGATTATTATAAGGAATGGGCCAACCGCCTGTCACTGTTGCATCGGGCCCAGCCAGAGAATGGGGCCAACAGTGCAGCCTTGGCCATGCGAGCCTTGGCTGTCATTTTGGAACGGTGCCGCCTAAATCGGCTAACGCGCAATCAGCATGTGTTGTTTCGCCTGGGGGAACTAATTACCTGGACCGAAACGGCCGCTATCTTTGCCGAGCGTGTGGTCGATAAGCCAACAGAAGCGATCAGCCTGGACATACCTATCCGGCAGGCACTATGCCGTATTCACAGCCGTGAGGCTGCCCTCAAAGTGGCTACGGAAGGGCTGCGTTGGGCTATTGGTGCGGGCCAGACTGATCCCAATTTAGCCCAGTCACTGGATTTACCAGGAATTTATGCGGCACAAGCAGGATTGGTCGAAGATATGGATTTTGCGGCACAGAAGCTGAACGAGGCTTTTGCGTCCGGGAACTAAGTTTCGTCGGTAGACTCAATTATCAAGGGAGTTGGAAAAATGAATAATACCTCAGACAGAGTCATCGCCATTGTGGGTATTGGTGCGCTTTTGCCGGATGCCTTTGGAGCCGAGGCTTTCTGGCAAAATTTGCTGTACAAGCGGTACAGCATCACCGAAACGCCTACAGACCGGTGGCGGATAGACGATTATTACAACCCCGATCCCAAAGCACCCGATAAAACCTACAGCAAGATCGGGGGCTGGGTACAGGGGTTTAACTTTGATTGGAAACGGTTTAGAATGCCGCCAAAGGTGGCGGCTGCGATGGACGAGGGGCAGCAGTGGGCTGTGACGATTGCGGCCGATGTTTTGGCCGACTATGGATATCCACAACGGCCGTTGAACACTGAACGTACGGCCACTATTATTGGTACAGCTATGGGAGGCGAGCTTCATTACACTACCACCGAAAGAATTGTCTTCCCCAACTATGCCCGAGCGTTAACTGTTGTGCCCGAATTTGCTGGTTTGCCTGCGCCAACCCGCGAAGCGATTCTAACTGGCTGGCACGGTCAAATTGATGAGCAGATCCCGCCCATCACTGAGGACTCAATGCCGGGCGAACTGCCCAATATTGTCAGTGGTCGTGTGGCCAATATGCTCAATTTGCGTGGGCCCAATTTCATCACGGATGCTGCCTGTGCTTCCAGTTTTGCCGCTGTGGAAGCAGCTGTTGAGCTGCTAACAGAGCATAAAGTAGATGCGGTTGTCACCGGTGGGGTAGACCGCAACATGGGCATCGGCTCCTTCGTCAAGTTTTGCAAGATTGGGGCTTTGAGTGCCACGGGCACACGGCCATTTGGCGATGGGACCGACGGCTTTGTGATGGGTGAAGGGGCTGCTCTTTTCCTGTTAAAACGCCTAGAAGATGCGGAACGAAATGGCGACAAAGTTTACGCTGTCATTCGCGGTGTTGGTGGGGCTAGTGATGGCAAGGGCAAAGGCATTACGGCTCCCAATCCCATTGGTCAGCAGTTGGCCATGAAGAGGGCTTGGGAGGTGGCTGGACTTGACCCAACTACGGCTACCTTGGTCGAAGCCCATGGCACCAGCACCCGTGTCGGCGATGTGGTTGAAGTTGAAAGCCTAAACAAGATTTTTGGTGGCGCCGCCCGGAATAGTATTGGTCTCGGCTCAGCCAAAAGCAATATTGGTCACCTGAAAGCCGGAGCCGGGGCCGCCGGCATGCTCAAAGCAACATTGGCCCTGCATCACAAAACGCTGCCGCCAACATTGAATGCCAATCCACCCAATCCCAACATTGATTTTAGCCAGACACCCTTTTATTTGCTGCATGACCCCCGCCCCTGGGAGGTACTTAACGGTACTCCTCGGCGCGCTGGCGTCAGTGCTTATGGTTTCGGCGGTACAAATTTCCATTTGGTATTGGAAGAGCATGTGCCGGGAGCCCTAACCCAACCGAAGAAACTGTTTGCGGTTGAGAAGAAAGACCAGGGAGTAGAGCCTAGAGAGCCTGCTCCCTCTCCCATTCGTGGCATCGCCGCCATCGGGGCTACTACTCCTCAAGAGCTCAAGGAAAAACTCGATCGCTACTTGAACCGGGTAGAGACAGGCTGGACACCGCCGCCAGCATTGCCCCAACAAACCATTATTGAAGCCAATGAACGCCTAATTGTTGATTTTGGCGATCATGCGGAATTGGTTGACCGGCTGCACAAAGCGCAAAAAATGATGGGCTTTGATTCCCCGCAGGCCTGGAAAGCGATTGAAGCCCAGGGTATTTTCCGTGGGTCCGGTAAACCAAAGGGTAAGATGGCTTTTATGTTTCCCGGCCAGGGCAGCCAATATGTGAATATGGGGCGGGGGTTGGCAGAACTTTCGCCAATTGTCAAAGAAGTTTTTGATGAGGCTGATGCGATCATGACACCGATTTTGGGCAGACCGCTGACTGAGTATATTTTTGTGGATGCGAGCGATAAAACGGCCGTTAATAAAGCCACCTTCGACATGATGCAAACGGAGATTACCCAGCCGGCGATGCTGACCATGGACATTGCCTTGTACCGGCTGCTGCAAAGCTACGGTTTCGAGGCCGACATGGTGATGGGCCATTCTTTGGGTGAGTATGCGGCCCTGATTGCCGCGGGTATTTTGCCCTTTGCCCAGGCCCTGGAAGCAGCCGCAGCCCGCGGCCAGGAAATGGCCGCGGTGCAGGTGGAGGATAACGGCAAGATGGCTGCCGTCTTAGCCCCCATAGATGTTGTTGAGGAGACGTTGGCCCAGGTAGATGGCTATGTGATCCCGGCCAACATCAACAGTCTCAGCCAATGTGTCTTTGGCGGGGCCAGTGAGGCGGTGGAAACGGCCGTAAAACTCTTTGAAGAAAAAGATTATCGCGTCATGACATTACCGGTCAGCCATGCCTTCCACACCAATATTGTGGCCCCGGCCAGCGAACCCCTGCGGCGCATGTTAGACCGGTTAGATGTCCGGCCGCCCCAATTACCCTTGGTGGCCAACGTTACCGGCGATCTCTATCCCACTGACGTAACCGAAATCAAGGAGTTGCTCAAGCAGCAAATCGCCTCCACCGTGCAGTGGGTCAAAGGGCTACAAACGTTGTACGACCATGGCATCCATACCTTCGTGGAAGTTGGCCCCAAACGTGCCCTACGCGGTTTTGCCAACGATGTCTTCCAGGATAAGAATGATGTGATTGCTCTGATGACCAATCACCCTAAAACGGGTGAACTACCGACCTTTAACCAGGCCTTGTGTGGCCTATTTGCGGCTGGTTATATCCCTAACCAGTATGCAGTAAAAAGTAAAGAGTTAACAGACAAGAGAGAGGATGTGATGCTTCCTAAAGATGATGCCACCCCCCTAGCTAACAAACAACCAATTACCCAATTACCCAATTATCAAGTTCCCCAGCTACAAGCCCCTATCTCAGCCCGCCCCTACAACCGCAGCCAGCCGCCCCTCGGCTCAGTCATCATCAGCGGGACCGGCTTAGGTTTACCGGGTGCCGAAAAAGCGGTGATGGATCCGGACAATGCCCTGCGCATCTTACAGGGAGAGCAATTTATAGACCTGATTCCCGAACGGTTCCGGCGCAAGATGGTGGGCAAGCGGGTGACTAGGCTGGTGAAAGCGGCCGATGGCTCTGGCAGCTTTGCCACGATTGATGATCCCGATGAGGTTATTAAGTTGGCGGGCCGGCCCGGCACTTTCGACCTGGCAGAGGAGTACGGCGTGTCGCAAAAATTGGTAGATGCGCTAGACATCACTACCCAATATGCTATGGCTGCTGGATTAGATGCACTGCGTGAGGCGGGCATTCCCTTAGTGCAAACCTACCGCAAAACGACGACTGGTTCTTACTTGCCTGATCGATGGATTTTGCCGGAGTCGCTGCGAGATGAGACGGGCGTGATCTTCGCCAGTGCTTTTCCTGGCGGAGATCGGTTTATTGAGGATTTCGAGAGATATTTTACTTATGTCAACCAATTAGAACAATTAGAGATGCTGGATCAACTGCGTCGTACCTGCCAGGATGAGAATACCCTGTTAGAGATTACTCGGCGGAGCAGTGCTTTGCGCGAAAAGGTGCGGCAGCAAGCCTATGCGTTTGACCGACGCTTTATTTTCCGCATTTTGGCGATGGGACACAGCCAGTTTGCGGAATTTATCGGGGCTCGTGGCCCTAATACGCAGGTGAATGCAGCTTGTGCCAGCACGACCCAGGCTATTGCCATCGCTGAAGATTGGATTCGCAACGGCCGTTGTCGTCGAGTG
Organism: Promineifilaceae bacterium (SeqCode); assembly: GCA_965223555.1. Lineage (GTDB taxonomy): Bacteria > Chloroflexota > Anaerolineae > Promineifilales > Promineifilaceae > CBDCWU01. Next base: position 2,152,776 of record CBDCWU010000009.1, read on the forward strand.
ATCGTGGTGGCTGGTGACAATGTCACGGGTGACCGCATGATGGCGTGGATTGGGGCCGGTTTCCTGTCGCTGGGGGCTGCGGCCACGGATGATCGTGTTGAGGAAGCGGCTGTGCCCTTCGACAAACGCCGCCATGGCACGATTTTGGGCATGGGGGCTTGTGCCCTCGTCGTCGAGAGCGAGGATGCTGTACGGGAGCGGGGGATGCGAGGCATTGTGGAACTACTCAGCAGCGAAACGCGCAATAGCGCCTTTCATGGCTCACGGCTGGATGTAGACCACATCGCTATGGTGATGAATGATCTGGTGACAACGGCCGAACGTCGCTTTGGCCTAAATCGATACGCCATGGCTCCCCAACTGGTTTTCATGTCCCATGAAACCTACACTCCGGCCCGGGGTGGTTCAGCCTCGGCCGAAGTAGTGGCCTTACGCCGAACCTTTGGCGAGGCGGCTAAGGCGATTGTGGTAGCCAACACTAAAGGCTTCACCGGTCATCCGATGGGTGTCGGCGTGGAAGATGTGATTGCGTTGAAGATTTTGGAGCATGGCATTGTGCCACCTGTGCCCAACTACAAGGAAGTTGATCCCGACCTGGGCGAGTTGAACCTGAGCCGGGGTGGTCGTTATCCGGTGCAGTATGCCTTGCACCTGGCCGCCGGTTTTGGTTCGCAAATTTCCTTTAGCTTTACGCGGCGAATCCCTGGGGCATTAGACCGGGTAGATGACAAACCCCGTTACCAAAAGTGGCTGGATGACATTAGCGGCTACGATTATGCTGAATTGGAAGTGGAAAAGCGGAAGTTACGGATTGTGGCTAAGGGTGCACCAGGAAGACGGCCGTTGCCCTCTACCTGGCAATATGGCACAGAACCTATGGTACGCACCAATGGTCATGGTCACAATGCCCCATTACCTAATCAGGTTGCCGTGGCGATGCCCGTACCGGCCCCGCAACCAGTGCAGCCAGTCGAACCCGTTGTGATGACACAACCAACACCGGTGCCAGAGAAAGAGGAATCGGCGCCAGTAAATGGTGGTGTTGCCAGCAAAGCGGCTTCACCACCGCCCGAACCGGCACCGGTGATCAGTGAGCCAGCAGCTGAGCCAGTCTCTGCACCCCCATCTCCAGTTTCCGATCCGGTAATAGACAAAGTGCTGGCCATTGTGGCCGAACAGACTGGCTACCCCACCGATATATTGGAGCTTGACCTGGACTTGGAAGCCGACCTCGGGGTTGATACGGTGAAGCAGGCGGAGACCTTTGTCGCCATTCGCACTGAATTCGATATTCCTCGGCGAGATGACTTGAGCTTGCGCGATTACAACACGCTGGCCAAGGTGGTGGAGTTTGTGTATGAAATGAGGCCGGATTTGGCGAGTAGTAAGCAATTAACAGTGAGCAGTGGGCCGTTGGCTGAGCCAGTTCCTACTCCCCGGTCTCCGGTCCCCGATCCGGTAGCAGAAAGGGTGCTGGCTATTGTAGCCGATCAGACTGGCTATCCGACTGATATGTTGGAGCTTGACCTGGATTTGGAAGCCGACCTCGGAGTGGATACGGTAAAGCAGGCAGAAACGTTTGTGGCTATTCGTGGTGAATTCGATATTCCCCGGCGGGATGATTTAAGCCTGCGGGATTACAACACACTGGCCAAGGTGGTTGAGTTCGTGTACGAAATGCGGCCGGATTTAGTCAACAGCGAGCAGTCGGCAGTAAGTGAAGAGCCGGTAACGGAAGCAGTCACCAGCCCCCAGGCGCCAGATTCCGATCTGGTATCGGAAAAAGTGCTAGCTATTGTGGCCGATCAAACTGGCTATCCGACTGATATGTTGGAGCTTGACCTGGATTTGGAAGCCGATTTGGGGGTAGATACAGTGAAGCAGGCAGAGACTTTCCTGGCCATTCGCACCGAGTTTGATATTCCGCGCCAAGATGATTTGCAACTACGAGATTATCCGACGCTGGCGCATGTGATCGAGTTTGTAAAGGAGATGCGGCCGGATTTAAAAGTATAGAGGGTGGTACAGTGGTTGTAGCTGATACGGTCGCTGTATCACCCCTGATTACTGAGATCGAACCGGAATATAGCTTGGCTGATGCTGACAAGATGCCTCGTCGTGTACCTGTCCCGGCGCGACGGCCGTCATTAGCTCAGTGTAAAGCGACAGGTGTGGTTCTGGATGGGAATAGCCGCGTCGTTATTGCTCTAGATGCTGGTGGTGTGGGCAAAGCTCTCGTTAAAAGATTAGAGAAGTTAGAGGTCACAGCCTTAGTGCTGGATGCTTCTTTGGCTCAAGAAGAGGTGGAAAAACAGATACAAACATGGTTGGCTGATGGCCCTATTCAGGGAGTTTACTGGTTGACAGCCTTGGATGTAGAGGTTGATTTAACTGATATGGGCTTGACTGAATGGCAAGAGGCGAATCGGGTACGGGTGAAGACTTTGTCTATCACCATGCGGCAATTGTATCAGGTGGTGAATGCACCAGGCTGCTTCTTGATCGCGGCGACTCGTTTGGGTGGCTTACACGGTTACGGGCCAGCACCAGCGGAGGCCCCGCTGGGCGGTGGTGTGACTGGTTTTACGAAGGCGTATAAACGGGAACGCCCCGAGGTGTTGGTAAAGGCGGTTGATTTTGAAGTGAGTCGTAAAACGGCCGTTTTTGCTGATCAACTGCTTGCAGAAACGACTTCTGATCCAGGCTGTTTGGAAGTGGGTTATTGGCGTGACGGCCGTTACACCATCACCCTGCTGGAACAACCTGCTGCAGATGGTCAGCCTGGGCTAACCCTCACATCCGATTCCGTTTTCCTAGTAACCGGGGCGGCAGGTGGCATTACCAGTGCCATTGTGGCTGATCTGGCTGCGGCCAGCGGCGGTACGTTTTACTTGCTAGATCTGACGCCAACACCTGATCCAACTGACCCTCACATTCATCGCTTCCGTGAAGATCGGGAAGGGTTGAAGCAGCAGTTCATTGCTGATATGCGGGCGGCGGGCGAGAGGCCCTTACCGCCAATGATTGAGAAAAAGCTGATGGATGTAGAAAGGTTGGATGCGGCTCTGCAGGCCATTGAAGCGGTAGAAAGAGTGGGGGGAACGGCCGTTTACCGCAGTCTCAATTTGCTCGATCACGAAACCCTGTTCAATGTTGTGGCCGAAATCCGCGACAAGTTTGGCAGGATAGATGTGCTACTCCATGCCGGTGGGGTTGAGATCAGCAAGGGCTTGGCTAATAAAGATGCTGCCCAATTTGCTCTTGTATATGATATCAAAGCCAATGGTTTTTATAGTTTGTTGCATGCTGCCCAGGACTTGCCTATCGGGGCCACAGTGGCCTTTAGTTCGGTGGCTGGTCGCTTTGGCAATGCTGGACAGACGGATTACAGTGCGGCAAATGATCTGCTGTGTAAAATCAGCAGCAGCTTACGGCGGACACGACCTGAGACGAAGGCCATCACTATTGATTGGACGGCCTGGGGTGGCATCGGTATGGCTACTCGTGGCTCTGTCCCCAAGATCATGGAGATGGCTGGCATCGAAATGCTGCCGCCGGAAACGGGTATTCCTACCACGAGGCGGGAACTGGTCGTTGGCGGTTTTGCTGGTGAGGTTCTGGTTGGGGGTGCGTTGGGCATCTTGGTGGATGAATGGGATGAAAGTGGTGGCCTAGATTTGGGGCAACGATTCAAAGGCGTCGAGGATTCACTGCTGCTTGGTGAAGTGGTGGCAACTAATGTGTATCAGGGCTGGCAAGTTGTAACAATGCTGGATCCTCAAGTCCAGCCATTTTTGTATGATCATGCCATGGAGGGCACGCCGCTGCTGCCGGGGGTGATGGGCACGGAGGCTTTTGCTGAGCTAGCTCAAATGATTGTGCCAGAAATGACAGTGATGTCTGTCTTTGACGAAGAGTTCCATGCTCCGTTTAAGTTTTACCATCTGGAACCACAAACGTTGTATCTGCGGGGAACGGCCGTTCCCGTTGGTGATGAGGTTTTGGTATATACTCAACTTTATTCTCGTCGTGAATTACGAACTGGCGTACAGGAAAAATTGCACTTCTCGGCTACGGTGTGTCTGAGCCAAAACAAGCCTACAGTTGAGCCTGTGGCTTTCCAACCACCATCGCAGCTTAGTATTGGGCCTGAAGCCATCTATAGCGTCTACTTTCATGGTCCGGCTTATAAGGTATTGGCAGGTGTACATGTCTCTGGCAATCAGGCCATTGGGCTGTGGGCCGACGAATTGCTACCCAATATGGACCCACCTGGCATGACGGAGTTGCTTGCGCCCCGCTTGGTGGAGCTTTGCTTGCAGACAGCAGGCGTGTGGCAAATTGATAAGCAGCATAGGCTGGCCCTGCCGCTAGCCGTTGGTTCGGTGACGGCTTATAGGCAGGAGAAGGAGGTGAACGGCCGTCTCTATGCTCTTGTGGAAGCTGTTGACGATGGTGCGGAGTTTAAGGCCCAGGTCGTGAATGAAGTTGGCCAAGTATATGTGAGGCTAGATGGCTATCGGACAGTGACTCTGCCGGGCGAGGTTTCTTTTTCGTAAACCGTTATTAGAAATCGGTAGTCGGTAATTCATCCATTACCGATTACCGACCATTGTTTGCCGATTATTATGATTTCCTGGCTCATCCAGTCTCAGACAAACATGCCTCAATTTGCCGAGGGCGCCGACAATGGCTTTTTGTCTACGGTCGAATCTGAACGTTTGTTAACACTGAAAACGGCAAAACGGCAGCGCGACTGGCTGCTGGGTCGGTGGACGGCCAAACAGCTGTTGCAAACGCTCATGTGGCAAATGGATGGGGTGTTGTGGCCGTTAGAGAGTATTGCGATTACTAATGATGATGACGGTGTGCCTTTTTGCAAAATAGCAGTCAGCAATCGCCACTACACAATTTCGATCAGCCATTCACATGATTATGCTTTGGTAGCTGCGATTGATAAGCCTGATGTCCGGCTGGGGGTGGACATGGAGCGCATTAAGGTGCGGCCGGATGGTTTTCCCGAGACCTATTTTACAATGACTGAAATGGGTCTAGGACGGTGCTTATGGGGACCAGATCGAGCTGTGTGGGAAACGGCCGTATGGAGCGCCAAAGAGGCGGTGCTCAAAGCGTTACATTTGGGGCTTTCGGTGGATACAAGGTCTGTAAGCTGCTTGATTAAGCCATTAGGCTGTTTGCCGCAGGGGTGGATACCATTTGGGATTGAAGGGGCAAACGGCCGTTTCTCTTCAAAGGCACAAACATTGCGGGGCTGGTGGCAAGTATACGAGGAGTTTGTGGTGACAGTGGTGGCCTAGGCCCAAGTTCTCCGAACTGAAAACGTCCGATAGCTGTCTAGCTTATTGCAAATGGCTCTGTATATTTCAATCCAGGTTGAGATGATTTTTGTTTGCTGTAAGTTGTTACTACCTAACTCTATAGAGCATCTCACCCGCTTTGGGCACATATAGGATGCCTTCTTCTTCTCGGTTTTGCCATTCGATCACATTAATGTCATTTGGGTTGATGTAACCTAATGCCAATTTAGCGCATACTTCTTGAGATAATTGCGTTGCCAGCTTCACGGTTGCATTCGGATATTCAATCCCGTTATGGAAACGGCCGTCGCCGCGCACATGTGTACTGTGAGCCAAGACCCCCAAGGGCACATGCTTGAACTTATTCCACTGCGCCAAGAAATAAGGTAGTACATGATAGCCAATTTCATAAATGTAGCGGCCATGTACATGGCTAACTGCATCCAAATGGGGTGCATAAATGATCAGCTCACCCCCTTCGGCTAGGGCTGGTTCCAATTTGTACATGGCTTTGCCCGCCGTCCACAGTTCATCATACATGGGTGGGGCGCAAGAGAGGATACGTTGAAACGGCCGTTCTACCCACACAATATGCCGTTGTGCTGACAAATCTGCCGCTGCTTGCCAGGCCGAGACAGTGTCTCCTATAAATAGCCCGGCTAGACCCTCACCTACTACAACCACTGCTATCAAAGTCGTTGGCGTAGGAATAAACTTGGCGGCTGCATGAATCATGGCCCGTACTGGGGTTTCCTTGATACCAATTGTGCCCCGAACGCCTGCCAAAGCACCGAGCCAATGGGTCACATTAATCATTTCTGGGCCAGAGATACCTGGAAAGAAATATTTTGCTCCTCCGGAAAATCCTGCTACCTCGTGGGGAAAAGTGGGGCCTACTATCAAAACATGATCATATTCCAAAATGGCCTGGTTAATGTTGACAACCACGTCACCCCCCAAAGTAGAGTGCCATCGCTCGCCTGCGATAGCTTTTATTTGTGATTGTGGCAATATGCCCAGCGTAGTTAAGGCTTGTGGTGTGTCCCAAGCATGATTTAGCAAGCCAATGTGTCGATAACGGCCGTTTCTGGCCTCAGTCGTAATTCCCACCAATTGATTTAATTGCGTTTTTGTTAATGGTGGGTGTGTGCCCAAGGCTACCATAAAGTCAAGCTGACCTGCGTCGTGCAAAATAGTCGCTAGCGTCCGAAATAGAAAGGGCAGGGGAATGGTACGCGTATGATCAGGAATGAGGGCCAGCACTCTTTGCCCTGTAAATTGTCCGCCAAACGTTTGTGTCAACTGTTGTTGGACACTTGCTTCATCAAGTATCTTATCTTTTGGTGCAATAAGTGCTGCTTCTAACATCGCCATGTTCCTTTCTGCTGGTTTTTTTGATGTAATCAAAATAACCGACGATTATTTGACAGATATATTGAATTTGTTATCATCAATGCAATTAATTTTGATATAGTCAAAATTCTTTTAATGAACACCTCTATTTCATCCCATTAAGTTTAACATCAAAGCCTATCTCTTAGAGGAGATCTCGAAAAAAGCACAAATACAAACCCACCCTCATGCTTTTACAACAAGGTACATCCCCAACAGAGACGACAGCAGATGCCCAATCATTGGGTGAAAAGATACGCCACTATCGCCGAAAGCACCAGCTTAAATTGGTTGAATTAGCTGAACAGTGTGGTATTTCGCCCTCCTTCCTTAGCCAGATTGAGCGCGATCAAGCTAACCCTTCCGTCACCACCCTATATAGTTTGGCCGATGCTCTCAATGTCTCCATTGCTAACTTTTTTACTTCAACTGAAATCGTTGAAGCCCCTTCACAACAAGATTCAGCCCAAAATGCCCAAGTGGTATTAGCTGACCAACGCAAAATACTTATCTATCCTGGTTCAGGTATTCGTAATGAACTGCTTTCTCCCGATTTACAACGTGCCATTCAATTGATGCGTGTTGTAATGCCGCCAGGTACGGATTCAGGTGATACGCCCTTTGTACATAGGGGTGAGGAGTGCGGCATAGTATTACAAGGGCAGCTAGAAACATGGGTGGGTGATGAGGTGTACAAACTTGGCCCTGGCGATGCGATTTATCATGACAGCACTATTCCGCATCGCAGCCGCAATATTGGTGACGTAGATGTCATTATGATTGTGGCAAAAACCCCTCCCTCTTTTTGATAAAGGAGTTGTTCATGGCAGATTATGATGTAATTATTGCTGGCGGTGGACACAATGGCCTGGCTTGCGGGGCCATCTTGGCTCGTGAAGGTTTCTCGGTATTGGTTGTGGAGAGAAACCCATGGCTAGGTGGCTGTGTGACGACCCGTGAAGTGACTTTGCCCGGCTTTCGCCATGACATGTATGGTTCTTCCCATGTTTGGATTCATTTGAATGAGGAGTTTAATAAGCTCAAGCCAGAATTGGCCCAGTATGGCCTAGAGTATATTTGGGCTAATGATCATATTACCGGACATCCCAACCTAGATGGGCCGGGCATGATTGTCTATAAAGATGTAGGCAAGACGGCGGAGAGTATTGCCCAATACTCCCGTGAGGATGCCCAACGATACCAGGAAATTTATGATGGGTTTCTCGAGATTAAGGATGGTGTTATTGCCAATATGTTCTCGCCGCCGTCGCCGCCTAGTTTGATGACGGCCGTTATGGAAAACAGCGAAGCGGGGCTAGAAATGTTACGCAACTATCGCCTTAGTCCCAAAACCTTTGTCAAAGAAAACTTCAAAAATCCTCACGTACAAGCCTTCATCCTCGGTTGGGCCATGGCTCCCCAGTTATGGCCGTTCCAGGAAGGCGGAGGACAATCCTTCTATGTCATGATTCCGGCCATTCATTATTTTGGCGAATCGATCCCCAAGGGCGGCACAGACCAGTTACCTCTGGCACTCGCCAAATACATTGAGGCACGTGGCGGTAAGGTGATGACCAGCGCCTCTGTAGAAAAGTTCATCATCTCCAATGGTGAATGTGTTGGCTTGAGTTTGGCGGATGGCACAGAAGCTACGGCTCGTCAAGCTGTTGTCACTAGCTTAGACCCCAAGCAAACCTTCCTCAAACTTATAGAGCCTGAACATCTGCCCGCCCGCTTTCGGCGCATGGTGGAGAACTTTTCCTTTGGCAAGGTTAGCATCGTGCGGGCCCATTACGCCCTCGACGAAGCCCCCCAATTCAAGAATGGCGCAGATATGAGCAAAACGCCCTTCCAGCGCATCTTTGGCACAATGGAGGATATTGAGCAGCAATACTCTGAGCTTGGCCGCAATATTCCTCCTACGAACCCTTTCCTCTGGACGGCCTGTTGGACAATAAAAGACCCCAGCCGCGCCCCCGAGGGCAAACATACGTTGATTATGGATACCTTTGTGTCTAATAAGTTTGCTGATGGCAGCCGTTGGACTGATGAACGAGCCAAATCCTATATTGACGAGGTGATGCTGCCTAAGTTGCAAGAACATACGACCAATATGGGACGAGATAATATTTTGGGCGAATATATTGACCACGCTGAAACGATTTCGCGTGATAATCTCTCGTTAGTAAATGGCACGACGACGGGTGGTGAGCGCACGATGGCCCAAATGGGATTTTTTCGGCCGTTTCCTGGTTATTCACAATATCGTTCGCCTATAAAGAAGTTATGGATGACAGGGCCATCTACGCATCCAGGGGGAGGAATTACGGCTATGGGAACGGTAACGGCCGTTGAGATGCTCAAATCCTTTGGGTTGCGTGATGAAGATGATGACTTTGATTTCTAGGAGGTACAGATGGGCAAAATAGAAAAATATACCGCCTTGGTTGTTCAACCCGAGGTGTACGTTGCCGAAACGCGGGAAGACATTTATCGTAATTTAGAACGCTATACTAAGCTGATTGATTTTGGTGTGGGATACTTTTATGAGCGGCCAGTTCGTCTGGTCGTTTTCCCCGAATACTTCTTACAAGGTGTCACCACACCAGGTAAAGGTGAAGATGGCTTAGAGGCTTTTATGAAGAAAGCCATTACCATTCCTGGGCCAGAGCTAGATGTGTTGGGCGAAAAATGCAAAGAATACGGCATCTACATCGCTGGCGGTGGCGTAGTAGAACAAGTACCAGAATTCCCTGACCGCTGGTTCAACACCGCTTTTATCATCGGGCCAGATGGTAAGGTGATTTTGCGTTATCACAAATGGCACATTCCTGCCTCCATTGGTTTGGGCACAAGTCCCCATGACATGCTCGACGACTACAGCAAGGTGTTTGGCAACAGCATCAAAACCCGCTTCCCCGTTGTGGACACCGACATTGGCAAATTGGGGACGATGACTTGTCACGATGGTGCCACGCCAGAAGTTTCTCGTGCTCTCGGTTTTAATGGGGTAGAAGTAATTTGTCATCCTGGTGCTATCCAGGAGGTAGAAGGAGTGAGTGAACCCTGGGATTTCTGGATGTTCACCCGCCGCACCCGTGCCCACGACAATATGTGTTATCTGCTGGGCTCAAATTGGGGCAAAGTGCATTACCCTTATTACCCCAAAGCCTTCTGCCCCGGACACTCATTCATTATGGATTATACCGGTATGGTCATGCGCTACGCGCCCTATCCCGAAGAACAGATTATTGCTGCCACGATTGACATCGAAGCCCTGCGCGACCATCGTACCATCGCCAATCACAATATGTGGATTGATGTACGTACCGAGGGCTTCCGTGAAATGTATGAACAGCCCATTTATCCACCCAACCTCTTTCCCCCTGGAAAGCCACCACGCACCTTGGCCGATAAAATGGATGGGGCCAAAACGGTGTTGAACACCCTATATGGGCGTGAGCAGTTCATGCCTCCTTACGAATATACCAAAGAAGATATGCCTAAATTATTTGAGAGCCGCATCCGTTATGCTCAAGAAACGGGCCGATTGCGGAAAGGGTGATCGGTAAATGGTAATCAGTAAACGGTGATCCCTGTTCCGTCTCGAATACGGATTACTAAATCACTGGCTACCGATTACCGTGCACGGGAGTAGAGGATGAAAGTAGCCAGCAAACTGGTCAAAATGGATTTTGCCGTGGGCAAAATTGAGCGTAAAGACAATTATTTAATCATTCACAGTGATCCCGAAAAATCTACAATACCAACAAAGGTTAGGTTGGATGCTATTGATGTATGGACGATGATAAGAGCTAGTCTGAACTGGCCCGTTATTAAATTTGTTCTGACTCTGCCCCTTTTATATCGACAAGTACAGCCAAAAGTGGCCGATGATCAGTCGCTCACAAAGCGGTGAAAGGAGGTGGCGCGGGAAGAAACAAACAAAACACGCTCTAGTAACAGCTTTTAGCAGATATTTGTAAAGGAGAAAGGAAAATGAAAAAGAAATTTACTCTTTTGTATGTATTACTGTTGGCTCTACCGTTCATCCTGACTGCTTGTCAACCAGAAACGGTTACGGTGGAAGTGACCCGTGTGATTACTGAGACAGTTGAAGTGGAAGGTCAATCTGTGGAAGTAACTCGCGTTGTCACCGAAACTGAAGAAGTACAAGTAGAAGTAACCCGCGTCGTTGAAACTGAAGTCGAAGTTGAAGCTGTGGACCCGGCTATGGACGAACGCGCCCGAACTGTCATTTTTGATATAGACAGTGGTGCTGTAGCTGACCCGGAACTGTGGAACCCCTTTGCTGCTGGTCGCCGTTTAGATCAGGGCCTGTTCCAGGCAATGATTGAACCGTTGTTTGTGCTCAACCTGGAAAGCCCTGACGGAGAGGTTATTCCTTGGCTTGGTGAAAGCTTCTCGTCGAATGAAGATGCTACTGTGTGGACAGTTCAATTACGTGAAGGCATCAAGTGGAGTGATGGCGAGACTTTAGATGCCGATGACTTCTTATTCACGGTGAATATGGGTATGGATAATCCGGATTTATCTGGGATGCCCAGCTTTGACAATGTGGAAAGTGTAGAAAAGGTGGATGATTTAACACTGCAATTTACCTTGACTGGTACTGATTATCGCTTTGCCTACAACAACTTTGTGGTGACATCTACTTCTTCCTTCTTCATTGTGCCCGAACATATTTGGGCCGACCAAGACCCTGCGACTTTTACCAACTATGATTCGACCCAAGGTTGGCCTGTTTTCTCTGGAGCGTACACGCTGGAAAGTGTTAGCGAAACAGAATTTACCTATGTTCGAGATGATGATTGGTGGGGTATTGCAGCTGGTTTAGACGATCTACCAGCGCCGGAAAAGCTCGTGTGGATTGCCTATGGTTCGGAGGAAACGCGCACGGCCGCTATGGCTAAGAATGAGCTTGACAGCTTGATGGGTGTGAACCTTGGTTCTTTCTTGGCATTAAAGCAGTTGAATGGAACGGCCGTTGCCTGGAAAGCCGATCTCCCCTACTCTTGGATCGACCCCTGTGCCCGTAACTTCCACTTTAATCTGGAGCGGGAACCCTGGAACCAACTGGAAATGCGTCAGGCCGTTAATTATGCCATCAACCGTGATCAGATCATTGAAATCGCTTACGAAGGTACTTCGTCAGCCTCGCAGCACTGGCTGCCAGACTACGCTGCCTTCCGCCCCTACTTGGACGCCGCCGAAGCTGCCGGAATCTACGAGGGCAACCCCCTATCCACCTACGATCCTGACATGGCTCGTGCTATGATAGAAAGCAATGGTTACACCATGAATGCCGAATCTGGCTACTACGAAAAAGATGGCCAAGAATTGACCATGACCATTGCCAACTTTGATGCCACCGAAAATAATAGCTCAGTCGCCCTAATTGTAGAGCATATGCAAGCTGTAGGTATCAATGCTTCCCAGGATATCCAACCCATTCCCGCCTTCATCGAAAACCTGACTAATTCTGGGTTCGACACCTACTACTTCTTTGTCTGTGGCCCAATCGACCTATGGGCCAAAATGGACACCTTTAGCACTCGTCATATTCCGGCCGAAGGCGAAGCCTCTTCAGGCTTTTACGCCAACACACAGCGGTGGAACACCGAAGCTGCCCAGGCCTATAGTGATATCGTAGCTCAGATGATCAACCTACCTCCTGATGCAACAGCCGAACAAGAAGCTCTGTTCATCGAGGCCATGGAAATATGGGTGAGCGAGTTGCCAGCATTACCCATTGCCCAGGCCACCAAGCTTGTTCCCTTTGACGAAACCTACTGGACCAATTGGCCGACTTCTGATAACCCCTACATTCAACCAGCTACCTGGTGGCAGAGCGCTCACATCATCATTCATAACCTGCAACCAGCTCAATAACTCTTATTCATGAAAGGCGATTGACAATGTGGACATGGTCCTATTGTCAATCGCCTTTCACCGAGCAAAATTGTTATGGGCGGATTAACCAAAGAATACGTGCTCAAGCGGTTTGGTATGTTCCTGCTGACTGTCTGGCTGGGAACAACCATCATCTTCATCGTTCCCCGCCTAGCACCTGGGGACCCCGTGCAAGCTATGCTGGGCAGGATGCTGGCTGAAGGCACAAATGTAGAAAACGCTGATCTGTTGGTGCTGGCCTACCGACAACGTTTTGGCCTAGATCAACCGCTCATTGTGCAATACTTCCGCTACCTCTACAACTCAGCCACTTTCAACACAGGCTACTCCTTGGCTTTTTTCCCTAGCCAGGTAGATGCGATGGTAGCTCGCGCTATTCCCTGGACATTGAGCTTGCTTTTTGTGGCCTTAATCATCTCGTTCATTATTGGCAACACAGTGGGAGCCTTATTGGCTTGGCGGCGTACCCCGCGCTTAGCCAAATGGTTGTTGCCCATCTCTCTTACCTTTACCTCCATCCCCGCCTACATGGTGGGCATTATGCTCCTTTTTGTATTTGCTTTTCAACTTGATTGGCTACCTTTTGCCGGGAATTATGCTAGAGGACTATCTCCGGGTTGGAATTGGTCATTCATCATAAGCGTACTGAAGCACGCTCTCTTACCCGCTAGTTCCATCATTTTGGTAAGCATGGGAGCTTGGGCTTTGGGGATGCGGGGTATGATGATTACGACCGATGGTGAAGATTACATGATTTTGGCGGAAGCTAAAGGTCTAAGCCCCACGCGCATCTTCTTTCGTTATGGCGTTCGTAATGCCATTTTGCCGCAAGTGACGGCCTTTGGCGTGGCTCTAGGCGCGTTAGCAGGCGGTTCGGTGTTGGTTGAAGTCATTTTCACGTATCCTGGCATGGGCAACCTGCTCTTCCAGGGGATTTTGAACTCGGACTTTACCTTGATCCAAGGGATTGTGTTTTATGTGATTGTGGGGGTTTCTATTGCTGTCTTGATTTTAGATTTGACTTATCCGTTGATTGATCCTCGTATCACTTACCAGAGGAGTTAGTTATGTTTTCAGTAACTGCATCTGAACCAGCTACCTCTGGCATCATTCCCACCAAACGATTTAGCTCGCCCTGGTTTAATGGCAAGCTATTGCTGGGACTAGGGGTGTTGATCGCGGTTGTTCTAGTTGAATTTGTTGGCCCTCTGTTTTGGGACATCGATATGGCGACTGTTGGCTCGGCTCCCATCAATATGGTTCCCGTGTGGGTGGAGGCGAATACGGCTTTGGGGTTTAAGGCGGGAACGGCCGAACACCCTTTGGGTACAGAAAGTACGGGACGCGATATGCTGGCCCTTATTTTGGTGGCAACGCCGCGCTCTTTTCGGGTGGGGTTGATTGCGGCGGCAATTGGGATTGTTACGGGTATTACGTTGGGCTTTACGGCTGGGTTTGTGGGAGGTTGGATCGACAGTATTATCCGGGTTTTGTCTGATGCTTGGACAACGATACCAGGGTTGGCAGTTCTGATTGTGATTGCTAGTTATGTGGAGGAGTTTGACATTAGTTCGATGGCTATGGTGATTGCCCTGTTTGCTTGGCCGGGGCCCACACGGGTCATTCGGGCGCAGGTGCTGACGATGCGAGAGCGAGGCTATGTACAGATGGCTCAGCTCTCGGGAGCGTCTACCTTTGCCATCATGTTCAAGGAGATTATGCCTAACTTGCTGCCTTATTTGGCGGCAACGTTCACGGGCGCCGTGTCGGCAGCTATTTTGGCAGCAACTGGGCTAGAAATTTTGGGCTTAGGCCCCACACGCATCCCCACGTTGGGGATGACGATTAGCAATGCGCTACGGGCATCAGCTATTTTGCGCGGTATGTGGTGGTGGTGGGGGTTTCCCATCATTATGCTGGTTGTCATTTTTGTCTCGCTCTTTTTGATGACGATTGGGCTAGATGAGATCGCTAACCCACGTTTACGGGGTGCGGAGTAGGTGACGTAATTGCCTTATGAATGAAAGAAGACAAATTGCGCTGGATGTCAAGGATTTGCGCGTTCATTATAAAACCCCAGAGGGAGATGTGATTGCTGTCAATGGGGTAAGCTTTCAGGTGTATCGAGGGGAACTATTGGGGTTGGTGGGCGAGTCTGGCTGTGGCAAGACAACGGCTGCTATGGGGATATTACGCTTGGTGCAGCCCCCAGGGCGGATTATGGCCGGGCAGGTTATTGTCAAAGAAACGGTTGATCTGCTGAGCTTGGATGACAAAGCATTGCGTCAGGCCCGATGGACACAGGTGGCTTTAGTGCCCCAAGGAGCGATGAATTCGCTGAACCCCACCATGCGGGTACGAGACCAGATTAGGGACGCGATTGAAACACATGAGGGGAGGCAGTCAACGGCCGATTTACAAAAGCGAATCTTGAATCTGCTAACCTTAGTCGGCTTGCCCAGCCGCGCTTACAAGATGTATCCCCATGAATTAAGCGGGGGCATGAAACAGCGAGTGTGTATTGCTATGGCAATTGCCCTGAGCCCAACGCTGGTAATTGCTGATGAGCCGACGAGTGCCCTGGATGTGATTGTGCAACGAGTGGTGGCCCAAACCTTGCTGGAGATAAAAACGAAGATGGGCGTCTCGATGATCATGATTGGGCATGATATGGGGCTGATGGCACAAATGGCAGACAGGATTGCGGTGATGTATGCGGGCAATATGGTAGAAATTGCCCCAGTATGGGCGACAATGAAAGAACCGCTGCACCCGTATACGCAGTTATTGATCGAATCTATTCCTTCGATAAAAGAACGAAAGCCGTTGAAGCTGACTGAGGGGTTGACTCACGATCTGCGAAACCCACCGCCGGGCTGTATTTTTCAGTTTCGCTGTCCGCAGGTGATGGATGTCTGTCGAACGGCCGTTCCTCCTTTACGTCACGTCAAACAATACCACCAAGTCGCCTGCCATTTGTATGAAAAGGAGATAGGCTGATGACACAACCACTCCTGCACGTTGAAAACGCCACCAAAATTTATGGTGGTGGCCTGATGCAAGGCGGCAAAAAAGTTGTTGCTCTACAAAACTTCAACTTGACCATCCCTCAGAATTCGGCTCGTATTGTGACTATTGCTGGAGAAAGCGGCAGTGGGAAATCCACCTTAGCCAATTTAGTGCTGGGTTTTACTGGCTTGACATCAGGCAAGATCGTGTTCAAGGGACATGACATCGGCAAGCTGAGCAAGGAGGGGCGTGGGATTTATCGGCGACAGGTGCAGGCTGTGTTTCAAGACCCCTATGCCGTTTACAATCCCTTTTATCGGGTTGGGCATATTTACGACATGGTTATTCAGAACTTTAAGCTGGCCAAAAGCAAAAAAGAGGCGCGAGACTTGGTTGAAGAAGCCATGAATGTGGTGGGAATGCAGGGGGAAGAGGTGTTACACAAATATCCGCACCAATTGAGCGGCGGGCAGCGTCAGCGCATGATGGTGGCTCGTGCCTATATGCTCAAGCCAGATTTAATTGTAGCCGATGAGCCAGTTTCAATGGTGGATGCCTCATTGCGGGCCATGATTCTGGACATTATGCTGCGTCTGCGCGATGAGCAAGGCATCTCTTTTCTCTATATCACCCATGATTTAAGCACTGCTTATCAGATTGGCGATGACATCTATATGCTATATCAGGGGTCTGTTGCTGAAAAAGGGGACACAATCAAAGTCATTGAAAATCCTACTCATCCTTATGTACAGCAGTTGATTGGCTCGATTCCAGTGCCAGACCCTGATCAGAAGTGGGAGTCAACGATTAGTCTGCCAGATGATGAGGAAATGCGTCAACAGGCGGATAGTGGTTGTCGTTTTTATTCACGCTGCCCCTATCATTGGGATCTGTGTTTACAGAAACAGCCCCCCCTCTTCCCGATTGATGGGGAGGCACATCAGTCGGCTTGTTTTCAGTATGAGGAACCATCCCATAGTGGGGTCATTCATGGGTCTGAATAATCATCAATTGTTAGATCATTGCCTGGGATCGCCTGATATTTTTGCAAACCCTTATCCGGTATACCAACGGCTGCAGGTAGAGGCCCCTGTGTTTTGGAGCCAGCGGTTTCAAGCCTGGGTTGTGAGTTGTTATGAGGATGTGAAGTCTGTTTTGTTAGATCCGACTCGTTTTTCGAGTGCCAATGAGGTGGAACAACTACTGGCGCAACTGCCTGAGGCAACGCAAGGGCAGTTGGCGATTTTTAGAGAACATTACCGAACTGGTGGCTTGGTTCATTCTGATCCGCCCGTTCATACCCGGCTACGAGGGTTAGTGCACAAAGCTTTTACGCCCTGGGTTGTGCGAAATTTACGGCCGTTTATCGAACAAACTGTCAACCAACTATTAGATAAGGTGCTGGCTACCGGCAAAATGGATGTGATTGGCGATCTGGCCTTTCCTTTACCCGCTATTGTCATTGCCAAGATGTTGGGAGTAGAAGCGGCTGAACGTGATCATTTTCGAGCGGCGGCCGAGAAAATTATGGCTTTTGCAGGTAGTGGACAAGCCCAGGCGGATTTGGCAATACAGGCTCAAGAGGGGTTGATTGATTTATTGGCTCATTTTCGTCGGCTTTTGGCCTTGCGCCGCCAGTCGCCCCGTGATGATCTGTTAAGTAATCTGGTTCAAGTGGAGGAGGCAGGCGATCGGTTGAGCGAGCAGGAACTATTAGGCACTTGTGTCACCTTGCTAATTGCTGGCTTTGAAACGACGACGCATTTGATTGGTAATGGCTTGTTGGCTCTGTTGCATCACCCCGAACAGTGGGCACGGTTGCGACGGAAACCGGAGTTGATGGCAATGGCCGTTGAGGAGTTCTTGCGCTTTAATGCCCCTTTACAGGGCGTGCGGCGCATTGTTCGTGAAGACACCCTCTTCAGCGGGCAACAAATGCGCCAAGGCGAGATTGTTTATGCCCTGATTGGAGCAGCCAATCGAGACCCGGTTCAATTTGGGGAACCAGATCAGTTGCAGATCGGCCGTTCTGCTTCTGCAAACAAGCATTTGGGCTTTGGTCATGGCATTCATTACTGCTTGGGCGCACCGCTGGCCCGACTAGAAGCCACAATCACCCTCACCATATTGCTACGCCGCTTGCCCCAGATGGAATTGAGTGAAGATGATTTGATTTGGAAGCACAATATTTTACTGCATGGCTTACACAGCTTGAAGGTTGAATCTTAACTATTTGCTGAACGGCAAAAAGGCATTTTGATGACTTTGGAAACGAAGATAAACCATTCAATCATGTCACGTTTCATCATCCTTGGTTGCGGTACGCCCGCACCACATCCCCGGCGTTGGGGTACGAGTTTTCTGTTTCAGATCAAGGATGAGTGGCTCATGGTTGATTGTGGACCAGGTACTGTCTATAAATTGATGCAGACCGATGTTCCTTTTCCGGCTGTGAACCATCTCTTTTTTACCCATTATCACTCTGATCACAATGCAGATTATGCTCCTTTTCTGCTCACCCATTTTGAGCGGCGGATCAATGAACCCGATTTGATAGCCTACGGCCCAACAGGGCTTGAACGGATGACCCGCCAGATTTTGGGACCACATGAAGGTGCTTTTTGGTCGGATGTGGTGGCTCGCACACAGCACCCCATGAGTATTGCGGTTTATCGCCGTCGGGGTGGCCAGGGGGCACGGCCAGAACCGAAAACGGCCGTTGTTGAATTTGGCGAGGGAGTTGTGGCAACTGGCAATGGCTGGCACTGTATAGCTTTAGAAGTGGATCACGCTCAGCCCTACTTGGATTGTTACGGATTGCGTTTTGAGACAGATGCGGGCATTCTGGCCTTCAGTGGCGATACAAACTACAGTGCCAATGCCGTCCAGCTAGGCCAAGATGCTGATCTGTTTGTGGTTAATGCCCTAGAAGGGATAGATGTAGCCGCGCAAATGGCCGAGGAAGCCGGAGCCAAACGTCTGTTGCTGGCTCATTACAGCCACGAATTTGATGAGACTTCGGCTCAGACCAAAGCCAACAAAACGCTCCGGGAAATGTATGGGGGTGAAATCATTTGGGGCCATGATTTGATGGAGATTGCGTGGTGAAGGCAACTGTGATTCGAGCAGGTCGTGTGCTTGATGGCACAGGTCGAGAACCGCTGTTGGATCAAGTGGTGGTGGTGGCAGACGGCCGTATCCAAGCCATCACCCCCTGGCCAGACAATACCCATCAGGGGAAAATTGTAGATTTAAGCGATGCAACCCTGCTCCCTGGCTTCATTGACACCCACTTGCACATCACATTTAATCCTGCCAATCCAGATGCCTATTACAACCCTGAACAAAGCGTGGCTGAAATCGTCCTGCGTACAGTAGGCAATGCCCAGGCAGCTTTGCGTTCCGGTGTCACAACGATTGGGGATTGCGGTGCAGAAAATCGAATTATTTTTCCGGTGCGTGAGGCGATTAGCCGAGGTGAGCTGGTTGGGCCACGCATTTGGGCTAGTGGGGCAGCCATTGTGCCCGAGGGTGGGCATGGGGCGGAACGCATTGGCAAGATTGCCAGCGGCGTTGATGGAGTGCGAACGGCCGTTGCCGAGCAAGCCCAAGCTGGGGCCGACTTCATTAAGGTGATGGCGACCGCTGGTGGCGGTGAAGAGCCTGGACAGAGCCATTATGACTTAGCCGAACTGACCGCCCTCCGCGAAGAAGCAACGCGGCACGGCCTGATTGTGGCGGCTCACGCCCACGGCACACAAGGCATTCGTGACTGTGTGCAGGCGGGAATTCAGCGTATTGAACATTGCACCTTTTATAATGGTGCCAGCGGGTTCGATTTTGAGGCAGACACAGTCCGTACCATTGTTGCTAAAGGCATCATCGTCTCGCCCACCAACGTCATTGACTATCGGCGGATTGAACAGGGCGGACCGGGTGCGCCCCGCCCTGAGCTAAACGAAATTTGGCGGCAGCTATTGGCACACGGCGTGGCTTTTGCTGCCAGCAGCGATGCTGGTGTGCCAGACATCTTGTACGATGATTACGCCCTTATTCCTGAACTGATGGTGGCGGAGTTGGGTATGACGCCGATGGCGGCTATTATGGCTTGTACACAAACGGCCGCTGCCGCCTTGTGCTTGCTAGACGAGATTGGCACGCTGACGGTGGGCAAAGTAGCGGACATGGTGGCCGTGTCGGGCAACCCTTTGCTTAATATTTCGGCTTTGCGCCAGGTGCAAATGGTGTGGCGCAACGGCCATGTGGTTGTGGCTAGGTAAACATGGGCGATTTGCATTACAGCATCCAGTTGGAGCCTGATCTGGCAGCGTTTACGTTTCAGGGGAAAACGGCCGTTCACATCACTGATCCGGCCCTTATTGTGAACGGACAGGTCGTGCTGAACGCTCACGAGCTGACGATTGCTGCTTGCACAGTGGGTGACACGGCTGCTGATTTCGCCGTGGACACCAGTAAACAGACGCTAACCATCAGCCTGCCCCCGCAAGCTGCCGCGCCGTTGACCATACACTTGGATTACAATGGCCGTATCAACGACCAATATGCTGGGCTGTACCGCAGCCGCTATGTTGTGGCTGGGCAGACGCACTACATGGCCTCTACCCAGTTCCAGGCCAGCGACGCCCGCCGTGCCTTCCCTTGTTTTGATCAACCGGGGCTGAAAGGGACGTTTGATATTGAACTGGTGATAGATGCAGCGTTAACGGCCGTTTCCACTACCGCTATTCAGCAGAAAACCCTGCTAGATAATGGTAAAAAGCGGGTGCAGTTTGAACGCACGCCGCCTATGTCCACCTACCTTGTCTTTATGGGTATTGGCGAATTTGATGCGATTCAGGCTGACACGGACAGCTATCGGGTACAAGTGTTAACTGCACCAGGCAAGAGGGAATACGGCCGTTATGCCCTCAACATCGGCCAGCAATCATTGCAATTTTGTGAAGAGTACACAGGTATCCCCTATCCGCTCAGCAAATGCGATCTGATCGCCATGCCGGACTCCATTGGCGCGATGGAAAATTTTGGGGCCATTCGCCACAGTGAAGATGTGATGCTGGTCTACCCGGAGCGTACCCCGTTCTCGACCAAGGTGCTGATAGGCCAAATTATTGCTCATGAAGTATCGCATATGTGGTTTGGCGATCTGGTTACGCCTGCCGACTGGAAATATTTGTGGCTCAACGAATCATTTGCCACCTACTTTACCTTCGTCATTCCTGATGCCTTTGCCCCAGAGTGGCACATCTGGCACGATTTTGCCGCTGATCGGATGCGCTCTGGACTGGATCGGGATGCGCTGCTGGAGAGTGTGCCCATCGAACTGCCGCCAGACCAGCCGCTGCGAGGCAACCCTGCTCCCACGCCTTCTAATGCACCTATTGTCTACAACAAGGGTGCGGCTGTTTTGCGTATGTTGGCTGCTTTTGTGGGTGAGGCTGCCTTTCGGCGGGGGCTTAACCATTATTTGCACACTTGTCAGTTCCAAAGTGTGACGTCGCAGCAGTTTTGGCAGGCGTTTGGGGCTGTTGTGCCGCAGGATGTGTCAGCGTTTGCCGAGGCATGGTTGTATCAGCCGGGTTTTCCGCTGGTAACGGCCGTTCGCCAGCAAGACACGCTCCATTTACAACAGCAGCGCTTCACCTTCTCGCCCCAAGACTCTGATGCTCTATGGCCCATTCCCATTGATTTACTGCTGATTGGTGAGGATGGCACGCGCCAAGTGATGCAGGTGGTGTTAGATGGTAAGGAAACGGCCGTTTCCCTGCCGCCCCACACCCATGCCTACAAGCTCAATCACAACCAGACTGGCTTTTATCGGGTGCAATATGATGCTCATAATTTAGCCGCTTTGGGCAAATTGATGGCTGCTGGACAGTTAAAGGCTCTGGACAGCTTCAATGTCCAAAATGATTTATTTGCTCTTGTGCGGCGTGGCGATGTGGCTGTCGCCGATTATTTGGCTTTTTTGGCTGATTATTTTGTGAACGAAACGCGCTATCTGCCCCTTTTGGATGTTAGCCAAAGTTTGCGCACACTGTTTGTCCTGCTGGTGGCGCAACAGCCAGCCATTGCCGAGATTGGTCGTACTTTGTGCGAAAATGGCTTGCAGCACATCGGCCTGCTACCTCAGGTGGGCGAAAACCATCAGCAGGTGCGCTTGCGACAAGAGTTGCTGTGGGCGGCTGGGCTTTTTGGCTCGGAGGAAGTGCGGCACTTTGGTAGAACGCGGTTTGAACATTGGTGTGCGGGAACGGCCGTACCTGCCGACATCCTCCCCGCCGTTCTCAAACTGGGGGCCATTATCCAGCCCGATGCTATCACCCACCTGACGGAACGCCTACAGGCCCCATTGCTGCCTGAAGTGGAGGCGAATATTATCCTGGAAGCGTTAGGCCAGCTTCCCCAAGGGGAACATTTGCAGCAAGCTCTGGCCTTCAACTGGCAATATGTGGCTAAAAGTCAGCAGGTGCACATGATTGCGGCCACCGCTTTTAATCCGGCGGCAACGGCGTTTATGTGGCAGTGGCTAGTGGCTCATCAAGAACAGTTGGGACAGTTGCACCCAGGGCAGTTGGCGGGAATATTGGTACGGTTGTTGCCGATTGTGGGGTTGGGGCAGGAAACGGCCGTGCACGATTTTTGTCAATCGCTCACCTCCCATCACCCCTTTTTACACGATTCGCTAGCCATGGCCTTGGAGTGGCTGGCGATTAACGGCCGAATGAAAACAGTTTAACATGATAGAAGCCGAGGAATCGTAAATAAATTAAAGGACAAAACTAAGTTTGTGTATCTATTGTAATAATTGCGATCAACAAAACTTTCTCTATCTTGGCGAGGTTGGGAAACCTTCATATGTTGTTTGCCCCAATTGTGGGTGGGAAACATCATATGTTTTTTGCTCAGACTGTCAGATAGGTGGTGAATTTGTAAGCAACATTTCAGACCATCCAGGTTCTTGGTTTTGCCCTGATTGTATGATGGAGTATCAATTACCAGCAGATTTCTACAAAAATCCGAGCTTAGTAGATCCAGAGGCAAAAGAGCATGATTGGGCTGATTTTGCGTATCAGGAAGGATTGCGGTCATGGCATTTGCATGATGAACAAGCAAAATGGGAAGGACTACTTTTCCTGGGATTTCTCACTGTACCATTTGCGTCCATTATTCCATCTATAGTTGCACTTGATCAGGGGGTTTCTCTTACTCCATTGGGCATGCTTTGGCTGGTAAATTTAGGTTGGTCAGTTTTTGTAGGTATTCGCTATAAAATGACTTCATGGGAAGAATATCAAAATCTGCCGAACACAACACGTCGCAAGAGATTGTATTACGATTCTTATTGGTGGTATTTATATAGAGGATTCCTCGCCATTATCTGTGGATTAGCTTGGATATGGGGGCTTTTTGCTCAGATTACTTTTACTGAATCTACGGAAGATTATTTGACTGCTCTGCTATTATTCTCTATTTCACTCATCTTGATATTTTTGGGCATCAAAGCCTTATGGTTATCGCGACAGCAATTTTTGAAAGCAAATCAACATGATAGTTTTGAAACTATTGAGGGCAGCTAATCGGAATTCAGTAATGTTCAATGAACATTTGATACATGCTACCATCGCATCACAGGGTATTTTTGTGTGGAGAGAATTATGACCTTTGGCTGGTGTGAACAGATATTAGACATTAACTTGACCAATGGCGAAATCAGAGTACGGGTACTGCCCCGCTCGCTTTATGAGGCCACGATTGGCGGCATTGGTTTGGCGGCACAGCTCATTTACGACAATGTGCCAGCTCATGCCGATCCCCTTGGTGCCGACAATGTGCTGGCCCTGGTGGCAGGCCCACTTAGCGGCACAACCTGGGCAGGAACGGGCCGCTTAACCGTGGCGGCGCAATCCCCCTTAACGGGTATTTGGGGAGAGTCGTCGTTGGGCGGCTACTTTGCCACCCAACTTAAACGAGCGGGCTATGACGCGATTTTGCTACGTGGCATTTCGCCAGAGCCAGTGACGCTCGTTATTTTGGAAGATGAGGTGAGATTGGAGACGGCCGTTGACCTGTGGGGATTGGAAACCTACGCTGCCGAGACACAACTACAGAGCCGCTACCCTAAAGCAGAATTTATCACCATTGGCCCTGCTGGAGAAAACCAAGTGCCGCTGGCTTCCCTAGTACATCATTTGGGCAACAACGTGGCCGCTCGCTGCGGTCTGGGAGCGGTGGCGGGCAGCAAGCGGCTCAAAGCCCTGGTAGCACAGGGCAAAAAACGGGTTCCTCTGGCTGATCCCCAGGCTTTCAAAGCCTTGAAAAAGGAGGCCATCCAGCTTTTCAATGCCCATGATTTTATCCAAGTTATTCGGCGCGGGGGCGGCACGGCCGCGGCTACGCCTATTGCCATTCAGATGGCCGATCTCACGACCAAAAACTGGGATATGGATGTCAGTCAATGGGGAGAAGATGAAGCTAGCAAAATCACTGGCCCAGCTATGCAGGCCCAATTTCCCGCCAAGCAAGACACCTGCTACGCCTGTCCGGTAGCCTGTAAATGGACAGTTGATGCACCCCAAATTGAGGGCGAAATAGGCCATTTAGCTGGGCCAGAGTATGAAACGTTGGCTGGGCTAGGCGCCCAAACACAAGTCAACGATCCGTTGGCTGTCATACAAGCAGGTGATTTGTGTAATCGATTGGGTCTAGACACCATTAGTGCTGGGGCTACCATTGCCTGGGCCTTGGAAGCACATGAAAAAGGCATTCTCACCACCGAACATATTGATAGTGACTTGATATTGGGCTGGGGCGATGCCCAATTGGTACAAGAATTGGTGCAGCGCATGGGCGAAAATCGGCCGGGTTTGGGGGCTTTGTTGGCACAAGGCACGCGCCGTGCAGCCCAAATTATTGGTGGTGGTGAAGGTTTTGCTATCCAAGTGAAGGGTTTAGAGTTGCCCTTCCATCATCCACGCGCTTTGCGTGGTCTGGAAGTGGCTTATGCTACCTTGCCTCGCGGAGCCTCACATAATGAGGAGGGAGTCACTTGGGATTGGGAAGACTCAACTTACCCGTCATGGGTGGCTGAAATGATGCAAAATATGGATCTGTCGGGAGCGTATAGCTCGATGGTGTATTGTCAATTTTTGGCTGGTGCTTTGAATTCAGATTATACGGCGCGGCTGTTAACGGCCGTTACTGGCACAACCTACACTCCTGATGATTTGCAACGCATTGGCGAGCGCACCTGGTATCTGCGCCGCCTGTTCAACCTACGGCTAGGCATTGGTCTGGAAGCTGATGATCTGCCTAAGCGCATTCGCCAACAAATTGAACAAAGTGCCGGAACTTTGACGGATTTTGGCCGTGCTCTGGCCGAATTTCACAGGCAGCGGGAACTGGATGCAGCTGGGGTGCCCTCGATGCGAAAGTTGAGAGAAGTTGGCTTGGCCGAATTGCGGATTAGTGGACAGTGGGTAGTGGACAGTAATGTGGAGAAATAGGGCGGCTTCTGGGTGGTATGATAAACAAGTCCGATCAGTTTTGCAGCTCACGACCAAGAATTTTGCTTGAGCAAAGCCTAGAGTACTTTATTGACCACTAACTGCCGACTATTTACTAAATTAGGAGAGACGATTGACTGAAATCTATGGCGCACAGGCCATTGTGAAATGTTTGGAGCGAGAAGGAATTGAATTGGTGTTGGGTATTCCTGGCTTATATAGTATGCCGATTTTTGATGCCCTTTACCGTCATCCGACGATTCAGACTATTACTGTACGACACGAGCAGGGCGCGGCTTTTATGGCTGATGGCTATGCGCGGGCTACGGGCAAACCAGCAGCCGTAATAACATTGCCTGGTCCTGGCCTGACCAATGCCATGACGGGTTTGGGTGAGGCCTTTTATGATTCCTCGCCTGTATTGGTGCTGTCCACCCAGGTGAATCGGGAGTTTATTGACCAGGATGCAGGCCTGCTGCACGAGATGACGGGACAGTTTGAGATGTTGTCACCGTTGATGAAGTACAGTGAGCGTATTACGGATGGGGATGATATTTCGAGGGTGTTTCAGCGAGCCATGACGGCTTTGAGAAACGGCCGTCCCCGTCCTGTCCAAATCGAAATTCCGCGTGATATACAGGTGGAAATGGTGCCATGGCATGATGGTGCCAGCCAGCCAGCCCCCCACCAGCGGCCCTGTCCAGCAGATGAGCAGATCACCATCGTTGTTGAGGCTTTGAGGCAGGCGGAACGGCCGTTAATCATAGCTGGTGGGGGCGTGATTAGCAGCGAAGCCAGTGGGGAATTAGTGCACTTGGCAGAACGGCTTGGTGCGCCCGTCATCACCACGGGCATGGGCGTCAGTGCTATTCCGGGCGATCACCCTCTCGCCTGCGGCATCTCCTGGATTGCGGCGGCTGATATGCGGCCACTGGTGGCTGCTTGTGATCTTTTGCTGGCTGTTGGTACCCGCTTCAATCAAGGTATGACACATGGTTGGGAACTGCCCCTGCCTGCCACCACCATTCGTATTGATATTGATGCCGCCGAAATTGAACGCAATCTGCCCATGAAGCACAAGCTGGTGGGCGATGCCCAACAAACATTGGCAGTAGTAAACAAAAAGTTAGCCAATAGGTGGCATGACAAAAAAGGCACTGTGCATCCAGTGCTGGCCAAAGCCCAAGCCGACTTCCGCATGGCGATTACGACCAAAGTAGGAGCCACGACACCCTGGATGCAGGCTTTGCGTGAGGCCCTGCCCCGTAACAGCATTATAAGCTGCGATATGTCTCTGTTTTGGGCCGATATGCTGGCGGTTTTTCCCATTTATGAGCCGCGCACAATGCTGTTTCCTTGGGGATTTGGCACGTTGGGCTTTGCGTTGCCAGAAGCGTTGGGGGCCAAGTTGGGTGCGCCGCAGAAGCCAGTGATGGCCATTTGTGGTGATGGGGCTTTTTTGTTTACGGGGATGGAGTTGGCAACGGCCGTTCAATATAAACTCAACATTCCCATCATCGTGCCCAACAACAATGCCTATGGCATGATCAAAGTGCAGCAGCGTGATCAATTTGATGAGCAATTTATGGCTGTTGAACTACAAAACCCAGATTTTGTAGACCTGGCCCACGCCTTTGGCGCCAATGGTGAGCGGGTGATCACACCCGAAGGGTTGCGACAAGCTCTCACTCAAGCTCTCGTTGCTGATAAACCTACCGTTATTGAGATTCCCTGGGGCTGGGGCTGGGGTCACGAGAAGAAACAATGAAAATCTATGTACAAGGGCGTTCTGTCGAAGAAGCACAACAGGTATCTGGTATGACACAAATCATCAAGGTTGGATCAAATGAAAACGTCCTAGGGCCATCGCCTAAAGCGCAAAAGGCCATTGCCGAAGTATTGGCTGATGCCCATCTTTATCCCGATCGGCATGAGGATGCCTTGCTGCAAAAAATAGCCGGACGGTTGGACGACAGTTTAACTTATGCCAATTTTGTCTCAGGCAATGGCTCTTGTGATGTTTTGCGCATGATTGTGCAAACCTTTATCCAACCGGGCAAAAAGGCTCTGATTGCCGCACCTACCTTTGCTATGTATGAGTTGCTTGTGTCATTGTTTGGGGGTGAATCGGTGCTGATACCCTTGGTGGATTATGTACTTGACCTGGATGGGCTGGTAGCGGCTTGTGACGAAACGGTTTCTCTCATTTTTGCCTGTAACCCCAATAATCCCACGGGGACGATTGTGACCCACGAGCAGGTGGCTGTCTTTTTGGACAAAATTCCACCCGGTGTGGTGGTCGTTTTTGATGAAGCCTATATGGAATTTGCCGATGATCCAAGATTCCCGCGAATGACAGAATTTATTGCTGCCGGACATGATGTATTGGTGACGCGAACGTTTTCTAAGCTGCATGGTTTGGCCAGCTTGCGGGTGGGCTATGGCTTTGGTCGAGTAGATTTGATGGACAAGGTGCGCCAACACAAGCTGCATTTTAACAGCGGCCGTTTGGCCTATCTGGGTGCTTGTGCAGCGGTGGATGATGAGGAACATATTGAGAAGAGTTTGGCGATGGTGCGTAACGGCCGTCAGCAATTCTATCACGCTTTTGCCGAGATGGGTATTGGCTACCTGCCCACCCAAAGCAATTTCATCTTCCTCACTAATTTGCCCAAGGATGCCAATGTCATTTGTGATGAAGCCATGCAACGGGGCATCATTCTGCGCCCTACAGACCCTTTTGGTCTGCCTGATAATATTCGTATCACCATTGCCCGCGAGGAAGAAAATACTCGCGTAATTCAGGTATTGCACGAGATTTTGTTTGGGTAGAGGAAAATTATATGTTTCGAGATCGAATTGAAGCCAAATGGATTGACGCTTTTGAACAGGTTTTTCAACTATGTAAAATTGCAGTGGGTGATGAAGTAGTAGTGCTGTCTGAAACGCAGTCGCGGAAGTTAAATGTCCATCTGGCTGAGTTAGCTCTGTTGCGAATGGGGGCCAAGCCCTGCCACATTATTTTGCCTACACCGACCCAAACTGCCCCCGTGCCGGTGCGTTCCACCGGTGCCTCCCAAGCCATTCAAGGTTCTGGCCCAGCCTTGGCAGCCCTGACTTCTGTGCCCATGGTGGTAGATTGCACCATTGAGGGACTGATGCACGCCCCCGAACTACCCCAGATTCTCAAAAGTGGGGCGCGTGTGCTTTACATTAGCAATGAGCATCCTGAAGCTCTGGAACGTTTGCGGCCTACGCCTGAACTTAAGGGGCAAGTGCTGGCTGCGGCCCGTCGAGCGCGGCAGACTAAGATGATGCAGGTGACATCGGCCGTTGGCACGGATTTAACTGTTAATATGGAAGGGGCTTCGACGGTGGGTATTTGGGGCTATACGGATAAGCCGGGGACGCTGGCCCATTGGCCGGGAGGCATTGTAGTCAGTTTCCCTCGTGCTGGCACAGTCAACGGCACACTGGTGCTGGATGCCGGGGATGTGAATTTGACCTTTAAGCGATATTTACAAAGCCCGATCACGCTTAAAATTGAGAATGATTATGTGGTGGATATTCAGGGGCAGGGTACGGATTATGAGTTGATGACGCGCTATTTTGCGGCCTGGAATGACCCCACAGCCTATGCTGTGTCCCATGTGGGTTGGGGGATGAATCCTGGTGCTCGCTATGAGGCGTTGACGATGTATGATCAGCGGGACATTAACTGTACAGAGCTACGCGCTTTCGCTGGTAATTTCCTCTTTTCGACCGGGGCGAATGAGTTTGCGGGTCGCTTCACGGAGGGGCATTTTGATTTGCCTGTGCGTGGCTGTGATATTGCCCTGGATGGGAAGGTGGTGATTGAGGCTGGTATGTTGTTGAATAATTGGTTGTCCGGCGACTAAAGTCGCGGCGACTACGAAGTCGGCCTACGCCGACTAAGGAGTCTGTTTTGAAATTTAGTTATCAGGAAGCTGGGGGGGGACGGCCGTTAATCCTCTTGCATGGCATCGGGGGCAACGCCGACACGTGGCGCTATCAGCTAGAGGCCTTGGCCGATGAATATCGGGTGATTGCCTTGGATTTGCCAGGGTACGGCCGTTCTGACCTTTTGCCCCACACAACTTTCCCGGCCTTAGCCCGGTGGCTTCATGAATTTATGATAACTCATCAAATAGAGAACCCAATTTTAGTGGGCAACTCTTTTGGGGGCATGATCGTGCAGGAATATTTGGCGGCGTATGGAGAGGGTGGCATATCGGCCGTTGTTCTCTATGGAACCAGTCCTGCTTTTGGGCGCAAAGATGGCAAATGGCAGCAGAAGTTTATCCGCGCTCGTTTACAACCACTGGACGATGGTCAAACAATGGCCGAATTAGCTCCCACCATTGTCAAAGGGTTAGTAGGGTCGGAGGCCACAGCGGCTGGTATTGAGTTGGCACAGCAGGGAGTGGCGGCTGTGGCAGAGGAGACTTTTAGAACGGCCGTTATGTGTCTTGTCAAATTTGATCAGCGGGCCAACCTCAGTAGTATTCACATCCCTTGCCTGGTGCTGGTGGGCGCAGAGGACAGTAACGCTCCGCCACCCATGATGGAAAAAATGGCGGCCTACATTGCCAACGCCGAATTTGTGTGTTTGCCGCAGCTAGGTCACCTGGCACATGTAGAAGACCCGCAGCTGTTTAATGATGCCTTGCGCCTGTTTTTGGAGAATATAAGCAGTAAGCAATGAATTTTTGTCACAAGTTTAATCTGAACGCCACCGAATGAAATTTGGCAGCTGAGGCGAAAAACACGATGCAAGCACGTTCAAAAACCCTCTGCCAGTGCGCGTTAGCGTACTTCTTGTCTCAGCCTGTGAATTCATTCACAGAAAAAAGGAAAACTCTATGATAACTCCTGATGCCCCTTTGTTTGATCCTGTTGCTTTTCGTTTGACGGAACAACAGACAGAATTGACCGCTTTAGCTCGCCAGCTTGGCCAGGAAAAATTTGCCGAACGGGCTGCGCATTATGATCGAGAAGCCATTTTCCCTACTGAAAATTACCAGGATATGTATGAGGCCGGCTTGATGGGGATTTGTATTCCTAAAGAATATGGGGGGCATGGGGCCGATTTTATGACTTATGCTATGGTGGCGGCGGAGATCGGCCGTTATTGTGGCGCCACCGCCCTGACCTGGAACATGCACGTCGCCTCCACCCTGTGGACAGGTGCCCTCACGGATGATTTGGAAATGCCAAAAGAGGTAAAGCAAGAACATCACCGACAGCGCAGTGTGCATTACCGGCGTATTTTGGCAGAAGGAGCCATCTATGCTCAGCCCTTCTCCGAAGGTGGCGCTGCTGCTGCTGGAACGGTGGCTTTTGGCACACAGGCACGCCCGGTGGAGGGAGGGTGGCGCGTCAATGGCAAGAAGATATTCGCTTCCTTGGCAGGCAATGCCCACTATTACGGTGTCCTTTGTACTGAAGTGGCTGAAGGTGAAAAACCTAGCCGCCGCAACACCATGTATCTGGCTCTTCCGGCTGATGCGGAAGGTGTGTTTGTATTTGGCGGTTGGGATCCTCTGGGAATGCGGGGCACAGTTTCGCGCAATTTGCTGTTTGAGGATGTGTTTGTGCCTCAGGAGGCCATGCTGATGCCACGTGGCATTTATTTTCAGGCAGCCGAGCGCTGGCCGCATATGTTTGCCACTCTTTCACCCACCTACATGGGCTTGGCTCAAGCAGCTTATGATTTCACGGTCAAATATCTACGGGGCGAACTGCCGGGGATGCGGCCGGTGAAGCGGCGCATGTACCCCACTAAGCAAATTGCAGTAGCCCAGATGCGGGTGATGCTAGAACAGACCAAGGCGCTCTGGTTCCAGATGATCTCCGAAGCCCGCGCCAATCCCAGCAAAGAGCAAGTATTGCGGGCCTGGACAGCCCAGTACACCACGATGGAAAATGCTAATGAGCTGGCCCAGCTAGCTATTCGTACCTGTGGTGGGCAATCTATGCTGAAATCGTTGGCGATTGAGCGCATTTTCCGCGATAGTCGCTGTGGTTCACTGATGCTGCCTTGGACGGCCGAAATTTGCTTGGATCGTTTGGGCAAAGAATGCTTGTATGAAGCGGGAGAAACTGATGATTAATAGCCTGAATATCGCCAATTGGATTGAACGCCACGCTGATTTTTCGCCCGAAAAAATAGCCATTCATTTTGAGGGAGAAGACATTACTTATGCGGAAATGGCGCGGCAAGTGGAAACGGCCGCTCAGGTACTCAAGCGTGAATTGGGCGTGGGGCGTGGGGATCGTATTGCCTTGCTAGGTTACAATAGTCCTGAACTGCTCGTATTGCTTTTTGCCTGCGCTCGGCTGGGAGCCATGATGATTCCCCTCAACTGGCGCTTGGCCATCCCCGAACATCTATATATTTTGCAAGATGCTTCGGCCAAAGTGTTGTTTGTGGAAGCGTCTTTTGCTGATAGAGTACAGCCAGTGTTAGAGGCTATGCCGCGCACCCAGGTTGTGGGGCTGGATTATGAGCCACAAGGTGGGGTACTGTGGCGCGATTTACTGCCTCAGGCTGCTGGCGATAGTTACAATCCTCATGTGACCTTGGATACACCCCTGTTAATTGTGTATACATCAGGTACGACAGGTCATCCTAAAGGGGCGGTGCTGACCCAAAATGCCTTGCAGTGGAATGCTCTTAACAGTCAACATTTGCATGATATGACGAGCCAGGATCATATTTTGACACCGCTACCGATGTTTCATGTGGGTGGTTTGAATAATCAAACGACGCCAGCCCTGCATTGTGGAGCCACAGTAACACTCCAGAGACGGTTTGACCCTGATGAGACGTTGGCAGCGATTACGAATGACAAGCCTTCACTGACTTGTCTGGTACCAGCCACGATGCAAGCCTGTATGAACTCGCCCCAGTGGTCAGCAACTGATTTCTCCTATTTACGCTTGGTGTTAACGGGGTCCACGACTGTGCCTCGCCGTTTGGCAGAGGCGTGGCGGGAGCAGGGTGTGGCTGTGTTGGAGATGTATGGAGCTACGGAGACTTGCCCGATTGCCATTTATCAACGTGCTGATTCAGATTTCAGTAAGGTTGGCTCGACGGGGAAACCAGCTTTGCACTGCCAGGTGCGGGTGGTCGATGAGCGAGGTCGCTTATTGTCACCGGGGCAGGAGGGTGAGGTGCTGGTGAAGGGGCCGAATGTGATGTTGGAGTATTGGGGCAATGATGCGGCTACGGCGGAGGCAATGCGTAATGGCTGGTATAGTACGGGTGATATTGGGGTGATGGATGTGGATGGTTATTTTTATATTCGGGACCGTAAGAAGCATATGATTGTGTCGGGTGGCGAGAATATTTACCCAGCGGAGTTGGAGCGGGTGTTGTATATGCACCCGGATGTTGTGGAAACGGCCGTTATTGGTATTCCCGACCAAAGGTGGCAAGAAATTCCGGTGGCGATCATTGTTCTCCGACCGGATTCGACGGTAACGGAAGCAACGTTGATTGATTTTATGTCGGCTGAGTTGGCTCGTTATAAAGTGCCGCGCCGCATCATTTTTACTGATTCTTTGCCCAAAAATGCGATGGGCAAGATTCAGCATTTTCGGGTAAAGGAGCAGTTTTCAGCAGTAGTAATTTGAGGGTCATCGGTTAAGGTCAATCCAAGAAAATAATGATCCAAAATAACCAGTGTCCACTGGATTGGCTTATGGCTTTTTAGGTGTTGCGCGGGATCGTTTAATTTTTGAGAAAGCTTAACTGTTTACCATTACCGTCTATTTTGTCCACTCGCTAAAATCTGATCGTATCTAGTTGCTACCTGATTCCAGCTAAAGTGGGCTACTGATTTTGCTAAGGCTGTGGCTGCTTTTTGGGTCTCGCTGGGGTGGGTTAAGGCCCAACGCAGCCGTTCTACCAAGCCGCCCTGGTTTTGGTAGAGGCATTGGAGATGAAAGGCCTCAGGAATAAGTTCTGGATAGCTGAGGCGATGGGGCAGGATGGGAAAAGTGTGGCAGTAAATAGCTTCAAGGATACTGATGCCGAAGAATTCATGATGGGTGGTGGAGATAGTAACGGCCGCTTCCCACAGTAATTGCCGATACATTTCATCATTCGCATAGCCAATATGGGTGATTTGTTTAGCTAGACGCTTGCTAGCAGTGTCAAAGGTGGACGGCCGTTTACCATACTGCTGTCCACATAGAGCTAAGCGAAAGGGAATGCCCTCCTGCTGCATCACATACAAGGCCTCAAAAAATTCGTCAGGGTTTTTGTCATATTCCCATCGTTGGTTCCAAAGAATGAGAGGAGGCTGGAGACTATGAGCCAACCAGTTTCCAGCCTCCAGTCTCTGAAAGTCTACACCTACAGGTAACACCTGACTTTTGTTTTGCAACACTGCAATCGAATTGAGTTCATTATATTCAGGAAAATGTTTGAGGAAATTGGGTAGGGCAGCGAAGAAGCTGCGGTGATGGTAGTTGGAGTTGAAGAGGATTAGATCGGCCGTTAACATCGAAGCATAATTGATGAACACATAGTGGTTGTCACGCTCCCCTCGTTGCCGACGCATGGGGCCACTACTGCCATCTTGTGGCAGGGGATAGGTTAATTGATTTTCGTGGCAGTAGAGGATTGTAGGAATAGGACTGGTACGCTGCCGCGTCAACGATAAAAATGTGGTCAAATCCAGCATATCGGTTGCCAGAATCACATCTGGCGTGTAGTCGTTCGCCAAAAAGCGACGAGCTAGTGTCACCGCCCCGCCGTGCATGCGCCACTTCCAGAAGCGATCGGGCAGCGTCAGCAAACGAATCTCATGTGCGCTGTGGGCCAGATATCCTTCTGCCCAAGCACGATGACTGCCGCCGTGATAGGGAGAGATGAGGAGAATTTTCATCGGTAATCAGTAAGTGGAAAGTGGTTTACGGGTTCGGTTCTACCACAACTTCAGGGGAGAAAAGACCAATACGGCCGTTTTCCGTCAGCGCCGCCATGCTCACCATATAGCGTGTACCTGGTTCCAGCGTCGTAATCGCCACATTGCCTGCTTGTTCCTGCGGCACAAAAACAAAGGGAGGATAATCGGGCCAGCCCTCGGGCCGGAATGAAATAGCATACCCAGCTGCATTGGGATCAGGTGTCCAGGTCACAATAAATGCGCCTGCTTCCGCCATTGGCGCCAGGGTAGGGGCGGGCGGTGCAGGTGGTGCACCAATCGCATTGGCAATCGTCACCAGATTTAGCTGTGTTACTTGTAGCAAATAGTTGTAATCAAGTAAATCAGACCGATCAAGCCCATTGTGTTGTGCGTTAAAATCCTCAACGGATTCTGTCAGGCGCAATGCTGGAATACCTGCATCCAAAAAACGGATATGGTCGCTATAACGGTCAGGGCGGTCAATAGTAGCTTCTAAAATGACAGCAAAGGATGGTAGATAATAGCCGCCAACCAAATCCATGTAATGGGCTAGTTGGCGTGGTGGTTCAAAATCAGCCCCAGCTGTAAAGACACGAATTGATTGGGGGATACCAGGCCGACCGCCTACAATATCATTGTTAATGGCGGCATCAATAATCCAGCCATCGAGTAACTTGTCAGCTACAAAATGGCGGCTACCATGTGTTCCTTGCTCCTCAGCGGCAAAGGCCACAAAGACGACGTCTTGATTCCAAGAGCGGCTGCTTAACAGGCGGGCGATTTCAATGAGAGCAGCCACACCACTGGCGTTGTCGTTGGCTCCTGGAGCCGAGGCTGTGCCACTGTTGGGGTCAACACTACGAGAATCGTAGTGGGCCATGAGGACGACCACGCCAGGATGCTCCCCTGTACCGGGTAAGCGGGCCACGATGTTCTGCTGGTTGTAGGTGACTCCATCTTGGTTGAGGGGGAAGTCGTCGAATTGAACTTGAAGACGGCCGTTGCCCACTCGCACCAATTCATTAAAAATCCACAATCGGGCCGCACCAATTCCTGCGGTCTCGCTGTCCGTTGCGCTATAGGTATTGCGTGTGCCAAAACCTTCCAACGTTTGTACATAGGCCACCAAATTTTGCTGTGAAGTTGCATTGACCAGTGCCAAAATGTCAGAGTCAATACCTGGCGTCACGTCACTACGCGGATCGAATATCAATTCGCCAGGAGCAAATTCTTGGACGGAAACAGGGGGGATAGGCGTAGGAATCGTTGGCTGCTGTGGCCCTTCTAACAAAGAACAACTACTGCTTAGGATCAGAATGAGTAGCGCAAAAACCTGAAGTCGTTGTCTAGCTTGATGAATCTTCATTTGCATAGGTCTCATTTTCACCTATCGTACTAAGTTTGACAAACGACTAATCTACAATCTTCATATACAAAGTAGCCGTTTGGCATTAACTTAGCACTTTCCGAATCGAGCGGTTACTTGAAGCCCATTCGCCGATTCCATACTTTATTTGTGAATGGGCGCTAATTACCATTTGATTGTGAAAAACTTCATCAATTACTCGCCGCAATAGTAACAATGGTTTATACTTATGCCGATTATTTCCAGGTGGGAGTAGAATATTGATAGACGAGTTATATTGGGATTCCACTTACGCCATCGCTATGGCTCTTATCGAGCAACATCCTGCTCTTAGCCCTGAAGATGTTGGTCTTCGGGAGATGGTTGAACTCATCGAAAACTTGCCTGGTTTCAGCGATGATTCTGCTCTGGCTACCGAAAGAATCTTACTTGATATTCAAATCATCTGGTATGAGGAGATGACAAACCTATGACCACACATAACGCTGGTGAGATTGCTGTGCCCGATGAATTAAAGGGCAATGTAACTATCACCAACATTCGTAACCTGCTGGCTCCGGCGCTTGACCCTATTTACAACTGGTCACGTCGCAACTCGGTTTGGCCTATGGTTTTTGGCCTGGCCTGCTGTGCTATTGAGATGATCTGTACCGCTTCCAGTCGCTATGACTTGGCCCGTTTTGGTATGGAAGTTTTTCGGGCCACCCCGCGCCAATCTGATCTGATGATCGTCTCTGGCACGGTGACGAAAAAGATGGTTCCCACTATCGTGCGCCTCTACAATCAGATGCCTGAACCTCGTTATGTGCTGAGCATGGGAGCGTGTGCTTCTGGTGGTGGGCCCTTCAAAGAGGGCTACAATGTGGTAGATGGCATTGACAAATTTATTCCGGTTGATGTCTATGTGCCTGGCTGTCCGCCCACTCCACAAGCCCTCATTAATGGCCTCATTGCCCTGCAAGAAAAGATCGATCAACAATCAATTGCCACGGCCCCTTGGTATAATGAGGGTGATCCTACAACAGAGTTGGTTCCTATTCCTGTTTTAGGGCCTGATTTGGTGGATTTACGGCAGGTAGACATGATTCGTCAGGAAGCCAAGAAGCATCAGGCGGAAGTCGCTGCCGCAGAAACGGCCGATATGCCAGTGGAGGAGCCAGCATGAGTGAAGCAATCTTAGAAGCCCCCGTCGCCGAAAGCACAAACCCTGTTGAGTCAGCTATAGTCGCTCTCAAAGATCGGTTTGCAGATGACATCAGTGATGATACCCGCGATGGTTATGAAGGTGTCATTGTTCCTGCCGATAAATTAGTTGAGGTCGCGACTGCACTGCGCGATGATTTAGGTTTTGACTACCTCTCCAGCGTCACAGGTGTAGATTTAATTAATGATGGTAAGTTAGAAGTAGTTTACCATGCTTATAGCATTGAGCAGGGTGGTAGTCACGTTAACTTCAAAGTGCAGGTGGATCGGGATGATCCCATTGTACCCTCCCTTGTTCCTATCTTTCCTGGGGCCGATTTGCAAGAGCGTGAAATCTGGGATTTGTATGGTGTTCACTTTACTGATCATCCCGATTTGCGCCGTATTCTTACTTGGGATGGCTTTGCTGGTCATCCCATGCGCAAAGATTGGCAGGAGGCCTTTTTTGAGGAAGAACACAAGCCATTTGGCAGCCGTTGGCCCGGTGGTGAAGTCTTCCGTGCTGAGGAAAAGAATCCATACGGTAAGAATGTAAATTACCCCGATGGCTGGGTTCCTACGGGAGATGAGTATGATGTCGAGACCGATATGTATTCGGCTGGCCTTTCCTATACTCAGGTAAAAGACCCCGTATTGCAGACCGATAAGGTCATCGTCAATATGGGACCTCAGCACCCCTCCACCCATGGTGTATTCCGCATGGTGGTGACGCTGGATGGCGAAACGGTGATTGATTTGAAGCCAGTGATGGGTTATCTGCATCGCAATCATGAGAAAATTGGTGAACGCAACACTTTTATCATGAACATGCCTTACACGGATCGCCTCGATTATCTCTCTTCCATTTGCAATAATCATGCCTATGCTATTGCTATGGAGAAATTGCTAGGCTATGAGGTAACAGAACGAGCGGATTGGCTGCGGATTATGATGGCTGAGCTGACTCGTATTTGTAATCACCTTTGGGCTTTAGGCTTTTTGCTCAATGATTTGGGTGCATTGCAAACACCCATGCTCTATTTCTACATTGAGCGAGAATTGATTCTTGATCTCTTTGAAGCTCTGACGGGTACGCGGATGATGTGCAACTATTTGCGCTTTGGTGGAGTGGCTTATGACTTGCCTGATGAGGTGCGCGGTCAGCCGATTATGGCTTTTCTAGATGAGCTGATCAATGAGCGTTTGCCGCGGGCACTGGATCAGGGTGATGAGTTGATGACGGGCAATGAGATTGTCCGTGCCCGTAGTATTGGCATAGGTTATTTGCCCAAGGAAGATGCGATTGCTATGAGTTGCACAGGGCCACTGTTGCGGGCTAGTGGTGTTCCTTATGACATTCGTAAGGCTGAACCTTATTCGTTCTATGAACATCTTGATTTTGATGTGGCTGTGCGCCATAATGGCGATATTTATGACCGTTATTTGGTGCGTATGGATGAAATGCGCGAGAGTTTGAAGATTTGCCGTCAGGTGATGCCTTATTTGACAGAGACAGAGGGTGCGCCGATAGTGAGTGGTAAGCCACAATATGCGATTCGGGCGCCTAAGAGTGGTGAAGCATACGGTCGTGTGGAAAATCCTAAAGGTGAACTGGGTTTCTATGTAACCACCCGCCGCCGCGAGGCCCATTTGGACCGTTATCATATCCGCGCCCCTTCTTTTATTAACTTGACGGCTCTTGGCCCTATGTCTTTAGGCCATAAGGTGGCTGATGTGGTGGCCATTTTGGGTAGTATTGATATTGTACTAGGTGAGGTCGACAGATAGGAATTCACGATTTTAGATTAATGATTGACGACTGATTTTCCTGAAATCGTCAATCACAAATCGTAAATCGTCAATTGGGAGAATTATGTACGGAACTGGAATTCTTAAAGGGATGATGGTGACGGCGAAACATTTCATTCGGACGTATCTGGATGATATTTATTGGAATTCGGAAGGACGCGGTGGCCGTTATTACAATGAGGAAGCCTTACAGGTGCGGCAGAGCTTGAAGGGAGAAGGTGTGGTTACGGTTTTTTACCCGGAAGAGAAGCTGCCTATGCCGGAGCGTTTCCGCTTTGTGCCTTTCTTAGTGACAGATGAGCCGCCACCGGGACAGAAGTGGGGACATGATTGGTGTACCTCTTGTGGTATTTGTGCCAAGGTGTGCCCACCCCAATGTATTTGGATTGAGCGAGGGAAGCTGCCTAACGGCCGTCCCAAGCCCGAACCTGTCCAATTCTATATTGACATTGATATCTGCATGAACTGCGGCTACTGTGCTGAATTCTGTCCCTTCGATGCCATTAAAATGGATCACGACTACGAACTCGCCAGCTATGATCGCTCTTCGGCTCATATCCATGACAAAGAGCGGTTGAGTAAGCCCATCAGCTATTGGCGCGAAATTGCTCCCAAGAAAGCCGCTGCCGAAGAAGCTGCCCGTAACTTTGCTGAAGAGCAAAAGGCTAAGAAGAAAGCCCGCAAGAGGGGTGAAGAAAATCGAGAAGAACGATTGGCTGAAGCCATTTCGCGGCAGTTAGCCTACAAGGGCTTGCAATATTAGGATACTGAATAAATTTTTCTAGAACTGGAGATTGGAGATTAGGTCGCTTTGCTACCTCAATCTCCAATCTCTATTTTTTTGCTATGTTCAAACGAAAGAAAGACAGAAATGGCGTAACCGAAGAAGCGGTGATGGCGGCTTTGGCGACGGTGATTGAGCCGGAGTTGCATCGTGATTTGGTTTCGCTGAATATGATTCGCAATTTGCAGATTGAGGGCGCGGACGTGCGCTTTACTATTATGCTGACTACGCCAGCTTGTCCCCTTAAGGGCAAAATGGAGCAAGATTCCCGCGCTGCCTTAGCTCAGGTGGAGGGCATCGGACAAGTGATAGTTGATTGGGATGCCGATGTGCCTACCGATAAACGTATTGGCGGTCAGGTGGGACAGCAGTTCCGCAATACGATTGCTGTTTCTAGCGGCAAAGGAGGTGTGGGCAAGTCTACGGTGGCTGTCAATTTGGCTATTGCCCTGGCCCAAGAGGGGGCGCGGGTAGGCTTGTTGGACGCCGATATTCTGGGGCCAAATATCCCCATGATGATGGGGGTAGATAAGATGCCGCCACCGCAAGACCGCAAGCTAATCCCGGCCGAAGCACATGGGGTGAAGTTTATTTCGATGGCCTTTTTGGTGAAGCCAGATCAGCCCTTGATATGGCGAGGGCCAATGTTGCATGGAGCTATACAGCAGTTGTTGACTGATGTTAATTGGGGCGAGCTAGACTATTTGGTGGTGGATTTACCACCAGGTACTGGCGATGCCCAGTTGACGTTGGCCCAGGTGTTGCCCTTATCAGGGGCGATTGTGGTGACGCAGCCGATGGCTGTGGCTGTGGCTGATGCTCTGCGCGGTTTGAAGATGTTTGAGAAGTTGGAGGTGCCGATTATTGGGGTGGTGGAGAATATGAGCGGTGACTTTTTTGGCACAGGTGCGGGACAGAAGTTGGCTGAGGAGTATGAGACGGAGTACTTGGGGACGATCCCTTTGGAGGCCCAGGTGCGGGTAGGCGGGGACAGCGGTCAGCCTATTGTGGTGACCCATCCAGATTCGGCGGCGGCGGCAGCAATGCGTGAGATGGCTCGGAAAACGGCCGCTCGCGTCAGCATCTTGACCCTCCTCAACCAGGCCTCAAATGTGATTCCAATTAATATGATTGGCTGAAATATTGGTGAACGGTAAACGGTGGTCCGTAAACCGAATACCGTTCACCATTCACGAAAAATCAGACTTCCTCGGGAATTTCAGGGGTAAGTTCAGGGCCAGGATCGTCTAGGCCAGTGTTAGTTACAGTTTGCAGGACATTGACATCCATTGTCCCCTCACACAAAATGTGACAAGAGAGGCGATATTCCCCCAGGTCTCCTTTATCTTCTAATTTTTCTTTTTCACGCGGGTGAAAATCGTCTGGTTCCCCGCTGTTGAAGGTGATGCGGCAAGTGGTACATTTTGCTTTGCCGCCGCAACGGTGCAAAATGTCAATGCCACCGATTTGTTCGATGGCGGTGTTAAGTTTCGTACCATCGGGGGCTTCAAAAGATTTTCCATCAGCTATAATAGTTGCCATTCTTTCGCTCCTTGTTTGAATTTAAAGAAATTATACAAATTAAGGTCAAATTCCAAAATTAGGGCCGGGCTACGCTCCTTTGGTCTTTCAGCTACCTTTCTCATTTTTAGGCCAGCCCAGGCTAATCCGTTCGCGTTCATGGTCTACACCAAGGATTTCCACCTGGATAATATCACCGACGCTTAGGTGTTCATGGCGCGGAATGCGGCTGCGGTGGAGGAGGCCGTCTTGTTTGACACCGATGTCTATGAAGCTGCCGAAGTCTACCACATTGCGGACAGTGCCTTTGAGGATCATGCCAACTTGTAAATCGGTCATGGAGAGGACATCACTGCGCAGGATGGGAGCGGGCATATCTTGGCGGGGGTCACGGCCAGGACGGATGAGCTGCTCGAAGATGTCTTTGAGGGTGGGGACACCGGTATTGAGTTCACGAGCCAATTGGTCTAGGGGGGTTTGTTGGCGGAGGCTTTTGAGGGCTTGTTCACGCTCCACCAATGAATTGTCTGGGGTGAGGTTGGCACGTTGGAGAACGGCCGTTGCCACACGATAACTTTCTGGATGAATAGCACTAGCATCAAGTGGATTGTCGCCTTCGCGCACGCGCAAAAATCCGGCTGATTGCTCATAAGCCTTTGTGCCCAAGCCGTGTACATTTAGCAAGCTCTCTCGGTTCGGAAAGGGGCCTGCTTCATCACGGTGGGCCACGATCTTTTCCGCTAATTTTGGCCCAATGCCCGCCACATACGTTAATAGAGCGGGCGAGGCTGTGTTGACGTCCACGCCGACTTGGTTAACAACCAATTCAACAACTTGATTGAGGGTTTCCGCTAACTGTTTTTGGTTGACATCATGTTGATACAGGCCAACACCGATGGCTTTCGGGTCAATTTTGACCAATTCAGCCAAGGGATCTTGGACACGGCGGGCAATGGAGACAGCCCCCCGCAAACTTACATCGAGATCGGGTAGCTCTTCACGAGCTAATTTACTAGCACTATAAACACTGGCCCCAGCTTCGTCCACAACCAAATAGTGGATGCGTTGCAGACGGCTGGTCAACTCGGCCACAAGCCTTTCGGTCTCGCGGGAAGCTGTGCCGTTGCCAATGGCGATCAAGCTCACTGTATGCCGATCCACCAGGCGAGCTAGGGTTTTAAGGGCATCATCTCGATGACGTTGTGGTTGGTGTGGGTAAATTGTAGCTGTATCCAGCACCTTGCCTGTAGTATCTACCACCGCAATTTTACAGCCAGTCCGATAAGCAGGGTCTATACCTATGACAATGTGATCGCTCAAGGGTGGTTGGGTGAGGAGGCCGCGTATATTGTTGGCGAATATCTTGATGGCGTGACTTTCGGCACGCTCAGTCAAGGTGCGGCGTAGATCACGTTCGATGGCAGGGATGAGGAGCCGTTTGGCGGCATCTTTCGTGGCGAGTTCGAGCTGGCTTGCCAAACTGGATTGGCGGGTGTCGGGGCGGAAGACGGATTGCATGGAGAGAAGACAGTCGCGTTCAGGGATGTCTATGTGCACACGCAATATTTTTTCGGCTTCGCCGCGATTGACGGCCAAAATTTGATGGGGGCGTAGGCGGTCTACACTATAGTCATAATCGTAGTAGAGAGTGTAGACGCCTCGCTTGTCTTGGGCATCACGGATTTTTTCGCTGACGAGCAAGCCCCATTTCCAAGCCTTTTCTCGGACACGCTGGCGTACTTTAGCGTGGTCGCTGATGATTTCGGCGGCAATGTCGCGCGCCCCAGCTAGAGCTTCTTCGGGGGTAGTCACATCGTCGTTAAGGAATTGTTCAGCTAGGGTTTCGGCTGTTTTTCGGGTTTGTTTTTGTTTTAGGATGAGTTGGGCCAGTGGTTCTAGGCCTTTGTCGCGGGCGGCACTGGCGCGGGTGTGACGTTTTGGTTTATAGGGTTGATATAAATCTTCTAGAGTGGTTAGACTGTTAGCGACTTCGATTTTTCGCTGTAGTTCGGGGGTCATTTGCCCCTGCTCGTTGATGCTGTTGAGGATGGTTTGGCGCCGTTCGTCGAGGGCACGTAGTTTGAGAAGCAGGTTGTGAATTTGCAGGAGTTGATCATCATCTAGGCTGCCGGTGGCTTCTTTGCGATAGCGGGCGATGAAGGGGAGGGTATTGCCGGCATCGAGCAGGTCAATAGCAGCCTCTACCTGAGAGGCTTTGACGTTGAGGGTGCG
Organism: Promineifilaceae bacterium (SeqCode); assembly: GCA_965223555.1. Classification (GTDB taxonomy): domain Bacteria; phylum Chloroflexota; class Anaerolineae; order Promineifilales; family Promineifilaceae; genus CBDCWU01. The sequence goes on from CBDCWU010000009.1 coordinate 2,195,786, forward strand.
GGAAATTTGTTTGTCATAGCTCATATTGTTGATTATAGCGGGGAATGTGGGGTGTGGCGAGAGTGACGGCAGGTGGGCAGTCGGTGTGGGTTTAGGTTATAGTTAAGTCCATGGTACAAAGGATTTTAGTGGTAGAAGATGATAAGACTTTGCAGGAGACACTGGCCTATAATTTGGAGCGGCAGGGGTATGAGGTGGCGGTGACGGACAACGGCCGTTCTGCCCTTAATCTTGTGCGTCAACAACCACCTGATGTGGTGGTGTTGGACATCATGCTGCCTGGTTTGGATGGCTTTGATGTGTGTCGCCTCATACGTAAGGAGTATAGCGTACCCATTCTGATGTTGACGGCCCGTACTGAAGAGATTGATAAGATCGTGGGCCTAGAAATGGGGGCTGATGATTATTTGACCAAGCCTTTTAGTATGCGGGAATTACTGGTGCGGGTGAAGGCTTTGCTGCGGCGCGTGACGCTGATTCGCCAGGAGGTGGAGGCAGAACAGCCATCAGCGACGGATTTGCCCAGCGCGGGGGCGTTGTCGTTTGGCGATCTGGTGATTGATGAGGATCGGCGGGAGGTATTGTTGGCTGAACGGCCGTTGCGCCTGAAACCTAAAGAGTATGAGCTGTTATTGTTTTTAGCCCGGCACAGAGGTATTGCCCTGTCACGGGATTTGATTTTGGAGCGGGTATGGGGCTGGACATATGATGGCAACAGCCGCACTGTGGATGTGCATGTACGCTGGCTGCGGGAGAAGATTGAAGCGGATACGAATGATGTGAAGCGGATTGTGACAGTGCGCGGCGTAGGGTATCGGTTTGAGGGATAAGCGGATTGCGGTTTGCAGGAACGGCCGTCTATCTGAATATGATCAAACCATTGGCCATGCTCAGCAAATTCGCATGATGTTGGCAAGTATGGTAGAAGGATAGGCCGTGTCACAACCCATTGTTTATACCGAGCCGCCACGCAAACGGCCGTTTGTCACCACACCTATCGCGCTTCAAGCCATTATTATGAATGACGATGAGCAGTTTTTGCTGCTCAATAGCCCTCGGCGTCAGCAGGGCTGGCAGGTAGTTAGCGGGGCCTTGGAAGCCGGGGAGACGATTCTGACAGGGACTTTGCGTGAGGTGGGAGAGGAAGCAGGAGCAGGGGTCAAGGTACGGCCATTGGGCTTGGTTCATGCCCAAACATTTCATTACGATGAGCAAGTGCGCTTTATGACCAGCACCTACTACTTGTTAGCTTATGAAGGCGGGGAAGTGGTGCCGGGGGATGATATGGTGGGTAGTGAGGCACGTTGGTGGTCGCTGGCAGAACTGGAAACAGAGGCTGTGCCTTTTCATGTGACGGTGCAGTTATGGATGTTGCGGCGGGCGGTTGATCTATTTCGCTTGTGGCGGCATGAAGAAGAACGGCCGTTGCAGCCTTTGCTTGACTAAGCCCCATTAGTAAAGGCCAAAATATCAAAAGCGGCCGTTACCTGTGTATGGCTCAATAGGGTCAGCTTTTCCTGGACAGCCGTTGTCCAATGCCAATAGTTTGGGGTCATCTGCACCAGATTAGCGAGAGCCTCGTCCGCCAAATCCATCTCAATGGCGAGCGGATGAACGGCTTGTAGCTTAAAAAGGTCTGCCATTTGTGCCACGATCTTCTTCTGCTTCTCCGCTTCAATGTTGAGCAGTCCTAGCTGCCGTCGTAACTGTTGCAGGTGGTGGGGCTGGGGAATGACGATAAGCAGCAGACCGCCTGGAGCCAAGACACGGGCGAATTCGGCCGGATTGCGTGGCGCAAAAAGATTGAGCAAGACTGAGATGGAGTCATCCACAAAAGGCAGTTTATGCCATACATCGACTACGACGAATTGGGCAAAGGAATAACGTTTGGCGGCCATCCGCATGGCCGTTTTTGACATATCTACGCCAAAAAAGCAGCTATCAGAGGTCGCCAACGGCTGCTGCAATTGGCCCATATACCAGCCTTCACCGCAGCCAATGTCGGCTATGGAGGATACGGCCGTCTTTGCCTGTACCTGTGCCACCACCAGAGATGTTACAGCTTGGGCTAGGGGCACATAGTGGTCTGCCTCCAAGAAACGGCGGCGTGCTTGCAGCATGGCACGGCTATCGCCCTGGATTTTCGGCCGTTTGCCTTTGCTTAATAGCAAATTGACATATCCTTCCCGCGCCATGTCAAAGGTATGTCGCTGTGGACACACAAAAGATCGTTGCACCAGTTCTAATCCTTTATCACAAACGGGACAGGCTAACGGCCGTGAACACTCTAACTCATTCATGGCCCCATTATAGGGCTTTGCTAGATAAAATGTGAAACGCAAGGCCTGCCTGAATCTGTTTTACCTTTTGCCATAGATGGCGTACACTTTCTTGCTATGGACAAGATAGATTTTCGTTCAGACACTGTGAGTTGGCCAACGCCTGCTATGCGTGCGGCGATGGCTAAAGCCCCTATTGGGGATGATGTCTATGGTGAAGACCCCTCGGTCAATGAATTAGAAAAATTGGCGGCGGCCAAGGTGGGCAAGGAAGCGGGCATGTTTGTCACGAGTGGCACAATGGGTAATTTAACGGCCGTCTTGGCCCATGCTCAGCGCGGAGATGAGGCTATCGTTGGCTATAACAGCCATGTCTACAATAGCGAAGCGGGTGGTATGGCCGTATTGGGCAGCATTACCCCGCGCGTGCTAGTCACCGATAAATTTGGGCACATGGATTTGGCGGAAGTGGAAACGGCCGTGCGTGCCGATGATCCCCACTATCCCCGTAGCCGTCTCATTTGTGTCGAAAACAGCTATGGCAATGCCGCTGGCTACCCCATCAGCCCAGACTATTTTGCCAGCATCCGCCAACTTGCTAACCGCCATGACCTGCAAGTGCATCTGGATGGGGCGCGAGTTTTTAATGCGGCTGTGTCCCTTAACATTGACGTGTGCCAGCTTACCGACCACGTAGATAGCTTGACCTTTTGCCTGAGTAAAGGGCTGTCGGCCCCGATTGGTTCTGTTGTCTGTGGTTCATCTGAATTTATCTATAAGGCACGGCGGGCGCGAAAAATAGTGGGTGGCGGTATGCGGCAGGCGGGCATTATGGCTGCTGCTGGTATTGTGGCCCTGCATGAGATGGTTGAGCGTTTGGCAGATGATCATCATCATGCCCAGTTGCTGGCCGAGGGAATAGCCGAGATTCCTGGCATTGAGGTAGATATGGAACTGGTCAACACCAATATGGTTTACTTTGGTTTGACTGAGGATGTACCTCTTTCGGCGGACGAGGTTGCCCTCAAGTTGCGCGAAAAGGCCAATATTTGGGTTGGTCGCCGTTACACAAATTATTTTCGTGCTGTTACCCATTATTGGTTAGGCGAGGCAGAAGTCAATCTATTTGTAGAGACTTTGCGTGATATTATGGGAGTTGGGTGAGTGCCTTGTGACCCAACTACTCAATTATTTTCAACTAGATGAAACGAATTGATGCGATAGTTTATGGGTTTGTTCAGGGTGTGTCCTTTCGGGATTTTACTCTGCGTGAAGCGCAGCGGCTAGGCTTGACAGGCTGGGTGAAAAACGAGCCGGATCGCACGGTGCGGGTCGTGGCTGAAGGGCCAGAGGCGGCTTTGCAAAAGATGGTGGATTGGCTGCATATTGGCTCACCTTATGGCCGGGTGGATAAGGTGGAAGTGCATTGGGCAGAGGCTACGGCCGAATTCACTCATTTTGAGGTACGCTGGTATGGGTAGCGAATCGGCCGTTCATGTGCATAGCCGCGAACGATTGGCCTGGACGTTTGTTTTGGCGGGAGCAATCGTATTTCTAGCCCTGCTTGTAGCCATCCCCTTGCTCATCAATGTCACCATTCAGCGAGCCACCGACCCTTTGACGATGACTTTGACAGCTCAACAAGGAACGGTCAGTATCAACGATGTGCAGGGATTACCACGAGCGATTTTGCCAGAGGATGCCCCACAATCGTTTGGGACCCAATCCAATATTCGCACTGGTTTTCCAGCTACTGGCTCTGCATCTATTTTAGCACCTGATTCAGGAAGCTTGCTGGCCCGAATACAGATATTTGCCAATGCCACTTTATCGGTGCTGCAGGCTGACAGCCCCCGTTTTGCTGCCAGCAAGGGGGCTTATGTGCTGGGTTTGCATTTGGAAAACGGCCGTCTCCAACTCAAACTATTGCCAGAGGCCAAACGGCCGTTTTTCCTCACACTCACCACGCCGCACGGACAGTTAGACATCAGTGAGGCAGGGCAGTACACCATAGATGTGATGGCTGATGAAACGCAAGTGATGGTGCAGGAGGGGCAGGTAATAGCAACGGCCGTTGACCAAACCATCACTCTCTTACCCAATCAGCGCGCCCAGCTAATTGGCTCACAACCGCCCATTGGCCCTCTTATTCCTCAGGAAAACCTTATCGTCAATGGCAATTTCCGCCAGCCTCTGCTCTCGCCGGAGGCGGGCTGGCAAAAAACAGCTTGGAATATTGAGCGCCTCGATCAACCCAAAGGTGAGATACGGCAGTCACAGACGATTGGTCAATCCAGCTTGCGCCTGAGCCGCACTGGATTGGGTCACGCCGATGTCCACTTTGAACAGCCGCTTGATGTGCCTATTGCTGAGGATGCCGCCTCCCTATGGCTGCAACTTAAATTCCGTATCCACAGCCAAAGCTTGGAAGTGTGCGGCTTTCAGGGCAGTGAATGTCCCCTATTTGTGCAGCTTGCCTATGAGGATGAAGCTGGTAATCATCATACTTGGCAGCAAGGCTTTTATATTTTGGGGGGCATGGGCGATACTTCACCCTATGCCTGTTTTTCATGTGCTGTTATTCAGGGTAGCCACGAGCAGGTGGTGACGGATGAGGTGGCGATATATGAGGTGAATATGGCGGAGATCGGCCGTTTAGGCCCTGTGCCCCATCATCTCAGTCAAATCAGCCTGGTTGCTTCCGGCCATAGCTTTGATGTGGAAATTTTAGATGCGGCCCTGTTTGCCACGGCAACCAATTGACTTCACTGAGAAAGGGACGCGAACAAACGCGGATTTCCTCTGACACCTTTGTTGTATGAGCTTTTTTCGATAGATTCACCGATTGATAATTGATAGCTCGCACCGGAAACTAATTTGAGGCGTAGGCAATCCGTCGGTCGCGGCGGCGGGCAAGTTCACTCGTGTAGCGTTGGCCCAATGTGTCCGCATGGCGAGTGGCCCATTCGGTCAGGCTGGTTGTGCCGGCGGGTGGCGTGTCCACATGTAGGAGATCGGCCATCAAGCCCTCAATCTCATCGCGGGTGACCACAACGTCACCCACCAAACTGCCCGCAATTTTGCCCACAATGTAGCCCAATAAGGGAGGGGTAGCGAGGATGGGGCGGCGGCAGCCAATGATTTCACCAATCGTTTGCACCAATGCTTTATAGGTGAATGTTTCGGGGCCAATGGCATTAAGGGTCATGTTTTCACTTTTTTCACCCTGTTCAACGGCTAATTGGGCCAAATCATCCACGTGAATTGGCTGAATTCGGTATTGTCCGTTCCCAAATACGCCAAAGATGGGTGATTTACGCAGCATCCAGGCGATGTTGTTGATGAGGATATCTTCTTTGCCGAATAGGACGGTTGGCCGCAAAATGGCGTAGGAGATGCCTGAGGCTTTAAGGGCTTCTTCGAGGTGAGCCTTGCCACTAAAATATTCAAGTGGGGAGTCCAAGGATGGGTTGGTAATGCTCACATGGACGATGCGTTCGACGCCAGCCTTTTGGGCGGCGTCAAACATCATTAAAGAGTTGGTGACGGCATCAGCATGGGCAAAGGTTTTGTGGTTGAAGCGTACCCAATAGGTGTTGTAGAGAACCTTTGCGCCGCGTAGAGACTCGGCTAATTTGTCGGGTTGGTCGAAGTTGAAGGGGTGGGGGGAGACACGGCCGTTAAAGATATTGTCCCGATTAATAGAGTTTGTAATGGTGCGGACTTGATGCCCCTTGGCTAACAGCCTTTGGGCAATGTATTTGCCTGAATAGCCAAAAGCACCAGTGACGACGTGTATTTCTTGTGTATGCATTTTGCTACCTTGTGTTTGTTATTTATTGCTTCTCGTTTGCTACTTTGTTGAACAGGCTGGGTAATGATCCCATGCGTAAATTGTCTAGGGTGATGAAGGTGGCGACTAAATTGTCTAGAGTGTTGAAAAAGCCCTGCATCGCCCGTAATCGTTCTTGATAAAACGTGGCTAGGTCAGGGTCAACGGCCGTTGCCTCTCCCTCTTGCACCATAGCTAGACTCTCACTCACTGTGGCCAGTGCCAAAGCAAACTCGCTCTTCTCCCGCTCGCGCAATACACCCCGCACAATCTTCCAAAAATCCGCCTCGGCCACATAATAATCCTTGCGATCGCCAATTTTTAACTGTTTATGTACCATCCCCAGCCGTTCCAACAAACGGACATTGGTGCTGACAGCCCCTTTACTCACATTGGCTAAGACCATTAGCTCATCCAGTGTAACTGGCTCTGGCGAAAGATAAATTGCGCCATAAATGGCTCCCATCGCTCTAGGAAAGCCCCAAAAGTTGCTGATGCGGCTCATGCCTTGAATAAAATTTTCTCGTGCAGTTTGTAATTCATCCATAATTCTTTTCGTGATGTTCGATGGAATTTAACGTTTAGTATAAACTAAATAAACAATACAATAAGAGCATCAGCTTGTCAAGCCATCTTTTTATGGGGTGCGATTGAAAGTTGTGTAACGAGGGGGAGGAGAAGAAAATGGGGGGATGAAAAAAGACCTAGAAAAAATGCGCAAACGATTGAAAGAATGGGAAGCAGAGAACACAGATGCAACATTGATACAGATAGAAGAAGCGATTGATGCTGAACTAAGTGGCATGAGACAGCAATTGCTGCAACAAATGATAAAAGAGGGTGAGGAAAAAGCAAGGCCCTTGTGTCCCAACTGTGGGGGAAAATGATGAAAAATGGGCAGAAGACAAGAGAGATGAGAACCAAAAACGGGGAAAAGGTCAGACTCAAACGGGAGCAAATGAGGTGTCATCACTGCGGGATGACACCTTTTCCCCCTAGATGAAAAACTCGGGTTGATGAGAGGAGCCTGCACGCCACAAGTACAAGAAGAGTTAGAAATGATGTGGAGGATCAAGATATCGGTGGCAACTGTGCGAGAGATAACGCTACGAAACGGCCGCAAAGCCGGTGAACTCATTTAGGGTTTTACCATTACCAGATTTTGAAATGGATGGTCATCGGTATGGCGTGTTCACCCATGATTGGCGGGTGGAGCCAGTGGCGGCTTGGGAATATCGCATTGAGAATTTGCAGTTGGGTTTGCAGTCTAGTCAGATGCGGGAAACGGCCGTTTCATTTCTACCCCTCCTCACTCTTTCCCAACCCGAATTTACCGAATCTGTGCGCCAAGCCTTGCGCGACTATACGCGGATAGATTTGTTGGCCCAAAATCCCCTTATGCGTTCCAAATTAGTGGCAGAAACAGCCCGCACTGAGCCAGCCGAAGTGGCCGCTGCCACCCCAACTACCCTGCAAAAGCTGCTGCAAGATGCCGCCGCCACGCTCACAGGCAATCCCAAGGATGAGAAGTTTTATACGGCCGTTTACCATACCTACTTCAAACCTGCTCCCAGCCAAGAAGCTTGAGTGGGAGGAAGCTCATTGAACAGGCGTGCTGCAAATGTTGCCCAAAGTTCAAACATATGCGGGTCCTGGCTCACCGTGTATTGCAAAGCCAGACCACTCGATAGCGCAATCACGAGTGTTACAGCGTCTCGCTGTTGGGACGTTGGCTCAGTGCCACCAGCTAAAATCCTGGCAGCAGCTTCCCGAATTTGTTCATCTTGTATAGCCAACCGTTGCCGAAGAGATTCATCGTAGAGTGCTTGAACCCACAACTCCATCTTCAAGATTTCCCAAACACCCTCAGCCCCACTTGTGGCTTCGCTCTGCCAGAAGGTTGAATCACCGCCTTGAGCTATCAGTACTGTTGCGAATCTTTCTAGCTGCTCATCACTACGTCGCTCAAGTACCGCCAGAGCTAATTCCTCTTTGGAGGAAAAATTAGAATAGACAGCCCCTTTGGAATATCCTGCTCGTACAGCAATCTCCTCTACTGAGGAACGGGCAAATCCCTTTTCTAAAAACAGTTCAATAGCTGCATCTAACAGATGTTGCCGAGTTTGTTCTTGGCTCTGCTTTCGTGTTAATCGTTGTTGCTTCTTCATATCAAAATCCTTGTGGACAAATCACTCTCGATTATACTATAATTTCGGATACTAATAGTATCCGAATACCTTCGGTCTTTTGAAGTAATTAATGGAGAAAGGGATGATGAACGAAAAATTATGGCGTTTAACAGGCATTGCTTTAATGATTGGTGGCGTTCTTTTTGCAGTAGCTGAAGCAATAGAATCAATTGTCTTTCCATTTGGCTCGCAATCGTTAAGTGAGCGGTTTGTCATGCCGGCCGCACAGGGCATTGAGTTTGTTTCCTGGCTATACAGTGCTTTCCTGCTGCTGGGCTTGCTGGGCCTTTATCTTTATCAATTGGAGAAAATTGGCTCGCTGGGTTTGATTACTTTTGTGATCACATATATCGGCTTGTTATTGGGTATTGGCTCGCTGTGGTCGGCCGTTTTTCTATGGCCCGAGGTAGCGGTTCGGCTCCCTGAATGGACAGACAGCCTGGCTTCCACCCCGCCACCGTTATTAGGCACGGGTGTGTTATTGTCCGGTTTTTTGGCAGGTGTGGGCTGGGTGTTATTTGGTATTGCCTCGCTTTTAGCCAAAATGTTGCCACGAACTGCACTGCTCATGATGATGATTGGTATGTTATTGCTGCCATTTATCCCGGCAGTGCCTGCGTTTTTAGCGGGAGCAGGATTTATCTGGTTAGGCTACTGTCTTAAAAGTCAAAATCCAGATTTTAAGTGATAACGCTAACTACTAAATTACAAAGTTATCTATTGTCCCATTCATCGGCACGACAGCATTCATCCAAAACCAAATAAATATTAACTCGATAATTTGACCGGGCTAAAACCCAGCAATTCTCATTCTGAAATTGGCTAAAAAGGGTCAAGGAGGTAACTCCAATTCAAGACCATCAAGCATAAAGTCAAACAAAGCATCCCAGCTGTCGAAAACCATGTAACGGGTCAAAGCCTTGAGGTCATTGAAAAAGGTGCGCCGCACCGCTAAAGCGTCGCGTAGAAGACGATAGGCTCGATTGACATAATGCTGAATAGTATGGGTCAAAAATGCCAGGATATTGAGGGAGAAAAAGACGTTGGCCAAATGAGAGCTGCCATGACCAAAATTGTGTTCGAGATTGTAGCCCTTGGTCTTGAGAATATTGATATTTTCATTCTCAACCTTCCAGCGGGTGCGCCCGCAGCGAGCCAAGACTACCACATTCTTGAGTGTAAGGAGATGATTGGTAATCCAAGCATTGTGAAAGAGTTGCTCACCTGTATCCTCATGAGTGATGGTTAGCTGAAACCAGTTGACCAGGAGAGCATCCTCACCAGCCTTGATGGGCACTTCATTGAGGAAACGATAAGACCAGATTTCACCATGACGGCCGTTCCAGTGACGCTCTTGTTTGCTTTGCAGGCGACCAACCCCTTCTACAGAGGCGACATATTCATAGAGGATGGTATGAGAATCTGGTTTGCAAACGAAGATAAAGGATTGCTTATAGGTTTGCTCAATCAACTGACACAGTGGCTGATTGGAATGGAGGTCATCCCCCAAATAGGTCACAGTGCCGGGTTGAAAATAGTCATGATGTTGGCTCAACCAGCGTTTGACAGCCGCTCGTTCACAATCTTGTTTCTCGTGTCCATCCTGAGGCACGATGAACTCTGGTGGCAGTGATACCACTTGGGCTGAACCTGGTTTGACCATCACTGGCAAGATGGCACTGTGATAATAATGGATTGTGCCATTGCGGTCTTTGCGCTGGCTGCACTGGTCACAATGTATCTTGGTCGAGGAGTGGAAAACAACCCCATCAAAAGCCACCAGATAAGTGCTTTTATAGTCCTGAAAGGAAGCAAGCTGACCACTATTTTCTAATTCCTGATACAACCAGCGGAAATCGGCCTGGAAATGGTCGGGTGAGACGGGGTCTAACAGGTTCCTGACCTGATTATCACTGGGTATCTTGCTCACACCAAAGAGAGCTTCTACATTATCCTTCCCTTTTCGTCGCTGCAAATCCCGTTGATGGGCCAGGAATGAGGGTGATTGCATGAAGAAGACTGAGTAAGCAGCTTTGGCTGCATCAGCTATCTCATATTTGGTATTGTTATTGAGCTTACGATAATCTGGTAACTCGCTCCACGATTGTCCCAATCGTTCTGTGATTTTGTTCAGGGTCATACTATTATTCATCTTTCTCTCCTTGCTGCAAAACGCTGACCCTATCACCTTTTGCCTCTCATGTCACCCCCTGTTTTAGATTGAGAATTGCTGGCTAAAACCACTCATCATTGCATATTGAGCGTTGATATGATACTCTCCCTTTTGGAACGTTTGAGCTAATATTGATTGGAGGTTTATTGTGAATCGAAAGGTCGTTGACGCTTGGTTTCATGCCTTCCATACCAAAGACATTTCGCTACTTCAATTGGCTGACGATTTTGTGCATGCCAGCCCTTTTGGAGAGATTTGGGGCAGAGAAGCATATCTGGATTTGGTCAGAGCAAACCCTGAAGCGTTTTTTAGCCCAGCAATTGACATTCTTGATGTACTCGAGGATGGGGATAAGTTTGCTGTTCGTTATCTGGTTAACGGCAATCCAGCGTGTGATTGCATTTATGTACGAGGTGGTCAGATTTCGAAAATCTATTCTTACTATCATTATGGGGAAAAGCCAGTTTTTTAAAATTCTCGACCTTGTGAGAGTGGCAAATTCTCAATTTTTCGTTTTCAATCCAGGTAACAAATTTTGAAAATAATCCCTGTCGCCCAATCAGCCACATAGAGGCAGCCATCAGGGCTAATGGTGGCATCGATAGGAGCGGCGAAGCCCATGGCAAAGTCACTTGCTTCTGTGCCACCTGGTAAAAAACGCACCACTTTTTGGGCACCCTCGAAGGCGCTCCAGAGGGTGACGAAGAGGCTGTTGTAGTAGCCGGGGAACTGATAGGACAGATAAGCAGTTACACCAGTGGGTGCACTGTGGGGGATGAATTCGTAGAGGGGGGGTACGATTGCCACATCGGCTGGAGGCGCGAAACAGGTGCCACACTCATACCAGGGGTAGCCATGTTCGCCGCCGGGAATCACGCGATGAAACTCTTCAGGTGGCCCATAGTCGGGGGCGTTGTCGGTGGCGTAGAGATCGCCATTGGCATCCCAGGCGATATCGTAAGCGTTACGAAAGCCACGAGCGTAAACTTCAGGCTCACCCCCATCAGGATCAAAGCGCAAAACGGCCGCTTCCCAAGGATGGTACTCATCTTGTCGGTTACTGCCATCTAAAATTTCACCATGATCCGTACGACCACCAACAGTAACATAGCCAAAACCATCGGGACCAAAAGCAATACCATTGGCGGCGTGGAGCAGAGTGTAGCAGCAAGGCAAGCCGGCAAGAATTTGACGGCCGTTGGCAATTGAAACCTGCGCCTCACCGCCTACATTCTCGTTATTGATACGGCTAGAGACAAATAAATTGCTGGTTCCAGGCTGGAAAGCAATGCCCGTCGGGACGTTGAAACCAGTGGCATAAACATTACTATTCCCCATTTCATCTAAGGCATAAATATCCCCTTCTTGGAGGGCGACATAGAGACGGCCGTCTGGACCAAAGGTGATACTAGTAGGATGACCGTCCAATCGGGCAAAGTAGCTGGCGCTAAAGCCCGCCGGAACTTGGATACGCTCTTCCCAAGCAGAGATGTCCTCATTACAAGGGTATTTGTCGCTACAATCACTAGCGGCGTAAGGCGGTTGAGTCACATCTGTAGCCAGAGGGGCGGCGGGTGGGAGTGTGGGGGTTGGAGTAGGCGTAGGGGTGGGGGAAATGTCAATTGTCACTTGTGAATTGTCAGTTGTGGCTGTGGCCACGGCCGTTTCTGTGAGCTGGGGAGTGGCGGTAGTGGGTTCGGAAGTGGGGGAAGTGTCAGTTGCAAATTGTGATAGGCTGATTGTGAACGTGGGGATCACTGTAGCAGTGGCTTCGATAACGGCCGTTGCAGTTGGCGTAGAGTCGGTGGATTGGGCACAGCCTAATAGTCCAAAAACAAAGGGGAGGATAAAAGTTATAATACGGTAGTGATATCTGCCGAGGTTAAAAACCCTGTCAGACCTAATAAAGCAACTACTTGTCAAGTTTCTTAACAACATGATGCTATCAATCCTGGTATGTTTCAGAGTAAAGTCGTTGCAGACGCTGAAGGAGGGCTTGGATACGGCCGTTTTTCAGCAGCCCACCCCGAAAGCCATCAGAAAATCGTTCACCACGTACACAGTAAGTAAACATTGCTTTGATGGCAGACAGGTCAGCTTGGGCGATGAAGGCATCATCTAAAATCTGTTTTGCAGCTAGGGCTGGTTGATAGCTGGTGTCCATCCAAATGGGATCAGCGAGGAGACGAAAGAAGGCGGCGACATCCGGGGCATAGTGGGGTTGCAGACCTGACCAACCAGTGATGAATTCACGGTTGGGTTGCTCGAAGGCGGGTAGAAAGGCTAGAAGTCGGCCGATTTTTTCGGGCGTGATTTCGTTCATTTTTCCAACATGAGGGTAACGGGGCCATCGTTGTGGATGTCTACTTGCATATCGGCTCCGAAGATGCCTGTGGCGACGGTAAAACCGTGTTGGCGCAGTTGTGCCACAAAGTAGTCAAAGAGGGGTTCGGCTTGTCGGGGGCGGGCGGCGTTGATGAAAGACGGCCGTCTACCTTTACGTGTATCACCGTACAGTGTGAATTGGGAGACAGCCAATATCTCACCGCCAACATCATTAAGAGCTAAGTTCATTTTGCCCTCGCCATCTTCAAAAAGGCGGATACCTACAATCTTTTGAGCCAACCAGTCAGCTTCAGCTTGCCCATCGCTGTGGGTGATGCCCACCAGGATGACGAAACCGCGCTGGATTTGGCCGACGATACGGCCGTCTACAGTGACAGTGGCATGGGAGACACGTTGGAGAAGAGCTTTCATAATGGTTAATTGTCAATCGTCAATTGTTAATTAAAGAATTCCTACTTCACTATTATCACCCAGCATCAGTTTGTGGGCTTTGGGTTTGATGGGAGAGCGGGCGATGCTGGTGTTACGGCCAATGAGGCTGTCTTGGATGCGAGCATCTATGTTCTTGACAACACTATGTTCCAGCACCATCGAGTGTTCGATTTCGCTGTTCTCGACGTGGACATGGTGGTAGATACTGGTGAAGGGTCCGATGTAGCTATTGATGATGCGCGTGTTTTCGCCGATGATGGAGGGGCCACGCACAACGCTGTTGATGATTTCTGCGCCTTTTTCGATGGTGACACGACGGCCAATCGTACTATCTCGGTCCACATAGCCTTGAACTTTGTAATCTAGCTCCTCCAAAACAAGGCCATTGGCTTCGAGCATGTCGCGGGCTTTGCCGGTGTCAATCCACCAACCCTGATGGATGTAGGGGTGGACGGCGTAGTCGTGTTTTACGAGCCATTGGATAGCATCGGTGATTTCTAGTTCGCCACGCCAGGAGGGGGTGATGGCGTTGACGGCTTCCATAACATGATGGTCGAACATGTAGATGCCGACGAGGGCTAGGTCGCTGGGTGGTTCTTTGGGTTTTTCGATGAGGCGCATAATACGGCCGTCTTCACCTAGCACGGCCACCCCATAATGCTGTGGTTCGTCTACTCGTGTCAGCACAATTTGGCTGTTCCATTGACTGCTCGCAAATTGATGGATGAGGCTGCTGATGCCCCCCTGAATGACATTGTCACCCAGGAACATGACAAAACGATCGTCACCCAGAAAGTTGGCCGAGACCTTGACGGCATGAGCCAAGCCAAGAGGCTGATCTTGCTGGATGTAGGTGACGTTAACACCCCATTGATGGCCATTGCCGATGGCATCCTTGATTTTCTGGGCAGTATTGCCGACAACGATGCCTATGTCATTGATGCCTGCATCACGGATGGCCTCAATGACGCGCACAAGGACGGGTTTATTGGCGACAGGGATGAGTTGTTTAGCGTTGGTGTAGGTAAAGGGGCGCAGGCGAGAACCTGTGCCACCGCTGAGGATGAGTCCTTTCATGATTACTCCTGTAGTCAGTATTCAGTAATCAGTATTCCGTGATCAGTGGCTAGGTTTTTAGGCCCACTGTTTAATGCTTACTGTTTACTGGCAACTGGATTTTAAGGGATGAGTGGGAAATGGCAACTTTTAGGGTGGGGAAACTACGGTGTATAAGGTGATCGTATCGTTGGTGTAGAGGGGCTGGAGGTAAACGGCCGTTTCTGGATCGAATGCACCTAATGCCTGTTCACGGGGGCCGTGCCAAACATAGCGGATTTGGTACTGTTGGATGAGATCACGCCGCCAGGTATGACTGGTTTCAGCGGTGTAGAATTGGGCGACGAGCGCTTGTTTTTCTTCATAATCCACCGTTTCGGCCCAGTGCCCTAACATGACGCGCAAGGGGGTGTGGGCAGCGATGTAGTTACCTGTTTCATAGTCGCCAATGAGAACGGCCGATTCGCCACCATTTTGGCGTAGCCAATAAGTAGCTTCTATCTCATCAGCAGGGCGGAAGATGGGATCAGGGCGTTGGATGAGGGAAGAGACGCTGACACTGGCTAGGACGTAGACGTTGGAGAGGCTCATGAAGGCCAGAAAGATGAGGATTGTGAGGCGGTTGAGGCCGGGTAGATTATAGCGAGGGCATTGTAACAGCTTTTGAAACGGCCGTGATTGCTGCCAGCGCGGGAGTAGGACTTGGAAGAAAGCGGCTGTTGATAGAATGGCTAGGGGTACGTGCACACCTTGGACAAAACGCCGTTGCGGATTGAGTGGAGCGTAGAGTAGCAAAGCCACTGCCAATATCCACAACCAAAGGACAGCAAATTTCTGACGTTGTGCAGGATTGTGCCACCAATGCAGAAAACTAAAGAGGAGCATGAGGCCATAGGCCACTAGGTAGTGGGGCCAGGGGGGAGATAGAGTGGCTGCCTGCACATCCCAGGCTTTGAAAACGGGGTTGATTTGTAGGGTGTAGGCGTAGTAGATGTAAAGGGGAGCAGGTATAACGAACATGCCCGCAAATAGAAAGCCTTTTTGCCACAAAATGCGTCGAGCATGCCAAGCCAGATACAGCCAATAAAGCGCAGTCACGACCATGATGATATAGAGCAGGAAAGGGTAAGCAATACCTAAGGCTGTGTTGATCAGGCCCGCTAAAATGACCAACCGTAGGACGCGAGGTGTGCCCCTTATGTTTCCGTTCTCTTGCCCTAATCGCCACAAAACCCAAATGCTCATCAATATGAAGGCGGTTCCCAGCGTGATATGGGGAAAGGTGAAGGCGGTGAAAAAAAGATGGGCGCCAGGTTGCTTAAAATCGACAGGGAAGTGATCAAGCCAGTAGGGTTGGTTGATGATGAAAAGGAGCCAGCCGAGACCAGACCCAAAAAGAGCCAGAAGATAGGCTGTCCATCGCTGCCAACGGTCGCTAAAGAATTGTGAGACGAAGGCAAAGGTGGTGAGGAAGAGGATGATGTCTGCCAAAATGCGGGAGATGTGCCAGACGGCCGTTATTGTCAATCCTGTCGCTCGTGCCAACTGACCCAGCCAAACATAAAATACGCCGACAAAGGCCCCATTGTGAGGCTCAGGAGTGAAGGGAATGGTGTAGAGGGTGTGACCCTGATAGCCTTGAAACATTTTGGCGAAGTAGGTTTGGGCATCCTGAGGGTTCATGATGATGTGGGTGAAGAGACGGCCGTCTTCATGGGGCAGATAGCCCAAACCATAGGGGATTAATGTGGCAGCTACAGTAATGAGAGCAACAAGGAGAGCAAGCAGCCATTCTCGGCGAGTGAGGTGGGGCGTAGGTGGGGAGTTGGAGGGTAGAGATTGTGACGGCATCATTGATTTAGATCGTAGAGAATAACGGCAATACCGCCGAAATCATAAGTTTCTATTTGGGTGAAATTAGCAGTAAAGTGGGATACTTGTTCGCGCTGCCAAGCTTCACTATGTTCGATGGCTATAATCAGCCAAAGTCTTTTTCCCTTTTGGGCGGCCTGGGCTAATGTCCACGATTGGCCACCCATTGCTTCGTACACGGAGACGGGTTTGCGTGTGTCGGGGTCTCCTTGCAATATTGCATGATTTGGAAAGGTCACGTAGCTGAGGCTAGATAGATAGGAGCCATCACTGGTATGAAGAACAGCGTCAGTGGACAAACGATTTTGGGCCACAAATTGAATCGCATCTCGATAGGGCGGTTTGAGAGGAGGACCTGTGAAGTAAAGGGCATAACCTATCAGTAATGTAATAGCTGAAGCGATAACTAAATAAGGTAGCGGTGTGCCCCGTCTGGTGGCAGACCAAGCCAATAGAATGAATAAAAAGGGGGAGGCGGAAGCCATCGTTCTTTCAGGCAGAAAAAAAGGCCGAATGATATAGATGGCGATAGGAATGCCAATCACACAACAGATGATGAGTAGAGGTAGAAAAACACCTTGCGCTTCGTTTTTTTGTTTTGCTTTACGCAGTTCCAGTAGAAAAATGACGAGGGTGGAGATGGTTAAAAAAAGAATAAGGGCTACATACCAAAGGCTGAAAGCTTGACCAAAGATGAGAAAGGCTAAGGTGGTAAGTGGGATGATGGGATTGGGTTCGATGATGCGGTTGTTGAGAGCTAGGGGACGCAAGCTGCCAATTTGGGCCTGGGATTCGCCCAAGAGGATGTTAATCCAGGGCAAGAATAGGAGAATGAGCAAGATGCCGATGAGAATTGTTCGCCAGAGAGAGGAGCGCTGCTGATGGTGATAGAGTGTGTAGAGGGCAACGGCCGTTAACACGAAAAATGAAAAGAGGTGTGTGTATTCTAAAAGCAGGGCTGTGATAGCGAATAAAGCCCACCAATACCAAGCGTTGGTTCGTCTCGCATACAAAAGAAAGAGGATAGCCAGGACAGTGAGTAGCATGAGGAGGGTATACATGCGTAGCTCATGGCTGTAGAGAATATGGAAGGGAGAAACGGCCGTTAGAAAGGCTGCTATCAATCCAATATGGGGCCTTGAGAATAGCTCACAACATAATAAATAAACGACTGGTATGAGGAGGCCATTCAGCAGTAAACTCAGTACTCGACCTGACACATCCCCTTCAGGGACAAGGGCAAACCAAAAATGGAGCAAGCTGTAGTAAAAGGGGGGGTGGGGGTCTTGGGCAGCGTTGCTGAGAATGGTAGTGAGAGGCCAGTTAGCCGTTAGATAGCTAACAGCTTCGTCGTACCAGAGGCTATCTCGCCCAATAGCTGGAATACGAAGAACGGCCGTTAGCAGCACAATCAGGCCTAGATAAAAATAAGGTGACCGTTGTTCCAATTTTATCATTCTTTAGCTTGATACCGATAATAGCGTGCACCGCCTAAATCTATTTCGTCCAAACGCTGATAACGGCTTTCAAATTGTTCGAAGATATCTTCTTGCAACTCTCTATCGAAGTCAAAGTGCTGTACGAGCCAAAAGGTATCAGTCAATCTGTCTTCAGGTGTTACGATGCCGCCGCCAATGAGACGAATGACGTCAGGGCGGACATAGGTGTTGACGTAAGGATTCTCAGCATCATAGTAGAGGGCGTGATCAAGTTGAGGTGCGTAACGATGAAAGAGGCGGAAGCCACTGTCATTGGCATAAATGATACGTTCGTCCGGTTGTACCTGTTCTTCGAGCAAGGCAACGAATTCTTCAATAGGCGTGCGTTGATAAAGTGGATTAAAGAGCCAATTGTAATCGGCAATCAAACCGATAACGATAAGTGCCAGAACAAGGATGAGGTTAAAGGTTTTTTCTTTTGTCATGGTTGCACCCCAAGCGAGAAAAAGATAGAGGCCAGGAACGGCCGTTATCATTAGGCGAGGAGTGGTCAAAGGCAACCAAATGATAGACACAATATACAGAAGGGTGACAGGAACCCAATAACCCATGAGGCTGAAAATCAGCCAGGGACTTTCTGAAGCAGTTTGTTTCAGAGCGCGAACAGATTGCAGTAGGGTGATGATAACTAGAAACAGAATGAGACCAAAACCAACCATTATCAGGATTTGAGGCAAAAATTGTCCAACTGTAAAAGTAAGCGGCAATGAGAGGTAACCAGCTAATTCAACTGTTACTTCGTTGTAATCGCCTTGCTCAGCTTCGCTCAAAACCCAACTTAACATAGGCAGATAGAGGATAACCATGGCGGTATGGGTGGCTATGAAGGCTCGCCAAGAGGGTCCTGTACGTTCTTGCCACCAACGCACAAGGAAATAGAGACCCATCGTGCCTATGATCAGAGCAAAAAAGTAGTGAGTGTACATGCCCGCTATCCCTGTAAGGAGGTAAACAAACCACCAACGGTTGCTTTTCCCTTGCCAGATTTCAACGTGAGCCAGCATAAGAAGCGCAGAAAACAGAAAAACAAAACTGTAGGAGCGTGTTTCTTGAGAGTAGAAGAGATGGAAGGGCATGAAGGCGGTTACGGCCGTTGCCACTAAGGCTGTTTGGGTCGTAAACAATCTTTTAGCTAACTGATACATGACGAACAAGCTGATGATGCCCGTAATAGCGGACAATAGACGTAAAATCATTTCAGAATCCCCAAACCAGTTGAGCCAGTAGTGCAAAAGAAGATAGTAGCCTGGGGGGTGGCGCGAATGAAACTGGTTCGTCAAAATTTGCTCAACGGTACCCTTGGCAATGTTTACGCTAAGGGCTTCATCATTCCACTCACTCTGGTATCCAAGCCGAAACAGGCGTATGACTGTACCTAGAATTAGAATGAGAGCAAGCAGAATTTTCGAGGAAGATTTTGGTCTCATTATTTCCATAGAAGCAGTTCCAACGCAGGTTTAGTTTGCCAATTGGTCGGTATATTTAATGCTAAATAGGTAAAATTGCTAGTGCAGCCAGATGAAGAATAAGAAAGTGATAATAAGTGAAAATTTCCGAAATCAGGTCAAAAGAATAATGTGAGTTAGCCGGTAGAAAGGGGGGGGATTTCTTATTCATGTGAAGGTGTTAATTGGGGAATCTTGGGGATAGGTAAACCAGTGGCATATACTAATAATAGTCCATCTTCGTATAGAGGTTCAAAAGGTATACGTGATCGCCAATGCTCTATCTCTTCCTTAAATAATGTTTTATCTAGAACCAAATAGCCCACATTGGCTGCGGCTAAATCATTAAGTGAGGGGGTAACATCATCCGGAATAGGTACGGGCTCTAAACCTACAGTACCTGCTCTGAGGAGTGGGTTACTGTAAATGAAATCAAAAGTATCAATTGAGGCTCGGGAGATAACCCCCCCTACAAGCTTATGCTCATGGATTGTTTGGTAATAAAGAAATTGTTTATCTTCTTGGCGGCCTGTGGGCAAAGCTGCGAGAGCTATTTCCTCTGAAACCTGAGGGAGATACTCGCTATAAAATGGCGAAACAGGTACAGGTGTGGCCCGTGTTGTGCTGGCAGCATATTCTGCATAAATTGCAACAAGCATAATGAGCAGAGCGATTGTTTTTATTTTGGGTGTTTTTAATTGAGACGACATACCTAACCAGCCATAAGCAGCGACCATACCCAATCCCAAGGTAAACAAAATACTGATACGATACATATTTCGTAAAAATGGTGCGATCCATAGGGACCAGGGTAGGGTAATAGGTAATTCGTATTCGATTATTTGTGGTTTTGGCCCGATCATGAATAGAGCAGCAATAAGCATTAGCCAAAACCAAAGCCGTGCTTGTTGACGTTGATATCCATACGCCAAGAAGACAAGATATAGGCAGAAAAAACCTAAATAGACACCCCTTGAGGGCCAATACAACCAATGGGGTGTGATGAAGGCAACTAAGTTGGTAGATATGGACTCGGTTGGCACCGTAATGAAACTACTATTTTGGTTGAAGATGGCTTCACGTAGGAGTGGAAGGACAAAAGGCAACACAAAAAGAGTGCTTAATCCGCCAAAAACAAGCAGTAACCTCCATGAGGGATGAGGCCATTCAGAGGCTATAAACATGTATAGAATAAGTGTGATCATCCACATGGCAAGTAAGATGACAAGTAGGGTGCTGGTTGCGGCACCAAGAAGGACGAAAACGGCCGCTGCCCCTCCCAAGCCTATCCGATTTTCTCGTACAGCTCGCATGAAGTAGAGAGTGACCCAAGGAAAGCACCAAATGCTGATCAGCACGGGATGAGCTGTCTGATACAAGTTATGGGAATTAAAGGCAAAAACAATGCCGGCTAGCAAGCCAGCAGGGATTGATTTCGTCAGGTATTGGGCTAGTTGGTACATCGCAACGCCAGTCAGAATCACATTTAACAGAATTGTGATGTTATAAGCAGGGAGTGTGCCAAATAAAGGGCGCAGGAGCAACGAAACCAGCGTGTTCAAATGGCTAAAGCTATGAAAGGCGAGGCTGGCCCCTCGTGGGACAAAAAGGTAGTCTGTTTCCCACAAGGTTGTATTGGGGTCTTGCCAGGCTTTTAGTGTCCACCAATCTGCCCAAGGGTTGATATAAACGTCTGGATCGTCGCCTATTATTACTGTGTCTAATTGGGTGACAACTGGCCAAGCAGCAATGATGGTAGTTATGGTGAAAAAGCAGAATACAAGGCTATGAATGATGATGGGTTGTTGTAAGATGGCTGACTTGTTTTTTATATTAGAAAACATGACTCAATTGGTGAATTATTGCCATTTGTATGTTTGGGTAACTTGCCTTCCCGATAACTTAGTATTGGTGTGGTAATGATTCTTACGGCCGTTCCGCATTGTAACTTCTTATTCTTTGTTAGACTATAGCGATTATGACCTAGAAGAACTCGTCCAACAGCTGATAAAAGGCAAGCTTGGCAAAGTCTGGTTGTGTAATGCCGTAGTTTTGCCAGAACAGCTTTTCCCAGCCCGGGTCAAAGTTATAGCTGAGGCTGCGGGTACAGAGAGCTAAATCTTGATAACGGTCGGCGATGCCTGCATTTCCTAAATCTATGAAGCCCGTGAGATGGCCGTTTTCAACCATCACATTGGGCAAGCAGTAGTCACCATGAGTGAAGACAATATCTTCACTGGCTGGCCGTGTGGCCAGAAGTTCATCAAAGAGATCAGCCGTTTCCCGCCCTATCCGTTCCTCATCAAAATCAGATTCATCTACCAAGCCAGCTACCATTCGCTGCTGTGCTTTTTCAATTTGTATATCTAGCCGCTGATCAAAGGGGCAACCGGCAGGGGGCAAGTTGTGTAGTTGGTGTAGTCCTGTAGCTAGGAGTTGCACGGCTATTTCTTTCTCACGGTCTGGGCGATTGTTGAAATGGGTAAAATTGACACCAGGAACGGCCGTCATCAACAAAAATGCGCCATTTGCAGTCATTTCAAAGTGGCGGATAGTGGGCACAGGTAAACGGCCGTTGAGCCAATGTATCCGTTCTGCTTCTGCATGAAGGCAGGCACTAAAGGAAGAATCAGCTATTTTTAAAAACATCACCTCGCCTTTTCCTTGCAAACGAAAGGTGTGTGCGCCAGATTCACCCAAATGGTCTCGCTGCCAGTTATAGCTGTCCAGACGTAAGGCGAGTGCAGATGGCAGCGTTGGGAAATTCATAGACAGATTTTGAGGGAAACGGCCGATAATGACAAGATTGGTAAGTAGGCAAAAAGCAGCATCTTGTTAAAATAACGGCCGTTGTGGGCCAACACGCAATACACTGCCTACAATAATTGAGGTGTCTCTGATTACTCACAAAGGGCATGGAAACAATCTTCTTCACTTTTCTTTAGGCTTTTTTCTTGTGGCTTTGGGGACGATTTTTATTCGGGAACCAATCTAACAATCTTGAAAGGTGGCCTATGAAACTTGGCGTAACATTCCCGCAAAATATAATTGGTGGTGACCCTAGCGTAGTACGGGACTTTGCCCAAACGGCCGAATCCCTTGGCTATCATCACATTGTTGCTTACGATCACGTTTTGGGTATCAATCCTGCTGCTTATCCTGACTGGCGTGGCCCTTACACTTCCGAAGACCTATTCCATGATCCCTTTACTCTTTTTAGCTATATGGCTGGCATCACTGAACGTATTGAGCTTTCTCCCCAAATTGTGATATTGCCGCAGCGACAGGCGGTGCTGGTTGCTAAGCAGGCGGCGTCTTTGGATATGCTGTCAAACGGCCGTCTGCGTTTGGGCATTGGTGTAGGCTGGAATCATGTTGAGTATATGGGTCTCGGCCAAAACTTCCATGATCGGGGGCGACGTTCAGAAGAGCAGATGGCCGTTATGCGTGCCTTATGGGCAGAGGCGCATGTACAATTTGAGGGTGAGCAGCACACAATTCCCGATGCTGGTATCAATCCGCTGCCCAAGCAACAGCCATTATCCATCTGGATTGGAGGAGGGGCCGACAAAACTTATGAGCGGATTGGTCGGTTAGGAGACGGTTGGATAAACATCTATCATGCTCCCGAAATAGCTGCTGTTGGTATTGACAAAATCCGCATTAGTGCCCAAAGAGCTGGTCGTGATCCGCAACAAATTGGATTGGACTGTTGGGTGGGCATGGGTCGTGGCACACCTGAGGAATGGCGGGTCGAAATCGAATCTTGGCGCAAGTTAGGAGCCACCCATATCACTCTCAATACAATATTCAATCGTGGTCATATTCAAGCAATTGAAGGACGTTCTGTTGAAACGCATCTAAAGGCGGTTCAGGTCTATATGGGGGCTGTTGCTGATTTATTTTAGTTAGCTCGGAAAAAGAACGTAGGCCACTTTTTGTTACTGTTGTTAGATTGTAGTACATTCTTGATATCTTCAAGAGGAGGTTACTTATGGAACGGAAAATAGTTAATCCTTGGACTTGGCAGGATCAATTTGGGTTTGCCCAGGCGATTGAGGTTACGAATGGACAGCGCACCCTGTACTGTGCTGGACAAACGCCAACCGATGAAAACGGAACAGTAGTCTATGCCGGTGATATGGCCGCCCAAATTGAGAAAGCCTTTGATAATCTAGAATTAGTTTTGGAAAAGGCTGACTTTAGTTTGGCTGATGTCGTTCGGCTCAACTACTATACGACCAATGTTGATTTGTTATTAGAAAACTGGGGTGTTCTGGTGGCGCGTTTGGCAAAGGCTGGCTGCCGTCCCAGTAGTACGCTCTTAGGTGTAGCCCGCCTTGCATTTCCGGATATATTGATTGAAATTGAAGCGACGGCTGTGCAGTAGGAGGCAGGGAATCCTTTATGAAGCGGATTGACGTGATTGAATAAAGACACCACCTAAGCCCCCACCGAGGCCACCTAGCATCGCACCCATAACGGCCGTTACCAAGGCTAGCAACACCGTTCCGCCAATAATCCAGGCGGCGCCCAGTCCCAGCATACGTGTTGTCACCTGGCCAGAAATTAGCTCTTCCGAAGTTGCGGTAGCCAAGGCTTGGTCGCCAATAATGGGCAAAATAATAATGACTGTCAAAATGCCAGCGATAATCATGCTTGTGGCAAAAATAATGGCCCCCGTCGTGGCTCCGCCACGAGCTGCAACGGCGGCAACTGATTCTTGCCGAGCATGCAAAATTGTGTAGAGAAAGCCACAACCTACACCACTGGCTACCATCATGGCACAACTTAATAGGGTGAGGCTATTACTAAAGCGCGGGGCCAACACGTCCATAGGCAGTGAGCCAATGATGGCACTGTATAAACTCAGAAGATAGGTGAGATAAAAAATCAGTTGGAGGATGATGCCCAGAGTTACGGCCGTTAGCAGCGGTTCAAGTTTTACTTTCATGTCATTGTCAATTAGTTCATTATAGTTATGTCATTTACCCCTGCTATCTCAGGGAGCACGGGCTGCCATAAGAGATGGTCTAATGGTGTAGCTAACAGCTCACCATTGGCCATCACGGCCCAAAGATTATGACCGATTTGCTGGAATCGTTCCACCATGTTGTTTGACCAACAACCTACCACCTGCTGCCAACTTTGTCCACCATCATGTGTAACTTCAATACGGCCGTTTTGTCCCCCTGCGCCATCCGAGGGTCCCAGGATCAAATGTTTAGGATCATTAGCATCTACCCACACAGCCCGGACATACAGGCAATCATTAATTCGCCGCCACGTCTGCCCACCATCTTTTGATTGATAAAAGCCACCACCAGTTGGCGCCAAGACAAGATCGGGGGATGAGGGATGTACTTCAATAGAGTGGACATCAGGATGAATAAAATGAGCTGGTGGCGGGGCAAAGATGGGACGGCCGTCTGCCCCAGCCACTAACCTCCAACTTTCCCCACCGTCATCAGAACGCAGGGCGGCTCCCACCTCTACTGCTGCATAGGCTATTTGTCCATGAAAGCAAAACCCTCGAACGCAACCAGCACCAGGTGAATAGGGCAGCCACCATTTGTGTTGGCGACGCAAATCACTCACTTCCGTACATTCGCGCCAAAACTCACCGCCATCTCTTGAGACAAAAATGCCCGCTGGCTCTGTGCCAGCGAACTCGAAATCGGAGATGTCGGGATGATAGGCCAACCAGCGTACATGCCTTTCACTGAGACCATTGCTCTTTTCCGTCCAAGTCTGGCCCCTATCTTCAGAACAAAAAATGCCATCTCTCGTTCCCGCCAGAATCACGCCTTCGCGGGCAATGAGACTGGTAACTTCTTGTCCTGCGAAGCTCTCATTTTCAATGTGCCAGCCCTTTCTGTTTTTCACGGCCGTTACAAATCCTGATTGGGTGGCTAAATAGAGTTCCATTTCTCACCTCATGAATAATTTGCTAATCTAAGTTGATAATCATTGAAGCAGAATGGCCGTTGTCTGGCAACGGACTTTCGGTCAGGATGATTTGATGGAGGGTGGAAGGCATATTAACGGCCGTGCCGCGCATTCACAACTACAATAAGGATCGCCATATTGGCGGGCAAGTCAATATTTGCGAATGGACACTATTTCATTTTGAGGAAAAATGTAATACCCTGTAATTTATTTCGTTAGGAAAGACAGATATGCTCATATGTAGGAGAAAAAATCGTGAAACATTCTGTACTTATCGTAGACGATAACCCTGAAACGCGATCCCTGTTGCGCCTAATGCTCCGCCCTATTACCGTTCAGGTATGGGAGGCAGACAATGGCAGCGAAGCACTCGATCAGGCCCGCTTACATCACCCCGATCTTATTATTCTTGATTATATGATGCCTGATATGAACGGTGTGGAAGTTTGTTCACAGTTGCGACAGGAATCCGGCACGGCCGATATCCCCACCATCCTCTTAACTGCTCGACAAGATCAAAAAGTAGTTGACGCAGGACGAGTTTCTGGTGTAACACGTTGCCTATTCAAGCCTACTTCACGCCAAGAGCTTTTGGACATTACCCAAGAAGTTTTGGCGACGTCACTGGCAATGACTGTCTCTGCTTAAGGCAAATAGTATTAATACGTTCCGGCAATAGCGTTCAAAGTTTTCGACTAACACAAGAGAAAGTTATAGTTATGGCTAATAAGCAATTGTCAGCCATTTGTATTTATCTCAGTTCACTCCTTCCATATCAAATCGCGCCATTCAGATTGACCTGATACAATTTGGCTATGTGCAGTAATAAAGTAGCCACCCAAAATAGGGAGAGATTGTGAAGCAGATTCAAAAGCTGTATCAGGCCTTGCAAGCGGAGGCAGCCAAGGCGATAGTGGGGCAAGAGGAGGTTTTGGGGCAACTGTTTATCACCTTGCTGGCGGGAGGCCATGCCTTGCTGGAGGGTGTGCCAGGCACAGCCAAAACATTAATGGCGAAGACCCTTGCACATCTTGTCCATGTGCCACTCAATCGAGTACAGTTCACGCCTGATCTGATGCCCTCCGACATCGTTGGCACGAATGTGTTTCATATGGCCACGAACCAATTTACACTGCGGCGCGGGCCAGTGTTTACAAATATTTTATTAGCGGATGAGATTAATCGTGCCCCGGCTAAAACGCAAGCAGCTCTATTGGAAGCAATGGAGGAACGGCAAGTCACGATTGATGGTGAGCAGTATGTCTTGCCGGAACCATTTTTGGTGATTGCTACTCAGAATCCATTGGAATATGAAGGCACATACCCATTGCCAGAAGCCCAACTGGACCGTTTTTTCTTTAAGATTAAGGTAAATTATCCTGATGCGGCTGATGAGGAGAAGATGTTGGCACGCTATGATAATGGCTTTAATCCACATGAACTACAGTCACTTGGCTTACGGCCGTTAATCAATTCTGAACAACTGGCGACAGTACGCCAACTCATCCAAGAAGAGGTGAAGGTGGAGCCAGGCATTTTGCGCTATATCATCCAATTTAGCACTGCCAGCCGCGAATCACGTGATCTGTTTTTGGGTGGCAGTCCCCGCGCTTCTGTTTCTTTGCTGATGGCAGCTAAGGTGCAAGCTGCTTTGCAAGGACGGGCTTATGTGACCCCCGATGATATTAAGGCCATGATCTTGCCCGTCTATCGTCATCGTGTCATCCTGAAACCAGAAACGACATTAGAAGGTCTGGATGCAGACACGGCCGTTTTACGTATTCTCAATACCTTGGAAGTGCCGCGTTAGAAGAGAGTAAGCGGTGAACAGTAATCAGTATGCAGTTAACTGGGTGCTGACCACGATTGATGCCCACCCCGACGATCTTACCCACACCACGCTCGCTTTTTTTATTGCTTGTGGTTGCGCTTCTGTGGGCTGCTTCAGGGTTGGCTCCCTTTTTAGGTATTTTGGCGCTGTTAGTACTGGTTTGGTTAACGGCCATTATCGTTGCTGATGTACGCCGCACACCACAGCCAGAGGAACTGTCTCTTACCCGCGAACACCATACCAAAATGGGCTTAGGTGCGGATAATCTGATCACCCTTCTGGTGCATAACCAAGCGACCCACCCTTTAGATATTATCGTACGTGATGAACCTCCTGCTGAATTTAAGGTAGTGCGTGGTTCGCCCCGGATGGCAACACGGGTAGAAGCCCAAAACAGGGCACGCTTGACCTACGAAGTGCGTCCTATGCGGCGTGGTGGTCACCTATTTGGCAATATGACTATCCGCTGGATATCTGTTTTGGGGCTTTTTGTACGTCAAACAACAAAAACTGTCTCCACAAAGGTGAAGGTGTATCCAAACCTGCTTAAGATAAGCCAAGCTGAACGACTGGCGCGGATAGGACAGGTTCCAGCTGGTGTGCGATACTCGCGGTGGGTGGGCGAGGCTGGTACTTTTGAGCAACTACGTGATTATGTGCCGGATGATGATTTTCGTCGCATCAATTGGAAGGCCACGGCCAAACAAGGTAAGCTGATTAGCAGTGACTACAGTCCAGAGCGTAGCCAAAACATCTTGATAATGGTGGAGATGGGACAGCAGATGATGACACGGCCGTTAGGCGTCCTGCGCACTACCCGGCTCGATTTAGTCGTCAATGCCGTGTTGATGTTTAGCTATACAGCCATTACGAGGGGAGATCGGGTGGGGCTGTTGTTGTTTGATGAAAAAATCCGTACCTACCTACCCCCCCGCCCTGGCGAGGGGCAATTTTATTATGTGGTGGAGGCATTATATGATGCTCAAGGGCAGCCCGTTGATCCCGATTACGGCCTGGCATTGCGCTATGTGCGGGCACAACGGCAGCGACGCTCTTTGCTGGCCCTACTGACCGATCCTGGAAGTCAAGTGGCTGCGGAAGGTTTGGTGAGTCAGTTGGGCGCATTTTATCCGCATCATTTGCCGCTGTGCGTGACGTTGAGTGACACGGCCGTTTTGGAAACTGCTCAACGTTCCCCTTATAACACACAAGCCATTTATGAGCGTTCGGTAGCCGAACAGATTTTGGATCAGCGACAGCTGTGGCTGCAACGCTTGAATCAACGGGGTGTGATGACGTTGGATGTGCCTGCCTATCAATTGACATCGGCCGTTATCAATAAATATTTAGACCTGAAGGAGCGGGGGCGGATTTGATTCAGGAAGCACATGAACCAGGTATCTAATTACCCCTATCAAACAGTCTGGCGTTGGGGCACAATTGTCACCCTTTTGCTCCTTTTGATATGGTTTTGGTCGAGGGAACGGCCGTTACAAGCGAGTCCTACCCTACTTTCATTTTCTCCGCCGGAAGGTTATTATCAGCATGACCTGGCCGTCACCATTGATAGCCCAGAAACGGTGCTGTTTACTACCGATGGCACGATTCCTACGCTAGAAAATGGGCTGCAATATAAACGGCCGATTCCTATTAGCCCGGCCTCATCTGATGTAACAGTTCTTACTGCTCGCTCTCTGTTATCAGATGGCACTTATGGCCCCATTCATCGTGCTACCTACTTCACCTTGGAATCCAGTCTACCTATTCTTGCTGTTTCTACTGATCCCGACAACCTTTGGCATAAAGAGACGGGCCTTTATATCCACCCTGAAGCGAAAGGGCGCGAATGGGAAAGGCCAGCCGAAGTGACTTATCTTGAGTCTGCCACAGCCAATGGTTCACGTCAGATTGGTTTTCATGCACCAGCCGGAATGCGTATTCATGGCAACTCTTCACGTCTCTTCGCCAAAAAATCAATACGCCTCTACTTTCGCCGTGACTATGGATTATCCCGTCTTGATTACCCTCTTTTACCCCCTCTCCATGGGCAACAAGCGAACACACGTTATCAGTCGTTCGTCGTTCACAATGGTGGACAAGACTTTGCCCGACCAGACTGGACTTTGTTGCGGGCACATCTCGTTAGCGATTTGGCTGGAGACATTGGCGGCTATGCGGCTCAAACACAACCTGTTCTCTATTTCCTCAATGGCGAGTTGCAGGGCATTTACAATATTCGCAACCACTTTAGCCCTGCCTTTTTCCAAAATGATTATGGGTTTGCGCTTGAAGATGAGGTTGTGCAAGCGGCTCGCTGGGATGATTTATGGCAATTTATGGCCGTGAATGATTTAGCGGAGCCAGCCAATTATGCTTATGTCCAAAGCCAAATAGATATTGCCAATTTTATTGATTACAATGTCCTGCAATTTTATATTGCCAATACCGATTGGGTATTTACGAATGCTGATATTTTTCGGGCTGACACGTTGGTCGGTCGATGGCAATGGGCTTTTTGGGATGTAGATTGGAGTTTTGGGCTGGTTCAGTGGGGAGGATATGAGTATGACACGGTGCAATGGTTTTTCACCGGTGATCGCCCTGGCATGGAGCGGGGCGCACTCCCTTTGCGTCGCCTGTTACAGAACCCTGATTTTCGCCAGCAATTTCTGTCACGCACGGCCGATTTCCTGAACACAACCTTAACATCTGCTCAAATGACGGCCCGCCTGGAAAGGCTAGCCGCTGAATTGCGTCCAGACATCGCTTATGAGATCGGTCGTTGGCCGACTAGCAGTGCTTGGGATGGAGGGGTGGCCTATATGTTTGATTTTGTCCGCTATCGGCCTGACTATTTGCGTCAACAATTGGTGGATTATTTTGATTTACCGGGCACGGCCGTTTTTCATGTATCTGCCCCTGCAGAAGGCAAGGGCCGGGTCGCTGTCAACGACACCTTGATGCCGTCTGATTGGAAGGGGGTCTATTTTCAGGGAACGGAGGTGGGGATAACGGCCGTTCCAGAACCCGGCTATCGATTCATCGGTTGGCAAGATGCCCGCTTGCCCCTAGACTCCAACCTGCGGTTATCCGTTATTGGCGATCAAACATTCACGCCACGCTTTGCGCCTGCTGATCCAGCCGCTTGGCAGCCAGGTGATGTGCAAATCACAACTGTCGATCATGAAACAGGCCTTATCGAACTGCTGGTCACACGACGCGGTGGCCTAGATTTGCGAGGTTGGCTACTCACAGATAATGATACCAAAAGCAGCAATGATGAAGGTATCTTTACTTTTCCCAATGACCCCGCTTTAAATGAGCTACCTGCTGGAACCCGCTTGACTCTCTTAACCCGTAACACGTCTCCGCCACTAAATGCCCTGTCAACCACTGATCACCATTTACAAGCGACCAATCTCCACCTGGCTTCTAATGACAATTTGGCTCTCCTCACACCAGATGGGCGTGGTATCGATTTTGTATCGTGGGGGCTTTCTGTCACCCCCTATACTTTTGGTATTTTGCAAGATGGGATAACGGCCGTTACTTCGAATCATATCCCTTAAACTGGGCCTGCTTAGTAAATGGTCATACCGATGTCTTCGAGGTATGCTGAGGATCAGCAAGCCCATTGGGATTTCTCCGTGAGGACTCGTCAAAATGGCAACGAAAAACCAAAATTCTTTCGTTTTGAGTAGCCATGTACTGTTATGAGGCTCTCGCAAGAAGCCGTAATTCCCTGATCATCGTGATTGACGATTGATGATAATTGGCTAGAATTGCCCACTTATATTTGCTATCAACGGTTAATATAAAAAGATAGTATCTATTACCCTACTATTTCACTAATGGCAGAACAACGCCTCCATCGAATTATAAATTTGAGACTACAGATTTGGTTAAAATATGCCGTTTTGACTTGACTTCCCTTGGGAAGGAGGTGCCTATCGAAGATTCATTTTGATGTAGTAAGGCTGTCTTAATTTGTAACAATGAATTTTGTTAGGAGTATGAAATGATGAAAAACATGCGATCTAGATTGTTCAGCGTGATGTCGGTTCTTGTGCTTACCTTGGCCGCACTTGCCTTAATGCTTAGTATATTTGGTGCTGAAGTTACACTGGCAGAATCTTCGCACCCCTCGATGTCTAAAGTTGCTACATATGCTAAAGATAAAGCTTTTGCCGACAGTAAGCACCAAGCTGGGCCTGCCGTGTATATTGTCGTGCTTCAGGATAAGCCATTGGTAGCTTACCGAGGTGGAGTACAAGGTCTGGTCGCAACGAATCCACAGATGCGTGGCGAGCGCAAATTGAACATGACTTCTGCTAATACTGTAGCTTATCTGAATTACCTAGCGGAAAAGCGAACCGAAGCATTGGCCGCTATTCGCAATGTGCTAAAACGGGATGTTGTTGCTGCATACGAATATAAAGCAACTCTCCATGGTTTTGCAATTGAATTAATGGCTGCTGAAGCAGCCATGGTTGCTAATATGCCTGAAGTAAGTTTCTTGGAACGCGAATTACAATTTGAATTACATACGGATGCTGGCCCGGCCTGGATAGGCGCGCCAGGTATTTGGGATGGGTCAGCTACTGGCGGGTTGCCCGGCACAATGGGTGAAGGGATCATTGTTGGTGTTATTGATACGGGCATTGATCCTTGGAATCCTTCGTTTGCTGATATTGGTGGCGATTTATATGATCATACAAACCCATGGGGGGCTGGCAACTATGTAGGTGTTTGCGATTCAGGCGATCCCTCTTATGATCCAACCTTTGTTTGCAATGACAAACTTATCGGAGCATGGGGCTATACAGGCGTAAATGGTGGTGATCCCCGAGACAGTAATGGGCACGGTTCTCATACAGCTAGTACAGCAGCGGGCAATGTCGTTAATGATACAATTATCACAACAACTACTGAGGTCTTTACTGCCACTATTTCTGGGGTGGCTCCTCACGCAAATGTAGTTATGTATGCAGCCTGTTGTAGTGGAGCTGCTTTAGCTGCTGCGCGTGATCAAGCCGTTATAGATGGTGTAGATGTTGTTAATTACTCGATTGG
This sequence comes from Promineifilaceae bacterium (SeqCode), assembly GCA_965223555.1. Classification (GTDB taxonomy): domain Bacteria; phylum Chloroflexota; class Anaerolineae; order Promineifilales; family Promineifilaceae; genus CBDCWU01. Next base: position 2,227,762 of record CBDCWU010000009.1, read on the forward strand.
TGCCAGCGTGCCTACAGCAAACCCTTGGGCAGATGCTGAATCCCAGCAGTGGTTAAACATGCGAGATGCAGGCATTTTTGTGGCCACATCGGCTGGTAATAATGGCCCTAGTGATGCAACCCTCTTCCGACCAGGTGATATTCCCTGGTTGACGGCCGTTGCTGCCAGCACACACAATCGTACTTTCCTCAATTCGTTGACGGTCATGGACGGGGTGACAGGCTCTATTACATTAGATGGCGAAAGCATGACTGGTCCGCTTAATACACCAGCAGAAGTCGTTCTGTCAAGTTGGTTTACAGCTGGAGGCACGATTGATCCCGAGGATGCTCGTCTTTGTGGCTCAAGTATTGGCAATCCGTTCCCATCAGGGACTTTCAGTGGTGAAATTGTTGTTTGTGAACGTGGTATCTATGGCCGTGTTGCCAAGGGTCAAAATGTAGCAGACGCTGGTGCTGGCGGCTATATCTTGGCTCAACCTACTGAGTTTGGTGGCGGCCCTGGCGCTTTGGCTTCTGATCCACATGTTCTTCCTGCCGTCCATATAGACTACTATGAATATCAAGACTTGCTAACTTATATGGCAAATGCTTCGGGACCCATTAGTGGCACGATTGCCGGTTCTGTAAAAGATATCAATGATGCCCATGGCGATATTTTGGCTTCTTTCAGTTCTCGGGGCCCTAATAGTGCATCACTTTTGCCGGATATTTTGAAGCCCCAAGTGGCTGCGCCAGGTCGGGCTATTTGGGCTGCCTATGCTCAAGGTTCCGGCGGCGACGGTGATTATACTTATAATGTCATCCAGGGCACTTCAATGGCCAGCCCCCATGTGGCTGGTGCTGGGGCACTTTTAATGGCACTCCATCCAGAGTGGACTCCCAGCATGATCGAATCAGCAATGGCTACGACAGCAAATACCAATGTTTTCAATGACGATGGTATAAATCAGGCAACCCCGTTTGGTATTGGGTCTGGACGTATCGATCTAGGGGCTGCTGCTCAAGCGGGTCTTGTATTAGATGTGACACCAGCCGAATTTCAGGCTGCTAACCCTGGTGCAGGTGGCGATCCAAAAGAGCTGAATCTCTCCAGTATGGCAAACTCGAACTGTTTGAGTACATGTAGCTGGACACGAATTGTGTCAAGTACATATTCTTCATCTGTTACCTGGACATCTGCTACCAATGTCCCAACGGGTATGCTCCTGACAGTTGAACCGATCATGTTTGATTTGCCAGCTTATGGAACACAGATGATAACGGTAACGGCCGATGTGTCTGCCCTCCCTGTGGGTCAATGGACATTTGGCGAAGTTACTTTGACACCATCTATTACTGAAGTTTCCGATGTCCACTTCCCCGTGGCAGTTATCCAAGGGGGAGAGCCACCTGCTATTGAGGTTCCGACGGAAATCGAGACAACCCAAGTGATGAGTGTCACAGCTATCCAACCATTTACGATTACAAATAGTGGGGGTACTGATTTGAATTGGGTCATCTTTGAGGATGCTGATTTACTTACTCGTAATGGTGGCTGGTCAGACGACTTTGACAGTTATGCAACTGGCGCTCAACTGCACGGTTTGGGAGGCTGGTTTGGCTGGGGGAATGATGTTGCCTTTGGTGCCCTCACCAGTGATGTACAAGCGCGTAGTGTTCTTAATTCGGCAGACATTAATGGTAACTCTGATCTCGTCCATCCCTATACTCAAACAAGCGGTATATGGACCTACACAGCTTGGCAATATATCCCCGGCAGCTTCTCTGGCACAAGTTATTTCATTATGCTTAATCAATATGATCATGCTTGTACGCCTTGCAATTGGTCGGTACAGGTTAATTTCAACAGTGCTACGGGTCTGATGACAGATGATGGTGGAGCCAATAGTATGCCATATGTTACAGATGCTTGGGCCAAAATAGAGGTTGTAGTTGATCTAGACGCCGATACACAAACGTTCTTCTATAATGGCAATATTTTATACTCAGGGGTTTGGAACGGATATATCAGTGGTGCTGGTGGTGGCTCTGATGTCATTGCAGCCGTAGACTTGTTTGCCAACGGTGCATCCACAATCTATTATGATGACCTGTCTTTGGCTCCTGGAGCACCAACTGTCGGTACTTGCCAATTACCGAGCGATATTGCCTGGTTAGATGTATCACCAACCTCAGGAACAATTGTATCGGGTACTAGCGAAATCGTAGATCTCAGCTTCGATTCAACAGGACTAGCAGCGGGTGTGTATGCTGGCACACTTTGCGTAACCAGTGATGATCCAGTCAGTCCATTGGTATCTACGCCAGTAACCTTAACTGTCCTAGCGCAAGCACCGCCAGATATTATGGTAGACCCAACTGGTTTATCTGCTAATCAAGCTGCTGATAATGTAACTGTGCAAACTTTCGACATCAGCAATGTAGGCGAAGCTGATTTAGTATGGACGATTGATGAAGATACAGAAACGGGAGCAAGTCGTGCAGCAGCTTCTACCGTGTTCCTGGATCAATCACCTAATCAGTCTAACGGTTCCTTCAGTGATGTAGACTGTAATGCTTGTGGTGCTGGCACACAGGTTATCGCCGATAATTTTGTGTTGGCTAACTCGGCCGTGATTACTCAGATCACTTTCTGGAGCGGTTATTTTCCGAATAATACGCCATTGGCGCAGGATGACTTAACTGTCATCTTCCATGCTGATAGCGGTGGTTCTGGGCCGGGTGCCGCATTTTCTACTGAGACAACTGTACCATATACGCGAACGACGACGGGTATTGTGTTATTTGGTGTGAGTGAATATAAACATACTATTACCTTATCTAACCCTGTGGCCTTAGATGCTGGGACGTATTGGGTTGAAATCTATAATGATACAACGGGCAATGCGGATAGTTTCTTCTGGGAAGTTGGTGATTTGGATGTTGTTAACGGTATTGCCAATGGTGCCTTTTCTACAAGTGCGCCTGGTTCTAGTTGGAATACAACAGCTAGTGACTTCGCCATACTCATTGAAGGGTTTGAAACGGGTATTTGCGTTGATCTAGCAGATATTCCTTGGGTTGCTGTAACACCTACGGCGGGTACGACTGTTTCGAGTACGAGTTCGACGATAGATGTCACCTTTGATTCGACTGGTTTGGCGAATGGAGTTTATACGGGAACACTTTGTATTAACAGCAACGATCCAGACATGCCTTTAGTGCAAGTGCCTTTAACTTTGACAGTTGAACCACTCAGCTATAGTGTACTGGTTGCACCAGATTCGGCTATTACCGATACAGCAGGTACAGTTGTGACTTACACGCTACATGTGACCAATACTGGGAATACGGCCGATACCTTTGACCTGAGTGTAGCTGGCAATGCCTGGACGACGACGTTGTCTGATAGCAGTGTTAGTTTGGGAATTGGCGAAAGCACAATGGTGACAGTAATGGTTGACATCTCGTCAGGTGCCACTGACGGTGAGATGGATGTGGCGACGGTTACAGCAACCTCGCAAGGCGATAGTGCTGTTTCTGATTCAGCGATGTTGACGACAACGGCCGTTGTGGATGAAACGTTTATTTACCTGCCATTTGTCGCTAAAAACTAAGGATTTGAATACTCTGGGATGAAAAATAGCGGAGGCGATCTGATTCGATCGCCTCTTTTTTTTGCCATTTTGAATTTTTGCAATGAAGCTTAATGGTAATATAATCTTCTTTGCTCATGCTAGTTGGTGTTCAAAGATGAGTATAGTTAAATCCCTTAGATAGGTATAGTAGGGGCGATTGATCAGGAACGTCCAAAGATTTGGACATGAGCCATGTTTCAATGATTTAATCGGTTCCTAAGTGAGAGGCATCATGAATAAAGCTATAAACCGAACAATATTTGTCACGATAATTATGGTTCTTACAGTGCTGTTATTGTTTCAAAGCGTCGCCGGGTACTCTGAGGACACTGTAATTGCTAGCGGTAAAGTTTTTATCAAGAGACAAAAGGCTCCAATTGAATCTGGCCTTGCTCGCTTAGTTGCTGACACAAATGGAAATGCTGTTATTAGCATGAATAGTGCAACACATGTTGTTAGTTTTGTTCGTTTAGCTAATGGGCATTTGGATTTGTCAGTCGCTGCAGATACTTCACCAGAGGCCAAAGCCATCGCGTTCTTTGAAGGGTATGGTGATGCTTTTGGGGTGCAAAATATGGCGGAGGAACTGCTACATTTAAGTACGAAGAAGGATGCTGCCGATGGTAGTCATGTTTCCTGGCAGCAAGTCTATCAAGGCGTGCCTGTATTTGCGGGTATTGTGCGGGCTCATTTTGATGCTGAGGGGTTGTTAACGGCCGTTAATGGCACCTTCATCCCCAAGATCGATCTCAATACCACTCCACAACTGAATGCTGATGCTGCAGCTGATATAGCCATAAATACCATTGCTGCTAGCAATCTAACGATTGCCAAAAACAAACTGCAAATATTCCGGACTGGTTTGGCCCAGGGTATTGCTGGTACCAACCATCTCGTATATGAAGTTGAAGTTACAGACAAAAGAAATATTCGTGAGTTCTTCTTTATTGATGCTCACACAGGTGCCGTTGTTGAACGAATAAATGGTATTCATGATGCGCTGTTCCGACGCATTTATGATGGCGGCTACGGCCCTGGCTTTATTGTCTGGGAAGAAGGTGATGCTTTTCCCACGGGCAATGTAGATATTAACAATATCATTAGTGGGACAGGCGAATCCTATGATTTGTTCTTTAATGCCTTCGGTTTTGACTCTTACGACGGGGCTGGTAGTGATATGGAGGCGGTTAACAATGATCCGACCATCAATTGTCCTAATGCCAATTGGAATGGTGTCAGCACGAATTATTGTACAGGTGTTACTGGTGATGACACGGTTGCCCATGAATGGGGGCATGCTTATACCGACTACACCCATGATCTAATTTACCAATGGCAGCCTGGTGCACTTAATGAATCTTACTCCGACATTTGGGGTGAGGTCGTTGATTTTATTAACAATCGGGGCACTGATACACCTGGTGGCCTGCGTACGGCTGGTAATTGTTCCATATATGGCAATGGAACACCTAGCGTAGATGATAGCTATCGTTGGTTATCGGGGGAAGACGATCCTGCTTTTGGCGGGGCCATCCGCGATATGTGGAATCCTGTTTGTTACAATGATCCAGGTAAAGTCTCTGATACTACTTATTGGTGTACAGCTGGTGATGGTGGCGGGGTGCATACGAACTCTGGCGTGCCCAACCATGCCTTTGCTTTGCTGGTGGATGGGGGCACGTATAACAGTGTAACAGTTAGTAGTATTGGACTCACAAAGGCGGCTCACATCTATTGGCAATCCCAATCGGTTTACCAAACACCAACTACCGATTTTGCCGAGCATGCTGATGCCTTGGAAGCGTCTTGTACAGACTTAATAGGGGTTAATTTGAACGATTTGAGTACAGGGGCACCCTCCGGTCAAATGATTTCGGCGGCAGATTGTACCGAAGTAGCCAATGCAATGACTGCCGTAGAAATGCGCGATGAACCCGTGCAGTGTAACTTCCAGCCGATGCTCGATCCTAATCCGCCGCTTTTGTGTGGTGGCACGGTCACAACGATTTTCACTGATACACTGGAGACTGATCCAACTTCCACCTGGACGATCAGCCATATGGATGTGTATTCAACGACGAACCTTGATTGGGAATGGGTATCTAGCTTGCCAGACGGCCGTTCTGGTTCCGCCTTTTATGCGATTGATCCCCAATTTGGTAGTTGTAATGCTGGCACAGGCGATGTATCTAGTGTTATGCACACAGACAGCCCCACTATTACTATTCCAGCAGATGTTACCGTTCCCCGTCTAAATTATGTCCATTGGATGGCCTCAGAAGCTGGCTGGGATGGAGGTAACTTAAAGATCAGTGTCAATGGAGCACCTTGGCAAATTGTAGACAGCAGTGATTACACCTTTAATCCTTATAACACTGCTCTACAGACAGTGGGGGCAGGTAACACCAACCCCTTGGCTGGTCAGCCTGGTTTTAGTGGCACAGATGGTGGTGAAATAGGAGGAAGTTGGTATGAATCACGGGTAGATTTAAGCAACTATGCTGGGCCTAATGATGTCATTCAACTGCGTTTCGACTTTGGTATGGATGGTTGTACAGGCTTAATTGGCTGGTATGTGGATGATGTGCATGTTTATTCTTGTAGTGCACCTATCATTTCCACGACACCAGATGAAGTCGCATCCACTCTGGTGTCTAACACAACTATGACGCAAACTTTGACAATTAACAATCTGGGGGATGAAGACCTAGATTGGACTATTTTCGAAGATGGTTCTAGTGCCGCAGTTCCTGAACTAACCGGAAATACTGTTCCTAACACAACAGCCGAGCGATTAACATCTGTGGTGCCGGTAGACCAACCTGCCCTTGCCCCTGACACCGGCCTCAGTGGCGGCATTGTAAGCGACGGCAGCTTTGAGGCTGGTACGCCTAACGCGTTCTGGAATGAAGCTTCAACCAACTTTGGAACGCCTCTATGCAATCCTGGCTGTAGTATTGATAATGCCCATACTGGGAGTTGGTATGTTTGGTTTGGTGGTACTGCCTCAGCAGAGACTGGCTCTGTAGATCAGGATATAACGATTCCTAGTGGTACGGCCGATCTTACCTTCTGGCTTGTGATGGGTGATGGTGGTGGAACTGGTTCCATGAGTGTAGATATTGACAATACAGTGGTCTTCTCTGTAACTGAGGCTGATGCGGGTACATATAATGCTTATACTGAGGTGACTATAGATGTGAGTGCCTTTGCTGATGGGGGCAGCCACAATCTCAGATTCTTATCTTCAACCAGTGGCGGCATACTTAATTTCTTCGTAGATGATGTGGATGTTATTTCAACGAATCCTTCCACAATTTGTGATGCCCCATCTGATATTCCTTGGTTGGCAGCATCACCAATCAGTGGAACTATTGCTGCTGCTTCAAGTGCGCCCGTTGATTTGGTGTTTGATGCGACTGGCTATACGGCTGGTGTTTACAATGGTACATTGTGTGTTGACAGTAATGATCTAACGATGCCACAGGTTGTTGTCCCTGTGACGATGACAGTGATTACAGCGTTGCCGCCAGAAATCTCTGTGGATCCCGGTAGCTTGACCGCAAACCAGGCACCGAATAATGTGACGATGCATACGTTGAGTATTAGCAATAGTGGGGATGAGGATCTGGATTGGATGATTGATGAAGCAACTTCGCCAACAATTCAAGCCGCAGCGCCACATGCTATTATAAGCCGCTCGGGCAGTTCGACTGATGCGACTCCGCCAGCGAGTTTTAAATCGCTTGTTGATTTCTCAGAAGGGTTTGAAGATATTACAAATTTGCCAGGATGGGCGATGCAGAATAACCCCGATACTCCTGGTGCAACAGATTGGTTCCAAGGAAATACGACCGTTTTCTCGGCTCATGCAGGTTCGGCTACTTCCTATATTGGTGCTAATTTTAATAACACAGGTGGTAGTCAGATTAGCAATTGGTTGATGACACCTGAAATTGCATTTGGTAATGGCGATCAAATCTCTTTCTGGACACGAACAGTAGCAGGTAATACGTTCCCTGATAGAATGCAAGTAAGAGTGAGTACCAGTGGTACGAGTACAGATGTGGGCAGTACGCCATCTAGCGTCGGTGACTTCACCAATCTAGAGCTAGATATTAATGAAACACTTTCCCTTGGTGGTTATCCTCAAGCCTGGACACAATTTACTGTTGACTTAAGTGCTTATGCTGGACAATCTGGTCGAGTAGCCTTCCGCTATTATGTGCCAGTAAGTGCTGGCCCATCTGGAGCTAATTCCAATTACATTGGCATCGACACTGTAGAATTTACGGAAGGTGCTCCTGTGGGTTGTGAGGCACCAACTGATGTTGGTTGGTTAGCTGTATCCCCTAGCGCAGGAACAACGATATCAAATAGTAGTTCTCTAGTAGATGTAACTTTTGACTCAACGGGATTAGGAACTGGTACTTATACAGCTACGCTTTGTGTGAATAGTAATGACCCAGTTACACCACGTGTAGAAGTGCCTGTGACGCTGACTGTTGAGTCACCTAGTTATGGGGTCTCTATCGAGCCAGATGGGAATATGACAGATACAGTAGGTACTACTGTGACATATACTCTTCAGGTAACGAATACGGGTAACACGTTCGATACTTTTGACTTGAGTGCTTCTGGTGTGTGGACAACTACATTGTCTGACAGTAGTGTATCGCTTAATATTGGTGAAAGCGCAATGGTTATGGTAACGGTAGATATTCCCATAGATGCAAGTGATGGTGAGATGGATGTGGCTACGGTCACAGCCACTTCGCAAGGTGATGGGGGTGTTTCAGATTCGGCGATGTTGACGACAACGGCCGTTGTGGATGAAGTACATATTTACTTGCCATTTATAGCCAAAAATTAGCGATTGAGTTCTCTGAAGATAGTAAAGAGGCGATCAAGCTTGATCGCCTCTTTTTATTAGTCATAAAATATATGGAAGGAGGCAAAGTAGATGCGTAAATTATTGACGTTTGCGGCGATAATAGGCGGTTTAAGTTTTTTGTGTTTGTTCAGACCACTTTGTACCAGCCTTAACCTTTAGTTAAGGCCGCGAAAACGATGCCACCCATAATCACTGTGACGCCGGACTCTTTGACTAGTGTACCGATGACGGATTCGCTCATTTTCCAATCTGGGTGATGATGTTTTAGATTGGCACTTTTACTATAGTGGCACAGTGACTTTGTGGGAGCAAACAGATAATGCCAGTGTCAATAATAGCGTACCGTCGCAATATTTTCTAGGTGTAGTTCATGGTGGCTATGCGGCGGATGATTTTGTGGTGCCTTCTCAGCAGATCTGGCAAATTGATGAGATTTATGTGCCGGGCATCTATACCGCTGGCGATGGGCAGCCCCAGATTTTGATGTGACTGTTTATAGCAATGCTGATGGTATTCCAGGGATAGAGCTGGTTGAGATAACGGCCGTTATCCCCCTTACTGACGACAATGGCACAATCACCCTGGCCTTAAACCCGCCTATGACCCTAACAACAGGGACTTATTGGCTTTCCGTGAACGCAAACATGGATTTTGTCGGCCCACCGGAACAATGGTTCTGGCAGACGCGCATAATACAAACAGGCTCGCCTTATCATTGGCGACAAACAGGCGTGTTTGGGCCATCCTGTGTAGATGCATGGGAGCCAGGTGCATCAGTATGCGGTGTCGGCGGTGGTGCCGATCTGGACCTCATTTTTCGCTTACAGGGAACGAATCTAAGGACTGGCTGTGATTTGCCAAGTGCCCTGCCTTGGATAGCTGCTCATCCTATGTCTGTCCGGTACCATAGCTGTCAGCCAAAGTTTGGCGGTAGATGTGCCCTTTGATTCGACAGGTCGCATCCCAGGTGTTTATACGGGAACATTATGTCTGGCTACTAATGATCCATCACAGCCATTACTGCCAATATCATTGACAATGAGCGTGGTTGAGCCAAGCATTTTCTTGCCAATCATAGTCAGACATAATTGACTATGAAGCACGATTTTTATTTTGACTAAAGTCGAGGAACAACCTAAAATATCGGTCGCAGTCATTTAGGAAACGACTGCTCATAAGGAGGTGGTGTGATTATTATTAATTAGTATTTAAGAGATAATACTTGGTCTGTGCCTACAAATTTCTGTTTGTTCCTAATTTGTTTTGATAATCATATTTCTAGGTAATGTAATCAGGAAAGTATGAAGCCAAAATTTGGATGAGCATGATAGTGGGCAAAATATCAAAAGTTTCTTACGAGAAGGAGTTAGGAAATTATGCAAATTGCACAAGAATATAGACGAAAATTATGGATACTACTCATTTTGATGAGTAGTATCTTTTTGTTGGTTGCTTTAGTTGCACTCTCCCTGACAGGTGGTCAGCAGGTAGCAAAAGCAAACCCGGCTGAACTATTGAGCCAATATGAAGGACGCCATTTTCCAAATGAGCGCCCCCCACGGAATGATTTAATTGCTTTACAGGCTGCTGGTATCCCTATAGGGGCTTCCCGGACAGAGGCCGAAGCTGCGTTAAATGAGTGGTATAGTGATTTCTATGCCAAAAAAGAGAAGGCTGGACCAAACCCCATAGCTTATGCTGCACGGATGGACGCTTTAGCCGAGGCTGAAGCTTTAGGCAGAAGCCCGGCAACGACCAATGCCCTGACGGGTACAGCCAAAATGCTCATGATTCCCTTTGAATTTACCGGGACGGATCACATTCCTGGTTGTGATGTGGTAGGCGGCACGCAAACGTTCACGGCCACAGTCACCGGTCCGTTGCATGGTACAATCCCCGATCCAGCAGTAATTAGTGATAACAACACGATTTACGCACCTGGCGGTGATTTTACCATTGAATGGTATGAGGATCTGATTTTTGGTAATGGTGTGGGTGTGGTGCGACCTGAGCTTAATGATGGTGCTGGGGTGGATTTGACGGGCGTTTCGGCCGTTAATTGGTACCTCGAGCAATCGGAAGGCCAATACAGCATTGAGGGTGAAATCTATCCAGACTGGATACAACTGGACCATTCTGTAGCTTGGTATGGTTGGGGCGGCAGCGAACAAGATCCCGGTGGTCAGGGAGTTCCTTGTAATGGCACCTCTTCCGGTTTTGGGTTTGAATTCACCATTGATATAGCTAATAAGCTCAATGAAATCGATCCAGATTTTGATTGGTCCGAGTATGATGTGTACGGGCCTGGAGATCAAGGCCCGCCCGATGGTATTGTAGATCATCTCATGGTTATTCATGCAGGTATTGATAACTCTGCTGGTGGTGGTACTTATGGTAATTACCAATTATGGGCCCATTCTTGGGATGTGTGGTGTGATAATGATAATGACGGTAGCTTAGAATATGGATGTATTGTTCAAGGTGCAGACACACCTGGAGACACAAGTGATGACATCTACATTGCCAATTACACGCATGTTCCCGAAGATGCTGATATTGGCGTGGTAGTTCATGAATATGGCCATGATATTGGCTTGCCCGATTACTATGATCAAACTGGTGCTACCAGCAACTCTACTGCGCACTGGGACGGCATGTCTGGTGGTTCTTGGAGTGGTGCTTTAGGTGGTTCTCACCCAGCTCCCTTCAACCCTTGGGGACGTTATTTCTTTGGCTGGGAAGATCCCCTCGTAATCAATTATGATGATCCTATGCAGGAAGTCATGTTAGGGCAGTCAGACCCGACACCATTGGGTACCGAAGATACTGTTTGGATCAACCTGCCTGACCAGGCAATAACAGTTGACAACCTGGCTGGCGATGGTCAAGGCCTCCACTCAGTTTTAGGTAATATGCTTGCCTCACCCTTACAACGTGAATTTGACTTGAGTAGTGCGATTTCACCTACTATGACATTCAGCACCTACTTCGCTATTGAAGTCGATTGGGACTACACTTACGTCCGTGCCTCAACGGATGGTGGTACTAATTGGGACATTCTCTTCAATGAAGAAGGTGAGTATGCAACATCTGACCCCAATGGTTCAGCAGCTTGGCTGGGTGCTGGTGGTTTGACTGGCATGTATGATGGCACACTAACTTATGATCTAGGTGCCTATGCTGGCCAATCGTCTGTCTTGATTCAATTTCTGTATGCCACGGATCAAGCTGTTCAAGACCCTGGTATCTGGGTAGATAATGTTTCTCTAGATGATGGGATGACAAATCTCTACTCGACTGATTTTGAAGACACAAGTGATTGGACATTCACTGGTTGGGAAGTAGTACCATTTAACGAAATTTACCCGCATTACTACTTGTTAGAATGGCGTAATGATGACGGTTCAATTGCCTCAGTGGGTCATACAGAGCAATATTACAGTTTGGGTGGTACGGATGGCTGGTTTGTGGATAAATTCTCGGCTAACGTGCCCGGTATGGTCGTCTGGTATCGTAACAACCTCTATAGTAATAATCAGGCTGTCGCTGGTGGTCGTGAGTTTGCCCCGCCGGCTACTGGCCCCAAAGGGGAGCTTTTGGTTGTAGACTCACACTATGATGCGATTCCCTGGAGTGTAGACAGTGGTGGCTGGTGGGCTGGCGGTCAGCTCAGCAATCGTCGTGGGGCGATGGATGCGGCCTTTGCGCTCGATGATGGCCCAGCTTGGATGATTCATGATACAGCCCATGTCATGAGCGATGTCTTGGACTTTGGTAGCCGTCCGGCCGTTCCCGCATTTCATGATAGTTTACGCTCTGTTCCAGGTTGGATATTCCCCGGTGATGGTTTCGTGTATCGAGCGGATCAAGCTGCTTCGGTTGTGGTACCAGCTGCTGGCGATTACAGTACCCGTATCCGGGACATGGATGCCGATGGCAATCCTGGTGATGATCTGACGGCCTTCTGGGGTTTCACTGTGGGTGGTCAAGTGCTCGGTTCTGGCCATCCTGGTGATAGCGAAGTTCAGCATGGCCTCCACGTGCAAGTGTTAGACCAAGCTGCTGATGGCAGTTACGGTGTCATTCGTATCTGGAACAGCGAGTATGAGGCTGAGGTTTCTGGCCACTACGGGGCAGAAGGTGGTGGTTCGACACCACAGCATATTGTTCCTGGTGACACGGCCACAGCAACATTATCTATTCGCAACGTGGGTAGTCCGCTCACTGACACACTTGTTATTGTCGAATTGCCCAGCAATGTGCATTATACGCCAGGCACGGTTAGCCCAGGCTGGATGCCACTGGCTCCAGGGGCCGCTTCTGCAGCGGCAGGTGAAATTGCAAGTAAAGGTTTTGAGGCTATGGCTGCCCCAATGGGTGAAACTAACCTCTTTGCCTATATGACCGATTCTTGGACGACTGGTGTTGAATTGCCAGAATTAAGCTTTGGCTATACGGCCGGTGAAGAAGGGGAAGCGACCGGTACTTATCATGTGTTCGGCAATGGTGGTGATACTGTGATTAGTCATGACTTGCCACCATTCTCAGTGGCTTTATACAGACTGTATCTTCCTTTTGTTGCGAGCCAACCATAGGCAGATAGATCGCTGTTTTATATGCCTGTATGAGAAAGGGGTGTCTTTTGACACCCCTTTTTTTCTGGAAAATCGTCCATTTTTATGAGTCGTTGAGTGGGTTGGAGCCTATATTCCGCACCGGAAATTGAGTAAATAACAATTTTGAATTGAGGGGTTAAAAAGCTTCAAAATCTTCAATCTGACAGGTGTTAGGTTGAGTACTTGGCGAGATACAATCTCAGTACCAACTCTGATGATGAGTAAATCAACGCCCTCAAATATTTGTGCAACCCGCCGCATGGTAACCTTTTGGGTTGGTTTGCCCGTCTGATGAGGAATCGTTTCATCTTGTTGGACTAGTGCTAAGCGAATTTCTCGTTCAGCCAGAGCATAGATTAACAAAGCTAAGCCCATTATCATGATCATGGCCATCATACGTACCGGACTCTTGAGGAAGAGGCTATCAGCAAAGAACATGGGGTCTTTGAGGAAGCGAAAACCGCGCTCAACTGAACTGCTTTGCTCCTTGTAACAAGACAAGAGTTGCTGGTTGGGTAGTCTCTCTTCATCCAGAATATTAGTCGCTAGGATAAAGCGTCCTAACCATTGAGCTTTTTCAGTCACCATAGCTTCATCAACACTCAGGTCTCCTTGAATCTGCCAGCCAATCACCTCCGGAAGCTGGCCCCGAGCAGGCCGACCCCGCCGCTTGTGTTTTGTGATGGGTGCCACTTGGGCTGCGAGGAGCCACCAACGCAATTGACCTGAGAATTTCTGCAAAGCGGCTTGGGCATCCTCCTGACAGGAAAATCGTATCCGACATAATTTGTGCCACTCTGTCTCGATAGCCTTTTGCTGTTTAGTGATACGACGGCGTAGCTGTTTTTCCTCGCGCTCGTGCGCTTGTTTTGAGTAGACTAGCAACCAGCGTTGTTTGATATGCCCATACCAGGTGCCTATGGGGTAAAGGCGATAGCCCTGACCCAGTTCCTCCATATCTTCAATGGCTACAATCGAGATAAGTTCTTTGGCTTGTTTGATAGTTTCAGGCACACGTGTTACCCACCCCATCTGTTGCCATGTTTGCAGATTTTCCTGACTATAGCCACCACTGTCCATGATGAACCACGGTGGTGGTTCCCCTGCTGTTAGTTGCTCACAATAGGCCGTGACTGTCTTCTGGAAACTCTGCTTATCATTGCTGTTGCCATCTAGCACTTCCAGCCACAGCGGCAGGGCTGATGCTTGGCTGGTTATCAAATTGACAACCACTTGCTTTAAGTCGGGTCGTTGCTCTTTTGAATATCCCTGTTTGATGGCGACGGCTCCGTACACCTCCGTCATCCGCTGCGCATAGGCTGAGTCATACTCTCCCTGCAACATGAAACTACTGCTATCTAGATGCACATATTCTGGCTTGATGCCATACTCTTGTAAGGCTTCGGCTGCTATACGAGCAAACAATTCTGTGACCCCCATCTGTTGTATCTCGTCCAAGGCTCGTCCCAGGGTATCATCGTTGAAATCCTCTGCTTGCAGTCCTTCTCCTATCAACAAATCTACTGGCTTGTTTTTCATATATTCGGGCATCAAATACAGGGCTCGGCCGCTTAGACCGAGGGCATTTAACACCATGGCCTTTGTTGCCTGTCCACAACTCACCTTACGGTCGGTTGGTGATGGCAGTGACCCATCGATGATGTTGACTAAGTTGATTCGCTCGCATATCCCTGCCACTATTCCCAGATGATCCAATCTTTGTGTTTCGTATTCATAGGCTTGTTCTGTCATACAGACAAGCTTATCCCTGACCCTATCTCTTGCATAATTTTATTCTTCAATCTCTAAATTTCCCTGCGGAATGTAGGTTGGAGATTATCTAGAAGAATCATTAATTCTCCGGTAAAATGGGCCATGGCTTGGCAACTTTACCTTTTTGGCAGCCCGCGCTTAGAGCAAGCAGGCAATATCATTCCCCTGAAGCGGCGCAAGCGCATGGCCTTGTTGGCCTATCTGGTTGTTACCCAGCAGCCACACAGCCGGGAAAGCTTAGCTACTCTGTTGTGGCCGGCGTATGATGGAAAACAGGCCAAGTCCAATCTGCGTCGGGAGCTGTCTACTCTGCTGCGCACCATTGGCAAATCAGCTTTACTCGTCAGCCGTACTGAAATAGGCATCAACCCAGACTTCAACCTAGCTTGTGATGTTGTCACCTTCCAACAGCTTTTGGTCAATACAACGGCCGATTCCCCTACCGACATCAACCAGCTCCAGCAAGCCATCGCCCTCTACCAAGCCGACTTTCTGGCTGGCTTCAATCTGCCCGACAGCTCTGAATTCGACGACTGGCAATTCTTCCAGCGTGAAGAGATGAGACGACTGGCCGCTGGAGCTGCCCAAACCCTTGTTACCTGGAGCCTGAAAGAAAGTGCCTATGAGGATGGCATAGGCTACGGCCGTTTCTGGCTCAGTCTCGACCCTTGGCATGAACCTGCCCACCGAGACTTAATGAAACTATATGCCCATTCAGAACAGATAGCTGCTGCTCTGCGCCAATATGAAGAGTGCGTGCGGCTGTTGGATGAAGAGTTAGGCGTTGAACCAGAAGCTGAGACAACTGCGCTGTATGAGGCTATACGAGTACGCGAATTTGGTAGTGAGGAAAGAGAGGAGAGAAACCAGAATAAACAAGACAAGGTGAGCGAGAGGCGAGGACAAGGGCGTTTGCCTCTGTCTAACTTACCAGTGCCCACGACGGCCTTTGTGGGACGAGAGCGGGAGGTGGCCGGAGTTGTGGAGTTGTTGACTGAGCCGGAACGACGATTGGTGACAGTGGTGGGACCAGGGGGGATGGGCAAGACACGATTAGCCTTGGCAGCGGCAACGGCCGTTGTGGATGATTTTGTGCACGGGGTTCACTTTGTGCCCCTGGCCCCTCTGTCTGCGGTGGAGCATATTCCCACGCTGTTGGCAGAGGTGCTGCATCTGCGCGTGTCCAGCGACAATCCGCAAGAGCAGGTGTTTGAGTATTTGCATGACAAACATTTACTATTAGTGATGGACAATTATGAACACCTCATCACTGGAGCCAAGTTGGTGGCAGATCTGCTCCAAGCTGCACCGCAGGTAAAGGTGCTGACAACATCACGTGAACGGCTGAACCTTTTGGGAGAGCAAGTAATGCTTTTGGGTGGTTTGGCAGTACAAAATGGCACAACGATGAGCGGTGCTGTGCAACTATTGCAAAACCATGCTGAATTAGCACGTCCTGGTTTACAGGTGAGTGCGGCTGAGCATCAATATGTTGACCAGATTTGCCGTTTAGTGGATGGGATGCCCTTGGCTTTAATTTTGGCGGCTAGGTGGGCGGATGTACTTTCTTTTGCAGAAATTGCCGCAGAAATCCAGAAAAATCTAGATTTTTTGGCAACAGATATAGTGGACGTGCCACAGCGACAGCGCAGTGTGATGGTGGTGTTTGATACATCGTGGCGACGATTAACGGCCGATCAGCGGCAAGTTTTTATGAGGCTTTCGGTCTTTCATGGGGGCTTCACACGACAGGCCGCAGAGGTTGTGGCCGGGGCTAATTTACGTAGTTTGCGGCTCTTGTTGAATCAAGCCTTGGTTACGGTGGAGACAGATGGGCGGTATTCTATTCATGAGCTGCTGCGTCAATATGCTGCTGCCAAATTAGCAGACTCAACTAGGATGGACGCAGCTCGACGGGCACATAGCAACCATTATTTAGCTGCCTTGCGAGCTTGGGAAGATGATTTGCGGGGAGGGGTACGGCAAACGGCTGCTTTGTATGAGATTGAGGCCGATTGGGAGAATATCCGGGCTGCCTGGTATATGGCCTTAGAGATAGGCGAGAAATCGGCCGTCGAGCAAGCAGTCGAAGGGCTCCACTTCTTTATTGAAATATCGAGTCGCTATCAAGAGGGGATTACCTTTCTCGATGCGGCCGTTGCTCAACTATTCCCATTTGTTCATGATGAGAACAAAAGAGCCTGGCAACGGCTGACAATACGCTCCGTCTTCATGCGCTTGGTGTCACAAGGGGATGATGGCACATTGTTGCCCCTTATCAAATCTTGCCTGCAAATTGCCGAGGCGGCAGACGATCACGTAGAAATAGGGCTGTGTTTGTGGGTTAAAGGTTCGTATATCTCCATTATTGCTAACGAACCTAAAAAAGGTTTGTCTTTCCTCAAACAGAGCTTGCACCATTTTGAGGCTTTGCAAGACGGCTTCTATGTCTCCCGTCTGCAAGGGATGATCGGTTACTGTTATTCACGTTTAACAGGCTTGACAGATTTTGCTGAATGGTTGCAGCGGGCTATTGAAACGGCGCGTGCGATGGATAATAAAGTCTACCAGCCCAATGTTTTATGCAATTTAGTAGATATTGAGTTGGGGCGTGGTGCATATGAAATGGCTGAAAAGCATTGCCACGAGATTATTGCTGCTTCCCGCGATTTTTATGATCCTATTACCAATTCCTATGGGGGTATTTTCCTGGGACTTTGTTATTTTCTGGCTGGAAAATGGGAGGAAGGGGAGGAGTGGATCACAAGTGGGGCACGTGAGGCGGAACTGTTCCATTTTGTCAATAATCAGTGCTATGCTCAGGCGGTGTTAAGTTTGTTTGCAGCTGTATCAGGGCGCAATGAGGCAGCGGTTAAACATGGTGAAGCGAGCTTGACGAACCCTCTGCATGACCAATTTGTATTTGTCATGGCCTATTGGGCCTTGGCTATGGCTTATGCTAGCCAAGGGGACTGGGGACAAGCTGCAAAACATGCCCAGCAGATGATAGAGGCGACGCGACAGTATCAGGCGACGGCCGTTTTCACCTGGATATTGCCCGTCATTGCCATTTTACATGTCCAACAAGATCGCTTTGAAAGCGCCGTTCATCAATTGGCCCTAGCTCACCATCATCCCCTCAGCCCCATTGGCTGGCTGGAAAAATGGCCATTACTTATGGACATCAGGCAGCAGCTCCACGAAAATTTAGGGGATGAAGCATTTCAAGTCGCCTGGGAGCAAGGAAAAGCGATGGTGCTTGATAATCTCGTGTTAGAGTTCAAAAGGAATATCCAAGGAGTCTACAAATGAAAGTCAAACGTATTGTTTCAAATATCAAGTAGATTCTATGTTCGCGACCCTTTTGGTAAGCTTATTAATCTGCTGCAGCACGAATAGTGAACTAAACTCTAAATTCCGCATCCGTGCCTGTGTGAATGCTGTCCCCTTTTTGTGCCCACATGTGGCCGTTTTTTCAATCATTGGCGATATGTGAAGTCCGAAAACGGCCAGCTTTCCCGTGTGAAATTGGCTATGATTAGGGCATGGAACTGAATCACGAACATTGTTATGCGATTGTAAAAAGTCGAGATGAACGGTATGACGGCCGTTTCTTCACGGGTGTTCTCACGACTGGCATCTACTGCCGGCCGATTTGCCCGGCACCCCGGCCCAAAGCGAAAAATGTACGCTTTTTTGTGACGGCGGCGGCAGCTGAAGAGGCTGGGTTACGTCCCTGTTTGCGCTGTCGCCCCGAATCATCACCCGGCACACCTGATTGGTGTGGTACTTCGGCCACTGTCAACCGGGCCTTGCGCCTGATTGGTGAGGGGGTGATGGACGAGCATGATCTGCCAGAGTTAGCTAACCGCTTGCATGTGGGAACACGTCAGTTGCGCCGCCTTTTTGGACAGCATTTAGGGGCCTCACCTGTTGCTGTGGCTCAAAACCGGCGTGTACTATTTGCCAAAAAGTTGATTACGGAGACGGGATTGCCCATGACGGAGATTGCCTTTAGTGCGGGTTTTTCCAGTATTCGCCGCTTTAATGATGTGATGCAGAAGGTATACGGCCGTTCGCCCACTGCCCTTCGCAAAGAAAACCGACACAAAAAAGGACAGCAATCATGCCAGCAAAGGCAATTGCAGCTTAAACTCGCCTACCGACCACCTTATGATTGGCAATCTATTCTGCAATTTTTGGCCGCACGCGCTATGCCTGGTGTGGAATGGGTGGATGGCGATCAATATCGGCGCACGGTGCATGTGGGCGAGGAAATAGGCACCGTTCAGGTGACTCACGAGCCACATAAGCATAATTTGTGTCTGACGCTTTCTCCCAATCTTTCAGGTAGTTTGATTCAAATTGTAGATCGGGTGCGGACTTTGTTTGATCTGCGAGCGGATCCCATGGTGATTAGTGAGCATCTGGCTCAGGATGAGCCATTGGCCAGGCTGGTACAGCGGCGACCCGGCTTGCGCGTGCCAGGTGCCTGGGATGGTTTTGAGGTAGCGGTGCGGGCCATTTTGGGGCAGCAGGTGAGTGTGAAGGGGGCCACGACGCTTTCGGGGCGATTGGTGGCGGCTTGTGGACAGCCACTAGAGACGGCCGATTCCCATCTGACTCATCTTTTCCCCACACCCGCGCAACTGAGCCAAGCTGATTTGTCGGGTTTGGGTTTGACGGGGCAACGTATCATCGCTATTCGAGCTTTGGCGCAGGCTGTGCAAGAGAGGGCGTTGCTGTTGACAACGGCCGTTTCCCTCGACGATCTCATTAGCCAGCTGATCCAACTGTCGGGCATTGGCGATTGGACGGCCCATTATGTGGCCATGCGTGTCTTTGGTGAACCGGATGCATTTCCGGCCGGGGATTTGGTATTAAGGAAGGTGGTAGGTGGGGGAACGGCCGTTACGGCCAAAGAGCTACGACAAATGGCCGCAGCTTGGCGACCCTGGCGTGCTTATGCAGCCATGTATTTATGGGCGGGAAGTCAAGATTAAGGAGATTCACAAATGAACAAACAAACATTTTATACACATGTAGACAGCCCAATGGGGCCAATTTTATTGGTTAGTGATGGTACAAATTTGACGGGATTGAACTTCCAAACGGAAAAACGGCCGATAATGATCCAGCCTGAATGGCAGGAGGATGCGGCTCCGTTTGCTGAGGCCATTACTCAATTACGGGCTTATTGGGCGGGAGAGCGGCATGATTTTGACTTGCCTTTAGTTTTGGCTGGCACATATTTTCAGAAAGCAGTATGGTGCGAATTACAAAATATTCCCTACGGCGAAACCACCTCTTATGGTGAGTTGGCGCGGCGCATTGGCAAACCGAAAGCTGTGCGAGCGGTGGGGGCAGCCAATGGTGCCAACCCTATTCCGTTAGTTGTGCCTTGTCATCGGGTGATTGGTAGCAACGGCCGTCTTACGGGCTATGGTGCAGGGTTGCCTATCAAAAAAGCTCTGTTGGCTCACGAGCAGCTTCATTTTGGGTAGTGCGGTGATTGAGAAACGGCCGTGAAGGCTGTTGAAAAGGGTGCGAGCTATAAATATTTTGTTTGATAATAATTGAATAGAATATTGGTTAGCTCCACATTTCTAGAGGCTTTGTGTGCATATGACTGTTAATAAAACAATGGGGGTATCTGAATGGTTCTTGTTGATTCTTTTGTCACTCTTGTGGGGTGGGTCATTTTTCTTTGGAGAAGTAGCCTTGTTGGCACTGCCACCGTTTACGATTGTTCTCGGTCGGGTTAGCATTGCCGCCATTGTGCTCAATTTAATCGTACGTGCAACGGGTCAACGAATGCCGTCATCGTGGAGGATGTGGGGAGCCTTTTTAGGAATGGGGCTTCTAAACAATCTAATACCTTTTAGTTTGATATTCTGGGGTCAAATCGAAATTTCAAGCTCATTGGCAGCTATTCTCAATGCCACTACACCTATGTGGACTGTGTTGTTGGCTCATTTCCTTACTGCTGACGAACGAATGACATCTAACCGTTTATTCGGTGTCCTGTTTGGCTTGATAGGTGTGACAGTCATGATTGGTTTTGATGCTTTGCAGGGGTTGGGGGTCAATGTTTTGGCTCAATTGGCCGTGATTGGGGCGGCCGTTTCATATGCATTTGCTGGCATCTATGGCAAACGCTTCAAAGAAATACCATCCCTTGTCACAGCAGCAGGTCAGGTCACCGGCACAACAATTATGATGATTCCCATGGCTATTGTGTTTGACAAGCCTTGGTTGTTGCCTATGCCAGGGTTAGAGGTATGGGGGGCTTTATTTGGGTTAGCGTTACTTAGCACCGCCTTAGCCTATATTATTTACTTTCGTTTGTTATCCACGGTTGGCGCAACAAATTTACTGTTGGTGACATTTCTTATCCCGATTAGTGCTATGTTATTGGGCATGATTATCTTGGGTGAAAAATTGGCTATACAGCACTTCGCTGGCATGGGGCTGATTGGAGTCAGCCTGTTGGCTATTGATGGACGCTTGTGGAGACAAATTGACGTGAGACTAGTAAGACGTAAGCTGAGCTAAACGCTTTAGTGCAGTAGAAACTCGTGTCTGTCTATTCTTAGCTTTTTTGAAAGGGAAACGGCCGTTGTGCTAGACGGCCGTTTCCTTATTCTCTGTTACAAACCCCGCCAACATAAAAAAATTTACTGTTGATGATGCGTATTACATGGTGGTTAGCTGCATGTGATGTGCGGCGATTGGGCGTAGAAAAATACCTGGAGAAAAGTAAAATGAATAGTCTTGTTAAACATGCTGATTTGCCCTCATCTTCCCAATTTTATTTTATAGCCAGTGAATGGGATATTGTGAACAAGGCCACACGCCAAGATGGCACGAAGGTTGAATTTTCTGCCCGAAATTGGAGTAATGCCTTTTTAGATGGGCGACTAATTATTGACCATTATGAAGCGGAACTACTGAATGGATTTTTATTGGAAGGCATTATGATGCGTGCCTTTAATCCTGAAACAGAAGAGTGGTTGCTGGTTTGGTTGGAAAATCGTAGTCCGCCAGATTTTAGGCCGTTGATCGGCCGTTTTGACGGCGAGGTTGGTCAGTTTTTTCAAGAACTAGAAGCAGTGGATGGTTCAATAACCCATGTTTGGTTTATTTGGGATAACATCACGCCGCCGACGGCACGTTGGCAGCAGGCTTTTTCTAACGATGGTCAGCAAACCTGGTAGACGAATTGGGTTTTGGAGTTTAGTAAAACGCGGCCTTCAAGTTAGTTCCAAAGAGATAGCAGTTGTTGTTCTTGGAGATGCAGGCGTGGTGGCTGTTGTAGTTATTACTGTGCCAGGCTCATTAGAGCTAGAGTAACGAGGCGACCTGTGGTGGCGAGGCGCTCTTCGTGGACGGCGAAGGCGGCTTCGTCAGGGAGATTGTTGTCGTCGGCCAGCCGCCAGGCGACGAGGAGGGTGGGGAGGCCAGCTTGGTGGAAGGGGAGTTGATCGCTCTCGCCTGTTTGGGTGGTGACGATGAGTTTTTCGTCTAGCAGGTTGGCGGCAACATTGATGGCTTGCAGCAGCAGGCCATCTTGGGCGGCCTCCCCTTGAGCACCGAGGCCGAAGCCATCGCCGCCACCAACGCCGTCTAATTGGAGCATAGCGATGACGTTGGTTAAGGGCTGGGTAGGGGTGGAGATGAAATAGGTTGAACCTATTTGGCCCATTTCTTGGGCACCCCAGGCAGCAAAGAGGACAGATCGTTGGGGTTGATAGCCAATATCTTGCCAATGTTGAGCCAATGCCAGCAGGGTGGCTACACCACTACCATTGTCATTGATGCCTGAGTAGGACAGGCCAGGCTGGTGTTGGCAGGTGTCTGCCTGGGGGAAGCCAATTGTGGTGGCGGGACAAAGCAAGGTATCAGGGTCGTCGCCTACGTGATCGTAATGGGCGCCGATGATGATGATTTCTTGGCTGAGGAAGGGATCGCTGCCGGGCCAAAGGCCGAGGACATTGGTGCTAGAGGTGAGGGTAGGCGGGATGAGGGGAGCATCGAGGTGGACGGTGATGTTGAGAGGATGGAAGGGTGGGAGTTTGTCCATGTCGGTGCGGTCTTGGCCGCTGGCTTCGAGAAAATGAATGTAGCCGGGAGAAGTCAGTTCGTAGACAGGAAAAGGAGCGAGGTTGGCGGGTGAGAACGGCCGTTTGCCTAATAATTCTACTTCATCACGCTTGAATGTGGGCAGGATAAGGCCTGTTGCGCCGCGTTCGGCGAGCTGGTGCAGAGCGGTATCGAGGCTAGGGGGTGAGGGCATCAGAACTATTTTGCCGGTGAGGTTGCCTTCGGCTTCTAGCGTTTGCAACCAAACGAGATCGCCGCTGACGGTGCTGGTGAGGAAGGGGCGGGCTAGGAGGAAATCTTGGCGATAGTTGAAGGTTTGGGCTGTTTCGGTGAAGACGAAGGCTAGGCGGGGGGCGTAGATCAGTGCTGTGTGGGTGATGGGGAATGATTGGAAGTAGCTGTTGTCATCACCTGCGGGTTGTAGGCCGTAGCTGGCGAATTGCTCGCCGATGGTTTGGGCGGCTTGGTTTGCCCCATCTGTGCCTGCCAGACGGCCGTTCCAGGCGGGGTTGGTGAGGGTGTTGAGATGCTGGACGGCCGTTGCCACATCGAACGCTTGGGCTGCTTCTAGCCACTCTGGTTGCATATGGCCTTGGGCTAAGGAATCGCGCCAGGTGAGGGCGAAGGCGGGCAGGGTCAGCCCAGTCTGGGCACGGGCGGTGGCATCGGTGGGATCGTGTAGGAGGGTGAGAAGATTGTCCCAGCCATATGTTTCCACGAAGAAACGAACTGCATCCCAAGCGGCGGCCTGAATGAGAGGCAAGCGGGTGGTTGAAAGCTGGGCATCGTCGGGTAGGGTGAAGAGATCGGGGAGGCTGTTGTTTTGGGCGGCGGTTTGCAGGTCGGGCAGGCTGGCGGCCATTGCTGATTGGGCTTGTCCCCGGTCAAACGGCCGTGAAAGCAGGAGGCTAACCCCTTTGAGCAGCCACTCTTCATGCACGCCCTGTTGGTGGAGGAGCTGGCGGGCGAGTTGGATGGCTAATGTGGAGTGGTAGTCGTCGTTGGCCAGTAGCTTGAGTCCGGCGTTGGGGGCTGTCCAGCCAGGAGCTGAGCCAAAGCTGGGGGCGATGGCCTGTTGCAGGTCAGCGCTGTTGTTGAGGAGTTCGATCGTTAGGGGGGCGGGGTCGGCGATTTTGAGTTGGCTGGCGAGTTGGCGATAGATGATTTCGGCTTCTCGCTGCACGGTTTGAGCTAATTCTGCCTGCTCCTCTTCGTGTCGCATAGTCAAAATAGGGCCTGGGCTTATTTGTAAATAGGGGCCAGCCCAACGATAGCCAGCAGCAGTGGCGGCGAAGGCGCGAGTGAGAGTTGTGTTTTGGCTGGGGGCTTGGCCCAGATTGTATTGCCAGGTGACAGTGGCCAGAATGTTGCCATGGGGCAGAAGGGCGATGGGGGAGGCGGTAAGGCTGAAGTTGGTGAGGTCGTTCTGTTGGGCGTCGTGGAACCAGTGGCTTTGGCTGGCTTCGAGGGTGGGGATGGTGGTGTCAATGGTGTTGAGGAAGGTGGCGAGATCGTTGTTGCCAACGGCCGTTACACGTTCATTTAGCAGGGCATCGAGTTGGGTTTGGACGACCGTCAGGCGGATATGCCATGCTTGTTGCCAGAGGTCGGGAAAGTTGGTGGTGGCGACGGCCGTTTGCAGGGCAGCGTCCACGCCATTGCGCCCAGCATCTTGGATAAATTCACCTAAACCATGCCAACCGAGTTGTGCCTGTAAATAGGAAGCGGCTGCCCAATCGAGAGCAGGCTGTGGGGCGAGATCATTGTTGGTTAGAGCGGTTTGGAGGGCTGGTAAAAACTGTTTTTGGGTGGTGATGGGGTGGCTACGCTCTTGCAGCAGGAGAGGGAGACCTTGCCATAACCAAGGCGCATCGCTTTGGCTGAGGCCAGCATTGGCGAGGATGAGTTGGGCAAGGCTGGCGTTTAGCTGCTGACTGGTGCTGATTTGAGGCGTGTAAATGAGCTTGACGAGGCTGGGTTCGACCCAACTGGTCTGGTCATTAGGCAAGGAGAGGGCGGTGGTGGCGCGTAGGGTTTGGTTGTCAGGCAGCAGGAGAAAGGTGGAGACGGCCGTCGGGGGTAGATCAAGCAATGTTGTGATGTTATCGAGTTGGGTTTGGATATGTTGGGCAGTGGCAGTGATCGTGGTCTGGGCCATTGTCTCTGGCGGGTAGGCTAAGGTGATGTGGTCCACTTTTTGTGAAGTCAGGTTGGCTCCGTGCCACTGCCAACCTGAGCTTGTGTGGACTAGGCGGGCCTGAAGAGGGATGGTCTGGGTTTCATCGTTGCTGGTGAGGTCAAGGTTGAGGGAAACGGCCGCTTCGTTGCCCTGTATGTTGATGTTAGTGGGAGTTAGGTGTACGTTTTGAGGAGCCAATTGTTGAAGATCGGTGAACCAGTGGCTATCGGCCGTTTGCAGACTGGGGTAGGTGGTGGCGAGGAAAGCTGCCAGGTCGTTATCGTTGATGGCTTGGCTGCGGGAAGCTAGCAGATCACGAATGGCGGGTTCACCATCGGCGAGGGCCAGCAGTGTGGTGGCGGCAACTTGGGCCGCGGCCGTTAGTTTGTCGGGTTCAATGACATCAGGGAGGTCTGTGGGGCGGTGGTAGGAAGGAATATTTACGTCTTGATCTACCCAGATGATGAGGCTAGAAGGGACACCGACTTCGAGGAAGGGGACGTGATCGCTGCGACCAAGATTGATAACGGCCGTTGGCACGGCCAAACTCTGAGCCGCTTGTTCTAAGGCTTCGGCTAGTGGCCCGCTGCTGATGGACAAGGTGTCTATGCCTGTGCCAACCATATCCATTTGGATAGCAGCTAGCGTGTTTTCTAAGGGATAACGAGGCTGCTGGACATAGTGGCGAGAGCCAAAGAGGCCATGTTCTTCACCATCCCAGGCAGCAAAGAGGACGGTGCGGCGGGGTACATAGCCATGTTCGTGCCAACTTCGGGCAATTTCTAAGAGAGCGGCGATACCGGAGGCATTGTCATTGGCTCCAGCCCAGATTGTGCCATCTGGGGTTTGTCCCAGATGATCAAAGTGGCCGCCGATGATGATGATCTCATGGGCATAGGCGATGTCACGGCCAGGGATGACACCCAAGACGTTGCGGGCTTCATGAACGCTGGCGGCGGGGGCGGCCAGAGATAGCTGGACTGTGCTGTTGAGGGGGAGGGCGGAGGTGGTGTTGAGGAGGTTGGTGATGGTGGTGCTGCTGTCTAAGAGCAGGTCTTGGGCCAGATCGGGGTAGATGCGGAAGGTGGGGATGGGGTGGGGAACCCAGGTTTCGAGGTAGATGTTGCCAAAGTTGGGTGAATAGCGTGCCGGATCGGTGAGCAAAAGGAGACCCTCTGCCCCATATTCGAGGGCGGTGCGGCTGACGCTGGCGATGTCGCGGCGGGCAATGATGTTTTGGCAGAGAGGGATTTTGCCGACGAGGTTTTGTCCGGCGAAGTCGTCGCTTTGGCAGTCATCGAGCCAGATGACCTGGCCCTGACCTGTACCAGGGCCAGCATAGCTGAAGATGATGGGATTGTAGTCTTGGAAGTGAGTTTGCGGCACGGCCGTTCCGTCTTGAGTGAGGACAAGGAGTTCGGGTGCAGCGGTGAGTTCGGTATAGGTGATGGGGAAATTTTGGAAGAAGGTGCCATTGTCGCCAGCCGGTTGCAGGCCATATTGGGCAAAATGGGTGGCAATGTAGTCGGCTGCGGCCTGACCACCGGGTGAACCAGCTAAGCGGCCGGCGAACGGCCGACTGGCGAGTGTTTGGATATGTGGCATGGCCTGGTCGAAGTCCCAGGTTTGGACAAGGGTAGGCAGATCGCCATCGGCAATGAGCGGGCTAGGGTTGTAGGTGGCTGGTTCGACGGCAGGGGTGGCGATAACGGCCGTTTCTGGTTCCTGTTGCTCCGGAGTGAGATTGATGACGGGGGCAGGGGTGGCGGTGGGGCTGTTGAGGAAGCTGGTTATGGGTTCGGGATTGTCACTTGCCTGGTCGTTTCGCCAGAGGGCGATGCTGATGGTGAGGGTGAGGGTGAGGAGAACGGCCGTGATGATTTTTCCGCGCTGAGATAGTAAGGGGGCTAAATTGGCCACGGTTTGGCCGCGTTGCAGCGGTTGACGACGGCCGTAGGTGAGGCTGCGCCAAAGCCATTCGATGGGGCCAAATTGGAACTGCTCCAGCCACCAGCGGCTGAAGTGGATTTGGGCAAAGTAGATGATGAGGCTGAGAATGAAGCCGAAGGTAGGGTCTACCAGGCCGTAGAAGCCAAGCCCGTAATTGTAGAAGATGAGAGTGGCGATGAGGCTCTGGCTGAGGTAGTTGGTGAGGGCTAAACGCCCGACATTGGCCAAGGGGGCCAGCCAGAGACATCCCCGCTCTGTTTGCAGTATCAAGATGATGGACGAGACGTAAAAGAGCATGAGGGCAGGTGCGCCAATGGTGCGGCTACCGACGCGGGCGAATCGAATGTATGGTTGGGAAAGGGCTGTCGGATTGTTGTTGTAGTAGAGGAACAGTCCATTAAAAAGCAGCCCCAGCAAAAGGGAGATGATGGCGATGGGTCGTATTTGGGGCAAATGTTGCTGAATGTTTTGGAAGATCTGTCGTTTGCCGACATAGAGGCCGAGCAGAAACATGCTAAACACGTTGCCGAAATAGTAGAGAATGGCGCTGTTGATGCCTAAATAGTCTTGAAGCCGCCGTTGGCTGATTTCGGCATAGGTTCCTGTGCTGTAGAGGGTGGCGGGATAGGTGCTGCTGTTAAAGGGTGCGGTTAGGTTTGTGTATGCCTGCCGGATGGCTTCCAGGACAGTGCCAGGCAGCGTCAAGATGATGGAGAGCAGCAGGCAGAGGCCAACAGTGATGAGGAGAAATCGGGGGGAACGGTTGCGGAAGAGGAGGAGGACGAAGCCCAATAGGGCATAGGCGGTGAGAATGTCGCCGAACCAGATGAGTGTGCCGTGTATGATACCAATAAGGAGTAGGATGGTGAGGCGGCGCAGGTAGAGGGGCAGGAAAGGGTGGTTTTTAGCTTGGGCGCGGAGCATTTGTATGGCCATGCCCCAGCCGAAGAGGAAGGAGAAAAGAGAGTAGAATTTGGCTTCGATGAGAAAGCGCATGGCGTTGACGATGGTGATGTCGAGCCATTCGGTCCAGTCGGTGGGGTTGGTGGAACGGCCGCTGTAGGAGGCCATATTGGCAATGAGAACACCAAGGAGAGCGAAACCACGTAAAACGTCTACAAATTCGACGCGCTCACGGGTGGGGGTGGCGATTTGATGATTGGTCATTTTTGAAAGGGGGACTGGAGATTAGGGCGCTTCGCTTAATCAGTCTCAAACACCCAATCTCTAGTCTCAATACCTTGATTGCCTCACAATTTGGGTCAACAGATGGGAGAGGACTTCGCCATAGGTTTGGAGCTTTTCGGGTTCGATGCGGTCTAGGTTGTCGGCAGTGGGTAAAACGATGGGATTTGTCCAGGTAAAATTGAGCCAGTTGGCTCGTCCTACACGCAAGGGTATGATGTCAGTGAGAGTGGGATCAGCAGCGATGGGTATTTGGTTCTCGGTGGCAGATTGGCGCAACAGGTCGGCTAGGCGAGGAGCGGAGGCAGGATGAATGGCAAGGGCTGCGGCCCCAGACCCAGCATAATCTAGCTGGATGATGACGTGAGGGGCGAGTTGATTACCATTGCTGGGGGCGGGGAGATGACGGAAGGAGCGATTGTCGCTTAGAAAGGCTTGTAGACCAGGATCATTCAATGTGCTGCCGCCCCAGGCGATGAAGAGGACGGAACGGCGTGTTTCTAGGTCTTGCTCTTGCCAGAGGCGGGCCAATTCCAGTAACACACCCATGCCGGATGCCCCTTGATTGGCGGCGGGATAAAGTGTACCATCAGGATCGGTGCCGAGACCGTCGTAATGGGCGATGAGGACGACCATTTCGTTGGCGATGGCGAAGTCGCTGCCGGGCAAGTAGCCTAAGATGGTGGGAACGGCCGTACTCTCTGGTTCGCTCACATCTAGGGACATTTGTATGGTGATGTTTAGGTCGTGGGCCAGCCAACCTGGGCCGCTCTGATTGGCATTGGCAGGGGTGAGGGCTGATGGAGATTGTTCAGCGGCGTTGAAGATGGCGGTGGCCACAGACGGCCGTATACGAAACATGGGGATAGTGGGCTGAGTGAAATAGGTGTTGGGGTCGGCGGCATGGTATTGGGAACGTATGGCAGCGGGTGTATCGTTGGTAATCCAGAGGATGCCTTGAGCGCCGCGAATGAGGGCTTCGTTGGCGAAGTTGGCCGGGGCATTGTTCTGGTCGAGGATGATGATGCGGTCACGTAGGTCTAGCCCTTTGTAGGCCTCCCAATCGGGAGGTGTGTCGGACGCGAAGGTGATGACTGTGAGTGGCAATTCTGCTTGGCCGGGGCCACCATGCCCTTCGAGGATGAAGCCGAAATCTTGTTGGTGTTGAAAGGCGCGGCTGGTGGTGGCGGTGCGGAGGCTGAGTTGAGGCTGGGCGAACGGCCGTACTAAGTGCAAATCTCGTTGGTAGACGTATTCAGATTGGCGCCAACCTGGTTGTAGGCCATATTGGCTAAACTGTTCAGCGATGTAGTTGGCGGCTTGATTGGCGTCGGATGTGCCGGGGAAACGGCCGTTCAGTTGAGACAGGGTGGCTGTGTGTTCATAAGCAGATTCACCATTGAAGGCTCTAGCCACGCGGGCAAACCAGGGGGCGGGGCCTGTGTTGTTGATGATGAAAATGGTGGCGTAAGTAAGTATAGCGATGACGAGGATCATGCGTTTGCGCAGGAGGAAATTAGTGCTGACGTGATACTGTTCAATGAGACGGCGTAGGCCTTCGCCAAAACTGTTGAAGCCAATGACGGCAATGAGGAAAGCAGAGGCGGGAGGGAAGACGATAAATGGTTTGGCTCGCAGCCAGCGATAGCCTTGGGCCAGCATAGCTCCCCATTCAGGTACTTCGGCGAGGGTGACGACTTGAATGCCTGTGATTTCATCGCCGAGGGCAATGCGACTGCCGCCGCCAATGAAAATGCCGACGAAGGCGAGTTCGCCCATGAGCATGAGGGTGGCGCCGAGTTCTAGGAAGCTGATGATGAGTAACTGAGGCAAGAGGTTGGGCAATATATGGCGCACGGCGATGGCAAAATGGGTAGCACCAACAGCTTGGGCGCCTTCGATGTAGGGCATTTTGCTTAGGATGAGGAATTCGCCGCGAATATACTGGGCGATTTCGGTCCAGCCAATGGCGGCCAGGGCGATGATGAAGACGGGCAGCCCTCGTCGCATGTCGAGGGCGAAGACGAGGATCATGCTGCTGATGAGCATGGGAATGGCGGTGATGATGCTGATGAAGGCCATTATGAGTTGGTCGGGGAAACGGCCGTGGTGCCAGCCCGCGTAAGCCCCCAAAATGAGGCCCAGGATGATGCGAACCATGGTGATAAAGGCGGCGGCGATGAGTGTGTTGCGTGCTCCGTAGAGGAGCATACTCAGGATGTCGTTGCCATATTCATCAGTGCCCAGCAGATATTCGGCTGAGGGGGATAAGGGAGGGCTGATCCACTCTTCTTTTATGGGATCGAAGTGGGGCACGATGTGTTGCCCACTAATGTAGGGGTTGCTCGGTGCCCATAAGGGACCATAAAGGACGATGAGGAAAAGGCTGATGATGATAAAACCACCAAAAAGCAGGGGGGTGTTGCTGAGGAAATGTTGCAGGCGGAAGCGGGAGCGGCTGCTAAAGGCTGGTTCGTTTGTCTGGCGCAGCCGGGAAAGATTGGAACGGGGATTGAGGAGGAAGCGCATGATAATTGGCGAAAAGGGTGATTGGGAAATGGCCCATTATCCCATTCTTTCGTTTGTATCCTCCCTGATTCTGGGATCGATCAGCCAGTAGATGATGTCTAGGAGCAGATTGATGAGTAGGAAGGTGAGTCCTAGGGCGGTGGCAAGGGTGACAACAACGGCCGTTTGACGAGCGTCTATGGCTTCGAGGAGGCGTAGGCCGAGTCCGGGCCAGAGAAAAAAGAACTCAACGATGGGCAATGTGCCCAAGGCAAAACGCAAAGATACGCCCATAGCGGTAAGAATGGAGACAGTCACATTGGGTAGGGCGTGGCTCAGGACCGTGCCTAGGTGGCTGAGGCCTTTGGCATAAGCGGTGCGGATGTAGTCCTCTGTCATAGTGCGCTTGAAACCTAAAAAAGCAGCCCGGGTAAGGTAGGCTAATGGGCGAGCGGCTAAGACGAGGAGGGGCAGGGTCATATGTTTATAGTCCCAGCCAAAGCCACTAACGCTGACGAGCGGATAGCCAAAGAAGTAGACGTAGTAAACTTCTGCCTGGCGCCAGAAGACTGCGGCGAAGAAGGAGGGCACTGAGATGCCCAAAACAGTTAGTCCCATGAGTAAGGGCAAGGTTTTATTATGTTGGAAGATCGCTGTGAGTGTGCCTAAAGGAATGCCAATGAGGGTGGCTGCGGCCAGGGCGATGAGCAGTAAACCCATGCTGTTGAGGTAGGCTTGGGTCAGGATTTCCCGGATGGGAATGATGGCCCCATTGGTACGAATGCGACCTAAATCGCCTTGAAGGGCGTTACTGAGATAGGTGCGGGTGTCGCTCCAAGCGAGAACGCTGTTTTGAGCGATGTCAAAATCGGGTTGGGGTACTTCAGAATTACGTACTAGTCTCATGCCCAGATGGATGAGGAAAATGATAGTCAATATGACTGAGGTGATGAATAGAAGGCGGCGACCAATTAAGCGCAACATCTGTTTCTTTATACGGTTATTAGGCCTAAATTGTGTAGGCTAAAGGTGGAACACAAGAGGGGGTGGATAATAGACACGGCCGTTTCAGGCTAACTTGTACATCAGGACAACGGCCGTTACTTTTTATCTGAACCACAGTTTATAGGCGGCGACCCATTGGCTGTTGTGCTCAGTGGTATTCCCGATTTGCAATTCTGATAAGGGGAAGCTGTAATCACCGCCATCTTTTTGGATGGCGACCATGATGCCTCGCCGCTCATTGCTGTGTCCCTCGTCTATGCCCACAATGACAACAGCTTCGCCCAGAGCATGAGCCGGAATGGGAAAGTGTAATTCATCCTGCAGGGCGGCTAACATACCCCAATGCTGTTCATATTCGTCATAACAATCTACTGTGGCTTGTTCAATAAGAGCTTGTAATCGGT
Organism: Promineifilaceae bacterium (SeqCode); assembly: GCA_965223555.1. GTDB lineage: Bacteria > Chloroflexota > Anaerolineae > Promineifilales > Promineifilaceae > CBDCWU01. Next base: position 2,259,998 of record CBDCWU010000009.1, read on the forward strand.
CTTCGTTCATCTCAGCCTTCTCTCTTATTCAATAGTGCAGGCTCTTTTTGGCCATTGAGAGTATCCAAGTGAGCCAATTCTTGTTGAATGGTCTCTTGCAAGGCTTGATCGGCGGCTCTGCCGGGCACAAATACGGAATTCAGTCGCTGTTGGGCGTTTTTTAAAGCTTCTTGCGCCGCATCAATTTGTTTTTCGGCAAGGAGGGTCTTAGCCAAATAATGATAGGCGTTGGCACTGGAGCGAGCGTCACCATACACTTCAAAAAGAACGGCACTGTCGGTGAAGTGGCGGATGGCCGCCGGGATATAGTTGGTGGCCAGACAGACTAGGCCGAGTTCAAAAATAGCCTGAGCATATACTTCGGCCTGGTTATCACCTGTTAGGTTTACGGCCGTTTCTAATTCCCGCTTGGCATCTGGCCAACGTTCCAAGTACCGATAGGCACGGCCTAAACCGAGATGGGCACGGGCCTCAACGGGACGATCGGCCGTGTCACGGGCTAATTGCAGCATTTGGCTGTAAGCAACCTCGGCCTCCGAGTAATGCGCCAATTTGAGCCAAACTTTGCCCAGCTCTTCATAACCAGGCAGCAAGGTTGGATCTAGGTCTGTGGCCCGTTGAAAGGCTTTTTGGGCTTCGTCATACCGGCTCAGATGAATCAAGGCCGTGCCGAGATAGAAGAAGGCGGTTGATTGGTTTGGGGCGAATTTGGTGGCGATCTCGAAATCGGTGACGGCTTCGCGATAGCGTTCCATCTTACTCAGTAAGTAACCTCGTTCTAGCCGAACTCGATAAGTGTAGCTATCGTCGGGGCTAACATCTAGCTGGGCCAAAGCGGCTGTTAATACCCTTTCCTTCTCCTCAAATTCACCCCGTTCCCCCAAAATAAGGGCCAAGTTGATATAGAAGGGGATGAGGCTGGGCTTGAGACGCAAGGCACGTTGTAGGTCTTTGCGGGATTTTTCAAGTTCCTGGCGATAAGCTGGCTCATCCATGGCTTGATCGGCTTTGGCGCGATAGTAGCGGGCTAAACCACGATTGGCGAGGGCTTCGGCTGTGTTGAATTCGCTGGCGATGACGGCCGTTAAATTTTGGATAGCTCTATCATATTGCGTACTGTCCTCCTGACCCAATTGGGTTAACTGTACAACGGCCAAATCCATCTGGGCTTCGGGAAAATCTGAATCGAAATTCTCCAATGCGTCACTGTAATTTTGAACTGCTTCATGGAAGTCGCCTAAGGCTAATTGGGCGCGGCCACGGTAGAGATATGCTTGGCGAGCAGTTTCCCAATCGGTGTTGGTGCGATTGCTGCCAATGACAGTGTTGTAATCATCAATGGCTTTGACATATTCCCCTTTAGAGGCATAGGCCAGCCCGCGATAGAGCAAGAGGGCATGGTAATTGGGGAATTTACGGATGAGCTTGTCGTAACCAGCGATGGCTTCGTCGGGTAGATTTTGCATCAGTTTGAGGTCAGCTTTGGTACGCTTGGCTTCAATGTCTTCGGGCAATGCCTCAAATTCATGATTGCGCCAATAGCGAATTTGGAAAAGGTTGGGGTCTCGCTGAAAGGCGTAGTAGATGGTTTCGATGAGGGTGATAGAGTGCTGGTTGTTGGCCATCTCGGCCCGGTGAGTATTTAATAAGCTGGCTAATTTTTCGCGCCATGCTGGCCGTTCACCCTCTGGTAAATTAACGGCTTCGTAGGCATCCAAGAAATCTGTGGCCGTGCGCAGGCCGCTGCGGCGGAAATCTTCAAATCGTTCGCGGGTGTGAATTTGCAACAGAGCTTGATCCATCCAATCTATGATTTGCTCGACGGTGAAACGGGTGCGAAGCATGAGGTCTACGATGTTGGTGGAAGCAAGATTCTGCAGGTTCTCGATGCCTTCGAGTAGGAGACGATCTTCTTGGAAGGCGTTGAGTCCGTCTAGCTGGCTTAGCGGGAGGGGTTCGATGAAGCCTTTAGAGACCATGCCGATAACGGCCGTTATTACCCTTTGTATGAGGCGTAAGCCTGTGGAGGGAAATAGCCCGATAAAAAAGGCGACCAGTAAGGCTTGGTTGGTCGTATTTTGTGTCAGAATTAAGGGGACGAGCCAAGATAAAATAAAGACAGTGACAAAGCGGATGGTCAAACTCGCATAGTAGCGTGGCTGTAGGTCGTCGGTCACAAATTGGCGCACAAGCGAACCGATGCCAAAGACATAGGCTCCCAAGAAGCCATAAACAAAAGGCAGAGGATTGGGGCTGAGGCCAATCACGTCTTCATGAACAGGATAGAAGACGAGGGTCCAGCCGATAAAGGTGAGAATGGTAGCTATGAAAACGGGTGAGTTAAAGGGCGCGATTTGATTGCCTTGTGTAGTGGCTCCATAGACGGCATCAAATTTGTCTATATATTGTTGGGCGTTTTCCGGCAAACCAAGCCGACGCAAATTTTGTTTGTATTCTTTGAAAAAGGTTGGCAGTCGCTCTTGGGTAAAATAACGATACATGACGCTGGGCAGTATGCCGCCAATGAGGATGATGAGGGAACGGCCAATATTGACAAAGGTTGGTTCTTGAATAAGGGGGAAGACCCACAAGAAGACGGCAAAAACAGCCAACGAGAGAATGAGGGGCAAGATATAATTTCGCCATAATGTTGGTTCAGTGATGATCGTGGTCTCTGGGGCTGGACGAATGTTTTCTTCTGACATAACTTGTCTTATAAAGAAAACCCCAAGCAAAAATGATAGGCTTGGGGTTGAAGAGAGGCAGAACGGCCGTTACTCTAGCAGGCCTCGTGTCAAAAGCCGAATTGTTTTGGAAACCCCAGCATAATTTTCAATAAATGAACGTAAATAGACGCGAATGCTGGGCAGATTGGTTGTGATTTCTGTTAATTGCTGTTTGACTACCAGCACATTGGCTTGTTCGCCGTTTTGTAATTCGAGTAATAACTCGTCGTGGAGGATGGCTTTCGTGGCTTCTTTATCTTCTTCTGTAAGAGAACTGTCTTCAATAAATTGATCTAATTCTTCCATGCTGGCTGTGCCTTCTGGAACGGACATGGTCACGGGGGCTGGCAAGTACATTTGTTGGGCTGTTTGAGCCGCGACTTGATCTTCATACCCCCGTCCAATGACAATGCCTGTAGCGGAACCGATGTCGTAGATAGAGGGGGTATTTTTCTTTTCACTCTTTTTCATAGAACCATTACCAAGGGCAGACATGCTTTTTCTCCTTCATACAAAACCGCATAAATCATAAATAGTTCATGTTCATTTTAGCATAAGATAGGGTCAATAGCGAGGTTGGTTTCTGAGGCTGGCAAGGGTAAACTACACGACTATGTTGAGTTTGAGACGCAGTATTTTACCTCTGATTCTTTTGGTAATAACCCTATTTCTGGGGGGCACTGTGGGTTACGTGCTGATTGAGGGCTGGACCTGGCCGGATGCCTTTTATATGACAGCGATTACGTTGACGACGGTGGGCTTTGGTGAGGTACGGCCGTTATCCCCAACCGGCCGAGCCTTCACAGTGTTTTTAATTTTGTCGGGTGTGGGTAGTGTGGCTTATGGTTTTAGCCGTTTGGGAGAATATTTTTTGACAGGGCGGGTCGGAGCCCGCCTACGGAGCAGACGAATGATGCGAATGATTGATAAATTGGAGAACCATGTGATTGTGTGTGGTTACGGCCGTGTGGGTAAAAGTGCTGCCCTAACCTTGCGTGAGGGCAAACGGCAAGTTGTTATCGTTGATAATGCCCTGGATCGCATTGAGTCGGCTCAAGCAAAAGGGCTGATTGCCCAACACGCAGATTCAACCCGCGACGAGGCACTTATCCAGGCTGGTATCGAGCGTGCCTGGGGTATGATCATTTGCACGGGCGATGATTCGCGCAATCTATTTATCGTTCTTTCAGCACGTGCCCTCAATCCCAAGCTATATATCGTAGCCCGCACAGTGAATGCCGTCAATGAGCAGAAAATGATCCGTGCTGGAGCCAATCGGGTCGTATCACCATACCAAATTGGCGGCAAGCATATGGCAAACATCGTTATTCGTCCTCACGTGACAGATTTTTTGGATGTAGTAACTTTGGATGGTGGCTTGGAATTGTGGTTGGAGGAGTTGGTGATTCAGCCAGAATCCTTGTTGGTGGGGCAAACAGTTGGGATGGCCAATATTCGTCGCCAAACAGGCGTAACTTTAGTGGCACTATTGCGGCGGGCTGGGGGAACTGTTATGCCCAATGCTGAGACTGTTTTGGATGTTGGTGATGAACTCATTGTTTTAGGCACGCGGGAGCAGTTGACTAAGCTTGAGGGATTGACCGGGGTACAGCGTATTGACCTACACACACATACCTATGCCAATTCGTGATTCTCTGGTTTGATGAAAGATACCTAGTGGTGCGCCAAACACCTATTGACGGATAAGACAGCGCGGCGCACCTTGCAGAAGCGATAGCTTCTGTTCGACAATAGAAGTTTGTCAGAATGCTAGTAGCTCCTGAATTTTTCTGTTTTAAGCTTGCCATCCCTTTCAACTAACAGTAGTATAGGCAAATCTCTAATAAATATAAGGTGAACTGTGGAAAAAGAACCAGAATTCATCAACATAATTGAGGGGCCAACGCCGGAGTTTTTGCCTAGCCCCTATTGGTTACAGACTGTGTATGAAGGGCCGTATGATCAGGAAGTGGCGATTTGTGAATTACGGACAGGCACAGGTGAAGATATTGTAGAACGTTGTCAACGTGCTTGGCAAGAAGGTCGTCCCGTTAAATTGGATTTTCCTGATGAGATGCGTATGCGCCAGCAGCTAGATGTGGTGGCAATGCGTTTGGGCGAAGTAGACGAAGGTCAGCTTTTGCGCCTGTGGGTCTCTTTTCCTGTGGAGTATGACGATGATGGGGAAGAAGAGGGGATGGATGAAGGCGACGAGAATGACATAGGATTCTTTTAGATAGAAGAAATTTTGGGGAACTTGTGGGAACTCATGGGGCTGGTCTCTTTGAGTTCCTTTTTGTTCCTAGAGATTTCATTTTTGGGAGTTGCAATGAGTTACGATACGATTTTGTACGAAACGGCCGATAATGTGGCTACTATTACCCTTAATCGGCCTGATACCCTCAATGCCTTTAATAATCAGATGATCCAAGAGGCAACAGATGCCCTAAAGCAGGCGGGACGAGACAATAGTGTGCGCGTGATTGTCATCACGGGCAACGGCCGTGCATTTTCCTCAGGTCAAGATTTAGGAGAAGTACAGTTGCGAGGCGAAGATTTTTCGATTAGAGAGCACTTGCGGTATGGCTATCATCGGCTGATTAAGCGAATGGTGTCTTTGGAGAAGCCCATTATTGCTGCCGTTAATGGGGTGACAGCTGGTGCTGGCGTAGGGGTGGCCCTGGCGGCTGATTTGCGGATTGTGTCGGAGAAGGCCAGCTTTATTTTAGCGTTCAGCAAGATTGGTCTGGTTCCTGATAGTGGTACGAATTGGTTTTTGCCCCGCATTATTGGTTATGGTCGGGCTTATGAATTAGCGATAACGGCCGATCGCCTGACGGCCCAAAAAGCATTGGAGTGGGGCGTGGTCAATGTTGTCACCACGCCCGAAACGCTCATGGAGACGGTGGTTGCCTGGACAGGGCCTTTGGCAACTGGGCCGACTTTGGCGTATGGTTTGGCTAAACGGGCCATGTATAAAGCCTGGAATATGTCATTGGATGAAGCGCTTGATTATGAAGGCCATTTGCAAGAAATTTGCAGCCGCAGTCATGATTTTGAAGAAGGTGTGAGTGCTTTTTTGGAGAAGCGTGAGGCGCAGTTTAGGGGCGAGTAATCAGTGATCGGCTATCCGTGAACGGTAATCCGATAACCGATTACGGATAACCAATTACTGCTAACGTTATGATAAAAACAGTAGCCGTGATCGGTGCGGGGACGATGGGGCGGGGGATCGCTCAAGTATCGGCTTTAGCCGGATATAGCGTGATTTTGTATGATGTGGCTGATGATTTTTTAGAGGCGGCTTTGGTTGCTATTCGGGCTTCGATTGACAAGGGGGTGGCACGAGGGAAAACGGCCGTTTCCACTGCCACCACTGCCAAAGAAGCTTTCACCCTCACCACTTCACTAGAAACAGCGGCAGCGGCCGATCTCATCATCGAAGCCGCGCCAGAGAAACTAGACTTGAAACGGGAAATTTTTAGCACATTAGATGCACATGCCACCGAGCAGACGATTCTGGCTAGCAATACTTCCAGTCTCAGCATTGGGGCTATAGCGGGGGCAACCAAGCGCGTTGACCGGGTGATTGGGTTGCACTTTTTTAATCCGGCCCACATTATGAAGCTGGTGGAAGTGATTCGGGGTGATTTTACGAGTGAAGAGACCTTGCAAAGCTGTTTGGCCTATGTGGAGGCAGTGGGGAAAACGGCCGTTCTCTGTAAAGATACCCCTGCCTTTATTGTCAATCGGGTGGCACGGCCGTTTTACGGCGAGGCTTTGCGGCTGTTGGGTGAAAATGCGGCCGATGCGGCCACCATCGACAAACTCATCAAATCCCTGGGCTTCCGCATGGGCCCCTTTGAACTGATTGATCTCATCGGCTGTGATGTCAATTTTGCCGTCACCCAGTCCGTGTACGAAGCCTATTTCCACGACCCCAAATACCGCCCCCATCCCATTCAAAGGAAAATGGTGGAGAGTGGTAGAAACGGCCGTAAAGTGGGGCTTGGCTTTTACGATTATAGCTCGAAAAGCGATTGAACGAACTTTTTTTTGCGGAAATTCTAAATAGGTTTGTCTGCAATTTATGGAGATGGCTATTCGGCCAAAGCACGGCCGAATAGCAGCCTTTCTAGCTGTTGCCCTGCTTCGTTGAGTTTGGCATCATCCTGTTCGCCTACTAGTGTTACACCTTGGCGATACCATTCTTGGGCGGCGGCGAAGTTACCCTGGGCTAGTTCGGCTAAGCCGGCGCTGAAGAGGGCATCGAGGGTGTCGTTGCGGGCGTTGGGGCTGTTGGGCTGCATCCGTTGAATAGCTTGCTCCAAGTCAGCGACAGCTTGGGGGTAGCGGGTAGCGGCCAGATGCTCTTGGCCTCGCTGAAAATAGTTCCAGCCGATGTTGGCATCGACGAAGAAATCCCGTTTTACTTGATGGGCCTCTGGGTTAAGGCTGTAGGCCGTTTCGATGTCGGCGATGACTTCGTTGAACATCCTTTCTAGTTGGTCTTCGCTGCCGGAACTGGCCTGGAAGAGGCGGAAGATGAGGCGGAAACCAAATTCAGCCCGGTAGGCCCAGAAGAGATCGGGGCGAGTATAAGCGGCAACGGCCGTTTCCTTGCCTTGACGATCATCCCCCACAGGCCAATATGCAGCCAGCAAATCAATGTTGGGATTTTCTTGTAAGGCCAAAGCCATGCGATTGGCGGCCTCTGTCACCGAACTGAGATCGCTGTTGGCAGCAGCTAGTTCCAGACCACGATTGTGCCAATCGGCCGCTCGATCATAATCCGCCTGCACCAGAGCCGCCAAACCAGCCCACAAATAGGCCTGAGTCAAATCATTAGCCACACTTGCTTGATCTGCTTGCAAACGGCCGAGGGCTTCTTCAAAATCGGCCAGGGCCGGGGGGAACTGCTCGGCGCGGTAACGGAGTTGGCCGCGCTGCCCGTAGAAGTTGCCCATGTTGCTATGGGCCAGATAGTCGCGGCGGGCTTCATGAGTCTCATTTAGATTGGCCGCTCGTGCCAAATCAGCCTGGGTAGAGGCAAAAATCTGTTCCAAGGTGGCTTCCTGGCCGGGCAGTTGATTGAACAGGGTGGCAATGAATTGCCACCCAAATTCAGCCCGATAGCGCCAGTAGAGGTCGCGTTTGGTAGTACGCTCCAGTCTGGGTGAACGGGATTGCAGGGGCCAGTAAATGTCTATTAAGTCAACGGCCGTTGCCCCCTCACCATCCTGCTCCAGCCAGAAAGTGCCTAAAGCAGCAGCGGCCGTTTGTACAATTTCCTGATCGCCCAGTTGGGTGGCTTGCTGGGTGGCGCGATCATACCAGTTTGCCGCTGCCTCACTGTCGCCCAAGGCCACGGCCGATAACCCCGCCTTAAAGGTGGCTACGGTCAAATCTGTAAAACTTTCCTGGCTATTCAAGGAAATGCGATTTAGGGCTTGTTCATAATCGGCCAGAGCCAGGGCATAGTTGCCATCGGCAAAATAGTTGTCGCCACGTTGCAAATAGAGGCTGCCGATATTGCTGTTGGTTAGGAATTCGGCCTGATCGTTATGGGCTTCCAGGCTGAGCGTTGCGGCTTGTTCGATGTCGGCCGTGACGCTGCCAAAAACGGTGGCATATTCGGCTTCGCGTCCCGGCAGTTCATTAAACAGCCCTTGCACCAGTTGATAGCCAAAGTCAGAGCGATATTGCCAGTAGAGATCGGGCAGAGCCAGGGTTTCCAGGTTTTGGTCGGAGGTTTCATAGCGCAAGGGCCAGTAGGCTTGGGTGACATCTACCTCGGGGTGGGCGATGAGATAGTTGCGCAAATCGCTGGCAGCAGCTTCCACAAGGTCAGGTGTTTGGGCTTGGGCCGCTTGCCAGATGGCCTGATCGTATAAAGCGGCGGCTTCCCGCCAGTTACCACTGTCCATGGTGGCTAAGGCCTCGGTGAAAAGCTGATAGATGTCTTGTTTTGTCTGGTATTCGGCGATTAAGTCAGCTTGGTTTTGCAAGGTGGCCTGATTCATGCCTTGTTCATACCACTGATCAGCCAAGGTTTGGTTGCCTAGGGCTTGGGCGGCCAAACTGGCTTTGAAGGCGGCCAAGACGTTTTCCGGCTGGTTGGAGGCCATCAGTTCGTAATATTCTAGAGCCACTTCATATTCCCCATTACGGAAACGGGCATCACCCCGGTTGAGGGTGCTGCCGATAGCTCGTAAAAAGTAACCATCCCACTCGTTGGGCACGTAGCCTTGATGGGGACTATCTACCGGGTTGAGGCTGAGGGCAGTTTCATTGTCGGCTAGGCCAGTGAAGAGCCATTCACGGGCGGCGGGGCCGGTGTCGGGAGGCAGATTGCGCCACATGCTGTAGGAGAAGCGGGCTTTGTTGTGCCAGTAGAGGGGATTGGTGGGGTCAAGTTCGATGGCTTGGTCGTAGGAGGTGATGACCTCTTGGAGAACGGCCGCTGGTTCATAGCCAGGGCAATCTTTCAGCAGAGATTGGACTTGAGCGATGGTGCGGTGGGTGAAGGCTAGGTCTTCATTGCTTTGCTGGGGCAGAGCCAGGGATTGCTCGAAGTAGCCAATGGATGTTTCCAAACGTTCGGCTGATTGATTTTTTTGCTCGTCGGTGAGGAATTCTTGGTCACAACGGTCGCTGCCGCTGAGTTTGTTGTAGTTGCCGCCCAGGGTGCCGATGCGCCAGTAGAGTGTGCCGATGGAGGTGTAGAGGACGGGGTTGTCGCTGTCTTGGTCAACGGCCGTTTGCCAGACCTCTAGGGCTTCGTCATATTGCCTCATGGAGTAGTTAGCATATCCTTGACCAACAGGTGCTTCGGCAGAGTTGGGGTCAATGGTGCTCGCGTCTTCAAAGTAGTCTAATGATTCTTCATAGTTGCCCTGACTGTATTCGATCCAACCCAAACCTGTATAGGCCTGGGATTGGCTCTTTTGGCTGAGGGGGTTGGTGTCATCAGCCTCGGGAATGACCAGAGCTTGCTCATAATCAGCTTGGGCTTGCTCAATATTGCCCAAGCTGTGGTAGGCGACGCCCCGCCATAGGTAGTAGTTGGCGTTGTTTTCGTCGAGTTGAATGGCGGTATTATAGTCGGCGATGGCTTTGATGTTGAAATCTTCTTGCGCGTTGAAGCCGCCCCCTTCAGGAGCGGCCGTTTCGCTGACAGTGGCTAATCCCTGATAGGCAATGGCCCGACTGACGTAGACGCTGGCTGGATCGTCACTGTATTGTAGGAGTTGGGTGTAGTCAGCAACGGCCGTTTCATAGTCGCCAACTTGAGCCGACATCGCCGCATGACCATTTTTGGCTTGTAACCAAATGAATTGGCTAGGTTTGGGAATGCCAAATGGATAGGCAATAGGGACATGTGTTTGGAGGATGCCAAGCAGCTTCCATTCGGTGATGTTCAGGGAGCGTTGATAGGCAGCCAGAGCTTTTTTCTCGTGAATGGCCGTTTGTCGCTCTTGGGCATCAATAGCTAGGGCTTGCTGATGGTTGCCTACGATGAGATAGTGATAACCCAAAATGGCTTGTAGAGTGTGACTAATCATGAAAAGGCAAACGATGAGGGCAATGGCAGTGGCTCCCAGCCGTAGCCATTGGGGCCAGACCCACTGTCTTTGATGATTTTGTGCTTTCCAAATGACAACGGCAGAGGCTGCCACCAAGGTAGTGATGAGAATATCGGGATAGATATCGGGGATGGTAAACCAGGGACGAAAACTGGTGCCGATGCGGACGATGGCCAGCAGGATACCAAGACTACCAGCCCAAAAGATAGGAGTAGTAGCTGGATCAACTAGCCACCGTTTGCGCAGGGGCTGGGCGATGTACCACCAGCTCATAGGGATGAGGAAGCCAAGATAGACATAGGGGTAGAGGTCGGCAATGCTGTAGGGGCCAAGCCAATCTATGGGTATAAGTTGAGGGGCAAAACTGCCCATAATGGAGATGGTGAAGAGGATAACGGCCGTTATAGTAAACGTGATTCCCAAGCGACTGCGCAGCATATTATGCGTCAGTTGTAGCTGTTCAACGGTGGGTGGCAATTTGGCCGCAATGCGCTCGCGCAATGAAGCATACCAAGCTGTGTTGCCACTGATGACGATGGAGCGTGAACCAGCTTGCAAGACAGAGTAAGAACTGTCGGCAAGCCGACTATTCAAGAAGCGAACATCGGCTTGGACATAACGGGTGGCATCTGCCCAATTAATGCTGTTCTGCGTCCAGCCCCTCCCCACCCGCAGACCTTCTTCGTTGAGGCGGACAACCAGAGCTTCCCCAGCTTGCTGCACTTGGCGCAGGGGAGTAAAGAGCATGGCCAGCAGTCCTAAACCCGTGGAGAGGAGAATGTAGCCAAAGAAAAGTTGGGCACCGAGGATGACGAGAACATCAGGGTTGGGAGGCTGGGCTAAATTGAGGGCAGTAACGCCCTGCATGAGATCGGGTGTGAAGTCTGCATTGCTGGGGTCGAGCAGGGGACTGGCCTGGAAGCTGATTTGGGGGACGGTGCTGGTGCCGATGTCGAGCTTGATAGTGCTCATGGGCATGATGAAGAAGAAGATGATAGCTAGGAGAACAAGGACAAAGCGTCGGAAAAGGAGAGTGACGGCATTGCGGTAGGGTAGGGGATAGTGGCGCTTGGTGAGTGTTTCGGCCGTACCTCTAGCGTCTTCCTTTTGCTCGTCGGTCAAATGATAGCCTTCATCACCGGTGAGGGAGAGCAAATATTCGCTGATTTCGGTGGCTTTACTCCATTGTTCTTGAGCCTGGTGCAGTTGCATGGCTTCGTAGAGGTGGTAGATGGCAGCGGTGGTTGTGGCTGCGGGATCGGCTATACTCTCGCTAGTAGCTAAAAAGGATTGCCCTAGCTTGGTGCGGGCAACGGCTTGGAGTTCTGGCTCCTCATAGAACTCTAACACGGTCATAGCCTGTTCTAGCTCGACTTGGGCCAGTTGATATTCCTCTAATTGCACCAATGTTTGGGCCAAACCGACCCTCACTGAGGCCCGCCGAAATTCGCCCAAAGGAGCTTCTCTTTCTGAGAGTAGATAGTCAAATAACTGCCGCGCCTCATGATAGGCTCCCATTTGCAAATAGAGGTGGGCTAATTTTTCGTCCGCGTAAACGGACTCTTGTTTAGGAATATACTCGAGGTTAGCCATGTTGCTCGGATCGGCCTGACTAGGGCTGTCGCCTTCGAGAAGGGGGTCAGCTTTTTTGTAGTAGCGGGCAGCAATGGCAAAGAGGCGAGCGATAATCCAATCAAGGTCTCTATAAACGGGCCAGAATTGAGGCAGCCATACGCGGTAACCGAGATAGAAGGTGAGAAAGATAACGAGGGGTAAGGAGATGAAGAAGTTAAGAAAGTCGCCTAGGATTTGGAAAGGGCCGAATGAGACAACCGACACATTTTGAGTATGACCACGGGCTTGGGCGGCTAGGGCAGCATAGGCATCGCCCAAGGCGACCATCGTGTAACCTTGCTCGGCTTTCAGAATGAGAGAGGGATCTTCGACTGTAGCTGTGCGTTGTTCAAATTCTGATAAGGCAAATTTTAATTGCTCAATGGCCTCGACGTATAGTCCCATTTGATTGAGAGCTAAACCGTAGCCGCGCACAACATAGGGGGCTAAATCACGAGACAGTTTGGGGTCTTCTAGTAAGCCACGCAGGGGATCAATGCTATCACGCCAATTGCCGCGTAGTTGGGCCAGGCGCGTATTGAGATGGATGAGCAGATTATCAAGATTGTGTAGGTCAGACTGGTTGAGGAGCTGGAGATAGGTATGGGCTTCGTCGGCGGTTGTCAATAATCGTTCCATCACCGTGAGCCGTCGTTCTGTGAAGTAGATGCGGAAGAGATCGGTGAGCCGTTCCAAAGCAGCGTTGTAGTCGGTGAAGAAGAGATGATACAGTTCGTTTTGGGCGTGGGCATCGGGGTTGTCTGGATCAGGATGGCTATGACGGTAGGTGTAGGCGCGTCGGTGGGCGGCGCAGAAGGCTGCGGGATCATGGGCGATCCAGTGGCGTTGCAGCCAGTCGCGCTCGTCTGGGCGCACACTATAGAGACTGCTACCATTGTCACTAGCAGCGGGTACGACGAAGGAGTAGCGGGTGAGGCGGGGTAAGAGGGCTTCATTACGGCCGTCATCCTCAGCGCGAACGGCCGTAAAAAAGGGTAGATCGTACCAGGGTGATAGGGATGCCTGGTAAAGGGCTTCCACCATTTTGGGGTGGGTGTCCTCTAGCATCTGGTAGAGGATTTGGGCAGCAGGTTCTTGAGGCAGATCAGCCATGGTTAGTTGCTATAGATCGCTAAAAAAATCATCGTCGTCGTCTTGGTATTTGCGAGCCACATTATCGGCCATGATGGCTAGGAGACCTGGTATGCCGCCGCTGGCATCGACAAAGAAGCTCAGTTCATAGCCTGTTATGCCCCGTCGATCAAATACGTATTCGCGGATATGATCGTCCCTGAATGGGGAGAGGTCAGTTTCGACGAGTAGATGCCGTATTTCTAAATCGGTGAGGTCAAAGGTTTTGCGGCCAGTGATGATGACATTGGTTTGGGTCAAAATGCCCTGGCGAATGCGCAGGAGCAGTTCGCGTTGTAGCCAATGAATGGCTTTTGGTGGGGCCTTTTCGATGGCATCAAAGAGGAAGACAAGCGGCGCTTTGTCGGCAGCTAATTGAGTTAGGCAGTCGAAGAAGACCTGGTTGATCTGCTGTTCGGCATATTGACGTTCGCGGTCGCTGAGGGCTTGGATGCGGCCATGTTTGTCGGCGATAGGTGCGTTGGGAACGGTGGTTAGGGAAACGGCCGTTTCCGGATCAAACCCTGCGCGCCAATTGATAGAAACAGACGGCCGTTCTTGTTCCAAGATAGTCAACAGCTTTTCCACTAGCCCATTGCGATCACAATAGATGACTAATTCGCGGGTCTTCGCTCGCAAGGTATTGCCTGCAATATTCTCATAACGGACACCCAGTTCAAAAGTGAGGTCTTGTAGCTCCTCCAAGTTAAAAAATTCCTCAATATTGCGCCGCAGGGTGGCCAGGGCACTGGTGTTGCTGCTCAAATCAGCAGCAGTAAAATGGTTGATAACGGCATTGAGATGGTAGAAATGGCGCGGTTGCTCTAGACGATCCCGGAGCAAGCGCACCAGATCAAGATCATCCTCAATACGATAAATTTCCAGAGCATCGCCAAAATGGATGGTGGCTACGGGCACACGGGCATCGCGTTCACAATGCTGCTGCATCCAACTAACAAGCCAACTTTTTCCCATATCTTTGGCGGCCTCAATAACCATGATAGATTTGGAAACATCGGGGCGTATGAGTTTTTGAAAGCCGCCGACTTTTTTCTCGAAATTGACAAATAGTTTTTCGTCGAAATTGCTCATGAATGTCGCTATCCTTTTGCTCACTTCTAAGGATTGGGTCTTAACTTGGCCCGTATTCTAGCATTGTGTCTAATGGGCGTAAAGCGGCGGCATAACAAGTGCTTGGTGAACACGGTACGCGAAATGGTACAGCAATGGTTCCCTAAAATACTAACAATTAGTTTATAGAAAATAAGGGAAATAAGATTACGTTTGTAGACGTTTTAATAGAGTCGTTTGTAGTTCTTGCTGGATAACAACAAACGGCCGATCCGCATCCACCACCACCCACCGCTCAGGCTCTAACAGACGCAACTCATGATAACCAGCCCGTACCCGTTGATGAAAGCCCACTTTTTCCAAGTCGAGACGGTTCATTTCCTCGTCGTTGGCCAGGCGGCGGGCTAAACCGCGCTCCACGTCAATGTCGAGTAAAAAGGTTAAATCGGGGGTCAGGTTAGTGGTAGCAAATTGGCTGATGAGCTTGAGGGTGTTCAGGTCGAGGCCGCGCCCGTAGCCCTGGTAGGCCAGGGTGCTGTCTACGAAGCGATCACAGAGGATGACGAAGCCAGCGGCGAGTTTGGGGTGAAGGCGTTCGGCTACAAGTTGAGCGCGAGAGGCCGAGTAGAGGAGCATTTCGGCCACGGCAGTCATCTCTCTATTTTCCACATCATGTAAACAAGCCCGCACCTGATCACCAATTCTGGTGCCTCCAGGCTCGCGGGTCACCCATACCTGATGGCCTTGAGTGTTCAAAAATGTAGCTAAAGCGGCGATTTGACTGGTTTTGCCGCTACCTTCGGGGCCTTCAAAAGTGATAAACATGAGTTAGTACAGTAGGTAGTGAGCGATTTTCAGTAAGTAGTGGTGCCGAAAAAGGCCTTAGGGAGATTGGAAACGATCAATCTCCAATCTCCAGAAGTGAAGCGACTCAGCCTCTAATCTTTTACCCCTCATAATGAATGCGATAAATGAAGCCACCTTTGTCGTCGCTGACATAGAGGGCGCCATCAGCACCGACAGCGAGGCCAACGGGACGGCCGTTTACCTCAGCAGTATTTTCGTTTAGCCAGCCTGTCGCGAAATCCTCAACAGGGCCAGTGGGAGTGCTGCCGTCGAGTGGTAAGCGTACAATTTTGTAGCCGGTGGGAATACTGCGATTCCAAGAGCCGTGAAAGGCAATGAAGAGATCGTGCTGGTATTCGTCAGGAAACATATCGCCTGTGTAGAAAGCCAGGCCAAGTGGCGCCGAATGGGCTTGCATCTCTACAATGGGGCCTGTTACATTGTCACAAGCCCCGTCATAGCCTTCATCGGGGTCTACTATGTAGCCATTGTGGCAGTGGGGCCAGCCGTAATGCTCGCCCTCGCGCACAATGTAGACTGTTTCAGACGGTATATCGTCACCCATGAGATCACGGCCATTATTGGTGGCCCACAGTTCGCCGGTTTCGGGATGACGAGCCAGGCCAACGGCATTACGTAAGCCCTGGGCGAAGATGGATTCGCCTGTGCCTTGGGCACTGTCGTAAACAACCACAGCGGCTCGGCGAGGATCGTCTTCTTGACAAACATTACAGCTTGAACCGACAGAAACGACCATACGGCCGTCTGGCAAAAAGTCAACGGTGCGAGTGGAATGACCGGAGGTGGGATAGTCGTCAATGAGTGTGGTGCGAGAATCGGCCGTGCCATCCCCATTTTCGTCTGTGAGGCGAAGAACACCGGAAGGAACACCCACATACCAGGCTTCCTCATGGTAGACAAGGCTATGTGGGTTAACAATGTTATCCGCAAAGACTTCGATGCTGTCAGCTACACCGTCTTCATTTTGGTCGGGGAGGCGCACGATACGGCCGTTGCGTCGGTCTGCGACAGTGATAATCCCATCTGGCCCAGTTTGCAGAAAGCGTGGTTGATTAAGACCTGAGGCAAAGACATTGGCGACAAAACCAGATGGCACAGTCAGGTTTGTTTCGTTGCCACTTCCCTGAATCCCAGCTAAATTGACCTGATCACGGAACAATAGCCAGAGAACGATGAAAGCCCCAACTAGAACAATAACGAGTCCAAGGCAGCCTCGTATGATAAGTTTGCGTTTGTTCATCAAGGAAGGGGATCAGGGAATAGAGATTGGGAGATAGAGATTGGAATTTTTTGGTGTCCAATCTCTATTCTTAATCTTGCCAAAATCCCCTAATATTCGGAGGGCACAAAGGTCTGCTCCTCAATGGGTGGGCGAATATAGCCCGTGCCCGGTTTACGTGAGGGCAATTCAATCGGTTCGGGCAGAATGTCCTGGTAGGGGATTGTATCCAAAATATGGCTGATGCAGTTGAGCCTCGCCCGCTTTTTATCATCAGCATTGACGACGTACCAAGGTGCTTGTTTGAAGTCTGTGTAGTCAAACATGCGATCTTTAGCTTTGGAATATTCTTCCCACATATCGCGTGATTTGAGATCCATTGGGCTTAATTTCCAACGTCTTCTGGGGTCTTGAGCGCGTTTTTGGAAGCGTTTTTCCTGCTCTTCATCACTGACTGAGAACCAGTATTTCAGCAGAACGATGCCAGAGCGTACAAGCATCCGCTCGAATTGGGGACAGGAGCGCATAAACTCTTCGTACTGGGTTTCAGTACAAAAGCCCATTACATGCTCGGTAATAGCGCGAGTATACCAACTGCGATCAAAGAGGACGATCTCACCAGCAGCTGGTAGGTTGGCCACCCAGCGCTGGAAGTACCATTGTGTCTTTTCCCGATCTGAGGGGATACCTAGAGCTACGACGCGGACGATGCGAGGGTTGGTACGCTCGGTAATGCGTTTGATCACGCCTCCCTTGCCTGCCGCATCACGCCCTTCAAAGACGATGACCACTCGCAGTCCTTTTTCCTTCACCCAGTATTGGAGTTTGACCAACTCTTCTTGCAGACGCAAGAGTTCTTCTTCATAATAGTCGGTTCTCAACTTCCCCCTTTTAGTATATTTTCTGGGTTCTTTGATCTTTTTTGTGGTTTTTACTTCTTCGATTTGTACCTGTTCCAATTGATCCGTCATCTCTGCCTCCTTGTGGGTTAATTCTCCAGTCATCACCAAATATAAGGTTGATCATGGGTAAGATTGAGGCAAAGTATATCATAAGGAGAGGAAGGAGGCATTTTGCGTGTAGGCGTTATGGAGAACTATCCGCTGAATTTATCAACTGGTTGAACAATGACTTGTTCAATTTACCCAACACACCGGCAATACCCGTTTAACGTAATCTGCATTCAACACCATTGTTCTGTCCTGTTGCGTTAATTAAGGATGCGGACAAACGTGGTTCTCGTAGCGGTTCTCTCTATTGTAATCGTGGCTCCGCCACTGTATCTAAAAATAAAGCTATCATAAGAATTTAATCGTGGCAAAGGGGTTATGTGACCTTTGACCCTTGTTTTTTAAGATGATAATGATTTACACTGTAGCTACGATATGTACCCCAGATGTAAAAGAACCTTGTTTTGGAAGCAGATGCTGCTGGATTTCAAAGTCTTCCCCTCTGATTCCCCATTGTAGCCTTTCTGGATATAGCCTAAATTAGAAAATTGTCCTAATAAGAATAGGATTTTCTGATTAGCTTATGGTTTTCGGTGTGGAATAGTGATTGAAGGAGTGTGAATCATGTTAGCGAGACAGGAAACCCCCCATATCCCCCATGTTTTTTCTTCTTTGGATATGTTACGACAGGAAACGGCCGTTGCCCATAAACGCCTGCTCCTGCCTTATGCCGATGTGGATAAGCTTTCGGAGACGATTGATCCCGCCCTACAAATGGCCTGTGATTCGGATGCCGAACTTATCCTTTTGCGGGTATGTCATCATCTGCCACTGGCCAAGCGAGAGGACATTTTTTCTGAACTAAAAGGTATCCAGGCCCGCTCACAGTTGCATAACATCGCTATCACCATTGATACAACGGTGGACAAATCAGCCAGATCAATTGCCCAATACGCCCGGTCACATGATGTAGATTTAGTCATGGTGGCCGAGGGGGATGAACGGATGCAAGATAGTGGCAAGGCTATTGTCGAACAAGTATCACGTCGTGCCCAATGTGATGCAGTATTGGTGGGTTAGAAGGTCAGTTTGATGTCAACTGGGTTTTGAGGATCAACAGTGACAGAAAGATTGGCCCCTGGTTGAACCCGTCTAAGATGGGGGCGAGGGATAATGGCTTTGGTCTCAATTTGGTAATCTGGCTGGTCAAATGGCCGTATTTCCAACAATAAGCCCACCTGCGGATCGTGATCAAGCGTCACGCCCGTATCCCACACTTTTAGAATCCTTGCCTGGGCCACTGAATGAGAGTTGGCTGGTTCTGAGTCGGCAACCTGGGTAGTTTGTTGTACTATTTTGCGGCTCCACCATAAGGCTGTGGTGATGGTAACGGCCGTCATTACCAAAGCCACAATGAGGGCCAGACCGACAGAACCTGCCAACATATTCTGCATGTTCCACTTAATTTCCTAGCCCACTAACATCAAATTTGTACAATTTATGCTCGCTTGTGATCACGACTAATTCGCTTTGATTGGTAAAGGCCATATCCCGAGCAGCCCCTTCAATGGGTATGAGGTCGAGAAAACGGCCGTTATTATCAAACATCTGTACCCCCTGGAAATCTGCCACATAGATATGCCCCTGCCCATCGAGGGCAATGGCTGACACAATACCCAGGAATAGTCCTGGCTCATTACCATCGCTGCCAAATTGCGAGGCAAATTGACCTTCGGTGCTGAACTTGAACACGACATTTTGCCTGTCGCCTAACACATCTTCGGCTGTGCCAGTTACATAGATATTGCCTAAACCATCCACAGCTAGATTTTCAAAGCCGAGGGCTGAGGGGACGGACTCAATAGAGATAGTTTGCAGCACATTGCCTGTACCATCGAAACGGATGATACTGTTTCTGACGCGATTGATAGCCAGAAGGTCGCCATTGACGGCTAGGGCCATATTGCTGAAAGAGACAGCATTGTCTTGGGTATAAACAATTTCGCCAAGCAATTCTGCAGAATCTGCATTATAACGAAAGAGGCGGCTGCTTTGTTGGGCATATAAGGTGCCGTCTGGCCCAATTTCTAAATCGTCTGTGAACTTTTCCTTATCCCAGGGCAAGGTGGTTTGGTAGGTTCCATCAGCGGCAAAGGTTTGTAAACGGCCGCTTTCCCGATCCGCTACATAGATGATGCCCTCACGATTCACGGCTAAGGCACGTGCATCGTTAAATTGACCAGGATTAATGCCTCGTTCGCCGATAGCAAACAGCGTGTCAATTGCAGAAATGTTTTCAGGTTGGTTAGATGTGTTGGTGTCAGCTAGGCTTTCAGCAACGGCCGTTAGCACAACCTCAGCATCGCCACCACCAGATTCAGCAACGGCCGTTAACACGGCCTCAACATTGTCACTGCCGGATACAGCAACCGTTGTCAGCATAACCTCAACTTCAGCACCATTGGCCGCGGGAACGGCCGTAGACACAGCCGAAATAATCTCTGAAACATTGGGCGACTCCGCCTCAAAGCCAGGTAAAAACGCGAGCAAGGCCGCCATACCGCCTACAAGCGGCACAATGACTGCGGCCGCAATGCCTAAAACAATGAGGGCGATAAGGCCAGTCAACAGGCAACCGCCGCGACGACGCACTTTTGTTTGCTGACCTAACTGCATCGTATAAACATGCTGATTGGCCAAACTTAAGCCGGCTGCCAGCCGTTGCACCGCATCAGCTGCTGTGGCTGCATCCACTTGAAAAGCATCTTGATAGACTTGAGCCGCTTGCTCTCCCTCTTCTGAATTAATAAGGCGAACCACCTCACGCAAGGCCGTTTGTTGGGCCAAGAGTGGGGCGAAATCTTGGCGATGGGCACGCGGACGCAACTCATCTGGCACAATCACAGTGCTATTACAGTAAGGACATTGCACAGTGAGATGATTACCACCATCATGTTCAAGATTTGCTGTGCAGTTAGGACAAGTAAAGGTTTGCGACATTGTTTTCTCCGTAATTCTTAACAGAGTAGGATACAAGCGTCCGAAAATCGTCCGAAACTAATGCAAACAATAATGTTTTGTGGGATAGATAAACCAAGTTCCTCAAAGGAACTTGGTTCCTGCCCCATCAGAAATTGTCGGTCTGTACTTTGACAATTTTTGCTCGTTTGGCTGATTGTAATACATGTTGTTTGAATTGCTCTGCGTCTGGACTTCGCCCCAGGCCTAGGAACATGAGACCATGTTGAGTAGAACCACTCAAAACGCCTTGAATGTTCAGCCCATAATCTGCAACAGGATGATCTTGGTTATACTCACTGATCTTCGCTTCCCCTAAGCGAACAGATAGAGCCGTGGCTTGGTTATCGCTGTTCCAATGAGTAAAGGTCCAAATAAGCCAACTGGGTATGATGATGACAGCACTATGTTGCACCGCACCTGGGGTTGGTAAGCCGACCAGACGATTCTTAAAGTTGGTAAATAATCCTGCCCGTTTATACTGTGATTCTGTTTCCAAACAAAGTTGAATGTCGTCAGGGATTTGCCCACAATCATGTTCTTGGGCTTCTTGTAGGAGGGCAACCTGTAGGATGGCGGGTAAGGTCGAAAATTCGCATAGTTGACTAGATCGTTCGTAATCACTCATATTGTTCAGTGCCTTTTATGACTAGGATCAATGTGTTGACTCGGCCAAAGCTGCATTTTGGCCGCTTTGCCAAGCTTTGTCAAATTCTGCGGTGGTTACTTTTTGTTTTAAGAAAGCTAAACTTTCTTCATGCTGCCGCAGGTTTTCAGGTGTTAATGGCTGGCCTAAGGTTAAATGCAAAATGTCACAAGTGCTATAAAGGTGAATACTTTGTTGATAATGTCCCTGATGTCGTTTCAGTTCGGCCAAACCGCTCAGAACCATAAGCACACCGATTTGGTCGTCAAGTTGCTGGCGGATATTGAAGCTATCATGGAAATATGATTCGGCCGATTCGAGATCGCCTTGTTCAAGAGCCAATTTGCCTAAGTTTGACATGTTCGCGGCAGCACCTAGTTGATTGCCTTTTGCCAGATGATAGACCAAACATTCTTGGAGGAGGGATGCTGCCCGCTCATAATTGCCTAAATATTTGAGTACGATGGCTAAATTATTAAGGGTACGGGCTAAGGATTCGTCCATCTCATTTTGATTGATTTGGCGGCGTAGGTTGACCGCTTCAGTGAGGAGAGGCTCGGCTTTAGCGTATTGTGCCTGACGTCCGGCCGCGAAGCCCAATGTGTGTAACGTGATTTGAAGCAGTTTCAAGTCGTTTAGTTCGTGGGCTAAGGGGACGGCTTTGGCTAGGAGCTGTTCGGCGAGATTATATTGACCATGCCATTGCGCGGTTGTGGCAGCTTGGTTGAGAAGGCGCAGGTAACTTTGGGGGGTTAATCGTTTCTGGAAGGTGAGGGTCTGACAAGTCCATCGCCAAGCCTCACTGATGCGACCGTGTAGCCGCAAATAGTCGTTGTTGAGGGCGATGGACATCTTTACCCCTGTCTCTATGATGTGGTCTGGATGGGTTTGATCGAGTGACCAGTGGAGAGCTGCCCAGCAGTTGGCTTCTTCGGCTTTGAGACGGGCCAGCCATTGTGATTGCTGGGGGCTATCGAGTTGGTCATCGGCCATTTGGGTTAATTGGGAGTAGTAATGGAGGTGTTGTTGCTGTAGCTGAGGCCAGTGGGGGTCTTTTTGCAGGTGTTCTTGGGCATATTCTCGCAGGAGGGGCAATAGATGGAAACGTGGTTCATTGATTGTGGAGGTGGATTGTTGGAGCATGCTTTTTTCGACGAGGGAGAGTAATTGGTCGAGGATAGCATAATCGAGCGTATGGAAGTCTGGAGCAGGATGATTATAGAGAATGGCCGTTACCGCATTGACTGTAAACCCGCCCTGAAAAATTGCTAAATGGATAAAAAGCTGTTTTTCAGCCGCATTTAATAGATGATAGCTCCAATCTATCGCTCCACGTAGCGTCTGTTGGCGGGCTGGTTTGTCCTGAGTGCTACTGGTGAGGAAGCTGAGGCGATTGGTGAGTTGGCGCAGGAGGGGAGTCGGGGAAAAGAGCTTGATGCGAGCCGCAGCTAGTTCGATAGCGAGCGGTAGCCCATCCAAGCGTTGGCAAATTTGGGCGATGGCTACGCCATTTTCATCATTGAGGGTGAATGTGGGCTGATAGGCGCGGGCACGAGCGATGAAGAGGGAAATCGCAGCGTAATCGAGTAGATCGGCCGTTGACGGCAAACGATTTGGTTCAGGCAGGGGCAAGGGCGGCACAGAGTATGCCTGTTCGCCATAAAGCTGCAATAAGATGCGACTAGTTACCAGCAGAACCAAGGTGGGTATGGTTGATAGTAAGTCGGTGAGAATGGGAGCTGCGCTCACAAGATGCTCAAAATTATCGAGGATCAGCAAAATCTGCTTGCCTTGCAAATATGTTTTTAGTTGTTCTGTTGCTGTCTGTTCTGGATTCTCTTTGAGGGCTAGAATTTCATTGATGGAGGCCACAATTTGGTCAGGTTCTGTGATGGCCGATAAATCTACAAAATAGATGCCTTCTCTAAAAATAGGAGGCGCTTGAGCCAATAGACATTGGGCGGCTTCTAGTGCTAGACGTGTTTTGCCACTGCCTCCCAAACCAGTTAGAGTTAATAAGCGGGTAGACCTATCTGTTAGTCGTTCTGTGATTGTGATGAGATCGAGCGTGCGCCCGAAAAAGCTGGTGAGTTGGTGAGGCAGATTGTGGGGCAGTGCGGCAGGTGTGGTAGAAGGACTATTTGGCTGGTTGCCTGGGCCATATTTGATTTTGGCGTGTAAATCGGCCGTTTCTGGCATAGGTGCTACGCCTAACTCAGCTTGGATATGCCGTTCAAATTGCTGATAGGTCCGGAGCGCACCGGCTCGATCACCTGATTCAAAACGCAATTGCATTAAACAGCGAATGGCATCTTCGCGCAGGGGTTCAGTTGCTAACAGTTGCTGGGCATAGTAGATGGCTTGGGGATAGTCTGCCTCTGTTTGGTAACGGTCGATCAATTGCTCAAGATTACTCAGGTAGAGCGCACGAAGGCGTTCCCGTTCTGGTTCTAGCCAATTTTCATACAAGTCAGTTAGCAGATTATCTTGGTAGAGGGCAATGGCTGCAATGAGTTGATTGGTTTGACTGAGTTCCTCGAAGCGGGCGGTGTCTAACCAGTAATCGGCCGTTGGCTGCCACTGGAGGCTGCTGCCCCGACTGATAATCCACTGCTCGTTTGGGGGCAAGATACGGCGCAAATCATAGAGATGTCGGCGCAGGTTGGCTTTGGCTTCGCGTTCTGGCACATTGGGCCAAAGGGTGAAGGCAATGGCTTCACGGGAGATGGGTTGTTGGCGGTTGAGTAGCAGATAGGCGAAAAGTGGCCGTGTTTTGGGTAAAGCTGAGAAGTTGAGCGGCCGTTTCCCTTCAGATAAGGTGAAGTGGCCAAAAAGATGTATCCTTAACACAAGGGTTAGGATAATGGAAAATGGAAGGGAAATAAAGGGAATTTAAGTACTGGTTGGTCCGAATTCATTGTTTTATGTCACATCTAGGCAAATTGTGCACATTTCATTGTTGAGCCTCGCTGATTGCTGTTGTTTGCTCATTATGGCCCATATACTGACCATTAAAAATCCAGAAGGCGACCAAGCCAGAGATAAGGACAATCAAACCACTGATTAGGAAGACGTTGCGGACACCAACGAGAGCGGCTAAGGTACCTGCGAAGAACATGGAAACGAGACTGGCAGTTTGGATGACTCCGTTCAAGGCACTGCCGATACGACCCAGATGTTCATCAGATACGGCCGTTTGCACCAATGTTGAAATACCCGCGTTGAGGGGTGTTGCCAAGAGGCCCAAAACAAATAGAATGGGGAAAAGTTGCCATAGTTCAGTGACAAAAGCCATGGGCAATATGGCTAGGCCTGAGAAGAGGAGCCCACTGCTAGCAAGGTTGGTTGGTTTTATTTTGGCTGCTAGCATAGTAACTAAAGCTCCGCTTAAAATCATAGCAGCGACCTGAGCGAATTCTAAAGCTCCGAACCAAGTTTCAGGAAGACCGAGATCGTTCACAACCATTGGCGCTAGTAGCACATTTAAGGCCCCGATGCCCAGCATAGCCACCCCACCAGCCATCATGACGCCAACGAGGATACGCGATTTGACGATAAGGGAGATGCCTTCCCGTAGTTGGGTTAGGACGATGCCTACACTAGCGGGCGAAGTGGCTTCAGTCTTTTGGGTTTGGACGCGCAGTTGGGCAATAAGTAGAGCTGAGAGGGCAAAGGTGATGGCATCTATGATGAAGGCGGTGTTGAATGTCTCTAATGTGCCGACGAGGATACCGGCAACGGCCGTTCCCAGCACCCTAAAAAAAACCACACTCATCTGAGCTAAGGAGTTGGCCGCGAGCAAGCCCTCCTGCGGCACGATGCGAGGAATGACGGCACTGCGGGCTGGGGCAAAAAAAGCGGCAATGGTGGCGTGGAAGAAGGCGAGAGTATAGATGAGCCATAGTTGCTGGAAAACGGCCGCTACAATAAAGCCCAGCGTCAATATAGCGCGTAAGCCATCGGAAACGATCATCACTTGCTTGCGATTCCAACGATCTACAAATACGCCAGCCACTAGTCCCAAAGTGGCTGTGGGTAGGGCCAAAGCAATTAGCAACCAGGCAATGGCCTGGGCATCGCCGCCTGTAATACGGTTGATATACAGCACCAGCGTAAGATGAGTGAGGGCATCCCCAAAGTTGGAGACAATTTGCCCCAGCCACAATAGGCGAAAATCCCTGATTTGGAGTAAAGCACGAGCCGTTATTTCAGATTTTTCTTCTTGAGATGTCATTGCGCATCGTCTATAGGTTCGCTTCTGAGCCGTTAAATTGTCTTGGTAGCCCGAGTACAGAAATTCTTTAGTTATGGTCTTTTGTGTATATGAGTGATTATTGTTCTGAATCGAGTATGGGGTAAAAGGCGATCAGAAGCCCTTTGGGCTGGGCATCAGGATTGTCTGTATTTGCTTTAGAAAGGGCTTCGTATTCATTCCACAAAGATTTTAATTGGCTATGAAGTTCAATTGCTTGTGATTCTGTTAAAGAGAGGACTATTTTGGCTGTCCCATCCTTTTCCGGTGTTGTCTCATCGCCCGGTTTCATAAGGCCAGCGCGAATGCTGCGGCTGATTTCGTCCTTGGTCACATCAAAAATTGTGCCAAACAACGTTTCAATGTTCTCTTCCGTCATTTCTGTGGTAGCAATAAGCCCCTTTTTTAAATGAAATTGCCGGGCAACGACTTGATACGTTTTTTCGATAATGCCAGAAATAATGTTGGTTTCAATGACTTGAATCAGGCCATGTTTTTCTAACTGGCGTACATGATAGTAAAGTTTTGTTGGGTCTTTATCCAACATTTCGGCGACTCCTTTGACAGTTTGCGGCTTGTCCAGATGGCGCATGATGTCGCGCCGGGTAGGGTCGGCGATGATTTTGAGGGTATTTAGATCGGTGATGATATGTTCATCGGCAATTGTAGGTTCTTTTACCATTGTCTTTTTGTCTTATGATATAATACTTTACATCATTGAAATTATTTACAACGATACGGGGTACTTTACAGAATGAATAGATTCGTGTCAAGGGGCAAAATCATTGGTATAGTGAGCAGATGAGAAACAAAATATGTATAGTCACAGGGGCAACAGATGGAATCGGCAAGGTGACGGCTCGTGTTCTCGTAGAAAAAGGGGCGCACGTCGTTGTTGTTGGTCGTAATCAGACCAAAACGGAAAAAACGGTTGCCGAAATCAAACGAAAGACAGGGCGAGATGCAGTAGATTATTTGCTGGCGGATTTTTCATCTCAAGCAGATACGCGCCAGTTGGCAGCCCAGTTTTTAGCCAAATATGATCGACTCGATGTGCTGGTGAATAATGCAGGAGCCGTGTTCGTGTCGCGCAGAGAAACGGCCGATCACCTAGAAGCCACATTTGCTGTCAACCATTTAGGCTACTTTTTGCTGACAAATCTGCTGTTGGATATCATCACAGCTTCTTCTCCTGCTCGTATTGTGAATGTGAGTTCAGATGCCCATGAGGGCCAAGAACTGGATTTTGCTGATTTGCAGATAGAGCAAGGTTATCAGGGGATGCGGGCATACGGCCGTTCCAAGCTAGCCAATCTCTACTTCACCTATGAACTGGCACGGCGATTAGCTGGAACTGGTGTGACAGTGAATGCACTACACCCAGGCTTTGTCGCCACCAATATTGGGGCCAACAACATTCCTGTTTTGGGCAAGCCTCTAAAATGGTTAATCAATCTGATGGCGATGGAAGTGGAAAAGGGAGCGGAAACGAGCATCTATCTGGCGACCTCACCGGAACTAGAAGGGGTAACGGGCAAATATTTTGTGAATTGTGAGGCGATTGCCTCTTCGACTATTTCCTATGATGAAACGGCTGCCCGTCGCTTGTGGGACATAAGTGAAAAGTTGACAGGACTTGTGCTGTCATAACCAGGGCAGTTGAAGCCGTTGGGCTTGGTGTGTGTAGGCTTGAATGTGCTTTTGACACACTTGGTGCATATCTTCTTCGGCTTGGAAGGCTTTGAACCAGGATACAATTTCGGCTAGCGCTTGCTCCCAACTGTATACGGGCTGCCAACCGAGGCGAGTGACGGCTTTATCCCAGTTGAGGCGCAGTTGGTTGGTCTCCACTTTGGCATGGTCGGGTTGTGTATGTGTCCAAGTGCCACTACCCCATAGCGATATCAATTTTTCAGTGATTTGTTGAGCAGAGATGCCTTTTTGCTCAAGTGGGCCAAAGTTCCAGGCTTCGGCAACGGCCGTTCCCTCACTTAATAGCTTTGCCCCCAGCCACAAATAGCCGCTCAAGGACTCTAGGACATGCTGCCAAGGACGGATATGGTGGGGATCACGGATGCCTATTGGTTTACCCACCATCAAGGCTTTGATACAGTCGGGCACGAGCCGGAAATCGGCGAAGTCACCGCCGCCGATGACATTGCCCGCCCTTGCTGAGGCAATGGCAACACCATGTTCTTCATATTTGTCCAGTGAGAAATAGGTTTGACGGTAGGCATGAATAGCCAGTTCAGCCATTGCCTTACTCGCACTATAAGGGTCTTTGCCACCTAGCCGATCCCTCTCGCGGTAGCCCCACAGCCACTCCTCATTGTGATACACTTTGTCAGTAGTCACACTGACAAGAGCTTGCACAGAATTCGTTTGGCGTATAGCTTCTAAGACGTTGACCGTGCCGCCTGTATTGATATCTATTGTTAGTTTAGGTTGTTGTACTGAGCGTAGGACAATGGACTGAGCAGCCAGATGAAAAATGACACGCGGTTTATGCTGGGTAATGACCTGGTGTAGACTGGCAAAATCGCCAATATCACCGCGAACATCGGTGATATGTTGGCTGAGTTGAGCGATGTCGAAGATATTGAGTTTGGTAGGGGGTTCGGGCAGGCTATAGCCAATGACGTTCGCCCCTAACTCCAGCAGCCAGGTGGTGAGCCAGGCACCTTTGAAGCCTGTGTGTCCGGTGACGAGTACAGGCAGATCGTGATAAATGTTATTGAAAGAGGACATAGATTAATTGATTGGTAATTATTCTGGGTTTCCCCAACCGCCCCCACCTGGAGTTTCAATTTTAAGAGTATCACCAGCTTGGAGATCGAGGGTGATTTTGCCAGGTAGCGGGGTGGTCTGACTATTGCGGATAAGGCTGTTGTGGCCTGGTTGACCAGGTTGGCCGCCATTGAGTCCATATGACGGCCGTTCCCGTCTCTCGCTCATCAAGGTAGCCGTTACTGGTGTTAAAAATTCAATACTACGTACCAAGCCATCTCCACCGCAATGTTGGCCCTTGCCCCCGGAGCCATACCGCAAGCTATATTCCCGAATGCGTAAGGGGAAATTGTATTCGAGTGCCTCAATAGGTGTATTGCGAGTATTGCTCATGTGGCTGTGCATACCATGTCCGCCGTCAGCCTGTGGCCCTGCACCAATGCCACCTCCTAGCGTTTCGTAATAGGCAAAAGGCTGCGGTGAGGTAGGGTTATTCCCTTGTTCCCCTGCTCCCCTACCCTCCTGCTTTTCTGCTTCCCAAACGCCGCCAAAGGTGACATTATTCATGGTGCCCTGACTAGCGGCAGGGATGATGTGGGGTAGGGCTTGGGCCAGGGCGCCCAGAACCACATCAGTGATGCGCTGGGAAGTTTCCACGTTGCCTGCGGCCACCGCATGGGGTGGATGGGGGTCAAGCAGTGAGCCAGGTGGAATTGTGACCGTAAGCGGTTGGAAGATGCCTGCATTCATAGGCAAATCGGTCTGCAACATTTCGAGAGCAACGCAGCGTAAGCAATAGGCCACAGCCGATTTAGCCACAGCCGGTACGGTGTTTAGGTTGCCGGGCACAGCAGGAGATGTGCCCGAGAAGTCTACGGTTAAGTGGTTGTTTTCAATGATGAGGGTGGCTTGAATGGGACAGGGGTCGGCTGTTTGGCCATCATTATCGAGATAGTCGGTGAAGGTGAAACGGCCGTTGGGCATCTGTTTGATGGCAGCCTGGGTCAATCTGTTGGCATAGGCGATGAGCGCATCTGCTTGTGTCAACATCTCATCTAGGCCGTACTGGGCCGCAATTTGGGCCAATCGCTTAGCCCCAGTGGCGTGGGCGGCCAGTTGGGCCGCCAAATCACCACCCCGCTCAATGGGTGTGCGTACATTTCGCAAAATGAGCTGCCACACTCCCTCATTCCGTTGACCCCCCTCGACGATTTTAATGGGGGGGATAATGATACCTTCCTGATAAATCTCCCGTGAGATGGGCATGGAGCCAGGTGACATACCGCCCACATCAGCATGATGGGCGCGACTAGCGACAAAGAAAGAGGGGGCATTCAGAGGCGAGTTAGCCGAAATCAGTTGATCGTCTGTTGACTGCTTACCATTTACTGGGTACTGATGTCGAATGAATACGGGTGAGACGAGGGTAATGTCGGGTAGATGATTGCCGCCTTGATAGGGATCGTTGACGATAATGACATCGCCAGGTTGGAAGGGGGCACAGTGGGAAACGGCCGCTTGCACAGAAGCAGGCATTGCTCCCAAATGGACAGGGATGTGGGCGGCTTGGGCCAACATGCGCGTATCGCCTAGGAAAACAGCGCAGCTAAAGTCGAGCCGTTCTTTGATGTTTGGGCTGTAGGCCGCCCGTTCTAAGGTAACACCCATCTCTTCAGCAACAGAAGCGAAAAGGTGACGAAAGATGGAAAGGGTAGCGGCGTCAGGGATCATAATCTCAGTCGATGAATACGGGGAGGTTGCCTAGCGCCATAACATGGGACCAGTCGAAATCGCCTTCAGTGAATACGGCCGTTATGGCTATCACCTCTCCCTTGGCTTGAGCCACAATGTTTTTCATACCTTCTAGCGTACTGCCAGTGCTGATGACGTCATCTATCAGGATGACCTTTTTGCCTTCAACGAGGGCACGATCTTTTTCATCCAAATGAAGCACCTGCTTGCGCCACGTGGTAATCGAAGTTGTTTCGGCTTTGAGGGCACGCCCCATATAGCTTTTGTAACTTTTTCTGAGAACGACATAGGGTAGGCCTGTGATCACGCTGAGTTCATAAGCCAGGGGAATGCTTTTAGCTTCAGCAGTGATCAGAACATCGCCTGGTTTATCAGCTAATTTTTGGGCCAGGGCCAGAGCGGCAGCTTTGACGATTTCTGTATCACCAAGCATGTTGAAAATGGCGATACGGACGCCAGGGGCTACTTCAAAGAGGGGGAAATGGCGGGTAAGTCCGGCAACTTTTACTTTGTAGGTTTGACGCTGGGTCATCAAATTCTCCTTATCAAGTTTATCTATTGCAAGTTTATCTGGTAATGTGAGACTGAGCCAGACGATAATCTGTGTTTGGTTTGATGCTGTTTGAAATCCCGACAATCTCTAGCGGTATTGGGGGCTCCGATATGATTTTTGAGTACAATTGACAGCAGATTGGATGAGAACATCTGATTTCTCTGAGGAATCAAATGTCCAATGTATAAACTGAGTTTAGTGGAGGTTATTTGATGAAGGGTATTGTGGTAAAGGGCGAGAAGGGCAAGCCGGTATTGGTGTGGGAGGAGGTTGCGGATGTTGTATGTGGGGATGACGAGGTATTGGTGACCGTGTCGGCAACGGCCGTTAATCGGGCTGATCTTTCCCAAGCAAGAGGCAATTATCCGCCACCACCAGGGGCCAGCGAGATTTTGGGGCTGGAGATGGCCGGGGTGGTCGAGGCGATGGGGAACCAGGTGACGGGCTGGCGGGTGGGAGATCGGGTCTGTGCCCTGTTGCCGGGTGGCGGTTATGCGCAGCAGGCCGTTGTGCCAGCCGATATGCTCATGGCTGTGCCAGAGGGTTGGAGTATGGCACAGGCGGCAGCTATCCCCGAAGTGTGGTTTACAGCTTATGTGAATCTCTTTTTAGAGGGCAATTTGCAGCCGGGAGAACGTGCCTTGATTCATGCGGGTGGTAGTGGTGTGGGCACAGCGGCAGTGCAGTTGGCCCACAGTGTGGGGGCAGCAGCCTATGTAACGGCAGGGGCGGAGCGGAAGTTGGCTCGCTGCCGCGAATTAGGTGCGACCTTAGCTATAAACTATAAGGAGCAGGATTTTGTGGCGGAGGTGATGGCCTTCACCAATGGCGAGGGGGTGGATGTGGTTCTAGACCCGGTGGGGGCGGCTTATTTGGATATGAATATGCGAGTGTTGCGACGATACGGCCGTCTTATCAATATTGGCCTCTTAAGCGGAGCCAAAGCGGAGATGAATATGGGTTTGCTTATTGGCAAGCGGCTCAAGATTGTGGGTTCGACGTTGCGGACACGGCCGTTATCAGAAAAAATCGAAATCACACGCCAATTTACGGAGCAGTTCTGGCCAAAACTGATTTCTGGCGAGATGCAGCCGATTATTGACACAGTATTTCCCATTGCCGAAGCTCAAGCAGCACACGAATATGTGGCTGCCGACAAAAATATAGGCAAGGTCATTTTAACAGTGTCAGCATGATCACAGATTGCCTAAGACTTCGCGTTGCTCCGATACTAATAAGCTTTTCACGGCTGCCCGCCCCAAATAGTGGCTGAAGCGATAGCTAGGGATAGTCTGGTCTTCACGTTGTAGGATGCCCAAGGTGACGAGTTCATCTAAATGATGGGGTAATTGTTTATATTGGGCCGTGTTTGAATAGGTGGCTTGTAAATCGGAGTAGGTAAAGGTTTCATTGAGTGTGCTGGCCCGTTTTAGTAGGAGTTCATGAGTGGGTGGCAGCCTATCTAGCGAGTGGGTGATCGTTTTTTGAACTAGGGGTGGTAGGGGCAACATACCAGCCTGTCGGGCATGTTTTAGCAGTTGAGCTTCGCCATTGACGAGGCGTAGCAACTGTGTTTGCTGCATGGTTGTGGCCAAGGCTAAGCTAAATAAGGGATGCCCACCCCCTTTTTCTTGGATGAACTCTTTGAGAGCAGGCGACAGTTGCTGGGCCCCCAACTTTTTTTGCACAAGGTGAGAAATCTGGTCTGGAGACACAGGGCCAATACGTAGGCGATGGGCAACGGCCGTTTGCAATTGTTGATAGGCTGGAGTGGGTAAGGTGCGCATGGCGATGATGAGTAGTGTAGGCGCAGTGACTTCTTTGAGGGCCAATAAGAGGTTGAGCGAAGCGTCATCCAATAAGTGACCATTATCAACGACCAATAGGGTGGGCTGACGGCCGTTTACCTTGCTCAGCATCATGGGTAGCAAACGTAATAACAGCTCGTGCGTGGCCCGCTGTCGAGTTTCTCCTTGCAAGGGACGGGTTAACTTGTTGTCAGGTAAATTGAGTGGCAGCAATGGGTTCAACAAAGGCGCCATACTCAAGGCGCGTAGGGGATAGCCCCGCTCCTCTGGGCCAGTAGGGAATTGGCGCAGGACATGGATTCGTTGCTTTTGGGGCGATTCCATGAGCAGGCGCTCCAAATCGAATAACTGCACCAGAAGAGGCCGCCAAGCCTGAAATGGTGTCATCTTATCCGCACTATCTGCCACGAAAGTGGATAGAGTATAGAGGCGTAGTTGTTGGGCACGAGCCAACAGTGCATGGAGCAAAGCTGATTTGCCAATGCCAGCTTCCCCCTCCAAAATAATGAGATTGCCATAAAGAGTTTCTTGTCCGCGCAAGGCTGTAATCTGCTGATGCAGAAAGTCCCATTCACTGACCCGGC
This sequence comes from Promineifilaceae bacterium (SeqCode), assembly GCA_965223555.1. GTDB lineage: Bacteria > Chloroflexota > Anaerolineae > Promineifilales > Promineifilaceae > CBDCWU01. The sequence goes on from CBDCWU010000009.1 coordinate 2,292,502, forward strand.
CAATCAACTGACCATGGGCATTCATTGTGCGTCGCCATACTGGAACCCGTTCAGCCTTGTTGTCTTGTAGGCATGGCCGATAAATGGCAATGGCTTGCGCCTTGCCTTTGACCTGAATGGGCGGCAATGTCTCGAAAATGAGGTCTTCTTGAGCCGCTTGGTAGGTAGCTTCATCACAATAGATAACGGGGAGTTGTTTGTTCTTGTTATATGCCGTTTGAGCGGCTTCCATTAGGCGTGAGGCCATATTTATGGCCTCGCCGACCATTGTGTATTCACGGCGTTGGGGATGGCCTACGGGGCCGCAAAAGAGCAAGCCTGTTGTGACACCAACAGCACTGGGACGGCCGTATGACCAGGCCGCCATCTGCATCTCCACAGCCGCCTGCACGCCACGCACCGGATCATCTTCATGAGCGAGGGGTGACAGGCCCAAAGCAGCTACCAAGGTGATGCCTTTGTCGTCCACATTCAACTTGTTGATGCTGCCCTCATAGCGATACAGTGCGGTTTGTAGAGCTTGCATGATCTCCTGCGCTCTGGGCAAGGTGCGATTGTAGGGGTGGCGAATGGACATGCCAAAGCTGGGCAGGTGCATGAATATGACAGTGACAGGACGTATTTCAGCCACCCATTCACTATAATCGGCTTTGAGGTAGGGCAAAACGGCCGCTGGAATATATCGCTCTAACATGGTCTGGGCGGTGGGATTAAGAGAGGGAGAAATTGGCTGCGATAGAGGTGCAGTAGGAGACGTGATGGCTGTGATGAGGTGGTAGCCACGTGTTAACGGCCGTCCTTGGCATATTGCTTGTACCAGTTTCCAGGCATCAGGGCATAAAACCACTTGGCCTGACCCTGCCATCTCTTCGGCATGAGTGCATTGCACTAAAGGGGTGCTGGATAGCATGAATTCCCAACGCCCCCGCACCCCACCAATGTGAACGGCCGATACATGCCCTGCACTGACGCCAATCTGCATGGCAACCTGATGGCCGGCAATTTCTATCGGATACAACTGTTCTTGTAGGGCTAGGGCACAATGGGTAGCTTGATGGGTGGCTGCTGTCAGCTCTCGTTCACTATCAAATAGGAAACCTGTTCGTTTATTGGGCGCAGACCATAGAGCCAATAAGGCATCTCCCGCAAATTTAACGACATCACCACCATGGGCGGTGATGATGTCTATCACTTGAGTGAAAAAGGTGTTGAGTAGATTCGCCAACTGCTCAGCCCCCTGGCGTTCATTGCTGGCATGGGTCAGTGCTTCCGCTAATTGAGTGAAGCCTACAATATCAGCAAAAAGTACAGCTGCAGGGAAGCGTTCGGCTGTGGCCTGGGTAATCGGTTTGGGCTTTTCTGCCAACCGCTGCACAATCAGGCCTGGCACATAACTGATAAGGGTCTCCAGGCTCATGGGTTCAATACACTCAATGTTGGTTGCTGATATCGGTATTGTATCACATGGAGGGGCGATTGGAGATTGGAGATAGGCTCGTACCATTTCCAATCTCTGTAAGCAGTCGTTTATGCCTCCTTTTTGTTCCCGCGCAGAGCGTAGTAGTCTGAGGAAAGGGCTGAAATGCTTGGCTCTAAGATTACGGCCGTATTAAGGGCATATGCAAACGGCCGTCCTTGGTTGGCTTGCCAAACACGGTCTGAAACTCAGCCAAGAGGCCTGAGTCCATAAAATATTTGGAAAAGGCGACTAAGAGATGCCAGCAACGATAGGCTACCTCACCAACAGCGCGGGCTGCCTCGTCGTGGTTTGTCTCCAATCGTTGCAGCCAGTGGCGCAAAGTGAGAGCATAATGCTCGCGCAAATTTTGCACATCCCGTGTTTCAAAGCCCACGCTTTCGGCTAAGCGGCTGATGGTGGCAATATCTACTAATTCACTGTCGGGAAAGGAGTATTTTTGGTAGAAGGCATGGCGTCCTAGCCCCAAGCGATCCATGATGCCCAGGCGTAAATGGCGATAATCACCCTGTGAGGATGCACCTTGTAGCAGGAATAAACCGCCCGGTTGTAATAGATCGAGACATTTGGCAAAGTAATCTGGCAGTTTGTTTGGCCCCAGATGCTCGAACATGCCTACGGAGACGAGTTTGTCAAACGGCCGTTCTGGAGTATAGGTTTCATAATGGCTAATCTCAATCTGGCACTTGTTAGCCACACCATGTTGGATGAAACGGGCACGGGCTTCTTTCGTTTGCTCTTCGCTGATGCTGATGCCAATGGCTTCTACCCCATAATGTTTGGCTGCATGAATGAGCAAGCCGCCCCAGCCGCAGCCAATGTCTAACAGCCTCTCCCCTGGTTGTAGAGCCAATTTCTGACAAATAAAGTCGAGCTTACGGGTTTGGGCGGTCTCTAGCGATTCATCCTCGCTGGCAAAATAGGCACAAGAGTAGACCATTTGCTCATCAAGCCACAACTTATAGAAGTCATTGGATAGATCATAATGAAATTTGATGGCACGGCGGTCACGATCATGGGAATGGAAACGACCGTAACCTTCATAGCCCTCAAAGCCTTGGGCCTCATTTTGAAAGCGATTGGCCCAATCCGCTGGCTCAGCGCGTTCTAATTGCAGCAATTTGCGCCCGAGACGAAGGACGTTTTTTATGGCCAGTTGCTTTTGTGATCCATCTATGAAGCTAAAGGCAGCTACGATGTCGCCTTCGATGTCATAATCACCATAAATATAACTTTCGCCGATATATAATTCGCTGGGGGGGAAAAACATGCGCCGCAAGACAGACGGCCGATTTAAGACTAGGGTAAATTGGGGTTGACCCACAGGATCGGGTGGGATTTCTGAACCGTCGGGGAGGCGCACGGCAAACGGCCGTGTGGGGAATATCGTCAAAAAGTCTCCTACAACCTCACGTGCTAATGCCAAATATGAGTCTTGTGCTAATAATGTCATACCTCTTTTATCCTGAAAAAATTCTCGCCTACTTCAAACTCTGTGTTAAAGGTGTTTTCTATCACACCGGGTAATACAGCATAGATAGAACAACCTATAGCAGCCTCAAAGTCAGCCTGGATCATATAGGTTGCCCGCCATTTGTCCAGTGTAAAGGCATTAAAGCCATAGCGCATGACTACATGGATGAATCGTTTCTCCAGTGCACAGAAGCCTGTGGGTAAAGCTAGAGCATCGCACAATTGCAAGAGACGATCATAGAGTGTATAGGTGATCGCTCGCAAATAATCAGCGACAAAATCCTTTTCTGCGGACGAACAGTCCCATTTGCCAAAGGCTTCACCAATATTTTGGCTGGGGAATGAATGTGTTAGAGCAATGCGTGCTGCATCATCATACTGATGGCTTAGCAAAAAGTGATAGCCGTCAATGATATGCCTCATGCCAGTGACGCCTTCCTGACGGCCGATATCGTGCAAACATCCTAAGACATAAGCCGCATCTGCATCCATTTCAGGATGATGGGTTGCAATCAGCTCCGCAGCACGGGCCACATACAGAGAGTGGCCTTGCCATGGACCGGGATTTCGTTGGGCACCCTTTTGCAAGAGTTGTTCAGCTTGTTCCCGATTAGGAATTTTCATAAGTAAAACAACAAGCAAGTTTTCAATTACAACTGTTCTAGCTGGCTGAGATACCAGGCCACGCCAGCCTCCTGGAAAGTTTTTTGCACGTTTGGCAGGTAACGATCAACTTGATCTTGGCGACCTAGAAGATGATAAAGCTTGATGAGATCAAGAGTGGCAATAGCGGCACAGAGACGGCCGTTTCCCTGCTCGAAGTAGTCAATCGCTTCCCGATACAACTGTTCGGCTCGTTGCCATTGAGGGCGATAAGCAGTCAACAGTATACGGCCTAACTGTTGTTTGACAAGGGCTTCTGAGAAGCTTTGACGGCTGTTTTGAGCCAATTCTATAGCACTTTCGGCCAAGGCAACAGCCTCTTCCCCTCGTCCTTCATATGCCAGTAGCTCAGCCCGCACCGCTTGGAAGAGCGGTAGCTGGATCAAGGCCTGTGCCCCTCCTCTTTCCGCGATCCTCAGACATCGGCCAATATGATCATTTGCTTTCTCTATTTGGCCCATATGCCAATAAATAAAGCCCAAAGCACCATGTGGAATATACTGTGTGGGCAAATCTTCTGTGCCCTCAGCCAATTCCAAACAGCGATTCATAAGGATGATGGCTTCTTCAAAAAAGCCACACAAGGTTTGTGACATGCCCAAGACCATGTTGTTGCCCGCAATACGGCTAGGATGCCCTAATTCTTCGGCCAAATCAATCGCCTGCTGAGCCATCATGTTGCCAGCTTCCCGCTTGCCCTGATCCCACAAGCCCGCTGCACAAAAAGCCAGTGAACCTGCTCTTAGCTCGTGATCTTGAAACCGTTCGGCTAAGGTAATGCCCTTTTCTAGCATGTCTACAGCTTGCTCATAGTTACCATTAATATAGATGGAACGGCCGATAAGGTTGTAAGGCAGCATCAGTAGCTCATCTAGGCCGAGCCTTTCAGCCCGAGACATAGACTGATTGAAATTAGCAAAAGCAGGCCCATATTGGGCTCGCATATAGTGGAAGGCACCGATGGCTCCGTGTACATGGGCTAATCGGACTTCATCTTGCAAGGCTTGGGCCATCTCTAGAGAACGCTCTAATAGACTTAGAACATTGTCGCTGGGTAGAAAGGAGGCAACTCGTGCCAATTTGCGAGTAGTGTCTATGAACTGCTGTTGATGTTCGGCTGTTTCTGGTAACTGGTTTAGCGCGGCCACTGCTTGTTCGAACAAGGCCTTGGCGGTGGCGTTGGCACCAACGGTGAGCGCTTGATCGCCCGCCATGTCAGCATAGTGAACCTCTTTGACCTTGTCGCCAGCTTCGGCCCAATGATGGGCTAGTCGAGCTGCTTGTTGATTACTATCATCATAGGCACGTTCGATAGCTTGGGCTATCTGTCGGTGTTGTTGGGCTTGTTCGGCCTGGGTTAAATTTGCCAACAGGATTTCACGCAGTTTATCGTGAGCAAAACGCCACTGGTCTTCCTGGATTTCAATGACTGCACTGTTGGCGCAAGCAGTTAACCAATTTTCCAGGTCGTAGCCCGGACTGAGTTGGCCTAGTATATTGAGATCGAGGGAACGGCCGCCTGTGGCGGCTAACTGTAATAAGGGGCGATATTGTTGGGGCACACGGTCTAAACGCCGCTGTACTAGATTCTGCAGACCGCCTGTGATGATGTTTTCGGGCAGGGTCATGGTTTCAATGGAACGTAGTTCGCCGGCTTCTTCAGCCAAGGCCCGTACAATTTCGACTAAAAAGAAGGGGTTGCCCTCTGTCTCTCGCTGTAAGAGGTGTACCAATTGTTGTTGCTTTTGGCCTAATTTGAGCATAGAGGTGCTGAGTTCGGCCGTTTCGGCTTCTGTGAGCCTGTCTAGCTTCAAAAGTTGCATAGCGGGCAACTCTTCAGGCAGTGCTGGGTGATCATCATCGCGGTATGTGCCCATGATGAGGATGGGTAGCTCTCTAATAGTCATGGTAAGGTGATTTAGGACAGCCAGACTATTGCTGCCCGCCCATTGCAAATCCTCTAGCAGGAGCAACATTGGCTGGGACAGACGTTGAAAGCTGTGGCTGATGACGACCAAAAGGCGGTTTTGGGCAGCTTGGGGATCAAGCTGGGGGGCAGTGGGAATTTCCCGCTCAAGCAGATTGCTGATATCGGGTATGAGGAGTTGGAGGATGCTGGCTTCTTCGTCGCTGATATCGCTCATAAGAGCTAACCAGCGCAAGGTGGTGCGCCAGATTTGGTAGGGGCTGCCACCTTCTTGCACAGCTTGGCCGCGCAGCACTAACATGCCGTTGACTAGAGCCTGAATGCGTATCTCGTTCATCAGTCGAGATTTGCCGACCCCACTTTCGCCCCCGATAAGCCAGGCATCGCCTTGCCCTGCATTAGCTCGCTCTAATTCGGCTGTTAATTTGATCATCTCTTCATAACGGCCGACAAAGGTGGCGGTTTGTAGATAGCTTTCGCGGATTTCGACAGTTTCGGGGGGCAGTGGGTGGGCTGTAGCCCGACATAAATCCTGGATGACTTGTCTGGCGATCTGGTACCGTTCCTCAGGTTCTTTGGCGAGAAGGCGATCTAGAACGGCCGTTAACTTATTGCTCAGCCCTACAATTTCTACAGGCTCGTTGAGGATTTGATTCACCATCACCCCCACATTTTTCTTTTGATAGGGGAAGGTACCAATTAGCAGTTCATAGGTTAGCAAACCCACTGCATAGAGATCGGATGCCTGGCTGGGCAGGGAATTGAGGAAAAGTTCTGGAGCCATATAGGCAAATGTGCCCGCGGCACTGGTGCTCATGCTGGTAGAACTACTACTTTCGCTGAGAGTGGAAGCGGACAAACCAAAATCAAGAACTTTAACAGTCCCATCAACCACTTGTACATTGCCTGGTTTCAGGTCGCGGTGCAAGATGTTGCGTTGATGCAAATAATCCAGAGCTTGCAGTAGTTGAATCAACAAATCTATTTTGGTAGCTTGGTCGGTTCCCTGGCCAGCTTCTAGGATGGATTGGGCCTCTGCCAACAGATTCATGGTGAAATAAGGCTGGCGATCCTGGTCGAAGCCATAATCTAAGACACTGACAATGTGGGGGTGACGCAAGGAGGCTAGAATTTGGAACTCTTGCGCAAGAGCAATGCGAAGGTTGGTAGAGTGAGATGGCTCGGTAGCAAATTGGAGCTTGCTTTCGGGGGTGGTAACTTGTTTAAGGGCAACGGCTTGTCCGGTTAGTTTATCAGTTGCCCGATAAACAATGCCCATACCACCTGTACCCAGGTGTTCCTGCAATACATAACGACGGCCGATGGTTGGTATCTTGAGTAGGTCAGTTCCCATTAGTTTGGTTAGTGGTTATGTGTTGCTAAAGTGCCTCTACCACACTTGTTGTTTTTACCTGTAATAGGATGCTGGGTCAAGTGCTTTTGGATGGCGGCCACTTGGCTGACGGCCGTTCCTGCACACATACAGAAATGAGATCATCTAAACGGTCAGCTCGTTGACAATATAATATCAACTCCCGCATTTTGCCGCGCCGGCCCTCTCCCCGCAAATCATCATAATTGATACGAAGCTGAAAACAGAGTTCGCGCAACTCCTCCTCATCAAAATGGGCGATAAGCAGATTTTGTAACAACAGTAAATCTATGGAGTGTTTCGCGGTTGGTTGAGTTGGGGTATCTACAGGAGCTAGCTTGAAGTAAGGTTGTAGAATGTTATTGGTGAAGCTGTCAGCGGCAAATTTGCCCATTGATACTTGATTTTTCAACTCTGGCGACATTTCGCCCACAGTTTGGGTATAGCCATTGGGAATAAAAATAGGGTCCCAGCCAAATCCATTTTTCCCACGTGGCGCCTGGGCAATTGTACCTTTGACCTCGCTGCGAATTGTTTCAATGTGGCCGTCTGGCGCACAGTAACCAATGACGGTCATGGTTTTTGCTTCGCGCTGTGTGCCCCCTTGATAAGCCGTCATCATCTTGCAGATGCCATCATTGCCTACGGCCTTAAAGAAGAGAGAAGTCAGTGCGCCGGGCAGGTCCTTCCAGGCCCGGATGTGGAGTCCCGAGTGAGTGACAAAAAAGGGGAGATTGGGCAGATAGGCTTGCACGTTTTTGATTTTGGCACGAATGAGAACATCGTATAGTAATGTTTGTGGTTCTTGAACGGAGCTACTGGACCAACGTAAATCGGGAATGGGCAAGAGGGATTTGTACTCTTCAAATTTGTTTTTGCTGCCAGTTGCGTAGTAAAGTGTGGATAATTTGGTCATGCTACACCCGTGCTGATCAGATTTTAGCAAATTGTTGCCGTTCTGGCTCATGTTGTGGGGTTGTATTTGTTGCCAAAATGGCAAAAAAAAGCCGCTCTCGAAAGAGAACGGCCTTTTTGGGGAAGGTGTAAGCGTTTATTCAGCCAGTGGGCCAGGATTTACTAATATAATAGGCTTGGATGTGATCAGAGGCAGCCCGTCTTCGTTGAGTAGATAAGCCACAATGACGTAACGGCCGTCTTCAATGACATGCTCTACTAACCAGAAGCCGTTCTCAGCTACGGTTGTTGTGCCTACTTGTTCGCCATTGATGAGCAAAACCAATGTTGTGCCTGGTTCAGCGTCACCCACAACTGTTAAGAAGGGGCCTTTATAGATGGGCACACCTGATTCATCAATGGTCGGTGGTCTGATTCCTTCAGTAGTCGGGACGAGCAGGTTGTCTACAAAGTAAACCCGCCCATTATCGCCCTCAACCGAGTCCGCAATGCGTGCACCATCAATCTCATGTCCTGCTTCTGTGGGCTGAAGGGTAATTTCAGTACCAGCCAGAGTGGCCAGGGTTTGAGGTTCATCTCCAAGCTCAATAGTGCCTGCTACGATGTGATGAGATACCAAACGCTGTAATATCTCGGGATTGTTGAGCAGCGCATCTAGAACGCTTTCCGGCAATTGCTGGAAGGCGGAATCTGTCGGTGCAAATAGGGTGAAGGATTCATCCTCTCCTAAACCTTCAGGTAACTCGAAACCCTGTAAGGCATAGGAGAACCGTCCGGCTCGATTTGGAAAATCTGGCAGACCTACAACGAACCGTGCTGGATAAATGGTTATCTCTGAGGATTCGCCTTCGACGAGGATTTCGCCGCTGTCGTTGACGGTACGGACACCAAGTTCATATTGTCCTGCCGTGTCAAAATCGCCCTCTAGCTGCCAACGGCCGTCAACATCCACAGCGACCGTACCTATTGATTCGCCATCGAGCAGAATTTCAACGGTTGTGCCTGGCTCGCCTTGTCCACTAAGCTGGATCGTGCCTGGCAGGAATTGCTCTCCTTCTGCTATTTCAATGGTAGGGGCGGTGGGGGCAGCTATGGAAATGGCTGTCTCTGCACCCGTCTCAATGGCCTGCCCATCATCATCTATGGCTTGAGCAGAGATCGTGTAATCACCTGGTTCTGCAATGGTGGTGTCTAAAGTCCAGGAACCATCATCGCCGACAACTGCCGTTCCTAGACTGCGACCATCCAACAATACCTCAACAGTTGAGCCGGGTGTGCCCGTGCCTAGCAATGTTAGATCGCTTAAAGAAAGTGGCTCTGGCAGGGTGAAAGTTGGTGCTTCAATGGGCAGGGCCAGATCAAGCGAATAGCTATCCCCCTCAGCTGCGACCTGACCATCTAAGTCTAAAGCGCGTACGCTCACGTCATAATTGCCCGCATCGGCCAGGTTCAGATCAAATGACCAGGTGCCATCGTCACCGACCTCAGCGGTGCCCATAGACAGGCCATCAATGAGAATGTCCACGATGGAGCCGGGGGTGCCTGATCCGGCAAGTGTGAGTGATCCTGGTTGCAAATTGCCTTCAGGCAAGGTGAGAGTAGGTGGCATAATCTCGATAGCTGGTTCTGGCACAGTTAGGCGGAAAGGGTCTCCTGCGACCGCTTGCCCTTGATCATCTTGTGCTTCAAATTGAATGTCATAGGCGCCAGCTTCGTCTAGATTAAGATCAGCTTGCCAACGGCCGTTGCTGTTTACTATCGCTTGCCCTAACTCACGGCCAGCGGTTGTCAGATAAATGGTTGAACCGGGTGTACCTGTGCCGAACAAGGAGAATGCCCCCATTTCGATGACACCATCATCAGGTAACCCAGTGACGGTTGGTGTGTCAAGTGTGGGGAGAGTTTCGCTGACGGCCGTTGCGCCTGCATCTGCTATTCCCGTTCCATCCGGGGCAGCGCTGTTGCCACATTGTCGTAATGAGAGAACCAGCAGTAGTAAAATCAATATAATGGTGACAATTGCCTTGAACCAATTATATTGTTTGACTTCGTCTAAGGTGCGGTGACGGATCATTGATTCCCCACCTCTCCCTCATTCCCACTGAGAGAATCAGGCAAGTTACCACCTTCAAGCAGCTCTTGCAGAGAGGCTAGGGCCTCCCAATTTTCATCAGCAGCTAATTGTGCTTGCTGAGGCCATGTGGTTGGATTTGCCATTTGGAAACGAGGGCCTGCATCAGCCAATATAGATTGCAGAGTTGCAACGGCGGTATTGGCTAGTTGAGCGAAAGTAAAAATTTCTGCTGCATTTAGCAGTTCAGCAATTTTTGGCCCAATCCCTTCAATGCGTTTTAGATTGTCGGGAACAACTGGTTTTGAAGGTTCAATGTCAAGAGGTATGGTCGTTGATCTTTGGGCCACGACTTCATCAATATCTGATGCTTGTTGGGCTAGCTTTGCTTGCAAGGATGCGACTTGATCTTGACAAGATCGGTATTCGCCTTGCAGACGATCTAATTCTAATGCTGTGGCCGATGCTTTTTTAGATAGCTCTGCTTCCAAAGCCGCTACCTGCTCTTGGCTAGCACGATACTCACCTTGTAAACCGTCCAATTCTGTTGCTGTTTGAGCTTTTAGATCAAGATTTGTTTGTTTGAGGGTGGCCAATTCTCGCTCCAGATTGCCGATCTTGGCCTGAGCCTGGTCCAATTCAAGCTGAATCTGTTCGGCCGTTTCTCCATCTGAATCAGACTTGCGCCAATAGAGGAAATCAATTACCAATTCCGCTAACCAACCAATTAACAAACCAAGAACAAAACTTGTCCAGTCCATATGAAGCCTCCAAGTGAAAATATATGTCGAAAAATGGATGTAATCAGGGGTTATGAGTGTGCGCGTGTGCCTGATCTTTTTTGTCAGTGACTATTATTTGTTAGCTCCCCCTCCTACTTGATCAGGAATCAAAAACTCCCATAGAGTAGAAAGAGTTGAGTATAATGATAGTGAAGATTATGATTTCGAGCAAGGTAAATCGATATGATGTTACCATTTGTAGACAAGGCTGTTTCAAGGTGTTATCTTTCGCGAAAATCTTGTAGGAGGTAGCTGGATGGCATTTACTATACAAGTCAACGGCCGTTCCTTTTTTTCCATTCAACTAATTGCTTTTGACAAGGATGGCACTTTAGTGAATTTTCACCATTTGTGGGGCCAAAGGACACGACAGTGGGTAGAGGCCATGGTGGCTGAGGTGTCTGGCGATGAGGGGCTGAGAATGGATTTATATCGTACATTGGGATTTTCGGCAGCGGCCAATCGTGTTGTGCCTGATGGCCCGGTGGCTGTGGCTTCTAATCCCAAGATTTATGGGGTGGCAGCGGCCGTTTTATATCAGCGTGGCCTCAGTTGGCATTATGCAGAGGATGTGGCCTACCGATCTGGTTCAGTGACTTTTGGGTCTTTACCTACGGCCGATCTTATTCAGCCACTTGGTGATGTAAAAAATACATTCAAGAAGTTGCATAACAAAGGGATTTGTATCGCCATTATAACCAGCGATGATCGTGCTGCTACCGAGGCTACATTACCTTTGTTGGGCATTGGTGATTTTGTAGATGTGCTAATTTGTGGGGATGACCCACTACCCAATAAACCAGACCCCACGGCTTGGCAGCAGGTGGCACAGCAAGTTGGCATTTCCCCGGCACAGATGCTGATGGTTGGTGATACTGAGAGCGATATGTTATTCGGACGTAATGGGAGTGTAGCAGGCTGTTTGGCTGTGATTGGGGGTGCGGGGGTGGAAGCAGTTTTGCACCAAAAGGCCGATGTCTTACTAACATCTATTGATGAGATTCAATTGCTATAAACACAAAAAACGTAACAATTTGCTGTTACGTTTTTTGTGGTTGGCATAGAATGACGTGTTAGGCTATGGATTTAGGCTGTTTACGCATCTTTAAGAGAATGTAGATGCCTAAGGCAATCAATGTGATAGGCCAGATTGTACCCAAGAAGGCTAGTATTTTGGCAAAGATGCCACCATAGAGAGCGGTGAAGCCAACGAGTGCCATGATGCTGCCGGGGATGAGTGCCCACCAATGTGTTTCATCAGTGAAGACGGCCGTTAGCAAAGTAATCAGCACCCAACCGCCAGCGAAGGCCAACATGAACAAGCCGCCATTGCCTTCTACATCGCCAAAGCCACCAGCCAGGAAAATGCCCATGCTGATGCCAGCTATGATACCACCCGGGATGATGGGGCCAGCTTCGCGGGTGATGATGCCCCACAACAGCAACAAGAGGCTGATGGCTGGTAGAATATATACACCTAATTTGAAGCCGCCTAAGTCAATGATATTGCCTACCAGAATCAGCAAACCAATACCAACTAAAATTGTGCCACCGATTAAATTATCATGTTTCTTTTCCATTTTTGAATCTCCTAAGGATGTTTCCGGCGAAGGATGCCGGATTGCTTTTTCTTCTGCTTAATTGATGTTTGTAATTATAGAAAGTACGGTTGACGATTGGATGTGCCAGAAGTCATATTCAGGTCACATTATGACTGTGACTATCTGTTTTGTGAGGGCATAGTATAGATCGGCCGTTTTCAAATGCGACGAGGCGATGTATCATAGATTAATCCAAATTCAGTCCTTCTGGGAGCACTATGATGAGCAGGGAGCATATCCTTGTTGTTGAAGACGATCCAGATATAGCCAATATGCTGCGCCTATACTTTGCAGGTGATACGTATAGTGTTGCAGTAACTGCTTTGGGCAAAAAAGCATTAGATATGTGTCGGAAGCAGATGCCTAGTCTGATTATTCTAGACATTATGCTGCCAGATACGGATGGCTTTTCAGTTTTTCAGCATTTGCGAGCCGATCCCTATACCAAACATATTCCAGTTATTTTCCTCACACAAAGAGACGCCCGTACAGACCAATTAGCTGGCTTAGAGCTAGGTGCGAGCGATTACATCACCAAGCCGTTTGATTTGCACGAACTGAAATTGCGTGTCAGAAATTTATTGCAAGTGACAGTCCAAAATGCGGGGAGAGCAAGAATAAGTTTCAAAGGCCGCCTACTTATCGTGGAAGATAATATGGATATTGCTACCATATTGCATACCTTTTTTACGGAGGAGGGTTATCAAGCAGAATTTGTGGCGACAGGGCAAGCAGCTTTAGATGTGTGCCAGCAGAAGTTGTATGATCTCATCATATTAGATGTAGAGTTGCCAGATATCAATGGATACGAGATATGCCAACACCTCCGTCAAAACGTGCGTACTGTATATACGCCGATTGTTTTCTTAACTCAGCGTGCTGGACGACGTGACCGCATTAGAGGACTTGAGTTAGGAGCTGATGATTATGTGACCAAGCCGTTTGACATTGATGAACTGTATCTACGCGTCCGTAATCTGATCCAGCAGACAACACATTTGCCCCTAGATTTGGAGACAATGCTGCCAAGCCCACGCATTGTCGAGGAGGAATTAAATGGACTTACTCATTATCATGCCTGGCTCATCTATCTAATTCAGTTAGATAACCGCTCGGATATGACGAAATTGGCACGTGCCCTAAGTCTATTACAGGCTCGGTTTATGGGGCGATGGGGGGAAAAAGAGTTTGTTCTTATTTTAGATAGGCAACAGGCAGTAGCAGCTGAACAACGTTTAAGGCAATTAGACTTTTTATTGCAGTTGGGTCGTGTCGAAGAAGATGAATTTAAGGGGGAAGAGGTAGGAGCAACGGCCGTTATACAGGCTGCTCGTCGTGCCCTCGTCACAGTCAACCAATTTTAATCTGGTCCAATAACCATTGGAACAAGCGGCGTAACAGACTGGGCCGGCGTAGCTGTTCTATCTGCCGCGCCTGTTCTGCTTTTAGGTCTCTGGTGCGAATGGGTGGGCGATTACTACCATTGGGAGACAACCTGGGAATATCAGTGTGGGCAATGGTGAGAACGGGGGCGATGCGACGGCCGTACACATAATATTTGTCGTGATCACAGCCCAAAATAGCGCATTTACCACTACTTTGTTCCCAACAGGCTTTGTGATAGAGCGTGCCACACTCAGCACAGACAACAGGCGTGAGGGCATCCTGCTCAGGATTGTCTTCCACTGAGCCAGCGCAGATAGGACAGTGGAGACTCAACTGATTGGCCTCCCGAATGTCATCATCAGTAATTTGGATGAGCGGGTTTTCTTGCTCGGTCATGATGTCTAAAGCGTAAAACGTAATGGGCGAAACGTCAAGAGAATGTAACGGAGTAATTATATAATTGGGAATTGCTCAATTAGCAAAGACTCAATTACCACGATCCCGCTGCCCACTCTGGCCAAGGGAAATCCATGCGGTTGACGCTGTTCTTTTCGCGATTCCAGCAAAAGAAACCACTAGTGCGACCCACAGGATCAAGTACCTGGGCCACATGCCAGATTTGGGTGAAGAAATTTTGATGGATAAATTGATCCATACCGGACAAGAAGATACCAAAGCCAGGATGGGTATGATACCAGCCTACCATCACGGCCGTTCCATCTGGATACTTCTCATGCAGCCGATCATTCATGTAACGCCAGCTTTCGGGTGTGTAGGTGACGCTAGCCCCCTTCATGACGGTATGTTTGGCGATAATGGTGTCAAAAATGTGGACAATGTAACGGCCGTCGGGCTGCTTCTCTGGTGGTGGGCCAATGAGAACGCCAGCGACCTCCCGACTCAAACTACTCAGGGCATGTGCCTGAGCGGCGCGAAAGGCTGGCTCCTCGATAAGAATGTCAACGGCCGTCCAAGTGGGATCACCTAAGGGTAATCGCTTCCCCGCCACCCGTACCCGTGCTCGACTGGGGACGATGCGAGGGGATTGATCATCTGCCGCTAAGGCTTCCCGCTCTTCATAGACCAACTCTGGCTCGGAAATAGCGATCTGCGGCTCGAGGCTGTCGTCATCCGGTATCTGAGAGTCAGATGATGGCGGTGAAACGGCTGTAGCTACTGTATCCACAACTGGTATTTCCTCGACTGGCACTTCGGCCACTGCCTCATTCTCTTTGACTTCATCAATGAGTATGTTAGCTTGCGCCAACATCTCCTCGCTAATAGGCTGTGTTTCGCCAGTTTCATCTACTACGGAGATGTCTACTGCTACTGCTTCATCATCAATCAGATTGAGCAGTGATATCTCATCATAAATCTGCCAAACATCAGCCTCCCACTGTTCGGCAAATTGCTGGAGGTCTGCCAAGGTACATTCGCGCAAGGGTCTCGTCTGTTGTTCAGCCACAGGTACGACATCGGCAGCATGAAGCATGACAGAAGCGGTGGCACTGCGGTCTTTGCCAGGCAAGGAGATGGTAATCAGAGCTGCGTAGGTATTTTCAGTCATGTTTAATTCGTTAACTCAATTTCGATTGTGCAAACTGGAGAATTTCCCAAAGGGATTTTGTCACGGTTGACGGCCGTTAACTGCACTTCATAGGTGGCTGGCTCTTTCTCGCTTGTATCCCAGGTACCTAAACGGCCGAAGGACACATCACGCCACAAGGTATCAATTTCCACCCAACCCGCTTCCACATTCACTGGGCGTACCATCAGATGGAAGCGATTGGTTTCAGGATGTGTCGCGGTGCCCAGAAGGGCAATAGCATCACCCACTTGTGCCCGACTACCTGTGAGTGGGGCTAGGATGCGTAGGGTTGCACTAGGGCAAACAGCCGTATTGGCCGCCACCTCATCTGCTAACATCAATGTTGCCCCTTCCAAGGTCTGCACTTTTTGACTTAAGGGCCAAACCCACCCAAACAGCAGTACCAGGCTCAAAACTAGTCCCATAAGACCGACAGCCATGGCCACGGTTGTATAACTAGATGGCTCAGGTGAGGTGGTCGCATAAGGCACGGGGGTCTGTGCGTCCTGGTAAAACTCTTCTTCGTACCGATCATTCCAAACGGCCGTTTCCACAACTCGCCAATCCACTGTAGGTTGGCTTTCAGTTTCCTCAATCAGTTCATAAAACCCAGAAAGCGGAGCTAGAATGCCTTTCACCCAGCCAAAAAACGCAGCTTCCTTACGAATAGGATCAACGACCAAACCAACATGCCAAGGCAATGTAAAAGCAGCCGAATGGACCACCACATCATCGCTAGAATAAAAAACACCCAAGCCAGGATGAGTATGGAACCAACCCACAATATCTAGATCAGGGAAATGTTCATTGCGATCCCGTTGAATTTGGGGCCAGGCATCGGCCGAAAAGGTAAAATGAACCGGCCCTCGATCATCGCTTACCACCGGGATAGCAGCCATCACTTCCACAAAGACTATCTTTTGATAGCGATATACCTTACCCAGCAAAGCCCCGCCTAGCTCGCTGCGCAAATTGCTGTGAGCATGTTCTTCCACCTGGGCTAACGCTGCTGGATGAGCAATCACCCATACTTGTCCTGGCTCACCCTTTTTGCCATGCAGCCAGCATTTGTCAGACAGAGGTGGCTGGTGCTCGGGCAGGTTCTCTAATTCAGGAGAAGACGTTGCTTGATTCGGAGGAAGAGGTGGTGTGGTTTCGGGCTGGCTCGGCTCAGAGTATGTTGATGTCGAGGTCATCCGTTTCTGCCTCACCAAGGACGATCAAATCAGCTAATGATTGGCCCTTTAAGCTGCGTGCATCTACTGGGAAAAGATTTTTATTCCGTAAAGCCCAGGCCGCTGCTTTAGAGTTCATGGGGTCTTTGGGATCATAGTTCTTATATTGAACCATCTCCGCTAGACTAAGCAGCAACTCATCCAACTTTTTGGCCGGCCACCACGCACCAATACAGACAGCCCCCGTCACATGGATGTTGGGATGGAAGATAGGTGTGAGCCACTTCAATTGGGGTTGTTTCAAGGGGTATTCTGCGTGAAGATAGACACTAACCTCGTGCTGTTCACGGTAGACGGGTGTGCCATTTGGCTTCACCTTTTCTACGCCACGACAAGTAAAGCGGATGAGATACTTTTCTGGTGGGTTGCCCTCTGTTAATCCAATGTGAATCAACTCGCTGCGATTAATTAAATCGCGGACTTGTTCATAATCATTACGTAAGCGGGCTTCACGAATATCGAAGGTCATGTTTGCCTCAGTAGGTCATATACCTGACAGGTCTGTCAGACCTGTCAGGTCTGCTGGCCATCTACCCTGCTGTTACTTCAGGGAATAAGCTCAAAATGTCGTCGTCTTTCACGCCAGCATCGAGCAAGGATTCTTCATCACTCAGGCGCTTGCCAGAAGCGCGATGATCTAGACGATAGGTGATGGGATTGGCTCCCTGACTGGTGGGTAAACCCATTTTGCTTACCAGAGCCGGAATGAGACGGCGCATGGGTACATCGCCGGGTAATTCCACAGGTGTTTTCTTGGATCCAGTTGGGTCATAAATGATTACTTTGACGCTTGCCATTGGTTTAATTAGCCTCCATAAGGTAGGTACAAGAGTTGTGGAGTATTCGGTGATCAGCAATCTGTGATCAGTACTTTGATTGATACTGTTTCCTATTTACTGCTTACTGTTTACTAATAACTGCTTCTACCCATTTTGTTTCATAAATTTAATGCTTTATACGCTGATTTGTAAAGAGAGTTGCAAGTTTAAGCGGGAATGGTCGCTTTGCCAACCCTGTACAACTAGGCGAAGGTGAGGAAAGTCTCCCTGTCGCCAGTGAGTTCGTAGTAGATGCGCTGGCTGTCGTTACGGGCACGAATGATGCCGAGGGCGGGTATGTCGATTTGGGCTAAGGTACGATCTAGGTAATCTTCCTTGCCGGTAATGCGGTGAGTGAGTTGCATATCACGACGGCCGTTACATTGAGGACAATCTGTTGCTTGTTCGTACAAACGTGCCATCTGTTGAAAAATCGGTTCCTCATGCCCACAATCTGGGCATTTCATGCCTACTACAAGTTCTCCGCTCAGTTCCAAGACAGCTTGTTCGCCCAATTGTCCTCTAGCAATCTGGAGTAGTTCGGCCACGGCGGTAGATTCGGCTGTCGCTTGGGGTAGTTCGATGATGGGGTCCAGCATCGAATGGCTCATACAGCCATTCTTCACTGGATATTCAGTGGTGTAGACATCATTTGTCAGGCCATTGATCATAATGGCTTTGCCTGGTTGCACTTCCATGTCATGGATGAGCTTGAGCGCTTCCTGTGTCTGGAAGGCAGCCACAATGGACGCGCTGGTAGGTGTGGTGGGAACTTTGCCTTGCAAGATATTTTGTCGGGCTAACAAAGGGCAAGAGTAGCGCAAGTTGATGATTTGGTAATCCAAATCTGTCAGCGTACATTCATAGCAGGCCCCTTTGCCGGGCCAGAAGACACGAGCAATGCCCATCAACTCTTGAATAGCTCCATCCACCCAGGGGCGATTGACAGCCCAGCTAAAGCGATTGATGGAAAGGCGGGCCTCACGGTTGTCCAGACAACCAACGATGGCATCTACATGTCGAAACACACCTAAGCCCATTTCATAGTTGATGTTGCCATGCCAGGTTTTAACCTTAACATCTCGATTTAGCTCCTTAACACGTTGAGCGGCCACATCTACTTTACGTCGTCCCCGGTCGCCTTCCCGGAAGAGAACAGAGCGGCTGAGGTTGCTATCTTCGATGGTGTCAAAGTCGGCGATGAGGATATTGCCGATGCCCATGAGAGCCAGGTTTTTGAGGACTTCATTGCCTAAGGCTCCTGCACCCACCACTAGAATTGTGGCATCGCGCACGACTTCTTGTTGCCACCAACTGATGTAGCCGAAAGTGTGGTAGCGGTCACTATCAGGGTCGGTAATGATAATAGGTTCGTTTGTGGTTTCTGCCATAGAGAGATTCCTTTAAGGCCAATTCCAAAATACGTGATCTAGAATTAAAGGAATTTTGGAATTGGCTTGAGGCTTTTTCAGAATATATCGGATCATCGTTCTTCTGAAAAAGCCTGAGAAAAGATGGTGTCGATTTCTTAGAGAATTTACCCCTCACTTCTTCATCTCCTTGTTTTCGAGAAGATGAGAGGGCTTGCTATTTATAGACGCGGCGATAGAAGGGCAGGGTGAACTCCGTTCGATCAGCGTTGAGGGTGATGGATTTCTGTTCGACATCGCCGCCGATGTCGCGCGGCCAGGTAATTTCGGCATCGTAGGTTAATCCAGCGTGGCGGGGAACGGGCAGTTCGCACAGGAATTTGCCATCACGATTTGTGGTGCCAGCTACATAGCTACGAATACCTTGGCATTTGACGCGCACCTGCACGCCGTAGAGGCCCGGACCATCGGTATATTCTTGCACGGTGATGCGGAGTTTGGTGCTTGTCATAGGGCCGCGAGAACGGTAACGGCGTTGGACAGCCCGCCCAAATTCGTTTTGCGGGCGGGTGCGCGCTACTGGGCGTGGTGCAGGCTGCTCTGACTGAATTTGGCTGTGGTCAATGCGGAGAGGGGGCATAGTGGTCGGCCGTTGCTCGTCTGACAAATCTTGTTCGGTGATGGTGATTTGGGGAGCGCGAGGGGGCACGGCCGTTTCCTCCACACTTTCTTCGTCCATCGGCAAGGTCATATCGGGCGTGTCTTCTTCAGTAATTTGTACTGTATCGGGGGCCATTTCGGGGTAATTGACCGGAATAGGTGAGCGATAGTAGGGGGGCAAGGGCGCGACTTCGCCTTGGGAGGAGATCTGTTCTAATGTGGGGGTGTTGGTGGCCACGGCCGTTTCATCATAAGCTACCAATTGCCCTAGTTTATCTCGCTCGGTAGCTGTTCGCTGCACCTGTTGGCGCATGAAGTGCCCAGCGCGACTAATAATTTGGCCTGCGGGCGTGTAAGCGGCCGGGGGTGAGGCGGGATCAAGTTGGTAGAGAGGGTAGCCGCCTTTCCAGGCGTAGGCGGCAATGGCTAGGATTGACCAATTAATTGGCTCTGTTGTCGTCGGTGGGGATGATTGACCGGAAACGGCCGCTAAGGCTGTTATTTCTTCGTTTTCGGCCAGTTCGCTTTCTTGCAATAAGTTGTAGAGGGCCAAGCGAACGGCCGTTACATTACTCTCCACTAATTTCATAAAACTATGTCGGGTAGGATCATCCACAACGTCAGCGGCCCGCAGCAAGGCTTTGGCCCGTGACTCGGTGAAGTCGGGGACAGCTTCGTCATTTGTGTTCAAATCGGCAATCAGCCATTCAGACAGGCGCTGCGCAAAAAGGGTTAAGTGGTCATCGCTTAAATGCGTTTGTAGTAGTTCACGTGCTAAATCGGCCATGAAGGACTCCGTTAAGGTTTTGGTGTATGGTGTATTAGCAGGCATACACCGATTACTGGTTTTTATTACGCAGGAACGGCCGTAAAGTCGCGGACTTGGGTCAATTCCTATAGCAAACGTGCCAGATTTGATGAAATTTACAAATTGCGCGACCACCACTGAAATTGATTCACAAACGTATAGCCTAATTTTTGAGCAACATCATTTAGCACATTATCTTGTATATCTACCAATATTCCTGCTTCTTTCCAGCCCGTGCGGGCGCAAATGGCCTGGGTAGCTTGCATACTAGCAGCAGAAAGCTCCCCTTCTAGCCACACGCCTTGATAGTTGAGGGTAATGACGGGGAGGAGGTAGCTGGACTTTGGTAATTGACGATTGGCGATTGGCGATTGACGATTGGCGATTGACGACACCCAGAGGTTTAACGGCCGTTCCTCCATCACATACCCTGCCTTGGTGAAGGCTTTTTGACTGCCCATATTAGATGTTGCAACCAGGCCACGGGCCACTTCTGCCCCCATTTCTCGCCCCGCCTGGGTGCTGGCTTGTACTAGTTGTGTACCTGCTCCCTGACCTTGAAAGGTAGGAGCTACACCGAGTAAATCTACTTCCCAACGCCGTTGCCCAAAGGCACTTAGCGTCATAAAGCCATCTACAAAGCCTACAACTTGGTCTTTATTAGTGGCTAGAATCGTGTGATGGTCGGGTTGTTGCAGAACTTCAGCGATATATGTGGTTGCTGTGGCTTCTTCGGGCCAGATGCTGTCCTTGACTCGAGCAATTGCAACCGCATCCTCACGAGCAGCTTGTCGCAACTGTAAAGTCATATGCCCTCTAATCGTCATCTAAGCGCAGGACGGCCATAAATGCTTCTTGTGGCACTTCCACATTGCCGATCATCTTCATGCGCTTCTTGCCCTTTTTTTGCTTCTCTAATAGCTTCCGCTTACGGCTTACGTCACCTCCGTAACATTTGGCGAGGACATCTTTGCGTAGAGCTTTGACATTGGCGCGGCTGATGACGCGTTTGCCGGTGGCGGCTTGGATAGGTACTTCGAACATCTGGCGCGGGATGAGTTTGCGGAGCTGAGTAACCAGTTTTTGGCCCCGATTGTAGGCATCATCTTCGTGAACGATCATGGCGAGGGCATCAACGGCCGTTTTTGCCACCAATACATCTAATTTCACTAAATCGGCCGCTCGATAACCGGCCACTTCATAATCCATCGAGGCATAGCCACGTGTCCCGCTTTTTAACCTATCGTAAAAATCAACAATAATTTCGGCTAAAGGTAAGTCGAACTTTAACACGACCCTACCGGGCGTTGGATACTCTTGCCCGGTAAATTCACCGCGCCGCTTCATCACCAAATCCATGACCACGCCATAATACTCTTCTGGCGTGAAGATTTGAACTTGCATCCAAGGTTCACGGATTTCTTCAATCATGCTTTCGTCAGGTAAATCGGCCGGGCTATCTATAATTTTGACTTCATCTGTTTGGGCCATGACCACTTCATAGCGCACACTGGGGGCCGTCGCCACCAAGTCAAGGTCATACTCCCTTTCTAGCCGTTCCTGAATAATCTCCATGTGGAATAGTCCCAAAAAGCCGCAGCGGAAGCCAAAATTGAGGGCGGCTGATGATTCCGGCTCGTAGACAAGCGAGGCATCATTTAATTGCAAACGCTCTAAAGCCTCTTTGAGGAGGGCATAATCTTCACCTTCGGTGGGATAAAAACCGGCAAAAACCATTGGCTTAGGCGGGGCGTAGCCGGGCAGAGGCTTTTGGGCGGATTTGTCGCGGGAGGTAATGGTATCGCCGACGCGACATTCGCTGACGGCTTTGAGTCCCGTAGCTACGTAGCCCACTTCCCCAGCCGTGAGCTGTTTGGTTGGCTCCATATAGGGGTCGAAGATGCCAATTTCGATGGGTTCGGCCGTTACTTGGTTGGCCATCATCTTGATCCATTGGCGATCAGTGAGCGTGCCTTCAAAGACGCGCACATAGGCAATGACCCCTTTATATGAGTCGTAGTGGGAGTCGAATATGAGGGCGCGCAGAGAGGCATCTGGGTCTTCATCAGGTGGTGGTATTCGTTGCACAATGGCTTCTAGCACGCTGGCAACGTTTTCGCCCGTTTTGGCGCTAATGGGGATGACGTCTTCGGCGGCAATGCCGGTAATGTTTTCGATCTCTTCAGCGACATCATCGGGCAGGGCTGCTGGTAGGTCTATTTTGTTGACGACGGGGATGATTTCTAGGTCAGCCTCAACAGCTAAGTAGAGGTTGGCCAATGTTTGGGCTTCGATACCTTGGGTGGCATCTACAATCAGTAATGCTCCCTCGCAGCCTTGTAGGGCGCGGCTGACTTCGTAGCCGAAGTCTACATGACCAGGCGTGTCTATGAGGTTCATTTCGTAAAGCTGACCATCTTGGGCACAGTAGTTCATGCGAACGGCCGATGCCTTGATGGTTACGCCCTTTTCCCGCTCCAGGTCCATGCTATCTAGCACCTGTTCCTGCATTTCGCGGTCGGAGAGGGTGCCCGTAACTTGTAGCAATCGATCAGCCAGGGTGGATTTGCCATGGTCAATATGGGCGATGATACAAAAGTTGCGAATATATTTCTGATCCATGCTGGCAAGTATATCAAAATGGGGTAGAAAAGGGGAAAAGGGGAGGGTGGAGATTATAAACTGACGATTAGAGGTTAGAGGTTGAAGGATGAATGAGCATGATCCGCTAAAACCGCATAGCCATGAGCCGAACCCTGAGCCGCCAACGGCTGATCCGACAATGACGCTGTTTACGCCAAAAGGGCAAGAGGTGCAGGTGACAGTGGCGATGTTGCAGGAGATGTTTACGGCCGTTACGCTTCCTGGTTGTTATATCGTTAGCACAGGTCATGGTACGAGTGGCCCATTTGCCTTTACAGGAGTGTGCTTATTGGATGTCGTACAGCAATATGCCACAGAGGGCGGTTGGTCACAAGTTGAAGTGATTAGCGCAGATGGCTTTGGCAATCGCGTAATGGCGGCGGAATTATTCCAACCTGATCCAACCGGGCCTATACTGTTGGCCTATGCTCTGGATGACGAAGCCTTAACTAGGCAGCAAGGTTTGGTACGCATGATCGTGCCCAGCGAGATGGATGATGCCCTGCGGCAGGTGAAATGGGTAGCGATGATACGAATACGACCGTAATGTATACAGGTTGTCAGTAGGCGTAGGCAACGTGATTGGTGAGGGTGGTGATGAAGGTTTCTAGATTCTGATCAGGGCGAGGGTGGAATAACGGCCGTTTGGTCATGACTTCTCTTATATCGTTGGCTAGATTGGGGCCACTATCTGTGACGGCTACATAGCCACTGCCCATGTTCATTGTTTCAAGCATTGATTTGATGCGTGCATCATGGCGCAGCATGTCGCCATTGTAGCCACCACTGGGTAGGATCAAAAGGGCGTTGGTGAGAGGGTCAAACGGCCGATCGCACAGACGGTGATCTGCCTTCAAGCCAACACCTTGGCGGCTATAGACCAACTGTCCAAACAAGCTCACACTCTTGATAAAAAGTCCAGCTTGACGGAATTTGTGCAAGACTATAACTACTTCCAGCTCATCAAACCCATCCCCGATGAGTAAATAGGCTGGGATTTTCCCTTTTCTTAGTGTTACTGTCATTTTAACCCTACAAACTGGATTACTTCTTTAACCTCTCTCCAATATTCTGCCTAGATTGGTTATGGCTAGGTTAGAAAATGTTAACCGCAAGTACCACTTCCATCTGCGCAATCTCCCATAAGGCTTACCCCCGCCTCGCTGAACGCTAGTGAAAGGCCTACTTCGACTCCAGGTATCGCTGATACCACACCTACTAACAGCCCAAATAATGTTATAAATTGAGCGAATTTAAATTTTGCCATCGTTCTTCATCCCTTTTGCTAATAATTGTTGGGCAACTTCATTGAGATAGATAGAGGTAGGTTGGTGAATTCATTGAAGAAGTTAGCCAATAACTAATTAATAGGAACAATACTGCAAATTGCCTTTAGCGATCTGTAAACTTCCTGCAAACCCGCTATAAATAACCTGTAACTCTATTTGAGATTTGCCTAAAATTGGGCAATTAAGGATAAATTGTGATGATAAGAATCAATTCCGAAAGGTATTGATGCCAAATGGATGAAATTTCTGGGTAGGTCTGAGAAGATTTCAGTGTAGAATTAGATCGAATAATTCTAAAGAGCCTAGAGCTGTGAGGATAAATCGTGATAACAACAGAAGATGTCTGGGATGCTTTGCGATTATGGCATGGTGCAGAAACGGATAAATGGCCTTTAGCCCGCTTGCGCTTGGGTTTGCAAATGGATCAGGAGCAAGCAGAATTTTCTAATCCTGCTCAGGGCGGTACAGCCGCTCAAAATCGAGCGATACTTAACCGAGCCTTAGAGATTTTACGTACGCGTGCACCTAGTGCAGAGGACTTGTTGCGGCAGCGTTTTGAACATCTGCGTGATGTCCTGGATTTGTCTCATGCTTTGAACATCACAGAATCGAGTATTTATTATCGTCAAAGAGTGGCTGTAAACAGCCTAGCAGAAATTATTGTAAGTCTAGAAGAAAAGGCGGGTTCAGATTGGCAAGAACGTATGATATCCCGCTTGGAGTTGCCTACTTATACAACGTTGGTTGGGGTGGAGCAGCCACTAGACACAATTTTGGACGTGCTGGCCAATGAAACGGCCCAATTTATCGTATCTATTGATGGTTTAGGTGGTCTGGGAAAAACAGCCTTAGCAGATAAAGTAACGCGTGAGTTGATTCATACGACCTATTTTGATGAAGTGGCTTGGGTGACAGCCAAGCAAACTCATCTTTCTACTCTAGGAAGATTAAAGGTGGAAAGTAATAGGCCTGCCCTAACTTTCCCAATGCTCATTGATCGTTTGGCCGAGCAATTTTCATTAAATCAAAACGGCCACTCTCAAATAGAGCAACAGCGGCTGGTAAAACAGTTTTTACAACAACGTCGTTGCTTGGTTGTTATAGATAATCTAGAAACAATAGCTGATTATGATGTTTTGTTGCCAGAACTTAAGCGATGGCAGCGTCCCAGTAAATTCCTTTTGACTTCTCGTCTGCGGCTGTTAGATGAATTAGACGTGTTCTCATTGTCCCTGCAAGAACTATCCCGTTCAGCTGCCATCGAGTTAATGCGTCTGGAGGCAAGCCGTACCAATTTTAAAGCACTTTTGCAGTCTACTGATGAAGAATTATTTCCAATATATGATGTAGTTGGGGGTAATCCGCTGGCCATAAAGCTTGTTGTTGGTCAAGCACGATTTTATTCACTGCCCCAAGTGTTACAAAGATTCTCAGATCAGCAGAAGCGAACAGATCTATTTGAATATATTTATTTAGAAGCCTGGGAATCTTTGTCGGATGCAGGTAAGACCATTGTATTAACATTAACTGAAGCAGGGGAAAGTGGTTTTCCCTTCGAGCATCTTCATGCCGTGTCTGGCTTGTCTGAGGAAGTCGTGCAACAAGAACTGGAAAAATTGATCCTTTTATCACTCGTTGATTTAGGGGGAACCTTGATGGAAAGGCGCTATCGTTTACATCGCCTAACTGAAATTTTTATTTTGAATATGTTAGCATGAGTCAGCCCATCGCCAAACTGGATAAGTGGCAGGCCGTTTTACGTAGAAAACGTGTAGCGAATATTGAATATTGGCTGCATAAACTTGATGCTTGTACCGAGCTAAATACATTTGTGGTTAAAGAGTACGGCAATTTGTTGCATGCTTTAGAAAGTGCTTTGCAGCAAGATGCCACTTTTTATTTGGCCTACCGCTTGATACAAAACCTATCCTTTGTTGTTTTTGGTTACGTTGATTGGGATCGTTGGCTAGTTTATTTACAAGAAGCAATCGAGATTAGTCGTCGTTTGGAGAAGGAGGCTGAGCAGGCCTTCTTAATGGAACGGATGTGCCACATATTATTTCATCGGTCAGACTTTCAGCGGGCTGAAGTGCTTTATCGAGAAGCATCTGAAATATTTCAGCGCTTACGCGATCTGGAGAGCTATGCTTTCACGTTGTCTCGCTTAGGCTTAACAACCTATGAATTGCACCAAGATTTTCCTAAGAGTGTTGCTTTGTGTAATCGGGCAATTGAACTAGCTAGTTCTTTATCTAATAACATGCTTAAGAGCCATTTATATGATGCCCTTTCTTATATATATTTTCGAGAACGAGAATGGCGCTTTTGTCTTCAGGTTGCTCAAATAGCTTATGCACTAATCCAATCATCTAATCATCCAAGAATGAAAGAACACATTCAAGCGCGGATTGTGGCATCCCACATTTGGCTTGAAGAATGGGAGATGGTGGACGATAAAGCTGCTCAGTTAACAGAAATGTTTCTTAAAGCGGGTGATATTGCTGGCCTGTCAGGTTTTAAAAATAGTTTGGGTATTGCTGCTTTTAAACAAGGAAATTATGAGTTGGCTGAATCCTTATGGCAAGAGGCTTTAGGCATGCAATCGCAGATACAACGGCCGTCTTCCTTAGCCAATATTTATAATAACCTGGGTAAGGTTTACACTAAGATGGGTGAGTGGGAAGCTGCTGAAGATTTTTTGCAGCGCGCTATCCGAATCTTTGATCAACTGGCCGATATATATAATTGGGCCAACTCAATGGATAACTTGGTGGATTTGTATGAAGCCCAGGGCCGAATTGAGCCATGCCGTGTGGTCCTCAAACAAGTTTTGACCCGACTAGATGCTACTGATCCTGATGCTCCAGTACAAAAGCTGTTAGGCTTTATGCGTCAACGATTGCAGACGCTGCCTCCGAATGAATGAATTTACAGGTGATTTACAGGTAGTTTATAGGTGATTTATAGGTAGCTTGTCTGCGTTTTCTGTTATCATCTGGGTGAGGGGCAGATGGGGTGTGTTTCAAGTTGATGTTGTATTCTTTGTCTAGAACTTCTCGTGTACAGACAAAGCTCCGGAGGAGATCAACAACAATGAAACACACCTATTTTTATCCTAAGTTTGCCAGGAGGATAGATTGATTCACGCTGTGTATGAATTAATCGAAATGCCTCCTGTTGCTAAATTAATTTATTTATGTCAGGTTCCATTCTTATCATTGAAAACGACACACTTATCCAAGAAGCCTTGACGGATATGTTTAGCCTTGTTGGTTTAGACACGATTGAAGTCCAAAACGGCCGTGACGCCATTACTGCCTTTCACACCCATCATAAAACCATAGATTTGGTAATCCTTGATATGCGTTTACCGGATATGGATGGTTCAGAAATCTTGCCAGAATTAGAAGCTATTCAAGCTGATGTGCGGGTTATTGTCACATCGGGCGAAGAAGAACGGAAGCTGATACGTTTGTTTAAGGCGCACCCTAATGTCACTATTGTGCCTAAACCATACGATATTGACGTGGTTTTGGACTATGCCCAACATCACACTTCGGTTAATTGATCAATAACGGCCGTCCACTCCTCAATGTCTCCCTCTTCCCCAATTTGTAACCAAACCAGATATTCTACATTGCCATCTGCCCCTTCGATAGTGGATTGCATCAGCCCTGCCACTTGCCAATGATGCTTTTCGATCCAGCTGAGAATATCTTGCAAAACCTCACGACGAACTGCCTTTTCTCGCACCACACCTCCTTTTCCCACTTGAGCTGGCCCTGCTTCAAATTGGGGCTTAATTAGGGCCACGACATCGGCTTCGGGTGCGAGCCATTGCTGCACGGCGGGCAAAATGAGTCTGAGTGATATAAATGAGACATCTATGGCGACAAACGCCACCTGTTCTGGCAAAGAGTCCACATAGCGGGCATTGGTGCGCTCCATCACGACTACGCGCTTGTCCTGGCGCAATTTCCAATCTAATTGTCCATAACCCACATCAATGGCATACACTTTAGCTGCGCCATTTTGCAGTAGAACATCGGTAAAGCCACCAGTACAAGCACCCACATCAGCACAGATACGGCCGTTTACGTCAATGCCAAACTCAGACAGTGCTCCCGCCAATTTGTAGCCACCACGCCCTACATAAGGCATGGGATTTTTGAGCTGAATATCAGCCTCGAAGGAAACGGCCGTGCCCGCTTTATCCACCCGTACCCCATTCACCATCACATCGCCCGCCATAATCATCCCACGGGCCTTAGCTCGTGTCGCCACTAGCCCCAAGGCTACTAATACTTTATCCAACCGCTCCTTTTTAGCCGCCATTACTCTTCTTCATCCTTATACAGCAATGGATTTGCCAAATAGCTGAGCAAATATCGTTTCAAATGACTTTCCACCTGTATATTGTCAATCTCCAAAAGCATATACTGTGCCCACTCAGGAAAATCGGTAATATCAATTTCATCCTCCTCCAATTTGTCCAAGTAACGCCAATCTACCAAGCTTTTTTCTGGTAGAGAAAGTGGTGATGCGCCCAAAATCTCCTCTAATTTCTGTACGATTTCAGGGGATAGACCAGCAGGCATCTCAAAGTCTGTAGGCAAATTTCCAGGATCAGGTGGTACATAATCAAGAGGCTGCATATAGGCTTCTGGATCGGCGGCAAAATCGGGGTCAGTTTGGGACATCATACGGCGAAAGCGACGGCCGTTGCCATCATCTGCCGGTGGAATCCAAGGAATCCGATGCTGATTGTCTCGCCACCAGCGCACCTCTGCCCATAAGCGGCGAGCATCGTTGGCTTGGGGGAATTGCACCAGCAACTCCGTTAATACTTCCACTGCTTCCGCAAAATACCCCTGATCTGCGTATAACTGGCCAACCCATAACATGGTTGCCTGAAGATTATTGGTACGCCGAAACGCCTCCTGAAATACATGCCAAGCGGCCTCGTTGCCTTGAGCCTGCCCCTGCAAATAATCTTGGATCAACTGCCCCTTGCCCTCTTCCAAAATATCCTTCACATCGGCAGGCATCACTTCATCTTCATAGTTATTATCATATTGGCGATATTGTCCTTCCCAACGGCACATATAGCGGAAGGACAAGGCCAAACGGCGACGCTGTTGCCAGCCACGATCATCCCATTCATCAATTAAACGGCCGATAGCCTTGCGATTGTCCCGAATCAGTTGGGGAGCAGAAAAAGCCTGTAGGACTAAAGCTGCGGCTGCCTCATGGTCAGGAAAAAGAGCCAAAACCTCAAAGCATAAAGCGGCGGCATCAGGTTGTGTAAAATCATCCTCAGCCAACAAGGCTTCTACCTCTGTCAGCATATGTTGGATATAGTCAGGATAATCAGCCATCATCACTCCTAAGCTGTCGATTATAACAAGGAAACAAAAGCGAACACGTCGCTTACATTTTACGTTTTGCGTTTTAGGCCTACAATTGGCCCTGACTTTTTACATGAGGAGATAAGAGATGATGGTTTACGAATCGAAACACCCACTAGTAGCCCACAAACTAACCCTATTGCGTGACATTGGCACTGAGCCGAAAAAATTCCGCGAATTAACCCGCGAATTGGCGATGTTACTCTGTTATGAGGCCACAGCCGATTTGGCTTTGGCTGATAGAACGGCCGAAACTCCTATGGGAACGGCCGTTGGTCAAGAACTGCGCGAGAAAATCGGCCTCATTCCTATCCTGCGAGCTGGGTTGGGCATGGTAGATGGCATTTGGGAAATGATGCCTGGAGCTGAAGTGTGGCATATTGGCCTCTATCGTGACGAGGAAACGCTGCAACCAGTTTCCTACTATAATAAATTACCTACCGCCCCTACTGTTCAGGTTTGTTTAGTGCTTGATCCCATGTTAGCCACGGGCGGATCGGCTGTGGCTACTGTAGATATTCTCAAAAAATGGGGCGCCGAACGTATCAAATTTGTGGGCATATTGGCCGCCCCAGAGGGCATTGCCACCTTACAACAGGCGCATCCCGATGTTGCCATCCATATTGGCAAAATAGACTCCCACCTCAATGATATTGGTTATATTGTGCCCGGTTTAGGTGATGCTGGAGATCGCCAATTTGGTACGGCCTAAATTCATTAATCCGTTATCGGTAACCGGATTACTGTTTACTGCTCACTGACCACCGACCACCCTTATGCTGCCTTCTCTGCTTATTTTTGTTGCGGCCTTCATAGTTTCTTTAGCCCTTACACCTTTGGCGCGACGCTTGTCACTGCGTTGGGGCTTGGCTAAAGGGCCAGGTGGCAGGCGGCAACATAAAGGAACTATACCGCTGCTAGGTGGCCTGCCGCTGCTTGTGGCCTATCTGGTGGGGATTGGTATCGCTTATAGCCTGCTGCCACCAACGGCTGATCCTCTCAATGCTCAATATTTGCGCGGGGTTGTGCTGGGGAGCTTGGTGATATTTGTGGGAGGGGTATTGGATGATTGGTTGGAACTTTCCTTTGGTTGGCAATTTGTTATTCAGTTTTTGGCTACGGCCGTGGCTATGTGGCACGATATCTTCATTGAGCGTTTTCGCAATCCCTTCTTGGATCGGGAACAGGTGATTCCGTGGACGGCCGTTATCTTTCTGCTCACTTTTATCTGGATTGTGGGCACGATCAACTTTGTTAACTGGCTGGATGGCTTGGATGGTTTAGCGGCTGGGGTAGGCACAATTGCTCTTCTCCTCTTTGCTGGGCACAGCTTTCAATTAAAGTTGACGGATGTGCCTGCTTTTTATATGCCGCTGGCGTTAGCCGGGGCTTTGGTTGGGTTTCTTTTCTTCAATTTTGCCCCTGCTCGCATATTTTTAGGCAGTGCGGGTGTCTTTTTGCTAGGCTACAATTTGGCAACCTTAGCTATTTTGGCCCCCGCCAAATGGTCAACAGCCTTGCTGGTTCTGGCTGTGCCTATGATTGACGGTATTTGGTTGGTGATAGACCGTATCCGGCATGGACAAAGCCCCATGCAGGGTGATCGCCGCCATTTGCACTTCCGCTTGGCCGACAGTGGTCTATCTACACGTCGCATTGTGTTAGGCTATTATGGGGTAGCGGCCATTTTTGGGTCAGTAGCCGTAATGGCTTCATCGGCCTTGGTGAAGTTAGTGATACTGATGGGGTTGGGAACGGCCGTTTTAGGACTGCTGATTTGGTTCAGCTTCCAAGCTGATAAGGCAATGGAAAAATCTGAGAGCTAGGGTGGGCAAGGAGGGTAAGTGTCACGTGCCAACGACCAAGGAGAGGTGTACCAAGCCAGATAATCAGTGACATGGGCGGCCCAATAGGCATCTGCGTGCTGACCTTCATTCAGAACCCACGTATGAGCAATATCGGCCGTTTCCATCTCTTCATGTAACCGTCGAATATTGGCAATCAAATAATCCTGTGCCCCAATATCAAAATAGATTCGCAAATCACCAAGCTCGTTGTTGAGGCCTGTGTGTTGAGGGTTAATACTAGGGCCAGCATAAGTATCATACAAAGCGGCACTATGCCCGCCCACGCTGATGAATTTGTCGGGAAATCGGAAAGCAATTTCCAAGGCCCAATAGCCGCCTCGTGACAGCCCGCCGATAGCCCGTCCTTTAGCTTGTGCCCATACACAATAGGCGCTTTCAATCAAGGGAATTAACTCTACCAAAATCACACTTTCGTATGATCCTGGTCCACCAGATGTATTGTTGGCAATCCAGCCGCCGGCAGCCATAACAATGACAACCGGCGGCAACTCTCCCGCCAAAATGCCTGCGTTGGCTGCTTCATCTAGCCCGAGATCGTCCCAAATGCTGTCGGTATGGATATTGCCAGGCAACATGTAGAGGGTGGGATAGGAACGGCCGTCTAGCCCATAACATGGGGGCAAATAGACCCGGTAAGGCAACTTCCCCCCATAAATGCTGGTCAACGTGTCTTCTTCCATGACGCCTGTCGCTGCGCAGCGAGTTGGTTCAGGTGTTGGCGTTTCTGTGGGCACGGGGGTTGAAGTGGGAGTCAAACTCGTCTGAGTTGGCGATGGCGAGATAGGTGTAATGACTATACTGGTTATTGTGGGCCTAATGTCTATTTCATTGGGTATGGAACAAGCCGTCAACATACTGCCCATAAAAAAAAATAGAGCCAATAGCTGAACGTCTATTGGCCCATAAATCCTATTCAATTTAGCCTGCATCTGTTACCAGGGGAGTTCAGTTGGGGGCTGGGCCAATAATTTGCGATGAGCACCGCGCCAATCATTACTATTTCGAGTCATCTTCTTAATCTGAACATCGGTGAAATGCGTAAAAAGCTCAGATAAAAGCTCAGGCAGCAAATCCCACGCTTCATGACGGATGACGTCTTCTAGATTGGCTGCAGATTCAGTAATCCAATCCCAATTTCGCAAAAAACGTTCTGCTTTCAGCCAGTAATCGCGCTTTTCCCAAGCTTGGGCTGTTTGTTCAACCCCTGATTTGATTTCACGCAGCGATAGAACTATCATGGCCGCCATATCTTTGGCCTCGTTGTCTACATGTGGCTTTTGGCCGAGTAAACGCAAGATTTCAGCAATCGTGCGCCGATGCTGATTGCGTATAGTTGTAGGGTTTTTAGTGTGAATAACTCGACTCATATATGCTCCTTTGTCGGATGGCATTTTAGCACACACGTTCCATTACGCCAAAGCCCATGTGGGGTATAGCTACAAATCGTGGGGAGCAGACCTGACAAGTTTCCCACAAAACGTTGCTATACTCAGCCATGTGCCCCAAATTGGCGTAATTATAGGTTATTTGTTTTAATACACTTGGGTGAGAACGAAACATCAAATGCTGTCTTAACGAGGAGAGAACCCATGCGAATGAAGGACGTGTTAGGTCTGATTTTAGGCGGTGGGCAAGGTACCCGACTTTATCCATTGACCAAAGAACGTTCCAAACCAGCTGTACCTTTAGCTGGCAAGTACCGTTTGATTGATATTCCTATGAGTAATTGCTTTCATGCAGGTATAGAGAAAATTGCGATCTTAACACAGTTTAACTCGGTTTCTTTACACCGTCATATTTATCGTACCTATAATCGAGATGTCTTTGCTGAAGGTTGGGTTCAAATTTTGGCGGCTGAACAAACACCTTTTAGCCGCGATTGGTATCAGGGAACGGCCGATGCTGTACGCAAACAGATGATTGAGATTCGAGAAGCTAATACACGCTACGTGTTAATCTTGGCTGGCGATCATCTTTATCGCATGGATTATGCTAAATTTGTACAGTACCATGTGGATACGGGTGCAGATATTACGGTAGCCGTCCAACCGGTTGGGGGCGAGGTGGCTTCTGGTTTAGGAATTTTGACATTGGCCCGAGACGGCCGTATTGTTCGCTTCTCCGAAAAACCCAGACCAGATCAGCTTGATGGCCTAGAAAGTAGTGATGATCCTCACAAGCCTTTCATGGCTTCTATGGGAATTTACGTCTTTGCGACCGATGTCTTGTTTGATTTGTTGGATTCAGAAGGTATTGATTTTGGCAAAGATATTTTGCCATCAGCTATGGACTCACGCCGCATCATGGGTTACGTCTTTGACGGCTACTGGGAAGATATCGGCACCATCAAGCGTTTTTATGAAGTCAACTTGGAGATGGCTCAAAAGAATCCGCCCTTCGATTTTTATAGCCCCGAACGGCCGATCTATACCCATGCACGTTTCCTGCCAGCTTCAGAGATTCATGGCTGCAAAATAGAAAGTGCCCTGGTCACTGATGGTTGCCGTATGATTGACACCAATATTGATAACTGTTCCATCGGTCTGCGCAGTACTATTGGCCCTGATGTCACTGTAAGGGCATCAATAATGATGGGGGCCGACTATTATGAGACCCAGAGAGATATGGCGGAAAACAAACGAATTGGTCAACCGAACATTGGTATTGGGGCTGGCTCTGTCATTGAGTGTGCCATCATAGACAAAAACGCCCGAATAGGGCGCAATGTGGTCATTCGTGCCATCCCTAATCGTCCCGATACAGATGGTGAGGATTGGGTAGCTCGTGACGGGATTGTTTGTATACCGAAGGGAGCCATCATCCCGGATAACACAGTTATCTAAGGGATCATCCCCTTGATTTGGGACGATCCTTCAAGCAATAGCCATTTCTCTGGATAATGGCGGGAGAGCGCTTTGCCGAAGGGTTGGCTGCAAGGGTTAGCTCCTACTTGGATTTGCCTTGCAGAAACAGTGCTGCGGCTTCGGGGGTAGCAAAAGTTTCTGCTAGATGAGCATGAATGGTAAGCTGCTGTTTTTGGGGATAGATAGTGGCTGGCAGCCAACCATGTTCGGGGATGGGTGGGTGAACAGCCCCACAAAGCCCACTTTTTTGTTTTTGAGGAAACTGCCAAATGACCCAAGTGTAAAGCTCTGAAAAAGAGAATTCTGTGGGCTTTGTGGCTTCAAATTGTAAAGAATCAATTGCTTTTAGATTGTTTTTTGTCATGATTCCCCCTGTTAATGGAGTAGAGCAGCCAGTACCTCTTCTGTATTTGCCAAATTATTAAATAAATAGTCTGGTTGGTATTGGGCTAAAGTGCTGGCTGCATGCCAACCGCTGGCCAGGGCAACGGCCGTTGCTTGCCCCGCCCGAGCACACAAAATGTCAGCCGGTGTGTCGCCAATAATCACCGTATTCTTACCGTCAAAATCATATCCCGTCAACTCTTTGGCCCGCTGCCAAGCAAGGGCTGGCAAATCATTGCGATTGGCTGCATCTGAGCCATAAGCTGCTACTCGAAACTGTCGCGGATCAATATCAGCCGCCAACAACTTGAGAGGGGCTGAGAGATGGTTGTTGCCTGTTAATAGTCCCAGTACTACATTTTCACATATGTTGAGTGCTTGAAGCAGTTCAAATACGCCGGGACATTGCACCATCTTCTTTTCCGGAAAGATTTCCTCGGCTTTGGCAACCATCAATTCGTAAATTGTTGGGAGCTTTGGCGTGATTTCGGCCGTTTTTATGCCTGTTGCTGTTAATAAATCGGTAATAATCCGTATATCCGTTTTGCCCCCCATACGATAGTTGTCAATGGGGCCAGCCGTGTCGAAAATCTCCTCCAAGGCAGCTTGTAAAGCAGCTCGCCCCCCACCATGACTGCGGATGAGGGTTCCGTCAATATCGAAAAGAATAAGCTTCATCGTGTAAATTCCCAAAGTTACACAAGTTCTAGAAAATGGATTAGATGGCTTTGATTTGTGACCAAAGCTGGGAGCTTGGTGGCGTGGGGCGGGGAGGGACAGCTGGGCCTACATCAAGACCACGTTCAGCCAAAATCTGTTTGATGGCTCCGATGCGGGCGCCGTCAGGCAATAGGGCCAACATTTTGAGCAACCGATCGTGACAAGCGCGGGCTGTGGCTGTGTCGCCACGAGCAAAAGCGGCCGTTAAGGCGACAAATATCTCAGGCACGGCCGTGCTCAAGCCTGTAATTAAGCCATTGGCTCCCATGGCTAGAGAGCCAAGGGCAATGGCTTCATTGCCAGCCAATACAATCAGGTAGTCCGGCGCGGCGGCTATCACTTGGCCCACTTCTTGAGCGTTGGTGCGGCTGGTTTTCACACCTGCCACTGAGGGCATGGCTGCACTCAAACGGCGCAATAGTGAGGGGCTGATGCCGTTCACGGCTAAATGGGGAATATCGTAAAGAAAAAGGGGTATATCAGGGATGGCTGCGACGATGGTTTGATAATAGTCGAACAGACCATCATCGTGAATGCCATAATAGGTGGGGGGGACAACGGCTAGGGCATCGGCGCCCATGTCAGCCGCATGACGTACCAACTTTAATGTGGTATCGGTGCGATTTGTGCCTGCATGGATGATGACGGGCACACGGCCGTTCACGGCAGCTATCGTGGCTTCATGCAAGCGCATTCGTTCCGCTTCATTTAGTAATATTCCCTCGCCAGTTGTACCACCCACGAAGAAGCCTTTGACTCCAGCATCCAGCAAAAAGTTAACGAGTTGAGGAATAACGGCCGTGTTCACCGTGTACCCATCTGCCAACAAAGGTGTGGCCATTGCTGGCGACACCCCATCTTTCAACTTTGCTTTCAAAGCGCCAATTTTACTTTTCATATAAGAATGGGGCATGAGATTGGGAGACGGTTAGTTTTTCAGTTCCCAATCTCTTAATCTCAAAAATATTCGGCTTCGGCTTCAGTCACGGACTGTTCAAATAACTTTAGGCCATCTTCTACAAAATTGGCAGGGATATTGAGAGCGGGGGCAAAACGAACGGTGTTGTTGCCACAAGGTAATAGTAGTAGCCCATTTTCAAATGATTTTGTGATAATCAGATCGCGCAAATCATGAGCGCGAGCCTTTGTTTCCTTGTCCTCTACAATTTCCACACCAATCATCATGCCTCGCCCGCGTACATCACCCATGCTGGGATGACGCATCTGAATTTCTGCTAAAGCATCCATTATATGTTGGCCCATCGTGGCTGCTCGTTCATTCAGCCCTTCTTTTTCAACAACATCCAGGGTGGCTAACGCGGAAACGGCCGCTACAGGGTTGCCACCAAAGGTGCTGCCATGTGCACCAGGTGCCCAATCCATGACTGATGCTCGTGTCAAAATGCCACCAATGGGCATGCCGCTGCTCACCCCCTTGGCAAAACAGACAATATCTGGCTCGATGCCCTCATGTTCAATGCCCCACCATTTGCCTGTGCGGGCGATGCCGCTCTGTACTTCATCTACGATCAACAAAATGCCATGCTGATCACAAATCTCACGCAGACGCGGGAAAAAGCCGGATGAGGGCACAACATAGCCGCCTTCTCCCTGAATTGGTTCCACTACGACGGCAGCCACATCTTTGGGCGAAAACATGGTGTCAAAAACCTCCTGTTCCAGGTAGCGAATGACGGCTTCGCCATATGTCTCATCGGCTTTCGTGGTTAAAACGGGGCGGTAAGGATTTGGATAAGGTAGATGTTGCACTTTGAGACCCAATTGGTAGCGACTACGTTGTACGAATTTGCTGCTAGTAAAGGCTAATGACCCTAGAGTACGGCCGTGAAAACCACCGCGAAAGCCAATAAACTGTTGTCGTCTGGTGTGATACATAGCTAATTTAACGGCCGCTTCCACTGCCTCTGTGCCTGAATTGCCGAAATAGACGCGGCTGCCACCACTGAATGGGGCGATGCCTTGCAGTTTTTCTGCCAATTCAACAGCTTCTGGATAGTAAAAATCACTTAGGCAGAGATGCCAAAATTGATCTATCTGCTCCTTAACAGCCGCCACAACGTCAGGATGCCGATGCCCAACATTCATCACAGCTATACCGGCCATAAAGTCAATGTAGCGACGGCCGTCTACATCCCATACTTCAGAGCCTTGGGCCTGATCAATCACTAAAGGATAATCGCGGGTATAAGAGGGAGACAAAACAGCGTGGTCTCGTTCAATAATTGACCGGGCAATAGGCCCGGCCACATTCACGTTCATGGACATTAACTATTCTCCTGCGCTAAAAATATGAGCAGCCTTTTTGATAAAATGTTGCTGTTGGCTACAGTTTAATTGCCAAGGTTACTCAGGTTCAATAGAAAAAGTGAGTGGATAGCCCTCTAGTTGAGCGGCAAAGTGGGCTTTACCAACCCGATTTTTGGCTTCATTCAAAGGGAGTGAGGTCACATAGGCTAAGCCTGTGTAATGGGCTGTGAACATCACATGCTCAGACTCCATTGGCGTCAAGCCAAAAATGCGTTGCAAGATGATAACCACAAATTCCATTGGTGTCACCTCATCATTATGGATGAGGATACGGTGCATGGGTTCTAGGGCTTCATCGGTGAGTTGATCCAGGTTGGTGTCTACTTGGCGGTCGAGATCGGCTTCAGCAACGGCCGTAAAGCTCCATCTATTTACCTGTTGGGCTAATGAGCTATTAATCTGAAAACGACTATCTAGAATTCGTCCTATCATTTCACATACCCTTGTTCAAAACTAATTCTATCTCAATATTTGAGACATTCATAACCTGGAAACGAGTATAACGCAATACGTGGAGGATTAGGTAGAGTGATGCTAAGTCCGATCAAAACGATGGCTACATAGATAAGATAAAGTAGCCAACATAGCTTGAGCATTGTCGCGTTGCCAGCCACAGCCTTGGCGTTATAGACGATGATGACCAACATTGTTAACGGCATCCTTTTGCAGGATTTTGCACCGACATTTGGGCCAGAATACGATATGATATTTGCACTCATACAATGAGTGGGTTAACTTTTTGAATTGACGAGTAGTCATTCTTTATCTCCTACTCCTGATTAGTTTCACACCTTCTAGGTAGATAGACCCTGCGCGTCATTCTTAATACACTGATAGAACCATTACCTTTTCCACTGCCTCTGGCAGTGGCTTAATCTGGTTAATTAACTATGATCATTGTCCAAACACCACTTCGTGTTAGTTTTTTTGGGGGCGGGACAGACTTCCGCACCTTTTTTGCTGAGGAAGGTGGTTGCGTACTAACATCAACAATAGACAAATATATTTTTGTGACGATTAAAAAGCGGTTCGATGCCAAATTGCGTATTGGGTATACTCAGACTGAAATGGTAGATAGTGTTGATCAAATTCAGCATGAACTTATTCGAGAGGCTTTACGGAAAACGGGTATTATAGAGGGAGTAGAAATCGCCACCATGGGAGATATACCCTCTGCATCCGGTTTGGGATCGTCTAGTACAGTTACAGTTGGATCTCTTCATGCCATGTACACTTATCTTGGGCAAATTGTCCCGAATGAGCGCCTAGCTCATGAGGCTTGTGAAATCGAAATAGACACACTTAATAAGCCTATTGGTATTCAGGATCAATATATTGCTGCTTTGGGTGATTTGCGTTTTTTAGAGTTCATGCCGGATGGTCAAATCCTAAACCAGAAAATAATCTTAGATACTGTCCTCAAGAGAAAATTTAATGAAAATCTACTACTATTTTTCACGGGTATTACTCGTCAAGCTGATTCGGTGCTAACTGAACAAAAAGCCAATATAAACAGCCATTTGCCTATCTTGCGTCAGATGAAACAACTGACCCATATGGCGCTAGATGCTTTACAAATTGGAGAGCTACATACAATTGGCCAGTTGTTACATGAAAGTTGGCAACTCAAAAAGCAGATGGCTAGCAAGATCAGCAACGGTGTACTTGATGAGATGTACGAGGCGGCACGACGAGCTGGGGCTATTGGTGGTAAAATTACGGGAGCCGGGGGTGGTGGCTTCTTATTGCTTTATTGCCCTTATGAACGACAAGAGGCTGTCCGAGAGGCATTAAAACATTTACAAGAATTTCCCTTTCAGCTTGAAAGAGATGGAACGAAGGTCATCTTTAATTATCAACGTTAACCAATAATTTCGAAGGAAGTAGGAGCATATATGGAGTCAATAAGAGCCTATATTGTTGAATTACAGCAAACCTTGGATATGTTGCCTCTGGAGACAATTCAGGCAGTGATTGACAATTTACACGAGGCTCGTACACACAATCGCCAGGTATTTATCATGGGCAATGGAGGCAGCGCCTCTACAGCAACACATTTTGTTTGTGATTTGGGTAAGAATACGCGTAAAGATGGTTGGCCTCCTTTTCGTGTGTTCGGTCTTTCAGATAATATGGCATTGTTTTCTGCCTACGCCAATGATGAAGGTTATGAGAACGTTTTTGCCCAACAATTAGCCAATTATGTACAGCCGCAAGACGTTGTGATAGGCATTTCTACTAGCGGCAATTCAACCAATGTTCTTAATGCCATCGCCCTAGCCAATAAAAAACAGGCAAAAACAGTTGGATTTACTGGATTTGATGGCGGACAGTTGGGAAAAATTGTGCACTTAAATGTGCATACACCTAGCAATCGTATTGAGCAAGTTGAAGATACCCATCTGATTATACAACATCTTATCTGTTCCATGTTGCATCGCCGTCTCGCTCATACAACAAATGGACATAAAATTACAATCTGAACAATGCTTTGGCACTGACAAATTTTAGCCGTTGCTGCATTGTCTTGAGTTTAGGCTCTTTCGGAATTTAAATGATCCGATTCAACCTGAAAAAGCCTCAAGCCAATCGGGAAAACGCTATCCTTTTCGGATCGTTATTTTTCTCGATATAGGTAGAAGCGCTAGACTAGCCATAATGGTTGCTCATTTACTGGCTGCTGATTGTGGCAGCAATGGGAAGGTGATCAGAGGCTGGGGTGGCAGGGATGGTGATGAGATCGGCCGTTAAGTCAGGGGTGATCCAAATATAATCTATTTGGCGAGTGGGGTTGAGCGAAGGAAAGGTTTTGTTTGTGTCTTCATTGGCCACAATATTGGTATAGCCTGCTTCCTGGAAGAGAAGCATTTCCGGGGTGCCTGGCTCGGCATTGAGATCGCCCATGATAAGTGTGAGTGGCTGATTTTGCGCGTAGTCAATAATGGTGTGGGCTTGTTGCTGGCGAATTTGGCTGCCGTCACTGGGATGGTGAAGATGGGTGGCGACAATGTTAAGAGCTTGTCCGTTTCCTATATTGATCTCAGCAGTGATGAAACCGCGATTGAGGAGGAGATTATCGGGGGGTAGGGCGTGTAATTGATGATCTGTGATGGGATAGCGGCTGAGGAGGGCGTTGCCCCAGAGAGGGTCAGCTGTGGGGTTGGAGATGTAGGGGAGGGCAAGCCGTTGGGAAAGCCAAGTGAGCATGTCGGTTGAGCCATTGATTACCCAACCGCGTGAGACTTCCTGCAGGGCAATGATGTCGGCGTTCTCGCTTTCGATGACTTGGGCCAGAGCTTCTAGGTCCATATAGCCATAAGGGTGGAAGCCGTTGTGGAGGTTGTAGGTTATGACGCGCGGGGGAGCGGCATTAGGAATCGCAGGCTCGACAGTTTTTGTTGTGAGCAGTGTGTAGAATGGAGCCAAGAGGAGGAGGAGTGGCAAGAAGACTCTAAGACGAGGAGTGGCTTCAGTAGTTGGTGGGTGACGCAGACCGAGCAGAGTGATGCCACTGATGAGGATAGCGGCAAGGGAAGGAATGGCCGTATTGGCAAAGGGTAGGCGTGTGTCATAGGGGATGTAGTAGACGAAGACAAGGATGGTGTTCAGCAGAAAGCCAAGACCGTAGGCCACAGTAACAGAACGGGTCAGGCCTGTGTCGCTGGTTTTTGCACCCAAGCGTAGTAGAAGGAGGGTTAGGAGGGCGGCATTGCTGATTTGTCCTGCAAGCTGTTGGGCGGCGGCCAGCCAGCCTTGTGGTTGGCTAATGGTGCTGAGGGTGAGGAGGAGGGCGAAGGTCACCCAATCAATGATATTTGTTTGGCGTTGACTGAGAGTTACAGCCGTTACTAGCCCTATAATATGGCTGATGATGATCCAGCTAAAAGACCAGGGATATTGCCAACCTGTGACGGCCGTTAGCCGGGCCACATTTTGAAAAAGCAGCATTTGCAGGAAGAAATAGGGGCCAAAGAGCATGAAACCCCAAGACCAGCGTAAGGAGATAGAATGGCTAGGGTCAGCCTGGGGGTTGAGAAGCAGTAAGAAAGCCAACTGAGCGGCAAAAATGAGGAGCAGACCTATTAGATTGTGCCAGACGAAGTCGTAGGTGAGGGATGCGCCGTGTAGGGCGGTATCAGCGGCAAGGCCAAAGAGAAAGCTGAAGATAAAGAAGGGGAGATTATCACGATGGTGGAGCAGATAGTTGGGTAGGAATTGAAGGAAGGCAGCGACGGCGAGTATGGTAAGGAAAAGGGGGAGGAGCGTGATGAGAGGATTTGATTGGGGAGCGATGAAGTTGAAGAAGATGTTGGTGAGGATGAGCAGTGGC
Source organism: Promineifilaceae bacterium (SeqCode) (assembly GCA_965223555.1). Lineage (GTDB taxonomy): Bacteria > Chloroflexota > Anaerolineae > Promineifilales > Promineifilaceae > CBDCWU01. Next base: position 2,334,482 of record CBDCWU010000009.1, read on the forward strand.
CCAAGTAGTAGAGCTGGATAACGCCACATGCGGCTGAGGCCAAAGCGTTGGCGCATCATGCCGATGAGGAAACTGGTGGCGAAGACAATGAAGGCCAGAAGGCCAGGGGTGTTGTTGTTTTGGCCCAGGTTGTCACGCAGGATATAAAGAAGCAGGCCGATGAGCATACGCATGGCCTGCATACCCAAGATGATGGTGAGGATGAAGAAGATGAGGTGTGAGAAACGGCCGTTTCTATTTGCTTGTCTAGGCATGATTCCCTCTAGATATGGCTGGAATGACTATTAATTCTCGTCTAGCCATTGGCTAATGTCGGCTAAAACAGTGTTAGCTTGGGCGAAGAATAGGAAGTGATCTTCATTGGCATAAATGGCGGTAGTGAGCGGTAGGTTGTGTTGCTGCCAGATGGCGAGATGGCTTTGAATGTAGCTGATGGGGATGCGTTTATCCTCTGCGCCTGTGATGAGCAGGATGGGTTTGTTTCGCCAGTTGTTGAGAAATGGTTCGTGGTCTGTGATTTCGGTGGCGAGGGCGGGAGAAATGAAGATGAGACCATGGAAGCGGTCGGGTTGAACATCGGCCGTGAGGGAAACGCCGAGACCGCCATTGGAAAGGCCAGCTAGGTAGATGTGGTTGGGGTCTATATTGGTGAGGCTGCTGGCGTGGTCGAGGGCGTTGAGTACGGCCGTTACACCACCTTCTTGCCGCCAGTTGCCAAAGCCAAAACTGGGGGCGATGATGATGTAGCTCTCTTGCTCTGCTAATTTTGACCACAACCAGAAGTAGCTTTTGAAGTTGCCCGCTGCCCCATGCAGGAAGATGATAGCTGGTAGAGGTTCGGTGGATTGATTGGGCGGAGTGTAGAGGTAGTAGTGGCCTTTGTTGAACGGCCGTCCAATGAGTTCGTTATAGGCCCAGCCTGTGACTGTACCCAGGCGCGTAAAATGGGGATCTTGTGCCATTTCTTCGTACAGGATGAAGGTGGGTATCGCGGCCTGTTTTGCCTGCTCTGGCGTTAAAATGGGATCGGCGTAGGGCATGACACGCCAACCCAAGTTGAATTGCTCTTCTTCGGGGATAAGGTTAGCGAAGCTGTAACGGGGAAAGGTGGCATCAGTGGTGAATTGGTGGCTGACGGGGGAACCGGCGGCGGGACGGCCGTCAGGAGCGGCCCAGAATATGCCGATGATGATGGCTAGAGCGACCAGAATGAGGGTGATGCTGGTGCGGCGATGGTGTTGTATGAGAGTGTAGGGGAGAACGGCCGTTGTCAGCCCCAACACGGCGATGGCTGTGCCAACGACTGTGCGGGCTGCCCATAACCACCACAGAGAGAGGCTGGTCAGGCTTAGAAAGAAGCCAATAGTGAGAAGTAGCAGAAATCCTTTTTTCATGCTGGTTTGTTACAATTGGTCACTGAGTAGTGAGTGTAGCATTAGTTTGGTTGGTGGGCGACTGGTTTGCGTACAGTTTTCAGCGGCTATTGGCCGAGTTTGCCCTGGCTAGCGACTGTACAATGACAGCAATCTATCGTATGAGGCGATTGTATGGATAAACGCTATTTATTAATCGGATTGGTGTTTATATTATTTTGGGTGGCCTGTACTGTCAATGAGACGGAGCAGGAATCGGATTTGCTCCTGCCAACGGCCGTTATTCAAGAGGCAACACCTTCTCAACTCACTCTATTGGGGGCGACGGCTACTTTCCAGCCAACGGCCGTTATCTTTCCTGACACACCAACACCGCCAGTGGTGGTGACACAAGCACCGCAGCCCACAGCGACACCCTTGCCACCCACATTGATTCCTTCTGATGTGATAGTAGAAACAGAGAATAGGCCGTATATCAGTCAGGATTTGCTGTTCATTGGCGATGGCGATTTGAAGAAATGGTCGCGCCGCGATGGTCGTGTAACTACCTTGTTATATAAGCGGACATCGGGACGGCAAACGTTGCTATTTGGTAATGTGTATCGTTTTGCTATCAATGCTGAAGGAACGGTGGCTGTGGCTGCCCGTGCCATTCCCGCTGATAGTATGAGTTCTGAATTATGGTGGGTGGATACGAATTCTGGTCAACGGCGTCAATTGGTGGCAACTGTGCCAGGTTTGATTGATATGTCCTTATCGCCTGACGGCCGTTCTCTGTTGTATATTGCCAGTGACGCGGATAATCTTTTTTGGTCAGGCACGGTTTACCAATTAGATTTAGTAGGCGATGATGAACCAATGGCCGTTGGGCCTTGTACCGATATGGCGACTGTAATCGTCGAGCCCCCTGTGCGCCGAGCGTGCTTAGGCGTTCTGTGGACAAGAGATAGTCAAAATATGCTTTGGTCGGATGCCAATGGCATTTGGCTACGCCATGTGGCGGCCACCGAAGCCACACTTATCTTACCAGCTACAGCAATGTCTGAAGAAGATTTTTTGCCACTGTATCACCTGCGCGAATGGTCATTGAACGGCCGTTATCTCATGCTGTCTGTGACAACCCAACTACAACAAGCGGAAACGGCCGTATTGGATTTGGCCACGAATAAGTTGCTGACTATACCCGAAACGCTAGTGAGTGAGGATAAAGGGTATGTGGAGGTGGATTGGATGCAGGACGGCCGTTTATTTGTCATCCGTGAACAAGATGAGCAAGGTCAAGTTGCCCCCTCTATGCAACTTTGGCGATTAAATGATGGACAACTTATCTTGGAAGAAACAACGGCTCTGACACTGCCTCCCCATACATGGCTGCAAGATGCAGTTCACTTCATCACGGGGCGTTATGCCTTTACTCTCATAGGTGACGACCCTTTGTTAAGCGGTCTTTATTTGATGGCCTCATCCAATGAACAGCCGCAGCGAGTGAATGGTTTGCCATATATTGCTGGCGAGACAACCTGGTTGTATGACAATGCAGGGGCCATCATGACTATGCCAGGACGGGATGATTCTGTTGTCTTTTTGGGAGTTGAGCCGGGGAGGGGGATCGTGTATGAGATACGGCCGTTTTTAGGCCATCATACCTCTCAATTTGCTTGGCTAACTCCATAAAAAACAAAACCACCTCCCAGCAAGCTTCTGCTAGAAAGTGGTTTGTATTCGCCAACAATATGTATAGATGAAAAAGTGCTTAGTTAACTTCCATTACCAAATAAATCTGCGGGATCAACAGCATTGTCTTCACCATCACCAAATCCTAGATCTCCAGGCGAACCAGCTCTAGTACGGATAATGCCTGAATAAATGATAGCTGGCGACTCGTATGGCTTTTTTACGTCTTTGTCTTTTTCTTCCCTATTACGTTTTTCATTAGTTTGGGCCATAGTAGTCTCCTCTTAATTCTTATTGCTTAATTGTTGGCTATGAAGTACCTTAAATAGTATAACATCTCTAAAGAGCAAGTACAATTACGGACAGCCTTACACGAATGCGAAAGAAGTAAAAAAATTGAACTACAGTAGTTACAAATCCCATCGTTGCAACGGCAAAACAGATTACACGTAATAGAAATTGTAATTTTGTATTCCATGAAAAATAAAAAGAGGTTATAAACGTGACGTCAGATATATCTACAAATGTAAAAAAAGAAATTGGATTTTGGCGAGAAATAGTTCACCAGGCTCGTCTGGTTTACTGTCTGCTCCGTGATCCTGATGTTCCTGTCTATTTGAAATTAGTACCATTCATTAGCTTAATTTATTTGCTACTTCCTTTTGATTTTGTGCCTGATGTCTTGGTGGGTTTGGGACAACTAGATGATTTAACGGTTATGTTAATCGGCTCAAAAATCTTTATCGAATTGGCGCCTCCTCATCTGGTATCGAAACATCGTCATGCCATTCGTATCAGTGATGGGTATGAGGATGAGGAAGAAATTGCCGATGCAATCGTTATTGATAGCCAACATAAGGTCATGGACGAGATAAAGAAGTCGGGGGAAAATTAAAATTTCAGGGTGTGAATAGGCTCACACATATGCAAGAAATTTGGCTGATTTGCATGTGAAGTTTCTATGATCCATGTAACTTTCACTGATTCTAGGACGACTGGCCACGCCCAAGATTTAATTTATCAGAGGATTGCCAGCTAAGAGGAAGATTATAAGCATGAGGCCACCGCAAACAATTATGGTGGTAAGGGCTGTGCCTACTACGATGTAAATGATTTGCTGGTTGGTAAAGGTTCTGGCGTTTTCTGGTAGCTCGGATGAGGTCTCAGAGCGTGGCTTATTAGAAGCTTGGAGAACTCTCGTGTTCAGTGAGGATTTATTCTGTAGGGAGGGCAGGGGCTGCAATTGATCAATGTGGGGAATATCTCCCTCTTCCTCCTCTTCCTCATAATCCTCATAATCATCAATGTCATCGAAATGAGACCCCGTAACAGGGTCTATGTGGTCAGCTGCACCTAAGCTGAGGTTAGAATTTTCATGAGGATGGTTGGTGTTGAGTGTCCCGATATCGCTTGAGCTTCTATCACTTTCTCGTTCCTCAAAGATCAAAGTAATTGCCCCACCTAGAGCGATCTCTTGTCCCACGTTTAGGCGAATTTCTTGAGCAGTTAATTTTTCTCCATCTAAAAATGTGCCGTTTGTGCTACCTAAATCCTGGATTAGATAGCCTTCATCATCCCGAAGGAGTTGTACATGGCGTCTGGAAACTTCAGGGTCTTTGAAGATAATGTCCGACATGGGATCACGGCCGATTGTGATTTTATCGGCAAAGACTGGATAGGTGTAACCTGGATTTGGCCCTTTTTTGACGATGAATTGGAACTGTTGTGTGCCTGTCAAGTTGTATTCCTCGCTTTCGTGTTTAGCTTGACGGCCGAATATTTTCTAATCATGGATCGCATTGTACCTAAAAGTTTAACTGTTTGGCAATGATGGCGAAGAAAATTTTTAGGAGCGGTGTGAAAGAAGTTGTGGTAATGACTTAGTCTCGCTGATATTCAATACGAAAACCATAAGAATATAAGCGATGAGACCAGCGGAGGCAGCCCCAGAGACAACGATCAGTTTGTAGAGGAAGGTGGTTAAGGGGAAAGCAGAGAGAAGCCAAACGGCCGTACTATATGCTGCTAAACCTGTGATACTTGCTGCTCCTACCGATTTGCCTATTGCTGGCATGACACCATATCCGCTCAGACCGCCTAAATGGCGTTGCAATAGCCACAGCATGATTGCTGTATGGACGATGTGTTTAATGGCATCAGCAGCCATAAGGCTGAATAGATGGATGATGGGGGCGAGGAGAACGGCCGTTAGCGAATATACCACAATACTCACCACGCCTACTAAAGCTGGTCGCCATGTATCCTTGCGGGCATATGAAGCAAAGACTAACATCTGATCTACAGCAGCGAACGGTAGGCCGATGAGATAGACTTGTAGCACCTTGGCCGTGGTGATGGTGTCGGCAGCCGTAAAAGCACCATGTTCAAACAATAAGGAGATAATGGGCACTGCCAGAGCAAAGAGGCCAACTGTTGCTGGTAAGATAAGAGCCATAACGAGCCGGATACCTTCGGCCAAAGTCTGTTTAAAACGGTCTGGCTGGCTACCAGCCAAACGAGACAAGGTGGGCAGGGTGGCAATAGAAATGGCGGTGACGACAAGACCCAAAGGAAACTGAGTCAAGGTGGTGGCGAACTTCATATAAGAGACACTTTGGTCGCCCAAGCGGGTAGCGAGGTTGAAGCTGAAGGCAACGGCGAGTTGGTTCACGACCAAACCAGCTACTATGGGCGTATAAAGTAGCAAGATGCGCCGGATAGCTGGATGTTTCCAGTCAAATTGCCAACGTAGATGGGCATCGCGCAAAGCGGGTAGTTGCAGCACAATTTGCAAAATTGAGCCGAGCAATAGTCCCCATACTAGGCTGTCAATCTTCTGGGGCCGGAGCAAGGCCATGACGACAATGGTGAGATTGAATACAGCGCCTAAGAAAGCGGGTACAGTGAAACGTTTGAGAGCGTATAAGGCACCGGTCAGAATGCTAGCAATACTGAGGAAGAGAACAGCCGGGGTGGCTAGTCGCATGAGTTGGATGGCAACGGCCGTTAAGCCAGCATCTGTAAATTCATTGGCCCCTACCACCCAGGCGATTTGTGGCGTAAAAAGCTCCACTAGCAGCACAACAATAAGGAGAACGGCCGTAGCCACACTCAAAACCGTACTCAGCAGTCCCCATAAATCCTCCTTACGCTTTTCGGCTACCTCACTAAACACAGGCACAAGGGCAGAATTGACCATGCCTCCGATGATCAAATCAAACAAGCTTGTGGGGACCAGAGCCGCCACCTCAAAAGCACTCAGCAAGCCAGAGGCGCCAAATAAGTTAGCCTTCACAGTTTCCCGTGCCAGCCCCAAAATGCGGCTGGCAACATTGCCCATAGCTAGTACAGCCGCGGCTCGTACCACCCCGTCAGTCTGCTTAAGTGTTGTTGAAGAAGTCTCTTGATCTGCTGGTGAACTTTGAGTCAACGCTAAATCCTTTGTGTCATGAAGGGTCATTCTATCGGATTCCACCCTTCGGACAACTGTGACCAAACCACGTTTCGCCTACGCCCTATGTCTGACTACTAGGTTTATAGCCCGGTTTTATTTTATTTAATTGTAGAGTGATTGCAGCCGCCGCTACCAATCACACTTGCCAAGTTGTTGGGTATAATCTCTTGCCGGAGGGAAGAATGAAGCTCAAATATATTTTTTGACTAGAAAGAATATGGAAGGAATGGTTAAACTTTTTCGTTATGATAAATTGTCATAATAGCGTATTCTAGAGACCTTCATGCGCTTGAAATTTGTTCTAATTACCTGTTTAATTTCTTTGTTGATGGCTTGCAGTTCCTCAGAATCACGGATCTTACGGTTGGCGACGACCACCAGCACCGATGACTCTGGTTTACTGGCTGCCATTTTGCCTGATTTTGAGGAGAATAATAAGGTGCAAGTTGATGTAGTGGCTGTGGGCACGGGCCAAGCTATTGCTCTCGGCGAGGCGGGTGATGCTGATGTGATTCTGGTTCATGCCCGTGCTCGTGAGGATGCCTTTGTGGCTGAAGGGCATGGCACACAACGACATGATGTCATGTACAATGATTTTGTATTGGTAGGGCCAACGGCCGATCCTGCCCACATCCAGGGCATACCACTAGCTCATGAGGCACTTGCTGCCATTGCTTTGGCTGAAACGTCTTTTGCCTCACGGGGCGATGATAGTGGCACCCATACCAAGGAAATGACCTTGTGGGAGACAGTTGGCCTGATGCCCAATGCCAATAATGGTTGGTACAAAGCCTTGGGTCAGGGTATGGGCGATACCCTTGTTTTTGCCAATGAAGCTGGCGCTTATACACTCTCTGATCGGGCCACTTTTTTGGCAAACCAGGCCAATTTATCCAATTTGACTGTTCTTGTAGGTGGCGACAGCATTGCGAATAATGCTGATCCTGCCTTGTTTAACCCTTATGGGATCATTCCCGTCAACCCGGGCAAAGGCAACATCAATACTGAACTGGCCCTAGATTTTGTGAGATGGCTCACAAGTGTAGAAACACAAGAGATGATCGCCACCTTTGGTATGGAGCGGTTCGACCAGCCACTTTTTTACCCCAATTCGGAGGCGTGGAGATTGGAAGAAATTGGAGATTAGAGATTTGGGCTATTCTTTCTCTGCTCTTTTGGATGTATGGACACACTTCTTAGAGCGGTAGCTGATGCCTTGCAACTGCTTGTATCGCTAGATGCAGAGCTGTTGCGGGTGGTGGGGTTGACGCTGCGGGTGACAGGTGGAGCCTTATTGTTGGCGATGCTGATTGGGGTTCCGGTGGGGGCTGTATTGGGATTACGGCGACGCATTCCAATAGGAGGCTGTTTGGTCCCGCTGATTTATACGGGTATGGGGTTGCCCCCAGTAGTGGTGGGGCTATTTGTCTATTTGTTGTTATCGAATCAGGGGCCACTGGGGGGCTGGCGCTGGTTGTTTACCCCAGCGGCTATGGTGATGGCACAAACGATGCTGGCCTTGCCCTTGGTGATGGGATTGACGTTAACGGCCGTGCAAGCTATAGACCCTGACCTCCACTTACAAATTCGTGCCCTGGGTGCTACCCAATGGCAACTCACTTGGACAATCTTGGCTGAAGCACGCACTGGTCTCTTTGCCGCCATTGTGGCCGCCTTTGGGGCTATCATTTCTGAAGTGGGGGCGGTTATGCTGGTTGGTGGCAATATCGAAGGCGAAACTCGCGTCTTAACAACGGCTATCGTTTTAGAGACACGCAAAGGCAACTTTGCTCTTGCTTTAGCTCTAGGCATTATCCTTTTGTTCTTGGCCTTTATTGCCAATTGGGCTTTGTATAGGCTGCAAGGGAACAGAAAGTAAGGCCAATCCTCCCTAATAAAAATTGGCTCATTATTTTTGTGAAAAAGCCTCAAGCAGATTCTCCAACTATCCTAGCTACAATTTGCCCAATGGCTGAATGCGTGTTTTGGTAGATTTGTACGAAAATGGATCAATTCATTGACACATCTTCATTCTTTGTTACTATCTGGCTCATTATGATGAACGTATCTCAACTTGCTCCACTGCGTTTGCGCCCTCGCCAGACCTTAGGTCTGGTATTTAGAGTTGTTTGAGTAACGCGTTCTAAAAACGCAAAGAGGCAAAGGCAACCGCCAGACCATCTGAATATGGGTCTGGCGGTTTTTTTTTGCCAGGAGAAAGGAATGATGAGGATAAAAGTAGGGATTTTTGGCACAACCGGGTATACGGGTGCGGAGTTGGTTACTATTTTGGCGCGGCACCCGCAGGTGGAGATTGTGTTTGGCACGTCATCGTCGTTTGTGGGACAGGTGTTGAGTGATGTTTATCCGACTGCACCGGATATGCCGTTAATTAGTGGTGAGAAGGTGCCACTGGATGAGGTGGATGTGGTGTTTTTGTGTTTACCACATGGTGCGGCGGCAGAGACGGCCGTTCGCTGCCTCAATGCTGGAGTCAAAGTCATAGACCTCAGTGCCGACTTCCGCCTCAAAGATGTGAACAGTTATGAAACTTGGTATGGGGTGGCACATCCTGCGCCTCATTTGTTGGCGGAAGCGGTGTATGGTCTGACGGAGTTTGTGCGGGACTGTTTGCCGGGGACGCGGCTGGTGGCCAATCCAGGTTGCTACACGACGACTAATTTGCTCGCCTTGCAGCCGCTTATGGCGGCACAGGTGAAAATTGCGGGGACGGTGATTTGCGATTCCAAGTCGGGCGTATCGGGTGCAGGTCGATCACCTAAGCCAAACACCCATTTTGTGCAGGTGGCCGATAATTTTGCGCCCTATAAGATTGGCCGTGCCCATCGCCATCTGCCAGAAATGGAAGAGGTGATTGCGGGCTGGCACCATCAGCCACCGTCGCTCATTTTTAGCCCACACTTGCTGCCTGTACCACGAGGTATTCTTTCCAACATCTACGTGCCTTTGGCTGATGAGTGGTCGGAGGGGGATTTGCGGCAATTGTACTTAAACAGTTATGCAGGCGAGCCGTTTGTGAAGGTGTTACCAGCGGGGCAGTTAGCAACCTTGGCCCATGTGACACACACCAATCGCTGTGTCATCTCCCTGACACTGGCGGGCAATATGCTGATTTTGACTTCGGCAACGGACAATTTGGTGAAGGGGGCGGCAGGGCAGGCGGTACAGAATATGAATGTGGTTTTTGGTGTTGAAGAAGCGACGGGATTGGTTTAGGAATCCGATTTTTTAAAATCGGATTTCTGCTGATGGAGGCATGATGCACGTATTGAAAATTGGTGGTAATGAGTTGGATGATGTAGGATTTTTGGGTAGCTTGGCGCGGTTTGTGGCGGGTTTGGGTGAGCCAGTGGTGATTGTGCATGGGGGCGGTCGGGCGATTGCGGATTTGCAAGGGAAGCTGGGGCTGGTAGCCCAAAAAGTGGATGGTCTGCGGGTGACGGATGCAGAGTCATTGGCGGTGGCGCAGATGGTGCTGTCGGGACAGGCGAATAAGCTGATTGTGTCGTCGCTGCTGGCGGCGGGGGTGGATACGGTGGGCCTAAGCGGCGTGGATGGTGGTATGTTGCGTTGCCAAAAGAAACAGCACCCAACGGCCGATTTGGGTTATGTCGGTACGATTAGCAAGGTACGGACGGATGTGATTCAGCAGTTGGCAGCCCAAGGGATAACGGCCGTTCTTTCCCCCATTTCGCTCGGTGAGGATGGACAGACGTATAATGTCAATGCCGATGAAGCTGCCAGTGCTGTTGCTCTGGCTCTCAACGCCCGGATATTGGATTTTATCTCCAATGTGCCGGGCGTTTTGTTTGAGGGGCAGGTCATCCCCCAATTGACTCCCGTACAGACAGAAAAGCTCATCACCGATGGTGTGGTGAATGGTGGCATGATTCCCAAGGTGCGGGCGGCCTTAACGGCCGTCACCAGCGGTGTGCCCCAAGCGCGGATTGTCAATATGGCAGGCTTGGCGAGCGCGGGGGGAACGGTTTTTTATCAATAGAGATTGGAGATTAGAGACTAGGGACTGGAGATTGGCTAAATCTCTAGTCTCCCCAAGGAAGTTATGAACAAAGAGGAAATTATTCAAGGCGAAAAACAGTATTTGGTGCATACCTATAATCGGCCGGAAGTGGTGTTTGCAAAGGGTGAAGGAGTTTATTTGTACGACATGGACGGCAAAAAGTATTTGGATTTTGTGGCGGGGATTGCGGTCAATGCTTTGGGTCATTCTGATCCGGCCTGGACGAAGGCGGTGACGGGACAAGCGGCGCAGTTGGCTCACATCAGCAATTTGTATCACACGGAAGCCCATGTGCAGTTGGCGAAGCGATTGGTGGAGAACTCCTTTGCGGATCGGGTTTTCTTTTCTAATTCGGGATCAGAGGCGAATGAGACGGCCGTTAAATTTGCCCGTAAATGGGCGGGGACGAAAAGCGAAGGACAAGGAGATAATGGTACATCTCCCAAGACCAGATTAGTCGCTTGTAGCCATGCTTTTCATGGGCGGACGTTAGGCGCCTTGTCTCTGACGCACAAGGAAAAGTATCGGGAGCCGTTTGCGCCGTTGCTGCCCGGTGTTACCTTCATTGATTTCAATGATGCAGAAGCAGCACGGGCGACTATTACGGATGAGGTTTGTGCGGTGATTGTGGAGCCGATTCAGGGTGAAGGAGGCATTCATCCCTCAACGGCCGAATTTTTACAAACGCTGCGTCACCTGTGTGATGAACATGGGGCTGCCTTGATCTTTGATGAGATTCAGTGTGGCCTGGGCCGTACAGGCCATTTGTGGGCCTATGAAGCCTTTGGGGTGATACCGGACATCATGACACTAGCCAAGCCTTTAGCTGGTGGTTTGCCCATTGGGGCAGTTCTCGTGACGGAAGAGATCGCTAGTGCTATTGCGCCTGGGGATCATGGCAGTACGTTTGCTGGTGGGCCGCTGGTCTGTTCGGCGGCTAATGTGGTGTTTGACCGCGTGAATGACGCTCAATTTTTGCAGTCGGTGCAGGAGAATGGGGCGTACTTGCAGCATCGCCTGCAGACGATGGAGTCTGACTTGATTACGGATGTACGGGGCAAGGGGCTAATGGTGGGTTTGGAGTTGAAAACGGCCGTGGCGCCTTTGGTTGCGTCGGCACGGGACAAGGGATTACTATTGGTCGGGGCGGGCGAAAACATTGTCCGTTTTGTGCCGCCTCTCATCATTACCCATGAACATGTTGATGAAGCGGTGGCGATTGTTTCGGCATGTTTAGAGGAGATGGAGACATAGGAATTTGTGATTTACAGGTTACGATTGGTATTTTTTTACGCTAATCGTCAATCGAAAATTCAAAATCGTCAATTATGTTGATTCGTTCTGCTATTTCCACTGATATCCCCCAAATATTGACGTTGATTAATGAACATGTGCGGCGCGGGGATTTGCTGCCGCGAACGGCGCAATCTATCCGCGATACCTTGTCTGATTGGCTGGTGGGTGAGGTGGATGGGGTGATTGTGGCTTGTGTGTCACTGCTTTACTACACGCCAGTGTTGGCAGAGGTGCGCTCGCTGGCGGTGAGTGATGGGGCGAAAGGGCAGGGTTGGGGCAAGGCCATTGTGGCTGCGATTATTGCCAAGGCAGAGCGGGAGGAAGTGCCAACGTTGTTTGCCCTGACTCGTGCTGTCTATTTTTTTGAAAAAGCTGGATTTGTGATCACGGATAGGGATCGCTTTCCAGAAAAGGTGTGGCGGGATTGTCATGTTTGCCCTTTGTTGGAGCGGTGTGATGAGACGGCCGTTATTTTGAAGATAATTACGTAATTACGTGATTGCGTAATAAAAGAAGAGGATTTTTTCATGTCTAAAAAACCAAAAATAAAGAAAGCAGTACTCGCCTATTCCGGCGGCTTAGATACGTCGGTGATTGTGCCTTGGCTGAAATATAATTATGGTTGTGAAGTGATATGTTTTTGCGCCGATATTGGTCAAGGCGGTGTGGAGTTGGATGGCTTGCGCGAGAAGGCTTTAGCCAGCGGTGCCAGCAAGGTGTATGTGGAGGATTTGCGGCATGAGTTTGCTAAGGATTTTCTTTTTCCAATGTTGCAATCGGGGGCGGTGTATGAGCGACAATACCTGTTGGGGACGTCAGTAGCACGGCCGTTAATTGCCAAGTGGCAGGTGGCGATTGCAGAGGCGGAAGGTGCCGATGCGGTGGCTCATGGCTGCACAGGCAAGGGTAACGATCAGGTGCGTTTTGAACTGACCTATAAGGCTCTGAATCCTACCTTGAAGGTGGTGGCACCCTGGCGCGAGTGGGATATTCGTTCGCGAGAAGATGCCCTGGCTTATGCGGCTGAATTTAATGTGCCAGTACGTCAGACGGAGGCTTCCATTTATAGTCGCGATGCTAATTTATGGCATTTGTCGCACGAGGGCGGCATTTTGGAAGACCCCGCCAATGAGCCGGAAGAGGTGATGTATGAGTTGACGACGGCCCCGGAAAAGGCCCCCAATAAGGCAGAAGTGGTGAAGATTGATTTTGAGAAGGGTGTGCCGGTAGCCGTAAATGATGTGCAATTGCCGCCAGCAACGTTGGTTGAGACGTTGAATGATTTGGGGGCCAAGCATGGGATCGGCCGTATTGATTTGGTGGAGAATCGGCTGGTGGGTATGAAGTCGCATGGGGTGTATGAGACGCCGGGAGGCACGATTTTGTATGCGGCACACCGGGAGTTGGAGTCGTTGTGCCTGGATCGAGATACGTCCCATTATAAGGACAGCATGGCCTTGCGCTATGCGGAATTGGTGTACAACGGTAAGTGGTATCATACGCTGCGAGAAGCGATGCAGACCTTTATTGAACATACACAGCAGACGGTGACGGGCTGGGTGAAGGTGAAGTTGTATAAGGGAAATGTGATTGTCATCGGCCGTTCTAGCCCCAACAGTCTCTACCGAGAAGATTTTGCTACCTTTGGCCAAGAGGATGTGTACGATCAGAAGGATGCGATGGGCTTCATCACCCTGTTTGGCCTGCAAATGAAGGTGAAGGCCATGATGGAGGTTAGTGATGGCGGCAAGACGAAGTATGCGACAGTGGATTACAGCAAGTTTAAGCGCGATTAGTAAGTTAATTGAGTAATTATCAATTGCTCAAGCACCGATTAAGATGATGATTATCCGGAAAATGACGCTGGTGGATTATGAGGTGATGTATGAGTTGTGGCTGGCTTGTGAGGGAGTTGGGTTGGGGGACTCAGACGGTCGGGAGCAGATTGGGCTATTTTTGGCGCGGAATCCGGGGACGAGTTTTGTGGCGGAGGTGAACGGCCGTCTCGTGGGCACAATCCTGGGTGGGCATGATGGTCGGCGGGGGTATATTCATCATACGGCCGTTCATCCTGACTGCCGGCGCAAGGGTATTGGACAGCAGTTGGTGGCACGATGTTTGGCGGCTTTGCGGGCGCGGGGAATATTGAAGTGCCATCTTTTTGTGCATCAGACGAATAAGGCTGCTCAAGCCTTTTGGCGATCCATTGGCTGGCATGATCGGGCTGATTTGTTGTTGATGTCGATTTATTTGGAGGGAGGATAGGACGCATAGATACACAGAGGAACAGAGATTCGCTGAGGGTTGGAAGGGTTAATTCTGTCTTCTCAGTGAATCTTCGCGCCTTCTCTGAGAAACTCTCTGTGTAACTAAAAAAATGGTGCAAATTGAGATTGATTCTGACTTTTTGCTAGACTGTTTACGGAAGTTGGTGAGTATTCCGTCGGTATTGCCAAATGAGGCGAAAGTGGCGGCTTATATTGCTGATGTTTTGCACGGCCTGGGGCTGGAGCCGGAGTGGCTTGAAGTTGCTCCCGGACGACCGAATGTGTATGCCACAGCCGATTTAGGCAACAACGACCGCTTTCTGGTCTTTTCTGGTCATCACGACACAGTAACAGCAGCACCCGATTGGCAGACAAATCCGTTTGAGTTGGTGGCGGGGAACGGCCGTCTCTACGGGCTAGGTATATACAACATGAAGGCGGGGCTGGCTTGTATGCTGGCGGCGATGAAGGCGTTGGTAGAAACGCCATCACTACAGGGTAAGTTGGGACGATTAGGTTTTGCAACGACGGTGGATCAGGAGGGGGGGAGTATTGGAGCACGGGCGTTGTTGAAAACGGTATACGGCCGTTGCGATGCCATGCTGCATGGTGAACATTTTTACGGGGATTCGGTTGAGGATTATTTGCCTAGCGCTGGCTTGGGCAAAGTGCTATACAAGTTGACGGTACAGGGTAGAGCCGCACATGGTTTTCGTCCCCATTTGGGTATCAATGCTGTGACAGATGCCGCTCGAATCGAATTGGCTTTGTGTGATTTACCATTGGCGGAGGATGCCCGTTTTGGCAAAGGTACGGTTTGCACATTGAAAATTGAGGGAGGCTATCAGCAGTATGAGGTGGTTGTGCCGGCAGGTTGTGAGATGGTCATCAATCGGCTGTTGCTGCCGGGAGAGTCGCGGGCAACGGCCGTAACCGAGATGCAGGCACTGGTGGACAAGCTAGACTTGGCCTCGACAGTCACCATTGAAACACCACCACCTTTTTTTGACCCCTATTTTTTGGATGAACAGACACCGCTGCTGCCCGTTTTCCAATCTGTTTATGGACAAGTGATTGGCAAAGTGCCTACTTTTGCCCCACATAAGGGCATTACTGATGCCAATGTGTTTGTGGCGGAGGGTGGTATTCCTACGATTGCTTTTGGGCCAAAGGGGGCGAATCACCATCAGGCAGGGGAGTATGTGGAGAAGGAGACGCTGGCTTTGGTGGCGCGGGTGTATGCGGAAACGGCCGTACGATTTTTGGGAAGTTCATAAATTAGTTACACAGAGAAATAAGCGCAGAGGGACGGTGATACACTGGGAAAAGAAAGATTTATCCCCTCTGTGAATCTTTATGTAACTTTTATTTAAGGAGAGATGATGGAATTTTTAACAGATGGCTCAGTGACGGCGGCGCAGGGGTTTGTAGCGGGGGCAGTGGCGGCAAGAGTGAAGGATTCGGGGAATTTAGATGTGTGTGTGGTAGCTAGTGAGGGGGATTGTGTGGGAACGGCCGTGTTCACGACGAATCAAGTGGCGGCAGCCCCGGTGCTGGTGGATAAGGCCACACTAGCTCAAAATCAGACACGGTTGCGAGCGGTGGTGGCGAACGCGGGCAATGCCAATGCTTGCACCGGTGAACAAGGAATAGCGAATGCGAGGGAGATGCAACGACTAACGGCCGTTGCTCTCGACTGCGATCCTGACCAAGTTCTAGTGCTTTCGACTGGTGTGATTGGGGTACAGCTGCCGATGGAGAAGATTGAAGGAGGTATTCAGGGTGCTGCCCAGAATTTAGCGGCTGAAAATGGGTTGTTGGCCACGCAAGCTATTATGACGACAGATATTGTGCCCAAGCATGTAGCGGTGCAGGTGACTTTGCCCGGTGGTATGGTGACGGTGGGTGGCATGTCGAAAGGGTCGGGGATGATTCACCCCAATATGGCCACGATGTTGGGAGTGATTACCACGGATGCGGCGGTGGAGGCTGATGTGTTGGAGCGGGTGCTGAAAACGGCCGTTAACCTCAGTTTCAACCGCATTACTGTAGATGGCGACACGAGTACGAATGACACGGTGATTTTGTTGGCTAATGGGGCCAGTGGCGTGGTTGTAGATGGCGATGATTTGGAGGTGTTCCAGGGGGCGGTAACGGCCGTTTGTACTGAACTGGCCCAAATGATTGTGCGAGATGGCGAAGGGGCTAGCAAATTTGTGGAGATTCGGGTGACGGGAGCAGCCACAGAAGCAGACGCCCATCAAATTGCCAATACGATTGCCACATCACCGCTGGTGAAGACGGCTTTTGCCGGGGGCGATCCCAATTGGGGACGCATTTTGGCAGCGGCGGGACGAGCAGGAGTGCAGTTCGATCAACATGCCTGTGCGCTGTGGATTGGGGATGGCTTGCAGTTGTTAGCTAAGGGTACCCCCACTGATTTTAGTGAGGATGCGGCCACGGCCGTTTTCGCCCAACCCGACATCAACTTACACCTGTCCATTGGCATAGGTACAGGTGAAACAATAATCTGGACATGTGATTTAACACATGATTATGTGACCATTAATGCTGATTATCGGACATAATTGATAGCCTAATCAATCTGGCCAATTTTGTTCCCACAGAGAGCGCCAAACAGTTAAAAGGTCAAGTTGAGCAGCAAGTAAATCAAGTTGTTGCCGCTCCAACTTGTTGTTTTGTAGGCGGATGACGGAAGCAATATCATCTAAGTGACGAGTAGACTGGCTGTCTAGGTATGCTTGTAATTTGGCAGCAATCAGTGAAGTTGGCGTGACGTATGCAGCACGGCGCATTTCATCAAAAGGTAGATAAGTGCGTTGGACAATCATGGCTTGGAATTCTGGTTCGATAGGAACATAGAAATCTATTTTGATGAAGTAATGAAGGTGAATGACATTGAAAAATCCACCATTCATGGCACGATTAACAGCTATTTCGTCTACATGATAATGGGTTTTGGCTAAAGTGCGGATAAATAGGGAGACGTCCAATCCGACAGGACTAAGTAGCACATCCATGTCTTGAGTGAAACGAGGTTCGCCATAGGCTACAACGGCTAATCCACCCCAAATGGCGTAATTGGCTCCAATGGCTTCCAAAACATCAATGACACCACCAAATGCCTGGCCTTGTTCATAGTTATTCACACGAAGTCCTTGTCTGAAACACCAAAAACAATCCGCCGTGCAACTTGCTCAACTTTTTCAGATGACCAGAGGGGGTTTTCTTCACTCAAAATGAGCCGCTTCTGATTGAGGGCGAATTGGGCGGCAGCAAAGGCTCGTTCGTTTTTTTCAGGGACAGACAACCCTTGAATATGGTGGATTAGCTGCCAATTGGTAGCACCAAATTGTTGTTTTGGGAATTGGGGGTGCTCTGATGCAGGTTGGTTAGGAAAAGACATAGTGAAATTATAAGTGCAATTGTGGTTCAGCACAATTTTGCTCGGAGTTGGAGAAGGTAGACATGAGTAAATTATGGGGCGGTCGTTTCGCCAAACAAACGGATTCTTTGGTACATCAATTTAATGCCAGCATTGGCTTTGATGTGCGCATGGCAGAGCAGGATATTACAGGCAGTGTGGCTTGGGCACACGGTTTAGTGGGGGCAGGTATATTATCGTCAGAGGAAATGGAGACGATTGTGGGTGGATTAGAACAAGTGCGGCAAGAGCTGGCGGCTGATTCTTTTGTTTTTGCTGCCGATGATGAGGATATTCATACGGCCGTTGAGCGTCGCCTCATCGAAGTTATAGGGCCAGTGGGCGGCAAATTGCACACAGGGCGTAGCCGCAATGATCAGGCTGCTACTGATTTTCGTTTGTGGGTGATGGCGGCTTGTGAAGAGATTCGGGGCTACTTGGCCGATTTGCAACAAGCTATGGTTGATCATGCCGCGGCTCATTTGCATGTACCTATGCCCGGTTATACCCATCTGCAACATGCTCAGCCTGTCACTTGGGGACATTGGCTGCTGTCCCACTTTTGGCCTCTAGTGCGCGATAGCCGACGCTTTGAGCAGACGTGGCAGCAGGCTAGCGTGTCACCGTTGGGGGCAGCAGCCCTGGCAGGCACGGCTTTTGCTGTGGATCGGCAGGCGTTGGCCGACATATTGGGTTTTACGGCCGTTTCTCCCAATAGCCTCGATGCTGTTTCTGACCGAGACCACATTGCTGACTTTCTCTATGCAGCTACCATGACGGGTTTGCATCTGAGCCGCTTGTCAGAGCAGTTGATTTTATTCAGCACCAATGAGTTTGGTTTTGTGGTGATAGATGATGGCTATAGCACTGGTTCCAGCATCATGCCCCAGAAGAAGAATCCGGACACATTGGAATTGACACGAGGCAAAAGCGGCCGTTTGTTGGGTAACTTAACAGGCTTATTGACGACGATTAAGGGGTTGCCTTCTTCTTATGATAAGGATTTGCAGGAAGACAAAGAGCCGGTTATTGATACCTTTGATACGCTGAGCCTTGTTTTGCCAGTGATGACGGGGGTGATTCGTACCTTGCAAATAAGGCCGGAACGGATGGTGGCGCAGTTGGAACCAAATCTAATGGCGACCGATTTGGCTGATTATCTAGCCAAACGAGGCATGCCTTTCCGAGAGGCGCATGGTGTTGTGGGACAAGTTGTGCGATTGGCGGAGACGAAGGGGATCATGTTAACTGATTTGACGCTGGCCGATTTACAGGGGGTGAGTGAGTGGTTTGGCGAGGGGGCTATGGCCGTTTTTGACGTGCAAACTGTTCTGGCCAATCGCACTGCAATAGGAGGCGTTGCGCCCTCAGCCTTAGAAGCACAATTGGAAGCGGCCAAAGAGGCGATTGGGTAATTGACGACTTGCTCAATCACCGTTCATCTATTGGCAGCCATTGCCGGTCCATGTCGCCAGTGTATTGAGATAACGGTCGTATAATCCGACCCTCTTTTTGTTGTTCTAAGCAATGGCCGATCCAGCCTGCTACGCGGCCAATGGCAAATGTGGGTGTGAAGAGATCGGCCTCTAAGCCTAAGCCGTGTAGAAGCAGCGCGGTATAAAACTCTACGTTGGTTTGCAAGTTGCGGCCTGGTTTGTATTCGGCGAGGAGGGTGACGGCCGTTTCTTCCACACCTTTGGCCAGCTCATATAAAGCCATATCGCCAGCGACTCGGAACATTTGCTTGGCAGCAGCCGCCAAAATCTCCGCACGGGGATCGCGTACTTTATAAACACGATGGCCAAAGCCCATTAGTCGTTCGCCCTGTTCCAATTTGGCCCGGATGTACGGCTCAGCCTGCTCAATTTTGCCAATGTCAAATACCATGTCTAGGGCTGGGCCGGGGGCACCACCATGCAAGGGACCTTTTAAAGCGCCAATAGCCCCAGTAACAGCTGATACCATATCCGACTCTGTGGCGATAATTACTCTCGCAGCAAAAGTGGAGGCGTTTAGGCCATGATCGATGACGGTGTTCAGGTAGGTTTCTAAGCCGCGCGTGTAGGCGGCATTGGGCGTTTTGTCTGTGAGCATGTAGAGATAGTTGGCAACATGGCCGAGTTTGGGATGAGGGGCAAGGGCGGGACGGCCGTGTCGCAGCCGCCAATAAGCAGCTACGACAGCTGGTAAGCGAGCGACTAAGGCTAGAACTGCTTGATCTGATTCAGCCAAGCCTAAACTTAATGTGCTTGCCGCCATGCGAAGCGCATCCATCGGCGGCACGTTTTGGGTGGCGATGGCTTGTAGGAGGGAAAGTGTGGCTGGGGGTAACGGCCGTAAACCTGCTAATTTGCCCATAAAATCTGTCAATTGAGCCTGAGTGGGCAGTTGATCGTGCCACAAGAGATAAACAACTTCTTCAAACGAAGCGTGTTGGGCCAATTCTGTGACTGGATAGCCAGCAATAATCAGTTGCCCACGTTGCCCATCTACATGACTTAATGTTGTTTGAGCGGCTACTACGCCTGCCAAGCCAGGGATATATCCATTTGTTCCCTTTATCATAAAAACCTCCGTATAATCAGGGGGATGTCACTTTTTTGCACATCATAAATAGTTGATTTATACTTGTCAATATTGATTGAAAAATCAATATATACAGTAAGGTCAAATATAGGAAAATTACCATGTCGTTGCACTTAACTCATATCTTGCGGGCACACCGGACAATTACCCCATTTGTGCGCCACCCTCTTGCCATACGCAGTACGCATCTTAGCCGTTTGGCTAATGGGGAGATTTGGCTCAAATTGGAAAATCATCAGCCGACTGGATCGTTTAAGGTGAGAGGGGCGGTTAATAAGTTGCGGAGTCTGCCACAAGAACAGAAGCAAAAAGGGATCGTGGCAGCTTCAGCAGGCAACCATGCCTTGGGGGTTGCCTATGCGGCCCAGGTGTTAGGAGGTTTTAAGGTAGATATTTTTGTGCCAGAGACGGCTCCCCGAGCGAAAGTGGATAAAATCGGCCGTTTTAATGTCAATCTCCATCTCGAAGGCGAGACCTATGATGAAGCTCAACAAGCTGCACACCAATTCGCTCAAAAAACGGGTGCGTTAGAGATTGATGCCTACAATGATTGGAGCATTATTGCTGGACAGGGAACGGTTGGTTTGGAGGTTTTGACTGATTTACCGCAAACCAATACGCTTTTTGTACCTGTGGGTGGTGGTGGCTTGATTGCGGGCATAGCCGTGGCGGCTCATGCCATGAATCCGGCTTGCCATGTTATTGGTGTGCAGCCAGAAGGCAGTCCAGCAGCCCTCCATAGCTTGCGTGATGGTCAGGCCTATGATCCTTTTGAGCATGAGCCTACGATTGCTGACGGTTTGGCTGGCGGGTTTGGTTCGTTGCCCTTTGCTATTGCGGGCAAGCTGATTCATGAAATTATCCTTGCTGGTGAATTGGATTTGCGTCGAGCGATTTTGACGATGCTAGATCAAGAGCAGCTGATTGTAGAGGCTTCTGGTGCTATTTCCATTACGCCTATTTTGCGAGGTGAAGTGGATTTGCAAGGGGGGACGGCCGTTTGCATTCTCACGGGTGCTAATTTAGACACGACCTTATTACGTGATATTTTGGTTGAGTTTACGGCTGATTAGGGTTGACGCTTAAATAAAGTTATGTCTTCTTATCTTACTGCTAAACAGGCTGCTGCAGAACTTGATATTAGTTTGCCCACGCTCTACGCTTATGTGAGCCGGGGATTGATTCGGTCGGAGGAGACGGCGGAAAAATCACGCAGCAAACGATATCATGCAACAGATGTGGAGAAACTGAAATCGCGCAAGGCGTTACGACAAAACCCAGCCAAAGCTGTGCAAACGGCTTTGCATTTTGGTACACCTCTGTTGGAATCGGCCATTACTTTGATTGAAAACGGCCGTTTGTATTATCGTGCTCATGATGTTTTGGAACTAACACAGACGCAGAGCTTCGAGGAAGTGGCTGCGCTCATTTGGACTGGTACTCCTGATGCAACTGCTCTCTTCACTCCTCATGCTCATCAACAAGCATTCGTTTTCAATCACGCGATTGTGCCTGGCCTGAATACGCTAACGCCTATCGAACAGTTTCAGGCAGTATTACCCCTGGCGGCAGCGCGTGATTGGGGGGCATTTGATTTATTAGCTGCACCCCAAACTGGCGCTCGCATCCTCAACCTGCTAGCTATCACCGCTACGAATCGGCCAGTAAATCAAAATATAGCTGATAGTATGCAACAAGCTTGGGCCCCTGATACCTCAGAAGCCGCTGCCCTCATCAATAGTGCCCTTATCTTGTGCGCCGATCATGAATTGAATGTCTCAGCCTTCACTGCTCGCTGTGTAGCATCTGCTGGCGCCACACCATATGGGGCTGTTATTGCTGGCTTGGCGGCGTTGCAGGGTAGCAAACATGGTGGTCAATCGGAGCGAGTGGAGGCACTTTTCCGGGAAATTGGAGAGGAGGATCAAGTTCGGGCTGTTATTGCTAGCCGTTTAAGGCGTGGTGCGGGTATACCTGGGTTTGGACACAAGTTATATCCAGATGGTGATCCGCGGGGGAAGGTGTTGATGGCTGATGTGACGGCCGTTTTTCCTCACAAAACTGCCTTAGCTCAAACAGTCGTCGACGAGGTGCAGCAAACCATCGGCCAACAGCCCACAATAGATTTCGCTCTTGTCGCCCTGGCCCGTGCCTTAGATTGGCCGCCTGGGGCGCCGATTGCCCTTTTTGCTCTGGGGCGCACAGTGGGCTGGATTGGTCATGCCCTTGAGCAATACAGTCTCAATCAACTGATTCGCCCCCGTGCCCGTTACATTGGCGCGATGCCGAAGTGGTAATGGGCAATTGGGATGTTGAATCATGCTTACTTGCTAGCTGTCCACACTATCAATCCTGTATAGAGTAATCCTGTTATGACTGAAATTATTACAACATATTGTGGTTGAGGAAAGGGTCGCAGGCGGTGCCAGATGGCGGGGATGAGGATGAGACCGAAGGGCAGTAGAAAAGGGGGGAAGATGCTGGCTAGGAGGCCAATTAGGGTAATGAGGAGGAGAACGGCCGTAAACCCCACCTGCAATCGTCGCGCCCACAACACACCCACCACTACTGTAAAATTGCGCTCGAATTGGCGATCGAGTTCGTAATCGCGGATTTGTTGGCCAAGTTGAGCCGTAAGGGAGCCAAGAAAGGCTTGGCTGAGGATAAAACTGTCCAGCAACAGCCAGTTGGCACGAATGAGGAGTAGGATGAGCAGGTACGGAAAGGTTTCGACGAAGCAGGCGTGCATAAGGACATCGAGTAACGGCCGTTGTTTGCATCTTAGCGGTGGTGCCGAGTAGGCCCACATGATAAACAGGCATAGACCATATAGCCCTAGCCCATGCCAGCCAAATTGAGCGAAGCCAAGTGATAGGATGCCGATTAAACCGAAAACGAAATAATGAAAACGGCCGTTCCCCATTTCTTTTTCTCCAAGTGCAAAAAAATTGCCCTTTCGTTTTGCTGTATTTAATCTATCTAGAGGGGCATCATAATAGTCATTGAGGACAAAAGCTAGCCAATAGCCAAGGACAACGGCCGTTAGTAGTCCTGCGGTCTGCCAAGAAAGTGCATTATGAACAATCAAAGCTACTGTACTAAAGATGAAAGCCACAGACCAGGCATCTAGATGATTAAGAAATAGCGTGTGAATTCGGTTTAGTTTCATCGGGGGGCATTTTAGAGAATGTTGGGAAGAGGGCAAGGTCTTCTTGGTTACTGTCTCTTCTCTCTGAAGGGGGGAGCATTTCAGTTCTGGGGCAGATGAGCCTTAGTCCATACAGAATCGAAGGCATGGCTCATGACTGCAGCCCGAATCGGCAGAAGGTGCTCAGCACCTCGACGAGACCAGCGCATGCCAGGTCCGGCAAAACGAGCTTTAAACTGCTTACAACCACTCTCAACCATGCCAGAGCCAATGGGAAAGCCAGCCGCTTGTAGTGCCTGATAGTGCATGCGGTGCTGGTTGTTATCTAAATACAAAGCCTCTGTCAGAATGTCCTCGACGACACACCAAGGTTTGTCGATGGCAGCGACAATGAGGTCTTCAGCGATTTGGTGAGCCTGCCCGATGAATAACTCTGTTTTTTGTTGGTCATACCAGGCATCTCTAGCTGCTTGTTGGCTATGGAGCAAGCTGGCAGCTGTGTGCAAATGGTTAGTCGCATGATACCAATCAACCAGTTGCTCACTGTTGACAAAACGGTGGTCAAACTGGTGCCAAATCCAAATCGCTCCATCTCCCAAAGCAATCGTTTGCTGTGTACCAAGCCAACCATGACGGTGAGCCAAGGCCCATACTTTTTGCCCTATCGCTTCGGGGCCACCTAAGTGAGATGTGTATTGGTTATGGGTTGCGTGTGCTTGGGATAGCCACTTGCCTGTTTCCTTGTCTTTGGTGGGTCTGACCTCAATATCAAAGACACAACCTATTTTTAACTCTTTCCAACCTTCCTCACGCAGGCAAATCATGGCTCCATCCATAGCCACGCCTTTGCACCCAGTCTCAGGAACTGTTTGGAGCGGCTTCGGCAAGGCGACGGCTTCGGCTAAGCTCATCTCTACTTCTTCCATCGCGGCTAGCTTCTCTCCCCATTTCTGTGCTTGTCGCCACACACTACTATCGGAAACCCCTATGCGCCCTATCCGTGCCAAGGTCTCCTCGGCTTTTTCATAGCTTGTGCTAACCCCGCTTAACCAGACCATTTGTTTGCTTAACTCTGGACTCCAATGTTTTTCCCACAATTGAAGTTGTTCATCTAGGGGGGAAAAACCCTGTCTTACATCTTGGGCAATAGTAATAAGCTCGTTCTAATTTCACTTGGCCGATGAGACATTCTACTGTTTTGGGCTTTTCTCCCTTATTTCTTAGCCGCTGACCACACTCAGGACAGTCTGGCCTCTTTTCAGGGTGGACTGATGCTTGTCCATGTATCAAGATTCGAGTCATTTCCTCACTCAAGACCTGGCGCATTCTCAGTACTTCCTTTTCTATTTCGCTCAATGTTGGCGCTTCATGCTTTTCATACCATTCTAGCGTTTTAGCTATCATTTCTTCTGCTTTTGCTCTCAACTCTCTTTCAATTTCTTCTCGACTTTTTTTCATGGGTACACCTTTTTATGCTTGTACCCTGATTCTCTTTCTTTTTGCCCCTAAAGTGAAATACTCCCTCTGAAGGGTTATTACTGGTGCTGAATGACATTCTTCGTTAGAATCCCTTTTACTGATGCACGATTAGGTTGCTTCAATTTCTAACAATGAGGTATTCACTCTTTGCTCCCTCATACTAACACCTATTATTATGAATAACATGGCCGAACTGGCAATGTCTGATGAGGTCAATGGCGATGTGCCACCGGGGTTACATCATTTACAAACGTTAAGTGGGCATCAAAATGTGATCTATGAATGTTCCTGGTCGCCAAGAGGCCGGGTGTTGGTCTCGGTAGCTGCTGATAGAACAATTTGTCGTTGGGATTTGCAAAGAGGAAAACCTGTTCACTCTACGCAGGCATTTTATGACTTTTTATTTGGCGTAGCTTGGTCGCCCAACGGCCGTTATCTAGCCACTGCCTCCTTTGATAAAACTGTTCGGATCATTTATGCGGGAAGTGGCAAACAGGCTCGTGTCTTACGTGGTCACACTGGCCCTGTGTTTAGTGTCACTTGGTCACGCACCAGCCGCTTTTTAGCTTCTGCCTCAGATGACAAGACAGTACGACTCTGGGATAGTGAACGTAAATGGCGCTCTCAAGTGCTGGAAGGTCATAAGGATTGGGTTTTAAGTGTGGCTTGGTCGTTTCAGGAGCATTTATTGGCTTCTGGGTCCCGGGATCACACAGTTCGTGTGTGGGATAGCCGGGAAATGTCCCCCCGTTTTATCCTGAAAGGCCATTCTAATATTGTCAATAGCGTAGCCTGGTCGCCCAACGGCCGTCATCTGGCTTCGGCTTCGGATGATGGTGAGGTGAGAGTATGGAATAGCCAGACGGGGCGGCAGGTGATTGTTTTGTCTGGCCATCGTTCGGCTGTGTTATCCGTGCGTTTTTCGCCGGACGGCCGTTTATTAGCGTCAAAATCAAGTGATGGGACGGTTCAATTATGGGATTGTTATCGTTGGCAACTGGTGGCTGAGTTGGCCGAGACAGTTCGCTCTGACCTTTGTAATGGCCTGTCATTTCACCCTAATAAGCATCAATTAGCAACGCTAAGTCATGATCAAAAAGGTGTGCGCATCTGGCAGTTAAATTATGGGGTTCTTCTGGGAGATACGACTGATGAAAAATGGTTGCGTGCTCTAACATGCCCTGGTTGTTCTGAGCAAATTCCCGCTTCTATGGTGAATAATCGTCTGAAACGGGGACGAGATACGTTGACTTGTCCTGTTTGTGATACGCTTATGCCGCTAATAGATTCAGTTACTCATGAGGAGGGGATATCAGAAGAATCTGAACACCAAACGGGCGTGCTTGTCTCTAAACTTGCTGCTATATCACCTAAAAGCCTCAAGCAGGAGCTGGCTCACAATGGGCAGGCCGAGGAATCGACTGCAGAAGTATCGGAGCCAATTACCAAGATATTGAAGCCATCAGACGAGGCAGCCAAAGACGCCAATGATGATGGGAAAAGTGAATCTTTTACCAAAACATTGGGGGAAGTAGAAGAAAAAAAGGCCGCTTCCGAAACGGAAACGGCCGTGCCACCAGCTAGTGAATAAGGTGTTTTCGGGAAACAAATTGATATTTGACCCGAAAAACCTTCAGGCCTTACCCATACATCGCTTCTATTTCATTTGAGAAATTCTCATTAATAATGCGTCGCTTGATCTTGAGCGTTGGTGTCAATTCCCCATCTTCTACTGTGAAGTCACGGGGCAGCACCCTGAAGCCACGCACCTGTTCCACACGAGCAAAGTGGATATTTACTTTCTCATCAATCTCTTTTTGCATATGATCAATCAAAGTTGCATGTTCATGTAATGTTTGCCCCTCCAAATGATGCTCTTCAGCAAAACGTTGGGCGGCTTCCGGTTCTAATGTGATTAAAGCCGTGAGGAAACGGCGTTGCTCTCCGATGACCACTGCTTGCGATACCAGTTCAATGTTTTTAAGTGCTGCTTCAATATTCTTAGGCGCCACGTTTTTGCCGCCAGAAGTGATAATAATTTCCTTCTTACGGCCGATAATGTACAAGAAGCCATCTTTGTCAAACTTGCCTAAGTCACCAGAATGTAGCCAGCCATCTACCAAATCATTGGCGGTGGAGGCCGGGTCTTTGTAATAGCCCAGAAATACATTAGGCCCATGCACCAGAATTTCATCATCCTCAGCCAATTTCACCTCGACACCCGGAAAGCAAGGCCCAACAGAGCCGAATTTAGTGGCACCAGGGCGATTGATGGTCGTTGGGCCAGTATCTTCAGATTGTCCATAAACTTCGTAGATCACAATATCCAAAGAACCAAAAAACTCTAAAATTTCTTTGGCAATGGGGGCGGCGCCAGATACACAGTGGCGCATTCGCCCTAAGCCAATGGCTTCCTTCAACTTAGAGAAGATCAATTTATTGGCTAAATTATGTTGTATGGCTAGCATACCGGTTGGTTCCTTGCCTTGATTGCGTAAGTCCGTTACCTGTGTACCAACCCCACGCGCCCAAGCAATTAACTTGGCTCGTGCCCCAGTTGATTCATTTAAGCGGGCACTGACGCCATTATAAAAACGCTCCCACACACGGGGAACCCCAAAAATGATGGTAGGCTGTACCTCTCGCAGATTGTCGGCCACCTTCAGACCAGATTCAGCATAATAAACTTGGTACCCAGCCGTAATGGCACCATGTATGGTGAATACTTGCTCCGCGATGTGGGAAAGGGGCAAATAGGAAAGGACGGAATCGTTGGCCTGAATCGAAAGCAGGTTGATTGCTTGTTCGGCTGTCCAGGCTAAGTTGCGATGGGAAAGCATCACGCCTTTAGGTGGGCCAGTTGTGCCGGAAGTGTAGATGAGGGTGCAAAGCTGATCCATTTCCAGGCTTTTCAAGCTTTGATCAACCTGTTCTTCTGCTATTTCGTCGCCCTTGGCCATAAAGTCGTCCCAAGATAGAGTCATGGGATCATCAATATTTGTGCCTTGCATGATAACGATATGCTTGAGACAAGACATGTTGTCTCGAACGGCTTTGATTTTTTGCCACTGATCTTCGTTTTCAACAAGGATGATGCTGGATTCGGCATGTTCGATGATGTATTGGCACTCTTGGGCGGAGTTGGTGGCATAGATGCCAGCAGCGGAACCACCAGCCAGCATACCAGCTAAATCCATGATGGCCCATTCAGGGCGGTTGAAACCGAGAATGGTCACGATGTCGCCTGATTGAAAGCTGAGGGCGATGAGAGCACGGGCGGCTTGCCGCACCTGAGCTAAATACTCATGCCAGGGTGTGGGTATCCAAGTGGTACCTGTTTTGACATAGTAGGCAGGGGCATTGGGACGAGTACGCCCGTTTGTATGTAGCCGATGTAAAATCGTGTCTGAAGTCATAACTTTCCTCCTCGTTAAATTGTATCGTAGCCAATCTCACTCTCATCGGCAACTTGGTTGGCAACCGATGGCGAATGGGCTACTAAATAAAAGCTCATGAAAATGTAGTAGACAACATATAGCAATGATGCCCACAACAATGTAAGGGAAATATTGGGATATTGGGCAATAATGATGAGATTCATAATGCCCCAAATTGCTGATAGCACAAGTGTCAATATTTGGAAGCGGTTCATACGTGATGGGTAAATAAATTTGACAGGGACGAATACAAGGATGCCGCAAATAAGAATAATAGCCAGAT
Source organism: Promineifilaceae bacterium (SeqCode) (assembly GCA_965223555.1). Taxonomy (GTDB): domain Bacteria; phylum Chloroflexota; class Anaerolineae; order Promineifilales; family Promineifilaceae; genus CBDCWU01. Next base: position 2,362,966 of record CBDCWU010000009.1, read on the forward strand.
TAAGCCAAGGGTTCAGGCCTAATAAAAGAAGATAGTAGGCCAAAACATTCCAGTAGGAAGGAAAGCCTTTGAAAAAGTGATCGGCCGTTTTCGCGTCCAATTGACAAAATTGATAGCCAGAAGCCAGAACAATAACGGAAGCTCCTAACAGGGACCATGATTCAGGCAAAAGTCCTGCTTCATAGATGAAAAGGGCGGGGATGACGGCATAGGTAAAGTAATCTATGATATTGTCTAATAATGCTCCATCAAAATTAGGTGTGGCCCCCTTCACATGTAAGCGACGAGCGAGTGTGCCATCTAGGGCATCTATGACGGCTGCCAAACTCATCCAAAGAATGGCTGCTAACCATTGATGATCCATAATGGCGAAAATAGTGAGGAGGCCGACAACGGCCCCACTGGCTGTAAAGAGATGGACGCTCCAGGCTAGGAGTCGTTTGTTTAATTGCACTTTGTCATTGATGTCTGAGATGGTCATGTACCACTCCACCTGATGTGATGAGTGTAGACTTGTCTACGCCCTTCTTTAATGAGAATTGTACAGCCATCCGCTGGGCTGACTGGACTTATTGACGCGTTTCTGCCAAACGAGATACTCTAGATGGGCTAGAGTCTCGGCGACGGCGAAACGTTTTTCGTGAAGGCTCAATTTATCTAAGTTGAATACCTGTTGACTTATGTTATAGGGTGTGGCCGAACCGTTAACGGCCGTTGCCATCACCTCTAATCTTTCAGCATGATGCTTCTCTATTTCTCTAATTCTACCACGTAAATTGTGAATAAGGGGACCATGACCAGGAAGTGCTAAATTTACATCTAACTGAGCGATTTGGCTTAATGAACGTAGGTAGCGACCTAGAGGGTCTGGCTGGCCCAAAGGCCATAAGCTGATATTGGGTGTAATCTTGTGCAGCACATGATCACCACAAAGCAGGAGGCGATTGGCTACATCGTAAAAGATGAGGTGGCCATCGCTATGGCCAGGCGTGTGGATGATCTGGAACGACCGATTACCTAATTGAATGATTGTTCCTGGCTCAAGAATTTTGATGGTTTGCGGATGGGGACGTGTGCGTTGGCGTGTGCGATTGGTTTCATTAACAACGGCCGTTGCCAATTCAGTTGATAAGCCACAATGATGCCAGAAGGACATCACTGACTCCGCCCGGCCTTGCGCCCCGTGCCATACCTGATGGGCCAAGGAGGCTTCATCTGCCGACATGTGTACAGCTACACCTTCAGTTTCCTTTTGTAACCAGCCAGCTAGACCATAATGATCCGGATGTGCATGGGTGAGAACAATTTGGTGAATATCTTGGAAGTGGATGCCTAGTTCGCTTAAGGCCCTTTGCCAAGTTTCTCTTGCTTGGGCTGTGTTCAATCCAGTATCCACTACTGTCCAGCCAGCCTCGCCAGCTAATAAATAGCAATTAACAGTGCGTAGGGCAAAGGGTAAAGGAAGTTGTACCTGGTAGATATCTTCGGTGATGGCTTGAATGGTCATAGATAGGCTACCAATTTAATGGTTGGATTTTGGGGGCCACTTGTAAACTATCTCGCGCCCGGTCGAGAGCCACCTGTTGGCGGCGACGCTCTAAAAAGAAGTGAATATGAGTATAACCAGCTTCTTCAAGCAAATGCATGGCTGTATCAAAATTGGCCCCAACCCGCTTAGGATCATGGGCATCTGAGCCAATCACAACGGGGATGTGGCGTTCGGCCATAGCTACCAGCATGTGCATGTTGGGATTCATTTCTTTGATGCTTTTGGTCAAGCCAGATGTATTCAATTCCATAGCCACGTTGGTTCTGGCGATCCGGTCTAATGTTTTGAGGATGTCTGGCCAAATGGCGAAGGGATCCCATTCGTTGGGAAAAACAGTTTTTATTAAATCAGGATGGGCGATGGTGTCGAATAAACCGCTCTCCGCAGCTTGTGCCAGATGCTCATAATAGAGGCGATTAAAGGCAGTAACATTGCCTTGATAATATTTGTTTTTATAATAGGCTGAATGGGGGTGGACGGAGCCAAGGACGTATTCCAGACCTTTGTAGGCTAAAAGCTTCTCTAGAAAAGGCTCCATGCCCGGTACGTAGTCACATTCTAGACCGAGACGAATGTCTAAACGGCCGTGCCAAGCATCTTGGGCCCGCCGTATCAATGTCACGTACTCTTGGAATTGATCCAGGCGCATACGGATGCGTTCATCCCACCCCTTTGGACCAGGATTATGACAGGTAAAAATGATGCCTTTTAGGCCACGTTCTTTAGCTGCGGCTGCATACGCCTCTGGCTCACCTCTAGCATGTTTGCAAAGTGGTGTGTGCATGTGCGTGTCGTAGAGAATAGGGTCTGTCATGAGGCTGTTTTATTATCCTTGTCTATGTCAGCCCAGGCAATAGGGCTAACGTCATCGTGATGGAGAGTGCGACGGCCGATTCTGTCGATACGCATCGTTAATTTGCAGGCTGGGTCTGGGCAGACTACACGCGTATCCGTCTCCATCCAGTCGGCTGGATGGTTTAGACGTTGTTTGGCGGGCAGGAGAGGTATCACGGATTGGAGAGCATAGAGGCAAAAAGAACGGCCGTTTGTCAGCGAAATTTTGCCGCTTTTCAAATAAATAGAATCGCCTACTGCCATATCACATGTGCAATGTCCAACAATCTCTTCAACGATGACAGCGAGGTCATATAACTCGAACACTCCTTCCTTAGCGGCCAAGTGCGTGATACTCCTTATTGGGTAACATGCCCGTTGCTGAAGCCAGTCGATTGGTAAAATTATACATTGCTGCAATTTCGGCAATATCAAAAATTGTTTCATCCGTAAAGCCTAATTGGCGTAGGTGTTCAATATCAGCCTCACTACATGAAACAGGTTCCTTAGTAATCTTAACGGCATAATCAAGCATAGCCACAGTACGTTCATCCAACCCCGCCCGTTTATAATCAAATGTGATGCGATCCCCTAGGACTGGGTCTTCCAGAGCCATCCGTAAGTCTGCTCCATGACTGACCAAACAGTAGAGACAATGATTTTCGGCTGAAACAACAACACTAATCATCTCTCGTTCGGCTCGTGATAGCTCAGAATCACCCTGGATAAGTTCCCGAAAGTGGCTGAACCAATGGCGAAAATGTGTTTGTCGTATAGCGTAACCCACGAACACATTGGGGACAAAGCCGATCTTTTGTCTAGCTTTAGCAAATAATTTTTGCAGATCAGGGTCTAAGATTTCTTCAGCTGGCAACGTGAGCCAACTGACCTGCTCACCATTTTCTTCTGTTATGATTATGTCAGACATTTGGTTGCTCCAAAATAATAGGGCAAATCATTTGCAAAAAGTACGGTCTTGCTCCACATTCTACCTGAATTATAAGCAGTTCGCGCTAATGACCAAACAAAATTATAATTTCACTATGAGCCAACGCCGACACCGCCATCAACAATTGACGCGCCAAGTCACCCGTTTACAAGAATATTTGACGACTTTGCGGCGGCAGCATGATCGCCTGTCCAATGTGCGCCTAGCCGTCTTCTTGGGAGGTGCATTGGTTAGCGGTGGCACATTGCTATGGCTGGGTGTGTGGCTCTGGGTGTTTGTATCGCTCCTGTGTATTGTAGCCTTTGTGGTGGCGGTAGTGCGCCACCGCCGGCTGGTGGAGATGATACATCGGCTCTCCATATGGCAGCGTTTGAAGGAAGAGCAAGTAGCGCGGATGGATTTACAGTGGCAAGAGTTGCCGCTACCCTTGCCCGTGCCTTTTGGTTTGGATCATCCATTCGCGCTGGATTTGGATCTGATTGGGGAGCGTTCTTTGCATAGATTGTTGGACACGGCCGTTTCCCGCGAGGGTAGAGAGCAATTGCAAAATTGGTTGCTAGATAGCTATCCAGACCCGGCTGTCATTGCCCAACGTCGTCAGCGTATTGCTGAATTGCAGCAGATGACCCATTTTCGAGATAAATTGCGACTCAATGCGCTGTTGGTATCAGAAACTGAGTGGTCTGGTCAGCCGATCCGTGATTGGCTTTTTGCAGAGCGGGAAGATTTTACTTTGCCTAAAGTATTACCGTTATTAACGGGCATGGCCGTTCTTAATCTCATTCTAGCGGTACTGTACCTCATGGGAATCATTTCGCCACTCTGGCCCTTGTTCTCCTGGTTTGTTTATGGCCTTATCACCATCAGCCAATGGCCCAAAACAGGGCCACTATTTGCCGAAGCCTCCTTTTTGGCTGATGGTTTGCGCCGTTTAAGGCCAGTTTTCGATTTCCTGGAAAGTTATCCATATGGCCAGAAAGAGTCAGTGCGGCTACTGTGTGCGCCGTTTTGGGAGAGCGGAAAACGGCCGTCGCAACAACTGGCTCAAATTAAACGTGTCATCGCCGGAGCTGGACTCCGCTACAATCCAGGACTGGGTTTTGGTCTTAACCTACTTATGCCTTGGGATGTTTACTTTGCCTATCGCTTGGAGCAATGTAAACAAACATTGCGAACCAGTTTGCCCGAGTGGCTGGACACCTGGGCCGAACTTGAAAGCCTGAACTCTCTCGCCAACTTTGCTTGGTTGAACCCTGCTACCGTTTTCCCTGAATTCAGCCTAGAATCGCGTCTGGTTATGCGACAGCTTGGCCATCCTCTTATTCCTCACACTGAGCGGATATGTAATGATTATGGTGTGACAGAATTGGGCACAATTGGTTTGATCACTGGCTCCAACATGGCTGGTAAAAGCTCTTTTCTACGAACCGTTGGCATTAATTTATGCTTAGCCTTCGTTGGGGGAAAAGTTGTAGCCGAGTCATTGCAAACTTCCCTCTTCCGGCTTTTCACCTCTATCCATATTCATGACTCTTTATCAGATGGCTTTTCCTTTTTTTATGCAGAGGTACGGCGATTGCAAGCCTTGTTGGCAGCTTTACAGGAGAAAGAGGAACGGCCGTTATGCTTTCTCATAGATGAGATTTTTCGTGGTACTAACAATCGGGAACGCCTCATTGGCAGTCGCGCCTATATTCGTGCTTTAGTTGATGGTCATGGCCTTGGTCTGGTGGCTACTCATGATTTGGAACTGGTACAATTAGCAGATGAACTGCCCGGTTTACAGAATTATCATTTTAGAGATGAAGTGGTGAACGGCCGTATGGTATTTGACTACAAATTGCACGCTGGTCCTTGCCCTACCACCAATGCTCTCCAGATCATGCAACTGGCCGGACTGCCTATAGATGTTTAGTGCCCATTCGTAAATAGATTGTAGATTTGACGAATGGGCTTCAAGTAGCCGTTCGGTTTGGAAAATGCTAAGTTAATTCCGAACGGCTACTAAGGGTATGTCCAGAAATAACATAGACGATTATTGGATTTATGGACAAGGGTTAGGCCGAATGGTGTAGTTCCATTCGCCATGCCAAGAATCAGGTTCTAAATTAACCATCTCGAGCTGTTTGTCTGAGACTCGGCGGTTCGTTTGATAGAGCCGCTCATCAAGCCGACTGTGAACCTTCAACCCTTGGCGGGTAGTGGTAGCAGAAATGAGGTCCACAATAACCTGATGAGTGACTAGAGGTTTGCCGCGCCAATTTTGGGAGATAAAAGAGAAGAGCCGGTGCTCAATCCTATTCCACTTGCTAGTGCCTGGAGGAAGATGACAAACCATAATGGGAATTTGCAGTTCATCAGCAAGTTTTTGTAGTTCAACTTTCCAAAGGCGAAGGCGATAGCCATTACTACCACCCCCATCGGCGGTGATGAGCAAGGAAGTCGCCCGTGGATAGAATGACTGGTCAAGTTCATAAAACCAAGTGCGCAGTGTGGCCACCGCAAATTCAGCAGTATCATGGCTGATGCCAACACTGACCCAAGCTTCATTCTCGGCTAAATCATAGACGCCATAGGGAATGGCTTTGCCCTCTCCTTGGGAAGGGAAGTCGTAAGCATTGACACATTCAGGGTCGCCTTGGGGACGTAGCTCCTGACCAGCATTTTTGAATGAACCAACTAACTCCCTTTTCTTAGTGTCAACAGCAATAGCTGGTTCGCCAGCGGCTAATTGTTGGCGAACCTTTTCATTAATATGCTCAAACTGAGCATTACGGTCTGGGTGTTGGACGCCCTCCAGTTTCTTTTTATTCCCTTGCAGACTGTAGCCCAGTTCTTTGAGGAGGCTGGCTAAGCTGTGCTTGCTTATACCATACCCCTTGCTGGCTAAGGCCTCAACTAGATTCCGCTGACTCCGCGCTGTCCACAGTAAGGGCGAGTCTGGGTCGCCCCGTGTCGTCGACTCGACCAGCTTCTTGAGTGTTGGCAGCAGTTCAGGGTACTTTTCAGTCAGCTTTTTGCGACCACCACCAGGCTGTCGACTCCGGTGTGGCTCTAAGATTGGGGCAACCCCTGCCTCAATCGCTTGACATTCAGCCAGACCTCGTCGCACCACCATGACTGATAAGCCTGTGGCCCGACTCGCAGCAGCGATACCGCCATAACCAAACGCCAGGGCTTCATTGCCAGCAAATAGCCGCCGACTTCTTTCAGTCAACGTTCCTTTAAGACTCTCATACCGGACTCTGATCTCGGCTTCTGCTTCCTTCCGTTCTAACATCGTTTTAGTTCGCTTCATGTGTATCTCTCTTTCTCAGCCAGAAGCTAACACATATCTTCCCTCAACGAAAATCATCTTGTTTATTCTTGGACAGACCCTTAGTAATCCTTCGTTATTAATTACATGAGCGATTTAGGAATGAAGCTGAACGGGCTTAGAGTGACAATCACCGACACTTAGGCTGATGAAAATCATAAAACTTCAATAAAATCGGCCCAATAGAGGCAGCCCCCTTTTCGGATCATTATTTTTCTTGATTAGCCGTTATAGGCAAGCTTTCTCCAGCCCATTCATCCATCGAACCATCATACACAGCAACATTTTCATTCCCTGCCATTAAATGGGCCATAGCATTAACTGTTGCGGCGATACCACCCCCACAGTAGGTGATGATACGTTCATGTTGGGCTTCATCTTTCAGGCGAGACGCGATGACATCGTCAGGTAAAAAGGAGGCCATTTCGTGCATCAAGTCCATGCAGGGTAGCAGCGAAGAGCCAGTGATATGCCCTTTGTCATACACTGCTTGGGTTAATGAATTAACTGTACAGACCCCACCATCCTCCATTGCGGCCATAACATCTGCTTTGCTAGCAAACATATTTGGTCTAATATTGCTTTTAAATATGGTCGCTTCATATTGCCGCCCTCCTTGCTCGATGGCACCTCCAGCTTTCTGCCAAGCTGCCAGCCCTCCGTTAAGGACGCGCACATTATTATGGCCCGCATAGCGAAGTATCCACCAGGCGCGGGTAGCGCAGGGTAACAGGTCGTATGTGTACAAGATAACTTCCGAATCTTCAGAAATGCCAATGTTGCCAATTTGTGAGGCAAGCTCTACTTTGGGTAACACCATATACATATACTTATTGCTAGCATCTGAAAAATCTTTATGATCAAAAAAGGCAGCACCTGGAATGTGCCCTTGCAGATACTGCTCATATGCAGTCAGGTCTTGTTCTTTTCTAAAAAACAGGATAGTGGTATCGTATATTCGGATGTTTGGCTGGTCTAGTTTTGTTAATAACTCATCTGCTTCAATCAACATGCGATCTCGGTCCATTATGCAACTCCTAATAAGGGTTCTGTGATAAATTTTGGGGCAGGGCCTTATGACCACCAAGTCGAGGACAACCACAAGGACCACCTCTAAAATCACACAAACCCTCAAAGAACCCAAATAAATAAAGCTCCATTATACACCAAGTAAATATCATCAATGGTTGTCAGCTTTAGCAATCGAATTTTAGCCGAGAAGGCCGCAAAATTTGGTAACAAAATTCTGATCTCTTTTCCGAATTGTTACTTGTGGCTATATGACCCTAAATGATTGCTCATACCTTATTTTTGAACGAAAATCTTCAAACAGAGGCAATTTCTATTCAAAAAAGGGCTCATTGAGCTGATAAATCGACAAAACAGAGCCAAAAGCAGAGAAAATTGGCCTCAAAATCTGGTCTGTGACAGTATCCTGCAAAAAGTTCATTTGACTTAGGCCATTCATAGAAAATAATTACCCGTTTTCAAGTGGGAGAGGGCGGATTGTAACAAACCATTTTGCAATACCAGCCTCTCGTTCAAAACGTTGTTCGAGTAAATTCATCGCTTTTTGTGTTAATTTCTTGCCAGTTTCATAAACTTGGGTGACCATTTTCACTAAAGGCGTTGCCCCGTTCCACTTCATTGTTTTGGCAAATCCGACCACAACATCCAGGTGGTTGAGCAAAGAGCCATTCCAATGTTGTTCAAGCACACCCCAAACACGCTCAATGGGATTGTACTTGCTATGATAAGGTGGATAGTAAGCCAAACGGATACTCAATTGTGATTGGTCACTCCATTGCACCATTCGGGCCATGAATTGGGTGCGCCGACTATGGTGTTCCGGGCCGTTGTCCTGGTGAATCATCAAGGTTTGCACCTCTGGAAACTCAGCCTTGATTTGTTGCCAACAATCTTCAAAACAATCGACAATGAAATCGCTGGTTACACGACTTGTGGTCAGGTAGATATACACCTGGTCGTGGTCAGGCAACAAGATACCATAGGGGGTTACTTTCTCGTCAGGCTTAAAATCATGGTCGGCAGCTTTCACCATGACCCGATTCTTGCCCTCCCTGCTGAAATCTCCAATTTTGACCACCGCTTTAGCATCTCCGGACATACGCAGTATGGTTTTGTCTTGTTGCGCTTCCTGTTTCACTTCTGCCAGTCGGTCAAAGATGGCATCTGTCTCTGCAATTTTTTTTGAGGCTTGCTTTTGGCCACCGGACGCAAATGGTATCCTAGTTCATTCAATTTGATACCGATTGTATTGGCTGTAGGCAATTCTTCCTCTGTATATCCTTTCTGTTCAATCAACTGTCTACGCACCTCTTTCGCACTCAGGCGTGTATACAGTTTTGTGGTACGAAATGTGGCGTCTGTTTGGCTTTCCCCTTCAACGATTGCTTTGATATCAACCAACAAGTTAGGCAGATGATATTCTGCTTTTTTTCGTCCTCTGCCACTGAAATCATCCGTTATTGGTTGCCCTCTATCCATTTCTTGGCGGCCTTTCCGCACTGTTTTTCGATTCCAACCCAATTCTCGTTCCGCCCATGCGGCTCCCCCTCTACCCATACCCCTGATGATACCGGCCATGAATCGTCTGCGCTCATGCCCTTTGAGAATGTTTGCCGTTTCGATAAATGTCTCTTTCATTTCTGGTGTAATATGCTCTATTATGCTCATGACTCAAGTATACTTCGGATATTTAAAATCCGTGAATGGCCTTAGCAAGGAAGGAAACCTCTGTCATGACCCTGAAATTTGAAAAAACTGAAGAATTAACCAACACCCAATATGCCCCTTTAGCCGCTTTGGTGGCCTACTATGAGGCAGAAAAAGTGTTTGTACCTTTACAATCAGTAACATCAACAGCCAAAAAAGGAGATTTTGACCTGGCTGACAAACTGCAACAGGTGGTTATCAGCATTTTGAGCGGTTGTACGACTATTAGTGAAGTCAATACGAAATTACGCCCGGAGCGAATATTCGCACAAGTCAAACGAATCGAAGGTTTCGCTGAACAATCCACCCTCTCTATTGCCCTCAATCAGCTAAGTCAAATGAACATTGAGCAATTATGTCAAGCCGTGCATCAAATTAGCGACCGTTGCAGTCGTACCCAACGCCATGATTGGCGAGGCTTGCTCATGTTGGACTTCGATTTATCGGGATTACCCTGTAGCAAACAGGCACAAGCGGCTAAAAAAGGCTACTTTGCTGGCAAAAAAACAGCTATGGTCGCCAATTAGCCTGTGTGAGTGCCATTAATTATCATGAAACCCTCTACTCTGACATCTTCCCAGGTAACTATTTGACCATGCACTGTTTGCAAACAGCCGTCTTAGCTGTTGAAAGTTCATTTGACTTAGCTCTCAAGCAACGCCAGCATGCCCTGTGGCGACTTGATGGTGGCTCTGGCACCGATGATAACCTCCGTTGGTTACTCCAGCGAGGCTGTCATACCTTGGCTAAAGGCTTCTCCGGCAAGCGGGCCAAAGCTTTATCGCATCATGTTTTCCGTTGGGATGAGTATGACGACCAGCCTCAATTAGGTCGGGTTGTCCCTCCTTTTGACTTGGGTAGGCCCATTGATGTCTTGGTCAAAAGGCGTTGGCAAAAGAATAAATGGCGTCACAGCTACTATGTGACCACCCTCTCCTTTCCTTCTAAGAGAGCCTTCATGTCCCTCTATGACCAGAGAGGCGCAGCTGAAATTGAGCAATTTCGTGATGACAAAAACGGTTTACACCTTTCGGCTCGCCGCAAGCATAATCTCCAGGCGCAAAAGGCTTTGGTTCTCCTAACTGACCTCTGCCACAATCTCTTAGCTGATTTTCGTCACCGTGCCTTGGCTGACTCTCCCTTTTCGGATTGGGGAGCCAAGCGCATTGTGCGCGATTTGTTCGCTATTCCTGGTCGCCTCCATTTTGACCAAGGACAACTCAAACGAATTGATTTGCTCGCTTCTCATCCCTATGTTGATGACCTGATTATTTGTTTGGTAAAGTACACTTCAAGGCCTTTTTCATCGCTTTAGCGAATAGGATCGGCCTCTGTTTGAATCTCTTATGTTAACCTGGAATAGGATCGCTCTCTATTTGTACAAAAACAAGGTCATAAAGAAAACCGGGATGCTCGTTTCTCAGTACCAGAAAAATACAAGTAATTTGGTATTATACAGGTGAGATGAGAATGTATGGATGAAAATAATGATAGACCAAGTACGCAATTGGTTGATCAACTGATGAATGCGGCTACAAGTAAAATCATCACTGCTCATATGGCCGAAGTTGTGAAGGTACTTCTATGTCCCAAAAAGTGATTGTGGTTGGTGCTGGCATTAATGGGCTGGTGGCTGCGTTTTATTTACGTCGAGCTGGCTTTGTAGTGACATTGTTGGAGCGGGCGGAGCGAGTAGGTGGGGCTTGTGTGAGTGAGACAGTGACTGTAAACGGCCGTGCCCAAACCTATGCCTTGGGTGCGTCTGTCCTGGGCCTGATGCAAGATTTTATCTTCCAGGAAACGGGATTGGCTGAACGGCTACAAACCTATGTGCCTACGCACCCCAAGCGGGTTTACTTTCCCGACGGGAAACATGCCTGGATTTATCGTGATACGGCTCAGTTGCAGCGGGAATTGGCCGATAAGTGGGGCGAACGAGGTGATGTCGCTGCTTTTCGCGCTGATGAAGCGCGGGTGGTTGCCTTTTTGCAGGAAGGGTATCGCACGGCCGTTCCCCCTACCTTGGCCGCTGCCGAACAACAGCTTGGCCCAACCCTCACCCAACTATGGATTCGCGGCACAGCCTATGATCTGCTCAACCATTATTTTACCGCTGAGCAGAGCCAAATCTACTTGGGTATGACCATCACTGAGAGTGGCCCTGTCTCGCTACATGATCCCTATTCAGCCTTCACCCTGCCACTCATGGACTCTGGCTCTATTTTCGATGGTTACTACGGCTTTGTCCGCGAAGGCATCTGGAAAATCACGGAGGTGTTGGGGCAAATCAACCGTGAACAGGGAGTAGATGTTCAACTGGGCAGCCAAGTGGTGGCGGTTGAACCGGAGCGGGGACAGCTACAAGTGAGGCAGGCAGGGCAGACAAGCACTTTCGATTTTGATCATCTGGTGTTGGCGACTGATCCCTTAACGGCCGTTCACCTCCTCGACGATGATACCTTGACACATGATGTCGAAAGCAAACGTTTGCTAGGTAGCAGCGGCAAACTTAACCTCTTTTTTCGTGAACCAGTGCGTTGGCGGGGAACGGCCGTGGCGTCCGCTTCTGACACTGCCTTTCGCTTCATTTTTGCTATGGATTCTCTAGCCGATTTTGAGCAAGCCACTTTGCGTGTCACTGCTGGTGATGTGGCTTATGAGCCAGGTTATATCCAAGTTTATTGTGAAGGGGCAGCCATGCGCCAGTTGGAACGACATGAACCATTTGACCGCTTGACACTTTTCTTCAAAAATCTGGCTCTGAACCAAAAAGGAGAGGTGTTGCCGGAGGTGGAAACGGCCGTTAAAGAACAGCTTTTCCCCTATATTGTTAATCCCCAAGATTGTGTCTGGAGTCGCCTGCTGACCCCCAAAGATTTGCAGCAGTTATTTCTCTTTCCTGGCGGCAATATCGATCATACCATGTTGGTCGATGGGCAAACCTTTTTTGAACGGCAATTTTCAGTTGAGCCGGAGACACATTTTTATCAATTCGGCCGTTGGCCTAACTTGTCCTACTGTGGCGCAGGTGCATACCCTTGTGGCTCTATTGCGGGTACACCTGGTTACATGTGCGCCCAGCAAATTGTGCGAGCTAATTAAGGAGTGAATGATGCGTGATCCAATATTACAAGAGTTTCCCTACAGTTTGGAGACGGAGAGGCTATTAATTCGAGGGCCGCTGCCTGGGGATGGTAAGATGATGCGTACGGCCGTTATCGAGTCCCAAAATGAACTGAAACAGTGGTTGCCTTGGGCTGTAGATGTTTCCGATGAGGAAGCGGCCGAAGCCAATATTCGCCGGGGGCATATTCGCTTTTTGAGCCGCGAGGATTTATGGTTGATGGTTTTGCTCAAGGATACGGGCGTGATCATCGGTGGCAGCGGCTTGCATCGTATTGATTGGGACGTGCCCAAATTTGAGATTGGCTATTGGCTGGCTACTGTCTACACGGGGCACGGTTATATGACAGAAGCTGTAGAGGCCATCAGCAACTTTGCTTTTGAGACCTTAGGTGCCATGCGTGTCGAAATTCGGGTTGATAGCGCGAATCACAAAAGCGTTGCTATCCCCAAACGCCTTGGCTTTTTGCTGGAAGGGACATTGCGTAATGAGGCACGGCATCATTTGACCAACGAGCTGCGAGATACATTGATCTTTGCCAAAGTTCGGCTGGAGGATGGCAATCAGTAAATGGTAATGGTGAACGGTGGACGGTTACCGAATTAGCCATTCATCCTTTACTGTCCAGTTTGACCAGCATTAGGCGGCTGTTATAATCCCCCGCGCAGCTTACATGAGAGTGAGAATCGAAAAATTTTATGGATAGTAAAGATTATTTTTGGCTTGTCTTCATTTTGGGAGTTGTGGCCGCTGGTATTTGGCTGGCACTAAACCCCGACTACCCCATTCAGCAAGGGTTGGATTTGCAGGGTGGTTTGCAAGTGTTGTTGGAAGCGGATTTGCCGGCAGAGGATGTGGTGATGCCAGATCAATTGGATGCGGCTCGGCAGATTATTAGTCAGCGCGTGAATGCTCTTGGCGTGGCTGAACCATTGGTGGCTACGGAAGGAGAACGGCGCATATTGATCGAGCTGCCGGGCATTGATAATCCTGAAGAGGCCATTTCTCTGATTCAGGAGACGGCGTTGTTGGAGTTTGTGGATTCGGGGACACAGCCGCTGCCGGAGGGGATGTGTATTCGCACGACCTTGAATGAGGACGGCCGTCTCGTTGTGAATTTGCGCCCGGCCAGCCCCTGACAGAGGAAGTGCCCAATCCCGCGCCTACCTTTGATGTTGTTCTGACGGGTGCCGATTTACGAGATGCCCAAAGTGAATCGGATGGTTTGAACTATTTTGTAAGCTTTTTGCTCACACCAGAGGGCGGGCCAATATTTGGCGACTATACTCGTACCCATCAGGGGCAATTTTTGACGATTGTGCTGGACAAACGTGTGATTTCTAGCCCGCAGATTAGTGCCATTATTGATGATGCTGGCACAATCACAGGCAACTTCACCTTGGAAGAAGCGCAAAATTTGGCCCTACAACTGCGTTTTGGTAGTTTGCCTGTTCCCCTACGGATTGAGAGCACGCGGCAGGTGGGGGCAACCCTAGGGGAAGTCTCTGTGGAGGCGAGCATTCGGGCGGGGGCGATTGGTTTGGTGGTGGTGCTGCTCTTTATGCTGGTTTATTATCGTCTGCCAGGCTTTTTGGCGGCCTTAGCCCTTTTGGGGTATGCCTTGCTCAACTTTGCTCTTTTCAAGCTAATTGGTGTGACGTTGACGTTGCCGGCTATCACGGGCTTTCTGCTGTCTACAGGCATGGCGGTGGATGCCAATATTTTGGTGTTTGAGCGTATGAAGGAGGAACTGCGACAGGGATTCACCTTGACGGAGGCTATTGAGGCTGGCTTTTCTCGGGCTTGGAGTTCAATTCGAGATTCAAATATTGCTACGTTGGTGATCTGTTTTATTTTGTTTGCTTTTGGACGTAATTTCGGCGCGAGCGTGGTGCAAGGTTTTGCTATTACGCTGGCGATTGGGGTGATGATTAGCATGTTTACGGCCGTTATTGTTACCCGCACCTTTGTTCGCATCGTTATGGGGCGAGGGGCCAATTGGCTGCAAGGGCGTAACTGGTTGTTGGGGGTATAAGGCATATGAGACTCTTTTTTAACTTGGCCGAGGGCCGTAAACGCTACTTTCTACTTTCGGGCATTGTGATTGGTTTGGGCATTGCTGTCATGATATTTTCGTGGGTGACAACAGGCGCTCCTTTCCAACTAGGGGTTGATTTCCGCAGTGGTACGCGTTTTGAGGTGCAGTTTACTGAGCCAGTGACAGAACTAGATGTGCGAGAGGTTTTTGCTGAATTTGACATTAATAATCCAGCCGTTATTGCTTTACGAGGCGAAGGTTTGGAAAATGCCTGGCAGATTCGCACCGAGTTTGTCTCGTCTGAAGAACAGTTGGCGATTGAAGCCGCTTTAGATGCCATGACACCACTACTTCCTAACTCCACAGAGACACAGAGCATTAGCCCGGCTATAGGGCAGGAGGTGACGCGGGCAGCCTTTATTGCTATTGTGGTATCCGCTTTGATTATTCTGGTTTACATCATGATTGTGTTTCGGCAAGTGGCCAACCCATTTCGCTATGGCCTATGTGCAGTGACGGCTATGGTGCATGATCTCTTTATCATTTTTGGCTTCGCGGCTATCACGGGCATGGTGTTGGGTTGGGAGGTGGATTCGCTATTTTTAACGGCCGTCCTCACAGTGGCTGGCTTTTCTCTACAAGACACCATCGTTGTTTTTGACCGTATCCGCGAAAATTTGGGTAAACGGCCCACCGAACGGTACGAGACGGTAGTCAATCGCTCCATTTTGGAGACGATTCACCGCTCCTTAGCGACCCAGTTGAACGCCATGTTTGTCATGGTGGCAATTCTGCTTTTCGGTGGGGCCTCTATCAAGCCCTTTATTGCGGTCCTGTTTGTAGGTTTGCTCAGCGGTACCTATAGTTCCATTTTCACGGCTGTGCCTATGCTTGTGGCCTGGGAGAAGAATGAAATACCGTTTCTAAAAGCATGAGATATGGTCTGAATTAGAATGTCCCGTAAAATCATTTTGCTTATTGGCTTGTTTGTTTTTGGTCTCCTGGGTTGCTCCGATCTTGGTTCTGGACGCCCTGACCAGCCTGACGCAGTGGTTCCCGTTCAACCCACATTAGCCCCTCTCAATACCCTCGTGCCGACCTTCACGCCCTTGGCAGATGTATCTCAAGTATCCACCATCCCCCCAACCAAGAGCAGCTGCAAACGGCCGTTGATCCCACCGTCACCATTGATTTCGAGCAGCCAACGGTACAGATCATTTATCAGATTCCTGCTTTGCAGCTCAGCCGCAGGCTAGAAGGCAATGTGAGTGGACAGATTACGGTTATTGATCAGTCCAACCCTTTCGGCATTCAACGATCTAACCAGGGGAGTATCTTATTAGATTTACAGCGCCGATTGCCAGAAATCGAGCTATCCCCCCTACCTGCAGGCTGTGATGCCTGTGTTTTCCTCCAATATACATTGCCTCTAACCGGAGAGAGCCGGGAGGGATGGTTACAAGACCCAGTTGTTTTAGCCAGCGTTGAGAATTATATGGCGGCTCTTGTTGGCCCGCATTTTCCGCCAGAGACAGTGGTCGGTTTACGGCGTGAAGCCTCTTCTTATTATCCAGCCCACTCCGTCGCTGTCACAGCTGACAGCCGTGTCCATACTTGGCTAGCTACCGAACCCCAAGTGAGCGAGCCATATACCAGTACGTCTTCAATTGCGGACAGTTTAGCTGATCTGCCTCTGATACAGTTAGAAGATGTGTATGCCACCAATTGCCCACCTGAACCTGTGGAAACTTTACGCATTTATACAAATGAGGAGCCTTTGGACATTGCTATTCGTTGCCCCGCTTACGCTCTCCCCACCACGCTGCTGCCGCTATATGCGCAATTGGATCAGCTCCTGGCCGAGAAATTGGCAGCCTATGATGGCCCAGAGCGGCCGCCAACGGGATTACCACTTGATGCCGTGCTTGATTATCAACGATTGGATGGCAATCAACTTACTTTGTCCCAAAACGGCCGTGTGACTCTCCAAAACAGCGGCCAGATTATCTATACAGGTACTATGAGCATCACTGAAATAGTTTCTCTAACCACAGATTTGTTGAATAGCGGCCAACTACAGCCAGGTTTAAAAACCTTGATCGAAAGCGATCCTGTGCCTGCACCTCAGGCAACAGCTGAAACCCCAGAGGCAGCCACGCCATCACCCTCAGGTAGCTCTTTGCTATTAGTACGTGGGAATCAAGGCATTTTGGATGGCAAATTTAACCAAATAGCGTTGCCACTCTTGGATGACTTAAATGCGTTGCTCGATACTCTGCTGGCGCCGCCAGAGCTAACTGCCACTCCAACTGCAGAAACAGATGGTACGCCAGTGGTTGAACCGCCAACAGTAACCCCCACGGCGACGCCTTCCTCCTAAATTCCTTGCTCCCTCTACGCGCCGCCTATACAATCCTCCACCAATGTTACTGGCAGCAGATATTGGCAACACCAACATCACACTCGGTGTATGGGATGGGCAGCAGTGGGTAGAACAGTGGCGATTACGCACTGAATCAGGTCGCACTACTGATGAATATGGGGCAACTATTAAAGCCTTATTGCGGGATGCTGGTCTAAAAGATGTGATCGAACAGGTGATTATTGCTAGTGTGGTGCCGCCTTTGACCCCCATTTTTGCTGCATTGAGCCAACGTTATTTGGGACAGACGGCCGTTTTTATCAATCACACCCTGTCTACGGGCATCCGTGTTGGCACGGATGAACCAGAAAAAACGGGCGTAGACCGCATTGCTAATGCCGCCGCCGCCTATCATCTCTACCCTGGCCCTAGCATCATTTTGGATATGGGCACAGCCACAAAATTTGATGTGGTAACGGCCGTTGGTGATTTTCTGGGTGGGGTGATTGCACCGGGGCTGGGATTGGCTGCTGACGCCCTGACCAATCGGGCTGCTCAACTGAGCCAAGTGGCATTTACCGCGCCGCCCCAGGCCATCGGTCGTAATACGACTGAAGCTATTCAATCGGGGCTGATATTTGGCTATGTCAGTCTTATTGAAGGCATGATAGGGCGGTTAAAGGCCGAACATCCTGATCAGGATAAAGATATTGCTGTTATTGGCACAGGTGGGTTCATCAACTTGGTGGTGCCACATACGGCCGTTTTCACTCGGATAGACCCCTCCTTGACCTTATCTGGTCTACGTATCATTCACGAACGCCTGCTGGCTGCTAGCTAAAGAAACACAATCTATGCCCAAATCCTTGTCCCATTCATCCCTTTTTTTGTTTTTCTTGCTGCTTGTCAGCACCGCTTGCCAGACTGATATTTTCACACCCCCTCGCCTCGCAATTGCCACCACCCAAAGTCAGAACCAAGCCAACGAAACACCTGAACCTTTTGTTTCCTTAGCTCCTACTGCCACTAATGCACCCAATGAAGCCGCTAATGACAGTACATTTGCCATCATCCAGTCTAGCCTCACCGTTTGGGTGAATGAAACGAATCCTGAGCATGAACAAGCCCTGAACGACATTTTTGCCGATTTTAGTCAGCAATTCAATATAGATGTGGAACTGCGTCTGGTTTCGCCTATGCTATTGCCCGATCTGATGCACACGGCCGTTGTCTCGCCCCAATTTGCCATACCAGATGTTGTGCTCCATCAAATCGAGCAAACAGTGGGCTGGGCCGAGCAAGGGTTGCTGAATGTGGACCTGACTGATGACATCATCAACGAAATTGGCCGGGACACCTTTGACCCGGATGCGCTTGATCTCGTCAACCACAGTGGGAAAACGGCCGCTATCCCCGTTCATGGCTACCAACAAATCCTCCTATACCGCACAGATTGGTTCGCGGAACGCACCTTAGCGCCACCACTCACCTACACCGACATGTTCACGGCTGCCTTTAACTTTTTTGACCGCGAACAACTTACCTCCGGTTTCATTGTGCCCACAGAGTCCAATCTCGTCAGCACCCATCAAGGTTTTGAACATCTGGCCATTGCCAATGGCTGTCAACTGATTGACGAAGCAGGTCAGGTTTTTATTCTTAACCCAGCTTGTCGTGAGGCTCTAGAGTTTTATTATGAAATAATCCACAACTATAGTCCGCCTGGGGTGCAGACTGAAAGCAGTGCCCGCACGGCCTATCTAGCTGGCCGCACTGGCCTGATCATGCTCTCACCCACTATTCTGCCTCAGTTAGCGGGCCTAGATAGTCGAGCCTTGCCCACCTGTGCCCAATGTATAACCAATCCGGCCTTCCTGGCTGAAAAGAGCGGCATTGTCACCCATATCAGTGGCAGTGGGTCTCAAGCTCAGCCTGCTAATTTTGGCAACCTCACTTATATGGGCATTACTCAAGACGCTGAACGGGAAACGGCCGTTGTCTTCGCCCAATTTTGGTTCAATGAAGGCTATGAACGATGGCTCGCCGTCGAATCAGAGCGAAAAGTGCCTATGCGTTGGGGAACGGCCGAGCAACCCCGCCAATTTATTGATAACTGGGGTATAATTCCCCTCAGCAATAGCGACCTGTCTCTCGCAGACATTTATGGCCCAGAACTTGTCATCCAATTGCGTGACGGTATAGCCACTTCCCCTCGTTGGGGTTATCATCAAGGGCAAGGAGCCTTAATGAGCCAAATATATGAGGAGTTGACTCTCTCTATCGTCCTACAAGAAATGTTAAGCGGCTACTTTAACACCAATAAAACCATTTTTGAGGCCAATGTGCGTATCATTGACCTTGTTCCCAACTACCCCTTTGACATAGAACCAACGCCAACACCAGAAAATTAAAAGGATCACCAATGTTAGACTCCCACAATTATGTTGAAGAAGAATTTGGCATCCTCACCGATGATCAACTCTATCTTGATTGTGTCCTCCTAAAACCGCTCAATCTGAAGGATGAAAACCTTAAAACATTGCGGGTATGGGTTCCCAAACACCCCCTTACTAAAACGAGCCTCATTACCTGTGCCCGTCGTGAGATGGAGTCTTATGGCCCTGATGGCTCCATTGCCCATATGGTGTTTGATTTACGCGGCACAGGTTATAGTGATGGCGATCCCGAAGATGACAACTTTCAAACAGATTTATATGCTGTGGCTTCCTGGGCTAAAGAACGATTCGGCCGTATCAACTTTGGCTTCTTAGGTACTCCTGACTCAGAGTATGGCAGCGTCAATTTATGGCCTTTGAGCGAAGGAACCATGATTGAAACCTATCATTACCGCCCGCCTGGTAATGTTATCAATCCCCGCTCAATTCTTTACCTCTCTACATTTGGTAATTTTAGTACATCCGATGATACGATTTGCGCCTCCTTAGCTGATAGTGGCTACACTGTCTTTGGTCTAGACCCTCTACGCTATTTGCTTCATGCTAGTGCCAAACAGCTATTAACCCCAGAAACCCTTTGGGAGGATATTCAAATACTGACCCAGATGCTGCCCAGCACGCCCATTATTGTAGGACAACCCTTGGGAGCTGGTTTAGGCATTATGTGGACAGCCGGCAGCGCCGAAGTTCGGGGTATGATTTCCATCGGCCGTGCCCAAATTGGCATGCGTCCCAAACATATTTTTGACAACCGTAATCCCTATAACTTTCTTCTCCATCGTTATACAACCAAAATTTCACCCCGCCCCATTGCCTATGTGATGAATAAGGCCCATAAATTGGGTGGCGATGAGGACGAATTAGCGACCTTGTATCAAAATAGCAAAGATCCGCGCCGAGTGATTCAAACTGCTAAATTGAGCGTCAGCCAACTGCGCGAGTTAATTGCCTGGGCTGAAGAGAACTACTCGCCTATTTTTTAGGTGTCTGTTTGTGAATAAGATAGCAATTAGAGGAATTGTCTTCTTATGGACTTTCATCTGGGCGAACTAGAACTCATTTCCTCCGACGGCAATTGGAACATCCACCAACAGGCATGTTGGTACTTCAATGCCACCCAACGTGGACAAATCAAAAACATTACCGAATAAGTAGCTTCCCATAACCTGGCTCTGCCTCAATCTGTCCCTCTCGAAAAACGCACCTTCCCCGTACAAATGTCTGTATGACAGCACCCTGAAATGTGTAATCGACAAACGCACTGTGCTTATTTTGGTAAAAAAGTTGTTCGGCCGTTAATGTCCACACCTGATCTAAATCAATCACTGTAAAATCGGCATCAGCTCCTGGCAGCAACGAACCTTTGCTAGGATAGAGACCAAAAATACGGGCTGGATTGGCCGACATCATCCGCACCAGGGCCGATAAGGATAGCCCCCGTTTATGCACACCCTCTGTCAGTAGACCGGGCAGCATTGTTTGCACGCCACTAATGCCACCCCAAATTTGCCAGACATCATGGGCCACACCTGCCTTTTGCGACAATAAACAGGGTGAGTGATCGGAGGCGATCACGTCTACTTGCCCTGCCAACACACAAGTCCACAAATCTTCCACAATCTCTCGTGGCCGAATAACGGGTGCGCATTTAGCCGTCGCCCCAATCCGCAAGTAATCATCTTCGTCCAATAGCAAATATTGGGGGCAAGTTTCATTGGTAACCCGCACTCCTTCTCGTCGTGCTTGAACTGTTTTGCGTATGCCCTCCCCTTGAGAAACATGAACAATGTGTAACTGTCCTCCCGCTGCTTGGGCTAAATGAATGGCTCGGTCAATGGCTTCTATTTCCTGAAAGGGTGGACGAGACTCGGGCCAAGCGGCTAAATCATAACGGCCGTTTGCCTGCAAACTTTCCTTCAAATAGCGGGTGATATACTCATTTTCACAATGAACGCCAACTGGTAAATCATGCTCAGCTGCAAATCGTAGTCCAGCATAAATAATGTCATCATCAGCACGGGCAAAATCACTGGCTGAATCGCTCATAAAAGCCTTGAAAGCCAATACCCCCCCATCGGTCAAATCAGGTAAGTCAACCAAGTTGTTTTCCACGAGGCCACCCCACAACCCCACATCAATGATAGCGTTTTGTTTAACCACAGCTTGTTTACGGCGCAAATTTTCACTATCGATTGTTGGTGGTGAGGCATTGAGCGGCATCTCAATGACAGTGGTGATGCCACCCGCAGCAGCGGCCATTGTGCCTGTCAGAAAGCCTTCATAAGCATCGGGGCGCGGCTCGCTAAAATGGACATGGGGATCAATTAGTCCTGGAAAAATAGCTTTGCCTTGCACATCTACTATGTCTGGGGCCATAATGTCTGGGTTGCCATAGATGAGTTGGGCGATTTTGCCATCCTGTACAGTTATGCCACCCCAAAAAGATGTCTCTTCGGTCACAATCTGGCCGTTGCGTAGGTAGAGGTCAGGGTTCATACCATATGTCCTTTGTAACTATTTGATCTGAGCACTATGCACCTTTTTATTTCCTGCATCAATGGCTTGAACATAATCCTTAACGGATAATGAGCCAGACACCGATGAGCAGAACGACGATGCCTGAGATTTTCTGTAAGGTTAACGGCCGTATCTCCACCCCCAACACCCCCCAATGGTCAAATAACGCGCCCAGTATAAACTGTGTGGCCACAATAACCGTAAAGGTAGTCACCAACCCCAAGCGGGGCACAGAATAGCTAATTGAGCCAATAATCACCAAGCCACACAAACCAGCCAGCGTCACATACCAGGGCAGTTCCCAGAATGCTCGCAAATTACCGCCCCGAAAGGCCAACATCATCAGCCCCACCATGATACCTCCCAGCCCATAGGTAATGAAAACACTTTCCAAAGTGCCCATGCCTTTGTTCATAATACTGTTAAGCTGGGCCTGCACTACCGCGGCAATACCACCCATAGCAGCGATCGCCGTTACCAATAGATAGTTTGCCATATTTACCTCTTTTCGGGTCGGATTATCTCTACTGGGATATGGGTAGATTGCTGAATAGATTGGGCAAATTGTTCAATGGCATCATCACCAAAAACGTTGGCCGTGGTGCCACGTGGCGCACCAAGCAGGAGTAAATCAGCCTCGCTCTCTTGGAGATAACGGCCGATTTCCACCGTAATCTCGCCCACGCGCACCACAACCTCAGCTTCAATACCCGCTAGATGTGCCCGTTGGTGGGCCATGCTGAGCAAGGTTTTCCCCATCCAGTTGAGTTCGGCTTGCACCGCCGGAACCAATAGCGGTTCCACCCGGCCTAAGCTGGCCGGATCCGTCACAAACAAAAAAGTCAGCGATTTTCCTTGCTGCTGAGCCATTTGGATCGCGGCCATTTGCACAGCACGGCTGCCCTCGCCCCCGCGTGTGGCACATACAATTCTACTCATGCCCTGCCCCCTGACTGTTCATATTACGGTTCATCTTAATAAGTTCCAAAGCTGCTGAGCGATCATTTAGCTCCTTGCTTAATTCTTCGTGTACTTCCTCGGATATCAGACCTCGGCGAGCTGCATCACTGATCGCGCTCTTTTCAGCCTTCAACACATCCTCTCGGGCCTGCAAATACATCTCTTGCTCCAATTCTGGATATTCGCGCAAATGTGTTCTCAGAGACTCTTTATTGGAGGCAATTTCTTGGTCGTATACGTTACTCATTGCCTCCCAAATATCACGGAACAGAATGCCATCCTGACGCAGCCGATCCAGCTCCCGCCGCCCCGCCCACTTGGCATAGAGATTGGCTTGTCGCCGCTGCTGCTCAATGCGTTGTGGCGGCTTATCTGATATTTTTAGCCAACGAATGAGCCGTTCGATAGTGATGCCTTGCCCTAGTAGAGTAAACAGCACCACGCCAAAGGTCATGACCTGTAATTCTGTGGCCACTGTTTCGCCAAATAGATCACTGCTCAAGGTGAGGGCTAGAGCCAAACTGATGGCTCCTCGCAACCCACCCCAATACATGACATGCCGATAACTGAGAGGGATGCGGCGCAGGGGTTGTAGGAAACGGCCGTGTACCCAACCCAAACTATAAATAATAATCGCCCGACTAACTAAAATCGCAAGCACGGCCACGATAATGGGGAAAATATTTGGAACCAACTGGGCAATTTCAATTTCTAATCCGATCAGCAAAAAGACCAGCGAATTGACTGCAAAGGCCAAGAACTCCCAAAAATTATCGAGCGTAATCTGTGTCGTGGGCGATGTATTTTGCGAGCCGATATTGCCCACCATCAGACCTGCGGCCACGACAGCCAAAATGCCACTAAAGTGCAGCCCCTCGATCCCAATAATGCTGCCAAAAGATTCTGCCGCCAAAAAAGAACCAAAAGCGAGGGCCACCGTTGTGGCTGTTTCAATCAAGTGATCATCCACGTTTTTGAGAATGATATAGGAAACAATGTAACCCAAAAACAACCCTACACCCAAACCGCCGAAGGCCACAGTCACAAACTCAACCAGAGCTTCGCCCAAGGACAGGTCTATCTCGCCTGTTGTTGAAGCTGCGGCTGCCCCGATGGCCAAATTGAATATTACAATGGCGACGCCGTCGTTAAACAAACTCTCCCCTTCCACTAAAATAGTTAGCCGTTTGCTCACCCCCATCGTGCGGAAAAAGGCAATCACAGCCACCGGGTCTGTGGCCGAGATGAGTGCGCCAAAAGCGATAGCAGCCAGTAAGGGCACATTTAGGACCTGCCGCACAATGCTACCTACTAGAAATGTGCCTAACAGCGTGCCGACGACGGCTAACAACAACACAGGTAGCAAATCATTCCGTAATTTACGCCAGGGTATATGAAGTGTTGCCTCGAAGATAAGAGGCGGCACCAGAATCGCCAAAATCAGATCGCTGCTGACTTGGAAGCCGAGAAAATTGGGAAAGAAGGACAGTATGAGGCCAACGAGGACGAGGGCCACTGTGTAAGGCAGGCGTATACGCCGGATGAGAATGGCCACTAAGGCCGCAATGGACAATAAAATGATAAAGCCGAGTTCTTGTTGAATCAGTCCGCTCTCTTCAGCCAACAAGAAGTGGGGCAGGGTAGAAAAATCCATTCAACTCTCCTGTGTTGGTGTCGAAATGACACCGTTTCTCTTAGTCTCCCCTTGGCGCTAGCTAAATCGTCACCATTCTAAGTCAAGGGACGATTTTGAGGAACACAATCGCTTTGAATAACCAAGTTTAGCGTGAAGGCCGAAATAAATCTACCAAAAAAAGGTGGTTTTTTGCCTAAAATACAGTAATCTCCCAGAGGGGGAACTCAGATAAAGGTGCGAAAAGTATCGCATCCAGCATTAGGTTATGCGTAAATTCCTCATCATTTGGCTGGGTCAACTGTTGTCACTTTTAGGCAGTGCTATGACGCGCTTTGTGCTGGCTATCTGGCTGTGGGAACAGACAGGCGAGGCAACATCGCTGGTGTTAGTGGGTGTGTTTAATGGGACCGCCTCTCTGCTGACTAGTATAGTAGCCGGACCAGTAGTAGATCGTTTCAGTCGCAAGCAGCTCATCATGGGGGCTGATTTGATGGTGGGGTTGACAACGATTGCTTTGTTACTGTTGACAGTGGCCGATAATTTGGCCGCCTGGCACATTTATGTAGCGGCGGCACTGTCGGGCTTTTTCGGAGCGTTTCACCTTTTAGCGTTTATGGCTTCAATGACGCTGCTCATACCCAAAGTACATTACACGCGGGCTAATAGTTTAATGAGTGTGGCTGAATATGGCTCGGCGGTGGGTGCGCCAGTGTTAGCGGGGTTGCTGCTGGAGCCATTAGGTTTGGCCGGGGTGATGTTGGTGGATGTGGCGACTTTTCTCTTTGCCGTAGGCACGATCCTCATGGTGACAATTCCGCCCGTACCCCAGAGACAGGCTGAGGCGGAAAGGAGCTGGCAGGAAATAACCTTTGGCTTTCGATATATTTGGCAACGGCCGTCTCTGCGAGGGTTGCTCATTGTTCTCTTTGCCTTCAGCTTGGCAGAATCCTTCGGCTATCCGCTGATTACGCCTATGATTTTAGCGCGGTCAGGGGGCGATGAGGTGACATTGGGTTTCGTGCTTTCCACCTTGGGGATAGGTGGTGTTGTTGGCGGCGTTGTCGTAACGATATGGGGTGGCTTTAAGCGAAAGATTCATGGTGTGTTGCTAGGGTTGGCTCTGACTGGACTGGTGGGAGATGCCTTGATGGGTATGGGCAGAGCCTTGCCATTGTGGTTGGTGGCGGCCGTTGGTTTGGAGATATTTATCCCCCTAGTGATCAGTTCCAATAATGCCATTTGGCAGGCTAAAGTGCCGCCAGCTCAGCAGGGGCGTGTTTTTGCGGCCCGTACGATGCTCACACGGCTGGGCGAGCCGTTGGCTTTGTTGGCAACGGGTCTGATGGCGGATCATCTTTTTGAACCAGCCATGATGCCAGGCGGCGCCTTAGTGGGGGTGTTTGCTGGTTTGGTGGGTCAAGGGGCAGGGGCTGGAATGGGTTTGTTGCTGCTGGGGTGCGGATTGCTCTGTGCGCTGGCGGCTTTGTGGGGCTATCTGATGCCACAAGTGCGGGAGATTGAGGACATTTTACCCGATTTTGATGCGGAATAGATGATGCTGACGAAGTGCTGACGGCCGTTGGTTACGCTCCCTCAAAAGTAAGATAAAGTTTGTCCCGAAAAAGCTCGTCCTGCTGTGAAAAGTGAGCTAGCCTATTGGTACATCTGCTACAACTCTTGTAGTTCACAAGCCGGAAAAGGAAGAAAAATTATGTGGAAACGGCCGTCTACCCTCAAAGCATACTGGATGCCCTTGCTTATTATTTTTATATCTGTCATGTCACTTACCTTACTGTTTTGGCAGCTCAATGATGCTTCGGCATCTAATTTGATAGTCGCCAACAATACCTACTCTATCCCTGTCCAAACGCAGACCAATACAGAATCCGGCTTGCTCCGTCATTATGTAAGTCCAGAAGTTGAACATACTGTCCAAAGCCTGGCTTGGGGGGATATGG
This sequence comes from Promineifilaceae bacterium (SeqCode), assembly GCA_965223555.1. Taxonomy (GTDB): domain Bacteria; phylum Chloroflexota; class Anaerolineae; order Promineifilales; family Promineifilaceae; genus CBDCWU01. Next base: position 2,389,401 of record CBDCWU010000009.1, read on the forward strand.
ATGGTGATGGTGATCTTGACCTAGCCGTAGGCAATCGCCGTGGACAACGCAACTATATCTACGAAAATGATGGGAAGGGGAATTTCTCAGCTCACAATCTCAGCGAGGCCCGTAATAATACATATAGTCTAGCCTGGGGGGATATGGATGGCGATGGCGACCTTGATCTGGCCGTGGGCAATGCTGGTCATTGGGATGGAACGTGCTTATGTTTTGATCAAATTGGTGCAAGAAATGAACTATATCGCAATGATGGCTTTGTGGATGGAGAGATAAAGTTTACACCACTTCCCCTTGGTACAGACGCAAAACATACTTTAAGCATTGCCTGGGGAGATATAAATGAAGACGGTATGCTTGATCTTGTCGTTGGCAACTGGGGGGAAGTCAATCAAATCTATGAAAATAAGAATGGTAAATTCGAGCTAGTTCCTGGTGATCTAATCGGCTCTGATAAAAGCCATACAGCTAGTTTGTCATTGGGAGATGTGGATGGCGATGGCGATCTCGATCTGGCTGTTGGCAACGGTGGGTGGTCTAAAGACTCTAATTGCGACTGCTATCCTAAAGAAGTTAATTATTTGTATCGCAACACCACTGAAAATGGGTCGATTGATTTTGAAGGTATCCCTCTTGGTGGAGATGAAAAATTGACGGCAAGTGTTGCCTGGGGTGATATGGAGGGTGATGGTGATCTTGACCTAGCGGTAGGTAATTGGGGGCAACCTTTGGGTGGAGGGGATGTCAATCAAATATACCGTAATGATGGTACGGGAGCATTTAATGAGGAAGAGATACTCGTTATCAATGATTTGAAAAATACGAGAAGTGTCACTTGGGGGGATATAGATGGCGATGGCGATCTTGACCTGGCTGTAGCCAATGAGCATGGTAATGGCGGCGGACAAGCTGACCAAATATATCGTTATGATAAGGAGGGGGAACAGTTTGCAATAGTAGATATTGACAGGGAGTTAGGCCAATCTGAAACAACCAGTGTGGGATGGGGAGATATGGATGGGGATGGCGATCTTGATTTGGCTGTGGGGAGCCAGTTTGGCGGCACTCTTTTTGTCTACCAGAATGTTCGAGCCGCTTACCTAGAATCATCTTTTCTAGATGAAAATGGTTCCCATACTGAAAGTGCAGCTTGGGGGGATATAGATAATGATGGCGATCTTGACCTGGCTGTGGGGAGCTTGAATGCTGCCAATTATATATATCAGAATGATGGGCGAGGCAATTTTACACCATACGAGTTGCCGGACTCCAAACCTGCCCGCAGCCTAGCCTGGGGAGATATGAATGGGGATGGTTACCTCGATCTGGCTGTAGGTACGGGTGGGGAGGCAGAAGTCAATCAAGTTTATTTGAATGTGGGTAAAGATGGGCTGATAAATTTTGAAGTAGTTGACGATGCTCTTGGAAGTGATGCCCAAGATAGTTTTAGCATAGTTTGGGGAGATATGGATGGGGATGGTGATCTAGATTTAGCTGTGGGAAATAATAATGCTACCAATCAACTTTTTGAAAATATAGATGGCAATGGTCATTTTGAACTTGTATTGGGGGCCCTTGGGGAAGATATTGACTGGACGCATAGCGTGGCTTGGGGGGATATGGATGGGGATGGCGACCTTGATCTGGCTGTCGGGAATTGGCAAGGGTCGCCCGGTGATCGGGTATTTGTTAATGATGGGAAAGGCAAATTCTCTATCATCGATCTTGACGCAGTATCTAGAGGTGCTGAGGATGTAGCTTGGGGAGATATGGATAGAGATGGCGACCTTGATCTGGCTGTTGCTAACCGTTTTCACACGAATGTTGTTTATCGTAATGAGGGACAAGGTCGATTTGTATCTCTCATATTGGATAACTTGACGATGGACAGTAAAAGTGTGGCTTGGGGAGATGCAGATGGGGATGGTGACCTTGATTTGGCTGTCGGCAATTATAGGGGCGATCAGCTATTCATAAATGATGGTGAAGGAAGTTTTTCTGCTATTGATCTTGCTCATCAGGCCCAAGATTCTCGTACGTCTGATATTGCTTGGGGGGATGTAGATGGGGATGGCGACCTTGATCTGGCAGTTGGGACGGTTGATAGGAATCTGATTTTGAAAAATCATACTCAAATGACTACATCTATGCCAGGCTCCATCCCTTTTGTAAGTATTGGCGTACCGGTTACACCTACGGCCGATTTTTATGCGCTGCCCAAAATTTTGAAAAGCCGCATCATATCAATTCCTTTTAAGGCATATGGAGCAGAGGGAAGTCGCATTCATGGTCTTAGAGCTGAATATTCTCTTGATGGCGGTGGGCTTTGGCATCCGGCTTTAACGGTGACAAATAGTAAACTCATTACGACTAATCTTGCTGTTTCGGCCTGGCCAACCGGTACTGAATATGTATATGAATGGGATACTTTTCGTTCTAGGTTCTTTGGCCGTTCAGATAATGTTGTTTTCCGTATTACAGCTCTGGCACAGACACCAGCCACTAGTAATAGTGTGACAGGTACGTATAGATATACAAACAGTGTGGCAGGGTCTTTCCAACGGCCGTTTGCATCGGCTACTACCTATCCCTTCCGCGTTCAGGGAACACAGATACAAGTTTTCAGCGAAACGATTAGTGTAGGTAATGAGGTTGTCAATGCCTCTGCCTTTTTATTACGTGAGGACAACTTTAGGGCGCAATTAATGGGGAGTGCGGCTGCGAATCGGCCGTTTGTCACGGATGACAACGGCTTTTTAAGCGGGCGTGGCTTCATTCAGGCAGACGCCCAACTTTTTGCTGCTGTGCCTATTACTGAGGCCTATCGTATCCCACCCCAACTCATCTTTGAAGAACGCGGCGGGCAAATTCTAATTGAACCAATAGCCGCCCCACTCACCTTCACGGCCGAATTTTGGGTACACCCTACAACGAACACAGGAACAGTTGTTGAAATAAATGACAAAGATTTTATATTGTCATATAAAACCCTTTCCGAAACAACAACAATTTCTCTCGTCATTGGTGATGAATTGTTCACGACAACGGAACTCCCTCTTAATAATGGGCAAGCCCATCACCTTGCTTTTAACTGGTCGCCTGCCGATAAACAGCTCATCTTATATGGCGATGGCCGACAATTGATTAGCGACATACTGTCTGTCAGTGATGAGATAGGTGCTCAGATCAACAAGATTGTTTTTGGCTCTGATTTTGAGGGGGCTATGGATGAGATTCGACTTTGGCAAACTATACGCACTGCCGCCGAAATTAAAGCAACGCTACAGCCTACCAATCAACCCTTCAGCGCATCCGGCACACATTTGCTGACCGAACATCTTGCGTATAAGGAAGACTTGATTGGCTACTGGCCTATTCAACAGGATGACGGTGGAACTATTAAAGATTGGAGCAATCATGGCAAGGATGCCCAAGTCATTGATAAAGACAGTGGGGGTAGTGGCAGTATCTATGTGGGCTACAAACCACTGTTCACGATTTATCATACCAGCGCTGCTGTCACGGAAACCATTGCCTTTCTGCCTGTAGCTCCAGGTGGCGGTGTACAGCAACTTATTGTTTCTAAGCACAACCCTCTCATCCTTTTTGATTTAGATGTGTCATTAGAGTGGGATGCTCGTAATGACCCTATCTTTTTGCAAGATTTAGAAGCTAGCTTTGTGCGCGCTTCTGCTCTCCTCTATGATGTCACCAATGGACAAGGTGCTCTGGGTCAAATCAATCTTTATCACAACAAAGTGCATTGGGGTGCTTCAGATGTTGTAATTTATGCTGACAACAGTTTACGCCCATCGGCGGCGATAGGGGGTGTGGTGAATCACCCCGTTACAGACACCATTCAAATTACTTCAACAAGATCTATTACGGCCTATTTTCCGGGTCAAATCCGCATGGGTACATCTTGGGATCCATACGGAGAGACAACGACAGATTTAGGTGAGGATTGGACACGGGCGTTGGCTCATGAGCTCTCACACTATTTGTTGTTTTTGCCGGATAATTATTTGGGGATTGATGAAGACGGCCGTTTCAACAAAGTCAACTGTCAAGGCAGCTTTATGACCACCACTAGCGATCCCCAATACAGCGAATTCCTTGCTAATGCAGAGTGGGCTAAAGATGCCGATTGCCAAGATACATTTGCTAGTAAGCTAACTGGCCGTGCCGATTGGGAAACAATCCTAAAATTTTACCCATCCCTTTTTGCTCCTACCCAAACAATCGCGGGGCCAGTAGACTTGCCACTAGCTGTCACCTATCTCATCCCCTGGGTACGTAAAGACGAAACAACCCCTTATCCGGCACGCAACTTTGATATCCGCGACGAAGATAGTGAGCCTTGGCGACTTCCCAACGCCCAAGCCTTTTTGATTAAGGCTTATGATCCAATGACAACAACGGATGATGTGCTTATCCCCTTAGGAAATCCAACAGGTGGTGGCGATCGCCTCAAAGTACGTGGTGCTGAAGCAGGAGATAGACTTTGTGTCTTCGATAACAGTGGTACAGAACATGATACAGGTTGCATAGATGCGCTCACTGCCAATGATGCGGCCATGACAATGATAACGAGCACCAATCAGTTGCAGCCCATCATTGAGGCTCGTTCCATTGATGCCTATACAGTTCAAATCACAGTGACACTCTCAGAGGGCAAAAAATTTGATAATGAACTCAATGTGCAACTTTTCCCCTTGCATTATGGCTCAATCATGGGCAATGCGCCGCATATCACGATGACTGAAGGAGTATCAGAGCGCATTGAGCTGAAATTGCCTGCTTACGAAATCGCAGTACATGTGTGGTCTGAAAGCAACTTTGCGAATATACAAGAGTCTATCACCTTTGTTCGCCTAAATCCTAAAACATGGGAGCTTAAAAACAATGTTTATGAACTCTATGACAATACTTCTCTGAAACCGCTTGTTTATTCACCTATTGTGGCTGGCCCGGATACATCTATCATTGGCGGCCCTGATACGTCTATTATCGGTGGCCCCGATACGTCCATCATCGGTGGTATGGGCCGAACTTTATTGGGGGGTCCCGATACATCTATCATTGGCGGCCCTGATACGTCTATTATTGGTGGCCCCGATACGTCCATCATCGGCGGCCCCGATACCTCCATCATTGGTGGTGGCACAGGAGTAGCCAGTGCCCCCATTCTCTCGGCCGATGCCCAAGTCGTGATTTACGATAAAGAGAATCTTTTTGCCGACAATGGGGTGACTTCCATTCAGGCACTGCCGAATTTCCCTGAACAAGCATCTCACCCCTGGTTGTTTCCTGTAGGACAAGCTTATCGTGTAGAACTAAAGGAAAACAATCAAGATCGCTTCATTTCTTTTACGTATTTACAGCGTGATGTGCCTGATGGTTATGAAGACACATTGAAGATTTATTTTCTGGAAGATGGTGGTGATGTGTGGCAGCCTGTTTCAGATACGAAAGGTTTTGTTGAGAACCTTATTGTGGCGACACTACAGCCTGATGATGGTGTTTATGCAGTTGTGTCCACGATAGAGATGCCTAGTTTGCAAGAGGGTTGGAATTTGTTGAGTTATCCTCTTTTAGTATCACGGAGTGTGACAGCATCACTGCAATCTATTTTTACGGCCGTTCCTATCACCCAGGTGATAGTACATAAACCATCATCAACAGAAGTCGTCCATACCAAGACCGTAACCAACGCTGTAGTCAACGTCCATTCTATTAATATCCGACCGCACCCTACAACCCTAAACAGCCCCTCACTTGGTTATCTATTAAAAGGGAATCGTGTTACAGTCACGGGCTTAAGTAATACGGGCTGGCTAAAAATTGAATGCCCCATCGGCCTGAACAATGAGGCATGTTGGATAACCGCTAACCCTTTCTATGTGAAGGTTGAGGCAGGGCAAGACATCAACAGCATCGAAGGTTTAGTTCCACCTGAGGACCCAAATAATTCTAATCGTCCTGAGTTTTTTGAGTTTGGTGAAGTTTATTGGATTTATATTGAGAAAATTGTCAATAATCAGCATTGTACCTTGAATAAGCCCGTTCAAAATTGTGTCGATCTCCTTTTTGCACCCCCACAAGTGGGGCCGGATGGCATCATACGATGATGAATTATGATTGGGATCGCTGCCAGGCTTCAATAATCTGGCGATGGTAGGGAATATTAAATAGATATTGTTGTCGAATAGCGGTATCTGCATAGCGACTGGCTCGTTCTTGCACAAGAGTATGTGCTTTGTGCAAAGCTGTCTGTGCTTCTTCTTTGGCGCCGGCCATGTTGAGAATGGTGATACATTGCCAATAAACTTGCAGGGGTAGCTCGATACCCGATAGCCCTCTCTCATCTATGATGCTCAAGATCTCCTGAGCTTGTTCGAGGGCAAAGTCAGTATCGCCACGAGCTAAATCTAACCAAGCTAGGGCGGCTTGTGTATCCAATTGAGTTTGTTTGGTCCCATCGTTTTGGCGGGCTGTTAAAGCTTCATAAAGATGAATGTTAGCTTGTTCCAGTTCTTCCGAATTTGTTAATAGAAGGCCCAAATGGGTTTGTACGAATGCTTTGCCCCGTTGGTAGTCAATGGTTTTGTGGAGAGCTAGGGCTGCCTCGAAATGCTCCTGGGCCAGACTGATTTGCCCCTCAAAGTAATATGTGAGGCCGATGGTGTCTAAACTGATGCTTTCGGCCCGTTTTTCTTGCAATAGACGAGATAGTTTTAAGGCCTGTTGGTGCATCAGGCGACAATCTGCGTAATTTCCTACATGGAAGTAGTTGTCGCCTAGATGGGCAAGCAAATACGCTTCACCATATGACCAGTCGATGGCCCTGCTCAGAGTCAGGGCATGTTCGTAGTGGCGAATACCAGCATGATAGTCGCCATTGGCAACAGCTAGCGTGCTGAGGGTATCGATGCAGCGAATCATATAATGCTTATCGCCTTCTTGATCGAATAGGGGGATGGCTTGTTGGATATGTGCTTTGGCATCAGCCAACCGACCCGTGTAATAGGCGATAGAGCCTAAATCAAATAAGCTAAGGGCATGAAGGGCATTGTCTTTTGTGGCCTGGGCGAGACGCAGTGTCCGCTTTAATAAGGGTTCGGCGGCGGTGGCTTGCCCTTTTTGCCATAAGGCTCGGCCCCAACGATGGTAGGCTTGGGCTTCTAGTTTTTTGTCGTAGATGGATGAGGCTAGCTTGGTGGCCTGTTGGGCGTATCGAATGGCTTGATCATAATCGGCCGTTGCCAAAGCAAATGTCGCCCGGCGTAGCATAATGTCGGCCAGGAGGACTTTATCGGTGGCAACGGCCGTTAATGTTACCAACTGTTGTAAATCGGCTCGCTGCTCCTCCCGGTTGCCCAGCCAATGGTTGACCGTTTCGCGGCCTAACAACAAGGGCAGACGTTGCCGATCATTTTCGGCTAAGGTCAAGCCTCGCGAATAATGGGCGTGGGCTTCGCGGATGAAGTAGTTGTCGCGGGCTTGGTCGCCAGCTTTTTGGTAGTTGGTGACGGCACGTTTGGGTATGTGGGCTTCGTCATAATGGTGAGCGATGGTGGCGTATTGGGGCTGGTTGCTGCTGGCAGTGGCCGCTACTGCTTGTGCCGCCTGTTTGTGTAAGGTTTGCCGTTGTTGGGCAAATTGGGTGGTGTAGGCTGCCTCCCGCAGCAGCGCGTGATTGAACACATAGCGATCGGGCGAGATGGGTTGCCAGATGGCTGCTTCGGTGGCGGCGGCTAAGCTGCTAGACAGCTTTGCCTCGCCTGCCATACGCTGCAGCAAGGGCAGGCTGAACTCATGCCCCAAAACGGCCGCTTGGGCCACCACTGCTCTTGTTTGTGTATCTAACTGCCCCAGCCGAGCTATGAGCAAGTTGTGAATATCAACGGGCAACGACGTATCAAAGTGGGCATAGCCACCACTTTGCACCAATTTCCCTTTGGCTACTAAGCCATTTTCGCGCAGATAGAGCAAAATTTGCTCGGCATAGAAAGGGTTGCCGCCACTGCGATCTTGTAGCAGGGTAACCAGTTCAACTGAGGCAGGGCTGCCTAGGTGATGTTGGGCGAGTTGGGTGAGGGCAGCGGTCGTTAGTGACGCCAGCTTGAGGGTCTGTTGCGGCGCATCTAGCAGCGTAAATGGCTCAAACTGTTCGGGTCGGGTGGTAGCGATGAGCAGAAAGGGGTATGGTGACACATGGTGCAGCAGATTTTCGATAAGAGTGCGTGACTCCTCATCGAGCCAATGGGCATCTTCGATGTGCAAAACGACGGGTTGCAACAAACATTCGGCGGTGATGAGCGTTTTGATGGCACGTTGGAAATGGCTCAGGCGTTGCTCTGGTTGCAGGCGCGTGTAGGCTGAGTTGGGTAAGATGATGTCTGCTAGAGCGGCTAAAAAGGAGCGGTTTTGTTTGAGTTCGTTGCCTAATGCCTCATCGGCAGTAGCTTGCAGGATGTCCTCGAAACGAGCGGCGAAGGTGGCTTTGTCAGCGGTGGCAGGGGCGCCGACGGCCGTTTGCCCAAAATAGTGGCGCAGCCAGTGGCGGAAGGGCTGCAGGGCTTGCTGGTTGCTTTCCTGAGTTGGGCAGTCGAACCAGGTCAGTTGGGGGTATTCGGCGCGGAGTTGAGCTACCAGATGGCTTTTGCCAATGCCAGCCGCGCCCATAATGGTGAGCAAGCCCCCATTTTGGGGCTGGTGTAGGATGGGGCTAAGGGCTTGGCGGCACTGGGCCATTTCTGCCTCACGGCCAATGAGAACGGCCGTTGGCTCGGATACCACCGCAACCTCCATAACCACCTCAACGTTGTCTAACTGTGAGAGCCAATCTGGCTGCCAGCGGCGAGGTACAGCCACATTTTTCCGCAATTGGGCCCAGGTCCAAGCTGCTGTTATATTATCCCGTTCGGTGGCCAGGTGTGGACGGTGGTTGACCGCCCACGCTAGATAATATTCAGCGTGACGATCATGTTCCTTCATACCCACCACATCTTTTTCGGCTAAATAGGCTTGCAGGAGTGGGGGCAGATGGTAGCGGATGCGTGTCAGAGCTTGGGTTGTGTGCTGGCGGCCGAGCCATGATTTTTCCACCAGACTTTCCAAATGATCAGCGCCATCACCTAGGACTGCACGGGCGGCGGCGCGGCTAAAGCCGTTGTGGAAGACGGCCGTTTGGGCCAGAGCGTCTTGCTCGGCTGGGGTTAAATTTTGCCAGGATTGCTCGAAAACGGCCGTTAAACTGCGCTGGCGCGGGGGTAAATCACGTAAATCGGCCCGTAAGCTGGCCAAATCTTGGCGCAAGGCGGCCAAAATCTCGCCTACAGAGGCGTGGCGCATTTGGGCGGCTGCCAATTCAATGCCCAGAGGCAGCCCCTGCAAAAGTTGACATAACTCTACAACGTCTGTGATATTTTGGGGTAGTAGCTCAAAGGTGAGGCGAGCTTGACGGGCGCGTTGGCGGAAAAGGGTGAGGGCGTCATATTGCTGCCAGTTGGCAGGCGTGAGATTTTTGGTAGAGGCTGGCACAGGCAGGCCATGTAGGAGCAGTACCCGCTCTTGTTGGGCTTGCAGGGGTTGGCGGGAGGTGGCTAGCAGACGAACGGCCGTTGCCTCTCGGTTTATGTGGTTCAACAAAGCCACAAAAGCATCGCCATCATCCACTACCAGCGACTCGATATTGTCCAAAATGAGCAGGCCTGGTTGCTGTTGCAGTTGGGCCATCATGGTTGGTTCGGCTTGGCTAGCATCAGTGTAGGCTGAGCCAACGGCCGTTGCTATTTTGACCGCCGCCTGGGTGGTGGTCAGTACATCAGTCAGGGAGACAAAGAAGATGGGCTGCCCGGTTTGCTCAGTAAAGGTCTGGGCCACTTCCAGAGCCAAGCGCGTTTTGCCCACACCGCCCCTGCCCACCAGTGTCAAAAGTTGGCAGTCGGGTTGGTTGAGGTTTTGGATGATATGGCTTGTCTCGGCTAAACGGCCGATAAAGGATGTGTGGGGTTGGGGCAGAGGTTCTGGCAGGGGGGCGATGGTAGTGGCGGGGAGGCTGGATGTGGGTAATTGATACTCGGTGCCATGCAGTAAGGCTTCTAAAGCCAGGCCCACCACCCGGATGGAGGCAATGCGCTCTTCACGCCTTTTAGCCAACATACTGGTCAGCAAATCGAGGAGCTGAGGAGGGATGTCGGGGCGCAGGCGACTGATGTCGGGCAGAGGGGCTTGTATGATGGCGGTGATGGTGGCGGGCAGGGTGGGGGCATCAAACGGCCGTTCCCCCGTCAGCATCTCATAGAGCAGCACGCCGAATGACCAAATGTCGGCCCGCTCATCAAGGGTTTCTCCACGACAACCTTCGGGGCTGAGATAAGCCATGGTGCCCATGATCACGCCCGTTTGAGTGAGTTCTGAGTTGTGTCCCAGCCGAGCAATGCCAAAATCGCTGAGGCGTGGTACACCATCAGCATCTAGGAGGATGTTGCCCGGTTTCAGGTCGCGGTGCAGGATATGCAGGTGATGAGCACGGGTGAGGGCATCGGCCAGACCGAGGGCAATAGCCAGGATGCGTTTGAGGGGCAGGAGAGATTGCTGGCCCAGCAGGCTTTGCAAGTCACCCCCTTCAACATATTCCATAACAAGGGCGTGACGGCCGTCTTTCTCGTCAGTGGCCAGTATGGTGACAATGTTGGGGTGGTTTAATTGGCGTAGAGCTTCGCCTTCGCGTAGAAATCGTTGCACGAGTGACGGATCGTGCGCCACTTTGTCGCTGTGCAACATTTTGATGGCCACAGCCTGGCCTATTTGGCTGTCACGTCCTTGATAGACAATGCCCATAGCCCCACGACCAATCTCCCTATCGAGGCTGTATCTGCCGGCAATGAGGTCGGGGTCAATGGGGTGCAATTCACCGATTTGGATGCGTTCAGCTAGGGCTAAGGTGGCGGCAGCGGGGGCAATGCCTAGCTCTACATTTAAAATTTGGCGGCACTGCTCAAACTGAGCCAGGGCGGCGGTGCGATTGCCAGCCAGGGCCAGGGCTTCCATCAATTGTTGCTGGGCGGTTTCTGACCAGGCTTCGAGGGCCAGATGGCGGCGGGCGGTTGCTTGGGCGGCTTCGAGACGGCCGTTGCGCAACTGCTGTGCCCCTAAATCGGTTAGGGTGTCTAAGGCCAGCCGGTGTAGCCGTTCTCGCTCGCCACGGAGCCACTCTTCAAAGTCGAGGCTGTCGCAGGTGAAGCCGGGCAGGAGTTCGGCCGTGTAGTGGGAAACGGCCGTGGCCCAGTTCCCATCGGCCAAGCTCTGCAAGAATTCCTGTACGTCTAGGGTGTGATCGCTGGCCTGATTAAATTGCACTGTCTGGCGCGTGACCAGCAGGAATGGCTCTGTCTGCTCTTTTGAATCTCGCAGCAGTTGACGCAGTTGGTAGAGGGTTTGGCGCAGGTTGCGCTTGGCGGTGCTGTCACTGTCGTGGGGCCAGAAGAGGGTGGCGAGGAGATCGCGGGGGAACGGCCGTTCGGCTTGTAAGGCCAGGTAGACGAGCAGCCCTTGTCCGTTGACAGAGCGGAAGTTATGGATGGGCTGGCTGTCGAGTGTGGCTTGGAAGGTACCGAGGAATTTGAGTGAAAGGTGCATGTTAGTGGTCAGTGGTCAGTAGTTGCTTGAATAGTAAGGAAATTTTCCTGTTCAATTGTCATTCCGAACGAAGTCTTCGTAGTGAGGAATCCCGACGAACCAGCGACCCCGTCGGGATTCCTCAGAGGACTTCGGAATGACAATAGGGCGAGCCAGGTTCCTTTTCTCAGCTGCTGAATCCCATTTGGTGGCTGGTTTACACATAAGCCGTTGCCTATTTTACGCCAAATGACGTTTTGCTGACGACGGAAGTGATTTTCTCCGACGGGGTGCTGACGGTGGCGCGGTATGGTGGTGACATCATCAAGTTGGTCACCGGATCCGCAAAAACCAACCCCAAATCATCAACTTTTTCACACTGTATAGGAGTAAATCATGTCTAAGTTCACGCATTGGAAAGTTTCGGCCGTTTATCTATTCGTCACCATCGTCAGCAACCTCGACACTATCATTCTCTTGGGTACGACCTGTAGTGGCGATACTGGTCACTGTGGAGGCTAGTAAACATCATTTCGATAGAGGCAAGTTCTGTACTTGCCTCTGTTGCTCCACTTGATAAGTCATATCTTTTATTGTTTTTTCGATTTCTGCCGCTTTGTCTTGCTGTCGTATTTGCTTGTAAATTGTCAAAGCAGATTGATAAAAGACAAGAGCCTTTTGGTTACGGCCATTATCCTTTTCCAAATCACCCAATAATTGCAACGTTCTTCCTTCTCTTTGTTGGTCTCCGATTTGACGACTTAAATTTAAGGCTAAATCGGCATAAGGTTTAGATTCATGTAACCAGCCAGCTTCATGGGCATTCGCCCCCAAATTGTAAATGAGCAATGCTTGTCCATGTGTATCACCGATATGCTCTGCCAATTGTAGGGCTTTTGTGAGATAGGATTTAGCTGCTTCATAATCTTCTCTCTCAGTAGCCAGTAAACTCAAATTATTTAAGGCCATACTTTGCCCTTGTATATCTCGATTGGCTTTGCTAATGGAAAGGGCTTCTGTAAGAGCTATTTGCGCTCTACTCACAAGATGAGGCAGGTGGCGAGCCACGCCCCCAATGCTATTTAGGGTGAAACCCTGCTGGCGCAGGTTGCGCAGCAGCCGCCAAATGAGGAGGGCGCTGTCAAGATAGCCCAGGGCTGTTTCGTAATCTCCTTTGTAATCGTGGACAATGCCTAGATGGAAGAGGGCTGATCCGGCTAAGGGGCGTGAGGAGAGGGCTTCGGCGATTTCCCAGGCGTGATTGAGCTTGGCTTCGGCTTGGGCCAATTCCCCTTGCCGCCACAGGGCTTCACCCCAATAGATGTGCAGTTTGCCTATGGCCCACTGATCATCGGCTTGAGCGGCCAGGGTTAGGGCTTGGGCGATCAGGTCAAGAGCGGTCGTATAGTCGGAGAGGCGATTAGCAGCCCCGGCCTGATGGGTGAGCAGATGGGCGCGCAAGGGTGCGTGCAGCTGGGGATGGCTGAATTGGGCGGCGGCTTGCCCAAATTGCTGGAGGGCTTCGCGGTAGAGGCCGCGAATTTGGTAGAAGTCGGCTAAGGCCAAGAGACAGGGAGCTAGGGTGTCGCTTTGTTGGTAGTCAACGGCCGTTTGCCAGGCCCGTCGTATATTGTCGAGATTGTCCGCGATTTGTTGAGCTGCTTGTTGGGGTGATTTACCAGTCAAGGCTGCCTCTTGCTGGGCCACGAAGGCAAGATAGTAGTGGCTGTGGTCGAAGGGAACCTTGTCGAGGCCGAGTGCCAGCCGCTTTTCGGCGGCAAATTGGCGCAAGTATTCGTGCATGTGGGTGCGGTTGCCTTGGATATAGAGCAGGGACTTTTGGCAGAGGTTTTGGATTTGTGGGTCAGTGGCAGCGGTGATGGTTTGGGCGGCACTGGCATCGAAACCACCGCGAAAGATGGAGAGGCTGGCGAATAGTTGCTGTTCAACGGCCGTTAATAGCTCCCACGAATTCTCGAACACAGCCCGCAAACTGCGATGGCGCGGCGGCAGGTCGCGCAAGCTGATGGCTAGGTTGGCTAGTGAGCCTTCGATGGTGTGGATGAGCTGGGCTAACGGCCGTTGGCGTAAAGAGGCTGCGGCTAGCTCCAAGCCCAAGGGGATGCCAGCCACGAGACGGCAAAGGTGGGCGATGTCGTTTTCATTGGTGGGGGTGAGGGCGAAACGGCCGTCAACACGGGTGGCACGATCCACAAAAAGCTGCACCGAGGCATAGCTGGCGATGTCCACTTCGACCACCTTAAGCCATTGGCTGGGATCGGTGGGCGGGGCTGGTGGTAGCGGCAGCTGATCGAGAGCGTAGACCCATTCGGCCATGAAGCCCAATGGCTGGCGGGAAGTGCAGAGGATAGACAGGTGGGGAGCATGTTGCAATAAATCCAGCACCAGGTCGGCCCCATCTAGCAGATGTTCAAAGTTGTCGAGGATGAGCAGGGCTTGGCGGTCGTGTAGGAAGGTGCGCAGTTGGTGACGAGCTGACTGCTGCCCGCTGAGGTTGTAGCCAAAGGCCTGGGCGATGGCAGTGGCGATGTCGTCCTGATCTTGGCTGCTGTCGGCGCTGGCTGTGAGGCCAGCCAGGGGCACAAACCAGACGCCATCCGGGAACTGTTGGCGTAGTTGCCAGCCCACTTCTTGGGCCAGCCGCGATTTGCCAATGCCGCCTTCGCCGACGAGGGTAATGAGGCGGTGGTCGGGTTCTTGCAGTTGTTTGATGAGGTCAGTCTGTTCATGGCCGCGACCAAAGTAGGTGGTGGTGGCGGCCAGTAGATTGTGGGGCGGGGGGATGAGGGCTTTGGCTGGGGGTGGCTCTATCTCTGCGCCGGCAGCAATGCGTTGGGCTAGATCGGCCGTTTCGGGGCTGGGTTCTGCGCCGAGTTCTTCGGCTAGGAGGTGGCGGCAGGCCTCGTATTGGGCCAGGGCGGCACTGCGTTCGCCGCTGAGGGCTAGGGCCAGGATGAGTTGTTGATGCCCTTCTTCGCGCCAGGGTTCTAGTTCGATTTGGCGTTGAGCGCTGGCTTGGGCTGGGGAGTAACGGCCGTCGGCCAAGTGCTGCTCTGTCCAGTCGGATAGGGCTTCGAGAGCCAAGCGGTGCAGCCGTTCTCGTTCGCTACGCAGCCAAGTCTCGAAGTCGAGGCTGTCGCAGGTGAAGCCTGGCAGGAGTTCGCCGCTGTAATGGGATACGGTCGCTTCTAAATCCTCTCGCGCTAAAGCGGCTAAAAATTGGCCTACATCCAATGCGTAATCGCTATCGGGGTTGAATTGGACGGTGTGGCGGTTGATGAGGAGGAATGGCCCTTTCGACTGGCTCAGAGCAGGCTGTTTCTGTTGCTTGTCGTGCAGCACTTTGCGTAGTTGGTAGAGGGATTGGCGTAGGTTGGCGCGGGCTTTGCTGTCACTTTCGTCGGGCCAGAAGAGGGTGGCGAGTACGTCGCGGGGGAAGGGCCGATCGGCCTGCATTGCCAGATATACCAATAGACCTTGCACATTGGCTGAACGAAAGTTGGTGATTTGTTTTTGGTCTAAGGCGGCTTGGAATGCGCCTAAGAATGAGAGAGTGAGCCGCGTCATTACTCGATTATAGAGAGTGCTGACGATTTTGCCTAGAGGTGCTGACGAAGTGCTGACGGCCGTTGGTTAGAGTGGTCCCATCTTATTCATTTCCAAGTTCAAAAGGAGCAAAAACATGTATCAGACAAACGTTCAAGCAGTGACATCTACGCAGTGGCCGGGCCAGGAATGGCCGGGCCAAGATTGGCCTGAGCCAAAATGGCCTACCCCGAAGTGGCCGTCCTTCGCCTGGCCGACTCAGAAGTGGCCTGCTCCGCAATGGCCTGGGTCAATGTAATGTGATGGGTAATCGTTCACTCCCTTCTTCGTTCCCACGTTCTACGTGAGAATGCTGCTGGCGACGCTCTGCGTCGCGCTCGACGCGGAGCGTCCGCCGCGCTCATGCCACGCAGAGCATGGCAAGAGGGAGGAGAATGAATGGTTGCTTTGATGGAGAGGGGTGCAACTTAGATGGTTGTACCCCCCATCTGTACAAAAAGGAGTTGCTATGAACACATTCAGTGCCAAATTGTGTGATCAGAAACAAGATACACGAGCTGTTACAGAGATGCTTTATGCTCTGAAAGATGATCTTTGTTTATTGAATCGTGAAGCGGCCCAGAAAATTGTCGAACTCTGTTTTAAGAAGGGTGGCGTCATTGGCGTGTATGATGGCTCTTTGTTGTGTGGTATGGCGGGTTTCTTTTATGGGGAACCGGAGCAGAATTTTCGTAACACGGATGTGGCTTTCTTGTATGTAGCCGGAATTTTGCCACAGTATCGCCTGTCACGAGTGTTTCTACGCGGGCTTGTCTTTGCCTTGCAATCATTTGAGATGATGGGTTTTCAGGAGTTCCGATTGCAAGCACGGGCCATTGACCCTTACACCAATAAGCTCTATGGGCGCTTTGCCAATAAATTGGCCGAGAGCAAAAGCTTACGAGGGGATGCTGTCGTTACGTATGGCGGAATGATTGATGAGGCCCTTGGTTATTTGCAGTGGAGCAAACGGCGGCGTGTTTTGCCACAAAGTGCTGACGAAGTGCTGACGGCCGTTTACTAAAGTGCTTGATATATAAACAACGGCTTTCGCATCACCACAACCCTGCGTAGAGGGCGTGAGCCTGTCCGGGGCAATGGCCTGGCAAAATAGAAAACCTTTATTACGGCAATTGCCGACGTTTTCTCGACGACACCGAGACCTTAGATCCATACACGTTGTCGTAGATCAGCAATCTGACGGCATAAATTATTTATACAAGGAGATTTGAAATGACAGACCTAAACGTTACAGAATCAGGTTTATTTGCAGTGACAGAAATCAAAAATGGCGGCACACATGCTGCAGGCACTTATCAAAATGTGACTCTCAAAGCGTCGTCGTCCGGCTCTATCCATGTCCTGGATACACTCATCGTTCTAGGTACATTGACTATTGAAGCCGATCACTCTGCGACCATTTTGCTCCCAGCAAAAGTCTCTTGTTCGACCCTTATTCTTAAGAGTAAATTGGCTTCTAATGTCAACTCCAACGATCTTGAAGTCGATGGCAAGGCTACCATCACAGTGGAACAATCGGCGACAGCATCACTTTATATGGTGATTAATTCGGGTAACCTAGCTGGATGGGTAACGGATGGTAGCACCTTTAATTGCTGGCTGCACACGCCAAAAGGGGTAAGTACAAATGACACAATTCAGGTCGATCACTCATCTTCATCTTCCAGAATAGGCTGGAAGGGGCCGAGTTAAGCAACAATATCATTCAATAAAATTGCCGTTTGCAGATTGTAAACGGCAGTTTTATTATCCAATCCCTGACGACGGGCTAACAATCAATAGATCTTTTAGGATTGTCAGCGGCTAGAAAATTTAGATTTCAAGATTTGCAAGGAAAGACATATGAGCAATTATCATATTGGTACAGGTATTTTTAATGTTTCAGACCCAGCAATTGGTACAAATTTGCAGGGGTTTGCGGTAGATAGACAGAAAACAACTGGCGTTGAATCCAATCTATATTCGCGTGCTTTTGCTGTTTGGGATCAAGACACAGATAGGCGTGTTGTTATTGCTGTTGCAGATATATGGTCTTGCACCCAGGCAATCAAGGCAGAGGTCATTGCTAGATTAAACAGTTTTGCCAGCGGCATCTATACAAATGAGAATGTCTTGATCAGCGGCACCCATACACATAGTGCGCCGGGCGGATATTCTCATTATTACTTATACAATCATTCGATTGGTGGGTTTGATTCCCATACATTCGAGTGCATTGTGTCCGGCATTGTGCTATCAATTCAGCAAGCACATGACAATCTCTCACCAGGAAAAATCTTTATCAACAGTGGCACAGTTGATAATTGCGGGGAGCAACGCTCGTCTCTAGCTTATAATACCAACCCGCTTGCACAGCGACAGAAATACGCATCCGACACAGATAAGACTATGTTACTCCTCAAATTTGTTAAAATTGATGGCACTCTTGAAATACCAATTGGAATGTTGAACTGGTACGCGATTCATCCAACAGACCGTGGCCAGAAAAATACAGACGTAACAGGTGATAACAAAGGATACGCTTCGGAACTATTTGAAACAGAGATGAATGCTGCCTCCTTGGTGCAACGACCACTTGTTGCCGCTTTTGCCAACGCGAACTGTGGTGATGTCTCTGGCAATGTTGAATTGGGACACATCCCGGATGGCATTCATGATGCTACCCAAATGCGTAAACATGGTGAACGACAATTCCACAAAGCGAAAGAACTTTTCGATACGGCTATCGAAGAGCTTGAAGGAAGCGTCGATTTTCGGCATCAGTTTGTTGACATGGAACAGGCAACAGGCTTACCCGGTACACTCGGCCTCTCTATGTTTGCGGGTAGCACTGAGGATGGTGTACCAGAACCCCCCTCAGGTTTAGAGGAAGGCATTGTCGAAGGAAATGTAAGTATCGGTCAAAGAGCTATACAAGCTGCTATCGGAGGAGGATTTCAAATTGCCGCTTTTGGTATTGCCACACCGACAGCCCTTGCTCTAAATAGCCAAGAGGTTTCCGGTCACTTACCTAAACCAATTACCTTGGCGCCTGGGAGAGCCACCTTATTGGCGGGGCAGCCTTATCCAATTACCCCCAACGTATTACCATTACAGGTGCTCAAAATCGGTGCGTTGCTCGTCGCTGGTGTTCCAGCGGAGCTAACAACGATGGCAGGCCGCGTCCTGAGGGAGGCTATTCTTGAGGAAGTTGCAAGTAGTGATATAAAACATTGTGCCTTAGCTACGTATGCTAATGGCTATTCGCAATATGTCACAACCCAATCTGAATACAATGCGCAGCATTACGAAGGCGCCTCGACGCTTTTTGGCCCCGATACGCTTGCAGCTTATGTGGATACTTTTAACGATTTGGCAAAAGCAATAAACGAGGAGACGACTGTCCCAACTGGAACTGCGCCCATTGTTTCACCCATCTTTCGTACAAGGCGTGTAACCCTTAGAAACTTATCTGGCTCAGATGTAGAGCTCGAGTTTTTTAAACAGTCAGGCGATCTTCTAGGAGGGCCTACTGGGTTCTTGGGTACTTTTGCTGTTCCGTTTACAACCAAACAAGTTAAAGCACGAAGCGAATATCTATTTTTGCTGCCACCTGATGTAGACGAGGCGAAAGTGCGCGTCGAGGGTTCACATGTTGTCGAGAATCTAAAAATTGGAGATATATTAATAATCAGTCCAAACGGTCAAGCGGCTCGCTCAGATTACGTCCTTCCTGATCGCACTGCTCAGAAGCTTCAGATGGCAGATTTAAATGTTGTAGCCGATAGTATGCACGCGGTAACGGCCGTTAAAAAAGGCAATCAATTTGAACCCGGTACTTATCAAAACGTCACACTCACAGCGAAGAATGGACATTCGATTCATGTTTATGGGCCGCTTGTAGTGATAGATACGCTCATCATTATAGCTGAGAGTGCTGCGACTATTTTGCTTCCTCAAAAAGTCTCTTGCGAGACACTAATTGTTAAGGGAACTTTAGCATCTAATATCAGCGCCAACGATCTTGAAGTCGATGATTTGGCTACTGTAACAGTGGATAAAGCGGCAACTGCATCACTTCATATGGTACTTAATTCAGGTGAGATTGCTGGAAGGGTAGTATATCATAGCATCTTCAATAGTTGGGTCGACTGGCCTAATGGGTTAACGTCCGACACAGTTCAAGTCGATCATACTTCTTCTTATTCTAGAAAGGGATGGGCAGGGCCAAGCTAGACGAAAAATGGCTGTGAAAAAAGCGCCGACGACATGTTAACGGCCGTTTACTGCACGACATACATCTTTACAAATGAGATGGGCTCAATCATCCAGATTGAGTCCATCTTGACGTGGGAGGGAGAATTATGTTCCGTTTTCAAGAATCTGTTAACGTCTGCAAAAGGGATACGGCCGTTTATCCCATCATTGTTTTGAGTTCTTCGAGGAGGGAAACGGCCGTTTCCTCCATCTCCAGTTCCTGCCCTTGAGTTTGCGCTGCTGCATAATCCTTTGCCGACAATTCGGCTTGCCATCGGGCTTCGAGCGTCTGAATTAGCACTAGGTTTTTCCACCAGCCATGAGGACAGGCCGGATGTGCCTTGCCCATTGTCAGCACCGCCATCGCCCGCTCTGGTTGTCCAGCTTCCGTTAACAAGTATGCTACCACTGGCAACAGTGAGAGCAGCAGAGGGATATTGGGCAGATTGGCAGCGATACTAATTTGCCAAATATACAGAACGTTTTGTCGTGCCTGTGCCAGCTCCCCTAGGCCACAAGCAGCAATTGCAATTGCCTGTAGTCCCAGCAAATCAGCCCCAGCTTGTCTAGAGCGGCTAAGAGCAATCGTTACTTGTAGATAAGCCGCCTCATACTCACCCGTAGTTGCCTTGAACAGACTGTCCAAACTATCCACCAGCAGTACGGGATAGGTTGCCCCTTCTTGGGAAACATACTCATGGGCTTGTTGGCATTTTTGCGCCAACCCCTCTAAATCTCCAGCGATCAGCCGTAAATATCCCTGATAAACAAGACTGATCAACATCCAAGGTGTATGAATTCCCGTTTGGTGCAATTGGGTGTTCAGGTTAAAAGCTTGGTCAATATGTTGCGCTGCAGCCCTGTAATCCCCTGTAAAGTAGAGATCGCTGGCGCAGTACAGGATGTAGGCAAAACTGGTCGTTGGCTGATCACCATGTAGTTGAGACAGGGCTAGGCAACGGCGGATCGCATCCACTGCGGCTGGGACTTGTCCGGCCCACAACAAGGTATTGGCCAAATTGCACAAAGAAAGGGCGATGCGCATGGGGTCGTCCACTGATTGGTAAAGGCTCAACTGTTGCTGGTAAAGTGATAACGCTTGGGGAATATCACGCTCCTGAAAAGCACGGTCTGCCAACCAGCCCAAGGCCAATCCCTCTTCCAATTGCTCGCCTCGTTGACGAAAGAGGTCTAATATATCGCGCAATCCCCCCACTTTTTGTTGCGACGAATAGCGAGTGAGTAGGTGTAGGCGATTGAGGAGACGGGCTCGTAAATAGAGCAGATCGTCGCTGTGGCTGGAAACGGCCGTTGTTAATTGTGCCCTTGTCTGTTCAAATAGCCGTGTGCCAGCCAGGTGGCGGCCACTGAGATCATAGGTTAAGAAGATTGCTTCTAAGGCTTGGTGGAGACGGGGCCAATCATGATGTGTTACTCCCCAATGCCAGGCGGTCTTGAGATTCTCTTGCTCATTGACCAACAATCTTAGGGCGGAGATTTGGCTCTGCCCGCGTAAATTGGCTTCTTGTGCCCCCGCCCATTGGAGAAAATATTGACTATGGGTTTGGCTGATGGTCTCGAACTGGCTCGCTTCAGCTAACTTTTCGGTGCAGAATTGATGTAACAGTTCGTGAATTTCATACCGCTCTTGATTTGGATCATATTGAACCAGCGATTTACTGACCAAGCGGGCGAGGGTATGCAGGTTAACGCCAGCAACTGCCCGCCCAGCCTCCCGAGTGAAGCCTCGACGAAAGATAGCAAGTTTGGCGAAGATCGCTTGCTCCTGTTCGTTGAGTAGATCCCAGCTATAGGCAAAAACGGCCCGCATACTGCGTTGACGCGGTGGTAAATCGTGCAATTCTGCGGCCAAAAAGTCGAGATCTTGCTGAATTTCAGACGCAATTTGGGCCACAGACAGCGTATCTATCCAGGCTGCTGCCAACAAAATAGCTAAAGGGACACCTTGTAACCGTTGGCAAATGATGGCAATGTAGGCCATTTCTGCTGGAGAAGGGGCAAACTGGGTGTAAATGCGACGGGCTGTTTGCAAGAAGAGCTGGATAGCCTCACTGGTTTCGAACATGCCGTCTAACAGGAAGGCTGTTTCTGCTTGAATTTGGAGGCGTTGGCGTGAGGTAAGGCACAGTTGGCAATTTGTCTGGGCTATGATTTGTAGAAGAAAGGGAATGGCTTGGGGTATGAACTGTTCAAAGTTGTCTAATATGAGTAGGAGTGATTTTTGTTGCAAATAGTCCAAGACTTGCTCGTTGGTGGTGTTGTCATCGTGCAGATGGTAGCCTATTGCCTGGGCAATGAGTGTGGGCAGGGCGGCCGGATTGCTGTGGGAGGCGAGGGGGATGAAGGTGATGCCGTCAGGAAAGGGGGAATCGGCCGTTTCTGTTGGCTGTTTGGTGGTGAGGGTGGCAGCAACTTGTAAGACGAGGCGGGTTTTGCCCATGCCGCCGGGGGCCACGATATTGACGAGCGGGTTGTTGCCGTCTGTTAGTAAGCTTGCTAGTTGGCTGATCTCTGTCTGGCGGCCGATGAAAGGGGTGGTGGGGCGAGGTAGTTTGGGTGGGGCTGGCCGACTTTCTCCTGCTTGAATCTGTTTATGTAAAGCCGTGGTGGCGGCTGATGGGGCTACACCTAGGCCAGTTGCCAGGTTTTGGCGGCACTCGGCAAAGGCAAGCAAAGCACCGCTCCGATCGCCCAGGCCTACCAGCCCGCGCATGAGCTGTCGGTAGGCTGGTTCCCGCCAGGGATCGATGGCCAGTTGGCGGCGGGCTGTTTGGCTGGCTGCGGCATAGCTGCCAGCTTGCAGCTGTTTTTCGGTGAGGCTGGTCATGGTGGTTAAGGCTTGCTGTTGGAAGCGGTCACGGCTGGCTAGGAGCCAATCTTCAAAGGGGATGCTGTGGGGCAGGGCGAAGCCAGCTAAAAACTCTCCTTGATAGAGATCAAGAGCGGCTTGGTGGTTGTTTTGGTCAAGATGGGTCTGGAATTGGCTGGTGTCGAGGAAGATTGTGGACTTCTGGTTTAGGGCAATGAGGCGGTTATCGGCCGTTATCCAGTCACCATTCCCCAAGGCTTGGCGCAGAAACCGGAGTGCTTGTGTTAGATTGCGGCGGGCTGTACGTTCGGGCATCTCGGCCCACAGCAGGCTGGTGAGTGTGCCCCGTTCTTGCGGCTGGCCTGTTACGGCCAAGTAAGCCAGCAGGGCACGCACCTTGTTGCTGCGAAACTTGGTAATAGGCCGATTGTCTATATGTACCTGAAAGGCGCCAAAGAATTGAAGAGAGAGCCGCACCATAGGTAATCATACCAGGAAATTTATTGTTTGTGCCATATCACTTTTCTTGATGGGTGGCGGGCTTTTCGTTGACGCACCAGACTACAAAAGTCTTCAAGACTTTTGTAGTCTCCTCTTGCCATCAACAAGATTTCCGCGCACCCTTTCTTGATCGCATTTTGATCGCACCTCTTTGTTAGGATGCTGTTATGGAATCTCAAAGTATTGAACAATGCTCTTGGCAACAGCGGCGCACCTACATTTTGCGCCTGTGGCAGGAGCGGGCAGATTGACCTTGGCAAGGGTCGCTTTTTAATATGGAAACGGAAGAGCGGCTGGGCTTTGGCGATATTGATGATTTTTTGAACTATCTCACTTCGCTGATTCGAGCGCATGCATCATTGCCTGAGGAGTAGAGATGTTTGCAGGGAATGCTGACGATCTGCTGACGGCCGTTGGCTAAACTATCTACAAATTCAGATACGAGATGGGTTTAACCTAAGTAACCAATCAGAAATAAGTTAGCACTTTTACAGTTGAATATCATCTAGAACAAGAACGAGGCTTAATGATGTAATTCCAAGTTGGGCAAACCGAACGGCGTTGCAAACAAAGTGATGCCCTTGCTGCGGCTGAGACGGTTTTCTTCTTCTCGTAAAGACGGTCAACCAGAAACGCCTTTACTTGTAATCCGGTTTTGGTGACCGTCCCCCGGATATAATTGAGCATCGTCTCCCAGGAGCGCAGAGGTTTACCCGCCCAATTGCGGGAGATCTGACTGAACAAACGGTACTCAATAGGATTCCACTTCGATGCGCCGGTTGGATAATGGCAAATCATCACTTCAACGCCAAACTGGTCGGCTAACTGTTCTTGAACCTGCTGTTTCCACAGCCAGTAGCGACAATTGTTACTGCCCCCGGCATCAGCCAGAATCAGCAGCTTGTCTTCACAACGAAAACGGGGATGGTCTGGGTCAGTCCACCATTGGGCGATGGCGTAGGCGGCAAATTCAGGTGTATCGTAAGAAGTTCCCACATAGACATAACCCTGGTTGTGGGTCAGGTCATAGATGCCATACGGCGTTGCACGGCCCAGTGCATCCTGAGGGAAATCATGCACATTGACCTGTTCCGGTTGTTGGCTCCAACTGCGTCCCTGATTGAGAAAGTTGCCGATGAGTTCCTTTTTCTTGGCATCAACGCTGATAACCGGACAACCTGCTGCCAAGAACAATTTCTTGACCCGCCGAATGTAGCGAAATTGCTTGTCCCGATCCGGGTGTGCTGGCCCGGTTAGGCTTTTACGATTGCTGCACAGGCCATATTTCAGTTTCTTCAGCAGCCGTCTTACTGTGGTCGGCTCGATGCGGAACTTCCGTTTGGCTAATTGCCGGACAATGTACGTTAAGCTACGGCGCACCCATTTCTTCTGGCTCATTGGGTCTCCAGCTACATCATCGGTGACTATCTCCTCGACAGCCGTCAGGATTTCTGGCTCTTTTTTTCAACTAGTTTACGACCGCCTCCCTTCACGCGGACGCGACCATGGGGACGGCCAGCCAGATTATCTGCCATTTCTCGACGCCCTTTGCGAATCGTATTGATATTGATGCCGGTCATGAGGGACATATATTCTGTACCACCATGTCCAATTTTTTCGGCTTCCACAGCTACATACCAGCGGCGTTGTTGCTCATCAAGACGGCTCAGCAGCAGATTCATCATGTGATGGTTCTTTTGATCTGGATGATATTCGGGTTGTTGACAATTCTCGCATTGACATTGATAGACTTCTCTGACTGTCATTGGTTGCACCTCTTTTGTTTGAATGGTGCTAAGAATTGTACAAAACCACTATGTTATTAACGAACGTTTACTAAGTGATTGAACCTGTCTTGAAAGAAGAAGGCAAATCATGCTCCGTTTTCAAAAAACTGTTGAGGCTAAAGAGGGTCATTTGGGCGAGTTGCTAGAAGTCGCCAAAGAGGCAACTGCGCTGATGAATCAAATTATGCCTGAAGTTAAGTTGCTGGTTTTTGCAGATGCTCTGGGCAAATTGCCTCTGGTGCAGTGGCAGTTGGATTGTGAAGGTATGGCGCAGTATGAGGCGGCTCGGGATCAATGGGCTAGTAATGAGTTGTTAGTATCCTTTGCCCAAAAGATACCTGCTCTGATCGTTGAGGGATCAGGGCGGGATATGTTTTGGCGCGGGCTGTAAGTTGGGGGAAACGGCCGTATTCCAGTGAATACGGCCGTTCCTAAACAGATGAATAAGCTGAAGTTGCTGCAATAGCAGGTTCAGAAAACAAACATACTGGAGGTATGGAAATGATTTACGCAGTTCGTAGTGCAGATGTGAAGCATGGCAAGTTGGAAGAGACATTTGAGTGGGCGGTTCGAGTAGCAGCTCACGTCAACGAGAAGCAAGGCACCAATCTTCAAGTTTTACGCAATGTGGGCGGTGCTGGTCAAAGAGTCCATTGGGTAGCCACCTATGATTCCTTGGCCGCTTATGAAGAAATCGGGGCCAAAATAGTTGCCGACGAAGGTTATCAGGCCTTGGTGGCTGAATTACGAGATAAGGAATTGCTTGGGGATTGGGAGGATAACCTTTTCGCCACAGTGCCGTAAGTGCAACCCTGTGAGATAGGTGCAAGACACGGCCCAAAGCGTTACGGTTTTTATGTGCTTAACGGGCCGAGCCTTGCACTTGAGAAGATACAAGTCAAGTCAAAAGGAGACAAAATCATGATATTAGTACGAACGGAAATGCAGTGTAAGTGGGGGCGGGTGCAAGAAGTTGTAGATAGCTTCAAGGCCATGTCGCAACGGATTGACACACAGAACGTGATTAAGCGGGGGCGGATTATGACGGATTTGAGCGGCCGTTTTGATACAGTTGTCATTGAATCTGAAGTGGAAAGCTTGGATGCTTATTTTGCCATGTTAAATGATGCTTTTGCTGACCCTGATTTCCAGGCACAGCAAGCGGCTATGACGGATCACGCTCAGCAATCCGGCTCGCGCTCTTTCTATACGATTGAAGCGACTTATGAATTGGAAGAGTAGCTCTTGTTGGAGAGGCCCGAAGGGTTTGGCAATTCAATAATTTGCCTTCTCTCAGAGGAACCCTTTGGGCCTGAATCATAAAAAGGAAAACTGATCATGTATACCTTTGAACACAGCATCTGCATTGAATGCCCCGTGAAGCTGGTTGATGCGGAAATAGCCATTATGCTAGTTCACTCCGTAAGGAGATAGGAACATGACCTCAACAACTTTTTCTAGACAATCAACGAAATGGGCCGTCATCATTCTTACTGTCATCACGGCCGTTATTCATTTCAGCCGAGCTGCTGCTGACCCAGAAATACGGATTTTGTTTGTGTTAAATGGGCTTGGGTATCTGGTCTTGGCCGCCATTTTCTACGCGCCCCAGTTGCAAGGCCACAAACGTCGTATCCGTTGGGGGTTTATCAGTTATACCTTGCTCACCATCATTCTCTATTTGGTTTGGGGGATGATGAATGGCGATTGGAATGTCCCCATTGGCCCAATTGATAAGGTGGCAGAAATTATTTTGGTTATTTTGCTTTGGCGCAGTTAATGGTCGCGTCGCCATTAGATTGAACTCTCTCTGGAGGCAAGCAATGAAACAGTTATTGAACGAATTATTGGGCAAGTTGGGCCAGGCTTTGTTGGGCATCGCCTATTTGCATGAGATGGATGCGTCTCCCTTGGAAACTGGCAACTTGTTTGCTGTTGATGATTTCGGCCAAGAGAAGGGACGATTTATAGTGGGCTTGGCTCGCCTGAAAAGTGAGGATGCAGTAGATTGTTCTAAACAAGCGCGACGGAGTTGAATATGTTACATGTGCATGGTTGGTTGTTGATTCGGGTGGTTTTTACGGCCTTTATCCACATGGTTGGCTCTTCGGTTCTCTTTCTCAAATCATTCCAATGTGAAAGAGGGCTGGCTGTTTATGGGGGTATCGTGTCGATATTGGCGGTATTGGCTTTGGCAACGGCCGTTTTGGCGGTCAGAACATGGGGATGGGTGTTGTTAACGGCCGTTCTTACCCTCCTCTGCCTCTCCCAACTCATCATCTTGCGTATGCCTGACCAAAGTTGGCAATATCGCAAATTTTGGTTGGCTTCTAATAGTTCAATTGTGGCTGTGCTGGCTTTTGTTTTGGCACAGCAAGTTGCTTCACGTGTTGGTTAATTATTTGTCAGGAGAAAATGATGATCGGAAATCTAGTTGCTTGGTTGGTAATTGTAGCGGCTATGCTTGTGTTTGGTTGGCTCACACGACGCATATGGCGGGTCAAGCGTGGGTTTATCAAATGGTTGGGCGTTGGTCTGAGCGGGCTGCTGACGCTGCTACTAGTGGCTGTAAGTGTGGCGGGTGCTATCGGCCTCTATCGCCTGTATGTACCGCGTGGCAGCGCAGTGGAAGTGCTGCAAGTTGCTGGTACGCCGGAGCAAATTGCCCGGGGTGAGCATTTGGCTGTTTTTGAATGTGTTGGCTGCCATACGACCAACGGCGAGCTGCCGCTGAGCGGCGGCAATAATATCGGCGAGGAGATTCCTATCCCCATTGGTGATTTTTACTCCATCAACCTGACCCCCGGCGGCCCCTTAAAGGATTGGTCGGATGGCGAGATTATGCGTGCTTTAAGTGAGGGGGTGGATGAAAACGGCCGTCCCCTGCTCATTATGTCGGCCACCGAAGTGCGCTTCTTCAACGATGAGGACAAACAGGCGATTATTGCCTATCTGCGTAGCCAGCCAGCCGTAGACAATCCCACGCCATTGCCACCCGATCAGCCTACCATACTGGGTGTTATCTTGGTGGGGGCAGGCTTGTTACCCCTCCAGCCGCCTGTGGAAGTAGAGACCGTACCTAAAGCGGCCACGGCCGAATATGGCGAATATATTGTAAGCTGGACGCGCTGTAGGGCTTGTCATGGTGAAGATTTAGGGGGTGGCAGCGGGAGAGTGGGAGCCTTTGAAGTGCCTATTGGCCCCGACTTGCGGTTGGTGCAGGGCTGGACCGAGGAGGAGTTTATAACCACGCTGCGTACTGGTGTAGACCCCAGCGGCCACGAATTGGACGGTGAGATCATGCCCTGGGAGGGACTCGCTTTGCTGGATGATGTAGAATTGGGTGCGCTTTATGCTTATCTCAACAGCTTGCCACCTGTGGCGAGGGATGGCTAGACGTTGAAATGGAATATTCTAAATAAGAAGTCTCACGCAAAGGCGCAAAGGCGCAAAGGAGAAAAATCTTAGCGTCTTTGCGCCTTTGCGTGACATAAAGTTGATTCCGATAATGTCTATTGATTAAGGAGAGAAAAATGTTTGAAACTGGCTATACACGCACTGACGCTGAAGGGAGGACGGTTCTCCTTGTTGAAGGGGATGCGGATATAGATTATATGGGGTATACGCTGGAAATAAGGGAGCCACCTCACCTAGAGCCAAGTATTGCGGCCAACATGCACCGCCAATGGCATGAGCGTTTTGAGATTATTGAGAGAACGGCTCGTTATAGGATTGGGGATGTAGTGCAAACGGCCGTTGCTGGCGAGACAGTAGCCATGCCAGCCGCTCAGTTTCATGTGAACCCCTACAATGGCGGCGATACAGAATTGGTGATGCGCCAAATCGTTCGTTATGAGGCCAGAGATACGCAGGCTATGACAGATACGTTTGGCATCGTGCATACATTCACTGGTTTGGGGGAGGAAGGCAAGCTGAATGAGAAGCTATTGCCCAAGAATCCATTGCAGCTAGCCGCCGTCCTGCATAAGCTGGCCGGTTATGAGGTGTATGCGGCTGATATCCCGATTGGGGTGCAGAAGTTTTTAGCAGCGACACTCGGCCGTTTGGCCGTTGCCTTGGGCTACCGAGCGGTTTACCCGCGCTTTTTGCCTACACTAACTTTGCAGTTTTCGTTTACATAACGAAATCACCTCTGGTAGAGAATGATTACAACCACACATAGAAAAGGTCCATTGGCCTTAGGCTACCAGAGAGAAGAACATTATGTCGATAAAAAGTGCAAACATAGTGGCCTAATTGATAGGCCATTTTAATTAAAAAAGTAAACCCCCAGCTATGCTGGGGAGACTGCTAAAGTTTGACAGATACGGGAGCATTTAAGAATCTCCAAAAAGAACCGCTCAAAGTTCAAAAAAGGAGATTCTTAAATGGAAGCAAAAAGTCTAAGTCATACAAAATGGGAATGCAAATACCATATCGTATGGATACCAAAATATCGAAAAAAGAAATTGTTCAAAGAGTTGAGAAAGCATTTGGGAGAAGTGTTCAAAGAATTAGCAAGACATAAAGAATGTGAAATAGTGCAAGGGAGTTTGAGAGCAGACCATGTGCACATCTTGATAGAAATTCCACCAAAATATGCAGTATCGCAGGTGGTAGGGTATATCAAAGGGAAAAGTGCCATACATATAGCTAGAACATATGGAGGCAGGAAAAGGAATTTCACTGGGCAAAAATTCTGGGCGAGAGGATATTATGTCTCGACAGTAGGTAGAGAGGAGGCAGTGATACGAGAATATATCCAGAAGCAAGAGCAAGAAGACAGAAGATATGACCAGTTGACCTTGTTCGACGATGAAAGTTAAGGTGCTTACCCCAGTGAGGGGCTAGCAGTCAGCCGCTTTGAGCGGCTCACACATTCAAACCGCTTTGAGCGGTTCTCATGTTCAAGCCACCACCTTTGGTGGTGGTTATGACTTTTGGGCGGGACCAGGAATTTAGTTCCTAAAATGGTGATACTGCTAGGCCATCCGTACTGAGGAGCTAAGTTTGTAGAGAGATATTTGCTTATCATACGAGGAGTTAAATCATGACAAATACCCCACTTCGAATTGTTACCTTCAACTTTGCACAGGTTGCTTACGAGACTGTTACCCAGTGGATTTACAATAATGGTCATAAACATGTTTTG
Organism: Promineifilaceae bacterium (SeqCode); assembly: GCA_965223555.1. Classification (GTDB taxonomy): domain Bacteria; phylum Chloroflexota; class Anaerolineae; order Promineifilales; family Promineifilaceae; genus CBDCWU01. The sequence goes on from CBDCWU010000009.1 coordinate 2,419,159, forward strand.
GCTGTAACAACCCCAGGTCCTATATCACGACCCACGCCAGAATATTTAGAGATTGTGCAAAATGCACCCCGCAATGTAGATGTTCTGGTAACAACCCGGCTGCGTACTGTGGCGACCCCGTTGATTCGAGCGTTGGAGCCGGATTTGATTGTTTGCTTTTCGTTTCCCTATCGCATTACGCTTGAACTGTGCGCCATTCCTCGTTATGGGGCGGTCAATCTTCATCCAGCTGTTTTGCCTGCCTATCGTGGTCCCAATGTGTTCCGTGCCCTTTATGATGGTGCGCCTGAGTTTGGGGCTACGCTTCACTGGATGGCTGAGGATTATGATACGGGCAATATCTTGAGCCAGAAAGCCGCACCTGTACCGAATGAGGTTACATTAGAAAATATCATGCCTGTGTGGATGGCTCTCACGCATGAAGCTATTGCCGAAGGCATAGAACGTGCGTTAGCAGGCGATCCGGGTCAGGTGCAAGATGAGGCTAAAGCTTCCTATGCGGCTCCATTTACTGACGAGGAAATGTGGTTGGATTTAAGCGAGCCACAGCAGGTTTTGCAGCGCAAAATGGCAGCCTTGAGCTTTTTACATGGGGATGAGATAAAGGCGATGATCGAGGATGAGCCGTTTACAATAATGGGATTGGAATTATTGCCATCCTCTGAGACGGTAACGGTGAGTGGGCAGGTTCTGGAAAGAAGTGAAGGAAGCCTTGTTGTTCGGGTTGGTGATGGATTGGTTCGGCTTCAAGTGGAGCCGTTGGTGGAGACGGTACCCGTTTCATAGGAATAGCCATGATCATTATCGAAACTGATACTATGATTCAAAGTGAACCAGAGGTTGTGTTTGCGGTACATAGCGATTTCCGGCAACGGCCGTTATGGCACGACCACGTCATCTCCTCAGAACTGCTCACGGGCGAACCCATCGGCGTGGGCAGCCGCCTTCGCACGACGAACAAAACGGGTCGAATGATGATAACGACTCATGAAGAAATTACGGTGTATGAGCCGCCCCATTATTACTGTTATGAGTTGGACAGTGGGCCGCTTCATTTGAGGAGCTGTCAGTGGTTAACGGCCGTTGCCGATGGCACACAATACCAACTCCATATCGAGATGACGGCTAGAAATTGGTTGGGTAAAATATTACTCCCTTTCATCGCCAAACAACAACGCCCCCATTTTATCGAAGCGGTGCAGGAATTAAAGCGATATATAGAGAATGAGTAAGATATGTCAGAATCGATAGCGGAAGATGGTGGCTCGGTTACGGCCGTTTTGATTATTGGTGCAGGTTCGGCCGGCCTGACCCTTGCCTATGAGTTGTTGCAGTGCGGCATCGAGCCGCTCATCATTGATGAAGCAGACAAAGTTGGTGCGAGCTGGCGGCAACGGCATGAGCAACTACGGTTAAACACGTATCGTAGCTACTCTTTCTTGCCTGGTGCGCCCTTCCCCAAGGAGTACGGGGCTTATGTGACGCGTGATAATTAAAAAAGTAAACCCCCAGCTATGCTGGGGAGACTGCTAAAGTTTGACAGATACGGGAGCATTTAAGAATCTCCAAAAAGAACCGCTCAAAGTTCAAAAAAGGAGATTCTTAAATGGAAGCAAAAAGTCTAAGTCATACAAAATGGGAATGCAAATACCATATCGTATGGATACCAAAATATCGAAAAAAGAAATTGTTCAAAGAGTTGAGAAAGCATTTGGGAGAAGTGTTCAAAGAATTAGCAAGACATAAAGAATGTGAAATAGTGCAAGGGAGTTTGAGAGCAGACCATGTGCACATCTTGATAGAAATTCCACCAAAATATGCAGTATCGCAGGTGGTAGGGTATATCAAAGGGAAAAGTGCCATACATATAGCTAGAACATATGGAGGCAGGAAAAGGAATTTCACTGGGCAAAAATTCTGGGCGAGAGGATATTATGTCTCGACAGTAGGTAGAGAGGAGGCAGTGATACGAGAATATATCCAGAAGCAAGAGCAAGAAGACAGAAGATATGACCAGTTGACCTTGTTCGACGATGAAAGTTAAGGTGCTTACCCCAGTGAGGGGCTAGCAGTCAGCCGCTTTGAGCGGCTCACACATTCAAACCGCTTTGAGCGGTTCTCATGTTCAAGCCACCACCTTTGGTGGTGGTTATGACTATTGAGATGATAATATAGGCTACCAGAAGAAACTTATCAAGGATTGCGCAGGCTGCGCTGCGTTTCCCTTTTCCGTGAAATCAGCGCAATCCTTGCGTAATAAGCCGTAGTTCCATCTACTTGGCTATCAAACTTGCACTAAATCTTTTAGAAACCGCTGTCCTGCTGTTCCCAAATCGTGCGCCAATGAAAATGTAAGGGTGCGAATATGGATGTTTTCTAAAAAAAGGTCAAGTGGACGATCAAGTTGTGTGGGATAGATGAGGACGGCCTCTTGACAGCCTTTAGCAGTGGCATAAGCGATGATCTGATTGATGTCAGCATTGTCGGGTTTGTCAGCATCTTTGTATTTGGTGTCTAAGACATAGCGTGTCTGACCCTGTGCGTATTCGATGACCAGATCAATCTCGAACTGGAGTTCGTTTTGGTCGCCGATGTGCAGTTTTTCTTGGGCTTTGACGCGCCAGGGCGAGGGTAGGTTGGCTTTGAGCCACTCAGCCACGAATAGCTCGTAGAGGCGGGGCATGTTGACGAGGAAGGGGATCATGTCATGGTCGCCCTGATGGTGGCTGGGGCCACTATGCTCCAGAAAGAAACGACAGAGGGCGTGCATGGCTTGATAATCCTGGTTGAGGCGGCTGTAGAAACGGCCGATTACCTCGACTACATCCGTCTGCACCACTGACACAATCCCCTTTAACTCACGATAGGCACGGCGCACGGCCGTTTGTACTTCGGCCCGACAAATATGAGCCTGGGCAATTTGATGAAGTGTATAGGCCAAGATTTGGTTGTCAGGAATATCGGCTGTGAAGTGAGAATAGTGGCAAGGAACGGCCGTTTGCCAAGGTTGCGGCCAGTTTTGCTGTAGGCGACCCCGTACATAAGGCAAGGTCTTTTGTTGTGGCAGATAGGCACGATACAAGCCCAACTTAGCCCGCTGTATCACGCGCTGAGCTAAGATATGGGCTAACCGTTCATAAAAATCGTCTAGAGTTGATAAACCAACCAGCCCTTCTAGCAAGTGAAAACTTTGCAAGTGATAGGCATATTCCAACATACGGAATAGGTTGTGAAGGGGAACTTTGGGCAGAAGGTAGAGAGAAAAATTGGCTGTAAGCGGAATATTGCCTACCCAGCCTTGTGATGTAATTTGCCATTTGTGCTCATTGCGGAAACTTGGCTCTTCAATGCGTAGCTGCCCGCCACGTTGATCAAAATTTTCCCACAGATGCTTCCCCAAAAACGGCTGAATTTCCACCTGATCGAGAGTCAAGGTCTCATATTCTGCCAGTTTAATGAGCATAAAAGCATGCCCTTACAGCATCTTCTTTATCGACCATTAATTTGTTCCGCCCTTATCAGGTGAAGCAGCTGGCAGGGTAAACCAAAATGTGCTGCCCTGCCCCAATTCACTCTCAACACCTGTGTATCCACCAAGACGGTGTATGATACGTAAGACAATGGACAGCCCTAATCCCTCACCTTTAACCCGTGGTTCATGTAAACGAGAGTGGGGCTTAAATAGACGTGATTTGTCTTCAGTAGCAATGCCTGGCCCATTGTCCTCAACCCAAAAACGGATCATATCATCCTCTGGTGCAGCCCCTAAACTGAGTCGGGGAGGTGAGCCACCATATTTCAAGGCATTGGTAATATAATTGACCCAGACTTCTTCTAACCAGGGTGCGTAGCCGATGGCCACAGGCCATGTTTTGGGTATATCTAGTTCGGCCTCATAATCATCTATCTGAAGGCGCAGCCGTTTGCGGACTTCGTTGACGATTCGTTTCATATCCAAAGGCAAAAGTTCTACATCATTTAAATTACGAACACTCGCTAGAAGAAGAATCTCGCTGATCATATTGTTCATTTTGAGGCCACTTTGCAAGATTCGAGTAAACATCTGCAATACATCTGCCTCAACTTCGTCACGATAGGTGGACTCTGCGTATTCAGCATATCCAATCATCTGACTGAGCGGGCCGCGAATTTGGTGAGCTAATGTGTGAGAATAGGCATCCAAAGAGGCATTCCGAACTTCTAACTCGGAGGCTTTTTGTGATAATTCGGCTACAAGCCGATGACGTTCAATAGCATAACGAATAGCACGAGCCAAAAAGGCACTGCTGGTCACATCACGTTTAACAAGATAATCTTGCGCTCCTTGTTGCATAGCATCTAGAGCTACCAATTCATCATCTAGACCAGTTAGGAGAACAATGGGCGTACTGCTGGCTACTTCAGCAATACGGGTAAATGTGCCTAAGCCGAAGCTTCCGGGTAAAGAAAGATCAAGTAAAATGATGTCGAAGATTTTACGCTGGATTTGCTCAATGCCTTCATCTAAGCGGCGGGTGTGGGTAAGTTGAAAATAGGTTGGGTGACGATGGTTCTTCATCGCATCCGCTAATAGATCACGGATCAGTTGAGCATCCATTGGATCATCTTCAATCAATAAAATATGGATGCGTGGATTGCTCATAGGTTTATGTTGGCTCATTGCAAAAAATGAATAAACGCCTAATCTAAATATAATCGTGTTAACGAAATGGATAGCAAAACAAGTGTCTTATAAGCCGAACTGTATACGCTTATTTTAACACAGGTAGAGTGAAATAAAAGGTTGTCCCCTGGCCTAACTGAGACTCGACCCAAATACGGCCGTTATGTCGTTCTACAATCTTCTTGCAAATAGCTAAACCGATACCAGTGCCAGGGTATTCTTCTCGATTATGCAAACGCTGGAAGATGACAAAGATGCGCTTCGCGTATTGTGGGTCTATGCCAATACCATTATCTTGTACCCAAAAGAGCCAATAGGCCTCTTCACAGCGACTACTTAAATGAATATGCGGGGGCTGCTCGCCATGAAATTTGAGGGCATTGCCAAGTAAATTTTGAAGTAACTGCCTCAATTGAGGCCCGTCAGCCAATATGGTGGGCAGATCATCATAAGTAATCACGGCCGAATTTTCCTCAATCACTAATTGTAAATCGGCTAATACTGTCTGGAGTACTTCATTGCAGTCTGTTGGGGCAAAGGGCTGACCCTGAGTGCCGACGCGAGAATATGCTAGTAAATCATTGATTAGCTCCTGCATTCGATGGGCAGCATCCAGTGTGTGTTTGATATACCGCTGCCCATCTTGGTCAAGTTGATCGGTGTGATTCAGTTGAAGCAGATGTAAATAGCTGGCAATAATACGCAATGGCTCCTGCAGATCATGAGAAGCAACATAGGCAAACTCTTCCAACTCTCGATTGCTGCGCTCCAGGTCCATAGCATATTGTCGCAACGATTCTTGTACCTTACGGCTTGGTTGTTCTAGGTTCAGGTCATTATTCATAGGTTGTTAATTTGTAATAATGGTTTACCGGATAGGGTATCTATTGTGCGTGAGAATCTAATAAAGGGCAATAATGACCTTTGTCCCTCTCTCTTGCCCCTGTTAGACTTGTGACAAAATCTTCTGTAGGAGTGTGCAGCCATGAACCTGGCTCTAAAACGTTTATCTATTGTTTTGTTGAGTGTATTGTGCCTGACAACGGCCGTTCTTTCTGTCACCCTCGCCCTAACCCCAGCATCTCTTCCACCCACCGCCCTCGACCTATCCTTAGCCACTTTTGCCAATGGTTTTAGCCAACCTGTTTCCCTGGCTGACGCAAATGCTGGAGACGGCCGTCTATTCGTTGTCGAGCGAACAGGCCGCATCAAAATCGTTGAGCCAAACGGCACAGTACAGGTCACCCCTTTTCTCGACATCATAGGTCGAGTAGATTCATCAGCCAGTGAGGAAGGCCTATTGGGTTTGACCTTCCATCCTGACTATTACGACAACGGTTACTTTTATGTTAACTATACTCATACGGCTGATGGAGTACGCCATACTCGCATCTCCCGCTTCAGTGTTACGGCCGATCCCACCATCGCCGATCCCAACAGTGAAGACATATTGCTGACAATCCTCCAGCCCGATTGGAATCATAATGCGGGCGATATACATTTTGGCCCAGACGGCTATTTGTACATTCCTTTGGGGGATGGTGGAGGCAGTAACGATACCAGTAACAATGCCCAAAACCTTAATCTAGCTCTGGGCAAAATCCTTCGCATTGATGTCAATACATTCGCAGGCATCATACCACCTGAATGCAATAATGTGGGCGGCAGCAATCACTTTACCATCCCCAGTGATAATCCCTTTGTGGGTAATGATGGTGTGTGTGATCTCATCTGGGCCATCGGTCTGCGCAACCCCTGGCGCTCTAGCTTTGACCGTCTGACAGGCGATCTCTTTCTGGGCGATGTAGGTCAAGGATCTTGGGAAGAGGTGGATCATCAACCATCTTCTTCCATTGGTACCGAAAATTATGGCTGGCGTTGCTATGAAGGCGATCATCCATTCAATACCAATGGTTGTAGCCCCATGAACCAATATACCTTCCCTATATTGGAATTTGAGAGCATCACTAACTGTTCGGTTATTGGGGGTTACGTCTATCGTGGTTTGCAATATCCAGCTATGTACGGCCGTTATCTCGTCACCGACTACTGTACGGGCAACTTTTGGGATTTAGTTGTAGACGATACTGGTTTGTTTACCTCTACTATGCACACTAATCTAACAACGTTTGGGTATGTGGCTTTTGGCGAAACGGCCGATTGCGAACTCTATCTAGCCAATACGAGTAACGGCACGATTTTCCATATTCAAGAAAACACCTCATTATCACGAGACATGAATGGCCCAAACCTCTGCAACAACCGGCCACTTGCAATAGACGATGATGGCTATCAATTAGCACAAGACGGGATATTGACAGTTAGTGTGCCCGGTGTGCTGGGTAATGATTCTGATTTAGATGGTGACCTCTTAACGGCCGTTGCTGTCAGCCCACCGGACAATGGCAGCCTTAACCTCAACCTCGATGGTTCCTTTAGCTATACACCCACGGCGGGCTTCTTTGGTATAGATACCTTTACTTATCGTGCCTTGGATTTAGAGGATGAATCCCGTTTGACAACTGTCACAATTGAAATAGAGTCACATTTAAACGATGTCTATCTGCCCTATGTTGCTAAAGAACCATAGCACGGCTATGGCTTCGTCACGAGAGGTAGATACAGGGCCGGAGGAGGAGCCTGTACATTGATGGTTTGGGTAATAGTGCTGCTACCGTTGGGGTTAACGGCCGTTAACCCTACTACAAAACTGCCAGCTTCCGTATACACATGTGTCGGCATGGGCAATGTAGATGTCATACCATCCCCAAATGACCAAGTATAGGAAATCGGTTGCAAGCCACTGCTGGTATTGTGAAAAGTGATAGGATGCCGAGCAAATAGTGGCTCCTGAACAGAAAAATCTGCCACAGGTGTGGGCAGAATGGGGTGAAACATTGGCCCCCCAAAACAGGGATAGGTCTCTGGATTTGGCTCACCAGTAACTGTCCAGCAATAGTAGCTGCTTGGATCAGCATCTGTCACCATCTGGGGCACATACCACAACACAATATTGCTGTTGGTGATAGGTTCTGCTACTTGAGGCTGGCTGGGTGTACCATAAATAAACTTGTCCGGCCCTTGTTCGTGGTTGTCCAAGCAGCATGTGCCGATCACCCCCATATCCACATCTCCTTCTTCAGGCTTATGCTGTGTCACATAAACAAACGGCGCATCACCCCGTCCACCATCATCAAACTGACCCATGGCTGGCTCAATCAAATAACCCATGCCGGTGGCATCTGTAATGCGCCAAGCCATATTAGCGGCCGTTAATTCATGTGGCCCATGCCCTGTTTCAACATAGGGCACACGGTACGTTTCTACAGATGGTTCTAGCCAAGAGCCATCATGCCAATAAGCAAATGTATCATTCTCATCATCCCCACCGGCAGCCATATCAAGCCGTACAATAGGCCGATAGATGGCTGTGTCGCCACAGCCCCGTCCATAAGCCACACCTACAACACGAAAACGGCCGTCTGTCCAAAATTGCAGATGCTGTTCATAACGATAATTACAATTCTGACCCCAAGCATCCATCCGAAAATCTTGCACGAGGGCAAAACCAATGACATTGTTTGCCTCATCCAGTAGATCACGCACTTCTGTCACCCCATAGGGAAGAATGGCAAAGCCGCCGCCACCGCCACCACAACCCGTAACATCCTGGAACCCTACTGAGCCATAATCCACATGCCACTCCAACAGCTTCAGGCTCGTCAAAACCAATTGACCATTATACTGTACATCTGTCAATTGCAGTCCATCCGTTCCTGTCGTCGCATAATCAAGCTGCCAACCATCTCGAGCCACGCTGCCCGGAGATGGACAAGAGCCGTCTGGCCTAGCCTGAGATGGCTGCCCAGCTTCGGGAGATAGTAGTGTCCAAGTGATGCCAGCCAGTGTCTCAGTAGTTAGATCAACCACGGCCCACAAGGCTCTGTCGCCTAGATCGAAGGTGGGGCTGACACATAAGTGTTCTGCCTGGCAAGTACTGTTCAATAAGGCGGCATCGACAGGAGCCATATCGGCCGTTAACGGCCGATACCCCAAGGCCGCCTCTACTTCCGGTGCATTAAAAGCTATCTCTAGGGCCAAATCAGCCAATCGCTTATTAATGCCGGGATGAACACCTGGCTGACTGTAAACAGCTTCTACTTGGTCTGTCAGCAAGTTGATGAGAGCAATAACGGCCGTATCCTGCCCCCAATCATAAATTTCCACTTGAAAACAAGAGGTACAAGCCGTCGTTTGTCGCACACCAAACACCTCAGTGTGCCGATCCCGGGTCAAAGCTTGCACTTTGGAGTCAGCTAAAGCTAACTCTTGTGCTGCCGTTTGTTCAGGAGTAAGTTGTTGAGTGAGAGGAATAGCAGAAGATTTACCGCGCAACGGCCTTATACGCCAACCCCCCCACAAAACAAGTAAGAGTAGAATCAAACCGAATAAGCGAATCATCCATTTCATGTCATCATTATGCCACAGAAACCAAAAAATGAAGGAATAGCTCCTTTGTCTATTAAAGATCAAATAGCACAGCCAATACCGAAAAGAATACAATGTCTCTGATGCGTCTTCAGTATTGACCTTATTCTCACCTAATCATTCGTAGGCTCAGGAACTGCTTCCGCATTCGGAATTGTGGCTGGCAGATTGCTGCCACCAGGCGAATTTGTAAATGGTTCATACACATGAATCGTGTCCATAAAACTGTCAGAACCATGAATATTGGTCACACTTAAAGTGACGGCATAATTGTTTGAGATTGTATATTGGTGTGTCGGATTTGCACCCGTTGTTGAAGCTCCATCACCAAAATCCCACAGATAGCTCAAGGTCCCTGAACCAGATGATGTATTTTGGAAAACAGTTGGAATTGTTGTCAAACTTGGGGCACTGTGCGTGAAACTAGCTGTAGGAGCCATTGTGAAGGGCACAAACATGGGGCCAGAAAAACAAGGATGTGTATCTGGATTGGGTTCGCTCTGCAAAGCCCAACAGTCATAATCGGGGCCAGTTGCGTCAGTGTCCGATTGAGGCACATCCCAGAGAATCAAGTTTACATCTTGAATATCTTCACCATTTAAGAAGTTATAAGGCCCTTGCTGGTGATCATTATTACAACAACTATCTAACGCACCCCAATCTGTATCACCTTCATTGGCATGATGTAAAACAGCATAAATAAAGGAGGTATCACCGCGACCATTGGAGCCATCAAATTGCCCAATATCTTGCGCTAAATAGTAGCCTCTGCCCCCACAAAATGCGAGAGAAGCCTCTATTGTTCATGTGTCTACCTCAATTGGGTGTTGCGTGGATAGATAAGAAGGTCCTTATCGAATCAAACGCACATTAATCTGATGCTCAATGATCTTGGAGGCAAAATGGAAAAAGCGTGGCACAAGCCACGCTTTCTGGCGGAGAGGGCGGGATTCGAACCCGCGATCCCTTTTGAGGATACGCGATTTCCAGTCGCGCGCACTAGACCAACTATGCGACCTCTCCGAATGCGGTGGGGATTATAACAAGGCCCACAATCGTTGCCAACCCAGCCAAATGGGCTAATTGATGGAAAATAAGCCTTGATCCGTCATGGGCATATAGCGCATAAGGGCAATTTCTTGCTGATATACTGCCTGTAAATCCTCTAATAGTTTCGTTATTCTATCTGTGACAAGAAAGTTTTGTTTTTGATCAGTGGGCACTTGAATGACTGCAGCCGCTAAATATACGAGGTCTTCAGGGGTAGCAGGTATCTGCTGAGGATCAAAGTCAACATCACCTAGACGACTGAGTAACTCTAGGTATTCGATGACGAGTGTTCGCAAACGGCCGCTTCCCCCAGTTAATGCGTATTCGCTTTCACTTTCTAAAGATAGATATTCTACAAGACCAACAAGATAGGGCTTGTCCCGTTTTAAGGAGAGGATGCGGAAACGTTGTTGCCCAATAGCCATGATAAGTAAACGGCCGTCATCCAATGGCTGAGCTTCGATAATTTCGGCCGTGCAGCCAATTTCATTCGGAATAGCTAATGGCCCATGCTCTGGTTCACCTTCTTGAATGAGAACAATACCAAACGGCCGTTTATCTTGAACGCAGGTACGAATCATTAATTTATACCTGTCCTCAAAGATATGCAGGGGGATAGGCATATCAGGGAAAAGCACCGTATTGAGTGGAAAAAGGGGAAGTTCAATCATGTCGAGGCCATAACAATTTAATATTTGTCCATTATACATGAACTCTGGTAGTTATGAGTGTAGCAATAGTGGCAGATTGGAATTTGTTAATTATTCATGATCTGAAAATCTTGAAACTCTCGTCCCACATTTCCGTATAGCCAATGTATTCATTAATATTATGGAGGTTTATGATGGCAGAAGACATTTCAGATTTGAAAGAGATGGAACAACAATCAATTCAAAAAAATAATAATTGGGTAGGTGGAGCCGCCTTAATTGGTATTGGCCTCCTATTTCTTCTCAATAATTTGAACATCTTTCACCTGAATAATTGGTGGGCACTATTTATCTTAATTCCAGTGGTAATCAACTTTAGCACTGCCTGGAATAGCTATCGGCAGCACGGTCGTTTAACTCATAAAGCACGTGGCAATGTGACAGGTGGTTTCATCTTAGCTCTAGTTGCAGGCGCGTTTCTATTTGGCTGGAGCTGGGCCATTTTGTGGCCTGTGTTTTTAATTATTGGCGGTTTGAGCGCAATAATTAACAACCGTTAGGAAGGTATTACTGGATGAGATGCGGCCGTTTTCCTTGGGGGGGATTTCTCATCATTGCAGGTGTCCTATTCCTGCTCAGTTATATCTTACCTATTTCCATTAATATTTGGCGCGTCCTTTGGCCGTTACTCTTTATCTGGTGGGGTCTACGCTTGTTAACTGAGGAACGTACTGGGCCGTTGCCCCCATCTACAGCTCCCAAAAAACCAACTGGCGAAGTTCAATACCTTTCCCTACCTATCAAACAGGTGGAAGAAGCCCATATTCGTGTCAAACATGATGGTGGTAAATTGGAAATTCACAGTGAAACAGCCCCTGATGAACTATTATCTGGGACGTTTGGTGTGGCCGGTGTTTCTTATGAAGTAGAAACGGCCGTTGGTGATGTCCTCCACCTAGATATGCAAACACCGACTCAAACGGTTGTCGAGTCAGATGGACATGATTGGAAATTCGGCCTAAACCACGAAATCCCTATGAGCCTCAATCTGAGTACACAAGCTAGTCAGGGGGCTTTGGACTTAAGTGCCTTGCAGCTTGCCGAAATTCGTTTGCAATCAGGTACCAGTGAGTTGACGGTTATTCTGCCAGCCCAGGCTGGTTATACATTAGTTCATGTGGAAACCGGAGCAGCAGCCATTCGCCTGTTTGTACCAGAAGGAGTGGCAGCGCATATTCGTGCTAAAGAGGGATTAACGGCCGTACAGGTGGATGAATGGCGTTTTCCCGCCATTGGGCATGTCTATGAATCTGAAGATTACGATGAGGCGGAACACCGAGTAGACATCCATATTAGTGCTGGCACAAACAATATCTCTGTTGAATAATTTTCCGCTTCTCCACATATTACGTTTCACTTAAACCTTGCTTTTGGTGATCCGTAATTAGCTCCAACACATCTACCGTTTCCACTGGTTTGGCCGGACTGATTTCAAACTCCCCTTCAATGACCTGCGAGGCAAAGCTACCAGGTTCAAATTGGCGCAAATAGTTATGCACCAACACCACCCCCACTGTGGCTAAGACCTGGCTGGCTTCTAAGGTCTCTTGGATATCTAAGCGCACATTGGTGTTCACAAAGGTTGTGTCAGACAAGGAGAGCAACAAGCCATCGCCTGCCACATAACCACCAGCAATTTTGGCCGATAAACCATGATGGGCTAAAACACCATCTACAATGTAACAAATCTTTTCTAAATAAGCTTCCATTCGATCCCGAGTATTTCAAAGTGTAAAGAAATTGTAGGCAATGCTGAGCGGGTCAACCATTGATAGGGCGTGAATTTGTGTTAGAAACGGCCGTTGTCCAACAAATCTGCATAGGCCACAATGACCAACGTCCAAAATTTAACAGAAATTGACTTGCCCCAGTCAGCATGATATACTCTCTCCACTCACAAAGTAGGAGTCCGAAGCCCATCCCTCTTTATAATTAAAGAAATAATACAAATCAATTGCCTAGTCTGGCTCCCCAACATAGAGGTTTTACAAATAGATTACAATTCGCCCGTTATATTCTCGGTTTGAATACCACCTAACTAACCACAAACTGTTTGTTCAATAAACGTATGATTATTGCCTCGTCAGGCCTGTTTTCTTGGGAAAGAAACGGTCGTTATTTATTCCCAACACTTACTTTGCCAATATATGATTGCAGGGATTGTCTATAAACATCTTAGAAAATTCGAGGGATGCTTCCACAACCAGCTACCCTTTTCGTAAAAAAGAAAAGCTACAACAGTTACTACCTTCATTAATAAGAACTCATTTGGAGAAAAATTATGGATATTGGAGAATTACAAGATAAGAAATTAAATGAATTACGCGAGATAGCCAAGGACATGAGCGTCCCCAGCTATTCCAGCAAAAAAAAGCAAGACCTCGTCTATGAAATTTTACGTACGAACGCCGAAAACCAAGGGCTTAATTTTCGAGGTGGAGTTCTAGAAATTGTTCAGGATGATAAACAAACTATCGGCTTCCTACGTTCCAAAAATTACTTGCCAGGACAAGAGGATGTTTACGTTTCCAACTCCCAAATCCGTCGCTTAGGTTTACGCACAGGCGATATGGTCATGGGGCAGGTGCGCGTCCCCAAAGATAATGAAAAATATTACAGCCTCCTACGTATCGAAGCTGTCAACAATACCAGCCCAGACAAAACCAAAAGCCGCCCTCGTTACGAAGACTTAACCCCCATTTTCCCCGACCTAAAATTAAAATTGGAAACGAATCCCAATATACTGTCCACACGTATGTTAGATTTAGTAGCCCCCATTGGTCGAGGGCAACGTGGCCTGATCGTATCCCCGCCCAAGGCTGGTAAAACAACGATTCTCAAAGATATTGCCAATGGTCTAACAGAAAATTATCAAGACATCCATCTCATGGTCGCCCTCATTGGTGAGCGACCAGAGGAAGTGACCGACATGCAACGTTCCATTGACGGTGAAGTCATTAGCTCCACCTTTGATGAACCTGTGCGTCAACATTGTAAAGTGGCTGAGATGGTATTAGACCGGGCCCGTCGTCTCGTGGAAATGGGACAAGATGTCGTTGTCTTGCTCGACTCCATCACTCGCCTTTCCCGCGCCTATAACCTCACCGTCTCTCCCAGTGGCCGTACTCTGTCCGGTGGTCTTGATCCAACAGCCCTCTATCCACCCAAACGCTTCTTTGGGGCTGCCCGTAACTTAGAAGAAGGTGGCAGTCTGACCATTATCGCTACTTGTTTAGTTGATACTGGCAGTCGTATGGATGATGTCATTTACGAAGAGTTCAAAGGAACAGGTAATATGGAGTTGGTGCTGAGCCGTCGTCTACAAGAACGTCGTATCTTCCCCGCCTTCGATATTGAGCGTTCTAGCACCCGTCGTGAAGATTTGCTGCTGTCTGGCGATGAATTGCAGCGTGTGTACATGATGCGTCGCATGTTGGGCCATCTCATGGACACACCAGGCTATGATATCAGCAATGCGACAGCGGCCGTTTTGCAGCGCATGCGTGGCACAAAGACCAACTACGAATTCCTAGAAACCCTCACCAAAGACATGATGTAGGTTTCCAGCCTAAGTAGATTTTGAGAATCAGGGCCAGTCAAACTGGCCCTTTTTGCTGTTAAAACGCTTTGTGATAGCATCCAGGCCGATTTATGGCTGAGTTACAACGTATTGGGCAACGGTATGGTGGACATCTTGTTTTAGGTCTCGTTGCGCTCCTACTATTGATTGGTGGTGTATGGAATCGGCGTGAAGAAGCGGGAAGTGGGCCTGAGGCAACGGCCGTTGCCAATCCCTTTCCGACCGCCACACTCTCCATCCTAGCCACAACCATCACCCCCACCCCAGAACCACAAAACATGCTCGCTGCCGTGACCCTACCCGTCATCGCCGATAATAGCCTTGCACCTGCCCCCAACCCTCATACCTATCAAGCCAAAAAACCCGAACACAACTTTCGCATCTACACTGTCCAACCGGGTGATACCCCCAACCTCATTGCGGACTCTCTTGGCATTTCCCCCGCCACCCTGCTCGGTGGCAATCCCTGGATGAGTCAGGAGTCCAACTTATTACAAACTGGCTCTGAACTGCTCGTCTTACCCGTTGACGGGGCTTTGCACACCGTCAAACCGGGTGACACCCTGGCCAGTATTGCCGCCCAATATAATGTGACAATTGACGAAATTGTGGCCTACGAGCCAAACAATTTAGAATTTACCGAACGCCTCTTTGCTGACACCCAACTGCTCATCCCTGGCGTAGAAATTGGCTCTTTTTACTGGACAGCTCCCAAAGCTCCGCCAAATAATAACAATGGTCAATGGGCAGTTGTGGGTACAGGCTCATTCACCTGGCCTGTTGGTGGCCGCTGTGTCACCAGCTACTACTGGTACGGACATCCTGGCCTAGACATCAGTCTGCGCATAGGGTCACCCGTTGTTGCCGCCGACACAGGCACTATCACCTATGCCAGTTGGGCCGCTGGCAGCTATTATGATTACGGTAATCTGATAGTTATCAATCATGGTAATGGCTACGAGACATTTTATGCCCATCTAAGTGGCATCAACGTTGTGCCTGGGCAGACGGTCGAAAAGGGGCAAGCGATTGGCGCTAGTGGCAACAGCGGCCGTTCTAGTGGCCCCCACATCCATATCGAAATTCGCCTCAACGATGCCCGTCTCAACCCACTCAACCACCTCTCTGGCTCGGTGACCGACTGCACCTAAATCGGCCGTTTTCCCTCCTCCTCTTCTCCATCACAGCCAAATCATATGAATTATAATGATTAAAAAAACGCTCTTCCAAATTGCTCGCAGCCCAATATCCCGCCACTTTATCGGCTTTGCTTTTGCCAAACTCTCATTTCTTATGCTTTTTACCAAGCTCATTAATACCCCTGACCTTATGGTCTTTCACCATCCTGTCAAGCATTGGCAACACCATCTACTCATTGTCCCTAAAACGGCCGTTCCTGCCTTCACCAGCCTAAACATTGCTCATAACCCCGCTCACCAAAAACTGCTGCTCGGCATTGTGCAAGCAGCTCAACAGGCCGCCCATCTCGAAGCCTTGCCCCATTATGCCCTCTTGGTCAATGGGGGCACCTATCAAGACGTGCCCCAAATGCACTTCCATCTAGCCGCAGGCCCCGATAAGCATGGAAAAAATCCAAGCAGTGACGCCTTGACTTCCTTGCCCGACACCAAGCAGTTGTTTATTGAATCCAGCACAGTCCAAGCCTATCAACTGCCCTCAAACAGCACAGATTTCCATATTGCCATCATGGGCAAGGAGCCATATCCAGTCCGGCCCGATATGCCATCGGTCCCAGATGAAAACAAAACCTTCTTAATCCACGTTTTTGAACTGGCTCACCAATTGATCCAGCAATTGAAGCCCCCAGGCTATACCTTGTTCATGCATGGCGGTCAGGGTCAAGGGGTTTTTGCTATTCAAATTAGGGGGATAATCGATTAAATGAATGAAAACAGAAACATATGGCCCCGTTTAGGTGGCTATCTAATCTTGCTCATCGCTGCGTTCCTACTGTTTAGAGGCTGGCGTTCGAGTTTGGCGGAAGGAGGAACGGCCGTTTCTCCTTCCGCCACCGCCCTCACCACACCATCATCCTCCATTGACACCATTCGCCAACCTAGCCTAAGTGATGGCCAACAACTCACCCTGGATGCTCTTCCCGTCATTAGCGACACTGCCCTCTCCCCCGCCGTTAATCCCCAAACCTACCAGGGAACCCTACCCCACCACGACTTCCAAACCTACATCGTCAAACGGGGTGACACCCCCAACGGCATCGCCGAAAAATTCGGCATCGCTCCCGAAACCATCCTCGGCGGCAATCCCAGCCTAAGTGAAGAATCCAGCCTCCTGCAAACCGATGTCGAACTGATCATTTTGTCCATAGATGGCGTCCTCCACGATGTGCAAATCGGAGAGACCCTTGAAGGTCTCTCCCTGCGCTATGGCATCCCCATCAACGACATCATCGCCTACGCCCCCAACAACCTCGAATTTCCCTACCGTCTCTATCCCGACACCCAAATTCTTGTGCCCGGAGCCGTGCGCGAGCTATTCGTCTGGACCCCGCCCACCTTGGCTTCCGTTGGCGGCACCTCCCAGGAGGGCAGCGGCGTACAGCCCATCATTGTTGGTACGGGTACGTTTGTTTATCCCGTCAGCTCTAGCAACTTCACCCAATACTTTTGGTACGGTCACCCCGGCATAGACATCGCCCTGCCCGAAGGCAACGCCGTTTACGCCTCCGACACTGGCACAGTCACCTACGCAGGCTGGAACCAGTACGGCTACGGTAATCTGATTGTGGTCAATCATGGCAATGGCTATGAGACCTTCTATGGCCATCTCAGCGGTATCAACGTTCGTCCCGGCCAAATTGTCTATCAGGGCAATGTGATTGGGGCCAGTGGCAACACGGGCAACTCTTCCGGCCCGCATATCCACTTCGAGATTCGCCTCAACAACAACCGCGATAATCCCTGTTGGTATATTGGTTGTTAACTGGCCTTATGATCTTAAGTTCCAAGCAAGATTAGGTTGTGGTATCTGAGCTTCAACATGGGTGCGCCATTGAGTTAATGTGGCTTGCATAGCAGCTGTACGTTCTGGTTGCGCGTCGGCTAGATTATTCGTCTCGCCAATGTCCTCACGCAGATTGTAAAGCTCCAAACGGCCGTCTTCAAAAAACTCAATCAGCTTATAATCCCCCATGCGTACCGAACTACCCGGTGTGCCACCCTGATTGCCATAATGGGGATAATGCCAAAAAATGGCTTCCCGTTGTAATTTGTCGCCGCGTAACAAGGGCGTAATACTTACGCCATCACAATGCTGTTGGGGTCGTGGGGCTAATCCAGCCATCTCCAACAGGGTAGGGTAGAAATCAGGGCTGGTGACAGGGGTGTCGCAAATAGATTGGGCTGGGGTGACACCAGGCCAATGGACGAGTAGTGGTTCTCGTGTGCCGCCTTCATACATCCAACCTTTGCCTTCGGCTAATGGCGCGTTGCAGGTAGGCGACCCTTCGGCTGTGGCCAAGCCTCCATTATCAGAAGTGAAAATGATGATGGTGTTGTCTCGTTCGCCAGTTTCGTCTAGAGCTGTTAGCAAACGGCCGATATTCTCATCCAAACTCTCAATCATAGCCGCATACACAGGGTCAGATTGGCGCAACCGACGCTGAATGCGTAAATGCTGCTTGTGTTCCGTTGGAAAGCAGCCGCCCTCGGCAAACGTAGGCAGTTTGTCTAAGCCCAAGCGTTGGGCTTTGGTCCTGTACTTGGCGATTTTGTACGCTTTGGCCTCGATGGGGGTGTGAACGGTGTAGTACCATAAATTGAGAAAGAACGGCCGTTCCTTCTCCCGATTTTCAATCAAATCAACCGCCTGATTCGTCAAATAGTCCGTCAAATAAGTGCCATCTGGCACATCAGCTTGCTTGAGAGCTGGAATCGACCAGGGGCTAAAGTAGCCACCTTTGCCCGGTGAGCCAACCTCACAGCCGCCAATATTGACCCCGAAACCATGAGCTTGTGGTGTGTGATCTGCCCCGCCCAAATGCCATTTGCCTACATGCCAAGTGGCATAGCCCCCTTCGCGTAGAGCTGTGGCTAACGAAGTTTCGGTCAGTGGTAATTGTTTGAGATAGGGGACGTCAATTAAACGGCCGTGACAAGGGTGGGTTGAGCCGCCATTGTCAATCCAATCCGTGATGCCCACGGTCGCTGGATATTTGCCAGTGAGAATGCTGGCGCGGGTCGGGGAGCAAACAGGACAGGCTGCATAAGCATCACTAAACTGCATAGATTCTGCTGCGAGTTGGTCAATATAGGGTGTTTCATAAAATTCACTGCCATAACAGCCCAGGTCTTTCCAGCCCATATCGTCGAGCAGGATAAAGACAAAGTTGGGTTTTTGTGATAATTGATTAACCATTCTCTAAAAGCACCCGATCTCGTAACTGACCGCAGCCTGCCTGAATATCAATGCCACGCCGCACACGCACCGTGCTGCTTACGCCATAATAGGTTAGCTCCTGCTGGAAGGCTTCCACACGCTGGCGGGAGGAAGGGCCACCACTGTAATCTTTGGTGGGGTTGAGGGGTATCAGGTTGACATGGCATAACATACCTTGAACGAGACGACCTAAAGCTTGAGCCTGCTCAATCGTATCATTCTTGCCGTTAATCAAAGCCCATTCGATGGTTAAGCGCCGGCCTGTTTTTTCAATGTAATAGTGGCAGGCATCCATTAACTCAGCCAGCGGCCAGCGTTGGTTAATGGGAATGAGCTTGTCGCGTTCGGCATCAGTAGCGGCGTGGAGGGAGACGGCCAGAGGCGTTTGTCTCCGCTCATCAGCATAGCGACGAATGGCAGGTACAAGACCAACGGTGGAGATGGTAATTTTGCGTGCCCCCAGATTAAACCCGTTTTCATCCGTCAAACAATCTACTACTGCCAAAGTGGGCTCATAGTTGTGCAATGGTTCGCCCATGCCCATCATAACGATGTTGGTGACATGTTCGCCTTCAACCGCCAATTCACGAGCAAAGTGCAGCACCTGGAACACAATTTCGCCAACAGTGAGGTTGCGCAAGAAGCCCATTTGCCCAGTGGCGCAGAAGAGACAGCCCATAGCACAGCCTGCCTGGGTGCTGATGCAGAGCGTACGCCGCTTTTCGTAGCGCATGAGGACAGTTTCGATGAGTTGGCCGTCGGCAAGTTCAAACAGTACTTTTTTCGTTTGGCCGTCGTTAGAGTGTTGGCTAAGGGCGATATGGGGCGTGAGGATAACGGCCGTTTCCCTCAATTTCTCCCTTAACGCCTTCGACAAATTGGTCATGGCACCAAAATCCGTCACGTAATGCTGATATAGCCACTGCCAAATCTGTTTAGCCCGAAAAGCTGATTCACCCAAATCTGTCACGAATTGGGTCAGTTCAGGTAAGGTCAAGTCATATAAAGATTGGGTCATGGAGCGAGTGTAGGCTAACTTGAGCCTGTTGGCAATGGCAAGCTAAATGAGTGAGTCACAAGAGCGTTGAGATTTCTAGAAACGGCCGTTTCTTCTCAACTCATGTATAATATCTGCCATACTGTTATGACATTCAAAACGACCAGCTATTTCAACTTTGTTCGGCAGCGTCCTGATCGTGCCACCATTACAGGTCGCACAAATTCTTTTCATCTTCAAGGAGGCCACGATGACACATCCCATTATTGGTTGGGAGAGCCAAAACCCCGTTCCCGAAGGACATCAATTTAACGACTATTTGCAAGTGGAAAACGGCCGTCTCCATCTGCACCATCTCGACCTAGCCGATATCTTCCTACGCGACCACGATCCCTTCGCTAGCCCCATCGAAATCGTGTATCTGCCCCTCATCAAGCGGCAAATCCACAAA
The DNA here is from genome assembly GCA_965223555.1 of Promineifilaceae bacterium (SeqCode). Lineage (GTDB taxonomy): Bacteria > Chloroflexota > Anaerolineae > Promineifilales > Promineifilaceae > CBDCWU01. The sequence goes on from CBDCWU010000009.1 coordinate 2,439,514, forward strand.
ATGCAGCGTATCTTCGCCCAAGTCAGCGCCGAAGTCGGCTACCAAGGCCAATTCCACTACACTTACGCCTCCAAAGCCAACGCCGCCGAAGAAGTTATTCGTACTACTTTGCGAGCTGGTGCTCACCATGAAATGTCCTCCACCGTAGATGTAGACATCGCCAAACTGATGATCCAGCGTGGCCTGCTCACCCCTGACCGCTTCATCATCAGCAATGGCTTCAAGCCTGAAGGCAGCCACTACGCCCAAAATCTGCTCACGCTCAAACCCCTGCACGACAAGCTCATCCCCGTCATCGAAGATTTAGGTGAACTGGGCACATTTCTTGGCTCCAGCCACACCTTTGACGTTGGCTTGCGCCAAAAAAGCTATGGCCCCCAAACCACCGAAGCCGAAATGGATGCCGCCAACTCTCGCTTTGGTGTAGACATGTCCACCATTTGGAAAGCGGCCGATTATATTCAAGCTGCCCCCAACCTCAACCTGAAACTGTATCACTTTATGGTGGGCAGCCAGCTTGTTGATCCAGAAGCCTTTCTCTCTTACCTCAAACCAGGTATTGAGATTTACGCCCGTTTGCGCCAACGATATCCCAGCCTCAGCATCTTCAACTTTGGCGGCGGCATGCCTGTAGCCATGACTTTGAATTTTGATTTTGACTATCACGAATTTGTGCGCCAGCTTTTAACAGCTTTGCAAGAGGTCTGTGACCGGTATAATGTGCCTGTGCCCGATGTGATGGGGGAATTCGGCCGTTACACCACCTCTGAGCATGGGGCACACCTCTTCAAAATCATCGCCGTCAAAGAAAATAGTTCCAAGCTGCCCTGGTACATCATCGATGGCTCCATCATGTCCTCCTTCCCCGATAGCTGGGCTTTGAGCGAACATTTCATCGTCTTGCCCCTCAACCATCTTGATAAGCCCTTTCAGCGGATACAGCTTGGCGGCATCACCTGCGACAGCGACGATGTATACCCGCCCAAACCCAGCCAATCCCCCCTCTACCTGCCCAGCAACACCGACGAACTCTACATCGGCTTTTTCAGCATCGGTGCCTATCAGGAAATGCTGGGCGGTGTGAAGGGCAGCAAACATTGTGTCTTGCCCGAAGCTGTGGAACTCATTGTGGATGAGAATGAGAATGGTGAGTATATTTTTGAGAGACTAGAGGGGCAAACGGCCGATGATGTCCTGCGCAATTTGGGTTACAATCCAGGTTGAAAATCAATCATCAATGAATGTTTATGGGGGTTAATCAAGCAACGAAGTCATAAAATTAAACGTATATAGAGTTGAATCATCATCTTTTTGAGACAAACGCCCGTATTTAGGGGCGAATTGTGCGATACGCACTATGTAATACGTAAAAGGAGTATTCCATGCAACTAGACCGAACCCGAATCATTTTCATCGCCATCATCGGCATCACCTTAGTCGCCATTTGTGGCGTAGTTGGTTACAACCTGATTTCTGATGCTATTAATGATGGTGCGGAGCCAACGGCCGTTTCCGGCATCGCCCCCGTCACCAATAATCAAAATAGTGGGGCCACGCCTGTTGTTAACCTCGACTCCCCCGACCCCATCTTTGCCCCCAATTATGACAGCAGCGATGGCCTGCCCACCTACATCTGCGGCGCAGATGCCTTCGGCAGCTACTTCACCTTGCAACAGATGCAGATCTCCGGCAAAGACGTCGAACACGGCTTCCACTTGGGCATCGTCCCCTTCTTTTTGGACGAAAACCCTGCTTATGATGTCTCCGAAGAGCAGCGTACTGCCCTGCTCAACTCTGGACAGTGGAGCTGTCTCCTTACCACCCTCGACTCTGTGGCTCTTTCCAGCCCTGGTGTTATCACCGCCATCGTAGACGAAAGCGCAGGTGCCGATCAGCTATGGGGCCGTGATCTGGCCACTATCAATGATCTACAAGGTCAACGCATCAGCTTTGCTCGGGGCAGTGTTGGCGAATACTTTCTTTACTATACCCTCTCCATTGCCCAACTCAGCCCCCGCTCCCAAGTCACCCTGGTGCCCCAGGACAGCGTGGCTGATGCTGTAGCTGCCTTCAATGACGGCCAAGCCGATGCCGTTTCGGGTTGGGAACCCGACATTTATGATGCCGAAAACAGTGGTGGCGTACCGCTCATGAGTTCCAACCAACTGCGTATCGTGGTGGATGTCGTTGTGACTTCCCGCCAATCCATTCAGGCCGATGCGGATTTGGTGCAGAACTTTCACAATGCCTGGTTCGACACCCTCAAGGCTCAGGTAGAAGATTTTGATACAGCCGCTGCCCAAATCGCTGAATGGGGTCACAATGATTGGAGCTTTGTTTATCCGGAATCTGCCAGCGATGATTTTGCCATCTGGCTGGAGAGCGTGGCTCAGGCTGATTTAGGCGACAATGCTTTCGTCATGCGCGACACCCGCCCCATCATCAATCGCCTAGAAATTGCTCGCCGTGTTTGGGCCGCTTCCGACACCAATCCCGCCAGCGATAATGTGGAAGAGTTGGTAAATGGTGGCTTTGTCCTCCGAGCGGCCGATCAGGCTAGCTTGCAGGCCAATGGCAACCCGGTAAATGATACCTTCTCCATGTCGGCTCAAACTCAGCTCGATTTGTCTGGCGTGGAATCGGCCGATTCCGCCACCCTAGCCGTCCTTCCCTGCCGCACCTTCACCTTCCTGCCCGAATCCACCGAACTCACGCTAGAGTCGCGCCGCATTTTGGATGGTTGTGTTGTACCTACTCTCTCCCAGAGTGTGGGCCTGTTCTTGAAAGTCACTGGCTCGTCAGCTTGGCCAGCCAATAGCCCCCCCTACACCGAAGCCGAAATCCTGGAAGTAGCCGAAGGCCGCGCCCAATCTGTGGTAGATTATCTCGTTACACAAGGTATTGACCCGGCACGCTTCATCATTGACGCGGCTCTGCCCCCGCCCGAACGCCAAAACACGGATGATCCCAACCTACAAGCCCAAGACCGCTTCGTAGAGTTGACTCTAGTAACGGCTGGACGGTAAAAGCGAGACTGGATGACTAGAGACTAGAGACTAAACTGCTTCACCTACTAGTCTCCAATCTCCAATCTCTAGTCTCCTTTCTGCAAAGGACAAAATCATGAACCTCAAAAACTATCGCAGCCTTTTCTGGCTGCTTATGATGCTCAGTTTGCCCGCTCTGGCTTGCAGCATACTTGATTCGGACGATGGCAGCAGTGCGCCACGTAATGCCTTGGTGCTGCGAGTGGTGGCCAATTCTAGTTTAGAGCCATGGTTGGGAACGGCCGTCACCCAATTCAACGACAGTGAAACCGAAACCAGCAGTGGCGAGCAAATTTATGTTGAACTCGAATCCGTCGAGTCCGGTCAGGCCGTCACCCAACTCGTCACCGGCGACCTCATTGGTGGCTTATGGATTCCTGAAGAGCCAGTCTGGGCCAACCTATTGGCCGATCAGGGTAATAATGGCTTCCAAAATGATTGTGTTAGCGTCGTCGAAAGCCCCCTTGTCATTGGTATGTGGCGCGATGTGGCCGAATCATTGGGCTGGCCCGGCCTGCCCTTAGGCTGGCTTGATGTAGGCAGCTTGGCCGCTGATCCCTCCGCTTGGCAATATTACAGCGGCGGGACTTTTGGTGAGGCCTTGCGCCTCAGCCACACCCACCCTGGCCTTTCTGGTTCCGGCACGAGCGCCCTTTTGGCTCTAGTGCAAGCAGCTGAGGCTAAAACGGATGCGGTCACGGCCGAAGATATCCAACAGCCCATCGTCCAAGCCTCTGTGGGGGCCTTCGAGGGCGCGGTAGCCTGGTTCAGCAACAGCACCGATAATTTGGGGGCAACGATGAGCGAGCGCGGCGAATCTTATCTAGGAGCAGCCGTGATGTATGAAAGTACCGTCGTGCAGTATGGCGGTGGCAATATTGTGCCCGTGTATCCTCTGGAAGGCACCTTTGTGGCTACCCATCCCGCCTGTGTGAATGATTTGGCCGAGGCCGAGATTCAAGAGGCAGCCCGAATATTCCGGGACTATTTGCTGGGGGATGAGGGTCAGACAACGGCCGTTACCTTTGGTCTACGGCCTGTCAATACCAGCATTACAGTAGGCGCACCACTCGACGTCTCTCGTGGTGTAGACCTAACCCAGCCCGCCATTCGCTTCAATCCACCTACCGTCGAAACCATTTATGCTGTGCAAGAGCTATGGCAAGAGGCCCGCAAAGACATTAATCTGGTCATGCTGCTGGACACATCGGGCAGTATGCGGGGTCGGGCTATAGACAATATGCTAGCTGCGGCTGAACAGTTCGTCCAACAGATGGGTGAAGATGACTACATCTCCATTATTGCCTTTAGTGATAGGCCCAATTTGCTCATCCAGCATGAACAAGTCGGACCGTCGCGCCAAAAGGTCATCAACACCGTTCGTGGCCTACGCGCTGCTGGGGATACGACCCTGTTCGATGCCATTGGTGATGGAGCTACCGTCATTGCCAATACGCAATCGGTGGACACGGCCAATGCTTTGGTCGTCCTTACTGATGGCGAGGACACAGCCAGCACCCGTTATGGCTTCAATACAGCCCTTATTGAGGCGGCAACAGCTAATGACACGACTGTCTTTACCATTGCCTATGGCAGTAGTGCCGATGAGGATGTTTTGGTCACTATCGCTGACGAAGCCAACGGCAACTTTTACCAAGGTGACGAGGCCAGTATCGCCGCCATCTATGAAGAGATGTCGGCAGCCTTTGGCGGTAGCGTTGGTGTGGGACGGTAATCAAGGGATAGTAAATAGTGAGCAATAAACAGTCACGGGGTTTGCTCTCTGGCAGCAAATCCTGTTGTTTTTGTACGGAGAAGCAGATGGATTTTGAGAAATTAACGGCCGATTGTGTCAACTTTGCTCAGCGTTTGATTCAAACACCCAGCATGTCTTATGAGGAAGAAGTTATCGCTAATTTGGTGGCGGCGGAGATGAGGCAGTTGGGATTTGATGAGGTCTGGCTGGACGAGGCAGGCAATGCTTGTGGCCGCGTTTTTGGGCAAGACCACAGCTTAGGGGCTTTGGTACTGAACACACATTTGGATCATGTTGACCCTGGCGATCCAGCTTTGTGGCCTGTGCCGCCTTTTTCGGCTGAGATTGTAGACGGCCGTATTCTGGGTCGGGGCGCTTGTGACATCAAAGGGCCAATGGCAGTGCAAGTGTATAGCATGGCAGCTTTATTGCGAGCGGGAGAACGGCCATTGCGTGATGTCGTCTTCACTGGCGTAGTACAGGAAGAAACAGGTGGCGCGGGGGCCATTCATTGGGTCGAAAATCTCGATTATCCCGTAGCCCTGGTTGTCATTGGCGAACCATCGAGCAATAAACTCTGTTTGGGCCATCGTGGCGGGCACTGGTTGTGGGCTGTTTTTCACGGCCGTTCTGTTCATGCTAGCGTGCCAGAGCGAGGCGACAATCCCAACTATCAGATGGCTGAATTTTTGAAGAGGTTGGGAGCGACCGTTGCTGACCTGCCCCAACACCCCCTGCTGGGCAAAACCACCATCGCCCCCACCGTCATCGAGGTAGACACAACCAGCTACAATGTCACCCCCGCCTGGACACGGGTACTGCTCGACTGCCGTACCTCTGTGGAAAGCACCAAAAGTCTATCTGACTTGTTCCGCCGTGTGGGTGAAGGGCTAAATTTCACATTGGAGGAGGGCTACGAAGATGGGACATTGATCGAGACAGACCAAATCATCACCGGTTTTTACACACCGCCCGACCATGAAGCTGTTGTCAAAGCCAAAACTGCCTTGGAAACTGGTGTGGGTTATGAGATTCCTTTGTCCAATTATAGGTTTGCTACAGACGGCCGTCACTTCGTCCCCTACAACCTGCCCATGATCGGCTACGGTCCCGGCGACGAGTTCGTGGCCCATACCGTCAAGGAAAATATCGCCATCGCCGAAATCACCGAAAGTCTGCGCGGCTATGTCCATCTACTCCGTACCTTTTGATATATCCAGACTTACCCAAACCGATGAACAATGATCTTATGTTATTCACCGTTTTGAGCAAGTTATGAGAGGTTAAATTGCTATGCAATATGATCTAATAGTCGTTGGGCTGGGCGCAATGGGTAGTGCTACTCTCTATCAGGCTGCTAAAAGTGGCGCGTCAGTGTTAGGCATTGATCGCTACAATCCACCCCATGAATTTGGCTCTAGTCATGCAGAGACTCGCATTACAAGGTTAGCAGTTGGTGAAGGGGCACATTATGTGCCCCTTGTACTCCGTTCGCATCAGATTTGGCAAGAGTTAGAAGCTCAAACGGGACAGGAGCTATTATATCAACCAGGTGGTTATTTCATCACACCACTTGACTCCTCACAAACGGCCGATATCCATTATTATGATTTCGTAGCGCGAACAGCCAAAATCGCTCAGCAGGCTAATATTCCTTTCGAGATTCGCTCACCAGCAGACGTACACGCACATCAACCTACCATCCTCGTAGATGAAAGCTTCCAAATCGGTTTTGAACCAAGCGGGGGTATAGTGATGTGTGAGCGAGCTATTGCTCTGCAAATACAATTGGCGCAAGCGTTAGGAGCCACCGTTCGACCCAATGAACCAGTACATAATATCTCATTTGATGCCAGCACTGTCACCGTTTCAACCAGCCAAGGGCAATATACTGCCGCCAAAGTCGTCATCGCCACGGGGGCTTGGATACCTGATTTCATGCCACCTAAACAAGCAAATTTATTGACCATTACCCGTCAAGTTGTCTACTGGTTTACGGTGGAAGACCCTACCTTGTTTTCGGTCACACACTTCCCTTTTATCATTTGGGAAGGCGCAGGAATAACTGGTTCTGCAGGGATTTTTCCCATACCGCCTGATGGTTATCCTGGCATCAAGCTGCTCACAGAGCAACTCATAACTACGACTAACCCTCGTATCGTCTCTCGCACCGTCTCACAAACGGAGATAGATACCTTCTATCACAACAATGTTGCCAACAAAGTAGCTGGTATAACGCCTCATTGTATTCACGCGGCCGTTTGCCTCTATACTAGCACACCTGACTTTCATTTTATTATTGATTATCATCCTGACTCTGAAAGAGTGATATTGGCTTCGCCCTGTTCTGGGCATGGCTTCAAACATTCAGCCGCCCTTGGCGAAGCTATGGCCCAGTTAGCTCTGACGGAGAGATGTCAGCAAGACCTAAGCCATTTTACATTCAAGCGTTTTGAGGCAGTGTAGCCTTGGCTACTCTGTATAAACAGATAGACGCCAGTTTGCTCGCAAAAACGATCTGCTGTCTAAATCATTCACAAAAGAGGTTTATATGTCCGAAAACAAAAATGTTGCAATTGTTACAGCCGCAGGCAAAGGGATGGGCGCAGAGATCGCCCGCAAGCTAGCTGAGAATAAATATCATGTGGTGCTGATGTCTCCCTCTGGCCGAGCCATTGAACTGGCAGAGTTGTTAGGCGGTGTGGGTTTGGCGGGTTCGGTGACTGAAATTGCTGATTTGCAAAAACTGGTGGATGTGACAATGGATCAATTTGGTCGAATTGATGCCGTTGTCAACCATACCGGGCATCCACCAAAAGGCGATTTGCTGGCAATTCCCGATGAAGATTGGCACAAAGGCTTAGATTTGGTGATGCTGAATGTAGTGCGAATGGCACGGTTGGTTACACCCATTATGTTGCAGCAGGGGCAAGGGGTATTTGTCAACATTTCCACTTATGCTGTCTTTGAACCTGAATCTCTTTTTCCTGTCTCTGCCGCATTGCGAGCAGCTTTAGCGGGGTTCACTAAGCTGTATGCTGACCGCTATGCTCAGGACAATATTCGCATGAATAATATCTTGCCGGGGTTTATCGACAGCTTGCCAGAAACGGCCGAACGTCGCCAACGAATTCCCATGGGCAGATATGGCACAGTTGATGAAATTGCCAACGTTGTACGCTTCCTAGTTTCCGATGAATCATCCTATATCACTGGTCAAAATCTGCGGGTTGATGGAGGGATCACACGCTCAGTTTGATAATATTCCCTTCTTCTGGGCAGTACAGAGGTTAGAAATTGAAAGTTCAATCGCTAATCTCTTAACATCTAAACTATGATCGAGCCACTAGATTCTACCGAATCTGAACACACTCCTCCCGCTTGGCAAAGTTGGGGTGGTCAGGTTCTCGTTGTTTTTCTGAGTTTGTGGAGTGCGTTTGTGGTTCTGGCGGCGCAAGGTACACCATGGGTGATGGTCGGATCAGGGTTGGCCAGTGATGCCTGGGCCTGGGTCTGGGCCACGGCCGTTCAAACGCTGCTCGTTGCTTTCCCCACTGCCCTGCTAGCCTGGCTATGGCCTCTTTTGCGCTATCGTGCCATCTTCCAAACCTGGCTGTTGGCCTGCGCCTACCCCCTGCTATTGGCCTTCACCCGTTTGATTTTGCCCACGCAGAGCCAACTGCTTTTATTGGCTCAGATTGTGCTAACGGCCGTCTTCGCACTCTATCTTTGGCGCAAAAACCCACCCGGCAAACGGCCGTCGGCCACCTCCTTCTGGCTAGCCATCGGCATCGCCCTCGTTGCTAGTTTGCCTTGGTGGGGATGGGGGGTCTTAGGCTCACTGCTAGATACATTTTTGACACTCGTGTTGGGTCTATTATTTGGCGTGGTGGCGGGTTTAGTCAACGGCCGTTACTGGCTGCACACCCTCCCTCAGCATAGCCAAGGCCCCGGCTGGGACATCACCTCAAGCGGCTTTGTCATGGGCACGGCCGTTCTCATTCTAGCCTCTGCCCTCAGCTTTAATGGTATCCAAATTTTGCTCACCGTCGCCCTACCCGCTTTGGCTTGGGCCATGGCTTGTGTGGCCCTGGTGGCTGCGCCACAACCCGCTCAGCAAAACCAGCTTGCCGCTGGGCTGCTCATCGGCCTCAGCGCAGCCATTATCCTGGCTCTTACCGATAGTGATGGCCTGAACCTAGTCGCCTTTGATGGCATTTTGATAAACAGTATGCAAGCACTGGGGGTAACGGCCGTTACCGCCTGGAGCTTAGGCTGGCTAACGTTCTTGCTACTGGGCTGGTTGAGTTGGGGCAACGGCCGTATCGCCCTTGCTTTTGCTCTATTAGCTCTGGCTATAATTCCCGTCATCTACTTTTTAGCTGGTCAGCCTGGCCTCTTTGGCGATAGGCTCTTTGTCATTCTCAATACGCAAGCTGATGTCTCCCAGGCCAACACCATGACCGATTATGATCAACGCCGCCAATTTGTCTACGACACCCTCACCAGCCATGCTCTCAACAGCCAGGCTGATTTGCGCCAATCACTCGACAGCCTCGGTGTTGCTTACACCCCATACTACCTGGTCAATGCCCTAGAAGTGCGTGGTGGCCTCATCACTCGCCTTTGGCTGGCCGCCCGCCCCGAAGTAGAGCGCATCATGCCCAGCCCTGTCTTGCGCCCCATCACTGAAAGCCCCGAACTGCCCTCTCAGGTGGCCAGCGCACCTAGCACACCGCAGTGGAATCTCACCAATATCGGCGCGGATCGCGTTTGGCAAGAGTTTGGCGCACGGGGCCAAGGCATCATCATCGGCCAAAGTGATTCGGGTGTGCAGTGGGATCATCCTGAATTGCAAGACAGTTATTTAGGCCATGCGGGTAATCACAGTGGTTATTGGCTCGATCCTTGGCGCAGTACAAGCGAACCTGTTGACGCAGGTGGGCATGGTACACACACGCTAGGCTCCGTTTTGGGCAATTCGACAGGTGTGGCTCCCGCTGCCCAATGGTTTGCCTGTGCCAATTTGCACCGCAATTTGGGCAATCCGGCCCTCTATTTAGACTGTATGCAGTTTATGCTGGCTCCCTATCCTCAGGGGGGCGATGCTTTGGCAGACGGCCGTCCCGGGCAATCTGCCCACGTCTTAAATAACTCTTGGGGCTGCCCAGAAACATTTGAAGGCTGTGATCCTGAATCGTTATTAGCAGCCGTACAAGCACTGCGTGCGGCAGGTATCTTTGTTGTCGTCTCTGCAGGCAATAGCGGCCCCGATTGCAGCACAGTCGAAGACGTACCCGCCATTTATGACGAAGTTTTCTCAGTGGGGGCCGTCGATCAGGGCAATCATATTTCCAGCTTCAGCAGCACAGGGCCAGTGCTGGCTGATGGCAGTGGCCGGGTAAAACCCGATATTGTGGCACCGGGTGTAGATGTGTTATCGGCCGTTCCTGGCAACGGCTATGCTATCAATTCCGGCACCTCAATGGCTGGCCCCCATGTGGCGGGTGTCGTCGCCCTCCTCTGGTCGGCCAACCCTACCCTCATCGGCGACATTGATCGAACCGAAGCCATTTTGCAAGCCAGCGCTACTGCCTATCAACCCATGCTAGATACAGTGCAGCCTACAACAGAGGACAACTGGTTAACTCAATTGGAAGCCTTGACCGGGCAAACGGCCGATCCCACCATTGGCACCTGCCTAGCCCAAACCGATACTTCCATTACGCCGAACAATATCGCTGGCTATGGCATTGTCAATGCCTACGAAGCTGTCAAAATGGCTGTTGCCCAGCCCTAATATCAGCCTCCTGTGCGAGGCATGAAGCTCCTTGAGTTTGGCTTTTTGGGAAAAGGGGTAGAAAAAGGGATGTACTTGTTATAAAGTAGTTCAAACGAATAAAACTACAATAAAGGACATCCCAGTGAAAGAGCATAACCATAGCAAAGAAAGAACGAGAAAACCAGCCCTGTTGACAGAAATGATGATCTTGATAGGTAAATGTGAAGCAGTATACCAACAAAAACGGGTCTTTAATCGGATAATAGCCTTAGTGATGGCCGAACTGTGTGCCTTTGGACGACATACAATCACGCAATTGCTGCTGACCTTGGGGTTGATAGATGAAGATTGGAGTGCCTGGTACCGGTTGTTTAGTGAGAAACGATTTAATGAAGAAGAGACAGGGGCAATCATGTTGCGGGAGATGCTAGAGGAGGTAGAAGAGAATGAGCCGTTTGTGGTGGGGGCAGATGGGTTTCATGTGCCGCGCTGTAGTGAGAAGATGCCAGGGACAGGCTGGATGAGAGGATTGCAGACGGCCAAATTCAAGCCAGGGATACAACGAGGGCAACGCTTTGTGGAAGGGTCGTGGTTAACACCGATGGTCAATGGATATAGTCGGGCCATTCCTATCCGTAGTTTGAGTGCTTTCACAGCCCAATCGGTACCCAATAAAGAGGAAGAGCCGAGGACAGAAGTGCAAGCAGGGCTCGTTTTCTTAGAGTGGACACGACAAGAGATGGATGAAGTTGGTCGGGCCGAGCAGATGTTGGTCAGCCTCAATGATGGTAGCTATGATACTCTGGAGTTCTGGTCTGGACTGCCCCATAACACAGTCGGGATTGTCCGTACTGCTCGTAACCGCTGTCTAAAACACTTGCCCCAGGCAGAGGCACATGGTAATTGCAAGTATGGTAAGAAAGCACCGGCTCCGCCACAATTCCTGAGACAACGAAAGAAGTTTAAGCAAGAAACAGTGCTGGTACGAGGCAAAGCCCGCCCCATGCGCTATCGGGTGGAAGGCCCCTTTCTCCGTGATGGCTTACCTGACATTCCCCTGCTGCTGATTGTCATTGGTGGTGGCAAATGGCCCAAAGGTTCTCGTCGCAAAAGGTACAAGCCCTGCTTCTTCCTCGTTTCAGCTATTCTTGTTGATGGCGAGTGGTCTCTGCCCTTACCCATTGCTGATATTCTGGCTTGGCTGTGGCAGCGCTGGGAGTTGGAGATTGCCCATCGTCAAATGAAGAGCGGCTTGGGCCTGGGTGAAAAACAATGTTGGCAGGATGCAGCTACCGTAGCCACTGTTCAATGGTCGGCTTGGGTTTATGCTCTCATGATGCTGGCTGGCTTTCGCGCTTGGGGCAATGATGCTGGAGCTAAGCCACCTGGTCTCTGGATGCCTACCCCTCGCCGTTGGTCTTTCAACACCTTATGCCGTGGTTTTCGCTCAGAAATGTGGCAAGACCCTCATTTCCGTGCCACTTGGACCTGGTCCCAGGACAACTGGCTTGTAAATGAGACCCTTTGGCGTGCTTTATTCAACTCTATCCTGGCTTCGGCCAGAATTTGACAGCTATTTCATCCCTCAACTTCATATTTTGTGGCTCAAAGAGCCAAACTCAAGGAGGGGCGGTAGTGTTTTATTCCACAATCACCAAATCGCTGCTGCTGCGGCCGAATACTTCGGGGGCGTACATTTCTTCGGCTTTGCTGGGTGGGGTGATGAAGGTGCCGGGGATGGTGGCCCGGGCCACGTAATCGTAGCTGTACACCCCTTCCCACAGCAGGGTGGTGAAGGCTTCTAGCCGTTCGTCGCGCATGTTTTGGTGTTGATACCAGTTGCCCCACCACCAATATGGTACCGGATCACGGCCGTTGGGATCAGGTGGGATGCTTTGGGAGACGGCCAGGGCCGGGTTGATGGCCTCTAGCCCGGCAGGCAGTGGGTCAACCAGGGCCACATGGTAGCGACGGTTGTCGGCGATCATGGTCAGCCGCACCCGTACCCGTGCCCCTAGTTTGATGCGCCAAGTGCCATCCTCGTCTTGCACCACATCCTCCGGGTCATCCACCGCTTCATAGGTGCGCTGAACGACGAAGCCGCGATTGAGGGGGTCGAGGCTGAGATCGGCGGGGGCATAGTTGAGGGCCAGACGGTAATAGAGACGGCCGTTTCCGTCCACACTCAGCACCAAATCACTAACTTCCTGCTCGGCTAAATAGCTCATGGGAATGTCTAATTGATTGCGGTCGGTGCTGCGACCTACAAATTCCTGTTCACCAGCGAAGGTGTCGCCCAGCCAGATGCGGGCCACAAAGTCTGGTGTTTGGGCCTCAAAGGTGTTGAAGTAGCGGTCTAAGGCCAGCAGGATGAAGACATCTTCCTGGCTGTTACGCCAATGGCCCCGTTTACGATGGGCCAGCAGGCCATTAACCACTTTGGGGATGAGATCATTGCTGGGGTCTTGGCTGATGAGGGTGTTGAGAATCACGCCGTCGGTGCGCCTGTCTGAGTGCAGCATCAGATAGGCTTCGTCGCCGTAGCTGGTGGTGAAGTTGGCAGCAGCGGCCGTTTCCACAGCCCGGTTGTTGATGTGTTGGCGGATGGCGGCCACGTTTGTGGCTTGGGCTGGATCATCGCCCAGCACTTCCCAGAGCCAAGCCAACGATTCAAGTGATAGATTTTCCAGGCCCGCGTCACGCAGTAGGTTACTGGCTTTGTTGGCATCCGTGTCGCCAGAGAGATGGCGCACGTAGAGGGCATAAGCACTCAAACTCCAGCGTACATCCTGGCTGTAATAGTGGGGATAATGATTTTCGATGTCACGCAAGTAGTTTTGCAGGCTAGATTGTAGCTGCGTAGGGACTGCGTAGCCCTTTTGCCGTGCCATCTCTAGGGCGTGCGCCACATGAATAGTGTAGAAGGGAATAGAGTCGCGGCCGCGCTCCCAGATGGGGAAGCCGCCGTCGGGGTTTTGCATCCCTTGCAGGCTTTCGATGTCGCGGGTGACGGCCGTTTCCAGTTCAGTTGGCTCTGGCAAACCTTCCGCTTCAAAGGCATCCAGCACATCACGCAGAGCGGCCACAGCCAAAATGCGTGAAGCCAACTCTTCGGAGGAGTCATAGCGATGGCTGGTTAGGTAGAGGACGGCATCGGTGAGGGCTTGCAGGGCGGTGGAAGAAGTGCCGATTTCCAAGCCGCCGTAGCCGGGAATGACGCCCTCAGGCATGAGGAAGGGTTGGGCCACAGCGCCCGCTGTTGCGGCATTGTCCAGCACGCCGTAGGTGGCGAAGGCTTCGGTGGTGGCGGGGGTGTAGACGGGGAGTTCATCGGTGGCGGCATCAGCATAATCGCCGGCAACGGCCGCTACTTGGAAGCGGGCCGTGCCTGCGCTCATTGTGGTGGCCGGGAAGCGCACTTCCACGCGATCATTGGCGGGGACGGTCACGTGCTGGCCGCTCACGCCTGTCAATTGCAGGTTGGTGACGCTGAGCGCAACATCTACTTCCATAGGTTCGTTGGTTTGGTTTTGCACGACGACGGGTAGTTCAAATTGGTCGCCAAAGTTGAGGAAGCGGGGGGCAGACGGCCGTATCATCAAGGGCAACCGCGCCGTCAGGTTGCTTTCGGCTGCGCCAAATTGCCGTTCGCCAGCCACAGCTACAGCCATGATGCGGTAGCGTGTCAGGTTGTCGGGCAGGGTGAAAGTGACCTGTGCTTGACCATTGGCCTCGGTTTGAGCGGTGGGCGCAAAAACGGCCAGGGGATCGAAGTTGGTACGGAGTTGGATGGGTGTGGTGGCTGAATCATTCCTATCAGCTTCGTCGCCGTCACCAAAAGCAAGGTTGGCAACAGGGGCAGTGGCTGAATCGAAAGCGGCTTCCTCCATTGCTTCACCCTCTTCTACCACCTCTTCAGTGACGATACGAGGAAGCTCAATAGCCTGTTCTACGTCAGCAGTTCCGTCCTCCAAATCTTGGGGGTTGACGAGGATAATGCTGTTACGGCCGTAACGGCTTTCCAGCCATGACCACTGTTGTGTGTAGAAGATGTTGAGGGGGTTGCCCAGTTGATAGTTGGTGAGGGCCAAAATAGCTTCATCTACGACGATAAGGGCCACTTCGGCGTTATTGACGGGTTGATTTTGAGCATCGGTGACGGTGACGGAGATGCTTGTCTCCTTGCCTGGTTCCAACTTGTCGGCCTGGGGCGCAATCGCCAGTGATAGTTCGCGGCTGTAAGGAGGGATGCTCAAGTCCAAGATGCCCGTGGCAAAGGCTGGACGAGGCGGCGTGCCAGACAGTTCATTGCCCTCATCATCAGTGCGTGGAGCAGAACCAACTATATCGATTTGGACGGATAAATTGGGAATATGCTCTTCGCTGATGGGGATTTGTAGGGTGGTCGAGCCGTTATCCAGCGAGAAACGTTCTGTGCTGAGGATGCCGCCATGGGCGAGGGTGAGTAGCCCTTCGGCGGGGCTGAAAGGAGCTTGCACCAAAATCTCGGCCACATCGCCCGGTTGATATTCCTGGCGGTCGGGGATGAGGGTCAGGCTTTCTTGCTCCACGTTGCGTTGGGCAGGTTGCTTGCCGCCGCTGACCCAACGAGTGAGGCTGCTTTGGTTTTGTCGGCCCTGATCGTCGCTGAGAACGGCCGTTATCTCATATTCGCCGCCTTTATCGGTGTTGAAGGTGCAGGTGAGGGGTTCGGTGGTGGAGGTAAGGTCACAGGTTTGGGTATCGAGGGCTTCTTCTTGCCATTGGCCATCACGGTAGAGCCATTCCAGGCGGGCGGCAGTGAGGGAAACGGCCGTATTGGCTACGGCATTGCCATCAATATCGGTAACGATGGCTTCGATGTCGAGCGGCTCGCCCTGCTCAACGAAGGTGCGGGGGCTGCGTAAGCCAACATAGAGGTTGGCGGGATGCACTAACAAGTTGGTGTTGGCTGACCAGGCTTGGCGATTGACATCCATGACGGTGGCTTCTGCCCGCACAGTGAAGGGCTGATTGCCCTCTAAGGCTTCAAAATCAATCTGCAAATAATGCTCGCCACCCGCATCTGTTACGCCACTGAAGTTTTGGGTTCGCTGATCAAATGGGTCGGGAAAACCGTAATCGATGTACTCAATAGCTGGCTCTCCAAAACGGCCGTAACCATAATCGAACTCGAACCACCAAGGAGTCCATTTACCAAAGGTGAAGTCGGGCCAGTTGGGTGGCGTATAATGGCTGGGGGTGGAGGTGACATACCATTCTGTGTCGGCGTTGACCAGGGGGCCACCAGCAAAGTAGCTGGCGCTGACGGCAACTGTGGCGGCATCGTTGACGACGTAGGGGCCAACGCTTTCCTGCCGCGCGCTGACTTCAAATTCGGGGCGGCGGAACTCTTGGATTTGGAACTCATGGTAGAAGTCGCGACCGTCCAGGTTTTGGGCTACGCCCTGGGCTTGCAGGCTCATGTAGGCATAACCCAGGTTGGCGTTTTCAGGTAAGGTAAGGCTGAAATCGAAGCCGCCAAAGGCATTGACTTCGGCTGTGCCATCCATAATCTCATTACCTTGTGCGCCAAAGACCTGATAGTGGATGTTGTTTATGGTCTCATTGGGCAAAGTGATAAGACCATCCTGAGTGATATGGCGCAGCCAGCCTTTGAGGTGGACATCTTCGCCGGGGCGGTACATGCCCCGGTCATCGAAGATGTGCCAGCGCAATTGGTCGTATAACGGCCGTTTCTGCCAACCCACATCTTCCCAGTAATAGGGATGGGCCGGTAGAATGGCTGAGTCATCACCTTGTCGAGCGATCAAAAAATTGATGCTGTTGCTGGACAAATCAAGTTGGGCAATGCCGGAGGCATCTGTGGTCTGTCCTGCGCCGTTGGGCATGGGCGTGATGGTGACATCGGCCAGAGGTGTACCATCAGCTAGGTCAGTGGCCCAAGCAATGAGTTGGCTGTGATCGGAGAAGGCATCCAGGCCAATTTGGGTGACTTGTACCCAAGCTTGGATGGTCTGGTTGCGACGCTGCCACTTATCTTGGAAGGGGCCAGGGGGCTGGATAATGACGATGAGGTGGTTGCCGCCATTGTCGAGGGCTGAGGTGAGGTTAACGGCCGTTTCGGTCAACACATCCTCCTCATGTTCAATGGCGATTGTCTCATCCAACACCAGACGACCGGGCGGGGTAGGTTGGTTATCCTGTTGGTCGAAATTGCGGCGATAAGCGGTGTAGGCGGGCCAATCGGAGGGGTCTACGGCATAAACTTGGAGATGCAGTTCGTCATAATTCATGACGTAAAGGGTGAGGGAGGGGTCAGCGGCGGAGGGATCGGTGGTGATGAGGATGTCTCGGGGGCCGCTGACGAAGGGAACGGCCGTATCTACCTCAAAACTGACTGTGACGTCCTCGCCTAAGGTTTGGCCGAAGAGGTCGGTGAGGCTGCTGTCTATGGTGACATTGTAGGTGGTGCGCCCTTGGGTTAGGCCCTGAATGGTGATGTTGTTGTAGTTTAGCTGTACCCGTGCGCCGGGCAGTTCGGGTTCGATGCTGATCAGGCTTTCGTTGAAGGCGGCTGGGTCGAGGGGATTGCTGAATTCTAAGATGAAGGGAGTGAGGGGCTGGCATTGGTCTTGGGACCAGTTGCAGGTGTGGCGAGTGAGGCGTAAGGGGGGATAGGTGAAGAAGTCGAAGGACTGGGTCACTTGGCTTAGGCGCGGGCCTTCGGCGGAGGGGATGCTGGGGCCGATGTTGACATTGATATTGGTGTCGGGGGGCAACGGCCGTTCAGGGTGCAAGGCCAACCAATAGCCATCCCGTGTGTTTTTGACCATGCGGCTGACGCGCTCGTCATCGGCGATTTCTTCGCTTGTGGCTAGACGGATGGCTTGTGGCTCGTTGTTGGCGGTGACGTGGATGGTGGGCAGAACGGCCGTTGGCTCAATCAACTGGTCAAAGGCGATAAAAATGATTGGCTCAAGTGGCTGTGGCTCATGCTGGGGGTAACTGCGCACCATCTGCACTGGAGGTGTGCTAAACGTCCAGCGCACCGTTTCGGCCAGAGCATTGCCATTGGCAGATTGCGTACCAGCCGGAATTTCGGCGGTGAATTCGGTGGCCATGGGCAAGCGTTCCGTAGGAACGCCATCTACGTGGTCTGATTGAATTTCAAAACGCAATGTTTGGGGGCTGACCCATTGCCAGGCTCCGGGCAGTTCCGGTGTGACAGTGACAGGCACATCTGCGGCGGCGAGGGTTTCCAGGCTGGTGAGAGGAACCATGGGTTGGTTGAAAGTGACGTTGATGAAGGGAGCCAGGTCAACATCGCCTTCAGGTGTGTAGCGCAGGACTTCAAGAGGCCCTTCAATGATTTCTGGGGCCACAAAGTCAGTGGGCGGCGGGGGGAAGGTTTGGCTGATGGTCTGGCCGGTTTGGGGTGGCGGTATCAGGTCATCAGGGAGGTTAAATTCCTGACTATCGCCCACTTCGCCTGTTAGTTCGGGCAGCCGAGCTAAGATGAGGGCAATTTCATCTTCGCTTAGGGGTGTGCCTGTGACGAGGGGGTTGGTTACGGCCGTTTGGGCTTGGGCCTGGCCCTGGCTAAGGCTGAACTGGAGTTTAGCGTTACTGGTTTGGGCACGGCTGCCAATGGCTGCCGATTCAACTGTGCCGCTGCCGCTACTATTGGCGGGGGTGGCGGGGGTGGTGGGGCTGATGCTGACATCAGTACCTTGGCTGCGTTGGCGATTGATGATGGTGCCTGTGACTAGGGTGATGATAATACCCAGTGTGGCTGCTCCCGCGATGAGGGTGCGCTTGCGCTTATTTGCTGGTTGGGGTGATCGAGACATGTTTTCCTGCTCCTTTTAAGCAAATGATGCACGTGTTTATTTTACATCATCAGCCCTAAACAGATATTAGCCTATAACAAGGCTAACTGTTAAACGTTGGTGCAGGGGAATTGGTTCCCGTGAGTTTTGGGGAAGAAGTGGGAGAGATGTTAGGCTATTTCGTCTCGCCAATTATCAAGTTGAAGTCCATAACCCAATTGCTGAATACGCTGATAATGGCGTTGGTTGCCTGTTACTAATAGCAAACGGTGATGTATCGCAATGGACGCAATCATGACATCAGCTCGGCCAATGGATAAACCAGCCTTTTCCAAATCGCCATATATCCGGCCGGCAATTTCAGCACTGCCTGTATCAAAGGATAATATTTCGCTTTGGCTCATTCCTTGCAAAAAGCGTTGCAGGGCTTCCTTTCGCCCCATTTTATGGAGTCCCTTAACGATTTCCATCAAAGTAATAGAGGAAATGGTTAGCTGCTTGTATTCCTGGCGATAAGCGGCCACTCTGGTGATCACGGTGGCATTTTTGGCGCGTAAGATTTCAGACAAAATGTCTGTATCGAGCAAGGATTTATCACTCATTCGATTCAGTAAGGCGTATTACGGCCGTTTCGCGGGTTTTCATGATATCCGCTTCCAGTTGGGCTATCATCTCTGGCTCATCAACAAAAAGCCCTAGTAGTGGGTCAATTTGGGTGAGGTTGGCTAAATAGGCTTTGATGGCATCTAAAGCAATTTCGACTTCTGTCTTTTGCCATTGGGAAGCAGCTTGTTGCAGGGCAAGGTAGGTTTGCTTGGATAGATTTAACTCTAAGGGGATGGTGACAGTCATTGCTTTCTCCTTGAATAATCTTGCGAAATTTTTGCCTTTAGTCGTGAAAAAAGATTTCTAGCTTATTGTACACAAAAAAGATGGTCGGAACAGATATGTTCTAATAGAATATCTGGTGAAAGTGTAACATGAATGATGTCTAATTTGAAACTTATGTTGGTTCCAACTAGCCGCCATCAACAAATCCGGGGCAATTGTTCGCCGATTTGCATGGCGACCACCCGCTTGCCGCCCAGGCCTGTCCGCATAACCAGCAACCCTGGATGCTGGGCCACAATCTGACCAATGATGGCTGCATCTTGTCCCAAAAGGTGCTGCTGCATGGTGTCTAGCACAGACTCGGCCTGCTCCGGCGGCACAATGACCAGGACTTTGCCTTCGTTGGCCACAAAGATGGGATCCATGCCTAGCAGTTCACAAGCAGAACGCACGGCCGTTTTCACTGGCAACAACTGTTCATCAAGCACAATACCAACTTGAGAGGCCTGGGCAATTTCATTCAACGAAGAGGCCACTCCTCCACGTGTAGGATCACGCAACACATGAACGTCGTTGGTGATGGCTAAGATGTCGCTGATCAAGCCATTCAAAGCCGCACTGTCACTTTTGATAGTCGTCTCAAATTGCAACCCTTCCCGGACACTCATCACCGCCATACCATGATCGCCGATAGTGCCGCTCAGGATGACCACATCGTCGGGCCGCGCTCTATCGGGGCCAATCTCTAAACCATCAGGAATCAGGCCCAGGCCACTGGTGTTGATGAATAGGCCATCGCCATGCCCTTTGTCTACCACTTTGGTATCGCCAGTAATGATGGTGACCCCCGCTTTTTTGGCGGCGGCGGCCATGCTATCCACAATCTGAGCCAGAAGTGGTAGGGGCAGCCCCTCCTCAATGATGAACCCGGCTGTGAGGAATAGGGGCTTGGCTCCGCTCATGCTGATGTCATTGACAGTGCCATTGACGGCCAGTTCGCCAATATTGCCGCCAGGGAAGAAGAGAGGCTGCACTACAAAAGAGTCGGTGGATAGGGCCAGGCGCGATTGGTTGATAGTCAAAACGGCCGAATCTCCCAAGCTGGCTAACTGTTCATTGGCAAAGGCAGGCAAGAAGAGATGTTCGACCAGTTCTGCAGACAGCTTGCCGCCTCCACCATGTCCCAAAATAATATTGGGATAATCGCGCAAAGGTAGGGGACAGACCCAGTTTTCAAAGTTTACGGCATCGGACATAGGACGACTCTCAGGTTATAACAATTTGGTCACTGGTAATGAAACGGCCGTACTGATAGTAGGCCGCGCAAGCCCCTTCGCTGGAGACCATCGTGGCCCCTAAAGGGGTGCGAGGGGTACATTCCCGACCAAAAGCAGCACATTCATTGGGTTTAATAATGCCCTGCAAGACTTCACCGCTGCGGCACAGAGGTGATTCCTCTGTTTGAATATTGCCCACGTCAAAGCGAGCCGCCGCGTCGAATTCACGATAGGCTGCACTCAGTTCCCAACCACTTTCGGGGATCGCCCCGATACCACGCCATTTCCGATCAGTGAGGGCAAAGACATTGGCCAACATCTTTTGGGCCGCTTTATTGCCCTCGTATTGAACCGCACGGGAATAGGCATTTTCCACTTCATAACGGCCGTTTTCCAACTGCCATACCGCCCGCCGTATCCCCTCCAGCACATCTAAGGGTTCAAAGCCAGTGACAACCACCGGCACTTTATACTTTTGGCAGAGGGGCACATATTGCCAATAGCCCATCACACTGCACACATGTCCAGCCGCTAGGAAGGCCTGAACCCGGTTTTGCGGTGATTGCATAATGGCCTCAATCGTGGGTGGCACCTGTACATGGGAGACCAGCATAGAAAAATTAGCAACTCCCTGCTGTTTGGCCAAAAATACAGCCATGGCATTAGCTGGGGCCGTTGTCTCGAAGCCGATCCCAAAAAAGACTACTTCTTTATTGGGATTCTCACGAGCAATCTTGAGGGCATCCAAAGGAGAGTAGACGATGCGAACATCCCCGCCTTCACTTTTCACACGGAACAAATCTTTTTCACTACCAGGCACCCGCAGCATATCCCCAAACGAACAAAAAATAACATGGGGCAAGGCAGCAATCGTCAAGGCTTGGTCAATCACATCGAGGGGGGTTACACAGACTGGACATCCCGGCCCATGAATCAGTTCAACCGTGCCGGGTAATAGCTGATCGATGCCGTTGCGAATGATTGAGTGCGTTTGCCCGCCGCAAACCTCCATCATTACCCATTTTTGGGTGGCTGTCTGGCGGATCTCATTTAGCAACTTTTGGGCCAACGCAGGGTCACGAAATTCGTCCAAATATTTCATACTTTCCACACTTTTGGGGCAGATCAGGTTGAGCCGATCACCCGCCCGTCTCATCAGCCAACAACTCCTCTTCCAACATCCCCATCTCATGAAACATAGCCAGCGTTTCGAGGGCTGAGGCCTCATCCAGTTGGGTGATGGCAAAACCGACGTGAACGATAACGTAATCGCTTGTTTGGATTTCGGGCAAATAGGCCAGACAAACCTCTTTTTGGATGCCGCCAAAATCTACTTTGCCCATGCGGGTATCGTGACTTTCGTAAATTTCAACGACTTTTCCAGGAATACCCAGACACATAGCTATCTCCCTTTGCCTGTTGGCGATGACGGCTTGGCCTAAAGCCAGTCCGCCATCATTGGGTGGCAGCAAACAGTGGGTCAATGGTTCAAAATGATGTTGTTTGAGGCCACGCACGGCCGTTTCCAATAAACGCACATTCTGGAATACACCACCACTTAAGGCCACCTGATTCAAGCCAGTCTGTTCACGGCAGCGGAGGCTGAGCTGTACAATCAGGTTGGCGACGGCATTGTGAAATTTGGCTGAGATAACGGCCGTTGCCACACTCTCCTTCACATCAGCCACAATCGCTTGGAGCAAGGGCATGGTCTCAATGATACCCTCGTTGGCAATATCAAATTCATAGCTGACACCCAAGTCGTTATCAGCTGCCACCGCTTCCAGCTCAATTGCCGCTTGACCTTCATAGGTGATCGTCTGTCGCACCCCAATTAGTGAGGCCACGGCATCAAATAAGCGGCCCATGCTGCTGCAAGGCACGACATTCAGCCCTTTTTCTAACTGCTGCCTTAGCACCTGCTGTTCCACTTGGGGGCAGGCTTGGACGGCGGGCAGCGCATCATCCCAGTCTAATCCAGCTTGCCAAAGAGACGCTAGGGCTAGGCGATACGGCCGTTTCACAGCCGCATCGCCACCAGCCAGAGGCACATAGTTCAAATGGGCCAGACGGTTGAAGCCGCTATAGTCGGCCAAAAGCAGTTCGCCACCCCAAATAGCCCCATCAGTGCCATAGCCGGTGCCGTCGAAGCTAAAGCCAATCACTGGGCGGTCGCCCGACAGTTGATGCTCGGCCATCACCGAGGCGATATGGGCATGGTGGTGCTGCACAGCCACTACGGGCCAGGTCTGCTTTTCGGCCCACTGCTTGGATAGATAGAGCGGATGCTGATCGCAGGCGACAAGCTCCGGCTCAATGCGGAAAATGGCCTGGAAATGGGCCACGGCCGTTTCCCAAGCCGCCAAAGTCTCTAAATTTTCCATATCGCCAATATGTTGGCTCATATAAGCAAATCTATCTTTCGTCAGACAAAAGGTGGCTTTTAATTCGCCGCCGACGGCTAAAGTTGGAGGGAGAGAAAAAGGCAGTTTGACAGGAAAGGGGGCATAACCACGCGAGCGGCGGATGGGTAAAAGCAAGTTATTTTCAGATGCCGATGCTACTGATGGTGATGATGGATACCTGACAACCCGCATCACAGAGTCATCACAACGGCCGTAAATCTCCCGGTTGTGCATCAGAAAAGCGTCGGCCAGACCTGATAACCGAGTGCGGGCTTCTTCGTTGCCCATGACAATAGGTTCATTGCTGTAGTTGGCCGAGGTCATCACCAATACCGAAGCCGGTGGTCTTGAACCAGCTTGGGCCTGGAAGAGCAAAATATGCAGCGGTGAATAGGGCAGCATCACCCCGATACTGTTCTGGCCCGGCGCAACCAGGGGTGACAGAGACGATTCCGCCTTTTTTCTTAATAGGACAATCGGCCGTTCCCTGGCCGCCAGTAGCGATTCTTCAGCCGCCGAAACGTAGGCAAACTGCCGAATGATGGCCATATCTCGGGCCATCACGGCCAAGGGCTTATCCACTCGCCCTTTGCGCTCACGCAGGCGGTGCAAGGCCGCCTCATTTTCGGCAGCGCAGGCCAGATGAAACCCGCCAATGCCCTTTATGGCCACAATTTTCCCCTGCTGCAGGGCTGTTTGCGTTGCCAGAATTGGGTCTTGCCCATTGGCTGGATGATGATTGTTATCGGCCGTTTCCAACCAGACATGCGGACCACAGGCGGCGCAGGCATTGGGCTGGGCATGGAAGCGGCGGTTTAGGGGATCATCATATTCGGCCTGACAGTCAGGACACATCATGAAGCCAGCCATAGTGGTATAGGGACGATCATAAGGAATATCTTTGATGATGGTGAAGCGAGGGCCACAATGGGTGCAGTTGATGAACGGATAGCCATAACGGCGGTTTTGGGGATCAAGCAGCTCCCGTTGGCAGTCGGCACAGATAGAGATATCGGGGGCGATGAGGGTATTGGCCGCTGGTAGGGCTTGGCTCTGAACGATGGCAAAATCTATGCTGCCTACCGCTGGCATGGTAGTAGATGATAGGCTGTCAATGTGGGCTACAGGCGGGGTTTCGCTTTTTAGATGCGCACAGAAATCGTGAACGGCCGTTGCCCGTCCCTCGATTTCAATAAACACACCCTCACTATTATTGCCCACAAAGCCACTCAACCCATGCCGTTTAGCCAGATCATAAACAAATGGCCGAAAGCCAACCCCCTGCACCACGCCCGTTACCAAAAGGCGTAACCGAATCGATGGTGAGGTGGCGATTGCCTGGGGCTGTTTCATGATACTGTAGCCACTTGCTTCTGGTGTTGACCGACAATGAAATCGAGCCAGGTGGTCAGGCCCACTCCCGTTTTGGCCGATGTTTCTAGAATAGGGATACCGGGAGCCACAGCTTTTACACTCGCATAAGCCGTTTCTCGGTCAAACTCTACAGCCTCGGCCAAATCCATCTTCGTTAATATCACAGCATCGGCCGAATTAAACAAGGGTGGATATTTCTGCGGTTTATCTTCCCCCTCTGTGACCGATAACAGAGCCACCCGCAAGGCTTCGCCCAGATCATAGCTAGAGGGGCAGACTAGGTTACCCACATTCTCAATGAACAAGAAATCCAAGGCAGTTAGCGGCCAGCCTTCTAAATGTGACGTGATCATGGCTGCATCCAGGTGGCAGACGCCAGCCGTCTCTATTTGGCGTACCGGTGCACCACTGCGGGCCAAGCGTCGGGCATCATTTTCGGTGGCTAGATCACCAACCAGAGCAGCTGCGTTCAAATTTCTGGCTAGCAACTGGCGTAAAGTGTGTTCTAACAAGGCTGTTTTGCCACTACCAGGGCCAGAAACAAGATTGACGACAAAGAGGCCAGAGGCCGCAAATGTGGCCCGTAAATCTTGGGCCAGGCGATCGTTTTTATGGAGGACGCCTTGACGAATTTCAAGCAAACGTGGGTTCATCATATATCAATGAGACAATTTCTATCTCTTTTCCTTGAATGATTTGGGCGGTGGCTGCCTCGCAGTGGGGGCAGCAAAGATATTGCGGATTGGCCAAAGTTTGTGTCTTGCCGCACTGTGGACACAGGATGATGACAGGCAGCAGTTCTATTTGCAGTTGCGAGCCAGCCAGCAGGGTGTTTTCAGTAGCGATTTCATAGCCAAAGAGCAGGGCTTCTTTGACGACGCCAGACAAGACACCCAAGCGCATATGAACGGCATCGATTTTGGTGATGTTGTGTTCACGAGCGGCGGTAACGGCCGTTTCCACCAGGTTATAGGCCAACGAGAGTTCATGCATAAACGGCGTCCTCACTCAAGTCGGTAAGCTGGGCCAGGGCTTCCGCCACAATTTCCTGGCAGATGTCGCTCAACGATTCCGAATGGCCGAATTGAAAACCTGGAACCGTGATTTGCCAGGCGGTTGGCTGTTGGGCCGACGGCCGTTTATCAAACAAAGTCCGAGCGTACAAGAGCAACATCTCTGGAGACAGTTGGTGCCCGATGGTGGGTGATTGCTCAACTAAACCAAGTCGCCTGATCTGAACGGCCGTATCTGTCTCATCTTGGGCTACCCGACAATCTACAAACCATACCTCTGCCACCGCCTCGTCGGCAATGGCCAAGGAGAGTTCCGGCAGTAGCTGCTGCACAGGCATATAGCGAACGGCCAGGCCATTGGCTTGCCAAAGGACTGCCAACTGTTGGCCCAGTCGTAAGCCGGCTCCGTCATCTTGCCGCAAACTATTGCCGCAAGCAATCAGTAGTCTCACAGTGTCACCTAACCTAATTTAATCGCGGACGACTTCTTGCAGAAGACGGCCGTTGCCATCCCACAACTGAACCTGCAAAGGCATTTGGCCCACGGCGTGGGTTGAACAACTGAGGCAGGGATCATAGGTGCGGATGCCATGTTCGATTCGGTTCAATATCCCTTCGCGCAAGCCATCATCACCCACATAGGCTTGGGCAATCTGTTTGACTGTGCGATTCATGGCCAGGTTGTTTTGCCCGGTGGCAATGATCAGATTCATCTTTTGCAAAATACCATGCTCATCCACCTGATATTCATGAAAGAGTGTGCCTCTTGGGGCTTCGCTCACCCCAACTCCTAAAAGTTGATTCACACCAGCGCGGCTGCGCACGTGGGTGTTCAAAATATCGGGATCGTGGACAGTTTCTTCTATTTTCTCCAGGGCAAACAAAATCTCAATTAAGCGGGCGAAGTGGTAGTGGAAGCTGCTGCTGACGGGTTTGCCTTGTCGCCCTAAATTGCGGAACTGTCGCATTTCCCGTTCAGCCCGAGCTGTTCCGGCAAAATCACATACATTTAAGCGGGCCAATGGCCCTACGCGGTACATGCCAGCCCCGTTTTCATAGCCATAAGGTTGATAGTAGGGGAACTTCAGGTAGCTCCAGGGTTCTACAGCTTCTCCAATGACTTCGCGGAAGCGTTCCGGTGGCAGTTTGTCTGCCAGGACACGGCCGTTGCTATCGACAATGCGCAAGAAGCCATCGTAATGTTCCAAGCCGCCCTCTTCTGTGACCAGACCCATGAATAAGCTGGGAAAATCACCATACGTTTGTGCTTCCTGATCAAACTTTTCAAAGCTGTCTTTCAAGAGATTGAGAGCCAGATAGGTCGTGTCGAAGGCTTCGGGCAAGCGGCGTTTGATATCTTCGTGATCCTCTGCTCGCAAAGGTTCGCGCACGCCACCGGGTACGGTCCAGGCTGGATGGACGCTCTGCCCACCCAGCATACGGATAATGTCTTGTCCAAACTGACGCAGGCGAATACCAGCCCGCGCTACGTCTGGATATTTTTGAATCAACCCGATCACATGACGCTGGCCAGGATCGCTTTCCATCCCGAGTAAGAGATCGGGGGCGCTCAAGTGAAAAAAGCTGAGGGCGTGGCTTTGTGTCAGCTGGCCCCAATTCATGAGACGGCGTAGCTTGACGGCCGTTGCTGGTATTCTGGTGCCTAAGATGGCATCACCCGCTTTGGCCGAAGCCATTAGATGGCTGACCGGGCAAATGCCACAAATGCGGGCCGTGATGCCCGGCATTTCACTAAAACTGCGTCCTTCACAGAACTTCTCGAAGCCGCGAAATTCGGTGACATGGAAGCGGGCATCATCAACCAGACCTTTGTCGTTGAGATGAATAGTAATTTTGGCGTGTCCCTCAATCCGAGTGACAGGATCAATAGTAATTGTCTGAGGCATTGAATACTCTCCAATAGCGGCTTTTTAGCCAAAGCGGCGCATTTTTTCTTCGAGTTCTACCGGGTGGCCGGCTAACAGGGCCGATACGGCCGTCCAGATACGTTCTGGATCGGGGGGACAACCGGGAATGAAAGCATCTACAGCGATAACCTGGTGTAAAGGCACTACCCGAGGGATCAGGGCGGGGACGATTTTGTCCACCTCACCACCGCGGGGCACGCGCCCTGGTCCTTCTTGATAGACTTGGTGCAGCAAATCGGCTACACCTAATTTGTTACGCAGGGCTGTGACATTGCCCGTCACGGCGCAATCACCAAAACTAACCACAAGCTTACTGCGGGCTCGTATCTGCTCGGCCAGTTCTAAATGATCCACATTGGCGACGGCCCCTTCCACCAGGGTGACATCCACATCATGGGGGAACTCTTTAATATCGGCTATAGGGCCGTAAACAAGATCCGCGGCAGCAAAGACATCAATGAGCTTTTCATCTAGATCGAGAAAGCTCATATGGCAGCCCGAACAACCGCCCAGCCAGGCCGTTGCCAGCCGGATTTTTTGTTGTTTACTGTGTGTTTGTTTTTTAGTCATCTATGATACCTCTTCTTGCCAGTGCCACTCATTCTTGTTGCGCCCATCGAGAATCCAGCCCAAAAAGTCATGCCGCTTTTCCATTTCGGCCACGCTCATGCCTTTGGCATGGAGGGCGCCTGTGGGGCAAATTTGCACACATTTGCCGCAACTGGTACAGCTTTGACTGCTGCCCCAGGGCGTGCCCAGGTCGGTGGTGACAAAGGAGTTGAGACCTCGTCCGCGCACATCCCAGGTGTGGGCCCCTTCTACTTCATCGCAAACACGGACACAACGTGTACAAAGGATGCAGCGATTGTGGTCGATGACAAAGCGTTCGTGACTGGCATCCATAGGCAAGTCGGGCACGAGATAATCATATCGCACATGGTCCATACCGGTTTTAGCGGCTACGGCTTGCAGTTCACAACGGCCGTTCATGACACAAACAGCACACACATGATTTCTTTCGGCAAAAAGCAGTTCTAAAATCATACGCCGATACGTCTGCAATTGTGGTGTATCGGTCTTTACCACCATATCTTCCAGGGCTTCGGTGACACAAGCGGCCAATAAGCGGCCTTGAACATCCACCATACAGAGGCGGCAGCCGCCTCGTTCACTCAAGCCACTCATGTGACACAAGGTTGGGATATAGATGTCATGTTCCTTAATGATTTCCAAAAGTGACTGCCCACTGCGCCCACTAACTAACTCATCATTAATCGTTAACGTAATAACTGGCATCAGGCCACCTCCCTCTCCGCTTGAATTTGGCGTGGCAATAGTTCTTGTAACTCTAAAATGGGTGCCTGGTTCATCTGGCAATGTCCGGCGGGGCAGCGTCTTTCCGCTAGATGGGCTTCATACTCGTCGCGGAAGAAATGGAGGGTGCTTAAAACGGGGTTGGGTGCTGCCTGCCCCAGCCCGCAAAGGCTGGTATCTTTGACAAGCTTACACAACTCTTCTAAGGTTGTTAAATCCTGACTAGTGCCACTGCCATCGGTGATACGCTCTAACAAGCGGTGAAGCTGTACAGTTCCTGCTCGGCAGGGCACACATTTGCCACAGCTTTCATCAGCACAAAAGGCCATGAAGAATTTGGCCAGATCGACCATGCAGGTTTGATCGTCTAAGACAATGAGGCCGCCGGAGCCAATGTTGGACCCCAACGCTCTCATGGCCTCGTAATCCACAAGCGTGTCAATGTGTTCGGTGGGAATACAGCCGCCGCTGGGGCCGCCTGTTTGCACTGCCTTAAACGGCCGTTCCTGAGGAATCCCACCACCAATCTCGTACACAATCTCCCGCAAAGTAATACCCATAGGCACTTCGATTAGCCCAGCGTAATTGACCTGTCCGGTCATGGCGAAGACTTTGGTGCCTTTGCTCTTCTGTGTGCCCATGGCCGCATACCACTCGGCCCCGTTTTGGATAATAGGCACAATGCTGCCAAACGTTTCCACATTATTGAGTAGGGTTGGACGGCCCCATAGACCACTTTGGGCCGGATAGGGGGGACGGGGCACAGGCTGAGCTCGTTTGCCCATGATGGATTTCATCAGAGCTGTCTCTTCGCCACAAACGAAAGCACCCGCTCCCAGACGAATATCAATGCGAAAGCTGAAGTTACTGTCTAGAACTCGCCCGCCTAACAAACCATGTTGCTCGGCGGAACGAATGACGCGCTCCAACTGCTTCAGCCGTTTGTCTGCGCCGGGATAGCCACCACGAACAAAAATGTAACCCTGTGTCGCTCCCACCGCGTAACCAGCAATGGCCATGCCTTCTAATAGGCGGTGTGGGTCGCTTTCTACTAGCGTGCGATCCATGTAAGCACCAGGATCGCCTTCATCACAGTTGGCAATGACATATTTTTGGCCCTCGGGCGCTTTGCGCACCAGGTTCCACTTCAACCCAGCCGGATAACCGGCCCCGCCGCGCCCGCGCAAACCACTGCTGGTGATTTCATCACAAACTTGCTGGGGTGTCATCTCCCGTAAGGCTTTGCCCAGGGACAAATAGCCACCACGGGCGACGTAGGCGGGCAAGCTTCCCTGGTCAATCAGGCCGCTATTGGCTAGAACAACTTTCTTTTGTTTGGTGAAAAAGGGGATGTCTAGGGGCAGGATGTTGTTCTCGAGAGGTTCTTCCTGGCTGACATGTTTTTGTACGATTTCTTGTGCTAGTTCTGGTGTGACCTTTTCGTACAGTACATCCGCTTTGCCAGTCTGCTGCACACGAACGACTGGCCCGCGGCTGCATGGCCCCATACAACCTGTGGAAATACTCTCTACCTCTGCCGACAGTTCACTCTCGGCAACGGCCGTTTGCAAACTTTGAAATGTCTGTTCTGCGCCAACTGCCAGACAAGGCGTGCTGGTACAGCACAGCAAACGACAGCGAAACTGCTGTTGTCGCTGCTTTTCTTCTGCGGCCATCTTTTGCAAATCCTGGCGATTCATACGGCCGTTACCTCCTTGGCACCATTTGCTAACAAAGTTTTTACCCTGGCCAGCACTGATGCGGCTGTTTCCCGTCCTAACATCTCTCCATCTAACACCACGATAGGGGCTAAGCCACAACTGCCAGGGCAGCGGAAATCTACTAGATTGAACCGGCCATCGGCCGTTGTTTCACCCACCTTGATGCCAATTTCTTTCTCAATCAGATCAGCAATTTGTTGAGCACCCTCTACGTAACAGGCTGTGCCTGTGCAGACAACACAGGTATGCTTGGGGGCCTCTTGAAATGAGAAGAAATGATAAAACGAAGCAACACCATATACCCAGCTCAGGGGTAGTTTTAGATGTTGGGCGATGTGTTCAAGTACGGGTGGGGAAAGATAGCCGAAGGTTTCTTGCGCCATATGTAGTATTTCAATGAGAGCATCTTGTTGATAACCAAATCGTTTTAAGGTCCGGTCTAACTCGTGCCACTGCGCAGCATCAGCGACCTGGCCTTGATCAACCAATGGACCTTTCATCATTGCCAATTTTCCTCCTGGCTGTTGGCACCACAGTGAGAACAACCAACCAAAACAATATGATCTGTTTTGAACATCTTTTCTCCTACGCTATAAGGCTAATTTCCAAAATAGATGCTCCAAATTTGAAGGAGCTTTTTGGAAGTAGCTTGAGGCTTTATCAGAATTTGTCTGATTAGTAGAATGTCTCGGGTCTACGAACAAGTTGTCATAGGACTGGCAGTCCTTGCGCTTTAGCCATTACTATCTCTCCGAATTTAGGACTGCCAGTCCTCAAGTCTGTATGATAGAAGAGATTGGGAAGTGAAATATAGTGACAAGGCTCATCATTCAAGCTGATAAACATCATGCTTGGGTGGGCCTTTTTGCTAGGGTTGACAGGCGGGAGTAGCCCGTGCTAAGATGCTGCCACGATGAATAAACAGCAGATTTGGATGCACGTCCCTCAATATATGTTTGTGTTAGGTATCACCGCCGAGCGGCTAGGGAGGTTCGTGCATTGATGTTGTTTTGATGTTTGTTTAGCAGACCAGAGAATTTCCCAAGGCGCGACCAAAAGAGTCGCGTTTTTTGTTTTCTGGGCATCATTTAGGAGTGAACATATGAGCAATGTGAATGGATCGGATTTGGCAGTAGAGGTGCGGGGGCTGGCGAAGACGTTTCGCCTCAAGCGGAAGGCAGCTGGGCTACGGGGCAGTTGGCAGGCTTTGTGGCAGCCACAGATGGAGGAGGTAACGGCCGTCTCCGACATCTCCTTTGTGCTGCCAAAAGGCGAAATATTGGCCTTCATTGGCCCCAATGGCGCGGGCAAATCCACTACCATCAAGATGTTGACGGGCATTTTGCATCCCAGCGGCGGCCAGGCCAGTGTGCTAGGGTATACGCCCTGGCGAGAGCGGCGGCAGTTGGGTTATCACATCGGCTCGGTGTTCGGGCAGAAGCCGCAGCTTTGGTATCATCTGCCGCCGGAGGACACTTTTCAGCTTTTTGCTCGCATTTATGAGTTGGACACGGGTGAGTACAAGAGGCGGCGCGACTTCTTGGTAGAGTCCTTTCAGATTGAGCATCTTCTGCAAACGCCAGTGCGGAAGTTGAGTTTGGGGCAGCGCATGAAGTGCGAGATTGCGGCTTCGCTGCTGCATGGGCCGCGCATTATTTTCTTGGATGAGCCGACGATTGGGCTGGATGTGGTGGCCAAGCAGCAGATTCGGGAGGCGATCCGCACCCTGAATGAGACGGAGAACACGACGATTTTTCTGACGAGCCATGATGCAGGTGATATTGAGAGTTTGTGTAAGCGGGTGATGATTGTGAATAACGGCCGTCTCATCTACGACGACCGCACCTCTGTTCTCAAACGCCAATATTTGCGACGCAAGGTGATTGATGTGCGCTTTGCCGAAGCCTTGGAGGAGCCATTCTGCCTGCCGGGGGTGACAACATTGAAGCAGGGAACTTATGGCGTGAAGCTGGAGTTTGACAGCCGCCAAGTTCCAGTGGAGAGCGTGGTGCAGAAGGTGATGACGACGAAGCCTTGTAATGACATTAATATTGCCGACCCGCCGTTGGAAGAGATTATTGGGGAGATTTACCAGAACGCTTAGATTTACGATTTGCGATTGACGATTGACGATTGGTGCTGTGATGATGAACCAAATTAGAATTTCTACTGTGAAGTATGGCTCGATAACGCTGATGAATTTGCAGAATCAGTTGGCCTATGTGTGGGATGCGCTGAATCGAGCGGTTTTTATTGTGCTGATTATGTTTATTTTTGTGCATTTGTGGACGGCCGTTTACGAAGCTCAAGGTAGCACAGAGATAGCAGGCCTGACATTGGCTAATACCATCTGGTATTTGCTCATTGCCGAGATGATTGAATTGGGTAAGTTTCGTCACGATATGGTGATTTCGGAGGAGGTGAAGGATGGCTCCATCGCTTATAAGTTAATACGGCCGTATAACTTTCTAGCTTACCATTTTGCCAATGGTTTAGGCGACACGCTCGTCAAAATGGTGCTGATTTTCTTGCTGGGCTTGCCCATTGTGCTCTATTATGCTGGCTGGCCAGATATGAATTGGCGGTATTTGCCTCTGGTTGTGTTGGTCGGCGCCTTGGCACTGCTGCTTGACTTCTGCGTGATGAGCATGATTGGTTTGCTGGCCTTTGTTACCGAAGACACCCAATCCTTTCGCATCATCTACCAGAAATTTGTCTTTATTTTGGGCGGTTTGATGATTCCCTTGGACTTCTTGCCCGATTGGTTACAACAAATTGCCCGTGTTTTGCTCTTCAACCTGACGACCTATGCCCCTGCCAAGTTATTTGTCGCTTTTAGTTGGGCGCAATTTTGGCAGGTGATTGGTCTGCAACTGCTGTGGTTAGCACTGTTGGGCAGCTTGCTCTATCGTCAATATCGTTGGGCCACGCAGCGGTTGGCGGTGAATGGAGGGTGAACAGTAAGCGGTGAACGGTGAACGGTTATCGGTCATCCGTTCACCGATGACGGATAACCAATAACCGATAACCGATGACGGGTAACGGATAATGATATGAAACAACTAAAAGCGGAACTCTCTTTCTTACGGGCGTTGATTGGTGTGAATTTGGCTTCGGCGATGGAGTATCGGGCTAGTTTTCTGAGCCAAATTGTGGGTATGTTGATTAATAATGGTATTTATTTTGTCTTTTGGCTTATCTTTTTTGACCAGTTCGGCACGATTCGGGGCTATAACACAGACGAGATTTACTTACTGTTTGCCATCGTGACGTTTAGCTTTGGGCTGGCGCATATGTTGGCGGGGAATGTGGGGTCAAATCTGGCTTATCTGATTGCCCAAGGGCGGTTGGATTACTATTTGGTGTTCCCGCGTAATTTGCTGGTGCATGTGGTTTTTTCGCGCATGATGGTGGCAGCGATTGGGGATTTGGTGTTTGGTTTGGTGGCCTATCTGTTTACAGGGCTGTTTCATCCGCTGGAGATTGTGTATTTTTTGGTGGCTTCGGTGTTGGCAGGTCTAGTTTTTATTGCCTATGGGATTATTGCGGGATCGCTGGCTTTCTATATGGGCAATGCCCAAAATGCCAGCCAGCAGATGTGGAATGCGATGATTACGTTTGCGCTGTACCCTAATTCGTTGTTTGGGGGGCTGTCACGTGTGCTGTTATATACGCTGGTTCCAGCGGGATTTGTGGGGGCGATTCCAGTGCGGATTGTGCAGGATCGGAATCCACTGTTGTTGCTGGCGTTGTTGGTAGCGGTGGCGGTGAGTTGGGGGATGGCAACGGCCGTTTTCTATGTGGGTTTGCGCCGATATGAGTCGGGCAGTGCCATCAACGTCAATGTATGATACCCCACTAAAAGCTCAAAATAAGTTCATTAGAGGAAGGTCAGGTAATTAGCTGTCCTTCATGATTATTTCGAGGCAATAATCTGGTGACCGCAAACCAGGTGATGGCACCTGTGGCAATATTGATCCCGACGAGACCCCACCATATGCTATGCAGGCCCATCCCCAAATAAATCGTAAACAAATACATGATTATTGCTGGGAGAACAATCATGCGACTGATACTCATCGTCATGGGTAGGAGGGGACGTTTGACACCGCGTAAGGCAGCAAATCCAACAAAAACAAAAGGGGACATTGGTAATTCTACAGCACTAATCCAGATGTAGTTGATGCCCATATCAATAATTTGTCCATCAGTAGTAAAAAGGTGGAGGAGTGGTCTAGCTAAGCCTACCATCAAAACGCCACTTGTGATAATTAGTAATAATCCATAGCGAATAGCCGTGTTGAACGTTTTTCTCACACGATCATGGCGATTGGCTCCATTATTTTGAGCAACCAGACTTAAAGTGGCTACGTCCAGCCCGACCAATGGTAATGAAATCAAGCGAATCAAGCGACTGGCAACACCATAGGCCGCTACCGCTTCAGTGCCAAACTGGCTAATAAAGTACATGACCACAAAACCACCTACAGAGATAGTGCTCAGATCAATGGCAGTAGGCAAGCCCTGTCGAATAATCTGGCTCATCATTTCCAGGTTGGGAATTAGTAATCGCCAAGCCCGGGCAGTAAATAGAGAAGTACGGAGGGCAATGTAGCCGAGATAGAGAGCTCCCACGAACTGGATAAGTATTGTGGCTATGGCTACACCTCGTATACCTAATGGAGGGATACCTAATCCACCAAAGATAAACCACGGATCAAAAAGAATGTTTAGAAAAAAGCCCAAAATTAGAAAGTTGCGAAAAGGTTTTGTTTGCCCCTGAGCCGTGAGCGTCGCATTAAACATATAAACAAGATTGAAAAAGGGGGCTGCTTTGAATATAGGAGTGATATAGCTTAGGTTGATGGCCAGGTAGGAATCTGTTGCTCCTAAAATACGAAAAAGAAAAGGGGAACTGACTAAGCCTAGCCACATTGAAATAAATGAGAGAACAACTGTTAAAACAAGGCCTTGCACTGCAATATATTCAGCTTGTTGTTGGTCTCCACTCCCCAAGACATTGCCAATTAGAGCAGAGGTTCCGCTGGCCATGCCTGAGGCGATACCGATGATGATGAAGAAGATGGGAAAGGAAAGGGCGAGAGCGGCTAAGGCTTCTTTGGAGATCATACCGGCAAAGAAAGTGTCCACGACTTGGAATAGTGTGTTGAAAACGACACCGATAGCAACTGGAATACCAATTCTCCGAATGAGTTGGGGGATTGGTTCAGTAATGAGTAAGGTTTCTTTAGCCATGAAAAAGATGATGCTGAATAAGATTAATAGCCTAAATAAGGTTATCAGAATATCCCATAAAATGTTAGAGATTTTAGTGCGAATCTTGTCCTGTCAGAATGTACAGGGTGTATCTATGTGCTTAACCCTTATCAGGTGGGGTGGGTAGGCCATAATCTAAGAATGGGCCAATAATAGGGGTGGAGATACATAGAGAGTTGGCAGGACAAGATGTTTCTGATTTACATGGTTGTTGCGGGTGAATCAGGCCATATCAGGCTTGATTTTTAGATGAAAAGAGGTGCTGGTTAGGATACGGCCGTTTACCTGCACGGCCACCATATGTTCGCCACTGTAATAGCGGCGAGTGGTGATGGGTTTGATGGTGTGTTTTTTGGTGAGGGTGAGGAATTGACGGCCGTTTATCTCTTTTTGTGTCCACTTAAACACCTTGGCACTGCTGCTGCCATTGGCTTTGACAAAGTGGATGGCATAATCGATGAGGAGGGCTTGGGCTGTGTCTGTTTCGCTTTGCAGCGTCAGATGAATGGTGATGGTTTGTCCCATTTGGATGTGTGTGGGTTCGACACGGAAATCAGTGGCAGACACATTGGCTTCCCCAAAGCCAATGAGAGCCAGGGCATCAGAACGGCCGTCTTTAATCAACGTTCGCAGCGCATGCCGTGTAATCCACTCTAGATTTTCATCGCCGTCCTTCTGCCACTCGCGTAAGGTTTGCACCACCAATTTGGGGTGATCCTTAGCGATGTCGTTGAGGTGGTTGGCCACGGAGCGGCGCACATAGAGGGATGAATCAAAGCGCAGTTGAGCCAGCAGGGGCAAAACAGGGGTGGGGTCTTCAATGAACTGATATAAACGGCCCGCCCAAGGCAAGCGGGGGCGGGTGCCTTCGCTGACAAGGCGGCGCACGTGGACGTTGTCATCCTTTGCCCACTCCTGTAGGACAGTCAGGGTGCGTTGGGGGTAGCGGCTGAGAAACGGCCGTATGGCAAATTCTGCCGAAAAACGCTTGGTAATTTCCTTCATGGCCACCATCGATGTCTCAAAATCATCTAATCCATATAGTTCCACAAAATGGGGGATGGGCATCATGTCGAAGCCAAAGGAAAACTCACCATCCACTTCACTCAACTCAGGTGGGAATGATTGTTGCAAGATGGTCATCGCCTCAACGTAATTTTTTGGCAAATGGTCGTGTAAAGCGGTGGCTATCAGTGCAGACCGTTGTTTAAGTTCTAAGCTGTCTAGCTCAGACTCGATTTGAGCTAAGAAGGAAGAGGTGTTGAAGCTGGAGATGCCAACGCCTGTTGGCCAAACGGCCGTAATCCTTTCTGCCCATCTCTGGGCTACTCCTATGTTCAAACGCTCTTTCAAAGCTATATTTTCACTCATGTTGTTTCCTTGACGAGGTGTATGGACTTACGTACACTTCGCATAATATAATCACATTAATCATCACTAAAACCTGTTCTAAATCGTTACAGCTTGTGGCTAAAGTTAGCTGCCTTTGGTCTATACTGTGACGCTGAAGCCCTCTATCTGAGGTTCTTTATGTTCCCCCAACAAACCATAACCCGTAAGAGCGACATGCAGCCTATCATCCGTGCAGCTTGTGCGCATTATGTGGCCACGGATGCTAACGAATCAGCGGCATGGTTGATAACACATTTGCTATGTCATCGTGTCAAATTCCCTTTGTTAGAGTATACGGCCGTTGAACTCAATAAATGTATTCCCCGGCCTGACCAACTCGCATTTATCACTGCTCTAATTGGCCGTCCCGAACACGGGAGCAGCGTTATTATCGGCAAAATGTTACAGCAGTGGCTCCCCGACGATTTAGCCAACGCCTTCGAGCTTGCTTGCCAAGCCATCACCAAGGGCAACACCTGGTATCACTGCGATCACATTGGTGAGCGTGTATTTGGGCATGGACTTCTCACTCAGTACGATGAAGCCCTGCCTCTACTGACGACCTATCTCCATAATGGGAATGATTGGGTTCAACGTGCGGTTGGGGTAGCCGTTCATTATGCCACCAAAAAGGGATTAGCCGCCCCACAAGTGCAGTCAGTTTTGCTGCTGCTAATTGACCCAAGCCGATACTAAAGCATATGAAGTACAGCGCGGTGTTGGCTGGGGTTTAAAAACAATTGCCAAATTTCACCCTGACATGGTCCGCACCTATCTGGCTACGATATCAGATAACTTTATTTCTACACCTATTCAGGGCAAAATTGAGACTGGATTAAGCGTAGCAGACAAACATAACAAAGGTAAAGATTGATGCCAACCTTCATCGAGAAACAGTTTAAATCCATCCTAAACAAGAAAAAATATATTGATAGCTGGTTTTGGGATCGGTACAGCATTAATCCGTATAATGGTTGTTTGTTTGGTTGTATTTACTGTGATGCTCGCAGCAATTATTATCGTATGCCCACAGATTTTGAGAATAATATCATCATTAAACAAAATGTTGGTGTAATGCTCGACAAGCGTCTCAGTCGAGCGCGTACACTTCTGCCGGATGTTGTGGGCATTGGGGGGGTGACTGATTCCTATCAGGCAGCCGAAACAAAATATGGCAACACACACGCTTGTTTAGAAGTATTAGCAAAACATCGCTATCCAGTTCATATAGCCACTAAATCTGACCTTGTTTTAGGTGATGGTGAGCTGCTGGGCGAGATTGGGCAGCAAAATTGGTGTACAGTCTCATTTACAATTACTATGCTTGACCCCGATTTGACTAAATTTCTTGATCAACGCGCTCCATCCCCGCAGAAACGCCTGGATGCGTTACGTGAATTAAAGCAAACTTACCCACATGTGCAGGCTGGCGTGTTGATCATTCCCCTGATTCCTTATTTGACCGATGAGCCAGCGACGTTGACGGCCTTGGTTGCTGCTAGCAAAGCGGTTGGGGCAGACTATGTGCTTTTTGGCGGTGGTATGTCGCTGCGTGATAGTCAGGCCTATTATTTTTTAGATCATCTCAGTACGCGTTTTCCTGACATCTACACAAAATACAAAACGCTGTATCAGTTCGACAATGCGGCGCAATACGATGGTCAGCCAGCACCACCAGCTGCTTATTTGCTCCCCAAACATCGGCTGCTTTTTGATTTGTGTGCTCAATATGAACTGCCTTATCGTATCCCTCGTTTTATCCCTGATGATTGGCGACAGAGTAATTACCGGATTGCTGAACAACTGTTGAATACAGCTTATGAACGACAAATGTTAGGCAAGTATTGGCAAAATCATTATTGGGCAGGGCAGCATATTCAAAATTTGAGTGAAGCTATCGAGGACATTGCTGCCCGTGGTGAGTTGGGGATGATCAAAAATGTGCGTGGCCAAATTAAGGAGCGAGTAGCAGGGCTTATTTCAGAGTAAGCCTTGACGATGTGTTCGTTAGCAGCACCTCAAGAGGACAGGTAAATGCTGCACTTAATTTGTTACTCTTTGTCAAACTATAGTTTGGGTGAGTCTTGTTGGGTATGTTCGCGCAGGCGAACGGCCGTATCTATCTTCCACTTCTCACTTCAGGGCAGCCCATACCCGTAAGGACTAATATCCTGGCTTGGTTATCCCGCTCTGTTGCCGGTAATACTTAAGGACGAACCGGTTCATCTTCAAATCGCCAGTCGGTGCGAGTTTGAACACTAGCGTATTCCCAGGCCATGATATGCTGAATTTGCACACGATAAACAATATCGCTTTCACCTAGAAGAGTGGCTTGGGCCCCACTGAATGGATCTACATATTTTGCGCTGTAGTTGTTGTTGATTCGTTCAAGCTCGGCTGTGTCGGTGATTATTTTAGCAGGGCCTTGCAGAATGATAACATCATCAGCGTTGCCAGCTTGGAAGACAGCCCAATTTTGATGGGCCAAATTCTTGGCCTTTTGGGTGGATTGTCCAGTGACAAAATAGATGCAACGGCCGCCCCACCAATACCAGACAGGCACACCATGGGGACGGCCGTCGGGTCGTGTTGTACTTAGCCAAATAGAACGATACCCTTGTAACCAGATGTCAATTTTGCTAAATGGAATGTGATCAGACATGAGAGCTCCTGTTTAAGCCATTGGCTGGCGAATCACTGTGCGCCAATTTTGGGGATTGGCGCGGCGAATATCGCTCAAGTAGATTTCGTGATGCTTGCCCCTGAGAGCGCTTCGTTCATCAATAAAGGCATGTAATCGTTCAATTGTCGGCCCTTCCTCGCTAAAAGGGCCAATGTGCATAATTTGGGCGGCGCGCCCTTCGGTGAAGGCTGCAAAGCGGATTTTTGACAACGCGGCGGGGTTCTTTTTCTTTTGCACCTGGGTAACGGCTTCCGCAAATAGTGACTCTGTCACCTGTTCCGGCTGCATCATCATCATTGTCCAGCGCCATTCCTCTTTTCTGTCCACGCTAAACTGGGTCATATCATCCGCCCACCACAAACCCTCTAAAGGCATCACGCCATAATCCACACCCTGTCCTTTTTTAATCATGAATTTGAGGGTATAGGACAGGCTAAACAGGGCTTCGACTGCATCCTGGTAGGCTTGTGCCGAGTTGGGATCGCCTTGTCCATCAATTATGAGAAAGTTCATTTCGGGTACGTCAACGATAACGACCTTTTTTTTGACGGGTTGTATAGATGTCTCAACACTTTTTTGTAATCGATTTTGCTCATTTTTACCTCACAGTAAGTAATTGCAGATAGGGTCAATCTATGCAGGAATAAGTTGTTCCCGTAACATGGCGATTTTATCACGCAGTTGGGCTGCTTTCTCGAATTCTAACTGTTGAGCGGCCGTTTTCATAGCCGTTTCTAGTTCATCAAGTTCGGCTAATATATCGCCACTGTGGTAGATGGGGGAGGGTTCGGCAACGGCACTGTCCGCTGCGGACACCTCCACCATCGCCTCGGCCAACGCCTTCTCAATCGTGCGTGGCGTGATATGGTGTTGGGCATTGTAGGCTTCCTGTTTGGCGCGGCGACGATTGGTTTCATCAATAGCCCGCTGCATCGAATCCGTCACCCGATCGGCATACATGATGACTTGTCCTGCACTATGGCGGGCGGCACGGCCAATTGTCTGGATGAGGGCTGTTTCCGAGCGTAGGAAGCCTTCTTTGTCCGTATCCAAGATGGCGACCAGGGATACTTCAGGCAAGTCTAGCCCTTCGCGTAGTAAATTTATGCCCACTACCGCATCATAAACGCCAGATCGTAAGTCGCGCAAAATCTCTACCCGCTCCAGGGTATTTACCTCACTATGTAAATAGTGAACAGACAGACCCATTTCAGCTAAATAGTCGCTCAAATCTTCAGCCATACGTTTGGTGAGAGTGGTGACAAGGGCACGTTGTCCTTGGGCAACACGCTGCCGTACCTCAAAGAGCAGATCGTCTACCTGGCCCTTGATTGGGCGAATGTTTATTTGGGGATCGAGCAGGCCGGTGGGGCGAATGATCTGTTCGGCCGTTTGTTGAGTGTGGTGCAGTTCATATTTGCCCGGCGTAGCCGAAGTGTAGATGACTTGATAGACGGCATCCTCCCATTCGCTAAAGGTGAGCGGACGATTGTCCAGCGCACTGGGTAGGCGAAAACCATGTTCTACCAATGTTTCTTTGCGCGAGCGGTCGCCTTTGTACATGGCACTGATTTGGGGGACAGTCATATGGCTTTCATCAGCAAAAACCAGAAAGTCATCAGGAAAGTAGTCGAGGAGTGTCCAAGGAGCTGCGCCGTTGGGTGCGGCATCAGAATGCCGTTGATAGAAATGCCTACCATAGTTCTCAATGCCGCTGCAATGACCCAATTCACGCAGCATCTCCAAATCGTAGCGGGTGCGCTGCTCTAGTCGTTGCGCTTCCAACAGCCGATTCGCGGCACGCATGCGCGGCAGCATTTCTTCTAATTCGGCTTCGATGCTAGCAATGCCCTGCGCCATTTCATCTTCGGCCACGACGAAATGTTTGGCTGGGTAAAAGGTGATAGTGTCTATTTCTTGCAGCACTTCGCCAGTGGTGGCTTCAATTTCGGTGATGCGCTCCACCTCATCGCCCCAAAACTCAATGCGGTAGGCATTATCGGTGTGGGGTGGACGCACTTCCAGGGTGCTGCCACGCACGCGAAAGGTGCTGTAATTTAGGTCATAATCGTTGCGTTCATAGTAGATGTCGATAAGGCGGCGTAGCACTTTGTTACGTTGCCTTATCTGGCCGACTTCAAAGTGGACGTAGGCTTGGCCGTATTTGACGGGATCGCCGAGGGAGTAGATGGCGCTGACGCTGGCGACGATGATGACATCGCGGCGGGTGGCCAGGGCTTGGGTAGCGGCTTGCCGCATCCGTTCGATTTCGTCGTTGATTTGGGTCTCTTTCTCGATGTACAAATCGTGGCGGGGGATATAGGCTTCGGGCTGGTAGTAGTCGTAGTAGCTGACGAAGTAGTGGACGGCGTTGTGGGGGAAGAAGGTCTTGAATTCGCTGTACAGTTGGGCGGCTAGGGTCTTATTGTGAGCGAAGATGAGCGACGGCCGTTGCGTCTGCTGAATCACATTGGCAATGGTAAAGGTCTTGCCTGTACCCGTCGCACCTAGCAAAACCTGATGGCGCAAGCCATTATTTAAACCTGTTACGAGTTGGTCAATGGCTTGGGGTTGGTCGCCCATAGGGGCGAAGTTAGATTGTAGTTGGAACTTGTTCATAAGTGTCTCCGTATGATTAATAGGATAATTGACAATCATGACATCCTTTGTCATATAATGGAGTGGGTTATGGATATTCGTGTGAAGCTGGTGGACTTGGACGGCCGTTCTGGCCCCGCTATCTTGCCTGATGATGTGCCTGTACACCGTTTGGTTGTGGCAATTGCACAAAAACTGAATTTGCCGGCGGTCACGAGCGAAGGGGCTCTACTGCTATATGGGTTATCCTCTACACTAGATGATGAATTTATTGATGAGACACGAACCCTGATTCAAGCCAAAATCAACAACAATGACATATTATTTCTCAAGGCAGTTGAGACCGACGAGTTTGTTTATGACCTGCTGCAAGAAGATTTAGAAATTGAAATCAACATTTTAGGGAACCCGATTTTTGCCCCCCACCTTGTTAAAAAATCACTAGAAACTTCTTCGCAAGGAAGAGGCTCGGATATTGCTAAGGAAAATTGGCAGCGATTGGCCTTGGTATGTGTTGGTATTATTACTGTTTATTTTCTGATTGTATTATTGTTTAATCGGTTTGTATTTTTCTGTTTTGAGGGAATATCTGATCCTTTTTGCAGTAATGATGCTATGTCAACGGCCGTTCCCATTATCGAGCCTATTGCTCCACCAGAAACTGCCGTTTCTAGCCGATCATTTAATTTTGATCTGATACAGGTAGAGGGGTTTTTGGAGCCGGAGAATTTAGTAGCCTTTCGCAACCGATTATATTTAACGGCCGTGAATCCCGAAACAAATTCGGTGGAACTGTGGCGCACTAATGGTACGATTGCCAATATGCAGCAAGTGAGTCGTTTTAATGAACCCAATAAGGGTATTTCTGAGTTAACAATTGTGGAGGAGCAACTCTTTTTCTTACGAAATGATGCTGAGCTTGGCTTAGAATTATGGGTGAGTGATGGTTTGTTACCAGGTACAGAACTGGTCAAGGATTTGTGGATTGGCGAGTCGGGATCTTTATCAACTTCATTAACCGTTTGGAAAGACAAGTTGGCTTTTACGATCAATGACAGTGAATATGGTGCTGAATTGTGGCAAACGGATGGTACGGAATTCGGTACTGCAATGATCAAAGACATTCATGCTTCTGGCTCATCTACGCCTACGCAACTTACAGTTGTGGGAGATTCTCTCTTTTTTATGGCCGAAGATGGTCTATCGCGCGAAGTATGGGTGACAGATGGCACTGAGGTTGGCACAGTTGCTATTGAGGATTTGAATCGTTATCCTGCATCACCGTCATCAGTTTCTCTTGCGAATCAAAACGGTCGTCTCATACTTCTTGCGGCTGGGGAACAAAAATATATGATCCCACGCGTTACCCTATTGGCCCCCAACACTTGGGTAAACAACCTCTACATTCAGTTACTTGGGGTTGATATTATTGAGGTCGTAACAACGAATAATGGGTTATTTGTCACAGTTGCAGATATTAATGGCCGTTCACTTTGGTTTGTCAGTGATTCTCCATACGATTCTTTTAGTGAGCCTATATCTGTTATTCCTGCAATCGCAAATGATCAAAAATATAATTTGTTTAGTGCAGGGGATGTTGTTTATTTTTCAGCACAAAACCCGAAATTTGGAAACGAACTGTGGCAAAGTAATGGCACCGAAACAGGAACTTTTATGATGAACGATATTAATTCAGAGGGAGATTCAGATCCTATCCCTCTTGGTCATGTGGATGAATATTTCTTTTTTGAAGCAGATGATGGTCTTAACGGGCGTGGGCTTTGGGTAACAAATGGCGAAAAAGATAATGCCGTAATGGTCACTGATCTTGAAGTTGGGTCAACAGACAGCAACATTGTATCCTTCACTATAGTAGGGAGTGATATTTATTTTGTAAGTGAGGATGTGCAAAACGGCCGTCAACTGTGGCGTTTGGCCTGGAACGATTAGTTGGCAACTTGTGTCAGATATTGAGACACGGCCGTTTCCATATCTATCTCATTATTTTTGATGGCATCCCCATATTGAGCGAACCAAGGATAAACTCGGTACTGTGCCGTAAGCCACTCAGCGTAAATGATACGACCAAAGGAGCCTACCTCCTCAAAATAGCCAGCATCAACGTAATCCTGTTTGGCCTGTTCTCGATCATAGTCGAGGCGGATGATGTTGGCTTGCCAACGGCCGTTGTGCCATGTTATTTGGGCGTAGCTAGAGCGCACATCACCATCACAAGGCGAACCGACGGAGCCGACATTGACAACGAGGGTATTATCTATGGTGCGGATGAAAGGGCGGTGGATATGGGCGGTGCAAAAGACAGCAGGAG
Organism: Promineifilaceae bacterium (SeqCode); assembly: GCA_965223555.1. Lineage (GTDB taxonomy): Bacteria > Chloroflexota > Anaerolineae > Promineifilales > Promineifilaceae > CBDCWU01. The sequence continues at coordinate 2,484,073 of CBDCWU010000009.1, forward strand.
CCGGTGTGATTTGCTGACGGATTTCCTCATCAGCCGCTTCGGGATAAATGCCATCGCGGTCACCGCGCATGGAGGCATGAGTAATGCAAATCTGGCTGGCATCAGGAGCGTCAAAGCTAAGATGGGGTGGCAACTGACTAATAGCAGCAATTTGACCATTGAGTCGTTGATATGTCCAATAAGAAAGTTGAGTGAATTGCTGTTGATCGTCCGGATTGGCGTGGCGTTCTAGGATGTAGCCTTCGTGGTTGCCGTGGATGATGTGCCAAGCGGCCGTTTGTTGTTTGTCCATTACAAAACGCAGACATTCGGCTGAATTAGGGCCTCGATTAACAATATCGCCAGCAACGACGATGAGATCAGGCTGCCATTTTTCGATATGGGCGCTGGTGGTTTCTAATGCAGGCAGGTTGCCATGAATGTCGGAGAGTACGGCTACTTTCATTTGTTGGTTATTACCGCTTAAAAATGCGCACGAGAATATTCAGGATGATAGTGCCGATGATGCTGATGAGAATCATGGTTGCCAAGGGAAAATAGACACGTACATTGTCTGATTCGTAGCGGATATCACCAGGTAGGTTGCCCAGCCAAGGTAGATAACGTCCAGCTATCCACAATGCGGCCCCGGCGATGGTAATAATGATGCCAATGATCATGAGCAAACGGCCGAATGCAATCATAGGGTCATCTTAGCCTATCGCTGGTAGATGGGCAAAGGAAATCGGAGGGGCGTAGGCGAATCGTATAGGGCAGGCACAAGGCACTGCCTCTATGAAGGGTGGTAGCGGAGGTAACGACCAGGGTGAGGTTTTTCCAGTGTAACTGCTTGACCATCTTGAATAATGACTGTGCCGTTGACGATGACGTGGGAGATACCCTCTGCGTATTGGTGGGGGTGGGCATAGGAGGCGGGGTCGTTGATGGTGCGAGGATTGAAGATGGTGATGTCGGCGAAACGGCCGTTCTCAATCATGCCTCTATCTTGCAAGCCAAAACGTTGGGCGGGAAAAGCTGTCATCTTATACACGGCTTCTTCCAACGAAAATAGCTGATGATCACGCACACAGGGTCCCAACAGCCGTGCCGCCGAGCCAAATTGGCGGGGATGGACGGCGCCGTCAGGATGAAAGATGCCATCGCTGCCCATCATGTAATGGGAATGAGCCAAAAAAGGATGCACCAATTCGTCTGCACCCACACCAAAAACGAGCAGCACAGCTCCAGCTTCCTCTAGCAGCAGATCGCACAAAGCATCGGTGGGTGATTTTTGTACATCGGTGATGTATTGGGCCAGCGTTTTGCCCTGATGATGACTATTGCCTTTGCTTTTGACCCAGGCGATGTGGATTTTGGATAACGGCCGTTCTGCCAATTCTCGCGCAAACAAGCTGCGAATGCGAGGATCAGCCAGCTCTTGAGCCAGAGCCAGGGGGCCATCTAGCCATACCTCATGAGGCAATAAATATTGCAGCATGGTTGATGAAGATGTGTAAGGATAGACATCAAAGGAGAAATCCACCTCATGAATGGCCACACTGTCCAAATAGTGCAAAATGGCTTCAGCTTCGGCTGGTGTCGACCCTTTTAGATGAGAGATGTGCACCGGCACACCAGCCCGTTCCCCAATTTCCACTGCCTCTTTCACACCTGCTAACGTACCTAATTGATAGCGCACATGGGTCACATAAATGCCACGCTCGGCGGCCATGGCTTGCGAAGCAGCTATGAGTTCTTCCGTGCTGGCGTAGGCCTCATCCACATAATCCAGGCCATTGGAAAGCCCCATTGCTCCCTCAGCCATGCCTTGCTGGATGAGGTATTGGATGTCGGACATTTGGTAATCATCTGGTCGCTTTTGGCCGAAGCCGCAAGCCAAGGTACGCACGTTGGCGTAGGGAATGAAGGCAGCCACATTTTGGGCCACGTTACCATCCAGCAAAGCCATGTATTCGGCCATGCTCTCCCAGCCAATGTACTCCTCAAAGCGCAGACCATTGAGAGGTAGAAGATAACGCAGCCAATGGGCGACGGTATGCTGGTTGACAGGCGCATAGGAAATGCCATCCAGCATGAGGAATTCGGTGGTGAAGCCTTGTAAGGTTTTGGAGAGGAAGTTGGGCTGTTTGAGAAGCCAAGCGTCAGAATGGGTATGAACGTCGATAAAACCCGGAGCCACAATGTGGTTGGTTGCGTCTAGAGTGGCAGTGGCCTCAGCGGCGGTTAGATCGCCAACGGCCGTTATCCTATCACCCACAATGCCCACATCGGCGACGAAACGAGGGGATTTACGGCCGTCTATGATCGTGCCATTTTTGATGAGCAGATCGAACATGGCAGAATTAGGCTAATACCTTCTCGTGACCATTGCTAGAATGAACCGCTTCTTGATCAGCTTCCTGATGGGCGACGGCCGCTTTCATAAAGGCCTTGAACAGGGGGTGGGGGCGATTGGGGCGGCTCTTAAACTCGGGATGGAATTGACTGCCTAGCATGAAGGGGTGGTCTTGCAGTTCGGCGATTTCCACGAGACGGCCGTTGGGAGATAAACCACTAAACACCATGCCATGTTCCTCTAACAAAGCACGATAACCATTATTAAATTCCCAACGGTGTCGGTGCCGTTCATGAATCTCAGGTGTATCATAGGCCTGGGCAGCTTTTGTGCCGGATACCAGCTGGCAAGGGTATGCGCCTAGGCGCATTGTTCCTCCCATGTCGGCCAAATGATGCTGGTCTGGCATCAGGCTGATGACTGGATGCTGTGTCTGGGCATCAAATTCAGTGCTATTAGGTTCATCATTACCCACAATCTGACGTGTTAACTCAATGCACATCACCTGCATGCCCAAGCATAAGCCTAGATAGGGAACCTTGTTTTGTCTGGCCCAGCCAGCGGCCATAATTTTGCCCTCAATGCCCCGTTCACCAAACCCGCCCGGCACAACGATGCCATCTAGCCCCTCAAACTGCTCCCAATTATTACTCTTTTCTAAGTCGCCGGAGTGGATCCACTCGATGTCTACCTGGCGGTTATTGGCAATACCGGCATGATACAAGGATTCGCGCACGCTCATGTAGGCATCATGTAGCTCCACATATTTGCCTACGATGCCGATACGGATAGTGGGTTTCGGCTGTTTGATCTGCTCAATCATCTCGGCCCAATCCTGTAAATCGGCCGTTTTCTTGGCTTTAAGTTTTAGCCTTTCCATGACATATTCTGCCAAGCCCGCTTCTTCCAAGGTTAAGGGGATACGGTATAAAATTTCGCTCGTCTTGGCTGGAATCACAGCCCGTTTTTTCACATCACAAAAAAGGGCGATTTTCTTGACATGTTCTTCGGGAATATGATGATCAGCACGGGCGATAATGACATCAGGCTGGATGCCAATACCCCGTAACTCCCGCACACTATGTTGAGTTGGCTTCGTTTTAAGCTCGTTGCTGGCCCCGATATGGGGCAGAAACGTGACATGCACATAAAGCGTATTTTTGTGGCCCACATCAGACCGCATCTGCCGAAGTGCCTCCAAAAAAGGCAAACTTTCAATATCACCGACTGTACCGCCCACCTCGACCAAAATAATGTCAGCTTTTGTTTCTTCGGCCACGAGATGAATACGGCGCTTAATTTCATTGGTGATATGGGGGATTACTTGGATTGTTCCACCCAAATAATCCCCACGTCGTTCACGGGCAATCACTTCAGCATACACACGCCCTGTTGTTACATTCGAAGACTGACTTAAATTGATGTCAATAAATCGTTCATAATGGCCTAAATCTAAATCAGTTTCGGCGCCATCCTCTGTTACAAAAACTTCACCATGCTGATAGGGAGACATCGTGCCTGGGTCTACATTGATGTATGGGTCTAGCTTTTGCACAGCTACGGATAATCCGCGAGCTTTTAAGAGGTTGCCTAGGGCAGCGGCTGTTACCCCTTTTCCCACTGAACTGACAACACCTCCGGTGAAAAAGATAAATTTTGTCATTTCTTTCCTCTCATCTAAAAATATTCACATAAAAAAAGAGTGGGGCGTATCATTTTGGGTGATACGCCCCACTCTTAGAACGTCAGGGTTAAGGTTGCGATTGTATTCGCATCATAATAGTCGGGTTAAATCTTCAACTGCTCGTTTCATATCGAGGAAAATTAGGCCCAGCTTGGCCTCAGCGCGGGCTAATACGGTTAATACCGCTTCATCTCCTACAGCCATGAGTACAATAATGCCTTGGCTACCTTCGATGTAGACACGGCTGAGGAGGCCCCGGCGCAATTCGCTAGTAATACGATCACCAAGAGAAAGCAAAGCAGCCGACATAGCCGAAATTCTATCTTCATCTACCCCAGAAGGCAGGGAGGACGCCATAATAAGGCCATCAACACTCACAACGGCCGATGCCTCAATATCCGGTGTGCCTGCTTGTAAGTCCCGCAAGCGGTCAACCATCATCTCTGTACGCGATCTCATACCGGATTCTCCTTAAGTCACATTAACTACTAGTGTGGTATTCTCACATTATGTTAGCAAGAACGCGGGGATAATACCATAAGGGGTATTGGCTGTCAAACAAAATAGGAATAGAGTATCCCCTATGAATTTAGAGCTTCCATTCAGGTTTTCCCCTCTGGTTGGCCGATGATCGCTAATGTTTGGGCGAGTGGAGTTTGTTTTTGATTATGTCCAAAATTACAGAAGGCGTCTGTCCATTTGGATAATAGTTGGTACACTGTTCATCTGTTCAGGATAATATGATCGAAAGTGATAGGCTATATGGAGATTAAGTGTGATGAAAAATTTAGAGAAAGCAACATTGGGTGCAGGTTGTTTTTGGTGCATTGAGGCAATTTATCAAGATTTGCGTGGCGTGGAGAAGGTTGAATCAGGATATACGGGTGGCCATATCCCTCATCCTACTTACCGTGAGGTGTGTAATGGCACAACGGGCCATGCGGAAGTGGCCCAGATCACCTTTGATCCTGAGACAATCTCTTTGGCAGACATCTTGTACATATTTTGGCGTACACATGATCCCACAACGCTTAATCGGCAAGGAGCTGATGTGGGGACACAGTATCGTTCGGCTATTTTTTATCATGATGAAGAGCAGAAAGCGATTGCGGAGAGGTCATTGGCGGAAACGGAGGCTTTAGGTTTGTGGCCGAATCCCGTTGTGACAGAAATTGCCCCTCTAGATACCTTTTATGTGGCGGAGGATTATCATCAAAACTATTTTAAGGATAATGCTTTCCAACCTTATTGCCAGATGGTAATTGACCCCAAAGTGCGTAAGTTCCGCAAAGAGTTTCAGGATAAACTTAAGTAAGCGTTCGTTATTAACTTAGAGATTCAGGACTGTCAGTCCTGAATGACAACTTGGTTTTGCTGGTGATAATTTGCATTGGCCATAAATTCGCCATTCTACCAGAGGTACAGAGACTGTTTGGTAAATAGTCTCTAAGGATGTGATATGTGATTCGTCGGTAAAGGGGTGAGGGAGCGTTCTGCCGCTCTTTTGGACTTTTGATAAGATGGCTTCATTATAAGGACAGGAGGTTGGCTATGCGGATTTCCCCTTTAACGATCGAAGATCATTGGGCTTGGGCAGAGTTGTTGGCGACGGCGTTTGGGCGGCAGCCAACTGACATGGTTCAGTTGTTAACCTTTTTACAAGCGGCGGCCCCACTCATTGCTTTTGGGGCGTGGGATGGGGCGCAATTGGCGGCACAATATAGTTGTGTGCTGCGTCAAGTGTATGCACCAGGCCAGCTTGAGCCTATGATGGTTGGTGTGAGTATCAATATGGCCGTTCACCCCAATTATCGCGGGCAAGGGCTGGTGAAGCAGGTGGCGCAACCAGTGTACACGGCCGTTCATGCTCAAGGTGGTATAGCAGGGGTGGGTTTCTCTAATGCGGCTGGTGTCAAGGTAGATCGGCGGAGCAAAGGGTATGGTTATCAGGTTGTGGGTCAGTTGAATTCGACGGTGGGGTGGTTGAAACGGCCGTTATCTTATCAGCCTCTAACGCTTACAAAAACCTGGCCTGAAACATTTGCTGCTACCTCACTGCCTCCGCCTGCTCGTTATAGTTTTGTCAATACCTCTGCCTGGCTGGAACAGCGTTTTGCTCATCATCCCTTTCGCCAATATCAGTTTGGCGTTGGTGTAGATGGGTTAGTCATCTATCGGCCGTTCCGTTGGCGTGGCTTCAAGAGTGTGTCATTGCTGACGGCATCAGGACAAGATTTAGCTAAGTTGTTGAGACAATGGGGCTCAGCTCTATGGTGGCAAGGCGTGCGCATCGTGCATGTGTTAACATCGCCCGCTGCTACCTTATTGAGGGCGTTAAAGGAAACGGCCGTTTGCTTGAAAATGCCCTACACCCGTTCCCCCTACTATCTCACAGCGAAGCAATTATGCTCAGAAACGCCAGACACGCTTTTTGACTTTAATCTGTGGGATTGTACAGGGGGTGATATTTTGTAGCATACTGCCTTTTGTCAAAATGGCTTATACTTGGCGGCATGAAGATTTACCTCATTCGACATGGACAATCACGCTGGCAAGTGGCGCGGGATGATAGCGATTGGAACAGCCCACTCACTGCTTTAGGAGAGCAACAAGCTCAACATCTGGCCCACTGGCTGGCAAATGGCCCCATTATTGATAATGGCAGCAGCGTGGTCGTATCCAGCATACATGCCAGCCCATTGTTACGCGCCCAACAAACGGCCGAATCCCTCACTCAAGCCCTCAATCTGCCTCTCGTCACAGATGAATTCCTGCATGAGGCAGACTTTTTAGTGTCTGCCCATTTAGCTAGGGCAGCTGCACCCGCCCAATATCCACTTCGGCAGACACCTTCCGAAACTTATGCTGCCTTCAAAAAACAGGCCCAACGCGCCCTAGAGAATCTAGTGGCAACGGCCGAAAAGAGCGATGATTCCGTGCTGGCTGTGGCGCATGGTGGTCTCATCTCTACCGTTTTACGTTTGGCTGTGGGCAGTGATACGGTCTCCTTTTGGATCTACAATACCAGCTTGAACCTCATTGAGTGGAAGCGAGGGCGTTGGCATCTCGTACATCTCAATTTATGGGATCATCTGCCTCCCTCACTGCGAACCTACTAACTATGGATATTTTTTCTGGTGTCATTATTGCTTTTGTTCTCATTATTGTGGCCAATGTGTTGGCTCAACGCCAACAGGAAAAAGCGATTACGCTGTTTGAATGGGTTTTGTTCTTTGTAAATGTCCCTCTCATATTGCAAGGTGTTTTGCATCTGTTTTTTCCACAACAATTTGCTGCCCTTTCTATTGTCATCAATTCGCAAGCTGCGGGCGTGGCCCTATTGGTCATGGGTTTGTGGGGAGCCGTGATGAGTTATCGACCCTGGCGGCACCTCTTGGCCCATTGGCTGCCAATTGATCCTGCTTCCCCAGTACACACGCTTGCCCTTATTTTGAGCGGCTATCTGATGGGTAATACCTTGCTGTTGTTAAATGAGGGAGCCTTAGCCGAGTTAGCGGAAACGGCCGTTTCCGTCAGTATCACCGATTTTGTCCTGCAACAACTCCTCTTTGCTATCTTGGCCTTCTTGGGTGTGGGTCTGTTTTTCCGTCGCAGCAATGAAGCATTGCAGGAACGTTTAGGGCTGGAACGGCCCACGCGCCAACAGATGTTTGTAGGACTGCGTTGGATTCCACTGCTGGTTGTGCTGCAATGGCTCATTACCATGATCTGGTTTGCTATCAGCCCTGAACAGGTACAGCAATTAGAAGATATTAGTGGCAATTTACTAGGCGATGTGGATTCGTTATGGGAGTGGTTTGCTTTGTCCGTGTCGGCTGGCATCGGCGAGGAATTGCTGTTTAGAGGAGCCTTGCAGCCAGTGTTGGGTTTGTGGTTTACAGCCGTACTCTTTGCCGTCTCCCATATCCAATATGGTCTGACTCCAGCCACATTGGCTATTTTCATCATCGCACTCGTTTTGGGGCTTATTCGGCAACGCACCAATACTACTGTCGCTATTATTGTTCATTTTGGCTATGATTTTATGCTAGGACTCATGGCCTTATTGGCAACCTCCCTGGAGCCATTTGTCCAGTAAGATAGCCCTCATTACTTGTTGTAATTTGCCGCTGATCCCCCCTTTTGTTATAATGCCCGTCACCTTGTCGGGGCATGGCGCAGCCTGGTAGCGCGCTTCAATGGGGTTGAAGAGGTCGTGAGTTCAAATCTCGCTGCCCCGACCAAAAAACGCCGTTTTGATGCGGCGTTTTTGTATTTATGGGAGATGAGCTAAATGAGTAAAGAGAAAGTCACACGCGTACGACATATCATTTTGTGGCTGTTAGTGGGTGCTGGCATTATTTTGCTGGTGCTATCCTTAGCGGCTGATTCTTTTGGTATTAACTCAACCCCAGGTTTTGGTATTGTGCAAATGGTGCCACTTCTGCTGGGAATCACCTGTTTCACTTTGGTTGCCTATGTCTATGTGCATGAACGCCGCCCTGCAGATTCGCCGCGCTCTTTGCAAGCCGATATTGCTATCAGGTTAGGAGCTACTGGGCTGGTTTTTCTTTACGTTAGTGGCTTGTCTGACTTGATAGGGATTGGTACTCACAGTCAGCCAAACTTTGAACGGCCGTTTGTAGGCCCGCTCCAATTAGGTGGCATTGGACTTGGCTTGCTTATCATCCTGATTGGCCTCTATCTCTACCATACCAGCCGTGGTACACGCGAATCATCTTCGATGGAATTCTTAATCAACGGCAATGGCCCTAAAGAGGAAGCCAGATCCTAGCGCAAATTACTCAGTTCAAACTGTTGGTTGAGAACGGAGAAAATGGCACTATTGGCTGTAGACGGCCGTTGAAAACTAACTGTGAACTGAACCGTCTGCCCAGGGGAGATTGACCAAGGGAAAGCAGGATTCGTCGCCAGCAGTAGATATACCGAGCCATCATTGGTACGTAAAGAGATGTTCTGCTCGCCAATCACCAATGGCTGTGAGCCTCCATTCACCACCGAACCTGATAAATTCAAACTCGTCAAATCCTGTGAAATATTGACTGCATTGAGGGTGATAACCGTACCCTGCTCGCCACTGCCCCCAGCAACAAAGGGTATCGTCACTTGGATTTGGGCACCTGTACTGGTTTGCAACACATTCCAGTTCAAGTTAGGGCTAATTAAACCCACTGGAATCTGATAGCCAATCGTTACAGAAGCCAATTGGCCTGAGTTCAAGAAGCCGCTGAGAGGGGGATAGTTGCCGAGCTGGCTGGCCTGAGCGTTTAGAGCATAAGTATTGCCCAAACTATCCAAAAGAGACATCTGTAGCTGGCTCGTATCCAAAGCAGTCAAGCCAGTGTTTTGAATCTGATAATCCACCAGGAAAAAAGCAAAACCGGGCGGTGCTTCAGGCCGGTCCGGCAAGTAAGTTGCCCCATTGACAGTTATTTGAGCACTTTCTAACTGGGCTGGTTCACCAATTTCAAAAACGTTGTCAGCCCGACCACTATCAGGCTCCGGTACAACATAAGTGCCTTGCACTACCAGACGCTCTTCCCCTAAATTGGTGTCTCCTAATAAAACGAGAGTGATACCCGGTACACTTTGAGCAAATATGTCTCGGTTTGTGGCTGGCACTTGTCTCCGGTTGTTGAAGGAGAAGACAAATTCCCGTTCACCACGGGTCATCAGCACAATGTCCTCACCCAAAGTTAATTGCTCCAGCAAATTTTGATTGGCACGGGAGTAAGGTATACCAATCACATAATTAACGACGGAACCATAAACCCAAACGGCCGTGCCCTCTCCCTGTACCAGCGGAACCCAAGCCCCGTCAGCCGGAATAGCCTGCGCTCGCACCGTGAAATCCTGTGCCTTAATACGTAGCGAAATTGGGGCTTCCAAAGTAAATGAAACTGTTTTTGAAGAGTCAATCACCTCAATTGGAACACCTGTGGGTACCGATGCTACTAGGGGGGTGCTTTGTGGCACAGGCGTTGTCTCATCATCACGAGCATTGCGCCACAGCAAAATGCCTAGCACAATAACCGCCACCAGACCCAACACAGCCAAAATAATGAGGAGCCAAACCCGCCGATCCTCTGTCAGCCCACCAGTTGTTTCATCACCAGGTTCAATTAACTCCTCCTCAGACATGAACACCAACCTTCATAAGACCACAAACGATAGCCTGGCTCATTGCTGGAATCAGCCAGATGTAGATAGATTTAAGGAATACCGATGGGCAAAGGTTGCGGTGCAATCCGCAACAACAAGTCCTCGTTTCCCCCAACGATAATCTGATTATAATTCAAAAACGGCACCACAATTCTTACGGGGCCTGATGCCATAACGCCCGTAAAACGAATAGCGCCAGTCTCATTCGTTGTCCCAAATTGCAGCAAATTACCTGTGGCGCTGTCAAATAAAAAGATAGCCACATTGACAATGCCTTCTGTCAACTCTGGGGTAAAGCTGTCATTCACATCATAATACAAGGTGACATTGATCGTCACGTCTTGCCCCCCACCAGAAAGTGGTGTAGCTGTAGGCAATGGTTGGAACTGTACGACAGGGGGTGTGGGTGTTGGAGTGGTTGTCGGTAATACAAAAGGAGTAGCTGTGGCTGGGAAGGTGGGGAAAACAATGATCGTTGATGTAGCTACTGGCGTATTTGTGGCTGAAGTACCGCCTGTGCCCCCCGTTGATGGTGGCAATGGTGGGAAAGTCGCTGTGGGTGTGGGTGTGGCGGTGGCAGCTGATGAAGAACAGGTTAGATCATATGTGTGTAAATGTGCTTCTTCAAAAGCCGGTGGATTTACTGGCCCAACAACAATATATAACCAGCCGGTATATCCAGCAAAATATGAAACCTTGCTGCTAAAATCAGGTGTGTCCCCAGTAGCATCTTCTCGATCATCATTGCCGATCCAGGGGGAAAAAGGGTTCCCGTTTTGATCCCATAAAATGATGTTGGTATCGGCATGGGCAGACAAATTTAATGTTTCACACGTATACTCAATGCCAACCTTGATCCATAAACGGTAGATATCGGTATCTTGCTCGCTGCCTTGGGTGGGGATAAAGTTCATGCTTTTTGTTTCGCCAACACCAATCAAACAAGCATGTTCAATATCACTGTTCCATTCACAACTATCCCCGGCCTCTTCTGCTGGCACGAATGTAGGTGTAGCTGTGGGTACGATTTCTGTAACCTCAAAACAGTATGTTTTGTCGGCAGGGTCAGAAGGATCTTGGTTAATAATGCGAGCAAAATAAAAGCCGTCTTGATTGGCTCTGATTTCTACCTCGGAACGACGCTCACCACCAAAATCATCACTAGTTGCCATGACATTTCCTTGTGGCCCATAAACGGTCATAACAGTATCAATGCCTGGTTCCAGGTCGTCCGTAAATATCTGGTAGGAAAAGCCGTCTTTGGCAAAAAAGGTGAAAAAATCTTCATCACCTGTGGGCCATAGCGTAATGTTACAAAGGCGCTGTCCAGCCGCAATGCTTGTGGCGTCAGCAAAAGCATTATTGGGTTCGTACTGATCGGCAAAAATAGGCTGATTACCTGTCGGCGTGTTGGTAGGGGTTGCTGTGGCGGAAGGATCATCGTCCAGAATCCTCAAATCCACGGTTAAATTCACCCCACCACCGCTCAAGGTTGCGTTGACAGGATTAACCAAGTTGACTTTGATAATTTCGGATGGTTCATCAACTGTGTCTTGATTGGTTTCTACGGTAAAGGTTTGGGAGGCTGTTGTGTTTGGTGGAAATGTTAAGACGCCTGATGTATCCGTATAATCCGTGCCACTAGTAGCTGATGTGCCTTGAGTGAAATAGCTAACCGTTACTGTCTGGTTGGTGGAGGCAGACAGGGAAACGGAAATATCAATATCCATGCCTTCATCTACCTCGAAGCTTGTTTGATCAAAGGATATGACGGGTTGACCACCCTGTTTTAGAGGGGCTGCTTGAATAGAGTGGGGAAAGAACCACAATGAATAGGAAATTGCTATCGTAAATATGCCCAGTAATATTGTGAGGCTGATGCCTGTTATTTTGCGCATGGAGGCACGTTTCATAGCTACCTTATTATTCTCATACAAGATTGTTTGAGATTATATGCAGTCACTATCAGTATCGCAAATTTGGCGGGCGGGAAGTTAGAGCTACTTACTAACTTCTCACTCCAGAAGAAAAACGGGTTCTTCATTTATGAAGAACCCGTTTATTTACTATTCTTTGCATTAGGGATGCTTGATAAGTTAGTAAAAGCAGCCTATTGATTATATTTCTTCAGAGCCTGATAAAACCTCATCTACGAGACCGTACTCTTTGGCTTGTTCAGCCGTCATATAAATATCGCGGTCAGTATCCTCTTCAATCTGTTCGATGGTGCGCCCTGTATGGCGACTGAGGATGTTATTGATGGTTGAACGCAGACGAATGATCTCTTGTGCCTGAATGGCTATGTCTGAGGCCTGCCCTTGAGCCCCGCCTAAGGGCTGGTGCATATGAATGGTGGCATGAGGCAAGGCGTAGCGCATGCCTTTGGTACCCGCTGTGAGCAACACTGTGCCAAAGCTGGCGGTGAAGCCAACAGCAACGGTGGAAATGGGACATTCAACTTGGCGCATGGTGTCGTAAATGGCCATACCTGAGTAGACCATGCCACCTGGGCTGTTAATGTACATGCGAATCGGCTTGGTGGGGTCTTCTCGGGCCAGATAAAGTAGTTGAGCCACGATGAGATTGGCAATCTGATCATTAATGGGTGTTCCTAAGACGATAATGCGCTCTTTGAGAAGCAATGAATAGATGTCATAAGCTCGTTCGCCACGGCCGTCTCGTTCTATCACCATTGGGACCAGGGAGGTTGGTAGGTCAAACATATTTTTCTCCTTGATGCGTCATGTTCTGTTGTACACAGACACAAACCGCGAGTTAGAAGGCACAGTGTAAGGTGCAAGTGTTAGATTTACGTTATTCTTCTTCGTTAACGGCCGTTTCCAATTCTGCTGCTTCCAATTCTGCCAAGTCAGGGGCATTACCCGTGACAATGGCCTCTACACGTTCTAGCACTTTTTCTATCAAAATCTCACTGCTAAGCATCTCAAAGGCTGCACCTTGACGGTAATAGTCACGCATGCCCTCGCGCAGCTTCTCGTCATCGAAACGGCCGATGCGCTCCTCAATCAGAGCATCAATGTCGGCCGCCTTCACTTGTATTTTCTCATCCAGAATAAGTTGACGTAGGACAAGTTGGCGACGCAGCCTTTTTTCGGCCGTTTCTTGAAAATCTGCCCGCACATCTTCCTCATCTTGGCCCTGCATCAACAAAAATTCTTCCCACTCCCAACCCGAACGCTTCACTTGATTTTGATATGATTCCAGCATCGTATCAATCTCTTGTTCGACAGCTACTGGTGGATAAACCATTTCTTGAACATCTTCCAGCAAATCATCAATCATGCCCTCTAGTAAAGCATCTTTGAATTCTGATTCAGCCTGACCTTGTAACTCTTCCTGTAAACTTTCCCGCATTTCATCTAGCGTTTCATAGTCGCCTTCTGCCTGGGCTAGTTCATCGTCCAATGGTGGCAAGGTGCGGCTTTGTATATTTAAGACAGAGATATTGAAGGTGGCTTGGCGGCCAGCATAATCTTCATCATCAAAATCTTCCGGGAAGGAGATGGTAAAGGTTTTTTCTTCACCTACTGACATGCCCACCAAATTATCCACAAACCCCTGGCCAAAAAATAGTTGGTTGCCATCCATCACTAGATCTATATTTTCGTAATCGAAGATGACATTGTCATCTTCATCATCCCACTCCTCATGATCTACATCTTCTGCTTGGTCATCAGCGGCCTCTTCCGAACTATCGGCCGTTTCCACAACCTCTTCTTCTGTTTCTTCCAAAGCCTCTTCACCGGCTTCATCATCTTCTAGAAGCTCACCCCGACCACTCACGGTTACCTTGTCGCCAGCCTCAACCGGCCGTTCTACTGGCTCCACAACCTCATGATGGCTCCGCACGTGTTCTAAAGCCTCTTGCAAGGCTTCATCTGTCACCTCAACAGGCTCCAACTCCTTACGAATCGAGCGATAATCGCCCAAAGTGACCGTTGGTGTGAGCGGGATGGTAAAACTAAACACTAGGGGTTCTAGCTCCATGTCATCCATGCTAGATTGAGCATAAACTTCTGCTTCTGTCTGTTCCAACACTTCTGCAAAAATATCTTGGGCGATACTTTCTACTGCCTCGGCCCGTACCGTATCACGACCAAAACGGCGTAGAACCACACTATAAGGCGCTTTGCCCCGCCGGAAACCAGGCACATGAATTTCACGGGCCAGTTGCCGTGCTGTCTGACGCATTGCTTTCTCAACACGCTTCTCATCCACTTCTACGCGCACTTTTAACTGTCTTTGGTCATCTTCTTCTTTATGAATTGTAAGTGTCACAACATTACCTCGTTATCTAGCAGCCTTAACGATGCCGCCTGAAATTTTCATTTTTTGCAATGATCAAATTGGGGGAACTCTGGAGGCTTGCACCCAATTGTAAAAAAGCGTTGCTGGTGCAATGCCATTTTTCCTGATGGGGATGGTGGGACTCGAACCCACACGCCTTGCGGCACATAATCCTAAGTCATGCGCGTCTGCCAATTTCGCCACATCCCCAGCAAGCAGATAATTATACCATTGGTAGAAGCTTTGCCAAGCCGCTTTGCCAAGCTGAGAACGGCATGTTACAGTTGATCTGTTATGCGTATGGGTAGTACAGGTATTCTTGTCAATGAAATGGGTCAGGTGCTTCTCATTAGGCGCAGTGATACCCGCTCATTTGCGCCACCTGGTGGTGGATTAGAAGTTGGCGAACTGCCGACAGATGGGGCAGCCCGCGAGGTGCGGGAGGAAACAGGGGTTATTGCCTTGCCAGTTAGATTGGTTGGTCTGCATTATCGGCGAGCACAGCAGATAGGCTTTTTGGCCTTCTATTTTCGCTGTTTACGGCGCGGGGGCGAACTGCAAACATCTGTTGAATCACCCCAAGTTGGCTTTTTCGCCACAAACCCATTGCCTAGGCCGATGTGGTATGTGCATCGCCATGGCATTAAACAATCCTTAACGCATAAGGGGGGACGGCCGTTTTGGCATTGGCAGCATTTTGGGTTTATTTCCCGTCTAGGGTATACGTTTCTTTACCAAGTTCTCTACCCTCTCTTTCATTGGATAAGGAGCCGTCAGGGGCATCCCCCCTATCAACCGCCACCCGTATGGGAAACGGCCGTTTTCATTGTCGTGACTAATATGCAGGGCCAAGTCCTGTGGCGGCGTAATGATAATAGTTGGCAATTACCAGGTGGCACAGGGCTAGAAAATATGCCTCCCTGGGAATCGGCTACGCAACATATGCAGAACCAACTGAAACAAGCAGTCAACTTGATCAATCTTACGGGAGTATACCCCGCCAAAGACAAGCCCCACATGGTTTTTGTTTTTACAGGCAGCCTAGAGAACGGCCGTTTACCCTCAACAGACAACTTTGCCTACTTCCACCCCCATCAAGAACCAAATAATAGCGATCTGAGCCATAGAGCCCTAGTTGCCGATGCGTTGTTCTCCGGTGCAGATACAATCTTTCGCTTCCAAGAGCAACCAGTGAAATAAAAAAAGGTGGTCATACAAGGAGACGGTTCATGCTTTTAGAATCAGACGTGATAATTATTGGCGCGGGTGCGGCCGGCCTATCAGCGGCTAAGGAACTGAGTCGGCTCGGACTAACATACACGGTGGTCGAGGGATCACACCGCATCGGTGGACGGGCATATTCCGCAGAAATCGCACCCGGTGTATGGTTCGATCTGGGGTGTGCCTGGTTGGTTGGGGGGGCAACCAATCCTTTTGTTACCATCGCTGATGAGCTGGGTATCACGCTGGATAAGAACAACAGTGATCTGTTCAAAGACGAAAATCATAGGTTTCAGCGAAATGGCAAGCCCCTGAACGAAGATCAACGCGTTGCCTGCCTCACTTTCTATGGCGACAGTTACAAGGCGATCTCGGCTGCTGCCAAACAAGGTCAGGATGTGGCCGTCAGCAATGTGGTTGATATGGACAGCGAATTTGCAGCCCCCTTTTTGTGTAGTGTAGCAACGGCGTGGGGGAGGGATATTGATCTTGTTTCAACCGCCGATTTTGCCAGCGCCACTGGTGAACTTGGCTTTCAGGCACTGCAGGGCTATGGTAATCTGGTTGCTGCATGGGGCGCGGATGTGGCAGTGTTGCTCAATACCCGCGTTGAGAGGATCGATTGGTCAGGCCGTGGTGTGATGGTAGAAACGACAAAAGGAACGATTGCGGGACGCACAGCCCTAAGCACGGTATCGACGGGTATTCTGGCATCAGGTGAGGTTCTTTTTACTCCAAGTTTGCCGGATTGGAAAACAGAAGCCATCAATGGTCTACCCATGGCGCTTGAGAACAAAATTGGTGTCCACTTCGATGTAGACGTGTTCGGGGAGGATGGTCGTGGTCATTACACTACCTGGAATGAGGATGGCAGTATGGCAAAAATTGATGTTAGCGTCATGGGGCTCAACACGGCCGTTGTGTTTGTTGGCGGTCGTCACGGTGCCTGGCTTGAAAAACAGGGCCAAGAGGCCTGTCATGACTTCGCCGTTGACAGGATCGCCGATATTTTTGGTCACGACATCCGCAAACAGGTCAACCGATCTATGGTAACAGCCTGGCGTATGGATCCCTGGGCTAGAGGATCATGGGCCTGCGCGCTGCCGGGGCAAGCATACCAACGCGCCAATCTGCAACGCCCTGTGGCTGAGCGCCTGTTCTTTGCCGGTGAGGCCACCGTCTATGGTGGGCAAGGCACGTGTCACGGCGCGTACCAATCTGGTATCCAGGCAGCAAGGGAAATCGCTAGAGGGCTGCCTGTTGAGTCATAGGTGCTAGGCATGGGGTGTTGGTGGATTTATTGAGGATGTGTGGAGTGAAACGGCCGTTTATTGACTCGGTAGTGCATGCCTCAGCTGCATCGTTCCCTGTAAGCATTGTTAGCCCGTAATTCTCGGCTGTGATTAAAGGTTCATGAGCTACTCGAGACTCTTGACTGTGTATCCATAGAGGGAATTCTCCACCCGCAGCTTAAGACTCAGACCTTCCTGGGTTTGATCCCAGGTCGATTCCGAGGCACAGACGTAGCTTCCATGGGGCATGTCTGGATGTTCAAACAGTAATTGATATTTGCATAAGGTAAATCGGCGACGTCTCCTTATCTGTCTGTCTGTTACTACAACAGAAATTTCCTTTTCGGCAGAATATGCAAATTCATGAAGTAGCATCGGGGTTGAGTACATCAACGATAGATATGCAGAAAGCGCAATTACAAAAGCCACTAACACACTATCAAATACCTTCCTTATGCTAAATTCATCGTTATTTATTGGGAATGCCCAAACAGTAAAAATGAATATGACCGCTCCCAGAATAAACGCAAAGGGTTGAGCCATTTTTATCCAGAAAGCTGTGGGCTTGAACGAGTCGGACAGCATTGAGATAAGTGCAAGGAAAGGAAATACCATCACGATGAGCCCCAATAGGCATCCTTTCCAGCTTCTGGGCTTTGCGTTATTTTCAAACCCGCTACTTTTTATCATGCGTGTAGTTCGCTTGTTGTACAGCTCACGTTGAAGTTCAGACGCTGGTGTCATCGTCGATCCTCCGGAGCGCATTGTGAGGCGTTGCGTTGATTTTATGGGTGTATCGCATCCATTAGCGCCCAGGGAATATGTGCCTCTGGAATTTCATTGGCAGCAAAATGGCCTTTTTTCCACATGCCCGAAAGTTTTACCCAGTGGGCTTGGACGTTGGCATTATTCATTACATCGGCAACGGCTTGAGAATCTATAAATTGAATAATCTCAAGGATGAATTCAGGGTTCTTTTTGCTTGCCATTCTGATGATTGGCAAATCTGTCATCAAACCTTCTTCCCGATACGCTTGCTCTGTCGCGCTTAATTCCTCGAGAAACGCCTTTTGTTCATCCACTGTTACTTGATACGAAGCCAGCATGAATTGTCTTATGGGCATTGAGCCTCCTTGATTTGAGTTTCTCGCACAGCCAACAAAAATGGTTATCAGGACAATTACGAAACTGAATAAAAACGGCCGATTCAGACTTGGACAATTGCGAGTTTCCTGGTGGTTGAATACGGTCGTTTTTGAAAATATAAACTAGAAAAGTGCAAACCAGGCTATGGCTTCATCGGATGAAAACTCGCTGAGGATATGATACTTGAGGGAGGGGGAGGGTGCAAAGGCATAGTCGGTCCATGAGGGCGGGTTGGCCATGCTATGCACTGAGGAGAGGGAGTAATGGCAAGTTGGATGAGGTGGTTGGGGTTGGGGGTTGCCACTAGGGCACGGGGGGTTTATGCTGAGGGAGTGGTCTGGTTTTGGGGCGGTCGGGTTGGGCTGCCGTGCTGGGAAACGGCCGTTGTGTGTTGAAAGGATGGTGTGGTGGGATGCTGGCTACACGTTAGGATGAAAAAAGGCCGTCACTCAAGTGACGGCCTTTGAATTTATTGATTGATAATGCCTTTATCAGGCAAGTGATGTTTTAGGTGGTGATTTCTACTGGATATGTGTGAGAATGAAATTTTCTAGCTGGTTGTCGAACCATGATTGCTTCGTGTTCTCCAACCATTGCCTGTGACTGACTAAGACGTGAAGATAGCATACCCGCAGAGATGACTAATGTTGAAGCTAGGAAAGAACCGATGATGAAGATAATGAGTAGAATAGACATGTTTTGGTCTCCTATGTAATGAATGCTGTGTATAACGATTAACCATCCATCTAAATGTATGATGCTTATGATAGTTTGTTTTTGCTTGTATGTCTTTAGGACATTGGAGCCAACCCAATGGTACTTTGATGGTGTAGTTGGTGTTGATGGATGTTGGGGGATTAACGGCCGTTCCGGAGGGGGAACGGCCGTTTTGGATCGGGCTTTGCTGAACGTAGGGGGAGGGGGCAAGGCCCTAGGTCTGTTGGTGTGCCAGTCGTGTTGTTTCTCGTGCCAGTTGGGGGGGAGGAGTTCCGCCTACGTTTGCACCGAACAGACTTGGATTTATTGTATTTGATCGGCGGTGGTAGAGGCAATGGTACGGTGGAGAGGGGCCAAGGGTACGGTTCATGGGTATATGGGGAAGGTGCTACGCTCCGGGGTGGGGGGGTAGTGGCACGGGTGGATTGGGGTTGGAGCAGGTGGGGGTTGCCACTAGGGGAGGGTGGTTTTATACTGTGGGGAGTGGTCTGGTTTTGGGCGGTTGGGATAACGGCCGTTGTATGTTGAGCAATTAGCACAGTTGACGGCCGTTTCTGAAAAAGTAACATACTTGGTCAAAACTGGAACTATTGGTTTTTGGAGATAGACGCGGAAACAAAAGAGCCGCCCCTCATCTGACAAATGTTGGCGGCTCATTTGCTATCTGTACTTTAACAACCAAATCACAGAGTGAAATTTAGTCGAAAATGCAGATAGTTTTGGGCTATCTGTACCCAGTACGCCCGGAGAGGCTCGAACTCCCAACCCTCAGTTTCGAAGACTGATGCTCTATCCATTGAGCTACGGGCGCATCTCACTAGTTTGAATGGAAAAGGCTGGCGCGAACACCAGCCTGGGCGAGTAGTGGGATTTGAACCCACGATCTTCTGGGCCACAACCAGACGTGTTAACCACTACACTATACCCGCCATGACCGAGCAAAATCCTATCATAACCGGAGGCAAACGGCAAATAGAAATAGGCATTTTGTAAGTGCTTGGTTAATTATTCAAGTTCTCATCATTTGCCAACTCAGGTACAATCTTAGTCGACAAGCGATGCCAAGTGCCACGATAGCGAGCCACAATCACTCCACCTTGATTAGTTACCTCCGCCATGCCCCAGCCGTTATCCTCGTCGAGATTTAGGAGTTGAGCAACGGCCGTTAACCGATCTCCCAACTGCGCCGCCTGTAAAAACAGGATATGGCTGGCCAAAGTCACTCCCGTACGATTTTGAGCGGAGCAGGCATAGGCAAAAGCATGGTCTGCCAGTGTAAACACAAGGCCACCATGACAATAACGGTGGCTGTTCACCATATCAGGCCGCACCGTCATCGTGATCACCGCTTTGTCTGGTGTCATTGACTCCACCACTAGGCCCAGCAGAGCCATCACCGGACCATCCAACTCACACAGCCGTTCTTGCACAGCTTGCGCCACCGGTATGGGATCGGCAGTCACTACGCCTCCCCTAAAAGTTCATGGGCTACTGATACCATTAAAGTCAATTTCCACATCTGTTCACTTTCTGCCAAGCTTTACCCGTTTCCTTCAAGCAAAGTGCATAGCCACAACAAGCTACAGCCTTTTCGAGCTGAAGAAAAGGCAGTAGCTTCATTTGTATACCGCTCTTCGACTGCTTACTATTCACTGCTTACTACTTGCCATTCATCCCAGTCTACCATAGCCTCAATGTAGCCCAAAGCTTGTTTGGGGGTTGACGCACCATCGGCCCTATGCTATAGTGCCAATCGGTTTGAAAAATTCTTAAAGGAGAGTAGGCGCACAAAATGATGACTATCTTATACAACAACCCGCACCCTAACGATGCCTCTGCCGTTACTTTTGACGGTAACGGCCGTTATGCCGTGTCTGTGCGTCGCCGACCCCGCTTTTAGCTAACCTCCCCCGTTTGCTTTTCGAGGTCACGGCGCATTTTAAGCCCGTGGCCTTTTTTATTTTCCTTTCGTTTTGCCACTAGCCACGGGCCGTTCCCAGTGGCTGTTTTTTTGTTCGGAACTCGTTCTCAACAATATGACACACGATGTCATGTTTACAAGTTAGCATAAGAGGAGACTAGAGGCTGGAGACTAGAGATTATCAGTCTCCAGCCTCTAGTCTCCAATCTCCCACTGCCCAAACCTACTGCGGGCAAGGCATTTGGAAGGAAGTTATGAAAGCAACAAATTTTGACCTCAAAGAGATTGTTACTGACAGCCGTTCACGGGGTCTGTGGCGCATGATGACTGGTTTTCGCCTCATCTACGTGATCGCAGCCGTTAGTTTGGGTATTGCCGCTTTGGCCCAAACGGGCAGCTACTATTTACTGCAATATTTTGTAGACACGGTGCTACAAGATGAGACATTACTAGGTAGCACTTGGCTAGTGGCGGCTGGCTTTGTGGCCTTGGCTTTGGTGCGAGGCGCATTGACTTTTTTGGGCGGCCGTTTATCTGCCCGCACTGCCGAAGGTGTTACCGTTCGTTTACGCGACTACTTGTATGATCATTTGCAACGATTGACCTTCACCTATCATGACAATATGCAAACGGGTGAATTGCTGCAACGGGCCACCTCTGATGTGGACACGCTGCGGCGGCTTTTTGCGGAACAGGCGATTGGGATCGGCCGTATTAGTCTCCTTTTTATTGTCAATTTCATCGCCTTATTGCTGATAAATGTGCAACTCGCCCTCTATTCTGTGGCTGTTATTCCTTTCATCATAGTTCTTTCTCTTTTCTTCTTTGTGAAGGTGGGGAAAGCGTATGAGAGATATCAAGAGCAGGATGCAGTTGTTTCCAATCATTTGCAAGAAAACCTGACTGGTGTGCGTGTGGTAAAAGCTTTCGCCCGGCAAGAGTATGAAAAAGAGCGATTCGATAGCAAAAGCTGGGAAAAGTTTTTACGTGGTCGCAAGTTGGCCTTTATGCACGCCACCTACTGGCCGGTGACGGATATTCTCTGCGGATTGCAGATGGTGGTGGGTTTCTACATGGCCGCGCGTATGGCGATTGAAGGCTCACTGACAACAGGGACGTATTTGGCTTATGTCGGCTTTCTTATCCAAATCATCTGGCCGATTCGTAATCTCGGCCGTTTGGTGGCGCAGATGTCTACAGGTTTTGTGTCACTGGATCGGGTTAAGACGATTATTGGGCAGATTCGGGAACCACTGGATGCGGGAACACATTTGCCGGAAGGTAAGCTGCAAGGCGCCATTCGGTTTGAGAATGTGACGTTTGCTTATGAAGGTGAAGACCCCGTATTGCATGATATTGACTTTGAAGCACATCCGGGTCAAGTGGTGGCTCTATTGGGCGCAACGGGTTCGGGTAAGACGACATTGGTGAATTTACTGCCGCGCTTTTATGAGTATACAAACGGCCGTATCACCCTCGACGATGTGGAACTAAAAGAGTACCCACGCAGCTATCTGCGCCAGCAAATTGGTGTGGTGCAGCAAGAGCCATTCCTCTTCTCCCGCTCCATCCGCGACAACATCACCTACGGTGTGGGTCGCCAAGTGACGGATGAGGAGCTGTTTGCGGCAGCCCGGGCCGCGGCTGTTCATGAGGTGATTGAGTCCTTTCCCGAAGGCTATAAAACGATGGTGGGCGAGCGCGGTGTGACCCTCTCTGGAGGGCAAAAGCAACGGGTGACGCTGGCCCGCACCCTGCTCAAGAACCCGCGCATCCTGATTCTGGATGATGCCACCTCTTCGGTGGACACAGAAACAGAAGCCGAGATTCGGGAAGCACTGAACAACCTAATGGCTGAGCGCACCACCTTTGTTATCGCCCATCGCATTCAAAGTGTGATGACGGCCGATCTGATTCTGGTATTGGAAAACGGCCGTATTGTGCAGCGAGGTACACACGATGAACTGGTCAGCCAGCCGGGCATTTATCAACGCACCTACGATGTACAGGCGCGTGTTGAAGAAGAGTTGGCAGAAGAATTAACGGCCGTGATGACCCCCCGTAACGGCAATGGTAATGGCCACAAAAATGGAAAGCCAATGGGCACAGCAATGGTGCTCATGTACGAGAATTAGTCGGAGAACTAGAGACTGATTTCGGTAATCAGTAATCGGTTTACGGGACACCGAATACCGATTACCGACAACGAGGTTCAAAATGAGTGAACAATATTTTGAAGAAGAAGAATTTGAATCTGAATTCAATGGGCAAACAGTTATACGCATCCTCAAGCAAGGCTTGCCCCATTGGCCCTACATGGTGGCTTTTTTGGTCAGTGTGGCCTTGGTTTCGGGCACAGACTCTTATTTCACCTTCCTAAACAAGCGCATCATTGATGAAGGCATTGTGGCGGGTGATGTGGATATGCTGCTGCGCCTGATGATGCAGTATGGGGCCTTGATATTCGTTCAGGCTGCGCTTGTCTTTGGTTTTATCATAGCCGCCGGAACCTTGGGTGAACGCGTGCAATACGATTTACGCAAGTCCATGTTCAACAAGCTGCAAGAGCTATCTTTGGGCTATTTTGACCGTACCCCTGTGGGTTGGCTCATGTCCCGCCTGACCTCAGATGCTGGACGGGTGGGCGAGTTAGTTTCTTGGGGTTTCCTGGATGTGGTCTGGGGCATCACCAATACGATTGCTGCCCTAACTTTCATGCTCATTATCAACTGGCGTATGGCCTTGATCGTGTTCATCATGATTCCTGTTTTGACAGTGGTGGCAGCCCAGTTCAAAAAGAAAATCTTGGTTGAGTACCGATTGGTGCGTAAGTTCAATTCCAAGATTACGGGTTCATACAATGAGAATATTCAGGGTGTGCGCGTGGTCAAATCGCTGCGGCGTGAAGAAGGTAATTTGGGCGAGTTCCAAGAGTTGTCGGGTCAAATGTACCAGGCGGCTTTCCGAGCAGCTTGGCTGTCAGCCCTTTTCCTGCCTACCGTGCAGCTGATTAGTGCTTTGGGCGTGGGCAGTGTGATTGCTTACAGTGGGGCGCAGGTGCAGATTGGTGGTCTGACGGTTGGCGGCATTCATGCCTTCATCGGCTACATTACCTTTATGCTGTGGCCGATTCAGGAGATGGCACGGGTGTACGCTGAAATGCAACAGGCGATTGCTTCTGGTGAACGCATCTTCTCGCTGATTGATTCGGTGCCGGAGATTGACAATCAACCTGGGGCGGCTGATCCCGGTACGATTCGGGGTGATATTGTGTTCGAGGATGTGGATTTCCAATATGAAGCGGATAAACCGGTGTTGTCGAACTTTAATTTGACGATTAAGCAGGGTGAGACAATTGCTCTGGTAGGGCCAACAGGCGCGGGTAAGTCTACGATTGTGAACTTGGTCTGCCGTTTTTATGAACCAACGAACGGCCGTATCCTCATAAATGACCGTAATTACCGCGACCTTACCCTCCATGCCATTCACTCCCGCATTGGGATGGTGTTGCAAACACCTCACCTGTTTTCGGGCACGGTGATGGAAAATTTACGTTACGGCCGTTTGGCTGCCAGTGACGACGAGGTGTTAGAAGCGGCACATATGGCTGGCGCACATGATTTCATTGCCAAATTGGAAGATGGTTATGACACACAGGTTGGTGAAGGCGGTGTTTTGCTCTCAGTAGGGCAAAAACAGCTCATTAGTCTGGCACGGGCCATCCTGGCTAAACCTGACATCTTCATCATGGATGAAGCGACCAGTTCGGTGGACACTCTGACTGAAGCACTCATTCAGCAAGGGATGGAGCAGTTGATGCAAGGCCGTACCAGCTTTGTCATTGCCCACCGCTTGTCCACGATTAAAAATGCGGATCGCATCTTGGTGATTGAAAAGGGTGGTGTCTCAGAAATGGGAACCCACAGCGAATTGATTCGTCAACGCGGGCACTACTATGACCTCTATACCAAGATGTTCCGAAATTCGTTTCAAAACGAGCTTCTCCAAGCATACAGCTAACATCGACGAACTTTTGATCATCTTCATGCAAAATGACTTGAACATTCAATTGTCTCAACATGATCTGCCTAAAATAGGTAAAAGGGGAAAGCGGGTCAAAACATTGTTTTGACCCGCTTTTGAAAGGGGGATTAGGGAGGGGTTGGGAAGGGTATCTGTCGCCAAGAAGTATAGCACGCATGTTCTGTTTAGCAAGGGTTTGAGCTTAAAATTTAGAACAAATGCGCATATTTTAAGATGGCTGTTTGACCAGAGGAGCTTGTTAAGATTGGCTGGATAGTAATGCAAAGACCAACATTAATAACGCCAGGAACTAAGTTCCTGAATCACTCTGCTCTGCTTGCCCGAACCGCTGTTGACTGCGGCGATTGGCGAATGTCCAAAAGACGACGGGCAGCAGACTGCTGATGGCTAAAATAAGGCTGATTTGGCGTGGGGTAAGGCTTGTTTGGTCGAGGACGAGACCTGTGAGCCAGACGGAGAAGGCCATGGCCAAGGTGAAAATGCCGAAATCGAGCGCAAAAACTCGGCCTAGGAAGCGATCTGGCACTTTGAGTTGGAGGAGGACACTACTGTAGGTCCAATTAAGAGAGCCTCCCATATAACGGATGGTTAGGCCCAGCATGGCAATTGGTAGATTGGGTGACCAGCCGAAGATGGCCCAGCCGCAGAGGAGGGAGATGAAGCCAGCACCGATGGCTTGTTGCAAGGCTTGGGCACTGCCGTCAAGAACATAGTTGCCAATGACGGGGCCCAGGATGGCCCCGATGCCAGCCGCCATAAACAAAAGGCCGAGCGTGCCTGCGCCTTCTTGGCCTACATTGGGAAAGATGCGCTCGGCGTAGATGGCGATCAAGATGTCGGCACTGCCGATTTGGCCCATCGCTTTGACGAGGGTATAGAGGCCCACATCACGGTGCTGGCGCACGTAGCGTAAACCATCTATGAAGTCACGCCAACCGTTGCTGCTTTCGTCGGGGGGAATGGGGAGGGAAACGGCCGTTATGCGCCATACTAACATAGCTGAGAGGAAGAAAGTAAGGGCATCAATGATCAAAGCTGTTGTTACCCCAAACAAAGCGGCCGTAAAGCCCCCAATCGCGGCTCCAAAGGCCAGCATAGCTGACCAAGTGGCACTAGACAAGGTATTGGCTCGTAACAGTTCTTCGCTGCCTTGAACTAAGGTGGGCAAGATAGCCGCTCGGGCTGGCTCAAAAAAGGCAGAGACGATAAATTGGGCAATAGTTAGCACGTAAATGAGCCAAATACGTTCGGGTCGGTCCACAAACAAAAAGCCTAAGACGATGAAGGCGCGTAGCAAATCGGTAGCGATTAAAATCGTTTTGCGATTAAAACGGTCGGCCAAGACTCCGGCGAACGGTCCCATGAGGAAGGGGGGCAGGGCGCGAGCTAGAAAGAGTGCGCCTACAGCCAAGCCAGTATCGGTGTAACGATTAACGAGGATGACAGAGGCGATGGTGTTGAACCAGTCGCCCATCATGCTGACGAGGGAAGCCAGCCATAACAAGCGGAATTGGGGACGTTGGCGCAAAAGTTGGACGTAGCTGTTGTTCATAGGGGTAATTGTCCACGAATATGTTAATTTGGGAAGCGGAAATGGGTCAGGCTTGCCCTCATCATTGGTACAGGTGGAGATTGGCTTGGGGGTACGGCCGTCTGTGTTACCATTGCTTTTATATTTGTCTGCAAGGAGAGTTGAGATGTCGAATATACCAGAGAAGTTGTTGCATTGCTGGCACGCGGTGGCTTATGCGCATGATGTGGAACGGGAACGGCCGTTTGCCACCACCTTGTTGGAAGAAGCCTTGGTCATCTGGCGCACGGCCGATAATATGCCCCATGCCATGAAGGATTTGTGTATCCATCGGGGCACAGCCCTCTCATTGGGCTGGATTGATGATGATTGTATCGTCTGTCCTTATCATGGTTGGCAATATGACGCTGAAGGGGCTTGTACCCGTATTCCCCAAAATGCCCACAGCAGCATCCCCACCAAAGCCCGCACTATCAAATATCAGTGTCAGGAGCGGTATGGCCTCATTTGGGTGGCTTTGGCGGAGCCACAATACCCTTTGCCCGAAATCCCTGAATTAGAAAATGGCGAATGGAAAGTGGTCAACACGGGGCCGTTTGATTGGCAGAGTGATGCCTCGCGGCAGGTGGAGAATTTCACCGATTTTGGTCATTTTCCTTGGGTGCATCCTGGCCTGTTAGGTGATCCGGAACGACCCGTTGTGCCAGAGCATACGGTGGGGACACAAGGGCATGTGCTGCATTATACGGTAGTGCGGCCAGAGGCAGCCAACACGGAAGATTTCCCCATTTTTGCCAATGAAACAGTGGTGCAACCGGAACGGCGCAGCCGCTATGAACTGCACTTACCCTATACAATTGTGCTGCGGTTGGGCTGGGGCGGGGTGAAGGGCATGGTCTACTTCTTTGTGTCGCAGCCGATTAGTAAGAATCAGTGCCGAGGCTATTGCATTATCGGCCGTAATTATGATTTGGATGAGCCGGACACGGTGCTACAAAAGTTTGAGGATGTGATTTTTGGACAGGATCAGCGCATTGTGGAGTCGCAGCGACCCGAACAAGTGCCTTTTGACCTGGCTGACGAATTGCATTTACGCTTTGATGCAGTAGCCATTAGCTATCGGCGGGCCATGCAAGCGCAAGGATTGGATTATTATCATTATTTGGATGTGGTGGAGGGATAAGTGGCGATAAACCACTGAGTTGTTCCCAAATAAACTTCGTCCACGAAGTCACACGAAAAAACACGAAGAAAATAAGCGACAAATCAAATTCTAACTCTATAATTACCCGCACATTCTGATAGACACTGTGAGGGTTACGCATGAGAGCAACCATTGTTCCGGCACAAATGCGCCAAGCGCCAACGGCCGTTCTCCTTTATCTCGTCGGCATCTTTTTGCTAGGTTTTACTATTGATGGCGGCATTTTTGCTGTTTTGCAAAATCTTTATCTACTGCGCTTGGGGTATGGGCCGGAGTTTGTGGGTATTTTCAACTCCTCTGGCCTGTTGATTTTTGCCCTGCTTAGTTTGCCCATTGGGGCCATTCGCCGCTGGCAACATCGCCATCTGCTGCTGCTCGGTCTAGTTCTGCTGGTTGCTGGTATGTTTATTGTGCCTTTGGCCCAGTGGGGGCCGGAGCGCTGGCAGGCTTTCTTGCTTTTGGGTGGACATATTGTGTCTTTTGTGGGGCTGGCCTTCTTTTTTGTCCATAGTGCTCCGTTCCTGCTTTCCATAACTGTAGGTGATTGGCA
This sequence comes from Promineifilaceae bacterium (SeqCode), assembly GCA_965223555.1. Lineage (GTDB taxonomy): Bacteria > Chloroflexota > Anaerolineae > Promineifilales > Promineifilaceae > CBDCWU01. Next base: position 2,512,209 of record CBDCWU010000009.1, read on the forward strand.
AAATCGCGCTTTGGCTTGGCAGTCAGCCACGTTATCAGTGGCTGGCTTTTCTGGGGGATTATTGGGTGGCTATTTGCCGGGTTGGATAGCGTCTGGATTAGGACTTTCGGTGGAACATCCCACGCCCTATCAATACCCACTTCTATTGGCGGCAGGGTTGTTGCTGCTGTCTTTTGTTGTCTTTGCCCGGATGCCGGAACCAGTTTTAGAAGCGATGACCCCTTCGGAGACGGCCGTTGGCAGCCGTATGTCGCGGGTGAGGCAGTGGAGCGGGCCGATCTGGATATTTATTTTGATGTTGTTGTTCGTACGAATTCTGCAAGTCGCTGCTCCAGGTGCGATTTTGACTTTTGCCAATGTGTATTTGGATGATGGTTTGCATATTGCCACGGATCGGATTGGCATTATAACGGCCGTTGGCAAATTAGCCTCTGTTCCACTGGCTCTGCTCACCCCACGCATCTTAAATCGCTGGGGCAACTTCAAAGCTGTCATTTGGATTTCGCTTATCTCTGTGGTGGCTGCGCTGCCCCTGGCCCTCACCAATAATTGGCAATTCGCAGGTGTGGGCTACGCGCTGGCTTCTGGGGCTGGCCCTTTGCGTTATTTGGCCTTTCTCGTTTTCAGTCTCTCTTTAGTGCCGCCTAAGCAGCGAGCTTTGGTTTCTGGCGCAGGGGAAATGGCTATTGGCTTTGGTTTTGCCCTGATGGCCTTTGTCGGGGGCTATTTGATAGCGGGCTATGGCTATAATTTGTTGTTCGGCGTGAGTTTAGCTATCACCTTGCTCGGTACAGGGTTGTTTTGGCTGATTTTCGGACGCTTTAGACGGCAAGAGTAAAGATTTAGCCCGCCCACCCGACAAAAATAAGACCCCAGACCGTTTACCCTTTGCTCTAGAAGATTAGCACCATAACCATGACTAAAGTCCTATTCGTTCGTGTTTAGACATCTACCTTTATTGACTATACTACCTTAGCTGTTTAGAACTAAGGAGTACACAATGAACATAGAGGGAGCTATTAAGGCTGCTCGGAATTTAGACCGATTAGCAGTATTGAGGCAGCTTGAGCTATTGGATACACCAACGAACGAGAACTTTGACAGATTAACTCGTTTGGCCAGTCGAATCACCAATAGCCCTATCTCATTAGTCTCACTTACTGGACTCTGGCGAATTAAGCCAGAGGCATAAGAACTGAACCTTAAAAATCCATATTGTCTTATCTATCATTGTAGCCCTAGACAAGGCTAAAGAATGAATCAGCGAATGGCTGACTCAAGCGCACACTCATTCAATCTGGCGAGAGGATGTGGTTTGTCTATGTAGGAACAAGAGACCTTTGGCTAACAAAACGATGTAACACTGGGGTTATATCTCCACAGACAACAGCAAACTCACAAGCAGCTTTCAACAGATGGCCTGCATGTTGCTGTCGATGATGACGAATCACATCAGCCACAACCTTGAAACGTTCTTGTGACTGAGAGTGATTGAGCCGCCACTGCAAAAAGGTATAAGCCAAAAAGATAATGGCAAACCACTTCTCAATCGCCTCGTAAGACTGTACGCGGAAATCGCCCAAACCCAACAGTTGCTTGACGTAGTAATTATCCACCTCAATCGGCCAACGTTTTTGATAGAAAGTCAGTATTTGCTGTGGTGAGAGGGATAAATCGGTACACAGGAAATACTTGGGGTGCTTGTCCCCACGATGCCTCTTACTAATGAGTACACAAACCTCAAATGGCACGTTCTTTAGTTTGCCCTTGCAGGCACGAACGAGATAAGGCCGTTTTCTCTGGTCTGTAGCCGTCGGGTTGACCCGTGAATACGGCTGGTGCTTGAGACGTTGGTTCCATTGCGATAGTTTGACACCGTCGAGCGTCCGGTTGGATTTGATGGCACAAATAACGTGCCAGCCCTGACGACGGCAGAATTTCAATAATTTGTTGGAAGCATACCAGCTATCGAACAGCACATAAACTGGGAATCCAGCGGGTAGTCGTTGCTTCAAATCAGCCAAAATGGCACGCACGATGCGGTATTTGCTGCGAAACGATAATCGTTGTTCTTTTGTCCGTTTTCGGTTAAGACGACGTACCGTTTTCTCCCGCATGTACAGCCCCCAGTCGTAAACATACGCCTGGTTACCCAGTTGCAGGCGGACTTCTACATGTTGTGTGCCATTGGTGTAAGCTTGCTTTTTGCCCGTGCTTTGGGTGTGGTCGTGATGCCAATCGACGGCTTGTAGGCAGGTTGTCCCTTTATCCTTGGCTGTCAGTGAATCATCGATACTCACCCATAAGGCCTCATTTTCCAGCAGACCCTCCCATTGCATCAAATCACCTATGGTGAATTCGCGCAATGGTTCTCGTAAATCATCCGCTTGCCATGGGCTGATACGCAAACAATCAGCCGCATTAGATGGATGGGGCGCATCCACGAGCAAATCATAAAGCGTTGTCAACGTTTTATGGGGTTGCTCACAGACGATAACTGTATCGGCTAGGTGAAGAACATGACGATATTGGGGTTTTGAAAGATTCAGTTGTAAAAGAACGATAAATTCAATGAGTTTAGCGGAATGTTGTACAATTTGCTTAATCAAGAGGTTGCTCCACAAAAAGATTTGGTCTGTCAACCATAATCTTATTGGGTCAGCCTCTTGTCTTCAACTTGACACCATTTTCGCCAGACTCCAGTCACTTATAGATGCCAACCGTCAGTTTTTCAAGAGCCAAGTTGGTTTACCAGACCCCTGGGCCACACTCCGGGAAACGCCCCTTTCTCACTCATTTTGTATGCATATCACAGCCGAGAATGCTCCCCTCATTGTAGAGGATGCCCGTAATCACCCTGTTTTGAAAGACAATCTAGCTATACCAGATTTGGGTGTTATTGGGTATCTAGGAATACCCATAACGATGACGGATGGTACTGTACTGGGCTCGTTTTGTGTCATTGACACCACACCTCGAAACTGGACAAGTGATGAGATAGAAATCATGCACGAATTGACACATATGGTTATGGTGCAGGTTGAACTTATGGCAGAGCGTAAGCGGGCAGAGAAAGCTATGCAAAAACACAATGATTTGCTTGAAAAAAGGATTCGAGAGCGTGTCAGGACAACCCAACAGCTACAAAAGTACCAGGAGCATTTAGAAGATTTGGTTAGGGAACGAACTACTGCTTTGACGGGACAAGCACAAGTATTGATGCAAAAGAATGCTGATCTACGACGGTTTGCCTATATCGCCGCTCATGATCTGCGTGAGCCTTTACGCACAGTCAGGCTGTATACCGAACGGTTGGAACAACGTTACCAGAATCAACTTGACGAAAGAGCCAATAAATATATGTCCTATATTGTGGATGGGGCTACCAGAGTGTATGCACTGATTACCGACCTCTTATCCTACTCGCAACTAGAGCAAACTGAAGCGTCCTTGACCTTCACAAACCTGGATGACATACTCACAAGAGTATTGGCTGATTTGGAAAACATGATTAAGCGGAGGGGGGCAGTTGTGATATACAATCATCTTCCTGACCTTCAGGTTGATGCTGCGCAAGTAACGAGGCTTTTCCAAAACCTCATTAGTAACAGTATCAAGTTTCAGAATGGCGGGGAACCACGAGTTGATATTTCGGCCGTTGCCCAAGGGGATGCTTGGCTGTTTTCAGTACATGATAATGGTATTGGCATAGAGTCACAGTATCAGGAACGTGTATTTGAGATTTTTCAGCGGGTGCACAGCAGAGCAGAATATCAAGGCACTGGTGTTGGCCTGGCCATCTGTAAAAAGATTGTAGAGGCACACAATGGTTGTATTTGGATAGAATCAGAAGTGGGGCAAGGAACAACTGTTCATTTTACATTACCCAAAACGACGCCTTTGTAGATGTGGTGTTCAGTTTGTAAGATGCCCAAAGTAGAACCAGACAAAATTGGAAAGTCACGTCGGTCAATGTTCGAAGCGAGGGGCGGGTGCTTCACTGTAACTGCGCCGGTTTCCTCACGGCGCAGCCCTTTATGTTCAAGCCATCATAGTAGCTACCCTAACTATCGCGAGATCTTCCATCAACATAAGCTCCTGCATGGCTGGGGTAGCGTCCTCGTTTACTGCCTGTTAAAAAACGGCGGACAGAAAAGGTTGGAGCAGTGGGCGACCTTGAGGTCACCATTAGTGCCGTCAAAGTAGCTGATGATGGGTAAACCATCGGCACCAATGGTGATGGCTGTATGCCATCCTAATCGACCCTCATTGTCCACGGTGGTGAGAGTGGATGGCTCTGGGGGAATGATTATTGCTTGGTCAGCGATCTCCTGATTGGCTGCGGCCGGAAGAAAAGAATATTCTTCGCTGGCATGATTGCCTTGGCCCCCGGCAACGGCAGCTTTTAGGCCGTCCGCAAGATTGCGCTCACCACCTGTGACTGATGAATATACACCGATAGCCGCGTTTTCAAAGCCCCCCGTGATAGAAGCATATTGACCTTGAGCCGTGCCACCCAGCCCCCGCTGATTGAGGCATAGTCCGCTTCAACACTGTTGAGTCGGCCTCCGCTGACCGAAGCATAGGCGCCAGCAACACTATTTGTAAATCCAGCCACGATGCCGCCGTACCCACTGTAATTGTTCCGCGACCCAACGATGAGCATATGAGACCCGTCACGCTGGTCGCCACCTGGGCGACTTTCGTTGTAGCCAATGATGATATTCCCGAGGCGATTAGAGGTATCAGTCTCCTCCATACCATTGACCACATGTAGATTGGCTCCGGTGATATAGATGTCATCTCCCTCGCGACTGAAGTGCTGCAGAAGATTGGTTATTGACTCGATATCGGCTTGGGCTTGGCTCACGTTTTCAGATAAGGAGGCTTGGGTGGTTGCTGCCTGCAAAGTAAAAGACGTTATATCGATTAGTTTAGCCGAAAATGGACAATCATGATAATCTGTTGCAAATTTGTGCAATGGAGGAACTCCCAATCAGATGACCCCTTATCAAAAATATGTAGAGAAGCCAACGCAATTCATGTCACTGACCGGTTACACTCGTGAAGAATTCGAAGCATTGTTACCCTATTTTAGCGAATGCTTTTATGAACGGATGGACACTTATTGCATCAGTGGAAAGCTACGAGGCAAGCGCAAGTATGTTGATTATCATAATAGTCCATTGCCTACTATAGAAGACAAACTGTTTTTCATTTTGAGTTGTATCAAAACCAACAATCTGCAATCTGTACAAGGCGCGCTTTTTGGTATGAGTCAACCAAAAGCCAATACATGGATACATTGTTTACATCCAGCATTGAATCAAGCGTTGGAACATCTAAAGGCGTTGCCAGCCCGTGACATAGAGGATGTGGATTTTGAAGATGCCCCAGGGATACTCTATTATCAAGATGGCACGGAGCGACCAATACCACGACCAACCGATAGCCAAAAACAAAAAACGTTTGTGACTATACAGGGGTCAGGTCTGGCATGAGAATATCGCCAGAAAACAAAGAACCTAAAGCGAACCACACACGAACGCCCTGTTTACGCATGGTCGAAAGGTAGCTGCGAATGGTGCAAAAATCCTGGGCACCATGCATGCTACGAAAACAACCGGATATTTTCTGCTGAACCTTGAGCATGCGAATATCTCGTTCAGCCAGATTGTTATCAAATGGCACCTTAAAATCGTAGACAAAAGCCAACACTTCGTGGCGATGTTTGCCCAATCGCTCAGCAAAGTTACGTGGTTTCGTCTTTCTTGGCCGACCCCGTTTCCCTTTAGGCCATCCTTCAGGTGGCGGTGGATTGGCTTGCAAGGCGATAGCGACCTGACGGTCATAGAGGCGTTCAATCTGGGCAACTTTCAGCGGTGGCAATGCCGTTTCTCCCGCCAACCGAGCCTGGTCAACGACCTGTTTGATACTAAGCAACAACCACTTCATGCGATTGGCCCAGGGCTGTTTGTGATTGTCAGCAATGGCGGTCAAATCACGCAGATGATGCACATTGCATAGACCATGCTGACATTGTTTATGTTGATAGTAGGCTGACCAGAAATCATGAATGGCTCGCCCCTCGAAATTGGGGAGAATCGCCATTGCTTTGGTCGCTTTGCTACCCCGGTTGCGATGCGGATAGTAGCATGTCAACTGGTCAGTGGCGGCCACATGCAGCCAATGGCGTTGTCCATTGATGTAGAATCCACTCTCATCACAATGCAGGATGTGACCCGCCGTCAGTGCGACTTTGACTTGGTCGATGATGGGGTGCAACTGTCGTGCCGTGCGCTGGATGATATTCTGCAAGGTGCCCGGCGAGAGCTTGAGGCCAAACAGGTCGGCAAAAAAGCGTCGGCTCCGCTCGAAGGGAATGAATTGCTCCGCCTTGAGATACACAGCCAATTGCTGGATGCGTGGCCCGTATTGCACCGGGGCAATCACATCCTGGGGGAATGAGCTCTGACTTAGTTGCCGACAATGGGGACAGCAGAGCGTTTCCGCTTGATGTTCCGTCACAACGATGTCCAGGGGCGGCAAATCATAAACTTGTCGTTTGTCGATAGCCGCAGCCTGTTGCTCAGCGGTAAATGGTAGTTGGCAATGCTGGCAAGTGTCGGGACGATGTATCCTGACTGCATCCGGCATCGTGCTCATTTTGAGTGTATGACCGGGATGCCCTTTTTGTCCACCAGGCCTTTTGTCACTTTTGCGACGCAAGCTTTTGGTTCTTTTCTTTTTCTTCCGGCTCTTGTCTCGACTGGATGGCCAGTGGGAATTACGACTGTTTTGCTTGAGCAATGACGTAAGTTCCGCAATTTGCTGCTGAGCGGCTTGCAAGGCGGCTTCTAGTTCTTGTATTCTTTGCTTTAGTTGCTCATTTTCCCGCTGATAATCCATGACGTTTATTTATACCACAGGTCTAGGGCCTGTATAGTGACAAACGTTTTACAGTGGTAAAAAAACAGCACACAGTCAAAAATAATACATTGAGCACGAGTTCGGGAGAAGTCGTGTGGTTAAGCGATACGGTAGAAGGCAAACGGCATGATAAAAAAGTGGCAGATGAGAGCGTTACCGGCCTTCCCGAAGGTATCATTCTGGTTCAAGATACTGGTTTTCAAGGTTTTGTACTGGAGGGCATAACCATTATGCAACCCAAAAAGAAACCTAAAGGGGGAGAGTTATCGGACATGGCAAAGCATGTCAAGTGAAACGAACTAAGTTTTCGGAGAAAAAATCTCGCAATACTCTCGAGTAGAGTGCGAAATTCTTCTGCCTAGATTTATGGAATTTTTCTTCAGATCACTCAATAGTTGGATTTCATCGATCCGCATTCGGGTAGAACATGCTATAGGTGGTGTCAAGCGATACCGGATGGTAAAGGAAAAGATTCGAAATTGGAAAAGGGGGTTCAGGGATTCAATAATTGAGACTTGTTGCGGCCTACATAATTTTCGTTTGCGATTTCGTCCTTGGAGCTATGAGCCAATTCAATTGCATTTATTCGCTCACTATTGGTGAAAAAGACCTGATTTAATCGATATAATCTCTAAAGTATTGAGGGCTTCGGTCAACTCAGTAATTTGAGCTTACTGGGCGATGACTGTGTCCTGCAGGTTTCTTAAGGTGGCCTCATCAAAACTTGATAAAGCAGATGAGGGGGCTATGCGCTCTGCGGAATTGTCTTCATAAGCAAAACTGTATAGTGTCTTATTCCAGAGCAAGGATAAGCTGAATATGATGATCATTCCAATGACTAACTGATTCAGACGCAACTTTTGAAATTTATTTGACATGTTCTTACTCCTTGTATGTTCATGGAGAGTATAGAAGACAAACGTCAGCAGTTCGTCAGCACTTTTTTGTGACAGGTAATCTTTTTAGATGCTGTGTATCATTGCTGTGTATGGCTCGCTTTCCTCACAGGCTCTCCGACAAGTTATGATGCACGAGCACCATCTCCTCATGCAGACTAAGTATCCAGTCTGTTAGCCTTTTGACGGCTAGTTGAATACCTTTGGTAGGACGAGGGAAACCGATTTCGTGGAGACTAATAACCAGATTGCCATCTTCCCGCTGTCGTATGATGATCCCTACCCGCTGCTTAAGTGGCTCTTCAACCACATAAACCTCAACCAGCAGCGTGCCACTTCTGGCTGACTGAAAGAGTTCGAGGCAGTTGATGTGCGTATTGCCCGCTGAGGCTTGGAAGGGGGTATACTGCTCGCTAATCTGTTGTAGGCTGAGGGGGGATTGTAAGATGGCATGGGGCATGGGAACCTCCAAAGGGATGGGGAATGAATTGGGGGCAGGTATCTCGTTACGCTGCCATTGATAGTAATGGCAGGTGCGTCCTTCGGCGCGGGCTTTCAATTCGTACTTGGTGCGAATACGTTCCTGATCTTCGCTGACAAAAATGGTATCGAGACGACTGTCAAAATAGGGCGTAGCCCGCAGGGCGGCGACAACGGCCGTTTGATAATCTGGATGATCGGTGGCGATGTCTAATTTGCCACCGGGAATCATGCGAGTAGCCAGTAGGTATAAGAACTGTTCGTTGATGAGGCGGCGATGGATTTGGCGCTCTTTGGGCCAAGGGTCAGGGAAGTTGATGTAGACTTCGCTGATGGTTTGGGGTGGGCATAAGGCCCATAGGAATAGCTGGGCATCGGCTTGTAGGACACGGCCGTTATCCAAGCCCGCTGTTTTCATTTTCTTTTCCGCTTTGCGCAGAGAGGGTAGGGATATTTCCAGGCCGATGATGTTGGCAGACGGCCGTTTACGAGCTAATTCCACCAAAAACTGCCCATTGCCAAAGCCTATTTCTACCAATAGCGGGGCAAAACGGCCGAAAAATGTCTCCCAATCAGTGGGCCAATCAAGTTGGCGCTGGTGTAACATCGCGTAAGACATAGCCCGATTATAACGTAATTGCCTGATTAGGAACGATTGGCGACAATATGCCAAATCAAACTGATAGACTAGGTTTGCAGATTATATTGACATAACGAGATATAGGTAAAAAAGTACATTTATAATGAAATAGTGGCAGCATAGCCCACCTTGAGGTAGAAGATGGTTGACCAAAACTACTCTACCCAAGAGGTGAACTATGCGGTTGCCAATAGTATGTCTAGACCAACGATTGCGCTACTATCTGAACCTGTTTAGAGGCTGCTTTAGCCAACCACAGTACAAGTATTTCGTGACCATACTGCTGGGGTTGATGCTGTGCCAAAGCGGACGAAGCTTGTCGGGATTGATGCGGCAGGTCAACAGTAGGGTCAGCCTATCGGGAGCGAGTCGATTTATGGGGCAAGCCCCCTGGCAAGCAGAGGACTTGGCCCGGACATGGCAAAAGCATTTTCAGCAAGAGATGGCCGTGCAGGTAAGAGCCGCACATGCCCGATTACGCCGTCGGCAGAAAAAGAAACGAGGACGACCTAAGAAAACCGTAGTGACAGGTTATTTGATAGGGGACGACTCGACGATGAGTAAACGGCGTGGCAAAAAGATGGGCGGCTTGGGACGACACTACTCGGGTAGCGAGAAGAAAACAGTCACTGGGCATAGCTTAGTGCAAGGGTTATATCTCTTGTTGGGTCGGCGTTGTCCCTTGGCACCCAAAATGTATCGACAACAGGCTGTTTGTAAAGCAGAAGGGGTGACTTTTGCTAGCAAAGTGGACATCATGGCCGAGATGATCAGCAGTTTTGAGCCGATGGTCGGTACATTGACACATGTCCTGTTGGATAGCTGGTACACTTCCAAGCGCATCTGGAAAGTGGCTCGTGAGCGCGGGTTTCTCATCACCAGTGGCTTGCGTTGCAATCGGTCGTTGCGTATTGAAGACCCTGAGACAGAGAAAGGTTGGTATTGGCAACGGATAGATGAGTATGCGACCACTTTATCTGAAGCTGATTGGCAGTTGGTAACCTGGCCTAGCCAACAGGGGCAGCGTCAAGTCTATGTCCATGTGGTCTCCACTCGTATTAAGAAGTTGTATCGTTGCCAACTGGTCATTGCTCGTGGGCTGTGGCAAGATGATGAAGAGGAAAAGACTATGTATTGGGCTTCTTCTGACCTGACTGCTGACTTGGATACCTTGCTGTCTCATATTGCCACCCGCTGGGATGTGGAAGTTCTCTTTGCTGATACCAAGGAACTACTGGGTTTGGACCACTATCAACTGATGTCAGCTAAGGCCATTCTCCGCTTCTGGACGCTGGTCATGCTGGCCTACACCTTTTTGGACCAGGAACGTGACCGTTATCAAAGACAAAGTGACCAGCATATTACTATTGGTGATGCCTGGCGGCAGGTTCAGCGTATTCATTGGCGTCATTTCATTGATTGGATTCATCAGCGTTTTCGCTTTGGCCTCGAGCCTGCCGACTTATACCTGGTACTCACCGGAGCGAGCCTCTGAGCGATTTCTGCAAAGATAGTGTGATATTTGACGAGAAAACAATGAACAAACAAACGATTCGCATTATTGGTGTGCCCATGGACTTGGGTCAAAGTCGGCGTGGTGTGGATATGGGGCCGAGTGCTGTGCGTTATGCAGGTTTGCAGGCACGGTTGGCGGGCTTGGGTTATGAGGTTTTTGATGAGGGCAATATCTCTGTGCCTAACCCGGAAGAGAAAGTGGCAGTGGGTAAGGCGAGACAGTTAAAAGCGGTAACGGCCGTTTGCCAAACCATCTACCAGCGTGCTAGCGAATGTGTGCAGCGTGATGACTTTGCCATTTTCCTTGGCGGCGATCATAGTATCAGCATTGGTACTGTGGCCGCAGCTGCCCAAAATGAAACCATTGGCGTCATCTGGGTAGACGCCCATGGTGACTATAATACGCCACAAACTTCTCCCACTGGTAATATTCATGGCATGCCCGTGGCTGTTTTGGTGGGTGATGGCCCGGCCGAATTAGTGAATATTGGTTACGAGGGGGTTAAAATGCAGCCTTCGCAATTGGTACAAATCGGCATTCGCTCGCTGGATAATAGCGAAAAAAGCCGCCTAGCCCAGAGTGGAGCCAGCATCTACACCATGCGCAACATAGATGAAATGGGCATGGCGGCTATTGTGCGCCGCGCCCTCGACAGACTGCGCCATGTAAAACAGATTCATGTCAGTCTGGATATGGACAGCCTTGACCCCGAAGCTGCGCCTGGTGTGGGTACACCTGTGCCTGGTGGCCTGACCTACCGTGAAGCCCACTTACTCATGGAGATTTTGGGAGATAGCGGCCGGGTTGGTTCGTTGGATATTGTGGAAATCAACCCTATTTTGGATGACAAAAATAAAACGGCCGAATTGGCTGTAGAATTGGCGGCATCATTATTGGGTCAAAGAATTTTATAGCCTGCTCAACCTTTTGAGGATTTTATTATGACTTTCAAACAATCTGTTTCTTGGTGGTGTTATGAGGGGACGGGGTTGGCTCCCCAAGTGCTGATGCAGCACATTGCTGAAATTGGCTATACAGGGGTGGAACTGCTACCGCCTGAATATTTTCAGCTTGCCCGAGAGTATGGGTTAGAGATTGTGGCGGTGAATGGCCAGGCTCGGATTGAGGTGGGCTTGAACAAACGAGAGAATTTTGCAGCTATTGAAACGGCCGTTCGCAAAAATCTAGTCCTTGCTCAAGAGTGGCACATTCCCAATCTCATTGTCTTCAGCGGCAACCGTGAGGGGCAGGACGATGATGCGGGGCAGAGGGCCACAATTGAGCATTTACAACGCCTGGCTCCATTGGCGGAAGTGGCGGGTGTGACCCTGATTCTGGAGCTTTTGAACAGCAAGGTAGATCATCCCGATTATATGTGTGACAGAACGGCTTGGGGGACGGCCGTTTGCCAAGCCGTCAACTCCCCCCACGTTAAGTTATTGTACGATATTTATCACATGCAGGTGATGGAAGGCGATATTATCCAGACCATTCGCGACACACACCCGTTCATCGGCCACTATCATACTGCTGGTGTGCCAGGCCGCGCCGAAATTGATACCACGCAGGAGTTGAATTATCCGTCCATCATGCAAGCTATTGCAGAGACAGGGTATACAGGCTATGTGGGGCAAGAATTTGTGCCCCAGGGCGATCCCATAGCGGCTTTGCAAGAGGCATATCAGCTTTGCTCGGTATGATGTGCGCTTTCTGGTTCGCGCACAGCCCATAATAGAACGAGAATGCTGAGAAAAACGGCCGTTCCCGCAACGACCGCTATGCCCACCACCCGATACTGCTCGAACAGCCAGGGACTAATCGCTGTGGCCACCCCTGTACTAATGGAAGCGATGGCCGTGCCCAAAGTCATCGTCTTCGCGCGATGCAGCGGCGATTGTTCAGTGAGCAGTGTCATATTAGCCACAATAGCAAATTCAAATGCGCCTCGGGCCACAACCAGTCCCAAAACGGCCGTGACCACCGTTGCTTGTAGCCAGGGCAAGGCCCAAAATCCAAGGCAAGCAACAATGGCTCCCGTTAACACGCTCTGTCGTTTGCCATAGCGGTCACTGATAACGCTGACAGACACACTACCCAACAAGTCGGCAATTCCCATCACCAAAGCCACCTGGCCCAACGAACCAGCGCTCAGCCCATAATCTTCAAACAACCATGTGCCATAGCTGACAAAGATGGTGATGGCACCCAAAAATAGTAAACTGCTGGTTATAATGGTGGCGTAAGCTGAACGGCTATGCGGCCCCAGATCAAAGAAAGCAATGATGTGCTGTCCTGGACTGAGGGTCGTTGTTGGGGTGACGGCCGTTTGTTTATCATCTTCTTTCGACACTCCCGGTAGCAGTCCATACAGCAGGCTAGCGACCAAGAGGCTGCCACCAATGATAAAAAAGGGCATTTGCCAGCCAGACACATGCAAAAGTTGGCCAACTAGATAAAGCCCCACCATCCCCGACAAAGCCCAAGCATATTCCAAAATTCCCAACCCTCGCGCCCGCTGATGGTAAGGTAGGCGATTGCTCAAATAAGCCTGCAACGTGGGCACAAAAGAAAAACTACCTAGCCCCATCAGAGCCATGCCCGGTGCTGCCAACCAGACGGAGCGACTTATCCCTACCATGAGAAACCCTAATCCCACCAAAAGCAAGCTGAGGCGCATGGTGAAGCGATAGCCGCGTCGATCAGCCATCGTGCCAAACAGAGGCGAAAATAGTCCCATAAGACTGCGAAGGCTAACCAACTGACCCATTATGACCGTACTAATTCCCATACCCTGGGCGATGATGGGTAGGAAGGGGAAGAAGATTTGTACGCCTGTGTCTACCATAAACCGCGTAGCCAGCCCGATGCCTAGCAGTCGCGTCACAGAGATATTGTTGTCTATGTCGGGCTGAACTGTTTCATCTGTGGGTAATTTGCTCATGTTGTGTACCTTTGCCTTGCCGATTTTTCTCAACGCCCGCCAGCCAGTCCAGCATCATAACAGAGACAAGGAATAGGGCAACTGTCCCCAATATCAAAGCGAAGTGATTGTGTTATACTTGGGCAGACAAAACTACAGGAGAAAAGCATGGGTAGAAAACTTCGTCAGGGTGATCCCTGGCTGCCAGGATTCCGGTATGGGGCCTTGTTGCCAGCCCTCTTGATAGTGATGCAAAGTGAAACGGCCGTTGCCGAACCCGATCTTCTCGAAAAAGAAGACACCCAGGCTGAGGAAGAGCTAGAAAAGCGGTGGCGCATCATCGCCCATGACGATCCCTTCACCACCATGGAATTCGTGGTGCGCATTATGGTGCAAATCTTCAAAAAGCCCCTCATTCTGGCCGAAGCCATCATGTGGCAGGTGCATAATGAAGGCTTGTCTGTAGTAGATGTGCTGCCCAAACCGGAAGCCGAATACCGTGTCCGCAAGGCAACTGCGGCGGCACGGTTAGAAGGCTTCCCTTTCCGTTTTACCCTTGAGCCAGAAAATTGAGAGGAGAGATGCTATGTTACAAAAAATATTAGTTCCATTAGATGGTTCCCAGTTAGCTGAACAAGCACTCCCCTATGCTCAAGCTTTAGCCCAAAAGTTTGCTGCTGAATTAGTCTTATTGATGGTCCTACAGCCAGCAACCGTGCCTGTCATGGCTGACCCTTATGGTGGTGTCTTTTACAACTACTCTCCTGAAGAAGTTAACCAACAAGCAGAAATGGCACGTGAATACCTGGACAAGTATCAACAGGCTCTCGGCCAACTTGGCATTCTAACACGTGTTGAGGTGGTTGAGAATCCTTCTATCGCTGATGGTATTGTAGGGGCAGCAACGCAAGAGAGTGTAGATGTGATTGTGAAGACGACACACGGCCGTTCCGGCATCAGCCGTTGGGTGTATGGCAGTGTCGCTACCAAAGTTTTACAAGACGCACCCTGTCCCATCTTTTTAGTGCGAGTGAAATGAACTGCTTTCGGTCATTCTCAACGCGAAGCTACGTTTGGTCCCAGAGTTAAAGGCACAGTATTGAGCAATACGCTCTTAACAAGCTATGTTCTAATGCGGATCGAGAATATCGCGTAAGCCATCCCCTACAAAATTAAAAGCCATTACCAAGCTGGCAATGGATATGCCAGGAAAGAGCCACATCCACCACTGATCAAAAAAGTCAATGCCAATAGAAACCATGCGACCCCATTCAGGTGAGGCAGGTTCTGGCCCTAAGCCTAAGAAACTTAAACCAGCAAACAGTAAAATCGCATTGCCTATATCTAATGAGGCATAAACAACGGCTGGGGCAATGGTGTTAGGCAGCAGGGTACGCACTAAGATATAAGCATCAGTGGCTCCCAAACTACGAGTGGCCTCAACATACTCTTTAGTTTTGGCTTCTAAAATAAGCCCGCGAGTTAAGCGAGCATAACTGGGCCAACGTACAATGATCAACGCTAATACAGCATTGCGTATGTCAGCCCCCAAAGCGGCCGTTACCGCCATTGCCAAAATAATGGTGGGGAATGCCATAAAAAGCTCAGTCAGGCGCATCAAAACCTCATCCCAAAAGCCACCTAGAAAGCCAGCCAAGGCGCCAATAATCGTCCCCAGAATGCTCACAGCTACAACAACGGCCAAGGCAGCCGGAATGGTGATACGGCCACCATAAAGCACCCGACTAAAAATATCCCGACCCAACTCATCTGTACCCATGAACCACACATTACTAGGTGCCTGCAAACGCTCGGTCACAGTTTGTTTTAATGGGTCTTGCAGGGCGATATTGGGGGCAATGAGCGCCAAAAGCACCCAGCTAATGATGATGACAATACCAACGATGACGGCGGGATTTTGGCGCAGTTTGCGCCTGATGATATAAGCTGAGGAGTGTGCTGGTTGGGAAGTTCCCTGTAGTTCTTGCAGAGAAGCTGTTTTATTTGTCATACACTCTATTTCAACCGGATACGGGGATCAAGCAGATAGTAAAGAAGATCAACAAAAAAGTTTACAAACACATAAATCAGGGCGATCAACATGCTTACACCCATGATGGCCGGAAAATCCTGCGAGGTTGAGGCGCGAAATACATAGCGGCCTAATCCCGGCCAAGCAAAGATGGATTCCGTCAGCACTGCTCCTGCCAATAAATTTCCATAAAGCAAGCCGATAATGGTGACAACCGGGATGAGTGCATTTGATAAGGCATGTTTAATAATTACCGTCCGCTCATGCAGCCCTTTGGAGCGGGCCGTCCGAATATAATCGGCGTTGAGTTCCTCAAGCAAGCTTGAACGAGTAATACGGGCAATAATACCTGACACAAAACTTCCCAATATAAAACTAGGCAATATCAGATGGGAGACGGCATCTCGAAAGGTTTCCCACTCACCGGCTAACAGGCTGTCAATTGTCATCCAGCCTGTCACATACGGTGGATCAGTCACTAAGAACCCTAAGCGTCCCGGCCCCGCTACCCAGCCCAGCTTGGCATGAAAAAGAGTTAGCCCAATCAAGGCTAAAAGGAAAACCGGGAAACTAACACCGATAAGGGCAAAAACACGTACAAAATAGTCCAATATGGAATTGCGCCAAACGGCCGATATGATACCAAACCCAATCCCCATGAAGAGCCCTACAATAATCGAAACAGTAGCTAACTCAATGGTTGCTGGCAAAAACTGTTTAATATCTTCTAAAATGGGGTTCTTCGTTTTGATAGAGACTCCCAAATCGCCTTGGAGCAGATTGCCCAGATAGGTGAAATATTGCTCAATAGGTGGCTTGTCTAAACCCCAGCGTGCCCGAAAGGCAGCTACTAACTCTGGATCATTGAGGGCGTTTTGAGGCAGATTGGCATTGATTGGATCAGCCGGTACAGCATTGGCGATGAGAAATGAGACAACCGTAATGCCCAGTAGAAGCGGTATAGATAAAAAGAGTCGGCGAATAATGTATTTGGGAAAGCTCATGCTGTGGTCAAAAGAAGGCAACTATTCAGGTGATGTTCCCCACCCTCACCCAACCCTTCCCCTGTTAGGGAGAAGGTTAGAGAGAGGGTAAATCTACAGCCCATTCAAGTGCCAATAAAAAGGGTTGATTAAAGAAGAAAAGGGTGGCTCAACTCTCAGATTGAGCCACCCCGGAGAGAAAAATCTATACGATATACTGTTCCTAGTTTGAACGGCTCAGTAAGGCTAAGTCTAGGCTCCACTCTGGATGCCAAACATACCCTTGAATGTCCGAACGAAAAGCGGTTTGGATAGCAGGCACATTAAATGGCGCATAAGCCCCACTTTCCTGAGCATATGTTTGTAGTTGGTCGAAAATTGCCGCCCGTGCTTCAGGATCAGACTCAACCTTAGCCGCAGCAATCAAGTCAAGCGTCTCCTGATCAATCATATCCTCTGACCAATTTGTGCGTTCGTCAGCCACCTTGCCACCAGGCAAGAAAGAGAGGAAATCGACTGGATCAAGAATATCTGGACCCCAGAACCAATACGCCAGGCCTTGTTCACCATTGCGGTACTCTTCAAGTGAAACTTGTACCTCACCAGGACGCAAATTAATGGTGATGCCAACCTCTGCTAAATCTGCCTGTATTTTTTGGGCATTTGTACTCAGATTAACGCCACCAAATGTGAAATCAGGGTAACTCAAATCAATTTCAAAGCCATCAGAATACCCTGCTTCAGCCAAAAGCTCACGGGCCCGATCCAAATCACGTTCAAAGGCTTTATCTTGGCCATAGGCGCCAGCTAAACCTACCCACATATTACTACCTGGGGTCGTACTGCCTGTCCACAAAGCACGATAGCCTTCATAGTCCAAAGCGTAACGAATGGCTAAAGCGACGGTTGGATCGGCAACGGGGCCACCAATTTCTGGATCGCGGTTCATCAATACAAAATGTGTCCAGCGGTCTTGGCCACGATAGATGGTAAGGTCGGCGTTGCCTTCAAGTGAAGGCATCTGATCAGGCGTTAAGTCGGTCGCCAGGTCTATATCACCTGACTCAAGGGCAACTTGCTGTGTCGCTGCCTCTGGTATATTGACGATAATCACCCGATCAAAATAGGGTGAGTCGCCCCAATAACTAGGGTTGCGTACGAGTACAGTTTCTTCTTGCGGTGTCCAGCTTTCCAGAATATAGGGGCCAGTGCCGGCTGAGTGTTGGTCAAAGAAATCTTGGGCTGTATCCGTTGTGGCTGCATCGTCAGCATCCGTACCACCAGCGGCGATCACTTCATCATCATTGGCGATGGAAAAAGCAGTGTTGACCATCTCAGCCAAAAAGGAGGGGCGTGGTTCCACGAGCGTAATCGCTACAGTTAAGTCATCTATTGCTTCTAGCGAAGCAATGGAGTCTGCTAAGAATGAAGGGTTGCTTTGCACGTTCTTTAAGCGCATGAATGAGAAAACAACGTCTTGGGCCATGAGTGGGTCACCATTAGCAAATGTCACGTCATCACGTAAAGTAAATGTGTAGACCGTGCCATCATCAGACACAGACCAGGATGTAGCTAAATTGGGTTCAATGGAGCTGGCATCAGCATCTGGAAATGTAACCAATGTGTCGTAGGCGGCGCGATGGACAATGCCGCTGGTTGGGTTGAAGGCATGGGCCAAATCATAAGATTCGGTCACTTCTGAGTGGCCGATTACCAGAACTTGTTCTTCCTCAGCGGGCATCTCTTCTTCAGCCTCTTCAGCCTCTGCCTCTTCGACCTCTTCTGCTTCTTCTGCTTCCTCGGCGGATTCTGGTGCTTCTGTAGGTTCGGCAGCGGCTGGTGCTTCCGTTGGACTCTCAGCCGGGGCTTCTGTGGCTTCAACTTCTTGAGCAGGCTCATCACTAGCCGTGTTGCAAGCTGTTAAGGCCAGCAACGAGGCTATGACAAGCATAATGAGTATAAATTGTCTATTTATTCGGGATTTCAACATTTTCCTTCTCCTAGATGAATATGCTGCGGATTATATGGTTCGTATGGAGGGAGTGCAAGATTGGGTTCGCCATTATACGGCCGTTTAGATATGATCTCCCCGTTCATACACATAGATGAGAGGCATTTAGCTAATAGGAGTATATGATGGAAAAAATGACACGTTTGCAAGAGTTTCAAACATTAATTGCTGGGCGGGCCGATCTAGCTTTTTTCCCCATTTCAACGGATCTCCAATACCTCACAGGAGTCCCGCGTGATATTCCTAATTATGGGGCCGTTATGCACCCCGGTGGCTGGCTAGAAGGCGTGTGGTTGACACCCGAAAGCGACCCAACCCTAGCTTTACCCCGTATGACGGCCGAATTTGGTGGCTTAAATCGTGTCAAAGGCATCGAGCTACGCATTTTGGGCGATCATGATAACCCTGTGCAAATGGTCAAAAACATACTGAGCAGTTTTGATCTGCCACCTAACCCGCGTATTGCCATTGGTGATACAACTTCTGGTGAGACAATCGTGGCCTTACACGCTATCTTGCCCCAAGCTACCTTTATTTCCGCAACAGAGCTTTTACGGAAACTGCGTGTCATTAAATCTGAAGCTGAAATTGAAACCATGCGCCAGGCCGGAGCCATTACGGAGGTGGCTTTTGCCGCCGTTTGCCAACAGCTCAAACATGGCATGACGGAGCTGGAAATTGTGTCAGAAGTGGATTACCAGTTGCGTAAACACGGCTCCCTCGGCCCTTCCTTCACGACCTCGCTCTATAACTCCGGGCCAAACCATCCCTTGCTTTTTGGTCAACGAGAAGCAACCTGGAAACGTGTTTTGCACCCGCCCGTAGCCATTCTGTTTGATTTTGGAGCAATTTATGAGGGTCTTTGTTACGATTTTGGCAGAACTGTTTTTTTGGGTGAACCGGACGCGGAATTCCAACGAATTTACAAACTCGTGATGGATTCTCAAGCGGCAGGTATCGCAGCGATGCGGGCTGGTCAAGTGACCACGGCTGAAGTAGATGCCGCAGCCCGCCAAGTTATTGCCAACGCTGGCTATGGTGAAACATTTCGCCATCGGCTGGGACACGGTATCGGCATGGATGTGCATGAACCACCCTTTTTGACGGCTACTGATCACACAGTAATAGAAGAACGTATGTTGTTTACAGTTGAGCCAAGCATTACCCAATTCAACAATTTCTCGGCACGTGTGGAAGATGTCGTGGTGGTCAGAAAGGAGGGTGGTGAACCATTAACGACTGGATTCCAAGAGATGTTGGTTATTGAGTAGACCAGTGCGGATGAATTGAGGAAATTAAAAAGCCACCATCCCTGGTGGCTTGTTTTTTATAGAGGGGACACCTTTTTGCCATTTTTCATTGGGCAGTTGGCTATGTCCTTTGACCGCAAGCTATTCGCTTCGTCCAGACCGCTTTCTGACCGCAATCAGCTATAAGGTATCTTTAGGTGTCCACTCGATATGTCGATATTGTAGTGGATTTTTGATGCCTTATCTGGTATGAGCATGACACAAAATTTATAAAACGGTAGACAGATTTGGTGTTCTTTGCGCTTCTCAACCATTTTGGCGAAGATATTATTACTCAAGTATGACTTTTGTCACTACTAAAATCTTTTCAAGTTATATATTCTTACTATGAGTTTAATACCCCAAGATTATTGGCAAAGTGCAAAACAATGAATACCCAAGAGAGGGTTGATATGGACGTTTATGCACAAACATTCTTGATTGTTGTTGGTGTGTTAGTGGTTGTTGGGTTTTTCATCAAAAAAGTTTTTGCCCAACATCGTTGTCCTCAATGTGAGAGTACAAATATTCGTTTAGTTGAGCAAAACTTGGAAAGATTAGCGAGACATCTTGACCAGCCTACACCTGCTGGAATTCAAGATAGGTATATCCCGATAATGAAAAACCATTACGAATGTCATGTCTGTCATCATAAGTGGGCCGAAACAAAAGCAGATTAAGGAGCAGGTTGATATTTTGAAAATTAGTATGCGGTTTAGTTTGGAGTGTATTTGAGGGATTTTCAGAGAGAGATTGGAGCAGTCTGCAAGACTGCTCCAATCTGGCCATCACGTACAACCAAATTAATTTACATTCTCAAAAATTCCGGCGGCACCCATGCCGCCGCCAATGCACATCGTTACCATGCCCAAGTGGCTGCCGCGTCGTTTCATCTCATTGATGATCTGCACGGTCAGTTTAGCCCCAGTGGCACCGAGTGGATGGCCTAATGCAATTGCGCCACCATTGACATTGGTCTTGTCTTCATCAAAACCAAGCTCTCGGATGACGGCCACGGCTTGGGCAGCAAAGGCTTCATTCAGTTCAATTAGATCAATGTCACTCAGGCTCATACCTGTGCGCTTGAAGAGACGGGGAACGGCCGATATCGGTCCTACGCCCATAATCTCTGGTCGCACGCCACCAACATTAAAACCAACGAACTTCACCAATGGCTTCAGCCCCAGTGCTTCGGCTTTGCTGCGCTCCATCACGATAACGGCTGCGGCCCCATCACTCAATGGCGAAGAGTTGCCAGCCGTTACTGTGCCGCCATTCTTAAACACGGGCCGCAACTTGGCTAGCCCCTCCAAAGTTGTGTTCGGCCGTACATGTTCGTCCTTATCCAGGACAAAAGTTTGGCGTTCAGGGCCGTTCGGGCCAGGGGCCACTTCCTCAATCTCAATGGGCAAAATCTCATCTTGAAAAATGCCCTGCTCATAAGCGACTTTGGCACGCATATGGCTGCGTAAAGCAAACTCATCTTGTGCCTGGCGGCTCACCTCAAACTCATCAGAGACCTGTTCGGCCGTGTAGCCCATGCCCATGTAGACTTCGGGCGCATTCTCCACCATGTAAGGGTTCGGATTTACGCGGAAACCCGTCATGGGCACTTTGCTCATTGTCTCCGCGCCACCAGCGATGATGCAGTCAGCTCCGTTGGCAATGATACGCTCCGCCGCCATAGCAATAGTTTGCAAGCCGCTAGAGCAAAAGCGATTGACCGTCATCCCCGGCACCTCCACCGGAAGCCCAGCCCTTAAGGCGATACTACGGGCAAAGTTCAGCCCCTGTGCGCCTTCCGGCATGGCACAGCCAATAATCACATCATCAATTTCTTGGGGATCAAGCCCTTCGGCTTGCTTCATCACTTCTTGAATCACCGCTGCGGCCATATCATCAGAGCGCCAGTTGCGAGTTGTGCCTTTTTTGGCTTTGCCAACGGCCGTTCTACTGGCCGCTACAATCACTGCTTCTCGTGTCATTTTTTTAATCTCCTAATTCCGCAACGGCTTGCCCGTTTGCAGCATATGCATCATCCGATCGCGTGTCTTTTGCTCACCCAACAGCGACTTGGTCGCTTCTCGTTCCAAATCGAGGATATACCAGGGGTCAACCCAAGCCGGGGCACTCAAATCACCACCACACAGGACATAGGCCAATTTGCTACCTACCAGGACATCATGCTCGCTGGCATAGTTGCCCCATTGGAAGGATTTCAGACCCAGTTTCAGAGCAGATAGGGCATCCCGTCCAGCGGCATACACCTTCTCCACTTCTGGCGGTTGGGCACCAGTAGCAACCAATTGTAAGGCTACTTGTTTGGCCTTGGCCAGTCGGTGATCGCTGTTCATCACAATTGTGTCTGTATCCAGCAAATAGCCCATATCTCGCGCTTCCCAAGCGCTGGTGGCCACTTGGGCCGTGCCCACTTGCTGGAATACCTTTTGCATGATGGGTAATACATCGGCATGTTGGGTTTTCATGACAGAATTGATGTGACGGCGGATCATCTCTTTCGTGCCACCACCAGCGGGAATGATGCCCACGCCCACTTCGACCAAGCCCATATAAGTTTCGTGGTCAGCAACGGCCGTCCAACCAGCCATCGTCCACTCCACACCACCCCCCAGCACCCGCTGGTGTGGAGCTGTGACCACTGGCTTGGGTGCGTGGCGCAGCTTAAAGGTCACATCCTGCAAAGCCTTGATCTGCTCATCAATCTGATCCCACATGCCTTGTGCGCCAGCGATGGCCATCATGGCAATATTGGCTCCCACACAGAAATCTTGCCCGTTGTTGCCGATCACCATCGCCTCGAAATCACTGTTTAGTCGATCTAAGCCTTGGTAGGCCATGGCTACCATATCGGTATCAATAGCGTTCATCTTGGCGTGGAACTCCAGCAAAGCCACACCATCGCCCATATCGAGCAAACTAGCACTGGCATTGCCCGTCACCTCTTTGTCGGCAGCGTACAAATCCTTCACGAAAATGATATTTTTATCTTCAGCAATGGGTTGATAGGATTTGGTAGTGTAGTCATAGTAGCTACCGTTTTTGTAGAAGCTGTCATGCCCGCTGTCCAACATCTCCTGTACCCAATCGGCAATTTCAAAACCGGCCGCTTTTATCTTGTCGGTCGTGGCAGCCACACCCAACATATCCCACAACTCAAAAGGCCCGGCTTCATGGGCAAAACCCCAGCGATTGGCATTGTCCACATCCATGATGTTATGGGCAATCTCTGGGGAGGCATAGGCTGAGTAGGCCAGAGTGAAATAGGTCGTGTCGCGCACAAATTGGGCGGCCCGGTCGTCATGTTCGAGCAAAGCCTTCATGCGTTCACCCAAATCCTCAATCTTGCGTACCGCACCCACCGAAGCAAAGCGCACCTTGTCAGGATTAGCATATTCGAAGGTGTCAGGGTTCAGGGTATGGAATTCTCGCTTGCCATCCATACGCACCTGTTTATAGAAACCCTGTCCTGATTTATTACCGAACCATTTGTTTTCTTGAATACGGCCGTATACCGCCGCACTCTTCTCCCCCTTCAATACCTCGCGGTATTTGTCATGGGGAATGGCTGGATAGAGATTGCTGTTTACGTGGAGCATCACATCAATGCCCACCAAATCCATCAAGCGGAAGGTAGCCGTCTTGGGATGCCCGACGAGCGGTCCGGTGATGGCATCAATCTCAGCCACCGTGTAGCCATGTTCAAAAGCATATTCCTGCACATAGGAACCAGCCACGGCGATGAAGCGGTTGGCAATGAAGTTAGGTGTGTCTTTGCAAATGACCACCCCTTTGCCCAACACATCTCGACCAAATTGGGCCATATATTGCAGCACTTCATCGCTGGTGTCCGGCGTGGGAATCACTTCCAACAGCTTCAAATAGCGCGGTGGGTTGAAGAAATGTGTGCCTAAAAAATGGGCTTTGAAATCATCATTGCGGCCCTCGGCAATTTGATGGATAGGAATACCCGATGTATTGCTGCTAACGATGCTGCCCGGTTTGCGCAAAGCTTCCACCTTAGCCATTAACTCTTGTTTGGGCGCAAGCTGTTCAACAATCACCTCCACAATCCAGTCACAGTCGGCAATCTTGTCTAGATCATCCTCGAAATTGCCCAGCGTAATCAGATCGCCCCGATCTTTGCGCGCCAGATTAGCGGGTCGCGCCTTAGCCATGCGATCATACAGTGATTGTACAATGCGGTTGCGGGCTTGGGGATCGTCCTGCTCTGTTTCACTCAGGTTTGGCGGCAGCATGTCCAACAGTACCACCGGAATACCAATATTGGCCAGATGAGCAGCAATACCGCCCCCCATCGTGCCTGCGCCCAATACGGCGACTTTACGAATGTCAAATGTCATATCCTTACTTCTCCTGAAATTTTATCTGTTTAGTAATAGAAAATGGATGGCAACGGCCGTTGCCGACGCCAACAAAACGAGGATGACTTTAACGGCCGATCCAAACACCGTCACCCCCAATGGATTCTGTACCGCTTGCACATTGTTCATAGACAAAATTGTAACATAAATCAGGCCGTCCGCTTTTCTACGCGCATCAAAACAGGTTGGTTCGTTTCCATGACAAACCCCGCTTTTTCTTGCACAGGTTCGTCTGATTCATAATAGAAACGTAGTTGCTGCATAATTGTGGGTACGACTAAGCGCATTTCCATCATGGCGAAATTGTCGCCAATACACTTTTTGGGGCCAGCTAGGAAGGGCATGTAGGCGAATTTGTGATTGGGAACTACCTCATCACCGCCAAACCGCTCCGGCCAAAACCGCTCTGGCTTGTGCCAATAACGTGGGTCACGGTGCAGGGCGCGAATATTGACCACAAACTGCGTTTCGGCTGGAATGTGATAACCCCCAAATTCGTCATCGGTTTCCGCTTCACGCAAGGTCACGTAGACGGAGGGATAGTAGCGCAGCGTTTCTTGAATGAGCCAGTGGGTGTAGGGCATGTTGTCAAGATCGGCCAGAGTGGGCAGACGGCCGTTTAACACCCCATCTACCTCTTGCCACAACTTCCGCTCAATCTCCGCATCTTGGGCCACTTTATAAAACAGCCACACCAAGGTCATGGCTGTTGTTTCATGCCCAGCAAACATAATGCTGTTCATCTCGCTCACCAGGTCATGGCCCGTGAAGCGACGGCCCTCCGCATCTAAATGCGCCTCATCCAAATGAGCACTAATCAGCATATCCAGCAAATCGCCCTGTGCCTTGCCTGAGTCCAGCCGCTCTTGCACAATGCGCTGGATGATGGCCATGCGCGTGTTGACGGCTCTCCGTGTTTTCACCACATCGGGCGTGGGAACCCACAGCGGTAGATTGATGACGCTGGAAAGGCGTTTGTAGCTGTGTTCACTCACTTGCTCGAAGGCGTGTTGCAGAACGGCCGTATCATCCAACGAGGCGCTAAACATGGCCTTACAAATCACCCGCATCGTCAGTGATTTCATAAACGAGACCAGTTCCAATGGTTCACTTGTCTGCACCCCATCCAATAAAGCCGTGGCTTCCCCCACTATCACCTCAGCAAACTTACGCAGCTCTTTGTGGTGGAAAGCGGGCTGCAACAACCGCCGCCGCCACAGCCACTCCTCCCAGGTGGGAGCATTAAACACTGTTTGTGTCTTATCAATGCCGTTGCGATCCCGTATTTGGCGATCACGCGGGAAATTGCGCGAATTCTTGTGCAGAATATATTCTAAAAAGTCAGCATCTGTGATCACCCAAAACGGCCGAAACGGCCCCAACTGCACCCGCATCACTGGCCCCTCGCGCCCCACATCCAGCCAAAATTGCAGCGGATCTGCTTGAAATTCTAGGAAATGATGCAAAACAGGGATATCGTTATCATGATTAGGTGGCATATCTTGTCTTGTTGTCACCATTCTTACCCCATCTCACTCAACAACCATTCCAAATGAAATGAGGAATCTCGACAGATCAACAATTTCGTCGAGATTCCTCGCCCCGAAGATTCCATTCGGAACGAAAAGCCTGTTGGTCAAATACCTAAGCAGCTTGAATAATCATTTCAGTTCTCTACGACTGTAACCCAGTATAGCACGAGCCACAATGAGTAGGTTGATTTGGCGTGTGCCTTCGTAGATGTCATTAATCTTGGCATCACGCATGAACTTTTCGGCCAACCACTCGCGGGAGTAGCCAAGGGGGCCGAGCAGCTCCACCGATTTTTGGGTGATGCGTGTCACGGCCGTTCCGGCATGAGCCTTACACATACTGGCTTCCAAGCGATTGCCCCGACCATACATGATGGCCTCGGTGGCCTTTAGCGTCAGTAACCAAGCTGCTTTATATTGAGCCTCCATTTCTATCAGGTCACGCTCAACGGCCGTTAACAGATGACGCGGCTTCGTATAATCAACAATAATGTCATCTTCCGCCAGCTTTGCTTGCGTAAATTCTAAGGCCGAGCGGGCAATGCCCACCGCGCTGGCCGCTACGGCTGGCCGACTGGCATCAAACGTCTTCATGGCCCCGCGAAAACCTTTACTTGTATCCGGCTGCTTTACTTGTGTGCTGCCTAACATATGATCAAAAGGTACACGGGCATCCTCAAAAGATATAACCACCGTATCGCTAGCCCGAATACCGAATTTGTCTAAGCCAGGGCTAACCGTCACACCTGGCGTATGGGCTTCCACAACAAATGACTTGATGCCCTTGCGCCCGGCGTGGGGATCAACCGTGGCCCACACTACGCAGAAGCCATCCGACTCAGCCAGGGAGAGGGCCCCACTGGTGATGAAGATTTTTTCACCATTAAGTATCCATTCGTTGGTATTGGGATCGAGAACGGCCGTTGTCCGCATAGAACTATTATCGGAGCCAGCATCCGGCTCCGTAATGGCCATCGACCCCCAAACAGGTTTATCACTCTCTGCAAATCGGGCCATAAACTTTTTCTTTTGCTCTGGCGTACCAGCCGCATCTACGGCAAAACCACCCAAACCACCACCTGGCATACACAAATATTGGCCCGTATCACCCCAACTTAACATCTCAATCAGCAAAACCATGCGCAAAATGGCCGTATTCGGCCCTGTGGGTTTAGAGCCATTGCCATTTTTGGCCGCTCGCTGCTGATTTTGCTGGCGTACGGCTGGCCAGATGGCATTGATGAACTCCTGCGGCCGTTCATGTTCATGTTCATCATAATAACGGGCTTTGGGTCGCATAATCTGCCCCGCTACCATCTCTGTCAGCTTCATTTCATTTTGTAATTTTTCGGGAATTTCAAAATTTATCATCACAATCTCCGATTTACGATTTGCGATTTACGATTTACGATTTTGCTCAGTCGTCAATCGTCAATCCAAAATCGTGAATTGTTACACCATCGCCAAGCCATCGGCCGTCGCAAAACCACGTGCATTGCGTAACCATAGCTCCACCGGATATTCACGCATGTAACCATAACCACCCAGGGTTTGCAGCGCCTGATCAGCCACGCGCACCACCATATCGTCTACAAAATGCTTCATCACTGCTGCCTCTTGGGTCACATCTTCGTCACGGTCCAGCTTCCAAGCCACTTCCCACACCATCATGCGGGCCGCATCCACGTCAATGGCCATCTCGGCCAGCATGAAGGCGATGGATTGACGGTGGGCTATCGGTTCGCCGAATTGAACACGCTGTTTGGCGTATTCTCGGGCATATTCAGAGCCAGCTTTGGCTACACCAACGGCCGTTGCCCCCAAGGCTACCCGACTATGATTAAGAATGACCCCAATTTCAATACCTTCGTTGCCACCCAACTTGTTTTCAGCCGGAATACGGCAGTTGTCGAGCTTGAGCCGGTAAGTGGGCAAAGCCCGCAAGCCCATCAACTTTTCCCGTTCTTCTATCACCAAACCCGCTGTGCCCGCTGGCACAAAAAAGGCCTGGGTTTGCCCATTTTCGTTGGCATAAATAAGGAAGGTTTCAGCATCAGTGGCCAGAGGAACCATGGCTTTTTGACCGTTGAGAATAGTGTGATCGTTGTCGAGAACGGCCGTTGTTCCCAAATTCCTGGGATCAAACTGAATTCTTGGTTCCGTCAATGCTGCTGCCACCTTGGGCATCTGTTCTTCACAAAACAGGGGTAAATGCGCTTCTTTCTGTGCTTCTGTGCCAAACAGCATCACCGGCACAGCTACCGAATTGGGTGCCATCACATTCAGCGTAATCGCCAAATCACCCCAAGCCATGGCTTCAGCGGCAATGGCCCCAGTCACGACCGAATACTCTCCAAACCCTCCATATTGCTCCGGGATACTTGTGGGCAGGATGCCCATTTCCCAGCCCGCTTGTACTACATTGGCTGGGATGACACCTTCCTCATCGGCATCGCGGAACACTTTACGCAACTGCTCATCTGCATAACGGCCGATGGCCCCCGTCAACATCTTCTGTTCTTCATCTAATTGGAAATTAAGCATTGTCTACTCCTCTAAGGTCTCTAGGAACTCAGTTCCGTGCTTACTTCTGTTTCAAACCATTGATAAAAATATCTGTCACTTCCGCCCCCAACTTTTCCGGTGAAGAGTGATCCACCGATCCCCCTAGCTCAAACAGAGCAGCAAAACCCATAATCGTAGCACTCAAGGTGCGAGCGGCAATAGCCGGATCAACGGGGCGTATGGCTTCGGTTTCTATTAATTTTTGTAGTCGTTTTTC
Organism: Promineifilaceae bacterium (SeqCode); assembly: GCA_965223555.1. Lineage (GTDB taxonomy): Bacteria > Chloroflexota > Anaerolineae > Promineifilales > Promineifilaceae > CBDCWU01. Next base: position 2,540,623 of record CBDCWU010000009.1, read on the forward strand.
AGTTTCGGTGATGATGCGCTGGAGTGCGCCTTGCATATAATGTTCATGTACATCTTCGTTGTGGCGGGATTCATACAAGAAGAGCATAAATAGTCGTCGCTCGCGCCCCCGCTGGAAGCGTTTGGCCATAATCTGCGTCAACATATCTGCAAAGGTTTCGGCCTGAACATTGTCAATGTCGGCAATGACTTCTTCGGCATAATTTTGGGCGACCCCAATCAGGAGGTCACGTTTGCTGGGGAAATAATTGTAGAGGGTGCCTTCAGCCAGATCGGCCGTTTCGGCAATTTCGCGTGTGGTGGCTCGTTCATAGCCATTTTGGCTAAAAACGTGGGCAGCCGCATCCAGGATTTGCTGCTTGCGGGCTGCAATCCGCCGTTCACGACGGTCAGTGAGAAGAGGGGAAGTGGTTTCAGTTGTCAAATGAGCCGTTCCTCAATAAATGAGTGATGACTCATATTATGACGCAGAGCGTCATATTTGTCAAGAGATGATCATGACATTATGCTCTTTCAGATAAATAATTGTCCGATGTATTCTGAAAAAGCCTCAAGAAAATTTCAAAATTCTATCAAGTGTGATCGTTCAAGCCCCTTTCCCAATCCCAGGCTCTGCGTGGGAATACGTTTACGAACGTTTTACGTTCTTCTTGACGCAGCGCGTCGAAGACAAACAAGCTACGTGGCACGAGGGGACTGAATGCTTTTGCAACTTTGGATTATTTGATTTTGGAATAAGGTACTAATCTCTTTCTTCGACAATAAAGGTGGGCACAGTTGACCCGCCACCAGCAGTTACATTCAATAAGGGGTCTGTAGAAATGCGCGTCAGACAGCTAGACACATAGGAACCATCCCAGACGAAGGGCGCTGTATCAAAGAGACGATCGGTAATGGAGACCTGGCCCTCAATCAAGCTGGGATATGGTTCTTCAGGTAAGGCAATGCGCTCTTGTACCACTGTTGGGTGTTCCAGGGCGGCCTGTAAGCCCGCTTCCCACACGCTTTGGCTGGCCCGCCAACCCAGAATGATGCCATGACCACCATAATCATCATTGGGTTTCAGAACAAAGTTGTCTTTACGCTTTTGTAAAAAGGGAATGAGGTCAATCGGGGCCCCTTTGTAAAGGGTGCGCCTTTCTTCCATGACCCGTGTCCAAGGAGCATAGTTGTGAATGGCTTTTAGCTCTTGTTTGCTGAATAAATGGGCATTCACTTCGTCGCTGAGGACGGCTAAACAAGATTTTTTGTAGAGAACCTTGCAGCGGAAGGAGTTGACCATACATACATCACGATTCAATACGGCTTGGATGATGGGGTGGTTGAGACCGCCCTGCGATACAAGCTCGCTGATGAGGACACGTTTGTAAATGAGGTGGATGTGTGTGTCATCTGCGTATAATTTGCCATTGCGATAATCTACGGCTCGGGGGTCGGCAATGATGCAGTCGTAGCCATTGTTGCGGAAATAATCACGAAAGAGGACGAATTCGCTGTAGGTGGGAACTTCTTTCCAATCGAGGATACCAATAGTCGGCCGTTCCCTGCCACCCCACTGTTGATAAGCATCTAGAATGACATGCAGCATGTGGTGGCGGGCGGGCAAGGGCTGCACTTCGTAGCGTTTCTGGAAGGCACCCATGACGGGCACGGCTAAGAAAGCACTACTGAGAGCGTCATTGTAGGCTGGGGCAGCCGGTGTTTCAGCATTGTACTCCGTTAGCTTCAATTCGTTTGTTTCTGGGACAAAGAAACTATCAAGACGAGAAGTGGGACTGGCGGCTTGGAAGCCAGGATCGAATTGCACCAGTTCATGCTCCCAATCCATCATCCGAAATTGATGCATCACGCTAGGGTCAGCCAAAGCCGCATCTAATGATTTGGCAAAGGCTGAGAGAATCGGCCGTAGGGCTGTGTGCATCAAGCGGTATTGTCCTCTGGTGAAGAAGCGAGGGCGCAACACGGTGCATAACGGCCGATCTCCAAAATATAATCCACGCCGATGCAACTGCAGATCAATCTGGGCCTGGCTCTCCTGCCCCATCTCATCTGTAAGTAAATTGTGATAATAATCAATGGCTTTTGGGAGGTTCATGGCATGCCCATCCATGTAATCACGTAGTTACGTAATTACGTGATAATTTAGAAAAGACTTGACCAACGCGTTTCTGCTACTTGTGGTTTGGGGTTCTTGGCATAATCAATGCACATATCGGCCATATTTTCCACACACCAACGATGGAATTCATAGCCAAGCGAGTTTACATCCATATCGGGAGCAGGGTTCATGAAATCAATGGCATAGGGCACGCCATCACGAATGGCAAACTCCATTGTATTCATATCATAACCAAAGCCCTTACAAATCTTAAGACAGTCACCCACAATACGTTCATACATCTCAGCCGGGAGATCATGGTGCATGTAGCGACGGGTGTTGGGATCATATTTCATGACTAAAACATGCTCTTGTCCAATGCCCATGCAACGGATGTAATCGTCCCAACGAATGAACTCCTGCAGGATCATCGTCAATAAACCAGATTGATTATAGCTGTGGAAAAGCTGCTCATAGGAGTGACAGACGTAAACCTCTTTCCAACCGCCACCATGGGCGTCTTTGAGGATGCAAGGGAAACCACCTACGGCGTTGACCAATGCTTCCCAAGGAATGGGGAATTCAAGATTACGTAGGCTTTTTTGATGATCAATGCCTGGCACGTAATCTTTATTGGGTAGCACCACCGTTTTGGGGCTGTCCAACCCTAATTTGCTGATCAGAGAGGCACCAAAATATTTGTCATCGGCCGTCCACATAAAGGGATTGTTAACTACATGCGTGCCTTGCAGCATAGCGTTTTTGAGGTAGCTGCGATAATAAGGCACCTCGTGAGAGATACGATCAACAATAACGGCATAGGGATTCGGTTCGTTCATATGGGAGCCACCGATTTTGACATATTCGGCTGTGACGCCCTCGTCTCGTTTTTCCACTTCTTCGATAAATGCTGGTGGCCAAGACCACTCCATTCCAACCATTAAACCTATTTTTAGCATGATTTTCTCCTCTACTAGAATTTATCCGCCAAGTAATACCGCATCATCTGCCGCCAGGTGGGCCAATCATGGGGCATATCATAGCCCCAAACATCGAGTTCGTGGGGGATACCCTTCGCATCCAGCAATTTGGACATCCAGCGTGAGGCGTTAGGATTTTCATAGTTGCCTTGCCCAGTCAGCAGATAAATGCGCTGCTTTTGTCGCAATATTGGCAGGTAATGATCATCATTTAATTGGGGGAGGTAATCTACAGGATTGTTGAAGTAAATGTTTTCATCATAATGGCCGACATCTTGATAGTAGCCACGAATGTCGTAGGAGCCGCTCATGGCGATTGTGCCATCAAATAGATCGGGGCGACGCAGTAGCTGATTCATGGCATGATAAGCTCCCAGACTAGCACCGCTGGTGATAATGCCTATACGACTCTGGCAGCTGTTCCAGATGTAGGGCACGATTTCGTTGATGACGTAATCGTTGTATTGGGCTTGTCGGATTCCCTTGTATTTGGGGTGCATTTGGCGGTTGAGCCAACTTTCGGCGTTGATGCTGTTGATGGAAAAGACTTTAACTTTGCCTGAATTGATCGGCTCGGCAATGGCATCTATCAACTGAAAGCGTTCATATTCGAGGAAATCGGCGGCAGCGGTTGGGAATAGCAAAAGGGGAAAGCCGTAATGACCATAGGTGACGATCTCCATGTATTTATGTAGGCTTGGACTATGCCAGCCGTCTATCACTCGCTGCATTGATAATGTCTCCTTGAGAGGGGGATGTGAAATTTTGGGAGATTCTAACAGGTAATTGGTGAAGAGTAAACAGTTATTTGCAATCAGTGCTTGGCAATTAGATAGGGGATAGTAGGGGATTACCGATTCCCAACATTAACCAGAATACGGCCTGTCTGTTTGCCTTGCAAGATGAGGTCTATTTCGGCATCAAGTTGTTCGAGTGTGCGTTCAGTGGCCAGGGTTTCCAGGTTGTCGAGATGCCATTCATTGGCTAGTTTGGCCCAGAGAGGGGGACGCAGATTGATATCACATTCTACTGAGTCTATGCCATAGAGGGTGATGCCACGCAGGATGAAGGGGAAGACAGTAGTGGCTAAGGTGGGGGAGGCGACGAGGCCGCAGCAGGCGACTGCGCCGCCATAGTTGGTCGTTTTGAGAGCGTTAGCCAGGATATCACCGCCGACGCTATCTATGACACCCGCCCAACGAGTGCGCAGCAACGGTCGTTTGCCATCATCTTGCACCCCTTCACGACTAACAACTTCACTAGCTCCCAATTCCTGCAAAAACGCATGCTTGTCGGCTTTACCGGTGACGGCCACGACGCGGTAGCCCAATTTGGCTAATAAGGCCACAGATATGCTGCCGACGCCGCCTGTGGCGCCTGTGACTAAAATCTCACCCATACCGGGCATGATACTATGCTGCACGAGCCGATCTAGGCACATAGCGGCCGTGAAACCAGCTGTACCCAGTATCATGCTCTGGCGCAGGCTGAGGTTGGACGGCCGTTGCACCACCCATTGAGCTGGCACGCGAATATAGTGGCCAAAGCCTCCTGGCGTATTCATGCCCAAGTCATAGCCAATGACAATGACTTCATCACCGATGGCGAAATCATTACTGTCACTGGCAACGACCACACCGGCTGCGTCTACACCAGGTGTATGTGGGTATTTGCGGGTTACGCCTCGATTGCCGGAGGCGGAGAGACCATCTTTGTAATTGAGGGAGGAGTAATGCACCTGAATCAGCACATCACCAGGGGGCAGATCGCTGATATGGCGAGTTTCTAAGGCGCGAGTGAAGGTGGAAGCCTGCGCCGAGTCCGTCGAGGTGGCCGTTTCGCGCACGATCAGAGCTTGAAATGATTGATTATTCATACGACTTGTGAATCAATATTCAGTGAGCAGTAAGCGGTGGGCAGTAAACATGGACTGCTTACTGATCATTGCAACTCCTGCCTACCTTCTAAAGCACGGCCTAGCGTCACCTCATCGGTATATTCCAAATCACCGCCGACGGGAAGGCCGCGTGCCAAACGGGTGAGCTTGACGCCATCGTTAGTCAGGCGACGCTGCAAGTAAAGGGCGGTGGATTCGCCCTCAAGGGTCGGATTGGTGGCGAGGATGACTTCATTGAAGTCACCCTGGATGACGCGGTTGACCAGTTCTTCGATTTTGAGGTCTTCAGGGCCGATACCTTCGACGGGAGAGATAGCACCATGCAGGACATGATAACGGCCGTTATAGACCCGCGCGCGCTCAATAGCCAACACATCTAGGGGTTCTTCCACCACACAGAGCAAAGCCGTGTCCCGTTCGGCTGCCTGGCAAATGAGGCATGGATCGACTTCTGTAATATTGAAGCAGACGGAACAAAATTGGGTGCGTTCCTTCAATTCCCGTAGAGCCTCTGCCAGATCAAGCGCCTGGTCCGTGCCCCCGCGCAATAAATAGAAGGTCAGCCGTGAAGCAGACTTTGGCCCAATCCCTGGCAGGCGAGCAAATTCATCAATCAACCGTTGAACTGGAATAGGAAGTACGTTAATAGCCATTTATAAGAAGTGATTGGGTAATAGGTGATTGATAACGGGGCCAATGTCCCATTACGAATCACGAATTACGCTACATACCCGGCAGGCCGCCTAATAAACCGTCTAGACCGCCCATGCCACCTGTGATGCCTTCCATACGTTGGGCAGACATGGCCTGGGACTGTTCGATGGCGGAATTAACGGCCGCTACCAGCATATCCTGTAACATATCCGCTTCCTCAGGATCGAGTAGTTCAGGATTAATGGTGATAGATTCCACCCGTTGGTGACCGCTGATGACGACGGATACGGCCCCGCCACCGGAAGTGACGGTTATGGTTTCGTCTTTCAGTTCATCTTGGGCTTTGGCCATGTCCTCTTGCATCTTCTGCATTTGGGCCATAAGGGCGTTGGGATTGGCTTTGCTTTTGGGTGGTGTTTTGCGCCCTTTCGATCTTGGTTTGCCACGATTGGTTCTTCTTGACATATGTGCTCCTTGTTGTTACCGAATGAATTCGGTGACTGAGATAGGAAACATGCTGGTCTCATGTTCTCTGGTCTCTGCCTGTGACAGAGTTCACAGGGTTAAATGATGCTAATAATTAAAAAAGTAAACCCCCAGCTATGCTGGGGAGACTGCTAAAGTTTGACAGATACGGGAGCATTTAAGAATCTCCAAAAAGAACCGCTCAAAGTTCAAAAAAGGAGATTCTTAAATGGAAGCAAAAAGTCTAAGTCATACAAAATGGGAATGCAAATACCATATCGTATGGATACCAAAATATCGAAAAAAGAAATTGTTCAAAGAGTTGAGAAAGCATTTGGGAGAAGTGTTCAAAGAATTAGCAAGACATAAAGAATGTGAAATAGTGCAAGGGAGTTTGAGAGCAGACCATGTGCACATCTTGATAGAAATTCCACCAAAATATGCAGTATCGCAGGTGGTAGGGTATATCAAAGGGAAAAGTGCCATACATATAGCTAGAACATATGGAGGCAGGAAAAGGAATTTCACTGGGCAAAAATTCTGGGCGAGAGGATATTATGTCTCGACAGTAGGTAGAGAGGAGGCAGTGATACGAGAATATATCCAGAAGCAAGAGCAAGAAGACAGAAGATATGACCAGTTGACCTTGTTCGACGATGAAAGTTAAGGTGCTTACCCCAGTGAGGGGCTAGCAGTCAGCCGCTTTGAGCGGCTCACACATTCAAACCGCTTTGAGCGGTTCTCATGTTCAAGCCACCACCTTTGGTGGTGGTTATGACTGTTAATTTTTCCGTACCACGCCGCCTAATTCATCAGCTAGGGCCTGAAATTCATCTTTGGATATGGCTACATTATATTCGCTGGTGACCACGCTGCGGACAGTGCATTTTTGCCCTAGCAGGTCACTGTAGGTCTCACCAATGATGGTAGCGGCCTCGGGCATATTATTAAATTTATCTCGAAATATGGGATAGTCAAAGCCCAAAATGATAGTTCCTTTTTCAATGGCTAAGGGTTTGCTCATGGCCAGCAAAGGGGGCAGATTTTTATTGGATTGGGACACATGGTCGAGCATGGCTTGCCAATGACTGGTTACCTGCTCAATGGAAAGAGAGATGGCAACGGCCGTTTCTTGCTCTGGTTCAACTTTTTTCTCAACCACAGGCGGTGGTTTGGGTGCAGGTTGTGGTTGAGGTTTTGCTTCTTGGATAGGGGCTGGTGGTGGGGTGGGTACGGCCGTTGGGGGAGGTGGTGCTGGCTGAGTGGGGTCAGTTGTAGGAGGGAGTATGGCTGCCCCGGGCAAAAGCTGCACAAAAGCCAATTCTAGAGGCAGTTGAGGTTGCCAGCTATTGGCGGGCGTGAGAGCGGCTTCATTAAACGTTTTTACGGCCTCGATAAGCATCTGGCGTGAGGCACGTTGGGCTTGCTGTCCCATCTCAGCTTTTTGTTCAGCCATGCCTTCAAAATCCAAATGATCACCAGCCGCTTGCAGCAGTAATAGTTGGCGCAAATAGGCCACCATCTGGCGGCAAAATTGGCGAGCATCTGTGCCAGAAGCTAGAGCCTTGTGGATAATATGTAGGCCGGCGCCCCCGTCTGCTTTGAGCCAGGCTGAGGTGAGATCGGTAACGGCCGTGTCTGTGGCTGTGCCTAACACCATCTGTGTTCGCTCCAGCGTAATTTCATCGCCAGGAACCGTCACCAATTGATCTAATAAACTTTCTGCATCGCGGATGCTGCCAGCGCCTTGCCGCGCAATCAGCGTGAGAGCATCCGGCGCAATCATCAAATCCTCCTGATCGGCCAGCCATTGCAGCCGTTTTTTAATCTCCGACACAGTGAGGAGGCGAAAGTTGAACTGCTGGCAGCGGGATTTGATAGTCATGGGCACTTTGTGTTCTTCGGTGGTTGCTAGGACGAACATAGCATGATCGGGTGGCTCTTCCAGGGTTTTGAGGAGAGCGTTGAAGGCAGCGGTAGAGAGCATGTGTACTTCGTCTATGATGTAGACTTTGAGACGACCCTGACTGGGAGCGAAGTTGATTTTGTCACGTAGATCACGGATATCGTCTACACCTGTGTTGGAGGCGGCATCTATTTCGATGAGGTCAAGGAAACGGCCGTCTCCAATCGCTCGGCAAATGTCACAGGTGTTACACGGCCGTTGTTCTACATCCTCATGCAAACAGTTGACGGCTTTTGCCACCAAGCGAGCTGAGGTCGTTTTGCCCGTGCCGCGTGGCCCGCAAAAGAGATAAGCATGGCTCACACGCCCCGCTGCTACGCTATTTTTCAGCGTACGAGTGACATGCTCTTGACCAATCACATCATCAAAACGAGCCGGTCGCCATTTGCGGTAGAGGGCTTGTGACATGGCGGCTAATATAACATTGTGAGGATGGGCGGGCAAGGGGAGATTGGGTAGCGGGATGACGATAATAGGTTTACCAGTCGGCTTGCTGTCGTGGTATAATTTGCCCTAACGGGAAGACAACAAAACAGTCAATGAAGGAACAAAGATGAGTGAGAAAATTGGATTTATTGGATTAGGTATTATGGGTCGCGGCATGGTAGACAACCTGCTCAAAGCTGGTTTCATAGTGCCTGTATGGAATCGTACTGCCAGCCGGGTAGAACCTTTTGTGGCTAAGGGGGCAACGGTGGGGACCACACCAGCAGACGTGGCAGCGAAGGGGCAGCCGAAGGCACCCTCAGTATCATGGTAGGAGGGGATGAGGCTCAATTCGCTCGGGCTATGCCTGCGCTTGAGGCGATGGGCCAGGCCATCACCCATGTGGGGAGTATTGGCGCAGGCCAGACAGTGAAACTAGTGAATCAAATTTTGGTCGTTATCAATATGCTGGCTGTAAGCGAAGCCTTGCTCTTTGCCCAAGCTGGCGGCTTAGATTTGGAAAAAACATTAGCGGCCGTGACACAAGGGGCGGCAGGTGGTTGGATGTTGAGCAATCGTGATTCGCAGGTGATCGAGCGAGATTGGCGACCGGGCTTTATGATTGATTTGCAGCAAAAGGATTTGCGATTGGTGCTGCAAGCGGCCGATCAAATGGGTGTGCCAACCATTGGCACAAGTATGGTCTTTCATCTCTATCGTACTTTACAAGCACAGGGTTTGGGAGCGGAGGGTAATCATGCCTTGGTGAAGGCGTTAGAACATTTAGCGGGTGTGGAGATAAAACAAGAAGCGTGAAAATATGGGATAAAGTCCGTTAAAAGAGCTACGTTGGGCTTGTATCATTTGTTACCCTTTTAGTAAGTTACAGATCGTATAATTTCCAAAAGCCCACTGATCCCATCATTATTGATAGCGCATAATTTACTGAGAGGAGCGAAGATGCTGGCATTGCCAGGTTACGAGATTGGGCCTAAGTTGTATGAGAGTTCGCAGTCGTTGCTATATCGTGGCTGGCGTCAGCGCGATCAAACGGCCGTTATTCTCAAAATGCTCAATGATGATTATCCCTCGCCTGAACGTGTCGCCCGTTTCCAACAAGAGTATGACATTATCTGTCGCCTAAATTTAGATGGCGTCGTGAGAGCATATGATCTGGAAATGGTAAATCATAGCCCCGTTATCATTTTGGAAGATTTCGGGGGGAAGTCACTCAACTATATTGTCCAGGATACTCACCTAGACCTATCTGAATTCTTTCCCTTGGCCATTCGCTTGGCTGAAGCGTTAGGACAAATTCACCAACATCGCATCATGCACAAAGACATTAATCCGGCAAATATTGTCTTTAATGCGGATGCAGGCACGGTGAAGATTATAGATTTTGGTATTTCGGCCGTTCTTTCGCAGGAAACCACAACCTTTCGTAATCCGCATGTATTAGAAGGAACCCTAGCCTATATGTCGCCAGAGCAGACAGGGCGTATGAATCGAGCGATGGACTATCGCACCGATTTTTACTCGTTGGGTGTCGCTTTTTATGAACTGCTGACGGGCAGGTTGCCTTTTACTAATCGTGACCCGATGGAGTTGGTACATGCTCATATTGCGCGACAGCCGACCTTGCCCCATTCAGTCAATCGCACTCTACCGCTTGCTCTCTCACAAATTGTGATGAAACTTCTGGCCAAGAATGCAGAAGATCGATATCAATCTGCTTATGGCTTGAAGATGGATTTGGAAGCATGTTGGCAGCAGTGGCAGACTCATAATCGCATCACCACTTTCCCCCTCGGCCAATATGATGTCTCTGATCAGTTCCAACTGCCGCAAAAGTTGTACGGCCGTTCCTCCGAAATTGATCAACTTATGGTTGCCTTCGAGCGTGTTAGCCAGGGAGCCACTGAGATGATGTTAGTGGCGGGTTACTCGGGCATTGGCAAATCGGCTTTGGTGCAAGAAGTATACAAACCCATTACCCAACAGCGTGGCTACTTCATCGCTGGCAAGTTTGACCAATTCCAACGCAATATTCCTTACGCTTCGCTCATTCAGGCCTTTCGTTCTCTTGTGCGCCAAATGTTGACCGAAAGTGAGGCGAATTTGGCAAGCTGGAGTCGCAAATTGAAAGAGGCTCTAGGACCAAACGGGCAGATTATCTTGGATGTGATTCCTGAAGTGGGACTCATCATCGGCCCCCAACCGTCTGTGCCGGATTTACCACCATCGGAGTCATTCAATCGCTTCAACGTTGTCTTCCGCAACTTCATTCGAGTTTTTACGCAGCGCGAGCATCCCTTGGCCCTCTTTTTAGATGATTTGCAGTGGGCAGATGGGGCTTCGTTGAAGCTCATACAGTCTTTGCTGACGGCATCTGGTGGCGCTTATCTCTTTTTCATTGGAGCTTACCGAGATAATGAAGTGGGGGCTGGCCATCCCTTATTGATGACGCTGGCAGAGTTAGGCAAGACGGAGGCGATGGTAAATCAGTTGACCCTTACGCCATTGTCATTAGGAGATATTATTCAATTTGTAGCTGACTCGTTGCATGACATGGCCGAAAATGTACTACCTTTGGCTGAACTAGTGCAGGAAAAGACGGGCGGCAATCCCTTTTTTATGGGAGAGTTTCTCAAGTCCTTGCATCAAGACAGGCTGATACAGTTTGATGTGAGCAACGGCCGTTGGCAATGGAACTTGGAACAGATCGAGGCCCAAAAGATCACCGACAATGTGGTTGAGTTAATGGCTCATAAAACGCGGCAGTTGGGAGAACAGACACAAGCAGTGCTTAAATTGGCAGCCTGTATAGGCAATCAGTTTGATTTGCAAACCCTGGCCATTGTGTACGAGCATGGAGTACGCGAAACAGCCATTGATTTATGGGAGGCCATCATAGATGGCATGGTATTGCCTCTGACCGATAGCTATAAGTTAATGGCCTTGGATGTGGAGGGACTGGAACTTGAGGTTGAGTACAAATTTGCTCACGACCGTGTTCAACAGGCCGTCTATTCCCTTATTCCAGCGGCAGAACGACAGGTGATTCATGGGAGAATCGGCCGTTTGCTCTTACAAAACATTGCTGAAACTGAAAAAGATGCCCATCTCTTCGACATCGTGAATCAGCTTAACCAGGGGCGTGCCCTCATAACAACCCAGGCCGAACGCAACCAGCTGGCCCGACTCAATCTTATGGCTGGCCACAATGCCAATGCCAACGCCGCCTATGAGCCAGCGTATGAATACCTTCAAGTTGGGCTGTCTTTGTTGGCTGATGACAGTTGGCAAAACGAATATGATCTTACCCTACAACTACATATTGCTGCTGCCGAGGCTGGCTATCTGAGCAATGAATTTGTGGAAATGAGCCGGCTGGTCAAAGTGATTCTGGCTAATGCCCGCGATTTGATGGACAAAGTGAAGGCCTATGAGGTGGAGATACAGGCCAAGATTACTCAGAATGAGCTTTTGGAGGCGGTGCAAACGGCTCTGCCTGTATTGGAATTGTTGGGCGTGAAATTCCCAGCTAATCCTACCCGTGTCCGCCATGTGTTGCCTCAACTGCTGCGAACCCGGCTGGCATTGCGGGGTCGGACGATGGATGATCTGGTCGAGTTGCCCGAGATGAGTGACCCTCACACCCTAACCGTTATTCGGGTGACCAGCCGCGTTTTTTCTCCTGCTTTCCGGGCGGCGCCTAGCTTGTTTATTTTATTCGTCCTTAAAGTCATCAATTTGTCGCTGCAATATGGCAACACCTCCATCTCGTCTTTTGCTTATGCTTGTTATGGGCTGGTATTGTGTGGCATTTTGGGCAAAATCGAGCGGGGCTATGAGTTTGGACAACTCGCTTTGCGCCTATTAGAACGATTTAATGCTAAAGCTCTGGAAGCAAAGGTGTTTGTGGTGGTCTACACGTTTGTCTCCCACTGGCGCAAACATACACGCACAACATTGCCTTATTTGCTGGCCAGTTACCAAAGCGGTTTGGAAACGGGCGATTTTGAGTTTGCGGCTCATTCGCTTTTTGTTTACGCCAATGCTTCTTATATTGTAGGTAATGAGTTGCCCTCATTGGCCCAACAGATGACAGGTTTTGCGGAGACAATTCGCCAAATTGGGCAGGTGACGACGCAGCATTTGGTGGGGGTTTACCAGCAGGTGGCACACAATTTGATGGAGCCTGTCGAGTATCCCTGGCGTTTGCAAGGCGAATATTATGATGAAGAGGTAATGCTACCAATTCATATTGAATCGAATGATCGCAATGCCATTTTTAGCTTGTATGTGAACAGACTATTTCTATGTTATATGTTTGGTCAGTATGAAGAGGGTTTACAAGCGATGGTGGAGTCGGGGCAGTATGCTCAAAGTGGAGCGGGATCGGCAGGAATCGGCCGTTTGCACCTCTATGGTGCCTTGTTGGGGCTGGCTGTCTATGATGGGGCAACCTCACAGCAACGCCAGAAATATTTGAAAGAAGCAGCTAAAGCAGAGAAAAAGCTCAAAACCTTCGCCAAATTCGCACCGGAAAATAATTTGCACCGGGTCTATTTTTTGCAGGCAGAGCGGGCGCGAGTGTTAGGACAGGCTAGTGAAGCGGCCGGTTTTTATGACAAAGCTATTGGCGCGGCCCAAGAATACGGCTATCAGCATGATGCAGCGGCAACATTAGAACGAACTGCGCTTTTTTACCAGGAGCGGGGCCAGGCCAAAGTGGCTCAACTCTATATGCGTGATGCCCAATATACCTATTTGCGCTGGGGAGCGCGGACGAAGGTACGGCAGATGGAGCAGGCGTATGGGACGCTTTTGGGCCAAGCAGCTGAGCCTCTGACCACAACTACTAGCACCATCGTTGGCACATTTTCGCCCAAGATCACGACCACCACCACCCGCCGTCGTTTAACAGGTACGTTAGATTTAGGCACGGTCATGAAGGCTTCTCAGATGATTTCGGAGGAGATCGTTTTGGAAACCTTGCTACAAAAGCTGATGACGATTGCCATTGAAAATGCGGGGGCACAGCGAGGCTTGCTTATCTTGGCCAAAGAGGGCAAGTGGGTAATTGAGGCGGAGAAATCAGTGGTGGATACGGCCGCAGATGTTCTCCAATCTGTTCCCGTTCAATCAGGTGTCGTGCCTGTTTCTCTTATCAACTATGTGGCTCGCACCTTGGAAAATATTGTGCTAAATGATGCCAACAAGGCTGAACAGTTCCGCAATGATGCCTATATAACTATCCATAAGCCAAAATCTGTCCTGTGTGCTCCCTTGGTCAATCAAGGGCGTCTGACAGCTATTCTCTATTTGGAAAACAATTTGACGACGGGGGCTTTCATACCAGAACGATTGGAAGTCTTGAATTTGCTCTCCACTCAGGCTGCTATTTCTATTGAAAATGCCCGCCTATATACTAGTCTAGAAGCCTCTTTGGAGCGACAAACTTTGCTGACTCAAGCCTATAGTCGGTTTGTGCCAAGTGAAATATTGCAGTTCTTAGAGCGGGATTCGATTGTGGATGTCAAGTTGGGCGATCAGACTCAGCGAGATATGACGGTGTTGTTTTCGGATATTCGTGATTTCACGAGCTTGTCTGAAGAGATGACACCTGAAGAAAATTTTCGTTTTTTGAATGGTTATTTACGGCGAGTTAGCCCTATCATTCGTCAGCACAATGGCTATATTGACAAATATATTGGTGATGAGATTATGGCTATTTTCCCAGACGGGGTGGAGGATGCTTTGCAAACGGCCGTTGCCATGCAGCGGCAAGTAGCTCAATACAATCTTATCCGGCAGGAACGGGGCTGGCAGCCTATTCAAATTGGGGTCGGTTTGCATTATGGTCGTGTCATGTTGGGAACCATTGGTGAATCTGAACGGATGGAAGGGACAGTGATATCTGATGCCGTCAATTTGGCCTCACGTCTAGAAGGCTTAAACAAAATCTTTGGTGCACCGATTCTTGTCAGCCAACAAACGTTAGAGCAACTGGATCAACCTGAAAAGTATGAAGTGCGCTACTTGGGAAAAGTGCAAGTGAAAGGCAAAGCTCGGGCCGTTTCCGTTTTTGAACTGCTGGCTGGCAATGAGGCACAAGCAGCCGCCTTAAAAAAGCAAACACAGTCAAGCTTCGAAGCCGGGCTGGCTGCCTATTACGATCGTGCTTTTATCGAAGCTTGGGGCGCATTTGGTCAAGTTCTTGCCGTTCACCCCGACGACCAAGCGGCTCAATTCTACATGCGCCAGATCAACCAATTACTGGAATATGGTATTCCCGATGATTGGGAGGGAATTGCTGTATTTGTTGAAAAGTGACAGTCAGGCGGATGTCCAGTAGAATCCGCCTTTATGGTTAATCAAGAGCGCAAAACGGCCGTAATCTTCCTCCATATCCCCAAAACAGCCGGAACAACTCTCATCGAAATCATTGAGCGACATTATCTGCCTCGACACCGATACCATTTAGGGGCATTGGCTCAGAAAGCCATTGCTGAATTCAAAACCTTCAGCGAGGAGCGGCGGGGTGCTACTCAGCTTTTTTATGGGCACATGGCCTATGGGTTGCATGACTACTTTCCGCAGGGAGCTATCTATTTCACAGTTTTACGCCATCCTGTTGAGCGTGTCATTTCCTTCTACTATTTTGTGCGTCGCAATAATAAACATTATTTGCATGATTTCAGCCTTGAAGAAACCACCGATTTGGCCACATTTGCCCATAGTGGCCACACCAATGTGACCGATAACTTCCAGGTACGTCTCATTTCGGGCATTTGGGATGATGTCCCCTTTGGTGGCTTGACGGAAGAACATCTGGCCTTGGCCAAACAGATATTGCGGGAGAAAATTGAAGTGTTTGGGCTTACCGAACGGTTTGATGAAACCTTGCTTTTCCTCAAAGATGCTTTTGGCTGGCCCAATATCTGGTACCGTTCGCGTAATGTGACAAAAAATCGGCCCCAGCAAGAGGCTATTTCAGCGGAAATGCTGCAATCTATTGCAGAGCAAAACCATTGGGATATGGAGCTATATGTCTACGCTCAAACCCTTTTTGCCGAGCGGGTCGTGGCTAGAGGCCGCTCTTTTCAAAGACGTTTATGGTGGCTGCGTGCGGGCAATCGTCCTATGTATGTGCTTTGGCACGGGCAGCGATATGTGCGGCGTAAGGCAGCTTATCTTTTACATCTCGCTCGCTCGGTGAGGTTACGAGCATGAAGGTGAAGATTTGTGGGATTACGAATTTGACTGATGCGATGACGGCCGTTCAGGCTGGAGCTGACTATCTAGGCTTTATCTTCTATCCACCCAGCCAGCGCAGTATCAGGCCTGAAGCCGCTCGTGAGATCGCGGTTCATTTGCGAAACTTGTCCCCTTGCCCCTTATTGGTAGGCGTGTTTGTGGATGAAACGGCCGCTTACATGGCCCACATTCTCGACACTTGTCATCTCGATCTAGCCCAACTGAGCGGCAACGAAGTGCCATCGTTGGTCGGTGATGAGCACTCACCCGTTTACGGCCGTTCTTACAAAGCGCTGCGCCCCACTACCCTGGCCGAAGCCGAGGCCGAGGCTGAATGGTATACACCGCCGTTGTTGCATCGGGAGCAGCCAGCCCTGCTTATGGAAACCTATCATCCTACTCTGTTTGGCGGCACGGGCGAGACAGGTGATTGGTATATTGGAACCCAACTGGCCCGATCTGTGCCCCGTTTTATGTTGGCAGGTGGCCTAACGGCCGAAAACATTGCCACCGCCATCGTTCAAGTGCGGCCCTACGCCGTGGATGTTGCTAGCGGCGTGGAAGCCAGTCCAGGCCAAAAAGACCCAGCTTTAGTTCAAGCATTTATTGCCAATGCGAAAGCAGTGAACAGTGAACAGTAAGCCATATTCAGTTGGTCAGCCCGGTGTTTATAATGTGATGCTCCTTCCGCCCTAGCTTTGCTCATCTGCGAAGAGCAATTACGAAGGTGCTTTCCCACGAGCCAAGCGACCTAAAACACGCTTCAAGAATTTGGGGCGCGAAGGTGCGGCGGCGGCGGCTTTTTGGCGGCGTGGTTCGATAATGTCAGCGGCTAAACCATGTAGATCGATCTCTTGCCATAGGGAGATTGCCCGATCATATAATGGCAATGCCGTTTCTGTATCCTCTTGTGCTGCATGCCAATCACCCTGACGGTATAAGACACGACCCAAACTGTATCTGTCGCCAATAGCCTCATATAAGGCTCTGGCTTGCTGATAATACTCTCCAGCCAGTTCCCAATCCTTCTCATTTTTTGCCACATCCCCCATGGCCTGTAGCACGTTGGCTTCGCCCAGCCTATCCCCCACTTCGCGGAACAAGCCCAACGCCTGCTCATAACTGCCTAAGGCTTTGTCCAGTTCTTTACGGAAATTCTGCACATCCCCCATGGCCTGTAGCACGTTGGCTTCGCCCAGCCTAGACCCCACTTCGCGGAACAAGCCCAACGCCTGCTCATAACTGCCTAAGGCTTTGTCCAGTTCTTTACGGAAATTCTGCACATCCCCCATGGCCTTTAGCACGTTGGCTTCGCCCAGCCTAGACCCCACTTCGCGGAACAAGCCCAACGCCTGCTCATAACTGCCTAAGGCTTTGTCCAGTTCTTTACGGAAATTCTGCACATCCCCCATGGCCTTTAGCACGTTGGCTTCGCCCAGCCTATCCCCCACTTCGCGGAACAAGCCCAACGCCTGCTCATAACTGCCTAAGGCTTTGTCCAGTTCTTTACGGAAATTCTGCACATCCCCCATGGCCTTTAGCACGTTGGCTTCGCCCAGCCTATCCCCCACTTCGCGGAACAAGCCCAACGCCTGCTCATAACTGCCTAAGGCTTTGTCCCTTTCATCTCGGAAATTCTGCACATCCCCCATGGCCTGTAGCACGTTGGCTTCGCCCAGCCTATCCCCCACTTCGCGGAACAAGCCCAACGCCTGCTCATAACTGCCTAAGGCTTTGTCCCTTTCATCTCGGAAATTCTGCACATCCCCCATGGCCTGTAGCACGTTGGCTTCGCCCAGCCTAGACCCCACTTCGCGGAACAAGCCCAACGCCTGCTCATAACTGCCTAAGGCTTTGTCCCTTTCATCTCGGAAATTCTGCACATCCCCCATGGCCTTTAGCACGTTGGCTTCGCCCAGCCTAGACCCCACTTCGCGGAACAAGCCCAACGCCTGCTCATAACTGCCTAAGGCTTTGTCCAGTTCTTTACGGAAATTCTGCACATCCCCCATGGCCTTTAGCACGTTGGCTTCGCCCAGCCTATCCCCCACTTCGCGGAACAAGCCCAACGCCTGCTCATAACTGCCTAAGGCTTTGTCCAGTTCTTTACGGAAATTCTGCACATCCCCCATGGCCTTTAGCACGTTGGCTTCGCCCAGCCTATCCCCCACTTCGCGGAACAAGCCCAACGCCTGCTCATAACTGCCTAAGGCTTTGTCCAGTTCTTTACGGAAATTCTGCACATCCCCCATGGCCTTTAGCACGTTGGCTTCGCCCAGCCTATCCCCCACTTCGCGGAACAAGCCCAACGCCTGCTCATAACTGCGCCAAGCATCCGCCATTTGCCCAGCATAATAGCGCATACGACCGATCTCAAATAAAACATCAGCTCGGACATCTATCTCTACATCGTCGGCCATCAATGCCAACGCTTGTTGAAAATGGGAGCGAGCTTGCTTGAAATCAGCACGAGCCGCACACAAATCACCTAAACGGCGATGCAATTCAAACTTGGCAGCCTCATCACTATTTGGTTCAGTCTCATATTCAGCCAGCAGTCCGCTATACAAATCATGCAGACGCTGCCACTCTGCCAACGACTCATAGCGTGTACCCTCCTCACTTTGCACCTGTTGCCACGTTTGCTGGGTAACTGTTAATGATTCACCCACTGTCGCCGTGGTTGGCAAACGTAAATCAAATACACCCCCATGGCGGGAGAAAAAATTAGGCGCCAGTTCAGCCAAACGGCCGCGTGTACTTCCCTGAATCCACAAAACCAATGTATGGGGGTAAACGGCCAATTTATCCCGCTCCCGATCCAGGTGGCGAGCCGCATCCGGCCAGCCCGCCTCGATGTCAGTAACCGATACAACCAACCTGCTTTGCTGTTGTTCTGGCTGCACCTGCTCCAAATAAGCCAAAACATTGGGTTGCTGCGGCGTAATATCAAATTCAATCAAGGGTAAAGGGCTGACACGGCGGCGCAAATCACGCACCAAAGCTGTCCGTGAAGCCGTTGTGCTGTATAAGGCCAACACAAAAGCACCCTGCTGCGCCAAACGGGCGACCGTGGCTAAGGCTTCAAACTCTCGGCTAGTGATCACATGTGTTAGGGGATCATCTTGACGGGATGGATCGGATAAAGGCGGGGAAAATTCAGACATGGCTTGAGGGCTAAAGGTGTGGTCGGTGTCTCACCACGCCACTTCTAGCTACCATTCTCTATCTAATAGTTCCGAAACAATCGGATTCACATCAGCCCAGGGACCAATCGTATTGCCATACTCCAATAAACTGCCATTAAACAGCAAGTCCTGTTTGGCTTGGGTCGTGTCCAGCAAATCCTTGTCGGCATCGTCACGCAGTTGGCGCAACATCTCCACTTGGGCTTTTTTGAGCATGACTAAATAATCATCGCGCAAGCCTTGCTGTGCCTGCAATAGGTGCTGTTCTTGTACCACCTCATGGCCGTCCACTACCGCTTGCAAAACAGATTGCTGGCTCAACTGGATTAGGGTTTTGACATGCCCACCTGATAAACGCAAAATTTTGTCCAGCACACCTGGCTCAAACAAAGTGGCATCTATGCGGCGCAATAGAATATTCCACATTGTCTCCGGCCCCTTCTCATCTACCGAGCCGTCACGGTGAGCAATGGCAATGTTAGGCAGCATATAGGCCGTGTCAAAACTTTGCTCAATCTCCCGAAAATGGTTGTCGTAGCGCATGGCCACAGGAAAGGAGTAAATGACATTTGGATAAGCGGCGGTTAACGTTCGAGCATGATCTTGAAACAATGCTCTGATGTGTGCCATGTCAAACTTGTCTAAGTCCTCCACAATCAAAATGAGCTTACGGCCTATCCGTTTTTCCAGCAATCGGGAGAGGTGTCCTATCTGATCTAGAAGCTCGGCAATCCGTCCTTCAAATTTTTCTTTCACCTGATTACGGGTATAAGACTCTGTACCAATTTTTGTTTCTAATTCGGCTGCTAACAGACTCAGTTTGATGGTAATGCTGGCCGCTTTGTCAGAGGGAATCGGATCGGCTCCAAACAGTAATTGGCGTATAGGCAGGTAAATGTCTTCCAACAGCTTGTTCCAAGCATCTGTCACCACCCCGCTGGGCACCAAAGATTCATCTGTAGCTTGCTGTAGCAAGCGCAAGGTCATAGCGAAGACAAGCTCAATATGATTGACGGTGGGACTCTTGAAAATATCATAAAGAGGAATGAGGATACTTAAAAACTGTTCTTCAAGAAGTGTACTAAGATAAGCTAACTCTGAGGATTTACCGGCTCCGCGATGTCCAACAAATAGGAGTTTGAGTGGCCGATTGCTAAGCTGGAGTTGGGCTTTCATGCGGTCTACAGGGGAATACGGCCGTTTCACAAACAGTTCCGCCACCTGTTCTGGTTTAACTGGTTGTCGCGGGTCTAACATGTTATAGGCTTCTGGTAAAGTTTTAGCCGCCATTATTGCTCCATCAAACAAAACATTATGTTCATATTGTAGCATGATCCCCTTGTCCACCCAAAAGCGTTCCAGCAGAAAGCTGATATAATCCTACCAAATTTGCAATGAAGGATATGCTGATGACTGTACCTGATGCAAAGGGCAAATTTGGCCCTTTTGGCGGCCAATTTGTGCCGGAGACGTTGATGCCGGCTCTAGAAGAGTTGATTTTGGCTTATGAAGGGGTCCAGAATGACCCTGACTTTATGGCAGAATTTCATTATTTGCTGCAAAGTTATGTGGGACGGCCGTCTCCCCTCACCTATGCCCAACGACTGACTGAACAACTGGGTGGTGCCCAAATCTACCTCAAGCGCGAAGATTTGAATCATACAGGCGCCCACAAAATTAACAATGCCTTGGGCCAGGCTTTGCTGGCCAAGCGCATGGGCAAACAGCGCATCGTGGCCGAAACGGGTGCGGGACAACATGGCGTGGGTTCGGCCACGGCTTGTGCCTTGTTAGGGCTGGATTGCATCGTGTATATGGGCGAGGTGGACATTGCCCGGCAACAGCCCAATGTGCAGCGCATGAAGTTGTTGGGCGCAGAAGTGCGCCCCGTCAGCAGCGGCAGCCGCACCCTCAAGGATGCCATTAATGAGGCCATTCGCGATTGGGTCACGAATGTACATGACACCCATTATCTGCTTGGCTCCGTTTTGGGACCACATCCCTATCCGGTGATGGTGCGGGATTTCCAGAGTGTGATTGGCACAGAGGCACGGGCCCAGATTTTAGAGCGGATCGGCCGTTTGCCCGATATGGTCATCGCCTGTGTGGGAGGTGGTAGCAATGCTATGGGCATCTTCCACGCTTTCCGCGATGATGAGGCTGTAGAATTGATTGGCGTCGAAGCGGGGGGGGAAAGTATTGCTAGTGGCAAACATGCGGCCCGCTTCGCTGATTTGAATGTGGCTCGGTTAGGGGTTTTACATGGTACTAAAAGCTATGTGATGCAAACGGCCGATGGCCAAATCATGGAAACCCACAGTATCAGTGCTGGGCTAGATTATCCCAGCATTGGTCCTGAACATGCCTGGCTACGCGATCAGGAACGCGCCTTTTATACCTATGCTACCGATGAAGAAGCCTTAGTTGCCTTCCAAAGATTGTCCAAGACAGAGGGCATTATCCCGGCTTTGGAATCCAGCCACGCCGTGGCCGAGTTGCTCAAACGTGCGCCGCAAATGCGCCCTGATCAGGCCATCATTGTCAATTTAAGCGGGCGGGGCGATAAGGATTTAGATTCAGTTATCAGCCTATTGAATTTAACATAACGTACTTTTGCTCTGTATTGGGCCACCTAAATTGACGCAATACGAAATAATAAAGCTCTATGCCTTTACAACTATATAACCAACTAACCAACCAACTTGAGCCTTTTGAAACCCTTGAACCCAATGTTGTCAAAATGTATGTCTGTGGGCCGACAGTCTATGCTGATGCCCACATTGGGCATGCGCTATCGGCGATGGTGTTCGATGTGGTGCGCCGATATCTGGCCTTTCGTGGTTATCGGGTGCAGCATGTGATGAATTTCACCGACGTGGACGACAAAATCATCAATCGCGCCCAGGAGACAGGGGAAGACCCAGCTGCCTTGGCCCAACGATATATTGATAGCTGGTTGGATCAGGTGCGAGCCTTGAATATGCTGCCGGCCCATCATTACCCTAGGGTCAGCCAGACGATGCCCCAGATTTTGCAGATGATTGAGCGGCTGCAAACGCAGGAGACGGCCTACGAATTAGATGGGGATGTTTTTTATGATGTAGATTCCTTCCCTGATTATGGCAAGCTGTCGGGACGGCGGCTAGAGGAGGCGATGAGTGGCACCAGGGTAACGGCCGATTCCCGCAAAGATGATGTAGCTGATTTTGCCTTGTGGAAGTCGGCTAAGCCGGGTGAACCTGCTTGGGACAGCCCTTGGGGGCCAGGTAGACCAGGTTGGCACATCGAATGTTCGGCTATGATTTTGCACTATTTGGGTGATCAAATTGATATTCATGGGGGCGGCAATGACCTGATTTTTCCTCATCATGAAAATGAAATTGCTCAATCGGAAGCCTATACGGGTCAAGTACCCTTCGCTCGCTACTGGTTACACAACGGTATGTTGCAATTGCGTGGCGAAAAAATGTCGAAGTCGATTGGTAATCTGGTAAGTATCAGTGACTTTTTGGAGGAGCATGAGGCTGATGTATTGCGTTTAGCCATTTTGAATGGACATTATCGCAAGCCGCTTAGTTATGACAGTGCGATAGTGGCACAGGCAGACCAGGCTTGGCGACGGTTGAAGGGGAGTTTACGGCCGTCTACAGGTACAATAACAAGTGGGGAAACGGCCGATTCCCTTACTTCGCTTACTAGTCACACCCGCGCTAACTTTATGGCTGCTATGGATGATGATTTCAACACAGCCGGTGCTTTAGGACATCTGTTTACACTGGTCAAAGCCATCAACACGGCCCGCGATGCGGGTGTTGGCGGTGATCCATTTACTCAGGCGCAGGGTACTTTGCGCGAGTTGGCGAGCGTGTTGGGGTTGGTTTTGGCGGAGAAACAGGCAGAAGGTGAAACGGCCGATCCCTTCATTCAAATGCTAGTGGACTTGCGTGCTGAACTGCGCCAGGCCAAACAGTGGGCCTTGGCTGATGCTGTGCGAGATCGTCTACAGGAACATGGCATTGTTTTAGAAGATGGCCCGCAAGGGACAAGTTGGTACAGGCAGTAATCAGCAGGCCATTAACTGATTGTTGTTTATGGAGCATAGCATAAATGAATCCTTGGCATGACCTTCCTGCAGGCCCCAACCCACCAGATCGCATTCATGTGATTGTAGAGATTCCGGGCAACACACGAAACAAGTATGAATTTGACCATGAAACTGGCATTTTACGCCTGGATCGGGTGTTGTCTTCGCCTCTACATTACCCAGCCGATTATGGCTTGATCCCACAGACGTTATATGACGATGGTGATCCTTTGGATGTGTTGGTGTTGATTAAGGAGCCGACGTTCCCTGGTTGTGTGCTAACGGTACGGCCGATTGGCATCTTCAGAATGCTCGATCAGGGTGATGCCGATGATAAAGTGCTGGGTGTGGTAGATAATGATCCTCTTTACTCTGATTTCCATGGTTTACGCGATGTACCCTCTCATTATTTGCGGGAAGTGGAGCATTTTTTCAGTCACTATAAAGATCTAGAGGGGAAACGAGTAGAAGCATTAGGGTGGGCACCGCGGGCGGTGGCGATGGAGAAGATAGTGCATGCCCAAGCGCTGTATCAGGCACAGTATGGCAAGGTGTGATGCAGAGAGGGGTGGGTGAGGAGCGGCCGTTCCTAGTGCTTTGTGTTTCCTACAAACAAAACTTGTGGAGATTGCTAAACATTTCACAATATTGACAAAGAATGAGACCAGTGCTATTCTCTTCTCGCGTATTATAGCACACGTGTGCATAGGAGAGAAATGGCTGTTACGATCAAAGATATTGCTAAGGTAGCGGGTGTTTCCCATACTACCGTTTCCCGTGCTTTGCGTGATCACCCCGCTATTTCGGCCGAAACCACAACTCGCATCAAACAACTGGCCCATGAGTTGAGCTATGTGCCCAGTGCAGCCGCACGAGGCCTGAAAACCAACCGTTCTCAGGCACTAGGTGTCATTGTGCGTCGTATAGACGATCCCTTTTTTGCAGAAGTATTACATGGTATTGAGGACGCCTTGCACAATGTGGGTTACAGTCTCTTTTTGGCTGCTTCTCACCGAGATCCGGTTCGGGAACGGGAGATTATGCAGGCTATGGGTGAGCGGCGGGTGGAGGGTGTGCTGATTAACTCGACGCTGATTAGCCCTGAGCAGTGGCACCAATTAGATCGGTTTGGTGTTCCTTCCGTCCTAATCAATAACCAATCAATGGATGAGCCAGATACTTATGCCGTTTATCACGATGATGCTTATGGCAGTTGTCAGATTGCGCAACATCTATTGAGGCTGGGTCATCGGCGTATTGCGTATTTGGGCAATGAACGAGGGGGGCGGCCGAATGTGACGCGCCAACAAGGCTATGAAGGGGCCTTACAAGAGGCAAATGTGCCCATTCATCATGACTACATTGCTTATGGGCACAGCGGCACACCTGAGGGTGGTGGTGATGGCATGCAGGAGTTTTTAGCATTGGTTCAATTGCCAACGGCCATTATTTGTTACAACGATATGATGGCTGTGGGGGCCATTCAAGCCTGTCAACAGGCTGGTTTACGTGTGCCAGAAGATGTTTCGATCACTGGTTTTGATAACGTGAACTTGGCCTCTTACATCACCCCGCCCCTCACAACTTTCCATCAGCCCAAGTATGCATTGGGCCAAGAGGCAGCCCGTATGATGCTGCGTGTTTTGAATAGCAAGATGGAAGTAAATGTACTAGATGTTTTGGTGCTGCGGGGTGAATTGATTGTGCGTGCATCTACAGCACCACCGAAGTTGGTTTGAAAAGTTTTCAGATCTGTATCCAACAAAAGAGAGGAAGTTAATGGAAACTCAAAGATTGACGACAGCTCAGGCTATTATTCACTTTTTGAAGAACCAATATGTGGAACGAGACGGAATTGAACATCAATTTTTTGCTGGCTGTTTCGGCATTTTTGGGCATGGCAATGTGGCGGGCATTGGACAGGCTTTGCAGCAGATACCAGAGTTTCGTTATTATCAAACTCGTAATGAGCAAGCGATGGTGCATACGGCCGCGGCTTATGCCAAAATGAAAAATCGTCTCAGCACTTTTGCCTGTACCACCTCTATTGGTCCTGGAGCGACTAATATGGTGACGGCGGCGACGGGAGCCACAGTCAACCGTTTGCCAGTGCTGCTGCTTCCTGGTGATATTTTTGCCAATCGCTTGGTTGCACCTGTTTTGCAGCAGTTGGAGATGCCACATTCGCAAGATATTTCGGCCAATGATGTTTTTAAGCCAATTTCACGTTACTGGGATCGCATTAATCGGCCGGAGCAGATTATTACGTCGCTGTCAGAAGTGATGCGGGTGTTGACTTCACAGGCAGATACGGGAACAGCAACACTCTGTTTGCCCCAGGATGTGCAGGCTGAGGCGTATGATTATCCAGTAGCCTTGTTTAGAAAGCGGGTGTGGTTGATTGGACGGCCGTTACCCGACACAACCCTCCTCAACCGCGCCGCTAACCTCATTCGTGCTGCCAAAAAACCGATGATTTTAGCTGGTGGTGGGGTCATTTATAGTGAAGCCTCGGCTGCCCTGGCTGAATTGATCGAGAAAACAGGCATTCCTTCGGCCGAAACGCAGGCGGGCAAAGGGGCCTTGTCCTACAACAATCCCCATAATTTGGGGGCCATGGGCGTGACGGGTTGTTTTGCCGCCAATCGTGTAGCTGATGAGGCTGATGTCGTTATCGGCATTGGCACACGCTATGATGATTTTATGACGGCTAGTAAAACGGCCTGGAAGAATCCCGATGTGCAATTTGTCAATATCAACATCGCTGAATTTGATGCTCACAAACACAGCGGTTTGCCGCTGACGGGGGATGCACGAGCTACAATTGAGGCCCTTGGCGAACGGTTAGCAGGCTGGTCGGTTGAGGCTGAGTACCGTGCTTATGCGGCACAACTCAACCAGGAATGGGATGCGGAAGTGGAGCGGGTTTACAATTTGGGTTTGCAACCGTTGCCCAGCCAGGGCGAGGTGATTGGGGCGATGAATGAGGCGGCAGGGCCGCGTGATGTGATTTTGTGTGCGGCTGGCAGTGCGCCGGGCGATCTGCACAAGTTGTGGCGCACGGAAGACCCCAAGGGCTATCACTTGGAGTATGGCTACTCGTGTATGGGGTATGAGATTGCCGGGGGTGTGGGAGCCAAGCTGGCTTGCCCTGACCGTGAGATTTTTGTGTTTGTGGGGGATGGTTCTTATTTGATGATGTCGTCGGAAATTGTAACGGCCGTTCAGGAAGGCATTAAACTCATCATTGTTTTGGTCGATAATCGTGGCTACGCTAGCATTGGTGCTTTATCCCGCTCGGTGGGCGGAGGCGGCTTTGGCACACGCTATACCTTCCGTGATGACGAGGGGAAATTGGGGACTGATGCTGCCCCAGAAGCCAATTATTTGCCCGTTGATCTAGCCGCCAATGCACGCAGCCTCGGGGCCAAAGTCATTGAAGCCACAGACATTGCTCAATTCAAGACCGCTTTAGTGGCTGCCAAAAAAGAGACGCAAACGACAGTTGTTCACATTGTCACTGACCGCTATCAAGGCGTCGGTGGTTCCGAAACTTGGTGGGATGTGCCTATTCCCGAAGTCTCTGAAGTTAAAGATGTACAACAAGCCTACGCTGAGTACAAAGAAGCAAAAAAGTTGGAACGATATTATTTATGATGTGATTGTTCAGAATTCAAGGAGGTGAGGCTAAGACCGAATCAAAGAAATATAACTTGCTGTTCAAATTTCAACTTTAATTAATGTAAATGCGCAAGGGACTGATTTTAGTGAGGCCTTTTTATCACAAGTAGTTTTGAAAGGGGCTGATTTGCAAAAAACTAATTTTAATGATGCTCTTCTAAAGGTAGGGGCCAATCTTTTTGATGCCCAACTGGATGATGCTAGCTTTGAGGGGGCGCAGTTGGCAGGAGCAATGAGGCCAGATGGAGGTATGTATGAATGATGGGGCGCAACGAGTGATCCCGTCTTTCTTTGGCCCCGCAGATGTGCAGCTTGAGGGATTGGCGGCGATTTGCCGGCAAACGGCCGATCTGTCAGCCTATCCCCAGGCAATGGCCGTAGAGCAGAATGTTGTTAGTTGCTCATTTTTACAGACCTAATTTTAATGGTGCTGAGCTTTGAGGGGGCGCAGTTGGCAGGAGCAATGAGGCCAGATGGAGGTATGTATGAATGATGGGGCGCAACGAGTGATCCCGTCTTTCTTTGGCCCCGCAGATGTGCAGCTTGAGGGATTGGCGGCGATTTGCCGGCAAACGGCCGATCTGTCAGCCTATCCCCAGGCAATGGCCGTAGAGCAGAATGTTGTTATTTACAGTGGTGCTGAATTACGGCAGGGGTTGGTTGATGAAGGAAATGAGGTGGCTATTCAGGCGGAGTTGATTTGTTGTCCCGGGTGTTTTGGTGATAAAGGGCGCTTATGAGGATACGGCCGTTATTGATGAGATGACGGCCGTTTTCCAGAAAATTGTGGCCCAAGAGAAAGCAGGTAAAGGTGAGGGCGGTGATCACTTTGGCCAAAATGAGCGTATTTGGAACTCAATCCAAAAAGCTTGTGTGCTGGCTCCCGAACTCTTCATTGACTATTATGGCAATCCGCTGTTGGCTTTGGTGTGTCGGGCTTGGCTAGGCCCTTATTATCAAATCACAGCGCAGATGAACAGCGTGAAGCCGGGCAATAAGGCCCAATCGTCTCATCGTGATTACCATTTAGGTTTTCAGTCACGGGAGACGACGGCTCAATTTCCGGCTCATGTGCAGGTAATGTCTCAATATCTGACGCTGCAAGGGGCAATTGCTCATGTTGATATGCCCCTAGAATCGGGGCCGACGCTTTTTTTGCCTTTTTCGCAGCAGTTTCCGGCGGGATACTTGACGTTCCGCGAGGCTGAGTTTGCCGCTTTTTTTGATGAGCATCGGGTGCAAATTCCTTTTGAGAAAGGGGATATAGTCTTTTTTAGCCCTGCTCTGTTTCATGGGGCAGGCTCGAATCGTTCTACTGGGGATCGGGTTGCCAACTTGGTGCAGATTTCGTCGGCATTTGGTCGTCCGATGGAAACGGTGAATCAGGTAGCTATGCTCGAGAAGGTATACCCCATTTTGCTGGAGAAAGTACGGAATAGGGATGTGACGGCACGTATGGTGCAGGACACGGTGGCGGCGTTGGCGGATGGCTACTCTTTTCCCACGAATTTGGATTCTGATCCACCTCTAGGCGGGAATGTGCCGGTGACGGCACAGCAGTTGGTGCATGAGGCGTTGCAAGAGGAACGGCCGTTGGCCCGCTTGATGCAGGATTTGAACAGCTATGCACAACGGCGCAGGGCATAAGGAATTGTCCGTATTGCGTATTACATAAGGCGGCAAAGCCGCAAAATCTTCCACAAAGGGCACAAAGGACACAAAAATTATTTACACTTTGTGTTATTCGTGACCTTCGTGGAGGGCAATTTACGCTTATGGCGCACATTTTGCGCCGGTACGGAGTATTGCGTATCCAGGCATTGTTACGTAATACGCAATAAGTTAGCTTTCTAAAAAATCAGGAAAGGCATATGAGTGAACAAGTACGCATTGGTTTAATTGGTGCGGGCCGTATTGGGCGAGTACATGCGCAAGCGATAACGAGTCAAGTTCCGGCGGCAGAGTTGGTGATGGTGGCGGATGTGGTGGCTGAGGCGGCTGAATCTTTAGCACAAAAGTATCATATTCAGGCGACCGATCATTATCATGATATTTTAGGCAACCCTGAGATTGATGCGGTGCTGATATGCTCTAGTACGGATACCCATGCACAGATTATTATGGAGGCGGCCCAAGCCGGTAAGCAGATTTTTTGTGAGAAGCCGATAGATCATGATTTGGCTCGAATTGACCAAGCTTTGGCGGTGGTGGAACAGGCGGGTGTAAAGTTGATGGTTGGCTTTAATCGCCGCTTTGATGCCAATTTTAGACAGGTGCGTCAGATGGTGGGTGAGGGCAAAATTGGTTGGCCGCAGATTTTGCGGATTACGAGCCGAGACCCTGCCCCACCACCCATTGAGTATATTAAGGTGTCGGGCGGTATCTTTTTGGATATGACGATCCATGATTTTGATATGGCCCGTTTTTTGTTTGGTGAGGTGGAGGAGGTGTATGTGGCAGGGGCGGTGCTGGTGGATGAGGCGATTGGGGCAGTAGGGGATGTGGATACGGCCGTTATCACCCTTAAATTTACCAATGGAGCCCTTGGCATGATTGATAATAGCCGTCAGGCTATCTATGGTTATGACCAGCGTGTAGAGGTTTTTGGCTCGGCTGGCATGGTGACGATAGACAATAATAGGGCCAATTCGCATGTGTATAGCAATGCGACAGGGGTTCACTCAGAAAAGCCGCTTTATTTCTTTTTAGAGCGGTATATGGATGCTTATGCGGAAGAGATACGTCAATTTGTGGCCTGTTTGGTGGAAGACAAAGTGCCGCCGGTGTCGGGTGTAGACGGCCGTATTCCGGTGGTGATGGGCCTGGCCGCTTGGAAATCATACCAGGAAAATCGCCCTGTCCAATTAAGCGAAATATCAACTGTGAGTTGATATTTTGTCCGAAATGAGGATTGTTTCTTGGAATATTCGTGCGGGTGGCGGCAAACGGATTGCGGGCATTTATGAGCAAATATTAGCCTGGCAGCCGCATCTGATCGCCTTGTCAGAATTTCGAGGCACGCCTGCCAGTCAAAAGCTGGCGGTGGATTTGGCCGAGGCTGGTTGGCCTCATCAATTGCAAACGATTGATGGGGAAAAGAAGGCCACGAACGCCCTCTTGCTGGCATCGACCTGTCCGCTGGAATTATTGAAAATCCGTTATGCACCTGAGCAGCCGCGGCGTTGGCTGCTGGCTAAAGTGCTGGGAGTCAGGCCGTTTGTGATTGCTAATATGCATATTCCTAACTTTAATACGGGCTTTAAGTATCCATACCTGAAAGCTGTGCTGAAAGTCATAAAAAATTGGCAGTTGGGACCAGCTCTTTTTCTGGGTGATACGAACTGTGGCAAATCGTATATTGATGATGTGACGGGCGTTTTTTGGAAGCGTGAGCATGAATGGATGGAGGCGATAGAGGCTTTAGAGTGGGTGGATGCCTTTCGCCATTTGCACGGTGATAAGCGGGAATATACTTGGTATTCGCACAAGAATAATGGCTTCCGTCTGGATCAGGCCTTTTTGAATCCGACGATTATGCCTACCCTGCAAGCGATGCGTTATGAGTGGGGCTGCTCTCCTCAAGAGCCTGAGCGACGTGATGGGCTCAGTGATCATGCTGCGATTATTTTGGACTTGGATTTGCAAAAAATTAACATTGATGTGGAGGCGTGATTTGCCATGACGCGAACGATTGGTATTGGTGTCATTGGTATGGGCTGGATGGGAACGGTGCATAGCCGCTCTTATGGGGCGGTTCAGGATAAATTTTATGGTGGTGGGGTGCGTCCCCGCTTGATAATTTGTGCCGATGATATAGTGGCGCGGGCAGAGGAGGCTCAGGCGCGTTTTGGTTTTGAGGTGGCGACAACGGATTGGCGGGAAGTGATTGCTCATCCTGAGGTGGAGGTTGTCAATATTACATCACCCAATTTTTTGCACCGAGAGATGACGCTGGCGGCGATTGCTGCTGGCAAGCATGTGATGTGTGAGAAGCCGGTGGGAGTGCTGCCGCAGGATGTAGCGGCCGTTTTTCGGGCTGCCCAAGCGGCAAGGGTGATGACGTTTACAGGGCTGAATTATCGCTGGGTGCCGTTGGTGCAGTATGCGAAGCAGATGATAGATGACGGCCGTTTGGGTGAAATTACTAATTATTACGGCCGTTTCTTTGCTATGTATGCCAGCGATTCTCTGGGGCAGTTGAATTGGCGTTTCTTGAAGGAAAAGGCAGGGACAGGTGCGTTGGGTGATCTGATGCCACACGCGGCGGACATGGCTTATTTTTTGGCTGGCCCTATGAAGCAGATTTTTAGTAGTAGGGCGACGATGATCAAGGAACGGCCATTGCCCGCACCGGGTCGTGGCACTCATTTTTCACGGGGGCAGCCGGATGATCCCAAGGGAGAGGTGACAAATGAGGATTATGTGAGTGCGCTGATTGAGTTTGAGAGCGGGGCGCGGGGGAC
The DNA here is from genome assembly GCA_965223555.1 of Promineifilaceae bacterium (SeqCode). Taxonomy (GTDB): domain Bacteria; phylum Chloroflexota; class Anaerolineae; order Promineifilales; family Promineifilaceae; genus CBDCWU01. Next base: position 2,571,790 of record CBDCWU010000009.1, read on the forward strand.
GTTGGAGATCAGCCGTACGATTTTTGGACCAAAGGTGGAGAATCGTTTTGAGATTTATGGTACGAAAGGGGCGATTAAGTGGAATTTCGAGACGATGGATGAGATGGAGATTTACTTGCCGGATGGTTCGCTGGAGCGGGATGGCTTTGTGCGGATTTTGGCAGGGCTGGATTTGCCTTTTTACGGCCGTTTTCAGCCTGGCCCGGGCAATAATATGAGTTACGATGATCTCAAGGTGGTTGAAGCCTATCATTTTCTGAAATCAGTGGCGGAGGGGGAGCAATTGGAGCCGAGTTTTGCTGCGGCGTATGCCTTTGCTCAGGCGCATGAGGCGATGATGCGTTCTTGGGATAGCGGTCAGTGGGAGGCTGTGAGGGAGATATGAGGCTTGATAAGAGTATGGCACGCAAAGGCGCAAAGGCGCAAAGAGTTAGCGGTTCTGTAATTGTAGGGGCAGTGCCTTGTGCCTGCCCGAACGGGGCGACCATAAGGGGGGCGACCACAAGGGTGCGCCCCTACAGTGGGTATGGGGGTGAAGATGTTTGATTTAATTACAGTGGGGCGTTGTTCGCTGGATTTGTTTTCGCAGCAGATTGGTGCGCCTTTTGTGGAGATTGAGTCGTTTGCCACGATGGTGGGCGGGAGTCCAACGAATATTGCTATTGGTACGAGTCGATTAGGATTACGAGTGGCGGTGGTGACGGCCGTTGGGGCTGATCCTGTGGGCGATTTTGTGCGACACGCTTTGGCTAGAGAGGGGGTGGGGGTGGATTATGTGCTGACGAAGAACGGCCGTACTGCTTTGGCAGTCGTCGGGGTGCAGCCGCCGTCCCATTTCCCATTGGTTTTTTATCGGGATGATGCGCCGGATCGATATTTGACGATTGGGGATATGGTAGATTTGCCATTGGTGGAGACGACGATGCTGTTGGTGGCAGGGTCAAATATGGCTCTGCCCCAATTGCGGGATGCGTCGTTGTTTGGAGCGCGAAACGGCCGTCAACAAGGGGCTTGGGTAGCGATTGATTTGGATCTACGGCCGTCACTGTGGTCATTTCCGGCTGCGTTCAGCCAAAATATGCAAACGATTTGGCCGCACTGTGACTTGATCATTGGCACAGAGGAGGAGCTATGGGCCACATTATCTGCTGAGCCGGAACTGGTTTGGCAGGGACAGCTATTGCCCGAAAATAAACGGGCTATCCTGGATGGTCTTATACGCCAACAGCAGGGAAAGGGACAAGTAATTATGTTGAAAAGAGGGGTACGGGGGGTGACTGTGTTTGAATCGGACCAGGCATTGCTGAATATACCGGGTTTTCCGGTTGAGGTGCTGAACACGGTGGGAGCGGGAGATGCGTTTGCCAGTGGTTTGCTGTACGGCCGTTGCCAAGGCTGGGGCTGGCAAAAAGCAGCGCGATTTGCCAATGCCTGTGGCGCGATTGTAGTGACGCGACATGGCTGCTCGGCGGCGATGCCCACCCGGCAAGAGGTGGATGAATTTATGGGTCAATATGTTGAGGAGAAAAATTATGATACAGGTTGCTAATGCCCCTTGTTCATGGGGGGTGATTGAGAATACGCCTGGAGATAGGAGTGGTTACGGCCGTTTTTTGGACGAGTTACGTGAGACAGGCTATGTGGGAACGGAGTTGGGTGATTGGGGTTTTATGCCCACGGATCCAGTTCAGCTGCAAGAAGCGTTGGCCGCCCGACAGCTATCATTATTGGCTTCATGGGTGACGGTGCGTTTGTACGATGCAGATTATCATCAGGCGGGCCTGGAAGCGGCGGTGCGGACGGCACGGCTGCTGGCTGGAGTGGGTGGGCCAGATTGTATTATTGTCATTGGTGATGATCATAGTACTATGCCCTTGCGCCATGATAAAACGGGGCGTATCCAGCCCCGTCATGGCCTGGATGAAGCTGGTTGGCAGGTGTATACTCGTGGGGCCATGCAGGTGGCTGCGGCTGTGAAGAGGGAAACCGGACTACGTTCAGTCATTCATCATCATGGGGCCACCTATGTGGAAACGCCTGCGGAAATAGACACTTTTCTCAGCCACACTGATCCCGACTTGATTGGGCTTTGTTATGATACGGGTCATTACGCTTTGGGCGGGGGTGATCCAGTTGAGGGCATTAGGCTGTACGGAGAGCGCATCTGGCATGTTCACTTTAAGGATTTTGATCCCGCTATCTTGGCGCAAGCAGCTGCCAATGGTTGGGGCTATCAGCAGCTTATTGCCCGAGGCATGTTTTGTGAGTTAGGCACGGGGGTGGTTGATTTTACGGCCGTTCTGGCGGCTCTGCGTGAAATTCAATATGATGATTGGATTGTGGTGGAGCAGGATGTTTGGCCCGGTTTGGGCGATCCGAAGCATAATGCGGTCAGAAATAGAGAGTATCTAACAAGTATTGGACTTTAGTGTGGAAGAAGGGGTAAATGATGCAAGAACATTTGATCAGACCTGATCATGGGTCTCAGGTTTTAATGGAAGTGACACCGGAAACGGCCGCGTGGGATTATCTCAGTTTCAAGGTAGTGGCTCTCAAGGCAGGAGAGCGATATGAACAGAATTCTGAAGGCAATGAGATAGCTTTGGTGCCATTAATAGGTCAAGCCGCTCTGACGGCCGATAGTGAACAGTTTGAAGTTTCGCGCCGGGGCTATTTTGAGGAAGCACCACATATTTTGTATGCACCACCGACAACTGAACTGAGGGTGCAGGCGGTGACGGATTTTGAATTTGCCATTGGGGGTGCGCCAGCGGAGGGTAAATATCCCATTCGCCTCTTCCGTCCTGAGGAGATGAAGCAAGAGGTACGTGGTGGTGGGGTGGCTGTACGGCAGGTTAATCATGTCTTGGCCCATCCTTTGCCTGCCGAGCGGCTCATTTTATATGAGGTGTATGTGCCGGGTGGGGCGTATTCGGGCTGGCCGCCGCACTGCCACGATGGTTTTGCGGGGTCTACTTATTTGGAAGAGACCTATTACTATCGCATCCAGCCGGAAAAGTCTGGTTATTGTATTCATCGCAATTATCGGGTGGATAATGATTTTGATGAGCTGTTTACGGTGCGGGATGGGGATTTGGTGTTGGTGACGCAGGGCTTTCATCCGGTGGCTGTGCCGCCTGGATCGCAGGTCTACTTTCTGAACTACCTAGCGGGCGAATTGATTGATGACGATCGTAAACTGCCACCTTATGATGACCCTGATTGGGGTTGGATGAAGGATGATTGGGATGGGGGAAAGATGGGATTGCCTGTGTTTTAGGGATAGATTACAAACTATGGACACAAAACAACTTTCTGTCGCAGTTATTGGCACAAGCTGGTGGGCAGATGCGATGTATTTGCCGGCGTTGGTGCAACATTCAGGGGTAAGGGTAACGGCCGTTTGTGGACGCAATCGCGAACGTGCGCAAGCGTTTGCCGAACGGTGGCAGATTCCCGGCGTTTACATTGATGTGGATGAGATGCTGGAAAGTGAGCGGCTAGATGCGGTCATTATCGCTACGATCAATGACAGCCATTACTCTATCGGCATGGAGGCTTTGCGGCGGGGGTTGCATGTGTTGTGTGAAAAGCCGCTGGCTCTTACGTACGCACAGGCGGCGGAGATGGCAGCTTTGGCTGCTGAACAGGCTGTCAAGACGATGGTGCCGTTTACGTACAGCTATATGCCGACGGTTCGCTATATCAAGGAGTTGGTTGAGGCTGGCTATATCGGACGGCCGTATCATTTGAACATGCGTTATTATGCTAGTTACGGCCGTTCAGGTGAACAGTACAATTGGCGTTTTGATGTAGGCAAGGCGGGTTCGGGCGCTCTGGGCGACATTGCTTCCCATTTCATCTACCTGGCTTCCTGGTACTTTGGTGAAATTGTGGGGGTGTTTTGTAAGCTGGGGCATATGGTGGAACGGCCGTCTCATGATCCTGATGGCAATCCCTACGCGGTTGGTGATGATACGGCTATTGCGACCCTCGAATTTGCCAACGGAGCACAAGGTGTGGTGCAGGCTACGACGGTTGCCTATGAAGATACCCCTTTCGGGCAAACGCACCACATGGAATTGCACGGCTCCGGAGGAACGCTCTATCACTTTATTGATTGGGATGAGGTGCAACGAGTTTCTGGGGCGCGGGTTGGCGAGGGCATGATTCGGGGCCTGCCGCTGCCGCCAAGTTATTGGTACAATGTGCGCCGGGACACGGTTCATAATACCTACAAAGACTTGTTTCGAGAAAATGATTTTATGACCCGACAATTCATCAATGCCATCTTAAATGATGAAGCTGTTCGACCTGATTTTCAGGACGGGGCCATGATTCAGCAGGTGCTTGAAGCGGCTATTATAAGTCACAAGTGGCAGAGATGGGTGACTTTGGCTGAGATTAGCACAGTGGCGGCGTGAGGAGATCTTGAGGATGACACGAAGAGTTGGCATTGGTGTGATTGGTATGGGCTGGATGGGCAATGTACACAGTCGTGCCTATAAAGAGATACAGGATCGTTTTGGTAAGAGTGGTCTGAAGCCACGTTTGATTGCTTGTTCTGATAATGTGACCGAGCGAGCAGTTGAGGCGCAAGCGCGATTTGGTTTTGAACAGCACACCACGAATTGGTATGAGGTAATTGCCAATCCTGAAATTGAGGCGGTAAACATCACTTCACCCAATGGCCTTCATCTGGAAATGGTGCAAGCAGCGGCAGCAGCTGGCAAACATATCCTGTGTGAGAAGCCAGTGGGCAAGGAGCCACAGGAAACGGCCCAATGTGAACAAGTAGCACGACAAGCAGGGGTGCTGACGTTTGTGGGCTATAATTATCGCTGGCCGCCGTTGGTGCAGTATGCTAAACAGTTGGTTGACAACGGCCGTTTAGGTCGCCTCACTCATTATCGCAGTCGCTTTGTGGCTTCTTATGCCAGTAATCCCTTGGGGATATTATCATGGCGCTTTTTGCGGGAACACGGCTTGGGGATTTTGAGTGATCTGGGGTCACATGCCATTGATATGGCTCACTTTATCGTTGGCCCTATTACAGAAGTAGTGAGCAATAAGGAAACGTTTATTCGGGAACGGCCGTTGCCCCAAGTTAGTGGCACACATTTCAATGTTGGCACCCCCGACGACCCTACAGGCGACGTGACAAATGAGGATTATGTGACGGCTCTGTTCCGTTTTGCCAATGGGGTGCAGGGGACAATGGAGATGTGTCGGGTGATTAATGGCCCCAAAGCTGAATATACATTTGAGATTCACGGTACGGAAGGGGCGATTAAGTGGAATTTTGAGCGCATGAATGAGATAGAAGTGCAGTTCCGCAGCGGAGATGAAGCTGAGGATGGCTACCGGACGATTCTGAGTGGGCCAGCGCACCCTTATCACGGCCGTTTTAATCCTGGTCCTGGTTTAGGCCTTGGTTACGAGGACTTGAAAGTCATCGAAGCCTATGAGTTTTTGAAATCAGTAGTGGCCGGCCAGCAAGGGGTGCCTGGTTTTGCTGAGGCTTTGGCGGTGGCGAATGTGCAAACGGCCGTTGAGCGCTCATGGGAAACACAACAGTGGGAAGCAGTGGAATCTATTCAACTAGATTAAAAGTAGAGGGTAGGATGAGGTCTCTCAGTGAGATGAGGAGGTAACGATGTTAGGTTTCACTACTTTGAGGGATATACTTGAGATAATTATTCTATCGCTTATCATGAATTTCAATTATGGATGCACAGGGAGAAGGCTATGAACCCAGAACTAGAAAAAGACCTTGAATATCATGCTGGGGAATGGCAATGGCATCTTGGCTCTATTTGTAAAGTGTTGGAGCAAGATAGTAGCTTTGATTTTACTGAACAAATTTACAAGAGATGGGTAAAATTGCTCAGTGGTTATTATCCTGACTCTCTTCATAGAATGGATCCTCTTCAAGATACAAAGAGCAATACCAATTATTAATGGAAGCTATTCAAGCGAGCTATACCATGTGATCATTGAAAGGTCTATTTTTGTAGAATTTTATGGAAAAAATATACGATACGCTCCATATGGGTCGCTCTTCAATTGATTTGTATGCCAATGACGTTGGCGCGGCTTTTGTAGATATTCAAAGTTTTGCTGCCTATGTCGGTGGTTCGCCCACAAATATTAGCGTGGGTGCCCGACGTTTAGGGTTAAAAACGGCTTTGCTGACAGGTTTGGGCAATGATCCTGTAGGCGATTTTATTCTCCATTTCTTGCAAAACGAAGGCGTGGAGACTCAATTCATCTCCCGCAAATCCAGCCATCGTACCAGTGCTGTGGTTTTGGGCATTGAGCCACCTGATAAATTCCCTCTGGTTTTTTATCGTGACAACTGTGCTGATATTGAGCTGACGATTGATGATGTGTTGGCTGCACCTGTAGCTCAGAGCCGCATTTTTCAATTTGCAGGAACAAACCTGAGTAAGGAGCCGAGCCGTAGTGCCACCATGTTTGCGGCTGAATTAGCGCGGCGAGTAGGCACTGAGGTGGTGCTGGACATAGATTTTCGACCGGACCAATGGCATGATCCACGAGCTTTTGGAGTGGCGGTGCGCAGCATTTTGCCGCTGGTGGATATTGTGATTGGTACAGAGGATGAGCTTAATGCAGCCTTGTTGTTAGACACGGGGCAGATGAATCTAACGCATTCGCAGATGTCGGATACGGAGGTGGTAGGGGATGTAAATGAAGCCATAGCCACGTTTTTGTCACTAGGGCCAAAAGTGCTGTTGCAAAAGCTGGGTGCTGATGGAGTGCGGGTGCATGTGAAGCAGAATGATGGGCAGGTGGAGCACATTGATGCGGCTGGTTTTCCGGTAGAAGTGTTTAATATTTTGGGGGCTGGGGATGCTTTTGCAGCCGGATTTTTGTATGGCTATGTGAAGGGGTGGGGCTGGTACAAATCAGCACGCTTGGCGAATGCCTGTGGTGCCATTGTGGTGACAAAGCATGGTTGCGCCAATTTTACGCCGACTATGGCAGAAATAGAGGAATTTGTGGAGCCATATGGTGGATTGACCGGGGTCAACAATTAGCTGTGATTGGTTGGATAGCTAAAGACCACACTTTTTTTAATTGAACACGAGAGATCAGAGCCCTTTAAAGCAATGAGCCACAGATGAGTGTCTAAACATTTTGCTTATTTTTATAATTCACTATAATCTCATCATTATTCGATGACACATTTGGCGACAAATAAATGAGATGTGTCATAATTGTTTTGTGATAATTGGTATGGCAATTATCATTGAAAAGGAGAAAAAGATGAATTTAAATGCCCCTACGCAAATAGTCTGGATTATTGCTCTTGTGGTAGGCTTGCTAGGTATCCTGTCTAGTCTTGTGACTATACCGGTTTTGAGTGGTATGGCCTTTTGGGTGGTCGTGATTGCCTGGGTGATACTCTTGATAAGCACTGCTATGAAAGGCGTATAATCTTTTGGAGTAGCATTGTGAGATAAAAGCCTCTTGCGGCCACGCCGCAAGAGGCTTTTTTTTCGGGCTGATGCGTTGCTTTAGGTGACAAAATTGTTTATTATCTCTATAAATACTGATCGGTAGGTATTTTTTTGTGTGATATGTATGAAAAGTCTTTGACAACGATTGCCCATATTCTGGTGGCGGCCCGTACTCTAAGTGGTGGCGTTGTCGGGGACGGCTAGAGAGAGGCTGTGTCGATTAACAGAGATATATTTGGAAAGGCCTTTGCCTGAGCAACGTATTATCCAGTTGGTACGGCGGGATAATAATCGTTTTGGGGGCGAGATACGGGATGCCTTAATTGTTGCATACCAAAATGCTTTACCTAATCAAATAGAGGCTATCATCAATGACGGGATGGGGGCCAATGAAATTTGCATCGGTGATTCCTGTCTGTTTTCCTGGCAGTTTGTGGCGATTGTGGAGGTGAGTTTGAGTCATTATGCCCGACAACGCTTTGACAGTCCGCAGAAGATGGCAGCTTATGTAACGGCCTTTTTTTTGATGGTGTGGCAGCATCAGAGAGCTAGCAGGTTTTTATAGCATAGATGTTGGATTTTAGAGGTTGGGTGTCAAGTGTTCGTCAATATCCTTGACACATCATCCGCAAGGTGAGTATAGGAGAAATTATGTCAGCGCAGGTTGTGACTTTTGAACAGATGGGTACGGTGGGCACGATCACACTGAATCGGCCGCCAGCCAACAGTTATGAGATCGAATTTATGCGGCAGCTAGGGGCAGCGATTAGTGCAGCGGAGGCGAAGGCCGATGTGCGGGTGGTGATTTTACGGAGCGCGTCTCAGAAATTTTTCTCAGCAGGGGCTGATATTAAGGCGTTTTTGGCGAACAGTACGGAAGAAAATATGGCGATGATTGAGCTAGCACATGGGGAGTTGAGCCGCATGGCAGCCAGCCGCAAGATTTATATAGCGGCTATTAATGGTCATGCGCTAGGTGGTGGTTTGGAGATGGCTTTGGCTTGTGATTTACGGTTGGCAATGGACGGCCGTTACTATCTTGGCCTCCCCGAAGTGACTTTAGGCATCCTACCCGGTAACGGCGGCACCCAACGTCTGCCCCGTCTAATTGGAGCTAATAAGGCACTGGAAATGATGATCACAGGGGAACGAGTCAATCCCCAACAAGCTTTGGCACTGGGTATTGTCAACAAGCTGTTTTCGGCCGAGACGTTTGTGGACGATGTACAGGCGTATGCGGAACGGGTGGCTAATGGCGCATCCGTTGCTATTGGGGCCATTAAACGGGCGGTTTATGATGGCCTGGAGATGGAATTAGAGGCTGGTTTGGCTTTGGAAAGGGAATTGATTGCGCCGCTATATGACACGGAGGATGCGGTTGAAGGGTTTGCGGCTTTTAGCGAGAAACGAGAGCCAGTGTATAAAGGGGCGTAGTGCCAGTAAGCTGTAATCAGTGGATAGTAACCAGTGGGGTTTTGTCAGAGGTAGACTGTTCGAAAAACCTGATACGAATTTACGGAGGATTTTTCTAGCGCACAGGGTGACCATGAGGGTGTGCTCTTATAGACAGGTGATTTTGGTGAGGTGTGCGATATGTATCTAACTGAAGCTGAGGTGCGTGAGCGGCTGGGTCATGGCAAAATGGTGGAGAATATTGACCATATGAGCCCCACTTATCTAGAGGGTATTAAGCGTATTTTGACGGTGTCGGCTGATACGGAGCTGATTTCTGCGCCTGCCTATTTTTTGGCGGCACAAACTGCGCCCTCGACCAATGCTTATCTCTCGGCGATGAGTATTATTCAGGATGAGATTGCCCATGCCCATATTGCTTACCGCATGTTGGAGGATTTGGGGGTGAGCAAGGAGCAGCTTGTGTATGAACGGCGGCCTGGGGATTTTAAGTATCCCTATGCTTTTGATGTGCCACTGGAGACGTGGGAGGAGTTGGTGGTGGCCAATGCTTTGTATGATCGGGCTGGTTTTGTGTTGTTGAGTGATGTGTTTAAGCATACGACGTATGGGCCTTGGAAGCGGGCTTTGGCGAAGGTGGATAAGGAGGAGTCGTTCCATCTGCGGCATGGGGAGACATGGATGCGGAAGATTAATGAGCAGCCGGGCGGGCATGAACGATTACAGCAGGTGGTAGATTGGATGTTCCCGTTGACGATTGAGTGGTTTGGCCTGCCGGACAAGGAGAAGCGGCACACGATTCAGATTGAGTATGGATTTAAGGGATTGACGAATGATGAGCTGCGGCAGGTGTGGATGGGTACGGCCGTTCCCTTTCTCACCTCACTCAATATTTCTGTCCCGGCCTATTTGGATGAAGCAACGAATCAATATGTGCTCACTTTTCCCTTTCCCTCGCGCTTTGATGCTGCCAAAAAGCAATGGGCTTTTGAGGAGGGGCGAATTGGCTGGGATGAGGTGCTGATGCGTTGGCGCGGACGAGGCCCCAATAATCATAAGTTTGTGTCTGAGATTCAGCGTGGGTATGGCGAGTTGAAGGGAACGGCCGTGGGCTCACGACGCTGGCAGGAGATAATCGCATGACTGGGTATGTACGCCCTGTGCCGCCTTGGCTGGCGCGGGCGAAGGCGGCGGCATCGCCTGAGGAATTGGCCTTGTGGCAAGCTTTGGAGGAGGTGGAGGACCCTGAATACCCGGTCAGTGTGGTGGATATGGGGCTGATTTACAATTTGGGGTTGGCTGATGGTGTGGCTCAGGTGGAATTGAGTTTTACTTCAATGGGTTGCCCGTGTATGGAGTATATTATCGCTGATATTCGGGAGCGTTTGTTGCAAGAAACGGCCGTTTCTCAAGTTCAGCTACAAATTGTTTGGGATCCCCCTTGGACACGGCAGAGAATGACCGAGAAAGGCCGGGAAAAATTGAAGAAGTGGGGTATTGCTGCATGACAGAGCCATTAAAGGAAACGCCTGAGGGGCAGATTTATGAGGTATTTGCCCGTTTTCGGGAAGATGGACTGCGCCATATTGGCAGTGTGGTGGCTATAAATGACGCTTTAGCCAAGATGTATGCGGCTAAGTTGTACGATGAGTGGGGCTGGCGGGAGATGGCGATTGTGCCCCGGGCCAAGATTACCACGGTCATTGCTCCGGTGTGAACCATGACAGAAGAAGTAGAGTATCAGATTTATGGGCGCAAAGCGTATGAGGAGCCATTGGCTTTTGTGATGCTGTTGACAACGGTCGATTCTGTCAAAGAGGCAGCCTTACAGCAACTGGGTACAGAGGATTGGGTAGAACTGATTGCCGTCCCGTCCCAAGAATTGATTCAGGTAATAGGGAAAGAGTCATGATTGCCGAAATTAGAACATACCAATCCGCTGAGGAGATGCCGCCGGTGCTGGCGGAGGCAGTTTTGACTTGGACGTTAGCGGTAGCTGATACAAAACATTGCTTGGGTATACAATTTTCACATTGGGTGACGGGGACACCGGCTTTGGAAGCGGCCGTTGGCTCAGCTGCTATTACGCAGGATGAGTTGGGCCACGCACGCAGCCTGTATGGTTTGCTGCGCCACTTCCCGAACGCCCCGGCAGGGATAGGGGCGGAGAATGATTTGGAAGCGCGAGAGGTGTATTATGCTCCAGCCGCCTTGACGCCACGCTGGGAAAGTTGGCTCATGGTGGTGGCGATGAATGTGGTGTTGGATCGAGCCTTGCAAGTGGCGGTTGCCGCCACTGCCGATTCGGCTTTCTTGCCCTTGGCTGGACGCACGGCCAAGATTTTGCAGGAAGAGCAGTTCCATCGGGTGTTTGGCGATCAATGGTTGCTGCGGTTGATGGGGCGTGAGGGTGGGAGAGAAAGGGGTTTGGAAACAGCGAAAAAGCTGGAAACGGCCGTTAAGTGGGCTTATGACATCGCCTCAACTTGGTTGGGGCCGGATGATGACCCCATTACACATACACTTTATCAGGCAGGTGTACTTAATGCTGATGCAGCCAAGCTGCGCCAGCGCTGGCTGGCCGAGTTGGGGCCTGTTCTGAGCCAGTGTGGTTTGGTGATGGTGGAGGATGAGCGGGATTGGGAGGGGTGGAACGGCCGTTTTCGCCACATCCAAAGTAATGACGTAATGACGTAATTGTTCCATGTCCACAAACATACAATGTCCCTTCTGTGATTCGGTCAATATCGAGCTGTTCTCCCTTTATGGTCAAACCCTGCTTGGTTCACAATATTACTGCCATAATTGCCAATCCATTTTTGAAGCCGTTCGCTATGATGACAGGAATCATGATGACGAGTTGGTCGAACATAAACCTGAGACTGGGGAGATTAGCGACTAGAGACTGTGTCGTCACATGCTCTCCAATCTCAAGTCTCCAGTCTTCTATCTAAAACTAAAAAATGAATTTTGAAACATTGCTTTTTGACTTAGATGACAACGGCATAGCGACCGTTACCTTAAACCGTCCTGAACAGTTGAATGCCGTTAACATGCAGATGCGGTATGATTTTACGACCTTGATGGATGAGCTTTTTTTCAACAGGGCCATTAAAGTAGTGGTTTTTACTGGTGCAGGTCGGGGTTTTTCGGCCGGTGGCGATATGAGCCATTTTGAGCATGAGTGGAATACACCTGACTTTCGGGCTAACAGCCGTCGTCTCACCAAGTTTTTTGATGATTTGGAAGCATTGGAAAAGCCTGTGATTTGTGCCATCAATGGGCCATGTACGGGAGCCGGTTTTGAACTGGCACTGGCCTGTGATATTCGGATCGCTTCTGAGCAAGCTACTATTGGCTTCCGCGAGAATTTTATCAGCCTGATCCCTGGTGTCGGTGGTTGCGCCCGCCTGATCCGAGAAGTGGGTGTGGCCCGCGCCAAAGAGCTTATTTGGCTAGGGACAATGTACACAGCGCAGCAGATTTATGGCATGGGTTTTCTTAATCGAGTTGTGCCGCCTGAACAGTTAATGGAAACAACTTATGGCTATGCCCGCACTTTGCTGAAACGGGCACCACAGTCCATTGGACTGGCGAAAAAGCTGCTTAATAATTTGCACAATATGGATCAAACGTCGGCGGTGGCAATGGAGGGACTGGCCCAAAGTATTTTGCTTAAGACACAGGATCATGCAGAAGGGGTGCAGGCTTTCCGCGAAAAACGAAAGCCGCAATTTGAGGGCAAGTAATTTTGCGTTAAGTGCCCATTCGTAAAATAGGTTGTAGATTTGACGAATGGACTTCAAGTAGCCGTAAGGTGCCTGTAGGCATATTCTTAGTTTTAGGCCAGAATCGGCCGTTTTGTTTTTGTCTGGTTGGTTGACCCGTTATAATCACGAAGGCTGAGATAATAATGAGGATGTGATTGCATGTTACTTTTTTTGGGACAGGATTTTGATTTAGCCATATTTATTGCTTTTATCGTGGTGGCTTTTTTCGCATTTGCTTATCATGAGTTGGGCCACGCGGTTGTGGCTGATTATCTAGGCGATATGACTCCTAGACAACATGGACGTATGACGCTCAATCCGCTGCCACATATCAGTTGGTTGGGCATGGTCATGTTGATCCTGGTGGGTTTTGGCTGGGCGGTGACACCAATCAACCCGCAGGCCTTTCGGGGGAATCCCCGTACTGGACATATGATTGTGGCTCTGGCTGGGCCGGCTATGAATTTGCTGATGGCTGTTCTTTTTGCCATTCCTTTGCGGCTGATCACGATGGGTATTATTGATTTATCGGCTTTATCTTCAGGTAATGAGACGGGGACTGGGATACAGTGGCTGTTTACTTTGTGTGTCATTGGCGTGCGGCTCAATTTGTTTTTGATCGCTTTTAATTTGTTGCCTATTCCGCCATTAGATGGCTTTTGGGTGCTGCGCGGGGTTTTGCCTTTGGAGATGGCACAAAAATTAGATGTCTTGCGTCAATATGGCATGATGGTTTTTCTGTTGGTGATTTTTTTGTTGCCCCGAATTAGTCCTAGCCTGGATATTTTTCCTATGATTAATAATTTTGCCACAACTGTTTTTAGATTTTTGGTGGGTAGGCTTTATTAGTGGACGTGGGCTATCGGTTATGGCAGGTTTGGCGTAATTTAACGGCCGTTCCCTTATCATCCACAGAAGAAGAGGTGGTAACGGCCGTTCTGACACCTGATGAACTGACCCTATTTCGTCGTTTTTCTCTGAGTGATCAGCAACATAGCTACCGTGTCCTTTGTACATTGCTGCAGGCTGGGTATACTCACACTTCATTATTAAAGGCGGCTCTGTTACATGATGTGGGTAAAACCCGTTTTGATTTAACAATTTGGGAACGTTCATTAGCCGTTTTGCTAGATTTGTTGTGGCCTCAGCAAGGTGATTTTTGGGGTCAGGGGGAAGCGCATGGCTGGCAACGGCCGTTTGTGGTGAAGGCTCAGCATCCAGCTTGGGGGGCAGATATGGTGGCTGTGCTTGGGGCTGATCCGTTAACTGTGACTCTGATTCGCCGCCATCAAGATAGGTTGCCAGAGCCAGCCGCTATCACGGAAGATCAAGACCAACACCTTTTACGCCTCTTGCAATGGGCTGATGACCAAAACTGAGTGGATGAGCGTATAAAACGAGAGGGAACAACCCCAATATCACTGCTATAAAGAGGATAAATAATAGTTATGGAAACGAAAGCAATTACCATTGTCGGGATGAATCGTATCGGAGCCTCCATAGGATTGGCTCTCAAACAAGCTTTCCCAAATCTTACTTTTATTGGGCATGATGATGATGTGCAAAAAGCAGAGGCTGCCCAGCAGATGGGGGCCGTGGATCAGGCAGAGTCAAGCCTTCTGGCTGCCTGCTCTCAGGCTGATATTGTTGTTTTGAATGTGCCTGTCTCTGAACTGAAGGTAACTCTGCAAAGCATGGGGGGGGATTTGCAAGAACATGCTTTACTCTTGGATGTGTCTTTGTTGAAGAGTGATGGTCTGAAGTGGGCCAATCAATTTGTGGATAGGGGTCATTATGTGGGCGTACGTCCTATTTTAGCGGCTGATTTTTTGGCAGACGGCCGTTTGACGTTGGATGCGGCGTCACCTGACCTATTCCGGGATAGTGTTTTTTGTATTGTGGCTGGGGCCAAAGCAGATCCGCAAGCGGTAGAAACAGCCATTAATGTCGGCCGTTCTTTGGGAGCCAATCCCTACTTTCTGGATGTGGCTGAGTTTGACGGTTTGGTGCAGGGGATTGAAGTTTTGCCTCGTCTGATGGCAGCCGCCTTATTTAATACAGTTCAAAAATCATCTGGCTGGCGGGATACTTCGCGCTTTACCGATCTCACCTTCGCCCAAGCGACAGCACATCTAGAAGATAATAATGAGATAGTGGCTCTGGCCAGCTATGACAAAGAGACTACCATACATTGGCTGGATCGATTAATTGAGGAGTTGCAAGAAGTGAAGCGCTGGCTTTATCACGATGAGGATGAAGTTTTGGCGGCTATCTTAGATGCAGCCAGTCTGGAGCGTGACAAATGGTTGCATGAACGGCGCAAGAATGATTGGTTGGATAAAGGATCAGGGGATATCGAAATGCCCAGTCTCTTAGGCGGTTTTTGGCGGCGAGGGACAAGGAAGGATCGAGACTAAGTGCGAAATTAGGGCAAAATAAATGTACATTTTGCGCCTAACCACCTACGATTGCCCCCTTTTTTATGAGTGTGTCACGCCCATTCCGTGTCTTGATGATTGCACCCACATCTTTTTTTTCAGATTATGGGGGACATATCCGAATTCTGGAGGAAACGAGGGCCTTGCAGGCCGCAGGACATGAAGTGACGATTGTTACCTACTATAAAGGAAGCGATCTGCCCGGTGTTGATATTCGCCGAACCGCGCCTTTGCCCTGGCGCACAGATTATGAGGTTGGTTCATCACGCCATAAATTGGCCTTTGATGTTTATTTGGTGGTGCAAGCGATTTTGGAGGGTTTGCGTATAAAGCCGGATTTGATTCATGGGCATATGCACGAGGGAGCCTTGATTGGCGGATTGGTAGCACGGCTATTGCGTGTACCATTGATATTTGATTTTCAAGGCAGTTTGACGGCTGAGATGGTAGACCATAATTTTTTGGATATTAACGGCCGTTTCTATCCCTGGCTCCACCGTTTAGAAAGGTTTATCACGCGACGTTTGCCGCAGGCTATTTTGACAAGCTCACTGCGGGCTAGTCAACTATTACAAAATGAATTTGATGTGCCTGCGACGATGATTCGGCCTTTACCTGATTGTGCTGATCCCATTCGCTTTGATCCAGCAAAAACACCTGCCACCGCCCAACAAGCGCTACGGGCGCGATTGGGTATTCCTGCGGATCACTGTGTTGTGGCTTACTTGGGCTTGTTGACGGACTATCAGGGGATTCCCCATTTAATTGAAGCGGCCGTTCGTCTTAAAGAGGCAAGAGAGTCTATTCATTTCTTGGTGATGGGCTATCCTAACGTAGAACAGTATAAGACGATTGCTCAACAAAAGGGTGTGGCCGATGTCATGACCTTCACCGGGCGCATTGAGTACCGCCATGCGCCCCTCTATCTTTCGTTAGGTGATATAGCTGTGGCCCCTAAGGTGTCAGCTACAGAAGGAAGTGGCAAACTGCTCAATTATATGGCGATGGCCCAACCTGTAGTGGCTTATGATACGGCCGTTCATCGGGAATATCTCAATGATCTGGGTGTTTTTGTGCCAGTGGGCGATGTCAGTGCTTTTGCCCAAGCTATTGTCAGCCTTAGTCATGATTCCCAAAGACGTACCTGCTTAGGGGGGAAACTGCGCCAAAGAGCTGTAGAAATCTATAATTGGCAGCGTGCTTGTGACCAAATAATCGATCTATATCAGAATTTGACAAAGTAAAGACAGCTTCGTATAATACTCGTTCGCGTATTGAAAGGTATCTGTACGTAATTTGCCATAAAGAGGAGCTGGCGCATCGGTAAAATTAATATGGCAATTCAAAATTTAAGAAGAAGGGGTGTAGCGTAAAGCTGCACCCCTGTTTTGTGTGTAAGGTCACTCTATTTTTAGGAGCGTGTGAGACGTAAATGGTTATGTTACCTATCAAAACTTATGCCCGTACAACTGATCCGTTGGCATTGCCTCGATTGATTGATGTCCAACTAGATTCGTTTAATACCTTTCGAGATGAAGGGTTAGCCGAGCTGTTTGATGAAATTTCGCCTATTGAGAGTTTTAGCGGTGATCTAAAGCTCTATTTTCCGTGTAATCGGCCAGAGACAGAAGGCTTTGATTTGAAATATTGGTTTGCGGAACCCAAATATACTGTGGAAGAGTGTGTTGAGCGGGATATGAGCTATGCAGCACCTTTGCATGTATCGGTGCTGCTCTATAGCTCTGATCAAGATCAGCCTATTGTCCAGGATATTTTTATGGGAGATTTCCCGCTTATGACTCAGGCTGGCACATTTATTATTAATGGTACAGAGCGGGTGGTTGTTAGTCAGTTGATTCGCTCCCCTGGTGCTTACTTTGAGATACAAGAAGAGCGGGCGACGGGACGGCCGTTGGCTATGGGCAAACTCATCCCGGATCGGGGTGCTTGGATGGAGTTTGAGACACGCAAGACGGATTACATCACTGTCAAGTTCAATCGGCGCCGTACCGTACCTGTTACTTTATTCTTACGCGCCTTAGCAGCTTTAGATGATGGCTTGGGCAAGCCTTTGCTCACTGAGGGCACTGATGAAGAGCTATTGGCCATGTTCGAGGATGTGGATACCAATGCGGAACATCTTTATATCCAAGGCAGTATTGAGCAAGAACCACCCTATGAGCCTGATAGACCACGTACTGAACAGGCTTTGATTGAATTTTACAAGCGAATGCGCCCTGGTGATCCGCCTACTTTGGATAATGCCGAACAGTATTTGCGTGAACAGCTTTATGATTCTCGCCGTTATGATTTAGCCCGTGTCGGCCGTTATAAGCTCAATAAACGTTTGAGCCTGCAAGATATTGTGCCTCTGACGCACCGCACCCTGACCCAACATGATATTGTGCGCTTGGTGAAGCGTATGATCCTCATTAATAATGGCATGGAAGGGCCAGATGATATTGATCATTTGGGCAATCGCCGGGTTAAAACGGTGGGCGAACTATTGCAAGCAAAATTACGGGTTGGTCTGCGCCGCATGGAGCGTGTGGTTCGTGAACGGATGTCAATTCGTGATAGTGATACGATCACGCCTGTGGCGCTCATCAATATTCGCCCTGTGGTGGCGGCTATGCGCGAATTTTTTGGCAGTTCCCAGTTGAGTCAATTTATGGAACAAGCCAACCCTTTGGCAGAATTGACCCATAAACGTACGCTTTCGGCCCTGGGACCTGGTGGCTTGCGTCGTGAACGTGCCGGGTTTGAGGTGCGTGATGTGCATCACAGTCATTACGGCCGTATTTGTCCCATTGAGACCCCTGAAGGACCGAATATTGGTTTGATCGGCCGTTTGGCTTCATACGGCCGTGTCAACAAATATGGCTTCATCGAAACCCCCTATCGCCGTGTGCGTAATACCATCCCTGCCGACAGCGATGAACTCATTGGGCATGATGCTTTCACCAGAATCGTGCATCCAGATACCGGCGAAGTTATTGTAGATGCCAATCAAGAAATAACTGAGGAACTAGGGCAAGCTATCCGTGAAGCGGGCCTCACTGATGTCAGTGTCAAGCCTTATTTGGTTGAAGAAATAATATACATGTCTGCCGATGAGGAGGACGCCTATACAATCGCTCAGGCCAACGCTAAGCTAGACGACAAGGGCCAATTTGTTGAGCGGCGTGTGTCTTGTCGGCGCAACCAACAATTCCGGTTTGCCTCTGTGCAGCGTATTGACTATATGGATGTTGCCCCACGACAAATTGTAGGTATCTCAGCCGCGCTCATCCCCTTCCTCTCTCATGATGATGCCAATCGTGCTCTCATGGGGTCGAACATGCAACGTCAAGGCGTGCCGCTCTTAAGACCAGATGTACCAGTCGTTAGCACGGGTATGGAAATGCAAGCAGCCTTGAATTCTGGGCAGGTGATCTTGTCTCAAGGTGATGGTGAGGTTATTAGCGTCACTGGTGATCAAATTGTTGTTTTAGGCCCAGATGGCCCCCGCAGTTACTCTCTGCGCAAATATAATCGTTCAAATCAAAGCACCTGCGTAGATCAGCGTCCAAGTGTCAATAAAGGCCAAATTGTAAAGAAAGGCGACGTATTAGCCGATAGTTCTTCTACACATGCTGGTGAATTAGCTTTGGGCCAAGATGTCGTTGTAGCCTTCTTATCATGGGAAGGTGGCAACTTTGAGGACGCTATTTTGGTGAGTGAGCGTTTGGTACGCGAAGATCGTTTTACTTCAGTTCACATTGAGAAACATGAAGTTGAAGCCCGCGATACCAAGCTTGGTCCAGAAGAAATAACCTATGATATCCCTAATGTAAGTGAGGATGCTCTAAAGGATTTGGACGAACGGGGCATAATCCGAGTGGGGGCGGATGTCAAAGAGAATGATATTCTGGTGGGCAAAATTACGCCTAAAGGTGAGAAAGAACTTAGCCCTGAGGAAAAGTTGTTACGAGCTATTTTTGGTGACAAGGCCCGTGAAGTAAAAGACTCTAGTTTAAGAATGCCGCATGGCTCGCGGGGTAAGGTTGTGGATGTGCAGGTATTCACCCGCCAGCATGATCGTGACTTGCCTGCGGGCGTGGAAACAATGGTACGTGTAAGCGTAGCCCAACGCCGTAAGCTATCCGAGGGGGATAAGATGGCGGGCCGTCATGGTAACAAGGGTGTTATTAGCAAGGTGGTTCCGGTTGAAGATATGCCATACCTGGCCGATGGCACACCAGTAGACATTGTACTAAGCCCTTTGGGCGTGCCTGGGCGTATGAACATTGGCCAGGTTTTGGAAACGCATCTGGGTTGGGCAGCGAGCCAATTGGGCTTCCGAGCCATTACCCCTGTTTTTGATGGTGCTAATGAACACGAAATTCAAGCTGAGTTGGCACGTGCTTGGTTAACTGAGCGGGCTTGGTCGGTGGCTGTTGATTGGGCCTGGGACTGGTTGCAGGAGATGGAGTACGATCTAGAGTCCTTGGCAGATGATGATGAAGCACGTAACTTGTTTATATCCGCTTGGTTGGGTGATTTAGGCTATGATGCAACACAGTTGACCACAGATTACTATTATGCCCGTCGTGTAGTGGCTATTGAGTGGCTGCGTCGACGTGATTGGGACCCAGATACAGTATTCCCTCAGGACCCAACTGTCATGCAAAAACAGGATTGGTTCCCTTATGATACAGGGGCCGTTGAAGCCTGTTTGCGTGAATGGTACAGCTTGATGGTGGAAAGGTATGGGGAAGATTTTTCTGAAGATTTGCGTGTGGATTCGCGTGAAGTGGATATGGACACTCTGTTAGCTCTTAGTGAGCGGGTGACTTTCAAAACACATGTGCCCTTGCCTGTCGTGGGGAAGGAGAAGCTGATTGATGGTAAAACGGGACGGCCGTTTGACCAGCCAGTAACTGTTGGCATCTTGCACATGATGAAACTGGCCCATCTAGTTGAAGATAAGGTTCATGCACGTTCCACTGGCCCCTATTCACTGGTTACGCAACAACCTTTAGGCGGTAAAGCCCAATTTGGCGGTCAGCGTTTTGGTGAAATGGAAGTATGGGCTTTGGAAGCCTATGGCGCAGCCTATACTTTGCAAGAAATGCTCACGGTCAAATCGGATGATGTTCAAGGCCGTGTCAAAACCTATGAATCCATTGTTAAGAGCGAACCCATTCAAGAACCCGGTGTTCCTGCTTCTTTCCGTGTTTTGGTGAAGGAGTTACAAAGTCTAGGTTTAGCAGTTGAGGCTGAAACCGATAGTGGCGAAGTGATCCGCTTTGGTAAGGAAGATGACCGTCGCCATACCCGCAGTAATCGTTGGTCTGGATCAAGGTTGTCTGACTTGACTAACAGATAATGTCTGAATCGAGGTTGACCCGCAATTTTAGCGAAAAATCGGTTTGACAAGTAAGTTGTTTGTGGTAGAATTCGATTTCGTATGTCTGTCGAAAACTGAACAACAGTAACATTTAAGGTTACAAATTTAATAAATAGGTTTAGCAAATAAGAGGCCATCTGGTTTTGACAACTCAGATGGCTTCTATTTGTCGGGAAGTGGCGATCGCGGTATCCCCACATAGTTTGACAATAAACAATACTATAGGTTTTGGGAACAAGCCTAAGGAGCTTTTGAGGAGGCTTGTATCATTGCAAGCTCCTGGTGAAGATTGTCATCATGGCTCGAAGGTTTTGTAAGTTCCCTTGAATTGCTGAAGGAGAGGTTAACTTGCCGACGATTAATCAACTAGTACGGAAAGGGCGCACAGCCAAACAAAAGAAGAGTACAGCACCTGCATTGCAATGGACGTTTAACTCTTTTAAGCAGAGACGTACCCGTCAGCCTAAGGGTGCCCCCCAAAAGCGAGGGGTTTGTACTCAGGTAAAGACGGCAACACCTAAAAAGCCTAATTCGGCGTTGCGGAAAGTAGCTCGGGTTCGGTTGACAAATGGAATTGAAGTAACCGCCTATATCCCGGGTGAAGGGCATAGTTTGCAGGATCACTCGGTGGTTTTGGTGCGCGGTGGCCGGGTCAAGGATTTGCCCGGTGTTCGCTACCATATTGTCCGTGGCACTTTGGATGCAGGTGGGGTGCAAGACCGCAAGCAAGGTCGCTCTAAGTATGGGACGAAGGCGCCCAAATAGTTGAAATTTGGTAAGGATGTGAATTATGCCAAGACGATATCGCCCTGAGAAGCGGGCTGTGGAACCGGATTTACGCCACAATAGCATCTATGTGTCTATGTTTGTGAATCGCTTGATGCGAGATGGCAAGAAAAGTGTGGCTTTGAGTGTCTTGTATAACAGCTTTGATTTGATTGAAGAACGGACTAATCAGCCGTCTATTGAGGTGTTTGAACAAGCACTGAGTAATGTTAGACCCCAGGTTGAAGTTCGACCTCGGCGAGTGGGTGGGGCTACCTATCAGGTGCCGATCCCTGTGGATCAACGTCGTCAAGATACATTGGCGATGCGCTGGCTATTAAGTGCGGCTCGGAGTCGTAACGGCCGTTCAATGGCTGAGAAGTTGGCGAATGAATTTATGGATGCGGCTAACAATCAAGGGGCGGCTGTGAAACGGCGTGATGATACACATCGTATGGCTGAAGCCAATCGCGCTTTCTCCCATTTCCGCATTTAGTACGTTAGGTTTGAAATGTTTGCTTTAGATCGAGTCCGAAATATCGGCATCATCGCTCATATTGATGCTGGCAAAACAACCACGACCGAACGTATCTTGTATTACACGGGTCGTATTCATCGTATGGGTGAAGTGCATGATGGCACAGCCACGATGGATCATATGGTACAAGAGCAGGAACGTGGTATCACCATTCAGTCGGCGGCAACGACAACTTCCTGGCTCGATCACCAGATCAATATTATTGATACACCAGGCCATATTGACTTTACTGCTGAAGTGCAGCGCAGTTTGCGGGTACTTGATGGTGGTGTTGTTGTCTTTGACGCTGTGGCTGGTGTGGAACCCCAATCAGAAACAGTATGGCGGCAGGCCGATGAATACAGTGTGCCTCGTATCTGTTTTGTGAATAAGATGGATCGGATTGGTGCGAATTTTGAACGCACCATCCAAATGATCCGGGAGCGTTTGGGAGCCAATCCTGTCGCTATTCAATGGCCTATTGGTCAAGAATCTGATTTCCATGGCATTGTTGATTTATTGACTATGCAAGCTTACATGTGGGATGAGGATGATTTGGGGGCCGAGGCGAAAGAGGTTGACATTCCTGAATTTGTGCGCGAAGAGGCAGAGGCTGCCCGGCACGCCATTATTGAGCACATTGTGGAAACAGATGACGAATTGATGATGCGTTATCTGGAAGAGGAAGAAATCTCTACGGACGAGTTGCGGGCGGCTTTGCGGGCCGCAACCTTGCGTAGCGAGGTGACCCCGGTTTTATGCGGTACTGCTTTGCGCAACAAGGGTGTGCAAAAAGTATTGGATGCCATTGTCTATTTCTTGCCTTCGCCACTTGATGTACCGCCTATTGAAGGGACGAATCCCTTTACAGACCAGGTAGAGATACGCGAAGCGAAGGACGAAGAGCCGTTATCTGCGCTTGTCTTCAAGATTGTGACAGATCCTTATGTCGGCCGTTTAGCTTATTTCCGTGTCTACTCTGGTGTCTTAAAGAGTGGTTCGTCTGTGACCAACAGCACCAAGAACCGGAAAGAGCGGATCGGCCGTATCTTGCGGATGCACGCTGATCACCGCGAAGACCTAACTGAAGTACATGCTGGAGATATTGCAGCTACGTTAGGTTTAAAACAGACCTTCACCGGCGAGACTCTTTGTGAGGTACAATCGCCAATTGTTTTAGAAGCAATTGATTTCCCTGAACCAGTCATATCGACAGCAATTGAACCTAAAAGTAATGCTGATCAAGACAAGATGGGCATCGCTTTACGAGCTTTATCCGAAGAAGACCCGACCTTTCAGGTGAAGGTTGATGAACAAACGGGGCAAACAATCCTATATGGGATGGGTGAATTACATTTAGAGGTTTTAGTGGATCGCCTTCTGCGTGAATTTCGGGTGGCGGCAAATGTGGGCCAGCCCCGCGTTGCCTACCGTGAAACAATCACGCGCACGGTGGAAAAGGCTGAAGCTCGATTTGTTCGCCAAACGGGTGGGCGTGGTCAATATGGTCATGTGATTTTGCGGGTAGAACCATTACCCCCTGGTAGTGGCTATGTTTTTGAAAATGCTCTCGTAGGTGGCGCTATCCCCAGAGAGTATGTTAAGCCCATCAACCAAGGCATTCAAGAAGCTTTGGAGAGTGGTGTTTTAGCTGGCTATTCAGTAGTAGATATCAAAGTGGCCTTGTATGATGGCTCATTCCACGAAGTAGATTCATCAGAAATGGCTTTCAAGATTGCTGGCTCTATGGCTTTGAAGGAAGGGTTGCAAAAAGGAAAGAGCATTCTGTTAGAGCCTGTGATGCAAGTCGAAGTTGTGGCTCCTGATGATTATACGGGGGACGTTATTGGAAATTTGTCTGCGCGTCGAGGCACAATTGAAGGCATGGAGTTACGCACAGATGGCATCCAGTCAATCAAATCACAGATGCCATTAGCAGAGATGTTTGGTTATGCAACACGTTTACGCTCGATGACACAGGGCCGAGGGACTTTCACCATGGAGTTCAGCCACTATGCACCAGTAAGTGAAACGATTGCGCAAGCTATTATGAAAGGCGGCCGATAGGGGCAACCTGAAAACATTTATTATTCTAGGAAGGAAGTGAAATCATGGCAAAAGAGAAATTTATACGGGAGAAGCCACACGTAAACATCGGGACAATCGGGCACATCGATCATGGGAAAACAACCTTGACAGCAGCCATCACCAAAACCCTGTCCTTAAAAGGATTCGCCGACTTCAGCGCGTTCGACCAGATAGACAACGCACCCGAAGAAAAAGCAAGAGGCATCACCATAGCCATCTCCCACGTCGAATACCAGACCGAAAATCGGCACTACGCCCATGTGGACTGTCCAGGACATCGGGACTACATCAAAAACATGATAACCGGAGCCGCCCAGATGGACGGTGCCATCTTGGTCGTAGCAGCGCCAGATGGCCCCATGCCCCAGACACGGGAACACGTCCTGCTGGCACGACAAGTCGAAGTGCCCGCCATGGTCATCTTCCTCAACAAATGCGACATGATGGACGACGAAGAGCTGCTCGAGCTCGTCGAGCTCGAGCTGAGGGAGCTGCTAGACAGCTACGAATTTCCAGGGGACGAGACCCCCATCGTACGCGGCAGCGCCCTGCAAGCACTCGAATGCGCCAGCAGCGACACAGCCGCAGCCGAATATGCCCCCATTCTCGAGCTGATGCGCGTGGTAGACGAATACATCCCCACGCCAGAGCGAGCCACCGACCAGCCCTTCCTGATGCCAGTCGAAGACGTCTTCAGCATCAAAGGCCGAGGCACCGTAGTGACCGGACGGGTGGAGCGAGGCACCTTGCTGCCAGGCAAAGAAGTAGAGATAGTGGGCTTGCGCAACGACATCCGCAAAGTCGTTGTAACCTCCATGGAAATGTTCCACAAGATATTGGACAAAGTAGAAGCGGGAGACAATGCAGGTCTGCTGCTGCGAGGCATTGGGCGGGACGAGATAGAGAGAGGGCAGGTATTGGCCCAACCCAAGAGTATCACCCCCCATCGGAAATTCGAGAGCGAAGTGTATGTATTGCGCAAAGATGAGGGGGGGAGACACAAAGCCTTCTTCCCCGGCTATCGACCGCAGTTCTACATACGGACGATGGATGTGACAGGGATGATAACCCTGCCGGCAGGAGTTGAGATGGTGATGCCAGGGGACAATGTGAACCTGGAGGTGGAGTTGATCACACCAGTGGCTTTGGAGCAGGGGAGCAAGTTTGCGATTCGTGAAGGTGGGTTGACGGTTGGTGCTGGTGTCATCACCAAAATCCTCGATTAGGTTTTTGTGAAGGGACGTTGGTTTAACGAAAAGCAACGTCCTTTTTAATGAGGCGATTATGGCGAAGCAGAGGATCCGGATTCGTTTGAAAGCGTATGATCATCGCGTTTTGGATCAGTCGGCGAAACGTATTGTAGGAACGGCCGAACGTACAGGTGCTCGGGTGGTAGGGCCTGTACCACTTCCAACTCGGATTGAACGTTTCACGGTGCGTCGCAGCACATTTATTGATAAGGATTCACACGAACACTTTGAGATTCGTACCCATAAGCGGTTGATTGATTTAATCAATCCAGATTCTAAGACAATTGATACATTGATGCGGCTGAATTTGCCAGCAGGTGTTGATATTGAAATTCAATCTAATTAATTGACAGGGATGATGTGGAGAGAACAGTAATTAGTAATTTGGACAGGTAGAGCTTCTTAAATGAATGCTGATCACTGGATACTGATGGCTGACTCCAACAGTCCTGGGAGGAAATTGTGAAAGGTTTATTAGGTGTCAAAGTTGGCATGACCCAAGTGTATGATGAGGCGGGCGTGGTAACGCCCGTGACCATTATTCAAGCTGGGCCATGTTATGTGACACAAGTGAAAACGGAAGATTCGGATGGCTATAATGCCATTCAAGTTGGTTTTCAAGAGGTCAAGGAACGACGTTTGACGAAAGGACAACGAGGTCACTTGGGGCTTTTGAAGACAGATAGAAATCATGCCCGACGCAAGAAGGATGCTGGTATTCCCTCAGTTCGTCACTTGCGTGAGTTCCGCACTTCAAAATCGGCCGATTACGAAGTTGGTCAACAATTAACTGTGGAGCAATTTGTGGCCGGAGAGCGCGTGGATGTAGTGGGAACGACCAAAGGGCGTGGCTTTGCTGGTGTTGTAAAACGTCATGGTTTTGCAGGCGGCATAAAAACACATGGTCAATCTGACCGCCACCGTGCGCCTGGTTCAATTGGAACCACCTCTTCTGTAGGACGAGTCATGAAAGGGAAGCGTATGCCGGGTCGCATGGGTAACAGGCGGTTCACTTCGCAAAATTTAGAAGTGGTTCGCATAGATATTGATAAAAACTTGCTGGCGGTTAAAGGCTCTGTACCAGGCCCTAAGGGGGCCTTGGTTATGGTCAAAGATGCAGCTAAGGGTTAGAAGGAGACGTTGTTATGAATATACCAGTTTATGATATAGCTGGGCAGGAAGTGAGCAACGTTAACCTCCCAGCTACGATTTTTGAAGCGAATATTAACCGCGATCTAATGCATCAAGCTCTAGTGCGCCAGATGGCAAACGCCCGGCAAGGAACACACAAGGCAAAAGGGCGTTCTGAAGTTAGGTACTCAACGGCGAAAATTTATCGTCAAAAGGGTACAGGACGAGCGCGACATGGCAGTCGACGTGCGCCTATTTTTGTGGGTGGCGGTGTGGCTCATGGCCCATTGCCGCGTGATTATTCTAAGAAGATGCCCCGCAAGATGCGTCGGGCAGCCCTTCGTTCTGCTTTGTCTGTAAAGGCAGCTAACGGCGATATTGTTGTACTGAACGATATTCAGATGGACATACCTAAAACGAAAGAGATGTTGGGCATCATGGAGCGGTTGATAGATAACAGCAGTGCTTTATTGTTGTTACCTGAACAAAATGAGAATGTAGAGAGATCGGCGCGGAATTTGCAAGAAATAAAGACTCTTCGGGCGAATTATCTCAATATCCGTGATTTGTTGGGGTATGACAAGCTTGTGATGCCTCTATCAGCTTTGGATGTACTAAATGGTTTTCTAGGGGATGGTTTTGTGACCCCTGGTGCTGATGAGGAGGAATAAGACATGCATTGGCGTGAAGTTATTCGACGGCCTGTTGTGACTGAAAAGAGCAATTTTTCGGCTGATATCCTTAATCAATATACGTTTGTGGTGCATCCGCAGGCTAATAAGATGCAGATTAAGCAAGCTGTGGAATTGGCCTGGCCGAATGTGACTGTGGAAAAGGTGCGTGTGGCGAATATGCCAGCAAAGCGTGCCCGTCGTTGGCGGCGTGTTACAGTGCGAAAAAGCGGCTGGAAGAAGGCTATTGTGACCTTGATGGCTGGTGATAGCATTGATTTGTTTGAAGGTGTTTAGACTGCTAATTGAGAGTTTTTGTAGTTAATTGTTAACTTTGAGCAGGGACGAGGATTTCTGTAGCGATGGGGTGATGTTCCTATTGTTAATGAAAACTAGCGTCCGTCTCTGGAGGTATAATGCCAATTAAAGTTTTTAAGCCGACTTCGCCTGGTCGCCGCGATATGAGCGGCCAGACGTTTGAGGAAATTACCCGGTCACAACCGGAACCTAGTTTAGTAGGTGGGTTGAGGAAGCGGGGTGGGCGTAATCATCGTGGTAAGATAACTATTCGCCATCGTGGTGGTGGACATAAACGACGTTATCGCCAAATTGATTTTAAGCGGGAGAAGTTTGATATTCCGGCCCGAGTTGATTCAATTGAATATGATCCTAACCGCTCGGCTCGCATTGCTTTGCTGGTTTATGCAGATGGTGAGAAGCGTTACATTATCGCGCCGCTTGGTTTGCGAGTAGGTGATAAGGTGATGAGTGGGCCCAATGCTGAAATCCGGCCTGGTAATACGTTGCCTTTGGGTAATATTCCACTGGGCACTCAAATTCACAATGTTGAGTTGCAGGAAGGTAAGGGGGGGCAGTTGGTGCGTTCGGCGGGTACGTCGGCACAGTTGCTTTCTCGGGATCATCCACAATATGCAATTGTGCGCCTGCCTTCTGGTGAAGAGCGGTATATTCCACACGGTTGCTTGGCTACGATTGGTCAGGTGGGTAATGTGGAGCATGGTAATGTGAAGTTAGGTAAGGCTGGCCGTAAACGGCATATGGGTGTACGCCCGACTGTACGTGGTTCGGCTATGACGCCTCGTGACCATCCACATGGTGGTGGTGAGGGTCGTTCTCCGATTGGTATGCCTGGGCCGAAAACGCCTTGGGGTAAGCCGGCACAAGGTCGTAGGACACGCCGTAATAAGTCGACGGATAAGTTTATTTTCCGTCGTCGTTCTAAGAAACGTCGGTAGGAGGTGAGGATATGTCCCGTTCGTTAAAGAAAGGCCCATATATTAATCCAAAGTTGTTGCGTAAGGTGGAAAGCCTCAATGCAGCTAAAAAGCGTCAGGTTATTCGTACCTGGTCGCGGGCAAGTACAATTTTCCCGCAGATGGTGGGACACACGATTGCGATTCATGACGGCCGTCGCCATGTGCCGATCTATATTACAGAGACGATGGTGGGTCACAAGTTGGGCGAGTTTGCCCCAACACGGACATTCCGAGGTCATGTAAGAGCTGAGAAGAAGGGGAGACGGTAATCATGGCTGAAGCATTTGAAGTAAAAGCATCGGCGCGGTTTATCCCGATTTCGGCGCAGAAGGCACGTTTGGTAGTGGATGTGGTGCGGGGTATGGATGCTATGGAAGCATTGTCCACTTTGCAATACATACCGCATAAGGCTGCTAAGATTGTGCATGGTTTGGTGAAATCGGCCGTTGCTAATGCTGATGAAAATTTTGGTTTAGAAGCAGAAGAACTCGTGATCAGCCGTGTTTTTGTGGATGAAGGGCCACGTCATCGTAAAGCACCTTATGGTGGTCGTTTTGCTGGACGAGGGCGTTTCCGCAAGATTATGCGTCGCTCATCGCATATTACGGTGGTATTGGCTGAGCGTGATGTTGTTGAGTACGGCGACTTTTAGTCGCATGGAGGAAAGCTTTGGGACGTAAAGTACATCCTGTGGGATTTCGTTTAAAGTCAATTCGTGATTGGAATTCACGCTGGTTTGCGGAAGGTAACTTATATGAAGAGTTGCTTCATGAGGATTTCGAAATCCGCAAGTTGATCAGTAAGCAGTTGCCGGGTGCAGGTGTGGCCCAGGTTGATATTGAGAGAGCTGCTCCTAATCAGGTTCAGGTTAATATTCATACAGCCAAACCTGGTATTGTGATCGGCCGTAAAGGGGCCACGGTTAAAGATTTGCGAAGTAAGTTGCGTGATTTGACGGGTAAGGCTGTGAAGTTAGAAGTGGAAGAGGTGACCAACCCAGAGGCAAATGCTCAGTTAATAGCTGAGAGTATTGCCGGGCAATTGGTGCGTCGTATTTCACACAGCCGTGCCATGAAGCGAGCGGCGCAATATGCAATGCGGCAAGGTGCGGAAGGTATACGCATTGAAGTTGGGGGTCGTTTGTCTGGTGCAGAAATGGCCCGTAAGGAAAAAATGTGGCTAGGTCAGGTTCCGCGTAATACGATTCGAGCGGATCTGGAATATGGTTTTTCTGAAGCACTGACGACGTTCGGCCAAATCGGTGTGAAGGTCTGGGTCTATAAAGGCGAGATTTTGCCGCAGCGGACCGAGTCTTTAGAGGTATATATAAGTGAGTAATCGCGTGTTTGCGTGATTATATTGTAAATTCGGAGTTGAATTATGTTAATGCCGAAGCGTGTGAAATATCGTAAGCAATTTCGGGGCCGCATGAGAGGTATGGCTAAAGGCGGTACTGAGTTGTTGAATGGTCAGTTTGGCATTCAAGCATTGGAGCCTGGATGGATTACGAGTCGCCAGATTGAGGCTGTCCGTCGTGTCATTGTTCGCTATATGCGTCGGCGTGGTAAGGTTTACATTCGGATTTTCCCTGACAAACCAGTGACGGCGAAGCCTGCTGAAACCCGGATGGGTAAGGGTAAGGGTTCTGTGGATCATTGGGTGGCTGTGGTGAAACCGGGCCGTATTATGATGGAAATTGATGGTGTGCCGGATGATGTGGCACGCGAGGCTTTGCGTTTGGCTGGCTATAAGCTGCCGATTAAGACGCAGGTGGTTTCTCGAGAGGATAAGTTCTAATGGCTAATATTGTTGAATTACGTGAAATGAGTGATGAGAAGCTTGAGGAGATGTTGGAGAATGGGCGAGAGGAGATGTTTAACTTGCGCTTTCAGAAGGCTATCGCTCAATTGCAAAATCCAGTGCGTATTCGGCAAGTTCGCC
Source organism: Promineifilaceae bacterium (SeqCode) (assembly GCA_965223555.1). GTDB lineage: Bacteria > Chloroflexota > Anaerolineae > Promineifilales > Promineifilaceae > CBDCWU01. The sequence continues at coordinate 2,601,927 of CBDCWU010000009.1, forward strand.
GTGAAATAGCGCAGATTCAGGAGACATTGCATAAGCGGCATATGGCGAAGGAGTTAGCGGCAGCCCGACCTGAGGTTTCGGCCGTTTTGCAAGGTAAAGAATCATTTGCGACGGCTCGTTATGTATACGAGACAAGTGCTTGGCAGGTGGTTTTTGAAGATGATGATGGCAATGAATTGGCTACTGCTACGGTTGATTTGAATAAGAAACACCCCAAAACCCGCCGACAGCGGGCGAGTAAAGGCCAGCCGCAGGTTGTCACTACTGTTGATATTGCAGGGTAGGTGAGAAATGGCTAGAGAACAACGAAAACGATTAACTGGTGTTGTGACCAGCGATAAAATGGATAAAACGGTTGTAGTTGCTGTGACGACGACGAAGCGGCATCCGATTTATGGCAAGGTTATTCGCCGTGTCAAGAAATATCAAGTGCATGATGAAAATAATGACAGTCATGTAGGCGATAAGGTGCAGATTATTGAATCTCAACCCATTAGCCGACATAAACGATTTGCACTCGTCTCGGTTTTGGAACGATCTGAGTTGGGAGGAGAGTAAGAGATGGTTCAGAAGGAAAGTCGCTTAAATGTGGCTGATAACTCAGGGGCACGTGAATTATTGGTCATCCAGGTGATGGGTGGTTCTAGACGGCGTTATGGTGGTATTGGTGATATTGTGACGGCTTCTGTTAAGAAGGCTGTGCCCAATTCGGCCGTTAAGAAGGGGACCGTTGTGAAGGCTGTTATCGTTCGTACTAAGAAAGAGTTTCGGCGTGATGACGGCAGCTATATTCGGTTTGATGATAATGCTGCGGTTTTGTTGAATGCAGAAAGCGCTACTCCAGTAGGAACACGTATTTTTGGCCCAGTGGCTCGTGAATTACGGGATAAGGGTTTTAGCCGCATTATGTCGTTAGCGCCAGAAGCGCTATAAGAAAGTGAGAGGTTGAGATGCGTATCAAAACTGGAGATGAAGTGATTGTTATTGCTGGTAATGACAAGGGCGAAATGGGGACCGTGCAACGGGTGATTCCCCGGGAGAATCGTGTTGTTGTTTCTGGCGTTAATATTGTGAAGAAGCACCAGAAACCACGCCCAACCGGTGGGCGTACCCAAGCGCAAGGTGGCATTATTGAGTTTGAAGCGCCAATTCATGTGTCTAATGTGATGTTGGTTGATCCAGATACGGGCGAACCGACTCGTGTAGGCATTCGGCGTGATGAAGACGGCCGTCGTATTCGTTATGCTAAACGAAGCGGTACGGAATTAGATTAATAATCCTAATGGTGAGCCAGGTTGCCTCATACAGCCGAAATCTGTAGGTAAACCTGCCACTCGAGCCGGAGGATAGGAATAGGAAATGGCATTTACGCCAATGATTGAACAGTATAGGAATGATGTGGTTCCTGCTTTGATAGATGAGTTTGAGTATCGTAGCATCATGCAGGTTCCGCGGATTACTAAAGTCGTTTTGAATATAGGTTTAGGGGAAGCATTAGATAATGCAAAAGCTCTTGAATTTGCAACAAACGACCTTATGATGATCACAGGCCAAAAACCTGTCATAACCAAGGCAAAAAAATCTGTTGCCAGCTTTAAGTTGCGCGAGGGGCGTTCTATTGGGGCCAAAGTGACGCTGCGAGGTGATAGAATGTGGAGCTTTTTGTCTCGATTGATCCATGTGGCTTTGCCACGTACCCGTGATTTTCAGGGTATTTCGCCTGATTCTTTTGATGGGCGTGGTAATTACACACTTGGCCTACGTGAGCAATTGATTTTCCCGGAGATTGATTACGATAGTATTGATAAGATTCGGGGAATGGAAGTCACGATTGTGACAACTGCACAGAATGATGAGGAAGGGCGACGTTTGTTAGGCTTGTTAGGTATGCCCTTCCAACGCGACTAATTGAGGAGAGAAGATGGCGAAAAAATCAATGATCTCACGGGAAACGAAACGTAAGTATCAGGTTCGAGTCCGCAATCGTTGCTACCTATGTGGCCGTCCTCGTGGTTATATTCGTCGTTTTGGGTTGTGCCGCATTTGTTTTCGAGAGGAAGCATTGAAAGGTAACATCCCCGGCGTAGTGAAATCAAGTTGGTAGAGGTGTCCCATGTCTATGAGTGATCCGATTGCTGATATGTTAACACGAGTTCGCAATGCCTTGATGCGACAGCATCTATCTGTTTCAATGCCGCACTCCAAAGCGAAAGAAGCTGTGGCAACGGTTTTGAAGGATGAGGGCTATATTGATGATTTCCGTGTGCTGCCACAATCACCGTTCCCGGTGTTGCAGGTGCAGCTTAAGTATATTGGAGGCCGCCGTGACCGTCGTTCCGTAATTACTGGATTGGAGCGCGTGAGTAAGCCCGGCCGTCGTATTTATGTTGGTAAGAAGGAAATCCCTTGGGTGTTGAGTGGCATGGGTATTGCTATTTTGACAACTTCTAGAGGGGTTATGACTGGTCAGCAAGCGCGGCAACAAGGTGTTGGCGGCGAGATTATCTGTAAGGTCTGGTAGTAATTGGAGGTATGGCATGTCACGAATTGGAAAAATGCCTATTTCGATGCCTAAGGGTGTGAAAATAAACATTGAGGGCAATGAGGTATCTGTTACTGGGCCGAAGGGATCATTGTCCCAATCTTTCCATCCAGAAATGATGATTGAGATGGAGGATAGCACTGTGACTGTAAAACGGCCGTCTGACTCACGTGATCATCGCGCCTTGCATGGCCTGACCCGGGCTTTGCTCAACAATATGGTTCTAGGCGTGAGTGAGGGATTCTCTAAAAAATTACAAATTGAAGGGGTTGGTTATCGGGCCGAAATGCAAGGCAATACGCTTGTCTTGAATGTTGGTTACTCCCATCCCGTTCATTTTGAACCGATGAAAAACCTCTCTTACGAAGTGGAAAACCGGGGTAAGCTCATCACTGTTTCGGGGATTGATAAGGAGCTTGTCGGTGAAATATCGGCCCGTATTCGTAAAACGCGGCTCCCAGAACCCTATAAGGGCAAAGGCATCCGTTATGAGAATGAATATGTCCGGCGTAAAGCCGGTAAAGCTGGAAAGGTTTAAGAGGTGAGCTATGGCGGTTAAATCACATTTAGCTCGACGAAGACGGCATCGCCGTATACGAAGGAAGCTGGCGGGAACGGCCGAACGCCCCCGTTTGAATGTCTTTCGCAGTCTGGACAATATTTTTGCTCAGGTCATTGATGATGAAACAGGACATACCATCGTATCTGCATCCACAATTGACAAGCAACTGCGGGGCCAGATGGATGGCAAAAGCAAAAAAGAGCAAGCTCAAATTGTAGGTAAGGTGATAGCGGAACGAGCACAGGAAGTTGATGTAACAGAGGTCGTTTTTGATCGCGGCGGCTATATCTATCATGGTCGGGTAAAAGCCTTGGCTGATGGAGCGCGTGAAGGCGGTCTGAAATTCTAGGAAATTAGGAGACAAACATGGGTCAAAGACGACAATCTTTTGGAGAGCAGGATCGCGTTGAATACGACGAACGTATCATAGACATCACCCGTGTTGCCAAAGTGGTTAAGGGTGGTCGTCGTTTTGCCTTCCGGGTCACAACTGTAGTTGGTGACAACCGAGGCAATGTTGGTGTTGGCGTAGGCAAGGCGCGTTCTGTGCCAGATGCAATTCGCAAAGCTTTGGATGCAGCTCGCAAAGATTTGCATCCAGTGTCCATGGTGGGCAGCACTATACCCCACGAAGTATTAGGTCGGCATGGAGCAGCCAAGGTGATGTTGAAACCCGCTTCCCCAGGTACTGGCGTAATTGCTGGTGGTGGTGTACGGCAGGTCATTGAGGCAGCTGGCTATCGTGACATTTTGTCTAAATCATTGGGCAGCGATAATACGCTGAATGTGATATTGGCAACAATGGATGGCTTGAGTCGTTTGAAGAGTGTGCAGCAGGTTGCTGCTGATCGCGGTAAAGAAGTGGCTGATGTGTCACCGTTTTGGAGTCGTGAGTGATGGCTAGGTTAGAAATTACATACACAAAAAGTGCAATTGGCTACAATAAAAAGCAGAAGGCAACGATTGAAGCTTTGGGTTTACGTAAATTGCACCAAACTGTTGTTCATGATGATAATGATGTCATTCGTGGTATGGTTTATAAAGTCAACCATTTAGTGACTGTTAAAGAGGTAGAATAAAATGAAATTACACGATCTGCGCCCGAATCCTGGAGCAAAGAAGAAGCGCAAGCGAGTGGGTCGTGGTATCTCGGCCGGACAAGGGAAAACAGCAGGACGGGGTACCAAAGGACAAAATGCGCGCAGTGGTGGTGGCAAAGGCCCTTATTTTGAGGGCGGTCAGTTGCCATTGGCTCGGCGTTTACCGTACAAACGTGGCTTTACAAACACTAGGAAGGTTTATTATAAAGCCGTTAATTTGAGTCGATTGGCTGAAATTGATTTTGAGGGTGTGGAAGTAAATCCTGAAACGATGGCGATTGTTGGCCTGATTAAGAAACCGACTGATCCTGTCGTTATCCTGGGTGATGGTAATATTGATGTAGCTATTCATGTGAAGGCACATCGGTTCTCTAAGACAGCGCAAGAAAAGATTGAGGCAGCCGGAGGGACGGTTGAAGTTATTCCCTTCGCATAAATTGGAGATGAGGAATTGGAAATTGAACAATCTCCAACTCTTTAGTTTCCATTGTTATGGAGAAATCAAATGATTGAATCAGTACGAACTGCCTTCTCTTTGCCAGACTTGCGCCGGCGTATTTTGTTTACTTTGGGTATCTTAGTTGTCTATCGTCTGGTAGCAAATATCCCCGTGCCCGGTGTTAATCTAACACAGTGGTTAGCATTTACCTCTCAGCAAACTAGTAATCAGGTGATTGATTTCTTGAATCTGCTTTCTGGGGGCGCTGTGCGGAACTTTTCAGTGATGGCAATGGGAGTTTATCCTTACATCACGGCCTCAATTATTATTCAGCTGTTGACACCCATTATTCCTCAGCTTGAGGAAATGGCTCAAGAGGGTGAATCGGGACGTAATCGGCTCAATCGGATCACATATTATATGACAGTGCCTTTGGCGTTGTTGCAAGCAGTGGGGCAAATTCGCTTGATTGGGTTCAGTTTGCAAGGTGGTTTAGAATCAGTGATGCCCAATTTTGGATTTACTGGGCCAGATTTATTGCCTACTTTGACGACCTTGTTTGCGATGGCTGGTGGTACGATGTTTGCTATTTGGGTAGGCGAACAGATTACAGAAGATGGTATTGGACAAGGTATATCGTTGATTATTTTTGGTGGTATTGTTGCTGAAATTTTACCAAATTTATCACGTCTTTTTGCTCTAGATGATGTGACGGCCCGAGTCTTTTCCATTGTCGCTTTCATCGTTTTAACGATTCTGACGGTTTTGGTGATTGTAGTAGTACAGGAAGGGCAAAGACGTATCCCAGTACAATACGGCCGTCGTGTGCGGGGCCGTAAGGTGTATCAGGGTCAAAGCAGCTTTGTACCACTTAAGGTGAATACGGCTGGCATGATTCCGATTATTTTTGCCCAAGCCATTTTGACTTTTCCGCCGCTGGTGGCTAATCTATTTGTTTCTGATCCGACGGGTGAAAGTGGCAACTTTATTAATACGGTTGCTTTGGCTATTAGCCAATTTGGGATTCAGCAAGACCCCCGCGTAGCCCCGCTTGGTTTTACGATTTATTGGTTGGTCAATTTCTTGATGGTGGCTGGCTTTACATTTTTCTATACGGATGTGATGATCCAGCAGCAAAATATTCCACAGACATTGCAACGACAGGGTGGGTTTATTCCTGGTATTCGACCTGGTAAGCGAACGGCCGATTACATCACGGCTGTGGTGCGACGCATCACCTTAGTCGGGGCAGTCTTCTTGGGCATCATTACCATCATGCCTGGTATTATGACCTTGCTCGGTGTTATTTTACGTATTGACGGCATTGAACAGAGTACCTTTATTGTGAGTGGGGCTGGCCTCATCATTGTAGTTGGTGTTGTTATTGATACGATGCGACAGCTTGAGTCACAACTACTCATGCGTCAATATGAAGGGTTTATCAAATAGCCATGTATATCATATTAATAGGCCCGCCAGGGGCTGGAAAGGGGACACAAGCGAAACAGCTAGAAGATACTTTAGGTCTACCTCAAGTTGCAACGGGTGATTTATTCCGCCACAATCTTAAGCATGAGACAGAATTGGGAAAGCTCGCCAAAACCTATATGTCCCGCGGCGAGTTGGTTCCTGATGAAGTAACTGTGGCCATGGTCAAAGACAGATTGTCGCAGCAGGATTGTGCTAATGGCGTCATCTTTGATGGCTTCCCACGTAATTTGGGTCAGGTGGATGCCTTGAATCAGTTGTTGGCAGAGCTTGGTACGAAAATCAGCATTGTGCCAGCTATTCAGGTTGATCGAGATGTTTTGGTGGCACGCCTCTTAAAACGGGCCCAAATTGAAGGCCGAGCTGATGATAATGAAGAGACAATTCGTACGCGCATGGAAGTGTATGAAGCTGAGACAAAGCCGTTGCTGAACTACTACCAGGAAGTAGGGCTTTTGGTAGAAATCGATGGTGAACAGACGGTTGAACAAGTACAGGCAGATCTATTACAAGCAATTCAAAAGGCTGCGTAGTAGGTGAAAGAGAGGCTTTGAGTAATATCTCAACCTCTGAAGGAAGGCATATCATGAAAGTATCAGCATCTGTGAAACGTCGTTGTCCAAAGTGCAAGGTTATTAAGCGTAAGGGGATCGTCCGTGTTATTTGTGTCGATCCTAATCATAAGCAGCGACAGGGCTAGGAGGAAAGATGGCACGTATTGCTGGTGTAGATATTCCCCGTGACAAACGGGTTGAGGTTAGTTTGACATACGTTTACGGGATCGGCCGTAAAACTAGTCAGAATATATTAGGAAGCACAGGCATCAATCCTGATACCCGTGTGAAAGACCTGTCAGAAGCAGAGGTTGCGCAATTGCGACAATCTATAGACAGTTATATGGTTGAAGGTGATTTGCGTCGTGAGGTCAGCATGAATATAAAGCGCTTGACTGAAATTGGTTGTTATCGTGGTTTACGCCATCGTCGTCACCTGCCTGTACATGGCCAACGCACTAAGACAAATGCTCGCTCTCGCAAAGGTCCTAAGAAGACAGTGGCTGGACGTGGACGTCGTAAGGGCGGCAAATAATTATGATATCGAGTGCTTAGGTGTCAGCTATCAAATGTTTTTTGATGTGGCCCCTGGTGCTTTTCGAGATAAAAAATGGGACGACGTAGAAGACAAGTACAACGTAAGAGAATTAAGAAGACAGTGCCGGTAGGCCAAGTGCATATCCATGCCACTTTTAATAACACGATTGTTACTATTACGGATGAGAAGGGTAACACATTGACATGGGCTAGTGCTGGCAATGCTGGTTTTAAGGGTTCGCGGAAGAGCACCCCTTATGCGGCACGTTTAGCTAGCCAAAATGCGGCCAGAACGGCACGTGACTTTGGGATGCAAGAGGCTGAGGTGATAGTAAAAGGCCCTGGCCCTGGTCGTGAGTCAGCTATTCGGGCTTTACATTCTTCCGGTATTCGCATTACGGCTATTCATGATATTACCCCGGTGCCTCATAATGGCTGTCGGCCACCTAAGAAGCGTCGGGTCTAATTTTTAGTTGAGACGAGAGGGAATGAAGGGTTGCCACACCTGTAAACCTCTCTATCATATCCTTGAATTTTTGGAGGTAAATTAAGTTGGCAAGATATACTGGTCCTGTATGTCGGCTTTGTCGCCGCGAAGGCGAAAAGCTGTTTTTGAAAGGGGAACGTTGCATGTCCCCGAAATGCTCTTTTGAGCGTCGTGGTTATCCACCCGGACAGCATGGCAAGGAACGTCAGTTCCGTCGTGGGCGCGCTTCAGATTATTTAGTACAGCTGCGTGAGAAGCAGAAAGCTCGTCGTATTTACGGCGTGATGGAGCGGCAGTTCCGCACCTATTTTGAGCGGGCTGAGCAACAAGCAGGCCTGACAGGTGCAAATTTGTTGATTCAGTTGGAAAGGCGTTTAGATAATGTTGTCTATCGTTTGGGTATTGCTGATTCTCGGGCGCAGGCGCGTCAGCTTGTGCAGCATGGTCACGTGATGTTGAATGACCGGAAGACCAATATCCCTTCTGCGCTAGTTTCAACCGGTGATACGGTCTCAATTCGTCCGCAAAGTGGCCGAAAAACTTATTTCCGGGTGCTGCGGCAGGAGATTGATGATCGGCGTGTACCGCGTTGGTTGACGATTGATGGACAAAATTTGTCGGGCGATATTGTGAGTCTGCCCAATCGAGACGATATTGATGTGTCTGTCAATGAGCAGTTGATTGTTGAATATTATTCTCGCTAATTATTTGGGTGGATTTGATCCATTAATGGGAGGTTAAACCTTGGCTATAAGTAACCTGGTGTTACCCAAAATTGAAAGTACAGCTATGTCTCAGGAATACGGCCGTTTCATTATCGGGCCGTTGGAACGAGGTTATGGCACAACGCTTGGTAATTCGCTGCGGCGCGTGTTGTTGGCTTCATTACCGGGCGCGGCTGTTACCTCTATTCGTGTATTGGACGTACCTCATGAATTTTCGGCGATCCCGAATGTTCGTGAGGATATGATGCAGTTTATTCTTAACATCAAGCAGTTACGCTTGAAGTTGTATGATACTGATTCGGCGCGGATGCGTTTGGAAGTACATGGTGCTGGTACGGTAACGGCCGCTGATGTCCAAACACCGCCGGAAGTAGATATTATTAATCCAGACCTCTATCTATTTACAGTAGATTCGGATGAGGCCTATTTGGAAATTGAAATGACGGCCGAAACCGGAAGAGGTTATTCGCCAGCAGAAGAACGTGGTCGTTTGCCCATTGGTGAACTGCCAGTGGATGCTATTTTTAGCTCGATCCGTCGTGTGAGCTATGAGGTGGAAAAGACCCGTGTGGGGCAGATTGCAGATTATGATCGCTTGGTTCTAGAGATTTGGACCGATGGCACAATTAAGCCGGAAGATGCTTTGGCTCAGGCTGCCCAAATCATGATGCAATATTTGCGCCCGATAGCTGGTGTGAGTGAAGAGACCTTCTTGCCCGAACCGGTGGAAGAAGAAGAAGAAGCTATCCCCAATGAGATTTATGACACGCCTATTGAACAGTTGGATTTGAGTGTGCGTGTGTTTAACTCCTTGAAGCGTACTGGTATCACCAAAGTGGGTGAGATGCTGGATATGCTGGAAAGAGGGGAGGAAACGATGCTGGCGATTCGTAATTTTGGTGAGAAATCATTAGATGAGCTGAAATCACAGTTGCGTTCTAAGGGCTTTTTGCAGGATGAGGAATAATCGAGATTTGTTCATAGCTATAATTGAACAATTTTGAGTTACGAGTTTATTTGAGGAAGAATCATGCGACATCGTTTACATGGCCGTCGGTTAAACCGAGATACGGCTCACCGCAAAGCATTGCGTAAGAATATGATTGCTGATTTGATTTGTCATGAAAAGATTGTGACAACAGAAGCAAAGGCCCGCACCATTCGCCCTGCTGCGGAGAAGATGATCACATTGGCCAAGCGTGGCTTGACCAAAGGCCAAAACAATCCAGCTAGTGAGGTGCATGCGCGTCGCTTGGCTGCGGCTCGATTGCCTAAGTATCGTACCGCTGAAGATGAAGATGGGGTGTATGAAGATGTAGATGTGGTGAAGAAGCTGTTTAATGACATTGCGCCACGCTATATGGATCGCCCCGGTGGGTATACACGGATGATTAAGATTGGCAAGCGGGCTGGCGATAATGCCGATATGGCGATGCTGATGCTGGTGGAGGAGTAGTGCTTGTCACGGTACTACCGTGCCCTGGTTGAATATGATGGGACGGCCTATTATGGCTTTCAAAGACAGCGGGAAAGCCAGCCGACCATTCAGGGTGAGTTAGAGCGGATTCTAGGTGATTTGGCGCAACGGCCGATCACGATTCGAGGTGCAGGACGGACGGACAGTGGTGTACATGCCCAAGGGCAAGTGGTTAGCTTTGAGCTAGATTGGCAACATGAGCCAGTAGCTTTGCAACGAGCCATCAATGCGAATTTGCCATCAGACATTGCTGTATTGAATTTGGAGAGGTGTGAAGCAGTTTTTCACCCTCGATTTGATGCCCGTCGTCGTGCTTATGAATATCACATTTACAATGCTGCTGTTCGCAGCCCTATACGCCGACAATATGCCTGGCATGTGAAACGGCCGTTGGATATCATTTCCATGAATCTAGCGGCACAATCTCTAGTTGGGGTGCATGATTTTGCCACATTTGGGCAACCACCTCAGGGTGAAAATACGGTGCGTGAACTGTTTACGGCCGTTTGTCATCGTGATGCTCAGATGATTTCGATACATGTTGAGGCCAATGCCTTTTTGCAGAGGATGGTTCGGAGTATTGTTGGCAGCCTGAAATTAGTTGGCGAGGGCAGTTGGACGGTGCCGCAGTTTATCACTGCGTTTGAGGCTCATGATCGAAGTTGGTGTGGAACAGTAGCTCCACCACATGGTCTCTACTTGGTCTCTGTAACATATGATTGAGGCTTTTTGGGTTGAGTTGAATTATTTATATTCCGAAAAAGCCCGAATATCAGAGAGATGCGAAGGGTTTAATAGCGAAGAACTGGATTCAAGGGATGGCCCTTCGAGTCTAAACTGATAAAGCGGAGAAAATTATGAAAACATACGTAACAAAACCGGCAGAAGTCGAGCGGAGCTGGTATTTGGTAGATGCTGAAGGTCAAACGCTGGGGCGTTTGGCGACGAAGATTGCGACCATTTTACGGGGCAAGCATAAGCCTATTTATAGTCCATCGGTAGATTGTGGTGATTATGTAGTCGTGATTAATGCAGAAAAAGTTCATGTGACGGGTCGTCGGATGGATCAAAAGAAATATTATCGGCACTCTGGCTATCCTGGCGGTATTAAAGAGATCGGATTGCGTGAGCAGTTGGAAAAACATCCAAATCGAGTGATTGAATTGGCCGTTAAGGGAATGTTGCCCAAGAATGTGCTGGGGCGTAAGATGTTCAAGAAGCTGAAGGTATATGCTGGTCCAGAGCATAATCATCATGCTCAAGCTCCGGAGCTATTGGAGTTATAGGAGAGACGAATGGAAGAATTAACCATTGAAGGAAGACGCTATTACGAAGGAATTGGTCGGCGTAAGCGGGCCACGGCACGGGTTCGGATTTATTTGGATGGGGATAGCTCAGGTTCTTTTGTTGTGAATGACAAGGATGTGAAGGATTTTTTCCCGCGCCTGGGTGATTATGATACATTGGTTGGCCCTTTGGCAGATACGGACTTGATGGGTAAGGTGGATGTGACTGTTCTAGTAAAGGGTGGTGGCATTACTGGACAAACCGGGGCGGTACGTTTGGGGTTGGCGCGAGCGTTGGTGAAGTATGATGAGGAGTTGCGTGGTGCTTTGCGCTCGAATGATCATTTGACGCGAGACGGCCGTATTAAGGAACGTAAGAAGCCAGGTTTGAAACGGGCCCGGAAGGCTCCTACCTATACTAAGCGTTAGGCGATTGACAACATTGATAGGATTGACGATTTGCGATTGTGTAAATTGTGAATGATGATTTTAGGCGAGCGTTGACTCGCCTTTTTTATTTTAGGTGTGGTGATGAGCATAATAGTGGTTGGTTTGGGGCCGGGTGACGGCCGTTTTCTTACACGACAGGCTTGGCAAACATTGACGACAGCAGAGGCTGTCTATCTACGCACCAGACGGCATCCAGCAGTGGCTGATTTGCCCGATGGTGTGACTATTCACAGCTTTGATCATTTGTATGAAACGGCTGAGTCCTTTGATGAAGTGTATACAGAGATTGTGTCGCAGCTTTTGCAATTGAGTCGTGAGCAGGAGGTTGTGTATGCTGTGCCGGGGCATCCCTTTATGGGTGAAGCGACGGTAACGGAGTTGGTGGTGGCGGCAGAAAGTGAGGAAGCGCGGGTAAATGTTTTGCCTGGCATTAGCTTTGTGGAGCCAGTTTTAAGTGCTATAAAGTTCGATGGTCTGGATGGGTTACAGTTGTTTGATGCGATTGAGCTGACCAATTTCCATTATCCACCTGTGAACCCAGATGTGCCCCTGCTGCTAGGGCAGGTTTATAATCGGCTATTAGCGAGTGAGGTGAAGTTGTTGCTGACGGCCGTTTATCCTGATGAACATCCCATCCACCTTGTCCACATGGCTGGAACGGATGAGCAGTTGGTGGAATCGATTCCCTTGTATGAGATGGATCACAGCCAATACATTGGACACTTAACCAGCCTGTTTGTACCCCCTTTGCCCTATCGGGCCTCGCTGGCAACGTTGGCCGAGACGGTGGCTGTCTTACGCAGTCCTGAGGGTTGCCCGTGGGATCAGGAACAAACGCCACAAAGTATGCGTTCTGGCTTTTTGGAAGAGGCCAGTGAGGTGCTAGCGGCGTTGGATGCAAGTGACAGCGATAATTTGTGCGAGGAGTTGGGCGATGTACTGTATCATTTGGTGATGCAGACGCAGATGGCGTCAGAGACGGGCGATTTTACGCTGTCTGATGTGATCGCGGGCATAGAGGGGAAGCTGAAGCATCGCCATCCCCATGTGTGGGGAGACTGGCAGGTGGCCGATAGTGCGGAGGTGGTACGAAATTGGGAGATGATTAAGCAGCAGGAGAAGGGACAAACGGCCGTTTCTTTGCTTGACGGTGTGCCAGAGACATTACCAGCCTTAGCCTATTCCCAAAAGCTGCAACAGCGTGTGCGTCAGGTGGGGTTTGATTGGCCTGACATTGCGGGTGTGTATGCCAAAGTAGATGAGGAGATTGCTGAATTGAAGGCGGCTGATTCTATTGGGCATCAGAGAGAGGAATTAGGCGATTTGCTGTTTGTGTTGGTGAATGTGGCGCATTGGCTAGGTCTGGACGCGGAAATGGCTTTGCGGGAGGCGAATATGAAGTTTGATGGCCGTTTTCGTCTGGTGGAGCGTTTAGCGCAAACGCGACAGTGGAACTTGGCCGACTTAGAGATAAATACTTTAGAGGAGTTGTGGCAGGAGGCCAAGCGGAAACTTGCCAAAATAGAGACAGTTGCTTAAAGTATTTGTTAAATTTTGAGTAGCCGTCTGTAAATAGGATAGTTGTTTCAAGGGTTTAAGGTTGTTTGAAGCCCATGCGCCACTGCCATATCTTATTTGCGAATGAGATCTAAGCACGAGGTGGAGCCTTGGCAGTTGTATTGGACTTAATGGTTTCGATTTTAGCGGGCGTGAGCATTTTGTTCGCGTTCTATTTTGCTTGGAAGGCGTATTCAGCTTATTCTAAAACATCACATGAGACGTATGGGGTAGGGCAGCAGCGGGCACGTCAGACGATGCAGGTGAATGTTGTCTGGGGTATTATGCTGTTGCTGATTGGTTTGATTTTGTGGGGGGTATCTGGACTGAGTTTGGGGCCAGTGGAGGCAGATCAGCCAACTGTGTTGGCGACAGATATGCCTGCATTAGAGACAACACCTGGTACAGTTGGGCCAACGGCCGTTACCACCACTATGCCTACTACGCCCACCAACACGCCTACCTTGGCCCCTTTGCCTACAATGGATTTAGGAACAACTCCTGTGCCCACGGCCGTTTCTGAACCGCCCACGTTAACCCCTCCGCCGGAACCGTCACCTACAACAACGACGGCTGTGCAGACGGCCGTCGTCAGTAGTGGTGTCGGTGTCTGGTTGCGCGGCACACCCAGCACTGGTGGAGAGCAATTGTCCTGGCTACTAGATGGCACAGTGGTAACTGTATTGCCGGGCCGGCAGCAGGCGGACGATTTTGAGTGGCAGCAAGTGCGGACAGCAGAGGGCGTAGAGGGTTGGGTGGCTGTAGATTTTATTGTTTACAATGAAAACTGATTAAACTTCTAGGATTAAGTTTGTTGTTTTTTATGAGCCTAGAAGGGCCACCATTTGCGCTTGTTGCGTCTGAGAATCTCTTGGGCTTCGGCTGTGCCAAGGTGGGCTAAGGCTTTGGCGGCATGTTCACGGACTTTGGTATGTTCGTCCTGGAGGAGATCGGCCAGAGGGGGAACGGCCGTTTCTGCTTGCAATTGCATCAACGCATCTATTGCCCAGTAGCGCACTATTGGTTGTGAATCTTGTAAACAACTAATCAGAGGGAAGATGGCCCGATTATCACCAATCGCTGCCAAAACTTTGATGGCTCCATAGCGAATAGCTGTTTTTTTAGCTTTCAAAAGTCGTACCACTGGTTCTACCGCATCTGCCCCATATTGTTGCAACAGGTAAACCGTGGTGTCATGGGCTTTGGCATCTTCTAGTTTGTCCAATAGTCGCTTCAAGTTTGTTTCCTTGGCCTGCTGCAAAGCTGCTTTGCGGTCAGCATCGTGTCTTTGTTGTTCTTCTAGCCAAGCATCTCGTTTTTGCCGCACAACTTGTAAGTTTGTGCCGCAGGCGGCGCAATTGGCAACATCTATGGGATTGATGACAAAACAGACGGTACAGCGAGTGGTGAGAGCTTGGCTACAGTGCGTACAAAATTTCTGATTTTTACCATTTACTGTATTGCAATTGGGACAGGTAATGGTGGTGTTGTGAACGGCCGTTGGTGCAGAAAGAGCCTGGTTAAAGGATGGATCAGTAGGGTGTAATTCACCGGGTGTATCGGGAGGTTTGATAGGTTTGAGAGGTGTGCCAAGTAAATTGTCATCTGGCGAAAGCTGGAAAGCCCGGCGGATGGCAGTTGCCATCTCCAAACCCGTTTGGAAGCGTTCCTCAGGTTTTTTGCTGAGTGCCTTCAAGATGAGCCATTCGATATTTGACGGTAAATCGGGCTGAATGGCAGTTGGTAGAGGCAGCGTTTCCGTGATATGCTTGAGAATCGTTGCCATCGGCGTGTCCCCCTTATAAGGAGGACGGCCTGTGACTAATTCATACAAAACGATGCCAATTGAGTAAATATCGCTGCGTGCATCAGCATATCCGCTTTGTCCTTGTTCAGGTGACATATAAGCAGGGCTGCCAATGAGTGCACCCGTGACAGTATATTGCGTATTGCCCAAAATACGAGCAATGCCAAAGTCTACGATGAGCAGTTGCCCATCTTCAGTGAACATCAAGTTGCTGGGTTTTATGTCCCGATGAATCATGCCTTGTTGATGGGCATAGGCTGTGCCTTGGCAGAGGGCAATGAGCAGACGGCCGATTTCAGACAAGCTATATGTCTGACCCACTCGCTGACGGTAGGCAAACTCATCCCCTAGATTCGGCCCGTTGACCAGCTCCATCACCATATAATGTTGATCATTCTCGCTGTCGAAGTCAAAGACTTGCAAAATGTGTTGATGTCGCAGGCGTGAGACAGAGCGGGCCTCGCGCTCAAAACGGCTGACAAATTCCCGGTCTTGGGCTAAATGGGGATGGAGCACTTTTATGGCCACATAGCGATCTAAACCAGGCTGATAGGCTTTGTAAACCTCAGCCATTCCCCCTTGTCCCAAGCGGGCGACAATACGATATTTTCCTAAACTGCGACCAATAAGCTCGGCCATGTTCTCCTATGTTCTGTTTGTTTGTTTAGCAAAGCGTTACTGGGCAGGCTCAACGCCTACAACCATATTGAAGCTATTTATCTCTAAAACCCAATTGGTTCCAATTTGGAATTGGTTGAAGCGTTCAAGATTGCTAGTACCATGGCTGTAGCTGCCACCATCTGTATCGAAGAAGACGCGATAGCTTTCCTCTTGTTCGCCATATTGTTGGTTTGTGGACAAGGTGTATTGCGGCCAGCTTGGATTATAGTCATTGCCCTCAAGGGAGATGGAATCAATCGCTTGCCATTCCATGACTGTATATTCACACCAATCGTCATAAACCTGATATTGACAATCCTGTACCACTTCACCAAAGCCTGTGCCGGTGTCTAACGTATAGGGTGTACCGCAGATTTCGGTTGCCCCCGGAGCTGGATTGCTTTGTGAATGATGAATTCTTTCTGTGCAAACACCGACATTGGCATCGGACGGAACTTCATTGAGCCAATCCTCATAGTTGACTGGCCCTAGTTGTTCAATCATGATGGAACGTTCCCACTCTACTGATGCCACGCGGCCAATGACATCATTGGTACGATTGAAGAGGAACATCAGGACAATGGCCCCAATGCACCCAAATACTAGAATCCCGATAAGAACAGGGCTCATATTTTGGCGTGGTCGAGGACGGGTGGTGGCTTTGGGGGACGGCCGTTTGGGTTCGGCCTTTGTCATAGAGGCACCACAATTGCTGCACGAGAGGGCATCTGCTGGATTCACCGTGCCACAATAGTCACAGTCAACATCAGGCACATCCTGGGGGCGATGTGTTCCTAATGCGCTGCCAGTTTCCCTGATGGATCCTTCTGTCAAATCGCCACCACATTGTAGGCAATGGGTCAAATCTGCTGAATTGCGTGTGCCGCAATAGGCGCAATGTATATCCGGCCCCTTTTGAGCCTGCGCAATAGATTGTTCATCGGTAAGCAATTGTTCTTGAGAGGGTTGTTCAAAAACGACATCTTCAGGTTGAGGAGCCTGACAGCTTGTACACTTTTTAGATTCGCCACGGTTTTTTTGTCCGCAAGCAGGGCATGTCCATTGGAGGTGAGTGTAGCCAATTATTTTTTTTGTCATGTACCTTCCTTACTTAAAAGCAAATTCGCTATTTTCATTAATTTGGTTTCTGTACTATTATTCTATGATAGTACATCTACCTAAATTCTAAGGACAACTGATATTTTGGCAACTGGGGAAATGAAAAGAGGCTTATAATACTAAATGTGGCTATTTTCTAGCGAGATAAGATAACAAAAAAGCTGGCGACTGATATTGATACTTGTCCCAGCTTTTTACAAATGTACTATGTGGTGGGTCAATATCTAAGGATTAGCGACAGGGAGCCTTTCAATGGCCTCGTCACCAATAGCAACAAAGGTGGGAATGCGAAACCACGTTCGTTGCATGATTTCTTCCATTGTCACAGAAAGTAAAATATTGTCCGTTCCCTCAACATAGCCAGCGATGAAATCTGTGGGAATATAGTAGCTTTCCCCTTCGGAAAAGGAGACAACTTGTAAATAGGTTCCGAATTTCTCTAAGGCGGGATTCGTGTCATGTGTGCGATGGTGTAGGCGATGTGCTTGGCCCAGATGATGACCATCTTGGGTATAAACATGCTCTAAATTGGTGATAAGAATATCCATTTGTACACCTCTGACAAATGTCTAGTGGACGGCCGTTTCACTTGCCCTTCTACTGGGACCTGCATGAATAGCATAAAGTGTAGTGGTTTTAGAGGAAACGATGTTTATCATCACTTAAGCATGAACTTAATCATGTTCTGTTATGATATGGATAGATACTGGCGGGGCCAAGAAAAAGACCGCCTCAAAGGCGGCCTACCATTTTATCGGACAATGTCAAAAACAAGGGAGAGGGTGACATTGTCCTCAGTCAAGCTAGGGTTGTTCCAGTCGCGTTTCTCTCGTGCCAGTTGGGGGGGGAGGAGTTTCCCTTGTTTTTTCCTAACTAAACTTGAGCTTATAATAACAAGTAATATGGCGAAGTGCAACTTTGATTTAGTGTGTGGACATAGGGAATATTAGTGACAATGGATATTAACGGAGAAAATACACTTTTGGGAAACTGTATATGCAGAATTGTGTATAATGGGGCCAAATGTATTGTCCAGGAGTTATAAATACCTATGGTGCATGAGCAGACAGGAAACACGGAGCGATTACGAGCGATAATTGCGGATGATGTACAGGAAATGCGTCGCAGCACCCGCTTGATGATGACATTGGTGCCCACGATTGAAGTTGTAGCCATTGCTCATAACGGCCGTCAAGCTATCGAAATGGCACGCGAACACAAGCCAGATATTGCGTTACTAGATATCAATATGCCAGAAATGGATGGTCTGACCGCTATTGAAACCCTCATGCGTGAAAACCCCCATATGGCTTGTGTGGTTATGTCGGCGGAAAGAGATCGGGCGTACTTGCAACGAGCTATCTCTGTTGGGGCCAGAGGTTACTTAATTAAACCGTTCACCTCTGATGCTTTAGTCGGTGAATTGCAGCGGGTAATAAAACTTGTTGAAACCAATAGAAAACAAGTAGCTAGGGTTGATCAGGTGCGCCAGCAAAGGGATGATTATTTGACGGAACTAGCGACTGCGTACCGCAAAAACCGTCGTACAGATAACAAGGCGATTGCCGTCTATGAAGAACTAGCAAAAAATCCTAATTGCGATAAACGCTGGCTGGTAACGTTGGCAATGATTTACGTCATTCGTCAGATGTGGAGTAAGTTGAAGCTACTGTCTGAGCGATTGGAACGCCAATCGTAGCTAACTAGGGCTGACATCCAAAAATTAATGGCCCAGCGATATGGCGCTGCATCGGCCCAGCTGATGGCAATATTTCCGTTCTCAGCCACAACTTTGCCATTATCAGAAAACCAAGGATTGTCGGCTTCATCTTCATCATGCCACAGCTTGCCTGTTATAACCATGTATTGGCTGTGCAGCCCAGCATCGACTGACCAGTTATGTTCTTCTATGAGGTAGGGCAGGCCAGCCTGACCTCGAAAAATATTGAGATAGTTGAGCCACTCCGGCTCAGAAATGAGGGGGGTTGGCTCAGCCGTGGGTTCTGGTTCTAGGGTAAGTAGGGGTGTTTCGGTAGGTAGGGGTGTAGAAGGAATAGCTGCAAGCATCAGTGTGGGTAATGATTCTTGTGTGGGCAAGGTGGTAGGTATTGGCAGTGGGGCTAGCGTTGGTTGTATTTCATTTTGGGAAACTGGTTGATTGGCAACGGCCGTATTGACTTCAGGTAATGGCTGCACAACATTTTTGGCTATCTTGTCGCCGCTTTCTATAAGTGGTTCAGTCTATGTATCCTCAGCGTCAATGCTGCTAGTCGAAAACAAAACATATGAGGCAACTATGCCCAAAAGAACAAGTCCCAAAGCGATGGAAATAAGTTTTATACGTGCCATTTTACTACCGGTATATCTATAAATGGCTCTCCCCAGAACGTTAATATGACTAGCGTACTATTAACTTGTTAATAAAAAATTACAATGCTCTACTGGCAAGAAAGTAGGAGGTGATCCTGAACCCAAGGCCTCCGTGTTTAGAGACAAAATGCTGCACAACGGTGTACCGTATCAGTTTGCCTACAAATAGGTTGCACATTCTACTTCTTCATGTGATTCAGGCTGTTGGCCGCATGGAAAAGTTCTAGGAAGCGGGGGATGTAGGCAGTGTCAGCCGTGTAGTACATGTTCATATTCCCTCGATCCGTATCCTCCCAAAATTCGGGCTGAAAGTGTAGCAGGTGGTGGCAATTGCGCTCAACGGTTTGGCGGAAAAGCTCTGATCCCAGGCAGGCCCGATCATCCATGAGGTCGGTGATAATTTGGTGGACGAAAGTTTCCTGTTCGTTGCGTAAGTAGTACAGAGCTAATCCGATTTGGAGAATACGCACCCGGCTGCCAATAATAAACTCGGGGTCGAGGCTTTCTTGTTCACGGTCTGGTGGATGATCCATTTGTAGCATCAGATTGAGCATTTCTTCTTGGAATGCCAACGGCCAATCGGCTTCACTGAGGGCAATGAGAATGTTTTTCATTTCATGTACAAAGGCATCTACTAGGAAGCGGAAAGCAGGTTCGGCGTGACTGTGGTGAAAGATTTCGGTGCTGTAGTTTTTGAGGTGGGTGCAGGCTGTGCGAACATGACTGGTTTGCTGATATTCTACCATTTCAGCGATGAAATGACTGTAATGGAAGATGGCATTGTAAAGGTTGCGGGCTTCGCTGTGGCGCAGACCATGTTTGATGCCAAAGCGTAGGATGGTGTTGAGATGGACCAGGGTAGCCTGGGTGAGGGGGTGATCGTTGCATTGGATAGCTAAACGGCCGATCTCCGCCATCTCGAATACACATAAAGAAGCCAGATCAAAATGCCCCTTGTTGATCAGTTGTAAATAAGCGTTGGCCAACATGCGAAAGGTTTTTAGTTCCAAAAAGATGCGCGACTCTTCCATTTGCTCGAATTGACCCACCATTGTTTTGAAGGAAATATCATCCTGAATGTAGGATGAGAGTAGAAAAAAGGAGGGATGGATATTGGCTTTTAACGAGACATAGGTGCGAGTTGCTTGACCGATTTTGCGAAGAATATTGGCCTGCGGTTCCTTGAAGGAGACGAACTCCATGAGATTATCAAGCTGATTGAGGGTTTCAAAGAGATCGTGTTGATAGTCGGCGACGATATTGGGATTGTTCATAGCCTTATACACAATGGGATGTTGTAATTGCTGAATTTGGCGCATGTTGGCGTTGTGCAGACGAGCAACGACATTGCTGGGACGGGTGGAACGCAGCGTGTAGAGGATGTAGGGCATGGCCAGAACGGCCGTTATTGGCATAAAAACATAGGTGTTCAGAATAATACTGCTGGTACGTGGTGCTAGGGCCGTACTGATGTATTGTACAAAAAGATTATGAACCAGTCCTAAGCCTACAAACCAGAGAAAAAAGAGACTAAACCAATCCCGAATATAAAGATCGATCAGCTTGGGTGTGCGTTGGGAGGCAATCGAAATGGCAATGATAAGCGAGCCCAACACCATGGAGAAGAGGGCCAGCCAAATTTGGGGAGCAAAGATCATAATGGGGGGATTGACTAGGGCAATGCCTGCCTGAACCCACTGTGCTGCAAACAGAATATCTAACCAAATAATGATGAGGGTCACTATCAAAAAAACAATGAGTAATGGATGGCGGTTGGCACTTTTTGCAAGGTGAATGGGAGAGAGAAGAAATCGATTTTGCATAAGTTTAGTATGGGGATTATATCGTGTATACTACCTTTACTCAATGGCTGATTTTATGTGAAAGCTTCATGTTGTACGATCTGTTTAGTCCTGCGTTTAAGGCCGATCCCTTTCCTGTGTTTGCTCGTATGCGGCAGGAGGTGCCTGTTTATGCTCATCATGCCCCAAACGGCCGTACCATTTGGTATATCACTCGTTATAAAGATGTGGTGGCCGTGCTGAAAGATGATGTGCATTTTGTGAAGGACATCCGACACGCCACCAATGCTGCCACTAGCAAGCCAGCTACTCGTACCCTCGATTACCGCTTAATCAATGAGAATATGCTCTTTTCTGATCCGCCTGATCACACACGACTGCGGGCTTTGGTGAATCAGGCCTTCACACCGCGCCGTGTGGACAAGATGCGGGGGCAGATACAGACTATTGCCGATAGCTTGCTAGACGAGGCAAGCTATCAGGGTGAGATGGACGTGATTGCTGATTATGCCTTGCCTTTGCCCGTGGCGGTAATTACGCAGATGTTGGGCGTACCCGCGACCGATCAAGCGCAAGTTACGGATTGGTCACAAGCTATCATCTCGCCAGGTAGTCGCGGATTGACTTACAGTCGGCGTAAGGCCAAAATCCGCGCTCTGTTAGCCTATTTGCAGCAGATGTTTGCTGAGCGGCAGCATGAGCCGCAAGATGATCTGGTGACGGCTTTAGTACAGGCGGAGGAAGCGGGCGATAGGTTGAGCGAGGCAGAACTATCGAGCATGGTGGCATTGTTGTTAGTGACGGGGCATGAGACGACCGTAAACCTGATTGGCAACGGCGTATTGGCTCTGTTGTGTCACCCTGAGCAGTTGGGGCTGCTGCAAGCAGGGCAGGTGGAGTGGGAAACGGCCGTTGAAGAGTTACTCCGTTATGATGGTCCCGTAGAAACTTCGACGACGCGCTGGGTGGGTAAAGACATCACCTTTGGGGGTCAGCAGATGCGGCGGGGGGATGTGGTACGGGTAGTGTTAACATCGGCGAATCGAGATGGATGCCAATTTGAGCATTCTGATAGCTTGGACATTGGCCGCCAGGATAATCGCCATTTGGCTTTTGGTCTGGGGATACATTACTGTTTGGGCGCACCCTTAGCGCGATTAGAAGGGAGAGTGGCGTTGCAGACGTTATTTGGCCGTTTTCCTCACCTACACCTTAAAATACCAGTAGAACAATTGGCTTGGCGTTCGGGCGTCCTTTTTCGGGGCTTAAAGCATTTTCCTGTTTGGATTGGCTAAACGCGATGTGAAACTATTCACGTCCTCCTTGTAACTCGTCTGGGAAGGCTTCCCATTGGCCAGTGGCAACTAATTGAGCTTGTTGCAGCCGGATTTCGGGAAGGCTATACGAATGCCAGCATCCTCACGGACGATTTATTCTAGCTGACTAACTTCGCTGGCAGTGTAAAGATGAATTGTAATATTTGCATGGTAAAGTTTCCTTATTCTCAGAGCAGACTGAATGGTGATGAATAGTATTGCACTGGCACTATCGAAAAATTCACAACATTTTTTTCGACAGGGTAGGGGATCATATTATAGAATTTATTATACTTTTTTGGTCCACATATTATTAAAGAGAGGTTTATAGTGGCTCTTCAAGATAAGATACGAGAATTAGAAGCACGAGAGCATGGTCTCCATGAACAGTTGGCTGATCTTACCCAAAATTTGCGTTTGGCCCGTGATCAGGTGACTCGTTTAGAGGAGATGTTACAGACATGTTTTGACGAGATAACCTTGGTAAGAGGTCAGATAGCGGAAGCCAAAGAGTTGCTGGCCCATACGATGATGTAGGTTATGCGAGTTGTTCCAAAATGTCTTAGTTGGATTTGATCTTTTGGAGAGCTTGTTTGAGGGATGGGAGGCATTGGCGGGTAGCTTCTTGTCCTAATCTGATAAGTTCCTGGCGATTTGAGAAATGTATATAGCTGTGACCCCTTAAATGGGGTGTTATCAAGCAATCGGCCGTTTTGGTGCCACCCCCAGCATGCTCAACCATAATTTCGATGGCTGCCAGCCCCCGACCCAGGGGGCCTATGGGCCATTGTAAGGTTGGCTCGAAAATATCGACACCAATCACATAATCTGCGCCTAGCTGCCTGGCCAAAGAAACAGGGATATTGTTGGTGATACCACCATCACACAGGAGACGGCCGTCGCGCCACACGGGCGTTATGATGCCCGGTACGGAACAACTGGCCTGTACGGCAGACGCCAAAGGCCCGGAAGCTAACATAATTGGTTCGCCGCTTTGCAAATCGGTGGCGGCACAAGCGAATGGAAGCGCTAAATCCTCGAAGTGCAGTTTTCCCAAAACTCCCTCTAACCAATCGGCTAAGGGTGACAGAGTGACAAGACCATTGGCTGATAGCACAGGTTTGGCGCTGCGCCGCCAGTTCATGCGTTGGGCATATTCTTCAATTTGGCATAGGGACATGCCCGCACTATATAACGCGCCCATAATCGAGCCAGCGCTGGTGCCGGCAACGACATCAATGGGAATGCCAGCTTCTGCCAAGACGGTCAAAACGCCAAAGTGGGCAAAGCCGCGCACGGAGCCGCCGCCCAAAGCCAGACCAATGCGGGGACGGCCGTTTTGTTTGTAATGCGATACTTCTGAAGTCATGTTTAGGTTTTTGTATTTCCTGTTTTTCTAGCTTATACAGGCTCAAGGCCTTCTTCGACAACAATGGGCACACCGGGCAGCGTGAAGATAAATTGGCTACCGCCTGTGTTGGCCGATTCGGCCCAGATATGGCCGTTGTGAGCCTCTATGGCCATCTTGCAAAAAGCCAAGCCTAACCCTGTGCCTCGCACTTGTGCGCCACCGGCATTGGTGCGCATGAAGCGATTGAAGACCTGCTTTCTGTGTTCAGGTGGGATGCCGGGGCCAGTGTCAGTAATAATACAGCGTAGGCCAAGTTCATGTTGAGGGGAGACAGCGGGTTCTGGTTGGAGGTGACTGTGTATACGGCCGTCTGCTGGTGTAAATTTTAAGGCATTATCCAATAAATTAATCAATACTCGCCGTATCATCTCCTCATCGGCCCACACGGCTGGCAAATCAGCCGCACAAGTGAGAGAGAGGCTGATATTGCGCTGGGTGGCTAGGGGCTGTAAGCGAGCCACCACTTTTTGGGCCAGAGGCTGTAGGTAAATGGCTTCAGTCTCAATAGCCATTTGACCAGCCTCTAGGCGAGTGATGTCCATAAGGGAGTCTACCATATCTAGCATATCCAGGCAGCTTTGTTGGGCATCAATCAAAACGGCCGTGTCCATTGTGCTATTCAATTGGGTTTGAGCCAAGTTAAGGGTGCTGATCAGCGTAGAAATGGGATTGCGAAGATCATGGATGATCATTCGAGTCAGATCGGCACGCTGCTCGGCCAGTTGATGTTCTTCAGTTACATCACGAAAGAGCATGAGCCAGCCAATGACCTGGTGGTTAGTGGCTAATACGGGGGTTTCCAAACGCACAATCACGCGGTTGTGATGATAAAATTGCGCTTTAGCTGGTTCGGGTATGGTTCCTTGGCTTAACTGGCCCAGCAAGTGGGTGAGGCTGTCGGCTTGGTAGCCGATGGTGGCGGCAACGGCCGTGTCTAGGCGGCTATGCACTAATTGATCTGGTTGCCGCTCAAGCAGGCTGGCAGCGAAGGGGTTGATGAGGGCGATGTGGCCTTGAGTATCTAGCATGAGGACGCCTTCTTGGATGCTGTCGAGCAAGGCTTGTAGTTGTTTTACCCGTTGGGCCAGCGCCTCAT
Source organism: Promineifilaceae bacterium (SeqCode) (assembly GCA_965223555.1). GTDB lineage: Bacteria > Chloroflexota > Anaerolineae > Promineifilales > Promineifilaceae > CBDCWU01. The sequence goes on from CBDCWU010000009.1 coordinate 2,626,712, forward strand.
CAGTCAGGTTGAAGAGGCGTAAGGTTTCGCTGTAGAGGCGAGCGTTTTGGATGGCGGCACTGGCTTGCCCCGCAATGGCCAGCAGCAGTTCGCGGTGCCATCGACTAAAAGGTTGCTGCTGCTCAAAGCGCTGCAAAACCATGACTCCCACGACTTGATTGGCGGCAGTGAGAGGTGTGCCTAACCAAGCATAGGGCGTTGGTGTGGGCGGGGTTAGTTGGTGACGACTGGCGAAGTGCAGGTCGCGGGCTTCGACGTGGAGGGTGCGTTCTTGGGCAGCAACCCAGCGGGTGAAATCGTCAGGGTGGTAGGATGTTGTGGTTGCGGCGGGTGAAGGGAACGGCCGTTGCCATACATTATCCTGCAAGAGGGCAATAGTAAAGCTGTCGGTAGGAATGAGTTGGGTGACGAGGTGGTGGGTATTTTGGAGCACGGCCGTTAAATCTAACGTTTCGCGTAGCGATGAGCTGGCATTGTTCAACAAAGCAAATTGAGTATATTGCTGTTCGGCCACATAGCGACGCTGCCAAGAGAGCCAAATGACGAGGCTGAAGATCATGACGGCTATACAGAAGACGACAAAAATAGGCAGCCCTAACAGGGCGAAGGTAATACCGCCAAGGATTGCCATTGGTTGAGCAAAAAGGCCACTCATAAGCACAGATAGGGCATTGGCGCGCAGAAATTGGGTGAACGGCCGTTTTTGAACCAACCACCACAACCAAGCCAGTCCCCAGTGAAAAAGGCCAAAGCTGCCAGCCAGCCAGGCAAATTGGCTTAATTGATTGGTTTGGTTAGCGACGAGGGGGGCGATGCCGCCAACGCGCTGGTAAATTGTACCAGCAATCCAGAGCGGAATGATGTGAATGAGGGCAGTGGCCAAACGCTGAAAGCGTGACGGCCGTTGGCTGCCTGCCTGCTCCCAAAAGGAGTTCCACAAAGGAGCAGTGAGTTCGGCCAGAATAAAACTGACGATGGTTAAGGAAACGGCCGTGTTCAGCCCTAAAGCCAATAAACTGCTTACAGCTACTAGGGGCACTAAGCCCACACCGCTTTGCTCCGGAGGTAGGCTGAAATTAACAGTAATGATGGTGAGCAGAGCTAGAAGAATAAGCTGGGGGGCCAGGGCGTTTTGGGTAACTGTCCAGATGGCAATGAGGATGACCAGAAAGAGAAGAACCCATTCACCGGCAAGAATCAACCAGCGACGAGTGATGGTAATCTTATTCAACATGCAGTTTGTTTAAGGAAGTATAGGCCTATTTGTTTAAATCAACCTGCCCGATCATTGTGCCACCATGATGCCCATACTCTGAAACTCAGCCCCAGGCTTGAACGAGGCGCAGCCGCAAAAGCTGCTGGTCATAATAGCTCAAGCCGAAGACAAGTGGATAATTATCCTTATTATAAAATGTTTCGGTTAGCTGTAAAAGTGGTTCATTACTGGTGCGTTCCAGGGTCTGGCTAAGGCCGTTATCGGGGAGGGTCGGTTCGATGTCAGTGATGGCGTAGGCAATACGTTCGTGGCAATATTGTTGCAGTAGCTGGTATATGGGTAATTTACCATCCACGGCGCGGGGTTCTGTCTTGATGAGGCTGACGGCGAGTACATTTTGGGCCAGAATAATGGGCTGCTCATCAGCCAGAAATAGGCGCAATAGTGACAGAACTTCCTGGCCTGGAGCTAGGTGAAGGGCTTGTTCTTCTTGGAGTGTGGCCTGACGCTGCTCGATAGTGATAGTGCGAATGGCGGGTTGACGGCCGTTGGCCTCGATCAGCCGCGAAAAATCCCATAAACCACCATAACGGCTATCAATATCTTTAATGCGTTCGTTGACGTAAGTACCATCGCCCTGTTTCCGAAAAATAAGCCCTTCGTTGGCGAATTTGGCGAGGACAGTGCGAATAGTGGCTCGGCTGACTCCCATTTCCTGAGCTAACTCACTTTCAGAGGGCAAACGACCACCGGGAGGATAGATGTGGTCGAGAATACGCTGCCGTAAAATGGAGGCAACTTGTTCTGAGAGTGGTTTCGGTCGTTGTATAAGCATCTTGAATTGATAGTCGGCAATCGTCTGATGTTTATTTTTTAGCATAGTTCGCCCTTGAAAGCAATTTGCTTGCCAAAGTGGGGTAAGTATGATAAAAAGGTCAGACGATTGCCAACTGGCGAATTTGACTAAAAAGTGTGGTGAATTCATGCACGAAGTACAAAAACAAGGTCAGCCTATCGCCCATTATGAAACCCCTACAACTGTAGATGATGCTTTGGCTTTATTGGCTCAACATGGTGAAGAGGCACGGCTGGTGGCTGGTGGCACAGATTTGTTGTTGGAGTTGGCACGGTGGCAACGGCCGTCTGTCCATACTCTCATTGACATCACCCGTATTCCTGGTCTGAGTGATGTTCGGTTGGACGAAAACGGCCGTATTCATATTGGCCCTCTCGTTAGCCATAATCAAGTGGTGGCTTCCCCCCTTCTCGTAGAAAAAGCATTACCCTTGGCTCAGGCCTGTTGGGAAATTGGCTCGCCGCAGTTACGCAATCGGGCTACGGTGGCTGGTAACCTGATTACGGCTAGTCCGGCCAATGATACGATATCGGCACTGTGGGCTTTAGGTGCAGGAGTGACGCTGGCTTCGGCTGAGCGAGGGCGGCGGGTTGTGCCGCTCGATGAGTTCTATAAGGGAGTGCGCCGCACGGTGATGGCACCGGATGAAATGCTGGTAGACATTAGTTTTCCAGCGATAGGGTCGGAAACACGGGGCATTTTTGTGAAGTTGGGCTTGCGGCGGGCACAGGCGATTTCGGTGGTGCATATGACGGCCATTCTTTCGTTTGATGGTGATGTGGTAACGGCCGTGCGTCTGGCTCAAGGTAGTGTGGCTCCGACGATTATTGATACACCAGCTGTGGCTGATTATTTGGTGGGTAAAACTCTGACAGACGAGACAATAGTTGAAGCGGCGCAGTTAGCGGCTGATACGCCAAAGCCGATTGATGATATTCGCGGCACGGCCGCTTATCGCAGTCAGCAGATTTTTGTGATGGCGAAACGAGCTTTGCTGGCCTTGCGAGACGGACAGGAGCGGTCGCAGTGGCCGGATGATCCGGTGTTGTTGTGGGGTAGTGGGGTGGCAGACGGCCGTTTTCCCACAGGTGATGAGTATAAGGCCAAGCATGATGCGGATTCATTGATTGTGGCGACGGTGAACGGCCGTGAAGTGAGCGCTCCAGGTGTAAGCAAAACTTTGCTAGATTGGTTGCGCGATGAAGTGCAGCTTACGGGCAGTAAAGAGGGCTGCGCTGAAGGGGAGTGTGGGGCTTGCGCGGTGTATTTGGATGGTATGGCTGTTATGGCCTGTTTGGTGCCAGCGGCGCGGGCGCAGGGGGCCACAATTGTAACTGTTGAGGGCTTAGCCCAAAATGGCGAATTACATCCACTACAGCAAACCTTTATTGAAGAGGGGGCAGTGCAATGTGGCTTTTGTATTCCAGGCTTCATCATGTCTGGCGCAAAACTGCTAGACGAGAAGCCCCAGCCCAATTTGGAACAAATCCAACAAGGTTTTAGCGGCAATTTGTGTCGTTGTACGGGTTATTACAAGATTATCAAGGCCGTTGAGGCGGCAGCCAATGTGATCCACGAAGGACACGAAAAGACACGAAGGTGAGTTGATTGACTGGGAAGTTGGTTTATGGGGATGAGGTATTTGCTATTGTTGGTGCAGCGATTGAGGTTCATAAACAGCTTGGCTCTGGATTTCTGGAGGCTGTCTATCAGGAAGCAATGGAAATCGAATTATCGGCGAGGGATATTCCTTTTCGTGCCCAACAAGAAATGGTCATTCAATATAAGGAACATATCCTAAACAAGTATTATGTGGCGGATTTTGTATGCTACGACAAAATTGTTGTGGAATTAAAAGCAGTAGATCGACTCTCTGGCAAAGCACAATCACAAGTCATTAATTATCTAAAAGCAAGTGATATGCTTGTTGGTGTATTGGTGAATTTTGGGAGCAAGGGACGGCTTGAATGGCAACGATTCGTCAATTAAATCATGATTCCTTAGAGGCCTTCGTGGCCTTGGTGGAAAATGAGGGTGGTTAGAGAATGTCCATTGGTAAGTCTGAATACCGAATTGATGCACGGGGGAAGGTGACGGGAGAGGCTTTGTATCCGGGTGATTTGGCGCGTGATAATTTTTTGCATGCTAAGGTGCTGTTTAGTAACCAACCACATGCCAGGATGCTTAGTATGGATACCAGGGCGGCGGAGGCTTTGCAGGGGGTGGTGGCGGTGTTTACGGCTAAGGATGTGCCGCTGAATGAGTATGGGCTGACGATGTTTGATCAGCCGGTGTTGGTGGGCGTGGGTGGCAACGGCCGTTCGCCAGTGCCGTCTGATGTGAGCCGCTGGGAAGGCGATCAGGTGGCGATAGTAGTGGCCGAAACGGCCGCTATTGCGACTGAGGCTTGTGCTTTGATCGCCATTGAGTGGAAAGAACTGCCCTTAATTACCGATCTTGATGCGGCATTAGCAGATGATGTTTTGCTCCATCCTGAAAACCCGAGAGCCAGCAATGCCTATTACCATTATAAGATTCGTAAGGGGGATATGGACGCTGGTTGGGCGGCTGCGGAGGTGATTGTGGAGGGGGAATATCACTTGCCCTATCAGGAACATGCCTATTTACAGCCGGAAGCGGCCGTTAGTTATGTGGATGGGGCGGGGCGGGTGACGGTGGAGATTGCAGGACAGTGGACGCATGAAGACCAGGAGCAAATTGCCCATGCGCTGGATTTGCCAGCCGAACAAGTGCGCGTAATTTATCCAGCCATTGGTGGCGCTTTTGGTGGGCGTGAGGATATGACCCTGCAAATTGTGATGGCTTTGGCTGCTTGGAAATTACATGAACGGGGCGTGTCACGGCCGATTCGCACGATTTGGTCACGCGAGGAAAGTATTGTCGGGCATCACAAGCGGCATCAGAGCAAGATTAAGGCGCGGTGGGGGGCGACGCGAGATGGTGTGATTACGGCCGTTTCTGCCCAAGTCTACCTGGATGCTGGGGCTTACAACTACACCAGCAACAAGGTGTTGGGTAATGCTCATATGTCAGTGGGTGGACCGTATGTGATCCCCAATGCGGACATTGATAGTTATGCCGTGTACACGAACAATGTGCCAGGTGGTGCTTTTCGTGGTTTTGGTGGGCCGCAGGGCTGTTTTGCCGCGGAAAGCCAGATGAATAAGTTGGCTGAGGCATTGGGCATGGATCCAGTAGAAATTCGCCTCAAGAACTGTTACCGTGAAGGCAGCATCGGCATTACGCAAACACCAATGCCTGCTGGTGTCAGTTTGCCCGAGGTGATTGAGAAGTGCGCTGAGGCCGCTAATTGGAAGTCTCCAATCTCTAGTCTCCAGTCTCCATTTAAGAGCTTCCAAACATTGCCACCTGATCCGAAATCGCTCAAATATGGGCGGGGTTTTGCTTGTGCCTATAAGAATATCGGCTTTTCGTTTGGTTTTCCAGAGCGGTGTGAGGCGGAAATTGAACTACATGGTAAGCGAGAGATTGAGCGGGTGGTATTGCATCATGCCGCGGCGGAGGTGGGGCAGGGGACGCATACGGCGTTGCGGCAGATGGCGGCGATGGCAGTGGGTGTGCCTGTGGAGATGGTGGAGATGGTGGTGTCGGATACGGCCGTTACGGGTGATTCCGGTTCCGTTTCGGCCTCGCGTATGACGTGGATGGCGGGTAATGCCATTCGGCAAGCAGCTGAGGCCGCTCTAGAGAGTTGGAAGAATGAGGATCGACCTGCTATTGGTCAGGTTCGCTTCACACCACCCAAAACAGAGCCGATGGATCCAGAGACGGGCAAGTCTACGCCCAATTTTGCTTATGGCTATGTGGCGGAGTATGTGGAGTTAGCGGTGGATGTGGAGACGGGGCATATTCATGTGGAGCGGGTGGTTTGTGCCGATGATGTGGGCAAGGCGATTAATCCGCAACTGGTGGAAGGGCAGATTGAAGGGGCGGTGGTGCAAGCGTTTGGCTATGCGGTGACGGAGAATTTGGTGGTGGAAAACGGCCGTATTCTCAACCCGCGCCTCAGTACCTACCTCATCCCTGGCATACGTGATATTCCCAAGCAGGTGGATTCTGTCATTTTGGAAGTGCCTGACCCGCGTGGTCCTTGGGGCGCACGGGGCATGGCTGAGATGCCTTTCATACCACTGGCTCCAGCAATAACGGCCGCTTTGCACGATGCCACTGGTATCTGGTTTGATGAATTCCCGCTGACCCCAGGCAGGGTAGCGGCTAAATTACGTGAATAGATTGATTCAACCTTTGTAAGTTCAACGCGAACACGATTGACAAGTAATTGTCATTCCGAACGAAGTCTTCGTAGTGAGGAATCTCGACGGTCTTGCTGCATCATTGGGATTCCTCGGCAGACCTCGGAATGGCAATTGAGTAGGTTGGTTGTTTTCTAGGAACCTCACAAGATTGAGCTAATTTGAGAGAGAAGGAAATGCAAGAGATAGTAGATAAACTGAGCCAAAAAGTGGCTGATGCGGAAGTTGATATTTTGAAGTTTTTCCGCGAGATTGTAGCCATCCCCAGCATGGACAGCGATATTGAGGCCGTAGGCCAGCGGATAGGTGAGGAGATGCGTAAACTGGGTTACGATGAGGTTTACGTAGACAAATACGGTTCGATTGTGGGTAAGATTGGCAATGGCGACAAGATTTTGTTGTACGACACCCATATAGACACCGTAGGCATTGGCGATCCATCGCAGTGGGAATGGGATCCTTTTGAAGGCAAAGTGGAAGATGGCATGTTGTATGCACGGGGTGCGCTGGATGAGAAAAATAGTACGCCGGGTATGGTCTATGGACTGGCTTTTGCCCGCGATTTGGGGCTGTTAGATGGTTTTACCTGTTATGTGCTGGGCAATATTGAGGAGTGGTGTGACGGCGTAGGTTGTGCGGCTTTCCATGATTGGGAAGGGGTGCACCCTGATTTTGTAGTGATTGGTGAACCGACCAACATGAAGGTGTATCGCGGTCATAAAGGACGCTATGAATTGGAAGTGACCTGCAAGGGCAAAAGTGCTCATGCCGCCAGTAATTATATGGGCGACAATGCCGTGTATAAGATGTTGCCCGTGATTGAGGCGATTTCTAAGTTGGAAGAAACGTTTGTGGCGGATGACTTTTTGGGGATCGGCCGTATTACGGTCACTAAAGTAAGCAGCATCAGCCCTAGTAACAATGCGGTGCCTGATGAATGCACCATTTTTATTGATCGTCGTATTACTTTTGGTGAAACAAAGGAGACTGTGCGCCAGCAGATTGAGGCCATCATCCCCGAAGAGCATAAAGCCGATTTTACAATTCGGGAACTGTTATACACAGAACCGAGCCACACGGGCGCAGTTTATGAGTATGAGCAATATTTCCCTTCATGGGCTTTTCCAGAGGATCATGCTTTTGTAGTAGCGGGACGGGAGACAATGAAGGCGTTGTGGCCTGAAGTTGACGATTTGCACGGGCAGGGCAAGTGGGATTTCTCGACGAATGGCAATTATTGGGCAGGCAAGTTAGGCATTCCCAATATTGGTTTTGGTCCAGGCAATGAGATTTATGCTCATGCCGTGAATGAGCATGTACCACTCAAGGATGTGGTTGAGGCGACAAAGTTTTATGCGTTGTTGCCAGCTATGGTGAAAAAGGGGATGGGAGCTGAATAGAACTCTCTCAAATTAAATTTAGGCTAGAAAACGAAGGAGAACCAATAATGCAGACTCATATGCGGGGTCGTGACATGATTACGACGCAGGAGTGGACGAAGGACGAGATTGATACAATTATAGATGTAGCCCTGGATTTGAAGCGGAAGCGGGCTATGGGTGTGTCTCATGCTTATTTGCGGGACAAGGTGCTGTCTATGCTATTCTTTTTTACCAGCACCCGTACCCGCAATAGTTTTGAAGCAGGGATGGCGCAGTTAGGGGGGCATGCTCAATTCATTGATAGTACAACGACTCAGATCAGCCACGGGGATACAGCCAAGGAAATTGGTGAGATTTTGGGTCGTTATAATGATGGCATTGCTATTCGCCAATGTGATTGGGATTTTGGCAATCAGTATATCCGTGATGTAGCAGCGGCAAGTCGTGTGCCAATTTTAAATATGCAGTGTGACCATTTCCATCCTTTTCAGATTTTGGCCGATTTGCTGACGATTGTAGAAAAGAAGGGTGATCCACGTGGGCTGACGATTAATGTCAGTTATGCTTATGCGGCTAGTTACCAGAAGCCGATGAGTGTGCCCATCAGTTTGATTTTGTTGATGTCGCGTTATGGTATGAATGTGCGTCTGACGCGGCCACCGGAGTTTAAGCTAATTCCAGAGTATGTGGAACAAGCCAAAGAGAATGCACGACATTCGGGGGGCTCGTTTGAGATTTTGGATGATTTTGATGCGGGCTTTAAGGATGCTGATGTGGTGTATCCTAAGGCGTGGGGCTGTATGCTGACGACGGATGACCATGAGGAGTCGGCGGAGATTAGCAAGCAGTATACGGATTGGATCACGGATGAGCGGCGTATGGCGATGGCCAAGCGGGATGCGATTTATATGCACTGCCTTCCGGCTGACCGCAATATTGAAGTGACGGATGGGGTGATTGATGGCCCAAACAGTGTGGTTTATGATGAAGCTGAGAATCGTTTGCATGTGCAGAAAGCGGTAATGGCTCTGACGATGTAGGGTGTATTGCGTAAAACGTAAAACGTAACGACTTTGCTTACGTTTTACGTTTTGCGTTTTATCTCAATGATTGATTTAACGACAAGAAACGAAGGGGCTCTTCAACGAGCCACTGATCGCGCCCGTGAGCGCAATATTATTATTCCCACGTTTGCTCAAATGCGGAATCCTAATCTGATTTCTGACAAGATAAAAAATGAATTGGCCGATGTGGGGCTGTGGGATTTGAATCCGCGCAATTTGTTCCGTATTAATTGGCACAATGAGCCAACGTCACATGGTGGCGGCTATGGCGGGGTCAATTATTTGGAGATTCCGTCTGAACTGTCAGGTGTGGAAGCGCGAATTGTGATTGTGTTGGGCAAGTGGTTCCCGACGGGGGCGCATAAGGTGGGCGCGGCGTATGGTTGCCTTGTGCCGCGTTTGGTGACGGGGCAGTTTGACCCGACGACGCAGAAGGCGGTTTGGCCTTCGACGGGCAATTATTGCCGTGGTGGGGCTTACGACAGCAACTTGTTGGCTTGTGATTCCATCGCCATTTTGCCTGAGGGAATGAGCCAAGAGCGATTTGATTGGTTGGAGAAGGTGGCGGGGGAAACGATTAAAACGCCGGGTTCGGAAAGCAATGTGAAGGAGATTTTTGATAAGTGTTGGGAGTTGCGGAACTCTGGGCAGGATTTGATTATCTTTAATCAGTTTGATGAGTTGGGCAATTATTTGTGGCACCACGAGGTCACGGGGCCGGCGATGGCTGAGGTTTTGGAGCAGGTGATGGGGGCGGATGATAGTTATCGTGGTGTGGCTTTGACGACGGGGTCGGCGGGAACGATTGCTAGTGGCGACTATTTGAAGAAGCTGTTTCCGCAGAGCAAGATTGCGGCGAGTGAGGCTTTGCAATGCCCGACGATGTTGAATAATGGTTTTGGCGATCATCGGATTGAGGGGATTGGGGATAAGCATATTCCGTGGGTTCATAATGTGCGGAATACTGATATGGTGATAGCGATTGATGATGAGGCGGCGATGGGGCTGATTCGCTTGTTTAATGAGAAGGCGGGTCAGGATTATTTGGCGCAACAGGGGATTTCGCAGGAGATGATTGGCCAGCTTGATTTGTTGGGTATTTCGGGTTGTGCCAATTTGCTGTCGGCGATTAAGATGGCGAAACATTATGGAATGGGCAGCAATGATGTGGTGCTGACGGTGGCGACGGATTCGATGGAGATGTATCAGAGCCGTTTGCGTGAGTTGACTGTGGATGAGGGGGAGTTTACGGTATTAAATGCGGCGGGTGTGTTCCATCGTTATTTGTTGGGTGAGGGTACGGATAATATGGAAGAGTTGACGGAAAACGGCCGTAAACGTATCCACAATCTAAAATATTACACTTGGGTGGAACAACAGGGTAAAACCTATGATGAGATTCAAGCCCAATGGTACGATGATAGTTACTGGACTTCGATTCCCGAAAAAGTGGATGAGATTGATGGGTTGATTGAGGAATTTAATGAGCGAGTGGGATTAGAGATTGGAGATTAGAGATTGGAGACTAGAGACTGAAGGTTATCCGGTCTCCAATCTCTAGTCTCTGGTCGCCAAAGGTGTTTTATGAAGATTGCAATTATTGGTGGTACGGGGCCGGAAGGAACTGGGTTGGGATTTCGTTGGGCGGCGAGCGGGCATGAGGTGATTATTGGGTCGCGCAAGGCGGAGCGAGGAGCGGAGGTGGCAGCGGAGTTGGTGGCCGATGCGCCAGGGGCTGGCGTGCCCCATTTGGCGATTACGGGGGGGGATAATGAAACGGCCGTTTCCCAATGTGATGTGGCTGTTTTAGCTGTCCCTTACTGGGCGCAAGCCTCTACCCTTGAGGGGTTGAAGGAGCAATTAGCAGGTAAATTACTCATTACGGTTGTGGCGCCAACTGGCGAGAAAAAAACGCGGGTATTGCGGTTAGAGAGCGGGTTATCTGCTGCCGAAGAGGCCCAACAGCAGTTGGGTGATGCAGTGCGGGTGGTGGCAGCTTTCCAAAATATTGGGGCGCATCATTTACGTTATCTCGATTATGAAATGGATTGTGATGTGTTGATTTGTGGGCAAAAAGCGGTCGATAAAGAGGTTGCCATGCAGTTGGCCAAGGATGCAGGGTTACGCGGAGTCAATGCGGGAAGTTTGGCGAATGCAGGTGTTGTAGAAGGGCTAACCTCTTTACTTATTTTTATTAACGTCAAAAATAAAGTAAAGGATGCGGGGATTCGGATTACAGGGATAGGAGAGTAATCAGTAAACAGTAATCAAGACACAGTTGGCATTTTACTGATTACTGACAACCGAATACTGATTACTGAAAAAGAGGATATATGCAAAATCGGCAATATCTTGAGCGTGTGATCACGGCACTGATGCCATTTTTAGCAATGATTGTTGCCTTTCTCATTGGGGCAGTCATTCTATTATTGCAAGGGGTTAATCCGTTAGAGGCGTATCAGGCCATGTTTGTGGGGGCCTTTGGCAGCAAGAATGGCTTGTCAGACACCTTGGTCAAGGCCATTCCCCTTATGTTGGTTGGATTGGGTATTGCCATTGCTTTCCGAGGGGGTGTTATTAACATTGGGGCGGAGGGGCAACTGATTGTCGGCGCGTTGATGACAACCTATTTGGGTGTTCAGCTTGGGGAGCAGTTCCCCGGTTTTATGGGTATTTTAATTGGGCTGATTGGCGGCGGCTTGATGGGGGCAATTTGGGGCGCAATCCCTGGATTTTTGAAAGCCCGCCTGGGGGTTAATGAAATCCTTAGCACGGTGATGTTGAATCAAATTGCGATTCAGATTGGTTTTTTCCTGCTGCGCGGTGTGATGATTGATCCAGCTGAAGTAGAAGCAGGGACAAACATTCCCCATTCGGCACGCTTGCCCAAGGTGATTGATATGCCGCGCTTTAAGGATATGGCGGAGTCGTTGGGTTTCACTCAGTCAGCAGAGGATTTGGGCTTGACGGGGTATTTGGGAGAAGTGTATGGGGTTTTGGTGGAGCCATCTCGCTTGCACAGTGGTTTGCTGTTGGCGATTGGCATTGCGGTGCTGATTTATATTTTCCTGTGGCGCACGACAATTGGTTACCGTATTCGGGCGGTGGGTTTGAATTCGGCGGCTTCTAGATATGCGGGGATGCATGTACAACGCACTATGGTGCTGTCGATGACGCTGAGCGGCATGATGGCGGGTTTGGCAGGCGCGGTTGAGATTTTAGGTTTGCATCATCGCATGTTTGAGCCGGTGGCGGTTTCGGCAGGCTACGGATTTTCAGGCATTGTAGCGGCTTTGTTTGGCAAGTTACATCCGTTGGGCATTATTCCGGCTTCTATTTTATTTGGTGGTTTATTGGTGGGTGGCGATAAGATGCAGCGGGCGACGCAGATTCCTCAGGTGCTGATTACGGCGATTTTGGGCTTGGTTGTGTTATTGGTGATTACGTCGGATTATTTTGTGAAGCGACGGGCTAATCGGCGGGTGAGTGAAGATGCGGATGGCGTGGTTGAAGAAACGGCCGTGGCCACACCGGAGGCAAGCGCATGAACGAAGATTTAACCACCATGGCCATCATTTTAGGTATCATTCACTCTGGTATCCGTTTAGCCACCCCTTATATTTACGCCGCAATTGGGGAGACATTTTCACAGCGTTCCGGCGTTCTTAACTTGGGTGTAGATGGCATCATGCTCATGGGGGCATTTTTTGGCTTTTATGCTGTTTTTGAGACGGGTAGCCCTGTTTTGGGCTTAATCGCGGCGGGCGCGATTGGTGCTTTGATGGGGCTGATTCTTTGTGTTGTCAGTATCACCTTTCAGGCAGAACAAGGTATTAGTGGTATTGGCCTTTATATGTTTGGTTTGGGGATGTCCAGTTTGTTATTCAAAACTTTGATTGGGTCGGTGGAAGGGGTGGCGGGTTTCCCTACTTTGCGCTTTTGTATGGGTGATTTTTGCTTGGCTGACATACCTATTTTGGGTGAAATTTTCTTTAATTACAGTATTTTGACCTATGGTGCTTATATCATGGTTCCCCTTGCCTGGTATGTGTTAAATCGCACCACATGGGGGTTGCAGATTCGGGCGGTGGGGCAAAATCCTGTGGCGGCTGATTCGGTGGGAGTGAATGTTAATCGGGTGCGCTACGCGGCCGTGACAACCGGGGGTGTTTTGGCGGGTATTGCTGGTGCTTCCCTCTCTATTTCTTTGCTCAATATTTTCCAAGAAAATATGACGAATGGGCAGGGTTTTATTGCTGTGGCTTTGGTTTATTTTGGAAGTTGGCGGCCTTATGGCGTGCTGTTGGGCGCGTTGTTGTTTAGTTTGGTGAATGCGCTCCAGCTGTGGGTGCAGGTGTTGGGCTTGAATATCCCGTCTGATGTGGCGGTGATGATGCCCTATTTGTTGACCATTATTGTGTTGGCGTTGCCGTTCCGTCGTTCGTTACAACCGAAGGCGTTGACACGGCCGTTTGCACGTGGTGAGAATTAGAATCGGTTAGCAGTAACCAGTGGACAGTAATCAGTGAATGGTTGTTGTTCTATAAACTTTTGTATAAGGAGAAGGACATGAAGAAACGTTGGATTTTAATGGTATTGATGTTGATATTGGGGCTGGTTTTGGTCAGTTGTGGTGGGAGTGAGCCGGAAACGGCCGATCCTGAACCACAAGCGACTGAGGCTCCCGCTGAAGAAGCGGAAGAAGCGGAAGAGGTTGAAGAGCCAGCCGAAGAAGAAGTCGTGCAGGAAGAGGTTTCTGCGGAAGCAGATGTGGCTGATGTGGAAGGGATTCGTGTCGCTATTGTGATGCCTAGTTCAATCACAGATTTGGCTTGGAGTCAGGCAATTTATGATGCTCTGATTCGTTTGCAGGTACAAGCTGGCGGTGAGGAAAACTTTGAGATTGCCTTTTCGGAGGGGATGTTTAATGTGACGGATGCTGCGGCTGCGTTGCGCGATTACGCCGATGAAGGGTATGACATTGTGATTGCTCATGGCACACAATATGGCACATCTTTGTTTGAATTGGCACCAGATTATCCTGAGACGACGTTTGCCTATGGAACGGCCGTTGACACAGGCACTGACGTAGGCATTGAAAATATTTTTGCCTATGAAGCCCGTGCCGAAGAAGGTGGCTTTGCTGCTGGTGTTTTGGCTGGCAACCTAACCGAATCTGGTGTGATTGGCGTGGTGGGCCCCGTGGAAGCAGGTGATGCCAAACTGTATATTGATGGCTTCGTGGCTGGCGTTCACGCCTCTAATCCTGACGCTCAGGTCAATGTCTCCTACACCGGTTCTTTTGGTGACACCGCTTTGGCCGCTGAAGCAGCCAATACCCATATTCAAGCTGGTGCGGATCTATTGACTGGTTCTGCACAACAAGTTGTGGGTGCGATTGGGGTAGCTAACGAACAAGGCATTCCCTGGATTGGTACACAATCTGACCAAAGCTCATTGGCTCCCGACATCGTCATTGCCTCGCAAATTTATGTTTGGGATGGTGTGTTAAGTGACATCATCAATAAACATGAAGCTGGTGAGTATGGTGGCACGGCTTACGCGCTCACCATCGATAACGGCGGCCTGGTTATGGACTATGCTGATAGTGTTGATAGCGATGCGGTGACTGCGGCTGATGCCGCTGCTAGCCAAATTGCGGCTGGTAGCCTCGACCCAATGAACGCTATGATGGATGATGCTTCGACAGACGAGGCTTCAATGGACGAGGGAGCAATGATGGATTACCCTGAAATTGAACCTATACGTATCGCGCTTGTCATGCCTAGTACGACTACTGATTTGTCATGGAGTCAGTCTATTTACGATAGCCTCGTCTCTATTCAGGCTCATTATGGTGATGATGTTGTGGAAATTGCGGTTTCAGAAAATCTATGGAATGTAACTGATGCAGCTGCTGCAATTCGTGATTATGCTGATGAAGGATACAACATTGTCATTTCTCATGGGGCGCAATATGGCACATCCATTTTCGAGATTGCGCCTGACTATCCAGAGACAAGTTTTGCTTGGGGAACAACTGTTAACACGGGCGAAGAAGAAGGTCTAACGAATATATTTGCTTATGAGCCACGGGCTGATCAAGGTGGTTATGTGAGTGGTGTGTTGGCGGCTAAGTTGACAGAGGTTGGCATTATTGGCTTAGTTGGTCCTGTTGACGCGGGTGATGCCAAATTGCATGTCGATGGCTTTGTCGCTGGTGTGCGTGACACTGATCCCAATGTTCAGGTCAATGTATCATTCACAGGTTCGTTTGGTGATACGGCACTGGCTGCAGAGGCGGCTAATACCCACATTGCGGCTGGCGCCGATGTGTTAACAGGTTCATCACAACAGGTGGTTGGAGCAATTGGTGTGGCACAAGAAGCTGGTGTTCCATGGCTTGGTATTCAGGCTGACCAAAGCCCAGCAGGTGCAGATATTGTAATTGCCACAGCCCTTTATGACTGGACAGGTACGTTGCTGGAGATCATTACCTCAAATCAGGCTGGCGAGTATGGTGGTCGTGTGTTGCAGTTGACGCTGGAAAATGGCGGACAACGTATGGTATACGATGAAAGCCTACCAGCCGAAGCGGTTGAGGCGGCACAGGTGGCTG
This sequence comes from Promineifilaceae bacterium (SeqCode), assembly GCA_965223555.1. GTDB lineage: Bacteria > Chloroflexota > Anaerolineae > Promineifilales > Promineifilaceae > CBDCWU01. Next base: position 2,642,144 of record CBDCWU010000009.1, read on the forward strand.
AACAGGGCATTATTGATGGCAGTATTGAGATTGTGGCTGAACCGCGTAATTAAGGGTTGACTAGAGTGGGTCAATCTTTAAGATTGACCCACTCTGGGAACCTGGTATATCGTGAGCGGAAAAGGTGCAAGGCATTTAAAAAAGTGCCACGCACCAACTGGTTTGCGAATATGATGGATATTGTTATTAGAAACGGTATTTCGGATAGAACGGGTGAGCCGATTGAGGTGGGGATTGTTGATGGGATTATTACGGCCGTTTCTACCACACCCTTGCCCTCTGCTACCCAAGAGCTAGATGCGGCTGGGGGAATGATCTCACCGGCTTTTTTTGAATCCCATTTTCATTTAGAGAATGCTTATCTGTGGGATGGGCTGATCAATCAGAGTGGCACGCTGGGCGAGGCGATTGAGATTTATGCGAAAGTGAAGCATGATCTGACTGTTGAGGATATTGTGGAGCGGTCGGGGCGGGTGATTAAAACGGCCGTTGCCCATGGTACACTTTGGCTGCGTAGCCATGTGGATATCGATCATATTGCCAAATTAAGTATTCTCAAAGGTGTGGCTGCTGCTCGTGAAAAATACCGTGATCTGATAGATATTCAACTTGTTGCTTTCCCCCAATTGGGGATGGCGCGTAACCCTGAAGCTGTGGAAATGATGTGGCAAGCGATGGAAAATGGCTGTGATCTCGTAGGGGGAATGCCTCATGGTGAGAAAGATATGGATGATGCCGCCCGCCATATTGACATCGCTTTTGAGATTGCCCAGCAGCATGATGTTGATGTTGATATGCACATTGATGAAACATCTGATCCATATTGGCATTCGCTGGAACTGCTGGCCGAGAAAACGATTGAAACGGGCTGGCAGGGACGGGTGACGGCTGGCCATTGTTGTGCGATGTCGGTTTGGGATGATAGTAGGGCAGTTCGCATTATCGAGAAAGTGAAACGAGCCAATATCCATGTTATTACTAATGCGCCAATCAATATGATGTTGGAAGGGCGCAGCTATAAGCAGCCTAAACCGCGTGGTATTGCCCGTGTGAAGGAGTTTCTAGAGGCTGAGGTGAATGTTGTCTGTGGGCAAGATGATGTGCAAAACATGTTTTATCCCTATGGCAAGATGGATCTTTTGGAAGTGGCTATGATTACAGCTCATGCAGCCCATATGGGTGCGCCGCAGGAGATTCAGGCGGCGTTTGATATGCCTCGCTATCATGCGGCTCGGTTGTGGCGGATGCAAAATTATGGCATTGCAGTGGGTGCGCAAGCGAATTTGGTTGTGTTGGCTGCGAAAACGGCCGTTGAAGCCTTGCGCCGACAGCCAGAACGCCGCTATGTAGTGCGTGAAGGCCAAGTTGTGGCGGAAACACGTCGCCAGACAACATGGCATCAAAGTGCTAATTATTGGAAGTGATTTATGAGCCAAAAAAACAACCTTTTACCGTCTGGTTTGCCGAGAATTGAATCGTTGGAGATGCGGAAGATTACGAAGCGTTTTCCGGGTGTGTTGGCCAATGATCGGGTTGATTTTGATGTGAAGGCTGGAGAAATCCATGCGCTTTTGGGGGAGAATGGCGCGGGCAAAAGTACGCTGGTGAAGCAGCTTTATGGGCTGTATCAGCCAAGTGAGGGAGAAATTTTGCTCAATGGTAAGCGGATTGAGATTCAGTCGCCGACTGATTCGCTGAAGCATGGCATTGGCATGATTCACCAGCATTTTATGTTGGTGGATAATATGACGGTGGCGGAGAATGTGGCTTTGGGGCTGCCGTCGTCGCGGGAGCCACGCTTGGATTTAGAGGTGGTGTCGGCGCGGATTCGGGAGTTGTCTAAGCAGTATGGTTTGCAGGTTGAGCCTGATGCGATTATTTCTAAATTGGCGGTAGGTGAGCGGCAGCGAGTGGAGATTGTGAAGGCGCTTTATAGGGGGGCGGCGTTGTTGGTGTTGGATGAGCCAACGGCCGTTCTCACACCACAAGAGGTGGACGATATTTTTGTCATCCTTAGGCAAATGGCAAAAGATGGCCATGCGCTCATTTTTATCTCCCATAAATTGCATGAAATTTTGGCGTTGACGGATCGCGTATCGGTGTTGCGCGACGGCCGTATGATTGGCACGGTGCAAACGGCCGATGTGGACAAAGCTCAACTGGCAAGCATGATGGTGGGGCGGGAAGTGCTGCTGGAACGTAACCGTCCGCCAAGTGAGTTGGGAGATGTGCGCTTGAAGTTTGATAATGTAAGCGCGGTGAATGATGATGGGGTGCAAACGCTTAAGGATATTAGTTTTGAAGTGCGTAGTGGAGAGATTGTGGGGGTAGCGGGTGTGTCGGGCAATGGCCAACGGCCGTTAGCCCGCACCATTGCCGGATTACAGGAGGTGGCAAACGGCCGTATATTTCTTGAAGGCAGTGACGTGACCAATTTGCCACCTGTGGCTATGTACGATATTGGCCTTTCCTATATCCCTGAGGAACGCATGCATGATGGTGTGGTCAAAGATTTTAGTGTGGAAGACAATCTTATTTTGCAAGATTATATCCGGGAGCCGTTCAGCAAAAATATCTTCCTAGCCTTCAAAACCATCGCCGAACATGCCGTCAAACAAATTACAGATTTCACCGTAAAAACGCCAACGAAAGAGACACCTGTCAAGAATTTGTCGGGCGGAAATATTCAAAAAGTGATTCTAGCGCGGGAGTTGTCGCGCAATCCACGCTTGTTAATTGCTGCTCAACCGACTCGTGGAGTGGATATTGGGGCGATTGAGTACATTCACAACCAACTCCTGTTAGAGCGCAGTAAGGGATTGGCGACTTTGCTCATTTCAGAGGATTTAGATGAAGTGAAGGCGTTGTCTGATCGCATTGTTGTTTTGTTCCATGGCGAGATTATGGGTATTGTGGACAATGATGAAGTGACTGTGGAAGAGTTGGGCTTGATGATGGCGGGGGAGAGACGGATAGATACAGTGGTAGCTTAAAGCCAATACAGTCACGCCAGAGTATTGGACTTGTTGAGGCTGGCGACTGGCGAGTGTGAAGCGTTTGTCCCCACGCTTCCTCATCTGCTGGCCATCAAGTGGGGTGTTACAATGCCGAATGAATAATTATGTCGGCATGTTTACGTGAGGTTAGCACATGAAATTCCTATTAAACGGACAAGCAAAAGAGTATGCGGGTGATCCTGATTTGGATTTGATGACTTATTTGCGAGAGCAAGAAGGCATTATTTCACCGAAAAACGGCTGTGCCCCGCAAGCGGCTTGCGGCTGTTGTGTGGTGCAGGTGGGTGATAAAGCTGTTTTGTCTTGCGTGACGAAGATGGGCAAGGTTGCTAATACGGAAGTGGTGACGACGGAGGGGTTGGGCGAGTATCGGCAAAATGTGTTTGCTAACTCGTTTGTGAAATGTGGTGGGGTGCAGTGTGGTTTTTGTATCCCTGGCATTGTGATGCAGTCGAATGCGCTGATTAATAAGAATCCCGACCCGAGTCGGGGTGATATTGAGAAGGCGTTGCAGCCAAATTTGTGCCGTTGTACGGGCTATAAAAAGATTGTTGATTCGGTGGTGATGGCGGCTGAGGCAATTCGGAATGAGGATGAGGTGGAGTTGCCGACGGGGAATGGGCATATTGGCACGCGCCAGCCGAAGTATGAGGCGACGAAGTTGGTGCTGGGGCAGCATCGTTATGTGGATGATATTCGGATTGGGGGCATGAAGGTGGGAGCCTTGAAGTTTAGTGATCATCCACGAGCGAAGGTGTTGAGGATTGATGTGAGTGCGGCTGAGGCGAGTAAGGGGGTGGTACGGGTGTTAACGGCCGTTGATTTTCCCGGTGATCGCCAAGTGGGTCTCATTAAACAGGATTGGCCACAGATGATTGGGGAGGGCGAGACGACGCGCTACGTGGGCGATGTGTTGGCCCTGGTTGTGGCGGAGACAGATGCGCTGGCACGGGCGGCGGTGGCGAAAGTGGCCGTTGAGTATGAGGTTTTGGAGCCGATTGTTGACATGCACAAAGCGAAACTGGCTGACAGTCTACATGTGCATCCTGACAGAGATAATGTGTTGTCTAGCACGGTGACGAGCCGTGGGGATTTGGAGGTGGCTAAGAGCCAATCTGCCCACACCGTGCAGGGCGTTTTCCAGACGCAGATGATTGAGCATGGCTTTATGGAGCCTGAGTGCGCTATTGCTTATCCGACGACGGATGGGGTGGAGGTTTTGTCGCAGGGGCAGGGCATTTATGAAGATCGAATTCAGATTGCTAAGCTGTTGGGCTTGCCCTTGGAGAAGGTGCGGGTGGTGATGGTGCCGAACGGGGGCGGGTTTGGTGGTAAAGAGGATTTGAGCGCACAGGGTCATGCGGCGTTGGCGGCTTATTTGATGCAGATGCCGGTGAAGGTGCGTTTGACGCGGGATGAGTCGATTGCCTTTCATCCGAAGCGGCATCCGATTTGGATGGATTATACGATTGGCTGTGATGAAGATGGCAAGTTGACTTTCTGTGATGTGGAGTTTGTGGGGGATACGGGGGCTTATGCCTCGGTGGGGATGAAGGTTTTGGAGCGGTCAGCGGGTCATGCGACGGGAGCGTATAATTTCCCGGTGACGGATGTTGAGGCAACGGCCGTTTACACAAACAACCTCCCTTGTGGCGCGATGCGCGGTTTTGGTGTGAACCAATCCGCTTTTGGTTTAGAAAGCTTGATTGACGAGCTATGCGAAAAAGGGGGCTTTGATCGCTGGCAGTTCCGTTATGATAATGCGCTGGATGATGGCGATATGACGGCGACGGGACAGGTGATTGAAGCGGGGGCTGGGGCGAAAGCGACTCTTTTGGCTGTGAAAGATGAGTTCCAAAGTGCAGCTTATGCTGGTATTGCTTGTGGTATCAAAAACACAGGTATCGGCAATGGGATGCCTGATTCGTCTTCGGCGTTGATCACGGTTGAGTCGGCGGACAAGGTGGTGATTGATCACGGCTGGACGGAGATGGGGCAGGGGGTGAATACGATTGCGTTGCAGGTTGTTTGTAATGAAACGGATTTAAGCCCTGATTTGTTTGAGGTGCGCATTGATACGGCGGCGGAGCAGGAAGCAGGTATGACGACGGCTTCGCGGGCGACTTCGCTGGTGGGTAATGCGTTGATTGATGCGAGTCAAAAGCTAAAGGCTGATTTGCAAAATCATTTGTTGGCAGAACTGGTTGGTCGGGAGTATCGGGGTGAGTTTGTGGTGGATTGGACGACGAAGCCGGGGGCGATGGTGGAGAAGGTTTATACGCATTATTCGTATAGTTATGCCACACAGTTGGTGATTTTGGATGAGGAGAAGGGGTTTGTGAAGCGGATTGTGGCGGCGCATGATGCGGGGAGGATTTTTAATCCGACGCTGTTTGAGGGGCAGTTGGAAGGTTCGCTGCATATGGGTTTGGGTTATGCGATTAGTGAGGAGTTGGTGATGGAAAACGGCCGTCCCAAGAGCACGATGTTGCGTAAAGTGGGTATCTTGCGTGCGAAAGAGATGCCCGAAATGGAGATCATCGGCGTAGAAGTGCCTGACCCGTATGGTCCTTATGGGGCGAAAGGGGTTGGGGAGATTGGGCTTGTGCCAACGGCTGGCGCTGTCGCCAATGCTCTGTATCAGTTTGATGGTGTGCGGCGGTATCAGTTGCCGATGCGGATTCCGAGACGGGGGTTAGTGAAGCAGAATGGTAGTGCACAGTAGGCCATATTCATTAATTGGTGGTTGAGTATAATTGCGAGTTATGCTATCATAATTATACATGTATAACGGTTATGAAGACATAACTTGGAGGCGTAATTATGAAGCGAACAACCATTATGGCTGGGGAGGAAATCCTCTACAAGATTGAACGCATTGCTAGAAAGCAAGGCAAATCAAAGGCAGAAGTGATTCGAGAGGCACTGGTTATGTATGTGACCGATGTAGAAACACAAAGTCCGCCGGAAAATCCCTTGCTCAGTTTAATTGGGCTGGCTGGTGACGAAGGTGAAGAAATGGATTTGTCTGACGGTAAGGATGAAGAAATCTTACGTGAGGAATGGAACAAACGGTATGAAGAGCGTCATAGTTGATGCCAGCTTTTTGGTTTCACTCACCAGTGTAAAAGAGCGTCAACATGCGGCTTGTGTGCAGGTTGCGCAGGGATTGAATAGTCGCTTGATAGTTCCTGTAACTGTGCTGCCTGAGGCCGCATACCTTATTAGCAAACGGATTAGCCATCGAGCGATGCGAATGTTCATAAGCAAATTACGAAACCCACAGTGGCATATCGAAAATGTAACGGCTGCTGATTTGGAACGAGCAGTCAATGTTTTGGATACCTATTATGATGCTGAGTTGGATTTTGCAGACAGTATGATTGTGGCTATTGCTGAGAGGATGAATGTTGAGACGATTTTGACGTTGGATCGGCAGGATTTTTATATGATACGGCCGTTACACACAGACCACTTTACCATCTTGCCCTAAGGAAATGATTATGACTACGATATTGGTGAAAAATGCACGTTTGCTTATTACGATGAATGATGCCGGTGAGAGTGTTGCTGATGGAGCCATGTTTGTACGGGATAATGTGATTGCCTGGGTAGGTAAGAGTGATGAGATTCCAGATGGTATGGAAACGGCCGATCTCATTATTGATGCTACCGATAAAGTCGTTCTTCCCGGGCTTATCAACACCCATCACCATCTGTACCAGACATTGACCCGCGCCATGGCTCCTGATTCTGCCCTTTTTCCCTGGTTGCAAACGCTGTACCCAATTTGGGCGCGGATGGATGGGGAGGCAGTGTACACGAGTGCCTTGGTGGGCATGGCAGAATTGATTTTGAGTGGTTGTACGACGGCCAGTGATCATCTTTATCTGTTTCCCAATGGTGCGAAATTGGATGATGAGATTCGGGCGGCGCAGGAGTTGGGCTTTCGCTTTCATGCGGCGCGGGGTTCGATGTCGTTGGGGGAGAGTGATGGTGGTTTACCACCAGATAGCGTGGTGGAGCCGGAAGAGGTCATTTTGCGCGATTGCCGCCGCGTGATTGAGCAGTTCCATGATCCTAATCCCTATGCCATGATTCGGGTGGTGGTGGCGCCTTGTTCGCCTTTTTCGGTGACGGGGGATTTGATGAGGGAGTCGGCGAGGTTGGCGCGGAGTTATGGGGTGACATTGCACACCCATTTGGCAGAGACGAAGGATGAAGAGGATTTTTGCTTGGAGCAGTTTGGTCATCGGCCAGCGGCTTACGCGGAGCAGTTGGAGTGGGTGGGCGATGATGTGTGGTGGGCGCATTCGATTCATGTGAATGATGATGAGATTGGGCTGATGGCGCGGACGCGGACGGGGGCGGCGCATTGCCCTTGTAGTAATATGCGGTTGGCGAGTGGTATTGCCCCAGTGCGAGCCTGGCTGGACAGTGGGGTGCGGGTGGGGTTAGGTGTGGACGGCTCAGCCAGTAATGATGGCAGCCATATGTTGAATGAGGCGCGGCAGGCTTTATTGTTGCAACGGGTGCTGGGCGGGGCGACAAATCTAGCGACGCGGGAGGCGTTGTGGCTGGGGACAAGAGGCGGGGCGGAGGTGCTAAAGCGGGATGATATTGGGCAGTTGGCGGTGGGGAAGGCGGCTGATTTTATTGCTTATGATTTGAATCAATTGGCTTATGCGGGGGCGCAGCATGACCCGATGGCGGCTCTGATTTTTTGTGCGCCGCAGCAGGTGGATTTGAGTGTGATTAACGGCCGTATCATTGTGGAAAATGGCGAATTGCGAACGGTAGAGTTGGGGCCCATCATCGAACGGCATAACCGCATCAGCAAGGATATGATTAATGGCTAAGTTATGAAACCTGTAGCTGTTATCCCCATGCACGACCCAAGTGGTATGCTGTTTCCTCATTTGGAGGCGATTACGCCCGTACTTAAGGAGATTTTTGAGTGTGTTTTTGTGAGTGTAACGGCCGTTACCCGACAAACCTTGCCCAATTATATGGTCTGGTTGCAAAATGAGCCTTTCTACCAGGCGCTCTATCATGACCAAGAGCTTACCGTTGGTGAAGACTTTTTTAGGCTTTATGCTAATGCTGCCAATGTCTTTGAGCCTGACCGTATCCTACATTTGTGTTTCATTGATCGGTTGGCTTTTGCTTTGCGGAGTAGTCATCAGGCTGCCTGTATTCGTGATGTACAACAAGTGACATTGGCGGATACGCCGCTTATTTTTCAACGATCACAGGCGGCTTGGGCAACACACCCCAAAAATTATCAGCAACTTGAACAGATGGTGACAGAAGTTGGACGATTGCTCTTTGACAAGCAGCTTGATTTTGCTTGGTGCCATTTGGTACTGACAGCAAAACAGTTGCAACAGATGCTACCACATATCCATCGGCGTGATATTAGCCTAGTGGCGGAGTTTGCTTTGGCAAGCAAAGATAGTATCAAAATGAGAGAGGCAGATTGGTTAGCATGGGAAGACCCTTTTATTCTTGAGAGGGATGCTCAACAACTAAAGATGGAGAGGGAAAAGAGCCTGGCAGAAACTCGGAAAAGATTGAACTATGTGATACCTATGCTGCAACTTCTAAATGCAGCGGCTGGCACGGATTGAGGAGGAATAATTTTATGGCTAAAGTAAAAAGTTATCATCGGCCAGAAAGTGTGGAGGAGGTTTTGCAGTTGTGGCAACGGCCGTCTACTATGCTTCTCGCTGGGGGCACACAATTGATTGCGAATTTGGCTGAACCTGTTGAGGTGATCGACTTGCAAGCAGTGGAGCTGAATCAGATTGAGGTTGAGATGGACACCATCACCATTGGTGCGATGGTGCGCTTGCAGGAGATGGTGGAACATGATGAAATACCGGAGTTGGTGCGGCAGATGACATTACGCGAGGGCGCCAATACGTTTCGACATATGGGGACGGTAGGCGGTGTGGTGGCCACGGCCGATCCTGAAAGTGAGCTGTACGCGACGCTGTTAGTGCATGAGGCGACGGTGACAACACAGTCAAGCAGCGGCGAGGTACGTGTGCCGCTGGCTGAGTTTGTGGCCGAAGGTGGGGTGTTGATAACGACCGTTACTATCCAACGACACGGCCAAACAGCCAGCGACCGTGTGGCGCGCACACCAGCCGACAGGCCGATTGTGGCTGTGGTGGGGCGGCGTGTGGGTGATGGTGTGCTGTTGGCGGCGTGCGGGGTGGCGAAACGGCCGCTCCTCATTGAAGCTGACGAAATTGACCAATTAAACCCACCCGCTGATTTTCGTGGGTCAAGTGGGTATAGAAGGGAGATGACGGCCGTTTTGGTGGGAAGGGTTTTGGCTGAATTGGGTGCTTAAGCAAGAGGGGCGGGCACAAGGCCACGCCCCTACAGCAGGTGATGATTTTGTAGGGGCGTACCCTTGTGGTCGCCCCGATCGTGGTCGTATAAATTAGGAGGGCGGGCACAAGGCCACACCCCTGCAACGAGTTATGGACAAGGAAAAATGGCATACGATCCGCATAAACATCATCGGCGTTCGATTCGATTGAAGGGATATGATTACAGTCAAGCAGGTGTGTATTTTGTGACGATTTGTATCAATCATGGTCAATGCCGCTTGGGAGAAGTTGAAGATGGGATCATGTATCCTTCACCTGCTGGATTGATGGTTGCAGCTTGTTGGCTAGGGCTGCTGGAACGGTTTCCCAATATTGATTTGGATGTGTTTACGTTGATGCCCAATCATGTGCATGGCATTATTGTGATAGTAGAAGAAGGAATGAGTGTACAGAATAATCCCCTTTTATTGGGAAATATAGTGGGTGCATTCAAATCTATTAGTACGAATGAGTATATTGAGGCTGCACATGAACAAGGGTGGGAACCTTTCCACAAACGATTGTGGCAGCGGGATTTTTATGACCGAATTGTTCGTAATAAACGGGAATTAGAGGCGATTCGGAATTATATTGTCAATAATCCGGCAAATTGGAATGCGGATATGCTGCATTCCGATGCACCACCGAATAGATTTAACAAGGATTGGAAACGGCCGATTGACAAGAACGATTTGTAGGGGCGTAGGTCGCCCTGGTTGTGGTTGATCGAGAAGAGGGGCGGGCACAAGGCCGCGCCCCTACAACGGAAACCCATACGAGGTAGGAAATGGAAATTCAGGTTACGATAAACGATAAAGAGAAGACTTTTAGCTGTGCGCCGGGGGATACATTATTGCGGGTGTTGCGGCGGGAGGGGTATTTTAGTGTGCGTTTTGGCAGCGATACGGGGGAGACGGGGGCAGCGGCCGTTTTGCTCGACGGTAAGTTGGTGAGTGCTGATATTTTGTTGGCGGCACAGGTGGATGGGCATCGCTTAGAGACGGTGGAGGGGCTGGCTTATGGCCTTAATCTGCATCCTATCCAACGAGCCTTTATGCAAACAGGCGCCATTCAGTCGGGTTATAACACACCAGCTATGGTGCTGGCGGCGAAGGCGTTATTAGAGAAAAATCCTAACCCTAGTGAAGCGGAGATTCGGGAAGCCTTGTCGGGGATTTTGGATCGGGAGACGGGTTATGTGAAGCCGGTGCAGGCGATTCAGGCGGCGGCCAAGATGCTGCGCGGCGAGGAGCCAGATACGCCTGAGCCTAATGTGCTGACGCCGATTGATTATGATCCTGGGCTGTTTGGGGATAGGGTGGATGGTGGAAACGGCCGTTCCCCTGACCCCACACCTGATTTTGACGATGGTGGTACTGCCACCAAGACCATTACGCCCGTGAAGCCTAAAGTGAGCAGTGGCATTCCCGAAACCAGCGTGGTTGGCAAATCGGAAATGAAAGTGGATGCCGTGAAGCTGGCCAAAGGTAACGCTGCCTTTGTGGACGATATTGAAATGCGGGGCATGTTGTATGCTAAGTTGTTGGTCAGCCCCCATGCCCATGCGCGGATTTTTGACATTGACGACAAAGAAGCGGTCGCTTTGCCTGGTGTTCATGCCGTTATTCATTACAAAAATATCCCGCGCGTGATTTATGCTTCAGGCGGGCAGTCATATCCCAATCCACCGCCCTATGATCAGGTCAGTTTTGACAATAAAGTGCGTCATGTGGGTGATCGTGTAGCGGCTGTGGCGGCCGAGTCGTTGGAAATTGCTGAGGCAGCGTTGAAGCTTATTAAAGTAGAGTATGAGGTGTTACCTGCTATTTTTGATGAGCGTGAAGCCATGAAACCTGGTGCGCCAGTGATTCATGATGAGCCAGATGCCATTAAAATTCATGATGCCAGCCGGAATCTGGTGCATCACATTGAGGCAGATTCGGGCGATGTGGTCAAAGGGTTTGCTGAAGCTGACTTTGTGTTTGAGAAAGAGTATCGGGTGCATCAGGTGCAACAATGCCCCATCGAACCGCATATTGCCATCGCTTATTGGGATTCGGATGAGCGGCTGACGGTGCGGAGTAGCACACAAGTGCCGTTCCATGCGCGACGCATGATTGCGCCGTTGTTGGGTTTGCCCGTGAAGCGAATTCGGGTGATTAAGCCGCGTATTGGCGGTGGCTTTGGCGCGAAGCAAGAGGTGTTGATTGAGGATATTGTGGGGCATTTGTGCATGAAGACCAATCGCCCTGTGCGTTTGGAACTGACCCGCGAAGAAGAGTTCATGTCCAGCCGCACACGCCATCCACAGACGATTACGTTTAAGACGGGGGTGGATAAAGAGGGCAAATTGGTGGCGCAGGAGTTCCGCATGATTGGCAATACGGGTGCGTATGGCACGCATGGCCTAACGGTGCAAACGGTGTCGGGGCTGCGTGGGCTGAGTACCTATAATTGCCCCAATAAACGATTTGACTGTCATGTGGTGTATACCAATATCCCTGTGCCGGGCGCGTATCGTGGGTATGGTGCGCCGCAAGCGTTGTTTGCGCTGGAAGTGCATATGGATGAGATTGCCACGGAGCTGGGCATGGATGTGGTTGAGTTTCGGCGTATGAATTGGGTGAATGTAGGGGATGGGCTGGATATTGCGCCTCATCTTGGTGAAGGTGAGAAGGACACGGTGATTGAAATCCCCTTAATCTTGTCGAGTGGGTTGCCAGAGTGTGTGGAGCTTGGGCAGCAGGCTATTGGTTGGGATCGGCGTAATGATCCTGATTGGTACAAGGTTCCAGGCAAGCCTCATTTGCGGCGTGGCTTGGGGATGGCGGTTTGTATGCACGGTACGGCTATTCCTGGATTGGATATGGGCGGAGCCAGTATTAAGATTAATGATGATGGCTCCTTTAATTTGCAGGTGGGAGCCACGGATTTGGGGACGGGTTCGGATACGGTGCTGGGGCAGATGGCGGCGGAGGTTTTGGGTGTGCCGCTGGAGGACATCATTGTTTATTCGAGTGATACGGATATGACGCCCTTTGATACGGGAGCGTATGCGAGTAGCACAACGTATATTTCGGGAACGGCCGTTAAAAAGGCTGCCGAAGGTGTGCGTGAACAGATCAAGGAGCGGGCGGGTCTGATGCTGGATTTGGCTGATTGGTCGGGAGTGGAGTTGCGAGAGAGACGGGTGTGGGCGGGAGACGGCCGTTCCGTCACCCTCGAAGCTATCGCCCTGCACTCGCTGCACCAAGACCAACAGCGACAAATCATGCACACCGCTTCCTACGTCTCTTATGAGTCACCGCCACCCTTCGCGGGACAGTTTGTGGAGGTGTTGGTGGATACACAAACGGGTCAAGTGACGGTGGAAAAAATGGTGATGGCTGTGGATGCGGGGGTGGTGATTAACCCGCTGACGGCCAGCGGGCAGGTGGAGGGCGGCATGGTGCAGGCATTAGGCTATGCCCATTGCGAGGAGATGGCCTATGATGAGGTTGGCAAAATGGTCAATCCCACATTTGGCCCCTATAAAATCTACCGCGCTGATGAAATGCCAGAAATGGATGTGATTTTGGTGCAAACCCACGAACCCAGCGGGCCTTTCGGTGCTAAGGCTATCGCTGAAATCCCCAAAGATGGTGTAGCACCCGCTATGTCCAATGCTATCTTTGATGCCACAGGTGTCCGCATTCGTCAAATCCCCTTCACACCGGAACGGGTGTGGACAGCTTTGCGACAAATAACCTAAAAGACAAGATCAACCAATGAGTTCTTATGAAGCAAAAAATACTTGTTGAACTTGAAAAGATAGAGAAGGAAAACGGTGTCCAAGTTCTATACGCTTGCGAATCAGGTAGCCGAGCGTGGGGATTTCCCTCAGCTGATAGTGATTATGATGTCCGGTTTCTCTATTCGCATCCAAGGGATTGGTATCTCTCAATCAATTTGGAAAGAAAGCGAGATGTCATTGAAGTGCCTATTGATGATAATTTAGATATTAGTGGATGGGATTTGCGGAAGGCATTGAACTTGTATTACAAATCGAATCCACCTTTGCTAGAATGGTTGGGATCACCAATTATATATCAAGAAAAGTACACCGTTACCCAGAAGCTCCGCGATCTGAAAGCATCCTTTTATAACCCAATTGCTTGTATGTACCATTATCTCCATATGGCTCAAGGCAATAATCGAGGGTATCTCAAAGGTGATTGGGTTTGGGTGAAGAAGTATTTTTATGTACTTCGCCCTATTCTGGCTGTTAATTGGATAGAAAAAGATTTAGGAGTCGTCCCTACCGAATTTGAAGTACTGGTCAAGAAAATTATTGAATCGGATGGCCTTCGGGAAAAAATTTCTGAATTGATTGAAGCAAAAAAAGCTGGAAACGAATTAGATTATGGTCCACGAATTCCTGAAATCAGCGACTTTATTGATGCAGAAATATCAAGATTAGAAGATAAAAGACTTGAATTTGGTTTTGCAAAGCCATCTATCGAAGGTCTGAATGAGGTGTTTAGAGTTGCCTTAAACGAAGTGTGGGGCTCGTGATAATGGATACGAATCACGTTGTTTTGCAGGAATTGTTAGCGGCACAGGAGGCGGGAGAGGCTGTGGTCTTGGCGACGGTGGTGAAGGCGCGGAGGTCTGTGCCGCGCCATGCGGGGACGAAGATGGTGGTGTATGAGAGTTCTAAACGATGAGAGACGTTGAATTTCGCCGCTTACTGGATGAGCGTAACGCTTTGCGGGTACGATTTACTCTGGATCAGGGAGTGGTCGAGAAGTTTGTGGTGCAACTTGAGGCTCGTTATAACGATCATTGGCTAGCCATCATCCGTTATGATACGGTTCATGGTTTTGCTCATTGTGATATTATGCACCCATACGATCCGGCGACAAAAGAGAGGATGATAACGAGAGATTACAATGAAGCCCTGACCTTTGCAATGCAAGATTTGACAGAAAATTGGCAACTGTATCGAAGGAGATACGAAAGATGGCTGAAAACAACAATATAAAGAGTCCGAAAGACGTAGTAGAGCGCAACATTGCCTTGGCTGGTGATGTGATGAAGTATCTCATCAATCAGGTGGATATTTTTACTTCTTTACCCAATAACTTTGAATTGATTATTTTGCCCGATGATGATCCGGAACTGAGGCAATATAATTTGGATTTACTGTCTACTTTTGGTAGTGAAGGTAAACCTGTTGTTTTTGCTCGCATTAATCGTAGTCCGCGATTGCTTATGGGTGAGGAAAATCCCACATTGTATGTACCTGTGGCTGTCTAGGTCGCTGGATTATGGACACAAATCACGTTATTTTGCAGGAATTATTGGCGGCGCAGGAGGCGGGGGAAGCTGTTGTTTTGGCGACGGTGGTGAAGGCGCGGGGGTCTGTGCCGCGCCATGCGGGGACGAAGATGGTGGTGTATGAGGACGGCCGTATCAGTGGCACTATCGGTGGTGGCGAAATGGAAGCACGGGTGATCGCTGAAGCCAAAGAAGCCCTTTTAGACGGGCAAACGCGCACAGTACCTTACGCGCTGGTAGACCCCAAAAGTGGTGACCCCGGTGTGTGTGGCGGGGAGATGGAGATTTACTTGGAACCCTATTTGCCACCAGCCACGGTGTTGGTGATTGGTTGTGGGCATGTGGGAAGAGCTATCGCTGACTTGGCGCATTGGTTGGGTTATCGGGTGGTGGTGACGGATGATCGGGAGGATTTGGTAACGGCCGAATTCATCCCCAATGCCGACGTTTACTTGCCTGGCCGTATTGAAAATGCTTTAGAACAACACAAAATTACCCGTAACACCTACATCACAGCCGTCACCCGCAACGTCACAATAGACCGCGAACTCCTACCACATCTCATCAAATCCCCAGCGCCCTTTATTGGTGTGATGGGTAGCCAACGCCGTTGGCAAACAACGCGCAAATTATTATTGGAAGATGGTGCGTCGGAAGCCGAGTTGGCGCGTTTCCATTCGCCACTTGGTTTAGAATTAAATGCAGAATCACCAGAGGAAATAGCCATCAGTGTGATGGCCGAAATCATCATGTTGCGCCGCCAGGGGACTGGCGAACGTATGTCGGAATCGTAAATCGAAAATCAGAAATCGAAAATCAACAGAGGAGAGAATCATGTCCAAAGATAGAGTTGCGTTATATTTACAGGATGCCCATTCATTGCAAGAGGGCATTGAATTGGCGAAATATGCGGAAGAGAAAGGATTTGAAGCTGTATGGCAAGCCGAAAGTCGGTTGGTGCGAGATTGTATTGTACCCATGGCGGCTTTTGCAGCGCACACCACTAAGTTGAAAGTGGCTAGTGGTGTGACCAATAACTGGACACGCAATATTGGTCTATTGGCAGCCACCTTTTTAACACTGGATGATTTGGCTGAAGATCGTATTATTTGTGGCATTGGTGCATGGTGGGATCCGTTGGCCAGCAAGGTGGGGATTAACCGCCGCAAGCCATTGTCGGCTATGCGCGAGACGGTGCAGGTACTACGCCAATTATTGACGTTGGAGAATGTGACGTTTCATGGCGAGTTTCATCATGTGGATGGCATTCAGTTGGATGTCGTACACGGTCGAAAAACGCCACGTAATGTTCCCATCTACATTGGAGCCACGGGAATGAAGATGATGGAATTGACAGGTGAGGTTGCTGATGGGGCTTGTTTAAATTATTTGGTCAATCCCAAATACAACTTGCAGGCAATGGATGCCTTAGAACGAGGCGCGCAGAAGGCAGGTCGGTCAATTGATGATATTGACCGACCACAATTGATGATCTGTTCAGTGGATATGGATCGCAAGAAGGCACTGGACGGGGCGCGCAAGATGATTACACAGTACTTGGGGCAACAGCCACATCTGATGAAAGCCAGTGGGGTTAGCCAGGAATTATTGGATGAGATTCATCAGGTGCTAACGTGGCCGGCGACAGATGAACAGATTGAGGCAGCTATGCATCTTGTGCCGGATGATGTGGTACAGATGTGTACAGCGGCTGGCTCGCCGGAAGAAGTAAAGGCGAAGGTGCGAGAATATATTGATAATGGCTGTACCTGCCCAATTTTATATCCATTGGGGGATGCAAGGTTGATGATTGATATTTTTAGTGATGGGTATAGTAGCTAGAGAGATGACAGGCACTTTCAAAGTGCCTGTCATCTAGATTAGACGCTTGTCCAGATAGCTTCGCCAGCTAAACTACGTTGTATCCATTCGGCAAAGCGATGGGCGTTTATGGGCTTGCCGATGAAGCCATCAAATTGGGCCTCACGCATTTGTTCAATGTCGGCCTTCATCACGTTGGCGGTCATGGCGACGATAGGGGTGTCTGCTAGTTGGGGAATTTGACGTAGTTCTTGTAGAACTTTGTAGCCGTCTTTGCCGGGCAACTGCAAATCAAGCAAGATAAGGTCAATGTTGTGAGATAGTGTGATGAGGTGGGTTGCAGGATCGCTTTCTAAAGTGATGATGTTGTCTGGCGGAACACCCGCTAATTCCAATAGTTTGACGGCAATGATCCGGTTGTTTTCATCGTCTTCGATGATGAGAATACGTGCTTGTTCGATGGCTGTGCCCTTCTTAGCCATTTAGTACCTTTTCCTGCTCTGGTTGCGTTATCATTGGATGGTCTGCACGAGGTAGTGTGAATATGAAGGTGGAACCGCGCCCTACTTCGCTTTCGAGCCACATCTGCCCGCCGTGCATTTCGATGAATTGTTTGCTGATGGGGAGTCCTAGACCTGTACCACCAACTTGCCGGGTGAGTTCGCCGTCTACTTGAACGAAAGCGGTAAAAACTTTTTCGATGTCCTCTGGGGCAATGCCGATGCCAGTATCTTTGACGCTCATTTGGACCCAGCCATTATCGGCCGTTGCACTGACGGTAATGGTTCCATCTTTTGTGAATTTGGCGGCATTGGAGATGAGGTTGAGGAGTACTTGACGGATGCGGTTACGGTCTATCCGTACTAGAGGTAGGGTGTCGGAGATGTCCTGGCGTAGCTCAATGGGTTTGCCTTTGGTGAGGCCAACGGCCGTTGACAGTACCCCTTTCACTAAATCACTAACTGCTACTTCTTCAAAATACATTTCTACTCGACCCGATTCAATTTTAGCCAGGTCGAGAATATCATTGATGAGACTGAGAAGATGTTCGCCAGCTACACCAATACGGTCTACCAAATCCTTTTGTGTTTCATTAAGTGGCCCGTCCATGCCTACAGAGAGCAGATAGGCAAAGTTAATAACCGCATTAAGGGGTGTGCGCAATTCATGTGACATATTGGTCAGGAACTGTGTTTTGAGGCGATTGGCTTCTTCAGCTTCGGCACGGGCTTCTTGAGCGGTCTCGAATAGAGCAGCATTTTGAATGGCGACAGCGATCTGATCAGCTAATGTTTGTAGCACTTGGACATCATTGGGACTAAAGGCGTTGAGAGCTGTGTCTTGGAGGTCTAATATGCCCAGTACCTTGTGGCCGACAATGAGGGGGAGTGATAGTTCAGACCGTGTGTGTGGCAGCTGTTCCAAATAGAGATAACGTGGCTCCTGGCTTATATCATTGACAACGAGAGGATCACCAGAAAGCGCGACGTGGGACATGATGCTTGAACGAGTCATGGGGACACGAATGTTAAGGGAAAGCAAGTCTATTTCTTCTGCAGAGTCAGCTGCAGAGACATAAATCTCTCTAGCGTCTTCATCTATTAAAGCCACCAGAACAACATAGTAGTCAAAGGTGTTGCGAATAAGACTGGCAACGGTTGTGAGCAATGGGTTTAGTTCAATGAAACTATTGGCATTGCGGCCTACTTGATTGATGAGGTTAAGCTGTTCTACGCTTTGGGCTAATTCATCGGTGCGGGTGGCAACTTGGGCTTCCAGGCTGTGCAGGATGCGCCGTAAGCGTTCAGTCATTTGGTTGAAGGTGCGTGCGAGTGTGCCGATTTCGTCGTCGGTGAAGACGGTAGCAGTAGCACCGAGGTCACCACTGGCAACTTGAACGGCCGAATTGGTCACACTCAAAATGGGTTCTGTAATTTGTTTGCCCCAGTAATTGGACAGGGCCAGAGCCAAAAAGGCGAGAATGACCCCGATGGAAAATATAGTGAAGCCAAGCTGATTGGCCGGTTGGAAGGCAATACTTTCGGGAATTTCGGCTAATAGCGCCATTTCCAAATTATCTATCCAGCGATAAGCGCCTAAAACGGATATGTCATAGTGATTGGTATAACGTTCGGAGCCATCAAGGCCAGAAACGGCCGCTTCAATTCCATCTGTGTGTACCTCAGTGCTTATGTTAAGCGTGTCATCGGCGGTTGCCACAATATGATAGAGGCTATCAACTAGATAAGCTTGGGTTCCCTCGCCTAAATCTGAGGTATCTAAAATTGCTGTATCTAAACGGTCTAGATTCAAATGTGCAGCTAACACTCCCATGCGCCGGCTGCGGTCATTGAGGAGGGGCGTGGCAATTGTTATTGTAGGCCTATCTAATAAATCCGAATTGTAGACCTTTTGCACGAAAGTCATGTCCCATCCTTCGACGAAGTAACGGCTGTCTGCTTGAGGTTGTCCTATATGAGTTTCGTCGGATGAAAAGATAATGTCTCCTGTTGTGGACAAAATAAATAGCTCAGCAATGTCGGAACGGCGGGTGACAACATCACGAACATAAGCTGTAAGGGTGTCTAAAGCAGCCGCTTGTTCTTCGGGTGAATGATCATTTGGGGTCAGAATAAAGGTGGCTGGTTGTACGATGTCTGGTGAACGTGAGAGGAAGAAAACATCATCAGTGCGATCCGTGACCCAACGATCGAGTTCCTCTTCCTTAACGGCTGTTACTGCATTGAGTTGGTCGAAAATAGATTGTTCCAATACTGTGCGAGCCAGTAGGAAAGCAACCCAACCCACAAGAGCTAAAGGCACAATGGACAGAAGGATAAAGTAGGTGTTGAGGCGAATACGCAGCGCCTGGCGCCAAAATCGCATATTCATAGGGTAACGATATTTGGCATCATATGCAAGGGAGTATTTCCGAATTCTTTACAGATTTGGGCTTCTTGATTGTATGTTTGCCCGGGCTGCGGCACAATTAGGCCAATTCAGAAAACAGTAATAGCCCCAAAAAGGCGAATCCCTGGATAAGCCTGAGGTGAATTTTGTCAATAGTGAGGTTGAAGATGGTGCATTTACCAGAGTATAAATTGATGATTCCTGGCCCGGCTGGAATGGATGATGATATTGTGGGTGTGATGGGACGGCCGATTGCGGCTCATTATGGGCCTGATTGGGCGGCTTTGTTCCAAGAAACGACAGAACTGATGAAAAGGGTGTTTGTGACGGAAACGGCCGATCTTGTGTTCTTGTCTTGTTCTGGTGGCGGCGCGGTGGAAGCGGCCGTTGCCAGCCTCTTTTCTCCTGGCGAGCGGATACTGGTTGTGAACAATGGCTTGTTTGGCGATCGATTTATTATGCTGGCTGAGACTTTGGGGTTACGAGCCTCATCGGTAGTGGGTGCTTGGGGCCAGCCGATAGACCCGCAGTTGGTGCGTGAGGCCTTGGTCAATCAGCCGGACACCAAGGGTATTTTGACTGTTCATCATGAGACCTCGACTGGCGTACTGAACCCGATTGAGGCCATTGGGACTTTGGGACGGGAATTTGATGTGCCAGTTGTCGTGGATGCGGTGGCTTCATTAGGGGGTGACCCCTTTTATATGGATGCGTGGGGCATCGATATTTGTGTGACGGCCGCTAATAAATGTATTGCTGCCCCAGTGGGGTTTGCCCCTGTGGCCGTTAGCCAACGGGCCTGTAAGATTATGGACAGCAAAGAGAAAACGGCCGCTGGCTGGTATCTCAACCTCAAAACTTGGCGGACTGCGGTACAACGAGATGGTGGCTGGCACCCAACACCGGTGACGGTCAGTTCGCAGAATTTTCAGGCATTGAATGTGGCTTTGCACAAATTACTGGAGGAAGGGTTGGAAAATCGGTGGCGGTACTATCGGCAAACGGCCGATCGCTTCCGAGCAGCCATGAAGGAGCGGGATTTTGAGCTGATGGTGGAGGGAGATAAGGCTTCGTCGGCAATAACGGCCGTTAAACGATTACCCAATATGGATGTGGCTCACTTCGTGACCTTCTTACGTGAACAATTTCAGATCCAAATCTCGACGGGCCTCGGCCACTTGCGGCATGATACATTCCGTGTTGGTCATATAGGCACAGCTTCTAAGCACATTGTGCCTTTCTTGCAGGCCGTGGACGCCTACAAAGAGAAACTGTCTCTGAACGGGCATCAGTAACGGCACATGGAACTTCTGGCTCAAATAACTCAGTGGAATAGTGAATGGGGACGGCGATTTCCCATACGTATCACAAAAAAACAAAAGGCAGGCTTTCTGAGGGAGATTGAACGAGAATTACAGGCACGTCACTTTGCCACCGAGCGCGTGACAGTTAGAAAATTGCTGTCGAATCAGCTTTTAATGACGGTCTGTGAGCGCCCCAAAATAATCTTTTTGGCGCACTATGACACACCTACCATTATGCCATTTTGGTTTTCGTTCCTTTTCAGGCTGTTTGGTCATACAAGGCAGATTATTGCTTCCATCTTTTTATTGGGGTTTCTATTTTTGTTCTCACTCCTGCCTGCATTAAATGCCCTGAATTCACCACTGCTTTCTGGTCTTTTCTTCTTGGTCCAATTAATACTCTCACTCTCTTTGTTTTCCTTGTTGATTCCCAATCCGCACAATCATGAAGACAATACTAGTGGCATTATCGGTCTTATGGCCCTGGCAGATTGGTTGCAAGATAAACCGGCTTTGCAAGCGCAGGTGCAATTTGTGTTTTTGGACAATGAAGAGTGGGGCTTATTAGGCTCGAGCGGTTTGAGGAGCATCTGGGATAAAACAAACTACCCTTATAAACAAGCCAGCCTGATCAACCTGGACTGTATATCGCGGGGGCAAAAGCCGCTGCTTGTCTATCATCGGAATGATCAATTAGCCAGCCGAGTGCTCCCCTTTCTACAGCCGCATCTGCCAAACATCAAGATGATTGATATGGGCATCGTGCCACTGTCTGACAATTACACTTTCAAAGATAGTGGTGCAGTGGATATTACGTATACCGACCCGGCTCTCATTCCGGGTGGCTATCATGTGCCCCAAATCCATGTGCCCTCAGATATAGGGTTCTATCCTGATAGACTTTTGTCCCTTATCTGGGGATTACAGGATTTTGTGCTACATGAGACAGGAGTTGGTTTGGGAACCTGATAGCTCTGAGCAACCAGGTTGCCAAAGCCCTTTGTTTTATACTTGCGCCAAAGCTTGATCTAAATCGGCCAAGATGTCTTCGATATCCTCAATGCCAACGGAGAGGCGGACAAGGCCATCGCTGAGACCACGCGCGATGCGGTCAGCGCGGGGGACAGAGGCGTGTGTCATAGAGGCGGGGTGTGTGACCATAGTCTCTACTGCGCCTAGACTTTCAGCCAGTGAACAGAGTTGAACGCTGTTCATCAGGGTTGTGCCAGCTTCTAAACCACCACTTAGTTCAAAGGACATCATGCCGCTGAAGGCGGACATTTGTGCTTTGGCTACATGATGATGGGGATGGCTTTCTAGACCAGGATAGTTGACGCGGGTGACTTTGGGATGATTTTCTAAGTATTGGGCCACTGCTATGCCGTTGGCAGAATGTTTGTCCATGCGCAGGGGCAGCGTTTTTACGCCTAATAAGGTGAGCCAGCAGTCGAAGGGGCTGGAAGCCGCGCCTGTTGTTTTTTGCACGAAACGTAACTTTTCATATAGGTCTTCGCGGTTGGTGATGACCATACCGCCGATGATCTGGTTGTGCCCGCTGAGGTATTTGGTGGTGCTATGGACGACGAAATCTACATGCCATTGTAACGGCCGTAATAGATAGGGCGTGGCAAAAGTCGTATCAACACCAAACAGCAAGTTGTTCTCTTGAGCTATCTCAGCCACGGCTGCCAGATCAGTGACTTTGAGCAAAGGATTGGTGGGAGTTTCGGCCCAAATCATCTTGGTGTTAGATTGGATCGCCTCAGCCACATTTTCCGGGTCAGAGGTGTCCACATAGGTGAATTCTAGGCCGTAGCGGGTGAGTATCTGGTCAAAGAGGCGTACCACACCACCATACACATCATCACTAGAGACGATATGATCACCAGGGGAAAAGAGACGTGTAATAGCATCCACAGTGGCCATGCCGGAGGCAAAAGAGACAGCATATTTGCCACCTTCTAGGGCAGCAATATTATCTTCTAACACAGCGCGGGTGGGGTTGGAGCCACGCGTGTAGTCGAAACCTTTGCTTTGGCCAACTTCGGTTAGAGTGTAGGTGGCTGTTTGATAAATTGGGGGAATGATGGCACCGGTGCTGGGGTCTGGGCTAATGCCAGCATGGACGGCTTTAGTTGAAAACTTCACGGATTACTCCTTTGGGTAAATGGGTTTTTATATGAGGGGGTGAGTGTAAATGATCTTGGAGGAGATGGCAATTGTCAATGACAACAATGTTGTTCTAGACGGCAACAGCAGGAGGCGGTAATCTCAATATCGGTGTGGGCCAGGGCTTGTGTGAGGTGGGGTTGCAGGACGGTGGCTTCGTCCGTCTCATTGAGGCGTTGCAGACATTCGGCATAACCGTGCAGGCTCCATACATTATTGGGGTGTTGTAAGGGGCGGGGTAAACGGCCGTCTAGCCCCAAATCTGCTCGGTATACCTGCTCGGCCTCACTCATGTGACCTTGTTCTAGTAGCAGAGCACCCAAAGCATGGCGTGGCGGGTGCATCCAGGCCCAGGGTTCGGTGTAGGCGAGATGATCATCTAGGTAGGCTGCTTGGCGTAAATGGGTGTAAGCGGTCTGATGATGGCCTTGTCGATAAGTCAGTTCACCATTCAGCATCTCTGAGGCAACAGCTAGAATATCAAGGGCGCTGTTGTTGAAGAAGCGACGTTGGAGAGGGACGCGGGCAACGGCCGTTGTGAACAAGTGCCGCTCCTCCTCAGCTGCCGCAATATTGCCCAGAGCGGAATGAGCCACGCCTTTGGCGTAGTGGTGCATGACAGTGGTAACACAATACAGTTGGGGATCGGGTGGCAGGGGTGTGGCTATGATTGCTTGCCATTGACCGAAACGCACAAAAACGTGCATGTTCATGGAGTAATAGCCCTCCAGGGTACTGGCCAGATGGGGGATGTCTACTCGTAATACTTCTTCGGTGAGGAGTTGAGTGAGGTCGTGAACGGCCGTTAATGCCTGTTTATACTGGCCCGATAACATCGCCACATACATAAGCATATGAATATCATGGCAGACGGCCGTTGTGTAAAAACCAAAGGAGCCAACTTGGGCCAAATATTTTTTATCGGCCGCAATCGCTTTTTCGCTGGCGACGACAGCTTGGGTATAATGGCCGCACAGAGCATCAATGTGTGTAGGCATATGACATAAATGGCCGCTGTCTGGAGCCAAATCACGCAAAGCAGCGGCAGCGGGCAGGGCCTTTTCGGGCTGAGGCGACATTTCCAGGGCGTGGATGACCATGTGTAGGATACCGGGATGGGGCGGGATTTGGTCCTCGTTCATCAATCGCAGCCCAGCTTCTAATATCTGCACAGCAATAACGGTATCTGCACCTGGAGCGGGTTGTCCTGTATATATGTTCCATAGCTGCCAGGGCGTTTTGGTCATCATGGCTTCGGCATAAAGGGCGATGACATCGGCATCATAGGGGAAGGTTGTGTGGACGGCTTGCATTGCCTGAGCGTAGTTGGCATCCCAATTGTCGAAGGTGGCTTGAGTGACGACTTGAGGAAGTGGATAGCGGTAGCTGAGGGCTTGGATGAGGGCTTGTTCGCTAGCCGTGCAACTGTGGCTAAGGGCTAGGGCTTTTTGCACAGCTTCATAGCAAGTGACGACAGCTTGGGCTAACTCATCCTGGCCGAAGAATTCCCAGGGCTTGTTGTAAAACGGGCCATTGGCGTAGGCGATGCCCCAATAGGCCATGGCGCAATCGAGGTCCTGATTAAGGGCTTGATGGAAGCAACGGCTGGCCTCTTCGTGATTGAAGCCGTAACACCATACTAGGCCACGATCGAACCATTTTTGGGCTGCTGGCGAAGTGGTGGTGACAGGTCGTGTATAGTTGCCTAAATCGTAATAGTGGCTCATGTGATCTCCGTCCTCTCCAACAGCCAAAGATTAACGGGTTGGTGGGAGTTTAGCCAACCGGGTGTTGTTTTGTAAGTTTTGAGAAACTTAAAACCAACTTTAGATAAGGTGCGATTGGGGGCCGGATTGAGGGCATAGGGTTGACAAAATAGCTTCTCTAATTTGAACAGTTGGAAGTAGTGCTTGACTGATTCTTGGACGAAGAAGGTGCCATGGCCCATTTTGCGCTGAAATGGCTGCCAAATGTGTAGGTGCATGAAGGCTTCTTGTCCATACACAATATTGTTGATGTGGGAATGGCCAACCAGAACATCATTTAGTTCCCAAATAACGTAAAAGAACTGCTTGTCGGGGATCGGCCGTTCAAAATCCTGCTCTAAACTCCCATACCACTGGTCAAATGATGGCACTTTGGCAGGGTCAACACCCAATTGAGCGTAGAAGTTGTCATCTGCTTCTAAGAAGTAATTGATCATCAAAGGCACTTCGGACAATTTCATGGCGCGGATGTTACGTTTTTTCATGATTAGTTCATGGCAAAGCGATCAGTGGCAGCAATGAGGGCTTCACTCATGCCAGAGTCACCGAGGGAATGACCCGCTCCGCTAACGATGATTAGTTCGCTATCAGGCCAGGCTTGATTGAGTTCCCAGGCAGTGATGAGAGGGGCATCGAAGTCTAAACGGCCGTGTATCAACACACCCGGAATTCCAGCCAGCCTGTCTGCATTCCGCAGCAAAACGCCATCTTCCAGCCAGCCATTGTGATGGAAATAATGGGTTACAATACGAGCAAAGGTCAGTTGAAAGTCGGGGTCCAACCAGCGGGGTGAGGGTTGGTGGTTGGGGTCGGTGGAGATGAGGGAGGCTTCCCACATGCACCAATCAGAGGCGGCTTGGCGAAAGATGGCGGGATCGGGATTTTGTAGGAGGCGATAGTAGGCGGCTACCAGATCGCCATCCTGTTCCGCGGCGGGAACACCAGCACGAAAGCGGGCGTGCTGTTTCGGGAAGAGTCGTCCCACACCATGGTACAGCCAATCAATCTCAGCACGGCGGGTCATGGTAATGCCTATCAGAACCATTTCCGTGACGCGCTCAGGATACTGTTGAGCATAGGCCAATCCTAATGTGACGCCCCAGGAACCACCAAAGACGAGCCAACGTTCGATGCCTAAGGATTGCCGAAGCTGCTCAATGTCGGCTAACAGATGTTCGGTAGTATTGGTAGTAAGGTCGGTGTTGAAATCTTTGGCATGCGGGGTGCTGCGACCACTGTTGCGTTGGTCGAAGAGGACGATGCGATACGCATCAGGGTTAAAGAGGCGGCGCATGGTGGGAGAACAACCTGAGCCAGGGCCACCGTGTAAGACGAGAGCGGCTTTCCCTTCCGGATTGCCACACTGTTCCCAGTAAAGTTGTTGACCGTCGCCCACATCTAGCATTCCGTGTTCATAAGGTTCGATTTGGGGGTAGAGGATGATCATAGATTTCTCGCCTCAAAGAGACAATCGTTTACGCCAGATAAGGCAGACGCTACAGTTAATTGATCGGAGGTGCATACCTGATATGGAGCAAGGGGGCAGCATTGGAATCACCGTTGTAGGATTCGGCGGTGCGAGTGCCATTGCCAAAAACGAAAACGGCTATGTTATTGCCGCTTTTCCATTCAGGCTGATCGATGATTTCCTGGATGAGGGTAAAGAGATTGACACTACGGTAGATGTTGCCTCGCTGCCACTTATCAGGATACCAAGCTGGAGCGGCATCACCCCATAGACGACTGCTAATATCGTAATCGTTGCTAGAAAAGGCTTTTGCTG
Source organism: Promineifilaceae bacterium (SeqCode) (assembly GCA_965223555.1). Taxonomy (GTDB): domain Bacteria; phylum Chloroflexota; class Anaerolineae; order Promineifilales; family Promineifilaceae; genus CBDCWU01. The sequence goes on from CBDCWU010000009.1 coordinate 2,668,616, forward strand.
AACCAGTCGCTTCCCCGTAAAACTCCAAACGAGCGTGACCTGAGTGAGATTCATCGGCTGTAAATTCTATATAGGCATGGATAATCGTAGACCCAGCAGGGATGGTTACATCTTTAAAGCGCATACCAACCAATTGGCCTTCATCCCCGTCAAAACCAAGTTCTAGGTCACTGCTGCCGAGGCTCATGTTACCGCTGCCGTCGCTCCATATCTCTTCGGCATCATTACGACCACTGGAAATACGGGTTTCGAAGATTTGAGTAGGTGGGTAGGGAGCTAAGAAGCGGACAGTCAATAAGGGGGCCGTATCGGGATTGCCGTCGTAAGAATCGGCAACGCGAACATAGACCCCAGTCAGCATGAAGGACATAGCATTGCCAGCTACCCATCCTGGCTGATCCACGACTTGTTGGACGATGAGGCGCATGTCAGGGGTTGTGTAACTTTCACCGACCTCCCAATCAGAATCGTAATACCAGTCAACGTCGTCAAAACGCCAATCCCGGCTAGAAAGGTCATAGTCGTCATTGGAAAAACGAGCAGAGTTAGGGCTGGCTTCAGCAGATATTTCGGCACGATCATCCCCTGAATCTGCCTCATCGGCTACAAAAGTTAAGCGAGCTTCAAGGATCGGTGCCCCGCTGGGAATGGGGACATCAGGATAACGAATCCCAACGATTTGACGATTGCCGTTGTTGTAGCCAATCTCCAAATCGGAACTGTGCGTGTATACTTCGCCAACAGGACCATTGTGGGCGATCTCTTCAGCATCATCGAGGCTGTGATTGACTTGTAATTGGAGGGTATGTTCGTAGAGGGTTGGTTCGGGAGTGACAGCCGCGGCTACTCCGTAACTGCCAATTAAGAGTAAAATAAGGCTCAGAAAGAGCGTTGAGCGGATAGGATAGGTAAATATAGGTTTGCACATCATGAGGATTTTCCTTTTAAAAAGTTTCAGTGCTGCCTGAGTCGAGCAACGCCTGATCTTTGTTATTTTCTCGAAGTCAAGAGTACTATGGTCCTATTTTACAGGAAAAGACCCTGTTTGTGCAAAAAGTGATTGGGACTGTAGTACTATACAGATTGAGGTAATACCCGTAAATGCTCTAGTTACTCTTGAAATTAAGGGCAAAGTGTTGGTTCATAGGGGTTCAAATTCAGGGTAGGTAACTGTCGTATGTTCAGATAAACTTCTCTAACAGACTCAATGGTTGGTGACAGGGCCACCCCACGCTGCATAGTTTGGGTGCTAGTCCATCAAAAAGTATGCAGCTTTGCCTAATCAAGTTGAGAATGTTTAGATGGATGTTCGGCTTATCCTCTAGCTGAGGCAGACGAGACCGGAGTACTTTGGCTGGTTGGCGAAAGGAATGATTTTCTTCTGACAACACTTGTTGTGCAGTTGATTGGGGGATGAAGACGAGATCGAATGTCTGTTGTTATGCTCTCATCAGCCAATGATCCGGCTAAGAGTACGGCTTGGACATGTGGGTTGGCCCAGAAGAGTTGGCTAAGTTGCTCGACGGTTTGTGATGGTCGTGAAGCTGTATCTATTTCACTAACTTTGCAGTTTTCGTTTACATAACGAAATCACCTCTGGTAGAGAATGATTACAACCACACATAGAAAAGGTCCATTGGCCTTAGGCTACCAGAGAGAAGAACATTATGTCGATAAAAAGTGCAAACATAGTGTATTTGTAACCCGAGGCATTTTCGGGTTGAAATCCTGTTTATTTTGGTTGAGGAAAGTTTAGGATTGAGGATTGAATAAAGTTTGGTGAGCAATTGAGGTGAAGAGGGTTTTGACTCATTTTTCTTCACGACGGATATCACGAGCGACAAAACGGCTAAAATGTGCCCCTGGCGGATACTTCTGCCGACGATGCTGGCGTTGGAATGCCTTAATCAGTTTCGCGAGCATATCAATTATTAAACTGACTTGGCAGCACACAATCTAAATAAAGACGGCCGTTTCCCCACAACGGCCGTCTCTCTATAATCAGAAACCTAATCCACCACCGTCTGGCTTTGTTCGCGCATGTATTGGGGGACGTAATAGAAGCTGCCAGCAGCTTTGCTTGTGCCCGTGCTGCCCTTCCAGCCACCGAAGGATTGGTAGCCGGGCCAGGCGCCGGTGGTCGCGCCCGAAGCGCGGTTGACGTAGAGGACACCCGCTTCAATGTTGTTGAGGAACCACTGCTGTTCGGCTTCATCCTCGCTGAAGAGGCCAGCCGTCAGACCGAAGTCCACGTCATTGGCCTTTTGCATAGCGGCCTCAGCATCATCGTAGGTGGTGAGGGTGACGATGGGCAGGAACATCTCTTGTTTCCACAGTGGATGGTCATCGGGCAGATTGTCCACAATGGTGGGCGCCACATAATGGCCCTTGTTATCTAATGTTTTGCCACCTGTGAGAATGTCGCCATGTTGCTGCAAATCTTCAACGTGATTTTTGTAGTTGCTATAGGCGGTCTCGTTGATGACGGGGCCCATCCAATTTTCTTGTTGGGTGGGGTCGCCGACTTTGATTTTGGCGGTTTCGGCCAATAGCTTGGCCGTAAACTCATCCTTTACGTCTTGGTGGATGTAGACGCGGGAGCAAGCGGAGCATTTTTGGCCTTGTAAGCCAAAGGCGGAGCGCATGACACCACTGGCGGCTTTGTCCAGATCGGCGTTGGCGGTGACGAGGGTGGGGTTTTTGCCACCCATTTCGATGACGACGGGGCGGGGGTATTTGCCAGCGGCGGCGAAGTTGCGAATGATGTGCATCCCGACTTCGTAGCTGCCAGTGAAGGTGAGGCCATCTACATGGGGGTTGGCGGTGATGGCTTTGCCCGTTTCTTCAGCGCCTGTGACCATATTAAAAACGCCAGCGGGGACACCTGCATCTATGAAGCAGTGGGCTAGGTGAACGGCCGTTAAGGGGCCATCTTCTGCCGGTTTTTGCACAACCGTGTTACCAGCTACTAGAGCCGCACCTGTAGGGCCAGCTGAGAGGGCAGCGGGGAAGTTAAAGGGCGAAATAACGCCCCAAACGCCATGCGGCTTGAGGACGCTGCGATTGTGGTGTTTGTCGCTTTCGGGAGCCAGAGTGTTGTCAAAACCATTGTTTTGCTCCATAGAATCGCAGCAGTAGCGCATGAGATCGGCGGCTTCTTCGACATCTCCCAGAGCTTCGAGGCGATTTTTACCAATTTCTAGGCTGACCACGGCGCTAATTTCAAAAAGACGGTCGCTGATGAGGTCGGCGGCTTGGCGGATGATGGCCACGCGCTCTTGCCAGGGCGTATCGCGCCAGGCGGGGAAGGTGGCTTGGGCGGCGGCAACGGCACGGTTGACATCAGCGGCTGAAGCGGATTGGAAGTGGCCGATGACGACGCTGGTGTCTATGGGCGTGATTTTGCTGAAAGTTGTGTCGGCGTTGACCCATTCACCGTTGATGTACATGGGGTGGGTTTGGCCTAGATTAGCACGAGCTTCGGCCACAGCCTCATCATAATATTCATGCAGCAGGGGGTCGGGGCTGGCCAGGGTGGAATAGGTTACTTTGATCTTTTTACGTTCACTCATTGTTATAAACTCCTTTGGGGTTTTGTGGGTATTTTCAGTAATCAGTATTCAGTGATCAGTAGCCAGTGAAATTGTAGTGACTGTTTACTGATTACTGTTTACTGATTACTGGTTAAATGTGTACAATGATGGGCATGATGATACCTGAGAAAATCGGCCGTTACCAGATTGTAAAAGAATTAGGGCGCGGGGGCATGGCGACTGTCTATTTGGGCCATGATCCGCGCTTCAAACGGGATGTGGCGGTGAAGGTGTTGCCGGCCCAATTTAATCATGATCCAACATTTCGGGCGCGATTCCAGCGCGAGGCGGAGACGATTGCGGCTTTGGAGCATCCGGCGATTGTGCCTGTGTATGATTTTGGCGAGCAGGATGAACAGCCTTTTTTAGTGATGCGTTTGATGACGGGTGGTTCGTTAGGAGATAAGTTAGATGGCGGGCCGTTGCCCGTGGCGCAGTGTACGGTCGTTCTCAAGCGTATTGGTTCAGCCTTGGATCGGGCACATGGGATGGGGGTGATTCACCGCGATTTGAAGCCCGATAATATTTTGTTTGATCAGTATGGCGATGCCTTTTTGTCCGATTTTGGCATTGCTCGGCTGGCAGAATCGGGAGCGACGCTGACGGGGACGGGGGTGATTGGCACGCCCGCCTATATGAGCCCAGAGCAGATTCAGGGGGCACAGGTAGACGGCCGTACCGACATTTACGCACTTGGTATCATTTTGTTTGAGATGTTGACGGGGCAGAAGCCATACGACGCGCAAACGCCCGCCATGATGTTGGTGAAGCAGATGACGGAACCATTGCCGCGTGTGTTGGACGTGTCGCCCGATTTGCCGCCTGTGTACGAAACGGTAATTTCGCGGGCTACTGCCAAGGAAGTGACAGAACGGTATCAGTCGGCGATGGAGATGACGCAGACGATTGAGGGTCGCACACGCCCTACACCCCTTGCTTGGCCGACGGAGCCGGTGGCTGTGGAAACGGCCGATGTGCCTACAGTTGTATCGGGACCGGAAAACGGAGGAATGGAGGAGCAGAGGGACGAGGTAGTAGAGGAGACGGAGGGTAGGGGGTCAGAGGAGCAGGGGAATGGAGAAGTGGAGGCACAAGGGGCTGAGGAACAAGAGGAGAAAGTAGGGAAAAGGAAACGACCGTTATGGCAGAGGGTCATTATTGGGGTGGGTGTGCTGCTTGTGTTGTGTATTTTGCTGAGTGTCATAGCTTCTCTTTTTAGCGAGGATGGAACGCAATCCGGAGAGCCGCTGCCACCGGACGAGGGGGACGGCAACCAAATAGATGTTGATCTGCTGGAAGGAGGTATTCCTGCGGCACTGGCGCTAGAGATGGAGCCTTTGCTTCGGTTGGGGCGAGGCACGATTGAGGATATGGCCCTGTCGCCAGATGGTCGTTCGGTGTTGGTGGGAGGCAGCGCGGGGGTTTGGTTATACAGTATGGACAATTTTGCCCAAAACAGTGAACCAATTCAGGCACATGAAGCGATTGTGAGCCGCGTGGCTTGGTTGCCCGATGGACAGGGGGTTGTGTCGGGCAGCTGGGATGGTACGGTGCGCTTGTGGGATGTGGCGGAGCGACAGCAGCAAGGGATATTCAGCTATGATGAGCAGATAGTTGCCTTGGCTGTGTCGCCGGATAGTGCACACATAGCTAGTGCCTCGTGGGATGGTACGGTGCAGATTTGGGAGACAGCCAGTGGGCAGCAGGTGGCTAATTTGGAGGAGCATCCGGTGGAGTCGACTTATGTGACGCAGATAGGCTGGTCGCCAGACGGCCGTTGGTTTGTGTCAACCGATAATGAAGGTAATGCCTTGGTGTGGAATCCGGCTAATTGGCGGGTGGCCCATCACTTTGGTCATGAAGGTCCAATTGGTTGTGCTACTTGGTCGCTGGACGGCGACCATTTGGCTTTATGTGGCATGGAGAGCGGTATTGTGCGGGTGTGGAACGTGAACAATGAGCAGGAAGTGATGGCGCTGACGGAGCATGAGTATGGGGTGAATACGGCCGTTTGGTCGCCGGACGGCTCGCAATTGTTGACAGGAGACGGTAATGGCATCATTCGTTTGTGGAATGGGCGTAACGGCCGTCAGATCAGGACAGTGGCCGAACTCCATGTGCCTATAGTAGAGTTGAGTTGGCTCCGAGTTGATGACCGCTTTTTGGTCTTAGATGCTGTGGATACAGTGTCCGTGTGGGATGCAGCCAGCGGTGAGATGGTGCGAGAGATGCGAGAGCATACGGATGCCTTGGGCAGCCTCACGTGGTCGCCTCAAGATTCGGGCCTGGCCGCGGCCAGTGTGGATGGCACTATTCGTGTGTGGCAGCCCCGCGAATCCCGCTCAGCCACGATTATATCGGCCCATGAGTATGGTGTGTTTAGTCTGGATTGGTCACCAAATGGGGCTGAATTGGTTTCGGTGGGTGGTGATGATTGGGTGCAGTTGTGGGATACGGCCGATTGGCAATCAACTGCCACTGTTCGGGGCAGCGAGGTGACGGACAGCACAATCACGACTGTGGCTTGGTCTCCGGATAGCACTGAGGTGGCTGCAGGTGATATTGACGGCGGCGTGTGGGTGGTGAATGCCATTGAAGGAGAGGAGGAACTATCTTGGTCAGAGCAAGATGAGCCGATTGCTATGGTGGCCTGGTCGCCTTCAGGTGATAGGGTAGCTTCTGCCAGTCATGATGGCACGATTTTGATTTGGGATGTTGAGGAGGATGAGCCGGATATTTTGTTGCCTGGCCATTCGGATCAGGTGGTGGCCATTGCTTGGTCGCCTGATGGCGATAGTCTAGCCTCGGCCAGTTTTGACCAGACGATGCGGGTGTGGGATACGGAAACGGGCGAGGCTCAATTTATTGGGGAGGCACATCGAGAGTTGGTAACGGCCGTTGCCTGGTCGCCTAATGGTGAACTGATTGCTTCTGGTGGTTGGGATGCCAAGGTGCGTTTGTGGGATGCGGAGGCGGGACGGCCGTTGGCGGCCTTAGAAGGGCATGTGGCGGCGGTGGTCAGCCTGGCCTGGTCGTCGAATGGCACTTTCCTAGCTTCGGGTAGTGAAGATGGTACGGTCACCATTTGGGGGATTCGCTCCGGCGGTTGAAACCGCAGTGACGATTACAAAGTCGGCCTGCGCCGACTGAAGAATTAGCCCGCGCAGGCGGGCTTCGTAGTCATTGCTGCGAATTTATTCGCCCAATTATAAATCGAGATGCCATATAAGTGGTTCAAAATGACATTGTAATTGTATAGATTGCCTGGTAAATTCTGAAATATGGCAGATATATTTAGAGGTACAGATGCCTACACTCCTATTCACGATTGACCCCGTGCAACTTGGTGAGGAACAGATAACGGCCGTTCAGCAAAACACTCCCGACGGCTACACCCTCCTCCACACGAACGACGAGCAACGCATCCTCGAAGCCGCCAAGGAGATCGAAATTTGTGCCGGTTGGTTCAAACCGGATTGGCTGCGAGCCATGCCCAATTTACGCTGGCTGCAGCAGTGGGGGGCTGGGGCGGATTGGCTACAAAAGCATCACGATTTACAGGAACGGCCGTTTATCCTAACCAACGTCTCCGGCGTCCACGCCATCCAAATGAGCGAACATATCTTGGCCATGATGCTCTATCATGGGCGTCATCTGCACAACGCCGAGCAGGCCAAACGGGCCAGCCAATGGGCGCGAGGCTACCATCCCACCGAAGATTATCAGAACCAACCCTTCGCCTTTTCCTGGCAAAATCTCACCGAGTTAGCCGACAAAACCTTGCTCATTCTCGGTGTGGGTGCGATTGGCGAACGGACGGCCAAACTAGCCCAAGCCTTTGACATGCACGTCATCGGCGTGCGCAGAAATCCGGCCAATAGCTCCCCCTATGTCCAGGAAATGGTGGGCATCGACCAACTCCACGCCGTCCTCCCCCGCGCTGACTTCATTGCCTCCACTTTGCCTCACACTGACGCGACCCATCACCTTATTGGCGCCGCCGAAATTGCCCTGATGAAACCGTCCGCCTATCTGGTCAATGTGGGGCGCGGCCCAACGATTGATGAAGCGGCTCTGCTGCCCGCCCTGCAAAACAAAGTTATCGCAGGCGCGGGCCTTGATGTCTTTGAGCAAGAGCCATTGCCCCCAGATGCACCCCATTGGCAGATAGATAATTTGCTCATCACTTCTCACTATTCGGGCATGTCGGCCCGTTATCACGAACGTGCCCTCGCGCTATTTTTTGATAATTTGGCGCGGTATAAGGAGGAACGGCCGTTGCGCAATATCATTGATAAACAAGAGAGATATTAAGATGTAATCATGTGGTGCAGTACAAGTGAAATTCTTGTATAAGCAACAAGAAAATGACACGGAGATACACAGAGAAGACGCAAAGATACGCAGAGAAAGGGAAAAGATGTCTTTTTAATTTTCTTGCACCCCTGCCCCTCTGCACCACTCTGCGTCCCACTTTTCTGGCTTGTCCAGGTTAGGAGGATAAACAATGCGCCAATTCATTTTTTGGTTGGTTTCTTTATTCTATCCCGTCATTGACATCACTGGGCAAGAAAATCTGCCCACATCCGGTGGCGTAATTATTGTCAGTAATCATCCCAATGGGATTATTGATCCTGTGCCTTTAATGATTAAGCTGGAGCGCCCTATTGCCTTTCTGGCCAAAAGCACCTTGTGGGCCATTCCCTTATTGAAAAACTTCCTGGAAGCGTTTGACGCTTTGCCCATCTTCCGTCACCGTGATGATGGTCTGCGGCATGGGCCAAAAGGGGATGCGCCAACCCGCAACGAAAATACGTTCGCCCTGGCGCGAAGGCTCATCAAAGAGGGGGGCGCCTTGGCTTTATTCCCTGAAGGTACAACCCATTCGGAATCCCAGCTTTTACCGCTTAAGACGGGAGCAGCTAGAATTGCTCTGCAAAATGAAGCCGATATGAATTGGGCGGGGCAGGTGTCCATCGTGCCGATTGGCTTATGGTATGAAAACAAAATTCGCTTTCGCTCATCCGTCTTACTGGTGGTGGGCCAGCCCTTTACCCTGGAACCGTTTCAGGCCAGTTATTTAGAGGATGAAAGGGAGGCCGTGCGTCTTGTGACTGAGAAGATAGAAAAAGGATTAGATGAGGTTGTGTTGCAGGCAGAATCGAGGGAGATATTACGAGCTTTGCCTGTGGTCGCCAACTGGCTTAATGAAGGAAAAGTAGCCACTTTGGAAATGCAGCACACTCAAATGCAGCAGCTTTTAGAGACGTATGAGCGCATAAAGCAGCAAGACCCTGAGCGTCTTGACCGCATCGTTAATGCTATGCGGCGCTATGATGGCTTGCTGCGAGCGATGGGTATGGAAGATCCTTGGCAGCTAGAATTGCCGAAGATTTCCAGGTGGCAATTATTCGGCCGTTTCCTGGTTGTTATTTTGTGTGCGCCTTTTGCTTTGCTGGGCTTGCTCATTAGTTATGTGCCTTATCGGCTCACGCGGTTTGTGGCTAGACGCGCTATTCAAGATGATTATACACAGCTTAGTTTGGCCAAAATTGTGGGGGGCTTGCTGTTTTTTCTGTTGACTTGGCTTGGGTTGACGATTTGGGTGATGCTCAGTTGGAATGTTGGCTGGGGCGTATTATTTTTTGTAGCGATACCGATCCTTATCCTCATTACGCTTTGGTGGGCGGAGAAGGTCAGCACCTTTAGCCAGCGTTTAACCCGAATGGGCTGGCTGGGGCGCAAAGGTGCTATGAGGAAGTATGTGCTGGCACAACAGAGTTTGGTGGTGAAGATGATTACGGATGCTGTCCAGGATTTTGCAGATTGATTTCTAATCTGGGCCAGGCAGACAAAAGGGGATACTGAGAGACGCAGAGGAGCAGAGATGTACAGAGGGAGAGGAAGTTTGAGGCCGCACCAGAAGGGGATGGAGGGGAGAATGGTCAATTGTTAATTGTTAATCGTCAATTGTTAATGGGGAGGAGGGTCATTTGGGGTGGCGTAACAACGACTAAATCAGGGAGTTTGAGCTGCTGCCAGAAGGGGATGGGGTCGAGGTGGGGGTTGTGATGAGTCAGGAAGAGGGTGAGGACGGTGCCGTGGCTGACGATGGCTAGGGTGTCGGTGGGGTATTGAGCCAGTAGGGTGTGGATGGCTCGTGTGAAGCGGGTGCGGGCCTGGGTTGCTGTTTCGGTGCCAAAGATTAATTCATCAGGTTGTAAAAATAGTTGTTGTATGGTGTCGTGGAATTCGGCGACATCTTCAAAGTAGGGTGCGCCAGTGCGGTTGTGTTCTTGCAGGCCGGGGGCGGTGGTGCGAGGCAAGTCTAAGGCCTCGGTGATGATTTGGCCTGTTTGCATGGCTTTTTGTTCGTGACTGGTGATGATGCGGCTGGGTGTGTAGGCGGCGATGTGGGGGATGAGGGCGTAGGTGCGGTAACGGCCGTTTTCTGACAGCACCCACTTATGAGAAGAAATAGTCGGCTCTTGAATAACGGCCGCATGGCGGATGAAGAGGAGATGTTTCATATTGAAGGTGGTAGAAATGCAAAAATTTGCGTCTCTACGGTAGTATGGTTATATAAGAGAGTAGAGAGTAGAGATTGGAGCCTAGAGGCTTGAGCCTTTAGTTTCCTATCCCCAGTCTTCAAATAGAATAATGGAGTGAGATGGTGATTGGCGCAACTGGTGAACTGATCCCAGTACGACCGGATGAACGGTTTGATGAAAATAGGGTAGCGGCCTTTTTGCGGGGGAAGGTGGCAGGCAGTGAACGGCCGTTAACCGTGCAACAGTTTGGCGGTGGGGCGGCTAATTTAACCTACTTACTCGACTATGGTACACACGAATACGTGCTGCGGCGGCCACCGCTGGGGCCAGTGGCCAAATCAGCCCACGATATGGGGCGCGAGTTTAGGGTGCTGTCGGTGTTGCATCAGGTTTTTCCTTATGCGCCGCGCGCCTTTGTCTATAGCGAGGACGAGGCGATTGTGGGTGCACCTTTTGTGGTGATGGAACGACGGCAAGGAGTGGTGGTGCGTCGTTCGTTGCCCGCTGCTTTTGCCCAGATACCAAATGTAGGTCGGGGTATGAGCGAAGCCTTGGTGGATGCCCTGGCTCTGTTCCATGCAGTAGATTATGAGGCGATTGGTCTGTCGGAATTAGGACGGCCAGTTGGTTTTGTGTCACGACAGATTGAGGGCTGGTACAAACGCTGGCAGCGGGCGCAGACGCATGACTTGCCGGAATTTGAAGCGGTATACCATTGGTTGCGGCAAAATGAACCGGAGGAGACGGCCGTTTCCCTAATCCATAATGACTACAAATTAGACAATGTAATGCTCTCAGCCACTGATCCGGGTCAGATGGTGGCCATTTTTGATTGGGATATGTGTACCTTGGGTGATCCGTTGGTTGATGTGGGGGCTTTGCTAACCTATTGGACGGAACCGACTGATCCGCCCTACATGCAAGCGATTACGTCAATGCCCTTGGGCGAGTTGGGGTTTATGACACGGCGGGAATTAGTGGAGCGGTATGCACAGAAAAGCGGCCGTTCTATCCACGACATTCACTTCTATCATGCTCTTGGCCTCTACCGTCTGGTGGTCATCATCGCCCAAATCTACATTCGTTACCAACGCGGCCAAACGCAAGACGAACGGTTTGCCCCTTTGGGCGATTTGATTCCGCTCATTGCCCAAGCGGCCCAGGAAGTTGCCTCTCAATAATGAGGATATTGGAGTCTTGACCCAATATCCTCCCCGACCATATGCCAGCACTGTTACTTGTTCTCATTCGTTTCATTCGCTCGATTGGACGTGGCTTGAAAGAGCCAGAATTTCGGGGGATTTTTAGTTGGGTATTGATCTTGCTGTTGACGGGAACGTGGTTTTACCATCAGTGGGAGGGGTGGTCATGGTTGGACTCACTCTATTTTAGTGTGGTGACGTTAACGACAGTAGGCTATGGTGATTTGGCGCCCCAAACGAGCATCGGCAAAATCTTCACGATTGTCTATATCATTCTTGGCCTGGGTATCCTTTCCAGCTTTATCGTTTTGTTGGCAGAGCATCAGGATCAGACGGGCGGAGGTTTTCGGCAACGCATTGCCAATCGCGTCAAAAAGCAAGAGGGCGAAGAATTATCTTCAAGCGACGAACATGTGACAGGAAATTGACTGGCTATCTGTTATTTTGACGAGCCTTCGAGGAGGAATCCCGATGGTCTAACAATTCTGTTAAGATTTCTCACCGAAGATGACACGAAATAACAAATTTGGAGCGTGACAATTGCTACAGTTTAACTCTATTTTTCGGCCTGATTTATTTGCAGGACAAACAATCATTGTGACGGGTGGCGGCAGTGGCATTGGTCGGGTGACGGCACATGAGTTGGCCTCTTTGGGGGCACATGTGGTGATTGCGGGACGCAAGCAAGAGAAGCTAGATACAGTACACCAAGAGATTATGAAAGCAGGTGGTCGGGTGTCAGTCTTTGTGTGTAATATTCGCCAAGAGGAAAGTGTGCAAGTCTTATTTGAAGAGGTGCTGGCGGAGTGCGGGGCTATTCATGGTTTGGTGAATAATGCTGGTGGGCAATTTCTCAGTCCAGCAGAGATGATTTCCTTGAAGGGCTGGCAGGCAGTAGTAGAGACGAACTTGACGGGAACGTTTTTGATGTGCCGCGAGGCGTTTAATCGCTACATGGAAGCGCATGGTGGCGTGATTGTAAATATGCTGATGGACAATTCGCGGGGTTTTCCAGGTATGGCGCATTCGGCAGCGGCGCGGGCGGGGATTGAGAATATGACGAAGACGTTGGCGGTAGAGTGGGCGCGAGCAGGCGTGCGTATTAATGCCGTAGCCCCAGGTACAATTGCGGGTAGTGGCCTGGCAAATTACCCTGAAGTGGCCCAGGCCTATATCCAGGGCATCACGGCCGATATTCCTATGAAACGTTTTGGCACGGAGAGCGAAATTGCAGCCGCCATTACCTTTCTCCTTTCACCCGCGGCCGCCTATATTACGGGTGAAACGGTTCGCATTGACGGCGGTTATGCCCTGTGGCGCAAGAGTTGGGAAGTGCCGGAGCATGAGAATGCACCGCAGCCGTTTGAGGGGTTTATTGGAGAGTAATCAGTAACCAGTATTCAGTATGCAGCGGGTTACTACTGGATACTGAGCAATGAATACTGGACACTAGTAATCAGATGTTCACGAAGATTCGTTGGCGAATTGCAGCAGGGTATGTGGCTCTTGTGGTGGTCATTATGGGGGGCTTGGCCGTTTATGTGACGCAACCAGCTTGCCGGGCAGATGTGGGCTGCACTTGGACGGCTAGTTTGGTGGCGATGGCGATTTTGGCAGTAGCGGTGCTAGGGTTGACCTTTTTTATTGCTGAACGAACAGCACAACCCGTACGAGAGTTAACGGCCGTCGTCCAACGTGCTAGCGTTGGTGATTTGAAGGCCCGCAGCCTGACCGACAATCGAGATGAAGTTGGGCAGCTTGCCTTAGCCTATAATCATATGATAGATCAGGTAAGCCAACAGATGCGCCAGTTGGCTGAGGAACGGCAGCAGTTGGCAACAGTACTCCAGACAATGGCTGATGGTGTTCTCATAGTGGATGAGGCGAGTCGGGTACAGTTGATTAATCCAACGGCCGTGCGGCTGCTCGATGTTGCTGAAAAACAGGTGCATGAACGCTCTTTTGCCGAAGTTGTGCGCCATCATCGCCTAATTGAATTATTGCAACAATGTATGGTCGAAGATGAGGAACAAACGGCCGCTATCGAATTGAAGCAGGGACGCTTCTTGCAGGTATCAATTACGCCTTTTCAAGATAATGGTATGCGTGAATATCTTGTGCTGTTACACGACTTGACCAATGTGCGCCACTTGGAGACAGTGCGACGGGACTTTGTGAGTAATATTTCCCACGAACTACGCACGCCACTGGCTTCATTGCGGGCGGTGGTGGAGACGCTCCAAGATGGAGCTTGGGAAGATCCCCCTGCAGCCCAACGTTTTTTGAGACGGGCTGAGGAGGAGGTAGATGCTCTAACCCATATGGTGGAGGAGTTGTTAGAATTGTCTCGGATTGAGTCGGGGCAAGTGCCGCTGAAACTCAGGCAAACGGCCGTTGCTGACCTTGTTTTGCCCCCCTTAGAACGTTTGCAAACACAAGCCGAACGGGCCGAACTGCAATTAATTGCTGACTTGCCCGCATATTTGCCTCTAGTACTAGCTGATTCTGAACGTATTCAGCGAGTTATGACCAATTTACTGTACAATGCCATCAAATTCACACCTGCCGGCGGCAAAATTACAGTGAAAGCCTCAACGCAAACGGCCGAAGTGATTATCTCTGTGAAGGACACTGGTATGGGCATTGCAGCTGCAGATTTACCCCGTATTTTTGAGCGATTTTATAAGCTGGATCAAGCTCGAACACGGGGGCGCGGGGGAACGGGCTTGGGTTTAGCCATTGCCCGACATATGGTTCAGGCTCATAACGGCCGTATCTGGGTACGCAGTCGGGAAGGCAAGGGCAGTACCTTCTATTTTTCGCTGCCAACGGTGGAGCAGTAGTCATCGTATGTCAAAGAAGTTATTCGCATTTTATATTCTTACGATTTTGTTGTTCGTCTTCATTACGTTACTGATTTCCCGATCTAGCTCCGCGATTCAACAGCCTGAAGTGGATAACAATGCAAATTTGAGTGCCCTTGTGCCAGAGGCGCAAGAGAGGGTAAGTGCGTCCCTGCGGCGCAGCTTAGAGGCTGAAGGGGAAGTGGCGGTGGTCATTGCTCTGGGAACGGGCATTGGATTAGAAGCTAGTTCCGGTAGCCTGACCGCGCTACACAGCCAGGTGGCCCAAATGCAAGATCGTGTTTTGGCTGCGGTGGAAACGGCCGATTTCGCCGTCACCCATACCTATCAAGCCATCCCCGCTATCGCTGGCAAAATTTCGTCGGCTGCTGCCTTGGATAAATTGGCCGCCCACCCTGATGTGCTGCGCGTAGACCTGGATGTGGGTGGGCAAGGCAGCCTTAATGTGAGCGTACCCCTCATTGGGGCCGATGAACAGCATACGCAGGGCATCACTGGCGCAGGCGTGGTTGTGGCTGTGCTAGATAGTGGCCTGGACACCGACCACAGCGATTTGAGCAGTGATCTCGTCCACCAGGCATGTTTTTTGGACAATGATGGCACGATTAATGGTGTTGGTTTGTGTCCCAATGGCAGTGATCGCCAGTCGGGTGCGGGTGCGGCTGAAGATGGGGCAGGGCATGGCACAAATATAACTGGTATTATCACGTCAGATGGCATTGTCAGCCCTGTTGGCGTGGCTCCCGATGCTGAAATTGTAGCTATCAAAGTGTTGGATAATTCTTCCTTTTCCGGTACGTTTTATGCCTTCTCAGAAATTGTGGCCGCGCTAGACTACATCATTAATAATCAACCGAACGTGAAAGTGATCAACATGAGCTTGGGTACGGATGCTACCTTTGCTGGCCATTGTGACAACAGCACAGCCTACAATATGGCTGGGGCGGCAGCTATCAATACGCTGCGTGCCAATGGCGTGATCGCCTTTGCCTCTTCCGGCAATAGTGGCAACGGTCTGTTTATGACCTCCCCGGCTTGCCTCAGTAATGTGATTTCGGTGGGAGCCACTGATGACAGTGATGGGGTATGGGCTTCAACCAATAGCAACAGTACGTTGGATGTGATGGCCCCCGGCGTGGGCATCCTTTCCGATGGGTTAAACAATGGCACATTTACAGCCTGGGGCACAAGTATGGCCTCAGCCCATGCGGCTGGTTGCGCTGCCTTGCTGATTCAATCAGGTGAGGCTACCACACCCAATCAAATTGAAACGCGCCTGGAAACATCGGCCGTTCAGGTGACAGACCCGACCAATGGGCTAACTTTCCCTCGCATTGATTGCCAGCCCCCGCCGCCCCCGCCAACTACGACTCCATCCCATACGCCCACTGCCAGTGCTACCCATACACCCACAGCCACACCTGACCTCATAGAAACAGCTACATTGACACCCACAGCTACGTTTACACCCACAGCAACGAGCACTGGCACAGCGACCCTAACGCCTACGGCCACAATCACTGGCACGGTGACACCTACAGTGACGGCAACGATTAGCGGTACGGCAACATTGTCGCCTACTATGACGCCTACTGTGACAGTCACTGTGACGCCTACCGTAACGGCCGTTCCCCTCACTCACACCCTCTACCTCCCCTTTATCCGCCGTTAAGTAGCGGAGGAACAAGCTATGAGAAAAAAGATAATCTTTCTGCTTCTTGTATCATTAACCGCTATTTTCTTCATTGCTGCCTTTTCCCCGTTGGTGGCTGGCCAAACTGTTACCCCTGAACTGCATCTGCATCGTGGCACATTTGATGCCCAAGCTTCTGGGCCCAAGTCTGGATACAAAGTAAAGATACAACAGTGGCTCCTACCGGCTCCAGGCTCCTATGCCATCATTCAATTTCGTGGCCCGATTGCGGCTGCGGATCGGGCTGCTCTGGTGCAAACGGGAGTAGCAATTTTAGAGTATGTACCAGACTTTGCTTATGTGGTGCGGGGAACGGCCGATCAACTGAGTCAGGCTGCCAGGTTAACCAGCGTCTATGCCCGTGTCCCCTTCACCTTGGCCGATAAATTGTCACCCGCTTTGCTCAAGGTGATGCAGCAGGGACGGGAGCACATGGGTCGGGTGCGGGTGATTGCATGGCCGGATGAGCCAGAAGCCTTGGCGGTTGGCTTGGCGGCTTTGCCTTTTGCGATGACGGACAATTTAACACAGGATCAGGTGTTGGCGGTGGCGGCGATAACGGCCGTGCGTTGGATCGAACCCATCACCCAGCCCCAACTACAAAACGACGTTGCCCGCACCATCATGAACGTGAATGGCATCTGGCAAAACAATGCCCTCTTAGGCAACGGGCAGATTGTGGCTGTGACCGATTCGGGTTTGGACACAGGTAGTCAGGCCAGCCTCAGCCCAGATTTTGCCGGTCGTGTGGTGGCTACGCATGTCCTGGTTCCCGGTGAAGATTGGGGTGATCAGCATGGACATGGTACCCATGTGGCTGGTTCTGTAGCTGGCAATGGTGTGCAGAGTGGCTCTGATCCGAGCAGTAGCGACTACACCAACTCTTTTGCTGGTGTGGCTCCCGAAGCTAGTTTGGTTATTCAAGCCTTTGAAGCGGATGCCAATGGAGCTATTACGGGTATCCCAGACGATTATTATCAGCTTTTTGCTCAGGCCTATGACGATGGCGCACGGCTGCACAGTGATAGCTGGGGGGACTATACAGGTCCTATCACGGATACAGAGGCCAGTTTTGGCGGTTATCCCTACGGTGCTCAACGCACTGATGAATTTATCTGGGATCACCCTGATATGAGCATCTTTGCAGCGGCAGGCAATTCTGGGGCAGATGGTGTGCCCGGGCCGCTTGGCTTTTGCACAGGCGATGGTGTTATCGATCCTGATTCACTCATCTCGCCAGGGACGGCCAAGAATGTGATCACGGTAGGTGCTTCAGAGAGCGGTAAGGATGAAGGGCCGCTACAAGGGGCTATTTGGCTGTTGTTGGGTTTGTGTTTTTGGACAAACCCTATTGCAGGGGATCTGATTGCGGATAATATCAACGGAATGGCGGCATTTTCCTCGCGCGGGCCAACAGATGACGGCCGTTCCAAACCCGACATTATTGCGCCTGGGGTCAACATTGTGTCCAATCGCTCTCACGATCCTTTGGCGGGGACTTTGTGGGGAGCTTTTGACGATGACTATAGCTACTCTGGTGGCACCTCGATGGCTACACCATTAACGGCCGGGATGGGAGCTTTGGTGCGGGAATGGTTGCAAGGGCAAGGAGCAATCAGCCCCAGTGCGGCCCTGGTTAAAGCGACATTGTTAAACACGACAGAAGATATGGCTCCCGGCCAATATGGCACGGGGGCAACCCAAGAAATTCCTTTTGCCCAGCCCAATAGTGTGGCAGGCTGGGGACGAGCCAGCTTGAGTTTTGTCAATCCCTCCCCATCATATACGCTTTGGTTTGATGATCATACTGCTGGGTTAGGCACGAGTGACAATGTCAATTATAGTCATACCCTAACACGGCCGTTGCAAGTCCTCACTGATACTCACCCTTTGCGCATCATGCTGGTTTGGACAGACCCACCAGCTTCCTTGTCTGCGGCTACGCAACTGGTCAATGATCTTGATTTAGTTGTCACTGGCCCTGGGGGTACCTATTATGGCAATGGTGTGATCATAGGTGATCATCTTAATAATGTAGAGGGCATTGTCATTGATAATCCACCGATAGGGCAGTATCAGATTGCTGTCACGGGGTATAATGTGCCCATCAGCAGTCAGCCATATGCTTTAGTGGTGGCTGGCCCGCTGACAGATATCCCTTGGCCCACAGCCACAGCTACACCAACCCAATCACCCATTACGCCTACGCCCACAAACACGGCAACTTGGACAGCAACGGCTTCGGCCACTGCGACGACTGAGCCAACCACTGTCATGACTGGGACGGTGACACCTACGAGCAGCCCAACGGTTACAGTAACCCCGACACCGACGGGGACAGTTATGACTACGCCAACACCTATAGTTGAGCCGCCGCCAGTAACGTATTGGGGCTATTTGCCGCTTGTGGTGAGGTAAAGGGGGATCGAAATTGGCCCAATCTTCAAGATTGGGCCAATTTTTAGTGCAGCCAACTGGCTACGAGATCAACGGTTGTTTGCAAGTCTGCGAAGGTGGTGTGGGGGGAGACGGTGACGAGACGTAGGACGGGACGGCCGTTTAGGGTTGTGGTTGAAATAGTGCGTTCGCCTGTGGCCATGAGTCGTTCGTATAACGGCCGTTGTAAGCTATCTATCTCCAGTTCCGTTAGACCCGGCAAGGTGACACGAAAACAGAGAATGCCTGTGTCGGGCTGGTGGCATAATTCTAGATGGGGCTGCGTTTGGATGTAGTCGGCCAACTGTCTGATAGCGAGCAGCGGCGTGCGCAGGTCAGCCTGAATTTGGTCTAGCCCTTTGCCACGCAAAAGGGTGACGAGAGGCAGGGCCGAAAACGGCCGTGTGGTGGGCGGTGATTTCAAGCCAGGATTGGGTTCCACGTCTTCAGCTCGGTTAAAGTAGCCGCTGTGCAAGGTCATACGACCAAATTCGCCCCCATCTTTGACAAATAGCAGCGAATTAGGGATGGGGGCGCCTAACTGTTTGTGAGGGTCCCAACTTATTGAATCAGCCTGAGTATCACCTGCGAACAAGTGCGACCACTCTGGTACGAGTTTGTAAGCATAGCCATAGGCCCCATCCACATGTAGCCAAGCCCCAGTAACTGCACAAATGTCGGCCATGGGTGCGATAGGATCAACAGAGCCAGTAGAGGTGGTGCCAGCGGTGGCGATGAGGGAGATGATGTCGCGACGGCCGTTTAATTCCCGCACAATTTCCTGCATGGCGACCACATCCACCCGATGCTGAACGTCTACAGGCAGCAAAATCAGACAATCCTCGCCTAGTCCCAGCATCCGTACCGCTTGCTTGACAGAAAAATGGGCATCTTGAGAGACAAGGACGGCCAAACGGGTGGGATCAGCAAAGCCAGCCACCCCTTTTTGGGCCAGACTGAAGCCTTGCCGTTCAGCATGGCGGTGCAAGGCTAGGTAAAGGGCTTGTTGGTTGGCATAGGTGCCAGAATACATGAAAGTGGCAGCGGCCGTTTGTGCCAAGCCAAATAGACGGCACAAGGCTTGACAGCACATCTCTTCTAAAACCGCCCCGCCAGGCGATACCTGCCAATTGGTCACACCCTGATTCGTTTCCAGAGCCATACGCCCACCCAAGAGAGCTTCTTCAGATGGAAAGGCGTTGAACATGGATTGAAAGCTGCGTTGGTCGTAGCGCATAAGGTGGGGCAGAAGGTTATTGTGGAGGAGGGATTCTAATTGGGGCAAAGATAGGCCCTCTGCTTGAAAATCAACTAAGGAGACGAGGTTTTGGGAGACTTGGGCTGGTGTTGCGCCAGAATAAAGCTTCATATAGTTGCTGGCAATGTGCGGTGGATGTATTGACCGCGCCCTTTTTGGGCGAGACAGTTGTCACCGTCAATGATTAATTGACCGCGTGAGAGGACTTTTTGGATTTTGCCTGTGATTTCTAGACCGTCGTAGGCGTGCCAATCGTTATTGGAGTGGGAGTTGGCTTGGCTCATTGTCCACTGCGCCGTGGGGTCAAACAACACAATATCGGCATCTTTGCCAGGTAGGAGGGAGCCTTTTTGGGTCATGCCAAAGATAAGGGCGGGGTTGGTGGCAATGAGTTCAACGAAGCGGGGCAGGGAAATACGCCCTTTGGCTACGCCTTCAGAGTAGAGAAGCTGGAAGCGGGGTTCGATGCCGGGCATACCGTTGGGGCATAAATCGAAGCGGTCTTGGCCGTAGAGGGTGGCTTCCCAGTTGAAGGCGGCATCGTCGGAGGTGACTTGACAGAGACGGCCGTCTGCCAAGCCGCGCCACAATGTATCCTGGGCCGTCTGATCCCGCAGGGGGGGTGAGCAAATCCATTTGAGACCATCTTCCCGGCGCAGTACATCCTCTATGTAGATGAGGTAATGGGTGCAGGTTTCGGCCAGCACGTCGAGGCCATCACCCCGCGCCCGACCCACCATTTGCACCCCTTCGGCCGTGGTGAGATGGACAATGAATAAACGGCCGCCTACTTGCCGCACCAGTTCAATGCAGTTGGCAATGGCCTGATTTTCCACTTCGATGGGTTTGCTGGCAGCGTGATAGATGGGGGCAGTTTGTCCGGCCTCGATGAAGCTGGGGATGCTGGCTTCGGCCATGTCGTTATCTTCGGCGTGAACCAGCATCATGCCACCTGCGTCACGCAATCCGGCCAAAATGCGGCGCATTTCTGGCTCTTCGATGAGCAGCCCTTCGGCGCGGTAGGTCATGTAGATTTTAATGGTGGGTGAGCCAGCCGCTACCACTTGGGGGATTTCGGCTAAGGTAGCTGCGGTGGGTTGGGTGATGACGGGATGGATGCCCCAATCTATCAGAGCTTTGCCAAAAGCCTCTTCGTGCTTGTTATTGAGAGTACTCATCAGGCTCTCGCCCGGTGCTTGATTGGAGAAATCAATGACGCTGGTGGTGCCGCCAAAAGCAGCGGCTCGTGTGCCGGTGTAGTAGTCATGGACGCTGATGGTGTTCATGAAGATGTCGTTGAAGTGGACATGGGTGTCCACACCACCGGGCAGAACGAGCAGACCGCCAGCCTCTATTATCCGGTCGGCCTGGAGGTGAGAGAGATTGCCAACGGCCGTTATCCGTTCACCTGTGATTAAAATATCTTGTTGGGCGACTGTTTGGCCGATAACGGCCGTGCCGCCGCGAATGAGGGTTGTTTTCATGAGTTGAAAGGGAGACTAGAGATTAGAGACTGGAGATTGTGGCTTGGCTGACGCCAATTTCTAATCTCTAGTCTCCAGTCTCCAATATAGTTGCTAAGGTTGTGATCGCTAACGCCCCCATATCAATGACGGGTAACTCGATTAGTTTTTGTAGGCGTTTGACCTGGCTGCTAGGGTGGCCGACGTAATCGAGGACGATGCAATCTAATTTGTGTATCTGGATGTGACCAAATAGTTTGAAGCGGAATTCGTCGTTTTGTCGCCCCAAATTGGCTGTCCAAATGACTGGCATCTGGCCCAAAGCTTGCCGCCAGCGTTGGCGCACAGGGGGCTCTTGTTCAGGGATGGGGACGATGAAGCCGGGTTGCTGGAAACCACCGTTTTTTAGAAGTTGTTGGGCCAATGTGAAGGGTTTGAGCAACGGCCGTTTGCCCTGTAATTGAGCAAAGGTTCCGGCACACAGTAAAACAGTGGCGGCTACGCCTGTTGCTTCTAGGTCGTCTAGCTTGGCTTGCAGCAAGGGGATAAGGAACTGTTCAGCCACGGAAACGGCCGTGCCATCATTCATTTTGGTGACCAGAGGGTAGGTGGCTTCAGTAGTTGGTGGAAGATCGACCGTTGTCAGGCCATCTAACGCCCCTGCCTGGATAATCTTGTGGTCTGGCAGTATTTTTGCCAGGGGAGCAACTAAATCGGGGCGTGGACTTTGACCGATGAGCAGTGCGCCTACTTTGGGTTGGCTCAAGGGGACCCCTCCATATTATTGGGTTGAGTTAGGGGCAAGGTGAAGTAGATGATTGTGCCTTGTCCTGGTGTGGAATCTAGCCAAATACGGCCGTTATGATTTTCTACAACCTTTTTGCAAATAGCTAGGCCGATGCCTGTGCCAGGATAATCTGCATTGCGGTGCAAGCGTTGGAACATACCAAAAACTCGGTCGGCGTAATCCGGGTCAAACCCCATACCATTGTCTTTAATAGAAAACAACCAATCTTCCTCCACCATTTTGACGGAAATATGAATGCGAGGATTGTGGGCACGACGGAATTTGATAGCATTGCTTAATAAATTGTGCCAAAGTGGAATAAGTTGGGATGCATTGGCGATGATCGTGGGCAAATGGTCATGTGTGATTTCGATCTGGTTGTCGCTGATCTCTTGTTTCAACTCTTTAAGTACTAAGCGCACAATGGCTTCGATATTAGTCGGTTTCATCTTTAAGGATACCTGTTCAAGATTGAGATAGCTTAAAATATCTGATACCAACATATACATTCTGGTCGCACCTTCGATAATATAGTGCATATAGCCGTCGGCCTTTTCATCGAGCTGTGCCTTGTATTTTTGCGATAGGAGTTCTGTGTAGCTCCTAACTTTACGTAATGGCTCACGCAAATCATGGGCAGCCACATAAGCAATTTGACGCAATTCGCGATTGGTGCGTGCTAGGGCTAAGGCTTGCTGGGCCAGTTGTTGTTCTGTTTGTTTGCGTTCTGTGATAATGGTTAGGGTGGTTAACAGTTGTTGCGGCTGTTTGCTTTCATCATAAAGGAGCACAGTGACGCGAGTTTGAACCCATTCCCAACGGCCGTCCTTGTGCTTGACACGATATTCAACAATTTTAGGTGGCGATAATTTGCCTGTTTCCCAATCTTGCCACACGGATTGGACTATAGGTGCATCATTCGGATGAACAGCGTGCAGAACGGAGTTGGGCTGCTGTAATTCAGTTTGGGAGTAACCTAAAAAAACGTCCCGATTCATAAATGTGAGGGAGTGTGTAGACAAATCATATACAAAAATAGTGTCAGGTGAATTAAAAGCGAGATGACGAAAGCTCTGCTCGCTGATGCGCAATGCTTCTTCTATGCGTTGGTGCTCAGCAATTGCCAATCGTAACTGTTCGTTACTGGTTGACAGCTCTTGGGTGCGAGCAGCTACGCGCATTTCCAGCTCAGCATTAAGTTGGCGAAGACTGTTTTCAGAATTTTTGCGTTCCGTAATGTCACGCACGATGCCTAAGATGCCGATGGATTCGCCATTGGCATTTTTGACCTCGACGCGAACTGTTTCACTGGGGAAGACTTCCCCGTTTTTGCGCCGTCGCATCAGCTCGAAGGGTTTGACTCTTTCTTCTAGACTGAGGGTGTGTCGTTCAGCACGATGTTTTTGGTAGGTTTTTTCACTTTCGTAGAGTATTTTGGTGCTGTGATTGGCAACCTCGGCAAAGGTGTAACCAAACATGTGGGTGAGGGCTGGGTTGGTGAGGAGGATGCGCCTTTCCATGTCGGAGAAAATGATGGTGTCTGGCAGGGAGCGAAAGATGGCTTCAAATTGGGCGGTGCGGACTTGTAATTCTTCGTTGATGTTGGTAAGTTCGGTCGTCTGTTTTTGTATCTCTTCCTCGCTCTGTTGATTGGTTTGTAAGAGTGTGTGCAGTTCGTGGATGGTAAGATAACCGACTTGGGTGACAAGATAGACAAATATTGACCCTAGGAGGTAGATAACTCCGACTGAGCGGGTCAGCAACCCGACATTATTGGTGAGCAAAAAGATGATTGAGCCGATGTAACCCAGAATGAATATCATCATGAGGGTGAAAAGCCCATGCCAGGCACGTTGATAGCGGCTGTTTTGTAGCTGGCCTAGTATCTTGCGACTGCTATTGATGGACAAGATCATGACACAGGCTCCTAGAAAGATGCAGAGGATGCTAAACACAGTTTGGAAATTCATTGGGTCGGTTTTTACGAACGGCCGTTCCCCGTCTCCTCTGCCAAAATATCTGAGCCATACCAACTATTGTAACAGAAGCAAAAAGGAGAGGAAACGGCCGTTGCCGCTGCCTGTGAAACAAAGCAGGGGTTTATCGGTTTTAGGGGGTCTCAAACAAGGGCAGACCAAGATCAACGATAACGGCCGTATGCACACCCACCAACGCACTTTGGCTCTGCTCTGTCAAAACGATGACCTGCCAGCGGATCTGAAGGACATCGAAAAATGTAACAGTGCGCGAGGCGCTGTTTTCTTGCATTTGCCAGCCAAACTGCTGGAACCAATGGAGAACGGCTGTTGGCGGCTCGGGTGCTCTAAAGGAGGCATGGTTGTAACTGATCCAGGCATCCGTTGCCCCTTACACTTCAAACAAAAGTATGTGGTTTTACGATGCTGACCAACTTTGATGGCTTGGGCCATTTTCGTCGTAGATGGTGCTGCGAGCGCGGGTGATATCTAGTTCAAAGAGGATGTAACGGTCGGCTGGGGTGTAGATGCTGGCGGCAGCGGCCGTTGCCCGTACAGCTGCGTCAGTAACTAAATGCCCGTTGCCCCACACATAAAATTCCCCTTCGCCACCATTGTTATCTTCCACACTACAATGTAGGGCGTAACGGCCGTCTCGCACCAAATCCTTGCCCTTAGGCGAAGTCGGCTCCATGAACACAAACAGCTTGCCACTCCCCACAATGGGCGTGACGGGATGGACGCGGGGTGCGCCATTGGCGCGGGTTGTGGCCAGGTAGGAGGTACGGCCGTTTAGTCGCTTTTGCCCCGTTTCTGCGAGAGAGGGGCTTTCGTTTTCTAGGTTTTGCCAACTCATTTCACTTTCCGTTGTTCTTTATGATTAAGGAATTAGGATTTGCTATTCGACTTTTGTGCCTAACATGATTTCGCCGTCAAAATACCGAAACCATCCTATTTCCAGCATATCATTAGCATGTTCTTGTACCGCAGCCATATCAGGGTACTCTTGAACGCCAAAATATAGCCAGGGTTCTGAAGACCACGCTGAATTGCACTGAATATAATTTTTAGCCCCTACACGTTCAAAGGATTCCTTCCACTTTGTAAAAAGGGCTTGTTTCTCACCTTCGGGAATCTGATGCCATGCTTCTTTTGCTGCCATTTTGTAAAATTTGTATATTTTTTCGGTCATAATTATCTTTCCTGAAAATAGCCGGATGGATGGGGGTTTTCATCGCTTTTGGTGTCCAACCGAACATGTAAACTCCTTAATAATGCTTCCTTAACTATACTTTGAAAGTAAATTGTCATACTTTCATTTCTATCCAGATGAGTTTTCAGAGTGCAACGGCCGTTTACATTGGCACATAGCTGTAACTTGCCTAACCAGACGGCACAAGTGCCAGGACACGCAAGGGGCTGCCGGAGCCATTTACGATTTTGAGGGGGGCGGCGATGACGATAGCTCCGGTGGGTGGGAGCTGATCTAGGTTGTTGAGGCTGGCGAGGCCGAGTTTGCCCGCGCCGTGCATGAGGTTGTGGCAGGGGAAGGGCGGGTCGAACGCGCCCGCTTGTCCGGCATCTGTACCTACGCACTCCGTGCCGAAGCCTAGCACGTCACGCTCATTGGCCAAGAAGCGCACGCAGTCGGGGTGGGGGCCAGGCGAGTGGGGGCCATCTTCGCTGATGTTGAGGAAAGCGTCGCGCCCTTGGCGCTTGCTCCAGTCGGAGCGCATAAGCAGCCAAGAACCAGGCTGGATTTTGCCATGCTCGCCTTCCCAAGCCAGCACATGCTCGCGGGTGAGCAGATAGTCGGGATAGTCGGCACACTCTTGGCTGACATCAATAACACAGGCGGGGCCAACGAATTGGCGCACAGGAATGGTGTCGGTGGTGTTGTTGGCGAAATCTTTGCCCGTAATCCAATGCACGGGGGCATCGAAATGGGTGCCAGTGTGTTCGCCCAGAGTCATCGTGTTCCAATACCAGGCTGGCCCGTTGTCATCGTACTGAGAAATGACATCTAATGTTAGCGGAGGTGATTGGGCAAACATTGGGGGGAGATCAATGACGGGTGTATCGGGGCCGAGGGGTTGGGTGAGGTCAACGACTTGAATACGGCCGTTTCTCAACTCCTCCACTAACAAAGACAAAACAGTTACTTTGGACATGATATTCTCCTTGATTTACGATTTACGATTGAACATACTAATCGTAAATCGTAGATCGTAAATTATTGTTTCTTCTTCTCTCGAATAAATCGCTCAAACCGAAACGCATTCTCTGGCAAGTGAAAATCCATACCAAAATGATCAGGGCCAACGGCATCGACTTTGGCCACGATCACTGTGAGATCGTCGCGGTCAAAGGCATCGCCCACCGCCTCCATAAACTCAAAGGGGGTGCGGGCTTCGGCCACGTGGGGAATGCCTGCACCTCGGGCGATGGCGGCTAAATCGGTGGGGCCTTCGGCTGTATGCGTGGGGAAGCCGCCTGTGGAGAGCAGGCTACCGTTGTCGAAGATGATGTGTACCATATTGCGTGGCCGATAACGCGCCATCGTGGTCAATGTGCCTAAATTCATCAGCACCGAGCCATCGCCATCCATGACAATGACCTTTTCGTCGGGCAAGTTTAGAGCCAGCCCCATGCCAATTGAAGAGGCCAAACCCATGGCATGTTGCAAGTAGAAAAAGTTTTCGCGGTGGCCTAAATCATATAATTCTTGGGCGCAAGCCCCCATGATGGTGATTACGATTTTATCTTCCAGTTCGGGATATATGGCTTCAATACTTTTTTGCCGATTCATAATTGTCTCCAGAGAGACTAGGGACTGGAGACTGGAGACTATAAGCGTAGGGTATAGTCTCTAATCTCTAGTCTCCAATCTCCTCTTAATCCTCCATCAAATCACGTGACAGTAGCAAGGCCACTGGCGACAAGGAACTGAGGGAAAAGGTGAGGGCTTCTTTGATTTGACGGCCGACTTGCGTGGGATCAGTGGCGTAGGCAAAGGGGATGTTGAGGGCACGTAAGACGGGTTCAGTGACGATGCCGCCTTTGGTGTGCCACTGATAGGGTTCGCCCATGTGGCCACGATGGGCAATGAGCATACAGAGCGGCACGCTGTAGAGTTGTGCCAGGGAGACAATGCCGTTAATCGCCGCTAAAAAGCCATGATTTTGCATGAGCAGAATGTTGGGTTCGCCAGCAAAGTAGGCTCCGACAGCAATACCGACAGCCTCTTCTTCCTTAGCGACTTCGATTAGGGTCATTTGGGGATCGTCGTCGGCCATTTGCAGTAGGTAGACGAGCCAAGTTTCGGGCAAAGCAGTGAGAAATTTGACATTTGCATCTTTAATGCCCTGGTAGACGGCGAGTGAATTGTCGCGTGAGACGGTCATGGTTGTCTTCGGAGAGATTGGAGACTGGAGACTGGAGATTAGGTCTTACGAACTCAATCTCTAGTCTCTAATCTCCAGTCTCTAATAGGCTAGGCCATCGCCACTTGTGGCAATTCTTGCATAGCGGTGTTAATGGCTTCTTGGGCGTAATCATGGTCGTGTAACTCTTGTGTCATATAGGTGTCGTAATTCCTCTTGAAATGATGGTCGATTATAGCACCAGTTGGTTAGCGGACGTAGGTGCGGAGGAGGGTTGTGTTGGTGTGTCCAGCTGTGATACTGAAATTGCCGAGGGCGGCGGGGAGGAGGGTGAATTGAACGGCCGTTAACCCCACATCGTTCACCTGTACATTTCCTTCTATCACGCCCCAAATTTCTAAAGTGCTGCCATCGCAACGGCCGTTGAACAGACTCCCAGCCGCCATTTCTACCCGCTCGGTGACAAAGTAGCGATTGTGGCACAGTTGCCAACGATGGACGCCGTCGCCTTCGGATAGTAGTCGGGGTTGGCAGAGGCCAGTGGTGACTTGCTCGAAGTTGATGACATCCATAGCTTTGTCTACGTGCAGGGGGCGGGGTTTGCCGTTTTGCAGACGGTTCCAGTCGTAGACGCGGTAGGTGGTGTTGGAGTTTTGCTGGATTTCGACGAGGAGGATGCCGCCGAGGATGGCGTGTAGGGAGCCAGCGGGGACACAAACGACGTCGCCTGTTTGCACGGGCAAGGTGTGCATGTGGGGTTCTAAACGGCCGTCAGCAATTGCTTGCCTAAAGTTATGGGGCGTTGTGCCTTCGGTTACACCCAAAATAACGGCCGCTTCCGGTTCGGCGTGGAGGACGACCCACATTTCGGTTTTTCCCAGTTCGTTGCCTTCGTTTTGTAGGGCGTAGTCATCGTTGGGATGGACTTGGACGGAGAGGTTTTGATGGGCATCGAGTAGTTTGATGAGGAGGGGGAATTTGCCGCGTCGGTGGGCCCAAGCGGAGTTGGTGCCAATGAGGTCGAGACCAAGTTGGGCTTGGAGGTCGGTGAGAGGAGTGTTGGCGAAACGGCCGTTGCTGACAGCTGTTGTGCCATCCTCGTGTCCTGCAATTTCCCAGCTTTCGGCGATGTTGCCAGACGGAAGGGAGCGGCCGAGCTTTGTGGCTAGATTACGACCACCCCAAATGTAATCTTTGAGTACGGGGGTGAAGGTGAGGGGGTAAAAGGAGGTTGTCATAGATTATATGTGGTTTGTTTTGTAGGGGCGTACCCTTGTGGTCGCCCCGATTGTGATGAATGGGGAAGAGGGCAGGCACAAGGCCATGCCCCTACAATTCTTCGACCTTTTTCCAAAAGACGATGCCCAAAGGTGGCAGGGTCATTTTGACCACATGTTTGCCTTCATCCCAGGGGATGGGGGTGCTGGCGATGGGGTCTGGGTTGAGGATGTTGCTGCCGCCATATTCCGTAGCATCGCTGTTGAGCAGTTCCTGATATGTGCCTGGTTCGGGGACAGGTAGCCAATAATCGTGACGCACGACGGGGGTGAAGTTGCCCGCGATGAGGATGGTTTCGTCACTTTCGGGGCTGGTGCGGGAGTAGGCGAGGAGGCTGCGTTCGCCGTCGTGAAGGTCGAGCCACTCAAAGCCGTCCCAAGAGAAGTCGTGTTCGTAGAGAGCGGGTTGGCCGGTGTAGAAGTGGTTGAGATCGCGTACCCAGTTTTGTAGTTGCTGATGTTTGTCATCCGTGGTGAGTAGGTGCCAGTCGAGGCTGCGTTCTTCGGTCCATTCGTGCCATTGGCCGAATTCGCCGCCCATGAAGAGCAGTTTTTTGCCAGGATGGCTCCATTGATAGCCGTAGAGGAGGCGCAGGTTGGCGAATTTGCGCCAGGTGTCGCCGGGCATTTTGTCGAGGAGGCTCTTTTTGAGGTGGACGACTTCATCGTGGGAGAAGGGGAGCATAAATTTTTCGCTGAAGGCGTACATGAGGGAGAAGGTGAGTGTGCCGTGATGGTGGCTGCGGTAGATGGGATCCATGGCGAAGTATTTGAGGGAATCGTGCATCCAGCCCATGTTCCATTTGAGATCGAAGCCCAGGCCGTGGTCTTCTAGAGAGTGGGTGACGCCGGGCCAGGCGGTGGATTCTTCGGCGATGGTGAGGGCTCCGGGGAATTTTTCATGCACTTGTTGGTTGAAGCGGCGCACGAAGGCGATGGCTTCCAGGTTTTCGCGGCCGCCGTAGCGGTTGGGTATCCATTGGCCTGGTTCGCGGGAGAAGTCGAGGTAGATCATGGAGGCGACGGCATCGACGCGGAGGCCGTCTATGTGGTATTTGTCGAGCCAGAAGAGGGCGTTGCTGATGAGGAATTGGCTGACTTCGTGACGGCCGTAATTAAAAATGAGTGTGCCCCAGTCTGGGTGTTGGCCTTGTAGGGGATGGGCGTGTTCGTAGAGGTGTGTGCCATCGAAGTAGCTGAGGCCGTGTTGGTCTTTGGGGAAGTGGGCGGGAACCCAGTCAAGGATAACGCCGATGTTGGCTTGGTGGCAGCGGTCAACGAAGGCCATGAAGTCGTCGGGGACGCCGAAGCGAGCGGTGGGGGCGAAGTAGCCGGTGACTTGGTAGCCCCAGGAGCCGTCGTAGGGATGTTCGGAGACGGGCATGAGTTCGATGTGGGTGAAACCCATTTCTTGGACGTAGGGGATGAGGCTGTCGGCGAGTTCGCTGTAGGTGAGCCATTCGCTGCCGTCGTCGCCTTTGCGCCGCCAGGAGCCGAGATGTACTTCATAGACGCTGATGGGTTTGTCGAAGCTGCTGTGCTGGCTACGGTTGGCGATCCAGTCGCTGTCGCCCCACTGGTATTGATTGATGTCCCAAACGACTGAGGCGGTGTTGGGGCGTAGTTCGCTGGCGAAGCCGACGGGATCGGTTTTGTTGACGATATAGCCGTGGTCGCGGCTTTTGATTTCGTATTTGTAGATGGTGTTTTGGTCAAGGTTGGGAATGAAGAGTTCCCAAATGCCGCTGTTGTGATGGAAGCGCATGGGGTGGCAACGGCCGTCCCACTGGTTGAAGTCGCCCACTACGCTGACGCGCAGGGCACTGGGTGCCCAGACAGCGAAACGGACTCCAGAACGGCCGTCTATCTCCATGATATGTGCGCCTAAGTAGTCGTATACATGGAGATGTGTGCCTTCAGCTAATAAATGCTCGTCATATTCAGAAAGAGTAGACGGAAAGCGGTAGGGGTCTTCTTGGAGTAAGGTGTCGCCACTGAAGGTCACTGTCTGAAGATGATAATCGAAGGGCGGATGGGTATTGGCTAGGAAGATTTCAAAAAGACCATCAGGGTGAACTTTTGTCATGTCAATGGTATCATCAGACATGATTAATGAAGTGGTGGCGGCGAAGGGCAACATGGCACGAACAATGGTCCCGTTTTCATGGCTATGTGGTCCCAAAATACTGAAGGGATTCCCATGATAGCTGTGGACAATAGCATTAATTATGTGTTCGGAAAGGGTTGGATACACCATGATGATATTGTACTCTAATCGTGGATGTCCTGGCAGGTTTTATAGAATTTGCTGTTTAATGTGATGAATTACCTATGTTTTGGCGATTAAAATAGAGTAAGATGAAGAAATTGTATTGGCATTTTAGGTGAGGCTATGTGGCGAAGGTTGATTGCGGGTCTTTTGTTTTTTATTTTTTTGGGCGTGGCTTGCAGCATGGGAACGGAAGCTATACCAGAGTTAGAAACGGCCGTTCCAGCTGAGCGGGCCATTGTGTTTGGTGATATTTCAGATGAACCTGTGGAAACGATTGAAGGAACGCAGCCGATTGCTGATTATGTGGCTGCGCAATTAAGTGAGTATGGCATTACCCGGGGTGAGGTAAAGATTGCGCCTGATCTGGAGACGATGATTCAATGGATGGCCAATGGGGAAGTGGATATTTATTTTGATAGCCCTTATCCAGCTTTGGTAGTGAGCCAACAGACGGGAGCTATGCCAGTGTTGCGGCGTTGGAAGTATGGGGTGTCGGCCTATCATTCGGTTTTCATTGCCCGCAAGGATTCGGGATTGGGTTCGCTGGCGGATATTCAGGGAAAAATGGTGGCTTTTGAGGAATCTTTTTCGACATCGGGCTATATGTTACCCTTATCGTATCTGATTGAGCACGATATGAATCCGATTGAGAAAGCTAGCCCGGAAACGGCCGTTGCTGATGACGAAGTGGGTTATGTTTTCAGCACAGCTGATAATACTACTATCCAATGGGTGGTGAGTGGCAAAGTGCCGATAGGTGTGGTGGACAATGTAACGTTCGATATTTTGATACCTGAAGAAACGCGAGCCGGTTTAACGATTCTGGCGGCCACAGAAGATGTGCCCCGCCAGCTGATGTTGCTGCGCTCTGGCCTTGAACCAGACTTGGCGGCGGCGATTCAAGAGATTCTCATTGGTATAGATGAAGTGGAAGAAGGTCAAGGTGCTTTGACGGCATTTCTGACCACTGAGTTTGATGAATTCCCCGAGGGTGCAGAGGCTGCTTTGTCCCGTATGCAAACCCTGTATGAACTTGTGCAAAGCGAGTAGATGAAAATTAATTTTTGGAATCGTTGGCCTTTGGCCGTTAAGCTGACGGTGGTGATGACGAGCATTGCCGTACTTTTGGTGCTTGTTGTCACGACTGTTTCTATGCAGCGGGAGCGGCAAAATTTTCAGACGGAGTTAGAACAGCAGGCCCGCCTTTTGTTGAAGACGATCTCTGCCAGTAGCGCTGATTCGTTGTATATCTTGGATGGCGATTACATGGTGGATCTGATGCGCGATATTGGCAAGGCAGAGGTTCTAACGTTTGGTCGTATTTATGATGCTGAGGGTCGGGTAGTGGCAGATATGCTTGATCCAGAATCTGGTTTTAGATTGGAGCCGGATGATCTGGGTCAAAAGCTGGCGATTGCGGAAACGGCTGTTTTTGATTGGCAGTCTAGCCAGCTTGTTGCAGGACAAGCGGTGATTGTGGGTTCCGAAACGATTGGGGCTGTGAGTGTTGGCCTATCTACTGAGCCCTTGGCTGCCAAGTTGGCAGTGGTTCGTACGCAGGGCATTGTTGTGGCTGCGGTGTCGATCCTGGCTGGATTGGTGTTGGCGTTGCTGTTTAGTCGATCTATCACGGGGCCGTTGCAAGAGCTTATTGAAGCTACAGACCGGGTTAGTGCAGGTGAATTAGCTCATCGTGTGAACTTGGCACAGGGAGATGAGTTGGCTAAATTAGGCTATCATTTTAATCGTATGACTAGGCAGTTGGAGCAGACTTTACAGCAGATGGAGCGGGAAATTGAAGAGCGTAAACGTACGCAAGAAGCCTTAGAGATTGCCAAAAATGAAGCTGAATCAGCTAACCGAGCTAAAAGTGCCTTTTTGGCCAATGTGAGTCATGAGTTGCGCACTCCGTTGACGGCCGTTATTGGATATAGTGAACTGATACAAGAGCAATTGGAATTTGATGATTTTGACGATATTGAACGCAAAATTGGACGAATATTGACATCGAGTAATCAATTGCTGAATTTGATCAATGACATTTTGGATTTATCAAAAATTGAAGCAGGCCGCATGGAACTATTTCCGGAACCGTTTGGCCTATCCTCTTTTGTGGAAGATATTGTGCTGACAGCCAAACCGCTTATGCTTAAAAATGGTAATACTTTGCAAGTGGTTGGGGAGACGGTGACTTGGGGATACATTACGGCCGATGAAGCCCGATTACGCCAGGTGATGTTGAACCTGCTAGGGAATGCGGCTAAGTTCACCCAGGCAGGAACGATTACTTTGTCGGTTACGCGAGAGGAACGCGAAAAAAAGGGTGAGTGGCTGCATATGGCAGTTGCGGATAATGGCATTGGTATTCCTGCAGAACACCTGGATCTATTGTTTGAGCCATTTAGTCAAGTTGATCCTTCTTTAACCAGACGTTATGAGGGAACTGGTTTGGGTTTGGCAATTAGCCAGCATTTTTGCCGGATGATGGGAGGGTATATCACGGTAGAGAGTGCGGAGGGAGTTGGCTCTACGTTTACAGTTCGTTTGCCTATTCAGGCGGAATCGGAAGTTTCTGTGGCTGATGTGTAGATGTCGTTCAATTTTGGCTAGGATGATAGTATGGGGTATAGGTAGTGTCAGTCTACTAGGATTGGGGCTGGGGCTAGTGGCTTGCGGTGGTGGAGACGCAACGATTGAATCTTCTGGTATATGGCAAAGCGGGGCTGAGATGCCCAATAATCGTTCGGAGATGCCAGCGGCCGTTTTGAATGAGTTGATTTATGTGCCGGGTGGTTTTGGGGGGCAGGCGACTGTTGAAGTGTATGATCCCGTGGCGGATAGTTGGCAAGAGGTGGCTTCTTTGCCGGAAGGGCGGCATCATTTGATGGCGGTGGCCCATAACGGCCGCCTCTATGCTTTTGGTGGGGGACAAGGCATTAGCTTTCGGGCTCATAACAACGCTTGGGTTTATGATCCAGAGGCGGATGCCTGGCAAGACATTGCCCCTTTGCCAGAGGCGCGCATGAGTGGCGCAGCCGTTTCTCTGGGCGATTACATTTATATCGTGGGAGGGACAGGCGGCACACAATCTTCACTGCGTTACGATCCGGTTGCGGATGCGTGGGAGTGGTTGGCTGCTGTTGATCAGGCGCGCGAGCATACAACGGCCGTTGTCCTGGATGACAAAATCTATGTATTAGGTGGCCGTTGGTCAGGTAAGGACGAGCTAACTTCTGTGGAAATTTATGATCCAGCGATAGATAGTTGGGCAGTGGGTGCGCCCATGCAGGTAGCAAGAGCGGGCTTTGGGGCGGCGGTGGTAGGTGGCAAAATTATTGTGGCTGGAGGCGAAGTTCTCTCTGGTGACAAGCAGGCTCTGAGCAGTGTGGAAATCTATGATCCTGCCAGCAATAGTTGGACAGAGGGGGCTGATTTGCCAGTGGGCTTGCATGGCGTGCCAGCGGTAGGCATTGAGGATACACTCTATCTATTGGGTGGGTCAGATGCAGCGGGAGGGATTGATAATGCAGGACGGGTGTTGATCAGTGAGCCGTAATCGGTAATCGGATTACCGTTCACCGATTACTGATGACCAACATGACAGATTGGCTGATCTTTCTCATTCTTATTGCCTTGTATTTGGGTTACCCCACACAGACGTTGGTGCAGAGTTCTGGGAGGATAATATGATCAAAGTTGGTGATTGTATTCGCATCAAGCAAATACCGCCTGGGGTGGCTGAGATGCCAGCAGAGATTCAAGAGATATTTGCCTTGTGTTTGGGCCAAACATTTCCGGTGCGCGATTTTGACCAGATGGGGCATTTGGAATTGTGGGTGGGTCATATGCGTGATGTCAAAGTGGAACCGTTTGTGGAGAGTATCTGGATTGAAACAGAGTTTGTGGATGTTGTAAATGATTAAAGCGATTGTTTTTGATTTTGATGGCTTGATTTTGGATACAGAAACGCCGGATTATCTTTCCTGGAAGGCTGTGTATGAGTCTTTTGACTGTGAACTGCCTTTGCAGACGTGGCAGGACAATATTGGTTCGGTCAATTTTTTTGATCCCTTTAGCCATTTGGAGGAACTATGGGGACGGCGGATTGACAAAACGGCCGTTGCAGCCCAACGCAAACAATTTGATAGAGAACTTATGGCCCAGCAAACGATTTTGCCTGGTGTGCAAAGCTATTTGGCTGAGGCACAGCAGATGGGCTTGAAGATAGGCCTTGCTTCCAGTTCGCCCCACGCTTGGGTAGATGGCTATCTGGAAAAACTAGGGTTGGTATCATGGTTTGAGGTTGTGTGTTGTCGTGATGATGTGGGCGATGTGGGTAAACCTGATCCGGCTGTCTATTTGTCGGCTTTGGCTGGGCTGGGGGTAGCGGCTGAGCATGGATTGGCGTTGGAGGATTCACCTAATGGGGCATTGGCCGCCAAACGGGCGGGAATGTACTGTGTGGCTATTCCCAACCAGATGACACGGGGACTGACGTTTCACGAAGTTGATTATTGCCTTAATTCTTTGGCAGATATGCCTTTGGGATTGTTGTTAGAGGAGATGGGGAGATTGGAAGATTAGGAGGTTGTCACTCTCTTTGATCACTTAATCTCCTCATCTCTTCGTCTCTAAAATGACAGAAACGGAAGTCCTTATCGTGGGTGCGGGGCCAGTGGGGTTAACATTGGCGATGGATTTGGCCGCACGAGGGATTGAGGTGGTGGTGGCGGAGGTGCGCTATCCGCGCCAAGTGCCGACGGTGCGCTGTAATCATGTGTCGGCCCGTTCAATGGAGATTTTTCGCCGCTTGGGGTTGGCGCAAAAGGTGCGGGAGGCTGGTTTGCCAGCGGATCATGCTCATGATGCTTCTTTTCGCACAACGGTGACGGGACGTGAATTGAGCCGCATTCCTATTCCCTGCCGCCGTGACCGTTTTACAGCGACGGATGGCCCCGATACTTGGTGGCCCACACCGGAGCCACCACACCGCATCAATCAACTTTTTTTAGAGCCGATCATGTTTGATCATGCGGCGGCTATGGCGCAAATCCAGATTGTGAACCGGATACAAATTGTGGGGTTTGAACAGGGAGAAACGGCCGTTACGGCAACTGCACTCAATTTAGATACGCAAGAGAACTTCGCTATTACGTGCCAATATCTCGTTGGCTGTGATGGCGGCCGTTCTATGGTTCGTAAGCAGATGGGGGCCAAATTTGTGGGCGATGCGGTGGTACAGCGGGTGCAATCCACCTATATTCGTGCGCCCCAGTTGATGGAGATGATGGAGGCTGAGCCAGCTTGGGGCATTGTCTCGCTTAATCCGCGCCGCAGCGGCACGTTGTATGCTATTGATGGCCAGGAAACTTGGATTGTGCATAACTATCTCAAGGAAGATGAAGCTAATTTTGAGGCAATTGACCGTGATTGGGCCATCCGCACGATTTTGGGGGTGGATGCTGAATTTGAGTATGAGGTTTTGGCCAATGAGGATTGGGTGGGGCGGCGGTTGGTGGCGGATAAGTTAAGAAACGGCCGTGTCTTCATTTGTGGTGACGCGGCTCACATTTGGGTGCCTTATGGTGGCTATGGTATGAATGCAGGCATTGCCGATGCGGCCAATTTGGCCTGGTTGTTGGCGGCACAGCTCCATGGGTGGGGTGGCGGGGCTATTTTAGATGCCTACGAGCGCGAGCGGCTACCAATTACGGAGCAGGTCTCTTACTTCGCCATGAATTATGCCCATCATATGATCAAGAACCGCCGCATTGTGCCAGCCAATATTGAGGAGAACAGCCCGGTGGGCGAGGCCGTTCGGGCTGAGTTTGGGCAGGAGTTGTACGACTTGAATGTACAGCAATATTGCTGTGGTGGCTTGAATTTTGGTTATTATTATGATCAATCCCCGCTGATTGTCTATGATGGCGAGCAGCAGCCCCCCTATACGATGGCTGATTTTACACCTTCAACTGTGCCGGGATGCCGTGTGCCTCATTTTTGGTTGGGCGACGGCCGTTCACTCTATGATGTTATGGGGCCAAACTACACGCTATTGCGTTTTGATACCAGGATTCAGGTAAATGATTTACGTGATGCCGCTCAACAAATTGGAATGCCTCTGCATGTGTTGGATATTGCTCTGGGTCTGGCGCCGGATGCATACACAACGAAATTGGTGTTGTCACGGCCTGATCAGCATGTGGCCTGGCGGGGGGATGAGCTGCCGCAGGATGTAGCGGGGCTGATTGAACGGGTGAGCGGCCGTTTGTAGCAGACATATTCGCATCGGACGCAGTGCGTCGCCAGTGACATTCCCACGTGGAGCGTGGGAACGAGGGTGAGAGCGCGAAAAGAAATCGAAGCTACAGTAATTGGGATAAGTGCTATAAAATATACCTTCTGTGGGTCTGAATTAGGATTGGATAGGTTCATGTTTTGATTCTCAATCTCTAGTCTCCCCAAGACCCGCTAAACCAATTCAGATCAAAGAGGTAGAAAATGGGTGCGAAAGAAATTATTCTCGATTACGTAAACGATCAGGATGAGAAGCTGTGTTACATTGCCAAAGAGATTTGGGATCACCCCCAAGTGGCTTTGCAGGAGACGTTTGCTTCGGCTTTGCTGGCCAAGGAGCTGGAAGCAGATGGTTTCTCGATTGAGTGGGGGGTGGGACAAATGCCCACTGCTTTTGTGGCGACCTGGGGTAAAGGGGAGCCGATTATTGGCTTTTTAGGTGAATATGATGCTTTGCCGGGATTGTCGCAAAAAGTGGGAACGGCCGTAGACCCCATTGAAGCAGGTGGCCCAGGGCATGGCTGTGGACATAACCTATTTGGCACAGCTTGTATGGCCTCTGTCATGGCCCTTAAAAAGGCCATGATCCAAGAAAATATTGAGGGGACACTGCGTTTTTATGGCTGCCCTGCTGAAGAAACTCTGATGGGTAAAACGTTTATGGCGCGTGATGGTGCTTTTGATGATTTAGACGCAGCTATAAGTTGGCATCCTGGCAGCACCAACATCGCCTGGAATGGGTCTTCATTGGCACTGAACTCCTTCAAAGTGAATTTTCATGGTGTTGCTGCCCATGCGGGCGGGTCGCCCCATTTGGGCCGAAGTGCCCTGGATGGCGTGATGCTAATGGATGTGGGTATGAATTATTTGCGTGAGCATGTTATGCAGGAGGCCCGGATTCATAGTGTGGTTACTAGTGGTGGGCAGGCACCCAATGTTGTGCCTGCTTATGCCCAGGTATGGTACTTTATCCGTGCCCCGCACCGGGAGCAGGTGGATGAGATTTACGCCTGGGTTTTGGATATTGCTAAAGGGGCGGCTTTGATGAGCGGCACGACCCACGATATAGAATTCCTGACGGGCTGTTATGATGTGCTGCCTAATGATACGCTTTCGGATATGTTGCTGGAAAAGATGCAAGCGGTCAATGATATAAAATTTACGGAGCAGGAACGGGACTTTGCCCGGGAATTGCAAGCGACGTTCCCGGCTGGCTCGGTTGAGCGGGGCTTTGAGTGGATGAAAAAGTCGGCTAGTGGAGGTATATCTGATGAGGATTTGCATGATCCCTTGTGGGAACAAGTGCTGGCCCACTCGGATACGCCGCCGCTGATGGGTGGTTCGACGGAGGTGGGGGATGTGAGTTGGATCACGCCGACGGGGCAGATTACGACGACCTGTTGGCCTTTGGGAACACCAGGGCATAGCTGGCAAACAGTGGTTTCGTCTGGGTCGAGTATTGGCAATAAGGGGATGTTGTTTGCCGCTAAGAGCATGGCTTTGGCGGGCTGGGATCTACTTACTCGGCCTGATGTTTTGGCCCAAGCGCAAGCTGAATTTGAGAAGGCGAGAAAGGGCAAGAGTTATGTGACACCGCTGCCAGAAGGTGTGGTGCCGAGATAAGAGACTGTCGCGTAGTATGTAGCGCGTAACTTGACAGAATATACGGAGTACTCTGTACCAGCACACAAGGTTTGTTGCGAGCGTGAATTGTCATCCACGAAGGCCACGAATGACACAAAGTAGGCAAAATATTCTGTGCCCTTAGTGTCCTTTGTGGACAATTTTGCGGCTTCACCACGTTATGCAATATGGGTTAATACGAGCATGATTTCTTCTATTGATTTGAGGAATGGGTTTTTGCCGCCGGATGATCCGGTGCAACGGTTGGGGACTGGCTTTGAGGCGTGGGAGGAGGTGGCTGACCAACTATCGAAGTTGGTGTTGACAGATTATTTACGGCCGTTTGTGCAACAACTGCCTCCTTTTCCAGCTCATCTGCTAACAGCGGAGGCTGAATATGAGCGAGCCATGGCTTTGCTGTCGTATGTGGCAGCTTTGTATGTGTATGCTCCAGAACGGCCGATTGCCACTAAACTGCCCCATAATCTCGCAACCGGCTGGCATCAGGTAGCCCAGCATCTCGGTCGCCCCCCTATTTTAAGTTATGCTTCACAAACGTTGTTTAATTGGCGGCGGCTGGATGGGAAACGGCCGATTGCAATTGGCAATTTGACACTGATCCAGAACTTTTTGGGTGGGCAGGATGAAGAGTGGTTTGTGACGCTGCATATGGTGATTGAGGCGGTGGCGGGGCGGGCCTTACGAGTGCTGGGTGAGTTGGGGACGGCCGTTGCCCAGCACAATATCCCCACGATCATCAACCATTTGCACATCATTGCCGAGACGGTTGGAGAGATGGAGGCGGTGTTGCGACGGATGCCGGAGCGGTGTGATCCGTATATGTATTATCATCGAGTACGGCCGTTTATGTTTGGCTGGAAAGACAATCCAGCTTTGCCACAGGGTATGGTGTACGAGGGTGTATATGACAATCGTCCGCAGCTTTTTCGGGGCGAGACTGGGGCGCAAAGCAGCATTATTCCGGCTTTTGATGCTGCGCTGGGCATCCGGCATGAGTTTGATGAGATGCGGGCCTATCTGGCGGAGATGCGCGACTATATGCCGCGCCAGCATCGTGCGTTTTTGGAAGTGTTGGAGAGAGGGGCTTCGTTGCGGGAATTTGTGGCTCGGAATAAGATGGCTGAACCAACTCTAGCTGAGGCTTATAATGATTGTGTGGCAGCTTTGCAGCGGTTCCGGCAGTTACACATTGAGTATGCGGCTCTATACATTTTGAAGCCTGCCCAAGGACAACAAAAAGGTGAGGTAGGCACGGGCGGCACGCCATTTACAGTATATTTGAAGAAGCATATTCGGGAAACGGGGGAGCATCGGGTTTGAGGGATGGGACACAGAGTTACGCAGAGGGGCAGAGAGCCACAGAGAGAAAGAGCAACTTTGTCCCCTCTCTGCAAATCTCTGTGACTGTCTAACTGAAGGTAACAATTCACCCCCCTCGTGCCATGCTCTGCGTGGCATGAAGGCAGTGGACGCTCCGCGTCCAGCGCGACGCAGAGCGTCGCCAGAAACATTCCCACGTAGAACGTGGGAAGGAGGGGAGTGAACGATTACAACTGAAGGTATGTATTTTTGGAGGTAAATGATGACGAGAGGAAATACGCCGTGCGGGATTGCGTTGCCGTCTGATTTGATTGAGCAAGCGAGGGGCATGGAGTTTGTGAGGGGGTATGTGGCGCGGGCAGAGGCATTGCCTTATGACAGCATGTGGGTGGCGGAATCTATTTTGAGTAAGGCTTTTTCGTTGGAGCCGCTCTCTCTATTGTCTTATGTGGCAGCGTTGACGACGCGGCTGCGGCTGGGAGTATCGGTGATGTTGCTGACGCTGCGCAACCCGTTGCAATTGGCAAAGGCGGCGGCGACGTTGGATTATGTGAGTAACGGCCGTTTCGATCTAGGAATTGGCCTGGGTCACGGGCGAGAAGCCACATTTGGTTACACACGTGAAGGACGGGTGCGCCGTTTTGAGGAATCGTTAGCGGTGATGAAGAAAGTTTGGGCGGAAAAAGAGGTTTCGTTTGCTGGGGAGTATTGGCAGTTTGAAGGGGTGCATATGGAGCCGAAACCAGTGCAAAAGCCACATCCGCCCCTTTGGTTTGGGGCGCGTCATCCGAATGCGCTGCGAAGAGCCGTGAAGTTGGGCGATGCTTTTATGGGGGCTGGGTCATCTTCCAGCCAGGATTTTGTCAACCAGATGCAGATCATTCGACAATTGCTTGAGGAAGAAGGGCGTGATCCGGCCACATTGAAGATTTCTAAGCGGGTTTATTTAGCGGTGGACGATAATAAGGTACGGGCGGAGACGCGACTGCGGGAGTGGTTTGGTGTTCATTATGGACAAGCAGAGATGGCGAGTCGGGTTTCGATTTGGGGTAGTAAGGCGGAATGTTTGGATAGATTGGGTGAGTTGGTTGAGGCGGGGGCGCAGCATTTGTTGTTGAATCCGGTGTTTGATGAGTGGGAACATTTGGAGGTATTAGCGGAGGAGATTGTGCCAAATTTGTGAGGCTGAGTTTATTAATTTTGGCGGTTGAAACCGCTGCAACGGCACGACTTGTGGTTGCTTTACAAAGTCGGCCTTCGCCGACTAAAGCGTGGTCTAGGTGTGGGTTTTGTAATTGTGGACGTGAATCCCGATTCACGCTGAATCTTGATTCGCTGAGTAGTGGGAAGTAGAGATGTTGTCGATGGCAGAGCAATTGTTGCAGGAGATGATCGCTTATTTTGAGAATTGGTTGGCGGTATCTGGGGCTGGGGCTGATCAGTTGGCTGCGTTGGTGGCAGAGATGGACTCTTTGGGCGAGCGACAGGAGGTTGAGGCAGCTACTTTGCCTGTTGTGCAAAATTGGCTTGATCGATCGATTCAATTGCCGACTGCGCCGTATTGTGCAGCGGTGGTGGCTGCTTTGGCGCAGATGGCTACGCAGTTGCAGTGGGTGTCTATGTCGCCAGATTATCTCGGCAGAGAGTTTGTAGATGGGTTTGCTTATGCCCAGGTTGTGGGCTCACCAAATGATAAAAACAGTATGTCTTTGTTTGCCAGTGATAGGATGATAGCGGGGTTTTCTTTGCAAGCGCCGTCTTTGTTTTATCCGCCACATTATCACAAGGCGATTGAGTTTTATGGGGTGCTGGCAGGAACGGCGCGTTGGCAGCATGGCAATAAGCCACCAACTATGCAGCCGTCTGGAGCATTTATTTTTCATGATAGTGATGTGGCTCATGCGATGGAAACGGCCGTTGAGCCTCTGCTAACAATTTGGGCATGGACGGGTGATTTGGAGTCGCCGTCTGTTATTCCTGCCTGGGAGTGGTTGTAAAATGACGAAGATTGAGGCTGATTTGTTGCTGGTGAATGCGGCGCAGGTGGTGACTTGTGCTGGTAATGGGGTGAAGCGAGGGGCGGATTTGCAAGAGGTGGGGATTGTTGAGAAGGGGGCTGTGGCGGTGCGTGATGGGGTGATTGTGGCGGTGGGAGAAACGGCCGATCTGGAGCAAACTGTAGCAGCCAAAGAGACGATGGACATAAACGGCCGTGCCCTTTGCCCAGGCTTTGTTGACCCGCACACCCATACCGTGTTTGGCGGGGATCGGGTGCATGAGTTTGAGATGCGGATTCGGGGGGCCAGCTATATGGAAATTATGGCGGCGGGTGGGGGGATTGTGAGTACGATGCGCCATACGCGGCAAGCCAGTGAGGCTGAATTAGTGGCAGCGGCGCGGCAGCGGCTGGATGAGATGCTGAGTTTGGGGACGACGACGGTGGAGATTAAGAGTGGTTATGGCTTGGACACAGCCACGGAGTTGAAGATGCTGCGCGTGATTGAACAGTTGGATTTGGCGCACTCCTGTACGCTTGTGCCGACTTTTTTGGGGGCGCACACGTTGCCGCCGGAGTATAGGGATGATGCGGGTGGGTATGTTGATTTGGTGGTGGAGGAGATGATTCCGGCGGTGGCAGAATGGTATGCGCAGTCCCATTTTGCACGGCAAGGAACCCCTTTGTTTATTGATGTTTTTTGTGAGGATCATGCTTTTGATGTGGCGCAGTCGCGGCGGATTTTGGCGGCGGGGCAAGCGGCGGGGATGGGAGCCAAGATTCATGTGGATCAATTTAATGCGCTGGGCGGGACGGAGATGGCAGTGGAGTTGGGGGCAGTTTCGGCGGATCATTTGGATGTGACGGCGATGGTGGGGATTGGGGTTTTGGCAGATTCAGATGTGGTGGCTGTGCCCCTGCCAGCGGCCAACTTTAATTTGGGGCTCACGGCGTTTGCCCGGGGGCGGGAGATGGTGGACGCGGGGGTGGCTGTGGCTTTGGCCACGGATTTGAATCCGGGGTCTGCGCCTTGTTTTTCGATGCCTTTGGTGATGGCGATTGCCAATCGTTATTTGCGGCTGTTGCCGGGGGAGAGTTTGAATGCGTCGACGATTAATGCGGCGTTTTCGATTGGGATGGCGGACAAGATTGGCTCGATTG
Source organism: Promineifilaceae bacterium (SeqCode) (assembly GCA_965223555.1). GTDB lineage: Bacteria > Chloroflexota > Anaerolineae > Promineifilales > Promineifilaceae > CBDCWU01. Next base: position 2,711,789 of record CBDCWU010000009.1, read on the forward strand.
AGGTGGGGAAGGCGGCGGATTTACTGGTATTGAAAACGGCCGATTACCGACACAGCACTTATTTTTTGGGGCATAATCCGGTGGCGATGGTGATGAAGAACGGCCGTTTTGTGGCGCAAGGTAACTAAGTGCTCTCGTGCCGACGGTCTCCGTCGGCATGGCGTATGGACGTGGAGCGTCTGCTAAGAGCATTCCACGCGGAGCGTGGAAACGAGAAGAAATATGGCTCCTAAGAGCGTTCCACGCAGGGCGTGGGTATGAGAAGAAATATGACCCCTTCAAAAACAGCTCGTGAATTGGTGCGTGGGGCTTATGATCTGCATGTGCACAGCGGACCAGATGTCATTAAGCGGATTGGACATGATATTGAGATTGCCACGCGATTTCGCGAGGTAGGTTTGGGTGGGTATGTGATTAAGTCGCATTATGCGCCGACGGCGGGGCGGGCGGCGTTGACGCGGGCGATGGTTCCTGAAGTGAAGGTGATGGGGTCTGTTACGCTGAATCAGTCGGTGGGGGGCATGAATGCGTTGGCGGTGGAGATGGCGGCGCGTGAGGGGGCGCGGTTGGTGTGGCTGCCCACGGTTGATGCGGTCAATGAGCCAGTCGGCCGTCGGCTAGCTGTACCAGGAGCCAATATTCCTTTTTGGGCGCATATGCAGCATCAGTTGCGCGAAGAGGGGGTTTTTAGTGAGGCTGTGCCTGTGGTGGATGAGGAAATGGTGGTTTTGCCAGAAACGCGAGCTGTTTTGCAGAGTATTGCCAAGCATGACATGATTTTGGCGACGGCTCATTTGAGCCGAGATGAGATTTTTGCGGTGGTGGAGGCAGCGATTGAGGAAGGGGTTAAGCGGATTACAATTACACATCCTGAGTTCCCCAGCCAAAATTTATCGGCTCAAGATCAGGCAGCTTTGGCGGAACGCGGGGCTTTTTTGGAGCATTGTATGGCTTCGATTTTGTTCAAAAAATATTCTTGGCAGCTAGTTTTTGACAATATTCGCTATACGGGCGTTGAGCAGACCTATTTTGCTAGCGATTTAGGCCAGCCGAATAAGCCGCCGATTGAGAATGGCTTGGCGTTGGCAGCGGATGAGGCGTTGGCGGCGGGATTTACGAAGGATGAGGTTCATCGGATGTTTGTGCTAAACACGCAAAGGTTGGTGGATGGCAATTAGAATAAGTATTTGGTGATTCGTTAAAGATTCACCTACCGAATTTGCCCTGTTTGGTCCGTTATGTAGTTGTGGTGTCCGTCTATGAGTTCGGGGACATTGATTAGTCCGATTGAAAAGATATAAACCTAGGCTGTAAGCCTCTTGAGATGAACTCAACAGAGCCCCAACAATCATATTCTCTGCCAAATTGTCACAAAGTTGTTACACAACCGTAACATTTCTCTCCAGTTTTTCCAGGATAATTATGATAGCCCAGAGCCATCATTGGCGGGGGCGATATGGTTGTATTGGAGAAATTAGGGTGAGGCATGTCACCTTTGCGTAAAAATGGCTTTGCTATTTGTATTGTTTGGCACAGTGTCAGTTTGATCCTTGAGGATAAAGGAATAATTCGGCCTTAGATTACGGCCGTTTTAACATTTTTTGTATAGGTGCAATTGGTTAGGGCTTGAAGCTTAGCCGTTGCGAGTTATTTATTTCTATATTAACCAATGAAAACAAAAGAATCACTCGCGCAGAGGATGTGGCTACGAAGCCGCTTCTTCCACTCCGTTACTACTCACAGCCATTTATTGGTCGTTTTTGTTCTCCCAATGGACCGACCCCAAGCAGAAGCCCTCTCTGGCCTCCGAAATTCTCTATTACAAGATACCCCTCTTATCATCACCGTGGCCATTATTACTATGGCTGTCGCTTTTTATATATTCTATAGTCTCAAACAGACAAAGCATTTGCGTCGGCTCGTCACCAACCTGGAACAACAAGTTGAGAAATTGGAGGAATCCCAATCAGCCTTGCAAGCTAGTGAAGATCGCTATCGTGATCTTTACAATCGCGCCCCTATCATGATGCACTCACTAACCCTTGATGGTGGGTTCGTGGATGTAAACGACCACTGGTTGCAAACAATGGGTTACACACGCGAAGACGTAATTGGTCATTCTATGGATAAATTTATGACAGAAGCCTCTCTGCGGCGGGCCAAAGAACAGACGCTCCCCAACTTTTTAGAACGAGGAGCCTTAAATGATATTCCCTATCAATATATCAAAAAGAATAGAGAGGTTATTGATGTCTTGGTGACAAGCACAGCCCATTATGATGGCGATGGCCAATTCGCTTACTCATTGTCGATTGTACAAGATGTGACTGAACGTAAACGTATGGAGGCAGAGTCTCTGCGTACCAGAAAAATGTTGGATAGTGCCCTGGCAACCATGCAAGATGGTTTTGTTGTCTTTGATAAGGATGATCGATTGGTTCTGTGCAACGAAAAGTACCGCAGGATTTTCAGCAAGATTAATGACTTGATCGTGCCAGGTGTTTCCTTCCGCACGTTGCTAGAAGCATCTAGAGAAGCGGATCAAATTTCCCATGGAGCTTTTAATCGCTTAGATGGTTACATGGAATTGCGCCGGGCGGCCCAAGCTACTGCTGAAGCCGTTGAGTATCAAACGAGTGATGGCCTGTGGATTGAGGCCCGTGACCATGCTATAGATGGCGGGGGATGGGCTGGCATTCGCGTTGATGTAACAGCCAGGAAAAAGATAGAGAATCAGCTACGCCAAAATGAGGAACGCTTGCAAGCCTTGTTCGATGCCATGCCTGATATGATGTTTCGTCTGAATAGGGAGGGTGTAATTCTTGACTATAAGGCCGAACACCAAAGTCAGTTGGCAATGCCGGCTGACGAAATTATTGGCAGCAATTTGGCGGAGTCGTCGATGCCAGATGAGGTGGTACAGAGGCTGTTACAATTTATAGACCAGACAGTGATGACAACGCAGATGAGTGTTTATGAATATGATCTGCAATTACCTATTGGCAGACAAACTTTCGAAACTCGCATCATCAAGAGTGGCCCTGATGAAATCATCTCATTTGTCCGCAATGTGACAGAGCGCAAAAGAGCTGAGGAGGCTTTGCAGCGTAGCGAAGCTTTATTAAGTGCGACTAATCAAATTGCGCGTACAGGCGGCTGGGAATTTGACTTGCAGACAAACGAGCTGTTTTGGACAGATACGATTAAGGAAATACATGGTGTTTCTCCTGATTATGTGCCTGATGTGGACAAAGCAATCGAGTTTTATGCACCAGAACATGTACCTATTATCCAAAAGGCAGTAGAGGGGGCCATGAATGGTGAAGCCTACGATATTGAGTTGCAAATTATTACAAAGCAGCAAAAACGTCTGTGGGTGCGCACTATAGGTCGCCCGGTCATAGAAAATGGTGAGGTTGTTAAATTACATGGCATTTTCCAAGACATCCATGCCCGAAAGCTGGTTGATGAAGCCTTGATACAGAGCGAGGAGCGATTACGAGTCATTTTTAATAATACACCAGTAGGTATTGTGGTGACTTCTTTGTCAGGCCAGCTGCAACAGGTGAATGAAGCAATGTGCGACACTGTAGGTTACACTCGTGAAGAACTCCTTGCCATGTCTATTGCTGATTTAACCTATCCCTCTGATTTACCAGCCAGCAACAAGTTTATACAATCGCTTATTCGGGGTGAGGTGCCAGGTTTTGAAATGGAAAAGCGATATGTTTGCAAGGATGGCCGGCTTATTACTGGCATCCTCCACTGTGCGCCTATCCAGAATGCAGTAGGGGAGACGGTGGCTTTGGTTGGACAGTTGGTTGACATCACGGAGCGTAAACAAAGTGAATTCCAAATTATCACTTCATTACGAGAAAAAGAGGTGCTTTTGAAGGAGATCCATCACCGGGTCAAGAATAATTTGCAGGTCATTTCTAGTTTGTTGGATTTGCAATCGGCTTATATTGAAGACGTGGCGATGCAAGCGATGTTTCAGGATAGCCGCAGCCGTGTTCGGTCGATGGCTTTGGTGCATGAGCAATTATATGGCAGTTTGGACCTGGCTCGCATAGATTTGGAGGGATATTTACGGGATTTGGTAGGCTATTTGCGGCGAGCTTATAATGAGCAGGCGGGAGGGATACAGTTGCACATTGAGGTGGAGGAGTCTCTGTTATTGGATGTAGAAACGGCCGTTCCCCTAGGCCTGATCGTGAATGAACTGGTGTCTAATGCCCTCAAACATGCCTTCCCTGACGGCCGTTCTGGGGCGGTTCATATTCAAGTATCGCTGGTTGAAGAGGAGCAAGTCTGCCTGACGGTGCAGGATGATGGTATTGGTTTCCCAGAAGAGATAGATATCCACAGTTCACCCTCACTGGGCCTGACGATTATTACAGCTCTGGTGGATCAGCTTCAGGGACAGCTTGACTTGCATGGGCAAGATGGCACTTGTTTTAAGTTTAATTTTCCCTTTACCACTGGTAGCGGTGTTATGGCAAACGGCCGTCGAGACCAGGTAGTCGTTACTGGATAACGCTATGAATAGAGTAAGCGCAAAGTTGACCGATTTCTTCAATCGCCTTTTAGATATTCCTACAGTTGCCCCTGACGAGCGACGCCGTGCTCGTTTGCTAAACATCATACTCTTAGGCTTTACACTGATTAGCTTTGTAGCCATAGCACTGGTATTGGCTGGGCAGATCGCGGGTTACTATTCCCAGCAGGGAGCCAACGAGACTTATATACCTACCCTGATCATCTTAGTTGGCATGAGCATTCTTTATGTGATTAATCGCTACTGGTCGGGACGTTTGGCCAGTGGGCTATTTTTGCTGTTTTTAACGACCATTCTTTATTTCTTTCATCTGCAACGAGCAACAGTGTGGAATAATAATGCCCTTACTCTGGCGATACCAATTCTTATGGCCAGTCTTATACTGTCCCCACGAGCTAGCCTTGTGATGGCTGGTATTGTTAGCACTATATATTTAGGAGCCTCCGCAGCGGTGGATGGCAAACCCAATTTCATCGGTATGATTGCTTATTTTACTATTGCTTTTGTGGCCTGGCTTTCGGCCCGTAGACTGGAACAAACTGTAAACGATTTGCATATACTGAATAGCGCACTGGATGAGCTTGTAGAACAACGTACAACCGAATTAGGGCAAACTAATGTGCAGTTGCGACAAGAACTCATGCAGCGAGAGATATTTGAAACAGAGCTACGCTTATCTGACGAGATTTTGAGGCAAATGCCCGATGCGATTTTTGTCACCAATCTTGAGGGACAAGTTGAGCGTTGGTTGGGCAATGCTCAAGAGATGTTTGGCTATGCGGCGGCAGAAGCAGTGGGGCAGTATGCTAGATTTATACACCATCCTAGTTTGGGACAGGATAAATCGGATGAAATCATCCGAAGTGTTCAAGAAAACGGCCGTTATGTCGGCGAAATCCTTTGTGTTCGTAAAGACGGTAGCGAAGTTCCCATTGAGGCCACAGTCCAAGAAATAAAATCGCCGATAAATCAATCCTGGGCACGCATTAGTATTAATCGGGATATTAGCCAGCGCAAACAAGCTGAACGAGCCTTGCAGCAAGCCTATGCCGAATTGGAAGAAAGAGTGCGTGAGCGCACAACTGAATTGGCCCAGGCCAACGAACAATTGCAGCAAGAAATCAGCGAACGAGCCCAGATCGAACAGAAATTAGAGCAGGAGCGAAACATTCTGCGAACCTTAATCGACACCTTGCCCCATGCCATTTATGTAAAAGATATGCAAAGTCGCTTTATTACTTGTAACACACGGCAAGCCTATTTGGCTGGCGTTGACTCACATGAGGAGTTGATCGGCAGGACTGATCTCGATCTGTTTCCCGAACATGGTGCGGCCTATTATGCAGATGAACAAACCGTCATTCATACAGGCCAGCCTATCCTCAATAAGGAAGAACCAATTGGGGAAAAGATAGGCAGCCAACGGTGGCATTTGACCTCAAAAGTGCCTTTGCGTGATAAAGAGGGTAATGTGATTGGTCTTGTGGGAGTGGGCCATGACATTACGGAACGAAAACGGACAGAAGAGACATTGCGTACACATTCGCAAATTTTGTATTCAATGGCTGAAGGGGTGGCCTTTGTTGATGCAGAAGGGGTGATTCGTTACACCAATCCTTCTTATGAGCATATGTTTGGCTATTCATCAGGTGAATTGATTGGACAACACGTTTCGACTTTGAATGCCTTCCCTCCAGAAATCCATAGCCGTGTGGTGAACGAAGTGTTGACGGCTCTAGAGAGGGGCCAAATGTGGGAGGGCGAATTTACAGACCGAAAGAAAGATGGCACTGTCATCTACACGCATGCCCGTATAAGCCCTTTTGAGTATAGGGGCGAAACCTGGTCTGTAACGGTGGAGGAGAATATTACTGAACGTAAAGAGGCTGAAAGGCAGCTCAAAACCTCTTTGCGAGAAAAAGAGATTTTACTTAAAGAGATTCATCACCGTGTTAAGAACAATTTGCAGGTGATCTCGAGCTTGCTTGATCTGCAATCAACTTATGTGGAAAGTGAAGCAGTTCAAGAGATGTTTCAAGAAAGTCGGACACGTGTACGTTCGATGGCACTGGTGCATGAACAACTGTATCAATCAACAGATTTGGCCCATATTAATTTTGCGGATTATGTTCATGATCTAACGGGTTATTTGCTTCGGGCTTATGGCACTTCTGCCAGAAATGTCACATTGACTATAGATATTGCCAGCACGACTTTGAGTGTGGAAACGGCCGTTCCTCTGGGCCTCATCATCAATGAATTAGTCTCTAATGCTTATAAACATGCTTTCCCCGACGGCCGTTCCGGCCGAATAACCATTCAATTGGTTCAGATCGAGGATCATGAAATGAACTTGATCGTGCAGGATGATGGCATTGGCTTTCCTAAAGATATAGATTTTCGTCGTTCACCCTCCTTGGGTTTAACCATTATCATGACTCTGGTTGATCAGCTGCGAGGGCAAATTGAACTAGATCGACAAAACGGGGCTCGGTTTGAGCTTATTATCCCGCTGGACAGTGGCTTGCTCAGTGACAGAAGCGGCTAAGTGATGTATATAGACCCATTTGAGCAAAATCATGTTCGACATCAATGAAACCTCAGCTAAAACGCAGCGAAAAATCGCCTTTATGAAGGCCCTCATGATAGGTCTTGCTGTTCTGCTCGCTCTTAATCTGCTAGCTCTGTTGGTCTACTCACGAGCAATTGGGCTTAATCTGTTCATCAGTGCACTTAGCTTGGGGTTGCTACTCATTATCATTTTTCTTAATCGGCAAACGCAGCCATATGAACTTTTATTAGCGCGTGTGGCGCAGTTGGAGAGTGAGAAAGAGCAGTATTTAGTTGACATAATTGAGCGAGCGCGAGTCGAGGAGACAATTCGGGTACGGGAAGCAGAGGCAAAGCGAGCCTGGCAATTTTTGACGAAGGCTTTGGAGAATATGAAGGATGGTTTGGCATTGGCTGATGAAAATAATTCACTCATTTTATGTAATGAGCAGTACCGTCGCCTCTTTCCCAAATTGCGAGACATACTTGTGCCCGGTGTCTCCGCCCAAGAAGTTATTCAAGCTATGGTTGAAACAGGCCAGATTGTGTTTCAAGAAAATAGTGCCGGGGAAGTAACTGCCGCAGACCGTCTGGAGACATTAGGTGCTGACAGAAAGTTTCAATACCTAACAAGCGAGGGGGTTTGGGTGGAAGCCAGAGATTATCCCATGCCAGACGGTGGCTGGTTAGGTATTCGCATAGATATTACTGAGCGGAAAGATGCGGAGATTGCATTGCGCCGCAGCGAAGAAACGGCCCGTGTCATTTTAGATGCATCACCTGATGCCATTACTTTGGTAGATAGAGAGGGGATAATTTTGGCGGTGAATGCCGCTTTTGCAGAAGGTGTAGGACAGACAGCGCAGGCTGTTGTGGGGCAAAGTAGCTACGATTTGCTCATAGATGAGTTGGCCCAGGATAGAAAGGTCCTCGTCGATCAAGCCATAGAGACGGGGCGTCCTGTGAATTACCAATTGAATTCACAGGATAGGTCTATAGATGTTTTTATCTATCCTGTGGCTGATGGGCAAGGGACAATTAAGCAGGTTGTGACTTTTTCTCGTGATGTGACTAAACAAAGACAACTCGAAAATCAGCTATTGGCATCATTAGCTGAGAAGGAAGTTTTGCTAAAAGAAATTCACCACCGAGTGAAGAACAATATGCAGGTGATATCTAGCTTATTAGATTTACAATCTGGCTACATCACGGATAAAGCGGTTCGGGAAATGATACAGGGAAGTCGCGAGCGGGTGCGTTCGATGGCCTTGGTGCATGAACAGTTATACCAAACGGCCGATTTAGCCAGAGTTGATTTTGCCCAATACGTGGAACAGTTAACTGGATTGTTGGCGCGTTCTTATGATCAGACAGCAGGCTATATTGATTTGCAGCTAACGGTCGAGTCTGTCAGATTGAGTGTGGAAACGGCCGTCCCCCTGGGTCTCATCATCAATGAACTTGTCTCTAATGCTTACAAACATGCATTTGCCGACGGCCGTTCGGGACAAATTACAGTTGAACTCCAAGTGGATTCACTACGCACTATATGTCTCATCGTTCAAGACAATGGCTTGGGGATGCCGGCGGAATTAGATTTTCGTCATGTTTCTTCGCTTGGCCTGACTATTGTGTCAACCTTAATCGATCAACTGGGTGGGCAGATAGCTCTAGACCGCAGTCAGGGCACACGTTTTGAAATGAGTGCCCCCTTAGCCGACGCTTAGGGTGAGAACGATATGGATTACTTAATCAAGGGACAAAATATGTGGCAAACATTACGACAATGGCTAACATTTCCCACTTTTGCCGACGATCCCGAAAAGAATTATCGGGCTAAATTACTCTATGCCATTACGCTCATGCTAATCATGTTAGTGGGCAGCAATCTGGTGTTCCTGCTTGCCACCTTTTATTTGCTTGCGGACGTGTTGCTCAGTTTGGGGCTGTTAGTTGTTCTGGGCTGGTGCTTGTATTGGACACAGCAAGGTTATGTACAAAGAGTCAGTGTCATTCTCTGCTTTGTGTTGTGGCTTGCTGTCACAACAATGGTCCACTTTTATGGCCCGCGTGATGTCATTGCCAGTGGCTACATTTTAATCATCATCATTGCTACCTTATTGCTGGGAGGGGTAGGTGGCTTGGGGGCCATCATTATGAGTGCTTTGGCTCTATCAACAATTGTCTTGGCAGAGATGAATGGTTTGCGTCCCTCAGTCCCTTTGGCCTCTCTATCGTCCGTTTTGAGAATCCATATTCAGATTTTCCTGGCTGTGGGTTTGGTCATGTATGGTGCTAGCCGAGTCATTAGCCGGGCACTGGGACAGGCTCAACAAAATGAGAAAGCTTATCGAGCCAGTGAAGAGAAATTGGCCCATATTTTAGCAGCAGCTCCCATCAGTATGGCCTTAGCCACGCCTAAAGGACGTTTCTTTCAGGTGAACCGCGCCATGTGCCAGATGCTGGGCTATAGTGCTGCTGAGTTGGAAGGGATGTCTTTTACTGAGATTACCCATGAGTCTGACCTAGTTGTGAGCCATCAGGTGATACAAAAACTCATAGCGGGTGAGATGGAACAAGCTCGATATGAGAAACAGTATCGGCATAAAAACGGACAGCTTATTTGGGCTATTACAAACATCTACTTGGTTCGTGATGGGCGTGGCGATCCAGATTATTTTATCGGCCAAATCCAAGATATTACGGAACGCAAAGCGGCAGAAGAGGCCTTGCGGGAGCATCAGGAACAGTTGCAGTTAGAGGTTGAAGAACGCAAACGAGTGGAGGACTCACTGAGGCGCAGTGAAAAGTTTTTGGCGACTACCAATCAATTGGCTCGTGTGGGCGGCTGGGAGTTGGATTTACAGACAGATACGCTCTACTGGACGGATGTGATTAAGGAGATTCATGAAGTGCCACTTGACTATATACCTGTCCTAGAAGAGGGTATTCAGTTTTATGCGCCAGAACATGTTCCCATCATTCAGACGGCGGTGGAAGGAGCAATTGCGGGAAAGCCATATGATTTGGAGCTGCAAATTATTACAGCTAAACAGAAACGGCTTTGGGTTAGAGCTTTGGGGGTTCCGGTGTATGAGGAAGGGCAGGTTGTGCGGCTGCAAGGGGTTTTTCATGATATTCACGAGCAAAAATTGGCTGAAGATGCTTTGCGCCAGAGTGAGGCCAATTTGCGCGAAGCTCAGCAGATTGCCAAGCTGGGTGATTTTGAATTCAACTTGCACACTCAAGAGGTGCGCTGGTCGGATGAAGTGTATCGTATTTTTGGGCTGGAGATGGGGGAAATAGTTGATTTGGAACGGTATCAAAACTTATTGGCGCCAGAGGACTTTCAGCGTGTGATGACGGCCGTTACTGAGACCATTGACTCAAAACAACCTTATGCTATTGAGCATGACATCATTTTATCTGATGGACAACGGAAACATCTGTATGCTATCGGTCGGCCTTTGCTAAATAACGAGGGGCAAGTAAATCGTATCTTTGGTATCGTGCAAGATATTACTGAAGCTAAACAGGCGGCTCAATCCATGCATGAAAGTATGGTCCGCTATCAAGCTCTCTTTGAACATGCCAATGATGCCATCTTTGTTTATGATCTGAATGGAAAAGTGACTACTGCCAATTCACAAGCCTGTCAATTGAGCGGATATGCTTTATCCGAGATGATAGGTCAGACACCGGACTTATTCGTGCAACTAGAGGATATAAATGAAGCCGATCAAAAATTTCAGCTGACTAGACAAGGGGTTGTGCCACCCATGTATGAACGAACAATAGTTCGTAAAAATGGAGAAAGGCGGATTTGCGAGATACGGGCACGACGGATTGAAGACGAGAACGGAGAGCCGCTTTTTATCCAAGGTGTTGTGCGAGACGTTTCGGAACGCAAGCGAACAGAGCTGCAGATACAGGCTTCATTGCACGAGAAGGAGATTTTGCTCAAGGAAATTCATCATCGAGTCAAAAATAATTTGCAGGTGATTTCGAGCTTGCTCGATCTACAATCAACCTATGTTGAGAGCGCGGATGTGTATAGCATGTTTCAGGATAGCCGAGCGCGAGTGCGTTCGATGGCTTTGGTGCATGAACAACTCTATCAATCGGCCGATTTAGCTCGCATTGATTTTGTTGATTATGTGCATGATCTGGTGGGTTATTTGGGCCGAGTTTATGGTAATATGGTGAGGGTGATGATTGAGGTAGATATTTATAGTGCGGCTCTAAGTGTGGAAACGGCCGTTCCTCTAGGTCTCATCATCAATGAAATGGTCTCCAATGCGTATAAACATGCTTTTGTAGACGGCCGTTCTGGTCAAATCCATATTGGCTTGCAAAAAATGAAAAATAATCAATTTTGTCTATCTGTACAAGATAATGGGATTGGTTTCCCGGCAGATATAGACTTTCGTCGCTCCCCCTCGCTGGGCCTGACCATTATTATGACGCTCGTTGATCAACTTCAAGGAGAGATAGAACTGGACATACAAGATGGCACTCGTTTTGAGCTTACCTTTTTGTCTGAGGCAGGGTAGTGATTTGGAAATAAATGCGAACCTCATCATGTTCGTAGCCAACCTGGCACTGGCACTGGTCTTATTGCGTTCTATGGCGGGCAATGTTACCTGGGCCTTGGGGCAGGCTCACCAAAACGAGCAAGCTCACTCCTTGTCGCTGATAAGGAATAGCAGATAGAGAGTTTACGGATGCTCTTGAGACCATCGCTAGAGTATCCTAGAAGTATATTTGTAAAGGAGAAAAAATGGAAGGCGAACTGATTGAAACGCGAACCGCCAGGATATGGTTGGGTGAGGATGGCATTATTCGCAGCATTGTGCTGCGTAATGCTGAACAAGTGTTGGCTGACGTTAAAGAAAATATTGCAGCTTTGGTTGAAGTGAGCCAAGGTAAAAAACGTCCCCTTCTAGTTGATATAAGAATTATGAAATCTGTTGACCGTGAGGCTAGAGAGTATCTCGCGGGTGATGAAGCGACAAGGAATAATTGCGCAACCGCCATGATTGTCGGTTCGCCGCTCAGCCGAACAATTGGAAACTTCATTATGATTTTTAATAAGCCACGGTTTCCCACAAAACTATTCACTTCAGAAGCTGCGGCACTTGCATGGTTGAAAGAATTTGTGGAGTAAGGGCATGGAACTTCTGTCCACTACAAATATCGAGTCATCAGTGATTTGTTTAATAGTGAATGTAATATAAGGATGAAAAGTATGACAGAAAATAAAGAAATAATAACACGAACCTCAAAAATATGGTTGGAGGATGGCATTATTCGGGCAAGTTACATTGATAATGTGGAAGAGACCCTTGAAGATGCCAAGCGCAATGTACAAGCACTCTATGACCTTAGTGAAGGCAAATTATACCCCGCGTTATTGGCCTATTCCCGTGTCAAGTCGCAGACTAGAGAGTGTCGTCAATATTATGCAGGTCCAGCAACAGCTAAAGTATTAAAAGCAGCTGCCATTCTAACAACTTCTCCGCTCAGCAAAATACTGGCTAATTTCTTTTTGGGCATTAATAGGCCCTTGATACCGACGCGACTATTTACTTCTGAAAGGGAAGGACTCAGTTGGTTGAGTGATTTTGTTGAACAAGAGTAAAACTTAGGCAGTGGGTGTTTTTATGTTCCCATATTTTGAACAGGCAAACGAACCTTGCTTGCGGAACCGCCTCCCTGATATAAGGGTTCGCCCGAAAATAACTTTGGAGTTTGCAATACACACACGCGAACCCTTAAGCCAACCCGTCAATTCCATACTTACAACGGGTAAGGTCTAAAGCTATTTGTGGATGATTTCTAAGGTGATGGTAAGGAGATATCCTCATGGAGGATGAGATAATTAAAGCTCAAATAATATCAGGAGCAGATGATCGCATACAACGGATTCTGGACATAATCGACCAGCTAAGGTTGGATGAATCGGTAACAAACAGGCCGCTATCTGGTTATGATGGTCTGGAACAGGTCGATTTTGAACTAAGGCAGTTGGCCAAAGAATTTTCTGCCTGGCAAATTACCCAAGCTAAGAAAGAATTGCGGCTTAATGAAATCTTAGAGATGATTATTGCTATAGCTATGCTTGATTTTGAGCATAGGGCACACGTGGGCGATGAGGGCGATGTATTTGATGCTGTAGCTTCTGGTCTAAATGGTTTAAGCGAAGAGCTGTATGCTTCAACTGTTTCCAAGACTTACCTAGACAATACCCTCAACGCCATGATTAATCCTGTCATCGTGGTTAGTACAGTGGCGACTATACGATCTGTTAATGAAGCTGCATTGATTTTGTTAGGATATACAGAGGCTGAACTCCTGAATCAGCCTTTTGGGATGCTCTTTTCAGTAGAAGCGTACACGGGATTAGCTTTCAATACTTTGTTAGAAACAGAGGGTGGGAAAAATATAGAGTTGACCTGCCAACATAAAAACGGCCAGCAAATATCCATTTTGCTTACAGCATCGCTCTTGCATGATGTCCAAGGCAATATACAGGAGATTATCTGTATGGTCCAGGATATTAGCGAACACAAGCAAGCTGAAAAGAAAATCAAGGCTGCGCTGGCCGAAAAAGAGGTGTTGCTAAAAGAAATCCACCATCGGGTTAAGAATAACATGCAGGTGATTTCCAGTTTGTTGGATTTGCAATCTACCTATCTGGAGGATGAGGCGGCCCAGGAGATGATGCAAGAGAGCCGCAGACGGGTACGCTCCATGGCTTTGGTGCATGAGCAGCTGTATCAATCGGCCGACTTGGCCCGTATTGATTTTGCCGACTATGTGCATGATCTGGTAGGTTATTTAGGACGTGTTTATGGTAACATGGTAAGGGAGGTGATGATTGAGGTAGATATTAGCAGAGTGGCTCTAACTGTGGAAACGGCCGTTCCTCTAGGTCTCATCATCAATGAAATGGTCTCCAACGCCTACAAACATGCCTTCCCAGACGGCCGTTCCGGTCAAATCCACATTAGCTTACAGGAAATAAATGATGATCAATTTTGCTTATTTGTACAAGATGATGGGAGGGGCTTCCCAGCAGACGTAGATTTTCGCCACTCACCTTCGCTGGGTTTAACCATCATCATGACCCTTGTTGATCAGCTCCAGGGGCAGATTGAATTAATTTTGCAAAATGGCACACGTTTTGAACTGACCTTTCCTGCTGGAGAGAGGGGTAATAACAAGGCACACAAGGTCTCGCAGAACCTATATGCACCATCGAGATAAATATGAACGATATCATCAAAATTCCAACAACTATGCAGCGCGCAGCTGCGTTTGCCAAAATGCCTTCTCTCGGTGCGGCCATTTTGGTCACATGGGGCATCAGATTTTTGCTTATATTGGTTAAAGCTGATCTGCATAACGATATGATCTGGTCACCGAAGTACCGCACCTTAGTAGAGAGATTAGGTGGCGCGGATAGGGGGAAGCAAAGGACAATTCATAATGAAGACTAAGATCATGATCGTTGAAGATGAAGGGATAATTGCCCTTTCCATTCGCAAAAAGTTGGAAATGATCGGATATGAAGTGCCGATTATGGTGACTAATGGTGAAGATGCGCTGACGCAGGTTGTTGAGGAATCTATAGATTTGGCCCTGATGGATATTATGTTGGGGGAAGGCATGAATGGTATTGAAACGGCCGTTCACTTGCGCGAACAGTTCGATATTCCCATTATCTATCTGACCGCTAATGTCGATGAACAAACAATCCAGCAGGCTAAAATAACAGAGCCGTATGGCTATTTGGTAAAGCCGTTTGAAGAGCGAGAATTGGCAACCACTATCGAGATGGCTCTGTATAAACATAAGACTGAAAAAGAGCTTAATGTCTATCGTAATCAATTGGAATCTGTTGTGGCTACCCGCACGGCCGATCTCATCAAGAGCAATGAAAAATTACAAGCAGAAATAGGACGGCGTATTGAAGCTCAAGAGCAGCTCAAGCAAGCCCACGAGCAATTAGAAAAAGCCTATGATGAAACCTTAACAGGGTGGGCCCATGCGCTGGAATTACGCGATACAGAAACGGCTGGTCACTCCCAGCGAGTGACTGAAATGACTCTGCGACTAGCGCGGGCAATGGGGCTGTCTGAAGCCGATATGGTTCATATTCGGCGTGGCTGCTTGTTGCATGATATTGGCAAAATGGGTATTCCTGATGGCATTTTGCTTAAACCGGGTAGGTTAACGATTGAGGAAAGGCGAATCATGGAACAGCATCCCAGGTTTGCTTATGATATGTTGCGCTCAATTGGCTATTTACAGGCTGCCCTCGATATTCCCTATTGCCATCATGAACGGTGGGATGGTCAGGGTTATCCTCAAGGATTGAAAGGGGAGGAGATTCCGCTGACAGCCCGCCTATTTGCCATTGTGGATGTATGGGATGCTGTCCTTTCGGATCGACCCTACCATCACGCTTGGCCGCGCGAAAAGGCATTGCAACTGATACAGGACGAGGCAGGACACCATTTCGATCCCCAAGTGGCGGCTGTGTTTTTGCAATTGGTGGCAGAAGAGTAGATACAGAAAGGGTTATTGATGACACTTGAGTTAGAGCAGCATTATCAAAAATTATTTGAGGGTTTACCTGTGATGCAGGCTCTAACTGCGTATCCTGACGGGATACCAATTGTTGTTGATTGTAATCAGCACTTTGCTGCGACTTTGGCCTATAAGCAAGAGGAGATCGTAGGACGGCCGTTGGCCGATTTCTATAGTCCTGCTTCGCAAGCGCAATTAGATGGGGGTGGTTATGCCCGTTCGCTGCGAGGAGAATTTTTGGTAGAAGAGCGGGAGTTTGTGACCAAAGACGGCCGTATCATCCCCACTCTGCTCCGGGCCGTTCCCTTCCGCAATGACCAAGGTGACATTACAGGCACCCAAGCTGTTTTTATAGACATGTCTGGCAGGAAACTGATCGAGGAGCAATTACGCTATCAAAGGTTGTTGCTTGAGAATATGTCCGATGCTGTTATTGGTACAGATGAAGCCTTCATCGTTACCAGTTGGAACAAGGCAGCCGAAAAGATCTATGGCTGGCAAGCAAGCGAGGCCATAGGGCAAAATTTGTCCAAATTATTAAAAACAACCTACTTGCATGGTGAAGACCACCAAGTCGCACGGGCAGCCTTGTATGAAAATGGTACTTGGCGCGGTGAGGTTAGCCAATTTCGGCAAAATAATACTGAGCTATTTGTACAGACCTCTGTTTCCCTGATCAAAGATAATGAGGATCACATCATAGGCATCATCATCATCAATCGGGATGTGTCTGTTCGGCGACAGGCGGAGATGCAATTACAGAAGTCCTTGCAAGAAAAAGAATTATTATTGCGAGAGATCCATCACCGAGTGAAAAACAATCTGCAAATGGTGTCTAGTTTGCTCGATTTGCAACTGCACTTTGTTCAAGACAATAGTGGTGTAAAGATGTTTCAGGAAACCCAACGCCGGGTGCGAGCTATGGCCCTGGTCCATGAGATGTTACACCGTACCCATGAATTGGCCCGAGTCAATTTATCAGAGTATATGGTCAGTTTAACAGGTTACTTGTGGAGTTCATTGCAAGCCAAAATGCAAGGGATTGGTTTGCAATTACAGGTAGAATCTGTGTTGTTGACGATGGACATGGCCGTGCCTTGCGGCCTTATCCTGAATGAATTGATCACAAATGCACTCAAACATGCTTTTGTTTCTAAACGGGCGGGTACAGTAACAATTAGAATAAAACATTATCTCGAAAATAATGAGCTTATGATGGAGGTGAAAGATAATGGTATCGGCCTTCCGGCTGATTTTGACGTAACAGCAAGTGATTCGTTGGGGTTGACATTGATACAAACATTGGTTTGGCAACTAAAGGGAGTGATGACTGTAGTAACGATCCCTGAAACGCAATTTATAATTAATGTCCCTTATTATGAAGAATAATGAAGACTTTGGTATCAAATAACATGCTTAAGCCAGCAGAGACTCGGTTCTTGCGCCAAACGGCAGCTCTGTTGGCAATTTCTGCCCTCATTGCCGCTTTCATTTATGGTGCGGTAGGCTGGCGAGATGGTATTTGGCAATTTCTGGTTGCCAGCACTTCGCTAACCTTTTCGGCCGTTTTTAATTTCGATGTATTAAGATTGTCCTATACTCGACCTTTACCCTTTGTGGCGCGACGGCTCATTGCCAACATTCTTTTCTTTTTATTCATCGGCTCTATTATGATTTCTGATTTGTGGTGGGTGCGGGTTGGCTTAGTTTTTGTTTTGACGACGACTATTGCTTTACGGGAACTACCAGCAAAAGAGGCCAATTGGTATGTAGTAGCGGCTACTCTAGTGGGGCTGACGATTACGTTAATTGATGCTCTGGATTGGGGTAACCGTCCGGCTTTGATCAATGAATCACAAACGCTTATCTGGGCTTTATCTGTGGTTTTGTTGCTCTTTTATACCTATCTCACACTCCAGAAATTTAGTCACTACAATCTGCAAACAAAGGTGATTGTTGTGGCCCTCTTTGTGTCCTTGATTCCTTTATGGTCTGTGGGGGCCATCAATGAGCAGGTTTTGATGGCCAGCCTCTCTGATCGAGCTAAGAGTTTGTTAACGGCTTCGGTGAGGCAGGTGACGACGCATTTGGATGGTTTTTTTGAGGAGAATATGCGTACATTGGCGGCAGAGGCCAAGCTGCCAGTGTTAGTATCCTATTTGGAGATGACGGCCGTTGGGCCTATTGATGAGGTGAAGGCAGCAGAGGCAAGGGCCACCTTACAGGCTTTATTGCAAAAGGACCCCACCCATCTTGTATCCTATGCTTTGCTAGACACAAAGGGTGAGATTTTGTTAAGTACGGAGGGTGGGGTAGGAAGCCGCAGTGGACAAGATGTGACCTACATCCAAGAAGTCTTGCAAGACCGAAAATTACATGTATCGAAGGTAATCTATGATGATGAGACCAATAAAGAAGCCCACTTTCATTTAGCAGCCCCAGTTGAAGATAATACTGGACGATTATTAGGACTATTGCGAATGACCTATCGCGCGGCCATTTTTCAGCAGATTGTTATGGAGCATAGTGATGTCATTGGTCTGGGTTCTTATGCAATTTTGCTGGATGAAGAGCACATTCGTCTTGCTCATGGTATTGAGCCAGAACTCAATGCATCAGCACAAATATTGCCCATAGCTGTGACAGATTTGCTGGCTCCACCTGAAATGGAAAGAGCGACGAGTGACCCGCGGTCGATGGTTTTTGCCTCTAATATTATCCTGGATGAGCATGACATTGAATATTTTGCAGTGGTAAGCCAATTGCGAATGCATCCTTGGTTGGTGATATATGCCCAGCCAAAAGACCTGTTTTCCCAGCCCGTTGAGGCGCAGTCCCGCACGATGTTGTTGGTGGGTGTGGTATTGGCCTTGGCTGTGTTGGCTTTGGCCGTCTATCTGTCCCATATGTTAGCGCGTCCCGTTTTGCACTTGACGGCCGTTGCTGACCAAATAGCTCAGGGTAATTTAACGGCTCGGGCGGCTGTGTCCAGTCAAGATGAGATTGGCTCTCTAGCGACAACATTTAATGCAATGGCAGGTCAATTAGGGAAGCTTATTCATAACTTGGCAGAGGAAGTGACCGCCCACCAAATTGCCCGCCAAGACTTGCAAGACTCGGAAGAGAATTATCGTTTATTGGTTGAGAATTCATTACAATCCATACTCATCTTCCAAGAAGGTCAAATCGTGTTTGCTAATCCGGCAGCCGTCAAGTTATTGGGCTATACGACAGATGAATTGTACGCCTTTGACAGTACGCAAATCTTATCCATGTTTCATCCAGAGGACAGATATCTAGTGCAAGAAAGGTGGCAGGATGCACTAGAGGAAGCCAATGGGCAACGCACAGAATATCGTATTGTGCGGGCTGATGGTACAGTACGTTGGGTAGAAGTTCTGCCTGGCAGCATTGTTTTTAATAAGAAATCGGCATTGCTATCGGCGGCGATAGACATCACGGAACGTAAACAGTCTGAGGAGCAGCAGATTGTTCTATTTAAGATGCTGCGGGCATTGAGCCAGACCTTAGATTTTGATGAGGTGATACAGACGGGCTTGGAGATGATCGGCCGTTTAGCCCCCTGGCCACGATATGGTTTGGTCATCGTTGACGAGAGTGCACAAAATCTGGTCTACAAAGGGGGTCATGGTCGCTATCTCGATCCGGCTTTCCATGTTATGCCCATTTCAAAGGGGATTATTGGACGCACGGTACGCACAGGTCAAACGCAATGTGTAGCAGACGTTTCCCTTGATCCAGATTTTGTATTAGGGATGCCTGATACACGCAGTGCTCTGTCTGTGCCTCTGATACATGGCAAGCAGGTGCTGGGTGTGCTGCATTTGGAACATGAGCAGCTGAATGCGTTTTCGCAGCAAGATATTGTTTTAGCTGAACCGCTGGCAGATGTCATGGCCTTGGCTATGCACAATGCGCGACTGTATGATCAGTTGGAGCAACGCGTGGAGGCACGAACGGCCGCTCTCCTGGCTGCCAATGGACAGTTGGAGCAGGAAATAGAGGAGCATCGGGCTACAGAATTGCGGTTGCGAGCCAGCGAAGAGCAGTTGCGTATGGCTTTGGCGGCTGGCGAATTGGGCTTATGGGATTGGAATATTGTGGGAGACCAGATCGCTTGGTCTAAGAAAATTGAGCAAATTCTCATGATCCCGGTCCAAAGTTTTGATGGCAAGCCAGAAACGATGTTGAACTATATTCATCCTGAGGATCGTCAGGATTTTCTGCGGAATTTGCAACGGGCTTTGAAGCAGCAAGGTGAACCCACAGCCAGTTACCGTATTATCGGTTCTGATGGCACATGGCGCTGGATTGAGGGCACAGGCAAGGCGGTTTATGACCTAGAGACCGGCAAGGCAGTTCGTATGGTGGGAACGGCTCGTGATGTGACATTTCAGCGCGAGGCAGAGGCTAAGATCAAGGCCTCTTTAGCCGAGAAAGAGGTGTTGTTAAAGGAGATTCATCACCGTGTGAAGAACAATTTACAGGTGGTGTCGAGTCTGCTTGATTTGCAATCTTATTACATTGATGATGAACAGAGCCAAGAAGTGTTGCAGGAAAGCCAACAGCGGGTGCGGGCAATGGCTCTTATTCATGAGAAGCTCTATAGTTCAGAGGATTTGGCACGGGTGAATGCGGCTGAATACATTGAGGAGTTGTTAAGTTATCTATGGCAATCTTTTGGTAATAAAAAAGGGGTTGTCAATTTGCGCACGGAGCTGGCACCTGTGCTTATCAACGTGGAAACGGCCGTTCCCTGTGGCTTGATCTTGAATGAACTGGTTTCCAATGTTATAAAACATGCTTTTCTGAAAGATCAGTCTGGAGAATTAGTCGTGACTTTGCAGCCTGATGAAATGGAAGAGCATCTCATTTTAATGGTAGCTGATAATGGTGTAGGTTTCCCGCCTGGATTTGATTGGCGGCGAAGTTCATCATTAGGATTAACAATTGTACAAACTTTAGTACAGCAATTACGGGGCGAAGTTTCCCTAGAAACGGCCGTTGGTACGACGTTTCGAATTACATTTAAATGGAGAAAAACAGTATGACACCAGCAAATGTATTAGTAGTAGAAGATGAGCGCTTGGTGGCACTCTCAATGCAGCGGAAGCTGGAGAGTTTAGGTTATCATGTACCCGTGACCGTTGCCACAGGTGAAGAAGCCATCCGGCAAGCGGGACAGGTAGAACCAGATTTGATTCTAATGGACATCATGTTGGCCGGTGGCATAGATGGCATTACAGCCGCTTCTGTCATCCGTGAGAATTATAATATCCCTATCATCTACCTGACAGCTTATTCTGATGATGATACCTTGCGTCGCGCTAGGCTGACAGAGCCATTTGGCTATTTGCTCAAGCCCTTTGAGGGAAAAGAGCTGCAAACAGCCATTGAAATGGCTCTATACAAGCATCAAATGGATCGCAGACTAAAGGAAAAGGAACATTGGCTAGCTGCAGTTCTCAATAGCATCGGTGATGCAGTGATTGCCACGGACGAACAGGCGCAGATTACCTTTATGAATCCGGTGGCGGAAACTTTAACAGGCTGGGCAGATGCTGAGGCTGTGGGCCAGCCGTTAGCTGACGTGTTTGAGGCTGTGGCTGAAGACACGCGCCAATCAGTCTTAAATGAGGTTGAGGCAGTGTTTCATTCGAATGTTGCCATGAATCTAGCGGATGTGCTGCTAATAGATCGGGAGGGAGCAGAACGGCCGATTGAGGAGAGTATCGCCCCTATTCAGGATGATGAGGGTAATAGCATTGGCACTGTTTTGGTCTTCCGTGATATCAGTGAGCGACGGCGCATAGATAAGTCCTTGCGTGAAAGTGAAGAAAAATATCGCTTATTATTTGAAAATTCACCTGAATCGATCACCCTAATTGGCCTAGATGGGACTATACTAGACTGTAATCCGGCGACATTGCGCTTACGCAATGAACCAAAGGAAGCGATTATAGGGCAACAATTTATTGATATGGAGGCTTTGCAGGCAGAAGATTTGGACCATTATATGCAGTTGTTCTCTCAATTGATTCAGGGGGAGGCTATTAATTCTATCCTTGTTGAAATACGAGGGCCCCAAGATGAACCCCGTTGGTTCGAAGTATTCCCTGTCCTGTTAAAACAAGATGATGAAATCTTTGCCATTCAGGCCATTTCTCGTGATATTACCGAGCGCAAATTGGCTGAAGATGAGTTGCACCGCTATCAGGAGAATCTGGAAGGCTTGGTGGCTGACCGCACAGCCGCTTTGGAAGTGATGAATGGAGAGTTGCAGCGAGAAATTGCTGAGCGTGAGTTGGCCCAAGAGATCATGATGCACCAAACGCAACAGTTAGCCCAATCTAATGCAGAATTAGAACAGTTTGCCTATGTGGCTTCCCATGATTTGCGGGAGCCGCTACGCAAAATTAAGAGTTACACGGAGCTGTTGGCCAAGCGTTATGATGGACAGCTTGATGAAAGGGCCGACAAGTACATCTTTTATATTGTAGATGGCGCCACCCGGATGCAGCAGTTGATTGCTGACTTGTTGACCTATTCGCGGGTAGGTCGGGCTGAATTGGTCTTGGAAGAGGTGCCGTTTACGGCCGTTGTGGACAAAGCTCTCAGTGATCTGGAATTATCCATTCGCGAGAGTGAGGCCAAAATTACTTGGGATCCGTTGCCCACTCTGTCTATAGATGCACAGCAGATGACCCGCCTACTGCAAAATCTGATCGGTAATGCTATTAAATTTCGTGGGGAAAAAGTGCCAGAAGTACATATTTCCTCCCAGCAACAGGGTGACGAATGGTACTTTGCGGTGTCTGATAATGGAATTGGTATTGATCCCCAGTATCTGGAGCGTGTCTTTCTAATTTTTCAACGGCTGCATACTCGTACGGACTACCCGGGCACAGGTATCGGTTTGGCTGTGTGTAAAAAGATAGTGGAGAATCATAACGGCCGTATTTGGGCCGAATCTGAACCAGATCAAGGCACAGTTTTCCACTTCACTTTACCCCTAAGAGAGGTTGCCAACTAGATGGATTACGACAGCTTCATGAATTTAGAAACGGCCGAAATTGCCCAAATCGTCCACGATCAAGGCCCTGAGGTATGCGTATTTATCATCAATGGCACACGGCGTTGGTTCATGTTAGAACATGCGCCATCACAGGACAACTTTGCTGCGGCCTACTTTGAAGCAACCTCTAAACGTTTGGTAGAGCTAAGTCAATTGCTGTTCGATCATGGCCTCAATACTTTGCTCTTGCCAGCCTTTAATCCACATTTGATGGCGCGTGGTTCTCGCTATCTAAAGATGATGGGCCAGATTTTACCCCAGCTGACCAGCCATCCCCGTTTTCTAGATTTTTATCGGTCATATGGGGTGCGTGTGCGCTTTTATGGCGATCATAGGCAATGTTTGGCAGATACACCCTATGCCCACATGTCGCAACAATTTGACCATCTGACAGACCAGACCCTGGCTCATGATAAACATCGTCTCTTTTTTGGCATATGTGCCCATGACGCCTCGGAAACGCTGGCCGCGTTGGCCATTGCGTACTATCAAGTGCATAGTCGGGCACCCGATAAACGATCTTTGGTGGAAATGTATTATGGAGAATATATTCCCCCAGCAAATATTTTCATTAGTTCGGGCAAACCCCATGCGTCTGACATGCCCTTAATGACTGCAGGCCGAGAACAACTTTATTTCTCTGTCGCACCTGCTTTTTACATGGATCAATCCCAGCTACGAGCCATCTTGTATGATTATCTCTATGCGCGCACTGCTAAACGGGCTGATTATGAGTCACTTCAGGCTGAGGATTGGGCCAAGCTGCGCCAGTTCTTCCAGGCCAATCAAGGCAAGACATTAGGCGTGGGGGCCAAGAAAAAGGAATGGGGCATGTGGCACCCTGTGCCTCAGGTAACTATGTTAGATGAGCTAACGGAGACTTGAGAGCGTATAAATGCTGAGTGTAGAGTTATTGTACTTGGTGAATATGATGCAAGTTACCCGAATTATTACCTGGGAGTTTATTCAAAATCTGCCTCTTGTGGCCGGGTTAATCTTGGCCCTACAGCTATGGCAACAAGAACAGAGGTTGTTAGCCCTTATCTGTATTCTCACAGGCAGTGTGAGCGGTTCACTGATTATTCGCTTCACAGAAGCAAAAATCGTGACAAAGCCACGAGAGCCGCTCTCCGTCACCTTTATGAATGTCATCGTCATGAGCCTATTAATGCTGGTTGTCATATTTTATTTGGCTGCTCAATGGAGTAATTGGCTAACCGATTTAATTGTTGGTGGCTTAATGGGAGTTGTTTTAGCCGTCTCCCAAAATTTGGCAGCCAAAAAGCGGATCGGTATAGGGCATATGATGGCTTTTGTTATTGCTTTCCCCCTAGCCTTGATCAGCATCAGAATGTTGGTAAATATTTTGCCAGCAATAGTAGCTATTTTACTGATTACCTTCATCATCACGGTTGTGATCAGCTTCATCGACTACGGCCTTTTGCCTTCTCGCAAATAAAGCAGCAAAAGGCCTGAAAAATTTATAGAATATATTGGAAAACATGAAGTATCTGCCCAATAATTCTCAGGTAAAAACATTTGTACCGGAGTCCCTCAATGAACCTTCGTCAAGATATACTTCAATTGCTTCAAGAAATTAAACCTGGCCAGAGCCAGATGACTAGCACCGCCTATGATACAGCCTGGGTCGCTCGTCTATTTGAATTGGGTGAGCCAATGGCCGAAGATGCCCTAGCGTGGCTGCGAGATCACCAATTGCCTGATGGTAGCTGGGGTGCGGAAGCACCCCTTTATCATCATGATCGCCTTATTTGTACACTGGCGGCAACGATCACTTTGGCCCGGCGCGGCTTGGCAAAAGATCAAGAACGGATAAAGCGGGGCCTAGCAGCTCTGGAAATCCATTGGCCCCGATTAGCAAATGATCCTGCCGGAGAGACAATCGCCTTTGAAATGCTTGTGCCTACCTTGATAACCGAGGCACGATCTTTAGGTTTGATTCAGCGAACAAATGGTTGGTCGGACCAATTGGCTTATATCCGAGAGGCGAAGCTTGCTTGCGCCCCAGGCCGTATGATTAGCCGCTTTGTTACTATGGCATTTTCGGCTGAAATGGCCGGCGAAGATGGTTTGCATATATTAGATACCGACAATCTACAGGAAGAGAATGGTTCAATCAGTTATAGCCCATCGGCTACCGCATATTTCACCTTAAAAGTTGATCGATCTAATTACAAAGCCATTTCCTACCTAGGTGATATAATTGTGGATGGAGGGGTTCCGAATGTGGCTCCGATCGATATCTTCGAATCTTCCTGGCCCTTGTGGAATTTTTCTTTGGCTAGTAACATGGATGAAGAAAACTTGGCTTTATGTCAACCTCACCTTGATTTTCTTGTGGAAACCTGGGAATCAAAAAGAGGCACCAGTTATTCTGCTGGTTATATGCCAAAAGATAGTGATATGACCAGTATGGTTTATGAAGTACTGGCAAAATTTGGCCGCTTTGTTGATTTGGAAGCACTCTTGCGCTTTGAAGAGAGTGATCACTTTCGTTGTTATAATTTGGAGATGAACCCATCGGTAAGTGCTAATATTCATGTTTTGGGGGCCTTGCGACAAGCCAACTTTGAATTACACCACCCGTCGGTTCAAAAAGTTCGACTCTTCCTGGAACAATATCAAGCCCCCCAAGGGTATTGGATCGATAAATGGCACGCATCACCTTATTACACGACTTCTCATGCCATTATTGCTATGGCTGGTTATGATAATAAAATGATCGAAAAAGCTGTGAAATGGATAATGGCTACTCAAAGGGATGATGGTTCTTGGGGCTATTATATGCCTACTGCTGAGGAGACAGCTTATTGTTTACAGGCATTGACAATCTGGAAACGACAAGGAAATATGGTCGTAGCAGAAAGGTTAAAGCAAGGTGCTCAATGGCTGGTGACACATAAAGAGCCACCTTATCAACCTCTTTGGATTGGCAAATGTTTGTACGCCCCGACTTTAGTAGTGCATTCCGCCATCTTAAGTGCGCTAACACTGGTAGAAAAAATGAGTTAGAGATATGGAATTTATCAATGCGCTGTTGGATGTACCAACTCTAGACTCTGATGGTCAGCGGCGGGCCCGTTTGCTTAATATTCTTCTTTTAGGTATGGGTGGACTAACTTTGTTGGCAATCTTACTTGCAGTCATCTTTATGAGCCCAGAAACTCAACAAGAAAACACTCGTCTAATTAAAGTCGGCGTTATTTTTCTTGGTGGGGTAACAATTATATATCTAACTAACCGATATGGCCTCAATCAATTGGCAGGTTGGGTATTTTTGAGCCTTTTGACTCTCTCAATCGCTTATAGCGATGTGCCGGAGGAAGTGATATTTGGCCGAGTGCTATACTTGTTTGCTATCCCTGTACTCATGGCTAGTGTCCTCATACGCCCCCATAGCGGCTTTCTTATGGCGATTCTGACAGGAGCATTAATTAACTTTATAGCTCTGACAGCATCATCGCCATTTAACTTTGTAGCACCCATTGGTTTTTTGGCTGTGGCTTTGGTTTCTTGGCTGTCGGCGCGTAGTTTGGAGCAGGCGTTGCAGGATTTGCGGGTGACGAATGAGACTTTGGAAGCGCGGTCGGTTGAATTAGAGGCGACGAATGTGCGTTTGCGGGAGGAGAATGCGGAGCGGCAGAGGGCTGAAGGGGAATTGGCGGAGCAGGCGCGTGTGCTAACGCGCACGAATGCGGAATTGCAGCAGTTTGCTTATGTGTCTACCCACGATTTGCGCGAGCCTTTGCGCAAGGTGCGCTCCTATGCGGAGTTGTTGGATCGCCGTTATCAGGGTCAGCTGGATGAGAAGGCGGACAGATATATTGATTATATTGTCAGTGGGGCCACCCGTATGCAGGTGCTAATCACGGATCTGCTGGCTTATTTGGCGGTTGATAATAAGGAGATGTTCCTGGAAGAGACGGATTTGGATGCACTGTTGGCGCAAGTGTTGACGGATATTGATATGTTGGTGCAGGAGAACACGGCCGTTATCACTCACGATCCACTGCCCAAATTAGAAGTTGACCCTTCGCAACTGCGTACATTGCTACAAAATTTATTAAGCAATGCCCTGAAATTTCGTGGTGAGGAACCGCCCCAAGTTCATGTTGGGGTAGAGCGACAAGAGGATGAGTGGCTGTTCTCTGTGGCCGATAATGGCATCGGTATTGAGGCCCAATATCTGGAACGTATTTTTATCATTTTCCAAAGATTACATACCAAAGAGGCCTACCCTGGCACGGGCATCGGCTTGGCTATTTGCAAAAAAGTAGTCGAGAATCATAACGGCCGTATCTGGCTTACTTCCACCCCAGGACAAGGTACGACATTTTATTTCACTTTACCTGTATAATTATTATATTTCATTCATTTCATTATAGATAGGAGCAATAAGCATGATGGGCGAAAACATCGAAGTATTAATGGTAGAAGACGATCCCGGTGATGCTGATCTCACCCAAGAGCTTTTAGAAGAAGCCAAAGTCATGGTGAATGTAAACATCGTTGATGATGGTGTTAAAGCAGTTGCCTACCTGCGTAAGGAAGGAGAATACGCACAGGCCATTCGGCCGGACCTGATCTTACTAGACCTCAACCTGCCTCGAAAAGACGGCCGTGAGGTCTTACAAGAGATTAAAAACGATCCCGACTTGAAGGTGATACCCGTTGTTGTGTTGACCACCTCCGATGCTGACGAAGATATCCTCAGAAGCTATAATCTAGGAGCAAATTCATTTGTCACCAAGCCTGTTGGGCTGGAACAGTTTGGCAATATCGTTAAGTCTATTGAAAACTTCTGGTTTACCGTCGTTAAATTCCCTTCTAAGAAGAAAAGCACTGGCAGATTATGAATCAGGCTGCAAAACCCTGATAGATAGTGTATCATGACTCAAGACCCTATTCGCACCCTTCTCATAGAAGATGATCCTGGTGACGCCGACCTTCTTCAAGAGCTTCTGGCTGAGGAAAACAAGAGTGACTTCCTCTTCACTTGGGTCGAGCGTCTGCAAGAAGGCTTAGAACGGTTGACCCAAGATGAGTATGATCTCATCCTCTCTGATCTTTCCTTGCCAGACAGCCATGGCCCAGACACCTTTATCCGGCTATATGCACACGCTCCCAATCTGCCTATTGTCGTTCTTAGCGGTTCTGATGATGAAAGCTTGGCTGTAAAAGCGCTACAAGAAGGTGCTCAAGATTATCTGGTGAAAGGTGAAGTAGATGGCAAACTAATCGTCCGTGCCTTGCGCTACGCCATTGAACGTAAGCATGTGCAAACCGCGCTGCGCGAAAGCGAGGAACGGTATATCTTAGCCGCCCGTGGTGCCAATGATGGGTTGTGGGATTGGCATTTGCAGTCGGAGGAGGTTTACTTCTCACCACGCTGGAAGGCCATGCTGGGCTATGAAGAGGATGAAATTAGCGATGGGATTTCTGAATGGTTCCAACGCGTCCATGAAGAAGACCATCAAGCCCTGCAAAATGAATTGAAAGCCCATATCGAGGGCCACACCCCTCATTTTGAGAATGAGCACCGCATTTTGCATAAAGATGGCACCCACCTGTGGATGCTTTGTCGGGGTCTCGCAGTTCGTGATGCCAATAACGAAGTTTATCGTATAGCGGGTTCCCAAACCGATATTACTCGCCGCCGCGCCGCCGAAGAAAAATTATTGTATGATGCTTTGCATGATTCTCTAACTGGTTTACCCAACCGTGATTTTTTTGTAGAACGTCTTGGTAAAGCTATTACAAAAAGCAGGTTTCAAGAAGAGTACCGTTTCTCAGTTCTTTTCCTCGATTTAGATCGTTTCAAGGTAATCAATGATAGTTTGGGTCACCTTGTTGGTGATCAATTGTTAGTGGCAGTGGCCCGTCGCTTGGAAACTTGTTTGCGCTTAGGTGATACTTTGGCTCGTTTTGGGGGAGATGAGTTTGTCATTCTATTGAATGATACCAAAGATACATTTGATTCTCAGGAGGTGGCGAGTCGCATTCAACGCCAATTGGCCTTACCCTTTAAGATCGATGGTCATCGTCTATTTACGAGTGCCAGTATCGGCATTGCCACCAGCACCAGGCAATATTCGCTGCCAGAGGATTTGTTGCGCGATGCAGATACGGCTATGTATCAGGCGAAGGCGGAAGGTAAGGCGCGTCACGCCGTATTTGAAACGGGCCAATTTAAGCTCGCTTTGGCGCGCTGGAATATGGAAAACAGTTTGCGCCAGGCCTTGGGTAATGATGAGTTGGTCATTTTTTATCAGCCTTTTGTTTCTTTGAAAACGGGACAAATTGTGGGGGCGGAGGCTTTGTTGCGCTGGCAACACCCTGAATATGGTTTGCTTACGCCAGAGGAGTTTATTCCCTTGGCGGAGGAAACGGGCTTGATCCTTCCCATTGGACAGTGGCTTTTGCGGGCAGCTTGTCAACAATTGCGTGATTGGCACGAGGCCGGGTTTGGCACAATGCGTATTGCGGTAAATATTGCTACGCCTCAAATTCGTGATGAGAATTTGGTTGAGCTGGTGATGGAGGTTTTGGCGGAAACGGCCGTTCCCCACCATGCTTTAGAATTAGAAATCACCGAAGTAAATGCGATTGAAAAGACCAATCAACATATAGATGTCTTGCGCCGACTCCACGATCTGGGCATTAATATTTCGGTAGATGATTTTGGACTTGATTCTTCGCTTTACTGTCTCAAACGTCTACCTGTAGACACCCTTAAAATTGATCAATCCTTTGTGCGCGGCATGTATGAGGATGAGAGCGATCAGGCCATTATTAAGGCCATTATTGCCATGGCCCACAGTCTCGACCTGCGCGTGATTGCCGAAGGAGTGGAATCTGAGGAGCAGCTTGTTTTCTTGCATGGGCAGCTTTGTGACGAAATACAGGGCTTTCTCTTTAGCCGCCCTGTGCCAGCCCGAACATTGACTGAGTTGCTGCATAGCAAGGATATCTATCGCCTCAGGCTTAATAAGCCGCATAGCTTTTTGGAGGCTTCTATTCATGCCCAGGCTACTCAAGATATTGGTTATGCCTTAGTGGATCAAAATCTGATCATTATGAAGAGCAATTCCCTGATTGTGGAATGGTCAGATATTGAAGTGGAGAAGCTAGAGGGCTGCTTGCTGACAGATGTATTCCCTGAATTGGTTGGCACGGAATCCATGTTGTTCGATTTACTGCGTCAGGCGAGCATAGACGGTGTGGACATCCCCCGTGTTTATCGCCAGATTTACCGAGCATCGGCCGATAATTTTGGTCGCTATTTTGATCTAAGGGTGGAGTCTTTCCACGCTGATGTTGCCACTTTATTGGTCATTATCACAGATGTGACGGAAAAGGCGCACTTGGAATTTGTGCTGCGGCAGGAACGCAATGAATTGCGTCTGCTGATGGCTAAGTATAAAGAAATCGAAGAGGAATTGAGGAGCTAGGTACGTTATTGCCCGAGATGATCTTGTTGCCACGTCGGGCCAGAGGGGATTCGGAAGGGCTGGTGGCTCAGTTGACACCTATTTTGGGCGATCTCTTCGGTAAGGAATTGTGACCCCGTTCCCATGCAATAATGATATGTCCTGCACCCAAAGTTTTCTTTAGATGGCAATCTTGGTTCCGTATAGCTGGGCTGGTCTTTTTAGGTCGAGAACCAACTGCTTGCCGTAGATTCGATGATACTTTGGCATTGGGTAGTGTGTGAGTACCCAAGCCTCAATAAATAGAGATAAATTTATGCCTATTCAAAAGAAAGTTTGTTTACTTGGAGATTTTGCAGTTGGGAAGACGAGCCTCGTAAGCCGTTTTGTTGAAGGCCGTTTTGATGATAAATATCTAAGTACCATCGGGGTAAAGATTTCACGGAAGATTGTGCAACGAGGAGATAGTGAGACAGTCAATTTATTATTATGGGATTTGGCAGGCGGTGATGATTTTAGCAAATCGGGTGCTAGCTATTTGCGGGGAGCAGCGGGGGCACTAATTGCGTGTGATTTGACACGGGCGGAGACTCTACGAGCAGTTTCCTATTATTCGCAACAAATACGGACTATTAGTGAAACGGCCGCTTTGGTGATTGTGGGCAATAAAGTTGATTTAACAACTGAGCGCGAAATTTCTGACTATGATATGGCGGCACTGGCTGCAGACCTGAATGCACCCTATTTGCTAGTGAGTGCAAAAACCGGACAATGTGTTGAGGAGGCATTCCAGCTGTTGACAGATCGTATGGACCTATGAGTGAGAACTTGACAACGGCCGTTTTACAGGCTTTAGCAGCTCAACACACCTTTGCCTATGCCTATTTGAAAGCTGATCTAACAATTGTTGACTGTTCAGAAAACTTTATTGACTTTTTAGAGTTGCCGTTTAGGCAATTTGGGGAGCGACCCATCACATCTATCCTAGATGAACTGATTGGTGCTGAAGCGCAGTTGACGGCCGTCCTGCATGGTGAAATGTCGGACTATCAACTATCCCAAATCAACCGTGTACAGGATGACGGTTCCACACGCTATATAAGTTTACAGATAACGGCTGTTGATCCACCCCCAACAGGTTTATTGTTGTTATTGGTAGAGGATACAACGGAAATAGGGAGATTACAGCAGCAATTGGAGCAGGCACAAAACACATTGCTTTTGCTTCGCAAAAAAGCAGATAAAACATAGCACATTAACCCAAGAGAGTTTTATGGACTGGTCATGCCATTTCACGGGCAAAACTCAAAGGGCTTTGCCCGACGAACCTGTATAGTCATTCATAAGGAAAGAATTGAATGTTCCTCATCATCATTGCTACTATTGCTTCGCTAGGGCTTGCTATCTATGCTTGGCAACATCGCTTGATGACAGGGGCGCGTCCCCTGTTGGGACTTTGTTTGGCTGTGGCTGTTTGGTCATGTGGGTATGCTATTGAATTGACGCTAACTGAGCTGACAGCGATCTATTTTTGGGCGAAGATACAATACTTTGGCATTGTCACAGCCCCTTTAGCTTGGTTTTATTTGTCGCTAGAGTACACAGGCCGTGATCATTGGCTCAGCCGCCGCATCTTTATCCTCACGAGCATCATTCCCATCATTACACTGATTTTCGTTTGGGTTTATGATTCCCTCATCTGGCAAACTGCGAGCTTGGAAACGGCCGGTTCTTATTTATTATTTTCGCCGACTTATGGCTTCTGGTTTTGGGTCTACTTTGCCTACAGTTATAGTTTGTTAATTGCTGGTACGATTCTCCTGGCGCACACGGCTGTTCGTTCCTTTTCTCTTTACCGTTGGCAAGCTATCTTTCTGTTACTGGTTTCCTTTTTCCCCTGGTTGGGCAATCTTCTTTATATCCTCGATTACAGCCAAATTGACCTGACACCTTTTGCCTTCGTCATTAGTGTGTTTATTTTTGCGTGGAGCGTTTTTCGTCTGAATCTGTTAGATATTTTCCCTATGGCCAACTATACCATCATCAATAATATGAGTGATGGGGTTATCGTTTTAGATTTACAAAACAGAGTTGTCAATATTAACCCAGCCGCCCAAAAAGCGATGGGCTTGTCGGCTCAAACCGTCATTGGACAGCCTATCATACAAAGTTTGGCTGGAACATCCTATGCTGCCTTAGCCGAATCTTTTGAGGATATTTACGAAGCGCGAACTGAAATAGCTTTTGGCGAGGATGAGGCTCAACATGTTTACGACTTTCAAATCTCGCCAATTTTTGAGCAGCGTCAACAGCATTTGAAAGGCCGGATCATCGCCTTTCGAGAGATTACACAGCTAAAGGCAGTTGAAAAAGACCTGAGCCAAACGATTAGCCGGGCCAACGAATTGGCTGCCGCCGCTACTGCTTTGCAAGACAGTGCAGCCGCACTGAACAGCACCCTTAACCTGAATGATGTGTTGCATAATATCTTGCATAGTTTGGGAAAGGTGATGACGCATGACGGTGTGAACATCATGCTGTTACGGCAAAATGACCATATTCAGATCATGCGCTATTTAGAACCTGAACAGGGTACTATTCGCCCAGAAGATTGGCAGTTGTGTGTCACTGATTTGCCGTTGTTACAAGTTATGTTGACCACTCGTGAACCGCTGGTTGTATCGGACACATCTCAAGACTCACGCTGGGTTCATATTCAAAGTGACGATTGGGTTTGTTCTTACGCTGGCGCACCAATCATTATTCAGAATGATGTTGCAGGTTTCTTAAACGTGAATAGTAGGCTGCCTGGGTTTTTTAGTGTGGAGCAGGGGGAGAGATTGCAGGCTTTTGCCAATCAGGCAGCGATTGCTATCCAGAATGCACGTTTGCACACCCGAATGCAGCAACGGGCTAGAGAGTTAACGATTTTATTGCAAACGGCAACGGCCGTTTCATCCACCCTTGACTTAGAAGAAGTTCTGGCCACCATTGCCGAGTATATGATAGCGGCCATCAACTTTACAGATTGTACCATTTGGCTTTGGAATCAGGATAAACATGAAATCAGTACTTGGATTGAAAAGCGGGAGAAAACAACAGGCTTTCTCTTAAAACCCGGCTTGAAATATGCTTTGGCAGATTATCCAGCAAGATGCCAGGTCTTGGAAAAAAAATCCCCTCTCATTCTCAATATCAGCGATCCTGATATAGATTCTGCCGAGATACAAGTGATGCAAAATCATGATGTCCTAAGCTTGTTGATGCTGCCTCTTATTGCCTCTAACCGTGTCATTGGTCTGATTGAATTGCATGATGAAAAGAAAGAGCGGGAGTTTTCGGCGGATGAGGTTCGTTTTTGCACTGTATTGGCCGATCAGGCAGCGATGGCGATTGAGAATGCCCGACTTTATGATCAAGCGCAACGAGAGCTGACTGAGCGTGAGCGTATTCAAAAGGATTTGCAGATCAGTGAGGAGCGTTATCGTGATCTATTTGATAATGCGAGTGATTTGATTCAAAGTGTGGGGGAGAACGGCCGTTTGCTGTATGTGAATCAACGCTGGTTAGACACTTTGGAGTATACACCAGAAGAAGTGTCCCAAATGGAGTTTGTTGATGTTGTTCACCCTGACTTTCGCGAACATTGCGCGGAAATTTTCCATCGCTTAAGAACGAAGGAATCTGTGGTCAAGATGGAGACGATCTTTATCAGTAAAAAGGGCGAACCCTTTGTTGTCGAAGGCAATCTAAACGCGCAATATGAAGACGGCCGTTTTGTAGCGGCCCGTGGCTTCTTTCGGGACATTACCGAACGGAAAGCCGCCGAAGAAGCATTGCGCGATAATGAGGAGTGGTTACATGCTATCCTGGCCTCGATGGACGATCTTGTTTTCGTCCTCGATAAACAAGGCATTTTTGTAGATTATTATCAGCCCAAGGAGCAAGAAAGATTATATGCTTTATCAGAACAGTTTTTGAATCGATCCTATGAGGAAGTTTTGCCACCACCTGTTGTCGAAGGCTTAGGGCCTATCTTGAAGGAAATTGATAAGGCTGGGCAAGTGAAGAGCTTTGAATATTCTTTGACCCCTGGTGACCAAACATTGTGGTTTAATGCCAATATTTCAGGGCGTAATGGCCGCAACGGTCAATTTGATGGCGTGACCATTGTTGTGCGTGATATTACCGACTATAAGCAAACTGCCGAACAGTTGCGCCGCCTAGCCATGCATGACAACTTAACTGGTTTGCCCAATCGCATGTTACTTATGGAGCAATTGAATCAAGCTATTGCACAAAAAGCCAATCGTCATTTCGCTCTTCTCTTTCTCGATCTGGATCGCTTCAAAATCATCAATGATAGTTTGGGTCATCAGATTGGAGATGCGCTGCTTGTGGCTATTGCTCGTGTTTTAGAGGGCTGTGTGCGCCAACATGATATGGTTGCTCGTCTTGGTGGGGACGAGTTTGTTGTTTTATTGAGCAACGTTGGCGGTGAGGTCGAAGCACAACGGGTGGCTGAACGCATACTTAACCGTATGTCACAGCCCTTTTTTCTGGACGGACACACCATACATACATCAGCCAGTATTGGCCTTATTTCCCGCACGAAGCATTATGAATATGCAGAAGATGTGTTGCGTCATGCTGATATGGCTATGTATCAGGCGAAACTTGGCGGCAAGGCCCGCTATGAGTTGTTCGACTTGAGTCAACAGGATGAAGCGGCCGATATGTGGCAAATTGAAAATGATTTGCGTCGTGCTTTGGAACATGAAGAGTTGGTCGTTTATTATCAACCTATTATTTCTTTGGCAAGCGGCCGTGTCACCAGCATCGAAGCTTTGGTACGGTGGCAGCACCCTCAAAGAGGCTTGCTCGATCCAGCCGTTTTCTTGCCTATTGCTGAAGAAGCTGGGCTAATAGCTGCCATCAATGAGTGGGTGTTAGAACAGGCTTGCCAACAACTGAGTCAGTGGCATCAAAAAGGCTTCGAGACATTGTGCCTAAATGTGAACACATCAGCTGTACAATTACAGCAAGAGCATGCCACTGATTTTATCCAAGATACCCTGCGTCAAGCGGGCTTGCCTCTCCATATCCTTGGTTTAGAGATAACCGAACGTTTTTCATCCCGTACTTCGGAACATCTACCAGTTCTAATTGCCCTACACGATTTGGGTGTGCGTGTTTTAATAGATGATTTTGGGATTGGTTCCTCTTTGGAAGCACTCAAACTCTTTCCTCTCGATTGTTTGAAAATCAACCAAACCTTTGTCCAAGGTATGACGCGTGATGCTAGTGATCGTGCTATCATTACTGCCATGATTGCCATGGCCCATAGCTTAGGCCTTAAAGTGGTTGCCGAAGGGGTGGAGACGATGGAGCAATTGGCCTACCTTCGGGCTGAAGGTTGCGATGAAATTCAGGGATTTTTTCTCACCCCTCCGCTGCCAGCATTTGTTATCACGGAGTGGTTGCAAGAGAATCGGCGGTCCACGTTGGGTATTGAAAGTCCCAGTAAGATGTTGGATTTGGCAGTCCGTGCCCATTTCGCTGATAATATTGGTTATGCACTTGTAGATGAGCAGCTTCTTATCTTGAAGAATAATGAAACAATGCAGCGGTGGATGACAGAACATGCTGAAAGGCTAGAGGGTTTATTAGTGACAGAGGCATTTCCGGTTTTTATTGGGCTGGAGGAGCCCTTGTTGGCTATGGTACACGATCCGCTCGCGGAACCGATTATTTTATCGCGTGTTTATTGCCCTGGTGCAGATGAGTTTGGACGTTATTATGATTTGCGTATTGGACCTTTTGCAGCGGATACAACCGTTTTGCTATTGATTGTCCAAGATGTGACCCGTCAGGCACAGGAGGAGTTTGCTTTGCGACAGCAATTAAATGAATTGCGTTTGACGGTCAATAGTTAAGGCCAATTCCAAAAATAAATCATCCAGATTTGAAGGAATTTTTGGAATTGGCTTGAGGCTTTTTCAGAATATGTTGGATAATTATTTTTCTGAAAAAGCCTAAATTGCTTATTAGAGCGGTTCCCTAATAAGATTTCAAGTCTGACAATCGTTAATTAGGAACAACTCTATTATATAGGAGACTGTTAACCAACCTGTGAAATCTGATTATGATTGCAGAGATCCACAAATGTAATGGGTAAACTAAAAGAGCTGCTTCACAATCAAGTCGCTATCTCCCGGTCTGGTTTGATTGTGATATTAATATTTGGTATTGCCTATCCCCTTGTCTTCATATTTCTGTACTTTAACTTTGGGGAATTTGCAGCAATATTTGCCCTTTTGCCGGTGTCATTAGCGGGTTGGTATTTTGGTTGGCATATCGCTGTGGTAGCTGGTGTTGCCGCTGCCATAAATAATACAATTCTCTTTGCTATTTTGGGGGATGCCGATATCCTGAATGAGAACTTGGTCATTGGTACTGTTTTCATTATTTTAATTGGTACCCTTGTGGGGTGGGCTGGACAGCGAATTCGGACTTTACAAGTTGAAATATCCCGACGACAAGAGGCAGAGGCCCAAGCTGAAAGCCTAACCATTGCGGCCCAGGCATTACGAGAGGGTGTTACGGCCGTTAATAGCAACCGCCCCCTCGAAGAGATTCTTGATCAAATTCTCCTCTTTCTCAATCACGTCATACCCTATGATGCGGCCAATGTTATGCTCATTGAGGATGACATTGGGCGAATATTTCACCATCGAGGTTACAGTGCTAATGAAAAACTTCATTTAGAACAGCGTGCTTTGCCTCTAGCACAGGCCCCAAACTTGCAAGAGATGGTTACCGCTCGCCGTTCAGTGGTAATCTCCGACACTCGCAGTTATAGCGGTTGGATACAAAGTAAAACATCACCCTGGGTACAGTCTTATGTGGGCGCACCCATCTATACCCGTGATAAGGTAATTGGTTTTCTTAACCTCAATAGTACAATTTCAGATTTTTACAGTAAGGATCAGGCGGAACGTTTGCAAGTTTTTGCTGACCAAGTGGCTATTGCTATTCACAATGCTCAACTGCTGAGACAGGCACGCCAACAGACTGAAAGATTAATCATTCTGTTGGATACGGCACGGGCTGCAGCTGCCACCCTCAACCTGGAAAGAATTTTGAATTTGGTTGCGGAACAGATAACGAGAACCTTACAGATAAGTAGCTGCAATCTCTCTCGCTGGGAACGGCAAATGGATGCCGTTGTCTCGTGGATTGAATTTAGCTTAGTTGAACTGCCTTTCTCCGAAAGTCCCGGTACGGTTTATTCCCTCCAAGATTACCCTTTGACCCGTAACGTATTGGAATCAGGGGAGCCCGTGACATTATTAGTAAACGATCCAGAGGCTGATCCGTCCGAGGTTGCTTTGATGCGCGAAAGAGGCATTAAGAGCTTGACCATGATGCCATTGGCAACTCCGGATCGGGTTATTGGTTTGCTTGAATTAGCAGATCGAGAGCGTGAACGAAACCTGACGGCTGATGAGATGGCTTTGTGCCAGGCATTATTGGATCAAGCGGCTGTTTTCATTGTGAATGCGAGCCTATTTGAAGAAACACGTCGCCAAACCCAACAATTAGCCATCATCAATGAACTTGCCCGTGAAATCACAGAAGCTAGCGAGGAGAGTGAAATCTCTGCGCTGGTGGCCCAACGTCTCCATGAAACGTTTCGCTATTACAATGTGGCCATATTAATAGCTGATCCTGACCAACACGCACTTGTGGCCCAGGCCAATGCTGGTACTTTTGATGACCTGATTCAGGTGGGAAAGTATCGCCAGCCATACGGCAAAGGAATCATGGGCCAGGTTGTGCATACTGGTAAGCCCCTGATTGTCAATGATACACGAGGCCATCCTATATTTGTGGAACTACCAGGCATGTCTATTTTGTCTGAAGCGGCCTTGCCCCTTATGATCGAGCAACAGGTGATTGGTGTTCTTAACGTCGATAGTGATCAACTAAATGCCTTTGATGAAAGTGATGAGGCGCTGTTGGCGACTGTGGCCAGCCAGTTGGCTACTGCTCTAGAAAAGGCGCGTCTTTTTGCCGAAACCCGCCGTCGAGCAGAACAGCTTGAAGCTATTCGGCAAGCCAGCCTTAGTGTTACTTCTTCGCTAGAATTATCTCGCGTACTCAGGGCGATTTTGGGAGCGACATTGGGCATGGTGCCTTTGGAAGGCGTGCATATTTTTATCTATGATCAAGAACAGTTAACATTTGGAGCTGTCCTATGGTCAGACGGCCGTCCCAATACCCTCTTTTCAACTCCACGCTCTGGCGGCTTTACTTACACCGTTGCCAAGCATGGCAAGCTTATTATCGTGCCTAATATTCAGCAACATTATCTTTTTGTGGATGCACCTGAGACATGGCATGGTTCATTGGCAGGGTTCCCCCTTAAAATTGGAACACGAGTCGTAGGTGTGATGACGGTTTCACGGAGCGAGCCAGGAGCATTCACGGCCAACGATTTGCAAACCCTCCATTTGTTGGCTGATCAGGCAGCGATTGCTATAGAAAATGCCCGCCTCTATAAACAAACGCAGGAAGAAATTGAAGAACGCAGGCGTGTAGAAGACTCTCTGCGCCAACGTAATTTGACGCTTGAATTATTGGCAGAACTGTCAAGAGCCATTGCTGTTCCCCTAAAGATTAATCCTATTCTTAGTAGTGTAGTACGTATGGCAGGTCAGGCTTTGGATCTGACCAGCATGTATCTCTGTGATTGGAATGAAGAAACAGGTTTATCAACAGTCTTGGCGGAATATATTTCTAGTGAAGCGTCTCCGCTGGAGCAACTATCTGATTTAGGCACAGTTTATCATCTGGCTGAAGATTTTGATGACTCGGCTGAATGGTTGCATGATCCGACTAGATGTGATGTGATTCATGTTCGTGATCCTGAACTGCCTTGGAATGAACGTTCTCATATGGAGCAGTATGGGGTGCAATCAGTCATCACTGTGCCATTATGGGTCAATGAACGGCCGATTGGTTATCTAGAAGGGTGGGAAAGTCGCCGCTACCGTGAGTTCCCCATCCATGAGGTTGAATTATTGCAAGCAATCGCCCGACAGGTGGCGATGAGTGTCAATAATGCCATGTTATATGAGTCTGTTCGCAAAAATGAGGAGCAGTTTCGCCTCATCTTTGAACTAGCCCCGACGGGAATGGCCATTGTCGATCTAGATGGTAATTTCCAACAAGCAAATCAGGCTTTTTGTGAGACAATAGGCTATGAGGCTGAGGAGCTTGTAGGGCTTTCTATGACCGATGTCTCGCATCCAGAAGATATGAATACAAACCTCGAGCTGGATCGGCGATTAATCAGCGGGGAGCTCCCCTATTTTTCGATGGAGAAACGCTACCTTCATAAGGATGGGTATATCATCTATGCTATCCTTCAGGTGACACTTGTCAAAGATGATGTCGGTGAACCACTTCATTTTATTGGACAAGTTGTCGATATTACCCAGCGAAAAAAGGCCGAAGATCAATTACGCCACAATGCTTTCCATGATGAACTTACTAATCTGCCCAATCGTGCCCTCTTTTTGGATCATTTACAGCGAGCAATTGGACATACCACGCGACACGGCCGTTATGCTTTTGCTGTCCTTTTCCTTGATCTGGACCGATTTAAGGTCATTAATGATAGTCTGGGCCACTCTGTGGGTGATGAGTTACTAAAAATTGTGGCCCGGCGGCTTCTTTCTTGTGTTCGACCAGGTGACACGGTTGCCCGATTTGGTGGAGATGAATTTGCAATATTACTAGACGGTATCAAGCATATTGGCGAGGCTCAATTGATTGCCGATCAAATTCAATATAGCCTTAGCATACCAACTAAATTGGATGATCATGAGTTAGCCCTGAGCGGCAGCATTGGTATTGCCATCAATACCAGCAAGCTCAAGAAGCCAGAAGATTATGTGCGTGATGCTGACACGGCTATGTACCGAGCAAAGGAAGGGGGCGGCGGCCGTTTTGCCATATTTGACGATCAAATGCACCTCCACGCCATTGATAGATTGCGCCTCGAAACAGATTTACGTCAAGCTATCCAGCAACAAGAACTTGTTATCTATTATCAACCCGTCATTTCGGTGGCAGACGGCCGTATCAGTAAAGTAGAAGCCCTCCTCCGTTGGACTCATCCTGATATGGGGCCTGTGCCGCCTTCCCAGTTTATTCCCTTAGCCGAAGAAACGGGGCTGATTAACCCCTTAGGGCAATGGTTGCTAGGAACTGCCTGTGCTCAAGCGAAAGTTTGGCATGATATGGGGCATCCTATTCGAGTGGCTGTTAATATTTCGG
The DNA here is from genome assembly GCA_965223555.1 of Promineifilaceae bacterium (SeqCode). Classification (GTDB taxonomy): domain Bacteria; phylum Chloroflexota; class Anaerolineae; order Promineifilales; family Promineifilaceae; genus CBDCWU01. The sequence goes on from CBDCWU010000009.1 coordinate 2,752,386, forward strand.
TACGACAATTTCAATATCAGGACTTGCCAGCTTTGGTAGAAAAAATTTTGGCCGAGACAAAGCTGCTCCCATCTGCCTTAGAGCTGGAGATTACAGAGAGCATCGCTATGCTAAACGATGATTTTAGCACCATTCCTCTGCAAAAGCTGAGCCGTTTAGGTGTCACCATTTCGATTGATGATTTTGGCACTGGATACTCCTCGCTTAGCCGTCTAAAATCATTGCCAATTCACATCCTTAAGATTGATCGTTCTTTTATCACGGACATCATGGCCGATTCCAACGATGAGGCTATTGTGATAGCCATCATTACTATGGCTCATGGCTTGCAATTGCGGGTAGTAGCGGAGGGTGTAGAAACAGCCGAACAGCTTGCTTTCTTGCGTAATCAAAAATGTGATGAGGCACAGGGTTACTTTTTTAGCCCACCAGCCACGGCTACCGAGATTATGGAACTGTTAAATGAATATAATGTGGGAATCATCCACAAATAGCCGTTCAACTTAAGGAGGGGATTCTGCCCGTATCATCTATGAATCAACCACATCAAACGCATAAAAAGAAAACCACAGACCGACTGAAAATATTGCATGAGATTGATCGCATCATTCTCACTTCACGTTCCCCTACCGAAATTGCGGCAGCCACCTTTCCCTATTTGCGACAATTTGTGCCTTATCAACGAGCCAGCATTGCTTTGTTTGATTTTGAGGCAGGTTATGCCACTGTATTGGCCGCCGATAGCAATAATCAGACAGAGTTAGGTTCCGGTAGACATGTCTCTTTGAGTGATTTCCGAGGGATTACCACGATTCAGCGAGGAGAACAGTTTGTTGTCAAGGATTTGACAAATTTGGGGGAAGAAGCCTCGGGCACGGATAGGAAACTTTTAGCTGAGGGGATTCAGGCTTATGTGATGTTGCCCTTAAGCTCACATGGAGAACTTATAGGCTCACTCAACTTCGGCGTGGCCCACGAAAACTTGTTGCCTGTGGCCGATTTGGACGTAGCGCGAGAGGTGGCAGATCAAGTGGCTGTGGCGGTGCAGCAGGCTTTGCTTTTTGAGGCAGATCAACGCCGCTTACAAGAAAGCGAGGCTATTGCTACTATCAGCCAAGCCCTAAATGAGACCTTGGACTTGGAGGAGGTTTTTCAATTAATTGCGGAATCTGCTTGGCGAATTATTCTACAGGCGGAACGGACAGTTATCCATATGCTTGACGAACAAGAGCAAGTGCTGCGACCGATTACGGTGACACGTGGTGGTGAGGTGGCTCACAGTGGGTTGATGATGCGACCTGGAGAGGGAATTGCAGGGCATGTTGTGGCGGAAGGAGAATTAATCAATGTTGCTGATACCCATGCCGATGATCGCTTTTTAGCAAGCGGCCGTTCCCAACATCGTTCGCTTATGGTGGCACCCATTAAAAGCCACGAGGAAAATATAGGCACTATCACTGTACAAAGTGTTGCTCCCCATGCCTTTTCGGCGGATGATGAACGACTTTTGATGATTTTGGGTACACAAGCCGCCTTAGCCATCAAAAATGCCCGCCTATTTTCGGCCGAGCAACAGGCCAGATACATTGCTGAAACATTGCGTGCGGCCAATGTGGCCCTGACGAAAACGCTTGATTTGGATTCTGTGTTGACCACTTTGTTGGAGTATATCTCGCGCCTGATCCCCTATGATAGCGCCAATGTGATGCTGTGGGAAAGTGCTGGTCGTCTGGTTATGTCAGCTTTGCGTGGATATGAGAATTGGATGGATGATGCAGACCAATTAAAGAATATGGTCTTTGATGCTAATTTTGCAACAGTTAAGCCTATTTTTGTCACTCAGCAAAGTATGCGCATTGCGAATACGGCTGATCATCCGGATTGGGACCCATCTATTGGGGCCACACACATTAAAAGCTGGATGGGCGTGCCCCTGTTGGCTGGTGGGGAAGTCATTGGTCTTTATTCATTGGATAAGACTGAGGCTAACTTTTTCACCAGTGAGCACCAAGAGTTGGCGGAGGCTTTCGCTGGTCAGGCAGCTTTAGCCGTTTATAATGCCTTGCTCTATAAAGCTGAGCGTGAGCAGTTTAAGCGATTGCAACAGTCGCAGATGCAATTGGTGCAGGCTGAAAAAATGGGGGCTTTGGGACGGTTGGTTGCTTCGATTGCCCATGAGATTAATAATCCTATCCAGGCGATGCAAGGCTGTTTGACTTTGACGACAGAAGAATTGGAGGAAACCAATCCTGATCAAACGACCATTGATCTTTATCTGGGTATTGTCAGAAGTGAATTGACTCGGGTAGCTACGATTGTGCAAAATATGCGCGATTTTTATCGGCCAGCAGCAGCAGGGATGGATTTAACAGATGTGCATGAAGTGCTTGAAAGTGTGTTGAAGCTGACGGGAAAGCAATTGCAACGGAGTGGTGTGACTGTAGACCCGACTTGGACTGAGGATTTGCCCATGATCGAGGCCAATCCTAGCCACTTGCGCCAAGTCTTTTTAAATTTGGTGCTGAACGCCATCGATGCGATGCCAGAAGGAGGGGCTTTATATGTGAAGACACAATTAGCACCGCCATCTATCTACACCCAAAAAGCGGGCACGGCCGTTTGTATTGAATTTCGTGATACGGGTATGGGCATATCTGAAGAAATAGTTTCACAACTGTTTGAACCCTTCTTTACCACCAAAGAGCAGGGGTCTGGTTTGGGTTTATCCATTAGTTATGGCATTATAGAGGCGCATCATGGTGAGATTGCGGTAAAGAGCCGGGAAGGTGCAGGTACGACTTTCACCCTCCTTTTACCCGTCAAGCAGCCATAGAAACGGTATAATGGCTCTGCTCATATATGGTAAGCTTCTTTGTTGGTAATGAATTGGTGAATGATGGCAGTAAACATTCTTGTAGTAGATGATGAACAACATATCCGCTTTTTTTTAGAGCAACTGTTAAGGCGTGAGGGGTATATGATAACGGCCGTTGCTAGTGGCGAGGAGGCGTTAGTCCAAATTGAAACGCAAGAATATGATCTTGCCTTGTTAGATGTGATGATGCCTGGCATTTCTGGTGTGGAAGTGCTGACGGAGCTACACAATAAATGGCCCCAAACTATAGTGATATTATTGACTGCCCATGCTTCTCTGGATACGGCCGTTGAAGCCTTGCGATATGGTGCTCATGACTATTTGTTCAAACCTTGCGATGTGAATGTACTGCGTAAAAGTGTGCGAGACGGTCTGAAAAAACGGCAACAACTATTGCAGCAGCGTACCTTCCTCCAGCAGTTGGAGGACAATCTAGCCAATAGTTTGTCCCAAATACGGGCGGCGACTGGAGAGTTGTCCTCCTCTGATGTTCCTGCATCAGAATTGGAAACAGATGGGCTTTCAGAGCGTTTCCTACGCAAAGGGGGGCTTATTATGGATTTAACTCGCCACATCCTGACCATAGATGGGCAGCTAGTTGAGTTAAGCCCCATCGAGTTTGATGTGATGGCATATCTATTAAACCAGTCGCCTCGTGTGCTCTCCCCTCAGGAAATTGTGCGAGAAGTACAAGGATATGAGAGTGATCCCTGGGAAGCCAGCGAAGTCATCCGCGCTCATATCTATCGTATTCGCCAAAAGATGAAAAAATTGGTTGGCAAAAAGGCTAATATCATCCAAACTGTACGTGGGGTTGGTTATACAATTCAGGATGAAGCGTCATTTGGCTAGTGGCAAAATAAAGAAGAAACAACTCCCTTCACCCGGTTGACTTTCTAGCCCAGTTTCCCCCACAAGGCGATGAATAATACGCTGGACAATGGACAATCCCAAGCCATGCCCCTTGGGGTGTTGTGTCGGCTCAAGTTGTCCAAACTCGGTAAATAGCTTCTGCTGATCATCAGCCGCAATACCAGGCCCCTCATCCTGTACCCAAAATTTAGCCCGGTCACCATCCACTAGCGTGGCGCCACAACGAATTTCTGTCGATGGCCTGCTATATTTCACAGCATTGTTGAGGTAATTGAACCAAACCTCTTCTAGCCAGGGTTCGTACCCTAACACCACAGGCCATGTCTCGGCATCTATAATGGTGAGTTGATGCCCCGTTGCTGTCATATTCAGACGCTCAATAGCTCGGTTGACCACAGCAGGCATATTGACAGGAGTTAAAGTGACCTCCTGCTTGCGCAAACTAGCTAAAAGCAGCAGTTCCTCCACTATTTTCACCCCTGTTTGTCCTGCCTGATTGATGCTCTGCACATAGGGTTCCATTCCTTCTGGCATCAAACCTGCATACTCCGTTAGAAGCATGTCAGCAAAACCTGTCACATGCCAGAGGGGCGACTTTAAATCATGGGCCACTGTGTGAGCAAAAGCATCTAACTCTTTTATTTGTGCTTCAAGATTTCTTTGTAAGCGACGAAGCGTGATGTGGGTTTCGACACGAGCTAAAACCTCTTTGGTTTGGAAAGGCTTGGTCACATAGTCTACACCGCCAGCATTAAATGCTGTCATCTTATCAGATAGCTTGTCGAATACTGTTAAGAATATGACTGGAATGTCAGATGTAAGTGAATTGCTTTTTAGTTGGGTGCAAACCTCAAAGCCATTCATTTCTGGCATCATCACATCTAGCAAGATTAAATCCGGAAATTGCTCCTGAGCTATGGTTAAAGCTGTAATCCCGTCTGAGGCGACGATGACCTCGTAAGCTTGTGATAGCAGACTGACTAATAAGCGCAAATTGTGAGGAGCGTCATCTACAACGAGGATTTTCTCTTTATGTGCGTTCATGTGGTTCGGTTAAGGCCAATCCCAAAAGAAGATGATCCAAAATCAAGGCATTTTAGGAATTGACATGAGACTTTTCAGATTGAATAGGAGCATAATTTTTCCAAAAAAGCTTCGCGGCTCTAGCCAGATGGAGCACGGTCATGAGATCGGCCCCAGCGATTTTATACTTTCCGCAACCATGAAAAAGCCTTAGGAATTAATGTGTTAAAGAAGGTTTGGCTGATCTAGGGCTTGGGATACTGCTTGTCGAATCTCTGAGATTGCTATCGGCTTATTTAGAATTCGCTGTACCGATACCTGCGATGCCTGCTGATGTAGGGTGTCATTATTATAAGCTGTTAACATTAGAATCACAGTTTCAGGATACATTTGCCGAATTTGGGTAGCAAGGTCCAGGCCATCTCTGCCGGGCATCATATAATCCGTGATCATTAGATCAAATGGGAGTTGCTGACATAGTTGTAATGCTTGTTCTGCGTTATGAGCCAAGTGAATGTCACAGTTGGGTAATTTCTTTAATCCGTTTTTTACTATTAAACCGACATTTTCTTCATCGTCAACTACTAAAACGCGCTGTATCTGAGATACTGCTGGCATAACGTGATTGTTTCCTGGGGAGGTAATGGGGAATTTTATGATAAAGTGACTACCATTACCAGATTGGCTTTCAATCGTTAGATGGCCTTTATGTGCCTGTACAATAGATTTGACTAATGTGAGACCCAGTCCGAAACCGCCATAATGACGTGTTGTGGACCCATCTACTTGATAAAAACGATTAGAAAGAATTTTCTTTATTTCTTGATTGCTGAGGCCGACGCCACTGTCGCTGACGGTCAATTGCACCCATTTTTCTTTGGTTTCTACTTGAATGATAATTTCCCCGCTGGCATCATTGAATTTTATGGCATTGTCTAATAGGCACTCTAACATATGCTCTAGTTGATAGAAATCTCCGAGAACGGCCGTTTCGTTTTCAGGAATTTCGACTGTGACTATTAATTGAGCTTCGTCAATAGCTGCTTGCTTTTGTCTGACACTCTTGCGCACGAGGTCGCCCAAATTTATGGGGGCAAAATGGCCTTCTTGCCCCTCAATGCCAATCAACAAGCAAATACGTTCAACAACAGTTCGTAAGGCTTCTGTTCGATTTAGAATGACTGTGGCAGCTTCTTCTTGTTCAGGGGCTAACTCACCAAAATTGCCTTCACGTAATAATTGGGTAAATCCCAACATAACCGCCAGGGGGGTTTTTAATTCATGGGAGACGTTCTGGATGAACATTTCATGTAAGTTGGAAGAGGAATTCGTTGCGGACATTTATCACCTAAAAATCTCATCTATAAAAGCAACTTGTTCGCTTCTGTTACAAGAAATGATAAACTGAAATACGGCCGTTTCCCATAAGCATTTCGTGACAGTTCCGTGACAACAAACAGGGTTACACAACAATAGGCATATGCTTTGTCACACAGGCTAACAGCTCACGAATATTAATTGGCTTAGGCAGATAATCGGTACAACCCGCTGCCAAGGCCTTTTTGTCATCACCAATCAAAGCATTGGCTGTGACTGCAATAATCGGGGTCTCTTGGTGTAATGAGGTAGCTCGCAGCCGCCGAGCTACCTCATACCCATCAATATCGGGGAGATTGATATCCAATAAAATCAGGTCAGGTTCATCACTATCGGCCACTGCTAGGCCTGATTCACCGTCTACGGCTCCTATGAGCGTATAGCCTCGCGAGCGGACTATCTTTTCTACTAACTGCATATTATTAGGGTTATCTTCGATATATAAAATCTTTTGACCCATTCTCAACTCCTTACTCTCCATCTATATACAACTCTTTTCCCCATTTTACTGCATCTCTACATTAAGTTCTGGTTGTGCCGCTCGTTTTACCTCTACTGGCAATTCAATGAAGAAGGTTGAACCAACATCTACAACACTCTCGACCCATAGACGACCACCATGTAACTCGACTAATCGACGGCTAATCGGCAGTCCAAGACCTGTGCCCCCAGCCTTGCGCGTGGCCGAATTATCAGCTTGACGGAAGGCTTCAAAGATACGCTCAAGATGGTCTGGTGGAATACCAGCACCCGTATCTTGGACACGAATCTGAACAATATCATCAAAACGCTCTATCTCCAAGTTCACCTGTCCGTTGGCCGTAAACTTAATGGCATTGCTTGTCAAATTCAAGAGCACTTGCTTAATCCGTTTATTATCGCCCTCTACCTCGAATTCATCTCTGTCGCCCATAGTATTGAGACTGAGGCCTAACTCTTTTTCGCGGGCCAGTGGGCTCGCTATAGCTACCACATCGTTGAGCATATCATGTAAATTAACTTGTTGTAAATCTAATTCCATACGACCTGCTTCAATCTTGGCCATATCTAAGATTTCATTGATCAGATTTAGAAGATGATGTCCGTTGCTTTGGATAATCTTTAAGTCTGTCTCCATGTCGTCTGTTAATGGGCCGTCTAGACCTTCTAGCATAACGTCGGTAAAGCCAATCACAGAGTTAAGCGGTGTCCGTAGCTCATGGCTCATGTTTGCCAGGAATGAAGATTTTAATTCGTCCAACTCGCGTAGACGTTTCACTGTGGCTTCCTGTTCGGCATAGAGACTCTGGTTTTCGATAGCGGCCGAAAGCAGTGAGGCCATTTGGAAGGTGAGTGTCTCGTCTTGAGCATCGTATAGATTAAGTCGTTTACTACCAATATTAATTGTGCCAAGAACATTGGTACCACTGATCAGGGGCACGATCATGGAAGAGTTAATGCTTCGTTTGGGATCGGGATTTGGGTCATGGATGACGACCGCTTTACGTGACTGAACGGCTTTTTCAGTCAGAGAGCCAGCAATGGGTTGAGGGACACCGACGGGTACTGAGCCGCGATCACCACCTAAAGCAATGACCTGAGCTTTCTCGCCTGAATCGTCCAACAAGCTCAATGTTACCCGATCAGAGGGGAAGAGTTGGGTGGCTTCATTGGCCGCTAGCTCATAAATTTCATCTAAGGAATCGGCCGTTGTAATCTTCTCGCTGATTTGTGTCAAGAGGGCCATACGTTGGGCAGCTCGGCGTGTTTCGGCCAGAGCCACTTGGGTTTGCTCATATTGACGGGCATTTTGCACGGCAACGGCCACTTGAGCAGCCAAGGTGGTGTGGATTTGAATATCCTCATTCGTAAAGGCATTGGTTTGGTCTGATTGAACATCCAAGACACCGATGACTTGATCGCCAACCACCATAGGCGTGGCCATTTCTGATTGGGTATTAGGCAACAAGGGGTTGGGTAAATAATCTGGGTCCTCAAAGACATTGTTGACGATGATACCCTCAGCGGTACGAGCAGTCCGAACTACCAAGGATTGGGGTCGGGTGAGGAGGATTTGCCAACCCTCATCCGTCATTTGGCGACCGACTTCACCGGCCCCAGCAGCTAGTTTCAGACTGGCGGTTTTCTCATCTAGCAAGTAGATATGGGCATGATAATGTCCGAAACGTTCTTTTACCAGATCGGCGACAGATTGGAGCAATTGCTCAGATTGCAAAATAGTAGAAGCGGCAGTACTTACCTCAGCCACCGTTTCTAATTCTGCGGCACGCTTTTGGGCTTGCTCAAAGAGAGTCCGGGCCTCAATATTTGTTGATAGGATGGAGGCTATCTGACGTAAGACCTGTTTGTCCTGGTCAGTGAAGACTTTTTGACGCTTGGCGCCTATGTTCAAACTACCAATTGGGCCGCTGCTGGTTCTCAATATGGCGTTAATCGTGGATTGAATACCTTGTTGGGCTAGATAAGAGTCTTGGCTCAGCGTCTCAGTCACAACAATTTCGTTCTGAATCAGATCTTCGGTAAGGATGTCCGCAATCGGCATTTCGGTGCCAATGCCCACTTTACTTTCATAACCCAGCCCGGAGACGGCAACGAGTTCCGCCACATTACTGTTTGGTTTTACAAGGGCAACGCTAGCGCGATCATGGGAAACAAGCTGTTGCAGATATTCGTTAATGATCTCCATAATTTCTGAAACGCGCGTTGTTTGGTTGAGGCGTTGGCTCATTTCGTTGAGAACAGTCAAATTATGGGCTTGCAGCTCAGACATGGCCAATGCTTCTTGGGTTTGTTCGGTTAGGCGTAGGTTTTCGATATGGTGACTCAATTGTTCAGCCACGGCCTCGATAATATCGGCCGTTTCCTCTTCATTTATCTGTGAGGGAGTATCTAAGATGAATTCACCAATTGTTTCGCCTTGCACTTGCAACGGCCGTTTCAACGGCACATTTGCTGCACTGTCTACATGACCATTATCAAGCTCTTGGAATGCACTACCGTACGAGAATTGTCGATTGCTGCTGAGCGTATCCATATAGTTTTGCCATCCCTCACGGGTTAGGCGGCGAGTAATCTCATCTAGATTTTTCCGTGCTGCTTCTGAACTCGCAAAGGTACGTGCATTTTGGAGCGCGACGGCAATCTGCGTGGCCAAGGTATGGAATAGAGTAATATCGCTCTCCTGGAAGCCATTGATTTCCGTAGAGCGTACATCGAGAACGCCCAGCACTTGATGTCCAATGGCTAAGGGGACAGCCAACTCAGTACGTGTATCAGCCAACAGGGGATGGGGCATGAAGCCTTCACTGCCAGAGTCGTAATGGCGGATGGCCCCTTCATTGTTGCGGGCGGTGGTCGCTACCAGCGAGCCTTTGGCCAGGAAGGGAATACGGCGACCTTCGGCTACCATTTGTCGCCCTATTTCGTCAGCACCAGCCGTCAAGACCAGATTTTCCCTATTGGCGTCGATCAAGTGGATATGGGCATGGTATAGATTGAAGCGGTTTTTGGTGAGATCGACAGCTTGCTGCAGCAGCCGTTCCGGTTCCAAAATAGTGGCCGTTACCGTACTGACCTCAGCAACGGCTGCCAGCTGGTTGGCCTGTTTGGCCAAGGTTGCTTCGGCTTGTTTACGATTGTCAATATCGACCAAGGAGGTTAAGAGGGCTGGTAGCCCTTGGTAGTTGATGACGCGCCCAGAAACCAGTGCCCAGAAGACTTCGCCATCGCCTCGTTTGAGATTAATTTCATAGTTGTCTACGAAGCCATGTTCGCGGATTTGGCTCAAAAATGGTGCCCGATCGGCCGGATTGGCATAAAAGTCGGGTGTTACTTCGCCCAGTAACTCTTCTGCTGGCACACGTATCATCTCTGTCAACGGTTCGTTCACATATAACACCAGGCCATCGGCCACACTAGAAATAAGGGTGGGTGTGGTGATGGAGCCTAAAATGGTTTGTACCCGTTCTTGTTCTTCTTGGACAGCTACCAGAGCTTCTTCGTGCCGGGCCAGAAGAGATGCATTTTGCAGAGCGATGGCTACCTGACCAGCAATGGATTGCAACAACTCAACATCGGCTTTGCCTAATCCCTCAACCACATTGTGCTGTACATCTAAGACACCTAAGACTTGGTTACCTTGGGTGATAGGGACAGCCACTTCAGCTTTGGTGTCTGGTAGTAAGGGGATTGGGCAACCAGCCCGCCTCTTGAGCCACATTGGGTATCAAAACGCTTGTTTGCGTGGCGGCAGCTCGCCCCACCAAGCCCTGACCTACGTTAACAGTATGGCCACCGGCCAACATGGCTACCCCTGCTTCACCAGTGCCGCCTGCCATAACCAGCTTGTCTCCAGTTTTATCCAGTAGATAGATGTGGGCATGATAGTAATTGAAGACCGTTTGCACTTGGTGGACAACGGCCGTTACCAACTCCTGCTGATCCAAAATCCAAGAGAGCTGGCGACTGATCTCGGCATTAGCCTCTAAGCCTTGTTCTCGTTGACGTAAATCGCTCAAAGTTTGTTGTAGCTGACTGGCCATTTGGCCGAAGCTGGTTGTCAGTAAACCCACTTCGTCACCGCCAGCTGGGGGTAAATCTGCCGTCAAGTTGCCTGTCTCCATCTCTTGGGCGGCCGCCGCCAGCTTGTTGATGGGTTGGGCCACCGTTTGCCGTACGAAGAGGACAAAGGCCAACACACCTACCAAGGACAGAATGACGATGATGATCGTCGTACTATTAACCAACTGGTTTTGAAATGATGTTAGGCTAGACATACTGACTTGCAAAATAATTGCAGCCTCAGTATTACCGCCGACTGTCAGTGGCAAATAGCCTACCGCATGGGCAACGTTGCCCTCGCCCTCGCTGAACAGGGTATTTTCGAGGGCTACAGGTATCCCATTGAGCGCCTGCTCCATAGCTGAACGGTTATTAATAAGCTCATTGAAATCAAGGGCTGTACCTTCACCTGCACCCGCTGCATCATTGGCTTCAGCTTGGCCAGCATCAGGGGCATGATGGCCACTATGAATCGTATGATGAGCCAAAATCTCTTCTTCATAGGCTAAGGCGATATGCACATCGTTGCGCTGCATGTTTATGTCAGCTAAGAAGGCATCATCCAGCAAACGGCTCGTCAGCACCGCCCCCACAATCTGGCCAGCCTGGTTGCGGATAGGGGTTGTGGCGGCTAGCAACACATCACCATCTTCCACATTTAGGCCAGTACTATCAATGCCCAATAAGCCAAAAGTCATCAACTTGGCGTCTTCCTCTTCATCAAATTCGACACTGGCTTCAGTGACGGTAGTTAAGGATTCGCCCTCAGCATCTACGATGTCTATATCATCTAGATCAAGCGTTGATCGCTGCAGAAGAGCAATTCTTTTTACGAGGTCTGCGTCGCCGCTATCCACAGCCGCCACCAGTTCGGGCAACGAGGCTAGTATATTAGCAGTAGCTAATATCTTGGCTTCTGCCTCAGTGAAACGTTGCCGGATCACTTGGGCTTCCTCTTGCACACGCTGTTGGCCTGTCTGGTTTGCGAGATCGTTGGTGCGGTTGGTGACAACAAAGAGGATGATGAACAAAATGAGGCCCAAGATAATGATTAGGGCGGCGTTGAGTTTAAGAGCCAGATTGAGGTTGCGTAAGAATTTGAACATGCTTACATTCCTTAAAAGCCTGGTGGCAGTTTGGAACCACCGTCAGGCTCAAACAAATAAATTAAGGGGCTAAAATAACATCAAAACTAGCCAGTAACTCCTGGCCGTGTTCCCCTTGTAGCCAATCAATTAATGGTTGCACATCTGCTTCACGTTCGGCTAGGAAGCCAATGCCCATCGCATTGGTAATGGGATAGGAGGCATCGCCAGGGTTAATCCCATCTAAAGCCACCGATGTGACATCAAAGCCTCCAGCTAGAGCCGCTGGCCAAGTGCCAAAGCCGACACCATTCTCGGTGCCTTCAACGGCCGTCAGCATGTCGCCAGCACTGGTCAATATTTCGGCTGTATCAGTAAAAGGGGTATCGCCAAAAACGGTATCACGCAAGGCCGAAGTCGAGGAATCATTTTCGTCACGGACAAAGAGGATAATGTCGGCATTAGAGCCACCCACCTCAGACCAATTGGTGATCTCACCAGTGAAGATGGCCGTCATTTGCTCGGTGGTCAAGTCAGTTACACCCACGTCCGCATGGGTGAAAACGGCCGTGGCTGCCTGGCCAAAGGCTACAAATTCCACGCCGCCAGCCGCTTCCGCTTCTTTCGGCTCGCGGGCCATAGCTGCTACATCCAGTATCCCTTCAATAACCCCGGTAGCCCCACCACCGCTGCCGGAGCCTGGTAAAATCTCCAAGGCGTAGCCTGGTGTATCTTCCGCAAAATGCTCTTGTAGCCCCCCCATCACGGCTGAGGCACTACCCGATCCAGAGACGACTAAGGTTGTCTGTTGGCTGGGGGCAGCCACTTGCGTAGGTTCTGCTGTGGTAGTGGTATTACAAGCGGCTAATAAAAATGCAATGAGTAAAGTGAATAAAGTGATTTGCATTGTTTTTGTTTTCATTTCTAACTCCAAATATTGTTATGATGTTTAGCTCTATCTTTCTATGATAGTCCAGATAAGAAGTTGTATCGTTATGATTGTGTGATAGTTTCGTGACGACCGTTTTCCATCCCGTCTTGTTCTGTTTCGTTAACTGTTAAATTGAGTTGAGCATGTTGCACTTGTAAGGCCTCGCCCAACTCCCAGATAGCTGTTTGCAATGCACTTTCTACGGTGACTGTGCCGCGAATCTTTTCACCAATCTGATTCAGCAGACGTTCCCGTTTAGCCTGCTCTTGGGCTTCCTCAAAGAGACGTTGACTTTCAATGGTAGAGGCCAATAGGGGTGCGATTTGTCGCATCATAGTTTCATCTTGGGCATCGAAGGCTGTCGCTGTTTGGCTGGCCAAGTTTAAGGTGCCCAGAACTGTCCGGCCTGTGACTAGAGGAACCACTAATGTAGAGCCTAGGCCTTGTTTTGCCAGTTGGGCATTGTCCAGGTACTCGCTTTGTTGGATATTGGATGTATTGATCAGCCGCTGTTCTGTTACGGCCGTTCCCACAGCCGTTCCCTGCAAAGGTAAGGTGGCTCCCACCGGGATGACCCCAGAGGCACCGTCCAAGGCATATACTTCCAAATGCTTTTGCTCGGCATCCAACATTGTCAAACTCAGCCTGTCGTGAGGGATAATATTGCCTATTTGTGCTTCGACCGCCATAAAAGCTTCATTGATGGTGTCGGCTGCCCCTAGGTCATTAGCCAGATCATTCAGATGGGCCAAGCGTTCAGCTTGCTTTTCCGTTGTGGCCAGAGCTTGCTCAGTTTGTTGCGAGAGGCGGATGGCTTCCATGCGGTCGCTCACCTTTTCGGCCACTGAGCGCAACAGATTCTGTTCTTCATCACCTAAATGGTCAACGCCAGTTACCGCAAACTCCCCAATCGCCTCACCACGCACCATGATGGGTGTCTGGATGCTACTTTCTTCCGTCTCCTGAGTTAGAGGCAGCACCTCTTGTCGATTATAGACAAAACCAGGCGCAGCTAAATTGGCTTCATCCTGATAGGCTTGCCACCCCTCACGAGTCAGACGACGAGCCACCGCCTCAGCCTCAGTTCGGTACTTTTCAGCTTCGGCCAACAAGCGGAGATTTTCGATATGATTGCCCACCCTGGCAGCAACGGCCGTGATCACAGTTTCTTCATCCCTGGTCCAACCTCGGCCTTTATAATCGGCCAAGCGAATGGCTCCCACCTCAGCCCCAGAAACGGCAATGGGCACTGCCAACTCATGATCTTCAGTCGTTATCTCTGGCAATGTTTGCAAACCAACATCGTGGGTCAAATCATAAGCTGCCACCAGATGTTCTTGGCGGTCAATACCATCCAAGAAGTTTTGCCAGCCCTCATGGACAACGCGTTGCGAATAGGCCTCGACCTCAGCTCGTGCTTGTTGCGTTTCCGTAAATAGGCCCGCATTTTGAATGGAGACCGCCAACTGAGCGGCCAGAGCCGTAAAGCCAGGGATATTTTCATCCGTCAGGCCGTCCGGCTGATCACTCTGCAAGTCCAAGACACCAACCAATCTGCCTTCAGCTATAAGAGGAATGGCCAACTCCGAGCGAGTCAGGGGTAAAAGGGGATTGGCTCGATGGCCTACGGTGGTTGTTGTGTCTGTCACCACGACTGGTTGCCGATTAGCTGCAGCCGTCCCATTAATAGATCCAACCCCAATCGGCAGTCTGTGTCCGCGCTGCACCAATTTCTGACCAGCCTCACCTGTGCCTGCCCGCAAAATCAAGCTGTTCCCCACTGGATCAGCTAAATAAACCTGCGCATAATAGAGCTTATAACGTTCTCGAATAATGTCAACCGCATTTTGCAACATACCCTCCAAATCTTGTACCTGTGTCAACTCTCGACCAACGTCCACAGCCAAAGAAAGATCACGACCACGCGCTTGCAAATTGCCTAAGGTCTGTTGTAGTTGTCCTACCATGTGGCGGAAATTGTTGGTCAGCTGGCCTATTTCATCCCGCCCAGCGCTGGGCAGTTGCACATCCAAGTCGCCCTCAGCTATCCCCTCAGCCGCTCTGTTCAGGGTCAGAATGGGCCGCGTGATGGTGCGGGCCAAGAACACAGCCAAGATAGCCGCGATGGCCACCACAGCCAGACCGACTAACTGAATAATCCGAGTGATGTTGGCTATAGGAGCGAAGGCTTCGGTACTGTCTTGTTGGGCCACAATCAGCCAGCGGAGATTCAAAATAGCAGTGGCGATTTGTCCAGACAAGGAGCGATCATTCGGATCAACTTCCCCTTCTTCGTGCAAGGGAGCCAACCCAAAAATTGCCAAATTGTTTTGCTCATCTGTGGCAATGTCAAAATGGGCTCCCATCTCAGTATGGCCGTGAGCAATGTGAGCTGGTACATGGACGATATCTAGTTCGCCTGCACGTGGGTCGAATAGAGTTTCTCCCTGATCATTTAATAAGATAGCTCGACCAGTTTCGCCAAGTTGTAGAGCGCTTAAGATGCCAAACAGAGTGTCTACAGCTAAGGTGGAGCGTAGGATGCCTACAACTTCATTGGTTTCGCCGCCTAAAATAGGCACGGCAATGAGCAAGGCATTGACGTTTGCACTCTCATCAAATTCTGGGTCAGAGATGTATACAGCTCCTTGACCATCGTTCCAAGCCGCTTGCCACCATTCTTCATCAGCTTGATAATAATCAGAGAGGCGATTGGTGGCGGCCACGGTTGCTCCGTAGCGATCTGTGACGAAGATTTCGATATGGTCTGGTAAATTTTTGCGTAAATCAAGAAGCTGGAAGGTGGTTCTGTTAATATGAAGGAAGGGGGTAATAATCTGTTCGATCAGGGGATCATCATCGGGCGCATTCACCCAATGGTTGTCTAAGCGTTGGATCTCGGCCAAGATTTCGGCCTCACTGCCATTATAGTTTCTATTCCGGGCCTCCACACCATCAATGACAACTTCCGTGAGGGCCAAAACTTGCATCTGACTGATTTTTTCATGGAGGAAGAGATTGGTCACATCCACCTGACTGCGAGCTTCAGCTAATAGACTCTCGCCCACACGCTGGTTTAGGGTATCCTCGACCTGCTGAGTGATCACAAAGGCGACTGCACCTACAGCTAGAGCTGTGAGAGCCACAAATCCTATTGCCAATTTGCTCTGTAGACTAAAATTACGAAGCTGGCGCAAAAACAAGACCACATAGGCCAGGATTAAGATGGAGCCAGCCAAGGGGATGAAGTTTTGTAGAGCTGGGACGATCACCCGACCTGGCAGTCCCAGCAAATCTATGAGAAAGGTAATCGCACCAATCATAGCACCAGCCGCTAGGGCAGATCCACTTTGGCGCGTTGGCAAAGATAGACTGGCGATCTGGGCGGCGGGCAAAAAGGCGATAAGACCCAACCATATCCCTAAATTAGCGACTAAGGCGGAGACAGCCAAAGCGCAGAGGGCGCAACCCAAGAGCAGCAGCCAGGCACCGATAATATGACGCTGGCGGCGGATGAGCCAAAGCGAGATGATGGCAACGACTAAGTAGATGGCGACAGCACCAGTGATGCCAAAGAGCTGCCAAGCTCCATCTTGGATAGCGAAATAGCCGAAAACGGCCGTTACAACCACCAGTATTGCTGTCATAATGCCCGCCATCAAGGAAGCGTTGCGGGCTTGGTAGCTTGTGTCAGGTTCGTGGGATAGATGTGTTACATTCATATCTGTTTCTCCCAAATTACAGAATTAGTTTTGACTGTTCCTAATAGAATTACGAAGTTCCACAATCGTGTGTTTGGCCCCTAATGTCTGGCGCAATTCACGGGCGGCGGCATCTAATACGTCTTCAATCGTGGTGCTGTTTTCGATGCGTTGACTGATGCGATTGATAATGGCCTCCTGCTGAGCCTGTCTTTGCACTTGTTTGTAGATGCGGGCATTTTGTAGGGCGTTGGCGACCTGGTTGGCAATGGCTTGCAGCATTTCGGTGTCTAGCTGGCGCAAGCCCCCTTTGACGTTATGCTGCACATCGAGAACACCTTTTATATCATCACCAATGCTAATGGGGACGGCTACTTCTGTTTTGGTTTCTGGCAGCAAAGGATTCGGTAGCCAATTTTCATCTTCAGTCACATCTGTCACCAAAACGACACTGTTGGTTGTGGCGGCTCGTCCCACCAGCCCTTGCCCAAGGGCAATGGTATGACCACCGGCCAGCATTTGTACCCCTGCCTTACCTGTACCACCGGCCATCATCAACCTTTCTTTGGCCTCGTCCAACAGATAAATGTGAACGTGGTAGTAACCAAAAGTCTGTTGCACTTGTTCTACCACAGCAGTGGCCAACTGTTGCGGTTCAAGGATCGTAGATAATTGACGGCCCACTTCTGCACTGGCTTCAATGGCCCGATTGCGTCGGTCTAATTGACCGACGGAGCGTTGCAATTGGTCGGTCATATCATTGAATGTGGTTGCCAGAGTACCAATTTCATCACCCGTCTGCACATCGGCCTTTACATTTAAGTTTCCGGCTGCAATTTGTTGGGCAGCGTGTTGCAACTGTTCTACTGGGTTGGTGATTAGACGGCCAACAAATAAGCTGATAGCAAAAGCGATCAATAGGATAATGCCTAGAGAAATAGCAGCGCGTCCTAAAGTGTTTTGTACAGTGGTATCAATAAGTTGGTTGGCGGAGATAAAAGCTGCATTCATCTCTGCTGCTGGCACAATTACCCCCAGGCTAAAATTGGTAGAGGGCAAAGGCGTAAAAGCGACGTAGCGCTCAACGTCGTTGATTTCAATCGTCGTCAAACCGCTTTCATTAGCTACCATGCGATTGGTCACATTCTGTAAGTCAGATGGACCGTAACCTAGAATAGTTTGCTGTGGTACTTCGTTAACAGGGACATCTTCTGGCGTCAAACCTAAATCTTGGTAGCCAGCTTCAGGCATCGCGATGAAACGACCCGCTTCGTCGATCAAGAAGGCGTAACCAGTTTGTCCAACTTGAATCTGAGAAACTTGCTCCGTGATCCGGTCTAGCTGTACGTCGGCTGAGACAACACCGCGAAATTGACCGTCATTATCATAGACGGGTGTGCTGGCTGTGACCAAAAGTCCAGTGAGTGCTGGGTCTTGATAAGGTTCTGTCCAAACTGATTCGCCGTTTGGATTGTTGTCCGGCACTGCGCTGGTATACCAGGTGCCTGAGCGGGAATCGAAGTTGTCAACGAAGGCAGCCAGGTCTGCATTGGGGTAATAAGTAGTTGATCCTGCAGGATTAATAAAATAGACAGCGACGACGTTGGTGTGTGAATCCAAAACATTGGGAGCGCTAAAGTCCAGATATTTAGTTGTGTTTAGTTCTGAAATCAGGCTATCCGCTAGCTCGATGTCGGCTGGCATATAGACGGAAGCGATGTCATCATTATCATTATCCCATGAGTTGTTTGTAGGTAAGCGGGTTAACTCCTGGCGGGAGTCCCAGTAATTACCTTGCCCCAAAATAGATTCCTGCGCCAGGAGATCTTGTAAACTCACTGCTAATGCGGCCACATCGTCGCTGACTTCTGTTAGAGTCTGGTTAGCAATGGCAGCTTCTTGGATGACAATGTTGTTAAGGGTTTCTTCAACACCTGCTCGTACGACAGTTTGTAGCTGCCCTTTTATCGTGTCGATAAGTGTTCGCGCGCCGGTAAACACGAAGAGACCCAAAACGAGAACGGCCGTTCCGGCGGTGAACATCAAGGAGACGACCAATTTGGTGCGCAAATTGTAGTCAGAGAAATTTTGGATAATAAAATAGGCATAGATAATTAAGACGCCACCCGCTAATGCGCCAACAAAAGGTTGGAGGGCTGGCAATGCCAGCCGATAATCTCCGCCCGATTGATCCAACATGATGGTGAGCACGCTAGATAGAATAGAAAGGAATATGACTCTAGCCTGAGCGTCGGTGGGTAATGCCTGTACAGTAAGGGCAAATATGATCCCTACCAGACTTATACCTAATATAAGCCCCAAGCCACTAATTAAGAGGCTGCTAAGTGGGAAAATAATGATCATGCCTAATGAAACCAGGTTCATGGCTGTATCGACACGGCCGTTTTGGGTTAGGCGACGACCGTATAAACACACGCCGCCGAAAGCGAGCAAAAGGACGGCCATGACCAATATCTGCCAAGATTGGAGCTGCCAGGCCAGGAAGAAATAAACAGTTGTAATAATAGATGTGGCACCAAACAGTACGTTCAAAATCCGTAAAGCATCTCGTTGTTGCTGCGCTTGTTCAGTTATTTGGTTACCGTTGCGGGAATCGTTCATAATGGTTCCTCGTGTCATGTCCTGAAAGGAGTAAACAACTCATTGTTGAAGAATAGAATAGCGTAAATCTATGTTAGTAGTTGTTATGATTGCGTGATAGTTTCGTGACGGCCGTTTGTCTCCAGTAGCCGGACGGCGGTCTTCTCCGCGCCTATCACTTGTCCTAACTCACGCACAGCAACTTGCATTACTTCTTCGATAGATTGGGCTGCATCTATTTTTTGATTGATAGTATTGAGACGAGCCTCTTGCACAACACGCCTTTGGGTTGTTGCATAAGCACGTGCATTGCGTAGAGAAGTAGCAACCTGTGTCGTTAACGATTGCAGCAAATCCACATCACTGGCCCCTAGACCATTCACGATATTTTGTTGCACGTCCAATACACCCACAAGTTCGTCACCAAGTGTGATGGGCACAGCGACTTCAGATTTTGTCTCTGGCAAGAGGGGGTTGGCTAACCAGTTAGCATCTTGAGCCACATCTGGCACCAGGACAGGTGCTTTCGTTTGGGCAGCTTGGCCCACAAGCCCCTTGCCTATAGGAATACGGTGACCATGCTCAAGCATTGTTTGTCCAGCTTCACCGGTACCGCCAGCCATAATCAAAGAGTTTGCTAGTTCATTAAACAAGTAAATGTGCACGTGGTAATAATCAAACGCAGCTTGTACTTGTTCCACAACCGCTTTAACTAGCTCAGCTTCATCCAAAATCGTGGAAATCTGGCGACCTACTGAAGCACTGGTCTCAATAGCCACTGTGCGATTGGCCACCTGCACCTCTAGTGTGTCTACTAAACTTTGTAGCTGCGTCGCCATACTATTAAAGCCATCAGCTAAGTCAGCCATCTCAACAGGCCGATCGATCGAGACTCTCTGTTCCAAATTGCCATGGCTCATATTTTGTACTGCATTGCCCAATGTTTGCAGGGGGTGGGTGATCTGACGGTTTAAAAGGACAGCAGCGGCTGAGCCAATAAGAATAGTGATGACAGAGATGATGCCAACGATGATTACAGTAGATCTTGTGACTCCTTGCAAGTTGGTTCGTACATTTGTGGTAATGGCCTCAGAAAGTTCTTGAAGATCAGTGGCTTCTTGTTGGAGTTCGTCGGTAATTTCCTCAAAGACAAAGCTACTTCGCCTGATTTGCTGATCCAGATCAAATAAATCATTGGCAACTGTGAAATAGGTGTCTACCTGAGAGTTAATAGTGGTTGCTTCCTCTGTAGTTTGCGTTGCCTCAGCCACATTTTTGAAGGAGGTGATTAATAGACGAATGCTGTCAACGTGCTCTTGCTGACCGGTGATAAAATAGGTGCGTTCCCGCGTCCGGATTTGCCGCAAAATAGATTCCAGTTCTGGGTTATTTAAAGGACGCACCATGTCGTCCAAGCTATCAAGCTCAACTTGCAAACTTCTTTCTAAACCCTCTGCTTGGCTACGAGTCTCGATGGCGTTGATGGTGCTTTCGAAAGTGGTTTCATAATCGGTGATGAGAGCGCTTATTTCGGCCGTTTGCTCCACCAACTGTACAGAGCCTTGGAAGGTATCATTAGCAGCAAAGATACGGCCTATCTGATCCAGTGCATTTCTGGCTTCTTGCAAATGGGCCACATTGTCATCGAGATTATTGCCAGCAGCCTCAGAAAAACCGACTGAACGCCAAGTTGTAAGAATATCGGCTTCATTCTGCCGAGCCAGCAAGAATTCACTTTGCATTTGACCACTTAAGACCTGAAGTTGGTTGGCATCATTTATATCTGCACCCAATGTACTGCGGATATTAAGTAGAACGAAGACGTTCAAGACAGTCACAAGAATGAGTACAAAAAAGATGATACCTAAGCCCAAACGCAACTGCGCCCGAATAGACGAAAAACGCCGACCCAAAAACTGTTTAATATTCATAACCATCCACCTTTGTTGTCAAGATAGAGCCTGTTATTCTGCTGAGAACCAAGTTCCCTCAAGGAAACTTGGTTCTTCATGCGCTGCTTAATTACGATTTACTGAGAATGGGAAGCTAATACCTCATCCCAAGCATCCACATATAGCTGATCCGTCTCCACATTGGTGCTGGTCAGGAAAAACAGTTGCTCACGTACTGTTTCAGTTGGATACAAGGCCGGATCATTGATATCTTCTTCATTCAAAAAAGGTACGGAGGCTTGATTGGGTGAGCCATAACGAATAAAGTTAGAGAGTGTGGCTCCGACCTCTGGCTCCAAAACATAATTCATAAAACGCTCGGCCAACTCTTTGTTAGGGGCATCGCTGGGAATGCACATATTGTCTGTCCAAATAATTGAACCCTCATCGGGAATCACATAACGTATGTCAGAATTTTCTTCCATAATTTGGAAAATATCACCACTCCATTCAAATGTTAAATCTACCTCTCCAGCTAAAAGCATATCCTGCCCAGTGTCAGGGGCATAAGCCACAATCTGATCCGCATGTTCCTTTAAGAAATTGGCCGCTTCCATAATTTCGTCAGCATTGGTGGTGTTAGGGCTATAGTTCAACGCCAATAGAATCACGGCTAAAGTGCTGCGCGGATCATCTAGCAAGGCAACTCGTCCTGCAAACTCGGGATCAAATAAATCATGCCAACTGCTGATTTCTCGGCCCGTGGCTTCGATATTGTAGCCGATGCCCATTGTGCCCCACTGATAAGGAATGCAGTGACGGTTACCAAAGTCATAGGCAGGGTCTACGAAAGCGGCATCCAAATTGTCGAAGTTGGGGATATTATCTTTGGCGAGGGGTGCCAAAAGACTTTCCTGCCGCATAATCTCCACCATATAGTCTGAAGGGACGATGAGATCATAATTGAAAGCTTCATCGTTTTGCATCCTGTCAAATAGCTCTTCGTTATTTTCAAATATCTCATACTCGACGGTTACATCAAACTCTTCTTCAAACTCTTCCAGAATTGTAGGATCAATATAGGTGTCCCAATTGTATATCCGCAACACATTTTCGGTTTCACTGCTTGGTTCAGGCGTTGCTTCAGTAGTTGCCTCTGGTGCTGCCGCGCAGGCTGCCATAAGGGAACTGATTAAAACGATAAGCAATGTTGTACTGATTATCCGACGATTCATTATACGCTCCATTGTACTTTTTTGAATAAGCAACCTTATTCTGGTTAGTGGGTGGGGTTTGTATGCTTTCCAGACTGGCTGCCTTCTAAATAAACTATTTGTGCTTGTAATGTTTATCTGCACATTGTCACCAACCAAATTTTTTGGCTCATGACAATAATCCTCTAAAGGATAATGTAGAGTAGGTGGCTGTGCTGTTATAGTTATGTGACAACTTTGTGATAAAGTGAGGGAAGTAGATGAAGAAGGCGTGAAGAAAGGGAGCGTAACTTTCAATTAGGAAGATTGTGGCATGTCAGAACTACTTAGTGCCCATTCGTAAATAAGGTATGGAATTGACGAATGGACTTCAAGTAGCCGTTTGCTTTACAAAGTGCTAAGTTAATTCCGAACGGCTACTTAGGACTTCCGATGATGCCTCTAAGACATCCGTAATTAAGTCTTTATCAAAAAGCATCGAGTGTTTTTTCAAGCTCTTTTTGACCTGGTACATAGCTGTGTCAGCCTCATGCAGTATATCTTCCGGTCGTTCATAGACATGACTGTTATTAGCGAGACCAATGCTGGCACTGGTGTGTAGTAAGTGTTTGCCTAACTTGAAGGGCAATTTTAATGTGTTGTAGATGCGTTTTTCTATCTCTCGAGCTTCCTGCACATTTTCAAGTCCGTCTAATAAAATCACAAATTCATCCCCCCCTAAACGAGCTACTACATCGTTGGCACGTACACAAGCCTGTAGTCGGTAAGCGACTGCATTTAGTAGTTGATCACCGACTTGGTGACCATATGTATCGTTGACCTGCTTGAAATCGTCTAAATCTATAAAAAGGATGGCGAAAAGGAGGTCCGATTGTTGTTGGGCACGCTTGACTGTTTGGTCGAGCAAATGTAAGAAATGGCTGCGATTGGATAGGCCTGTCAGCGGATCATGGAGGGCATCATGACGGAGACGCTGTTCGGCAACCTTGCGGAGAGTGATGTCAGTTTGGGAGCCTGCCATACGGTAGGGAAGTCCATCTTTATTGCGTGTGGCTAGGCCTCGACAAAGCATCCAATGATAGACACCTGCTTTGTGTAACATGCGATACTCACATTCAAAGTGATCGGTATCCCCTGATAGATGGCTGTCTATAGCACGTCTTAATTGAGGGTAGTCATCCGCATGCACAAGATCGAACCAGGTATCGGGTGTTTGGCCTAGTTCATCTTCGCTGTAGCCCAGCATTTCATGCCAGCGGGGCGAGAAGTAAATAGAGTAGCTGCGCAAATTCCAATCCCAAAGACCATCATTGGAGCCACGAGCAGCTAGGGTATAGCGCTCTTCGCTTTCACGCAGGGCTTCTTGGATGCGTTTGCGTTCAATAGCATAACGGAGTGAACGTAAGAGGAGTTGTCCGTTGAATTGCCCTTTGACCAGATAATCTTGGGCTCCATTTTGGATGGCTTGCACTGTTGTTTCCTCGTCATCGAGACTGCTGAAAATGACGATGGGCAAATGAGGGTTTTTGACTTGGACGCGGCTGAGGGTGTCTAACCCAGCGCTATCAGGCAAGGTGAGATCGAGAAGGATAACGTCTATACCACCATGAGCAAGACGACGCAGGCCTCCCTGCAGCGAGTTGGCATATTCGAGGCCAAATGGGTTTTTTGCTTCGTGCTGTAGTATCTGTTCTAACAGCCGAGTGTATAGTGGACTATCCTCAATGAGTAATAGGGTAAGGGAGTGATTCATGGATTAACGGCCGATTTTTTGCGTTTCCCACATGGATGCTTACTCTACTCGTTAATGGTGTATGTATGCATAAGTTCTGATGGCTCCACAGAAGCTAGCGGGAAGGTGACGACGAAGCAGGTGCCTTCACTGATGGTGCTGTTCACTTCAATATGCCCCCCATGTTGATCCACGATGGATTTGACAATGGCTAGACCCAAACCACTCCCCTCAATGTCTGCTGTATCATCGCTCTCAACACGATAAAATGAATCGAAGATATGAGGGAGGTCTGCGGGGGGGATGCCAATGCCTGTATCCCGAATGTCAATATGGGCTTGATTGTCTTGAATGTCGGTGACAATGGTGATACGGCCGTTGTTCGGTGTATATTTCACAGCATTGCCAATTAAATTACGGAAAATCTGCTGCAGGCGCGAAGTATCTCCTAAAATTGTCATAGGTGAGCCATTCGGCAATGCCTGTAACTCCAAAGATTGCCCTTTGGCTTCAGCTTGGGGTAAAAATTCCTCATGGATATCCGCCACCATTGAGGCCAGATTTACATTCTCTTGGCTAAGACCTGATTGTAGATCAGCCCGGGCTAAATCAAGCAAATCTCTAACTAATTGGTGCATCTGGGTGGCCGCAAATTCAATGCGCCCCATGAGCTTTTCTTGTTTTGGATTTAAGGGACCAGTACGCTTAACAAGATCGCTGCTGAGCATTAAAGAGGCAATCGGATTTTTTAGATCGTGCGAGGCAGCAGCTAAAAATTCATTTTTCACCCTTTCCAATTCCTTGAAGTGGGTAATATCATGCATAACGATGACGCTGCCGCCTTCTGCAATGGGAGTTACTTGAGTTTGGAAGGTGCGGTCGTTGGCCCAACCCAGCTCTATTTGTTGAGATAGCCCAGTCTTTTGCGCTTCTTGAGAGAGGGTTTGTAATTTCCCATTGTCGGCTGGTAGCGTTTCTTCCGGGGTATTAGAAGCTTTGTCTCCCAAGAGGCGGCGGCCAGCCGGGTTTAAGAGTTGTAGTTGATGATGGTTGTCAGTGACGAGGATGGCATCACCAACTGCATTAAGGATGGCGGCTAAACGCTGCCGTTCCTGAGCCATGGCTGAATACAGTTGAGCATTTTCAACAGCAATAGCCACTTGACTGCCTATTGCTTGTAATAAATTTTGGTGATCGGGCGTGAAGTGATGGGGTTGGGTATGGGTTAATGTCAATACACCAATGACATCATGGCGACCTAATAAGGGCACGGCAACGGCCGATCGGGTGGTTGTGTTTTGCGTTTTTAACCAGCGTGGGTCTGTCTGTGTGTCCATGACGATGACCCCTTGGCGAGTGGGTACCACGTGAGAGATTAGCCCCTCTTCAACAAGCCGCTTTTGGGCATCCGGACTGAGATCGACAAAAGAGCCATGGGCAAACAGCTTTTGGAAGGTGGAGCCATCAGGATGGAAAATGGCTAGATGACTGTTAGCGGCATCCAAGGCTAAGGCTGTGCGTTCTAAGACGATGCTAGCTAGTTCATCAATGTCTAAACGTGCACTCAGGTCTTGGGCAATTTCGGGCAGCAAGGCGAGTTCCCGATTGCGCCGCCGTAGGGCATCCTCAGCTCGTTTGACCCGTAATTTGGTGCGGATACGAGCATTTAGCTCGTGCCAGTCTATGGGTTTGACGATATAGTCATCGGCCCCTAAGTTGAAGCCAGCCCGAATATGATGGGGTTGTGTGCGTACGGCCGTTACCATCAACACCTGGATGTGGCGTGTCCGGGAATTGGCCCGAATTTCTTGTAATACCTCAAAACCACCCTTGCCAGGCATATTGACATCTAACAACAGTAGATCAGGGACAGTTTCCCAAGCTTTGTCTAGAGCCTCTTGTCCATCATTGGCTGTGATAAATGTATAGCCTTCATTGCTTAAGCGAGTGGTCAAGAGGCGCAAATTGTCTGGGTTGTCATCAGCTACCAGAATAGTGAATTGTTTATTGTCCACCTCCTGTGTTTCCGTAGTGGGGGCGCTTTGGATACCACTCAATGTGTCAGTGACAATGGCTCGTACCCTTTCTGGATCAACTGGTTTGGTTAGATAATCATCAATACGCAGGTGACGTGCTGTTAGGGCTAATCCTTCTGTATTATAGGCTGTAATCAAGATTGTGTGATCGGGAGGGGCACAGGGTCTGTTTTGTATTTGCTCGATAAGCTCCAAGCCATTCATACCGGGCATTAGAAAATCAGTGATGACGATATGGACTTGCTCATTTCCAATCAAAGACAATGCTTCTTCGCCACTGTGGGCGATGACAATCTCGATATGATTACCAAGACTACGCAAGACTTGGGCTAGAATGAAGGCGGCATTGGGGTGATCATCTACAACTAATATACGAGCGGCTGATTTCATTCTTTTTTCACCATTTCTTCTATTTATTACATCCATCACTAAAGGTGACATGTATTTGGGCCTAGATATAAACCTCTACAGCACAATCGTTTGGTGTTTTATGGAACTTCTAGACACCATGACTAAGAATTGTGCCGTAACCTAATCTTTTTCTTCGAATGTTACTATTTTCCTAATATTACTAACTAATCATATTCGATTCTTTTGTTATGAACATTACCGTTCCGTGATAATTTTGTGACAATACCGATTTCATGTGAGCTATTGTCGGGTCAAAAGCTTACCCTTATGTATGAAGGGTAGGTGATGGCGACTGTTTTTTGGGATTTGGATTGTCGAGTTTCTTTATCGCAGGTGAATAGGTGGTTGGATAGCCCTTTAGGAGATGCTATAATGCGCCCGCTTTCGGCGATGGTATGTACCCCAATCGTCCCAAAATGCTTTGATGACATCTTCATGGAGAATATAGTGTGAAACTATCTGTAATTATTCCAGTATATAATGAACGTGAGACTGTAGGAGAAATTGTGCGGGCAGTTTTGGCGGTGGAGCAGGCCGATGAAATTGTGCTGGTGGATGATGGCTCAACGGATGGCACCCGTGATCTCTATCCAGAAATTGCGGCTTTAGACGATTGCATTCGAGTCCACTTGCATGAACAGAACAAGGGGAAGGGAGAGGCTGTACGGACTGGTTTCGGTTTGGCCACAGGTGATATTTTCCTCATCCAAGATGCTGATATGGAGTATGATCCACGGGATTATGAGGCCCTGATACGGCCGATCTTGGAGGGCAAAGCGGCTGTCGTCTATGGTTCGCGTTTCCGAGGTGGCCCCACCAAGACGATGTTTTTCTGGCATATGGTGGGTAACAAATTTCTGACATTAGTAACAAATATTTTGTACAATACAATTTTGTCAGATATGGAGACCTGTTATAAGGTTTTTCGGGCTGATGTGGTACGGGAGATTCCCATTCATGCCAGGGGGTTCGAGTTTGAGCCAGAGATTACGTCCAAGGTGTTGAAACGAGGACATCGCATTTATGAAGTGCCAATTTCCTATAACGGCCGTGAATTTGAAGAGGGCAAAAAGATACGGCCGTTTCATGATGGCCCCAAGGCACTGTGGACATTGTTGAAGTACCGCTTTGTGGATTAGGTTTCTATGGAGCCAGGGACGCGCTGGTGGCTAGTGGGCGTGAGCGGAGCAGCGGCCGTTTTTCGTTTTCATGGCCTCTTTGCCAACACATTCCAGCCTGATGAAGCCCTGTTTGCCACCTGGGCCCGTTTCATTGCTGTTTGGCGTGATCCGCTTTTGCAGACACAGCTGGTAGACAAACCACCTCTCCTCTTTTATTTGCAGGCCCTTTTTTATCCCTTACAAGGACCAGTGGAATGGGCGGCGCGGCTACCTAATTTCATCGCCTCACTCCTCTGTGTGCCCTTAGTAGGAGTCTTGGCCTGGCGATTGTACCGGGATGGGCGAACGGCCGTTCTGGCAGCTATTATCCTGGCTCTTTCCCCCTTAGCTATCCAATTTAGTGCAACGGCCTTTACGGACCCCTTGTTGACAACGCTGTTGTGTGCGTCATTGGTGTGTGTAGTGAGCAGTAAGCGGTTTTCATCCTCACCCCAACCCTCTCCCTCAAGGGAGAGGGAGCCGGATTCCCTCCCCCTCTCAGGAGGAGGGTTAGGGTGGGGGTCAGGATTGCTGTTTGGCTTGGCGCTGGCGACGAAATATCAAGCGGTGCTGTTTTTGCCATTCCTGGTGGCAACGGCCGTTATTTGTGGTTGGCGTGGGCCGGAAGGGCGGCGTTGGCTGTTGGGTTGTCTTCCCCCGCTTTTTCTCTTGCTACTATGGGATGGGCTGCGCACGGGTACCTTTTCCCTCTGGTCGGCCCAAATCAATAATTTTGGCGGTCTGCGCCTTATTTGGTCATGGGAGTTGTGGCCGCGGCTGGCGGCCTGGTGGCAACTGTGGCGTGGTGCCTGGGGAACGGCCGTTGTGGGCGTTGGTTTTTGGATAGTTGCCCTTTACTTACCCGTAGCCCGTAACCCGTTATCCGTGACCCGTAAGCCGTTAGCCGATGATGGATTACCGACAACCGACAACCGAGTGCTGGATTGGTTATTGGTGTTGTTTGTGAGCAGCTATTTAGCCTTGCATTGGCTGCTGGCTGTGCCTGTGTGGGATCGTTATTTGCTGCTACTGTTGCCGCTAACGGCCGTCATTTTTGCACGTGGTTTGGTACAGATTGCAGAGAGATTAGAGATTAGAGATTTGAGATTGTGCCGTTATACTTACAAACTCCAATCTCCAGTCCTCAGTCTCCTCTTAATTCTCCTCCTGCTCTTCCCTGCCTTTGTCGCTCGGCAAGGCCAGCCAACGGCCGATAATGGTACGAGTCAAATCGCGGCTCTGTTAGCTGACGCACCCTACGGCACAGTCCTGTATGACCATTGGTACAGTTGGCAATGGCGCTATCACCTTTTTGACAAGCGCGTCTTCGTCAACTGGTTCCCTCATCCGGCCGCGCTGATCGAGAATTTGACCGTCTTTGGGCATGATGGCAATCCTCACTACCTGGTGCTGCCCACGGGCGACATGGCGGCCCCTATTCACCGCGCTGTGGCCACGGCCAATTTCAGTCTGCAACCGCTGGCCAGTGACGATCTCAATCGCATCACACTCTATGCCATTGTGGAGGGGAAATGAGGAGCAGGGAAGCAGGGGAGCAGAGGAAATTAGCTACTAGTCACTGGTCACTGGTTACTCTCCCTGTTCTTATTCTCATCTTTTTCAACAAAATGGCTTTCAGTAACCTCATTTTGGGACGAGGGGACACCTTTTTGTATTTTTATCCCTACTGGCATGTGGCGGCGGAGGCTGTGGGCAATGGCCGTTTCCCTCTCTGGAACCCCCACTTGTTTATGGGCGCACCTTTTCTGGCCAATAGTCAGGTAGGTTTCTTTTATCCATTCAATTGGCCCCTTTGGTTATGGCTGCCCACCCCTTATACTGTCAGTGCCAGCATTTTGCTACATCTGTTTATTGCTGGTTGTGGGGCGTATTGGGCTGGACGACGCTGTTTGCTGTTGGGCAGATCAGGGGCCTTGGTAACGGCCGTTCTCTTTGCTCTCGGTGGCTACCTCACCGCCCAAGTTGAGCACATCAACCAACTACAAGGATTGGCTTGGCTGCCTTACTTTTTTGTGGCCCTCAACAGTCTTGCCAATCAGGGCGGCTGGCAGGCCATCGGACGTGGCATTTTAAGCCTCTCCGCGCTTTTTACCTTGCAACTGTTAGCTGGGCACAGCCAAACCACCTTCATTACAGGCCTAGGACTGGGCATTTGGGGGCTGGCGCAGGGGGTCAGCCATCTTTCGCGGCGGCATAAGGTGGCTGTGGGTGATGGGGCCTGGTGGTGGCGAATTTTGCTGGCATTGATGATTGGTGTGGGTTTGGCGGGAGTGATAACGGCCGGGCAACTGTTGCCTACGCTCGAATTGGCCCAGCTATCCAGCCGTCAGGGTGGCCTGCCTGTCAATGAAGTGCTGTCATTCTCCCTGCACCCCCTCTTGCTCACCCGGGCACTCCTGCCCGCCTATGGTCAATCACTGTTCAGTGAATACGTGGCCTTTTTGCCGCTTTCCGCCCTCATGTTGGCCGCCGTCGGTGCTTGGCAGTGGCGACAGTGGCGTGGTGTTTATCCTGCTCTCATTCTAGTTGGCGTTGGCCTGTTCTTGGCTTTGGGTGCCTTCAATCCACTTTACTGGCTGTTGGCCCGCTTACCCGGTTTTAACCTATTCCGAGTCCCGGCCCGCTGGCTCATCTTAACTACTTTTGGTTTGTCCCTGCTGGCGGGCGTAGGCTGGCAAATTGCCCTGGATCGCTGGCTCCAGTTTAGCCGCCCCTGGTCAGATTTGCCCCGACGAGCGCGGGCCAAATTGTGGGTGGTGGAATGGCCTTTAGCCATCGCTTTTGTCCTGCTCTTGGGGCTGATTTTGTGGGGCTTCATCGCTCCCTTTCTGACAGTTTTTGTGCCCACTGGGGCCGAAGCCCCTGCCGAAAGCCCCAATCAGGGGACGATGTTGCTGTGGTTAATTGAACTGTTGGTGGCTTATGTTTGGCTGTCAGGACAACGGCCGTTACGTGATCCCTATGCCCGTTTTGGTCTTGGTTTACGGCAAGGACGACCGGGTTCGCCCTTCGTTTTGGGCCTGTTTAGCCTTATTCTCCTTTTTGTGGCCACCCGCACCCATCCCTACAACAGTCTGACTACACCTGAAGCCTACTTTGATGTGCGGCCGCCCATCACTCGCTTGCAAGCTGAGGCCAACGGCCGTTTCCTGAGCCTATCCCACATCTTCTTTGATCCTGGCGATCAGGCCGAGATTGACACCATTTATGCTGACCAACTGCCACTTGCTGCCCAAAATGATTACACTGTGGCCATTAAACAAAAGGAGATTGTCGCTCCCAATTTGACCATGATTTACGATTTAGCCTCAGTTGATGGTTTCGATGGCGGTATTTTGCCAACAAATTCGTATAGTCAGTTGGCAAAGCTGATGCTGCCTGACGGCGTGGTAACAACAGACGGCCGTTTGCGCGAAAATTTAACGGCCGTGCCTCCGGCTCAATGGCTTGACCTTTTCTCCACCCGCTACATTATCACCGACAAAGTAGGCGATGTTTGGCAGGATGGCGTTTTCTTCGATATGCAGCATCCGGTTAGGCTAGACGAGCCGGTGAGGGTGGGTTATGTGCCAGCCTATGAAGCCACTGAGCTGTGGCTCATGGCCGATAGTCAGCCGGGTGAGGTTATTATTGAAACGGCCGTCAATACCTGGCATCTCCCCCCCCAACGCCAAGGCGACAGCCTCTATCACATCCCATTTCCCCAACCTGCTACGCCCCTCTCCATTAGCCTATCCCCTCCGCTCGCTATCTCCTCTGCTCCCCCTCTCCTCCAGGCTCTCTCCCTAGTAGACAGCCGCGACGACACTTTTCAAGCCCTAGTTCTCGCCAACTACCGCCTGATCCACTCTGGCGATGTCAAAATCTATGAAAATTTGGACGTGCTGCCCCGTGCTTATCTGGTTGACCATTGGCAGTGGCAGTCTGATGTAGATGCTAGCCTAGTGGCGATGCAGCGGAATGATTTTGTAGTGGGTGAAACGGCCGTTCTCACTGGAGACCCTCTCCCTAGCCCTCTCCTTGCCCAGGGGGGGGGATCAGGTTCCCAAGGCACAGCCATTATCGTCACAGATGACCCAGAACGCATTGTCATCCAAGCCAACAGCCCTACAGACAGCCTGCTAATTCTGTCCGATGCCCATTATCCCGGCTGGCAAGCCACAATTGATGGTGTCGCAACGGCCGTTTATCCGGCCAATGCCTATTTTCGTGGTGTTCTTTTGCCAGCGGGCCAGCACGAGGTCATGTTTACTTTTGAATCGCGGAGTTTTAGCAACGGCCGTCTTATTAGCCTCATTGGTGTAGGTGTTTGGGCGGTTTTGTTTATTGTGTTAGCGATTGGAAATCGCAGCAACGACTACAAAGTCGGCCTGCGCCGACTAAAACTCAGCCCGCGCAGGCAGGATTCGTAAAGCGACCTCAGGTCGCACCGTTGCCGTGAATTTATTCGCCCGTTAGAATCCCCTTCATGCAAAAGTGGCAACAATGGGTTCTGCT
This sequence comes from Promineifilaceae bacterium (SeqCode), assembly GCA_965223555.1. GTDB lineage: Bacteria > Chloroflexota > Anaerolineae > Promineifilales > Promineifilaceae > CBDCWU01. The sequence goes on from CBDCWU010000009.1 coordinate 2,784,375, forward strand.
TCTCATTATCCTCATCACCGCTGCCGCCTTCCGGCTCACTGGCCTGGCTTGGGACGATTATCACCATTACCATCCCGATGAGCGGTATATCACCTGGATTGCCACCACCATTGAACGGCCGTCCAGCCTCACCATCGCCCTCGACCCGCATCGATCCCCCCTTAACCCCTTCTATTGGCCGCCTGAAGCTGAAAGCAAAGGTATCGTGGTTTTGCAAGATGAACCACGCAAATTTGCCTATGGTCACGTCCCACTTTACCTGGGTGTAATAGCCACTCGCTTGGTAGAGGAGTGGTTGGGACCAATGATTGGGCCGCTGCTACCAGCCAATTGGACCTTTACCCAGGATGTGTTGAATGGGGCTGACGCGATTGAGTTTAGGCATTTAACGGCCGTTTCCCGCACCCTCACTGCTTTCATAGATGTCGCCACCATCTATGTCATTTTCCTATTGGGACGACGATTGTATGGCACGGCCGTTGGCCTCTTGGCTGCCACCTTCCTAGCCGTCAACGTCATGCACATCCAACTGGCCCACTTCTTTACGTCGGACCCTTACTTGACCTTTTTTGTGGTGACCTCTATTTACTTTATGGTCGTTGCTGTAGAGAGAGGCAAATCCCCCCCGCTTCCCCGTTCCCCCGCTCCCCCGCTCCTCTTCGCTGCCATCTTTGCCGGCTTGGCCGTTGGCTCCAAATTCGCGGCCATTATGCTGCTCTTTCCCTTGCTATTGGCCGCCTGGTTCTGTTATGGCAAGCAGTGGCTGATATGGGGGGGAACGGCCGTGGCCCTGGCCATCCTCACCTTTGCCTTCACCAACCCCTTTGCCCTCCTAGACAATAGTTGCACTGTCATTTCCCCTGCCCTAAAAATCGGTCCTCTTGATGTCCCCGCCCTTAACTGGAAAAACTGCTACTTGGAAAACATTACCACCCAAAGTGGCATGGTGCGTGGCGTAGGTGACCAAGCCTTCACCCGTCAATATACAGGAACGCTCCCCTACCTTTACTACATCGAAATGCAACTACGTTGGGGTATGGGGCCACTGTTAGGATTGGTGGCTTTTGTGGGTTTTGGCTGGGCGTTGTGGTCGGTAATCCGTAAGCTGTTACTGGTTATCGGTAATCCGTCAACCGTTAACCGAGCACTGATCACTGATTACCGATTACTCATTCCCCTCGCTTGGCTGCTTCCCTACTTTCTCACCACAGGTAGCTTCTTCGTCAAATTTATGCGCTATTTGCAGCCCATGACTCCTTTTTTGATGCTGTATGGGGCGGCTTGGCTATGGCATTGGCGAGGGAAATGGCGCTGGTTGGGAGTAACGGCCGTTCTCCTTTTTACCCTCCTCTACGCCACCGCCTTCGTCAATATGTACAATCACCCCCATCCTTGGGTATCTGCCTCGCAGTGGGTGTTTAACAACATTGAACCGGGTACACCCTTGCTCAGCGAGCAGTGGGATGACTCTTTGCCGAGTACGATGCGGGTAGACGGCCGTTCCCGCCGCCGCCAAGAGTATCCCAATGTGGAACTCACCTGGCACACCGGTACAGGCGACCTGGACAATGAAGAAAAACTAGAGCGCAACCTCAGCCAACTGGCCCAAGCCGAATACCTCACCATCCTCTCCAACCGCATCTACGGTGTAGACCCCCGCCTGCCCGATCGCTACCCCCTTGCCAGCCAATACCACCAACTCCTGTTTGATGGCTCTTTAGGTTACGAACCCATCTACCTCACCAGCCGCGCCCCTCACCTCTTCGGCCTTAACCTGATGCCCGACCTCTTTAGCTGGCCTGATTTGCAACCGCCGCAACTGGTAACTGACCAGTTATCAACCCAACCCAACCTCAGCTTTGGCCGCGCCGACGAAAGCTTTGTGGCCTATGACCAGCCGTTGACCATAATTTTTAGGAATGTGGGGGGATTAAGTGCCGATCAGATGCGGCAGCAGTTTCATCTGGATGAATAGCTTCTGTTAGTTCAAGTACACTCGGCTATAATCCGCAGAGCTTTTTGAAGATTAAGGATAAACAAGCCATCAAACCAACCAACCGAAACTACCTCTACTTTACTGTTTTTGTGGCGGGCATGAGTACACTGGCGATTGAGTTTACGACGAGCCGCATGTTGCAGACGGTGTATGGTACGTCCAACATCGTCTGGGCCAATGTGATTGGGCTGGTGCTGCTCTTTTTGACGCTGGGTTACTTCTTGGGCGGCCGTTTGGCCGACCGTCGCCCGCACCCGCATATTTTTTACCAACTGGTCAGTTGGGCCGGCTTTAGCAGCGTCTTTTTTTTGTTGTTGACGAGTGTGCTGCTGAAAACGGCCGTATCCGCCCTCACCACCCTCAACCTTAACGCCATCATCAGCTCCCTCATTGGCGTTATCTTTGCCCTGGCTGTGCCCATTACCTTGTTGGGCTGTATTTCCCCCTTCGCCATCCGCTTGGCTGTGCAGGATGTCAGTGAAGCTGGACGCATTAGCGGCCGTATTTATGCCATCTCCACCTGGGGTAGTTTGTTGGGAACCTATTTGCCTGTGCTGTTGACCATTCCCCTGTTGGGATCACGGATTACGGCCGTTCTCTTTGGCACCTTCCTCTTCATCATTGGTCTCATTGGCCAATTCCGCAGCCAACGCTCCTCTCTTCCCTCTTCTCTCTCCGCTCTCCTGCTTCTCTTCGCTATCTGGCAATGGGTGGGCGGCAATATCAAAGCTTACGAAGGGCAGATTTACGAGACAGAATCAGCCTACAACTATATTCAGGTGGTGCGCCAAGCGGATTGCAACTACTTGTTGCTGAACGAGGGACAAGCCTATCACTCTTTTTACTGTGATAACGGCCGTGTACCCCGCATCTCCGTCTGGAGTATTATGCTGGCTGCGCCCTATTTCAATAGTGAACCAACCATCGAAAATATGGCTGTGATTGGCTTGGCAGCGGGCACGATTCCCAAGCAGTTCAGCCGCGTCTTTGGCCCCATTCCTATTGATGGCATTGAGCTAGACCCAACTATTGTAAAAGTGGGTCAGGATTACTTTGCCTTAACTGAGCCGAATATTAACTTGATCGTGGGCGATGGCCGTTATCAGCTCAACCAACTCCAAAATCGCTACGACCTCATCACCATAGATGCCTATAAAGTCCCCTACATCCCCTGGCACCTCACCACCCGCGAATTTTTCCAGGAGGTGCAGGCGCACCTGACAGCTAAGGGTGTGGTAGCCATGAATGTGGGGCGTGCGCCCAACGACCGGCGGCTGGTAGATGCCATGACGGCCACCCTGCTAGAGGTGTATGCCACGGTTCATGCCATAGACGTACCCGGCTCCCTCAATACGATATTGGTGGCTACGGTGCAGCCGACATCGGCCGATTCTTTACCAACCAACTTGTCCCAATTAGATGCTGCTGATCCTTTGCTGCTGGCGGCAATGGAAACGGCCGTTGCCAGCCTCGTGTCCATCACCCCCTCGGATATCATCTTCACCGACGAACGTGCCCCCGTAGAAACGATTATAGATTCCTTGGTCATTCGCTATTTGCTGGCAGAAGGCGTGTCCGGTTTGCCGGGGGTAGAATAATAATCAATAGTCAATGGTTAATTGTCAATTGTCAATGAAGAAATGTACTTGAGGAGGTTTTGTTATGGCTAAAGGCGATGATATTGAAGAAAGGTTGGTGGAGTTTGGCATACGGATAACGTTGATGTGTGATCAGTTACCGCACCCATTAACAGTTAACAATTGATAATTGACCATTCTTATGCTTCATCCCCTCCTTTCCCCTCTCCTTGCCCTACACAACCAAATCCGAACGGCCGTTGTCGCTACCTGTGAAACGGCGGCCTTAGAAGAGTTATCGGCCGTTGTCCACGATGGCGCGGGCGATACGATTTTTGCCATTGATCGTGTCAGTGAAGAACTGTTGGTTGATTTTTTTGCCGAGCATGTTGCCCCCCACACGCCCATCATTCTCATTGCCGAAGGGCTGGAAACCGGGGAAGTGGTTTTGCCACATGGCAGCGATCCGGCTCAGGCCCAGTGGCGCATGATTGTAGACCCCATTGATGGTACACGCGGCCTTATGTACCAAAAGCGGTCTGCTTGGATTTTAACAGGCGTGGCCCCCAACCGTGGCCCACAAACCGGCCTGCGTGATATTGAACTAGCTGTACAAACGGAAATCCCTCTGGTGAAGCAGCATTTATCGGATCAGGTGTGGGCGGTGAAGGGGCGGGGCGTAACGGCCGTGCGCCACAATCGCCTCAGCCACAGTGACACGCCCCTCACTCTGCACCCTTCCCAAGCTACCACCATCGCTCAGGGCTTTGCCATGCTCTCCCGCTTCTTTCCTGGGGCACGGACAGAATTGGCCGCCATCGACGAGGAAATCGTGATGGGCGCTTTAGGGCCAGTGCAACCAGGTAAAACGCATTGCTTTGAAGACCAGTATATCTGCTCCGGCGGCCAGCTTTATGAGCTGATGGCCGGGCGCGACCGCTTTGTGGCTGATATTCGGCCTCTTATGGACAAAATATTGGCGCAGCAGGGTCTAAAGCTAGGCATTTGTTGCCATCCCTACGACCTTTGCACCGAACTCATCGCCCGTGAGGTTGGGGTCATCATCACCGATGAAACAGGTGAGGAACTGGATGCCCCATTAACAGTGGCTGCTGAGGTGAGTTGGATAGGCTATGCCAATCGTGCTATCCAGCAACAAATTGAACCACTGTTGTTGGCTGCTTTGCGGCGACGCGGTCTGATTGACAATTGACCATTAACCATTGACAATTGACCATTATGATTATTGACTTCCACAACCACGCTTTTCCCAAACCTTATTTAGATGCGCTAGCAACAGGCCAATATCAGGCCACAGCCGAGCAAGATGCAGACGGCCGTCTCATCATGGCCCAACAAGGTGACTACAACGTCATCCTGCCCACCCACTACAGTGCCGAGGCGCGAGTGGTGGCTATGGATGTGGCGGGGGTAGACATGCAGGTGATGACCATGACCGTGCCGGGGGTTCATTCGGAAACGGCCGTTCACGGTCAAGCCCTGGCCCAAATTGTCAACGATGGTTTGGCGGCTATGATGGCCGCGTATCCCACCCGCCTGACGGCCCTGGCCACTTTGCCCTTGCAGTCACCCGAAACGGCCGTTTTGGAGCTAGAACGGGCTGTCACCCAACTTGGCTTACGTGGTGGCATACTTTTTGCCCACATCAACGGTACTCCCCTTGATGATCCCGCCTTTCTGCCCCTCTTTGAAAAAGCTGTGGAACTAGATGTACCTCTTCTAGTTCACCCCATCATCCCCACCCACATTGGCCTGATGGGGGATTATCGTTTAGTGGCCGTGATGGGCTTTCTTTTTGAAACAACAGTAGCCGCCTCCCGCCTGGTCTATAGTGGTTTGTTTGAACGCTTGCCCAACTTGAAACTGGTGTTGGCCCATATGGGCGGCACAATCCCCTTCATTGCCGAGCGCATGGTGCGTGGCTATGAAGTGTATGAAGAATGCCGTACTAACCTTTCCCGGTCGCCAATGGAAACACTCAAGAGCCTGTACATGGATACCTTTCCCGGCACACCAGAGGCCATAGAGACGGCCGTTCGCTTTGCTGGTGCTGATAAAGTTCTCATGGGCAGCGATTTCCCTCACCAAATTGGCGATTTGCCCGGTGGTGTGACAACCATCCAACAAGCTGCCCTCACTGATGACGAAAAAGCCCTCATTTTGGGTCAAAATACAGCACGGTTGTTAAATCTGTAACGGATAGAGGCGTGACCTAGCCACGCCTCTATCCTGAGCTGGTTAGGGGCTACTCATAAAGGGGAGATACAGCCAGAATGGTTGGTCAGGTGGAATCGTGATGTCAGGTAATAGAGTAAAGAGGGTGGCCTGGTCAGCAACGGCCGTATTACCCTCCGCCTCTACCACTATCAAGGCTTCGTCCCAGGCTCCATCAGGAGCCAAACCCGGTACATGGATCATGATAGGCAGCGTGGCTGTGCTGTTGGCGGCGACGGGGCCGATTTGGCTGGGAGCATCTACCGACCAGTTGGTTGATACAGTCACATTGTAGCTGGTGGCTGTTGTGCCTGTATTGCTGACGATGAGGGTATAGGGTACGGCCGTTCCGGCTGAGGTTAATTGCCAATCGCCAGCGGGGATGAGCCGCACACCCGCACTGGCCCCAGCCACGGCCGTTACCAGCATCGTGTAGTCACCAACTGTATCATCCACCGTAGACACAGCTTGAACCATCACCCCGTCCTGCTCTGGCACAAGGGCTGTGACTGGCACTTGTACCCGTACGCCAATGCGCTGGGTTTCATTGGGGCCAAGAACGGCCGTTTGGGTCAATACTTGGGTAAAACTGTCATTGTAAATGGTTGTGGCCCACTCTGCGCCAATGGTTTGCAAATTGAAGACATCATCCAGATTGCCTTCATTACGCACGTTGATGAAGTAGCTGGCTGTTAGTCCTGGATTCATTGAACTATTTTGCATATCTACATCCCAAGAGACAGCGATGTGGGGCAGGGCCTGGGTGGTCAGGATGGCTGAATCGGTGATGCTGGCATAATTTTGCGAGGTGAGGCTGAAAAGAGCCGTATCTGTCTGCCCGGCAGGGGTTTCGGGGGGGATGGTGGTAACAGCCGTGAGCAGCAACGATTCGCCCGGCTCAATAGGGGTTGTTTGGGTCATCTGGGGCACAAAGTGAATGGGCCATACATTTTGTCCCAATGACAGATTGTAGACATCGGTGACATTACCCGTGTTGGTGATGCGTAAGGTGTGGGTGACGGGGGCGCCGGAGATGCCCCCATTGCTGATATCTGCACCAGCCAATACATCGGGTGCAGCATTATCGGTGGTGAGGCTGCTGCTGGCAATGATGAGGGGGTTGAGTTGGGAGCGGGCACGGATAACGGCCGTATCCTGCACATAGGTCGTTGTATTTGGCACCTCCACCCGCACGCCAAACTGCTGGGCAGAACAAGGACTCACGGGGCCGATTTCAGTAATAGGTGTACTGAAGGTTTCATCCCATAGGGTTACTGGCCACTGATTATTGGCTGCTTCCAGCGCGTAGGTATCCACCACGTTGCTGGTGCTGGACAAAGTGAGAGTGTACTCTACAAAGCTGTCCGGTGCGCCAGTAGCTGCTGCCTGAGCTGGACTAAGGGCGGCTGCTAGCACATCAGGTGGATCGCCTAGGCCGTAATGGATAGCGAGGCCATCGTGCAAAATATTTTCGGGAGGTTGCTGGTCGTTAACGTACAAAATCCCTTCCAATCCATTTTGTTCTTCGATGCCCACGACGGTGAAGTTGTGGTAACTAATGGTGTCATAGAGCATGGTGATTTCATTGGTGTCGAGGTCGAGGATGATTTCCATGGTGTCCTCGTCGCCCAGCAGGTTGGGGTAGCGATAATATTCGATGATGAACCAGTTACGGCCGTTGCTGGTATCGTGATAGGTGTAGACGGCCGTTTCTGGATCTTGTCCGCTCGGATGCCAATAAGAGTTGCCCCAGCCAATGTGCATGGCACCATCGGGGTCTAAAATGGTCGGATTGGGAATAGGCGGTGTGCCTGAGGGGAAACGATCATCATAGATGTTATCATCGCCAAACAGCACCGAACCATGATCATTCAGCCAGAGATGATCGTAGACGCGATTGTAGAAGAGGAAGCTCTCTGGCAGGGGCACAGACACAAATTCCGGCAGCGTCGGATGATTTTCGTCTAAATCCCAGCGGTCACCAGAACGGGCATCCACCCATTCAAAATGCACGTTACTGCCACACTGGTCAGAATCGCGCATATAGTAGATCATGCGTGATTGAGCGGTGAGTTGGGCTTCGTCGCTGTAGGGCGTGGGGCTTTGTGAGGTGGCACGGATAGCGGCAGTTGTAGTTTGTCCTGGTGGCGTGCCTACGGGTACAGTGATGACGACTCCAAAATCGGCAGTTGCCTGCGGGGCAATGGGGCCGAGTTCTGTGATGACATTGCTAAAGCTGCTGTCCATAATGGTTAGTGGCCAAGGGGCGTTGAGGGCAGCTAGCGAAAAACTGTCGCCAAAATCGCTCAAATTGCGAATTCGTAAGGTGTAGGTGATGGGATCGCCAGCAGCGGCCAAACCGGCTTGGGTAGGAGGTGAGAGGGTCAGACCTTCTGCCAAGCCAGAGATACCGAACCACTCCATGACAGCGTACATGACATCAGCCCGATCATTGGCGTTCATGGCTTCCAACGGAGTGGCCATGAAGACGGTTTTGAAGCTGTGAGTGGGGCTGACGACGGTATAAGTTGTGCGGTTAATTTGGCCGGGTGGTTGGTCATCCGTAGCGGTGAAGGCGAGACTGGCATGGATTGTGCCAGAGATGTCATCGGTAAAGTCGGCCAGGCCTGGTGGATAGATCATCGTGTAGGGGCCAAGACCATCGCCTACAGGATTGCCTGTCACACCATGTGCAGTATCGGCTTTTTGATCTTCAACCCAATCGGCCACGCCTAAATAATTTTTGGTGAAGGGACAAGGGCCTGCGCCACCCCAGGTAGGTGAATCACAGTTGCTATCATCACCGTAATAGAAAGTATGCTCCTGGGCAATGTAGAAAAAACGGCCGCCGATGTCTAAATAGTCCATCACAGCCTGGGCTTGGGCGGCATCGCTGATGTCTTTGATACGACCAAATTCGCCTCCAAACCACACGACAGCGGCATATTGGCGTATGGTGTCGAAATCAGGTGCGCCTAGTGCTTCGATGTCCCAGTAGGTGTAGTTGTAGCCGTTGGCATCTAAGGCGGTGAAGTAGAAGGATTCCACGTGGGGTGAGTAGCTGCGCAGATTGCCTTCATCGTCGTCTACCAGGAGGATCGGGGGCAAGGGATCGAGACTGAAATCTATGACTGTATCGGCAGTGATGTTGGTGGCTGTAAAGCCTGTACCATAACCAAAGGCGGCGGCTTCAATAACGGCCGTTCCCTCAGCTACCGTCAAGCTATAAAAGCCCGTAGCGTCGGTTTGTACGGGTGGCAGAGGCGTGTCTAGCACGGAAATGACAGCGTTGGTGACGGGGATGGTGGGTGAGATGGCATCGTAGACATGACCGGAGAGGGTGTGCTGGGGTAAAGCCACTAAGTCAAAGTCGGCTGTGGTGACTGTGCTGGTGACGATGAGAACATTGGTAAGTGTAAGGGGCTGATAGCCATAGTAAGTGGCTGTGACGGTGTATGGTCCATGCAATAAGTAAGTCATGGAGTAGGTGCCGCTGGCATCAGCGGTAATCGTCATGTCTAACCCTTGCCCCTGTGCCCGTATTTCTGCACCAGTGATAGGGGTCATTGTGTTGGCATCGCGTACCATACCCGTTAAATCACCGGAGCTGAGGATGCGCTGCATAGCAGCCAGGGCACCTATGCGACCATAGCCGTAATCTGTGTCGGGGCCAGGGGGGCCGAGATCAACGGCCGTATCTCGGATTATCTCTTCCAATGTATCCAAATCTAAATTGGGAGCCGCACTTAGTAGCAGTGCGCCAAGGCCCGTGCTGTGGGGGCTGGCCATGCTCGTTCCGTTAAATGAGCCATAGCTACCTCCCGGCAAGCTGGAGCGCACAGCTACGCCTGGGGCTGTGACATCAGGTTTAATTTCCGAGGTGAGGGGCGAAGGACCACGGCTGGAAAAAGAGGCGATCATGTCGCTGTTATCGGTGGCGCCACTGGCAAAGGCTTCGGCAAAACTGCCAGGGGAGCCAACAGTACCTACGCCAGGGCCATTGTTGCCTGCACTAAAAGCGGGCCAGATACCGGCTGCCCGCAGAGCTTGCACGTCGGGCAGGAATTCAACCCGAGCGCCGTTGTCGTTGCCCCAAGAGTTGTTGACGATGCGCGGGGCGCGGGCTGGGTCGCAGCTGGGATTGCCAGGCTGTATGCCTGCGGGACAGGGGGCGATGAGCCATTCAAAGGCGGCATGAATATCAGCTGACTCGCCCGTGCCTGCGGCGGAAAAGGCTTTGACGGCGATCCAACTGGCCCCGGGTGCTACGCCGATGTCATCGGCAAAAGGCCCAAGACCATCCCCACCAACGGCCGTTCCCATTGTGTGTGTGCCGTGACCATTGTCATCGTAAGGGGCTGTGATACCACCGCCTGTGGTGGCATCATACCAGTGGAAATTATGGTCAAAGGAACCGCCATTATGGCCCGCGTATTGGGCAACAAGGGCAGGATGATTGTATTGCACACCGGAGTCCATGTTGGCCACGAGCACACCTGTGCCTGTGATGTTGTGTTGGGTCCAGACGTCGTCGGCGTTGATTTGAGCGATGTTCCATTCGGGAGCAAGAGAATTGTGAATTGTCAATTGTGAATTGTCAATTGTGAATGACTGCTTATGGTTCACTGATGATTGTTCACTGTTTACTGAATAGTGACTACTGTCTAACTGATAAGTGTGGTTGGCGGTCACGGACTCGACGTCGGGGCGCAGGGCGATTTGCCAGAGGGTGGCGGGTTGGGCGGTGATGGCCAGGCCGTTGAAGATGAAGTAAGGGCGGTAGTGGCTGATGTGGCTTTGGCGTTGGGCGGCATCGAGAGCGAGGCGGAGGTCGGCTTGGCTTTGATTGGCGAAGGCTTGTAGTCGAGCGACGACGTAGGCTCCTTTTTGGGCCTGATCGTTAAGTTGGTCAGCAAAGTTGAGATCAGCTTGCCCACCGAGGCGCACAATGGCGGTGATGTGACCATCATTGGGCGCATTACGGAGTTGGCTGAGGAGGGCTTCGTCCATTTTGCTGGCGGCACGTTGTAGATTATCTTCATCAGGCGTGGTGCCGCTATTGCTAACGGTGAGGGCGGCGGGAGCGGGATTAGTAACGGCCGTGTCTGCTTGGGCCAACACGGGCATGAGTAGAACGAATGTGAGCAAGGTGAAGGCCAAAGTGAGGCTGAATAAGGTTCCTTTTTTCATCGGATTTATCCTTGTTAGGATTTTGTCTCGTCTATCGTGTGTGGCACTGTATAGACGGAATGTAACTGTGTGGGCTATTCCTTGACTATGAAAGGTAGATAGAGGTGTTTGTGGGTTGTAATGATGGTTGTGATGGCTTGGCTGCCAACGGCCGTGTGGCCACCATCAGCTATGACAGCATAATGGCTATTGGTGATGGTGGCGGTGGCTGTGACGCTGAATTGCACCGAAATAGATGTATCGGTGGCGAGCGTAGGTATTTGCCACTGCACGGTATCACTGATTAGGGTGCCGCCGTTGCTATAGCTGGCTCCGCTGGGCAGCACATCTGTGATGAGGAGGGCGGTGGCTGGAGCAAGGCCACTGTTGCTAACAGTGAGGGTGTAGGTGATGAGCGATCCCGCATTGGCCTCAGATGGGGCTGTTTTGTGAATGGTCAGTTCGGGAATGGGGCCTGTCACCAGCAGTTGATTTTGCACTATATCTGTGCCGCAGGGGTTGGTGGTTGTGAGCGTGACAGTATAAGGGCCGGGATTGGCGTAGTTATAAAGTGGATTTTGGTTTGTAGAGTTACCCAAGCCATCACCAAAGTCCCAAAACCAAGAGGTAGGATTGTTGCTGGTGGTGTCAGTAAATTGAACAGGCGTTCCCGCAGCTATGGGGGTAGTGGTGGTGAAATTGGCGACGGGATCGAGGCTAGCGAAGTCGGGAGCGACGGCGATGACGTTGGGGTTGCTGCCACCAGCAGCCGGACTATAGATGATGTCGGTCACTTGGAAGGTGGCGAGATCGATGACATAAACGCCATCAGGGCCAGTGCCATCGATGGCGCCGGAGGTGACATAGGCCAATGTGCCCTCGGCGTTGATGTCTATGTCGCGGGGGTCGGCATCGGCGGCGAGAAAAGTATTGGTGATGATTGTGTTGCTGGCGGTGTCTATAACGGAAACGTCGTGGCTGTCTTCGTTAGCGGTAAGAACGTAACGGCCGTCAGGCGTAATGTCTATGCCCCAAGGATCAGTGCCCACAGGAATTGTGGTTGTGGTTGTTAGCGTAGCAATGTCAAAAACATGCACAGCGTCAGGAGTGCCCCGATCTGCGATGTAGAGGGTAGTGGCAGTGGGATCAATGGTCAAATCCCATAAACTATCACCAAAAGTCAAATCAGCAGTAACAGTTTGGGAAATGGGATTGATGACGAAGAAGTGTTCGTCAAACCAGTTCACGCCATAAAGTTCGCCAGTACAATGGTTGGTGCGCATTTTGCCCATACCCAGAAAATAGCTGGGCACAGGGATACTGCCAGCCACGGTAAGGGTATTGGTGTCAATGATTTGAATGTCATCGGCTGTGTTGCGACTGCTGACATAAGCATGTTGGCCATGTTCGCTGAAAACGACATCTACGGGATAGTCGCCCAGCATTGGAATAGGTTGCACAATCGTGGGGGTAATAGCGTCTACGATGATTAGGCCTTCGCCAATAGCCCCAGCTATCCAAACCTCTGTTCCATCTGGATTTAGGGTGGCATCATAGGGATAATTGCCTTCGGGTAGAAGGTCAAGGGTATTGGGGTTGGCTGTGCCCGTAGCCATGTCGAAGGTGACGAGATCGTCGCTGGTGGATGCGCCGCTGAAGCCAAGGTCGGAGCCGCCGAATGACCGGGGACGATTAGGCTCGATTTGGGCGTAAGTGGTGGTCACGAGGTAGAGGAGCCAGAGCAAGGGTAAGGCCAAGCTGACTGTGAGTAAAAGCCATCGGGTATTTTGGGTTTGTAACATCACTTTGCCTCCAAATGTGGGAATTTGCGAAGATGTGATTATCCATTGCTAAAGGCAAGCTGACAATGGTTGAAAAGTTGCCTGCTCTTTTCATCATCGTTATGCTTGCTCTATGAATCCATTTCACTGGTTGTTTGATAAATTATATCCTTTGATTCGCTTTGTGTATGAACGGGTACGGGGTCAACGTTGGTTTGACCGAATTACGCCGCAGTTGTGGTTGGGGGGCGCACCTACTTATACGCGGGATTATGATTTTTTGTTGGTGCAGGGGATTACGGCCGTTGTCAATATTCGCGCTGAACGAGAGGATGATGTGGGCCTATATCGCCAGCATGACATCAGCTATATCCAGCTCAAGGTGCTGGATGTGACCGTGCCCTCGCCGGAGATTTTGACGGAAGGGGTGGCTTGGATGAAAGCCCAGGTGGCAGCAGGTCGCACGATCTTGGTGCATTGTGCCAAGGGGCGTGGTCGTTCGGCGACGTTGTTGGCGGCTTATTTGATGCAGGAAGAAGGCATGAGTTTTGTGGAGGCACGGGATTTGATGAAGGGGAAACGGCCGTTAACCAAGCTGGAAGGTCGGCATGAGCGAGTGTTGACGGCGTGGGCGAATGGTGAACGGTGAACGGAATACCGATTACCGATAACGGAATACGGAATATGGAGCAAGTATGGCTAAGGCCAAAAAGGGAAAAGTAACACCGAGCCGCAGACAATATTTGGACATCAAGGCGCAGCATCCAGATGCGATTGTCTTTTTTCGGCTGGGTGATTTTTACGAGACCTTTGATGAGGATGCGGAAACGGCCGCTCGTGAATTAGATTTGGTGCTGACGAGTCGGCCCCAGGGCAAGGGGCAGCGCACACCCATGGCGGGCGTACCCCATCATGCGGCCGAGGGTTATATTGCTCGGCTGATCGCCAAGGGCTACAAGGTGGCTCTGTGCGAACAGATTGGCACGGAGACGGTTAATGGGCTGATGCCACGTGAGGTGGTACGAGTTTTTACAGCGGGCACGGTGATTGAGCCGGGTATGTTGGAGGCGGGGCGCAATAATTATTTGACGGCCGTTCTCATCGAGAATAATCGGGCGGGTCTAGCCTATGCCGATATTACCACTGGTGAATTTGCGGTGACTGAGGTAGACGACCGTCGTCGCCTCAGTGAAGAGCTAGACCGGCTTAGCCCAGCCGAACTGCTGCTGCCCGACAGCGAAATGAGCCTCAATGCCGCTGCCTCAGTCAAAACCATCACTCGTTTGCCCAACTGGCGCTTTGAAGAAGGCACAGCCCAGCAGACATTGCTGCACCATTTTGAGGTGAGCAGTTTGGCCGCCTTTGGCTGTGAGGGCAAGTCACTGGCGATTCGAGTGGCGGGGGCTTTGCTGCACTATCTACAAGAGACGCAGCGAGGGACGGTGGGGCAGATTCAGCGGCTGGCGACCTACAGCACGGCTGGGTTTATGGCTTTGGATCACAATACCCGCCTCAACTTGGAGTTGACAGATTCCTTAACGGGTGAGCGCAGTGGCTCGCTGCTGTGGGTGTTGAATAAGACTGTGACACCGATGGGGGCGCGGTTGCTGCGGCAGCGGATTAATCAGCCTTTGTTGAGTGTGGCTGATCTGGACAAGCGGCTGGATCAGGTGACGGCTTTTTTTGAGAATACGCTACTGCGGGCTGATGTGCGGGCTACCTTGAAGGGGCTGCCGGATTTGGAGCGGCTGACGAATCGGGTGTTGAGTGGTCGGGCCATTCCGCGTGATTTAGCCAATATGGGGGTGGCGCTGGCGGCTGTGCCAGTAATCAGTGAACAGTTAACAGGAAACAGTAAGCAGGAAACAGTAAGCAGTGAACAGTCCCTAATCTCCAGTCTCCAATCTCTTAGCTCCAATCTTGATCCCTGCGCCGAAGCTGCCGAGTTGCTCAATCGTGCCATCCCCGAAGATGCCCCAACTAATTTCAATAAACCGGGCGTGATTAAAGCGGGCTTTTCGGCCGAGTTAGACGGGGTGATGAACTCGTCGGCTCATGCCCGAACCTGGGTGGCGGAGTTGGAACCACGAGAGCGAGAGCGCACGGGTATCACTTCGTTGAAGGTGGGCTTTAATAAGGTCTTTGGTTATTACTTGGAAGTGACACATGCCAATACCCATCTGGTGCCTGATGATTATATTCGTAAGCAGACGTTGACCAATGCGGAACGTTATATTACGCCGGAGTTGAAAGAGTATGAGACGCTGATTTTGAATGCGGAGGAGCGCATTTTGCAGATTGAGCGGCGGGTGTTTACAGAACTATGTCAACGGCTGGCTCAGTATACAGAACGATTGTTGGCAACGGCCGTTACCCTAGCCCAATTAGATGTCGCTGCCACCTTAGCCGCAGTGGCCGTGAACAACAATTATGTACGCCCGCTGTTGACGGATGAGAATGCCTTGCGGATCGCGAACGGCCGTCATCCCGTTGTGGAACAAACCCTGCCCCAGCAGGGCAACATCGGTGACCGTTTTACCGCCAATACGGCCCAATTTAGCCTGGATGAACGCATCCAAATCATTACTGGGCCCAATATGAGCGGGAAATCTACTTTCTTAAGGCAAGTTGCTTTGATTACATTGATGGCCCAGATTGGCAGTTTTGTACCAGCGGAAACGGCCGAAATTGGTCTGGTTGATCGCATCTTCACCCGTATTGGGGCCCATGATGAGCTTCACGCTGGGCGTTCAACCTTTATGGTAGAGATGGTGGAAACGGCCGAAATCTTGCACCATGCCACCAACCGTTCCTTGCTGGTTTTGGACGAGATTGGGCGGGGAACCAGCACCTATGATGGCCTGGCCATTGCTTGGGCCATCATTGAATATCTGCACAATCATCCTCGCTTGAAGCCGCGCACCCTGTTTGCCACCCATTACCATGAATTAACGGGGTTGGCGGAGATGCTGCCCTTGGTGGCGAATTATAATGTGGCGGTGGCTGAGGAAGGGGATAAGGTGGTCTTTTTGCACCAAATTGTGCCTGGTGGGGCTGATCGCAGCTATGGCATTCATGTAGGACAGTTGGCGGGCTTGCCGCGGGATGTGATTCAGCGGGCCAATGAGCTTTTGCGCGAATTAGAGGAACATGCGGTGACAACGGCCGTTCAACCCAGCCGTCTCAACACAGGCCAGCAAATTGCTCTGTTCCCCGAAAGCAGTCCCATTCTGGATGAGCTAAAAAAGTTGGACATCACTACCATGACCCCCCTCGAAGCGATGAACAAGTTATATGAGTGGCAGCGGCGATACGGCAACCCTGAGACTTAATATTGTGAATCCCTTGGGGGTTTATCCTCATCTAAAACAAAATTTGCCAGAAATTTGCTTTCATCATGTTAATCCCCCCAGAGTAGAGTTCCTAAACAAATAAGTGAACTGTTAGGCAAAACTCACCTGAGTTGCCCTCCAATTGCAACAGTGTCAACAATAGTTGTGAGAATACAAATGAATAAGGATAATAGCCAGTCGGCACGATAGACTCTATCTTGCTTCTGAGTAAATATATCAGGTTTGAGCATAAGGCAGGAAGCCTTATACCAAACCTTGAAGAGTGGAAAAGCATATGACATATTTGCGACGATTTTGGGAAGGTTGGAAGCGGTTTGGTCACTGGATGGGTGATTGGGTTGCCCGTGTGGTGTTAACTATTTTCTATTTCACGATTTTTGTGCCATTTGGTCTGGGTACACGATTTTTTGGTGATCCCCTGGCAATGAATGAGGTTAAGGAACCCCCTAAATGGTTAAAACGGGAGACAAAAGATTTGACGCTTGAGGATGCGAGGAGACAGGCTTAATGTTTATTTTGGGTATTTCTTGTTATTATCATGATTCGGCGGCGGCGATTTTGCAGGATGGTATGTTGATTGCCGCTTCGGAAGAGGAGCGTTTCTCGCGCGTTAAGCATGACTATGGTTTTCCGCAGCAGGCGATTGATTTTTGTTTAGAAGAGGCGGGCATTACGGCCCAAGAGCTAGATTATGTGGTTTTTTATGAGAAACCCTTGCTCAAATTTGAGCGGATTTTGATGTCTACGCTGCAAACCTTTCCCCAGTCTTACAAGGTGTTTCGGGAATCTATGATTGCCTGGTTTAATGAGAAATTGTGGGTGAAGGGTGAAATTTTGACGAAGCTGGACATTCCTGATGAAAAGCTTCTATTTGTGGAGCATCATTTGAGCCATGCGGCTAGTGCTTTTTTCTGTTCACCTTTTGAGGAAGCGGCCGTTTTGACGATTGACGGCGTGGGTGAATGGACGACCTCGACGGTGGGTAAGGGAACGGCCGTTTGGCCCACATTGCCCGCTGGCGGCACACCCACGCACAAGAAAAATCATATCGAAATTTTCAATGAAACCCGTTTTCCTCACTCCTTGGGGCTGCTTTATTCAGCTTTTACAGCCTTTTTGGGTTTTCGTGTGAATAACGGGGAGTATAAGGTGATGGGTATGTCGCCCTACGGCCGTCCCAATCGTATGGATGATGTGTATAAGCTCATCAATGTGGCTGATGATGGTAGTTTTGAGCTGAATATGGACTATTTTGCTTTCCATCGCTCAACTACCACCACCTTTAGCCAGGAATTTGTTAAGCTGTTTGGTGAGCCGCGTGTACATGATTCTGTCTTTTATACCCCGACCACTCATCCCAATCAAGATCATCCTCATTGGAATCAAGAGGTGGCTCAACAAAATCAATATTATGCGGATATTGCGGCCAGTATCCAGCGTGTGACAGAAGACACCGTGTTGAAAATGGTACAACATGCCTATGATACAACTGGCTGCCAGAACCTCTGTCTGGCTGGTGGTGTGGGGCTGAATTCCGTGGCAAACGGCCGTGTCATTCGTGAAAGCCCCTTCAAACATGTCTATATCCAGCCAGCGGCTGGCGACGCTGGTGGTGCGCTAGGCGCGGCTCTCTATGCCTATCATGTACTCTTAGGCCAGCCCCGCCAATTTGTGATGGAACATGCCTATTGGGGCAAGGCCTATGGCCCTGATGAGACTAAAGCAGCCCTGGCCGCTTATGATTATCCGTTTGAGGTGGTTGAGGATACGGATAAACAAGCGAGTTTGATGGTTGATGATATGTTGGCGGGCAATGTGATCAGCTTGGCTCAGGGGCGTTTTGAATGGGGGCCCCGCGCCTTGGGCAATCGCTCCATTATGGCCGATCCGCGTCGCGCCGAGATGAAAGGGGTGGTGAACGAACGTATCAAGTTCCGTGAGCCTTTCCGCCCTTTCGCTCCGGTAGTGTTGGAAGAGAAAGCGGCCGATTTCTGGGAGGATATGGATGATGCTGAGAGCACTTACCCTTATCGCTATATGTTGGCCGTTTGCCGCGCCCGTCCGAAAATGGAAGATAAGATTCAGGCTGTGAGTCATTTAGGAAGCGGCCGTATTCAAACAGTGCGCCGCAAATGGAACCCGCTGTATTATCGAGCCATTGAGCTATTTGGTGAGGCGACGGGAATACCCGTCTCTTTGAATACCAGCTTTAATTTGCGCGGCGAACCCATCGTCACCACACCCGCCAATGCCTTGAATACTTTTACAAAAAGTGATATTGATACGTTATATTTGAATAACTTTGTAGTGCGGAAGAAGTAAGGGCGTCAATGAGTGATCATTTTGTGACGATTTAAACTGGAGAGAAAAATTATGAAAGCCTTTTTGCGCAGTATGTCTTCTAATTTGGGAGTTGTGGGCGAACTATTATCTTTTTTGTGGACGCGTAAGCGGTGGTGGCTGATCCCGATGGTGACACTGCTGCTTATTTTCGGCCTGTTGCTTATCTTTGCCTCGGCATCGGGTATTGGCCCGTTTATCTATACGCTGTTCTAATTTCAGGTGACAGTCACTCTTATAAGTGACTGTCACCTCTGTGAAGCAACTGGACTGCCGCCAGCAGATCTTTTTGTAGATTAATGGGGGCAAAGTTGCCTGCTTCTGGTAGCTGATTCTGTTCTTGACCCCGCCCGGTTCGCAGTAAAATGGTTTGGGCCACACCAGCAGCTAGGCCCGCGTCCAAGTCAGTTAGGGCATCGCCGATCATGATGGAGCGGTTTAGGTCTAGATTGTGTTCTTGGGCGGCTTGGAGCAACATGCCGGGTTGGGGTTTGCGGCAAGGGCAGCCTGCCCAAGGCGCATGGGGACAGAGATAGGTAGCATTGATACGGCCGTTGGCCGCTTCAATCATTTTCACTAACTGCTCATTAATCTGCTGGGCCACCTCTAATGAAAACAGTCCCCGTCCTACACCTGACTGATTGGTTACTATAATGATTTTGTAGGGACTATCCTTGAGCAAGGCCAGAGCCTCGAGGGCTTGCGGATAAATCTCTACATCCACCCATGAGCGCACATAATTGGCCCGATTTTCAATGATTACGCCATCGCGGTCGAGAAAGAGGGCTGGATACATGTTCGTAGAAAGTATTCAGTAAGTAGTTGGCAGTCAATAGTGAAGAAAGCTGCTTACTGACAACTGCTTACTACTCGCTGCGTCAAAGAGGCATCATACATTGGTGACCCTCATTGCGAGGGCTGTTGACAAAGGTGCTGACTGGATAGGCAGCCATTTTGTGAGAGGGAAACGGCCGTAATAAATGCAATCCTTGTTCAGGTTGATTGCCCGGTTCCAGCCATACGTCATAATCCTCTTGTTCTAAAATCACTGGCATCCGATTGTGAATGGGTTCCATTAACTCATTGGGTCTTGTGGTCAAGATGGTGCAAGACTTAATTTCACTGCCGTCGGCTGAATGCCACACTTCCCACAAACCCGCCAAGGCAAATAAATTTTCTTCAGTAGGGTGAATGTAGGTAGGTTGTTTGCCCCCATTCAGCTTTTGCCATTCATAAAAGCCGGTGGCCGGAATAATACAGCGTCGCCGCTTGAAGGCGGCCCGAAAAGAGGGTTTATCGGCTACCGTTTCTGAGCGGGCATTGATCATGCGCGAGCCTATTTTGGGGTCTTTGCTCCAGGAGGGAATCAGCCCCCATTGAAAATGGGTGATTTCCCGTTGGTGGGCACGGTTAAGGCGCACAGCCGTTACCGGTTGTGTCGGCGCAATATTATAGCGGGGAGCCAATGCCATGCCCTCTGGCAAAGGCAGTTCAAATTGCTGAGCAAGCGTCTCATTATCAGTGGCTAAAGCAAAACGGCCACACATATTAAAATTTCTCCAGTTCCAGCCCCTCCAGATCGGGGACGGGAATATTGCTCAAGGCGGCTTCAGTTGCGGAAGTCGTCTTTCGTCCTTTTTGGAAGACAGGGGCACTGGCGGGGATGTGATAGCTGAGTAGGTTGCCCAAGCCTTTGGGTGGGGGTTCATTGGCTAGGGAGATGAGGACAACACGACGACCTGCTTCCTTTAGGCGCAGCAAGGCCACCATGATCTCGTCTGTGACAACGGCCGTTACCAACACAATCGTCGAAACCCAAGGCAGCGAAGGGCTTTGGCGCAGCATCATTACTTCAATGCTGCTCGTGGCAAACTCCGTTACCGCCGCCAAGGCTTCCAGCACATGAGCCAACTGCTCTGGTGAACGACCCGGCTGCACCCGAATCGGCTGATCCGAATTGGGCACAGAGCCATTGGCAAATACACCCACACCCCAGCCTTTCTGAAAACCATAATTTGCAATCGAAGCGGCCACACTCACGGCCCGTTCTAGCAGTTCGGGGTCAAAGCCCATCCAATGTTTGGGATAAGTAGCCACATTCAAAAAGACCGCCAAAGTCATGCCAACCGAGGGATCATAAATCTTTGTTTGCAACTGTCCCCGCCGTGCCGTTGCCTTCCA
The DNA here is from genome assembly GCA_965223555.1 of Promineifilaceae bacterium (SeqCode). Lineage (GTDB taxonomy): Bacteria > Chloroflexota > Anaerolineae > Promineifilales > Promineifilaceae > CBDCWU01. Next base: position 2,805,007 of record CBDCWU010000009.1, read on the forward strand.
ATGGACATCGCGGAAACGGTCTTGCGGACGATAATCTCGGATACCCTGTGTCTTTATTGGATCAGTAAAGAGGCTGCGCGTAACTTTCAGATCGCCAAATGGCTCTTTGGCTGGCAGGCCTAGCTCAGTTAGGGGCCAAATTTGGGGGTAAATAATTAATGTATCAATGGCGTTATGTACGCGCTCTATGGTGAAGAGCGTAAAAATATCCCCCGACTCATAGGTGACAGGGCCGCATTTATAATAGCCACGGCGGGGGAAAATAAGCTGAACTTGGCGACGCGTACGTTCTCGCCCTTGCATGGAGTAAGAGTTAAATAGCGCATGCCTCCCGGCCACTTCGCTGGCAATTTGGGAGATGACATCATCGTGGGGCGAGATAGGGAGTTCATCTCGGAATTGCAGCCAGGTCAAGGGCAAAATCTTATCGTTTTCGACAACGATGGTCATTTCTATGGGCTCGCCAGGAAAAACCCGTGTGCGATTAAATACGCGATCATAGGTTACACCCAACAGGGCCACATTTTTCCAAAGGGTACTCACGCCTACGATGAGGAGGAGGATGCTACCCAGGGCCAGTAAAGCTGCATGGCGGTTTGCCAAAAAGCCAATAATCAAAAAGAGGACGGCCAGAGGAATCCAGGCTTCGCTAAAAATGCTGTTTTCTCGTTCGCGGATGACTAATCCCCGGGCTTGGGCCACGTCTGCCATGTCCACTCGGCCCGAAAGCATAGCGCGGGCGATATTTTCCCGTGCTTGTTGGCGCAGGCTTTTCTGGCTCTCGCGCACGGCGAGGTAGACATCAAAGTTGTAGGACATGAGACAAAATTGGTTTAGTTTGCTTCTACAGGTACAGCGACAGTGTTAACAACATCGCGGATGATGTCCTCTGGCTTGCGGCCACGTAGACGGGTCTGCGGGTTGACCATGAGGCGGTGGGTGAGGACGTAGGGGGCCATGATTTTTACGTCGTCGGGAATGACAAAGGCACGGCCGTCTATGGCTGCGCGTGCTTGGCAAGTTCGATACAGAGCCAGAGTAGCTCGGGGACTGGCCCCCAATTCAATATCTTCATGGCTGCGCGTGGCCCGACACACATTGACGATGTAGTTCCGCACAGACTCCTCTACTCGTATTTGGCGTACCTCTGCTTGCATGGCAATAATGTCCTCTGGTTCTACCACCTTTGCTAATGTTGCCAGAGGATCGTTATGCTCGAAGCGAAGCAGAATGTCATTTTCTTGGGCAGCATTGGGATAACCGATAGCCAGTTTCATGAGGAAACGGTCCAGTTGGGCTTCAGGCAGGGGAAATGTGCCTTCTAGCTCCACCGGATTTTGGGTAGCCAGAACAAGAAACGGCCGTGGCAGAGGATGAGTGGCGATGTCAACTGTCACTTGTTGTTCCTGCATTGCTTCTAGCAACGATGATTGGGTGCGGGGTGTAGCCCGGTTGATTTCGTCGGCTAGCAGGATTTGGGCGAAGATGGGACCAGGGCGAAATTCAAATTCTTGGGCTTTTTGGTTGTAATAGTAGATGCCCGTCACGTCGGAAGGAAGTAGGTCAGGGGTGAATTGGACACGATGGAAGGTGCAGCCCAGCGAGGCAGCGATGGTTTTGGCGAGGGTTGTTTTGCCTGTGCCGGGCACATCTTCTAATAGTAAGTGTCCTTCACACAATATGGCGATGAGAGCGATGTCTATGACTTCATCTTTACCAACAATAACTTTTTGGATGTTTTGGCGAAGGGTTACGGCCGTTTCTGCAATCATAAGTGGATGACGTAATTACGGAATAACATAATTACACGACACCTGTTACGTAACACGTTGCAAAAATAATCACTTTTTGCGGGCTGTGTCACGATGGGGGGCTAATGCAGCTATCAGCTCGTTGTGTAGGATGCCGTTGTCAGCAATGAAGCCGTTGACCAATGTTTTGGGTCGGTTGAAGCTAAATTCTTCATCGTCTAAGTTGACACAGCGACCCCCAGCTTCCTGAACAAGTAACACACCGCCGCAAATGTCCCACTCATTTTTGGGGCCACGGCTCCAGGCCATATCTGAGAGACCTGCGGCCACACGAGCTAATTTATAGGCTGTCCCACCCATGGTGCGAATGTCGAAGGTGGCCTCGAAGGGCTCAAATTCGCCCCGTTTTCGTTCAGAACGGCTAGCATCTACAACAGAACCCGTCAAATGACTACGGTTGGTAACGGAAACGGGATTACCATTGAAGAATACGCCACCGCCCTTGATGGTGTAGAACATCTCATCTACGGGCGGGTTGTAGACAATGCCCAGAATCGGTTGCCCATCTTCTACGAGACCTACAGAGACGGCAAATTCGGGTATGCCCATAATGAATTCCTTTGTCCCGTCAAGTGGGTCAACTACCCAGACAAGTTTATTGTTGAGGCGAGCAGGATTGTCTACAGTTTCTTCGCTAAGCCAACCTGCCTCAGGCAGTCGGGCCAGTAGCCGCTCTTTGAGAAGAGTGTCGGCAGCGAAGTCGGCATCTGTGACTGGGTTGTCGGGCGATTTGTCGCTGACATCAAATGAGGATTGATAATATTGCATGATAGCGGCTCCGGCCGCTCTGGTAATTTCTAAGGTGTCTTTGAGTAATTCTTGCATCTTTGTCCTTCTATGGTTGAAATTGCCGTCCAAACGGCCGTCTAAGTATAGGCTAACTTTAGCAGAAGTGGTAGCTCTGTTGGCTTGAGGGTGCACGAACAACCTGTCAGTGAATATTGAGTTTGAGGACTGGCAGTCCTAAATTCAGAGAGATAGTAATGGCTAAAGCGCAAGGACTGCCAGTCCTATGACAACTTGTTCGTAGACCCTAGCTTGACAGCCTGGCAATCTCTTTTGATACTTGAGGCTATGAGGTTCAGGTTGTTGGTGGCCCTACTTTTGCTGGCACTGTTCGGGATGGCGATCGTTGGCCAATTCTCATTGCTAGATTTGGAGGCGTTTAGGCGCGGTTTGTGGCTGCTGGGAACGGCCGTTTTTCTGTTCACATTCTTTCTCATCGGCCAAAGTCAACGAACACGCCCTCACTGGTTTGAAGCTGGTGCTGTGTCTGCACAGCCCCCCTTGTTGAGATTGGCGCCACGCCTTCGCTTAGGCTTAACGGCCGTTGCCCTGGTGGCGGCCATCATCGCCTATCTGAATCTGGGGAACAATCAATTTACACCACTTGGTTTTGCGGCTTGGTTCAGTGCCATTTTCTACTTTATGATCGTTTTTGCTGAACGCCCTACCTGGCGACTACGTTGGCAAAAGCATTATGTAGTCTTGGTTGGCATTTTGCTCATCGGCATCTTTTTCAGATTCTATCGCCTAAATGAAGTCCCTGTAGAGTTTGGCAGCGACCAGATTGAGAAATTATTAGACGTCTACGATGTGCTGTTGGGACAACGGCCGCTATTTTTTCCGCGCAATACGGGTCGTGAGGCCCTGCAATTTTATTGGACGGCCGTTCTCATTCGCTTCACGCCCCTTGAACTCAACTTCATGGCCCTGAAAGTGGGCACAGGCCTATTTAGTGTATGGACGCTCCTTTGGGTCTACTTATTAGGGCAAGAGCTATACGGCCGTCAGGTGGGCCTGTTGGCTGCCCTCTTCATGGCCATGTCCCATTGGCATATTACCATCACTCGCATTGGTCTGCGCTTTGTCTTTACAGCCGCTTTCTTCGCACCCACACTCTACTTTCTCATCCGCGCCTTCCGTCACAATAGGCGTAATGATTGGTTAGCGGCAGGGGTCTTTTTGGGCATTGGTCTGCATACTTACATCCCCATGCGCATAGTTCCCCCGCTGCTGCTGCTGTTAACGGCCGTCAAACTCATCTTCGACTATTGGCAAAAACGCCAACCCCGCAAAATGATCCCCTTTGCCGAAAGCAACAGCTTTTCTCTGTCTTTCTGGCGGAATGCCTGCTTTGGGGGAATCACCTCCTTCATTTTCTTCTTGCCCCTGCTGCGCTACATGGTTGATTTCCCCGATATGTTCTGGTTTCGTGCCAGCAGCCGCCTGGCCAATGGGCAAGACCTCAACTATTGGCAAATTTTCTGGGACAATACCAAACGGGCTTGGCTCATGTTCAACTATCGTGGCGATAGCGTTTATGCCAATAATCTACCCCATTCCCCCATGTTGGATGAGATCACGGCCGCTTTCTTTCTGCTAGGCCTCGTCTATCTCCTCTGGCAACTGGTGCGCTATCGTGACCAACGCTCCCTCTATGTGCTCCTCTCCATTGGTATCATGCTATTGCCTTCCATACTCAGCTTCGCCTTCACTGGTGAGAATCCCAGTGCTGTGCGCACAGGTGGGGCCATTCCGGTGGTGATGATGACGGCCGTTTTGCCCCTCCATGCTGTTTGGACATATGCTCAGTCCGATGAGGTAAGCCGGGCGGGGCAAGTGTTGGTGACGGCCGTTCTCACTATCTTCATAGCTGCGGCCTTAGTAGTTAATTACGACTGGTATTTCATCCAATACGATCAAAATTATCGCCAAACGGCCCTTAACCACAGCGAACTGGCTCAGGCCGTCCACTCCTTCATTCAACATGGCGGCCAGCTAGAAAACGTTTTCCACATCGCCTACCCCTACTGGACAGATACCCGCGCTATTGGCATCTTAAACGGGCAGCCCTATTGGAACAATTCCATTCACGACCCTGAACAAATTGCCCACCATGCCAACCCCGATGTCCGTCAACTCTTCTTGCTCAACCTACAAGACGCAACGGCCATCAATCTCCTCACCATGAACCTGCCTCAAGGCCAACTAAGCCGCTACTACTCCGCCTGGTCACCCGACAAGGACTTCTTTCTTTATGAAACCTTCCCAAAGTGACAGTCACTTTCAGAGGTGACTGTCACTTGTCAAATAGGATAACCCCTCAATTACCCAGCTTGTGTGGCTAAAAAGTCCAAAATATCAATCTTGGTCAAAATGCCTTGCACCTCATCATTCATGACCATAATGACCACATTGCTGTTGCTCAGCACAGCCATTAGCGTTTCTAGGGGCGTGCCTGGACGCACCATGGGCACATTCTTGTCCACAATCCGTTCAATCGTCTCATCGGGCTTATGAACGTGATTGCTGAGCAGCATATGATTGAGTAAATCAATCTCAGTTACAATACCCAGCAATTTATTGCCACTATCCACCACAGGCATTTGTGAAATGTTATGTTTCTTAAAGCGGGCCACCACATCCGTCATCAAATCTGTGGGCTTGGCTGTGATAACCTGCACATCGGCTTTCTTAGCGTGAATATCACTGGCCCGATAATCGACCCAAGAGCGTTCGAGGTAGCCATTTTCTCGCATCCAATCGTCATCAAATACCTTGCTCAGATAGCGTGAGCCAGAATCGGGCAGAATGACGACCATAACATCGTCTGCCCCCAAATTATGGTCCCGCGCATATTTGAGGGCACCAGCCACGGCCGATCCACAAGAACCGCCACAAAAAATGCCCTCTTCCCGCACCAGCCGCCGCGTCATCAAAAAACTCTCACGGTCGTTTACTTGCACAATGGCATCCACCTGGCTCAAATCTGTAGTTGAAGGCAAGAAATCTTCGCCAATGCCTTCCACTTTGTAACCTTCCGCTTTGATATATTCGCCACTGCGATGCAGTTCATGCAAAATCGAGCCGATGGGGTCAACGCCAATGATCTTCACATGGGGATTTTGCTCATGCAAATAACGGCCGACTCCCGTAATCGTCCCGCCTGTACCCATCCCCGCTACAAAATGGGTGATGCGCCCTTTGGTTTGCTGCCACAATTCAGGCCCGGTGGCCTCATAATGGGATTGGGGATTGATGGGATTGTGGTATTGATTGGCTAAAATGGCATTGGGCGTTTCGGCCACCAGCCGATTGGCAACGGAATAATAGCTGCGGGGATCTTCTGGTTCAACGGCCGTTGGTGTCACCACCACTCGTGCCCCAAAAGAACGCAGCAGCAAAATCTTCTCCTGTGACATCTTGTCTGGCATCACAAAAATGCAACGATAGCCCTTAATGGCTGCGGCAATGGCTAACCCTACGCCCGTATTACCCGATGTGGCCTCTACAATGGTCCCCCCCGGCTGCAAACGGCCGCTGCGCTCCGCGTCCTCTACAATTGTGACCCCGATACGATCCTTGACTGAGCCGCCAGGGTTAAAAAACTCTACTTTGGCTAGCACTGTACAGGGCAAGTCGCTGGCAACGGAATTCAATCGCACCAACGGCGTATCGCCAATTGTCTCTACAATGCTGTCGTAATAATCCATCTTTTCCATTTCTATTAATTCAACTTCATCTGACATGGTGAGCACCTTTTATTTGGGAAATAGTTTTGATTGTCAATTGTCAATGGTCAATCGTTAATTGTCAATGATTCCACAGGGTGACACATATGGGGCAGGCTGGTAAAGTAGGGAGGAAGAGGCGTGATGGATAAGGTGAAACAAGGCTTGCAGACTGAATATTTGCGACAAGAGGCATTAGTCATACGGCCGTTCGACGTACAAACCCCACCCGATGTCACTCACGAGCCACCCCACCGCCATGATTTCCAAGAAATCCTCTGGGTGCGCTCCGGCAGTGGGCAGCAGGCCATCGACGGCCAGCATCTATCCATCCAACCCCAAACCTTCTACCTCATTGCCCGCCGCCAGGTGCACCAACTCATTACTGGCGTCAACCTAGATGGCCTCGTCATTCGCTTTGCTGATTCCTTTTTGCCCAATTTTCCTGCTCTGGTCACGGGACATTATCAGATCGTCCTCTTCAAAAACAGCGGCCTCAACCATGCCCTGCCCGTTAGCGATGCCGAAACGGCCGATTTTGAGCACCTTCTGCACCAAATCACCTGTGAATATGCTCGCCGTACTGAACCGGGCCAGCACGAAATTCTACGCCATTTGCTCACGGTCTTGCTCATCAAGCTAGAGCAGGTGCAAACAAGAGTGGTGCGAGAAACAAAAACGGCCGTTAATCCCGATCTTCAACTCTTCCATCAATTTACGACACTGCTAGAACAGAAATATAGCCAAACCCATGCCGTCCAAGAGTACGCTGCTGCCCTCGGCATCACCCCCCGTCACCTTTCGGCCATCAGCCAACGCTTCGTCGGCAGCACCGCCAAACACCTTATCTCTGAACGCCTTATCCTCGAAGCCAAACGCCAGCTCACCTTCACCAATCATTCCATCAAAGAAATCGCCCACGCCCTCGGCTACAAAGATGCCTCCTACTTCAGCAAGGCCTTCAAAAAGCAAACAGGCGTGGCCCCCCAATCCTACAAAGGCACACTGTAACCTCCTTGGTGCGTGGCACGTTCCCACGTGTCTTGCACCTTTTACTCCGTACAAGCGCGAAATGTGCGCCACAAGCGTAAATTGTCCTCCACGAAGGTCACGAATAACATCAAGTATAGATAAATTTTGTGTCCTTTATGCTCTTTGTGGAAAAATTTTGCGGCTTTGCCGCCTTATGCAATACAGCGAAACGGCCGTTTATCACACCTCACCAAATGACAGAGACCGAATATTTAACTATTTCAGAATCAACCGTCAGTAGAGGCAGATTTTCTAATTGACTTTGCACAACCAACAACCGATCGAATGGGTCTTGATGAATATGGGGCAACCGATATACGGCGACAGCATGACTTAACTGGATGGGTAAAGCCGTGAATTGATGCAAGTTCAGACGATTGGCAACATAGTGGTCAGGTGGTTCAGGCAATTCTAAACGCCCTTTGCCATATTTGATAGCGATTTCCCAAGCGGTGGCTGCACTGACAAAAATCTCATGGCTGTCATCAGCGATAAATTCCCGTGCCGTTGGCGAAAGCTCTGGAGCATTCATATTCCACCACAAGAAAGTGTGTGTGTCTAACAGTGCTTTCATACCTCAAACTCCGGCAAGGGATCATCGAAGTCCGTCCTTATAATCACTTTGCCAGCGTCATTGCCCGGTGTGCGTCGCCCTGTCGCATCTTGAATAGAGGATAAAACAGCGATAGGCTTACCCGCTTTGGCGATGATGATCTGTTCGCCGTTCATCACCCGTAGCAGCAATTTTGACAGATGGGTTTTAGCTTCATGGATGTTTACAGTTGTCATTTTTTCACCTCACACCCATATTAAACTAAGCAGTTAGCTAAGTCAAGAAGTGTGTATAACGGCCGTCTCCATCCCAATCATCGCCAAAGAAACGGCCGTTCACCCACCAAGTTTGCGTTAGAACAACGGCCGTTCACCCGACAAAATTGTGCTAAAAAACGGCCGAAAAGATTTTTTTTGTACACCGTATTCAAAATTCCTCTTGACCTGGAGTGCACTCCAGCTTGTATACTCTCTAACATGACGACATACACAATTAGCGAAGTATCAAAACAGATCGGATTGAGCATCGACACGCTACGTTATTATGAGCGCATAGGCCTGCTGGTTAACATCGACCGAACCAGTAGCGGCCATCGTTGCTACAGTGTGGATGACATCGGTTGGCTTAACTTGCTCGTTTGTTTACGCACAACAGGCATGTCAATTGCCGATATGCAGCGTTTTTCTCAACTGGTTCGTGCTAGCGATACCACTAAGCCAGAACGTATTATCCTGTTGCGTGAACATCGACAGAACGTGCTTAACAAAATTGCGCTGATGCAACAAAAATTGATGATTGTGGATGGAAAAATAGAACATTATACAAAACAGGTGACAACAAAATGAAACGACAATTGGGACGAGTAGGCATAGAAGTGAGTGCTATTGGCATGGGCTGTTGGGCGATTGGTGGGCCATTTTCGCGTGGTGGTGTACCAATCGGCTGGGGCAAGGTGGATGATGCAGAATCAAAAACAGCCTTACGGGCAGCGTTTGATGCTGGCATGACTTTTTTCGACACATCAGACGCCTATGGTGCGGGACACAGCGAAGACATCATTGGTGAAACCTTTGTGGGGATGCGTGAAAAGGTGGTAATTGCGACCAAATTTGGCAATGTTATAGATGAGGAGAAGCGGGAGTTGCTGGATCACCAGGCAGATGAAGCATACATTCGCTCAGCCTGTGAGGCTTCACTACGCCGTTTGCAAACAGACTATATTGATTTATATCAGTTTCATCTAGGGGATTATTCGTCCGAACTGGCACCAACTGTGCATAATGTGCTCGAAAACCCCGTCCAAGAAGGCAAAATCCGGAGTTATGCTTGGAGTACTGACAATCCAACTAACGCCGCTGTCTTTGCTGAAGGAGCTAACTGTACGGCCGTTCAGCACCGCCTCAATCTTTTTGAAGATGCACCCGAAATCATTGCGCTGTGTGAGGCACATAATCTTGCCAGCATCAACCGCAGCCCACTGGCAATGGGGCTTTTGGCCGGCAAATATACGGCTCAAAGCGAATTCGCGCCGGACGATATTCGTGTCAATCCTGATCTGGATTGGATGACCTACTTCAAAAACGGCAAGCCAAATCCTGCCATGCTGGCCTGTTTAGAAGCCATTCGTGAAATTCTCACGAGCCAGGGGCGGACGCTTGTCCAGGGTGCCCTCACTTGGTTATTAGGACGCAGTGAACAGACAATTCCGATTCCAGGTATCCGCACTGTGGCCCAGGCCCAGGAAAATGCCGGAGCCATGCAGTTTGGCCCCTTAACTGCATCACAAATGCAAGAAATCAAAACAATTATTCACTCTTGTGGAGCCGAAAACTAGCCTTCATAGTTAGGTCATGGACATGACTCAGGCAGAACACTTGGTTTATTGATTTTTCGCTGGCTGACAATCATATCCATCCCCAAATTATTATCAAAGAAACGGCCGTCTCTACTTTCCAATCATTGCCAGACAAATGTCTCAGCCCAATATCTATGATAAAATCTTGTCTATGGAAAAAACCGTTACCCATGGTAGGCAAGATGAGACAATGGAAGCCAAGGCAAGATGGTTTCAGTCACTTACTCTCAATGAGCGTATGGAGCTATTATGTTCCTTCACTGACATGATTTTAAGTGTGAATCCACACATAGTAGATAATAAAGATGCTCAACCAGTTACAGGACGTATTCTCGTCCTTTCAAAAGCATAATGTTAAATATTTGATCATTGGTGGCATTGCGGCAGTGTTACATGGTGTGCCAAGAGCCACATTTGACCTTGATATTTTAATTGAAGCGACACCAGAAAATGCCACTGCATTACTTGAAGCAATGCTGGAAGCAAGATTAGGAACTGCCGCCCTAACAACTGTTGAAGAGCTTCTGACCCATGAAATTACCATCTTTAATGATCGTGTTCGCATTGATGTTCAAACCAAGACCCCTGGTATTACTTTTATGACTGCGTGGAACAACCGTGAGACAATGACTTATTCTGGTCAGGATTTTTATGTGGTTTCACGCGAAGATTTGATAGCCTCTAAAAAAGCAGCGGGACGAGACAAGGATTTAGAGGATATACGCTTGTTGCAACTACCATGAACATAGCTGTAAGACAGATTTAGGGCTAACGGAGACCATTGGAAACGGCCGTCTCCGCCCCAATCATCACCAAAGAAACGGCCGTTACCAGCACTACCAACCTACGTCAACGACACCGTGAAGCAGCCACCGCCGTTGCTCTAAGCCTCTTGGTGTATAAACGTGCTGTTGGCAAGGGAGGGTGTGTGAGGATAATGGTCATTGTCGATGGCGAAGTAGGTGCAAGATAGGAGGGGTTGCAGCTAATTACTAGATGGAGGTATATTTTGGGGAGGCTTGGTTTTTTAGCGGTTAGGCTGAGTTGTTGATGTGGTGGAGAAACGGCCGTTGATGAGACATCATAGTATGATACAAGCTATAATTCTGGTAGTTCATCTGACAAATGAACTCAAGTGGTTAATTTAGTACATTGTTTATGATTATTTCAACTATTAAAAAGAACACTTAAATTACATGATTCAAGAACAGCTAATAAGTGAAGTTCCCTCTCCTTATATCGATGAAAATTTTGAGATTGACTTCGCAAACGAAATTGCGCGATTAGAAACATACAATAAACATCTCTATCGTCCTAATACATACTTACATAAATGGTGGGCGCGTCGCTGCGGTACAACTTTTCGATTGATCTTAAAGCATTTGGCTGAGGAGCCTGACACACGAGGTTTTTATTCGCCTGGTGGGTTAGAAGGAAAATTAATTAAAAAAGTAAACCCCCAGCTATGCTGGGGAGACTGCTAAAGTTTGACAGATACGGGAGCATTTAAGAATCTCCAAAAAGAACCGCTCAAAGTTCAAAAAAGGAGATTCTTAAATGGAAGCAAAAAGTCTAAGTCATACAAAATGGGAATGCAAATACCATATCGTATGGATACCAAAATATCGAAAAAAGAAATTGTTCAAAGAGTTGAGAAAGCATTTGGGAGAAGTGTTCAAAGAATTAGCAAGACATAAAGAATGTGAAATAGTGCAAGGGAGTTTGAGAGCAGACCATGTGCACATCTTGATAGAAATTCCACCAAAATATGCAGTATCGCAGGTGGTAGGGTATATCAAAGGGAAAAGTGCCATACATATAGCTAGAACATATGGAGGCAGGAAAAGGAATTTCACTGGGCAAAAATTCTGGGCGAGAGGATATTATGTCTCGACAGTAGGTAGAGAGGAGGCAGTGATACGAGAATATATCCAGAAGCAAGAGCAAGAAGACAGAAGATATGACCAGTTGACCTTGTTCGACGATGAAAGTTAAGGTGCTTACCCCAGTGAGGGGCTAGCAGTCAGCCGCTTTGAGCGGCTCACACATTCAAACCGCTTTGAGCGGTTCTCATGTTCAAGCCACCACCTTTGGTGGTGGTTATGACTTTAGATCCTATGATGGGTGGTGGGACAACGCTTCATGAAGCCATAAGATTGGGAGCAAATGTGATTGGTGCGGATTTAGATCCGATTCCTGTATTGCAAGCTAGAGCTACAATGTCTAATGTACCACTTAGGCAGTTGGATTTTGCATTTGAAGAGTTGCTTAAAACTGCACGACAGAAACTGGGAAAATATTATAAAACAGATGCGCCTTGTTGTAAGAAAAGTACTGAATTCCAATATGTTCTTCACGGTCAACAGAAGAGATGTAAGTGTGGTGATGTTCTGGTTGTGGACTCATATGATTTAAGGTATGAATCTGATGGTTCAGTAGTTCGAATTGATCCAAGAACAGGGAATATATATCGATCGCAGTCCGTTGAACTATCAGATGAATTTTTCAATGATCCAAATGGCTCCAAAATAAATATCATCGAAAAGAGTGTTCAGAGATGTTCGATTTGCTCTCAACTCTATAGTGAACATGTTGAAAAACCATTCTATAAGAGATTTGAACCCATCGCAATTGTAGGAAACTGTAATTGCGAATCGAGTAAGACACATAAAATTTTCTTCAAAAAGCCAGACTTGCATGATTTGCAGAAAATTGCAGATGCTGATAAACGTCGTCCCCGGTACGCGCGTTATCTGAAAAATTTTACTGTAAAGAACGGTCCGAAATCCAACGATCTTTTAGCCCATAAAATATCATCTTACTTAGAATTGTTTTCAAGTAGGCAACTCCTTTATATCACCGAGATGATTCGGTTGATAAAACCCCATAACTACCTAATTAAATTGAATTTAGGGTTGCTCGTTTCTACATCTCTTGAATTTAATTCTATGTTGTGTAGTTATAAAGGGGGTAATAAAAGCCGTCCAGGTGCTATTAGACATGTCTTTTCACATCATGCTTATTCATTCCCTCACACAGCACTTGAGAATAATCCGTTGTTTAAACAAAAGACATCAGGGACCCTCACTAATCTCTATTACTCTAGGATTCAGAAAGCGAGAGTATGGGCGTCTGCGCCTTCTGAACGATTAATTGAAGATGGAAAGGTAGTAGATCTGAAGGCTATAGTAGGAGAACAAGATTTTGGGTTTGAGGTCAAAAATCAGAGCGAGTTGAGGCAAGGTATTAGACGGTTTATGCTACTTCAAGGAACCTCGGCTAATTTGGCTCTTGAATCCAATAGCATTGATTACATTGTTACTGATCCACCTTACTTTGATAATGTCCAATATAGCGATCTTTCCAACTTCTTTCGAGTCTGGTTAAGGTATTTATTTCCAAACGAGGCGACTTGGGTTTACGATATTAATGATTCTGCAGTAGATCCAAAGACAAATGGAAATGGGCAATATGAAGCAGTCTTAAGAAATATCTTCCAGGAATGTTACCGAGTGTTATGTAAACAGGGAGGTAGATTAATATTTACATTCCATCATTGGAATCCAAAAGGCTGGGCTGCTTTAACTTCAGCATTAAAACAGGCTCAATTTATACTCGTGAACTGGTATGTAATTCATGCTGAAAACCCAGCTTCTGTACATATTGCAAACATAAAATCATTAAAACACGATGCTATTTTAGTTCTTGCTCCGTGTCATGAGGCGATTGATAGAAACCACTATCTTTGCAGAAATCGCTCAGAGGCTCGCTCCGGTGAGTACCAGGTATAAGTCGGCAGGCTCGAGGCCAAAGCGAAAACGCTGATGAATCCAATCAATGAAATGACGCCAATGAATACGCTGAACCTGCCGCCAGGCATCACCAATAGTAATATGCTGGTCACTTTGTCTTTGATAACGGTCACGTTCCTGGTCCAAAAAGGTGTAGGCCAGCATGACCAGCGTCCAGAAGCGGAGAATGGCCTTAGCTGACATCAGTTGATAGTGGTCCAAACCCAGTAGTTCCTTGGTATCAGCAAAGAGAACTTCCACATCCCAGCGGGTGGCAATATGAGACAGCAAGGTATCCAAGTCAGCAGTCAGGTCAGAAGAAGCCCAATACATAGTCTTTTCCTCTTCATCATCTTGCCACAGCCCACGAGCAATGACCAGTTGGCAACGATACAACTTCTTAATACGAGTGGAGACCACATGGACATAGACTTGACGCTGCCCCTGTTGGCTAGGCCAGGTTACCAACTGCCAATCAGCTTCAGATAAAGTGGTCGCATACTCATCTATCCGTTGCCAATACCAACCTTTCTCTGTCTCAGGGTCTTCAATACGCAACGACCGATTGCAACGCAAGCCACTGGTGATGAGAAACCCGCGCTCACGAGCCACTTTCCAGATGCGCTTGGAAGTGTACCAGCTATCCAACAGGACATGTGTCAATGTACCGACCATCGGCTCAAAACTGCTGATCATCTCGGCCATGATGTCCACTTTGCTAGCAAAAGTCACCCCTTCTGCTTTACAAACAGCCTGTTGTCGATACATTTTGGGTGCCAAGGGACAACGCCGACCCAACAAGAGATATAACCCTTGCACTAAGCTATGCCCAGTGACTGTTTTCTTCTCGCTACCCGAGTAGTGTCGTCCCAAGCCGCCCATCTTTTTGCCACGCCGTTTACTCATCGTCGAGTCGTCCCCTATCAAATAACCTGTCACTACGGTTTTCTTAGGTCGTCCTCGTTTCTTTTTCTGCCGACGGCGTAATCGGGCATGTGCGGCTCTTACCTGCACGGCCATCTCTTGCTGAAAATGCTTTTGCCATGTCCGGGCCAAGTCCTCTGCTTGCCAGGGGGCTTGCCCCATAAATCGACTCGCTCCCGATAGGCTGACCCTACTGTTGACCTGCCGCATCAATCCCGACAAGCTTCGTCCGCTTTGGCACAGCATCAACCCCAGCAGTATGGTCACGAAATACTTGTACTGTGGTTGGCTAAAGCAGCCTCTAAACAGGTTCAGATAGTAGCGCAATCGTTGGTCTAGACATACTATTGGCAACCGCATAGTTCACCTCTTGGGTAGAGTAGTTTTGGTCAACCATCTTCTACCTCAAGGTGGGCTATGCTGCCACTATTTCATTATAAATGTACTTTTTTACCTATATCTCGTTATGTCAATATAATCTGCAAACCTAGTGAGAAACTTTACCTTGCCAGAAAAAATAAATACTATTTCAAGCGAAAATTTCATCCAGGATTGTTCATCAGCGTTAGGGTGGATGCTTTCAAATGATGTCGAGCTGACCGAAATACACAAAATGTGGGATAAACTAATCAGCTAACCTGTGGAGATTTTATGGCACTAAAACTAGTCGAATGGTTTGGATATGCGCCCAGTAATAATAAGGCAGCAATTCTCATTCTGAAATTGGCTAAAAAGGGTCAAGGAGGTAACTCCAATTCAAGACCATCAAGCATAAAGTCAAACAAAGCATCCCAGCTGTCGAAAACCATGTAACGGGTCAAAGCCTTGAGGTCATTGAAAAAGGTGCGCCGCACCGCTAAAGCGTCGCGTAGAAGACGATAGGCTCGATTGACATAATGCTGAATAGTATGGGTCAAAAATGCCAGGATATTGAGGGAGAAAAAGACGTTGGCCAAATGAGAGCTGCCATGACCAAAATTGTGTTCGAGATTGTAGCCCTTGGTCTTGAGAATATTGATATTTTCATTCTCAACCTTCCAGCGGGTGCGCCCGCAGCGAGCCAAGACTACCACATTCTTGAGTGTAAGGAGATGATTGGTAATCCAAGCATTGTGAAAGAGTTGCTCACCTGTATCCTCATGAGTGATGGTTAGCTGAAACCAGTTGACCAGGAGAGCATCCTCACCAGCCTTGATGGGCACTTCATTGAGGAAACGATAAGACCAGATTTCACCATGACGGCCGTTCCAGTGACGCTCTTGTTTGCTTTGCAGGCGACCAACCCCTTCTACAGAGGCGACATATTCATAGAGGATGGTATGAGAATCTGGTTTGCAAACGAAGATAAAGGATTGCTTATAGGTTTGCTCAATCAACTGACACAGTGGCTGATTGGAATGGAGGTCATCCCCCAAATAGGTCACAGTGCCGGGTTGAAAATAGTCATGATGTTGGCTCAACCAGCGTTTGACAGCCGCTCGTTCACAATCTTGTTTCTCGTGTCCATCCTGAGGCACGATGAACTCTGGTGGCAGTGATACCACTTGGGCTGAACCTGGTTTGACCATCACTGGCAAGATGGCACTGTGATAATAATGGATTGTGCCATTGCGGTCTTTGCGCTGGCTGCACTGGTCACAATGTATCTTGGTCGAGGAGTGGAAAACAACCCCATCAAAAGCCACCAGATAAGTGCTTTTATAGTCCTGAAAGGAAGCAAGCTGACCACTATTTTCTAATTCCTGATACAACCAGCGGAAATCGGCCTGGAAATGGTCGGGTGAGACGGGGTCTAACAGGTTCCTGACCTGATTATCACTGGGTATCTTGCTCACACCAAAGAGAGCTTCTACATTATCCTTCCCTTTTCGTCGCTGCAAATCCCGTTGATGGGCCAGGAATGAGGGTGATTGCATGAAGAAGACTGAGTAAGCAGCTTTGGCTGCATCAGCTATCTCATATTTGGTATTGTTATTGAGCTTACGATAATCTGGTAACTCGCTCCACGATTGTCCCAATCGTTCTGTGATTTTGTTCAGGGTCATACTATTATTCATCTTTCTCTCCTTGCTGCAAAACGCTGACCCTATCACCTTTTGCCTCTCATGTCACCCCCTGTTTTAGATTGAGAATTGCTGATAATAATGAAATTGCACAGCATTTTCGTCGGGAGGCTCAATGTCCATTTATACAGAATAGCTGTACAAAGTTGTTTCGTGACAGAAGTAAATCTGGGATTTGTTCTGTAGCAATGATTAGGGACGAGGAGACCGTTATTATCTGCCCAAATCGTTTATATGCAGAAAAGTATAAGGTTCTACTCGATGTTATGAATGTCGCCTTTGGGGATGGTCATATTCTAATTGAACCAAGTCAATATAGATTAGTTGATCATGACGGTAAATATGTGGTCGCTTTTGGTAAATTATTTGGCGGGGAATTGCGATTACCAAGTAGGAGAGGCTCTTATTTTGTTGATTGGATTTTAGCAAGAATTGATGATGAGGGGAATCTTGCAGAATTTGTCGCTATCGAGGTACAGAGTTTAGACACAACAGGTACGTACAATCCCGAAGTGGAAATGTTTAGAAATGGGGTGTTTGATGTGCCCAACTCTAAAGCAGGGTTAAATTGGGAGAATGTTAATAAGAGAATCTTGCCCCAATTGATTTACAAAGGACATGTTTTGAGGCGAGAAGCTAAGTGCAAAAAAGGTCTATTTTTCATCATCCCTGGTGCGGTAAAGGACAGAATTATGCAGCGACTTGGAGGACGTTTATTAGATTATGGATGGGAGTATTTCACTTTAGGGGCAAAAAGAAAGAGAATCAGGGTACAAGCATAAAAAGGTGTACCCATGAAAAAAAGTCGAGAAGAAATTGAAAGAGAGTTGAGAGCAAAAGCAGAAGAAATGATAGCTAAAACGCTAGAATGGTATGAAAAGCATGAAGCGCCAACATTGAGCGAAATAGAAAAGGAAGTACTGAGAATGCGCCAGGTCTTGAGTGAGGAAATGACTCGAATCTTGATACATGGACAAGCATCAGTCCACCCTGAAAAGAGGCCAGACTGTCCTGAGTGTGGTCAGCGGCTAAGAAATAAGGGAGAAAAGCCCAAAACAGTAGAATGTCTCATCGGCCAAGTGAAATTAGAACGAGCTTATTACTATTGCCCAAGATGTAAGACAGGGTTTTTCCCCCCTAGATGAACAACTTCAATTGTGGGAAAAACATTGGAGTCCAGAGTTAAGCAAACAAATGGTCTGGTTAAGCGGGGTTAGCACAAGCTATGAAAAAGCCGAGGAGACCTTGGCACGGATAGGGCGCATAGGGGTTTCCGATAGTAGTGTGTGGCGACAAGCACAGAAATGGGGAGAGAAGCTAGCCGCGATGGAAGAAGTAGAGATGAGCTTAGCCGAAGCCGTCGCCTTGCCGAAGCCGCTCCAAACAGTTCCTGAGACTGGATGCAAAGGCGTGGCTATGGATGGAGCCATGATTTGCCTGCGTGAGGAAGGTTGGAAAGAGTTAAAAATAGGTTGTGTCTTTGATATTGAGGTCAGACCCACCAAAGACAAGGAAACAGGCAAGTGGCTATCCCAAGCACACGCAACCCATAACCAATACACATCTCACTTAGGTGGCCCCGAAGCGATAGGGCAAAAAGTATGGGCCTTGGCTCACCGTCATGGTTGGCTTGGTACACAGCAAACGATTGCTTTGGGAGATGGAGCGATTTGGATTTGGCACCAGTTTGACCACCGTTTTGTCAACAGTGAGCAACTGGTTGATTGGTATCATGCGACTAACCATTTGCACACAGCTGCCAGCTTGCTCCATAGCCAACAAGCAGCTAGAGATGCCTGGTATGACCAACAAAAAACAGAGTTATTCATCGGGCAGGCTCACCAAATCGCTGAAGACCTCATTGTCGCTGCCATCGACAAACCTTGGTGTGTCGTCGAGGACATTCTGACAGAGGCTTTGTATTTAGATAACAACCAGCACCGCATGCACTATCAGGCACTACAAGCGGCTGGCTTTCCCATTGGCTCTGGCATGGTTGAGAGTGGTTGTAAGCAGTTTAAAGCTCGTTTTGCCGGACCTGGCATGCGCTGGTCTCGTCGAGGTGCTGAGCACCTTCTGCCGATTCGGGCTGCAGTCATGAGCCATGCCTTCGATTCTGTATGGACTAAGGCTCATCTGCCCCAGAACTGAAATGCTCCCATTATGGATTGCAGCCTGGTTCAATTACGTTTCAGTGGTATAATTTGGGTCTCGAAAATCCTCAAGAAAAACGTTCTTTGGTTTTGGGTGGGAGCTTTTCGACAACAGTTGATCAAGTTGCAACCGCATTTGTTTCTCCTGTCAATCTACCGGAAGCTGGTGTCTATGAAGCGGCTATTCAGGCTGCTTTAAATCTACAATAAGAGAATTAATTAATTATAGGAAGTGACCTAGTACATCAGGGCGTAAATAACAGATACATTCAGGCGGCAAGTGCTTTCCCTTTGGTGGTCCATTTGAAGGGCTTGGCCATCGTGTCATTGTAGTAAATGATAAAGGTGAGCACTTTGTTTTTCAGATGTTCGATAGAGGTGAAATTGCCACGCTTGAGTAGTTTACGCACCAGAATAGAAAACCAAATCTCGACTTGGTTCATCCAAGATGCATGTTTGGGTGTGTAATGGAAAACAAGGCGATGGTCAGGATTGGTCAAAAATTCAGCGCGGGTTTCCATTGATTTCAAAACACCAGATTTTCCCTTGACGCCAAGGGCATCATCTGAAATGTCGGATTCAGCAGCGACGAAACGAACCAAGCTTTCAGATTTATGCGTGTTAAGATTATCAACAACAAAATGCCAGCGTTTGACATTCGGTTCAGCCTCAACTGTCGCTTGAATGTGATTGAGGTAATCTTGTTCAGTGCGGGTCTTGCCACAAGAAACATGGGCAACCCGCCCTGTTGCCACCTCGAAATTGACGATAAAGCTCTGCGTTCCGTGTCGAATATACTCATATTCGCGCCGCTCCACTTTGCCTGGACGCATTGGCAGACCCTCATGCTTGCGTTGGAGTGCCTGAACGCCCGTCATCTCATCATTACATAGCACTTTTTCATCCTTGTCAGCTAAATCGACCGCTTCTTTGTATAGCTGATTGATATCTTTGACCTTTTCATCAAACTGCTCATCCTCCCCTGGTGTTAGCCAATACCGAATGTGATGTGGTTTGATATCTGCTTCTTTTTAAAAGACGTCCCGCATGTCGTGGGGAAATGGTTTCTACGATGCCTTGTTTGATGATTTCATCTGCTATCTCTCGATTTGTCCAGTGGGTTATCGGGCGACCGCTCCCCTCTGGTTTTTCACATGCCAACTTTTCTATCTGACACCGCTGGTCTGCTGTGATTCGCGCTGGAGAGCCTGGTCGAGCGTCATCTGCCAATCTTTCTTGCACGCTCAATTCTGATAGCGGCACTGCTTTGAACATCATCCAGCGGCTACGCCATAGCCTCACCGTGTTGAGACTCACACCCACCTCTTTCATGATTTGCCCGTGGCTTTTCCCTTCGGTCGCTGCCAGCACAATTCGCGCACGCCTGACCATTTGTTGACTCGCTTTATGCTTGTTCGCGATTTTCTTCAGCTCTTTTTCTTCTTCCTTTGTCAGCTGTATTTCGATTGCTCTTATTCTTGCCATTTCCCACCTTTTCTCGTTACTACTTTTTCTACCCCACAATATATCAGCTATTTACGCCTTCGTGTACTAGTTTGTTGCAATTGGACTAGGGTATAGGCATAGTGGTGAGGCTATTTTACAATGCGTAGTGTAGGATAATGTAAGCTAGGTATTAATTTCTCCATCAAAAATCATCTTTGTCAAAAAGTGCCTGAAATCGGCACTTTTTTTCATTCCGCAAAACGGCCGTTTCCGCTAAAATCCCTCCATCATTACCAATTCAGTTCAGGCGAGGTTCCCATGACAAAACAAAGTGGCGGAAAGGCTGTGGTCAGCGCCCTCATAGACCACAACATCCACACCCTCTTCGGCCTACCCGGTGTGCAAAATGATTGGCTCTACAACGCCCTCTATGATGCCCGCGAACAGATTCGGGTCATTCACTCCCGCCATGAGCAAGGGGTGGGCTTTATGGCCTTGGGTTATGCCCTGGCCACAGGAGACACGGCCGTTTTTAACATTGTCCCTGGCCCTGGCTTACTCAATGCCACCTCAGCCCTAGCCACCGCCTATGGCCTCAATGCACCCGTCCTCTGCCTCACCGGACAAATTCCTTTGCCCCAAATCGGCAAGGGCTTGGGTGCGCTGCATGAGCTGCCAGACCAATTGACCATCATGCGCTCCCTCACCAAATGGGCCGAGCGTGTTCACAGCCCCGCCCAAGCCCCCACCCTCATCGCTGAAGCCTTTCGCCAACTAAAATCGGGCCGTCCCCGCCCCGTGGGTTTGGAAGTGCCTATGGATGTGCTAGCGCAAACGGCCGTCGTAGACCCCCTCCCTCTCCCCTTACCCCCTTACCATCCACCCGTCGATCACGATCTCATCGAAAAAGCGGCCAAAGCCTTAGGGGGGGCCAAACGGCCGCTCATCTACACCGGCTCCGGTGCTCAAAACGTCAGCCCCCAAGTAACCCAGCTAGCGGAAGACCTACAAGCACCAGTGGTGGGCTACCGCACGGGCAAAGGCGTACTAGACGGCCGTCACTATCTCAGCACCTACCTCACCCCCTCACACGAACTTTGGAAAACGGCCGATGCCGTCCTCCTTGTCGGCACACATGCCCGCGTCCCTCTCCGCGATTGGGGCGTAGACAAAGAGATGACCCTCATCAAAGTAGACGTAGACCCCAACAGCCACAACCTCTTTGTCAAACCCGACATCGCCATCACCGCCCGTGCCGAAGATGCTTTACCGTTATTGTTAGAACGTGTGGCCGCTCATAATTCAATACGCGCTTCCAGTGAGGAGGAAATGTTGGCCCTCCAAGCTGATTGGGCCAAACGCACCGCCTATTTGCAACCCCAACTCACCCATCTACAAATCATCCGGGAGGAGCTAGGCGAAGATGGCATCTTTGTGGATGAGTTAACCCAGATAGGCTACGCCAGCCGCATCGCTTACCCTGCCTACAAGCCACGCACCTTCATTTCCACAGGCTACATGGGCACATTGGGCTACGGTTTCCCCACTGGCTTAGGTGTCAAAATCGCCAAACCCGACCTACCCGTTATCTCCGTAGCTGGTGATGGTGGTTTCATGTTTGCGGTACAGGAATTGGCAACGGCCGTGCAGCACCGCATCGGTCTCGTCACCATCCTCTTCAACAACAATCAGTACGGCAACGTCCAACAAATGCAGCGCAACCTCTACGACAATCGCATCATCGCCACCGACCTGCACAATCCCGATTTTGTCAAAATGGCCGAATCCTTTGGCACTCAGGCCCTACGCGCCCATACGCCCGAGCAACTGCGCCAAGCCATCCGCCAGGGCTTCACCACCGACCTGCCCACGCTTATCGAAGTCCCTGTTGGCAATGTGCCCAGCGTAGACCGTTTCCGCAGATTGCCCAGGATTAGATAAGAAATGCAGGCCATTCACAAACCTATCTGGCAACAAGCACTCCCTTATCTGCAAACACGCAGCAATGATACCCACACACTATATTGCTACTACTTTGCCCAACAGTTAGTCGCCATCCATCCCGAGGCCGAGGCCAGCCTAGTCTTGCCTGCCATATTGCTGCATGATGTGGGCTGGAGCACTGTGCCCGAAGACAAACAGCTTTTGTCATTTGGCCCCAATATGCGCTATCCTGAACTGAGACGGCAACATGAAACAGAAGGCGTACGCATTGCCCGCCAAATTTTGTTAGACTTGGCCTACGATGCTGGTCAGATTAATAAAATTGCCACAATTATTGATGGGCATGATACCCGTCAGGAGTCGCTGTCACTGTCTGATTCTTTAGTGAAAGATGCAGACAAATTGTGGCGTTACACACCCTTTGGTTTAGCCACGCTGCGCGATTGGTTTGGTTACACGGTGGCGGAGCAGCTTGATCTATTGCAGCGGTGGTTGGCATATCGTTTTTACACGGATACGGCCGTTCACATGGCCCGCGCTCTACTGGCTACCTTGCTGCTGCAATATGATACAAAAGGAGGTTGATTTGCAAGAAGTTCCCTCAATTCCCCTGGATATGGACGTTTTCCGCGAAGAAGCAATGCACACGCGAGCAGATGACTTCTTCCACTTTATGGCCAAGCGACATAGCACTCGTGATTTTAGCGACAAGCCTGTGCCGCTTGATGTTATTAAGCGTTGCCTGGAAACGGCCGGACGCGCACCAAGTGGGGCCAACCAACAGCCCTGGCACTTCGTCGTCGTCACCGATCCCGACATCAAGCACCAAATTCGTCTGGCTGCCGAAGAAGAAGAGCGGGCCTTTTATGCTGGCCGCGCCTCAGATGAGTGGTTGGAGGCCCTGGCCCCTCTAGGCACCGATCCCGACAAATCTTTCATTGAGCGTGCGGGCTGTCTTATCATCATTTTTTCCCAGTCCTATGGTCTGGGTGAAAATGGCAAAAAAATAAAGCATTACTATGTTCAAGAATCTGTAGGCATTGCTACTGGCTTCTTAATCACCGCCCTGCATAATGCGGGCTTGGCTTGCCTCACCCACACTCCCAGCCCCATGGGTTTCCTTTCCCAAATACTGAACCGCCCTAAAAACGAGCGTGCTTACATCAATTTGGTTGTTGGCTACCCTGCTGAAAATGCCCAAGTTCCCCTCCATGCTCTCGACAAGAAAAAGCTAGAGGAGTTTGTAACCTTTGTTTGAGAGAGACTAGAGACTGGAGACTAGAAACTATCAATCTCTAGTCTCCAGTCTCTAATCTCCAAAATCCCCAATACCCATGTTAGTCATTCCCATTTCTTCCCAACTGTACCAAATCCTTAGAGAGATGGCGCATACGCGCCGCATGATTTTTGTGACCGGTTTGCCTGGTGTGGGCAAGAGTTTGCTCATCCAGCAATTAGCCCTGATCGCCCGCGAAGCTGGCCGTCAGGTTCATTTATTGCAGTACAATGTGGCCCGTGAGCCGTTTGAGAAGGAGCCGTATGCCAGCAAATACCCTGAAATTGAGGGGGTGACTGATCCGACTATTCGCAAGGCGGTGGGGTTATGGGCGCGCACGGCCGTTCAAACTTGGCACACCAGCCACACAGACCCTACCAACCTGCTCATCGGTGAACTGCCTCTGATCGGCAATCGCTTTATCGAACTGGCAGAGCAACATGATGATGAAGTAGAAAGTGTCCTCAGTAGTGAACAAGCCCAATTTATTGTTCCCGTTCCCTCCTGGGAAGTCCGAGCTGTCATTGAAGAGCGTCGTGCCCGCACCATTGCCGATCCTCAGCACGAGCGGGAAAAGCTAGATGCTCCTCCTAATGTTTTGCGAGCCTTGTGGGAACAAGTGAACAGCCTGGCTCGTGACATTCGCTTGACTAAGGCCAATCCCAAAACAGCCTATAATCCCTATATCTATGGCGGTGTTTATGAGGCTCTTTTGCAGCACCGTCAGGCCAAGCTGCTCCTCATTGATCAAGTTTTGCGTCCCGCCCACTCTGTTTATGAGCTAGATGTTCTCGTCAGTCAATTGCAGGCTTCCCCTGCCGAGGTGACCCATTTTATGGAGCAAGTGGAAAATAGCTATACACCAGAAACGCTCAAACAAGCCGTTGCCAATTGGCATGCTATCATCACCGCCAACCCCAAACCTATAGACAGAGGACCGGAGTTGCGCTTGCCCCTTCCTGGTGAACTGCCTGGAGTGGCTCCCAAGACTCAATTAACGGCCGATCAGCGCACCGCTCTGCAACAATTGATGGCCCTGCCTCTAGATGCCAAACCAGCCGAGATCATTCCTGCTTTGAACCATGTATTGGTGGCTTTGGGCAAAGGTGAAGAGCCAGAAATTGTTAGAGCCAATGTGCAAAAATTTGATGTATTTGACAGTTATTTCAATGTGAAACGCACCCAAGAAAATAGCGGCATCTCTTTTTTGGCTGGTCTGTTGCAAGCCTATCGCAACGTGATGGAAAATCTGCAAACCCCCCCTTTCACATTGACTGTGGTTGAATTGCCCATGTTGCGTATTGCTCTAGAAACAACGCTGCGCCAATTCGATGTATAAAGTTACCCAAATTATTTGAGGAGAATCATGTTAGACTTAAAAGAACTCGACCAGGCCAAAGTCCGCTGGCAGCTAGGCCATCACCTCTTTTTTGGCTATGTTCAATCCCTTATTGTCATCTGCGCCGATATTCGGGCCTACGCTGATGCTGGCGATTGGGTGGCCGCCCGAGAAGCAATTGAACATGCCACCTATGTCATGTGGGGTGTTTCCGTCACCTTCAAGCTGACAGGTAGTTTTTCCCAAGCCGCCTATGAAGGCTACGTGCGCCCTAATATGTTTGAAGCGGCTGAAGGATTCAGCGGCATGTGGGCCCAAGATCATGATTATCTGGTCAAGAAAGTGATGCGCCAGTTGAAACCGATCTTTACAGATCCTCCTGCTGAACTCGCTTTAGCTGTGCAAAAATTCCGGCAATCCGTGGCCATCATGTACGACTCACATAAATTTGTCTGTGATAAATTTGAGGGTGGCCAGCCCAGCTTACTGATGGGCGAAAGTGCTAAAAAAACGGCCGCTGAGATGATTGACACCTTCAAACGGAACCGCCTGTTGGTTCTCGGCGTACCGATGAAGTCGTAATCGGTATTCCGTTATCGGTATTCCGACCTCCGATTACTGATAACGGATAACGGATAACTATGTCCCTAATCCTCCAACCAAATTCACCCCTCTACAGCACCTTTACCCAGATTGTGGCTCAACGCAAAATGGTTTTCTTTGCTGGCTTGCCCGGAGCTGGCAAGAGTTTACTGTTGAAGCAGTTGGCTTTACTAGCCCAGCAAACTGGCCGGGTCGTAGATTTATTGCAGTGGGATGTAACCCGTTCCGCCTTTGAAACGGCCGCTGTCCTGCAACGTTACCCCGAAATTGACGGAGTGACCCATGCTGCTATTCGCAAGGCCGTTGGACTGTGGTCAAGAACGGCCGTTTACCAATGGCACACCGAGCACCAAAACAATACCCGCTTTCTATTAGGCGAAGTTCCCCTCGTTGGCAGTCGGCTGATCGAGTTAGTCCAGCCCCATGATGATGAGGCAGAAACTGTCTTAAGCCAGGAGCAAGCTCTGTTTGTTGTGCCTGTACCTTCAGTGGCCGTGCGCCAATTCATTGAACAGGCCCGTGAGCAAACGATTGCTGCACCGCAGCATGAAAAAGAGACCAAAGATGCCCCGCCTAATGTTTTACATATGCTTTGGCAAGAAGTATTCCAGGTTGGATATCAACTTGGCATTAGAAAGACACAACCAGATGGCCCTGTGCCCTATGAGCCAGATGTGTATACGGCCGTTTACCAGCACCTCCTACGCCATCGTCCCCACCACATCTTGCCCGTCACCACCATTTTGCCCGCCCCTGGCTCCGCCTATGATTGGCACACAAACGGCCGTGAGCTAATGGCTACCCCAGCGGAAGTGGAAACTATCTTGGCACATGTTGAGCAACAATATACGCTTACTACCCTAGACCAAGCTGTTTCGCAATGGTTTGCCTAAGGAGAAAATTATGCCTGCAAGAACTGGAAAACAAGTAATTGAGCGCTTAAAAGACCACCCCCCCGCCATCTACCATCGTGGCCGCTTCATCCCAGATGTCACCACCGAACCGGGCCTGAAAAATGGCGTTTTTAGCTTGGCCGATCTCTATGACCATCAGTGGCAGCACGCCGAGAAGAGCCTTTTTACTTCCCCAACTAGCGGCGACAAAGTAGGTCTCACCCATATGATCACCCAAACCAAAGAGCAAGTGAGGTCTGTGGGGGCGGCCATGCACTTGCGGGCGGCATATACGCTGGGCATGATGGGGCGCATGCCTGATTATCTCAATCGGGCGATCGCTGGCTATGCTGGCAGTGCCGATTTTCTGGCTGTGCAAGGCGACCAATTTGCTGATAACATACGCCATTATCACAACTATATCCAAGAAAACGACCTCTGTCTCACCCACACTCTCATCAATCCCCAGAGCAATCGAGCTGTAAGCGCGGCCAAGCAAGCAGACCCATTTTTGGCGGCGCGAGTGAAGGAAGAAACGGATGCTGGTATCGTTGTGCGGGGGGCACGCATGTTGGCAACTTTGCCTATTTCTGACGAAATTATGGTCTTCCCCTCTACTCTGCTGCGCAGCCCAGAGGAAGATGCCCCCTATGCCTTTGGCTTTGCTATTCCCAACAATACCCTAGGTTTGAAATTTCAGTGCCGCGAGACGGTGGATTACGGCCGTTCCCTCTATGATCATCCCCTCAGTGCCCGCTATGAAGAGATGGACGCTGTTGTCTTTTTTGATGATGTCTTTGTGCCTTGGGAGAGAATCTTTCTATACCGTGATGTGAACCTATGTAACAAGGCTTATGCTGCCACCGGCACCGTCGTCCACATGGCCCATCAAGTAGTCTGCAAAAGCATTGCCAAAACAGAGTACCTTTTGGGTCTGGTCACGCTGCTTGTAGACTCGATAGGTGTAGACCGCTTCCAGCATATTCACGAAAAAGTGGCTGATATTTGGGTCACGTTGGAGACGATGAAGGCCTTGCGCTTTGCTGCCGAAGAGCAAGCTGAGCTGAATGAATATGGTGTCATGACACCGGCCTGGAACCCATTAGATGCAGCCCGTAACCTCTACCCCAAAATCTATCCACGCCTGATCGAATATGTGCGCCAAATTGGGGCCAGTGGCTTGGTGGCGATGCCCACAGAAGCGGACGTTAACGGTCCTCTAGCTGAAGAAATCAATAAGTATTACCAGGCTGCTAAGGTGGATGCTCAAGAGCGTATTCCTCTATTCCGGCTGGCTTGGGATACGGCTTTGTCCGCATTTGGGGCGCGGCAAGCCCATTATGAATATTATTTCTTTGGCGATCCGGTGCGGATGGCTGGAGCTATCTTCCACAACCATGACCATACGCCCTACATGGACCAGGTGCGTGACTTTTTAAGGCGTGGCAGTGAAGAGAACTGATATGGGGCAACGGCCGAATTTCTTGCTTTTCATCACTGATCAACAGCGGTACGATCATCTTGGTTGTATGGGCGATCCCCTGTTGCAAACACCCCACATTGATAAGCTGGCGGCTGAAGGCACCATTATCAACCGTTTTTATGTTGCCTCGCCCGTCTGCCAACCCAACCGGGCTTCGCTCATGACAGGGCGGATGCCTTCGTTACACGGTGTACGTCACAATGGCATTCCCCTCGACCTACAAGCCACCACCTTTGTGCAACAATTACAAGACGCAGGCTACCAAACCGCGCTGATTGGCAAATCTCACTTACAAAACTTTCTCGATTTAGATGCAGCTTACCCGCCACCGCAAGCCCCGCCCGGTTATGAACCACCTACAGAACGCCATGCCGAGGCTCGCCACAAAACGGCCGCTAATGACCTTTACTTGAATGAAGTCGGCCGTTCCTGGCGTGACCCCGACTTTGACACGATGCTGCCCTACTATGGTTTCGACGAAGTACGCTTGTGTACGGGTCATGGCGACAAGGTAGGGGGGCATTACCGCCGTTGGTTTAAGGCAAACCGCAGCGACAATAGTCAACAACCCGGCATTGCTCATGCCCTGGCCCAAGCAAAATATGGCAGTCCGCAGACTTATCAAACGGCCGTTCCCTCCCGCCTCTATCCCACGCAATACGTCGCCGCAGAAACCGCCAACTACCTCGCCGATTACGCCGCTGGTGACCAAGCAGCCCCCTTCTTCATTCAATGCGCCTTCCCCGACCCTCATCATCCCTTCTGCCCGCCTGGCCCCTATTGGGACATGTACGACCCCCAAGATGTCACCTTACCCACTTCATTCTACGCATCAAGCCGCGATCAACTGCCGCCTCTAGCCCATGTCCACCGCGAACAGCAGAAGGGCTACCCGCCACACTGGACAACTCCCTTTATGGCTGACGAAATGCCCGCCAAAGAGATGGTGGCCAAAACCTATGGCATGATCTCCTTTATTGACGATGCGGTAGGGCAAGTGATGGCCCAATTGGAACAGTTGGGATTAAACGAAAACACCGTCATCTGTTTCATGAGCGATCACGGCGACTGGCAAGGCTCGCATGGATTATTTCTCAAAGGGCCATTTCATTACCAAAGCCTCATTCGTGTGCCCTTTATCTGGCGCGATCCTGATCCCGCTTATAATAGTGGCCCCCAAGATACCATCGGCAGCACCCTCGATTTTGGAGCCACTATTTTACATCGTGCCCAAATCAGTCCCTTTAATGGCAATCAGGGCCATAACCTGCTGCCTGTGCTGGCGGGTGATGCCGCTGCCGGGCACGAGAATATGCTGATCGAGCAAACCACCCAATACATCTACCTCGGCTTTGATCGCCTAGTTCATCTCACCTCCCTCGTTAGCAAAAAGTGGCGGCTGACAGTTTGGGAGGACGAGGTATGGGGTGAGTTATATGACTTAGAAAATGACTCTGAGGAATTGCAAAATCTTTGGCATGAGCCAGATTACGCTGCCCAAAAATCAAACTTGCTGTTACAGATGGTGCATCGCATCCAATCCTTGAATGACAACTCCCCTTATCCTATCGCCCGCGCTTGAATATTTAGAACTTTTTTGAAGGAGAACTTTATGAAATTAGCCCGCTTTGCTTACAATGGACAGATTCACGAGGCCGTTTATAAAGACGGCCGTTTATGGGAAGGTCACGTCGCCTACGATCCTGATGAGGTGATGTGGTTGCCCCCCGTAGACGCGCATGGCTGTACGGCCGTGGGCGTGGCCCTTGGCTATGGCAAACATGCCCAGGAGCTAAAGCTAGATGTGCCCGACTATCCCCTCCTCTTCCACAAATTGCCCAACACCTTTATCGGGCACAAAGGCAAAGTCATTCGCCCCGATGTCGAATACATGCACTACGAAGGCGAATTAGTGGTGATACTGGGGCAAAGTGGCCGCAATATCCCTGTCGAGGAAGCCCTCGATTACGTTCATGGTTACACCATTGGCAACGAAATGACCGTGCGTGATTTCGTCGGCAACTACTATCGTCCTCCCGTCAAAGCCAAAGGCTTCGACACCTTCGGCCCTATGGGACCATTCCTCGTTACCGCCGACGAAATAGATCCCACCAACTGCACTGTCCGCACCTACGTCAACGACGAACTACGCCAGGAAGGCAACACCAGCAACCTGCGCCACAGCGTCGCCGAACTCATCGCCTACATCTCTGAGTTCCGAACTGTACAGCGCGGCGACATCATTTACACAGGCACGCCCGAAGGCATCTCCCATGTCTACGCTGGCGACGTGATGCGCGTGGAAATTGATGGCATTGGCGCATTGGAGAATGAGGTCATTACTGGTTAAATAGAGACTAGAGGCCAAGAGATTGGAGGCTGAACGCAGCGGTGTTGGTTCGCACCCTCGGAGTCCGATTTCCTCCCCCTGTAAGGGGGAGGGTTAGGGTGTGGGTTGGTCTACCTATATCGTTAAGACTAGACATTCCCAATCTCCCCTCCCCCCATGCTCCTCATCCTCCTCCACGCCCTCTCCTTCGCCACAGCACCATTGCTGTCCTTGGCCAGCCCCTTCAAAATTTTTGTCTTTTCGCAGGCAATGGCACATGGTTGGCGGCGTTCTTTATGGCTGGCCCTCACGCCGCTGGTGGCCGACATACCTGTGGCTTTGTTGGTTTGGTTGATTGTGAGCCAAATGCCAACGGCCGTTCTCGACATTCTACGCATTCTTGGCGGCTTCTTCTTCTTTTTTCTGGCCTATGTCATCTATGGCAATGCCCGTCGTGAAGGGATTGATATCAACAAGCTCAGCAACATGCCCCAACGCAGCTTTTGGCAAGCCATCATCACCATCTGGGTCAGCCCCCAAGTCTACATCAATTGGAGCACCATCGGCATGCCCGCCATGCTACAATACGCTGAGCAATCCTTTGCCGCCTTTTTACTGTTCACCATCGCCTTCTACATCGTCTGGGTGGGTGGCCTGGCTTTGGAGATTGTGTTGTTCGCCCAAATCGGCCGTCTCAATCCTCAAGCCAACCAGATCATCTTTTACTGTGCCGCCCTATTACTCATCGGTTTCGGCATCTACCAAATTTGGCTAGGTGCCACAGTGTTATTATGACATGCAAGGAGAATTCCAATGGCAGCAACCGGAACCTTATCAGAAAACCTCGAAAAAATAGCCCAACACCGCGCTAAAATCGCTGAGCGTGGTGTCAAAAACATCATCAATGGCCAGCATGTAGCGGCTCTGTCTGGCCAAACCTATGAGAACGGCAGCCCTGTAGATAGCAGCTTCATCTGCACCGTGGCCAAAAGCGACGTAGCCGACATTGACCGCGCCGCCCAAGCAGCCCAGGCCGCCTTCCCTGCCTGGGCCGCCCTACCCGCCAAAAAACGGCGCGATCTGCTCTATCGTGTGGCCGAATTAATTGAAGCCAACGACGAAAAAATTGCCCTGCTCGAATCATTAGACACTGGTCAGCCCATCCGCTTTATGAGCGTGGCCGCTATCCGCAGTGCGGCTAACTTCCGCTTCTTCGCTGATCGTGCTGAATCGGCTAGGGATGGTCTATCTCTCCCAACCCATGAACATCTCAACTACACGATTCGTCAGCCTATCGGCCCTGTGGGCATCATCACGCCCTGGAATACGCCCTTCATGCTCTCCACCTGGAAGATGGCCCCAGCCTTGGCCGCTGGCTGTACGGTGGTGCATAAACCAGCTGAACTTAGCCCCGTCACCGCCCTACTTCTCTCTGAAATCATTTTGGAAGCAGGCATAGCCCCTGGCGTGGTCAATGTGGTTAATGGCTACGGCGAAACGGCTGGAAAAGCCCTCACCGAACATCCGGCCATCAAAGCCATCGGCTTTGTGGGTGAGTCGGGCACGGGCAGCCGCATCATGGCTCAAGGTGCACCGACCCTGAAGCGGGTTCATTTTGAGCTAGGCGGCAAAAATCCAGTCATTGTTTTTGCCGACGCTGACTTGGATCGCGCCCTGGATGCCGCTATTTTTATGAAATACAGTCTAAATGGGGAGCGATGTACGTCAAGCAGCCGTTTGTTGGTAGAACGGCCGATCTACGATGAATTCACCAATCGTTTAGCCGAACGTGTGCAAAAGATTAAGGTTGGCCACCCGCTCGATCCGCAAACAGAGATCGGCCCCCTGATTCACCAGGAGCATTGGGACAAGGTGAGTAGTTATGTGGCTATTGGCCAAGAAGATGGGGCCACTTTGATGGTGGGGGACGGTCAACGGCCGTCTGGCCTTGAAGATGGCGCTTACATTACGCCCACCTTTTTCAAAGATGCCACGCCCGATATGCGAATCGCCCAAGAAGAGGTTTTTGGCCCCTTCCTCACCGCCATTCCCTTTGACAGCGATGAGGAGGCCCTGACCATCGCCAACAGCGTCAAATACGGTCTTACCGCCTACATTTGGACCAAAGACGTAACCCGTGCCCTGCAAATGGCACATGGGGTCGAGGCCGGCATGGTCTGGGTCAATTCCCAAAATGTGCGCCATCTACCCACACCCTTTGGTGGTGTCAAGTCCAGCGGCATCGGCCGTGATGGCGGCGATTACAGCTTTGACTTTTACATGGAAACAAAAAATATCAGCATTGCCCTAGGCAATCATCGTATTACTAAATTAGGTAATTAGAGATTAGAGATTGGAGACCTCTTGTGGTTCAAAATTCAACTAGGTACTGAAATTGTCATTCCGAACGAAGTCTTCGCAGTGAGGAATCCCGATGGATCAGCAAATTCGTCGGGATTCCTCGGCAGACCTCGGAATGACAATTGATTCCTAAGTTATTTTCCCGCAGGCAAGCCAGTCTCTAGCCGCTAACCCTCCAAAGGAGAGTATCATGCTAATCCGGCATCCAGCAGGTAATCCACCATTTAATATTATTCGTATGAGTCACATCGAACTAGGTGTGACTAATTTAGATGTGTCCCGCAAGTTTTACACAGAAATTCTGGGGATGATTGAGACAGAGCAGGTGGGTAATTCCCTCTATCTGCGCTGTTTAGAGGAACGCAATCATCATTCCTTTGTGCTGACAGAAACGAAGGATCCCCTTGTTCGACGATTCGGTTTCAAGGTCGCCAGCGAAGCCGATCTAGACGCGATTGAGGCCCACCTTAAGAGCAAAAACCTGCCTGCTCAGTGGGTGAAACAGCACGGCAAAGGCCGCACTCTGCAAGCCCGCGACATCTTCGGCATGCCCATCGAGTTTTGTTATGAGTTTACTCAAGTCGAGCGCAATTTACAGAAATACGGCACTTATCGCGGCTGCCATCCGCAGCGCATTGACCATTTCAACTGCTTTACGCCTGATGTGCAGGCCAGCCATGATTTCTGGGCTTTAGATTTGGGCTTCCGCACCACCGAATACACCAAAACAGAAGATGGCAATCAACTGTGGGCCGTGTGGATGCACCGCAAGGGCAATGTGCATGACATGGCTTTCACCAATGGCCTGGGGCCGCGCCTCCACCACGTGGCTCTGTGGGTTCCCACCACCATGAACATCATTCACTTATGCGATTTGATGTCCACCACAGGCTATCTGGACAACATGGAACGTGGGCCAGGACGACATGGTATTTCCAACGCCTTCTTCCTCTATGTGCGCGACCCTGACGGTCATCGCGTGGAGATTTACACTAGCGATTATCTGACGGTAGACCCTGACTTTGAACCTGTGGAATGGGATTTACGTGATCCACAGCGGCAGACGTTGTGGGGGCAGCCTGCCCCACGCTCCTGGTTTGAGGAAGGCTCACTATTGGCGGGCACAGAGGTGCG
Source organism: Promineifilaceae bacterium (SeqCode) (assembly GCA_965223555.1). Lineage (GTDB taxonomy): Bacteria > Chloroflexota > Anaerolineae > Promineifilales > Promineifilaceae > CBDCWU01. Next base: position 2,838,511 of record CBDCWU010000009.1, read on the forward strand.
GGAACCTGTGCTAAAAGCCCAACCTATCGTGGCCCCTTAGAGATTAGGGATTGGGGGCTAGAAACTGTTAAGGCAACAGCATCACCTCTAGTCTCCAATTTCCAGACTAACTCACTGACCTGTAAATATGCCATATTGCCCGTGTCGTATGAGGCTGTCAGTGATAGTACAGAAGCTGCTGGTGTCTACAAAGTTTTTTCGAAAACCGCAGTTTACGGAGGATTGGCAGCCTGATTAGCATAACAAGCATCCACATCAAACTGCATTAACCATAAGCTGTCCAAGGTCTCAGATTGTTGTTCAATTACGAATGTTATCCATTGCATATCTGGAGATATATTTACATGCCGAATATATTCTCTTCTGAACATAGGGAGCAAATCACAGTATTGAAGTGTTTGTAAATTCAGTATTCCTAGTGGATAAGGAGATACTTCTATATGGTCTCTATATGTTATGAGTATCATTGTGTTATCTATCCATTGGAGAAAACTATTTACAGGAGCATCAATAGGTGTAGAGTTTAATGTGTTGATATCTAATAAAGCCAAAATGGGATAAATGTTGCTGTTGGAGTAGCTGAAACTAATGACTGAAGCGTTGATGAACCCGCAATGATCCCACTCGTCTCTGTACTTGTTGGCTTAAAAACCGAAGTTGATTCTGTTCCTTGTATGCAAGACACTGCGCTTACCCAGAAAAGTACTAACAATAAGCAAAACCTACTTTCTTTTTAGTAAAGTGCCATTTTGGGCTTTTTCCTTGAGAGATTTGAGTGGTGTCGTTTGACAACATAAATGGGGTCTGGTGACTTCACGCGTGTTTTGGCTCGTTTCCGTTTCAAGCTAACTCGCTTAAGTATAGTGGCTGGCAGGCCAATCAACCACTTCATATGTCTGGTGGCGAAACCTAACGGCCGTTAATCCCGCATCATCCCCCACCCAATCCAAAAGCAATCCATCAAACGACTACTTGAACCGTAACTATTCAAAACAAGAGGTTACTACGGGGGAAAACGGTTCAGGAGCGCAACTGCAGTTTGCAGCAGGAAAGGGAAAAGAGCTAGAATAAGGCTCGCTCTCAGCATAATTGCATACCAGATGAAAACGATTCTGCTCATCTATATAACCGCCACAACCTAAGCGCGTGTAACGAGCTGCCATCATCGTTGTGTAGTGAGCACCACCCTGATTACATTGGTTAGGATTTTCTTCAGAGATAAAACCATCTAGACAACCTTGGAAGGGAAAGAAATCCCATGGAGAATGAAAATGTACATTCTCACCAACTGCTGGACACCATTCAGACTCGATGTCACAGTCGATGAGAGCAGCATATTGCTCCCTACGGTTCGGGTTATGAGGCAGATCCCATGCACCTAAATCTGCATAATCTTGAGCAACCTTGGCTAAATTGGCATCCCATTGTAAAGGAGGTACACAATATTGGTTGCGTAACTCGTTATGGATATTGAGCCAAAGCAAGGCTGTTTCTGGTGGTACTCTGGAATCCGTATTCATGACAGGACAATCGCCGACAAACTCAGGTGGTTTAGCGATGAGGGGCAAAAAAGTTGGATTATCACCTATAGGTGCAAGCGAAACATCTGCGGCTAAGGCTGTGGCTACAAGCTGTTCTGTCGGGTCATTCATCGGCAGTTGTGCTGACTTAGCATTTGAGTATGGATTTGTATAATGATGGCCGTCATAAAGGGTTGCTGAGACTTGATGGGTGGCGTTTAAGCGAACAACACCTATGAGGATAGCTATCATAATTAAGGCCAATCTACATTTCTTGATCATATTTGTTTCTCCTCTGTAAATAGCCGGATGGACAGGGATTTTCATCGCTTTTGGTGTCCAACCGGACATGTAAACTCCGTCGCAATCGCTACTTTAGGGAAATGACCGTCAGCGTCACCACGCCCTGCGCCATCCCCAACTCCGCTAAATGCTCCCGCTTTAATCCCGAATCGGCACATCCCCAATAATGTCCTAGTCGCAAAAATTGCTTTGCCCATGACGAAGACGCGATAGCGTGGGTCGTTGTGGCCACTGTAGAGGATTTTATCGGTGTGGCTGAGAATGTTGTGTTGTTTGAGAAGAGCTTGGAGAGAGGAAACGGCTGTTTCCTCTCTAAAAAACTCAGAATGATTGTGCTGCATCTCCATAATCAAGTCAAAATAAAAGTTGCAAGCGGCTGTCTCAGGCGCTGATTCAAAAATTTTGGATAAGTACAGAATTACCCAATTACCTAATCACCTCTAAATTTTGACGGCCGTTTCTCGGCAAAGGCCGCTTGCCCCTCTGCCCAATCTTGTGATTGGGTGATGATGTCACGCCAACGTTCTCCGGCGGCACGGCCGTCTGCCTGACCTTCCATGATTGCTCGCCACAGCGTTTCCTTCATGGCGCGAATAGCTAGAGGGGCTGTCTCGGTGGTGAGGCGATGGGCCAGGGAGAGGGCGGCGGAAACGGCCGTACCATCCTCTACCACCATATTCACCAATCCGGCTTCTCGACACCACGCCGCTGATTTACCATCCAGCCCTACCAACATCTCAAAGGCGGCAAAATAGCCCGCCTTCTGCGCTAGTTTGAGGGGAATATCGACGGCATTAACCCCCACTCGCGCTTCCGACACAAAAAAGCGGCTGCTTCCTTCCGCGACAACGAAATCACAAGCCAGGACTAAATTTACACCCTCGCCCACACAATGCCCATGCACAGCGGCGATGATGGGTTTGGGCGTGACCATTTCGCGGCAAATCGTGAGAGGATCGGCCGTTTCTGTCACCCCCGCCGCCAAATCAGCACTCAGAGCCTTAATATCTACGCCAGAGCAGAAACCCCGCTCGCCCGCGCCACGCACGATGCACACCCAAGCTTCATCATCATCACGGAACTGGTTAACGGCCGTATTAAACAGCCCATACATCTGCCGCGTAAAGGCATTAATCACCTGTGGCCGATTCAGCGTAATGATCGCCACGCGACCTTGTCGTTCATACAAAACAGCTTCATCGTTCATAATTTCTTTCCCTAGTGCCGCGCACCGAATGGGATTAATTTTCCTCCACTAAACGCGCTTTGCCTGTTGCTCCTGTAATGATTTCAAAGTTGCCTTCCTCGATTAATTCTGGTTGAGCGCGAAAGCGTAGATTGTGATGAATAGCATTTTCAATGATGGTCATCAATTCAAACTTTTCTGCTTCACTGATACCTTTATTAACCTCCACCTTCACCCGCACTGGCGATGCTACCACCGGGCCAGGGCCATCCTTAACCACACGAATATTACCTGTGGTTAAGGGCGACACCCGATTGACAATATCACGCACGGCATTGGGAAAAACGTTTACACCCTTTACCAGCAACATATCATCCACCCGTCCGCGAAAGGTAAGGCGTGGGCCAGGACGCCCGCAAGGACAAGGACTCATAGTCACATGGATGATGTCTTTGTCGCGCCAGCGAATCAGTGGCCCACACTCGCGGTCTAAGCCTGTGAAAACAATCTCGCCCTCTACGCCATCTTCCAGAGGCAGCGGCTGCATTGTTTTGGGATCAACAATCTCGAAATAAGCGTTGTCTTGGGCAAAGTAATGGATGCCTGCATGTTCCTCGCAAGAGATGCCTACGGGGCTATGGCAGCCTGTGGCACCCATGATGTCGTAGACCATGGCACCACCAAAACCATTGCCAATGGCCGAGTAAATTTCCTCTACCGAGCCACCTGGCTCGCCAAAGACCATAAACTTTTCAATGCCCAGCGATTGTGGCTCAATGCCTGTGCGTTCGGCCATGGTTTTAATTAGATACAGGGCAAAGGAGGGCGTGCACAAAACAGCTTTGGGGCGGGTAGCGGCGGCAATTTGGGCCACGCGCTCGACACCACTGAGGGCACCCACAGGAATAACACAAGCACCAGCGGCCATGAGCGCATCCAGCACAGGCAGGCCAGCCACCCACATGGAGAGGACGCTGGCGTGCATGACGGGACCACCCGCCTGGATGTGGGCCCGAGCCAGGAGGCGGGACATATTTTCGGCCGTTATTTCCCGATCCTTTTGGGTGAAGCCGCTAAAGGTGGGTGTGCCCGTTGTGCCCGATGAGGAGGAGATGCGGCGTACATCTTTAGGATCGCAGGTAATGTGTAAGCCAAAAGGATGGCTTAGCTCGGCTTGTGAAGCTTCTTGGCTGGCGCGTTCCTCGTCTTTGTCAAAAAAGGGATAGTTATCTAGCTGCTCTAGTGAGTCAAATTGGTGGGGATTGACTCCTGCCTTATCAAATTTGGCGCGATAGTAGGATGACTGTTCATAGACCCAAATCAACTGACGGCGCATCTTGACCAATTGCAACTGACGCATTTCTGGGCCTGTTAAATTTTCAACAGCAGGATTCCATAACTTTGGCATGTGTTAATCCCCAGTAAGTTTATTTGCTCGTGCATGCAAGCAAGAAGGAGTGTTTATTGTGTTTGAGTGAAGTTGTGGGTGAATTTATGTCCACAATCTTGGCAGCGAAAGGTAATGTCCATATCGAGTTGTAGTCTTATGTCGGCTCCGGCACCAGTGCCGGCCCAAAACTTTTGGATGGAGCGGGTACCGGTGGTTTCGCGGTTGGTTTCAAGTACATTAGGAGATTTGCATTGAGGGCAGGGGGCGGTCAACTTGGCTTTTCTGTTGGTGATGATGCGGATGATGGCGGCGATGACGAAGGAGCCAAGGATGATGAGAATCCAGGATATTTGCATGATAAGACTCCATTTTAACAAGGCTTAGATGGTGTACGGTGTTTCATAGCTTGCCATTGTCCCCATTATGAAGGGAGTTGGCAACTGGTTTGGGGCCTTGGTTGCCGGAACCAGTGATGGATGCAACTCGCCCTGAACTGGTAAACCCAGCCCGGCAAACGAGCAACAACGATAGTGACGATTGAGGCGAGAAACGGCCGTATCCAGGCTGTTTGGGCCATTGCTAACCCTGACAAGCTCAAATTTGTTTAGATTACCGTTTCATGCCTGTATAGGTGAAGGTGTTGCGAATCATCTTGATGGATGGGCCTTTATCGATGCCTATCCTTTTGCCGCAGTGGCAGACGATTTTGTCACCAGTTTGTTTGGTGGTGCCATACTCTAGGGTGATGCGATCTTTGTAGCAGCGCAAGACAGCACCGCGTCCGATTTTGTCGTATTTCCATAACTTGCTTTTACAGGCAGCGCATTTGATAGTTAACATAGCTCTTTTCGTCGGATTTCATAGAGGATGATGGCGGCGGCGGCATTGACGGAGAAGGAGTCTATGCTTGCCTGCATGGGGATGGTGAGGAGGGTATCCATTTCTGTTTGCATAGCTTCAGGTAAGCCCCAATATTCGTTGCCCATGAAGACGGCCGTTCCTCTCCCCGAAAACTGTACTTGAGGTAATAGTGTGCCAGCTTGAACGGCCGTGCCTACTGATTCTATCTTCATTTCTCGTAATATCATCATCAGGTCAACAACAACCTTTAGCTGCACAACTGGTACTTTGAATAAACTGCCCATAGCTGTTCGCACTGCCTTGGGGTGGAAGGGATCGCTGCGGCCAACGCTGATGAAGGCGGTGATGCCAGAAGCATGCCCGGTGCGTAGTAGGGCACCCACATTGCCTGGGTCTATCACATCACAAGCGACGAGGAGCAGTGGGCGGGGGACAGTGGCCAGCAGATGGGACAATTTGGGTGGGGTGGGCATTGGACTGAGGCCCAGCAAGCCACCGAGCTCACGGCCCGAGGTGAGTTCGGCCATGATCGGGTCTGGGATGGTGACAAGGCTGGGAACGGCCGTTGCCAATTCCGCCAATAGCTTTTGCACCCGCTCCGATGTATTTTGCCATAGGCTCTCAGTAATGAGGACAAGTTCCAAAGGAACATCAGCCCGTAGGGCACGTTCATGGAGACGGATGCCTTCGATGGAGAAACGGCCGTGTTTGGCCCGCCCTTTGGCTCTGCTTGCTCGCCGTACCGCTTCTACCGCACCCTGCCAATTGTTAGTTGAATGAGCCATCTTTTCTTGGAATCAGTTTTCTATTAGCCGAATAATAGCAAAATCATACGTCACTATACAGGCCATAGACCTGTGGTATAAATAAACGTCATGGATTATCAGCGGGAAAATGAGCAACTAAAGCAAAGAATACAAGAACTAGAAGCCGCCTTGCAAGCCGCTCAGCAGCAAATTGCGGAACTTACGTCATTGCTCAAGCAAAACAGTCGTAATTCCCACTGGCCATCCAGTCGAGACAAGAGCCGGCAGAAAAAGAAAAGAACCAAAAGCTTGCGTCGCAAAAGTGACAAAAGGCCTGGTGGACAAAAAGGGCATCCCGGTCATACACTCAAAATGAGCACGATGCCGGATGCAGTCAGGATACATCGTCCCGACACTTGCCAGCATTGCCAACTACCATTTACCGCTGAGCAACAGGCTGCGGCTATCGACAAACGACAAGTTTATGATTTGCCGCCCCTGGACATCGTTGTGACGGAACATCAAGCGGAAACGCTCTGCTGTCCCCATTGTCGGCAACTAAGTCAGAGCTCATTCCCCCAGGATGTGATTGCCCCGGTGCAATACGGGCCACGCATCCAGCAATTGGCTGTGTATCTCAAGGCGGAGCAATTCATTCCCTTCGAGCGGAGCCGACGCTTTTTTGCCGACCTGTTTGGCCTCAAGCTCTCGCCGGGCACCTTGCAGAATATCATCCAGCGCACGGCACGACAGTTGCACCCCATCATCGACCAAGTCAAAGTCGCACTGACGGCGGGTCACATCCTGCATTGTGATGAGAGTGGATTCTACATCAATGGACAACGCCATTGGCTGCATGTGGCCGCCACTGACCAGTTGACATGCTACTATCCGCATCGCAACCGGGGTAGCAAAGCGACCAAAGCAATGGCGATTCTCCCCAATTTCGAGGGGCGAGCCATTCATGATTTCTGGTCAGCCTACTATCAACATAAACAATGTCAGCATGGTCTATGCAATGTGCATCATCTGCGTGATTTGACCGCCATTGCTGACAATCACAAACAGCCCTGGGCCAATCGCATGAAGTGGTTGTTGCTTAGTATCAAACAGGTCGTTGACCAGGCTCGGTTGGCGGGAGAAACGGCATTGCCACCGCTGAAAGTTGCCCAGATTGAACGCCTCTATGACCGTCAGGTCGCTATCGCCTTGCAAGCCAATCCACCGCCACCTGAAGGATGGCCTAAAGGGAAACGGGGTCGGCCAAGAAAGACGAAACCACGTAACTTTGCTGAGCGATTGGGCAAACATCGCCACGAAGTGTTGGCTTTTGTCTACGATTTTAAGGTGCCATTTGATAACAATCTGGCTGAACGAGATATTCGCATGCTCAAGGTTCAGCAGAAAATATCCGGTTGTTTTCGTAGCATGCATGGTGCCCAGGATTTTTGCACCATTCGCAGCTACCTTTCGACCATGCGTAAACAGGGCGTTCGTGTGTGGTTCGCTTTAGGTTCTTTGTTTTCTGGCGATATTCTCATGCCAGACCTGACCCCTGTATAGTCACAATCATACAGCATAAATGGTATGGGTGGCATATAATGAGGCAGTACGATAAAGATTGGAGGTTCAATATGGATTTAGGCTTAAAGAATAGAGTTGCTTTGGTGACGGGAGCCAGCAGTGGTTTGGGTTATGCTACCGCGTTTACATTGGCCCAGGAGGGAGCCAAAGTGGTGGTTAGCAGCCGCTCGCAAGAACGGTTGGACGAGGCGGCGGCACGAATTCGGGAAGAGACAGGGGGTGAGGTGGCGGTTTGTGTTTGCGATGTGACCGACTCTGCCGCTATTGAGGCGGTCATGGCATTTACGGTTAATCGGTTTGGCGGTTTGGATATTCTTGTCACAAATGCGGGAGGACCGCCAGGTGGCACATTTGATTCGGTGAGCATGGTTCAGTGGGAAGTGGCCATTAATTTAACATTGATGAGCGCGGCCCGCTTGATCAGAACCGCTTTGCCCCATTTGCGACAAAGTGGAGCGGCTTCTATTTTAACCATCACCAGTTTTTCGGTGAAGCAGCCAGTGTCCGGCTTGATTATGTCCAATGTGGTGCGTCCGGCGGTGATTGGGCTGACAAAAACATTATCGCAGGAGTTGGGTGGGGACAATATTCGAGTGAATTCTATTTTGCCCGGTTGGACGGAGACGGAGCGGGTGGTATATCTGTTGGATTATCGGGCTGAACAGAGCGGGACAGATGTGGCGACGGAGCGGGGCAAAATTACGCGGCATATTCCTTTGGGGCGGATGGGGACGCCACAGGAGTTTGCCAATGTAGCGGCGTTTTTAGTGTCGCCAGCAGCGAGTTATGTGACGGGAGAGATGGTGTTGGTGGATGGTGGTCGGTATGAGGGATTGTTGTAGAGAGGTGATTGAGGCATTGTGAATTTTGAATTAACTGACAAGCCAGCGATGGCTGATGTTGACTATTTGGGGACTGGTTTAGATGCGCATGGGGCAGCGATTGTACCTCTACGAAAGAAGTGGGATATTGGCGTGTTTGTGCGAGATGAGAACGGCCGTGTGCTAGCTGGCATGGCTGGGGCGACTTATTGGGATTGGTTGCACATCAAGCTATTGTGGGTGGATGATTCACTGCGAGGGCAGGGGATCGGCCGTCGCTTGATGCAGATGGCCGAGGTGGAGGCGGTTAAGCGAGGGTGCCACTCTGCGATGGTGGATACGCATAGTTTTCAGGCAGAGGAATTCTATGTAGCATTGGGGTATGAAGTGTTCGGCCGTTTGCAGGATTTTCCAATGGGGCATGAGCGGATTTATCTGCAGAAGTTGCTGTCATAATGTTCCCCTATTGCTTTGTGGCAGGCAGTCGGGTATAAAAACGGCCGTATGAAAAGGTCTCTTGTTGCCCTCCTATATCTCTGGCTAATGACTGCTTGTAATGCTAGTTCGCTGACAGCCACCAACACCCCTTTTGTGCCGCCAACAGTGACTGTCCCCCCGCGCCCTGCCCTTGATCCGAACACGGTTGCCTTGGGTGAGGCAGTTTATGTGGAACATTGTGCTGAATGTCATGGCGGGGCGCTGGAGGGCGAGCCAGGTTGGCAAGAGCTAAATGATGATGGCTCTTATCGCGCTCCGGCCCATGATGCGACGGGTCACACCTGGCAGCATGATGACACACGACTGGTACAAATTGTCAAACTAGGCGGGGCACGGGTGGCGCCGGATGTTGGTGTGAGTAAGATGCCCTCGTTTGCCAATATTCTCTCTGATGAAGAAATAGTAGCCGTGTTGACCTTCATCAAAAGCAATTGGTCGCCAGAGGTACAGCAGGTGCAGTGGGAAGTGACCATGCGCCAAGGGGCAGATGAGTAGGGATTTAAAAGTTTTGATGGATAAAGCGGACGGGGGATAATGGTGAACGGCCGTTGTCGGCGAATCTTTTATTTAAATTGGAGTAAGGTGTGAGTAAGAAGAAGGGAGAACGAATTAGTAAGCGTGAGGAACGCCGTTTGCAAATGGAACGCGAACGCCGCCTGAAGCTGATGCGGATTTGGGGCCCCATTGGTGTGGTAGTCTTGGCCCTAATTGCCTTGGTGCTATTCCGCATCTTTGAGCCTGATGTGGAAGGCATTGAGCAGGTTGCTGTGCCAGCACCGGCTAATCAGCATGATAATGCCTTCCAATATGAACAAACTGAATTGCCGCCAACAGGGGGAACACATGCAACTAGTTGGCTGAACTGCGGTATTTATGATGCTGAAGTGCCACCTGAGAATGCAGTGCATTCGATGGAGCATGGGGCAGTGTGGATAACATATGATCCTGAGCAGGTGTCAGCGAGCGATGTTGAAACATTGAAGGATATGGTACGCGACAAGGGTGACACGATTCTTAGCCAATATCCAGACCAAGGTAGTCCCATTGTGTTAACAACTTGGGATATTCAATTGCAAGTGGAATCTGCCGCCGATGAACGGGTAGAAGATTTTATTAATCAATATCGTGGCGCACGGGGCCCCGAAGCTGGTGCTTCATGTAGTGGTGGTGTAGGGACGCCGAGCGAATGAAAAGGGCTTAGGGATCGGTAATCGGTTAGCTGATCACCGATTATCTTTTTACAGATAAGGAACGATTCATGACGAGACGAGATGTATCTGGTACAGATTTTGGGTCAGGCAACATGAAAAGCTTGATTATTATTGCGGCGGTTGTGTTGGGATTGGGCGGCTTAGGCTCCTTGATCTATTTGAATGTGCGTGAACCTCCGCCTATTCGGGATGTGATCGTTTACGCTCGGCCAGCTCGTGGTCATGATAACAGCTTGCAATATCCTGAGGAGAATTTGCCGCCAGTAGGAGGCACACACCATGATCAATGGCAAGTATGTGGCATTTATAATGAGCCGATTGCGGCTGAAAATGCTGTCCATTCGTTAGAACATGGGGCGGTGTGGATAACGTATGATCCCAATATAGATGCTAGCGACATTGCTGAGTTGAAAAATATTGTACGGGGTGACAATTTTGTGTTGACAAGCCCTTATCCTGGTTTGAAAAGCCCAATTGTGATGACGGCTTGGGGCTTGCAACTTGAGGTGGATTCTGTATCTGATAGGCGAATTGAAGAGTTTATTCAACGTTATCGAGTTGGCCCACAAACGCCAGAACGAGGGGCTACGTGTGGCCCTGGCGCTGGTGGTGGCATTGGGCAGCCGGATGAATAAAAAGTGGGGCTTGATAACTTTATTGCCAAAGTTGTCAGGTCTGTTTGTTTTTAATGCAGCCTAAGCGGTTAGAATTCTCACAGGTTTTGTTGCTCCTTCTGGGGCTGATGGCTCCTATTGTGGCCCCGGCGGGGGCCAGGGTTTGTGGTCATATGATGGCGAATCTTGTGTTTTTGGATACAGGACATCCGGTTGATCCCTGTGTAGATTCGTTGGCGACGATGGAAGCGGCCGTTTCTACGGTGACGAATTATATATTGACAGTGGGTTTGCCGGTTACGGCCGTTGCCTCTCTCTTTGCTGCTGCCTTTATTTCCCGCCTTGATTCGAAAATGATTACTTGTCAGGTCTTATCTTTCCCACCCCAAACCCCCCCTCCACGTTTTTAGGCGAAAATTACAATCTATCGACCCTTGTTAATGTTGGCAGTTCATTTTTGTGGAAAATTCAGTTGGAATGAACTACCAAACTTGTGGTGTCACAGTTGGCTCCCTCTAATTTCAAACTGTGACACTCTTAATCAGTCTGGAGGCATCATCTAACCTACAGATGTTGTTTGATGTTTTCAGGTGGAGGAAATGATGGCTCTTCAACACAAACGAAATCGGGTTTGGCGCGGTTTAGGTATCTTGTTACTGGGCATTTTCTTGTTTTCAAGCAGCCCATTAGCAAAGGCACACAGCCGGGTAGAGATTGGCCCTTATGCCGTTGTGGTTGGTTGGGCGGAGGAACCGGCTATTGTGGGTGAACGCAATGCCTTGGTTATTGAGATTACGGAAGACGAAGTTCCTGTCACCGGAGCAGAATCTACCCTTAATGCTGAATTACAATATGCAGGACGAACCTTTCAATCTAACCTGAATCCAGCAACAGACGCAGGTTGGTACTCAGTAGAAATCTTCCCCACAGTGCGGGGGCAATATGCGGTGCATTTGACAGGTTCAATCGGGGATGTGGCAATAGATGAGGTGATAGAACCGGAAGAGGTTTTTTCGGCGGCTCGTCTCCAGTTTCCCGAAGCTCAGCCTGATCCCCGTGAATTGCAAGATGACATTGAGGAATTAACAACACAATTAGAATCTGCTCGCACGCTTGCTTATGTTGGCATTGGTGTTGGCATACTTGGTCTTATTTTGGGGGTGGTGGGCCTGTTACGCCGCCGTGCGTAATGGAGAATTGAATAATGAAAACAACAATAAATATAAATTGGAAGTCGCTCTTTGTTTGCCTATTTCTACTGCCTTTTGCTATTGCTTGTACCTCTTCTACTACTGATGAGGGAAATGCCGCTGGTGAGATGGAGCATACGGACGAGGAGATGGATCATGACGATGGGATGGAACATGATGATGATCATAACCATCAAGAAGAACATAATCGGGTGCCGAATAATGGTGCGGCTGTTCACATTGTGTCCCCAGCGGATGGAGAGACCTTTAAGGTGGGTGATGAAGTTACTGTAGAGATTGAGTTGGAGGAGTTTGAGTTAGGTGATGGTAATCATTGGCACATCTATGTGGATGGCTCTTCGTGGGGGATGGTGATGGGAGAGAACATGGATGACACGCTGCGTGGCTTGGAAGCTGGCGAGCATGAAATTGCTGTCTATCTCTCGATTGACACGCATGAAGAGCTGGAAGATGGTGATGCGATTATGATTGTGGTGGCGAAATAATGGATGATTGGGTAATTGGGTAATGTCTCAATTACCCCATTCTGTCTGTCACAACTTGCTTGAAGGTGATTTGTTATGAAAAACGGCCGTTCTATCCTCTACACCCTTTCTCTTCTCTTGCTCCTAACTTGGCTGTTTGCCAGACGACCAACACCTGTTTGGGCACACGCTGTGCCCGTATCCTCCAGTCCGTCTACCAATGAAATCCTAGAAGAAGCCCCCAGTGAAATAACGATTCGTTTTAATGAGCCTGTTGTGCCAGAGCTGAGCCGTATCACCGTTTTGACTCAGGCGGGGCAAGCTCTTGAGGCGGGATCGTTGCAAGTAGCCGATGGTGAAAATCGTAGTTTGTCGGTCGATTTGCCCCGCATGAATGATGGGGCCTATTTGGTGAGTTGGCAGGTATTATCGGCCGTTGATGGGCATACGACGGCGGGGACGTTTTCTTTTGGGGTGGGCATCACTGAACTGGCTGAAGCAGATACCGAAGTGTCGGTGACGGCCCAACTTTCGCCCACAAATATGGTAGCCCGCTGGCTAACCTTGACTGGTATCGGCCTGATTTTGGGCTTTTTTGCCTTTCGCTTGCTCATTTGGAATCCTGTTTTTCGGGGTATCGAGTTGGAAGCAGCCGAAGAAGCTTTGGATGTGCAACAAGCCCGAACAGGTCTTAAGGTGGTTGCAGTTGGGTTGGCTTTAATTGGGGTGGCTTTGGCTCTGATTTTTGTGGATCAGTCCATTGCTTATGGTTTGTTAGAGGGCAATAATTTTCAGACCTGGTTGGGGACGCGCTTTGGTTCGATGTGGCTGACGCGCTTTTTGCTGGCTGTGGCCCTGCATTTTCATATCAGTTTGTTTATCACAGTGCATGAAGATCGGCAGTCGTTGCGGGGTTGGACATGGTGGTTGGGGCTGCTCTTGGCAGCGGGATTGGCTTTGACAAGTTCATTGATCAGCCATAGTGCTGCTTTGGAGCAAGAGTCACTATTGGCAACGGCCGTTGATTTTGTCCACACTTTGGCTGCTGCGATTTGGGCTGGAGGGCTGCTTTATCTGATGATGGGTTTGCGCCAATCGCGCCAATTTGAGGCTGAATCACGAACCTGGGTCAATTTGAGCCTCAACCTGAACTTTTCGGCTGTTGCCGCTATTTCTGTGGGGCTGTTGCTGGTGAGTGGTGGCTATTTGGGTGGGCAGCATGTGGGAAGTTGGACAGCATTGGTGGGCACAGCTTATGGGCTGATGCTCTTAGGGAAAATTGTCTTGGTTTTGCCCTTGCTGGGTATGGCGGCTGTCAATCTATTGGTCATCAAGCCACGCCTCAAGACGGCTTATGAGCAACCAGATGGCTCACAAACCGGGAGGGTGATGCAGCGATTTGGTCGTTTGGTGTTGATCGAAATGGTGATGGCTTTTGTCATCCTGGCTGCTGCTGGGGTGTTGACTGATTTGCAGCGGGGAGCCGATGCGCCCCTGCTGGCTGATGCGCCAGGCCAAATGGTGGCCACCCAGACGGCCGATGATGTAAATGTGACATTGACCATTGAGCCAGCTCTGGTTGGGCAGAACAGTTTTGATGTCTATTTGGCAGATGCGGCGGGCAACCCAATTGCTGATGCTACAGAGGTGTCGTTGCGGTATACCTTTTTGGGTCAGTCTATCGGCGCGGCTGAGGCAACGGCCGTTGCTCAGGGTGATGGTCATTATGTGCTAGATGGCAGTTATGTTAGTTTAATTGGCTCATGGCAGATAGAGGTGTCTGTCCGTCGCCCCAATGCTTTTGACACCTTTGTGCCCTACCGTTTGGAGGCAGGGTTGGGAGGCAATATTCGACCGTTGGAAAGTGGTGAACGGCCGTTGGAACAGTTTGCCCAATTTATGACCATTGCCGACAAAGGGGCGTCAGGTCTGTTCATGGTCTTATTTGCCCTGCTGTGGGGCTTCCTGGCTACTCGTGCCGCCCGTAGTGAATGGCAGCTAGCTCCCTTATTGCTCATCAGCTTGCTGGTATTGTGGTTTGGGGCAACCAACTTGCTTGACTTCTTTGGCCCCGAATTCACGCCAGCCAAATTCCTCAACAACCCCATCTTGCCTGATGGTGAATCTATCGCTATTGGCCAAGCCCTCTATGAGGAAAATTGCGTTCCTTGTCATGGTACTGAGGGACGAGGGGATGGACCGAATTCGACAACATTTAATCCACCACCAGCCGATTTTGCTAGTGGGCATACGGGCACTCATCCTGATGGTGACTTGTTCTTTTGGATTCAGAATGGTATTGAAGACACGCCCATGCCTGCTTTTGAAGAGCAATTCAGCCGCGAGGAGATATGGCATTTGGTCAACTACGTGCGCCGCCTTAGCAATCGCCCAATTGATTCGGCCGATTCCCAAGCTTCCAGCCAAAACTGACTGATCTGGGTTGCTATCTCAAGTCTTAAGTCATGTGTAAGAAATTGTTGTTATACTCGCAGCCTGATCTTATCTTATTTGCACTTTTCCTCTTTCTAGAGCGAAAGTGGCAATCATTTCAACTATCTGCTCATGATGATACTATTAGCAATTCTGACAGGTATTGGCTTAGGCTACATTGTGGAGCGGGGCGACCTCTGTTTCCATAGTACTTGGCGAGAATTATTGCAACAGCCGCGACAACCAGATTTATTCCGTGCTTATCTACTCTTGCTGGTGATCAGTATCCCTTTGGTGCAAGGGCTGATGGCTTTGGGTTGGATTGATCCCTGGATACCCCCCTTTGTTTGGCAGGCAAACTTGATTGGTGGTCTGATATTTGGTGTGGGCATGGTGTTGGCCGCAACGTGTATTACTGGTGTTTTTTATAAGTTAGGGCATGGTATGTTGGGCATGTTCGTGGCTATGATAGCCTGGGCCGTCGGTGATATTATGACTTATCTTGGCCCGCTTGTGCCCTTGCGAGAGTCACTTAGAGAGTCCCAAATTATGGTTAAGGGGGAGAGTGCCACGTTGCTGAATGCCTGGGGGTTATGGGGTTGGCTGTTGTTGGGGCTGTTGGGTTTAGTAACGGCCGTTTACCTTTCTCGATCTCCGCGCCATGCACGAGGGAAACTGTGGGATTGGTTGCGCTTGGGGCTAGTTATGGGGCTGTTCCTAACTCTGGCTTGGTTGTTGGCTGATTGGGGTGGTTCCAACTATACATTTGGCACTTCAGGAATTCCCAGCAGTCTGTTTGCGGCTATTACGAGGCGAGGAGGCTTAGGCTCTCTATGGATTCCAATAACACTCATTGCCGTAATACCTGGTGCATTAATCGCGTCAATAAAATCGGGTACATTTTGGATTCGGGGCGAAACCCCCAAACGATATGCTCAATTGGCGGTGGGGGGCTTTATTATGGGCGTTGGCGCGGCAATTGCTGGTGGTTGTAACCTAGGGCATGGGATGGTAGGCGTGTCCTTACTCTCCTGGGGCAGCATCACTTCAACCTTATCCATCATTGTTGGCGTATTTTTAGCAGACCGCGCCCTCAAATTGTGGTCACGGCAGATGGAGCCAGATAAAGCAGCTCTGCCTGCTAATTAGCAACCTTCATAAGACAGGAGATTCTATGGCTAAAATCTTATTCGCTCACCCACTGTTTTTGAGTCAGAGTCCTGATGAACAAGCAGCCAATAGCCCTTATTTTCCCTTAGGCTTGCTTTATTTGGCAGGCTATGTGCGCGAGCAAGGGCATGAAGTCGCTGTTTTTGATGGCACGTTTGCTGTTGATGAGTCGGAGTTTGAGGCGGCCCTGCAAAGGGAAGCACCCGATATTGTGGGCATATCTGCCTTGCAACCCACACGCAAGATGGCACTAAGGCTGGCGCAGATAGCCCAAGATTGGGGTGCTGTGGTTGTTGTAGGAGGGCCAGACCCGACCAAATCACCGACGCGCTATCTAGAAAAGGCCCCAGTTGACATTGTTGTTCATCATGAAGGTGAGCAAACGATCACCGCCTTGTTAGCCCTGTTTGATGAGAAAAATTTAACTGTGGCGGCTCTGTGTCAGGAACATGGGGTGGCTTTCCGGGCGGAGGGCCAGGTTATTATTAATCAGCCGCGCCCACCATTGGAGAATCTAGATGCTTTGCCTTTGCCAGCCCGTGATCTCGTTAATATGGAACGTTATTTGCAGGTGTGGCAGGAGACAAATGGTTATGCCTCGATGACGATTGCGACAACGCGAGGCTGCCCTTATGGCTGTGAGTGGTGCCGGGATGCGGTACATGGCAGTGGTTACCGACAACGCTCACCAGAAAGTGTAGTAGCAGAGATGAAATTGTTGAAGGAGACGTATCCGATTGACCGCTTGCGTTTTGTGGATGATGTGGATGGCATCAGCCGGGCGTGGCTAGAGGAGTGGGCGGAAACGGCCGTTGCTCAAGGTGCGGCCATCCCTTTTGAAGCCCTGAACGAACTTGAACGCCAGGATATTCCTTTGCTAGATGTGCGGGATAGTTTGTGAAAGAAGCGCAATGTTTATCTTCCCACCGTGAGTGGGAACCTACATGCTCCACCATTGGAATAATCTTCTTATGAACCAGCCCAATTTCTTTGAATCAGGCTCTCCTTTTCTGCGGCACCCTTTGTTGACAGAGGAGCGAACTGTAGCCGAGATTGATTTTATCTTGTCCCAATTGGGCCTGTCCGCAGGCGCACGCATTTTGGATGTGGGCTGTGGCTTTGGGCGACACAGCCTAGAATTAGCTCGGCGTGGTTTGGCTGTTACGGCTATCGACCCTTCAGCGGCAATGATTGCTGCAGCTCAGGAAAAAGCCAGAGAAATGGCCGTTTCCATCACCTTCCAGCAAATCCCTGCCGAGCAGTTTACCACGCCTCATCTCTTCGATGTGGCCATATGCCTCTTTACCACGTTGGGGCAAATAACGGGGACTGCTGACAATCGTGACTTATTGTCGGCCGTTTATAAGGCTCTAAAACCCGGCGGTTATATTGTTATAGAAGTTCCACAGCGGCAAACGGCCGTCTCCCAGTTGAAAGCACATGACAGGTTTGGCGGTGATGAACGGTATGCTGTTGTAACTAGGCAGTATGATCCCCAGACAAAGATCGTCAGTGAGGAGTTTCTGATGGTGACACCGGCACAGAGCCGAACTTATCTGTTACGCTACCGTCTCTATACGCTCTCTGAATTGGCTGCCTTGCTCGAAGCAATGGGTTTTAGACTCACTGCTATGTATGGTGATTATGAAGGCTCGCCATTGGTTGAGGCGAGTCCCATTATGTTGCTGATAGGGGAAACATGAGCTTTCTGACGCCAGATATTTTGGTTTTGTTGTGGCGAGGTATGGGGTTTACGTTGTTGCTAACGGCCGTCACCACCCTGCTCTCACTGATCATTGGCATCACTATCGGCGCCTTGCGGCTGGCCAGGCAGCCCCTTCTAAGACATCTGGCAGCTATCTATGTTGACATTTTCCGCAATATCCCGGCACTGGTGTTGATCATCTTTTGGGCCTTCGCTGTGCCCAATGTTTTTGCACCAGAAACACGGCGACTGCTATTCTTTGACAATATATGGGTTACCTGGAGTCAAGCCGTAATGGGCCTTTCCTTGCCCTACTATGCTTTGGCAGCAATTATGGCCCTGACGCTTAACACTAGTGCCTATCTGGCCGAGCTATTTCGGGCTGGGGTAAGTGCTATTCCGCAAGAGATTGTGGATGCCGCCCGTTCATTGGGGGCCTCGCCGCAAGCAATTTTTAGGCGTATTTTGCTGCCGCAAGGTGTCCGTATTGCTTTCCCGGCGATGTCCACTAGGCTCATTCATAATCTGAAAAACACGGCCTTGGCTAGTTTGGTGACGGTGCCAGAACTATTTCAGGTTACCCAAACTGCGATTTCTCAAACTTTCCAAGCCGTGGAGTTGTTGCTTTTGGCCTCTGTTTTATATTGGCTGCTGGCTTTTGCCCTGGCTGCCTTATTGCAGGGCGTTGATCGCCGTTTGCATACGGCCGTTTGATGACAAAATGAAAATATCAGGACTTTCGCTTGCCCAGATTGGAGCAGTTTCCAAAACTGCTCCAGCCTCTCTGGTGAAAACGATCATGAGTGAATATTCTAAACATAGAACTGATGTCGGATCAAATTGCTTTTATACTTACTAATTTGCTGAATTTGCTCCTAGGTTTTCCGGGACATCGGCCGGGTGGCTTGCTGATGAGCCTTTTGTTGGCGACGATAGCGATTGGCCTGGGTTTTATCATTGCGGTTCTGCTGGGGCCGGTTTATGAATCAAGGAAACGGCCGTTGCGGTGGCTTGTCCATCTTTATGTACAAATATTTCGTGGGCTGCCCTTGATTTTGCTCTTGTTGTTGGTTCATAGTTTGTTGGGATACGGCCGTCGCCAAGGTTGGACCATCACACCACTCACATCAGCCCTGGTGGCCCTCACTCTTTATAGCAGTGCCTATCAAGCTGAAATAGTCAGGGCTGGCTTGCGGGCGGTTCCCTCTCATCTGACTGAATCGGCACGGCTCATGGGCAGCAGTTGGCCTCAAATCTATCGTTTGATCAAAATGCCAACTATCTGGCGCACCATGCTACCTGCCTTTACTGGGCAAGCCATCAGCCTCTTTAAGGATACCTCTGTGGTTATCATTGTCGGTGTGGCTGATCTCATGACCACTGCTCGCATAGCTTTAGGCAGCGACATTGACAATTCGCCTTATTGGATGGCCTTGAATTTGACAGTAGGACTTTTGTATTTTGTTGTTGCTTTTGGTTTTTCCCGGCTAGCACAGCGGCGGGAAAGATTGTCTCATACGGGCGATCTTATCTATTCATTTGTAAATTATTAAGGTTGACTTTACTGAAAAAAGGACGCGTCAAACTCGGATGAGGCGGGTTTACTCTGGAACCTTTGCGCCTTTGCGTGAGCTTTTTCGGTAGACTCAATATTATGGAGAAAATAAGGTTGAAAAAAGTGAATTTTGCTGTTGGATTACTGTTATTGTTTAGTTTTGTGTTGGTGGCTTGTCAGGGTAGTGTTGCGGCTGAATCAAATTATGATCGGGTGATGCAGGCTGGCAAGGTGCGAATTGGGGTGCGGAATGATAACCCGCCTATGAGCTTTATCGATGGCAGCGGTGAGTGGGTGGGGTTTGATATTGATTTGGCGCAAGCCATGGCTGACGAATTAGGTGTCGAATTGGAGCTGGTGCCAGTGGACGGCACGACCCGAATCAGTTTTTTGCAAGAGGGGGAAGTTGACATGTCCATTGCCAGTATGAACCATACCCGCAGCCGGGATGAGGCCATTGATTTCAGCATCACTTATTTTTGGGACAATCAATCCTTCCTCATCCGTAAGGGTACTTACGGCACAATTGATGAATTGATGGGAAAAACGGTGGCAGCCAATGCTGGTAGCTCGGCTATTCCGTCATGGCAAGCTTTTTCGGCTGACCGAGGTGGGCCAGAACCGGATATTGTGGAGTTTGACGATAAGTTGGCGGCGATGCAAGCTTTGCGTGATGGCGCAGTGGAAGGCTATACGGAAGATAACATCACGATGTTGTCTCTAGCGGCTGGCGATCCGAACTTGGAGTTGTTGTCCGGTGGGCATAATCCGGTGCAATTTGGCATTGGTGTGCCCATTAATGATTCTGTGTGGCGCGATGAAGTGAACTATGCCTTGCAAAATTTGTGGCGGGATGGCCATTATGCTGAGATTTATAGCCGTTGGTTTGAAGGGCCCGATCGCATTCTGGATTTGCCCTTAGCTGGGGCTATGGAGGTTTGGCCAGACTGACTTATGACGACGCTGACCTTGGTTAACCTGACCAAAGAGTATGAGGCTGGGGTTACGGCCGTTGCTGATCTTAACTTGTCACTGAGAGATGGCGAGTTAATGGTGTTGCTAGGGCCGTCGGGCTGTGGCAAGACGACGACACTGCGCCTCATATCGGGCCTGCTTGCACCCACGCGTGGTGATGTGTGCTTTGATGGACAATCTGTCTTGCAGATACCAGCAGAAAAGCGTGGGGCGGTCATGGTTTTCCAAAAAGATGCCCTTTTCCCCTTTATGTCAGTGGCTGAAAATGTGGCTTTTGGCCTGGAAATGCAAAAACTGGCACCGTCAATCATTCGTGAGCGGGTGGCTGCGGCTTTAACGGCCGTACAACTACCAAACTATGAATCTCGGCGGCCTGATCAGCTCTCTGGGGGGCAGCGGCAGCGGGTGGCCTTGGCGCGGGCTTTGGTCATCAGGCCCAAGCTGCTGCTGCTTGATGAGCCACTCAGTAACCTGGATCGAGAGTTGCGCCAAGAGCTGCGGCAGATGATTTGCCGGTTGCAAAAGGAGGCTGGTATTACCACTCTGTTTGTCACGCATGATCAGGCTGAGGCGGTGACGATTGCCGATAGGATTGGTTTGATGATTGACGGCCGTTTACGGCAAATTGATAAACCACAAGCCTTTTATGAGCGGCCTGCTGACGCGCAGGTGGCCCAATTTTTCGGGGCCAGCAACTTCATCCCTGGTATTAAACAAGGCCAGCGAGTCCAAACCCCCTTAGGACATTTTGAGGTAACAGCGTCGCGGTTCACGGATGGCCCCGTTTTGCTAACTATCCGACCTGAGGCCATTGAAGTTGGTTGTAACGGTCACAATAATGTTATGGCTAAGGTGCAAGCATGTCGCTATCAAGGCCAATCCATGCAATATCAGGTGGCTGTGAATGACATCTGCTTGCATATGGTTACGGCCCCCTACAATGGATACCAACAAGGGGACAGTATTGTCTTGCACCTGCCCCCCGAGCGTATCTGTTTGCTGCCGGCGGCGTGACTCAAGGTGAACATGTGAAGTTTTTAGAGAAACAAGCGTCTTTATGGCCAATTTCTGCTAGCCGTTGCTTGATTGGCGTGTTATGGCTTTTCTCCTTGCGTTGGAAGCTACCACCTGATTTTGCGCCGGACACAGGGCGGGGCTTGCTGGATTGGCTCATGTTGGAGGTGGAGCACGCTGCCTTCCCGTTTTATGGCGACTTTGTAGCTTCGGTGGTGATTCCTAACTTCACCTTTTTCGCCTGGATCATTTTTTTGGCCGAGCTTTTCGTGGGACTGTCTTTATTAACGGGCACGCTAACCCGTCTGGGTGGGGCAATTGGATTATTGATGGCTCTCAACTTAGGTGTTGGCCTGTTGGAGGTTCCTGGCGAATGGCCCTGGTCTTATGCGATGTTGGCGATGTGGCAGGGGACGTTTGTGGTGGTGGGGGCCGGTCGGTTGTGGGGTGTAGATGGTTGGTTAAGGACAAAGTATGCGGCCGTTGGTCCACTGCAATGGCTTACGTAAAAGAGTTATATGGAGACAATTATGAATCAATCACAGGATACAAAGCAGATGCGAACGGCCGTTGCCTTGTTACGCATTACCTTGGGCATCATTATCTTGGCCACCTGGTATGGCAATGTGCGAGATGGGCTTTATACGGCTGAGGGGCTAACTGGCTTTTTTAATTGGCTGTTTGATGCTGACAATGGTAACGGCAGCAGCTTAACCTTCTACAAGGCTTTCCTGGATACGGCCGTTGTGCCCGTAGCGGGCTTATTTGGCTCCTTCCAGCTCGTTGCCGAATTTCTGATGGGTTTGGCTTTATTGTTGGGTGCTTTTACACGCTTTTTTAGTTTGGCCGCTATGCTGTTTTTCTTCAACTTGTTCCTCTCCTACTTCGGTGGGCATGAGTGGATTTGGGTGTATGTGTTGCTGTTTATGACGGCCCTCACGCTCTTCTTGAGCTATGCTGGCCGCCACTGGGGCGTGGATGTACGGTTACTAGAAAGGCGGGGCAACCCACCATTCAATATTTTGTGGTAGGCCAATATGAATAATTGGTTCTTGATACCGGTCGCCATCGTCTATTTCACGGTTTCCGGCGCACTATTTTTATTTGGTATCAATTTCTTGTATATGTCGGTTTTCACTTGGTGGCAGGGCCGAAAGTTGCCATCTACGCCGGAAATGAAGATGGCTTGGCCCACAGTAACAGTGCAATTGCCCATATATAATGAGTTATATGTTGCCGAGCGACTGATCAAGGCTGTGGTTAAATTGGACTATCCATCTGACCTACTACAAATCCAGGTTTTAGACGATTCAACTGATGAAACGGCCGCTATGGTGCGAACGGCCGTTAGGCAGGCACAGCGACAAGGCATCAATATTGTGCATTTGCACCGCACCGATCGGACGGGATTTAAGGCCGGAGCATTACAAGCTGGTATGGACACAGCTAGTGGTGAATTTATCGCCATATTTGATGCTGATTTCTTACCACCGCCCGATTTCTTGCGTAGAGCCATACCCTATTTGCAAGAGCCAAATGTGGCTTTTGTGCAGGCGCGTTGGGGCCATTTGAACCGTGATTATTCCTGGCTTACTTATTTGCAATCTTTGGCCATTGATGCCCACTTTATGGTGGAACAATTTGCTCGCAGCCAAGCTGGCTTTTGGTTCAATTTTAATGGCACAGCCGGTATTTGGCGGCGAGCGGCTATGGAGGATGCTGGTGGCTGGACGGCCGATACTTTGACTGAAGACCTCGATCTTTCCTATCGTGCTTACCTCAAAGGCTGGCAGGGACGCTATGTGCGCCAGATTGAAGTACCAGCGGAACTACCCGTTAATTTTAGCGGTTTTCGTCGCCAGCAGCACCGCTGGGCACGGGGTAGCTTGGAATGTGCCCATAAACTTCTCCCTTTGGTGTGGCGAGCGCCTGTTGCTCTGACAGTAAAATATCAAGCTACTCTGCATTTATTAGGCTACAGCGTACATCTGCTCCTTTTCGTACTGACGCTTGTTTATCCACTGGTCGTACTTTTTTCGGCCGGATACCCTCGGTTTAGCCTGCTATATGGCTTTGCCTATTTGTTTTCTCTGACGGCCGTCGCCCCCACAGTATTTTTTGTGATGGCCCAACAGCAATTAGGCAAGCCCTGGCTACGTCTTTTGCCCAAGCTTTTGGCTGTGTCGGTGATGGGGTCCGGTTTGATGTTTAATACAGTTCGGGCCGCGGCCCAAATTGTGACGAAGCGTAAAGAGGTATTTGAGCGTACAGCCAAGTTTGGTATTGGTCAACAAAAGCAGGATTGGACGCAGCAGCGTTACCAACTGCGTCTGGATGGGATTGTTTATGCAGAATTGGCCTTAGGCGTCTACAGTTTGGCGACGGCCTGGCTAGCCACGCTGATGGGCTTGTGGGGCATTGCTTTTTATGCGCTGATGTTTGGCACAGGTTTGAGTCTGGTTGCTGCGGTGACTATTGTGCAGACTGTGGCTGTTTATCGTAGTCGTAAAAAGCGGCAGCAACGGACGGCGGCGGAGCAGGCGCAGTGGTCGGCCCACCTATGAAGGATCAATCTGGTTCAGCTTTGATCGTGATGGCGAAACGGCCGTGTCCGGGCCAAACTAAAACGCGCTTATCGCCACCCCTTTCTGCTAAAGACGCAGCCGAGTTATATGCCTGTTTTTTGCGTGATGCCATTGACCTGGCTTGCGCCGTGCCTGACGTGACACCCTTTATTGCCTATGCGCCTGTGGGAGCTGAAGCTTACTTTCGGCGGTTGGCCCCCGATGTGCAACTGATGCCGCAGATGGGTGATACATTGGGGGAGCGGCTGGATTATGTGTTGACTAGGTGTCTGAGCGCAGGCTACAGCCGGGTGGCCGCCATGAATAGCGATAGTCCCACGTTGCCACAGGCTTATTTGGTTCAGGCTTTTAATCGTTTGCAAGATGCGGCTACGGATGTTGTTTTAGGCCCCTGTGATGATGGTGGCTATTATCTTATTGGTTGGAAACGGCCGTATCCGCGCCTTGTTTGTGAGGTAGAAATGTCTACTTCGCATGTTTTGCAAGACACCCTAGCCATTGCCACTGAAGAGAAACTGAATGTGGCGCTGCTGCCGTCCTGGTATGATGTAGATAGTGGTGAGGATTTAGACAGAATGGCGTACGATTTACAAAAATCGCCTCAAGGGAGCCATACTCGCCAATTTTTGCTAGAGATGCAAAGGATTCGCGAACTGTAGATGAAAAGTGCTCTGACAACGGCCGTTATTGTTCCAGCCCTCAATGAAGCTGGCAATATTGGTCCCTTGGTGCAGGATGTTTGGGGTCAGGGGGTGGATTGCATTTTTGTGGTGGATAATGGCTCGACGGATGATACGGCCGTTTGTGCCCAAGAAGCTGGGGCCATTGTGGTGTCTGAGCCGAGGCGTGGTTATGGCTATGCTTGTGCGGCGGGCATGACCGCTGCCCGACAGCATAGTGCCGATCTGCTAGTTTTTATAGATGGTGATTACAGTTCATTGCCCCAGGAAATGCTTTGTTTGTTACGGCCGTTATGGGATGACACAGCCGATTTAGTGCTAGGTTCCCGCACTTTAGGCCACATCGCTGCTGGAGCCATGCTGCCGCACCAACGGTTTGGCAACTGGCTCTCATCGCACCTCATGAGCCAATTGTATGATGTCAGCGTGACTGATTTGGGGCCATATCGGGCCATTCGGGCTGATCTTTTGGCTCAATTGAACATGCAAGAGATGACGTTTGGCTGGCCTACAGAGATGATGGTGAAGGTGGCCCGGAAAAACGGCCGTATCCTAGAAGTCCCCGTTAGTTGGCAAGTGCGGCGCAGCGGCCGTTCCAAAGTCAGCGGCACAGTACGCGGCTCAATTCTGGCCGCCTATTACATCTTGGGTGTTACCCTCCGTTATGCCCGCCGCCCTAGATAACATTCGCAAACAGTTTGTCTTTATCATGCTCACAGTGATGAGCTTGATTGCCTATTTGGGCTTGGTACGCATGGAGTGGCTGTATGGCACATTACGGGATCAGTACACACCACAAACAGTAGCCTGGTATCTTCTTGCCTTTCTCGCCTTCGTGGGCTTGCTTATCTGGGCTGAGTGGAATATCGTGCCTATGAAATGGGCTTGGGGGGCCGCTATTGTCTTTCGCCTCTTGCTGCTCTTCACCACACCTACCTTGTCAGATGATATTTATCGTTATCTTTGGGATGGCTACGTGGCTACGCAAGGGGTAAGCCCCTATGCCTACGCTATTGAGGCTCCTGAACTGGACTATCTGGATATCCCCCAGCGATCTCAGGCCAACAATGCTTGGATGGCTAGCCCCTATTTGCCCGCCGCCCAATGGATTTTTGCCAGCCATGCCTTTGTTTTTCCCTTAAAACCAATCTTTTTGCAGATAACGATGATCATCTTCGATTTGCTGAGTGGTTTGTTGCTAGCTAGGTTGTTGATGATGGCCGCCTTGCCCCGTCACTATCTGCTTCTCTATCTGTGGAACCCTTTGGTCATCATCGAAGTTGCGCATAGTGCTCATATTGATGCTTGGATGATTTTATTGGCCCTTCTGGCCATCTGGCTCACTATTCGGGCGGATAGAGCAGAGGGATGGTATAGCAGTTTTTGGGCATGGTTGGCGGCACCCGTGGCCTTGGCTTTGGCGACGTTGACTAAGATTTTACCTATCCTGGTTGTGCCTATGCTGTTTTGGCGTTGGTCTTGGCGGCAACGGTTTATTTATGGTGCAGTCGCTGTTGGCTTGTTGCTGCCTGCGGCATTGCGAGCGGGGTGGGGACTGACAGGCCCTTTGAATGGCACGGGGCTTTTTGGCGCGCTGCGGATATATAGCGATCAATGGAAATTTAACAGTGGCATTTTCCATTGGCTGGAAAGGGTATTGAGCCGACAAGACGTTGCTGATCCGTTGGCGACTGCCAAGCAGATTGGACTAGGCTTGATGTTGGCGGTTCTTTTTGTTAGTTGGTTACTAGCCCGGCAGCGTAGGGAAATGAGGGCGACTTTGCGCTTAACGGCCGTTCCCTTCATGGCCTATATATTGCTTACACCGACTGTTCACCCCTGGTATGTCTTAGTTCTGGTGGCTCTGCTGCCTTTCCAACCACCTAGTCGAGGTAAAAGTCGCCGGTTATGGCTGTGGGTGCTGCCCTGGCTTTATCTATGTGGGGCACTCATCTTTTCCTATCTGACCTATTTGGATCCGCAGAATTTCGGCGAATTAGAGTGGGTGCGTCGCCTGGAATGGCTGCCCACCCTCGCCCTGCTGTTGCTGGCTGTTGGTGCATTCTTGTGGGGGGTAAGCCAGCAAGGTTACACGAGTATTACAAGTAAATAAAAGGCTTGTAGTCAGGCTGGACTACGTTTACAATGGATTGCAATGCTCAAATAGCTCACCCAAGGGCGTGAGGTTTACAGATTAAATAGGAGCGAATCATGACTCTTTTTATTGATTCTAAAACAGATTTCCCCGCTATTGACCTGGCGGTGCCAAGCCATATCGAAACAGCCACATTTGCCTTGGGCTGATTCTGGGGACCCGACTCCCAGTTTGGGAGTATTCCCGGCGTGGTGCGGACGCGAGTGGGGTATACGGGCGGCCGTAAGCCGAACCCGACTTATCGAAGCATGGGCGATCACACGGAGTCGTTTCAGGTGGATTTTGACCCCGCGCAGATTTCGTATGAAGCTTTGTTGAATATTTTTTGGCGTGGCGGACGGCATTCGCGGCGGTCATGGGGGAAGCAGTATATGACGGCCGTTTTCACGCACACGCTCGCACAAAAACAGATGGCCCAAATTACCAAAGCACAGCAAGAGCGGGCACGCGGCCAGATTCACACGCCCATTTTGCCGCTAGAGACCTTTTATTTGGCAGAAGATTATCATCAGAAATATTCGCTACGGGGCACACCAGCGTTAGAAGCTGAGTTCCGAGCCATTTATCCTGAATTGACGGATTTTGTGAATTCAACGGCCGTGGCTCGGGCCAATGGTTTCTTAGGCGGCTATGGCGATTGGGATGTGCTGCAAGCTGAGATTGATGGGTATGGCCTGTCTGAGCAGGGTCGTCTACAATTGCGGAATTTAGCCAATCGTTATAGATAACGTCCGTAATCGGTGATCAGTAATCGGGAGTCCGATAACGGATTACTGATTACTGATCACTCATGAATTTAACTCTACCTAAGCGGCTGCCAACGGCCGTTCTCCTCATTGCCTTCACCCATTTCGCTCTCGAACTCCATCACAACTTTTTACCCGTCGTCTATCCCTTGCTCATTGAGCGCATGGGGTTGTCTTACGGCCAGATTGGTACATTGGCACTGGTTGTCAGCATTTCTGGTTCATTAACACAGCCTCTCTTTGGTTATGTGAGCGACCGTTGGGATCCGCGGGTGATGGTGGCGGGCAGTATGGCTTGGATTGGCTTTTGGATGGGGCTATTTGGCGTAGTGGCTTATTATGGCGGGCAGTATTGGATGTTAATGCCCATCATCGTTTTAGGCTCATTTGCCTCGGCCGCCTATCATCCGGCCGGGGCGGCGCTGATTCCGGCCAATACGGCCACGCGACAGGGCACAGCCATGTCGCTTTTCTCGGTGGGTGGCAATTTGGGGTCGGCAGTGAGTCCCTTGATTGTGAGTGTGGGTTTGTTGTGGTTTGGGTTGCGGGGTACGGCCGTTCTTATTCCGCTTGGCTTGATTATTTGCCTTTTCATGCTCAGCCAACTTCAGCAAATAGTTGTGCCTGCACATACGGCCGTTAAAGGCGGCGAGCCTCAATATGGTTCCTGGTTGGCCTTGGGCCTGATTGTGTTAGTAGTGGGGGCACGTTCCTGGTTTCAGGGCAGTTTGATCACCTATTTGCCGGAATGGTTGTTGAGCGAGGGACGGCCGTTAGAGACGGCCAGTTCCATCTTCTCGGTGCTGCTGGTGTCTGTCAGCGTGGGCAGCATGAGTGGTGGTACATTGTCCGACAGAGTGGGGCGTGTGCCCATTATTGTGGGGAGTATGCTGCTGATGGGGCCACTACATTGGCTGATGTTACATACCACAGGCGTAGCCCAAATTATTGCCATTGGCTTAACAGGCGTAACCATTGGCGCATCTTTTCCCGTGACCATCCTGATGGCCCAGGAAATTTGGCCGCGAGCCACGGGCTTGGCAGGGTCACTGGTAATGGGACTGGGTTGGCTGCCAGCCGGTATTGGCTCCTGGGTCGTTGGCCTCGTCGCCGACCGCTCCTCACTGACGACTGGTTTGACGATGTTGATCTTTGTACCGTTGGTGGGGGTGGCTTCTATCCTTATTTTCAAATGGCAGTTTGCTAAAACTTAGTCATTGGCAGACGCCTAACAAGATGTTGTCGCCCTCAAGCGTGACTCAACGAACTGTTCAAGCTTCCAATTGGTTGCTTCAATCTGTTAGGACTTGCACATTCACCAGACTGGAGCAGCCTCGAAGACTGCTCCAGCCTCTCTGGCAAATATCTCAATTGCGTAAGATTTGCCTGTTTAAGACCGATATTACCAGGCGTACGCTTCTGGTGCAGGGCCACCTGGGCCGGGCCAGATCTCATCCAACTGCTTTAGTTGCTCAGCAGTCAGACGAATATCCAGCGCCCGTAGACTGCCAGTTAGCTGCTCCACATTGCTGGGGCCAATGATGGGCGCGGTGATAACTGGATTGTGCAATTGCCAGGCTAAGGCCACATTGGCCGGATGCTCGCCGATCTTGGCGCAGAAGTTCTCATAGCTTTCGATTTGTGGCTGTGCGGCTTCGATGCGCTGTTGCATGTGGGTGCTGGCACGCCGCCCACTCTCGATCTTGGCCAGCACGCCACCCAGTAAGCCGCCATCCAGGGGACTCCAGGGGATGAGGCCGACACCGTAATCCTCACAAGCAGGTACAACCTCTAGCTCAATCGTCCGTTCGGCCAAACTGTACTTGCTCTGTTCGCTGACTAAACCCATAAAGTTGCGTCGCTTGGCGGCTTCGTTGGCTTTGGCAATGTGCCAGCCCGCAAAGTTGCTGCTGCCCACATAGAGAATCTTGCCCTCGCGGACGAGTTGCTCCATCCCTTGCCAGATTTCCTCCCAGGGTGTGTTGCGGTCAATGTGGTGCATTTGATAGAGGTCAATGTGGTCGGTTTGCAAGCGTTTGAGGCTGGCTTCACAAGCTCGCTTGATGTTTAGGGCTGAGAGCTTGCCTTCGTTGGGCCAGTCGCTCATGGCTCCATAAAGCTTGGTGGCCAGCACAACTTTGTCGCGTCGCCCGCCGCCCTGCTGAAACCAGTTCCCAATAATCTCTTCGGTGTGGCCGTGATGGCTGCCGGAGCCTCCCCAGATGCCGTAGCGATTGGCTGTATCGAGGAAATTTATACCCGCATCCAGAGCCGTATCCATCATCACGTGGCTGTCTGCTTCACTCGTCCAAGGGCCGAAGTTCATTGTGCCCAAACACAATTTGCTTACTTGCAAGCCAGTGCGTCCAAGATGTGTATATTTCATGTGGTTTTCTCCTTAATATTTATTGGCAATTTTGCCTTTGTCGTTCATGAATGATCTTCTCACAAGATAATTCATTCAACCAGACCTCAACCAGCATACAGGACAATTTATTGTAACAACAAAGGAGCGAAGTGAGTAAATCGGAGGTTGGGTTTAGGGTTGGTGGAGGGGAACGGCCGTTTCCCCCCACATCCACACACTTAACAAAACGGGAGCATTTCAGTTCTGGGGCAGATGAGCCTTAGTCCATACAGAATCGAAGGCATGGCTCATGACTGCAGCCCGAATCGGCAGAAGGTGCTCAGCACCTCGACGAGACCAGCGCATGCCAGGTCCGGCAAAACGAGCTTTAAACTGCTTACAACCACTCTCAACCATGCCAGAGCCAATGGGAAAGCCAGCCGCTTGTAGTGCCTGATAGTGCATGCGGTGCTGGTTGTTATCTAAATACAAAGCCTCTGTCAGAATGTCCTCGACGACACACCAAGGTTTGTCGATGGCAGCGACAATGAGGTCTTCAGCGATTTGGTGAGCCTGCCCGATGAATAACTCTGTTTTTTGTTGGTCATACCAGGCATCTCTAGCTGCTTGTTGGCTATGGAGCAAGCTGGCAGCTGTGTGCAAATGGTTAGTCGCATGATACCAATCAACCAGTTGCTCACTGTTGACAAAACGGTGGTCAAACTGGTGCCAAATCCAAATCGCTCCATCTCCCAAAGCAATCGTTTGCTGTGTACCAAGCCAACCATGACGGTGAGCCAAGGCCCATACTTTTTGCCCTATCGCTTCGGGGCCACCTAAGTGAGATGTGTATTGGTTATGGGTTGCGTGTGCTTGGGATAGCCACTTGCCTGTTTCCTTGTCTTTGGTGGGTCTGACCTCAATATCAAAGACACAACCTATTTTTAACTCTTTCCAACCTTCCTCACGCAGGCAAATCATGGCTCCATCCATAGCCACGCCTTTGCACCCAGTCTCAGGAACTGTTTGGAGCGGCTTCGGCAAGGCGACGGCTTCGGCTAAGCTCATCTCTACTTCTTCCATCGCGGCTAGCTTCTCTCCCCATTTCTGTGCTTGTCGCCACACACTACTATCGGAAACCCCTATGCGCCCTATCCGTGCCAAGGTCTCCTCGGCTTTTTCATAGCTTGTGCTAACCCCGCTTAACCAGACCATTTGTTTGCTTAACTCTGGACTCCAATGTTTTTCCCACAATTGAAGTTGTTCATCTAGGGGGGAAAAACCCTGTCTTACATCTTGGGCAATAGTAATAAGCTCGTTCTAATTTCACTTGGCCGATGAGACATTCTACTGTTTTGGGCTTTTCTCCCTTATTTCTTAGCCGCTGACCACACTCAGGACAGTCTGGCCTCTTTTCAGGGTGGACTGATGCTTGTCCATGTATCAAGATTCGAGTCATTTCCTCACTCAAGACCTGGCGCATTCTCAGTACTTCCTTTTCTATTTCGCTCAATGTTGGCGCTTCATGCTTTTCATACCATTCTAGCGTTTTAGCTATCATTTCTTCTGCTTTTGCTCTCAACTCTCTTTCAATTTCTTCTCGACTTTTTTTCATGGGTACACCTTTTTATGCTTGTACCCTGATTCTCTTTCTTTTTGCCCCTAAAGTGAAATACTCCCAACAAAACCTACTTCTTGGGGGAATCATGCTAAACAAGTAAAATCACCCCATGACACAAACTATCCCCCGCGATTTCAGTGCCCCGCTTATTCAAGCTGACCCCTATCCCCATTATGCCTATTTGCGGAAGGAAGTGCATGTCTGTTGGAACTTTATCAAGCAAGTTTAAAGTGAAAGGAAGAAACATGAAAGGGTTAAAGGTTGCGCAGGATTTTTATACCAAATGGGGAAAAGAACATTTGGAAAAATCGTTCCCAGAGTTGGCAAAACGAGTCGCTATTGGCAGAGTATCTGGTTCAGATGTTATTGGAGCAGATGACGAGATATCAAAAGATCATAATTGGGGGCCACAATTCACCATCTTCCTCTCTGCGGATGATTATGCAGAGCATGGAGAGAAAGTATCCGCAGTTATGAATGCTGCCGCTCCCAATCCATGGAAGGGATTCAGGCTGGATGGTGCAGGGGATAAAAGTGTAGAGGTTGAAGGCATCTCCAACTGGATAGAAACCTGGGTTGGATTTAGTGAAAAACCCAGTCATGATGAGGATTGGCACATCATCGTCAAAGAGCGAATTGATGGGGGTATCAATGAAGCCCGTGAGTCGATCTTGTATTTTTTGAGGCATGCGGCTATTTGGTATGATGGCAGCGGGGAATTGAGCGGTTGGCGGGATGCGCTTCATTATTATCCAGAGAAAGTATGGTGCATCCGTCTGGCAGAATCCATATTTCGAGTCTGGCAGCATGGTGAATATAATTTTGTCCAGCGCGTGGCTAAACGTGACGATCCATTAACAAAGGCAGTTTGTATCGGCGAATTCATAAATGGTGTCATGAGAACATTGTTGTTGCTCAATCGAGACTATACACCATACTGGAAATGGTTAGCGCATGAATTTCGTAAGTTAGACGAAGCCCCAATATATGTGCCGCTCTTGGAAGAATTAGTCTCCGTGAGCAGCTCTGAAAGACAAGTAGAGGTTGTGCTGAAGATATGCGGTGAAATTTATCGAGCGATGAGAAACAGTGGCATCATTACAGCAGAGGGTGATAATCATCCTTTGCCGCTATTCCACGCTCATTTGGAATTGTTGACGAAGGGGAAAAGCGGTTGAGAAATATTAGCAGAAATGCTCTTGGGGGAATCGCATCAACCAGTAAAATCAACCTATGATGAAAACTACTACTCTCGATTTCAGCGACCCGCTCATTCAAGCTAACCCCTATCCCCATTATGCCCATTTGCGCCAGGAAACGCCTGTATGCTGGAACGGCCGTACCTGGTTGATTAGCCGTTACGAAGATATTGTCACCTTGCTCAACGACCCGCGAATGTCCTCAGCCCGCACCGAGCAAACCTTTGCCGTGCTGCCACTCGCCGTGCAGCAAGAGTTGACACCCTTGCGTACCATTTTGGGCAGCCGCATGTTGCTCAGCGACCCGCCCCAACACACTCGTCTTAAAGCCATTGTCAACAAAGCCTTTACGCCGCGCATGATCGAAAACCGCCGTGCTCGTATCGAGCAAATTTGCCATGGCTTTATTGACGAAGTGATTGACAACGGCGCGATGGATGTGATGGCCGATGTGGCCACTAAACTGCCGGGCTGGGCCATCACCGATATTTTGGGTGTGCCTTATGCCGATCAGCCCCAGTTTACGCGCTGGGCACGTGACCAAGTGTTGATTTATGACCGCACTGGCACGACCAAAGACCGCGTGGGCATCATGCGCCAGGGTCAAAAGAGCATGTTGGGGATGAAGGCCTATCTTGAGGTCATCATCGAGCAACGCCGCCGTGACCCGCAAGATGACCTGATCACCGAGTTGGTGCAGGCCGAAGCGCAGGGTGACCGTTTGTCGCGCGACGAACTGTTTGGCATGTGTGTGGCCTTGCTGGTGGGTGGCAATAATTCCACTGCCCATCTGATTGGTAACGCTATCCTCACCTTTGCACGGCACCCCGAGGCGCTGGCGCAACTGCTGGCTCAGCCCGACCTGATCGCCCCCGCCACCGAGGAGGTGATGCGTTATGACAGTCCAGTGCAAGCTGCCAGCCGCGTAGTGAAAGAGAGGATGGCATTTCAGGGCCAGACGTTTGTGGCTGGGCAGGGCATTGTGGTGCTGTTTGGCTCTGGCAACCGCGATGAGTCCCAATTCTCCAACCCAATCACGTTTGAGATGAGACGCCAACCCAATCGTCATTTATCGTTTGGTCATGGCCCCCATTTTTGCCTGGGCGTGTCTATTGCACGCACTGTAGCGCAGGTAGGTATTTTGGCCTTATTGCAGCGCTGCCGCAATTTGAAATTGGTCAATGAGCAAGTTGATTGGCTGCCAGGCTTTGCCTTTCGCGGCCCCCACACCTTGCCCATTACTTTTGATACCTGGCCATATCATTGACAAAAAATAATGGGGTAATTTTATGTGTCGCAATATTAAAAAATTACGTTTTCCAGATAGGCCGCCGACGGATAAAGAGTTGCAGGAGGCGGCTTTGCAATTTGTGCGTAAGATTAGTGGCTATCGCAAGCCGTCGCGAGCCAATGAGGCGGCTTTTGCAACGGCCGTTACTGAAATCGCCACCATCAGTCGCCAACTGTTTGACTCGTTAAACGTCTGCTAACAAAGCCGCAATCATTTCAGGCGTAGCTGCCACGAGTGCGCCACCCGTGTAGCGTGGGTCATCGGTGACGTCGGCGATGGCAAAGCTGGGCATAGGGATTTGGGCTAATGCTTCAGCGGAACGGGCTTCGATGTCGCACAAAATCAGGCCATGCAGTTGGGCTTGGAAAACGTCTAGGCTCCAACGATAGCCAGCGTGGTGGTAATGGTGGCGGTGTTTGGTGAGGGAACGGCCGTTTAGCCCTGCTAGTTCCCCGTATTCTGCCTCGTTTAAATAAAAATTGGTGATGATCGTTTCTGTGGCAGGCATATCCGGTTGACTATATTTTTGGGTCAATTTCAGGGCCAAAATCTCGCCGGAAGGGGTTGTCATTTTACGCAGCCGTAGACGAGTGCCAGGGATGTAAACATCATCAATTCGCGTGAAGTCATTGTGGTCTAAATCAGTTGGGAGTTGACGCAATAAGAAGCGACGTTCGTACTCTATTTGGGCATATTTGAAAGAGGACATAGAAAAGGTAGCAATTGGGGAATTGAGTCGCTTTGCTTAGGCTCAATTCCCCAATTGCTAAATTACTAATCTCGATGGGCTTCATCTACAGAAATGTAGCGGATTGGAGGGGTGTGTTTCTTAAACAGTTGCCGTGTATCCGAGTCTAACTGGCGGAATACTTGCGGCGTAATCGCCAGCCCATGAGAGGGGATTTTGGCAGCAGTGTTCACAGTCATGCCAAAAACATCAATATGCTTGTGGTGGCGTTTGCCAACAGGTCCATAGGCAACAGGGCCGAAGTGAGCTTTGATAATGTTGCGACAAGGTGTGTTTCTGGCTTTAAGCCAGGCATCGCTCTCGTCTTGCAGCTTTTTCAAGGCCACCACACCCTGATTGACATCTTCTTCAGCAAAGATGATCAGCGCAGCATCGCCCAGGAATTTGAGCACCTGACCGTCCGCATCTTCAATTATGTCGCTGACGAGTTCATAAAAGTCGTCGAGGAATATGGCTATTTCGAGGGGGGATAGTTTTTGGCAGAAACCAAAAAAGCCTTTGATGTCACAAAAGCTTACCAATACATTTATCTCTTGAAAGTCTTCAAGATTAGTTGAAAATCGCATTTTTATCTCCTTTATATGTTTGCTAATCGTTTAATAACGGCCCCTATGTCCGTCAGAAGAAGAAAGGAGTCACCAGCCCATATGTCTGACAGGAGTCAGTTCGTCTGACAGGAGTCAGTTCGTCTGACAGGAGTCAGTTCGTCTGACAGGAGTCAGTTCGTCTGACAGGAGTCAGTTCGTCTGACAGGAGTCAGTTCGTCTGGCTGTTTGTATGCGTTGGTTCGTTAGCCTCACCTCCTTATTTATGGTGGGGCAATAGATTCAGCGACCTTCATTAATTCTGCATCAGTGAGGCCGCCCAATGTTTCATTGCCTGTGGATAACATATATTCTATCCCATCCATTTGCCAGCGTAAAGAGCGTGAAATGTCATAATTCCATGTTTTATTATTGTCATACCAACTGCCACGAATGAAGGTGGCTGGTATGTCATTGACCATCACTTCAGTTACACTATTTGGCCCCACCACATAGTTCACATCTGGCAAGGCATCGGCGACCTTTAACCTAAAAACACGCCCTTTGACACTGTCATCAGACCACCTTAATGTCAGTTCCGAATGACGAATATTGCTGGCATAGGCCTCGTTTTCTAGCAAGACCATGCCTTCGGGAACCCAGGTAGGTAAATTGAATTCATAATCAAGGCGGGCACGCCCTTCGGCTACGGTCACGGTATCATTAGGCACAATACGTGGCTCACCTATTGGTTTGGGATATTGATCGGTGATGAGTACGGTGAGACCGCCGATACGTCGCACAATTTCTGTGAAGCGGACGCGAATACCGGGTACCATGGCCATCATGAGGAACATGAGAAGTAGGGTGGCCACAATCCAGGCAGGACGTATTCGGGACGAGGGGAGGGGTGTGTGGGTGTGGGGCGTGGGGCGTGAGGGTGTGGTGGCTGGGGGAATGGCTATGAGTCGTTGATAAAGTTTATGGGTGAATTCGGGGCTTGGTTCACGTTGGAAAGCATATAGCTGTTGTTTGGTTCTCATGGTTATTTCTCCAATTGGGGACGTAGTTTGCGTAGGGTACGATAGAGGATGATGCCGACATTTACGGCCGTTAAGCCCATCTGTCGCGCAATATCTCGATTGGATAACTCAGCCCCATATTTCAGAGCCAATATCTCTTGTTCCCGGTCAGGCAGTTTGGCCAATAGTTGGTGCAGTAAGGCCAAGTCTTGTTGCTTGCTAATGGTTTCTTCGGGTGTGGGCGTGGGGGCAACGGCCGTTTCCAATAAAGGTTCGTGTGTGCGCCGCCGTCGCGAATAATCCGTGGCATTGTTACGGGCGATGGTAAAGAGCCAAGTGGTGAAGGCGGCTTGGTGTGGCTGGTAGGTGTGCTTGTAGCGCCAGGCTTTCTCAAAAGTAACGGCCGTTAAATCCTCAGCGGCCGTTTCATCATGCAGCCGATAGCGCAAAAAGTTGTAAATGCGTGGCATTTGGCTACGGTATACCGTTTCCCAATCCACCGCTTTTGCCTCATGTGATGGGTCTATAATTTGT
The DNA here is from genome assembly GCA_965223555.1 of Promineifilaceae bacterium (SeqCode). Classification (GTDB taxonomy): domain Bacteria; phylum Chloroflexota; class Anaerolineae; order Promineifilales; family Promineifilaceae; genus CBDCWU01. The sequence continues at coordinate 2,875,224 of CBDCWU010000009.1, forward strand.
TCACTTTTCGCAGCTACAGAATCATTCATGGATAAACTTTTGCACGTGCCTTTAAGCACGTTTCTTATCTCAGCCGCCGAATCGAATTTGGTGGCTACTAAAATGCGTTTACTACTCTTTTATACGCAGGCACAACGGAACTATTACACAGATAAATACGGTCACCTATGAAGATAGCCACCACTTGACGAGTCTGACGACACAGATCAATCCAAACCCACCGTTTGTTGCTCTTTTTAGCCACAAATGACCGCAGTTCATCTAGTTTCAGCACGTCATCGACCTCACTTTCTACCAGGGTATTGGCTAAAGGTGGCTGTTGCTCGGCTTTTTTTAAGCCAACTAGAGACTGTTTGTCGAGCCACGCCGAAAGTCCGCTCCAAGCCACACAAGCTCGACCGCTCATGGTAGGCTCGCAGGATTTCTTCCTTTCGCTCTGCCGAGTACTTCACTGTTGGACAAGGTACCATAGGCAGCGCAAGTGTGACAATGAAATTTCTGTTTCCCCTTTTGGGCACGGCCGTTTTTGACAATATCAAGGCTACCACACTTGGTACCCTCGTAGGTTGCTGTCATCGTTAGAGTGACAGTGAGCGTAGGGTGTTTTTCAAGATTGCACCCAACGCTCACTGTGTTATTCTGGGGCAATTCATTAAGTTTATGTAGGAGATATGGCGCAAATGAGTGACTATGTGAGATTAGGGATTGTGGGCACGGGTAGTATTACGTTGCGAGGATTGCTGCCCCATTTGACGATGGCTGATGTGCAAGATCGGGTGCGGGTAACGGCCGTATGTGATCCTATCCTAGAACGTGCCCAAGCGGCTGCTAGAAAGTTTGGTGTGCCAGCCGCTTATGCCACCTTTGAGGAGATGCTGGCGGCAGGAAATATGGATGCCGTGAGCATTGCCTCGCCCATTGGGGTGCATTATGAGCAGGGCAAATTAGCCATCGGACATGGCCTGCATGTCCACTTCAACAAAACGATGACGACAACGGTGGATGAGGCTGATGATTTGATTGAGCGTGCCGCTGCTAAAGGGGTAAAACTCGTTTCTTCGCCTGGCGAACTGATTAATCCCCGTTTGCAGGCCATTAAGCGGCTGGTGGACGAGGGGGCTTTGGGCAAGCTAACCTGGGCAGTGACGGGGGCTACGTTTGGACAGTATCATGAGCAAGAGTCGAGTGTGCGGCATGGGGATGACCCCTTAACGAACATCAATCCAGCCTGGTATTTCCGCAAACCAGGTGGTGGCCCGCTGTATGATATGACGGTGTATGGACTTCATGCCTTAACGGCCGTTGTTGGTCCCGCTAAACGGGTGACTGCTTTTTCTGGTATCCGGTTGCACGAACGAGAATTCCAAGGCCAAATGTTACCCACTGATATGGATGACCAGACGATGATGGTGCTGGATTTTGGGGATGCCTTTTTTGCCTTTGTGTACGGCATGGCGGCGGGGGGATTGCGTTTGGGACGACCGTATATCATGGGCACAGGCGGTATGATTAATGGGGGTGAGCTAAATGGTCAGCCTATTGAGTATGAAGGGCGCGAGATTGCTGAGAAATATGGCTATACGGCTAACTTGCCCCATGTTGTTGGCCAACACATTGGCATGGAGGAGATGCACGTTTACGAGGATGTGATGCAGCTTGTAGACTGGGTGCGTGATGACAAACCAACTTTGGCAACGGCCGAACATGCCCGCCATGTCATCGAGATTTTTGATGCCACTTATCGGTCAGCGGAGACGGGACAAGCACAAGATTTACGAACATCATTTGAGACGGCCGTGTCTAACATAATCTACCCAAGCAACGGCCGTCTCAAATGATGCCTCATGATTGGTTCATGAAGTTGTCATTCAGGAAGGTGATGGCTTCTTGCCAAGCATCCCCGGCTGTACCGGGCTGATTGAAGTTGTGTTCATTGACGAAGCCGTGCCCGACTTCGGGATAGATGGTGATCTGATTGGCGATGCCCAGACTGGTGAGGGCGGCTTCAAATTCGAGAACATCTTCGACAAAGATTTGTTGGTCTTGTTCAGCGAAGATGCCTAGAACGGGTTGGGCTGCGGTTAACGGCCGTAATAATTCCGGTTCGGTGACTACAGTCCCATAATACATGATGGTCATCGCCAGATTTTCCGATTGGCGCAGGCCGAGTTGTAGGGATTGGCCGCCGCCAAAGCAAAAGCCCATAGAGGCAATGCGCTCGGTATCTATGCCATCTAGGCTGCGCAGGTAGGCCAAGCCGCTGTCTATATCAGCGAAGACTTGCTCTTCAGGGGTGCTGAGGCGCAGGTAGAGGGCACGGGGGAAAACGGCTGTTACCTGACCGCGGTAAGCATCAGGAGCCAAGACAATATAGCCTTCTGCTGCTAAAGCCTCGGCCAGGATGGTGATGCCTTCATTCAGCCCCCACCATTCATGGATGAGAAGCACACCGGGATGGGGACTAGGCCCCTCAGGCAGGGCCAAGTAGCCCAATAGTTCATTCCCGTGGCTGTCCATATAGACGGTATTGGCAAAATCGGCCGTATCCGTGCCCAACAGACTGTCATAAAAGATGGTGCCAAAGGAAAACAGGAGAATGAGCAAGAAAAAGCCCATGATGATTTGTAGCAGGCGTTTGAGAAGCTTCATTATTGCTTAATTGCCGTTGACTGGAAAAGCGCAGCGGAAGCCATAAGCGGCACTGAGAGTGGCGGGAGGGGCTGCGCTGCGATTGGTAGAGCGCAGGCGGTCGGCTAGGTTGTTGTTGGGCCAAGCACCGCCACGTATGACACGCTGATCACCTTCAGGCCCGGTGGGGTTGCTGACTGGGCTTTGGCTATAGTAATCGGGAGCATACCAATCGGCTACCCATTCCCACATGCTGCCAGCCATAGCAAAGGCACCAAAGAAACTGGTGCCATCGGGCAAAGCATCTACAGGCTTGATATTTTCAAAGCTGCTGCTGTTGAAAACGGCCCGCAAGGTGTCGGGTTCCCGATTACCCCAGGGATAGGAACGGCCGTCTGTGCCTCGTGCTGCAAATTCCCATTCAGCTTCGGTGGGCAAACGGCCGCCAACCCATTGGCAATAGTTTCTGGCGCCATACCAAGTGACGTAGTTGACAGGATAATTGCCATACGTTTCGAAGGGCGCAAAATGCAATGAGCCATCTTCTTGCTCAGTGATGCTTAGATAATTAGATGTGCTGGCGCGTTCACGAGGCCAGGCACAATCTGCCTGATTACAGGCTCTTTCGTAGCCGCCTAATTCATTGAGGAAGAGAGCATATTGAGCCACGCTAACTTCGTACTGGTCAATGTAATACGGCTCCAGAATCACCTGATGCTGCGGTTTTTCATCATCGCCTGCATTGACATCATCATCGGCCGATCCCATGAGAAAAGAACCACCTGACACCAATAACATAGGCATATTGTCGAACTCACGGACAAGTAGGGTGGGAATAGGTGTGATGGTGGGGGTTTCTGTGGGGGTAGGGGTTTCTGTGGGAGTAGGGGTTTCTGTTTGTGTGGCGGTGGGGGTACTGGTTGGTGTGTGTGTGTGTGTGGCGGTTGGGGTCGTGGTGGGTATGGGTGTATCGGTGGTTTCAGGGACAACAACGATGATGGCTGGGGTGGTCGTAGATGGTATGATAATACCACGGATTTGTTGCCCGATGGTGGTGTTGGGGAAAGCAAAAGCAGCAATGAGAAAGAGGAGAACGGCTGTGCCTAGGGCAAACACGCCTCGCCTAGCCCAAGAGGTGGGTTGAGAGCGACGACGGCGAAAAGTGTCTCGAAAAGATGGTTTGAGGGCGATAGTGTATGGTGGTAGTCGTTCTGGTTGCTGGGTTTCAAACCCTTTGTCGCTGAAAACAAAGGCTTTCACGAATACGACATCCGCAATGGTAATTTGTTGCAGATGATGTTCTTCATGCCGTTCGTATAGGGCATGGCAAATGCGTTGTAGATCATAAGGATGGCCATTGGTGAGGGTGTAAATGTATTGGGCCACATCTCGAACGATCGTGTAGCGTACTGGTTCGCGGATAAGGGCTATGGTCTCTGTTTCGTTGAGAGGGTCTAAGGGATAGTTATGTGTGTTTTGCAGGAAGGGGTGTGCCTGGGGAGGGTGGGGCGAAGGTAGTTCTAAGGCGAAGATGGATTGGGCGCGTGGCTGACTATGAATAAGTTGGTTGAGGACAGCAAAGCCGTTTGCAGGCAAGGTGCCCCGTTCGATCTGTTGATGGAGCTTTTGTGCATTATCACATAGGATGATGAGTTGACGGCCGTCTAGTTTGCTTTGTATGGGTTGTAAACATTGCTCTTGGAAAGCACGCTGGGGATCGGCCACAAAATCGGTGAGTTCGGGATCGTCTAGCTCTAATCTGAGTTGGCGCAGGCCGGTGACGGCCGTTTGGGCAAAGGCCCACAAAAATGCGCTCAAGCTGTCCATAGCCAGTTCATTGAGATCCAAATAAACTGTTAAAAAGTCTGGACCAAAGCGGCCAGATTCAATTTGCCTGAGGACGGATGTTTTGCCAATTCGATGGGCGCCATGCAAAAGGATAGGTTTGGCCGTCGGCCCTTCCAGATGCCCTTTGATCAAGTCGAAGAGCGTTTGGCGACCAGCAAAGTAACGGCCGTCACGCACTGGCTGCGTATAATCATAGGGGTTTGATGGACTCATAAGGGCAATTATCGAACGACTACTCGGCTAAGTCTGCCAAGCTGAGTAAGGCGGCTTTCACTTGCTGATACTCTTCTGAAAATTGGGCGAACAAGGAAACGGCCGTTGGGAAATCCCCTGTTTTGCCTAATTTTTCTAATTGAGTGGCTATTTCGGCAATGGAGTGGATGCCCATGCTGGCGCTATTGCCTTTTAAGCGATGAGCCGCTTGTTGCAGCTTCATAGCATCTTCTACCTGCAAGGCTTCAGCCATCCAGCCTGTAAGCAGGTCCCCATCTTCTAGATAAATAGGCAGCAGCTGGGGCAGCAGTTGTGCGGCCTTTGGCCCAGCTATCTGGGCAAAAGCATTCATATCAATTGGCCAAGTTGATGTCTGCTCTCTCATTCTTGTTCTGGCGCAGCCTTAGTCATTAATACTTGCTGGGCGATAGAATAGCCTACAACCTTGTTAACTCCTGCTACTTCAAGTGTGATGGGGCCATCGAAAGGGGCTACCTCTAAGACACGAACGGCCGTGCCTGGTATAAGCCCTAATTGGGCTAAATAGCGCAACAACTCACTTTTGTCATCCTCAACGATACGGGCCACAACGGCCGTGTCTCCCACAGCCAACAGGGATAATGGCTGATATTCAAGTGACACAATTGTGCCATCTTTGGCCGGAATTGGATCACCATGTGGGTCAAAAGACGGATGGCCTAGAGCGGCGGCAATCCGTTCTTCTAACTTCTCGCTAATCACATGCTCCAAGATATCAGCCTGCTCATGAACCTCATCCCAGGTAAAGCCGAGTGCCTCAATTAAATATGCCTCAATCAACCGATGATGGCGCAGCACTTCTAGGGCGATTTTTTGCCCTGTCTCCGTCAACGTCACACCATAATGCTTTTCATAATTAACCAAATTTAATTTAGCCAACCGTTGTAACATGTTGGTTACAGAGCCAGCTTTCACTTGGCGTGCTTCAGCAATGCGAGAGGTGCTAACTGGGCTTTCTAATTCTGCCAAGGCATAAATGGTTTTGAGATAATCCTCAATAGCTTGATGATTTAGGGCATCTCGCTGACTGGATGAACCAGTTTCCAAGGCCTCGATTCGGGGCATAATCGCTTTTCCTCGTTTGACCGTCCTTAATAAAATACAAGATTAGTGGTTTTGATGATTAGCGTGTGATAGACGGCCGTTTCTCCTACAGGAAAGCTAACATAAGCAAATAGGCTTGTCAACAATTGGCGAAGCCTTGGCCTCTGGTTATACTTTTTACTCATGCAACAAATTTGGATTCCGAAATCTGGCTTACCAGAAGTGCTGCAATTGCAGGATGCACCAGACCCTCTGCCTCGTGGTGGTGAAGTGCGTATACGGGTTGAAGCCAGTGGTGTGAGTTTTGCTGACATCATGGGTCGCATGGGAGTCTATCGAGATGCGCCCAAAACACCCTATGTCCCGGGTTTTGAAGTGGCTGGCGTGGTAGACGCCATTGGCCAAGGTGTGCCCGATTTACAAGAAGGTGAGCCTGTATTTGCCCTGACGCGTTTTGGTGGCTATAGCGATCTGGTTTGTGTGCCCCACCAACAGGTTTTTAAGCGGCTCAGTTGGATGGGCGCGGAAGATGCAGCAGCCCTGCCGCTCAATTACCTGCTCGCTTATTTGATGTTAGTGGTGATGGGATCGTTGCGGGCAGGAGATAAAGTGTTGATTCATAGCGCAGCAGGGGGGATCGGATTGGCAGCTTTAGATATTTGTCAAATCGTGGGCGCAGAGACGTATGGCACGGCTTCCCCGGAAAAGCATGATTTTTTGCGTGGGCGCGGTTTACGCTACCCTATTGATTATCGTAACCAGGATTTCGAGGTGGTTTTGCAGGACATTACGGGGGGACACGGCGTTCAGGTTGTTTTGGATCCGTTTGGAGGACGTTATTGGCAGAAAAATTACCGCTTATTGATGCCTACAGGCCGCTTGATTCATTATGGGCTACAAAGTTTGGCTGTAGACAAGCGACGGTCATGGGTGACGGCCGTTCGTGAATACATCATGCTTCCCTTTTATAGTCCCCTAAAATTGATGGACGATAACAAGGGGATCATCGGTGTAAATATCACCCATTTGTGGCAGCACACATCATTATTACGGGCTTGGATGAAACAATTAATAGCCTGGTACGACGAAGCCTTGTTCCGACCCGTCATTGATCAGACTTTTAGCTTTGAGCAGGCCGGAGCCGCCCATCACTATATGCAAAATCGGCAAAATTTAGGAAAGATACTACTGGTACCTTATAAGTAAGAGGATAATGGCACTATTCGCCCATAGCCCCATTATCCTCTTAAATTGTTCCTTTATGCCAGACGACGACGGATTTCTAAACCGACACCTGCAATAAGCAGGACGAGACCAGTGATGGCCGCAATTGTCAAGCCTGAGCCAGTAGCAGCCCCAGATTCGGGTAGCAAAGCAACGACGCGTGCTGGTGCACCTTCGCTCAGACAGAAATTGACATCATCATGGGCCAAGCTGTCTTCAAAAACAGGCACGAAAATAGTTGGTTCTGATGTGACTACCCAACCAGCAGGCGGTAATACTGTGACCTCCCACCAACTGAAGCCAGCGCGAACTAAGCCAAAGATACCTTCTGGCCCTGAGTAGTGGGTAATGACTACATCACCATCACTATTGGTAAAGCGTACATCAATATTAGGCACCGGCTCTTCCCCGGCAATGCCTGTATTGACACAAAGGCCATCTCCATTCACGTCTTTATAGACACGACCCTGAATAAATCCATGATCATCTTGTGCTTGGATAGCACCTACTGTTAAAGTTAACAAAAAGGTTAAGAGTAAACTCACGTGAATTAATTTTTTCATCTTATTTCTCCTGAATTTGTAACTGCTCAACTCGAAACACTTATGGCATTGCAAATTCCACGCAGAAAAACCTTTGAGTCTTTCTCAACAAGTTTAGCAGGTACCTGAATTCGTTTGTAAAATCTACCCAGTATCAGTCGAGCCAATTGGCTCAGCAACTACAACGACTCGATGGGAATTATCTGTGTAGGGCCAGCAAGTGATCAATGTCAAACGCTCATCCTCGGTTGGTTCAATCCATTTCGCATTTTCTAATCGTACTTCAATAGCTTCTCCGCGTTCAGAGAGAATCTGGGTTAGGGTGACGCGATAGTGGAAAGCTTGATCTTTATCATGGACAATGATCTCATCACCCTCTTGTAAGTCTACAAGGTCTCGAAAGACTTCGCCATAGATATTGTGATGTCCATTGAGAACGGTGTTGCCCGGTTTGCCTAAACGGGCACTGCTGTTGTGCCAACCTGCTTTGTAGTTGCCTGGCACTTGCCACTGATAATAGGTCTGGCCGTTTTGTTGGATGGCTTGTATCCCGACAGATGTAATATTGGCGTCTAACTGTATAGTTGGGATTTCGATGCGTTGGGGCTGCCCTTGTGGAGGGCCATAGGCTGTAGCATCTAGGGCGGAAACGAAGTAGTCGGGTAATTCTTCACCTTCTAGTGGGGTTTCAGGTAACAGGCTGATGAGTTCGGGGGTGGGCGTGGTTGTGGGGGCCGCGGCCAGAGGAACGGCCGTAGGTATGGCTGCCTCATTGGATCGTTGAAGATATGGCTCTAGCACATTATAGAGGGGCTGGGGCATTCTGGCGGGAACGATTATCCAAATGGCGATGACAGCTAAGAGGATGACAAAACCGACGGCTGTTAACACCACCCCTAGAGGAACAAGTTGTTCATCCTGTGTCTGCGAGCGTCTTTTGGACATAGCCGTTAGTATAAACAAGAAGCTCGTTTATGTAAAGAAAACTGTGTGTACCTAGAGTGGAGCAGTTTTCAAAACTGCTCCACTCTTTTGGGTTGCATCACAAAATAGTTGCACTCAATTAGCCGATGACATCACCTCCAGCATAGTCATGTGACTTACCCTTTGTAAAACTATCCCCGATCAGGCCGCCTAGGGCTCCAAACCCGGCTCCCAAAATAGCCTGTATGATAGCTCCGCAGACTAACCCAATTGTGCCAAAAAGGATCATTGAACCACCCATTGGAAATGGAGGTGGCGGTGCGCCCGCAGTGTCAAATGCTGTTTCCATTAGTTGCATTTGCAGGGGCAACATGATGATGAAACCTACAAAACCAGCGATAGTAGAACCAATTGCATGGGTGAGAGCACCGGTGGCGGCTGCGCCTTTAACTGCCCCTGGGATAACGGGCTTTTCCTGATTGTGCCAGCGAGCGTAGAGACCACCTGCTATCATGCCCGGAATGAGTTGTGCTAGACAGCCTACCAAACCAATCAGCGGCATCAGATTGAAAAATTGCTCGAAGCCCGGTGGTGGGCCGGAAGACGGCATTGTATTTGGGTCAAAAAATGCAGGGTCACTAAACATGGCAAACATCTCCTGCAGAATGGGATACGACACTGCTGTGCTGATAGCTGATAAAATGAATATGATCAAGATACCGATTAAGGATGATTTGAGAAGAATAGGGGTTTTCATGAACCATTGCTCCTTTTACGATTGATAGTTTACGGCCGATTATCAGATCTGCCGCTATGATTGTCATAAAATACTATACGTTGTCTAGAGGGTCTGGTTGTCTGTTGGATTTGATAATCTGGCAATAAGAAAAACCTCACTTATCCAATCCGTTCATATCGATTCGGGTATAATAATCGTTATTATGCCTGAGCAGTTTGATTGGCGCACAGATGATGAGGTTTGGGCTGACGAACCTGTAAGTAAGCCGGAACCCGTAACGGCCGTTTCCCGCCGTGTTCCTTGGTTGGCCATTGTGGCTATTCTTGTCTTCTTGTCAGTTGCTGTTTTTGTTGTCTACCACCAACTCAATCAGCGTATCGAGACTGCCCACAAGGCCATTGAGGCCGAGATTCTTTTGACCCATAATCTGGTGCAGCGAGCGAATTTGCAGCAAGATGATGAACTGTTCCGCTCCATTCTCTCTGGGCGTGATCCAGATTGGACAGATTTGCAGCTCGATTTGGTTAGAGAGGGCCATCTATTTGATCGGGCCGGCTTGGGACTGCAAGCTCAAACGGCCGTCACTAAGTCCCAAGTAACGGTTGCATCCGATTTGAAGGCGGCTGAACTGCTTTTTGAGCAGGAACATGCTTTGCAAAATGGAGATGGGGTGACAGAGACAGTACGTTTGCAGCATATGGCCGTTTACCGACTGGGGCAAAAGTGGCTCTATGCGCCACCTACTGAGGAGTTTTGGGGGAGTTGGCAGACACTAGACGGCCGTTATCTATCCATTGCCTATCGTCAGCGTGACGCAGATATTGTGTCCCAATTAGCCTTCGATTTTGAGGCTCTTATTGGCGACGTATGCCGCTTGCCCGATATGAACTGCCCTTCCGATCTGCACCTTCACCTGCGTCTGGATAGCGAGGCCGAGAGTTTGCTGATAACGGCCGATACTCAAACCCTGCTAGAACACAGCCTACGCCTCAACCTGCCTACGCCATCTCTAGTGGGAGTGCCTATAGACGAAGCTGGTTACCAAGCTTTGTTACAAGGTTATGGGCGTCACCTAGCCGCAGCCATCATTGTCCAGCAAGCCAATTACGCTTGCTGTGACCGGGTTTTGCTGCACCAGGCTTTGCTCGATTGGCAGCTATACCAACTGGGCCTACGTTCCTGGCCGCTCACAACGGCTGATTACGATCAACTTCTCTATAACAACGCCCACACAACTAGTTTTTCCCGTGGTTGGTTTAATTCTGATAACCCAGCCCATGGGCCACGCAGTGCCATGTTGGTGCAATTTTTAGTCACTGAATCAACAGAATTATCGCCCATCGCCATCCAGCGTTTATTGCAGACTGATCTCACATATACGGCTTGGGTAAGGGCAATAATTGGAGAGTCGTTTGACGAGAAGTTGCTTGACTTTCTGATAGCGCAAATAGCGATCAACCAATCAGCACAAACAGTACCACCTTTACCGGAGCAAGATATTTTGTATGTGTGCCAGAGCGATTATGTTTATCAATATGATTTGCATAGTGAGGAACGGTCGTCACTACTAGACATTACAGACCTAGCATCTGACTATGTAAACTTACGGCCTCTGACAGATGGTTACATTTTGGAAGAGCGTTATTTTAATTCAGAAATGACAGAGGATCGTTCGGTTTTGACGTTGGTTGATAGTAACGGCCGTCGTCCACTTATTGATACAGCAGCCGATGACACCCTGTTTGAATCTACCTATTTGTCTGATATTTCACCCGATAATCGCTACTTTGTGTTCGTCTCCTATGATTCAGATTCAGAGGAGTTTGCCCGCATTTTGCTCGATTCAGCCGATTGTCCTGATGATGTTTGTCGTCGCTACCCCGTGCCTGGTTCGCCTGTTTGGTCACCTTCTGGGCGCAGAATGTTGTGGCAAGAGCGAACGGCCGTACCGGGCTTTTCTGATCCTGGGCTGCTCATGGTGGCTAACGCTAGAGGCCAGAACCCTGTCCAAATTGCTGAGGATGTCGTGATGCCTTTCTGGCTGGATGAGCAAACAGTTGGTTATGTGCGCCTGGAGGGAATAGAGCAAGTTCTCATCAGCCGTCAGCTAGATGACCCTTTAGAATTAGTCATGGCTTGGGAAAGTGATTTGCGTGTATGGATGCCAGACTTGGAGCCAACCCAACCTTTATTTATCAATTTTGCCAAGCCTGCACCTGCCAATCCAGATCTAATTCTTGTGATGGCGACGAGCGGTGAACAGTCTGGTACTAATACTTGGTATTACTTTCTATTAGAAAGAAAACCAGATGGGAATAAGGTTGCTCTTTGGCAGCAAACATCAGATTATGCTTTTGGGGAGTTTTCGCCCGACGGCCGTTTCCTGACGTTTATCAGAAACGATCCTACTGCTTTTAACTATAACATTGCGATAAATATTCTGGACTTAGAGACCGGGCAAGAATTTGACTTAATCTCACAAAGAACCTGGCCCGGTTTGGAGTGGTCAGCGGACGGCAACTGGCTGGTACAATTTTATGACGAATATCTTCTCCTCATGGCCCCTGCTTACGATTACAAGCAGGTTTTCCCTGGCAAATTTTCAGGTTGTGGCAATGTCATTTGGTTGAATAAATAAAAAAATGTTGATCTGTTTCTTCATCATTCGTCGTTAGCATAAAAGGGCAATCCGGCCCAAATGACTCATAATAGGAGACAGAATTATGCGATACATGATGTTGATTTATACCGATGAAACGGCCGAATCGCGACGAACGGCCGCTCAAAATGAAGCTGTGATGGCTGAATATGGCAGTTTCACCAATGAAGTGCGCCAGCGGGGCAGCTTCCTCAATGGCGATGCCTTGCAGCCGACAACCACGGCGACCACTGTACGTACCCGTGGCGGCAAAGCCGTAGCCCTCGATGGCCCATTTGCCGAAACGAAGGAGCAGTTGGGCGGCTTCTATATCCTTGACTGTCAAGATTTAGACGAGGCGATTGAACTCGCCGCCAAAATCCCGGCAGCCAAAGTGGGGTCTGTAGAAATACGGCCGATTCTAGAATTTGGTTAGACAAAAAGGTGATTGAGTAATTGCCAATTACTCAATCACCGCCCTTTTATGTCCGATCTGCATCAAACAATTGAAGACACTTTCCGTGAAGAATCGGGGCGGGTGATGGCGGGCTTAATCGGCCGTTTTCAAGATTTCGATCTGGCCGAAGATGTGCTGCAAGAAGCCTTCATCACTGCCCTAGAACGTTGGCCATCGTCTGGCATTCCCCGCAATCCGGCTGCTTGGATCACCACCACTGCTCAGCGCAAAGCTATTGATCGCTTACGCCGTCGCCAAAATTATAGCCATAAACAAGCCCTCCTCTATTCCATTGCTGACCTCAAACTCAGCGATGAAGATGCCTTTGCCCGTGAAACCATCCCCGACGAACGTTTGAAGCTCATTTTTACATGCTGCCATCCGGCCTTGACGGCTGAAGCTCAAATTGCCCTTACTTTGCGAACCTTGGGCGGTCTTTCCACCACTGAAATAGCCCATGCTTTCATGGTAGCCGAGACGACGATGGCCCAACGCCTCGTGCGGGCCAAACGCAAGATCAAAGCAGCCGGAATCCCTTACCGCGTGCCACCGGCTGACCTCTTAGGCGAACGCTTAAACACCGTTTTGGCTGTCCTCTATCTCATCTTTAATGAGGGGTATAATGCTACCAGCGGCGAGAGCCTGATCCGTAGCGATTTATGTACAGAAGCCATTCGGCTGGCACAGGTGTTAGTGATGTTAATTGAGGCTGAGCCATCCATATCGCCTATGGCCGAGGCCCTGGGTTTGTTGGCCTTGATGCTACTTCATGATTCGCGGCGGGAGGCCAGAGTAACGGTAGAGGGTCAGCTTATTTTGCTAGAAGAGCAGGATCGCACTCGTTGGGATGAGGACAAGATTAGAAAGGGATTGGCTATTTTAGATGAAGCTCTCTTGTTGCGGCAGCCGGGACCATACCAGATTCAGGCGGCCATTAGTGGCCTTCACGCTGAGGCCAAACGGCCGTCTGACACCGATTGGCCCCAAATTGCGGCTTTGTATGCCAGCCTTTACCAACTGAACCCTTCACCTGTGGTTGCCCTCAACCGGGCAGTGGCGGTGGGTATGGCTCATGGCCCTCAACCTGGCCTGAAACTGTTAGCGGCTTGTGATGAGAAGGGCGTTTTGGCTAAATATCATCTTTATCATGCGGCTCGGGCTGACTTGCTGCGGCGAGACGGCCGTTGGCCTGAGGCCCATCAAGCCTATGAACGCGCCCTCTCACTGACCGAAAATCAGGTGGAACGGGCCTTTTTGCAGCGACGATTGCAAGAAGTGGTGGCAAATTTGGATTGACGGCCGTTTCCCCACTGGTTATAATGTTTCCAAGCTGACAATAAAATTCCATAAATTATTTAATTGTCAGCCCTTAACACACAGATCAACTGTGATGGAGATAAGTACGATTGGTATGGATGCTCAGAGAGTTAGCGATAGGTGTGAGCTAATCATCCGCCAAACCGAAATCCCCTCCTGAGTTGTTTGCCGAAAAAGACAATTGATTAAGGCAAACCGGGTTCGCCCGTTAAAGCGAATTTGAGGTTGGGCGACAGGAGTCGCCGTAACAAATTCAGGTGGCACCACGGGTCCCCTCGTCCTGACAAAAGACGAGGGGACTTTTTTGTTTGAAATGTGACAGTTATTTCTGAAGTGACTGTCACATCCAGAGTAACTTATGAATGAGGAAAACCAATTTTGGGGACAAACTGCATTGCCGATCTCCGCGGCTGTAGCCGCAGGAAGAATTGCCGACTGCTCATAATTTGAATGATCAAATGTGACTGTACAGGAGTTGGTTTTCACCCTCACCCCAACCCTCTCCCTCAAGGGAGGGCTAGGGAGGGGGGTGGTCTGCCTATATAGTCACGATCAAGCTACCAATTACCAAATTACTAAAGGACATAGACATGTTAGACATTAACTTAATTCGTGAGAGGCCCGAATGGGTGAAGGAACAGGTGGCCAAACGCAATGATAAAGCCCCAATTGACGAGATTTTGGCCGGGGACGTACGTCGCCGCGAGATTTTGCGGGAGGTGGAGGAATTGCGCCGACAGCGGAATGAAAGCTCGAAGCAGATCGGGCGTTGGATGGGCAGTCTCAAAAAGCTAGAGGCCGATTTACGCCGGGCTGAGGCTGGGCAGGATGTGGGGCAGCCTGTGGACGTGCTACGGACGCAGTTGAGCAGCTTGCAGTTTAACGCCGATGAGGCTAAGACGAAGACCCGTGAAATAGGTGAACGCATTGCCGAATTGGATGCGGAACTGCGGCAGGTAGAGACGGATTTGCAGACCAATATGCTGTGGGTGCCCAATATGCCCCATGCCAGCACGCCAATTGGCCCAGATGAGAGCCATAATGTCATTCACGAAGCACAAGGTGCACCGAAACCAGAGTTTGATTTTGAGCCGCAAGCGCATTGGGATTTGGGACCTGCTTTAGGCTTGATAGATTTTGAGCGCGGGGTGAAGTTGAGCGGCAGCCGCTTTTATATCCTCAAAGGCTGGGGCGCGCGTCTGCAGCGATCGTTGATCCAGTTTATGCTCAATTATCACCTGGAACATCATGACTATACAGAGATTTACCCGCCGTTTATGGTGCGATCGGCCGTTTTCGAGGGTGCCGGTCAGTTGCCCAAGTTCTATGACAATATCTACCGCGATGCTGAGGAGGATTTCATGTGGTTGGGCACAGCCGAAATTGCTCTCACCAACCTACACCGTGACGAAATTCTGGATGAGGCCGATCTACCCTTGCAATACGTGGCTTATACACCCTGCTGGCGGCGGGAGAAGATGAGCGCGGGCAAGGATGTGCGCGGCATCAAGCGCGGCCACCAGTTTGATAAGGTGGAGATGTATCAATTTGTGCAGCCGGATAAGAGCTATGAGGTGCATGAGCAGATGAAGCAGCATGCCATAGATATTTGTGATGTGCTTGGCTTCCACTATCGTGTTTTAGATTTAGCATCAGGCGATATTGGTTTTGCTATGACCAAGACGTTTGATATTGAAGTGTGGGCAGCAGGCTGCGGTGAATGGCTGGAGGTCAGCTCGATCAGCAATGCGGAGGATTTCCAGGCGAGGCGGGCCAATGTGCGCTATCGACCCGCTGGCGGAGGCAAGGTTCAGTATCCGCATACGCTCAACGCCAGCGGTCTGGCCCTACCTCGTGTGATGATCGCCATTATGGAGAATAACCAGCAGGCGGATGGCTCGATTGTGGTACCGGAAGCATTACGGCCGTATATGGGCGTGGATGTGATTCGGTAGTGTGGGTGGGGGAGGAACGGCCGTTTCCCCAAAACGGCCGTTCCTTTACACTCTGATGTTTCAGAAATGCGATCGATGAACTATATTGAACGATACTATCAAGGAGAATATGAACAGGTCTGGCACGAACTCCAAGCCCTTGGTTCTGCTGTCCGACATGAGCCGCATGATGTCCAGGCACAGGCGGTAGCTGTCGAGACAATGCGTCGTGTGCGCCGAAATTGTGAGCGCCTTATCGCCCGCCTCCAAACCCTTGGCTACGATTTCCACACTTACCCAGATGGTTCGCGTCGTTTTGACATACCGACCCCACTTACGCTTCCATCCGTTAATATGCGTGCTGATTGTATGGAACTAGAGGCAGAGACTGGTCCGCTGCCACTTTCGTTGGTGGCCTTCTGGCAGGAGGTTGGCGCGGTTGATCTGGTTGGTAGGCATCCAGCTTGGCCGGCTGGGCTTGATCCGCTTGTTATTGACCCGCCGGAAGGTGCGCTTGCACTCTTGTATGATGAGGGAGAAGACGAAGGGCAGCGAATGTTTGCTGGCCTTGCCCCGGACGATTTGCATAAGGACAATGTAAGCGGCGGTGACCCCTATGGCTTGCGCCTGCCCAACCCATCGGCCGATTTCAAGTTTTTGTATGAGCGGCATGACCTACTCTTTGTTCCCTATCTGCGTTTAGCGATTCTAAAGTGGGGTGGCTTTCCTGGTTTGGATGGACAGACTGTTCCGTTTGAGCCACTCAATGATCTGATTGCTGAACTAGAACCGTTTTGATGTGAGATTGGCGGTGTTCCAGCTGTTTATGGAGATAGTTTTGAAGGTGAATGCGGCTGAGATTGCGGTGATTGTGAGGTTGTTGGGGGATACGGTGGGACGGATTACGGCCGTTTCCGCTAACCTCAGTAACGAGCAATTACAGTATAAGCCAGACAAAAAAACCTGGTCTGCCCATGAGGTTTTGGCCCATTTGCGGGCTTGTGCCGACGTATGGGGGACCACAATTACAGAAATGCTAGAGCAAGATAATCCGATTTTGCCCTATCTCCATCCGCGGGACAGGCTGAAGCAAACAGATTATCTGGAGCTAGAATTTCATGAGTCCTTAGCGACATTTGGGCAACAACGGCAAACGCTGTTAGCTGAGTTAGAAACATTGGAGATAACAAGCTGGACACGCAGCACGACGATTAAAGGACGACAGCATACCGTCTTTAGTCAGGCCCGGCGCCTGGCCCTGCATGAGCAAGGGCATTGTGAGCAGATTGAGGGTTTGTTGGGGTAATTTGTTGAGGATAAGTGGTTAGTTGCCTATACAGGGGCGGTTTCCACCCTCATCCCAGCCCTCTCCCTCAAGGGAGAGGGAGTTCTGATCCCCCCCATCAGCTGATGTGAAGTTTTGGAGAACATCTTGGTAGACGGACGTCATGCGTTCCACAATGATGGGCCAGGCGAACTGTTGCGCATATTCTCTGGCCTGTTGGCCCAGAGTGTCGCGGCAGGATTGGTTGGTGAGAAGGGTGAAGATGCGTTCGGCCAGGGCTTCGGGGTCACGAGAGGGGACATGAAAGCCATTGACACCATCTTTGACAACGAAGGCTAAGCCACCTACTTCGGAGGCGATGACCGGCGTGCCCATGGCCATGGCTTCTAGGGCCACCATGCCAAAGCTTTCATAATGGGAGGGCATGATGACCATTTCGGCGGCGGCGTAGTAGTTGGGTAAGATGTCCTGGTCACGGGAGCCGAGGAAGGTGACGAAATTGTGGATGTCAAGTTCGTGGCGTAGGTTTTGCAGCCGGGCCATTTCATCGTCCGGATCGTAACTCCAAGGATCACCACCGACGATGGCCATGCAGGTGTTGGTGACGGCTTGGGGATGGCGCTCTTGAATGAGGGCCATAGCTCGGAGCATGGTATCTACGCCTTTGAGGGGTTCGATGCGACCGACGAAGAGGATGTTGTGGTCGCCACAGGGGATGCCTACTTTGGTTTTGGCTACATCTTGAGGGATGGGCTGGAAGCGTGCTAGGTCTACGCCAGGGGGGATAATGGCGGTTTTGTCCAAATTTGCGCCATAGAGCCAGTTGAGTTGAGCTTGTTCGGCTGGGGTGGCTGCAATAAGGCAATCGGCCGTTTCTATGACGCGATTCTCACCATTGATACGGTTTTGTGAGGCACGTTGGTTTTCATCTTGAGCGATGCGATTTTTCATATGGCCTAGGGTGTGGAACATATGGACAAAGGGGATGTGCCACACCTCACGCAGCTTTTCAGCAACAAGCCCAGACAGCCAGTAGTGACTGTGAATGAGATCGTACTGGATGTTCTTAGCTTGGGCAAAATCGAGAACCCCTTGTACAAATTCATCGAGGTAGTTTTCGACTTCAGCCACAGGAATGGGTTTTTCGGGGCCTGCGGCAATGTGGATGACGCGACCGCTGTTGCCTAAATCGTGTTTGATCATGGGCTGGCAGTCATCTTGGGAGCGGGTGAAGACATCTACAAGCACGCCTTGCCGCACCAGTTCATAGCTAAAGTCGCGCACATAGACGTTCATGCCGCCCGTTTTTTTACCGCCGAGCAGAGCTAGAGGACAAGTATGGACGCTAAGAATGGCAATACGGTTGATGGAGGTCAAAAGGGTGTCCTAGCTACGTTCAATTTTGACGTTGTAGATGCGCGTATCTGTGGCGCCGAAGCGATATTTATAAACTTCATCACCGCGCAAAAAGTCGAAGGAAGAACGGCCGTTTTCGATGGCGTTTTCAATGGCTTTGGCGGTGATGACGACACCAAGACTGAGGTTGCTGAAGGAGGCGGGGTCAAGGCCGGAGTTGTAGACCCAGATACGGTCATTGTAATCAAAGTTAAACAGGGCAGCCGCTTTACGGCCGTTCACTTCCAAAAATTGTAGTTGTAGGGTGTTGGCCGCTTGCGCAGCTGTGGCTGTGTCGTAGAAAAGGGCGCGACGGCCGTCATTGAGCCAGTCCCGCTTCTCTAAGGTGCTTTTTTGCAGCAAATCCAGGAAATCATCGGTTGCCTGGCGGATGTCATCGTCTGGGCCAACTTGGATGAGTTTGACATCTGCCCCGTTGGCTCGGCGCAATTTGCGCCGAATTTCCCGGCGTTGTTTGCTGTCAATATTGTTCAAGTAATCGTCGAAAGTAGGTGCCAGTTGAATGATGGGACAAACTTCTTGGATGCTTTCGGTCAAGGATAGGCCTCGCTCTTGGGCCAAATGCTGCAAAATAGGGCGTGAAGGTGAGGCTTCAGGAATGTTGCACAAGTCGAGAGCCTGCCAGAGGGGGAAGTGGTGGGAGCAGAGACAGTTGAAAACGGCCGTCCAGGCTGCCTCGGCTTGCTCTGGGCCGACAATCAGGTCGAGGTAATCCGTCTCCTCCACGGAGCCATTGAAATACAAAACGTCATCTAGCAGATAGAAAGGTGCAATAGCGGCTAAGGAACCATCTTCCTCATGAACGGAAATGGTGTGCAATGTGGCCTCAGCGGGCTGGAGATGCTGCCACCAGGCTTGCTGATAGGCAAGGGATTGAAAGGGGGTATCAGTGATGCTGCCTTGTGTGAGAGTGTCCCACTCAGGGGCTAATTCCATGAAAATATCTTCGCCATTAATTAATTTGGTGAACATCTTGCTTCCTTATGATGGTGATATAGAGTGGTGAGGTCGCCCCATTATACCGTAGGCAACCAACGACACCATCAGAATGTCATATGAATTTATAGATGAAGTGAGCGGGTTATTTATTACGCAGTCGCCAGCGCCAAATGAGCTGCCACCAATCAATGAATTTGGGTAGACCACGTTCATATCTGATAAGAAGGATACTAATGAGTAGGACGACAGCGCCAGCTAGCTGTGTCATGGTGAGGGTTTCGCCTAATAGCAGTATGGCTAGAATAATGCTGACAACGACTTCCAAGACGCTGAGTAAAGCTGCTTGTATGCTGCCTAAGCGCTTAACACCTAAAAAGAGTGTCAAGCGAGAAAAGCCAGTAGCTATGCCCATTAAAATAATGGCTCGCCAGCCGCCCGTTGTAATAATACGTAAATCAGTAGGAAAGATGAGCCAAACCAGGGCCACGACGAGAGCCATGCCTGTCATAATGTAAAGGGCCACCACGGGAGCTGGCGCATCGATTAAGATGCGCTGGCTGAGAACGAGTTGGATAGCGAAAGTGAGAGCTGCAAAAACCATCATGCCCACACCTATCCAATCTGGGCTGCCCAAGCCGCCGGCCGTGAGAATATAGATGCTGATGATGGCTAATCCCGTGCGCAGGATAGTGAGCCAGGAGATGCTGTGACCCGCCAAGCGGAGGAGGACAGTGACGTAAACGAGGTAGGTGATATTGATCAGCTGGCCAAGGGAGGCATCAATGCGGGTAAGGCTGGCGTAAAAGAAGATGGAACCGATGCCGTTTATGATCCCTGCGAATAAGCTACTAAAGGTGGCTGGAGAGGAAGTCCGAATAAGGTCGCGTTTGAAGATGAAAACGACCGTCCACAACATCAAAGCGGCGATAATAGTGCGGAATGCCACAACCGTCAAGACATCGGCTCCGGTTGCATAAGCCAGTTTACCCAAAATGGGGATCGTGCCTAAAAAGATGGGAGAGAGTAAGGCCCAGAAGAGACCTTCTTGCCATAGACGGCGGTTTTGTTCTGTCGTTTAACCACCCTCGCTTTGCTTGCCAATTACTTGACAAGCCAGTAATTCATGCCCATGTGCCAATAATGATGGAATTGGTCATGGGTTTCAAGTAGCTGTTAGCTGGGGAAGTGCTACTTAAAGGCGAGATTTTGGTGGCCTGAGCATGGTTTTAGGCGAATTCAAAAATAATGTCTTGAATGAAGTAAAATCTTTTGAATTGACTTGATGCTTTTTCAGGTTGATTTAGTTTCTGAAAAAGCTTTAGATATCAGCTGGCTGTTGAGCTGTTTGTTTGACGGGTAATAATATGTGGAAAGTACTGCCGGGAAGTGTTTCGGGATCACGTTTTTCACTTTCGACCCAAATACGGCCGTTATGCGCTTCGACAATTCCTTTCGCAATAGCCAGCCCTAATCCCAGGCCACCACCTTGAAAAGCAGATTTACTGGTTGAATGATGTTCAATCGAACCTAGTACATAAAATTGTTTGAAAATATGACGATGTTCATCTGGAGGAATACCAATGCCGGTATCTTTCACGACCAAATCAATGGTATCTCCCAAGTGACGGCTTACAATATAAATGTGCCCGCCATCAGGTGTATATTTTATTGCATTGCCTAGAATATTCTCGAAGGCAATCTTGATGCGTGTCCCATCCCCTTCAATAACAGGTATTTTTTTCAAATCACCGATATGAACGGTCAAATTACGTTGCTGGCAAACTGATTCAAAATCTTTAATGATAGTTTCAATTAGCAAGGCGACCTGGACGGGACCAATGGCGAGATCGAGCGTACCGGAGGCAATCCGCGACACGCTGATGATCTCATTGATAACTTCCCGCATACGCCCAACGCCCTGAGTAAGTCCTTCCGCAATGCCCGCTACGGCCGCAGCTGGGATCTGGCCCTCTTTTTGTTGACGCAAGTTCTCGTCGAGCAAATGGGCATATCCGCTAATGAGCGTAAGAGGGGTCCGTAATTCATGCGAGACGAGCACAATAAAATCGCTTTTCATTTTGTCAAGTTCGCGTAGACGTTGATTAACTTCTTCTAATTCACGAACTTTTGTTTCTAATCTAGTAACAAGATTTTGTGCATGAATTTGTAAATGCTCGTTATGTACATCTGCACTCAATCTTTCATGATGCCCTTGTAGAAATTCTTCTACCCTGTTTGGGAAAGTAGCAACGTCAATGGGTTTGGTCATAAACCCATTGCAGCCAGCCGCTAGAGCTAATTCGCGATTGCCCGGCCCAATATTGGCTGTTAAGGCTACAATAGGTGTGTTTCTAAAGTGGGGTAGGCCACGCAAACGTGTTGTAATCTCACGGCCGTCCATGTCGGGCAAGTTAATGTCTGTGAGAATGAGATGGGGGTTTTTTTCACGAACGGTGGCAATACCGTCGAGGCCATTGCTGGCAACGTGAACGTCGTATCCCTTGTTACTGAGAACGCGCTGTACGAGCATCCGACTGGCGGTGTCGTCCTCAATATAAACAATGGTGGCTTGAAGCTTCTCTGTCATGGTAATGCTTGGCGAATATCATTTAACAAATCAGAGTCCATAAAGGAACCTTTTTGCAATAACGCTTTAATTTTACCGTTTAATCTTTGCCATTCAACCGTTGTCAGCTCTTTAGCAGTGATAACGATAATGGGAATTTCCTTTAGTATTGTATCGGCTTTCATAGCTTCTACAATAGCAAACCCATCCATACCGGGCATTGTTAAGTCTAAAATGACAAGATTGGGCTTATTTTCGCGTATAAGTCGGAGTCCATCAAGGCCATTATGGGCTTCATCGATGATGAAGTCGCCTTGTGTTTGTAAGATGCGCCGTAGTAGGCGGGCAGCATCTAAATTATCCTCGATAATAGCAATGCGTTGTACACGATCGTCTAATTCTTCTATGGCAGTAAGGATGCCTTCTTCACGGCCTGAAGCGATAGTATCTTCTTGAGGAAGAGCGAGGTCTCGAGTATATTGATCGCCCAGAACATGTTTTTCTACGGGGAAGGTATGACCAGAACAGTTGATGACAACTGTTTCATGGGGTTTGATGATGCCTTGACGAATTAGTTTGAAGAGACCCGCGAAGGTAACGGCCGTTGCTGGTTCCACAGATAAACCGTCCATTTTGGCGACAACATGAATGGTGTTGAAAGCATCTATGTCCGAAACGGCATCAATGGTGCCACCGTGCATTAAGATGATTTCCCTTAATACCTCATAAGCTTGGCCCGGGATGCCTGTGGCTAGGGTGGTAATATCTGTAACAGGGTGCAGCACATTTTCGGCAATAGCCAACCCTTTATGAAAGGAGTGGGCCATTGGGGCACAGCCATTTGCTTGAAAGCAGCCGAGCTTTGGTAATTTATCAACCAACCCTAGGGCTTTCATTTCTTGAAAGCCCTTCATTACTCCCACTGGACCTAAACCTCCACTGACAGCTTGTAAATACCAATCTGGTGCTTGCCAAGGGTGGACATTAGCTTGAGGTAACATGGGATCGGCCCCAACGGCGAGACTGCCCAGTTGTTCAGCCACTTCAAAGGCGAGGGTTTTCATGGCTTCTTTAGCAGCGATGCCTTTGATACCCTGGTCTAAAAAGAGATTTTTGCTAGCAGCAAATTCGGCAGCTACCTGTTTGCATTGATCATATGTGCCAGCTACCTTAATGACTTCGGAACCATAAATAGCCACTTCGCGCATTTTATCGGCTGGCACTGAACTGGTGACAAAAACCCACAATTTAATGCCAGCTCGAGCGCAGTAAGCTGAGTAGGCAATGGCTACATTGCCGGTGGAGGCGACGACGGCTTCTTTGATGCCTGCTTCTTTCAGAGCACTGATGGCGATGGCAGCTTGTCTATCTTTGAAGGAACTGGTTGGCCCCTGTCGTTCATCCTTGATGAAGATATTAGCGTGACCCAACATCAGGCCCAGATTGTGGGCTTGTATCAGGGGTGTCCAACCTTCACCTAAGCTTATGATGTTTTCATCACGCTGAATGGGTAGCAAGTCACGGTATCGCCAAAGTGTGGCACCATATTGGGCGATTTTGTTGGGCCAACGGCCGTCTAAAGCATCCAGATCATAAACAGCATCTAACCACTTTTGACCGCACTTCAAACAGGCAGCTAGTGGCCCTAAAAACGGGCGCTTGTGTCCGCAGGCACGGCAAATAATGTCAAAGGAACGACTCATAAGGAGGTGATTGACTCTATAAAGGTGGTTTCGGGTTGTTTCTGGGTAGATTGTTTGAGGGGTAAGCGGACATGAATGGCTGTGCCTTTACCAACGGCACTATCCACCCAGATATGGCCACCGTGCATAGTGACCAGCCATTTTGTGATGGGCAAGCCTAAACCTGTACCACCCACATTACGGGTAGTTGAATTATCCACTTGCTCGAAAGCTCTAAACAGTACAGCGAACTCTTCAGGGGCAATGCCTATGCCTGTGTCATGTACAGCCAAATGGATATGATCATCATCCTCCTGAGATATTTCCAGGCGGATAAGACCTTCATAGGTGAATTTAGCAGCGTTGGAAAGGAGATTTGTTAAAATTTGTCGAACCCTTACCCGATCTGCTTCGATGGTGGGCAAACCGGCTTGAACATCCCAGATGAGTTTGACACCGGGTTTGACAAGAGCCCGAATTGAGGAGAAGGCTGTCTGGGCGGCTGCTTCAATGTTAACCGTTTCAAAGGACAGGGCCATTTTGCCTGCTTCGATTTTAGCCATATCGAGAATTTCATTAATCAGTGATAAAAGATGTTGTCCATTGCTGTGGATGGAGGATAGATCTTCTTCTTGCTCCGTGGTGATGGGACCATCAATGCCCTTGAGAATGACTCTTGAGAAGCCAATGATGGAGTTGAGGGGTGTCCGCAGCTCATGGGACATGTTCGCCAAGAATTGGGTTTTAAGCCGATCGAGTTGCCGTAGTTGCTCGTTGGCTTGTTTGATTTCTTGGAAAAGCTTTTGGTTAGAGAGGATGATGGCAGCTTGGTCGGCTAAAGTTCGGTAGGGGGGTAACATTTCTCGTGTAATTGGCTCGTTCCGGGTACGATGGAGTAGAAATGTGCCTAACCAGTTTCCCTCTATGTAGATGGGTATCAGGGCAGAGGATATGATATTGTGTTGGAGAAAGAGTTGGCGGGTTGTGTCGTTGAGCCGGCTATCACTATGTATGTCTGTGATGAGAACGATTTCGTTTTGTCTGAGCTGGATATTGAATTCAAAGGGCCGTCTGGGCAACTGGGTGACTGAGATATGTTGTCGGCTCCAACCAGCAGGGGAAATAAGATAGGCTGGGTTGTCTTCATCAATAATAGCGATATAGGCTGCATCTACCTGTTGTGAATGGCGGGCAAAGTTGATAAGTGCTTCATAGACACCCTCATGATTTTGCGCTTCGCTAATTTGGCGACTGGCTTGGTATAGAAGATTTGTCTCGGCTAATGTACTTTGAATCTGATCGAATAAACTTGCATTTTCGATAGCAATTGCTAGTTGGTCGGCTAAGCTTTGTAGTACAGTCACAGTTTCGACCGTAAAGGCCCCCTTTTGACGGCTCTGTACAGTTAAGGCCCCAATTATTTGGCCTCGTGTCCGTAGGGGCATAGCCAGTTCGGAACGGGTATCGGGTAGGAGGGGGTTGAATTTGAAGGCTTTGGCCTGGGTGATGTCTTGCTCGACAATGGCTTGGCCATTGGCAATGCAGGTGCCAATCATAGATGCGCCCCCGATACGCTGATGATGATGACGCTCGATCTGGAGTCGTCCTGCTTCGCCAGTGCCTGCTTGCAAAACGGCCGTTTCCCCTTGTTCATCTAGTAGAAACAGACCGACATAGTAAAGATTAAAACGTGCCCGAATTAGTTCAACCACCTCTTTGCTCAACAGATCATGATCGAGAATAGTGGTGGCTGCACGTGACACTTCGGTGGCTAGACTTAGCTGATTGGATGTGGCCCGCGTAGTTTGCAGCAGATAGGCATTATTGAGAGCATTGCTCATTTCCCGAACTAATTCATGGATGAAAACTTCTTGTTCTTCATCTAAAGAGACATCATCGGGTAAGTTGATTTGACCAATGGCGCGGTCGCTGATGGTTAAAGGAATTGACTGTGTCTTGTCTGAGGGGAACATAGCCAGCAGTTCTCGATTCAATTGAAAGTTACTGTTTTCATAAGTTGCTTGTAATACGGCCGTTTCGGGATTCCAAATGCTGTCAATATAACGCCCGTACAATATCTCCATTTCTAAGCTACGCTGCTTCGTTTCCGCAAAAAGTTGGAGATTATATCGCTGTGATGCTAAATTTTGAGTGAATGTTCGCAATAAAATGGGCAAATTCTGGGCTTGTTCTTGCGGCATTGCATTGCTGTTGAAAAGGACTGCCCCCTCTACACTTTCGCCACTGTGAATAGGCAGGATAGTTGTGAGTCGTTGATTGTTGCCAGGGAGGGTTTCAGCCTGCACATAGCCGTCTTCGGCTAAAGCCTTATGGAGCAAGTCTAGAATGTTATTGGCAATAATTTCGTATGATTTAATTTGCTCATTAGTAGTGGTTCGCACCGACCAGTAATTTTCCAAGCTGCTTAAGTCATAAAGTGTTACATCAGCTAAATCTAGAGCCTGACAAATGCCACTGATAGCCTGGTCCAGCAAGTGAGCTTCATCTGTAATGCCAGCTAGGCGGGCATTTAGGGCTAAGATTTTGGTGGCAACCTGATTATAAGCCTCTTGCTCAGAACGTAATTGACTTTGTTGTTCGATTTGGGCATGCAGAGCATCCTGCAAGGCTTTGTGTGAGCGTTCTTGAGTGCGCTGCTGAATGAGCATAAGGGCTGAGGACAAGTTTTCCACAAATAGTAGCTGAAAATCAAGTAATCTCTGGGTAACTATTTCTTGCAAAGCGGGATCGGCCGTTTCAGCCCATTGGATGCCACCCATAGCCCGCATCATAGCTGCGCCAGTCACCATCGAAAGCCCTTGATTTGCCAATTCTGTGGCTACCACCGTAACATCGGATATTTTACAATTATGACTGATGTAATTGAGGGCAAGTTGCCTGATTGTGTCAACGACCGTTTCAGTTTGTCGTGTCGAAGTTAATAAACCGCGATTATCAATCGCATGATTGCGAAAGGACACCTTTAGCTGGGCTATAATTTTTTCTTCATGCTGTTGCCAAAGTTCGACTATCTGTTGGTGTGTTTGGGACATTGGGAATTAGACCTTTTTCTTGTCTAGAAAAGCAGCGTGGAATGCAAAACCAAAACTGGCTCGATCTGATTCGCTGACAAAATCATGCGGCAATCCCAGGAATTCTGCTATTGATTCTATCTCAACCAAATGCCAGGGGTTTAGCATGTCAATGCTTTGTTGCAATGTATATAGTTGCAATGGCAAGCCAGCTTTGCGATTAATAGCTAAAAACTCTTCATACTGTGATGTTGATTTCTCCAAAGTTTGGAAGACAACAAAAATCTTAGAGCCAACTGGAGCCCAGTCGTATAATGCTTGTGACAGGCTTCGATTAGCCCCTTCTGAAAGGAAAATGGGAACGGAATTTAGACCAATAGCAACTTTTTGATCCTGGCTTCTGAGCTTTTGTACGGTTGGGGCTTGTAAAATATGATTGATTGCAGTGACATCACCATGAATGTAATAGACGTTTTCCAATTCAGCAAATAGACTATTGCCATAGGAGACTGCAATAGGGTTGATGTCACTATAAATGATGTAGCTGTTGGGTAAGAAGGTATGGATGTGATCGTCGGTTGGCATTCCAGAGCCTAGATCAAGAAAATGACGGAAATTTTGTTGGTGTAGAACCTGGGCCGCTTCTAAGGCAAAGGCATGACGTAAGCGTACCCATTTACCCAGAGAAGGTAATACGCTAAGAAGTTTGCTAGCCGCTTGTCTATCTACCTCGAAATGGGCTGAACCCCCTATTAAGTAATTGAAAATACGGGCTGTGTTGGGTTTTGTAGTGTCTAAAAAGGGTGATAAAGAGCTATCAATCGTTGGGGATAGAGGTAAGGATTGTTGCTTGGTCGACATATCTATGCACTCTTATCATGAGATCCGCCTACCCGTAATTCTACTTTGGCGCCACCAAGATTGTCTGAGAGGGATTTTAGGCTCAGGCGAATAATTTCGTTGACATCGGCCGTTCGATATAGTTGGGTGCTAATCTGATTTAATTGATGTTGATGATGTGCCCTGGTTTCTGCTTGCTGCAATAATCGGGCGTTTTCAATAGCGATCGCCAATTGATCTGCCATCGTTTGCAGAATACTAATTGATTCCGGGCTGAAAGCATTAGGAAGAATGCTTTGTATGGTTAGGGCGCCTATGATCTCTCCTCGAACTCGCATGGGCAAAGCTAACTCTGAACGTGTATTGGGGAGTACTGGATTTTGACGCCATTCTTCATCCAAAGTCACATCTTGGGTGATACGCGGCTGGCCGTCGTGGGTTGCGCCCCCAATCAAAGAACGGCCGCCCACAGATAGTTTATGGCCTTTTTCTACTTGAATCCGACCCGCTTCTCCTGTTCCAGCTTGCAATTTAGCTTGATTTGTATCCTGATCGATTAGGAAAAGCCCAACGTAATATAGGCCAAATCGTTCTTGAATGAGGGTGACGGAGCTTTGTATCAATTCGTTCAGATCCAAAATGCTGGTAGCGGCAGCGGCCACAGCAGCGGCCGTTTCCAATTGGATCCGTTGTTCTGATTGGGCAGCTAAAGCATCTTCTATCGCTTCAAATTGCAACAAATTGTTGATGGCGATGGCTAGAGGGCCAGCCAAAATTTGTAATAGCTCGATTTCACGGTCACTAAAGGCATTATCATCCAGTTCATTTTCGATGGCTAAAACGCCAATGAGATCATTGGCCACAATCAATGGAACGCCAAACCAAGTGTTTGAGGCAACTCCAACGGGAAATGATTGCAGCTCGTCTGTGAGGCGGGCAACTTCATCCTTATTGACCAAAAGAGCTTGGCCTGTTCTGACGACATAGCCACTAAATCCCTGGGTAATGGGCAAAAGAGGCAGGGCTGATAGGTCTAATTCTTGCCCATACTCATAGCCGTAAATCCAACGCATTTGATCCTTTTCTGGGGTCAAAAGCATGATAGACATGCCTGTTACTTCGAGCAAGGAGAAGATTTCGCGACGGGCACTTTCGAAGATGTCTGCCAGCGTGGGGGCCATGGCTAGCGAGGTGCCAAAACGGTTTAAGACACTTAGTTGGGCTACTCGGGCCCGCGCTTCTGAGGTGAGTAAGGCATTATCTAGAGCAACGGCCGTTTGCCGAGCCATCCCTTGCGCCAATAAAATATCATGGGAACTAAATCCAGGTTGTGACTTCGCTCGGTATAATTCAATAACTCCAATGGCTTCACGGCCGCCAATAATGGGTAACTCCAAACAAGTGCTTTGATCTACATCCAGTAAAATTTTTCGTTCAGACTCTTCCAGCTCAGGATCGTCAACATGGCGAATAATCGGCTCTAAAGACTCAAGTAATTGGCTGGTCTGTTTATGCTCGGCGAGATCATAAGTTGCTGTTTCCATATCATATTCATTAACCAGATGATGTTCAGGATCAAACACAAACTCAGCTTGAGTTGTTACCGTGTTGGCCTCCTTTTCCCAGCTAGAGATGGCACAACGGGTAACAGATAATCTTTCCGTAAAAATTCGAGCAGCACGACGATAGATTTCGTTGACATCCAAGGTAGCGGTGAGCAAACTAGTAAGATTTAGCAAAGCTTCCGTTTCGTTGAGGCGGGCCTCACGCTGAGAAAAAAGTCGGGCATTGTCAATATTAATGGCAATATGATTTGCCAAGATTTGCAAGATAGAAATGTCATCTCCCTGAAATACATTCTCGTCGCGGCTTTGCACGTCTAAAACGCCAAGGATCTGCCCTTGTGCAATCAAGGGCAGGGCAATCTCCGAGCGTGTTTCAGAGAGCTCTGGTAAGGCCAAATATAGTGGATCCGTTCCCACATTTTGCACAATGCGGGCTTTTCGGTTTGTGGCTACCCAGCTAATAATCGTGTTGGCATCACATGGTATCTGAAATTGACGCTCTTTTAAGGCTTGGCCCGTTTCGCCTGTTGCTTCTTTAAGAACTAAAATATTCCTATCAGCATCCAATAAAAAAATTGAAATTTGATAGAAACTAAGCTGATCGCGGATTAGAGTGACGGTATCATGGAGTAGCCTTTCGACGTTGAGATAAGTACTGGTGGCCTGACCAATTTCAGCGATAAGTTGTAGTTGGCGAGTACGATCTAGCCCCCTCTCTGTTAACGGCCGTGAGTTTGTCATCACTAACTACACTCCTAAATCCCAAATAGAATTACCTTGGAGTATTTCACCTATTTGTTCAGGAAAGCGATCAACATCTAAGGGTTTGGATATAAAGCCGTCAAAACCAGCTTCTTTGGCTTTTTGCATTTCGGCGGCGCTACCCTGAGCTGTGACGACAACGACTAATGTATCTTTTAGATGAGGGTTGTTTCGTATTTGTCGTAGGGCCTCATAGCCATCTTCATGAGGCAAACGCAAGTCCATCAAAATGAGGTCAACACGAGCCATGGTGTTAGCAAATTCGACCACGCCCCATCCTGTTGTTTTCCATTCACATTTTTCAACGCCCATAAAGGCCAAAAGCCGGGCTATGAGAACAAAATTGGATACATTGTCCTCCACAACAAGTACATGGGCATCTTTAGGGTCTAAAGGTGTTTTGACGATATCAGACATTAGTCTATCTCACTTTACTAGGTATTGTTCAAGTAATACTGAATTTGTTCGGGAAGCAGGTCTACATCTATAGGTTTTTTGATGAAGCCTTTGCACCCAGCAGCGATACTTTTTTCACGATCTTGTTTCATCACATTAGCTGTCAGAGCAATAATGGGGATATGCGCATATGATGATTGTTGCTGAATTTGTCCAGCTAAAGTGTACCCATCTATTTGGGGAAGATTGATATCCATTAGGATAAGATCGGGGGTGGTTTGTTGCAAAAAGATGAAGGCTTCATGGCCATTCATGGCTCCATGCACTTCAAATCCTTCTACCATCAAGACACGGCGCACTAATTTGAAATTATCAAAATTGTCTTCAATGTATAGAATGATTGGTGACTCACTCATGATCTAATGGTTATGTCTCTAATGAGTATGGTTGTTTGAAAAGTAGTTGCTTGCAAACACTTAATGTCACATGATACCTGCAAATTCTTGCTTTGCCCGTTAAGGTTGCGAGAATGTAGGCCTAATTGACCCAAATACGGCCGTTTCGACCCTTGATGCGTATGGTTTTGCCTGCTGTAAATAGTTCGCCCATGCCCGGTTTGGCTAACAGTTCTGGTAACTGATAGGGAAAGTCTTCTGGGCAAGTAATGGTAGCTGTCTCGGCATCTATGTTGAAAGCCACGACGGCCGTTTGCTCCTCATACCGCCGCTGATATACCACAACATCATCTGTAGCCAGCAGAATAGAAAAATCCCCCCGGCGCAAAGCCGGTTTCTGATGGCGTAGGGCAATAAATTGGCATATATCAGCCCGAAGTTCCTCATTCCACGCTTCCTCATCATCCCAAGGAAAAGCACGCCGACAATCTGGGTCATGACGGCCGATCATGCCAATTTCATCGCCATAATAGATATTGGGTGCTCCCGGAACCGTCATAGCGCATAAATACATCAGGCTAACGGCCGTGGCATCATTGGCGGCTACCGTCATTGTACGCGGTGTGTCATGGCTGCCCAGCATATTCATCTGAGCCAAGACGATTTCCCGATCATATAGTTCATTGAACATATAATTGAGATCATGAGCAAATTCACATCCATTGCGAGTGGCAATATGTCCATAACCACAGCGACCTGTATCCGTTTGATCCATATTGTCGCCCAGGAAGAAACCGAAAGCTGCTCGATTGAATAGATAATTCATTTGACCATCAAATTGATCGCCTTGTAGCCAGCGCTGGGACTCGCCCCATAGTTCAGCCACAATATAGGCATCTGAATTGACAGCCTTGCAACGGCGACGGAACTCTTGCCAGAAGGCATCATCATCAATCTCGTTAGGCACATCCAGGCGCCAACCATCAATGCCTTTGCCCAGCCAATAGGTGCCTACATTCCATAAAAATTCGCGGACATCAGGGGTATCTGTGTTGAACTTGGGTAGCGACGGAATACCCCACCAGGCGTGATAATTTGGTTGATCGCTGCAATAAGCGTTGACAGGCCAGCTATGGACGTGAAACCAGTCTGTATATGGAGACTCAGAACCACATTCCAGTAAATGATTAAATTGGAAGAAACCACGGCTGGCATGGTTAAATACACCATCTAAGATGACTCGAACTCCCCGTTTATGGGCCTCTTTCAAGAAATGTTCAAAAGCGCGATTGCCACCCAAAATGGGGTCAACTTGGAAAAAATCGTATGTGTGATAGCGGTGATTGGCTGCTGAAGCAAAAATCGGGTTGAAATAGATGGCATTTATGCCTAGGTCTGATAAATAGTCTAGTTTTTCGGCTGCACCTAAAAGATCGCCTCCCTGAAAACCATGATGGGTGGGTGTGGACCCCCATTCCTGTAGATTGCTGGGCTTCAAGGGATAGTTGTTCTGACCGAAGGCGTAGCTTTTGGCAAATCGGTCGGGAAAAATTTGGTAAAATACGGCATCTCTTACCCAATTTGGGGTATTGATATCCATGTAGTAGTTCTCCTCAATTTACTTAGGAAATGTAGAGTGCAATGTATGGGTATTGTAGGCAAAGATTAGGATTTTACCAATGGGAAAATGATATTGTGATTGACAACCCATCTTACTTCGGAGTTACATAGTTGAAGTTTTTACCAGAGAGACTGGAGCAGTCTCTAAGATTGCTCCAGTCTGGGAAGTGCGCAACCCTTATCACTTAAGAAACGCCCATTGTCTGAATTATACTATTGTCCCAGCCGAAGCGAATCATCACAGTTGTTCTAACTCAGCTGTTAACTCATCTAACCGTGCTTGGATTACCTTTAACTCATCACGCAGTTGCAGTAGGGTAGCTTCATTGTCCTGGGCTTCGGCCGTTTCTAAATCAAACAAAATCTGCTCCAGCCACATTTCGGCTTCCTCTATTTCTGTCACTAAATTTCGTTTCTGTTTGCCTTTCTGCTTGCGTCCCTTTTTCGTGGGGGGTGGAGCAATGTCTTCTACCCAATCGAGTTCGATAGGTTGGTCAGCAAGGGCTTGTTCGAGAGACAGTTGCTTAATAGCCACTTCCCGCTCTCCCACAAACACATTATAGGTTCCCTCAAATAGATGCAGATGTCCCTCGCGCAGCTCCCAAATTTGCGTGGCCAGGTAGCTTACTAGGTAACGATCATGCGACACTAGCAAAATCGTGCCGTCAAACAGTTCCAGCACCTCTTGCAGCACTTCTTGTGAAGGAATGTCTAGGTGATTGGTTGGCTCATCGAGCAGTAGAAAGTTGGCTCCCTGCAAGGCCAAAAGAGCTAAAGCCAAGCGGCCGCGTTCGCCACCGCTCAAATCCCTTACCAGCTTAAACACGTCATGTCCCTTAAACAGATATTGCGCTAGATAAGAACGTGCTTGCTGTTCGGTTAAATTGGCCTGCGCCAAGACCTCATCCAGCACCCGTTGCTCCAACTGTAATTGATCATGGGCTTGGGCAAAGTAGCCTAACTGTACATTATCGCCCAAGAAAATCTTGCCCGAAAGAGGAGTGATTTGTCCCAACAGAGTGCGCAAAAAGGTACTCTTACCACTGCCGTTAGGGCCAATGAGAGCGGCACAATCATATCGTTCTAACTTTAGCTTGTCGGTGGTGAATAGAGGGGTGTTTGGGTAGCCAATGGTCAATTTTTTGGTGCGAAGGACGAGACGTCCGCTTCTTTCCTCTGGCTTCAACTTAATATGCAAACGGGGTGGCCGATTGGTTGGAGCTTGTAGAGCTTTGACACGTCGCTCAGCTTCATTAGGATTAAAGGTGCGGACACGCTCGCCAATTTGCAGCCAGCTTTTGCCTTGCATAGCTATCACGCCTACTTCTTCCAACAACACAATATCCCGTGTCAACCGTTTAAGTTTGCCTTTAGCCATGTCGGTTTTGCCGCCGGCGATGTGCTTTTTGATGAAGGTGATTTCTCCTTCTAGCCTAGCTTTTTCCGACACAAACAGCTTCATTTCCCGCTCCCAAGCCGCCTGGCGCTGCCGCACATAGCTGCTGTAATTGCCCCGATAAGTGGTTAGGCCATTGAGCGTCAAATCCCATACCTGGTTGATGATTTTATCCAAAAAATAGCGATCATGGCTGACAGTGAGCAGTGCGCCGGGCCAGGAGCGGAGCGTGTATTCTAACCATTCCACAGCGTCTAAGTCCAGATGGTTGGTCGGTTCGTCTAGTATGAGCAAGTCGGGTTTTTCTAGTAGCAAACGGCCGAGTAACACCCGTGTTTTCTGGCCTCCGCTCAAATGGGTTAATGGTGTATCCCACTCTTCAAGGCTAAAGCCCAGTCCATGCAGCACACGCTTGATGTCTACTTGATACTGATAACCACCACTATGTTCATAATGGTCTTGTAAACGGCCGTATTCAGCAAACAGTCCCTCGTCTGTCACCCCCGCTTCCATCTGTCCTTCCATCCGCCGCATATCGGCTTCCATCTGCCGCAGATTGGCAAAAACGGACAACATCTCCTCATAAATGGTATTATCCTGCCCCCGGAAAGTCAGCACAGCCTCCTGCCGTAAATAACCCAAAGTTAAACCGGCCACACGGTTCACCGTGCCCCCCGTTGCTTCTTGCAAGCCCGCCAGAATAAGGAGAAGGGTTGTTTTGCCCACGCCATTGGGGCCAACCAAACCTACACGATCCTTCTCGTTGAGGGTTAGGTGCAGATCGTCAAATAGATCATTTTCGCCAAATGATTGACTGAGCGCGGAGGCGGTTAGAATTGTCATGATAGCCTGGATAATAACAAACTTTTTTGCTTCCTGAAATGATGGGTAGTAGGGGAGCGATTAAGGTCAATCTTCATGAAGCTTTTAAAACTATTCCACTCTTTCATAGCCCTACTCTACCCTGATGGGCCCTAACAAAATGCGGTCACCGAGAGGCACTTGCTGGTCATCCCATAGGAGCCAACGTTGACCAGTGTCTCGGTTATAGAGGCCAAATTGCAGCCAGTAAATACCTGGAGGTAAGTCAGCAGGAGTCAGGATGTGGTGGACGTGAACAAATTCGTCCCCCGGCTGCCAGGAGTGGGGGGGGAAGCCCAGCCCATCCTGCTGGCCCACAATCTGTTCTTGTGTGTCAAGCAGGTGCATAAAGATGGCGAGAGGAATGGGTTGCCCCTGTTGTTGCACCTGCCAGGTTGTGAAAAAAGTAAGCGTTTGCCCCGGTTGCCAAGTGGGGTCTAGGTGGTGAATGCCAGTGAGTTGCACTCTGTCTTGGAAAGAAAGGGGCAGGGGGTGAACGGCCGTTTCCACAAGTACTTCAGTGGATACAGGAGTGGATATGGGCAGAACCCTGATGGATATATCAGAGCTTTCAGGCCATCTATCCACGGATAGATCAAAAGCGGCAAAGCGTGCTTCATTGATTTTGGCTGGCGGTAGGCCGACAAAGGCAGACAGATCGCTATCAACCCAACGATCTGTAGTCACTAATAGCTCTACTTGGTGCTGGCTGCCAGGCAGGGCCAGGGCCTGCCCTGTGTCAACCCAACGGATATCCAGGTCTGGTTGATCTAGGGATACCTCAAGAATGTAGGGTGCAGCATCTTCTAAGCTGCGGCTGTTTATGAGGCGCGGACGCGGGTCTGGGTTGTCTTGGAGGTAGCGGACAATATCATGGATGGCGGCATTATATTGTACCGAGACGGTGTCTAGTTGAGGCCATACATGGAAATAGTCGCGCCAAGTGGCAACGGCCGTTACGCTTAAAGCCACAATTCCCAATATAACAGGTAAAAGAGCAAAACGTCGGTGATTGAGGGCCACCAACCACTGGTGTCCTTCACTCACGGGCAGGGCGGCAATTATGAACACGGCCGTTTGAGCTACCAGCGTTCGATTAAAATTTGGCGCGCTTATCGTTAACACGGTGGGGGCTAGCATGATGACTAAACAAATCAGCAAAAAAGCGTAAATAGGTTGCCGCCAGCGCCAAAGGGCAATGAGCAAACCAATGTAAAAGAATACACCCGTCCAGGCTGGCTGGAAAACAGGCCGCCCTGAGACATTATAAGAGTTCAGTGGGTCGCCGCTAATCGTGAACATTTTTAGAGTTGCAATGCCATTTTGCCAAACAGGTTGTATATTGCCCTGTAATAATTGTGTCAGTGGTTCAATGGTCCAGGCACGTTCAGCTTCACCGATAGAGTTGTTAATGACAGTAATAATGAGGGGCAAGGCGACCAACAGAGCAATCGCACCAAATAGTCCTAATCGCCACCATTGCCGTTTGAATTCCAGACGATGAAAGAGGAAGAGATAGAGACCGAACAGGATGAAAACAATGGGCAAGAAGCGTGCTGGCTGATAGGTATACATAGTGAGACCAAGCAGGAAACCAGCCAGGATAAAGAGGAGAAGCTGCCAGTTGGCGGGAGTGAAGCGTGGCAAAGCCCGGGGTAATGTGTGGTTGTCAGGGAGGCAATAGGCATACCAAAAGATTATGAAGGTGAGGCTGGCTAGAAGGAGGAGACTGATGTCCCGTACAGCAAAGCGGCTGGTAAAAACAGACCAAAAGATGACGCTAAACCAGGCAGTAGTCATCCAGGCAGCCAATGGATTGATGATACGATGTACCCAAAAATAAATTGCTAGCAGGGAGCCTAGACTGCACAATACGGCCGTTAACCGTAAGGCTAATACATTATCAGGTATGATCTGCAAAACAGTCGCTAAAAAATAGTAGTATAGGGCTTCGCGTCCCCAGCCTTCCGTTATATAGATGGGTCTGGCCCCAGCGACAATGTTGTGCCCCCAGCGCAAATCAATAGCTTCATCAAAATGTAGACCTGGAGGTACACTATCCAGCTGCCACAGCCGAAACAGCAAAGCTACCCCTATACTAAAGAGGAGTGCCGTAATTTCTAGCCACTTTTTCCACATCGTCTTGTTCATCAATAATACTTTAGCAATGGATTTCTTGCCCAGTGTACAAGAAAATTCTGGCATGCAAAGGCGCTAAGAGGTTAAGGAAGAAAACGTTGTGCCTTGCGTGAACCTTATTTGGTTCTAGCTTGTCCAGGTTAGGGTTTTCTGAGTCTTAGGCTACCTGAGGTGGAGATAATAACAAATTTCTGAATTTCTGAAAGCACCAATTTATATTTGGGCAAAATATAGACAAAATATATACAATATGTTATAATTAGCGACTAAATCATGTAGGAACTATATTATGGCTGTGAGACAATATCAACAAATAAAGGCAAGACAAAAGGAAGCCTCTCTTGCGCTATGGATGGGTATCCTTTTTTCCTTCGCTTTCACAGGGTTGATTTGGATTTTAGGTCCAACTTTGCCCAAAGTTAACTTCCTTCCTGATCAAGGCTTCACTTGGTATTACTGGAAATTGCCTGAACCAACCTTCTGGAGCCGTGCTACAGCTTGGGGCAGCTACCTTTTTCACCAACTTGCTATTTGGGGTTTGATATATTGGGGACAACGCCAAAAGCTCAAATATACCCATAGCTTACATCGGCTTAATATTTTGGCTCTAGCCACAAATGCTTTTTTTGTTATTTTGCACCTTGTCCAGACCCATATTTGGTATGATGGTCTGGCTCAAGATGTCTCTATTCAAAGCTCTCAATCCTCCGTTGTCATCATCTTAGTGGTGGTATTGCTGATGGAAAATAAGCGACGAGGCCTTTTCTTTGGCAAAAAAATCAGTTTTTTACGCCAAATGGGACAGGTAGCTCGTCGCTACCATGGCTACCTCTTTGCCTGGGGCATCATTTATACCTTTTGGTATCATCCCATGGAAACAACCCCTGGTCATCTTATCGGTTTCCTCTACACTTTCTTCCTTCTCCTGCAATCGAGTTTGATGTTTACCCGGGCCCACGTCAATCGCTGGTGGATGGTTGTGCAAGAGGTGACAGTGTTGTTCCATGGCACATTGGTGGCCTACTTCACGCAGGGCGCTGATGTTTGGCCCATGTTTTTCTTTGGCTTTGCTACGATTTTTATTGTGACACAAATGCATGGTCTTGGCTT
Organism: Promineifilaceae bacterium (SeqCode); assembly: GCA_965223555.1. Lineage (GTDB taxonomy): Bacteria > Chloroflexota > Anaerolineae > Promineifilales > Promineifilaceae > CBDCWU01. The sequence goes on from CBDCWU010000009.1 coordinate 2,912,775, forward strand.
GCATCGTTGGCAACGTTGGGCCTTTGTCGGTGCCTATATTGCTGCCCTGGTTGTTGTCTATAGTTCGCGAGGTTGGCAACAATTAAACGAAGTATTGCGGATTCCGCTTATTGAGTATTTGCTGGTTTTTGTTTTAGCGTTGCTCATTTGGTTGGGCATATGGGTGCTAAATTGGTTGCGGCAAACGGTTCCTGCCCTAGCCAAATAAAGCTTTTTCGGATAATAAATGGGTTCGTATACTCTGGCCCGACGCCACTTTCTTAAGCGATTCCCTTTTCCTATTGATCCTTCCTGATTTTGACATAAAATTTAGGGTAGGAAAAATAGGCGGTTTACTTTTTGAAGCCGTTTCTAACCGTAGAACGTAAAACGTAAACAGAATTTTGCGTTTTACGTTTTGCGTTTTATCAGATTATGGTGTCTATTTCTTTAACGGCCGTTCCCCACATCCCCCATATGCAACCCGGCGACAATGTTGCTGAGGTTATTTTGCAGGCCCTGCAAACGGCCGCTCTCCATCTGCAAAACGGTGATGTCATCGTCATTGCTCAGAAAATCGTCTCCAAAGCAGAGGGCAGATTCGTGAATTTAGCAGATGTAGTGCCCAGCAGACGGGCACAAGAAGTGGCTGAACAGACAGCCAAAGACCCACGAGTGGTAGAACTAATCCTGCAAGAGAGTGACGAAATCTCCCGAATGCGGCCCGGAGCCTTAATTGTGCGGCACCGTTTAGGTTTCACCAGTGCCAATGCAGGCATTGATCGTTCCAATGTAGCCCAATCAGGCGGAGCAGAAACAGTGCTGCTCCTGCCTGTTGCCCCCGATAGTTCGGCCCAAGCTATTCAAGAAGCCATTCAAGGGCAAACAGGCATGAGGGTAGGGGTTGTTGTGAGTGATACACATGGACGGCCGTTTCGCCAAGGCAACGTTGGGGTAGCTATTGGCGTGGCTGGCTTGCCTGCTCTATGGGATCGGCGCGGTGAATTTGATTTATATGGTTATGAATTGCAGCATACCACTGTGGCTGTGGCTGATGAGATTGCGGCTGCTGCTGGTTTGCTGATGGGACAGGCCAATGAAGGCATGCCAGTTGTCATCGTTCGGGGTTTGCAACTGCCAGACAGCGAAGGCAAAGCCCAAGATATAGTCAGGCCTAAGGAAATGGATTTGTATCGGTAGCATATGGACTGTCATTTTAGATTTTCAACCAAAATTGTCCTTATTAGTTCACTCATTCTCCTCTTTTTAACAAGCTGCCAACCCAGCGGGGAGCCATTGCCAACCCTGGCAGCGATAGCAGCCATACCGGTAGAAGCGGATGGCTTACCACCAACGTTTACCCCCTTGCCACCAACGGCCGTTCCTACTATCACCTCCACCCCTTTGCCCCAAGGTACCCGACCGCCTACTGAAACACCTTTACCTATCCCTACCATCACCCCCTATACGCCACGCCCAACTGCCACCTTCACTCCTTCAGCTACACCAGAGGGCGGTCCTCCCACCGCCACTCCTGTCATTAAAGCCTTCTACCTCTATAGCATCAACGAAGTGATGCCCTATCAGGCCTTTCCTGTACCTGCTAACAACAATGGCTGGGGGATGCACTGGATTCCCACAGTTAGCCAAGATGCTGGTGCTGTAGACCGTTTTGTGGGTGAATTGGTGCGGATGCACATCAAATGGACCGTTTTCCTAAATGATGGTGACAACACCACCGACAATAATTATCTGGTAGACAAACTGGTTGCCAATGGCATTATGCCTGTGATGCGTATTTATCGTTCAGATACATCGCCCTATGATGGCAATATTGGTGGTATGGTGGCCCATTACCGTGCCAAAGGTGTCTATTATTATCAGATATACAATGAGCCGAATGTTAATGTAGAAAATGGACAAGGTTTTGCCAATCCCAACCAATATGCAGTGCGATGGGCGGCAGCAGCGCGGCAGGTGATTGCCAATGGCGGTTTGCCGGGTATTGGTGCCTTTAGTCCAGGTGGGGAGTATGATCATAATGAGTTTTTAGATCGGACATTACGGGCTTTGGCCTTTAATGGGGATGCCTATTTACTCAATCACGCCTGGCTTTCAGTACATAACTATCATGGGGTGCGACAGCGCCATGATCCTGGCGGCTTTTTGCTGTTCCGTCGCTATAATGAAATCGTGGTGAGCCATCTCGGCCGTTCTTTGCCCATTATTGGCACAGAGGGTGGCTCTTATAGCAGTGACCGCAATGTAGAAAAGAGTTTGCTCATCTACCAATATGCCTATATGCGGGATGCTGAACCCTATTTCTTGGTATTTAGTAATTGGTTGTTAGCTAATAGCGAAGGGGGAGCTTGGGATGCTACCTGGGAGTGGCAGTCCTTGTTTCAACCGGGCTTTGTGCATCCGGTTGTGACTGATTTCTTTTATACAACAGCGAGATAGTCGGTTCCCTCTTAGGCTTGTTCAGAAAAAGAATGATCCAAGATATTTTGAAAAAACCTCAAGCCAATTCCAAAATCCCTTCAAATCTAGATCGTTTATTTTTGGAATTGGTCTTAATCTTTCCCTAGCTTCAAGTCATCCCCATTAAGCTCTGTTTCAAGGCAATCCCACAACTGGTTATAGGCTTGCAAACGGGCTTGGGCCGCACGACGAGCTGGTTCAGTGTGCATGCTGGCGACTGTTTTGGCATGCCAATGCACTTTACGGCCGTTAGCAATAAAATCTCCTGTCGTTTGAGATGAACCTTTGGCAAAGGCCTGCCCTAGCCAATGAAAAGCGGCCGTTAGCCCAATTTTTGCTAACTTGTCTGCATCCCACAAAACGGCCGATTCCAGATTTTTTAGTGGCCCTTTAGGAAAAGGCTTGCCACGCCACAAACCCATATGCTCCTCAATCGCTTTGGCCACCGCCTCAATCTTTTTGGCAGGGAAATCCGTTTGTGGTAGCAACCGACGGGCATAGTTTGCACCCGCTTTGGGATGGCTGCCACCTGCCTCTTTGCGAACATCATGTAGCCAAGCTGCGGCTTCCACCACCTCTCTATCTGCCCCCGTTTCCTTTGCTAATTTGATGGCGAGAGTGACAACGGCTGTCACATGCTCCCATCGGTAATTATATAGTGGTTTGCGTGAACCATATCGTTCAGCAGCTTCCTTCAATGTTGCGTCACGCATGGCTTTTTTCACAGCCACACGCCATTTTTTGGGTTTCGTTGTTTTCTTCTTTGCCATAGAAACTTGTGGGAACTTAGGAAGAACTTGTGACAGTTCCGGTAAGTTCCTTTTCAATCCTTACTTTTTATTCCCAGGGAAACGGCCGTACTGGCGTAATCCCATAATAGAGTTCAATGAGGCGGCGGAAAACGGGGGCAGCCACCCCCGAACCTTCACCGCCATTTTCTATCATCACCGCTAGAGCAATTTGGGGCGACTCAATTATCGCGCCATCTGGCCGCGTATAAGGAGCAGCCGGAGCATAGCCCACAAACCAGGCGTGTGAATTACGGGGTGGGTCCTCAGCCGTACCCGTTTTACCTGCCAATGGCACAGACAAATCTTCAAACTGAAAAGCGGCCGTGCCAATATTTTGATTATTAGCCACCTGCCATAGCCCCTCCTTAATGGCTGTTAGATGCTCTGGCGACAAGGGCAGGGTGCCATTTTCCTGGATCGGCCATGGCTCCTCTGGCGCACCGCCACCTGCTCCAATATGATCAATCAGGGTAGGGCGATAAATTGTCCCACCATTGGCAATGGCGGCAATAATTGTGCCCATTTGCAAAGGTGTTACTTGCACGAAGCCCTGCCCAATTGCCATGTTGACGGCATCACCCCGTGCCCAGCCCTCGCCCAAACTAGCCAGCTTCCACTCCGGATCAGGAACAAGACCGGGCGATTCGGCCACGCCGACAATGCCTGTCGGTTGTCCCAAGCCAAACTGCTTGGCTGTGTTGGGGAAGAAAGTGGTATCAGAGGCATCTACATTGAAACCTACATCATAAAAGCAACTATTGCAAGAAACAATGAGGGCCTGAACCAAGGTCACTGTGCCATGTCCCCCTTCGCGCCAGTCCCGTTTGATTAATTCATCCCCCAGCCCATTCCAAGTCCCTGTGCTGGTGTAGAGAGAATTGGGCGCATAGAGGCCACTGTTGAGGCCAGCAGCCATGGTGACGATTTTGAAGGTGGAACCAGCGGGGTAGGCACCTTGAGTAGCACGGTTGACTAGAGGCTGGCTGGTATCACTTAGCACGGCCTCTAGTTCTACGGCTGATTCAGGTCGCACAGTATCAAAAATAGCGGGATTATAGGTAGGATAGCTGGCGATGGCCAACACTTGCCCGTTGTTCACGTCTAGTGCAACGACTGAGCCGGCACGTACACCGGGTAGGGTATTAATGGCAGCGGCGAGGGTCTGTTCAACGGCCGTTTGAAACTCCCGCTGAATCGTTGTGTAAATGCTCCGTGCCTGCTTTGGCTCTCGTTCTTGAATCGTGGTCACATAGACACCATTGGCATCCACCACTGTCAATGTGCCCCCACGTTGGCCGCTCAAATAGGACTCGCCCCAAGCCTCCAAGCCTGCCAGTCCCACTTTTTCATCCTGTTCATAGCCGAGGGCTTGATACTCGGCCAGCGATTCGGCGGGAATGAAGCCCGTATAGCCAACAATGTGAGGTGCAATGCCATTTTCGGCATAGAGCCTAGCTAATCGTGATTCGGGGGGAGCTAGCCCTTTGCCGATAAAGGGCTGTAATTCGGCAAAATAGGCTTGCATGGTTTGCTCGGTAATATCTCCAATGGGAGCATACCAATCGGGCTGATAGTCGGTGTATAGGGCTTGGATGTCCTCAGAAGGGCGATCAAAGACTTGGCTCAACAGGTTAAGCAAGCCAGCTTCATCCTCAATTTGACCAGGAATGACGCCAAGACCGATGACATTGCCCTGGAAGGCTAGAGCCAGGCCCTCATTGTCGTAAATATTGGCCCGGGCGGGGGTGCGGCTGTTCATTTGTAGTCGATTGCCACCTGCCAGTTCGGGCAAAATCAGGCCTTCGTCCCAGACCACGCCCCAACGACCGGCACTGTGAACGAGAGGAATGTTGTAGTCACGCCTAAATGTGCCCACAACGGCCGTTTCAAAGGTTACTTGCACGGCAAATTCTGCTTCTGTCCCTTCTTGTACACTGCCGATGGGTTGCGTATGGATGCTGTTGACAGTGGCAGTAGACATGGCATCCACATATTTTTGGCTAAAGGCTAGGCTATCTACCAAAGCTTGACTTTGTGGTGAGAGCAAGCTGTACATACCCAGATAGTCGGCCCCTTCCCAAGCCCGTAGGAAGGCGCGGCCAATGCCAGTGGCATCGTCTGTGATGACGACTGGAGCGGTTGGGGTGAGGGTGGGGGCCAGGGGGATGGCGGTGGGTGTGTCAGAGGACGTGGTAGGGGGGGATAGTGTATTGCAGGCAACGGCCGTTATACCAAGTATGGCCCAGAAAAAAAACAAGCGAATGGCTGGTTTTAAGTCCATGTGTTCCTCATCTTCACAAATAAACTCAATAGCGACCTGATTATACTCAAAGCCGTGCATTTGCGATCATAACATTCAAAATTCTCATTTGGCGGGCTAGCTTGCTTTTAATTTCTGGTTGGAATTCGTACAATAGAGCCTAATTCCACTTTCCACTGAGGAGATTAACATGAACAGAAATGAAAAACGGCCGTCCGATGTGCTCATCATTGGCGCGGCCCGGACGGCTGTAGGCAAGTTTAATGGCGCATTTCGCTCTTTGAGTGCAACTGACTTGGGTGGGGCGGCGGTGCAAACGGCCGTATCTCGTGCGGGCATTAATCCAGGAACGATCTACGAAGTCATTATGGGTAACGTCGTTTCGGCTGGCCTGGGGCAGGCCCCCGCGCGGCAAGCAGCTATCAAAGGCGGTTTGCCTGACAACGTGGGTGCAACCACGATTAACAAAGTGTGTGGTTCTAGCCTCAAAGCTGTCATGATGGCGGCCAATGGCATTGTGGCTGGTGAAGGCCATGCCTATGTGGCAGGCGGTATGGAGAGCATGACCAACGCCCCCTATTTTTTGCCCAAAGTGCGCCAAGGTTTGCGCTATGGGCATGGCGAGCTGAAAGATGCTCTGCTGCATGATGGCCTCTGGTGTGCGTTTCAAGATTGGGGCATGGGCAATGCGGCCGAATTTATTGGCAAGCAGTTTGAGGTGTCACGGCAAGAGATGGACGAGTTTGCTTTACGCAGCCATGAACGGGCAGCGGCGGCGACGGCGCGGGGAGATTTTTCGGATGAGATTGCACCTGTGGAGGTCAAATCGCGCAAGGGCAGCACACTCATCAGCCAAGATGAGTCCATTCGGGCTACGTTTAGCAATGGCAGTTATGAATTAGGCACAAATTTAGACCAATTGGCCAATCTGTGCCCAGCTTTTGAGAAGGATGGTCAAGTGACAGCGGGTAATGCCCCAGGGTTGAATGATGGTGGATCGGCCGTTGTGATCATGAGCCGTGCCGAAGCGGAACGGCAGGGGGCGCAGCCCATGGCTAGAATTGTTGGCTATACTCACGCCGCCGTAGACCCCCAATGGATATTTGCCGCTCCAGCCCGTGCTATTCCGCAGTTGCTTGATCGCATTGGCTGGACGTTGGACGATGTGGATTTGATTGAGCTCAACGAAGCCTTTGCGGCTCAGGCCCTGGCTAATGGTATGGAACTCAACCAAAAAGGCTTCGATTGGGACTGGGATAAAGTAAATGTCAACGGTGGCGCGATTGCCTTAGGTCATCCACTGGGAGCCACAGGCACGAAGTTGTTGGTGACGCTGCTTTATGCTTTGCGTAAGCGCGGCTTGCAGCGCGGCATTGCTGCTCTTTGCCTGGGCGGTGGTGAGGCGGTCGCTTTGGCTGTGGAGATGGAGTAGGGATAGGAAGAACGACTACAAAAGTCTCTGAGACTTTTGTAGTCGTTGCTAGGCTGCCATTGGTAAACTACTTAATTGTGCCGCCTTTTTTCTGAAGAAGCGTGATGTTTCCAGGCTATGACGGGTGATGAGCATGGGGTGGTAAACGGCCGTTCCCTCTGTTACTGGCTCGGCGATGGTTTGAAAGCCCATAAACTTATATAACCGCACTTGATTTTCAATGGCAGAAATAAGGACGCGCTCCAAGCCATGTTGGTAGCAGTATTGAATGACTGCCAGCATAAGGCGATCATACACACCGCGACCCCGATAAGCAGGCCGAATGGCGAGTAGGCGAATTTCGGCCGTTTTGTCTAGATTTTGCTTGATGTCCTGGCTAACATGCTTTATGCGCTTCAAGGTGGAGAAGGGCGCTTTGTTGGGTAAGGTGATGGCAATCATGCCTATTAAGTCATCGCCAGTATAGGCCACAAAATAGACATTGGTGTCATGACGGCCGTCTGTTTTACGGCCGTTTTCATTGGGTTCATGTTGGCCTAATTCCAGAGCATAGGTGTCATGATTCAACTGAGCAATAGCATCCCAATCCCGTTCATCCGCGATTCTAATTGTGAAGTTCATCATTACTATCATCCTTTTGTGTTTGGAGAGTATCAGCTTCTAGTCTCTAGTACTCTAACAAACTTCTTTTGTCGGACAGAAGCGAGAGCTTCTGCAAGGTGCGCCGCGCTGTTTTATCCGTCAATAGATGTTTGGCGCACCACTAGGCTCAAATCGCCAACTGAATAAGCGAAATAAGATGTTGCATCGTTGCTATATCTGCATAGCTGATGCGAAGGTAATTTTTGTCGTTGTTGATGGTTTCCCGTTTGATCATGTAGCCTTGGGCCAAGAGTGATTTTTCGATGTTGTGCCAACGGCCGTCATGCCGCACTAAAATAAAGTTAGCCGCTGTCTGGTAGGGAAACATGCCGGGTATTTGGCTGAGAGCAGTGAACATGTATTGATTAACGGCCGTATACTCCTCTTTCATCATGGCCGCAAATTGCTTGTCGGCCAGTCGGCGAGCGGCAATGGTCTGACTAAATGTAGGCAAGCCAAAGACCGGGGCGATTTTTTGCAGATTACGGCCGTTTTGCTCATCAGATACCACAAAACCAATACGTAAGTTGGCTAGTCCATAGAATTTGGAGAAGGTGCGCACCAGGAACACATTGGATTGATTTGTCGCTGCTAGTAACAGCTTCTCTTGCGCGGCAGAATATGAGTCAACAAAGCCATAATAGGCTTCATCCAGGATAAAATTCACATGCGGGTAGACCTGCGTTAGCCAAATGAAATCTGCGATAGGCATGACACTGCCAGTCGGGTTGTTGGGCGAGCAGATGAGGACAACCTTGGGCTGGCTGATGGCAATTTCGCTGGCGATGTTGAATTTATCATAACCGAAATCCTGCCGTGTATCGTGCAGAGCAAATGTTTTCACTTTAGCTTCAACAAGGTTCGCTAAGGCTCGATAATAGCTCCAGCCAGGGTTGGGCAGGAGCAATGTATCTCCCTGGCGCAGTAGATACAGGAAGAGATCGCGCAATAGGGCTGAGCTACCGTGTGAAATGACCAGTTTGTCATCTGCGATGGCTAAATGTTTCGCCAAGGCTGCTTGCAACTGTTTGGCTCCATTTGTGGGGTAGCTGTGCAAATGGTTCAGCGTCTGCATGAGATCTGTTAGATCAGTTTGACTGGCTGCTTGTAGGGTAGCTGTAAAAAGATTTTCATTAAGGTGTAAGGGGACGATGCCGGGCAAATCGTTGGAAGAAAGGGTATAGGCTGCTTGATCTAGGCGGATCGTGCCGCTTTTGTCAATCTGTTTAGGCTGATGTGGTGTGGGTTTGAGACTTTTGGCTGCGGGGTGGGGTGGCGAGATTCTATATGAGCGGCGGTAGTGATGGGGCAAACGGCCGTTGCTTGGGTGCTGATCCTGTACAATACGATATGATGTTACCATTGTGATGGCCTCCTATCAGAATTGTCTCTAGGATAATCAGTTGTCGTCCCCCCAACGTTCCACAAAGCGATCCTAAAAGTGGTGAAGCTGTGTCACACATATATGATTTACTGATGTTTATTTACAATGTCATCGATCGCCTTGAGGAGTGAGAGGTCGCCTGTCGTATCGTGATTCAATGTCCAGAACATGATGCCGCTTGCTTGCTCTATCGCTATTTGAGTCTTGCTTTGGACAGAGGGGATGCCATTATAATGGTTGGGTATACCATTCCATTCAATCGTGTCGGCATAAGCCGCTTGTGGATCGGCCTCAATAATTTTGCGGTAGAGGACTTCGCTGGGGCGGGAGTAGAAGGGGACACCCATGACTGTTTTTTCGGGCGGCAAGCCACGTTCTTGCCAATAATCCAACCCGGTTTGGAACTGGCTCATAGTGCCGTGATCGGGACCATCATAGGTCATGACGTTGATGAAGTCGAAAATGGGGAAGGTTTCGCTGGGAATGCCTTCGGCTGTATCGCCATAGCTGACAACGGCCGTTGTCAACAACTTGTCTGGCATGGCCGTCCGCAGCTCTTGTATGAGGGTCAAATAATTTTGCGACGATTGGCCGAGTAGAGGATATTCCCAATCCACATCGGCCCCATCTAAATCATATTCGGCGACAAAATCTGTTAGGTTTTGCACAAAAGCAGCGCGGGTAGCAGGGTTAGCAGCCATGGCCTCAAACTCTTGCTCCCAGCCCCAGCCACCTACAGAGATGAGCACTTGCACATCGGCTGCATGGGCTTGGGCGGCGATAGTTTTTAGCTTCCAGCCGTTGGCAAAGGGGGCAAATGTGCCATCCGCGTTGGGGATGAGGAAGGCGTAGTTGATGTGGGTTAGGCGGTCATAGGGGATGGTATCTGGGATAATGCTGGCCGTGACGTAGGCGATGATGCGAAAGGTGGATTCGGGCATAGGGGCCTCCGTGGGCGACTCTGTAGAGATAGGGGTTATTGTAGGAACGGCCGTTGCCATTAATACAGTCGGCGCAGCTTTCTGCTGGCAGCCAAGCATAACAAATAACATTGTCAGATAAATAATAGAAGTTTGATATTTTAGGATCATTGTTGCTTGACAAAATGATTAGATAATTTCAGGGGCATGTTTGTACCGGTTCTACATCAGCAAACGTCAGGCCGTAACCAAAGGGGAACAAGGGCGCGTCGCAGCCGCTGGTGGGTAAAGTGGCGAAGTCGAAGGGTAGTTGCTCCATAGAGCGGGGCCAGGTGAAGGGTAGTTTGCCCCTAAAATTATAATCGCCGAAGAGAACATCGGCTACGCCTTGTCCTTCACTGCCCGGCAGCCAAGCGGCGATCCAGGCATCAGCCAAGGGCAATTCTTCGGTGATGATGAGCGGTCGTCCCGACAGAATGATGACCACTACTTTGTTGGCTTGTTGCCTTATGCGCTCGATGTTAACCAAATCACTGTGGCTCAGGTGCAAATTGTTGCTGTCGCCCCGGCCTTCAGCATACGGCCGTTCACCGACCACCACAATGCCCACGTTGGCCGTTTCGCCTTCAGCTAAATGTGTTCGTACCTCTGCTACATCACTGACAAGGGCCTGGATGCCTTCTAAAACCGTTGTGCCTTCCGTGATTGCACCAACTTTGCCTTGCCACTCAATCGTCCAGCCCCCGGATTGGATGCCAATATCGTCTGCTCCTTGTCCTAACACCAAAATGAGGGGTGTGTCTTTGGACAGGGGCAGGGTTTGATCATCATTTTGTAAGAGAACGAGGGATTGACGCACAGCCTCACGAGCCAGGGCGCGGTGTTCTTCTGTGCCTACTTGTTCTAGGAGTGCAGGGTCAGCCAACGGCCGTTCAAATAGCCCCAACTCAAATTTTACCGTCAAAATACGGCGCACGGCATCCTCAATGCGTTCTAGAGTGATGTCTTCATTCGAGACAGCCTCGTCCATAACTTGGATGAAACGTTGATAATTATAGGGTACCATGTTCATATCGATGCCAGCATTAATGGCTGTAGTGACCGAGTTGTAATAGTTGCCAGGTTCAATCTGGTCGATTGCTTCCCAATCTGACACCAGAAAACCGTTAAACCCGAGTTCGCCTTTTAGAACATCTGTCATCAGATAGCTTTGGGCGTGCATTTTTGTTTCTTGCCAACTGCTGTAGGAAACCATGATGCTCATGGCACCCGCCTCAATAGCGGCAGTGTAAGGTGCTAGGTGGATGGCTCGTAGTGTGGCCTCATCCACCACCGTCACACCCTGATCAATCCTATAATTGTTGGTGGTAGAACTATCCCAAACTGTGCCACCATCACCCACAAAATGTTTGGGGGTGGCTAATACGGTGTCGCCGGCGGCCAGATCATCCCCTTGCAGACCGCGCAAATAAGCCTGACTTAGTTCCGTAACTAGTTCAGTATCCTCGCTGTAGGCCTCATAGGTGCGTCCCCAACGAATATCTTGGGGTACAGCCAGCACAGGAGCGTAATTCCAGAAGATGCCAGTAGCGGCCGTTTCGATGGCCGTCACCCGCCCAATTTGTGCCATAAGCTCGGTGTTGTGGGTTGCGCCGAGGGCAATGTTGTGGGGGAAGATGACGGTGCCTTTGACGTTGTTGTGTCCATGCACGGCATCTACCCCATAGAGTAAGGGGATGCCCAGGCGAGTGGACAAAGCCTTTTCCTGAAAGCCATTGACCATATCGGCCCAGCCCTCTGGGGTATTGGAGGCAGGAGAACCGCCGCCACCACTTAATAGGGCGCCAATGAATTTGGTCTCTATATCATTGGCGTCGATGCTGTTTTTCTCGACGAGGGTCATTTGCCCGATTTTCTCGGCCAAGGTCATGCGAGCTAGAAGGTCTTCAACGCGAACGGCCGTTGGTTGTGTTGCGTCTTGGTACAGTGGCAGCTCGGGTGTTGGTGGTGGCGATGTACTGGTAGCCAGTGGATTGGTAGGCTGTGCTGTTGGGGTGGTTGGTTCAGTTGAGTCGCAGGCGATGAGGAGAACTATTAGGGGGACAAGGCTAATGAGCCGGAAAGAGACGGGTTTACAGGTGTACATATATTTTGTGGCTCTTTAGGAATTCGTGGGGTCGGCCTAAATGTAGGGGCGTACCCTTGTGGTCGCCCCAGAGGGCGGGCATAAAGCCACGCCCCTACAAATGGGTATCACCCCCTGAAATCCTGAAGAACCTATTTTGTTTAGGAGTTTGTGGGACAGGCACAAGGCAGGCGCTACCCCAATCACATTTTAATTACTCTCTAGTCCATAGCCGAAGGGGAAAAGGGGCGATTCGCCACTGGCGACTAGGGTGGATAATGGCACTTGGGCCATGCTGCGTGGCCAGGTGTAGGGCAATTTGCCCGTAAAAGGTACATCACCAAACAGCACATCGCTGATGGCTGCCCCTTCGCTGCCCGGCAGCCAGGCTGCCACTACCGCATCGCATAAATCTAGCTGCTCGGTAATGATGAGCGGTCGTCCCGAGTAGATGATGAGCAGGAGTTTGTGGCAGTGGGGGCGCACTTTTTGGATGAGGGCGATTTGATCGGCCGTTAAGCCTAAATCACTTCTATCGCCTTCACCTTCAGCATAGGGTGGTTCAGCAATGACGACGATGCCCACGCTAGCGATCGTGCCAGGGGCAAAATCACCTGTGGGACTGTAGCCCACATCGCCTTGTAAGACTTCTTGTACGCCTTGCAGCAGGGTGCTGCCAGGGGTAATAGCGCCTGGTTTGCCCTGCCACTCAATGGACCAGCCCCCGCATTGGTAGCCAATGTCATTGGCAGCGACACCAGCCATGAGGAGATCAGCCGTTTCTTTGGGCAGGGGCAATACGCCATCATTTTTGAGGAGAACGAGTGATTTTTGCACAGCTTCACGAGCAGCGGTACGGTGCTTTTCGCTGCCGATTTGTTGGCGGAGAGCAGGGTCAGCAAACGGCCGTTCAAACAAGCCAAACTCAAATTTCACCAACAAAATACGGCGTACGGCATCATCAATACGACTCAGGGGTACGTCGTCATTTTCGACTGCCTGGGTCAGGGTGTCAATAAAGGGGATATGGGCAAAGGGGACCATGACCATATCCATGCCCGCGTTAATGGATTGGACGACACAGGTGTAATAGTCTGGATCCAACTGATTTAGGGCCATAAAATCGGAAATGATAAAGCCCTCAAAGCCCATTTCGCCTTTTAGCACATCGGTCAACAAATATTTGTGGCCGTGTACCTTAAGGCCATCCCAGGTGCTGTAGGAGGCCATGATATTTTTGGCCCCAGCGGCGATGGCGGCGGCATACGGCCGTAAATGCACCTGGCGCAAAGTGGCTTCATCCACATCTGTCACTCCCTGATCCATGCTCCAGCGATCATCTTCGGCCTGCCAGTAGCCAGGAATCCAGGGGATGGGATGGGTGCTGCCCCAACTGGTGCCGCCGTCCCCCACAAAATGCTTGACGGAGGCTGATACGCCACCAGCTTGCAAACCGCGCACATAAGCTGCGCCTAGCTCAGATACTAAATCGGTATCCTCACTGTAACCTTCGTAGGTGCGCCCCCAACGAATGTCTTGGGGGATGCTGACGGCCGGGGCGAAGTTCCAGTGGACATTGGTGGCCAAAATTTCGGTGGCTGTAAAACGGCCGATCCGTTCTGCCAAATCCGCATCCCGTGCCGCCCCTAAGCCGATATTGTGGGGGAAAATGACGGCCCCCCGCAGGTTGTTATGCCCATGCACCCCATCCACACCATAAATTAGGGGTATGCCTAGCCGGGTTTGCAAGGCAGCTTGTTGAAAGTCGCCAACCATTTTTGCCCAAGTTTCAGGTGTGTTGCCCGACTTCGGATAGGCACCGCCGCCACTTAGGACCGAGCCGAGTGCCCATGAGGTGACGTCTTTTGGCGTAAGGCTGTTTTTTTCTATTTGGGTCATCTGCCCGATTTTTTCGGCGAGGGTCATGCGACCTAGCAGATCGGTGATGCGTTCAGTAGTGGGGAGGGAAGGGTTTTGGTAGGGGAGAGAGGTCATGGGTTTTGGGTGGTGGTAGGGAACGGCCGTTAACCAACAAACCTCAAACAAGGCCGTTGGCAACTATCGTTAAACCGATAAGATCGAGATTCTTTAGAATTTCAGGAGGTTGGCAAATCATATTGCGTATTGCGTATAACTCTCTGGCTACGCAATGCGCAATATTTGAACGTCTTACTTGTCCACACCTGTAATAACGATGCCTTGGATAAAGAATCGTTGGGCAAAAATGAACAGAAGCAAGGGCGCGATCAAAGCGATGAGCGATCCGCCTTGGATAAGTTCTGGCCGTGATCCATAAATGCCGTTAAACCGCGATAGGGCCACGGATATAGGATGCCAATCTGGTTTGGTAGAGAGGTAAATCAGCGGACTGAAATAGTCATTCCAGGCAAAGACAATGTGGAAAACCACAACTGCCAAGATGACAGGATAAGATTGGGGCACAATGATTGACCATAAAATGCGCATTGGCCCAGCCCCATCTATGGCGGCTGCCTCATCTAATGCCTTAGGCATCGTCATGAAATATTGCCGAAACAAGAATACATTATAGGCATTGGCAAAGTAATGGGGCACGATCAAAGGTAGCCAGGTGCCCACCCAGCCAATCTTTTGGAAAAATGTGTAGGTGGGAATGACCGTGACGAAGGCGGGCAAAAAGATCGTTGAAATCAGGATGACAAACAGAAATTCACGACCAGGAAAATTGAAACGGGAGAAACCATAAGCCACTAGAATACAGGAGACAACGGTCCCGATCATGGTGGTGATAGCATAAAAAAGAGTCCAGCCTAATACGCGAGGAATGTTAATGGTATTCCACACTTCAACATAATTTGCCCACTCAGGCGCAAACTGCCATGGTCGTTCTAAGGCTCGCCAGGAGACCTGGCAAACAAATTCACCCCGGCTAGGATTGTTAGGATCCATGAATGTGCTTTCTCGCAGTCCTTTTTGCACAATGCCTAAATTGGCTTCGGAGTTGTCATTTTCGCTGCCTGCACAGGTGTTCAGAGGTACGACAAAGCCCTCTACCTCTTCACCATTATACTCATAAGCGGCTGCTTTGGCTGGCCATACAGGTGCGCCTATCTCTGAAATCTGGTCTTGTGTCTTGAGAGATGTAAAAATCATGTAGGCAAAAGGCGACAGAAAAAGAAACAAGAGGGCGGCCGCTAAGCCTGTGGTAGCCAATACTTTTCCGCTCTGGGATAAATTTTGATAAGATGATGTATTATTCATTTTCATGTACCTCCTAGCGACCATCGCCAGCATAGTAGACCCAGTAGCGAGCCGTGCCAAACAAAACCAAGGTCACAACCAAGATGATGATAAAGAGCAACCAGGCCATAGCTGACCCATAAGACATATCTTGAAAGGTAAAGAATGTCTTAAACAGGTAGAGGTTATAAAACATGGTTGCCCCCCCTGGTCGTCCCGTGCCATTGTTAACCACAAGGGGTACCAGAAAATATTGAAATAGACCCACAACACTTAATACCAGGTTGTAGAAAATAACTGGCGAAATCATGGGGAAAGTGACATTACGGAATTGATGCCAACTATTGGCGCCATCTACTTCAGCCGCCTCATAAAGCTCAGTGGGCACACCCTGCAAACCGGCCAACATAATGAGCATGGCATTGCCGATGCCCCAAATACCCATGATGACGTAAGTGGGATATACCCAATTGACATCATTGGCCCAATTAGGCACACTTTCTCTGGCCATACCCAGCCAGATCAAAGCTCGATTGATCCAGCCTGATTCTGGATTGAGCATACCGCCCCACAGAAACAGCGCTGCCACTAGAGGAATGATATAGGGCATATAAAAGAGACTGCGGAAGAACATGGTCCCCCTCAGATTGGGGCTGTTCATCAGCATGGCTAAGCCTAAAGGAAAGAAAATGCCGACTGGTAACTGTATAAGGGCAAAAAGAACCGTGATCCACAATGAACTACGTATGCCACCCCCGCCTGTAATTTGCGGATCAGTAAACAAACGGCCGTAGTTCTCAAAGCCCACAAAATCAGGCGTACTCAAAATGCCGTCGGTTATTTTCAGATCAAGGAAGCTGAAAATAAGACTGGCAATGAGGGGGAGGAACGTGAAAACGATAAATCCTATTATCCATAATGAAAGAAACGACATGCCTTGTCGCATTTCACGACGGGCATTGGGTGACATCTGCCGATAGGTTCGCAGTGACGGTAATTTGGGCAGACCGCTGCTTAGTTGCTCAAGCATAATATTCTCCTTTTCTCATAAAAACTTCCTGAAATCCCGTAGAGTAATCATACCCTGCTATGGCCCAAGCGTGAAGAGAATTGGCGGTTTAGGAAGAGGCCTGACAGGTTTCCAAAACCTGTCAGGCCTGCATCCCACAATTTATAACGATACCGTCAATTTTGGTGGCTACAATGTTAGAATATCACGCGAGCATGTTCTAATTGTTGTAAATGGCATTCAGGTCTGATTCTAACTGCTCAATTTCAGCATCTATATCCAGATCTTCTGTGTTATTCATCAGGTCACCAAATGTGGCAAAACGAGCATAAGCTTCAATGGAGTTCGGGATATATTGCTCAGCACTGGGTGTATCAGGATAGGCCAAACCTTGAATGAAGACATTCCAGCTTTCCGGAGTGACAAAGGGGTAGTCGTTGGACTTGACTTCAAAGAAAGCCTCCGTCTTTTCAGCGATAGCGGGCATGGCTCCATAAACGGGCAATAATTTGTCTGCACCAGTGGTGATGAGGTATGTCAAAACTTCAAAGGCTTCCTCAGGATGTTCTGTGCCAATCCAAATGCGGAAGGTGTCAGCATCAATGCGGCCTTGCACAGTGCCATCAGCCATGGCCGGTTGGATGGCTAGCTGGAATTCATTGCCAGCATCGCGGAATTCACCCAAACAGCAGGTGTACCAGGTTTGGGTCAAGCCCATAGCGGCACGGCCTGAATTGAAGATATTGCCTTCACCAAATTCGGCGGAGCCAGCCAGGGGGCCATTAGCAATGAAGGGTTGCTCACCATACATGCCGTCATAGAGCCAGCGCCAGCCATCTTTCCAACTGTCAGGGATAGTCGATTCGTAAGAACCGGGGGCATCACCAGAGTAGATTTGGGTTGCGCCACCGTAGAAGGTGCCAACAGACGTCATACTCTGCCACTGTGGACTGTAACCAACTTGAACAATTTGAGTAGCGTCGAAACCTTCGTCAACTGCAGTAAAGCCATTGGCATCAATGGTCAGGCGACGAGCAACTTCAGTGAGCGTTTCCCAGTTCCAATCAACCATTTCGCCATCAAGTTCATACTGTTCGCCATAAACTTGGGGTGGATAGGCTAGCCCTACTTCATCGAACATAGCGGGTATATAGTACACAGCCCCTGGGAAGACAGCAAAGGGTAAACCAACTTGGCCTTCTTCCGTTTGATAGGAGGCGGCTAAGGCTGGATCAAAGATGGAGGTGTCGAAACCACTGGCATCAATTAGAGGGGCAATGTCTAACCATTGCCCAAAGAAGTCGTTGGAACCACCCCAACCGACAGGGCCAACAATGTCAGGACCACTGCCACCAGCAATTTGGACGGACAGAGTGTCACGGGCGGCATCAAAGGGTACAATTTCCAAAACGAGTTCGATGTGGTCTTGGGAAGCATTGAAGTCAGCTACAACCTCTTCTTGGGTTGCAACCTGTTCTGGACTATCGCCAGTACCCAAACCAACGAACCAGCGAATCTGTACTCTATCGCCTTCGGCCATTTCTTCTTCAGCCATTTCTTCTTCGGCTTCCTCTTCAGCCATTTCTTCTTCGGCCTCTTCGGCAGGGGCTTCTGTGGCCTGAGGGGCAGCTTCTTCTTCGGTGCTGCCCTCGCCGCCACCGCCGCCACAGGCTACTAATAGCAGGCCCAGGATTAACATCGAAATGAACAAAAATCGAAACTTTTTCATGTTTCTTCTCTCCTTAATTTTTTTAAACAAAGTAAATGTTATTGAATTTAAGCAAACTGTTATAGGGTAATCTTTAGATTATTTTGTTTTGGGGATATGCACCTCCTCATCAAAAAGATTGAGCTGTTGTTTCAAGGGCTGGTTGTGAAGTTGTAAGCTCTAACTCTTCTCTTAAACCACTTCCATTAACCTAATTTTGTATCAAATCGCATTAAGACTTGTAATTGGGAGCGGTTTCAGGAATAATACTGAATGTGTGGCTAATTGTCAAGAAAATGGCTACTTTTATGAAAACGGTTTCAAAAGGCGATGATGATGGGACGAACGAAGAAGATTACAATCTCAGATATTGCGGAAAAGGCTAACGTTTCTAAAAGCACAGTTTCCCGGGTTTTGAATGACAGTGGGGCGGTGGTGGCTGAGAAGCGCACGGCCGTTCTCCAGGCCATCGCCGAATTAGACTATCAACCCAACTTGTTTGCCCGTGGTCTAGCCGGTGGGCAAACGATGGCTATTGGTGTTTTGACACAAAATATTTCTAGCCCGCACAATGATGCCCTTCTGCGCGGCGTCCTACAGGGCCTAAATGGCACAGGCTATGCTCCCATTTTCGCGGATGGCTATTGGCAGGCAAAGAAGGAAAAAGAGGCTATTCAGATTTTATTAGCTAGGCAGGTGGATGGTCTGATCGTTTTGGGTGGGGAAGTGTCAGAAGTATATTTGCAACAAATTGCCCAACAGCTTCCGTTGATTATTGTGGGCCGTCAGTTAGAACAATTGCCCGACCGTTGTTTATTCATTGATAACTTCGCCGGGGCCTATAAGGTTACTAATTACCTTATTGAGATGGGTCATCGGCAAATTGCCCATATTACAGGCCGTTTAGATCATCCTGATGGCCTGAACCGCCGCGAGGGTTATTTTCAGGCTTTGGGCGACGCTGGTTTAACAATAGATTCTGATCTCATTGTTGAGGGGAATTTTATGGAGCAGTCGGGCGTGGTGGCGATGGAAATGCTTTTTAATCGTGGGCGGAGCTTTAGTGCTATTTTCGCTGGTAATGATCAGATGGCTCTTGGCGTCCGCTTGGCTCTTTTCCGGCGAGGTATTCGTGTACCAGATGATGTTTCAATTGCTGGATTTGATGATCAGCATGGCTCGGCCTATATGACCCCGCCCTTGACAACGGCGCATCAGCCTGTACTGCGTATGGGCAAGGCTGCGGCCGAAGCAATTTTACATCTTGTGAAGGGTGAATCCTTTACTTTGCCCGTATTGCCAGTGGATTTGGTTGTTCGGGAGACCGTCAAGCGTTTGCGATGAGCCACATCGAGGCAAAAGAATACAAAAGGCAAGCTATCAGCTTGCCTTTTGATCGTGTCGTTGGGAACAGAGACCTTTATCTACTCAAACAACATCAACGGCCGTACTTCGACGGTACCCACTTGGGCCCCAGGAATTTTGGCCGCCCACTGAACCGCTTCCTCTTCGGTTGAGGCTTCCACCAGATAGAAACCACCCAATTGTTCCTTCGTTTCGGCGAAAGGGCCGTCCGTAGTTAAGGTTTGCCCATCCCGGACACGGACACTTTTAGCTGTTGCTGTCGGCAGTAAGGCTTCCCCGCCCAAATTAGCGCCGGCTGTGCTCAATTCGTTCGTGAAAGCATAATAAGCTGCCATGTTGGCCTGTTGTTCGACCTCGCTCGCCTTCATGTCGTCTGCCTCATTTGTGTAAATTAATAATGCGTATTTCATCTGATGCTCCTTG
The DNA here is from genome assembly GCA_965223555.1 of Promineifilaceae bacterium (SeqCode). Taxonomy (GTDB): domain Bacteria; phylum Chloroflexota; class Anaerolineae; order Promineifilales; family Promineifilaceae; genus CBDCWU01. The sequence continues at coordinate 2,932,513 of CBDCWU010000009.1, forward strand.
ATACGTGGTTTTTTAGGGCAACCTGTTTGCCCATCTACTAATACGACGAACAAATGTTCGCCAAATAGACATGCTTTGCGACTAAATTTTGAAGTTGATGCTCAATCCTACACCAATCAAAAATGGAATCAACGTCACGCCCAAAGCCAAAGCCGTGTTAATGAACCTGCACGGGGTCTTTAATCGCACCACGCTCGAATAGCGGTTGCTCGTACCCTTCATCCCAACCTTCAGGCATGGTGGCTTTGGTGATACGAACGGCCGTATTCTTATAATCTGGTATCTTGGCTCGCCCATCCACCCGATCCAGCGTCAATAGATTGGCAGCAGCTTCGGCAAAGTGGAAGGGAACAAAAATCGTTTTACGCGGCGACCGTTCCGTCACCAACAGTCGTAACTTAATGGTTCCTCGTCGTGAACTGACAGCGACCCAGTCTCCAGTCTCCAGTCCCAAGTTCTCCGCATCATCAGGATGTATCTCACAAGTGGCTTCAGGATAGATCTTCTCCAGTTCCGACCGTCCCGTCATCGTACTGCCGCTCCAATGATACAGAACCCGCCCCGTACTCAGGTTGAAAGGGTATTCTGCATCAGGCTGCTCCGATTCGGTACCATACTCAACTTCCCAGAACTTGCCCTTGCCTCGTGGGAAATCTTCTGCAAACAAGAAAGGTGTGCCTGGATGATCCAACGCCGGACAAGGCCAATGTACCCCACCCTCTTTCTCCAGCCGCTCATAAGTGATTCCCCAAAAATCGGCCGTTACTGCTCGCATCTCCTCCCAAATGGCCTCTGGATCGGCATAATCAAAGCCATGCGCCATCTGCCAGCCCAGACGCTGCGCCACACGACGGCCGATGTCGCTCAAAATGTCCCAATCAGGTCGGGAATCACCTACAGGCGGAACGGCCGTTCGCACCCGCTGAATTCGCCTATCACTATTGGTAAACGTGCCATCTTTCTCCGCAAAACTAGTGGCGGGCAAGATCACATCTGCCATTTCACCAGTCTCGTTAATGAAAATATCCTGGCACACCAAAAACTCCAACTGCTCTAGCCCATGCCGTGTATGAGTCTGATTCGGTTCACTAATCATTGGATTCTCACCCAATACAAACATGCCTCTAATTGCCCCTTCAGCTGCCCCACTCACCATCTCCGTGGCTGTCAGTCCCGGCATCGGGTTCAGTTCTACACCCCAATATTGCTCAAACTTAGCCTGTGTCTCACTGTGATCCACGCGCTGATAGGCCGTAAACACATTGGGCAATCCACCACTGTCCGAGCAGCCCTGCACATTATTCTGACCGCGTAGGGGGTTCAGGCCCGTGCCCGCCTTGCCTACATGCCCGCACATCAAAGCCAAATTCACCAATGACAATGTATTGTCCGTGCCATGCGTACTTTGGCTGATACCCATACCCCAATAGATCGAGGCGCGATTGGCCTTAGCGTAAATCCGTGCTGCTTCCCGAATCGAGTCGGCTGGTACACCGCTGATCTGCTCCGCCCACTCTGGCGTGCATTCATCTAGCGATTCAATGTAATCCTGAAAGCCTTCAGTGCGTTCAGCAATGAAATCCTCATCAAACAGTCCTTCTTTGACAACTACATGTGCCATTGCCTGGAATACAGCTACATCCGTACCAGGGTTTTGCTGTAACCATAGCGTGGCGTGGTTGGTCATCTCAATACGACGTGGATCGACCACAATCAGCTTGGCTCCATTTTTGCGCACTGCCCGTTTCAGGAAGTTGGAGATAACAGGATGTGTTTCGGTTGTGTTCGAGCCAGTCACGATAAAGGCTTCCAAATTCTCCATTTCGGCGATGGAGTTAGACATAGCACTAGAACCTATAGACAGTTGCAAGCCCGTTACTGAACCTGCGTGGCATAGTCGGGCGCAGTGGTCAACATTATTTGTGCCTACTAAAGCCCGTATCAGCTTTTGGAAAACGTAATTGTCCTCGTTGGTAGCCTTAGCACTGGCATAGCTGGCGATAGCATCGCCGCCATAGCTATGGCGGATGCGTACTAACTCGTCGGCCACATAGTCCAGGGCCTCGTCCCAACTGGCTTCACGCCACACAGGTTTAGCCGAACGGCCGTCTTCCCGATTGGTACGAATGAGCGGCGTTTTAACGCGGCCAGGATGTTTCACGTAATCTGTGCCAAACCGCCCTTTGACACATAACATGCCATAGTTGGGGGCAGCATCGAAGGGGGCATCGACGCGGTAGATGTAATCATCTTTGATATTCAAATCCATCTGGCAGCCCACGCCACAATAGGGGCAGGTGGTTCGTACAACGCGGTCAGAACTTAACATAATTCTCTCCTTACTCACTCGGAATACTGTGGGTGTTTGTCCATAAAATTGTCTAGGCTGGCAACAGCTGTTTCCCGCACCTTCTCGTGCAATCTGGGATTCCAGCCCAAAAACCAGCCAATTGGCCCCAAAGCCATGCGCGTCCAGCGCCATAAATTAAAAGAATCGGTATGCTCAATGATTTTACTATCCCGGAACACAAAAACAGCCTCAATCACATTATGCACGCGTCGCCCAGTGGAAAATGTATAGGTTGCTTCCCAGTGCGCTTGCCCTTCATCCCCTTCCGCTTGCAGATCACGGAATGTCACTTGTAAATCTTCCCCTCGCTCACACAGCATATGCCACATGGCCTTGGCCCGGTTACCACGCAAATCAGTGAAGACGGGATCAGAAAATTGCACGTCTTTATGATAGCAGCCAATCATGGTGGCGTAATCACGATGCTGAAAGGCAGTGTAGAAATCTTCGAGCAGTGTTTCGTGAGCGTTCATTTTTGTCCGGCCAGAGCAGTTTGTTTAGCGGCCGTTTCCCGCAAAATTGCTTTAATCGTCCCCACAGGTAGCTGGTCAAAACGGCGAAACCGCACACAACTTTTACCACAATTCAAACTCGATAGCCCCTCTTTGTGCTTTTCCACCAGTTCTACATCCATATACAAGCTAATGTAATTCTTCTGTGACTTATAGCTGCACACGATGTCACTGTCCACCACTGCCACTGCTGGCATATTGTAGGTGATTTGCTCTCGTGCCTGTGGTAGCGTTTCCGCAATGAGAGCGCGTAGCTTACCCACATCCTCTTTGCGTGTGTCTGATAAGGTTGCTAAATAATCGTCAATTGCTAGATCTTTCTTTGCCATGTACATTGCTCCCACAAGTGACAGGCACTTCCGAAGTGTCTGTCACTTTAAGCCTGCTGCTTTTTCTTTCTTCTCTTCCCCCGTGTTTGCTGAAAAATCGCATCAGGATCAGTGCCTTCTTCCAATAAGGCTTGCCGTTTGGGCTTGAGCGCACCGGTGGGGCAGGCCCCCACACATTGGCCGCAGAACACACAAGTGGTGTCCATCATGCCCTTGCTCTGGAATGTGCCAATCGTTGTCTCGAAGCCACGTCCGTCAAAGCTAAGGGCGAAGGTGAACTGGGCATCCTCAGCACAGACCTGCACACAGCGCCAACAGTTAATGCACTGATTGTAGTCGCGGATGTAGAAGGGATTGTCGTCATAAACGGCCGATTCCCGCCGTACCCCTTCAGTAAACCGATCCCGATTGGCGCCGTATGCCTCGACCATTTCCAAAATCTCGGGTGCTTCTTCCAAGTTAATAGTCGAGTCCAGTAGCTCCAAAATGGTACGGCGACCACGTTGTACCTTCTCCGAATTGGTGACAACATTCATGCCTTCGGCACATTCGGTGACACAAGCGGCTGCTTGCAAGCGCCAGCCAACATCCACTGAGCAGATACGACACAAGCCATTGGCCGTCAAATGGGGATGATAACAGATAACGGGAATCTCAATCCCCACTTGTGCTGCCGCATCCAAAATCGTCGTACCTTTTGGCACAGTTACTTCTTGTCCATCGATTGTCAGGGTAACAGTATCACTCATAGTTGCTCCAAAGAGGAATTGAAGTCCAGAGACTCAACCTCTAATCTCCAATTTTATTCCACCAACTCCGGCCATAATTCTATGGCACTGATGACAGGGGCAGCGGCCGTTTGCCCCAAACCACACAATGATGTTTCCGTCATCGTAAAGCCCACGTCTAGCAGCGTTTCCTTGTCACCTACTTGGGGTCCCCCCTTATGGGCGATGCGATCCAGGATTTCCATTTGCCGCTGTGTGCCTAGTTGGCAGGGGAAGCATTTGCCGCAACTCTCATGGGCGAAGAAGCGGGCCAGTTCGTAGAGGGTTTGGCGTAGATCGGCCGTTTCATCAAACACCATCACCACACCCGATCCCAAAGGGACATTGTTCTTACGCGCATCTTCGTAGGTGAGAGGCATATCTAGCTGCTCAGGACCAACAAATGCGCCTGCTGCACCGCCCATCATCACCGCTTGGATGGCCTTGTTGCCCGGCACATCACCAGCCATTTCGATCAGTTCACGAATGGTGAGACCAAAGGGCACTTCGTAGAGACCAGGTTTAGCCACATGGCCACTGAGGCAGAATAGTTTTGTGCCTGGTGACTGTTCTGTGCCATACTGCATCCACTCAGCCGCACCTACAGTAAAAGCCGCCAGGGCAGCCACGAGAGTTTCGACATTATTAACGGCCGTTGGCTGCATAAACAGCCCATGCGTGGTGGGATAAGGGGGCTTGATGCGTGGAAAACCCCGTTTACCCTCAATCGCCTCAAACAAGGCCGTCTCCTCGCCGCAAATATAGGCGCCAGCTCCCTTGCGGATTTCAATATCGAAGTTGAAGCCCTTTTTGCCCAAAATATTTTTGCCCAAATAGCCAGCTGCTCGTGCCTGTTCGATAGCGGCTTTGATTCGCTTGTAGCTGCGCGGATATTCGCCACGCACAAAAATCCAGCCATTTTCTGCACCCACAGCATAACCGGCCAAAGTAGTAGCCTCCACCAGGAAAAAAGGGTCTTCTTCCATCAGGCAACGATCTTTGAAGGTGCCAGGTTCGCTTTCATCGGCGTTGACGACGATATGTTTTATCTCACCAGGTGCACCGCGCGTAAAGCGCCATTTGCGACCAGTGGGGAACATGGCCCCACCACGCCCAACGATATCGCTGCCCTCAACAGCTTCAATGAGCTGCATGGGGTCTAACTGCATCGCTTTTTGCAAGCCCTCGTAGCCGCTATGTGCCAGATAGTCATCTAGACTGTTGGGGTCTACTTTGCCTAATCGTGCTAAAGTGAGAAGAGGGGCGCCATAAACTTTGGCGCGAGGTTCGGGGTGTGAGCCATTGAGGAAGGCAGGGACGGAATCAGCCGTTAATTCACCAACCGATTTTTCGCCATTGAGAGCCACCGGAGCCAGTTCGCACATGCCCAGGCAGGGAACGTGTTCGTAGGTGATGCTATTGTCATCGCTGGTTTGGCCGTGATGTAATCCTAGTTGGGATTCGATGGCTTGCATAACGGCCGTTCCCCCAGCTAAACGACAAGCTGAATCTTCACACACACGAATGACCCGCTTGGCTGTTGGTTCACTGTAAAACATGGTGTAGAACTCGATGACACCATGCACATCTGCCAGTGGTACGCGCAGAGTTTTGCCAATTTCGGCTTGCACATCTCCAGGCAACCAGCCGTAGATGGCTTGGGCTTCATGTAGTAGGGGGAGGAGGGCGGAACGGGAACGGCCGTTGTACTTCGCCAAAAGTGGTTGCAGTGGGGCTAAATCAGTGGGAACTTCTTGCACTATCACACCTCTCAGGTCAAGGTTAAGTTACGGTAATTATCCCCGAACCTGATTAGTATCGCAAGGATAGCGGGAGCTGTTAAGACCTGCCAAGTTTCTGAAACTTGGCAGGTCTACTGGCTACTGTCTGCGCCGCTTGATGATTTGCCAGCCGCCAAAGGCGAACAGTCCGAGGAGCAACAACCAAGGACCGCAGACAATGAGGCGGTAGATGAGGAAATCGGCCGTTTCCTGCGCTGTATCCTGTAATTGGACAGCAGCGACAACGGCCGTATCCCCTGGTCGCCAGGTTTCAGGGGTAGGCAAAGGAGTGGCAGTCGGTGTTGGTGTAGCTGTGGCTGTGGCTGTCGGCGTGGCCGTGGGTATAAATGGCACAATGTCCAAGGTGATGGTGGCAGCATCGGCCCGGTCAGAGAGGAAATTGAGGCGGCCTTGTAAATCGCCGATTTCAGTCTCGATTTGCACCAATTCTTGATGCACTTTCAAGGTTTCAGTGACGTTTTGGGCTACGTCAAGGAAGCTGCGTAGCCGATCCTGGTTTTCATAGAGATTGTCCAGACGGGATTGCAAATCGACAGTTTCATCCACGACATCTTGGCCAGTGGCGGATTCATTTTGCACGAGGCCAAGCTGCTTGAGAGCTTGCAGTAGCCCCTCAAAGTTAGCGGCGGGGAGGCCGATGGTGATGCTGGCGTAGTGGAATTGGGCCGCGTCATCCCACTGCCTTTGTTCCAGAATATAACCGTTGAAGGTAGCAGCCAAATCGAGGGTTTCGACCACGGCCGTTGGCACATCATCCGCCGTCACTTGCAAGGTGCCCCGCTTGATGACGGGGCGGTCCTGGCCGGCTTGTATGGGTTGCGCACCTAGCCATGATAACCAAATGCCAGTGAACCAGACGGCCGTTGCCAATAGCGTATTTCGTATTAATTTATTCATTCTTCTTCCTCCTGAATCTCACTGTCCCGCCCTATGATGAGAGCTTGAATGTCATTGTGGTGGCGTTGCCGCCGCTTGGTTTGGGCAACTTGTTGCCAGCGGGCCAGCAACTGCCATCGCTGTGCTAGCCGCCAACTGGGAAAGGCGACCAAGAGCAAGAACAGCAACCAAGGACCACAGACAATGCCATTGAAGATGAAGAAATCGGCCGTATTTTGGGCTGTGTCCTGTAATTGGACAGCAGCGACAACGGCCGTATCCCCCGGTCGCCACACTTCAGCCGTAGGTAGAGGCGTGGCAGTTGGCGTGGGGGTGGCTGTAGCTGTCGCTGTTGCTGTCGGCGTGGGGATCCAGGGGTTAATAGTCAGGTCAATGGTGGAAAAGGCAGAGCGATCACGTAGGAAGTTGATACGCCCCTGAATCAGAGCGATCTCCTCCTCAACCTGCTTCAATTCCTCGTTGACAGCTAATGTTTCGGCTACATTTGTGGCCTGGTCCAGAAAACTGCGTAGGCGGTCACGAGTGAGCTGCAAATTGGTCATACGCGAGTTCAAATCTACAAATTCGTCAGTGACGTCTGTGCCAGAGGAGGATTCGTTGGTAACTTGGCCTAGACCACGTAGATCGCGCATGGCGACTTCAAATTGCGTGACAGGGACGGCCAGGCGTATGGTGGCGAAACGGTAGCCTTGGGGATCATCATGGATATTTTGGCTGATGATGTAGCCGCCTAGTTCAACGGTGAGATTGGTGGCCATATTCACGGCCGTTTCCGTATCATCCACTACCACAGTGAGACGACCGTCTTTGATGATTAATCGCTGTTGTGAGGCTGCTGAAGCGGCCGTTTCCCCTCTGGTTGGGGCAGGGGTAGCAGCAAGAAGACTACCTTCTTCGGCACTTTCTTCTTCGGCTGGTACTTCGGCGCTTTGGGCATCTTCCACGAGAACGATTCGTGTCACTTCAATGGCTTCCCCCTCTTCTACAACCGTTTCCGTAATGACTCGCGTCACCTCAACTTGCTCAACAACGGTTTCCGCTTGACAAGCATATAACAGTAAGGGCACAAGCAGAATCCATAACCATCTTTTTCGGAACTTGAATGGGTTCATCATATTCTTCTCCTTCCTTTGAGTTTCGGCGTGTTATGGGGTAGACGCGCAAAACGGAGAAGAAGTTCCCGGGGAACTAACCATACTCAATTTGTGTTTGGCACTCTTAGTACAAACAAAGGCACTTCGTTGACTGTCTAATGATCCTTCAATACATCCCAAGCGCGGCGATATTTTTCCAAACGGCCGAAATCCTTCATGCCCATCTGCGGCAGGCGGCGCACATCCATGTTATGGGCCAAATCGGCCAGCTTCACCTTGCAAGCCAGGGAGTTGAGCTTGATGGCCGCCACATAGTCCTCATAGCTGGTGCTGGCTGTGTCGTGAGTTAGTAAGGTCAGGGCCTCTAACACCTTTTCTGGAAAACCCTCTTGGCGCAAATCTGCTAGTGTAATTGGTGTATCTTCGATGATATCATGCAAAACGGCCGTTATCATCTCCTCCGCCGTATCCATTTGCATCATCAAATGCAGCGGGTGCAAAATATAGGGCTTCCCCTGCTTGTCCATCATCCCTGCATGAGCCTCCACCGCCAAGGCAATTGCCTTTTCTACCAGATTCATCATAGTTTTCGTCTCCAAAATTTAGGCTAACAATATCACACCCAGAAAAGCCAATACGATCCCGATTGCTTTAGAACGCTGCATGGAATCAGAAAAGAGCAGAATACCAACAAGATATAGAATAATCATGCGCGTATTATCAATGGCAACGGCATAAGCGAGATTAGGTGTTGTTTCAAAAGCAATAAACTCTGTCGCATTACCAATCGAGGCAGAGAAAATAGCCACTAAAACCAACCATAACCGATTTGTTGGCAGCCGTAACGGCGTTTTATCTGGTATGCAAGACAGCAAAAAGACAATGCCAGCCAACAACAAAACAAAAACAGTTGCAACCTGTGCTGAAACGCCACCATCAGTGGCATAGCGTACAAAAACTGTCAACAAAGCGAAAAAGATTCCTGATGCCAATGCCCACCCCACCCAATCAAACTGAAAATCCCTCCGCTCAAACTTGAATTGACCCGCCACCAGATAAACACCATAGGTGGTCAGGCCGATGCCAATGAACCGAACTATATCAAAAACAGCCTGAAACAATATCATGGAAACAATATAGGTAATAGCAATGCGAATTGCCGCTACTGCTTCAACATAACCAATGTTGCTTTGCACCTTAATTGCCTGATTGTAAGTATAAATTCCCCCTAAACTAGACAACGCAGCCAGGGTGAGCGGCCAGATGTTATTTCCGATTTCTGGCAGGGTTGACGGCCGAAAATAAAATAGACCCAACATCAAAGCTGCCCCTAACCAAACATAAGCGAGATAAACCTTAATGGGGAAATGGCGTTGTAAACGCTGAAAAGCTAAAGCTTGCCCTGATAGCGCAAAAGCTGAGATGATGGCGGCTACAAACCAGGTCATATTGTTTTTTGCCAAGGTTGCTGATGCATGCCAGATGTTAAGTCACCTAAGATAACCTTGTGGGACGCACCTGTAGCTGCGGGTAAATTTCCCCAACGGCCGTACCAACTCTCATAGGCCAAAATAGCAAAGGCCACCGCCTCCTTCGCCTCACTTGCTAGCCCCAACTCATCTGATAACATCATCTTTGCTGGAGCCACCGCCTCTGCCAACCACGCCATCAGTGTCTGATTTAATCCACCACCACCGCTCACCACCACTTCATCCAGTGGTAAAGGCAAAAAATCGCGGTAGGCTTGGGCAATGCTTTGCACTGTAAACATTGTCACCGTCGCCACCACATCCGCGCCCCGCAGCCCTGCCGCCAATCCACGTTGCCAAATCTGCTGCGCCAAATCGGCCGTAAACAGTTCGCGTCCTGTTGTTTTAGGTGGCAGTTTTGCCAGATAAGGCATCGCCATCAGCCAACCTAACAAAGCCGCGTCCACCTGCCCTTGTGCAGCCAAGGCTCCCGCCGCATCATAATGTTGCCCCCCATCCGTCGCCAACGCTGTCACCAAATCAATCAGTACATTGCCTGGGCCAGTGTCAAAGGCAAAAGCATCGGCAAATGCCGCCACTTCTGGCTGATTGGTGGGCGGCAAAAAGGTGACGTTGCCGATGCCGCCAATATTTTGGGCGGCGCGTACTCGGCTGGTATGAGTTAATAGCAGCACGTCCACATAGGCCACCAGTGGCGCACCCTGCCCCCCCGCGGCCATATCACGGGCACGAAAATTGCCAATAACGGGCAGGCCAGTACGTTCGGCGATAACGGCCGTTTCCCCCAACTGCAACGTGGCTCCCAACTCGGGCGCGTGCCACACCGTCTGCCCATGTGAGCCAATCAGATGCACATCTTCTGGTTGTAAGCCTGCGGCTTCAATGCCAGCCAAAGCCGCTACCGCAAACTGCTCCCCCAACTGCACATTTAAGGCACATAGCAAATCCACCGTGCCCGTTTTGGGATTGATGGCCTGTAAAACGGCCGTTCGCAACTCCTCAGGATGCGGTACAGTTTGCGCATGAATCAATCGCCAGCCCAACTCTGGTGGCGCACCCTCTATTTCCACTATAGCTACATCCGTCCCATCAGCAGATGTGCCAGACATAAGACCTACTACAATCATTTTAGATGTTTTATCGAGACTGGAGACTGGGGCCTAAAAAGTCGCTAGTCTCCAGTCTCCAATCTCCCAATCTCCTCATGCAACCCCACCCGAAACGCCCCAATGCCTCTATCTTTGCGGCCGTTATACACCTCATTCGTCAAACAAGCGATCACCAACTCGCGCTTGGGGTCAATATAAAGCGATGTGCCTGTAAAACCCGTATGGCCCAAGCTGCTGTGGCTCAACGGGTGGCTGGCCGATTCGGGCAGAGGCGACCACAACGCCCAGCCCAAACCGCGCCGCACCCCCCCATCTTCAGCTTGCAATTGTGTTGCTGCTTGCGCCAATTCTCGTGGCAAGAAACTACTTTGCCCCTGCAACACATCCAGCCAGGCCTGCCCCAGACCAGCCACCGCCGCTGCCGTGCCAAACAAGCCTGCATGAGCGGCCACACCGCCCAAGGCATAAGCATTTTCATCATGCACGTCGCCCCGAATGTGTCGCTCCCGCCATTGGCACAATTCGGTGGGCGCAGCCTGTTCGCTTGGCACGGGGCTAAAGCGAACGGCCGTTAACCCCAACGGTTCTAAAACCGAATCACGGATTACCTCATCTAACGGCCGTCCCACCACCGCCTCCATTACCCAACCCAACAAAATCAGCCCCAAATCACTGTACACCACCCGTGTACCCGTCACATAAGAGAAAAATGTATTCAACACAAACGGCCGTATCCTCTCCTGTGCTTGCCGATACAAGGGCCGCCAAGCGGGCAAACCACTCGTGTGCGTCAACAGATGGCGAATTGTGATTTTATCCGCATCCACCATTTCTTTGGCCGTGCTAACCGTCACCCATTTACCAGGATTCAGCGGGTCTTCATAGGGCTGAATCGGCCGTTTGCCAGCAAACTCCGGCAAAATCGTGACGATGGGTTGATCGAGTGCCAACTTACCAGATGCAATGAGGCGCAGAACGGCCGTTGTCGTAAACAACTTCGTCAGCGACGCCAAATCAAACAGCGTTTCCTCACTGACAGGTTCCTTTTGGTCAGCAGGATCACAAAAGCCAATTGCACGTTTATAAACCACCTTTGTGTCTTCATTTATCTGCACGACAGCGGCGGGGAAAACATTGCCAACCGCCGCTTCCAGCCTTTGATCGAGCTTAGCAAATGCGTTATGCTTCATCGGCAGGATTGTAAAAGATTAACGGCCGTTCGCAAAGACCAGACCATTTACGTAATACGCACTACGCATCTCCTACAAATCATGCGCATCCTTTGGGCCTTCATTCGTACCGCTTTCAGCAAAGCCTCCATCTATCGCCTCGACTTCTGGAGCAGCCTCATCGCCAACTTCATCATGATGTACGGCATCTACTCCCTGTGGAACATCCTCTACCAGCAAATCCCCAACGCCTTTGACAAAACTCTGCCACAAATGACCACCTACGGCGTGTTAGGCATGCTCATCATGCCCTTCATGTCTGTCGCCTTCGACGTACAACGCTACATCAACGAACGTGTGCGCGAAGGAACCATCGAAATCGATCTCATGAAGCCCCTCAGCTTCATCCAGCACATGCTCTACCGCAACCTCGGCGATTTCATGTTGAACCTGCTAACCAAAGCCCTGCCAGGTTTTCTCTTTGCCATTCTCTTCCTCAATTTCCAACTGCCGCCCTCCTGGTTCGATGGCCTTCTTTTCGTGATAAGTATTGGTTTAGGTTATCTTGTTCTATTTGAAATCAATCTGCTCATAGGTTTCCTAGCCTTCATAACGGCCGATATTCGCAGCTATACCTGGGCCTTCAACGCCCTCGGCCGTTTTGCCTCTGGCCAAGTCGTCCCCTTGTGGATGTTCCCCCCAACTTTAGCCACCTTCGTGGCCTTTTTGCCCTTTAAAGATGCCTTCTTCGCCCCCATGTCCATCTACATCGGCGCCCAAGATGGCAACATTGCCCGCACCCTGTTCAGCCAATTCGCTTGGCTACTTGGCCTCTACATAGCCATGCACCTCGTCTGGTTAAAACTACAAAGACGCATCATCGTGCAAGGCGGTTAACCATGGCAGAATCCCTACGTATCTACTTTCTGTTGCTTGGCATCGCCTTCCGTTCCCGCCTTCAATATCGTTCTGATTTCTTCGTGGGCATCTTCAGTGTCATCATCCTTAACTGGACAAATTTGACCCTGTTGTGGGTGCTTGTCGAAGGCTTCCAGACCTTACAAGGCTGGCACTATTGGGAGATCGCCCTGCTCTATGCCACCTGGCTTTTGGCGCACAGCTTCAATGCCGTTTTTTGTTGGCATCTTACTTTTATTGAGGACGATGTGGTACACGGCCGTTTCGACCGCTACCTCCTGCGCCCCACCAGCCCCTTCCTCCAATTCCTCGGCCGCGAAGTCAACTACATGGGTATTGGCGACTCCCTCGTGGCACTCTCCCTCCTCGCTGTTGGTTACCGCAGCCTAGGGCTAGAGTGGTCATTGGGTCAATGGCTTTTTTGGATCGTGGCCGTCCTTAGTGGCTTCATCATCGAAAGCGCGATTGCTTGGCTTGTGGGCTTGATCTCCTTTTGGTACGGCCGTTCCCGCAACATCTTCCACGTCACCCTACGCTTCAACATCCTGACCCAACAATACCCCCTCGACATCTTCGGCCAAGGCTATCGCATCTTTGTCACCGGCTTCCTGCCCGTCGCCTTCGTCAACTACTATCCACTTACTGTTTTGCTCGACAAACCCAATGCCCTCAATCTGCCAATTTTAGGCTACTTATCCCCCGTCGTGGCTCTCATCCTACTCCTACTCAGCCGCTTTGTGTGGCACCAAGCCCTACGCAACTACAGCAGTTCGGGCAATTAAATAACCATATGATTCAAGTAACCAATCTTCACAAACAGTTCAAAATGCCCGTCCGCAAAACAGGCTCCTTCGCCCTGCTGCGTAACCTTTTTGCCCTGGAATACGACTATAAAGTGGCTGTGGAAGACATTTCATTTACCATAGACAAGGGGGAAATGGTGGGCTACATCGGGCCCAATGGGGCTGGCAAATCAACCACCATCAAAATGCTAACAGGCATTCTTGTGCCAACCAGCGGCACAGTGCTTGTCGCTGGGCGTATACCACACCAAGAACGGCAAGAGCACGTGCGCCGCATCGGAGTTGTCTTTGGGCAAAAGACCCAGCTTTGGTGGGATGTACCAGTCAGCGAAAGTCTACGTCTGCTCAAAGAGATTTACAAAATACCCGATGCAACCTACCGTCGCAATATGGAGATGTTTAACGACCTGCTCGACCTGCACGAATTCCTAGAAACGCCAGTACGTCAACTCAGCTTAGGTCAGCGAATGCGCTCCGATTTGGCTGCCTCGCTACTGCATGATCCCGACATTCTCTTCTTGGATGAGCCAACTATCGGTGTCGATGTGGTAGCCAAGGAGCGTTTCCGCACTTTCATGCATACGCTCAATCGAGAACGCCAAGTCACGGTGCTATTGACCACGCACGACATGGCCGATATCGAAAAGATTTGCCCCCGTATGCTCATCATTGACAAGGGCAACATTATTTATGATGGCGATGTCAGCACCATGAAGGAGCAATTTACGCCCTATCGTATGTTGGTGGTGGATGTGGCTGAAGGGGTAACGGCCGTTACCCTGCCCCACACCCAACTCATCCAACAACAAGGCCAACGCTTCACCTTCCGCTTCGACAAACGCGTGCAAGCTGCCTCCACCCTCATTGCCCACCTGGCCGAGCAATACCCCATCACCGATGTCAGCATCGAAAAACCAGACATCGAAACCGTCGTGCGTGAATTTTACCAGCGGGTCTAGCCCATAAAAAACTCCCTACGGTTTTGTTTCGTAGGGAGCTTCTTTGTTATAGGTTGTCTAGCCGCTTCGTAATTTAACGATAACTTTCTTGGCCGTTGACATCAGTCCAGGCCGATTTGATCTGCTGCACCCGACTTCTTAGACGGACACCAATGGACATCGTTTGGGCGATGGCGTCAGGCAGAAGTTGGAAGGCCATGCCGAAACCGACCACAAAGGCCAGTTCTGAACCAATGGTAAAGATGCCTACCGTTTGGAAAACGGCCGTTAAGGCTGTCTTCCACGTGGGGTCAACAACATCCATTCGGAAAAACATATCCGTAAAAGCATCAATCGAGAACAGCATCAGCCAGATGCCAATGCTTAAAACCGTGAATTTGCGGTCAGCCTTTTCATCCCAGCCCAGGGCAATAGCGATATAGCCAGCGGCAATTTGCCCCACCGAGGGCAAAGCAGCTACGACATAGCCCGTCCACCAAAAACCAGATTGAGTGGGTAACAATGAATAGCCCCAAAAACTAGTCCAGTAATCTTCCACGGCGAAAGCCATGGACATAAGCCATAATACAAAAAAAACGGTGAAGATGGGAATGACAAATTCGCTTTCACGGATACGTTTAGCCGCCTTCTTAAATGTCGTATGACGTAAACTCATATGAAAACCTCCTTTCCTACAGCCTGTTGTTTATGGGTAGGAAATCTACAATCGCCTCAGCTACTTCAGCCAGAGCACTTTCTATCTACAACTACCATACATGGCACTTCTACTCACAAGGGAAGTGCCATGCATCTTTCCAAATTAGATATCTGCTGAAGAGCGGCAACGGCCGTTAACCTTCCCAAATATCTGCTCTGACCTATTCACCGAATTTAGAAAACGTGGGTGGGGGTCTGCTTCTACTAAAATGATTTGTTGTAGTAATACAACATCAGTATGATACCCAGTTCATATAAGAATCGTGTTAGAATCCCCTAAGCTGGTCAATCCTCGAGGAAATGTCTGGAATATATCGCTTGAACTTATGGGTCAACTGCGCGTTTACGGCTTTTGTAGCGCCAGATCATGCTGGCAAATCCACCTGCTAGTTTGAACAGTGTGCCAGCATCCACCAAAAAACGGCCGATCCCTCCTCTTGTATCCGCCTTTATCCGTCGCAACCGCAGCCCCCAAAATACAAACTGCATCGTCTTGAAATTTTGCCGGTATAGAGGCTCCTCAATTTGGCTGGCGCCCCAAGCCTGCACTGCCTCATAAGCCAACTTTGTCTGCCGCCAGAGTTGACGAGCTTGTGGGTCGTTTGTTTTTATGGCTGCATAAAGTGCCAAGCGGTAACTGTTAAATTGTAGCCAGGGCTGTAACAAGTTGAAGGCTTGCTCTTCGGCGATCAAACGCGAACTATCGGATTGCCCTTGTGCTGCTGCTAAATGGGCTGCTGCCTCATCAACCCAGGCCAACAGTTGGGGCAATTGCGCCGCCCGTGCTTGCAACGTTTCAGTCGTAGCATGAACAGGGTCTTCCATATCGGCTATCGGATTTTTGACCAATTTCCAGGGAGAGCGGGTTAGCTGAAAGCCTTTCTCGCGCTGGTCGGGGGTTTGCTGGAGAACGGCCGTAAACACCCTCTCCAATGCCCCATAATAGGCCACCATCTCGTCTGCGCCAGCCCCAAACGCCGCCCTGCAAAATTGCGCCACCAAAGCATTCACATCCTGCTCGGGTTGCCACGTCAAACGGCCGAATAACCAATTCGTCAACTGCGCTGTCACCCATGGGCGCGTTCCCGTCATCAGCGTCTGCATCGTATCCACACCCAAATCACAGTAGGCGATCAAGTCCTGTTGCATTACCTGGGGCAAAATAGGCAGCACTGATTTGAACAGAATGGCATCGCTGTAATACTCGAAAACGGCCGTTTTTCCTGCCCCTGCAAAATAATCAATCTGCGCTGCCAACGTCTCATTGTAATAAGGCCAGTTCACAGGATCGTCCCGATCACCAATCGCACGCCCATAATTGCGCGTACGTGGCGCCCACAGCAGGCTCACATTTTGGCGCGGCTTTATTTGCGTGGGTGTGGCTTCCGTGTCCAAATAAGCAATAAAGGAAATTGCAGCTTGCGGATTCTGTTCGGCCAGCACCTCCGCCAAGGCATTCACAGCCAGCAGAAGCTGGTCGGAGGTTGAATAGCCCGCACACTGGCTGCAACTGCACCAGCCACCGCCAGGAATGTCATCTGCCCAGATGTGATAAACATCGTAATTCGGCCGTTGGGCGAAATAGGCACGCGCATTTTGGCGGACGATATTCATGCCTACTTCATTGCTGGGGCAGAAGTTGTACTTTTTGGTGCGACGGCCGTTTTCCTCTCGAAACGCCTCAGGCATCTGCTTAAACAGCTTGCGTGGCAGCAGCGACGGCAAGCCATGCCCACCCACCTCCAACCGCATCCCCCGCGCCCGAATCAACTCTACGGCTTCCTCACGGTGAACGTCCCAAAACCACTCTGGTACAGACCCACCCCCAAAATCATCAGGAGCCGTGTGCAAGAAAATGTTGTTGTAATAATTCCGTGCCGCCCACACAATCCACTCATTCACATCCTTCATAAAGGCATGATGACCAATGATGAGACAACGACCAACAAAAGTTGGCGTATTGCTTCCCATTGCGGGTATCTCAAATTCTTGTTCCGTTGGCAAAATCGTCCATATATCACCAGGAGCCAGCCAAGAACAGCCTAGCTGTTCCAAAAAATGGTACACGCCATACAGCACACCGCGACTGCCTTCGCCTTGTATCTCAATATGATTGGGCGTAGCTTGCCACGAAAAGGCTTCATCACCAATGCCTAAATTGGTGAGCGTGATGGTTGGCTGGTCATGTTTCGATGCGATTGGCAAAGAACGGCCGATCACCCGCGCCAATGTTTGTTGGAGTTCAGAAACGGCCGTTTCCATCACCACATCCCCCGCCACCTCCGCCACAATCACCCAATCCCGCCCAAAATCAATTGTCACCATCTCATCTATTGTCCACTGCTTACCGCTTACTGCTCACTGTTCCCTCCGCCTGCTGCCGAAACTCACCCATGTCCACCACCGTTCCCTTCAGTCTCGACTCCTCCGCTGCAAAAGCCATCAGGTGGCTCTCCAGCGATTCCCGCGCCGTCGTCAACGCTGCTTCCTCACCACGCATGGCGCAAACAAAGCTACGAACCACGCCATAATCACCGCCACCGTGACCGCTTGTGGCTAAGGGGATAGGCACCTCTTCTCGTTCTCCTGTCAAATGATCATGGATTTCGATTTGCCCTGTTCCATCTTCAAATTTGCCCCGTAGGGTGGCGCGTGTACCATCATAACGCATGGTGCGCCCCTCTTTGTGGGAATGGCCGTGCATGAACAGCACGACCGACGTGCCATCAGCAAACTCCATGTTGACGGTTTGGTTGTCTACGACATCATTGTCACAATGATAGACACAACGGCCGTACCAGCCTTCTTCTAATGCCTGACGCCGCCCTGTCTCACTCAAATCTGTTCCTAGAGCCATCACTGCCCAGGTAGTGCGATCCATATCTAGGTATAATTTGCGTGCATCCCATTTACAATCGACCAAGCAGCCATCGGTGCAGCGTAACGTGGCTCCCTCCGGTGCATTCTCGGGTCGATAATGGCGCAAGCTGCCAAAGGATTGCAGCCGTTTTACGGGCTGCCCCATGTTCCAATATAAAATATCTAGATCATGACAACACTTAGCCAGAATCATGGGGCTAGATTGCTCTGAGTTGCGCCAATTGCCGCGCACAAAACTGTGCGCCATGTGCCAATAGACAACATTCTCCCGATGTTCCACTGTCATAATTTTGCCCAGCCGCCCTGACTCTAAAATGTTGTGCAGCGTAGAAAAGAAAGGCGTGTAGCGTAAAACGTGGCAGATTTGTAGGAGACGGCCGTTCTTCTCCGCCATCTGTACCAAATCCACAGTCTCCGCCAATGTGTTCGTCATCGGCTTCTCCAGCAGCATATCGTAGCCTGCCGCCAAAGCTGCCTTCGCCGAGGTATAGTGCATCTGATCCTGTGTCATATTAAAAACAGTATCTGCTATCTGTGGTTGACTCAACACATCCTCCCAACTGGCAAACTGTCGTTCTTCGGGAATGTCATGCACCGTGGCAAATTGCGCTCGCCGCACAGGGTCTGGTTCAGCCACCGCCACAAATTCCAACTCATCGGGGTGCTGCATAGCATATGGCCCGTAAGCAAAACTACCCCGTAAGCCCGCGCCAAATAATACGGCCGTTATCGGTTTACTCATTTCTTTCTCCCAACTGGACGCAGAGATTCGCAGAGGAGCGGAGAGGCACAGAGACTGAAAATATTATCATCTCTGCGAATCTCCGTGCTTTCTCCGTGTATCTCTGTGTCATTCTTTTATTGTGCCGCTGCCCACGCCTCTTGCAACAAAGCCACACTCTTAGGAACGGCCGTTTCCGCACCTTCATGCCCCTCCATCTCCAAAGACACATAGCCCCCAAAGCCCGCTGCCAATAAAATACGGAACATCTCCGCATATTCCAAATCCAGCGTGTACACTTTCCCCCCGCCAGGATAGGTTTTAGCGTGAGCCAAGTCCACATAGGGCGCGATGGTGCGCACCGCAGCCAGCTGATCTGGCTCAAAATAAAAATTGCCCATATCCAGAATAGCCCGTAACCAAGGCGAATTGACCCCTTCGATGATGCGAACCATATTAACGGCCGTTGTCGTCAGCCCCCAATGATTCTCCAGCAACAGCATCACCCCCCGCTCCGCTGCATAATCCACACAAGCCCCCAAGCCCCCAATGGCCCATTCAAACCCATCCTCTTCCGTACACCCCTCATAAGGCGTCACCCAGCCCTTCGCGTCAATCAACCCCTCCCAACTGTCCCCGCGCCACCAACCCGCATTCACCCGAATCGAAGGTACGCCTAACTTGTGCGCCAAATCAATGCAATTCTTCGTGTGCGCCACATTCTCTGCTCGCTTCTCCGCCTCTTGCCACACAAAATCCTGGCTCGTCCCCAGATTAATAAGCGCAATCCCCCGCTGAAACGCATACCGTTTCAGCTTCTGCAAATAACCATTCTCCTCGCTGGTCAGCTGCTGCTGCACAATCTCCACCCCCGCCAACCCCAACGCCTGTGCCTGGTCAATCACATACTCAATCGGCACCTTCTCTGGTGTAAAATGCCAATAAGAATAGCTCGATACGCCCAATCGTAAATGTTTCATTTTTTACCTCGCTTCCTCAATAAATTCCCAACAATGCCAATCTTCATAAGCACTCATCAAACAGCCCATTTTGGCTTGCCAATGTGCTGTCTGCTCCCCGTTTAACATGCCCCAAACAGGATGAAACAATCGCCAAATAATGCCCAAGCGATAATCCTGCACTAAATCTTCCCATGAATAAGTTGTGATGCCCAAAGCTTGTAACCGAGCGTGATAGCGTTGCAACAAATCTTGCTCGTATCGTCGCCGCTGCGCTTGTCGCCAAAACGTCGCCAACAACAAGACCAAATCCTCGCCACTCATATTGACATGCACATTGTCAAAATCAAACAAAACAGTACGGCCGTTTTCCCCATCATCACGGGGGTACAAAAAATTGCCAAAATAACAATCCCCATGTGCCAACGTCAATTGCTCCCTTGTCTCAAACCGTGGCCAAAAATATCGCTTCGCCACTATCGGCAGCATAGTCAACAAATGCTCAAGTCGCCGCCGCCATTCATTTGGAAAATCAGTATCCACACACTTCTCAAACTGTTGCCAAGCCTCCTCCATACCCTGTACAAACTGCAAAAAGGTTGTCTTCTGTGCCAATTCCTCTGGCCACACAACCCACGCATCCTGTAACCTAGGATGCTCCCACCAAAAAGCGTGCCACTGTGCCAAGACGGTCATCACCTCGTACAACTGCTTGCTCGTGGGTACGGACGTAAACGTCCGTACCGCCTCCCGACCCGCCACCACCTCATGACTGGCTGACAAATCAGCCAGTAAGCAGTGAGAATCCCCCGTCTGTGGATCATAATGCGCTGCATAACAAGGAATGGTGATTGTCGGAAAATTAGCTTGTGCGCCAATTGCCTTATAAACGACCGTTTCCCTTCGCCCCCGATGCCCACTCTGCTTTTTAAGAAACAGTCGTTGCGGGGCAGTCACTGCACAGTCATATTCAAAATGAACAACGGCCGTTTCCGCATAATGGCTCGTACACGGGTCCACACGAACGGCCGTCACCCTCTGCCCCTCAACCAACAAACCAACCCTCCGCAACCTCCCCGTCCAGCGTCTATTCATTACGACAAAACCTCAGCCCTGGTGCGTGGCACTTTCTTAAGTGCCTTGCACCTTCTTTTCTCACGCATGAATAATACGTGGCATCCACAGTGGCTCCTTACCCAACTCCGCCTGCAACAACTTCATCACCAACGCCGCCTTCAAATCAGCGGCCGCAGGCTCATCCCACAAATTATTCACCTCATGGGGATCAGCCTCCAAATCAAACAGTTCTCCATACGGCCGTCCATAATAAACCGTCAACTTATACCGCTCATCCACATACGTCTTCAAATGAAACGTCGTCGGCTGATGGCGATTTTCCACAATGATATGGTCGCGTTGAGGGTGAGATTGGGATGATTGAGATGTCCAAACGGCCGTTTGTCCCACTCCTGCCATCTTAATCGGCACATCCACCCCGGCCACCTCTAAAAACGTCGGCGTCAAATCCACCAACGACTGCAAAGCCTCACTCCGTTCACCAGCCGCCACCCGCTCCGGCCAGCGCACAATAAACGGAACCTTGATCAAATCCTCATAATGAAACGGCCCCTTCGCCGTCATCCCATGCTGTCCAAACAGATGCCCATGATCCGACGTAAACACAACCAGCGTATTCTCCGTCAATCCCAAGGCATCTAGCTTGTCCAAAATCTGCCCAATGTACTTGTCCATCAGGCTCACCATCCCATAATACACCGCCACATCCTTCGCCAAAAACTCCTTATCCGGCAAATGAGAACGGCAACCGTGCATCCAATGGCCATTTGTCTCCTCCCATGCCGAAAAATCAGGATTTTCCTCCTGCGTCATGCCAAAATGGGGTGGGTTCTTCTCATGCTCCCCAGGCACAATCTGCGGAATCGTCAACGCTGCTGGATCATACATCCTGTCCCACGGCTCGGGAGCCAAATAAGGTGGATGCGGATCAAAAAAGCTCGCCCATAGCAAAAACGGCTCATCCGCCGCCGCATACCCATCCATCAATGCATTCGTCCGCTCCGCAATCCACGTGTTGTAATGAAACTCCTCTGGAATCTCCCACAGCCAGCGCTGATCGGCATTATTCCCCGTCGGTGGCTGGAAATAATCGCGCCAATTGTGGCAGCCCTTCGCCTCCATCCACAGCGCATAATGTTGCCCCGCGTGCGCCTCATCCACATGATTCCGCGCCAACTCTACATGCTCAAAGCCATAAAACGGCCCATCAAACTCCCGCCAAAAATCCAAATCCTGCATAATCGGATACGACTCCAGCGATGGATACTCATCCGTGCTGCGTAGCGGCTGGAAATGTGCCTTACCCACTAACGCCGTACGATAGCCCGCCTCGCCCAATAGATCGCCCACCGTCGGCGCATCCTCAAACAGCTTCGTTCCCAACGAATAACAGCCATGCTGGCTCGGATACAACCCCGTAATCATCGAAGCCCGCGTCGGCGAACAAGTGGGGTTGGGGCAATAAGCCCGCTCAAACAACGTCCCCTGCGCCGCCAACCTGTCCAAATTAGGCGTCTCAATCTCAGGATTCAACACCCCCAGCGTCGTCCAATGCTGCTGGTCACTCGTAATCAACAAAATATTTGGTTTCTTCATACTTCCCATTCTCTCGTTCCACGCTCAGCGTCGAAGGAATGACATGTTGTTTAAGCAATTGATTTTCGGAAAAACAACTCACCAATGCCATCACCATTAATACCTGCCAACAAGCCACACTCCTCAAACCCCATATGACGGTGCCAAGCCTGTGGCTCAGCCTCATCAACCTGTGATGAACTATATAGATTTTCATGGCCACGTTCCCGCAAGAAAGCTGTAATATGCTGTAATATAGCTCTACCAATTCCTATACGCCGATAATCGGGCAAGACATGAATGAGGGCAATGTAAGGCACAAGTGACCACAGATATTCTAAACGCAGATAGCCAACTAATTGGTTGTCATACTCAGCCACAAAGATTTCATCAGCCTCTATTTTGCGTTGGATAACGGCCGTATCCACATGACCATCCTGCGCCACAAAATCCAAATCTGCCAAATCTGCCAAATGTACCACCAGCATATCCTGATTCATAGCCATCAACCCACCAACGAAATCGGCTCCCCCTGCTGTGCCGACTCATACGCTGCCAACGCCACCTCCATTGACTTCAAACCATCATAGCCCGTAATAAACGGCTCACGCCCCTCCCGCATCATCCCCACAAAATCCTGAATCAGTCCTAAATCTGCATTACTACCCCAACTTTGCAACTTCGTTTGCCCCACAATATTTGAGCTAACTGTCACATTTTGTGAATAAGCATCCACCTGAATTAGCCCCTTCTCCCCCAAAATCTCAATCTTCACATCCCCCCAAATCATCGAGCTAGGTGGCCGTGACCAACTCGTGTCCAATGTACCATATATGCCATTCGCCAACTTAAACGACAACAAACCTACATCATCAGTTCCTAATCCTGGATGGAGTAGACTTTCACCGATCTCAGCATATACCTCGACTATTTCGCTGCCCCAAAACCAACGTAATAAGTCAATAACATGTACCGTATGATCCAGAACTGCACCGCCACCAGAAAGAGACTGTTTGGTAAACCAGCCGCCAGGCATCGAGCCGTGATTGGTGCATTTGGCACTGTACAGCTTACCTAGTTTATCTTCATCTAACGTCTGTTTTAATTTTTGGATGGAGGGACTAAAGCGTACTGGATAAGCAATCTGTAGTTTCGTGCCATGCTCGCCGCACACATCAATCATCGCTTGAGCATCAGCCACCGTTGTGGCAATGGGCTTTTCGCACAAAATATACCCAGTTTGCCCCACTGCCAGTTCCACCAACGGCCGATGTTTCACATTCTCACTACAAATAATTACACCATCTACTTTTTCGTCTAGTAAACCTTGCGCTTCGGCAAAAAAGGGCACACCATGCTTCTGAGCCATCTCTTGCCCCCGTTCCCCATTGTCATCATAAATCCCCACTAATTCGACATCATTAATTTTTCCCAAACATGCCGCGTAACTGTCAGCGTGCATGTGGGCAAAGCTCATCATTCCAATTTTCATCGTCACATCCTCCTATATTTCGACGGGCAATCCCGTTTTCACGGACTCAATTGCTGCCAATGACACCTTCACCGCCATCAAGCCATCATGCGGCGTAACACGACATGGCGTGCCATTTTCCAAACAGTCAAGAAAATGGGCTAACTCAGCATAATAGGGATCGCTCTCGGTGGCTAAAGGGCTGGCCGTACTGCGATTCACAGTGCCATCCTCGCCCGTCATTGCTAAACGAAACGGCGTATCTTTTTGCGAATCCCACATCATCAGTCCTTCGTCGCCAGCGACCTCAAAGCGCGTCATAAACTGCCCCGCTGGATGCGCCCAACTGCTTTCGATGTGACCCACCGCGCCATTAGCAAAACGCAGCGTGGTCAGGGCATGGTCACGGCCGTTTTCCTCACTAAAACTCAACCCCCGCGCAAACACCCGCCTCACCTCGCCAAAACACCAGCGCACAAAATCAATATCGTGGATGCCCACATCCATAATGACACCGCCACTCTCTTCAAAATTATAGAACCAAGAGCGTTCACCCCAGGCAGGCATACTGCCCGCCCGCACCGTGCGAATAACACTAGGTTTGCCCAATTGACCGCTGTCCAAGACCTCTTTGGCCTTCTCAAACTGAGGAAAGAAGCGCACCACTTGGGCTACAAAAAGCGGCACACCCGCTGCTTCGCAAGCGGCCACCATCTCCTCACAGTCGGCGACAGTGCGTGCCAGGGGTTTTTCACAGATAACGGCCGTTCCCGCCGCCGCCGCCGCCAAAACCCCCTCTTTGTGTGCCGTCGTAATCGTACACACATCAACCAAATCCACATCCGTCACCAACGCCTCTAAACTCTCATAAACCCGTCCGCCATATTGCTGCACCATATTTTCCGCCGACTCACGCCGCACATCATAAAAGCCAGCAATCTCCACCGGCAACTGCTGCCACCGCTCGGCATGGTAACGACCCATGCCACCTGCACCAATAATGCCTACTCGTTTCATTTCTTACTCCTTAACCCAGCGGTTTAAACCGCAGCTACGACTACAAAGTCGGCCTACGCCGACTGAAGTTTAGCCCGTGTAGGCGGGCTTCGTAG
Source organism: Promineifilaceae bacterium (SeqCode) (assembly GCA_965223555.1). GTDB lineage: Bacteria > Chloroflexota > Anaerolineae > Promineifilales > Promineifilaceae > CBDCWU01. Next base: position 2,957,203 of record CBDCWU010000009.1, read on the forward strand.
TTGTTGCTGCGAATTTATTCGCTGAGCAAACCATAATAATCATCAATCTCCGCCTGATACCCAGCCACATCTCCCCGCAAAACCTCCTCCAACGTCACAGACCTGCCTAACTCCGACGACTCAATAATGGCAAAAGCCGCCGCCAAATCGCGTAATCCTTCCCAGCCATCCGTCTCCGGTTGCTCGTCGCGTTCTATCCCTTGCAGCCAATCCAACTGCTGAATAGCAAACGGGTCACTAAAGCCATGGGGAAACCATTGCTCCCGCGTCGCCTCGTCCAATTCTGCTTCAAATAAAGCCCGTGCCGACTGCTTCTCGCTATCCGTCAAATACAAATCATCGCCGTGCAAACTACCCCTCGAGCCATAAAAAACAGGGCCATTGGGGATGCCCGTAGCCGCCCCATGACCCGCCCAAGACCACATCATCTGCCCAATTGCGCCATTAGCAAAGGTCACATTGGCCAAATAAGTGTCATCCACATCGGCCGTTACTTCCTCCACCACCGCCCCCGCTTCATCACGCAGCACCCGCAGTGACTCAAACGTGCGCACCGTGCCTTGTACAGCCGCCACCTCGCCACACACATAGCGCAACCAGTGCATAGCATGAACACCAATGTCCAGTGCACCACCCCCACCAGCCAACAGCTTCTTATGCCGCCAAGCCGTCTCCGCCACAATCTTATCAGGTGACCAAGGGCCACCGATGCCACCAATAAAGGCCATCTGCAAATCACCAATGATGCCCTGCTGTATGACCCAATGGGCTACCCTCACAGTCATCATCTGGCGCACATTCTCGAACAGCCCCAGCGTCAAGCCATTGGCCTGAGCCAAATCGCACATCATGCGCCCCGCCTTCACCGTGATGGCTAAAGGCTTCTCTACCAGTAAATGTTTACCCGCACTCAAGGCCGCTCGTCCGATTTGGTGATGTACGTGCAGCGCGGTGTAATCATTGACTGCATCCACCAAACCAGAGGCGATCAACTCTTCATAATCGGTGAAGACGGCGACCTCCGTATCCGGTTGAAAATCATCCAAATAAATATGTGGCGCGGCTAGGGGATCGCCTGTGCTGGGATCCATGACGGGAGGGCGCGGTGGTGGCCCTTCACCTCGCTTGCGGAACATCAGGGCATCATCCCGATTCCGCGCACATAAAGCCGTGATGCGAAAATTGTCATAGCCCGCTTCCCGTATTTGCCGATAGCCATGTAAATGGGCGTTCAAAATGCGCCCACAGCCCACAATACCAATGCGAATCATATTTTCTCTCCTAATCTGACCAAGCCAGAATAGTGGGGCACAGAGAATCGCATAGGGGCAGAGAGGTGCAGAGAGCCAAGAAGATTATTCTTCTCTTTCTCTGTGAATCTCCGTGTGTTCTTTGTGAATCTCCGTGTCACTTTCTTTATTAAGCCGTCAACTGCTCCCTGCCCCAGGCCACTAACGCCTCTGCTTTTGCCGCTGAATCGGCTTCGGCGAAGATGCGCAGGACGGGTTCTGTGCCAGAGAAGCGTAGTAGCAGCCAGTTGTCGTTTTCCAGCAGGAATTTTGTGCCATCAAGAAAGGAAGCCTTTACGACGGGATAGCCAGCAATGTCGACAACGGCCGTTTCCCGCAACCTCTGTGGCACAATCACCTTCATCTCAGCCGTAGCCGGCACAGCCTCTTCCACTGTGATTAGCTGACCCGTGATAGCATAAACGGCCGTTAACAACTCCGAAATCCGCTTGCCCGTCTTGGCCAACATCTCCACCACCAAAGCCGAGGCAAAAATGCCATCCTTACCCTGAATATGCCCCCGTATTGTCAAGCCGCCACTGCTCTCGCCACCCAAAACAGCATCATGCTCCTGCATCGCTGCCGTAATGTGTTTAAAGCCGACAGGCACTTCATACGCCGTTTGTCCCAAATGCGCCGCCAAGCGATCCAGCATATGTGTCGTAGCCAAATTACGCACCACACCGCCCGTCTCTCCCTTCACCGTAACCAAATAGTAATAAAGCAACAGCAATACATCGTTGATGTGAATGTAATTTCCTTGCTCGTCAATGATGGCAATGCGATCCGCGTCGCCATCCATGGCTAGTCCTAAGTCAAAACGGCCGTCACGCACCGTCGTCATCAATTGGCGCAAAGCCGCCACATTGGGCGCAGGCGAGCGACCACCAAACAGCGGATTGCGATGCTCATGAATCGTCGTCAGGCGGCAGCGGGCTTCCGTCAAAATCATGCCCAACGTCACCTGCCCCACGCCAAACATAGGGTCAATGGCAATCCTTAGCCCTGCTTCACGAATCGCGGCCAAGTCAATCAAGGATTCCACCGCATCCACATATTGATTGGTGTAGTCGATTAATTGCACTACCTTCGCGGTCTGAGCCACGTCCAGAGCGATTTTCACAACATCATCCGCACTTAGCTGATTGGCCTCAACTTCAATGCGATTAGTTTCGGCCGTTTGTAACAACGAGCCATCGGAGTGGAACACCTTCAACCCATTCCACTCTGGTGGGTTGTGGCTGGCGGTGAAGACTAGGCCAAAAGCGGCCTGTAAATCGGCCGTCATGTAAGTGATAAGCGGCGTAGGGACATCTTCCGGCACTAAAAATACAGGAATATTATTGCCGGCAAACACCTCAGCCGCCGTTTCTGCTGCCCGATCTGACAAAAAGCGGCGATCATAACCAATGACTACACCCTGGCCTTCTCGGTTCTGGCGCACAACCTCATTGGCCAACGCCTGGCACAAACGGCGCACATTGACCATCGTGAAGCCCTCACCAATCACGGCTCGCCAGCCACCTGTACCAAAATAGATGAGGTTTTCCTCTTCTACCCGCTGCGGCCGAAAGAGGCGTTTTTGCAAAGTAAACTCCGCTTCCTGCAAATCCTCAGGCGTGTTGATGCCCAGCACATCTTCTTCCGCATAACTTTGGTAATTGGCAATACGTAACCCCGATTGCACGAGCAACCGCACACAATCTGTCAGCAGATATTCTCCCTTAGCATTGTTGCGTGTTAGTTGGGTCAGGGCTGGATAAAGGGATGCGGCACGCACAACGTATGCGCCAATATTAAATTCGTAGCTGGTGGCAACGGCCGTTTCTGCATTGGCAGAAATACCCGTTTTTGCCACCATATCACCCTCTTCGATAATGTCCACAATTTCACCAGCAGCGTCCCGAATGATTTGGCCATAGGGTAGGGGGGTGGGTAAAACGGCCGTAAACAACGTCAACGATGCTTCTTTCAAATAATGGCGACTGATCAGCCCCCGCAGTGGCGATGGCCGGAAAAGCGGCGTGTCCCCATACAAAATCAACAAATCGCCCTCAAAATCCTGCAAAAAAGGAGCCGTACATTGCACAGCATTGCCCGTGCCGATAGGGTCCGGCTGTAGCACATAATTAAAACGCGGTCCTAAATGAGCCTGAACTTGATTGCCTTGTGGCCCAATAACCACATAAATATCTTCAGGGCTCACAAAGCGTAGGGCATTGTTGATTACATAATCGATCACTTTCTGCTCACCCAACGGCAGCAGCACTTTCGGAAAAGTCACACCAGCCCGTGTGCCCAAGCCAGCCGCTAGAATAATTGCCTTAAGGGGATATTTTTTCATACTGGCAATGCTTGCTCCCTGATCTTTTTACAAAGCAACTGCAAAGCTGCTTCATGTTCTAATTCTTCATGCAACCCATTAGGTATCACTATATCGGCGAAGCGTTTGGTGGGGTGGTTGTAGCGGCGATGCTGCGGCGTGACACATTCCAAATTGTAATGGGCAATCTCCTCGAATGGTCCACCATAGCCTACTGCCAAGTTGCGCTGGGTGCGCCGAACCAGCATCTCTGCCAGCGGTGTTTCCACATAGCACTTAATGTCCATGAATTGGCGTAGTTGGGGAAAATAGAGCACCAAAATGCCCTCTAACAGTACCACATCGTAGCCAGAAACGGCCGTACAGGCCGCCACCAACTCATCCACCCGCAACGAATCTGGCCGATTAAAATCAGGGCAAGGTTTTTGCCAAAAATCAGAATAATAGGTGGGTAATTGGTCAACGGTCTTAAAAAACTTATCTTGGCGAATTAGGTGGACGTTTAACGGCCGTAATCGCGCCAGCAACGCCTCCACCACCGTCGTCTTCCCCGATCCCGTACCACCCGCAATACCGATGAATAGCTGTTTCATGTGTGCAGGAGAGACTGGAGATTAGAGACTAGAGATTAACAGCCTCCAGTCTCTAGTCTCCAATCTCCCAATCTCTCAATCTCCATACCCTTCCCACACCTTCGCCAACTTTGCCGCACTATCCACATATCCTCCAGGGCGGCAGCGAGTGTGCCATAGAGCCTCATAATCTGCGGCCAATTGCACCCCTTCTGCCGCTAAGTCAGGGGCAGGGGAGGGTGCGCCAGCCATCAGCCAGTGAGCGCGGCGCACGGCATGGCGCAGCATAGCAGCCGTCCAACGATATTCCCGCTTAATTAAATCGGCATCCTCACGCTGCATTTCTATTTCATCCAAACCAGCCATTACCTCATCAATAGCCGCCAAAGCGCGGTCAAAGCCTTCCGCTGTGACTGTGCCTTCCAGCAACATAGCTTCCATCTTTTCGATGCCATCGGCTGGCTCCGCTTCCAGCGCGGCAAAAAGTAGAGTCATATTGTGAATTTTTGTATTGGTTTCCAGATAGACATTGCCCAAATCATAGGCCAGCCGCCCCATCGCGCCTGTTTTGTCGGCAAAAGCATAATGGCTAACGGCCGTCCCCACATCCATCTCCACATTGCCCTTAAACCCCCAAGCCACTGCTGCCCCATAACCAAAGCCAAGATAACTCACCGATGGCATTTGCCAATGCCCCCTGTCTCCCCAATCCGTCAGCAAACAGCCAATCGCCCCATGCTGCAAACCACTCTCCACCGCCAGCCGCACATTGCCTATCATATTCTGTGTGCGCCCCGCCAACGTATTCCACGACGATGTGCCTGGACAAACATAAAAGGGGATGCCCGACTGCCCAAACACGGTACTCGTTTCCTCGAAAGGATGGTGGGCTTCATAGCCCCACTCTAAGGCGATGACATCACGTGGCAACTCGGCTACTAAATCGGGATGCTGCACAATCACATCACCCCACATCTGCATCGTATATCCTCGCCCCTTCACCTCGCGGTACAGCTTCAATAGATGGTTCAAATAGACTCGCCCCGCGCCCAACTCCTCCACCATTGCCTTACTCTTGCCCTGCCCAATATCATAGGTTTCATCGCCGCCAATATTAAATTGGCGGCTGCTAAAATGGGGCAGTAACTCATCAAACAGCCCCCGCACAAAATCCATGCTTGCGGGAACGGCCGTTGACAACCCAAATGGCCCCGGTCTAAAAAAGCCCCACGGCGTATCCGCCCCCTCTGGCGACTCCGCCAAATGGATATACTCCTTGAACTTCAGCCAATTGTGCATATGACCGAAGCTGTTTTGATTGGGAACCAACTCAATAAACCGTTCGCGGCAAAAGGCATCTATCGCCAAAATCTCCTCGCCCGTCATCGGCGAAGCCTTTTCCCACACCAGGGGGTGGTTCTGATAGGCAAAGGTATGCTCTGTATAAAGCTGAATTTGGTTGATCTTCCAACTGGCCAGCATGTTGATTAGGCCGTACAGCGTGTCCATTGTCGGCACCCGATTGCGGCTAATGTCCAGCATCACGCCGCGATGAGGCATGTCGGGCCAATCGTTTACCCGCCCCACGGGCAATTCACGGCCACACACTGACAGCATCTGCACCAATGTGCAGACCCCATAAAACAGGCCTGCCCCTGTGCCCGCTACCACGTGAACGGCCGTCTCCGTCACCGTTAATTGATACCCCTGCGGGTGTGTCACCGAACCAAGTGTGACACTCAAAACCACGCCCAACTGCTCATGAGGAACGGCCGTTCCCGCCACAATCGCCCACTCCAGCCCCGTGTGTTCACGTACGGCCGTTTGCAGCCGCCGCGCCACAAACAAATTCTCCACCCCGCCATCCAGCGCGATCAATTTACCGTCTGTTAAAGCTAAACGGCCGTCTCCCCAATTCATTTCCCTCGGTATCGGTAATAAAACCAAATCCGCCATCCTCGTCTCCAAAACCCGTAAACACCACTGTAGGGGCGACCCTTGTGGTCGCCCTCTAGGTTGGGCAGGCACAAGGCACTGCCCCTACAAACGTATTATCCAATTCTATTCGGTGGCAACCGCCAGCCGCACCACGCCATCTACCCGCGCCAACCGCTTTCTAGCCTCAGTTGGCGAACCATTCAGTAGCGTACTCACAATAGCCGTTTTCACCTCGCCACCGCTGGCTCTTAGGGCTGATTCGGCCGTTTCCTCATCCACATTCGCCGCCGCTGCCACAATGCGCCCTGCCCGCGCCTGCAACTTGCTATTTGTGGCTTGAATATCCACCATTAAATTGCCATACGTCTTACCCAAGCGCACCATAACGGCCGTACTAAGCATGTTCAGTACCAGCTTCTGTACCGTTCCCGCCTTCAAGCGCGTCGAACCCGTCAAAATCTCCGGCCCCACCAGCGGTGCAATCACAAACTCCGCCGCCTCAGACACAGGTGACGGTACATTACACACTACTGCTGCTGTCAACGCACCAATGGTTCTCGCCTCCCGCAAAGCCCCCACCACAAACGGCGTTCTGCCACTAGCCGCTAAGCCCACCACACAATCCTCTGCTTGCAAACCCAAATCACGTAACGCTGCTGCTCCTGCGCCTGCATCATCCTCCGCGCCTTCCACGGCTTGGGTAACGGCCGTTTCTCCACCCGCCATCACACCCACCACCTGACCTGGCCGCACATTAAACGTCGGCACACACTCGGCCGCATCCAACACCCCCAGCCGCCCCGATGTGCCGGCTCCCACGTAAATCAGACGACCGTCACGCGGTGCCCGCGCCTTCATCCGCGTTGCCACAGCCTCCACCACCTCGGCAATAACAGGCAAAACAGGTTGGATGCTAGCCACGGCCGTTCTGTCCAAAACATGCATCAGCCCCACAATCGCCTCCGACGACAATAAATCTAACTCCCGACTCAACACATTTCGCTTCTCCGATGACCAAACTTGGTGTGTGGCACGTTCCCGCGTGCCTTGCACCTTTTGCTGATGGCCTGCCAACGGCCGTCCCGCCAGCTCTAAGGCCATTAACCCTGCTCCCACCGCCGCATCAGCTTGGGGCAATATGGGTTGTGCCTGAGGCAGTCGCGTCTGAATCGCCTGCACCACCACGTCACGATAAAAAGCATTTTTGCCCAGCATCCCACCACCTAAAACCAATTGAAATGGCTCCGTGTGTTGCAATTTGTAAGCCACAGTGGTGACGGCCGTTGCCAACCACTCCGCTCCCTGATTCACAGCCATCAAGGCTGCTAGGTCTCCTTTTTCTGCCGCCTCCAAAACAAGGGGAGCCAGCGCCGCAATATCCGCCACCTTGCGTTCCGCGGCATAGACCCAGCCCAAAAAATCCGTCATCTGACTCAGGCCGACGGCCGTTACCAGAGATTGCATCAAGGCTGCCGAACTATTTTGTTCTCTATCAACCTGAGGGGCTATTAGACGTAGGGTGCTTTGCACTAGATCATAACCACTACCATGATCAAAAAATGGCCCCCAGCCGCCACCCCGTGCCCGCTCCCCCCGTTCGTTTTCACCATAAGCAATCATGCCCGTGCCTGCAATAAGCGCAATGCCATTGTGGTGTCCCAAACCACCCACCAAAGCCGCCACAGCATCATTCTCCACGCGCACAGGCGTGCCAGGCAGCAATTCAGCTGCTATTTGTCCTAATAGCTTGCGTTCTGCGGGTCGATCTACCCCGGCTAAAGCCCATGTCGCCGCGGTTATGTTGGCGAGCGATAGGCCTGCTTGGGCAACTGCCTGGCGCATCCCCGACAATAAATTGGTCTTTGTTTGCGCCAGCCCTACATTGTGATGATTAGACGAGCCGCTCAAGCCGCGTCCCAGCACCTGTCTATCTTGGTTTAGCAAAACAACGGCCGTTTTACTCCCGCCACCATCCACCCCAATAACAAATTTCTCACTCACTGGCTCACCCATGACTCAGCGAATAAATTCACGGCTACAATTACAAAGCCCGCCTTCGCGGGCTGATCTTCAGTCGGCGTAGGCCGACTTCGCAGTCGTTGCTGCGGTTTCAACCGCCAAAATTCCAGGATAATCATGAATTACTCCGCCGCCCACTCCATATCCTCGTCCAAGGGAAACATCGGCCGTTGAATGCGCTGATAAGTCAGGCTGGGAATATCCTGATTTACTGCCCCTGGACTCAAAGCCAGCAGTGCTTTGGGGGCAGCCCGCTTCAAATCTGGCACCAAATAACCAATCTTCACCACCACCATCTTGTGCGCCAGCGGGTCAATACCCAACTTCTCAAATTCAGCTACAAAATGGAATGGTTTACGCCGTTGGGTGATGATGACCTTCACGCCGCCACTTTGTAACACAGCAATATCCCCACCTACATTATCCTTTTCTTGGAAGTGAATGACACGACCTGTAACGGTTAGCGGCCGTCCATGAACCGGATCTAACTTGCCACCCAACGATACCGTCACCGTGTTGTTCAATCCAGCAGCTTGGCACTCAGAAACGGCCGTTGCATCCACAATACTGGCCATCACCGCACTCGGCACATCATGCGCCAGCAGTCGCTCCAAAAAAGCTGGTACATCACCCACACCGCCCGCTGTAGGATTGTCGCCCGAATCACTAATAAAGACACAATCTTCCTCAGTTGCCAGAGCCATCTCAATGCACTCATCAATGGACCCTGTCGGCACGCCAAAGTTAAAACCGTGCCGCGCTTCCCAATAAATCTGCCCCAATCGCGCTGCTTCCCGCTTGTTCACTGTCTCATCCGTGCCCGTCACAATCACGGTAGCACTAGCCCGTGGCTCATCCGCCCACACATAACCCACAAAAATCGAGGCATCCAAAATACCAGACTGTTTGTCCGTTTCCGCCAAAGCCGCATACACAGACAAGCCCGGTTCCCACTCTGTGCTGGTACGTTCGCCGGGTAAGATTACGGGGATAGGCAGGCGTGTTTGAAGCGGCCGTATCCCCTCGCGCAAACAGCGCACCAACATCTCCACCGCCTTCTCTCGCGTCGCCAAATAATCCACATGTGGTGCAGTACGATACGCTGCTAACATATCCACATTCTCAATAAATCGCGCCGAAACATTGCCATGCAAATCCATACTGGCACTAATCAAACAATCCGCTCCCACTACCTTTCGCGTAGCCTGCGCCCAATCACCCTCCGCATCATCCATCCCCTGCACATTCATGGCTCCATGCAAATCCAAATACACCCCAGCCAACGGGAGCATCCCCCGCAACCGCCCCAAAAACTCCCCCTTCAACGTCTTATAAGCCTCTGCCGCTACAGGCGCACCAGGCAAAGCACTCGCCTGCAAAGTAGGCGAAAACCGAAGCTCAAATTCAGGCTCAGATTGTGCCTCAATCTGAGCCTGAATTTGAGCCAGAAACGGATAGCGACCAGCAGCCAGTAATGCCTCTTCCCGCAATACCCTGAAGTCCTCCAGCCGTGTTACATCCGGTGAGAACGTGCAGCTTTCCGTCGCTATGCCACCAATCGCTATCCGCATCTTCCATCCAGTGGCCAGTAATCAGTGGATAGTAAAACTGACCACTGATTACTGTTTACTGATTACTGAATACTAATTCCCATTTCCTGGTGCTGGGTGCAGAACACCTGTCATCAGCAAATAAGTCACAAAGGGATCGCCGTAGGGGCCATTGTTGTAAATGGGATCGCCATCGGCGGGCCAACCAGCCACACGCACCTGCGAAGCTGGGTTATTGCCATACCGTTCCCACAGAGGAATTTGAGGCAATAATTCGTTGTAAGCGATAGCCAATTCATTTATGATTGCTGCTTGGGCTGCTTCATCAGAACCACTAGCAGAGGTTGTTGTCATGGCTTCTAAGTCTACTTCGCCAGCTGCAGTTTGTTGTACCAAAGGCCAGCTCATCCCAGCCCCAGCCGTTACTTGCTCGCCACCACCACCATTGTAAGAAGTGAAGTTGGTGAGATAAGCAAAGGATGGATGTGGATTAGCAGCACCCCAGTCACGAATGGCTAGCTGGAAGTCACCAGCGCGAACGTCTGTAGGATGTTGTTGGAAGTTTACTCCACGGAAGGTAACAGCAATACCGAATTCTGTGAGCTGTTCAGCCACATTCTCAGCCGCAGCAGACCAGTCAGCAAATTCAGCCGGAGCCGTCAATTCAAACTCCATGCGTGCGCCCGTGTCATCCAACCAAACGCCGTCACTGTCACGGCTGAAGCCTAAACCAAGCAGAATTTCTTCCGCTTTAGCCACATCATGGTCATAATGGTCTAAAGCTGCTTTGGTTTCATCAGTCAGCCAAGTTGCAGCTACGCTGTCTGCAAAACCAGACATCATCACTTGTCGTTTACCAGATTCAGCCAGAGAAACGAAACCATTTTCGTCGCGGTCAATGGCGTAAGCCAATGCTTGACGGAATTCGGGCATCTCGAAAGGATGGATAGTGTGGTTGAAGTAGAGAGCGGGGCCGGTGTAGAGTGGGCCGCGAATAATACGCGTACCATCGGCAATGAATTGCGCTTCGGTGGCCGGTGGGAAACCATGCGTGGCATAGTCTACCTGACGGGCCAAAACCAATGGGGTTACATCGGGGGTCTCGCCATTGAAGTTAACAATGCGGTCGAACTGTACCCAATCGGCCATAAAGGAGGTTTCATTTTTATTCAAGATCATTTGGGAATCAGTAATGCTGTCCTGATCAATCTTGAAGGGGCCAAGGACGACCATATCATCGGGACGGAATTCGTTGAATTCTTGCAGCAAGGCATTCCATTCATCAGAACCAGACTCGACACCAGCATCAACGAGGTCACGTACCTGTTGAGCGTACTCTCCATAGGTGGAGGATGGGCGAATGTTGCCTGTACGGGAGGTCAGAACCCGACGGGCAAAGGTGGTAGATGGTTCAGCCAGAACAAAGTCTACCGTCGTATCATCAACAGCTACGATTTCGGTCATGAAATCCCATTCGGAGGAACCGAGTAATAGTCTGATGTGGAAGGTATCTACAACATCTTGAGAGGTAAAGGGGGATCCATCACTCCAAACTGCGCCTTCGTGTAGTTGAACACGCAGAGTGGTGTCATCAGCCCATTCCCAAGAGTCGCCAGCCATAGGTGCCCAGCTCTGGTCGTGCCATACATAATAGAACAGGGAAGGCTGCATGAGATGATGATAGATGGACAGATTAATGGCATCAGAGACGAATGAGTTGAAATGCCCAGCCGGGGGAGGGGTGTAGGGCCAGGCGGTGTGGAATTCGCTAACACCACCACCACCGCCATCTTCGCCAGCTACTTCGATGATACGAGTGACTTCAACTTCAACTTGCTCGGTTACGGTTTCAACGACAACTTCGCCTTCCACCATACGTGTCACTTCAACCTGTACTTCTTCAGTAATGGTTTCGGTGATCGTTTCGGTCTCGGTGACAACACGCGTTACTTCAACGACCTGTGGCTGGCAAGCTGCTAAAATCAGGCCAGCCACCAGGGTAAATGCTAATAATAAGAATTTTCTATGTTTCACTTCCTTATCTCCTTTTACTAGATTGATAATTGATAATTGGTAATTGGTAATTGACAATTTCTTGGGTGAGCCTCACCTCCTTTAAGTAAGGGAGATTGGAGATTAAATTACATCATCCAACTGTCATTCCGAACGCAGTATTCGGAGTGAGGAATCCCGACGGAGCAGCAAGCCCGTCGGGATTCCTCGGCAGACCTCGGAATGACAATAAGGTGAATAGGTTGTTTTGTTGGTTCACAACTTATCTCCGTATCTCAATCTGTCTATTTCTTTTGTCCAATCTTCACTAAAACAACAATAATGGATACAAATATCAGCCCAAAAATCAGGCTGACGATAGATATGACATGCCCGACTGTATCTGGCTCGGTAAACCAGACAAGGAGTCCGGCTAAGGTGACGACAAACATGCCAATGCGAAAGCCAGCGTAGCCGATGTTGGGGTCTATCATGCAGGTACAGTTTCTGTGTTGATGACAGGGCAAGCCGCACGGCCACCACCAGGAACAGCGACGAGAGGAGGAACGGCCGTATCACACACATCGGGTACAAAATAAGGGCAGCGTGGATGAAAAGTGCAGCCAGTGGGCAAATCCAGCAGGCTAGGGATGTCCGCACTGCGTAATTCCAATGGTTTTTTGCGGCGAGCAATATTGGGGTCAGCTTCAGGAACGGCCGATAACAGCGCTTGCGTGTAGGGATGGCGTGGGTCTTGAATCACCCGCTGTGTTGGTCCTTCTTCTACAATGCGTCCCAAATACATCACCATAATGCGGCCTCCATCCCATGAAAAATATTTCGCTAGGGCTAGATCGTGGGTAATGAACAAAAAGGTGACTTCTAACTCCGTACGCAAACGGGTTAACATCTTGAGAATACTGACGCGCAGCGAGACATCCACCATGGAAACCGCCTCATCGGCCACAATAAAGGCGGGGCTTAGAGTAAGAGCCCGGGCCACTGAGACACGCTGCCGTTGACCCCCACTCAGTTGGTGCGGGTGTTTGGTTAGAACTTCTTCAGCGGGAGTCAGATCAACAATTTCGAGCAGTTCAATGGCCCGTTTGCGAGCCGCTGCATGGCTGGGCACGATGCCATGATGCAACAGGGGGGTGGTTAACATCAGTTCGATTGTTTGTGTAGGGTTGAGCGAGGCATAGGGGTCTTGATGCACAATTTGCACGCCATGACGGTACTTTTTGTATTGGGTCTTGTCCATCTTGGTGATGTCTTGGTCTAAATAAACGACCTCCCCCGCAGAGACAGGTAATAAACCAGCCACCATGGCTCCCGTCGTGCTTTTGCCACAGCCACTTTCGCCTACCAAACAGACAATATCACCCGGTTCAATAGCGAGGGAGATGTTATCGACGGCCGTTATCTGTTCCTTCCCCTTGCCAAATGTTCGTGTTACATCTTTCAGTTCAATTAATGCTGTCATAGTTACCCAGCCTCTCCTTAATTCACCGCTGCGGCTCGCGCTTCATTCCAGCGAGCTACTTCCACCTTTACTTCTTGCCAGTGCCAGCAGGCCGCAAAATGGTCGCCCCCAGCTGGGCCACTAACTGCTACCAAGTCTGGTTCCTCTTGTTCACATTTTTCTGTGGCAAAGCTGCAACGGGGGTGGAATTTGCAGCCAGTAGGCATATTGATGAAGTCGGGGGGCGAACCAGGGATTGATTCCAACTCTTCAAAGCCGCCAGTTACGGTGGGAACAGCGCGAATCAAACCCAGCGTGTAGGGATGGTGAGGACTGTAAAAAAGCTCCTCCATCGGCCCGATTTCCACCACGCGCCCCGCATACATCGTAGCAATACGATCCGCCAATTCGGCCGCAATAGCTAAATCATGGGAGATGAAGACCATCGTGAATTTTTCTTCTTCCTTCAAGCGGCGTAATAGGGTGATGATAGTACGTTGGGTTAAGATGTCTAGAGCCGTGGTTGGCTCATCCAGAATCAGGATTTGGGGATTGAGCAGCAGAGACATGGCAATAAGGACGCGCTGGCGCATGCCTCCACTCAACTCGTGTGGATAAGCGTCTATGACACGCTTGGCATCTAGTTGCACGAAGTCGAGTAAATCCAAGGCTCGTTGACGCACGGCTTCTTTGTCACGCCACTCATGGGCTTTAGCAGTGTCCCAAATCTGCTCCCATACGCGCAGTACCGGATTGAAGGCGTTGAGGGCTGACTGGAAGACCATAGCACACTCTTGCCAACGAAATTGGCGTAGGGCTTCGGGATCGAGGTTGAGGACATTGACTTCACTGCTGTCACGACGGTAGATGATGTCGCCTTGATGGATTTCGGCCGTTTTTACCAATAGGCGCACAATGCCCAAGCCCAAAGTAGTTTTGCCTGAACCGCTTTCGCCAATCAAGGCCATGCTTTCACCAGCTTTCAAGGCCAAACTTACGCCACGTATGGCCTGTACCCGCCCCTTGGCCGTTTTGTAGCCAATGTGCACATCTTCGATACGGAGCGGAGCATTAAGATCGGCCGTTACCATTTGTGTGTATTCATCTTGTGTCACCATGCGTTAGGCCTCCGTCCGTAAACGTGGATTGAAAACCAATTCCAGTGAGCGGTTCATGGTAATCAGCGAAAGTTGCAGAATGGCAATGGCCACTACCGGGCTCATGATGTACCAAATGCTATCGGAGAAATATAAGGCGCCTCGGTTGTAGGCCAAGCTAAGCATTACGCCCCAATTTACGCCAGAATAGGGAGCTAATCCCAGCAAAACCAGGCCTACCAGCGCATAAATCGCGCCTGTCATAGCCAGCGTAAAGCTGATGATGATGTAGGACATCATATTAGGCACAATTTCACGGAAAATGATATGGGGCAGACCTAAATCGAGGGCGCGAGCGGCGGAAATAAAGTCCCGTTCACGCAAGGTCAAAGCTTGGGAACGAATAGCTCGCAGCAGGGCGGGCCAGTTCAGTAGGCCCAGCACGACACCTAAATAGACATTTCTGTCGAAGGTGAGAATGGCAGCCAGCACCACCAAGAGGGGGAAGCGGGGAATGGTTAAGATGAAATCAGTGATAGCTACGATGATGCTGTCTAAACGGCCGCCTACAAAACCAGCCAAGGTGCCAAATGTAACTCCAATAATGGTAGAAATGAAACCAGCCGCCAGCCCCACCGCCAATACATCTTTCCCGCCGTGAATAATTTGCGAGAAGATGTCCCGGCCAGAGTTGTCTGTGCCCAGCCAATGTTCAGACGAAGGCGTGTTATAAATCTGGTCTATCTTGGTGTCGTTGTCTAGCTCGATCAGATAGGGGCCAATATAAGAGATGAGGACAACAGCAACGATGGCTAAAAAACCGATGTAACCAGCCCGATTATAGCGCATGATGCGCAAGGTAGTACGGGTAGACTTGACCGCTTGCCTTACCTTGGCTGCAATAGGATTTGACTCTGCTTCCATTGTTTGCTCCTTACTTGTTATACATCGTGTAGGGTATGCCCCTACTAAAATTACTTGTTAGCATCATCCAAACGGATGCGTGGGTCGATCCAACTATAGAGAATGTCAGCCATCAAATTAGCCAGAATGACTGAAAAGGTGATGATCAAAAAGCCGCCCTGCATGAGGGTGTAATCGCGGCGTTGTACACTTTGCAGGAGCGTCAGCCCCAAACCACGATATTGGAAAATAGATTCAATGATGACCGAGCCGCCAACAATGAAACCGATGGCGATAGCCAGTTGGGTGAAGATGGGTAGGGAGGCGTTGCGTCCTACGTAGGCGGACAAAATGCGGTTGTCTTTTAAGCCCTTGGCCCGAGAGATAGTGACGTAATCTTCCTCCAACACCCCAATAGTGCTGCTTTTCATAGTGAGCATCCAGCCACCCATACCCGTGATAGTGTAAATGAGGACAGGCAGAAAGGCATGATAGACGGCATCTTGAATGAAGGCCCAAGATAACTCTGGCTCAACACCTGGGGATAGGACACCCCGCATTTGGGCAATAGGGATAATCTGCCAGCGTGTGCCAAAGTAAAGGACGACGATGAGGGCAATGAGATAGTTGGGCACGGAGGTCATAATGGAGGCGTAAAGGGTGAGCACATGATCAAGAAGGGAATCACGACGGTAGGCCATGATAAGACCCAGGACGACACCGATACTAAAACTAAAGATGAGGCCGGAGCCAACACTGAATACTGTCCAAGGTAACCAAGTCAACAAAATGTCGGTGACTGGTGTGCTGGGGGAGAGAATGGAGTTGCCCAAATTTCCTTGCAGTAGGTTGCCCATGAAGTTGATGTACTGATTGAAAACGGGCTGGTCGAAATCTATGGCAAAGAGGGCTTTGGCCTGATCGAGGGCTTCGTGATAGGGGATGCCGTAGGTGGTCACAAGTTGGTTGGTGAATTGCTCAATAGGGTTGCCAGGTAGCAGCCGGATGAGGAAGAAGGTGAAGGTGGTGACAGCCCAAGTGGTGACGATGGCTTTGAGGATTTTGCGGAAAATGTAGTTGTTGGTGATTTGTTTGAGACGTTGGCTCAAAGTAGGGGCTGGTTCAGTGGTGGCTGGTGGGGAAATAGCAGGTGTAGTCATAGGTTTCTCCTCTTGATTGCTCAGTTGGGATAGAGGTGGATAGATTGGTTTTGGGTTTGAAATTGGGCCAATTCGGCCGTCCAGGAGGCGATGATGTCGTCAACGGCCGTTCCCTTGTCTAACTCTTCTCTCACTGTATCTGTGCCCATTAAATGGTCAAAATGGGGCAAACGCCACTCAAATTTAGTCGGATGTAATTGCTGAATCGTGGCAATCGTGTGCAAAGCAACTGTGACTGGGCGCAGCTTATTTCTGTTGGTAACGTGTAATTGTACACCTATACAGCATTGTCCTTGCCATTTACTGGTGCTGGGAATAAATTGCACAGTACGGAATCTGATGCCGGGTAAAGTTTGGCTGTTCATGAGTTCGGCGAGCTGGCCCCCATCCAGCCAGGGAGCGCCGATGACTTCAAAGGGGAGTGCTGTGCCCCGCCCTTCGCTCAGGTTCGTGCCTTCGATGAGACAAGTGCCGGGATAGAGAACGGCCGTTTCCCCTTTGGGCATGTTGGGTGAGGGTGGCACCCATGGCAAATCTGTTTTATCAAACCAGTGATCACGTCGCCAGCCTTCACAAGGAACCACAGTTAGTTGGCAGTTCACCTGCCATTGCTCATTAAATAATCGGGCCAATTCACCGATAGTCAGCCCATGACGCACCGGTAGCGGCCCACAGCCGACGAAACTGGTAAACTCAGCCTGGAGCAGTGGCCCTTCCACAATCTCGCCCCCTATGGGATTGGGGCGATCACAGACGATAAGGGGGATGCTGTGTTCGGCTACTGCTTGCATGACATATAGCAGGGTGGTGACATAGGTATAGAAGCGCACACCGACAGTTTGTATATCGAAGATGAGCAGATCCAAATCATGCAACATTTCTGGCGTAGGTTTTTGGGGACGGCCGTATAAGCTGTAGACGGGCAAATTGGCAAAGGTTGTATCGGAAACGGCCGTGCCAGCGGCAGCAGCGGCGGCAAAACCATGCTCTGGGCTAAACAGAGCCGACAGTTCTACTTGTGGCATTTTCTGCAACAGGGTCACAGAACTGACCAATTGTTGTGTCACGCTGCTGGTATTGCTCACCAGTCCAATCTGTAATCCTTCTAGCACAGTTCTATGGTCGCGCCATAAAACTTCGATGCCCGGAATAACCGCCATTACACCAACTCCAACTCTTGTGACAACAGCAAGGCTGCGCCACCTTGAATCACAATGTCATCACCCAGTTTGCTTAAGGATATTTCAGTCTCCTCAGCTATTTTAGGTAAAACACGCCGGGACATTTCTTCCTGAACGGCCGTTACCAGCCGATCTCCAAACCGCGCCAATCGGCCACCAATGACAATATGTTGAATATTCAATAAGGCTACCAAATGCGCCATTGCCATCCCCAAATACCGTCCTACCTGGGCAATAATCTGCCACATAGCTTTATCGCCTGCCTCGAAAGCCTGGTAGATGACATCTGTGTTAATTGCCTCGACAGTATCGGCAAATTGGTGCAAAAGTGAATCGGGGTTGGCCCGGGCAATGGCCTGAGCTTGCTCAATGATGGTGCGCGTCCCCACCACTGTTTCTAGGCAGCCGTAATGCCCACAACGACAAAGCTCACCGTTTTCCACCACCATGACATGGCCGATTTCGCCTTGACCGGAATGTTCACCAATATAGAGACGGCCGTCTAAAACTACCCCAGCGCTAATGCCCCGTCCCCCCTTCACCACTACCAAATTAGGCATCTCCTGGTTCTGGCCAAAGATATACTCACCCAAGACCGCGATCTGAGTGTCATTGGCAATGTGGATAGGAAAACTGTAGCGTGCCTCTAACAACTCTTTCAAGGGCAGATTGTGCCAGCCTAAATTAACTGCTTCATATACGACCCCTCGGTGCGCATCCGTTACGCCAGGTGTGCCAATGCCAATGCCACCAACAGTGCCACGGCTTTGGGCTATCAACTGGTCAATCAGATCATACACAAGTTGCACGGCCCCTTCCCCTTGACAGTCATCCACTGGTAGGTTCAAACGATACAGCATGTTGCCGCGCAAATCGTAGATGCCGCCCCGAAACTCACTGTTACCCAAATCAATGCCAATGAGATTGCGTGCCTTGTCTAAGAAGCTGAGGAGGATCGGCCGTTTGCCGCCTAATGATGGCCCTGGTCCAAGCTCCACTACCAGGCCATCTTCCAACAACTCTGTCACGATATTGGAAACCGTGGTCCGTGTCAGGTGAGTGGCCCGCGCCAGCATAGCCCGACTAATTGCTTCCTCACTGTAAATGGTTTTGAGGACAAGCTGTTTATTATGTTGTTTCGTCTGTTGCTGGGTTGCTTTGTACATTGGTAATTGTCTATAAAGGCCTGAAAGGTTTTATACACATGATATGCCAACGTTTTGCGTACAAACTCTGCAAGCCTGAACGCTTGTGCCTGGGTAAATTTACTTTGTAAATCCAATGGACTAACAAAGCAAATTTACCACCTAATAGATGATTGTCAAATAATAAATCAACCCAGCCCTGAAAGAAGCATGCGCTAATGGTTTCGTTTGATATTAGTGTAATGGGTCTAATGGAGAGAGTGGGAGTAGGAAACGGCCGTTGCGCTTCAATAATTTGCCTAATGGCCGCTCCAGCGGTGCGCGACGATAACTTGATTTGATTATACTTGGAACGCGCCAGAGCCGCGACTAAAAACCAAGTTCTGGGCATCCACTGCAAATGCTTTGTTAGGCGGATACCCACACTACCTACTGTCCCATACTCTGAGGATGGCCTCGACTGCCCTGCTGCATAAGCCTATCAATCCAAACTAAATAACGGAAGTTGTCGATCCTGATTGCATCTGTCATTTTGATAAGCTGGCTTGCCATAGTAGCCGCTGATGGCGTAGGACAATACCCTGTGAGGTGCTATGTTCCTCAAAAATTTTCGTGAACTCTGGCTCAACGTTTTCATATTTAGATGTATCAGCGGCCTGAAGGTCACCGAGACGAACATATAGTTCGTGTGGTGTACGCAGATATTCCGGTACATCAATCCACCATAAACTGTATTCGCTGATACCAGCGGCCTGTAATGGTTCCGCCACCCATCCAGTTACAGCATCAAAGGAGTATACCTTAAACTTGCTCTGATAAGAATCTGGGAGTTGATCAAGCCATAACGGTGCAGGCGCATTTCCCGTCGGGTGCAAGCCTACGAAAACTGCCCCAGGACGGCCAACTCGTATTGCCTCATCAAGATATCGTTTCAACAATGGTCCACGACGGTTGATGAACAGGTCAATGCTATTGTCTGCTATTGGGATACCTACAAAGTCTCTTTCTTCATCATCGGCTCCAGCTAAATGTGCCTGATAGAACTGCGCATTGGTGACATTCTGCTCCTTTTTTAGTTCCCGCGCTAGCTCTAAGTAATCAGGGTTGCGTTCAATACCAACGATAGAGCGACAGCGAGCCGCCAAAATGAGGGTGAGTTCACCGTGCCCACATCCCAAATCCAGCACATCACAGTCAGCACAAAGGTATTGGTCGACCAGATCCATAAACGCATCCTCCCCATTGCCAGATGCCACAGACGATTGCCAATGATGAGCAAATCCACGATCTGCAATTCTTGGATCATGCTGCCAGCTATCCATATCGTGCGCTCGTTCATACCTTGTCATTGACACCTCCGTTGATCAGCAACCTTGTCTTAGATATGTAAGAATCTTTAGCCCCGGCTCCGCCTAAACCTATTTATGAGCACAAAAACACGCTGGTGCAGGTTAGGCTCTTATCTGACCATCACCAATGCCCACCCATTTGTAGGTGGTGAGTTCTTCCAACCCCATGGGGCCACGGGCGTGCAGCTTTTGGGTACTAACGGCGACTTCGGCGCCGAGGCCAAACTGCCCGCCATCGTTGAAGCGGGTGCTGGCATTGACAAAAACGGCCGCTGAATTTACTTCATTTACAAAACGAGTGGCATGTTCCAGATTGCTTGTCAAAATGGATTCAGTATGTTCCGTACTGTGGCGATGAATATGAGCGATGGCCTCATCTAAATCACCGACCAGTTGGATGCCTAATGTGAGGCCCAGCCACTCTCGATCAAAATCACCTGTTTCAGCCAAGATGACTTTGGCCTCATGCTCTTCACTATAATATTGCAGTAGTTCAAAGGCTTCACTGGTGGCGCGGATTTCCACGCTATGCTGGCCTAAACGCTGCAACAGCGGGGGCAGCAGCTTTTCGGCGATCATGGGGTGCAGCAAGACGGTGTCGAGAGCGTTACAAACGCTGGGTCGCTGGACTTTAGAGTTTTCGATGATGTCAACGGCACGTTCCAGATCAGCCGTTTCATCTACATAAATATGACAAATGCCAATGCCACCCGTGATGACGGGGATAGAACCCTGTTCGCGGCATAATTTGTGCAGGGCATTGCCGCCACGGGGGATGAGCATGTCCACGTATTGATCTAGCCGCAGAAGTTGGGACACAAGGGCACGATCTGGATTGTCAATATATTGCACGGCCGTTTCTGTTACACCCACCTTAGTCAATGCCATCTGAATGACCTTGACCAGAGCTAGATTACTCCGCAATGTCTCGCTGCCACCGCGTAGTATCGTGGCATTGCTTGTTTTCATGCATAGAGTAGCGACATCAATGGTCACATTGGGTCGGGCTTCATAGATGACACCAATCACACCAATGGGAATGCGGCGGCGGCTGAGGCGGATGCCGTTGAGCAACATCCGGCTCTCTATTTCTTGTCCCACTGGATCGGACAGGGCGGCAATGCGTCGCGTGTCCGCTGCCAGATTGGCCATCCGTTCGGGGGTGAGTAGGAGGCGATCAAGTATGGCTTCAGTTAAGCCTTTAGCTCGTCCATCATCGATATCCAAAGCATTTTCGGCCAACACCATCTCGGTTTGAGCTTCCAGTTCATCGGCAATAGCCAGCAGAGCTTCATTTTTCTGTTGCGTGGCAAGCCGGGCAAGCTGATAGCTAGCAGCCTTGGCTGCTTTGCCCATTGCGTTTAAATCAGTCATTGTTTTCTCCAAAAAAATTGAAGACTGGAGACGAGAGGCTAGACATTTATATTCTCCAGTCTCTAATCTCTAATCTCTATAACAATATTAAATCATTACGATGTACAGCCACGGGGCCATATGCATAGCCTAGTCTAGCGGCAATAACCTCAGATTGACAACCAGCAATTTGGTTAAGGTCTTGGCTATTATAACGGGCGATACCCCGGGCTAACTCTTTTTTTTGTTGGGAATAGATGGTGATTGTGTCTCCGCGTTCAAATTTGCCAGTTATTTGTGTGATACCTGCTGGTAATAGAGAACGGCCGTTTTGACACAAGGCTTTCTCTGCTCCTGCGTCTATGACAATTTGACCCGCTGGCTTGGGGCCAGCCAATATCCAGCGTTTGCGACTTTCCAGGGGATTGTCCAGAGCTGGGAAGCGAGTCCCGACTGCTTCACTAGCCACAATGCGGCTGATCACATTAGGTGCATAACCAGCCGCAATGATCACATCAGCTCCAGCGCGGCGGGCCACATCAGCCGCCTGCAATTTTGTGACCATGCCACCTACGCCCAAACCGCTAACACTGCCCCCTGCTAATTTTCGCAATGTCTCATCAATGGTATGCACTTCGGAGATGAGTTGGGCCTGCGGATCGGTACGGGGATCGGCTGTAAATAAGCCGCGTTGGTCGGTTAACAGAATGAGCATATCGGCCTCAGCCAAAATCGCAACCAGGGCCGAAAGATTATCATTGTCCCCAACTTTGATTTCTTCTGTAGCCACAGCATCATTTTCGTTGACAATGGGGATGATGCGCTGTTCCAACAGCATTTGCATCATGTCACGGGCGTTGAGAAAACGACGCCGATTTTCGACATCAGCGCGAGTGAGCAGCATCTGACCGACATGAATGTTGTAAATATCGAAGAACTGTTCCCATAATTGCATCAGACGGCTTTGACCCACAGCGGCTAATAACTGTTTACTGGTCACGGTGTCAGGCAGGCCGGGGTAGTTGAGCCGTTCGCGGCCAGCAGCAATGGCACCAGAGGTGCAGATGATGATGTCTTTGCCGTGCTCATAAAGTTCGGCACATTGGCGTACCAGTTCGACCATATGTGCCCGATTAAAGTGAGGTGTGCCACCGGTAAGAACGCTGGTGCCGAGTTTGATGACGATTCGCTGATACATAAAATAGTGTGTAAACCATAAGGTGGCGAAGCCACAATCTATATCCCACGCATAAGCACAAAACTGCCCAGGTAAGAAAGCCCGCGACCTGTGCTAAGAAATGCGTAATTGGTGGATTCTAGTATAATTCATTCTATGGGACTACCTAATTGAATAAAGTCCACATTTCCCATGATTTTCCACATGTTCCCAATTTAATATGATAGTTGCCGTGACAAAGCATCAAAGGATTTGTATTGCAAAAAATTATGATATTTGGATATGAATTTCTTGGCGTGTTGTCTCGAAAAGTAAAAAAATCTAGTAGCAGTGAACTTATAAAGGAGTTTAAAATGAAAGCGAATTCAGTAGAGGAATTGTTTGCCCTGGTTGAGGGCGCGGTAACGGTGGTTGATAGTGATGTGACGATCACAGATGAGACCAAGTTGGGCGAGAAGATGGATGCGGTGGTGTATACGGCCGTTTTTGGTGATGGTTTGGTACGGGATACAGCCCGTTGGTTGATCTGGGAGTTAGGTCAGCATTTAGGTGTCTACCCAGCCTCTATCCATGAGCTGTATATGGCTGTAGGGCGGAGTGATGTGCCTGCTAATTTCACTGTGCCGGCCATCAATGTGCGGGCCGTCAATTACACCATGGCCCGAGCCATTTTCCGGGCTGCTAATAAACACAATGCTGGCGCGATTATTTTTGAGATCGCCCGTTCGGAGATGGGCTATACAGATCAACGGCCGTCTGAATATGTATCATCGGTCATTGCTGCTGCCATCAAAGAAGGTTTTCGTGGCCCCATCTTTATTCAAGGCGATCATTTCCAAATTTCGGCTAGCCGTTATGCCAATGATCCGACTGCAGAAGTACAGACCGTCAAAGATTTAATGGTAGAAGCGGTAGCTGCTGGTTTCTACAATATTGATATTGACACCTCTACATTGGTAGATTTAAGTTTCCCCACTTTAGATGAACAGCAAAAGGTAAACTATACTCTGTGCGCCCAGTTGACCCGCTTTGTGCGTCAGATCGAGCCAGAGGGTGTGACTATTTCACTGGGGGGTGAGATTGGTGAAGTGGGCCATAAAAATTCAACTGTAGAGGAACTACATGCTTTTATGCAAGGCTACAACCAAGTTGTGGGCGATGCTGCCGGCATCTCCAAGATTTCTGTGCAGACGGGAACTAGTCATGGTGGTGTGGTGCTGCCTGATGGCACATTGGCCGATGTGAAAGTGGATTTTGATACACTACATGATTTGAGCAAGGTGGCCCGCGACGATTATGGGCTAGGTGGTGCAGTACAGCATGGTGCTTCAACGCTGCCGCCCTCAGCCTTTAACAAATTCCCTGAGATCGGCACAGTCGAAATTCATCTGGCGACAAATTTCCAGAATATGATTTATGATAATTTGCCCGAAGGTGTAGTGGACACAGCTTACAACTATGTGTTATCGAATCATCAAAATGAGTGGAAGAGTAGCCAGACGGAAGAGCAGTTTATCTACTCCACACGCAAAAAAGCAATTGGTCCCTTGAAGCAGATGTGGTGGGATTTGGGCGCAGATGTCCATGCTCAAGTTGGGTCTGTACTGGAAGAGCAGTTTGAGTTTTTATTTGACAAATTGAATGTTAAAAATACACGAGATGTAGCCAATGAGGTGACGACCCGGGTCGTAATGCACCGAGATCGGCCAACTGTGGCCGCTGCTGAGGTGGAAGCTGAGGACGTTGGCGATTTGGCAGATTAGGGCTGAAAACACGGAAATTGGGCCAATCTTCAAATTGGCCCAATTTTGCTTCTATTACATTTCCTCCCGATAAGTGAAACCATGTTTCTTGCGGGCATTGAGGACGGCCCGGCGTAAAATTTCATAAACCGTTTCGGGGTCTTGAACGTTTCTCAAAATAATGGTGGGGCGGCTGGTATCGTGGCTGCGAATGGTGACGTCGCCCAGATTCATCAACCGTTCGCCCAGGGTTTGACTGTAGTTCATGTCTTGAATACGCACGAGTTCCACATTGTCACGAGCTTTGCCCAACAAGCCTTCAGTAATGCGGATGCGCTCGTCGGTGATGGTGTATTGCATGACAAGAGAGAGAAACGGCCGTCCCTCCCACAATATATCTTCTTTATGATCATCAAAAACAGATTGATCCGGCATACTCTCTGCTACTTCTGGAGTAGCCTTGCTCTTGACTATTTCTGGGGTGGCCCTGCTCTCGGCTAATGTTTGTGACATCACATTGTCCATTTCCATCATAGCCGCTTCCGTAACGATATCCACCAAAGCCTCAACTGTCTCTTTGCCTAAGGCACTGACATCTATCTTTGATTGGGCTATCTCCTTCCAAACACGGGACTTAAAACGAGCATGTGTTTCACTGAGGGACATAATTACCTTACCTGATGGTGAATTGTGAGGTTTCAGTTGCGCAGTGTGAATGCGACCTTCATTCACCATTCATATTTTTTGTTCTTACGTAATATTAATGGAAGATTTTTAACATGGTGTCCATCAGTTTGTCAAATTGATGGCTGATCGTTAGAATAACCTCTTGCTGTAAGACTTTGACGACAAGTGGAGACAAGAATGCCGTACTATCAATACAGATGTAATGATTGCGAAAATGAATTCGAGAAGCGCCAACGAATGAGCGATGATCCTTTAACAGAATGCCCAGTGTGTAACGGCCGTATCCGGCGTGTTGTCAATTCAGTAGGGGTTGTTTTCAAAGGTAGTGGCTTTTATGTCACCGATACACGGAATGGCAAAAATGCTTCTGCTAAAAATGGCGTCGGTAAAACGGCCGAAAGCAAAGCGGAAGACAAAAGTGCTACAGAAGGTAATGGTAGCAAAACGACTAAGAAAACCGAAACTGCTAAAAAGAGTACCGAAAGCAAGGCCAAAGAGCCAGCACCCGCTTCCAAGTAACTTGCCCTAACAACAAAAAGGCCTGACCAAGTAGAGCCAGACCTTATCAAAAAGACCATATAATAGGCCGGGTTCAAACCGAACCCGGCCTATTATATTTGGAAACCCCCTGTAGCCGGGATCATTTTTTGTTTGAAGTTATTTACATACTCTTGCAACTCATCAGTCAGTTGCAGCCATTCCTCTGTATTCAAAATGCGTTGCATCTGATCGGCCGTGCGCGTGATACCACTGGCTAGCTTTTGTTCTACGCCTCCGTAAACCGTCAGCCATACCTGGATGTCAGCGATGCCGAGCTTCGTCAAGCCAGGAATAAATTCATGAACAAGAAACTCAAAATATTCGGACTCTGTCTCTGGTCGGATGTCCCAGCGCATTAAGAGCTTTGTAGGCTTATCACTTTTCATCTTAGATCTTTGGTGTGAGTAGCACCGTTTCAGTTTCTTCTGGCAAGTTGCTGCTGGTCACTTTTAAGCTATCTTCTTGAGTTGGCTCTGTCACACCCATCTCTTTTAAGAACCGATCTACATCCTCTAGCTCTAATTTTTGCTTAGGTAAATGATAGTGCATGGGCACAACAATATTTGGTTCGAGCATTGATACTAACTCAGATGCTTGGGCGGCGTTCAAACTATTACCACCGCCTACTGGAACCAATAACACGTTGACCTGCTCCAGTGCGTCAATTTGCGTCTGGGTGGGCACTTGCTTCATATCGCCTAAATGAGCGATACTCAAGCCGTTAAAATTGAATACATACAGGACATTTTGTCTTGTGTTCACTGCGTGAGGGGTGGCAACGCCAGTAATGAATACATTGCCAATTTCATATTCACCGGGGCCAGTGAGAGCATGAGTATAGTTGGCTACTCCACGCACGTAATTATGCCCTTTGGCATCATGGCTCACTGTGACGACATCGCCTTTTAGTTTGAGATTAGGTAGACCCACACCATTGTACGGATCAGTCACGATGGTGGCATGTTTTCGTTCGGTAATACGAAAACAGCTAAGTCCATACCAAGTTAATTCCATAAATCATTTGCTCCTTTCAGTTTATTATTATACCTGATTCTGGCGTAAGGGAATAATATCAGGGGTTAAATTACTCTAAGATATTTAGACTCTCATGCAGAATGACAATATGTGGCGCAATTTTGCGTATCATAACTTTATGGTTGCGGAAAAGCGGTGTTACAATCAAGCTATGTTTGCGGAATTGGTGATCAATATTGAAGCGGCTTTGCAGGGCACATTTCATTATGATGTTCCCAGCGATTTACGGCCGTTTCTAAAAATCGGCCACCTAGTCGAGGTAGAGTTTGGCCGTCGTTTGGCGCAAGGCATTGTGGTCGCTTTGGCTGCGCAGGCTCCGGTGGCAGAAACGAAACCCATTATTGGCCTGGTGAATGAAGACCCCGTTGTCTGGTCCTGGCAAATTCAATTGGCGAGGTGGTTGAGCCAACAGCATTTGTCTCCGCTCAATGGCTGTTTGCGTTTGATGCTGCCGCCCGGGTTGACGCGCTGGGCCGATGTGACCTTAGATGTCAATCCCTATTGGGATGGCAACGGCCGTCTTACTGAAGCTCAAACTGCCCTCATCAACTTGCTGCGTGAACGAGGCGATTTAAGGGGGCGGCAAGTGCAACGAGCGGTGCGAAAATTGGATGCCTTTGCCAAATCAGATTGGAAAACAGTGGCGAACCAGCTTGTGAAGCGAGATATTCTGCGCCGTGCTTCGGTTCTCGATCCTCCCCGCATTCGACCGAAGAAAATACGTACGGCCGAATTGATTGCCAGTTGGCAGCGCATTGAACAAACGGTTTCTCAATTAGGTCGCCGCAATAAGCAAGCTGATGTTTTGGACTATTTAGCCGCCATAGATGATCCATTGCCATCGGAAACGGCCGTTCTGGCTGCCACCAAGGCTGCCAAAAAGCATCTGCAAGCCTTAGAAAAAGCCAATTTGGTCCGGCGTGATACTTCCGCCTCACTTGTCACTTTGGCAATCCCACACCAAGCTGTGATGGCGCAGGCCATGAAGCTGCGCAGGGCTAGTAAATATTATCAAACCCTCACGCTGCTAGCCCGTGAGGCACAGCCGGTGAATGTCACGGACATTTACGCGGCTACCGGGGCGAGCCTGTCCCATTTGCGTAAGCTAGTGGCGCTTGATCTAATCCGTTTTGGGGACGTGGAGGTCTGGCGTGATCCTTTGGCTGATCGGGATTTTGTGCCTGTAGAACCACCTCTGTTAACGGCCGATCAAACCCGAGTCTGGGGACGATTGAAAGTAGCGATGATAGCCAATGAAGAAGCGGATGATGAAGCTTCAGACAAACCTTTTCTCTTGCACGGTGTGACAGGCAGTGGCAAAACTGAAATTTATATGCGAGCCATTGATTTCGCTTTGCAAAAAGGGCAGCAAGCCATTGTGTTGGTTCCCGAAATTGCCCTCACACCTCAAACGGTGCGCCGTTTTGCTGCCCGTTTTCCGGGCCGGGTGGCTGTCTGGCACAGCCGCCTGAGCGATGGCGAGCGGTACGACACTTGGCGCAGAGCACGGCAAGGTTTGTTTGATATTGTGGTTGGCCCACGCAGTGCTTTGTTTACACCGTTCCCCAATTTGGGCGTAATCGTCCTGGATGAGGAGCATGATCCTAGTTATAAGCAGACGATGCCTGTGCCGCCACCTTATTACCATGCTCGAGAAACGGCCGTTGCCCTTAGCCAAATAAACCAAGCCACTGTCATCATGGGTAGCGCCACTCCGGATATTGTCACCTATCATCGAGCGCGTGGCGGTCGCTACCACTTATTAGAGCTGCCCAAACGAGTGATGGGGCATCGCCAGCGCATTCAGAGCCAAGAGATGCGTTTGCAAATTGCCAGCCATTATCGGCAGCAGTCTGATGATCCTGATGATGCTCTCACGATCCCTTTGCCGCCGGTGCAGGTGGTAGATTTGCGCCAGGAATTGCGAGCAGGCAATCGCTCCATCTTCAGTCGAGCTTTGGCCAAAGCTCTAGATGAAACGCTGGCACGAGGTGAACAAGCCATCCTCTTTTTGAATCGGCGGGGCACAGCCACCTTTGTCATTTGCCGCGATTGTGGCCTTGTGCTGCGCTGTCCCCGCTGCGATATGCCGTTGACCTATCATCGCACCCGGTTTATGTTGATGTGTCACCACTGTGGCCGCCAAGAACCGCCGCAACAAGAATGTCCCCAATGTGGTTCGCGCCGTATTCGCTATTTTGGTTTGGGTACGGAGCAGGTGGAAACACTGGTGCAGCAGCAATGGCCGCAAGCGCGTATTACGCGCTGGGATCGGGATACAACGGCAGGGCGCAATACGCATGAAACTTTGTTGACTAGATTTATTAATCAAGAGGCGGACATTTTGGTGGGGACGCAGATGATTGCCAAGGGTTTGGACTTGCCTTTGGTGACGTTGGTTGGGGTTATCTCGGCTGATGTGTCCTTGGGCTTGCCGGACTATCGCACGGGCGAACGAGCCTTTCAGATTTTGGCACAGGTGGCGGGTCGGGCTGGCCGTGGCTTATTGGGGGGACGAGTGATTGTGCAAACCTATCAGCCACAACATTATGCCGTAGTAGCAGCGGCGGAACATGATTTCATCAGCTTTTATCTGGAGGAGATTCGTTTTCGTACCAAACATAGCTACCCGCCTTTCCGGCGTATGGCAAAGTTGGTGCTGGTTGATCCGGTAAATGATCGGGGGCAGCGTGAAGCGGAAAAATTAGCTAGAGGGTTGCGTCTGCATATTCGGGAGCAGGCTTTGGGAGCGACGGAAATTTTGGGGCCAGCACCGCCGTTTTTTAATAAGATAGACGGCCGTTACCGTTGGCAAATTATTTTACGTTCACCCGATCCTGCCCGGCTGCTCGCTGATTTCCCTATTCCGCCCACCTGGATTGTGGATATTGATCCAGTTAGTACTTTGTAGAGCCATATGGAAGCCATTGCTTTCACCCTTCTTTTCCACTACACTATCGCCGCATTTTGGAGAAACCAATAAAGAGTCTATCGAAAAAAGCTCAGGCAAAAACACAAAGATTCCAGAGTAAATCTGTGTTATGCGTGTTTGTCCACACCCTTTTTTCAGTGAAATCAACAAAACAATGACAAGTTTTTGGAAACGGTATGACGTGCGCTTAATTGGCATTTTCCTTGTTTCGCTCATCGTCTATTTGCTTATCGCCCGTTACTATCATGCACCCCAAGGTTATTATGGCACGACTGAGGCCCCTCGTTTTGCCGATCCGTGGATTGACCGCACGGAAACGATTCTAAATGGTGGCTTGCTGTATCGTGATGTGTTTACGACGACACCCCCTCTCACCAATTTGCTGCTTATTCCCCCCTCTTTGGTTCCTATCTATTTTGGCAATGTGAATCCTTGGGCCACATTATCTTATATGCTCTGGTTCTCGCTCTTTAATCTGTTGACCGCTTTGGTGCTGTTACGCATGGGAGAAACGGAGAAGGAGGGGTATCAAGCGGCCGTTTTCTTTTTGCTGAACCCACTCACCTTTGGCAATACAATCTTGCGCCGCCAGGATGAATCTGTGGTGGTTTTTTTCATCGCTTTAGCTCTGATGCTGATCTTGCAACGCCGCCATGTTAAGGCTGCTTTGGCTATTGGGCTGGGCTTGTTGGTGAAGCTGAGTGCTGGCGTTTTGCTGCCTGTGGCCTTTTTGCATTATCGGAAATGGCACTATGTTATTTTGCCTGGCTTGCTGTTTTTGTTGGGACTGGCCCCTTTTCTCATTTTGGCTGGGCGCGACGCCATTTTTTGGGATTTTGGCACGGGGGGTGCCCAACATCCTTTCCAATATCGGGGTGTCAGTTTGATGGGCTTGTGGAATCAATTTCATGGTGAAGCCGCCCAAGTGCCACTGTTGCCCATGTCAGTTTTGTTGGTATTGGTAACGGCCATAACTGTGACTTATGTGGCCTGGAAACGACCAGGCGTTCTGCAAAGTGTGATTTTATTGGTAACGGCCGTTTTTCTTCTCAGCCCTAAGCTGCACACTGGTTACTTCTCGGTTCTCGTCTTGGCGGTGGCTCCGCTCCTCAAAAGCTGGCGCATGGTAGCTTTATATTGGCTGTTTGGTCTCATTGCTATTGTGGCTGACTTCTATAAATGGCCCATCGTCAATATTGAAGCTGCCTTTGCTTGGATGGTTGTCACGCTAGCCTTGATGTGTGTGATAACGGTTCAGTTGAATTGGCGAACCACTCAAATGCCTGCCACGCTTATTCAGGATTGATAGCGACGGTTTCGGGCAACAGTAGACGGCCGTCTACAGCTTTTTGTCCTTCCCCATCTATAACTGGTAATCGATCCCCTGTCTGAGAATCATAGGCACCCACTGCTAGGCCATACTGACCAACCGGAACTGTATCTAGCGATATGGAGATGGTGTCGGTGATGATGTCGCCTGGCCACCAGAGGCTAGTAGGGAATTGCCATTGGCGCGGCACGGCATCATCTTGAGCTGTTGGAACCCCCGTTGCGGGATCAAACAGATGAATAAATACCTTGTAGTCTGTGGTCAGGCGCTGCTCGCCTCGCCAATAGAGTGTCAAATGTAGTTGGGTTGGGCTAAGTTGGGCTTGGTAAGCCAGTAAGCGCAAATCGTCCCCAAAGCGGCCGTTAATCAGCCTGGCCTCAGGTATAGGTGGCACAGGACAGGCATCTGCTTGCACAAATACGGGCTGTATGATCATCGGTTGGCCCAGCACTTGCCCGGTTTCTAGGTCAGTTAGTGATAGATTGAGATCATATTCGGCCGTTGCCATAGCTGTGGGCAAGGGCCACACATAGAAGCCCCGTGCCAAGGTGATGGCCGCCGATTGCCTGGTGGGCCACTGTTCTAGAAGAGATTGTGACTCACTTTGGTATGATTGGCCTGCGCTGTTTGTCAGACTAAATTGTGCAGCTACATTCTGCCCCAAGGTGCCCGTTGTGCCCCAATCTACATCTATCGTCAATTGTTTGCCTGGGTTTAGACAATTGGCGGATAGGCGTACAGCCGTTGGCCCTAGTCCAGGAAGCAGTTCCTGCAATAGTCTGAAATCCTGACCAGCTTTGGGGGTGGTGGCATAGATGGCAATACGGCCATCTTCATAGCGCGGAATTAGCCCCAAATAGCGTTGCCAGCGATCAGCCTGATCCGCTGGCATTTGGTCTTTGTGGAGGATGAGATGATGAACATTCGCAGCAGCCAATGCGGCTAGGTGTCGGCTTACCTCATTCAGGTGGAAGGGTATTTCATTATATTGTCTTACTTCGCGTAGCCAATCGGATGAATCTATGAAGTTGTAGACATCTTCAGGTAAACGAGCCACTTTGCCTTGTAGAATCGGCCGTTGGTGCAGGGTCTGATCAAACATATATCGTTTGCTTTTGATCAAGTTGAAGGGAATGTTGTACACGGCCCCTGGTTCATCTACTAATTGTTCATAGTAGGTGGGTCGGCCAGAAACATCCTGTAAAGGAATAGGCAGAAGCCAATAGTCAGCTGCGATAAGGATGGTGAGCAGACCCACAATCAAAAGCGTTTTTGCCCGCTTCATGGCGATCGTTGCTAAACCTGCTGTGCCAAAAGCGGCTAAAACGGCCAAAGGCAAGGCTAGAAACATATTGAACCGATCGGGTACTCGCATGAGACGAAAAAGGGTAAGGGGCGAGAGGAAACGATAGAGGGTTGGAATTTGCTCATATAATTGCCCATTGAAGCGGAAGGCGGCTCCAGCCGCCAATGACATGAGCATCAAGGCTAGGATAATCCATACCAAACTGCTCCGTCGCCTATAATAAATGCCTAATAGAGCTAAGGCCATGGTGATAATACCAAGATAGGCAGGGAAAATACGGCCGTCGAAGCGGTCAGCATAATAGTGGGCGTATAAAGGCTGGGTTAATGACTTCCAGAGGGGGTGCAAGTTGGAAGGAGTCACGTAAGCCAAAGCATCTGTCTGCATGGTGGCTTCTTCGCCCAAAAACAGAAGATTAGCGGCCGTTTCAGTTTGTTGTGCTTGCCGCAGCAGCAGGGCAGGTGGCAAAAGCAGGATGATGGCCACACTGGCCGCCGCTAGCAATGGGAACAAAGGAGAGCGTCTTTCTCCTGAGAACCAGATTTTAGCAGTGCTGATGAAATAGACGGCTCCCATAAGCGTGGCTGGTATCAGCAGTTGCCAGCGCGTATAGCCAACTAAGGCGAAGGCAATACCAGTAAAAAGCGCATCCCGCCAACGGCCGTTCTCTACTGTCCGCCCTAAAAATAGCAAAAATATCGGTAGCCACTGGGTGGCCACAAGATTAGGATGATCAAGTTGAGCCAGTCGGTAAGGCCACAGTTGATAAATGACGCCGGCCACAAAAGCGGCCGTTGCTAGTCCTGTTAAGCGATAGGCCAACAGGTACATGGCTAGCCCACAGGCGACTAGATTGAGCAGAACGACCAAATTGTAAGCTAGAATGCCATTGTCAAGCAGTGGTTCTAAACCAAGCCAGGGCACAATATTGAGCCAAGCTAAATTATGAGTGACTAAGCCAACGCCATCTGGATAAAAAACATTGTTTGTATAAAAAGGGGATAAACCTTGATCCAAGGCCTGTTGCACCCACCAGCCGTTCCAATAATGAATCAACGCATCTGTAGATGCACCAGGCAAGTGGGTGGGGAGACTGGTGGACAAGGGCCAGGTAGCGATAATGGCTAAGCCTATATAGCATACACAAGCAATTAGTACAGAGCGATATTTTGGGGACTGCTGATCCTGAAAATCCCGCATGTGGCTTCTTAAAAAAGACAAGGTAGCCATAAGGCTACCTTGTTGTCAACGTAACGATAACTAAATTTTCTAAACTACTCTTCCTCAAATAAAGACCTTACTTTATACCAATCAAACCAAGGTTCAGCCCCCAAATATTCATCAGTGGCAGCAAATATACCAAAATAGGGGTTGTTAATGAACGCAGTGTCATTAGTCCCCGCCACTTTGTCGCCATTGACATAAATAGCAATAGTGCCGTCCTCATGAACCTCAATACGCCATATCTTAAAATCTGTGGCTGGTGAATCTACGTATACATCTTTGAAATGAATGATGGATTCGCCTCTACCAGCATTGCCGCCCTCATGTCTGTCAATACGTTTGAGTTGCAATCTTAGATGATGTGTGTTGCCATAATATAATAGTATCAGGCGATAATATTGGGTGAAGCAAGTGCTGTAATCTGCCACAGGACATTGAGATGTGCCATCCCAATTCGCACCAAAGATAAAGCCATAAGCGTTAAGGTTGTCTGGTTCATTTAATTTTACCCTGCCTTCGATAGCATAAGGTGGTTCGGGTGCTTTATTTAATGGGGAAGCGATGCCGTAGTCCCAACGGCCGTCTATTTCCAATACGAAAAAATGCTCCCCGCGCTTTTCTTGATAATAGGATTTGTTATCGACATCATCTGTATCCTGGCGGCGAATGGCCCAATTTGTAGAAGTGTCTGAAAATTCATCAAAATAGCCGCCAATTACACACTCTATATTCGACCAATCACTAGCATTGAAACCTTTAATAGTCCGCACCCGATAGCAGTATATATTATTGGGCGAAACAGCATGATCAAATGTGTAGCTATCTTCTGGTTGGATGACAACAGTTTGAGGTGAGTTGAAAGCCTGACTTTTAGCTTCCTGCAATTCATAGGAGACACCATCCCCAAAATTTGTCCACGAAGCAGTCCAGTCGTTAAAAATATTGACGCGAGAAAGCTCCAAATCGGGGATAGGAGGGGGGGTCAATATAATGGGCATGAATAGTTGTGGCATAGTGGGTTCTACAACTGTGATACTGGCTGTTCGTGTAAGCCAGGAGCCAGCGCCGGTGAAAACGGCCGTATTCACTACCTCAACTCCGGGTAATAGAGTATCTGTCAGCGTAGCCTCAAAGCCTAAAGAGACATAACCTTGAGCACTAAGTGTGCCAGTCCAAGTAATCACGCCATTACTTTGGCCATACGCGGCGTCTGTATAGTTGCTGCCTGCGGTCACGGTTAGACTATCAGCCTGATACATTACTTCTGTTGGCAATGTATCCATCATCAATACATTGGTTATAGATGTATTGCCTGTGTTGCTAATCAAAATAGAATATTGTACGGTCTCTCCAGGTTCAGCTTCAGTCAAGTCGACTGTTTTGGCCGAGCTTTCTAGGTTGGCTTCTAATCCATTAGCCGCTATTGCTTGACTCATGAATGTTGCCATCATAAACAGCAGCAAAAAACTCAACCCCACAGCTATGACGATATATCGTTTGTGGGTGCTACTCGAATTCTTCATTATAAGTTCATGCCTCCATCTTTTATGAGGCTTTTTCAGAATATAGTGATCACTATATTCTGAAAAAGCCTCAAACCAATTCCAAAAATTCTCCATCATGAAAAATACCAATCGCCAATTCTATCCTTTTCATTACCATCGTCAAAAGTGCTAACGAATAATGGTGATTGTGGAGAGAACGGCCGTATCTATCTTACTGGTTCCTCCTAGTGTATGCTCCAGTGGCAATCGCGCCAAAGTTACCTCATCATACATGCCTACTACAATCGTATAGGAGCCTTCGGCTAAATCAGATGGCAATGGCACTGTGACCACATCTTCCAAGTGGTCACCTGGTTGCCACATCCAGGTTGGCTGAGTGCCATTCAGCGGCAGCACATCTTGCTGCGCCACTATAAAATCATCGGCGTCATACACATGGACAAATACTTTATAGCTATCACAAATCCAATCATCGGTTGTCCAGGCCATACTCACTTCCAAATTGTCACCAGGTCGCAATATATCCTGATTTAAATTGGCTTTTATCAAACGAATGGCATCCCCAAATTGGAATAAGCTAGGTGAAGACTCATCAGCAGTGTATGTTTCAAGCATCTCCCCATATACCCAGGCATATGTCACACCATCATAGGTGGCTTGGAAGAGTGGCACATTTTGGCGATCTTCTTGCCACTGTTGCCACCATGCCTCATTCAAGTTGTTTCGCTTTAGGCTATTTACATCATAGATGCGAAACGCTGCGTTTATTGGTGTTTCAGTATGATAGCAAGCATTGTACCAGCGTTGGGCAAAGCTGGTGAGCCTGGCGCTAATCGCAATGGTGGCTTTATCGGAATAGGGCAAATCTTTGATGTAATTCAAAGCGGCATCGACTCCTTCAGCTTGCTCTTGAATGGGTATCATCTGGGCTGCTGCTCTTGTACCACCTAACAACTGGTTGTGATAGGTTCCAAAAAGGGGATAGGCGGGTAAAACTAGAAAAATATGCAGTAGCAACAGCCCTGCCACACCTCCAATAACGGCCGTTTCCGGCCATTTCAACTGTGCTACTAGCCACTCTATCCCCCACACTAGTCCAATGCCAGCCATGACATTGATGGCAGGTAAAGCTGGTAAAATATAAGACATCTGTTTGAAGTCACCAATGGACATTTGACAATAAAAGAAAAAGGCAAACGCGGCCATGGCTCCTAGAACATGACTAGCTGGATGTAACGGCCGTTTGCCAACGAATAACAAGCCTACCACCATAAACACAAGGGTTACGGCCGTCATCTTGAAAGCAATGATCACCGCATAAAAAGGAAATCCTGGATCATCATCCAGCCATACCTGCCCTCCAAAAAAAACTGGATTTTTGTGAACATTGGTAGCGTGACGTGTGAGATTCCACCACATTTCAGCCAATACATGTCCCGGCTCCACCCATAGCGCAGGAAAAAAGACATAAATGGTGGCAGCCATGATAGTGAGCCAAAGCACAAAATCAGCCAGGATGATTAAGACGTTGCGATTCCAAGTGATACGGCCGTTCACCCACCATGACCAAACAAGCTGCCAGCTAAGCAATAGCGCCACATACGGAATGAGGAAAATTGAGGAGGTCTTGGTCAATAGAGAAAAGCCAGCCAGCGCGCCGCTTATTAACAGATAGACATATCCATGGCCCTTCACATAGCGGATGATGGCGATTGCTGCCAGCAGCATCACTATAGCCAGCAGTCCATCCAGATGAGCCACTTTGCTATTGGTCAGATGCAACGGATCAAAGGCAATGAACAAGGTTGCAGCCAAAGCCATTTTGCGCCCAATGAGGGGCTGTAGCCAAACAAAGGTCAAGGCAATGCCGCCCGCAATAGTCATTGTGATGGGCAAAAGAGCGGCAGCGACCAAGTCATTGAGAGCCTCTTCTGCTACAGGTTCATGAACGAAAACTTGTGCCTCGGTTAAGAAACCATTGCGCTGAAAATAGGGTTGTATCCCCAAGCTGGCCAACCACATAAAGGTGACGCCAGGGTGATAGCGTTGGAAAGTCTCTGCCCAATCCCCTTCCAATACGGCCAAACTAAATAGATAGGAACGCTCATACCACACATTTGGCCGTGATACACTTTCCCCTAAACGGGGTAGCAATGCTAGGATAAATATAAAAACAACTAGTAAGTGATTGAGCAGACGTTTGTCGTAAGCAAGCAGGCGTTGCATCATGATGGCTTCCCTACAAGAGGGCTGACCTATAGTTTAGGTGAGCGCGGGTGATGATACCAAGATTCCCAAGGCAGGCCAAACCCTCACAGGCTTATGCTGTTTTGCTTGGGTTACGATTTGTACTACCATACGGCCGTTTCTACTCATGATTCATTGGTATAAAGAGGTCAAACTAGATGAGATTATGGCGTTGGCAGATTCTAGGCACATGCTTGCTCTCCTTGGCCCTTAGCCTGAGCTGGGGGCCATATTTGGCTGAGCCAGCTTATCTAACCTTCCATGAGGTTCAGAACTGGACGGCCATAAACCTGCCGGCGGCCTTTTGGTTCTCGCCCGCCCACGTCGGATTGTTGTGGTTGGGAGCCAAACTGGGAGGACAATTATGGTTGATTAGCCTGGTTGTTGCCGGATTGGGTTGGGGGGTTACAGCAGTCTTGGCCAGTCGTTTGCTGCCTGTACCCAAGCCTATTGTCGTGATTACGGCCGTTTTCATCACCCTATCCCCCGTACTTTTTCTCATAGCTGGTACGCCAGCCCCTCTCTATATGGCCACCACTTTATTTGCCTTATTTTTGACGACTCAACAAGCATGGCGTACCCAAACCATAACCTTATGCTTACTGCCCCTCCTTTATTTTGATGTAAGCACAGTTGTATTTATGCTCTCGCTGCTTTGGCTTCGTTATTGGCTTAGCCGGGCTTTGCCTCACTCGGTTATACTCTTCTTGATTGCCGTCTATAGTATTTGGGGCTTCCTCAGTTGGTCTACACTCAGTTTGGCTGGTCTCATCACAACCCCTTTGGCCCTTGCACCAATTCCCACCCTCATCGGTGAAACAGGTTGGTTGTTGGTCCCCCTGATATTGCTAGGGGGTTTTTCGCACCGTCATCAGCCTGTTTTATGGGTGCTGATCCTGTGGACGGCCGTTTCCATGAGCAGCAGCCATGAGATCATGTTGGCTACAACGGCCGTTACTGGTTGGTTGTTGGTAGGTTGTGGTCTCTATTATCTTTTGCAAATACTGCGCTCGCCCACAGATCCAATTCAGACACCAATCTTATTCGCCATCACAATCCCCATCCTCATTCTCTCCCTAATGTCTTTAGCCCAATGGTACAAAACCCGGCCAATCGTGCGTTTTGACCTGGAAACAGAGGCCAGTCAATGGTTGCGAGCGAACAGTCAACCAGAAAGCACTCTAATGGCCTCTGCCCATATCCTGAGCCGCGTACCCCGGTCAGGCCTCGCCTGGCCAGAATTGCCCGCCAACCAGATGCAGCCACTTTTAGACCAAGTGCAAACAACAGCTCCTGACTATCTCGTCACATCACGCACTGTGCTATTTGATCAGTTGCAGCGTTCAGCTTGGTTTCAGGAACATTACACAGCCCTTCAGCAATTCACATCCCCCTATGACGCAGTGGCTCCCTTCACCATTTGGGGCTATCGGTCAACCGTATTTAATTTAGGCGCGGGACAGCCGTTAAACGTACACACAGACCATAACATTGCCGTTGTGGGTTATCAGTATCAGCCGAAACGACTACAACCCGGGGCTGACCTTCAGCTAACCCTGTTTTTGCAAACCACTGGCCCTGTCAGCCAGCCCATCAATGCGTGGCTGCGCCTGACCCCCCTTAACGATAGTCAAGAATTGGTTCGTGCTGTTACACCCATAATGGCCATTGGGGACGACGAAACCATCACCTCACACACCATCACCGCTACTTTGCCCGCCGACAGCCCCGACGGTGCTTATCAGCTTAGTTTTTCCCTGCAAGCACAAGCAGAAGAAAATGTCTTGGCCCTCTACCGCAATAATGATGTCAATATGTTAGATCGGGTTGGCATCGGCAATGTCATCGTGCTAAGCGACATTAATACCAGTGCTGCTACCCCTCTCAATGCCAACTTTGGCGAACAAATCACCTTACTCTCCTATGCCTTAACCATAAAACCAGAGGCGTTAGTCATTGATCTTTTTTGGCAAGCCAATCAGCTGCCAATGGCTGATTACGTTGTTTTTGTGCACCTTTTAGAGGTAGAAGGGCAATTGGCTGCCAGCCAAGATGGGCCGCCCTTAGACGGCCGTTTCCCCACCACATCCTGGCTGCCAGACGACATCATACCTGATAGACACATTATCCCCCTCAATCCAGACATAAAAGGCAGCCACCAGCTTAACATCGGCCTCTATCTGCCCGCCACTGGCGCACGTCTGCCTGTCTGGCATAGTGATGGCACACCAGTACCCAATAGTGCGCTTACGTTGCAAACAGTGGAGATTCCAGTTGTTCCTAAATAAAATTCGTCCACGAAGTCACACGAAAAACGCGAACTTTCTCTAGAGACTTTGCACCTTTGCGTGAGTTTTTTCGGTAGATTCTTATTACGGTATGAAATCGTGTACCGAAACGGCCGTCTCCCCCCAAGCCCTAAAGGCAATCCCTATATCATCAGCAAAAACGGCCGTCTCCCCGGGAGCCAATAAAGCCAAATTATCATGCTGGCCCAAGTGGAACCAGGGATCACTGGTTCCATCTAGCCGACCATTGCCCAGCCATAGCTTCATCTGACCATCCCTACTGTTCAATTCATCCAAAGCCTCGCTTGAGGTCAAGTGAATGATAATCTGCGTTCCGGCTGGTACATCAGCCAGGGCTGGATCGGCCATAAAAATGAGAGAACCTTCATCCCTGGCCACCTTGCTGTCATTATCCGTGAGCCGCCAGCCGCGTAAATCCACACCCTGGTGCCGCTGTACACGCAATGCCAGCCAAGCACCTTGTTCCGCTTGGAGGTAGACCGACTCAATAACTACATCACCCGCCTGGGGCTGCTGCGTGAGAGCAGCAAATTGGGGTTGTAAGATAATATCTTCAGTAATGGTTAGAAGTAATGGGTTTTCTTGGTTGTCTGTGGGCAAGTTCCAGCCAATGAACCGATAGCCCTGTGCGGGCACGGCCGTTACCATCACCGCACTCCCCGCCAGATAAGCTCCCTGCCAGGGCAGGGTCATCACGGGTGTCTGATCTACTATGAGATGTTCCTGGCCCAGCACATGGGCTGCCACCGTCACCTGAGCCGTGCCTGTCAGGCCCAAACTCTCTACAAACTGTTGGCGCATAACGTCGGGACGGCGGTGGGCAAAATCGCGTAGTTGTTCTACATAAGCTTCCCACTCTGCCACATCATTCATGCCCTGCCAACGCCCCTGTTCCCAAGCGATGCCAGGTTGGATAAGATGTGCCAGCCTATTGATTTCTGCCAAAACCGCTTCAGGAGCCAAAATCGTGTTTAGCAATTCAGAAGTACGGGCTAAAAAACGGGCGCGGAAAGCAGGATTTTGCAAAAGGCTGCGTAATAAGATGGTATCACGGCCGTTTGTCGTCAAATCAGTGCCAGCCGTGTACGCAGGATCAAGGGCCTGCGCCAGCGTATTCATCGTCACATCACTCCAAGTGATTAAGCCTAAACTGAAATCACTGTCCCACAGCAGCCAATGCCATTTGCCACCCGTCACCACAGGCCGAAACTGTTGCACATTGGAAAAAGGCCAATCGAAATTGGCCGAATAAATTTGCAAAATGGTGTAATCAATAAAGTTGTCTAAGTTGATTTGTGATTGGACAATTTGGTAATGATCTGGGTCTGCCAGATCGTGTTCAGCCATAAAACCCGTCAGCTGATCCCAAGCCATCAAGCCTGGTTCTTCTGCTCCCTTACGTTCGGCGCGTCGGGCAGGACTGTCTAGCATGTTGGAGGTAGCAACTCCCACAACATCCCTGAGAAAGGTCTCATCAAGACGTTCGCGGAAATAATAAAGCCCCCATAATTCACCATTAATAAATAGCAAAACAGGCTGGCTGTGTGTCGCCAGAGCGGCCGTTTTGAAGGCGAGATTTGCCATTAATTGATTGCGGATCATGGTCCAATTGGTGGGAATTTGGGAACTGTCCTGACCGCCAGCGTGGAGGACAAGCTGATTAAAGCTGGCTTGATCGCTA
Organism: Promineifilaceae bacterium (SeqCode); assembly: GCA_965223555.1. GTDB lineage: Bacteria > Chloroflexota > Anaerolineae > Promineifilales > Promineifilaceae > CBDCWU01. The sequence goes on from CBDCWU010000009.1 coordinate 2,998,251, forward strand.
TCAGGAAAAAGGGGATAAAACAAGCGAGATGAGCCATAGTCCCGGCGAAAGTAGAGGCGGAAGGATTTTTTGCTGTAGCTGCGGCTGAAATTGCCATGTATCCGCAGCCCTGCCATTTCCTGGAAACCCACTTCTCCTTGCTCATCAAAATAGGTCAAGTGAGTCGGGTGTTCCCACTCACGGCCCCGCTGTAATGGATTGGCATAAATACCACGCTCTTCATCCCATAAATCAACTGGATCGGCAATGAGGGAGACGAGTGGCAGGTCAGTGGGCAGTCCCATAAGGTAGGAGGCGTTGGCCACAGCCCCCAGTGTGCCATCCGGCTCCATTAATCTGGCCCGCACAACTGTCATGTTAGGTCGACGGCCGTTCAGGAAAATCGGCTGTTGGTAAATAGTGGCTGTCTGCGGCTCAGGTATACGGCCGTCCAACGTAAACAGTATCGTTGCCTCAACCCCCGAGGGCGTAGTCAAGGTCAATAGGAAATCTTCCGAATAGTGTCCGGCAGGTTGCGAAAATAGCGGCAGCATCTCTGTCACCGCCGCTGGCGGGTCTGCCTCCCACCACAAAAGCGGGAGCAGTAGCAGCACAATTGCCAATTTGAGCGGAGGCCAAACCTTTGGTGGAGATACACTCAGCATAAGCAGCCCATCACTCACCCACCAAAATGTCTGTCAGGTGGAGGGCATTGTCTGGGGTATGGGGCACGGACAAACGTTGCTGATCTAGCAAATCATACATGCCCACCAATAGCGGGATTGAGGTAGCTGGTGTGGTCGCGTCAATGGGCACACGGTGGGCATCGGCGATAATTTGGCCTGGCTCCCAACGGGTGGTGGGGTTCATGTGACAATCTGGGGCACCATCATGCTGCCCCCACATCTGACCATCATAGAGGTGAGCGAAGACTTGGTAGTTGCGCGTGAGGGGCACAAGCGGCTGCCAATATAGCGTTAGCCAAATGTGCCTGCCGGGGCGGGCCTGGCCACTATCCAAATTGTAGCCCAGCAAGCGAACTTGGTTGCCAAAGGTGATATCAACTGGATGTATATCCGCGTTGCTAGTTGGCGAAATTTGTTCAGGTGTGTAATAGGGCGGACGGCCGTTCCCCCTAATCTCCACTCTCTTTATCTCCGCGACCGTTTCTGGCCCATATACGCGCATAGCCACTGTTCCATTTACCTCGACCTCGGCCTGTAAATTTTGTAACCAAGTCGGGTCATATGGAACCTCATCTTGAGCATTGGCCACCCAAATAAATGTGTCAAAATTGGGGCAGTGGGTGCGCGGGGCTTGTTTCATGTACCAATTTGTGATCTCCTTCTCTTCATTACTGGCATAGATGCCAAAATCATCTCCCAAAAGTGCAGCCGCCTCTCGCCAGCCGGCCTGATGGGGAAAACCAAACAAGCCATAAAGGGGTGGCTCAATCCAAGTGGTCGGGTAAAAAGAGGGTTGACTTTCTAGCCACGTTCGCTGCCGTTCTGGGGTCACATCCACAAAGATCAGATATACGTAATAAGTTGAGGCCATAAACCAGAGCAGCCCGCCCATAGTCATGAGGACGGCAGTATATTGCGTATGGTGTAATGGGTGCCGGGACATTAGCTGGGCTGCACCGACGGCGGCCAAGATGATGGCTCCGGGAAAGATAGTGTACACATGGGTGCGGGGGTCTATGACCACCAATGTGTAAAATAGAGCCGGAACGAGGAAGAAGAGTACGGCCGTTCCCCCGCTACGCTTTTGCCACAACAGCCATGTCCCCAGCAACAACAGGCCAGCCAAGCCTAAAATGTAATAAGTGCTGTTATAAAAGGTGATCATGCGCCAGACGGCCGTTCCACTCCAACTCGTCACCCCGTCTGCCGTACCTACGCGGTCATTCAACAAATAGCGCACCGTCCGTCCAAAGTTTGGATTGAGCATGAACGGCACATAAAACAGGGCTAATACACCTAGTCCCAACAGGCATGCCACAATCCAATCTCTCCATCTCCCAATCACTTTTAGCCGAGCAGCCCAACCTCGGCCCCCCTGCTTCAGCAACGCCCAGCCAATGGCTGGCAGCACCAGCACTGCATCATAATGGGCCAACAAACCTGCCGCCAGGAAAACGGCCGTTAACCATAAATCAAATCCCCTTCTTGCCTGGCCATACCGAGCTGCTGTCAACAGCGCCAACATACCCCACAACATGACCAACGTTTGATATTGAATGATGCGGCTGAAGGCAATGCCAAACCCCATAATAGCCAACAAAAAGCCAGCGATGAGTGCAATATTTGAAGCCACCCTTGATTTTTCGGCCCTTCCATCTCTAACTTGGCCAGGGGGCCAGCCATTGAACCAGCGCCGGGCCAGCAGCATGATGGCTGTCACTCCCAGCAGCCCTGCCCACAAAAAGGGCAGCCGTGCCCAGAACTCATGGGTTGCTCCCGTCACCCCCCATGTCACCAGCGGCAGCAAAATCTCCATTGGCCCCTTCTGGTGTAAAAAGAGTTCGGCTTCATCTCCCATCAAAGCTGCGGCTACCCGTGTCAGAATGATCCCTTCGTCGCCCTGAATTTCCTTGTAGCCCATATTGGGCAGGCGCAGGAGCAGGGCCAAGAGGATAGGGAGCCAGAAGCGGAAGGGCGGAGCGGAGGGGCGCAGAAGCAAAGGGGCAGAGGAGAGCAGGAGCGGGAGGAGTATGGCAGCGAGGAGTAGGAGCCAAGCGGGCATAGAACCAGGCAGATAATGAATGAGGAGGGCGAAGAGGGGTTGCATCAGCAGCACCAGACCAGCCCCAATGAGCCAATTCTCTCCCTCTTCAGCCGGTACACACCAACTTCGTAATTGTGGCTGCGGTTTCAACTGCCGCTGCAAAAGAGACACGGCAAAGGGAACTGGAACCAACCATAGCAAGCCAAAGGCTAATAGTTGTTGTAGCCAGCCGGCTGGCAGCAGGGCAACGGCCGTTGCCCATCCCGGCACCGCCAATATAATCCCAATTCGTTGCTTATTCATGCTTCGGGCACAACATAAATTAAAATAGAGTACCCTACCCGATCATCCGGGGGGCGGGCGCGGAACCAGGGATAAGTAATCTTTGTCTCCCAGTGGGATTCCCACAGATTGCTAACACTGATGGCATATACACCTGGCTCAGGCTGTTCTGGGTTAAAGGGGGGCGGATACCATAGTCCATAAAACTCTTCTCGCCCCAATCCCGGCAATGGCTCATAATGAATGCCATAATAAGCAGGATCGGCCGTGCCAAACCAGCCCAATTTCACGTCTGTCACTCCATTTTCTCGCATCCACTCCTGCAAGCGCAATAAATCCTGGCCCCAATCAATATTGCTATCAATGAGGATATTACGGCCGTTTTCTGGCCCGCCCGCAGCCAAGTTAAAATAGCTCAAATAGTGAGGATGAATCAGCAAAGTTGAAACCAGTAAACTGAGCAGAGCCACATAGGGCATCACGCTTAATGCGTAAGGCGTAGTACGTGATCGCGCCACGTACATCGTTTCTCGTTTTTGCGCCACCAATCCACTTATCACTACATACAAAAAGGGTAGCATGGGCAACAAATGGCGGTAGCCAATATTCAGGCTGCTCTGCGAGCTAATGAGGAAATAGAGAACGGCCGTTCCCAGCAAAAATATGACCTTGCCTTTAGCCTCTTGGCGTAGCAATAACAGGAATGCTGCCAAGGGAACTATCACCAAAATCGCCAGCGGTGTTTTCGTCATTAATGCTACCCAAAAATAGTCTGGAAAACCTGTTAACGAAAACGCGCCATTCAAAAAAGACGGCCGTCCCCCTTCACTAAAGCTCACAATTTGCTCAATCCCAGCCCAAAATGTCGGCATCGGCCCCGTTTGGCTGTTCAAGTCTTGTAAAACCTTTCCACTAAAGGTGAACGGCCCCCACTCAAAAGCAAATAGACCCCACACAACTAGTACTGATAGCAAACCCGCTGTACCTAGCTGTAATAGTCGTCTCCCCGCCCCTCGCCAATCTGGGAAACGGCCATATAAAGGCAACACAGCCATGAGGCCCCAAATTGGTACAAAAACCAACGTAGATAATTTGCTGCCAAAGGCCAACCCCAGCCCCAACGCTGTTCCCAACCAACGCCGCCCTCCCCACTCCTCCACTTGCCACAGTCGCCATAAGAGCAGCGTCGCCAACAAAAGAAAGGTTGTGCCACCTAGATCAGTTGTCGTGTAACGGCCGTTAGCCAGCACATTGGGATCGAAAAGCACAAACAACAGGGCCAAAGAGGCAGATTCCTTGCCCCACATCATCCAGGCCAACCTGTGGGTAACCAATCCTAACCCCAATGTCAAAAATAGAATTGGCAATCGCGCCAGAAAAAAGAGGCGATCAATGCCTATATCCGGGTTGTACTGCCACACCATCTTCTCGGCAAAATCATACCAGCCCCCCACAGCCTCCCAACTAGCATCGTCCGTTGGTAGCCTTACCTGTGGTAGCAAAGCGACCACTGGCAGCGCACTTAATAGGTTAACGAGGGGGGGATGTTCTAGGCTCAGGCGCGGATCGGCCGTTTGCCACAGCGCTAATCCCCGTGCCAAATGATTCTGCTCATCCATCGTGGGGCTATCTCCCACCATGCTGTCCAACGCTAGCCACCAAAAAAGCAAAACCGCTCCAACCAGCCACCAGATTGAGAGATTGGACAATCTCCAATCTTCAGAAGCGAAGCGACCTAATCTCCAGAAGCGAAGCGACTTAATCTCCAATCTCTCCATACCGCCGCGATTATAACGCAAAACGGCCGTTTCACATTTTGCCTTTTCCACAATCCGTCTACAATACACGCCCCATGCGCAAACATCTTTCCACCTTGCTCAAAATCGCCATTACCGTTGGCGGCTTGATTTATGTCTGGATGCAGGTTCCTCTGAGTGAAGTCCAAGCAGAATTGACAGATATTCGATGGTCTTGGATTATACTGGCCCTATTCATGATTGTTTTCAGTCTGGTAGTGCGAGCCTATCGTTGGTATGTTTTGTTGCAAGGTCTAAAAGCCAATATTCAATTTTCACGACTAGTTGAACTGTACTTTGTTGGTAACTTCTTTAATAGTTTCTTGCCTTCAGGATTTGGGGGTGATGTGGTGCGAGTCATGGAGGCAGCTCAAAACATCCCGGCCAACGTAGCCGCTGGCACCGTGATTGTAGACCGGTTGGCTGGACTGCTTATGCTATTTGTGATGGCCCTGATTGCGCTCCCCTTCCGCCCGGCTAACTTCCCCCCCAATTTGGCTTGGCAGATCATGGCCGTTGCTCTCCTTGGTCTCATAGGAGGCAGTCTATTGCTAGACGGCCGTCTCATTCATCGTTGGGGCCGTTGGCTGCCTAGTAAATTGTCCATCACCGATCCTGAACAGCCCCTTGCTAAGCTTCTAGCAGCTGTACATGGTTGTGGCTGGATGGCCGTTTTCAAAGCATTTGGTGTGTCCATCTTATTCAATATCATGCTTTGCAGTTGGTGGTTTATCTGTGGCTTGTCTATCGGACATAATATTCCCTTCAGCCACTATTTGCTCGTCGTCCCCATCCTTTCCATCTTGCTCCTCGTCCCCTCCATTGGGGGTCTTGGTGTCCGCGAATCCGTTGCCCCCCTTCTCTTCGCTTCAGCTGGCCTCACCCCTGCCGAAGCCGTCACCCTATCCCTCCTCGTCACCGTCCTCACCCGCATCTCCGGCCTCTTTGGTGGCCCCGTCTACATTGCCTCTGTCCTGCGTAAGCGGGAAATGTAGTTGGAAATTGGATGATCATCCAATTTCCAACTACACAATTACAATTCAATCATCGCCTTTAACACCCCCGGCTCATCGCGTACAAACTGAAAGCCCAATTTCTCACAAATGCGCTTCATGCCTACATTTTGGTCCAAGATATAGGCTGTCACCACAGCCACGTTCTCTTCGCGGCCAATCGTTAATAACCGATTCAACAACTCTGTGCCAAGCCCATGTCGCTGATAAGCATCGGTGATCAGCATGGCGAATTCAGCTTCATTACGGGTGCGAGCCTTGCTCAAACGGCCGATGGCCACAATTGCCTCGTCCTTTTCTACAACCAGGACGATATCCCGATCATAATCCACAAAGCAGATACGTGTTAGTCGCTCATGGGCCACTCGTTGGTCCAGCTTGAAGGCCCGAAAATAACGTAAATAGACGCTATGCTCCGAAACCGTTTCATGGAACTGTACCAATCTTGGTTCATCTTCTGGGCGAATGGGTCGGAAGAGGAATTCCTCGCCATTTTTAGCTGTAAATGGTTGGATATGTTGGCTGGGATACGGCCGTATGGCCAACTTTGGCAATTCCTCCTCCCGCACATCCTGATCATATAGCAGCACCCGTGCATCCAAAGCTACCAGATGATCCGCCGAGGCAAAGAGCGGATTAATGTCCATCTCCTTAATCCAGGGCTGCTCCACCACTAACTGACTAAACCGAACCATCAAGGCTTCCATACCTTCCAAATCCACTGGATCGCGCCCACGCACCCCACACAAAGCTGTATGGATCTTGGTGCGTTCTATCATGCGCCGAGCTAGCGTCGAGTTCAAAGGTGGCAGTCCTAACACGCGATCCTTAAACACCTCCACCAATGTGCCGCCTGCACCAAAGAGCAAAACTGGCCCAAATTGAGGATCAGGACTGCTGCCGATGATGAGTTCATAGCCATCATTAAGCTTCAACATTGGCTGCACCGTCACCCCTAGAAAATCGGCCGCACTGTACTTCTTATGCACAGCTTCTTCAATCATGCCATAGGCATAACGCACCTCATCGGCGTTGGCCAAATCAAGCCGCACCCCACCCACATCTGTTTTGTGGGTAATCGTCTCCGAATTGAGCTTTAAGACCACTGGATAGCCAATGGCCTCAGCTACACCTACTGCCTCGTTGGCACTCTGCGCCAATTGCGTGTCTATGATGGGAATGTCATACGCCGCCAAAATCTGTTTCGATTCATACTCCGTGAGAATGGTACGACCAGCCTGTCGTGCTTGATCAATGATATTGTGAACACGCTGCCGTTTTTCGGCCGTTTCTGGTGATTCTGGGGGCAAAATGGGTGTCTCATACAAGCTGCGTAGCCGCCGTTCATAGCGCCACATATAGTGGAATACACGAGCGGCTGTGTCTGGGTAGGCAAAAGTAGGAATATTGGCCTGATTCAGCACATCCTCACCGGCTCGAATATCTGCGCCACCCATCCAGCTTGCTAATAGTGGTTTGCCAAAACGGTAAATGGCCGGTCGTGGATATAGCTTTTTGAGGGCCTGGGCCGTTTGCGTGGGGGCTGTCATGGCTTGGGGTGTTAGAATCGTCAGCACACCATCGCTGTTGGCATCATTGGCCACAATTTCCAAGGTTTTGGCATACCGTTCTGGATCAGCATCACCTAAAATGTCAATGGGATTGTTGTGACTCCAGTGTGGGGGCAATATCTCATTTAACTGGGCAATAGTTTCTTCTGATAATTCCGCCAATTCGCCGCCGCCCGTAATCAGAGCGTCAGTGGCTAAGACGCCGGGGCCACCCGCATTGGTCACGATCGTCAGACGTGGCCCCAGTGGGCGAGGCTGTTTGGCTAAGACCTCGGCCATGTTAAATAGATCATCAATCGAATTGACACGCAAGACACCTACGCGCCGGAAGGCAGCCGCCAATACCTCATCGCTGCCGGTTAATGAGCCTGTATGGGAAGCAGCGGCGTGGGCTGCTTCTTCAGTACGCCCTGGTTTGATGACGATGATGGGTTTGGTGAGGGCTACTTCGCGAGCGGCCGTTAAAAAGGAGCGGGCGTTGCCGATACTTTCCATATAGATGACGATGCTACGCGTGCGGGCATCATCACCGAGATAAAAAATGAGGTCGCCCCAATCTATATCTAGCATGGAGCCAATGGAGACGAAGGCGCTGAAACCAACATTTTCGCGGAAACTCCAGTCAAGAATGGAAGTGCAAAGCGCACCGCTTTGGCTGATGAAGCCCACATTGCCCGGTCGGGCTATGGCACTGGCGAAGGTGGCATTTAGCCCCGTGATGGGATTCATGACACCCAAGCAATTGGGACCGATGATGCGTAAGTTGCCTTTGCGAGCTTCGGCCAACACTTCTTGTTCTAGGGCTACACCCTCTGGCCCTGTCTCCTTGAAGCCGGCTGAGATAATGATGGCCCCACGCACACCATTATCTACACATTCGCGGACGAGGTTGGGCACAGTGCGGGCAGGTGTGACAATGACGGCCAGGTCTATGGATTCGCTAACGGCCGTTATGCTCTCATAGGCCTTAATGCCCAATACATTCTTGCGCTTAGGGTTGATGGGAAAGATCGTGCCTCCAAACGAATTGCTTATCAGATTCCACATAATGGTGCGCCCGACACTGCCTTCCCGCTCTGTGGCGCCAATCACAGCCACGCTTTGCGGGGCAAAGATACTGTCCAAAGGGTTGCGGTCATAGCGCATGACATCATGGGCATTGCTTGTTCTCATATTAATCAAACTCCTGTTATAAGGTGTGACTATTTTAACACACTCTGTTGGTTGGTTGGCATGGGGAATGTAACGGCCGTTGCCAGTAAAAAGTCATGACTGTGATTTCGCTTAAAAGGGGAACTATCATAAAATAGGTAGGCTTATAACTGGTTTGAATAGTCTAAACAGGGTAGCCATGAGCTTAAACAGCAACGGCCGTAATCGTTTGTATCTAACTCGCCAGGATGATGATCTACGTACGCGCCTGTTTAAATTGTATGCTCTTTTTAGCACATTACTGCTGGTGGGCCTATTGCTCTTTGCGTTGGCGGCCAAAAATCGGTTGGAACAGTCAACCCAAGCGGCTCATGAGGCCCTGACTCGAGCTATTGCCCGAGCCATTACCTCCCCCCTGAACAGAGATTTTGTCACTGAAGAGATTCATACCTGGCTCACCGTGGCTGAAGTGGAGCAGACGGCCGTTATCTTCATCATCAATGCTGCTGGAGAGACAATCTGGGAGTATGAGAATGATATCCAACTGCCCCACAATGCCGCTTGGCAGCAGTGGCGACGGACCACTATTCGTGCAGTTGCTAATAGGGAGGAGGGATCATGGATAACGGCCGATCCCAGCCAACGAACCTGGCTTCATGCCTATGCGGCGATCCCTGATGGGGGTACGGTCATCATTCAGCAGCCGACCGATATAGCCTTTACTACCTCCCGCTTTTTGAGCCAGGTGTTATGGGTAGCAGCCGGGGTCTATTTGGCGGGTGGTCTTTTTGCTTGGCTGTTGCTCAAGCGGCTGGTCATCACTCCTCTCGAACATATTGAGGCCAGTAGTCAACGTATCCGCTGGCGTGGCGAAACCAGCGGTGAAGAGCAGGGTCAGTTACAAGCCTTGGGGCAACGGCGGGATCAGATTGGCAACCTAGCACGTTCGCTCTTGGTCATGGAGCAAGACATCAAAAAACGCTTTATACAATTGGCGACGTTGTTAGAGACCAGCCGTGTGGTGGCCTCTTCACTCAATGAGGGCAAGGTGCTGGATAATATTTTGGACGAGGTGCAAAATTTATTTGATGTGGAAAGCTGTGCCATCGTTGTGCTGGATAAACGGGCTGATGTGTTTCGTATTCGGGCCAGTCATGGTCTCTCGGACGAATATGTAACCCAATTGCGAATTGCGCCCACAGAGCCTCATTCAACGGCAATGCGAGCCTTACGCAATCAAATTCCCATCCAAATTTCGGACACGGAGACGGATTTGTCCTTCGCTGCCTTTCGTTATCGTGCTCAAGAGGAGGGATTTCGTTCGGTGTTGGCCATCCCGTTGCTAACTCATCATGCACCACCGGCTGTGCTGTTGCTGTATAAGACAGAACCGTACCGTTACAGCTATAGCGAGTTGGAATTGGCTTCTAGTTTTGGTCATCATGTGCTGGTGGCGATGGAGAATGCGGCTCTGTTTGCCCAAACGGACGAGCGTTTGCAAGCACAGACGCGTCAGTTGGAAGCCATTGTGGAGAGCCTGAATGATGGTCTCATTTTGGCTAGTTTGGAGGATGAGGTGCTGTATTGCAATCAGCAAGCGCGGGTCTGGTTGCAGTTGTCACGGCGCGAATTGCAGGTGAAAACAGCCTCAGCCCTGGTGGCTGATTTGATCGAAAACAGTCAGGAGTGTGAGATAGCAGAAGCGGCTTGGCAAACGGCCGTTACCGGTGAAGGTTTACGCGCTTTTGATGTGGCACAGGTGGTGGGAAACGGCCGTGTGCGTGATTTGCGCATCCACCTATTTGATGTGACCGATGCCCAAGGGGAACTGCTAGGGCGTGGTCAATTATGGCAAGATATTTCGCGTGACAAGGAGCTAGACCGCATGAAGTCGGCTCTCATTTCTACTGTCTCCCACGAACTACGTACCCCCTTGGCAGCCATCAAGGGTTATGTCAGCACCCTGTTAGCCGATGATGTAGCCTGGGATGCTTTAGCGCAGAGGGAGTTTTTGCAGACGATTAGTGATGAGACGGATCGGCTGGCGGGATTGGTGAAGAATTTGCTGGATATGTCTCGCTTGGAGGCAGGGACATTGGCCTTGCAGCGGAAGCATTACGGTCTGGATGAGATCATTGGACGGGCAGTTCGGCTAAGCCGCTCCTTGTTGGGGAAACGTTTGCAGGTGGAGATGCCCAGCTATCTACCTACAGTCTGGGTGGATAGTTCGCGTATAGAGACGGTAATTCGCAATTTATTGGAGAATGCAGCCAAATATTCACCGCCGGAGGGGATGGTAGAATTGAAGGTGGCGGAAGTGGTAAACGATCGTGTCAACATCCATATCCGTGATTATGGTCCCGGCATACCTGACCACCTGCATGAGAAGATTTTTGATCGTTTTTACAGGATAGACGGCCGTCTCACTCGCACTGTCGGCGGCGCGGGTCTAGGCCTTGCCATCTGTCAAGGTTTCATCGAAGCTCATGATGGTCATATCACAGTCCTGAACGCCCATCCCGGTGCCACCTTTACTTTCTCACTACCTATTGCTGAACAGGTTCCAATGGATATGTCGTAAATAATGAATAATATAAATCTGACCGAGCCAGAGATTTTGGCTTATGTTGAATTAAAGTATCGACCAGATATCGTGCTGCTTGGTGGTTCTAGGGCGCGTGGCGGCGAACGTGAGGATAGTGATTGGGACTTATACTTAATCGGTAGTTATGAGAAAATGGAGCGGTTCCCTCAGATTTTTCAAGGTGCCGACCTAGATATTGCCGTCTATCCTCCTGAAACGATTGAGCAGTATATCTTTCAACTCTATTATGGCCCTGTTTCTGATCTCAAAGTGCTAAAAGATAATGCCAAGCTCGAGGGGGCCAGGATCGTCGAGGCAACCCAGATTGCGTATGAAAAGGGCCCGAAACGCCTTGAGCCTAGAGAGCATGAACAGAAAAAGTATGAGCTGATGCGATTGTTAGCAAAGGTGAAACCTTTATTAAATACACCTGCTGTCGCTACTTTTGTCCTCGCCGAATTCTATCGTCAGGTGATCCCCATCTGGTTTCTGATTCGGGGACGTTGGTCTTTGCCTATTGTCTACGCTTTGCGAGAAATTGAGATTCACGATCCTAAGTTTGCTGCACTTCTGCACAGATGGGTTAGTAGTGGTCAGGTTGAGAGACAACAGGAAATTGGTCATGAAATGCTGCAGCATCTGTTTATAAACAATAGAATGTAGGCTAAACAGAGGATACTAAACATGAAAACAAGAAAAAATATTAGCTTTATCACCCTGATGATGGCGCTTATTGTTCTGATGAGTGCCTTAGTGCCAGCTACGGCTAAAGGATTTGCTGTGCGTGAGCAAACATTGGTGAAAAGTCAAACAGAGATGATTGTGAGTGGGGCGCATTCTCTCTTTTTGCCACTGATCATGATCCCCGATGTCAGCAGCATTCCGGTGGCTTCTGTATTAATGCCATTTGATGCCAATGAGAGCGATTTAGGTGGACCTTCTAGTTGGGCTACTAATTATGGGAAAACTCCAGAGATTATTGTTGCGTCCGACGGAGACACCCTTGACGTTTTGGCGCAGGATTATGATGATGGCACGGCTTGGACGGCCGTTTTGTTGCACATCGAACCAACCGCGACGGGCTATGCTATTACACAGGCTCTTACTGATAGCCCTATGCTGGATCGGGTGATGGGTTTGGCCATAGACGAAGCTGGTAATCGATACTACGCCACAGGTGTGGATGAAAGCGATGTCGTAGATTCATCCTACCCCCCTCTGGATACCTATCGCAGCGATATTGTGCGTGTTATCAAGCTAAACCAGGCTGGTGATGTCTTGTTTAATATTGATCTGGACATAGCCCGCCATGATTTCAACAATAATGCGGAAATGATCATCAATCCGATGGTGGCAGCCTCATCGCGGTTGGCTGTAGGCGGCAATGAGATAGCTTTGGTACATGGCATCAACACAGACCCAGATTGGAATATCGGCGGCGCCCGCCACCAGAAAGCCCTCTCCACCCGGCTAGATGCTGCCAATGGGGATGTGACTCGCACATCCTCCGTTTGGGTCAGCCACTCGTTTGATCAACGGCTGCTTTACGATGGGGCCGACATCATTGAGCATCATCTGGGAGATGCCTTCCCCCGCTATCTTGTCTTTGGCCGGGATCATAGTTCCTATCCGCTCTTCCATATCAAAGGAGACCTGGGAGAAAATAATACGCGCACTAGGCTGGGCAATATTGCTCTGATTGAAAACGATCCGACTTATGGCTATATTGCCCTTTTTGCGACAGAAAATAGTACGACGACAGACGAGAGAATTAGTGGGCCGCGCAATTTGGCTATTGTGCGTGTGAATAGTGGTGATAATAGTATTGATCCGAGTTTGCCAGATAGTTTGACGGTTACATCGAGCGGGAGTCAATATACCAATCGGCTGCGCTGGCTGACAAATTACTCGGCTGACTCGAATTTGCATGCAGAACGGCCGAAACTGATTGGTATTGGCAATAATCAATATGTTGTGTTGTGGGAAGAGTGGCTGTACACGGGTAATTTCTCGGACACATTTAACGGTGTGTATGGTATGGTCATTGATGATAATGGCAATATTCTCCAAGCGTCTACGCTCATCACAGACCAACATCACCTGCATCGGGGTGATGATGCCTTTTTCCTAGATGGCCGTGCAGCCTGGATGACGGGCAATGCGGCTGAGCAAGAATTGCACATTCATTTGGTGGATGCCTCTCTCAACTATGAAATGATCACATTGGAGTAAATGGCGACTATTTAGCTAGGTGGGATATATTTGTTTGTGTTTAGAAGAATTGAGTTGATCAATGGCATGGATGCCGATGTTTACGACAATATGATTCAGGCTATGGAACAACGTGGCGAGGTCATTGACAAAGATTTGACCCGCTACTGGAAAACAGGGCTTATGGGCTTTGGCAATGAGGTTGTCAATGAGGCTTGGGTGTATATGCCCAGCCCTAAGCGGTTTATTGGCAGAAATTGTCGTTTTTATTTTACCGAAGAAGGATGGCGGCGATACGGCCGTCCCACTATCACCGCCTGCCAACAAACAAACCAAAAGTACCGGGTCCTCAGCATCAAAGAGAACTCAGTGGATGTGGTGTATCGAGATGAATATCAAGCGGCCGTTCGCCCTAGAAAGAAGCGAGAGTAGAAACAGAGATTGGGTCAATCTTGAAGCCTTATGGCAACTGCAAAAAAAATCTTAGTGGTTGATGATGAAAAGCCCTTGCGGGAGTTTGTGAGCCGCAATTTAGCAGCGCGGGGCTTCCAGGTGTTTAGCGCGGCCAATGGGCTGGAAGCCTTGGCCATTTTCCAGTCAGAAAGTTTAGACCTCATTATCCTAGACTTGATGATGCCCCACATGGATGGTCTGGAGATGTGCAAGCGTGTTCGTCAGGCATCAACTGTGCCCATTATTGTCTTAACTGCTTTGGGTGAGGAGGCAGACAAGGTCGCAGCTTTTGATCAGGGAGCCGATGATTATTTGACGAAGCCCTTTGGTGTGGAGGAGTTGTTAGCCCGGGTGCGGGCCGTGTTACGACGGGTAAGCTGGACGGCCGTTGTCCCTCGTGATGTTCTACGTTATGGAGATATTGAACTGGATATCGCTGCTAATACTGTCCACTGTCGCGGCCAACTGCTCAGCCTCACCCGCACTGAGTTCAACCTGCTACACTATTTCATGAGCCATGTGGGTAAGTCCTTGCCCCATCGCCTCATCCTGCAGCGCGTGTGGGGGGCAGAGTATGGGAATGAGGCAGAATATTTGCGGGTATATATCGGCCGTTTGCGCCGCAAAATTGAGCATGATCCCAGCAATCCTGAATATTTGCTGACTGAATATGGTGTTGGGTATCGGTTTGGACGGTAATCTAGAGAAATTACACAGAGTTTTGCGGAGGAGTCGCGGAGGTTCACAGAGAGCAAAGAGGGAAAATCCCTTTTCTTCTCTCTGTAAGTCTCTGTACCTACTTTGTGAGCCTCTGTGTCCCTCTTGTTAGTTTTTATAACTTTTTTATATTTCCCCTCACATTTTTATGCCCTGTACATCTCTTTCTCTTACACTGTAGAGTAATATCAATATCTTTGTTTGTGACGACACATTGGAAGGAGAGAGAAATATGTTAAATCATAAATATTTCAAATTAGTTGCAGCCTTGGTCATTATGGCTCTGTTTATTGCTGCTTGTAGTACCGGTGGGGCAGAACCTGCCGGAGAGGAAGAAGTTGCAGCAACATCTGCCCCAGAAACGGCCGTCGAAGAAGTAGAAGACGAGGCAGAAGAATCTGAGACAGAAGCAGAAGAAACTGAGCCTGAAGAGGCTATGGAAGAGTTTGCTGGGACGATTGTCTTGGGAGCGGCTGTCAGTGAAACCGGCCGTTACTCCCGCGAGGGCAAAGATACACGTCAAGGTTACGATCTTTGGGCCGATTGGGTTAACAGTGAATATGGCGGCATCAAAGTCGGTGACGAGCGTTATAAAGTGGAAATTATCTACTATGATGATGAAGGTGATGCTGATACAGCCGCTAATCTTGTGGAGAGACTTATCACCGAAGATGAGGTGAACTTCCTGCTTGGCCCCTATTCTAGTGGTCTAACCATGTCCACCAGCGCCATCGCCGAACGATACGAGGTGATTATGGTTGAAGGGAATGGTGCTTCAGAAGGCATCTTCTCCCGCGGCTTCAAGAACATATTTGCTGTTCTCACGCCTGCTGGCAACTATACCCAATCAGCCCTCAAAACCTTAGCTGATCAGGGTGCAAAATCAGTTGTTATTGCTTATGAAGACACTGCCTTCCCGACCTCCGTGGGTGAAGGGGCTGTGCGCTGGGCTGAAGAGTATGGTTATGATGTCCTAGCTATAGAAACCTATCCCGTCGAGGTGGCAGATGTGTCAGCCATTATGACAAAGTTCCGCGACCTGGAACCGGATGTGTTTGTAGGTGGTGGTCACTTTAATGATGCGCTGCTCTTTGTTAATGCAGCGCAAGAATTAGGGTTTACACCCGATGCAATGGTCATCACGGTAGGGCCAAGTAATCCAGAATTCGTGGCTGAGGTAGGAGATGCCGCTAACTATATTATTGGTCCGACCCAGTGGGAAGCGACCATGAGTTGGGAGGATGAGTATTTTGGCACAGCTGCCGAGTATGCAGCCCGGTATGAGGGCATGTGGGGCGAACCACCAACCTATCAGGCTGCTGAATCTACGGCGACGGCTTTGGCTTTGCACCTAGCCATTGAAAATGCAGGCAGCACAGATATGGATGCAGTGCGGCAAGCGTTATACGATCTGGATGTGATGACCTTTTACGGGCCTATCAATTTTGATGACACAGGCAAAAATGCAGGCAAACCGATGGGCGCAATCCAGATTCAGGATGGTGTGATCAATGTAGTAGCGCCAACGGAAGCGGCCGTTTCTGACCTCCAATTCCCTATGCCTGCCTGGGACGAGAAATAGCAGTAAACAGTAAACAGTAATCAGTAACCAGTGGTTCGCCCAACTGGTTACTGATTACTGAACACTGAATACTGATAAAAGGTATCAGTATGGATCAATTCACACAGGCGATCATTAACGGTATCATGCTGGGTGGCTTTTATGCGGCAATGGTGTTGGGCTTTTCCATCATCTGGGGTGTGATGGGGGTCATTAATCTGGCGCACGGCGAAATTATTATGGCAGGTGCTTACTTCACCTGGGTGATGAATAAGCAATATGGTTGGGAGCCATTTCTGGCCTTGATTTTGATTCTGCCGGTCTTTTTTGTGGCTGGCTACATTTTGCAGCGCATTCTGATCAATCGTGTCATTGAACGGCCGCATCTCATTTCGCTTCTTGTTACCTTTGGTCTCTCCATTATCATAGCCAACATCTACAAACTGATTTACACAGGCACGCCACGCACTATACAGACCGCCCTCAGCGGCTTCTGGCCAGTTGGTAATGTGACCGTCCCTATCACACGAACTTATGTTGTGGTAGCCGCCTTAGTGATGATGGCGGCTCTGCATCTATTTTTGCAATACACCCGTTTGGGCAAAAGTATTCGAGCGGCTGCCCAGAATCGAGAGGCTGCTCGTATTGTGGGCATTGAGATTGGCAATGTATATGCTATTACCTTTGCTATTTGCATTGCCCTGACGGGGGCAGCCGGGATGCTTGTCAGCCCTACTCAAGCCATTTTTCCCTTTATGGGTGCACCGTTGACTTTAAAGGCCTTTGCTATCACAGCAATGTCTGGCTTGGGCAGTATTCCCGGTGCTTTGATGGGCGGGGTTGTGTTGGGCTTAATCGAGGTGTTTATTGCCACTTATGTACCCGGTGTAGGCACAAATTTGGGGATTATTTCCTCGTTTGTGATTCTGGTAGTGGTGCTGGTGACACGGCCCCAGGGCCTGTTTGGCGGCTTGAAAGCGGCGGAGGCACATTAAGATGAATGGATTTACCCAAATATGGCAACGATATCATCTGGGACGATGGGGTTTGCTGTTCATCATTCTCTTGTTGTTAGCTCTGCCGTTGCCCCAGTTCCTAGCCCCAGAAAGGAAATTGGTTACTAATTCACTTTTGTTCTCATTTACACAGATGTTCATGTTGATTACATTAGCCAGTAATTGGAATTTGACAGGCGGCTTTACGGGCTATATTGATTTTGGTCATGCGGTCTTTTTTGGGCTTGGGGCTTATGGCACAGGGGTTGTCATGGCCAAGGCAGGCTGGCCGTTTGTGCCCGCTTTGATTATTGGGGCGATTGTGGCTGTGCTCTTTGCACTGGTCATTGGCTGGGCCACTCTGCGTCTGAAGGGACCGTATTTTTCAATTGCGATGTTGGGTACCTTTGTGGCGGTGCGAGAGATTGTACGGGTGATGAAGCCACTAACAGGGGGTGGGGCTGGTTTGACATTGCCACCTTATTTGAATCGGCCGTTATTCTATTACATCACGCTTCTACTGGCAGTTGTGGTGGTGGCCTTTATCCAATGGATGCGGCGCACTGAATTTGGGGCGACATTAATTGCCATCCGAGAGGATGAGGTGGGGGCCGAAATGCGGGGCATTAATACCACCCTGCACAAGATTACCATCTTTGGCATTGCAGCCTTTTTGACGGGGATTGTGGGGGGGCTGTGGGCTTACCAGAACACCTTTATTGACCCGGACATTGTATTCTTTCCAGCCCGAACGGTGGAGTTGGTGATGATGACGATGTTGGGTGGGTTGGGGACAGTGGCTGGCCCGGTGATTGGGGCGGCTTCGATCTATTGGCTCCGGGATGTAGTATGGGCCAATTTCCTGGATTATCATTTGATTGTACAGGGTTTATTGTTGATACTGATTGTCTTGTTTGTGCCTGAGGGCATTATGGGCAGTATTGGTGATAAATCGGGGACGAGTATCGGCCGTTTATGGGCCAAGTATACCAGTCCAGCCAGCGATAGTGAGCCACAAGCGGAGGTGAACCCATGAGCCATAATGGACAACAACC
This sequence comes from Promineifilaceae bacterium (SeqCode), assembly GCA_965223555.1. Classification (GTDB taxonomy): domain Bacteria; phylum Chloroflexota; class Anaerolineae; order Promineifilales; family Promineifilaceae; genus CBDCWU01. The sequence continues at coordinate 3,016,350 of CBDCWU010000009.1, forward strand.
GCTTCTGGAAGGGCGGGGAGTCAGCAAATTCTTTGGCGGACTGGCCGCCCTCAGCGATGTGGATTTCGCCGTCTATCCGGGTGAGGTGATGGGATTGATTGGTCCTAATGGCAGTGGCAAAACGACACTGTTTGACTGTTTGAGCCGCGTGCAAAGCATCAGCGAAGGACAGGTGCTGTTTAAGGGCGTGGATGTGACCAATAAAAAGCCATATCAGGTGGCACACATGGGGCTGGCCCGCACCTTTCAGGTCATCCGTGTCTATCGCAAGATGACGGTGCTAGAAAATATGCTCCTGAGCCGCCAATGGGGCGAGCAGAATATGTTGCAAATTTTCCGGCCTAGTCAAAAAGCAACTGAACAGCGTGCTCGTGAATTGGCCCATTTCTTGCTGCTGGAGCGTCTAATTGATGAGAAGGCAGGCAATCTATCGGGGGGGCAACAGCGGCTGCTGGAGATTGGTATGGCCTTGATGCCCAATCCAGACTTGATCTTGCTGGACGAGGCTACTTCGGGCGTGAACCCTACGCTGATTGAGACAATTAAGGATCGTATCCGTGAATTGAATGAGAAACAGAAGAAGACCTTTTTGCTAATCGAGCACAATATCCAATTTATATCTGATTTATGTAGCCGGGTATTTGTCCTAAATTATGGCGAAAAGCTGGCAGAAGGGTCGCCAGCGGAGATTATGGCCAATAATGCGGTGGTGGAGGCCTATTTCGGTGCTGATGCGGGGGATGAGGAGGATGAAGGTGAAGGATAACGGCCGTCCCCTATTAGAAGTTCAAGACATCTACTCCGGTTACATGCCCGAAATAGACATTTTGAAAGGGGTCAGTTTGCATGTCAAACCAGGAGAGGTTGTCTGCGTTATTGGCCCCAATGGCGCGGGAAAATCTACGGTGTTCAAGGCCTTGTACGGCTTTTTAGTGGTGCGGCAAGGGCGCATTTTGTTTGATGACCGGGACATCACGAACATTCGTCCTCAAAATGCCCTAAAAGCGGGTATCACCATTGTGCCCCAGTTACGCAGTGTTTTCCCCCAAATGACGGTGCAAGAAAATTTGGAGATGGGCATGTACCTGGAAAGGGATAAAAATCGCATCAAACGGCGTATTGACTATATTCTAGAACTTTTCCCCCGTTTGGCGGAGCGGGCCAAGCAGAAAGTGGGCACAATGAGCGGTGGGGAACAACGCATGTTGGAAATTGGCCGTGCCCTCATGTGGGAGCCGAAGTTAGTGTTGATGGATGAGCCATCTGCTGGGTTAGCCCCTTTAATTACCAAAACAATCTTCAGAAACATCAAACGGCTCAACCGAGATATTGGTTTGACGGTGTTGATGATTGAGCAAAATGCCCGCCAGGGTTTGGAAATTAGTGATCGTGGCTATGTTTTGGAATTAGGGCAAAATAGTTATGAGGGTAGGGGACAAGAATTATTGAATAATGCGGAAGTACGTCGTGCCTTTTTAGGTGGGCGCTAATTCCTTATGCGGAGCAAGAGATGCAAAATTTTTTGGTGAAAGATTGGATGCAGACGGATGTGGTAACAGCTGGCCCGAAATTGGGCATGCTTAAAGCCCATAAATTGATGCGTGATAATAAAATTCGGCGGTTGCCTATCGTGAATAAGCGAGGACAGCTCGTAGGCCTGGTCACGCGCAGCGATATTCGTAAGGCTGAACCATCAGGAGCGACAACCTTGAATGTGTGGGAGATGAACTACCTTCTGGCCCAGTTGACCGTAAAGGAGATCATGACCAAGCAGGTGCTTACATGCCACGCGGAGGATTCGATCAAAACGGCCGCTATTCAACTGCATGAAAATAAAATTGGTGCTTTACCAGTAGTAGATGATCACAACAAAGTAGTGGGTATCATCACCGAATCTGACATCTTCCGCGTTTTGATTCAATGGATGACAGAGATGGAAGGTGAGCAATAGTCAGTAATCGGTAATTGGGTTATGGATTACCGTTCACCAATTACCGATGTCCCTATCTTTGCGTCCCCGATTTTTCTATGGTTGGATTATTGTCGCGGTATGTAGCCTAACTCTTCTCGTTGCCTTTGGTGTGCGCCTTTCCTTTAGCGTCTTTTTTGTGGCCCTCATTGATGATTTCGGTTGGCCGCGTGGTGGTACCTCTCTCATTTTTTCGGTCAGTATGATAGTTTTTGCCGTGGTTTCCACACCGGCAGGTATGGCACTGGATCGTTGGGGAGCCCGGCTGGTTTTTGGTGTGGGGGCGGGTCTGATGGCTTTAGGGTTGTTTCTCAGCAGCCGTATCCAATCATTGACGCAGTTGGCACTGGCTTATGGTTTTGTGGCGGGTTCGGGCATTGCTATTTTGGGTTTGGGACCACAGGCTAGCCTAGTGGCACGCTGGTTTCGGCGGCGGCGGGGCATGGCTATTGGCATTACGTTTGCGGGGACAGGGTTGGGTTCGCTGTTGCTCACACCGGGAGCCGAGTTTTTGGTGTCCCGATTTGATTGGCGCACAGCCTATCTGGTTTTAGCGGGGCTGGTGCTGGCTGTGATGCCCTTGATCGTTATCTTTTTGCGCCTCGATCCGAGCGAGGTGAATTTGGGGGTTGATGGGATGGAAACGGCCATTCTCTCAAGCGTAAAACAAACTAATGTTTCCAGCAATTACACACCACCATTACATCATGACTGGCAGATGGGCGATATTGTCCGCACATCTGCCTTTTGGCTGGTGCTGGTGGCGGCGATGGGGGCTATTGGGCCACTGCGGATGTTGACAGTTCACCAATTGGCAGTGATGGCTGATGCGGGTTGGGCGCGACTGTTAGGGGCAACAGTAGTTGGGGTGGCGGGGGCGATAACGGCCGTTTCCTTCATTCTGTTTGGTGCTTTGTCCGACCGTTTTGGGCGGTGGGGGGCTTATGCTATTGGCTCTCTTTGCATGCTCATGGCAATTGGTCTGTTAGGCAGTCTGTCGCGCCTAGAATCGCAAGGCTGGCTGTGGTTGTATGCACTGATGCTGGGGTTGGGTGAGGGGTCGCGGTCGTCGTTGGTGACGGCCGTGGCCAGTGATCTTTTTCCTGGCAGGGCTTTAGGGGCAGTAAATGGAGCTGTGGGATCGGCGTTTGGGGTGGGAGCGGCCATTTTCCCCTGGCTGGCGGGGGCCTTGTTCGATCAAATAGGTAGTTATGTAATTGCCTTTCAAATGGCCTCTCTAGCGATTCTCGTTTCAACGGCAGCCTTATGGCTTGCGCCCAGACGGTTAAACAATCAGTGAAGTGCGGCTTATGACTTGGTTAGTCAACAATTTTATAGGTTGTCCAGAACGTGCTGGTGTTGTGCGGCTGTTATCTGCCCCGCCTGCTCCAAATGGGTCAATATCTGGCTCAGGGAAGTGACGGCATGAAAGTTGTAGCCAGCCGCGCGAATATTTTCTGCGCCACCTTGCTCGCGGTCTATGAGCAGAACGGCGTCGGTGACGTGTAGGCCAACTTGCTGCATAGCTTGGATGGTTTGCAAGATGCTGTCGCCAGAGGTGGTTACGTCGTCAATGACAACGGCTGTTTGCCCTTCCTCCCACTTACCCTCCACCAACTTGCCCGAACCGTAGGCTTTTCGTGTTTTGCGAGGATAGATGAGGGGAATGTTCATGTCTAGGGAAACGGCCGTGCCGATGGGTAATCCGGCCAAAGGGGCGGTGGTGATAATATCAAACTGTAACTTTTCTAGAACCGTGCAGTAAGCGGCCGCTGCCTGTCGCAAAGCGTGAGGAAAAGAAGCTAGAAGCCGTAAATCAATATAAATTGGCGAAACCTTGCCGCTGTGCAACTTGAATTCACCAATGCTGACCGCGCCAATGTCAAATAGGGTAAGGGCAAGTTGTGAAGTTGTCATATGGGGATCATGGCATAAGATGGGGATATTTTCAAATTGCTCGTGTGTGGTTTTTGAGAGGAGCGTGAGAGGGTGGGGGAACGGCCGTTGCTACTTTTGCTACGACGATAAGCTATAAATTATTGAAGAAAGAGAATATAAGCCGCCCTAACTGCTTGCTTCACCAGCGCAGCCAATAAACCAAGACATCTCTGAGTAAAAAAGCTCTGTCACTTAAGGCATAGCTGCGACTGGTGCAAGCCTTGTTGCACGAACCGCCTATAGCTTTATCTATGGGGTTTTCATCACATTCCCTGAATGATGTGCTTTCCCCAAATCTTTTCCATCACGATGACCTCTCATTGACATTACCCTTACAGCCACGCTGATACCGCTTCATTATACACAAATTTCATCCGTTTTTAAGCCCAATTGACACAGTTGTCCCCTGACCGGCCATTTAATGAACCGCTAATTGCCATTTCCGCCGCAGGGGATGGGCTTGTAGTTCTTCATACAACTGCATTTGGCCAACCCCACAAAGTGGGCATTGGCTTGGGTCGTGACCCAACATCTCGGTTAACACTTCCTCCCTCGCTTTCAGCGTAACCATTGTTTCGTGATGGAGCCCCAATAATGCACGGGCGCGAGATAGTTTCTCTTTACGGTAACGTGATGCTAGCAGCCCGAAATGACGCACACGTACAAATCGTTTGGGCAGTGTGTGCTGCAAAAAGCGACGGATGAATTCTACGCCCGGTAGCTGCATCTCTTTCCGCTCTCCGTCTGCCTTGTAATCCCGGTAACTGAACCGCACATACCCATTCTCAATTCCCAGAATCCGTCCGTTGCTAATCGCAATCCGGTTTACATACCGTCCCAGATAATCCAGTGTTTGCGCCGCATCGCTGAATGGGGGTTTGGTATAAACTTGCCATTTCTTGGCCTGAGATTCGGCTACCAACGCCTCAAATACGGCCGCATTCGCTAAGTCAGCGCATTGACCAGCAAAGCTCAACTGGCCGTTGTTGAACAGCTTTTTTACACCGTTGCAAAATGTATCCCGAAATTGCGCCGACAATTCAACGATGGGAAACAAGAAGTCAGCAGGAGTTGCTTGCCAATACTTTCCTCTGTTGGTCAAAGCACCGCCGGGAACAAGGCAGTGCAAATGGAGATGTTCGGTCAGCGTTTGCCCCCATGTATGCAGAACGGCCGTAAAGCCAATCTCTCCGCCCAAATACCGCTGCCCAAACGCTTTCAGAGTTTGAGCGGCGCTGGCAAAGAGCAGATTGTAAACTTGTTTCTGATTCACGCGCACCAACGGGTTGAAAAGATGGTCAATGGTAAAAACAACATGGAAATAGTGGGTGGGCAGCAGATGCGCTTTTTGCTTTTCGAGCCATTCCATTTTGGCTAATGCGCCGCATTTGGGGCAGTGACGGTTGCGGCAGGAGTTGTAGGAGATACGCAATCCGCCACAGCTATCACATTCATCCACATGTCCGCCCAGGGCGGCCGTGCGACATTGCACAATATCGCGCATGACCAGTCGCTGCTCATGGGAGATGTGGTATTGTCGTTGATACGCATCCCCATACAGGCGGAGAATATCCGCCAATTCATAAGCTGGTTTTTCCGTATCAATGTCAGTTTGTGATGGGGATGAAGGTTTTAACATTCGTGTCGTTACCACTGGAAAACAAAGGGAAATGACCACTTCTAATGCAGAATCAGAACATATGTTTCGTGCAGCTATATATTAGACTGCCTGCGGCGGTCTAATACCCTATATAGAGAATCTTATACCGCGAATTTGCGGTATAAGACTCTTTTTTTCTTGATATACTGCACATTTGCGGTATATACTGCTTATGCGGTTAGTTAGACTGCTCATAGGCTTTGTTCACTTGATAATCTGGATGATGCTGACGATCTGATTTTCAGTATATACAAGGCTAAGGCGAAAAGCAATATGTAGGAGCATGTTTGGCGCTGCAATCCGAAAAGCTCCTAGATCAGGGAAGGGATGCAATCAGGCGCTAACCGTTTGCTGTGGCGTTTCTTATATAGCAGCGGCTTGCGCTTAATGGGTTTAGCCCGGGCAGCCGCTGCGCGGGCTTCGTAGATGTGGTGGCGGTTTCAACCACTAGAATATCGGGCAGGGTGCAGCATTTTGTATTTGTGTTCTTCAATAGCCGTTACCACAAACCCCAACCGCTCATACAGCCGCTTGCCAGCCTCATTCGTTTTTAGCACATGGAGCATGACCGGACGATTTTGCGCATGTGCTTGCTGAAGGATGTCTTGGATAACGGCCGTGCCAATACCTTGCCCTTGAAAAGTAGGTAGCACTTCAATGAGGCCTATGTAGACCGCGCTTTCCCGCCCCTCCACGATGACAACACCTACGTCTTGCCCATCGACAACAATAACTTGCCGCTTGTCTGGATCAAACTTCTGGGCAAAGTAATCTTGCTGCCAGGCTTCATCCCAGCCCCATGTGGCCTCTACTGAAGGGCGAATAGCTGCTTTGTGTAGATCATAAAGAAAGGTGCTGTCGGCCTGTGTGGCTGGGCGCAATTGGTATATTGGGGGACGAGATGGCATGGAATTGCTCCTGAGTAATTTTTTCATGAAACGCTATTGTCGATAAAGATGAATTGGCTCCCTAAAAGATGTTGATTTGATTTGACTGAAAAGGGAACGTTCTGATAAAAGGTTTTGGTATCAAATGCCAAGGATTGCATAGTATAGTATAAACGAGCCGCAAGATTTTTGGAGGCAATTAGATGAAATTAATTGTGGTAGGTGATCCTCATATTGGCGAGGGCTTGGGAGAGAGCCGAGGTGTTGACACATCGGCCAATTTAACTCGCCTTGTCGAGCACGTTAATACACATCATGGTGATGCTGTATATTGCCTTTTTGTGGGCGATTTGACGCATGAGGGAAAGGTGGCCGCCTATGAGCGATTCCAGCAGCTTATCAAGCCCTTACGTGTGCCATCCCTGTTGATGATCGGCAATCATGATAATCGCAAAAATTTCCATAACGTGTTCCCTCAAGCGCGTAAAGATGGCAATGGCTTTGTGCAATTTAGTTTGGACTTGGGCACGCAGTATCGTTTGATCGCCCTAGATTCATTAAATGCACCACCTTATGATACTGTCGAGCGTCATGTTGGCCTATTGTGCCCGAGGAGGCTGGCATTTTTAGAGGAGGGTTTGGCGACGGCCGTTGACCGGACGATCATCATTGCTATGCACCATCAACCCTTTCGCATTGGCTTGCCAGGTATGGATGTGATTCGCTTGTGGAATGGGGAGGCGTTTATGGAGCTGATCGGCCGTTTTCCTCAGGTGAAGCTGTTGTTGATGGGGCATAATCACCGCACCATATCGGGTGTGGTGCAGGGCTTGCCCTTTAACTGTTTTAAGAGTTTGAGTGTACAAACGCCTCTTGATTTTGAGGCTGTTGACCCCAGCGGGGGCATCGCCGAACCACCAAGTTATGGGGTGTTATTGCTGCGGGATGAGGGTGTCTTGGTTCATTTTGAGGATTTTACGGCAGGCGTACAGCCCGTATCTAATTGGCAAACGGAGTTGCAAAATAATCCGCAAATGGCATTAGCCTTTCACCAACTGGCAGCGAAAATGTTACCAGGAGGATGATCTGCTTGAGGTGGGGAGGGCGGGAGGACGGCCGTTTCTTTGGCTGCGTAAAAATTTCTCAACTCAATGAGTAAAGCTGCTTGAGGTGTATCTGTAGTTGACGCAATGATTCAGGTGGGTGGCTGTGATTATCGGCAAAGTTAGAGTGCTGCATATCAATTGTTGTGCCATCCTTCATGTGGAGGACAAGAACATAGGTTTTGCGATGGTCGCGCATAGAGCGTGCCTCAATTTTAATGTTTTGTAGGTGGGAAGCGGGATACGTTTTATTTTTGAATAGAATATGGTGGAGATAGATTTGGTCGGCGGTGAAAGTGAAGGAGTGGATAAAATCTTTGAGGGCCAAGTATATGATGAGTAGGCCAAAGGCGAAGAAAGGTGAAGCAGAAAGAATGAGGACGATGGGCAGACCGGATTCCATCTCGCGCCAGTTCAAAAAGGCTATGCTTATAGCGCCGCCCATTATGACGGTTACAAGTAAACCGAAGGGGAACATGCAGCCTACTTCCATAAGTTGGGAACCACGTGGTGGTTTGATAGTGAGAGGGAAGCCAGGCTGTTGTTGAAGTAGGATGCTTGTTTGTTGGCGACTGCGTTGATTGAGCCAATAGGCAATTGCAGCCGCGATGGCAAGCAGAACGGCTGCACCATCACAAAAGAGCATAATGAAAAATTGGTTTTCTATGTAGCCGCCCCAAATGAGATCGGCCGTTTCTGGTTTTCCTGCTAAATAGTGGGCATCTACCTGGGAACCTTCGCTAAATATGGAACAAAAGTCGGGGCTGACTTTGGTGGTTTTGTTGTAATTGTTGTCATTGAGGGTGTAGGCGAAGTCAACTTCGCAGTAGCTGGCACCGCGGGTGGGGTTGTGTTGGCTGAGGCTGAGGACGGTAACGGCCGTTGCCAGCCCCTCTTCCCGTAGCTGTTGGCTGAGGAACCAGTCACGAGTAGTGCTAATGTGCAAATAGATGACGAGACCAACAAACGCCAGTAAAAGTAGAATGATTGCGGCAGTAATGAGGCGGTCTTTCATGCCAGGTTACATACGAATTTTGGTCACTTTTAGATTTTCCACTTCGCGGAACTGATCTAGCGTCGTGCGGCTCACATGGCAGGAATCTAGCTCTAAAATGGAGAAGAGGGTGTCGCCTGCTTCCACCTGATTGAATTGTTGCAAGGAGAAAATGAAGCCACACATAGGCGCACGCACTTTGCGGCGTTCGATGCGATCTGGGAAGTAAAGTTCGCCTAATACATCGCCTACATGGACCTGATCACCCAATTTGGCACTGAATTCAACCATGGCGGCCTCTTTTTGTTTGACGCCGTAACGGTCATAGAGAATGAATTGACGCTGGGGCAGAATAATGTCGCCCGCATACATTTCTTGGGCGGTCAGGAAGTTGCGGATGCCCCGTAAAGCCATTTGGATGAAATCGGGAAAGAGTCTTTGTGCGCCACCAACCTCGACGGTGAGAACGGCCGTTTTGTGTAATTGGTTTAAGGCGATAGCCATCATATTGGGCTTGCCCTTCCGCTCAATGATGATCTGTGTACCAAAAAGCTGGGCCATCTCTTGGGTCATGCCATTGGATTCATCTTTGATAAAACGGGCGTGGGGCAGCAAAGCGGCTGCACCGCTGGCATCATGAAAATCGAGGCCAAAATCACAATGCCTGAGGAGTTTATGGGTTAATTCATAGGCCATCTGTTCCGTGAAGGTTGTGGGAGGATCAGTAGCAAAAGCACGGTTGAGATCACCATTGTCCTCCGGGACACGCCGCTGTTTGCGTGCAAAACCGGAGGGGTTGAGTAGAGGCAGGATGGTGATATTGCCATTTAGTTTTTCAGTTAAGTTAATGTACTGGCTCCACTCTAGGAAGGCTTCGATGACGGCGATGCCGTTGATTTCGCTGCCGTGCATACCGGCTGAGAGGAAGATGTGAGGGCCTGGAGAACGGCCGTTTATCTCAAAGTAGGGGATGGCGACATGATGCTCCGCGAAATGGACATCTACATAAGCTGGTTGCATCCATCAACTGTATTGAATTCAGGGAGAGAAGGCAAATAACTGCTACTACTCCACTTACTGTTCGTCTAGGATGCGAATGCGACCGGGCAAATCCTCGCCCACATCTAGAGACGGCCGTTCTGCCATTAAATAAGCCGCTAGACCGCCGCCGACGAAGCCAAATAAGTGACCTTGCCAGGAGATGCCTGTTTGCCCTGGCAACACTCCCCATAACAACCCGCCATAAAAAACAGCCACGATCACCGAGAAAAAGATGGAACGAGGACTGCGCTCAAAGTAGCCGCGCAACAGCAAAAAGCCAAAATAGCCAAAAATAAGACTGCTGGCTCCCAGATGGACTGAGATAGGTGATCCAAAAAACCAGATGCCCAGGCCACTAATGATCATGACGATGAAGGTGACAAGCACAAAATCACGTATCTGTTTGATCATAACCAGCCAGCCCAAAACGAGAAAGGGAACTGTATTGGCAATCAAGTGGCCAAAGCCCGCATGGAGGAAAGGGGCAAAGAGGATACCGCGTAGACCATCAATACTCCAGGGCCGAACACCAAAGCCATCGAGCCGTGTGCCAAAAATGAACTGGTCAGCGACTTCTAAGAGCCACATGAAGAGAATGATGCTGCCTAATACATAGATGTGTGATTTTAATTCTTGTCCAATTGTTTGCCAGTTGGTGTTATTGCTCATAAGTACCTCACTTGCTGAATGATAACAGGTCTCTGATGTCTTTGCTCAATTTTATGTACGTACTTTTGTCCCAAAGGTTTTCAATCGACTTGACAAATGGACATTCTTCTGTTTATAATATCATCAGATCATCATATGACATGATGAATAAGGAGATTGAAATGAAAAACGTAAAGCATATCAAACGGCCGTATTACACTGTTCTTTTCCTCAACTGGTTGGCCACCGCACTGCCCTTAGCCCTGCACGTTTTGATCCTGCAATCAAGGGGCATTAATCTGTGGCAGCTAGGGCTTTTGATGGGAACGTACTCACTTACCATTGTGCTGTTAGAAGTGCCAACAGGTGGCTTAGCGGATGCCATCGGGCGCAAACGGGTCACTTTGTTGGCTTATAGTGTCACGGCCGTTGCCGGCGTTCTCATTCTATATGCCTTTTCTTTTCCGGTATTCTTATTGGCGTTTATTCTCAATGGTGTAGGACGGGCGTTGTCATCGGGCGCGTTGGATGCCTGGTTTGTAGATGCTCTGCAAACGGCCGATCCCGATGTAGATATTCAGCCTGCCTTGGCACAAGCGCAAACGGTTGGCTTGATCGCTTTGGGCAGTGGCACGCTGTTAGGTGGTCAGATTCCGCAATGGTTTACGTGGTTGCCTAGTGGGGGAACGGCCGTTTTCACCCCCTTAACCATGACCATCGTTTTCTCTTTATGCATACAAATCGTACTGATCATTGTGCTGCTTGTGGGCATTAAGGAGGAACGGCCGTCAGGTAGCCAAAGCAATTGGCGCAGTGGTGTCCAACAAGTGCCAAGCATTATGCGCGACGCAGTGCAATTAACGCGCAGCAATCGGACAATCTTGCTGCTATTAGGCACCACCTTTGCTGGGGGATTAGCCATATTGAGCATGGAAACCTTTTGGCAACCCTTCTTTGCGGACATATTGGGTGGTGGCGCAGAAAACAGCTTTACTTTTGGCGTTTTGATGACGGGCTATTTCCTTATTGGCATTGTGGGCAATCTGCTGGCGACCTACTTTAGCAAATTGCTACGCCAGCAGTATGTGTTGGTGGCGGCTTTGTTTCAAGGGCTACAAGGTGTTTTATTGATTGTATTGGCGGGGCAAACGGCCGTTATCCCGGCTGCTGCTCTATTTTGGTTAGCCTACATGAGTTTGAGTGGTGTTAACTCCCCCCAATCTGCCCTATTTAATCAAGAAATTCCAGCCGAACGCCGCTCGGCCATGCTGTCTGTACAATCATTAGCTATGTACGCTGGCTCAATCCTGGGTAGTACAATCCTGGGCTACGTTGCCGAAATCACTTCCATCCAAGCTGCCTGGACTATCACAGGTAGCGTTTTATTGGTATCATTGCTCCTATACGCAGGCATTTATACTCAAAAACGTTATGAGCAAAAAACCACGATTCTCTCCAGCAGTTAAGAAACAAACCCTGGCCGAACAAGTAGCCGAAGCCATTAAAGAATCGATATTGGCTGGCGAGTGGCAGGGTGGTGAAGCTCTGCCTACTGAGCCAGAATTATCTGATCAGTTTGGCGTGAGCCGAGCCGTCATCCGTGATGCCACCCGCATGTTGGTGGCCCTGGGGTTAGTAGAAGCCCAGCACGGCAAAGGCGTTTTTGTTACCGATTCACAGGTAGATGCCTTCGGTGATGCCCTCCTGCTTGCTTTGCGTCGAGCGGGAGCAACCGTTTGGGACGTGGAGCAATTTGAACAACTGCTCTATCCCGAAGTATGCGCCTTAGCTGCCCGTGAAGCATCTGATTCAGAATTAGACCATATACGACAAGCAGCTGAGGCTTATTTGCATCTTTTTGAGCGCATCTTGCGGCAAAATGGCCCAGAGACTGATATGCCATTGCCAGAACAGATGCAGTTATTGACAGCCAACCGACAATTTACCCTAGCTGTGTTTTCCGCTACCCATAATCAACTCCTAACATTGTTGGCTCAACCACTCCTGCGTTTACGTAATTTACGTCAGTGGGAAGGCGAAGCAACTATTGAGCAGGTAATTGAGATAGAGCAGGCATATTTTCGCAAATTGGTCGATACAATTGCTACACGTAAACCAGCACAGGTGCGAAAAACCGTGTCTGAAATGATGCAGCTCCCCTCTGAAGCAGAAAAGGCCATGCGCCATACCCCTGTGGGTGAAATGCCCAACATCCGCAGTGATGCACCCCTCTAAATAAAACAAGGGATTTGCATTGTTGCAAATCCCTTGTGAATCAGTCTAAGGTGGATTATTTAACCGCCTAGGAATGCCTCCATATTAGCTTTGCTAATGCGATAGGCACTGCCAATCTTGCGCGCCTTCAAATCTCCTGCTTCGATAGCGGCTATGACATCTTCTGGAGAGACTTGCAAAATTTCGGCTGCCTGAGCGGGTGTCATCACATCAGGCATGCCACCGCCTTGGGCCGGGGGAGGAGCGGCCTGCTGCGGTGGAGGTGGCGCGTATTGTGGCTGTTGTTGCTGCTGCTGTTGAAAGTTTTGCATAGCAGCCATGCCCATGGCACCAAAGCCAATTTCACCCATGTTACCTCCGGAGGGGTTATTAGCAGCAGCGACGAAGGCATCAGCTTGTTGCATCTGCACATAACTGGTGCCGTAACCCATGTTGGTGACAACTTCTAATGATTTGGGATGTAGCCCCATGCGGATATTGAAATCTACTAGAACCATACCGATAGCATCAAATTCTGTTTGCAACAAACCGACTAGCATATCATTGAGGTCTTGGGAGAAGGATTGTAGTTGGGCCGGGCCAAGTTCTTTGGCTGTGGCTAGTTCACTCATCTTGTCTTGCATCATGATGCCAAGCATGGGATCGAGGCGCTCTTTAATTTGGTTTTGACGCACACTTTCGCGGAAGGCGTCCATAGCGTTAAGGAAACGCCAGGGGTCTTTGACTTTGACGATGTAGGTTCCGTTGCCGACGATGGCGCTAGCTCCTGGGCCACGATTAAGATGCTCGATGATGATGGGGCTGGATGTACCCCATTTGAGGGTTAAATCGGTGGTTTTGACGTAGTAAACGTCGGCGGTGAAGACGTTTTTGCCACCGAAGAGTGCCCCCTCAAACAGGTTGGTGAGGAAGGGGATATTTTCGGTGGTGAGGGTGTGACGGCCCGGCTCAAAAGTGCCCATGGCTTCGCCACCACGCACGAATACGGCCGTTTCCCCAGGATTGACAATACATTGCGAACCTAACTTAATATCCCCAAGCCCACCAGGTGGGAATTTGCGTACAATTTCGTCTCTGAGCCAGGAATCTATGGCAACACGATCAAATACTTTGGGCATGATTTTCTCCTTTTAGCTAATTCCTTTAATGACTTCGTCCCGTGATCCGAACTGGGTATTGGCTTCCCGGACCAAGTTGTCTAAGGCACGAATAGCATCACCAATGTCGCCATCGTCCTGCACAGTTTTTTCTAAGGCGGCTACCCCCGCAGCAATTTCATCTGCATGATTGACCATTGTTTCGTCAAAGGCATAAATGCGGGCTAAATCCTCCTCCTTGACACTAATGAGATCGAAAAAACCTGCGTAACCTTGTGGTGCGTCCTTGATCTTGCCAATAAGGCCCATTAGACGTGTGTCCACTCGCCCTAAAGGTTCGGCATGGTCAATAGCTTTGATAATGTCACGGCCTAGTTCTTGAATCACGCTACCCAATTGCAAGCGTGCTTCTTCCATACGACTGGCAATAGTCATTCGCAGCAGTTCGTCTGCCTCACGACGACGATCCTTCTCCATATAGCCAGATAGGCCTGGAATCTTGCTGAGCAATTTTTCTATGCCCGATTGTTCCTCTTCCACTTGATCATACAGGTCGGAAATCTGTCCTTTCATTACATATCTCTCCTTGTTTCAGTAATAAGTAATTTGTAAACAAACGACAATGTACTGCTGACAACTGTTGACTGTTTACTCTAAAAAATACTCTGTATTACAGTATGGGCATTGGCTTATGCCTTTGCCTGCTAGCTTTAGCTCCCCATTACAATGAGCGCAATGACTCATCATTCGGAGTTGATTTGCTTCTAGGGAGTATAACACACCTTCATCCCAGTTGACATAGCCTGAATAGAGGCCCATACCGACAAGATGGTGAATTATGTGTTTAACATCCTGTTTGCTAGATTGCATTTCTAGGACGAGATCATCAAGATGTATCTGTCCCTGTGTTTTGACGATACTGATAAGCTGCCGTTGCTTTTTAATTTGGGCTAATTCGGTTTCGGTCTGACCCCCCTTGACCCATAGGTAGATGCCAAAGCCAATTTGAGGTAGGGCTAAGACAATGAGGCCAAGGGCGACGCCCAAGGTCGCTGCGCCAGCGGTCAGGCTGTCTTCGCGTAGATAAACAGTGCCTAACCAGGCGATGATGAGGCCCACAAGTGTACCACCTGCGATGAGAATGATGCCGAGTGTTTTACCCATGTTGGTAAATGGTAAGCGGTGAACGGTAATCGGTAATCGGATAATACCTGTATCGTCACAACGGTTTACTGATTACGGTCCTAGCCAAATGGCAATGATTTGCTCTAATTGGCCGGATGCCTGGAGGTTTTCCAGGCTTTGGTTTAGTTTTTCAAGTAGAAGTTCGTCTTCTGATCGTGTGACGAGGGCGAAAGGTTCGGTGGTCACGGCCGTTTCTCCTCGCACCAGCCCCGATTCATTCATCAAATAGAGACGACCGCTTATGCTGTCTACAAGGGCCGCGTCTGCTTCGTGATGGAGAACGGCCGTTAAGGCCTCGTCGGGCGTATTGTAAGGAATGACGGTGAGATTTGCCAAACGGCGCGACCAAGTGATGGCTTCTACGTGACCTTGGGCCCCAAGTTCTACAGCTAGAGTCTGATCGTTGAAGTCAGATAGTTGTGAGGAAACGGCCGTGTCTGGTCGTGTCACTAAAATCTGACCGGCATTGAAATAAGGCTCACTGTAAGCAAACTTTTTGGTGCGTTCGGGGCTGACCACCATCCCCGAGATCAGCACATCCACTTGGCCTGTGCCCAATGCATCATACAAGCCGTCGTAGCCAAATAAGACAAATTCTGGTGTGAGACCTAAATCGGTGGCGAGTGCCTCTGCCAAATCCACATCTAAACCAAAAACACCCTCATCATTTACGGCATCAAAGGGTGGATAGGTGGGATCAATACCAATTTTGAGGACGGCCGTTTCCTCAATACGCTGCCAGGTCTCTTGGCTTGGTTGGCAACTTGCTAGCAGCAAGACCATCAGGCCAAGCAGTATGTGTATGTTCAAAGCTGGCCGCGTGTTAGAAAACAAACAATCTAAATTGAGTCTGTTAACCATTGCCCGTGTATTTTTTTAGTTCTGTGTAGATGGGTTTGGCAATAAATTCTGGGGTGACCAGGGTGTAGTAATCCATATGGCTTTTGGTGGGGGCGGGGAAGCGGAAGGCCCACAGACCAACTACTTCCACGTAAGGCCAATTTTCTTCAGCAAATTGTAGCGCACCCAATGTATATTGAATGCGCTGGCCGGGGCGCACGGCTTGTGTCCAGCGGGGGTGATCGTTCCAGCCTGTCTCAGTTATATAAATAGATTTGTGGGCATCACCATAATCTACCATTATTTGGCGAACCAATTCAATGCGACGAAAGTTTAGGACTTCGGGGTCTGCTTCAAAATCTGGGGGGAAGGTGAGCCCGTAGCTGTGGGCGGCTAGGCCATCAAAGTAGTCAGCGGCGCCTGCTTCATACATGCCGACCAAATATTCCAGATCGTTCAATCCCCAAGGTGAGCCAGCAGGCTCTAGGGTAGGAGCCAAAGCGCCACCCAAAACCATGATATTAGGATTAGCTGATTTAATAGCCGGATATACAACTTTGAGCAAATTGACATAATCCTCTGATGTCGTTACCCGGTAGCCCCATTCATAGTTGAGATTTGGTTCATTGCCAATGATTAGATAATCCACTTTGCCCTGATACCGTTGGGCAAAGGCGGCAGCGAAGATGGCAAAATCGTCATAGGCTGTGTCATCGAGGTAGTTGAGGGGCGTATCTTTGGGGCGTGCCCAGCTTGGAGTAAGGCCGATCCGAGCGATGATTTTTAGCCCTTGGGCATGGGCATGATGAATGACCAAATCGGGATGCTGCCAAGCAATGCCACCATCTTTGCCATGATAGTAGGCCCAGGGGAAGAATTCGACTATCCATCCGGCTCCCATCTCACGCACCATTTGTAAGCTGCGTTGAATTTTCCACTCTTCTACTTCATCGGTTAGCCGGGTATGCACACCGACGATGGGATGAGTGGTATAAACGGCTTGGGGTGGGCCGGGAGTGATGAGTATGGGTGCAGGTTGGAGAAGGGTGAGGATGAAGGTGAAGGTGAGAAGTTGGAGAGCGGGGCGGTAAGGGAGGGAGGAAAGTGAAGACTGTTTACTATTTACTGACAACTGTTTACTGATTACTGCTTACGAGATTGGCGCATGACTTGCGTATAGTAGTCACTCCACCAGTCGAAGTGCTGAAATATGCTGCTGATACGGTCAAGTGTGGGAATGTCAGGGCCAGGTAGGGGCTCAGAGGGAGTGAATCGTTCAATATCTTGTAGGCGGCAAAGTAGTTCATGTTCAAGTTGGATGTTGAGCATTCGGTTTTGGAAGTCATGAATGACTTCGCCTAGGTCGTCGTCGCCGCTAGTGAAGTAGGCGTGAGGAAAGGGGGCGGTACGGATTTGGGTAGGCAGGCGAGCGGCCGTCCGCAGCACGCGCCAGGACTCTAATTCTAACTCGGCTAAGGGATCGAAACCCCACTCATGCTGGTAGCGGCGTAAGGTAATGGCTAGGGGGTCATGATATTGGGCCATAAGGCGAAGGTGATCGGCCGTTACCACCCGCAGTCCTGTATATTCCCCGGCTAAATCCTCGCCTAGCCCTTCCCAATCGTTGGCCTCGATCATTTTGGGAACTAGATCGGCAAAAACCATGACGATATAGCCCGATTCGCGGTAAATGGCTTGTAGACCAGGCAAGGTGACATCGGGCGGGACTTTTTTCGTCCAGGGTGAGTCAGTGGGGAGATCGGCCGTTTTCTGTTGTAGCCAAGCTTGGAGACGGGCAAAGAGGGTAACGGCCGTTAAACCCTTCACGGCTTCCTTCCCCAGTAACCGCCGTCCCAAACGGCGCAATTGCTGCAATCTAGCCTCAGCCACTTCAGGTTCTAGCATATTGGTAGCCAAAACCGCCGAAGCCTGGGTCAATTCAGCGACGGCTTGGGCATACATTTCGTGCCGATTGGCCGTCGGCAATTTGGGTAGGAGGCTCTTTTTACCAAAAACCTGCCGCCCGCATTGGGCCAAGTGATAGCCCAAAAGGGGATTGAGGCCGATCTGTCGTAAAAAGGCAGCACGGGGAGTAAACCAAGGAGCATGGCGCAAGATGTCGCCATGCTGCTGCCAGATAGGCTGCATGACAGCACGAAACTCATGGATGTCATGGGCATTGTGGGTGACTAGCCACAAATTTACGTCGGACACCCCAGGTTGATAAGCGTTATCCATGAGGCTGCCAAAGAGGTAAATGGCCTCTAATTGAGATGCCATTTTTTTTGTTAACCCGGCGACGACAGCTTTTATTGCATCTTGCATACTACAAATTATACTCACTACGGTTGTAAGACGCACACCTTCTATTGATTGCCAGTTATTATTATGATGAGTGCATTGAATGGGCTGAATAGTAAGGTTGGAAAGGAGACAGAATGAAAATGTTATTCGATGATTTGACAATACGCGATCTTCTGGCGGCAGATGCGGAAGCGGTATTGGTTTTGATGATTTGCTGTGACAAAAATGAATGTGGTGAGGCGGAATATGAATGAAACACAAATTGAAAGATATTGGCAAACCTATTTAAACACGCTCCCTGCTAACTCACCGTTGCATCAAGCTACCTATGAAGCCGAGGCGTGGGGAGATTCGCCCGAAATGGCGCAGGAGTTGGCTGATTTAATTGTAGCTGGTATTAAAACAGCAACTTGTTCCGCTTTGTGGGATTGGCAGGCTGATGATATGGCCATTCCTGAACCAGGTGACATCACTATTGTTTTAGACGGCCAAAATCAGCCAGTGGGCATTGTAGAAACTGTGGAGATAATTGTGCGACCTTACAATGAAGTAGACGCTCAGTTTGCTTATGAAGAAGGGGAAGGTGACCGTTCACTCGCTTATTGGCGTGAAGCCCACTGGCGTTTTTTCAGTCGATACTTGCCCAATATTGGCAAAAAACCAACACAAGACATGCCATTGGTATGTGAGCGTTTTCGCTTGATTTACCGGTAGCGGCTTATTCTTCTTTGCTTGTGCCTTCGTTCTCTGGAACTTGAGGCAAACGGCCGTATAACCATCCCAATCCCTTTAACCGATAGGCAATTTTTTCTGTCAACGCCCCTTGTGGGTAACGCCAACGCCAGTAGCCACCTACCTTGCCTGGGAAGTTCATACGTGCTCTATTGTCCAGGCTGAAAAGGTCTTGCAAGGGAATAACGGCCGTATCCGCCACCGACATCATGGCCAGCCGAATCATGTCCCAAGCAATATCCTGCCCACTGACGCTCAAATAGCGACGAATATGATCCCGCTCGCTCTCAGCGGCGTTTAGATACCAACCTACTGTCGTTTCATTGTCATGTGTGCCTGTGTAGACGACACAATTTTGAGTATAAGTGTGTGGTAAAAAGGTGCTATTTTGCTCGCCACCAAAAGCAAATTGCAAAATCTTCATACCCGGGAAATCATAACGGTCGCGTAAAGCTTCCACCTCAGGTGTAATCACGCCTAAATCCTCGGCAATGAGGGGTAAATCACCTAACTTCTCGCGCATGGCGTCGAAGAAATCCGTGTAGGGGCCTTTGACCCATTGACCGACAACGGCCGTTGGCTCATCCGCCGGAATTTCCCAATAAGCTTCAAAGCCGCGAAAATGGTCAATGCGTACAATATCTGCCTGGGTAAAAGCCATTTGCAGCCGTGCCACCCACCACTTGTAACCATTCTCTTTCATCTTATCCCAACGGTAAAGCGGATTTCCCCAACGCTGACCTGTCTCGCTGAAATAGTCGGGTGGTACGCCAGCAATCACTGTTGGTGCGCCTGTTTTGTCCAGGTAAAATTTGTCAGGGTTGGCCCATACATCAGCACTATCGAAGGCTACAAAAATAGGCATATCTCCTACGATTTTGAGGCCACGTTCGTTTGCGTAATTTTTTAAGTCCAGCCACTGCTGGAAGAAGATGAATTGCAGGAATTTATGCCGTGCGACCTCATCAGCCAGCTTCTTGCTCCAGCTTTTCATGGCTTTGGCTTGGCGCTGGGCAATAGCCTGGGGCCAACTGCTCCACACGCCGCCTTCGTGGTCTACATGATGAGCTTTGATGGCCATGAAGAGGGCGTAGTCGTCGAGCCAACTGGCATGGTTTTGGCAAAATTGGGTGAAGGCAGTTTGTTGGACGGCCGTTCCTTGTCCCTTAAAATATTTGTGTGCCTGCGTCAGTAACTCTGTTTTGTAATTAATCACCCAGCCAAAGTCTACGCCATCAGCCGGAAAATCTGGCACATCCTGCACTGCTTTGGCTGGCAAATAGCCATCGCGCACTAACAAATCAGGGCTAATCAACAGCACATTGCCCGCGAACGAGGAAAAGCTCTGGTAGGGTGAATCACCATATCCCGTTGGTCCTAAAGGCAAAACCTGCCACCATGACTGCCCGGCTCGGACCAAAAAATCAACAAATTCATAAGCCGCATCCCCAAAATCGCCAATGCCATAGCGACCAGGGAAGCTAGAGGGGTGGCATAAAATGCCAGAAGAACGGGGGAAGCGCATGAGTACCTCTTGGAATATCCGTAATTCGGTAATCGGTTAACCGTTAACCGATTACCATCCTCTCGTCCGGGCCATTGCCCATTCATACAACTGCTGATAGCCAAGCGCTGAGCGATTCCAAGAGTAGTCGGCTCTCATGCCGTTGCTCTGAATTTGGCTCCAACTTGATTTGTCACTATTGTAGATGAAAATGGCGCGTTGTAGAGCCTGCCAAAATGCCCTCGAACTGTATTCATAAAAGGAAAAACCAGTGTGACCATCTCTCACGGTATCTACCAAGCCGCCAGTAGCACGCACCACAGGCACACTGCCATAACGCATGGCAATAAGTTGCCCCAGGCCACAGGGCTCAAAACGGGAGGGCATGATGAAGATGTCACTACCGCCATATAAAAGGGGGGCCAAACCAGCATTGTAAGCCAAAATAGCACTCATTTTACTGGAATGTTGATGGGCCAGATTGGCAAACATGTTCTCATATTCGGCTGCACCTGTGCCTAACACGACAAATTGGGCTTCTCCGGCATGACCACTCATCAATTGGTGAACGACATGACCGGTGATGTCCAGGCCCTTTTGCCAATCTAGCCGGGTAACGAGGGCGACGAGAGGAATATTGTCGCGGCGCGGCAGACCAACGTGATCTTGTAGAGCGTGGCGGACTTTGAGGCGGTCTACCAGACTATCTACACTGTAATGGTGAGGTAGACGTGGGTCGCTGCTGGGGTCCCATTCCTCGTAATCTAGGCCATTAAGGATGCCGTGTACATCAAAGTGGCGTTGGCGTAATAGCCCGTCCAAATTTGCACCTTTATCGGGAGTCATAATTTCGTGGGCGTACGTGGGACTGACAGTATTGACAAGGGTGGCGTGATAGATGCCTCGCGCCATAAAGTTGACCATGCCGTAGGGTTCTTCGTTGAGGCTATGTGTTTGCAGCCGCAGATAGTCGAAGACGTCCCAACCGGTGTGGCCTTGATGGGCTAAATTGTGGATGGTGAAGATGGTGCTGATGCCCCGAAATTGCTCATAGGCTTGCCCGGCTGTGGCTAACCAAGTGAGAGCGGGGGCAGTGTGCCAATCGTGGGCATGTATGATGTCAGGTTTCCAGTCGAGTGCCAGGGTGAGTTCGAGGGCGGCACGGCTGAAGAAGGCGAAGCGGTAGGAGTCGTCGTCGTAACTATAGATTTCGGGTCGGTTGAAAAGGTTTTGTTGGGCAATGAAGTAGATGGGTACATCGCTTTGGGGTAGCTGGCTTTGGAAGGCACCAGCTTGCACTGCCCCGTCGCGCAGAGGAACCCAGAGGGAGCCAGGCATAGGGTCTACGCCGGGGTAGACTTGTTCAATTTTTTGGTAGGCAGGCATGATGACGCGCACGTCGTGGCCTAGTTTGCGTAGTGCTTTGGGCAGTGAGCCGGCCACATCACCCAATCCGCCAGCTTTGGCAAAAGGGGCAACCTCAGCACTAATGAAAAGTATTTTTAGGGAATCTGCCATTGGGGTACTCGCAATTTGGTAATTTGGTAAACGGTAATCCGATCATGGATAACTGTTTTTTATGGATGGTGAGTATTGTCCTAGATTTGGAGAGAGATGACAACGAATTATAGATGGGCGAATTGGTGGGGGGAACGGCCGTCAGTATTCACGGTAACTTATGTGCCAGAGACAAACCTATCAGATGTCCCTGTGCCCATACGGCACATACCAATGGGCAACGCATAGAATCTGCGTTGTATCCAGAGGAATTAAGTTCTTATTCTACTTATCTGACTATTGCGGATAACTAGCTTGATGTAAATATTACTGGCACTCTACGGCCATCCACCAGCGCGTATTGTCCTCTTTAATGATGGGTTAGTCACGACCTCTCACAGGCCTGGCTAGGAGACTCGTGAGAGGTTATTATCCTTACTGTTCAAATTGCACGACTTGAACCAATTTACAAGTATTGTTCCCCACCTGGCCAAACTCCTTGGTAAAGTCTGGGAATGTAGGCGGTAAACTGCCATCTGTACAGCCGCCTCGAAATGTCATGAACATATTGGCAGCCTGTTCCGGTACCACCGGGCCATGATCGTGGATAACGATATGAATTTCCGCACCCCAGGGATTGGTAAGGCCGTTGCCAAACCAATGGTCGGTCAGATCACCAACGGGCAAGTAAGCGGCGAAATTACCTTGGCCTTGGTCGTCGGCCACGAGACCATCAGCATAGCCAACATCGGCCTCGACAGCTTCTGTATTTCCAAGCACATCTGAGCCAGCACAGGGATGTGCCGTACAAGCTTCGGGGTTATTGACAACCACCCACCAGGCGGTGTAGACATGACCTGGTGTGAGCAAAGCGGTGCGCATACTCATACTGGCACCATCATCATCAGTTATCAGCAAAGCATGGGCATTCTCAATCGTCACCATTTCCCCCAGTGACGGATGCGACATGACCGGTGCCTGGGTCTTTTGCATGGGGGGTGTACTCTCGCCAGCCTCAGTTGGAGCAGTGCAAGCGGATAAGGCCGCTATGATAAGGAACAAGATGAAGGTAGAGAAAAAGCGTTGTTTCATGATAATCTCCTAGTGATAATATCCGACCTGTACCTGTTAGGGAGATGAAGGACAGGGATCAATGTGATATTGAATACATTCGGCCATAGCCCAACCCCGCGTCAGACGGGATTGAGCCAAAGCAACGAGTTCTGGAACAGTCAATACAAAAACGCGGGTGGTGCCATCTGCTTTACCGGCAGCTAGATAACGGCCATCCGGACTGAAGCTGGCACTATTACCATAGGGACTTTGGCCAGCGGGCAGGGAAAGCAGTTCCCGACGCGTAGCTAAATCCCATATAATGATTTCCACGGAGGAAATGGACGCCAGATAGTTGTTATCAGGGCTAAAAGTCATCGCCCAAGCAAAGGGAGTATGGCCAGCCAAGGTCAACAATGCCATCTCGTCTCCGGCCACTTCAGCACCGCGTTGACCGGCAGCAAGCAACTGGCCTACATCCCAGATTTTAATGCTGCCATCACGGATAGCCGCCGCCAGCCATTGTCCATTTGGGTTGAAAGACACGTCCGTGATTTCGGCTGGGGTGGACACGGTAAATAGTTCTTCACCAGTGTGGGCATCCCAAGCATGAAAGGTCAAGTCGCCATCAACCGTGGCCAGCATAGCTCCATCCGGGCTGAAGACCGCTCTTTTGACGTGATCACTGTGGTCTGACAAGACGAGTAGCGGCTGACCAGTTTGTGTATCCCAGATGCGGGCTGTGCCATCCAGTCCTGCTGTGGCTAACCGCGCCCCATCCGGACTAAAGGCAACAGCTTGGATACCCTCGAACCACGGTCGGTAGCGTCCCCGACCATGGCCACGCAGCGTGAGCAGCTCCTGGCCAGTGTTGGCATCCCAAATCCGGGCCGTGCTATCATGGCCAGCCGTGGCCACACGCATTCCATCTGGACTAAATTGAATATCCTGCACTGGCCCTTCGTGACCGTTCAAGGTGAGCAGGCGTTCGCTAGAGTCCCAATCCCAAACGGCCGCCGTACTATCCAACCCGGCTGTGCCCAGCCGGGCTCCGTCCGGACTGAAAGCCACCCCCCATACAAGCGCCTCGTGCCCGGCTAGAGTTTGCTTTTCTTTGCTGCCAGCTGGCGTCAAATCCCAAATCTTTAAGCTATTGGCACTGGCCGCCAGCAGGCGATTGCTATCTGGGCTGAAGGCGATTTTGACAGCGCCACCAGGCAAAGTTAGCCATATGTGCCCAGTCAACACCTCCCATAAAAGCACCTTATCATCACCAGCCGAAGCTAACCAGAGGCCATCCGGACTGAAGACAATATGGGCTATCGGACTGTTATGGCTGGCTACAGAGAAGGTAGATTGCTCTGTCGCTTCGCCTGAAGCCAGATCCAGATGCCAAATGATCGCCGTATGTCGATCGTTGACAGTGACCAGGCTTAGGTTATCTGAACTGAGGGCCACTTTGAAAATTTCACCTGAAGGATCGGAGACAGTGAACGCAGGGGAGGTTGTTGCCCCTGCGCTGAGGGGCAGATGGTATACGGTGGCTGACTGGTCGCTGCTGGCCATCACCAGATACTCACCGCCGGCACTAAAAGCCAAATCGTTGACCCGGCTGGCATGAGCCTGAAGTTGGTAAGCGGACTCAGCGGCAAAATCCCATATATCTACAGTGCCATCTTCGTATCCGGCAGCTAGGACGGTTCCGAAGGGATCAAAGGCTAAAACCGTTAACTCTTGCTTAAGATTGATAGTCAGCGAACTACTGGCTATGGCTTCGCCTGTCGCTGTGTCCCAAACTATTCTAGTAAGACCATCGTCTTCTTCGTTTTCCACTAGAGTTATCAGATATTGCCCATCACTACTGAGGATTGCGTTGCTGCCAGCAACAGCTAACAACTCTTGGCCGATGACTGCATCCCAGATTTTTGAACGACCGTCATAGTCTAGCCCAATCAAGTGGGTGCCATCGGCATTGAAAAGCACCGGGTTGAGAGGATTAACATGGCCAGATAGGTTGAGGCGCAGCCGTGATGCTTTTTGCACAGCCTGGTGCAGGGCCATCTCGGCTTCTGTTGTCCAGATGCCACCCTCCTCGTAAGTTATCTTGAAGGCTTGTAGGGCCAGCAGCATACTTAGTTCCGGATCTGACTCCAAGTTGGTGATAGCCGCACCTGCCAGGGCGCGGGAGCGTGCCAGACGCGCTTGTGCTTCTGCCTCGACCTGACGTGTCGCAGCCAATGCGGCACTACTCAAGGCTTCGGCCTCGCGTGTGGCGGCCAAAACTGTGCTGCGATTAGCCGAACTGGCGAAACTGAAGGCCATTACCGCCAAAACAGCGGCGATAACCAGGGCAGCGGTCAGATAAAAGGCACGGCGGCGCAGATGGTGTGCTGCCAGGATTTGCTCCTCGGCACGGTGGTGCTCTGTTTGGGCCAACTGCTGCACTGTCTCCAATTCTCGCTGGCGTCGTGCTTCTTCTTCAGCTTGGCGACTTGCCCGTGCGGCCAGGCTGGCTTGTAAGAACGTGCGTTCATTCCCCGTCAGGGCCAGCGACGTCTCTGCGGTCCAACCCGCAAACTGGTCCAGCCGGATGCCGCGCAGCAGGAAACCTTCATTCTGCTCAACTTGTTGCCATTCGGCCGCAGCCTGGGCTAACCGCCGCTGCTGTCGCACATCCTCCCGGTTCTGTTCTAACCAACCGCGTAGCTGTTCCCACTCGCGCAGCAGGGCTTCGTGGGCCACTTCTACCGTTGGGCTGCGTGTCAAAGGGTCACGGTCAAAGGTGAGCAGGCGAAAACGGCCGAATGCAGTCACCGCTCTCTCCACCACTGGCTCCGCCTTATACACTCCCGGTGTTTCCAAATCACGTAACTCCGAGCGCAGCACCCGCCGTCTTGTATCGTCTACTCCTTCACCCAGCGTCACCAACCGTAGAAACAGTTGCCGCGCCACCACCCGTTCGGCGGCGGCTAACTCCTCATATATCTCGTCAGCGCGACGGCCCAGTGCGCCCAACACGCCCCCAATCGCTTCATAGGCAACGGCCGTCAACACCCCATTCTGTCGCTGCTCAAACATCTCAGTCAAGGCATATTGCAGCAAGGGCAGCGTCCCCGGTTGGTCAGTTACATCAACCGCAATCTGAGTTGCCAGCCCCGCTTCAAAACGCACCCCCATGCGGGTTGCAGGACGGATAATGGCCTGTTCCAACTCGGCTAAGGTCAAGGGCAAGACCACCTCTGTCCGCTGGCGCAGCAGTTCACCCAGATCGGGATGTTGCAACGGCCGATCATAAAAATCAGCCCTTAAGGTAATCACCAAACGTAGTTGACTGCGCTTATCAGCTAAAGCGGCTAGCAGGCTGGCTAAAAAGTGTTGGCGCACGGCTTTATCTGTCACCAGTGTGAATAGTTCTTCAAATTGGTCAATGATGAGCAGCAGTTGCGGCCGTTCGTCTCCAGACATTGCCGGTAAGATTCGTTTGAGGGTACGTGCCAAGCCCCGTTCATCCTTTTGCAATGGTTCTAGTAAACTGGGGGGTGGATTGACAGCCACATGCAGCAAGGCTGCTTCCAACTCCTCCAGAGGATGTGTGCCCGGCACCATCTCTACCACAAACCAATTCTCAGCACCGGGGATGTTGCCGCGGCGTAGAGCGGGAATGAGACCCGCCTTGACCACGCTAGATTTACCACTGCCGCTGGGGCCAACCACGGCCAAAAAGCGTTCTTCGCCCCCACCCCGGCCCTCCCTCTCAGAGGGAGAGGGAGGAAGAGTAAGACGGGAGACTAACTGATGTACTAGAGCTTCTCGACCATAAAAATCATCACTGTCGGCTTCTTGAAAAGGGCGCAGCCCTTTGTAGGGATTGCTCACTTCGATGCCGGGGGCTATCGGGACAATATATGCTTCATCGGGTGCGATCTCTTGTCGCAGTGCTTCATGAAAGGCAACGGCCATAGCCGTTATCGTGGGAAAGCGATCTTGGGGCTGCTTAGCGGTGGCTTGCCAGATAACTTCATCGACTGTCGGCGGCAAGTTCGGTTGCAAGCGATAGACAGAAGGGATGCGCTCATGTAAATGTTTGTAGATCAGCTCACTTATGGAGGCTTCGGGGAAAGGCAGACGACCCGTTAGCATTTGAAATAACACAATGCCTAAGCTATACATATCGCTGGCGGCTGAGACCGGTTCAGTGCTAAATTGCTCTGGTGAGATGAAATCGGGTGTGCCCACCAAGGCTCCTACTTCCGTCAGATGTCTCTGGCTGCCTAGCTCTTTGGCAATGCCAAAGTCGGACAAATAAGCATTACCTGTTTCATCTAGCAAGATGTTGGCTGGTTTGATGTCACGGTGGACGATATTTTGTTGGTGGCCCACTTGCAGGGCGGCACAAATTTGCTCCAGCATCCTCCCCACTTTGGTGGGAGGCAGTGGCCCATGTGTCAACTGCTGCTCCAGATTACCGCCGCGCAGATAGCGCATAACTAGATAGGCGGCATTGGGTTCACGCCAGTAGTCATAGAGAGGGACGATGTGGGGATGCTCTAGGCGGGCAATGAGCTGGGCTTCGACCTCGAAGCGGCGGATGAAGTCGGGCTGATTGGCTAGGTCGGGGGCGATGATTTTGACGGCCACATCGCGGTTGACGTGGGGCTGGCGAGCCCGATACACCACGCCAAAAGCCCCAGCCCCAATCTCTTCTTGTAAGTCATAGCCGCGCACGGCCGTTTCCGATTTCGTGACAATGCCCAATTCACCGGCACGGATTTGTTCGTAGACGGCCGTTGTCTGAGCCATCGGGGCCATGCCCATCTCATCCTGTAACAGTTGGCACAACCGTTCATACTGGGCTAGGGCTTCGCTGGGTTGGCCGCTGATAGCTAATATCTCCATCAGTTGACGATAAGCACTTTCGCGCAGACGATCAATCACCAACTGTTGTTCGGCATAGGCGCGTGCCTGATTGTGTTGCCCTTGCCGCAACATCATCAGCGTCAGCGTGTCCAGTGCATCCAACACCTGGCGACGGTGTAGGGCACGCAGATTCCAGGCCCACCCTTCAAACTCGTTGCTATCTTCTAAAAAGAAATCGGACAGGAAATCCCCCTGATACAAAGTGACGGCTTGCTGCAACCGGGCTTGGCACTTTGAACAACTATGTAGACTGTCATGATTGTGGGCCTGGGTTTGTGTCAAATGCTGATGAAAAGTGGCTATATCGAGGTCATAACTCGTTTGGGGATTGAGCCGCACAGTCAGCCGCTCGCTGAGGATAAATTCAGCGGGTTGTCCATCTGTATCGGCTAATGTGGGCAGCAGTTGGCGCAATTTGTAGATGGTTTGACGCAAATTGTTTTGGGCTGATTGGGGGAGAGAGCCTGGCCAAAGTAGTTCCATCACTGCTTCGCGCCGATGTCGCAGCCCATCATGTCCCTCGTTGAGGGCTTCTGTCACCGTCAAATAGATGAGCAGGGCTTGGACTTTGTTAGAGCCGAAGCGAGTCAATGGCTCACCATTGTAGCTGGCGCGGAAGCGGCCTAATAGGGATAGAGATAAGTTGGACACCATACACCTCCTGGCGGGGCGGTCTCAGGTTATTTATTGGGCTGAACATCAAACTACTGGAGAGAGTATAACATGAAATTTTGGCCTTCCCGGCAATGGTAACGCTGGCGGCCAAAATGATAACGCTGGCCTAACGCTGAGAAAATGGTGGGCTGGCATGATGAGGGCAACTTTGACAACGGGGTCGGCTACAGGGCGGCGAATGCAAATGAGCAACACAGCTAGTACTACTCCTTGTTGCGTGGCGGGAGACCGCCTCACACCTTTGCCCCTAAAACATCCTGTTCTGGCCAACGCTTCATACCATTTTGAAGGAGGTGATGTCCAATATTGAAACAGAAGTACATCACAAAAAAACGATGACCTACTTTAGAGAGTACCAAATTGATCACGAAAAATATAAAAACGTGCTGACCATTGTGTTAGCTCAACAAGGAGAATTGCGATGCGTAAACAAATACTCTTATTAACCAGCTTGCTGTTGCTAGCAACGGCCGTTCTAACCGTAACGAGGACGACCACAGCTAATGGTGCCCAAACCTACGAAACATCCATGAAAGTCCATGGCAGCCAGGACCCGGCAACCCCTGTTGTGCCCGGCTCTAATGCCAAATTGGTCACCAACAACAATGGAGCCACGATGACGGTCAACACGACCTCTTTAACCCCAAGCCATGCCGTCACCCTGTGGCTGATTGTGGTGAACAACCCTGATGCCTGTGCCAGCAGTCCTTGCACGGCTGCCGATATTTTATTCAATACGGCCGCTGTCGAAGCTCAGGTCACCTATGGGGCAGGCCATATCGTTGATGCCGATGGTCAAGCCTCACTGTCTGCCCACCTCCGGACTGGCTCCATGCCCGATGGCTGGTATGAAGGGCAAGGATTCACCGATCCAACTACGGCTGAAGTTCATCTGGTCATCAACGATCATGGGCCCAAGCTGCCAGCCTATATGCCCGACATGATCCACACTTATCGCGGTGGTTGTACTGATGAAAGTTTGCCACCTCCCTTCCCTGATAGTGCCAAGGCTGACGGTACACCAGGTCCTAACACTTGTCGTCTGGTTCAATTCGCTATCTTTCAGCAGTAGTAGATAACCGAGCTGATAGTGACCCTTTAGCGGTTTAATCACTGCTAAAGGGTTTCTTTTTTCACAAAATTATTGATGGAGTCTAGAAAGATGGCTAGGCCCGGCGTGAGGGTGAATTGGGAGAGAAAACGGCATTTGCCCTAATAGGGATACCAAAAATCTTTCACTTTATCGTCAAAGTCCCAATGGACGTGCTTCGTTTCTAGGAAACTTTCTAGCCCTTCCTCTCCTAATTCCCGGGCATTGCCACTCATCTTCATGCCACCGAAAGGGCCACCATAATTGTCTGTGAGGGGGTCGTTAATCCAGATTGTGCCAGCTTGCACTTCTTCAAAGAAGCGTTTGGCTAATTTGGCATCATTGGTGCGAATGCAGGCCCCTAAACCATACTTGCTGTCGTTGACGAGGGCGATGGCTTCGTCAAAATTTTTGTAGGGCATAATAGGGATCGTTGGGCCAAAGGTTTCTTGGCGCATACAGCGCATGGTGTGGTTAACATTGGTGAGGATGGTTGGCTCGTAGAAAAAGCCACGCTGGAATTGTGACGGCCGTTTCCCCCCTGTCAACACCTTCGCTCCACTTTGCACTGCATCAGCCACATGTTCTTCTACCTTGGCTCGATATTTAGCCGCTGTCATGGGGCCAATATCTGTCGTCGCTTCTGAGCCTGGGCCAAGACGCAAACTATTGACGTAATCTGTCAGACCAGACGTAAAGGTATTGAACAGATGCTCTGGTACATACACCCGCTCGGTGGAAGTGCAAACCTGGCCCGTATTCAATAGAGCGGAGTAGGCAACTGCTTCAACGGCCGTTTCCACATCTGCATCTGGCCCCAACACAAAGGCATCCTTACCTCCCAATTCTAGATGTGTCTTTTTAATCATAGGTGCAGTGAGGGTGGCAATACGCTGGCCAACGGCCGTTGACCCTGTAAAGGCAATCACTGGCACGTCCCTATGTTTTACCAAGGGTTCGGCCACACGTGGCCCCTCACCCGTGAGAATATTGATCACTCCAGGTGGAAAATGGTCAAAGGCAATTTCCGCCAGTCGCAACGTTGCCAGTGGTGTGACATCAGATGGCTTAATAATGACTGTATTTCCTGTTGCCAAGGCTGGGGCTACCTTCCAGGCCATGAGCATAAAGGGAAAGTTGAAAGGAATGATACAGGCTGCCACCCCATACGGCTCCTTCATCACAAAATTGAATTGGTCGCGTTCGGCCGGAGCCAATAAACGCCCCCGCAAAGTCCGCGCCATTTCGGCATAATAATCAAAGCTGCCTATGGCCCATTCCACCCCCTCGGCACTTTCAAGGATGGGTTTGCCCCCTTCTAATGTCATCAAGGCTGCCAATTCATCAAAATGATGGTGCATCTTGCGAGCCACCTGATGCAGCATTTCGGCACGTTCCAGGCCTGGTGTCCAGCGCCACTCCTGAAAAGCCGCTTTAGCCGCCGCGATGGCTTTGTGGGCATCAGCTTCATTGCCGCTAGGCACTTGCTCAATCACCTCTTCCGTAGCTGGATTCAAAATGTTCATAGTTTCGCCACTTTCGCTGGCAACGAAACGGCCGTTTATATACATTAACTTCATACTTTTCCTCTCAAATCGTAACTAGAATCGAAATAGTTCTTTGGCATACTGGGGCCAATGGTCACTAAACAGTTTGCTATTTACTGACCATCACCGATTACTGTTCACTTCTTCACTCTTTCTAACATAAATCTGATAGTGAACTATCGTGATGTTAATAGAAGCCCCTTAAAATATCTGATTCGTCGCACCTTACTAAGCAGACAATCATACTGTAAATAGGGCGTAAAGTATAGAAATAAAGACAGTATAAGGAAAATTACATGAGTAGCACTCAATCCAAACAAGTTCCCATTGTCCCCCTTCGTGGCGGGGCTATCTTCCCTGGTATTACCACAACAATCTCAATCGGCCGTCGTCGTTCTTTGGCTGCAGCTCAGGCAGCACTAGAACGAGGTGGCGAACTGCTCATTCTCGTTCAATATGATGCTGAAATTGAACGCCCTAAAAAGAAAGATTTAGCTCCTATTGGCGTACTGGCTACTGTGCGTGATGTGCTGCGTGCGCCGCAAATGGGTGTACAGATGCTTGTTGAGCTGCATCGTCGCGTCCAATTTGTGTCACTAGATGTCACTGATCCTCATCTGGCGGGACAGTACGAAGAAATCTCAGACATCACGGATTTTGAAGATCATGAGGCTATGTTTGCCGCCATTGCTTATCTAGAACAGTATGCTGATTCTCTAGGCGAGGCCAATCAGCAAATTATGTCCGCTACCCGCACCAAAACAACGGCGGGCGAATTGGCCGACTACATTTCTGGTTTATTGAATATGCCATTTGAGTTGGAGTTAGAGTTGTTGGTGGAAGGAAACGGCCGTATCCGATTACAAAAAGTCGTCGAATTCCTGGAAAAAGAGGTGCGTATCCTTGAAGTGCGCAACAAAATCCAGCAAGATGCCCGCGATGGTGCTGACAAAGCCCAACGCGATTTTCTCCTACGTGAACAGATGAAGGCTATTCGCAAAGAACTAGGGGACGAAAGCGAAAACCTCCCTGACGAGTTACGCCGCAAAATCGAAGAAGCGCAAATGCCTGAAAAAGTACAAGAACGCGCCCTCAAAGAGCTAGTTCGCCTTGAATATCAAGGACCACAAGCGGCTGAAGCCAATGTCATTCGCACCTACCTGGAATGGATGGTGGAACTACCCTGGAGTCAACAAACCGAAGACAACTTAGACATTTATCACGTCCGCGAAGTCTTAGATGCAGATCATTATGGCCTGGAAGATGTCAAAGACCGTATCGTGGAATATGTGGCTGTGCGTAAGCTGGCTGGTACAAAAATGCGGGGCGCCATTATCAATTTACAAGGCCCTCCTGGTGTGGGCAAGACTTCTATCGCCACCTCCGTGGCGCGGGCAATGGGGCGAGAAATGATTCGCATCAGCTTGGGTGGTGTGCGCGACGAGGCCGAAATACGGGGACACCGCCGCACCTATGTTGGCGCACTACCTGGTCGCATTATTCGTGCTTTGCGCGACGCTGGCACCCGCAACCCCATTATCGTCCTCGATGAAATTGACAAAGTAGGTGCAGATTGGCGCGGCGATCCCAGTTCAGCTCTGCTTGAAGTTTTAGACCCTGAACAAAATCATAGCTTTACCGACCATTACTTAGAAGTGCCTTTTGATCTGAGCCAAGTGATTTTTATCACGACATCTAATCAACTTAATACCATCCCCTTGCCTCTGCTAGACCGCATGGAGACGATTCACATGCCTGGTTACATTGAGGATGAAAAGCTGGCCATTGCCACGGGCTACTTGCTTAAAAAACAGTTAGAAGGGCACGGTCTGGCCGAAGTGGAAGTGGTATTTGAGAAAAGTGCCTTACGCCGCATGATACGCCATCATACGCGGGAGGCGGGTGTACGCCAGTTGGAGCGGCGTATTGGTACGGTCGTGCGGAAGGTTGCGGTGAAGGTAGCTGGCGGCGAAATTGGTTCGTTCACAATTGTTGAAGAGGACATTAGCGAATTTTTGGGTCCGGATAAGTTTACCTTTGGTACAGCCGAAGCGGACGATGAGGTGGGTTTGGTGACAGGGTTGGCGGTCAGTGGTTTTGGTGGCGATATATTGCCCATTGAGGTGAGCTTGAGTGAAGGCAACGGCCGTATTACGCTCACTGGCTCTCTGGGTGATGTCATGCGAGAGTCAGCTCAAGCTGCTCTTACTTACGCCCGTGCTAACGCCAGTAAATTGGGACTTAGCCCTGATGTTTTTGACAAGGTGAATCTGCATATTCATGTACCGGACGGCGCCACTCCCAAAGATGGTCCTAGCGCGGGGATTGGCATGGCAACGGCCGTTATCTCTGCCTTCACTAACCGCCCCGTGCGCC
Organism: Promineifilaceae bacterium (SeqCode); assembly: GCA_965223555.1. Lineage (GTDB taxonomy): Bacteria > Chloroflexota > Anaerolineae > Promineifilales > Promineifilaceae > CBDCWU01. Next base: position 3,049,642 of record CBDCWU010000009.1, read on the forward strand.
GCGACGTGGCTATGACGGGTGAAGTTACCCTGCGTGGTAAAGTGTTAGCAATTGGTGGCCTCAAAGCCAAAACCATCGCCGCCCATCGCGCGGGCATCAAAACCGTGCTACTGCCCAAAGACAATGCCAAAGACATCCCTGAACTGCCTGAAAGAGTGCGGCAGGATTTGGTTCTTATTCCCGCCAGCCACTTAGATGAAGTGTTGGATATGGCCTTGCTAAAAGCCACAGAGGCTCCTTTTGCTGTTGAGCATGAGGTTGAAAAGAATGGCTCGGCCATAACCGTGCCCTCCGCGCCGACCATTAATGGCGGGACGATACACGCCCAATCAAAATACTAGTTTGCTTATCTACTTGGTTTTGTATTAAAACGCCGTTCTCTCTCAATGAACGGCGTTTTGCTTTTTTATTACTGACTGCAAACAAGTTGTGACCCTAGATGCAGCCCGGGGTCTAGTACATCAGTAAGGGCTGTTAGGTGGTTTCCGCAAAATAATTAGGAACCCAGGGTTGGTAAACCGCCTTAAAGCCAATGCGAGATCACATATAAATAACCTGATTATTTTTCAGCATTGGCCTTATTTGACAATTACCCGTTTGCTCGTTGACAATTGATGTATGACGTGGCAACTCACAGAGGCCTTGAAGCAAGAGGCTTTTCGCTTAGGCTTTAATATGGTGGGGCTAATTCCAGCACAGCCAGCCCGCCGCTTGGCGGCCTATTTGCGTTGGATTGACCAGGAACGGCATGCTCAGATGGGCTATATGGCTCGCCCTGACCGAGTGGTGCGGCGGCAAGATTTGAATGTCATTTTGCCTAACGTACAAACGATTGTATGCGTGGGTTTGGATTATTACACACAATCCATCCCGCCCCCTATTGCCCAAGACCCTAGTCGGGGTCGTATTTCTAATTATGCTTGGGGTGTCGATTACCACGAGGTGATGACTCCCCGTTTGCAAGCACTGGCCGCCTGGCTGCAAGCCCAAACGCTAAATGAAGTGCAAAGTAAAGTGTATGTCGACACGGGTGCAATCTTGGAGCGGGATCATGGTGAAACGGCCGCTTTTGGCTTTACGGGCAAAAATACGATGCTTATTGCCCCACGCCGAGGCTCGTGGTTTTTCTTGGGCGAATTACTCACAACGCTGCCGCTGGTTTATGATGAGCCAGTATCGATGCCCTCTTGTGGCCGTTGCACCCGTTGCCTCACGGCCTGCCCTACGAATGCTTTTCCCGAACCATATGTGTTAGATGCAAATAAGTGCATTTCCTATCTGACGATTGAGTTAAAAGGGTGGATTCCGAGGGAGCTACGGCCGTTTATGGGTAACTGGATATATGGCTGTGACATCTGCCAAAATGTCTGCCCTTTTAATCGCTTCACATCACCAACACAGGAGCAAATATTTTTTGCGGATGGTTGGGATGATGCCGCTCCCCAGCTATTAGACATTTTGGCGTTGGATGAGGTTGGCTTCAAGCAGCGTTTTGCTAATAGTCCCATTTTGCGGATCAAGCGGCGGCGGTTGCTGCGGAATGTGTGTGTGGCGGCGGGGAATTGGGGGAGCGAAACGGCCGTTTCCCACCTCATATATCTCCTGTCTGACCCGGAACCTCTGATACGGGGTCATGCTGCTTGGGCGTTGCACAAAATTGGGACGCAAGTGGCAAAAACGGCCGTTTTTGCCGCTCTTGTCCGTGAACAGGACGAGGAAGTTATAGCCGAGATGTTAGAACCTAGTTGATTTGTTTAATTGCCAGAAGTGAGAAATAGTTCTTGCAGGATAGTATTACTAAATTTGTAACAATAACAGGTTTGTCACGTTTACTTCTATTGAAAGAGAGAAACCTGTTTACCATCATCCCCTCACTGCTGCAAATCTTCTAAATTCATTGGTAGACAAAAATTTTATATTATGCGTTTATTAAAGATACACCTCTTTTCATTGCTGTTTGCTTATGGCATTTTTTTTAATATTGAAAGATTAGACTTTGGTATAGAAAATGCTCTAAATATTCAAACCTTTGTCTATGTTTTGGTTTTGCTTGTTACTACGATTATTTTGATATTGCCTGTATTTAGCCAATATCGGGTTACACTTGCCATAGGATTTGCCCTTGGGTTGTATCTAATTGGTAAAATAGTTTTTTTGGTGGATCGGCCGTTTTTTGGAGGGATTTATACGTATGTTTCCATAACAGAAATGGCGTTTTTGGCAATTATTGCTTTTATTAGCCAACGACTCTCGCAAAGTTTAAATGAATTTCAGCAGGGGCTTGAAGCTATGACTATGAGTTTGGGAGGAGGCCACTTGCAAACAATCTCAAAAGCTTCGGGAGACATAAGACGCGAAATCACACGGAGCCGCCATTACCATCGTCCCTTAAGTATTATTGTCGTTGAACCAGATCAGCAATCATTCGATCATGCTTTACCAAAAATCTTCGAAGAATTACAAAGGGAGACAATTAATCGCTATGCCCGAGTAAAGTTAGCTCGGCTGATGCATCAGCATTTACGGTTAATGGATCTTGTATTAGAAGAGGATGAAGGAAATCGTTTTGTTATCCTTTGTCCTGAAGCAGATGATCGGGGAGCGGCTGTTATTGTTGGAAGAATACAAACAGTGATGAGTCAAATAGGAATTGTTGCTCACTGTAGTGCAGCCACTTTCCCTGAAGATGCACTTACATTTGAGGGCCTTCTGAATCAGGCGTACGTAAACTTGAAGGACGAGAATGCTATTGATAGCAAAACTTTAAACGCTCCCAATACCCTCCCGATTTCGTAAGATAATCTGTAAGAGGGGTGAAGTATAAAAGTAACGGGCGAGCCGCTCACTCAGATCACATCACCATTTAGGCAAGCTGCAATATAACTAACACAAAATATCGCTTGAGGAACTACAGTTTCTTGAGGAGAATAAAATTAGCTTATTTCAAGCAGAAAGAGTGTAGAATGCAAGTTTCGATAGATAAACATGGCCGCCACAGCACCCTAAATGAGAAAATGTCCTCCCCTTTATTTACGTCTACTTTGTCAATAGATCGGGATTTAGATTGGTGGGCAAGAGCTGAACCTGACAGAAGAATATTGACAGGTAAGGCATACCTCTTTGCCAAACGTAGCCTAGATATTATCTTGATCTTGCTCGCCTCCCCCTTTGTGATCCCTTCTCTGGCTTTGTGTGCTTTATTAATTAAGCTCGAATCACCAGGTGGTCCTGTTCTATTCTATCAAAAGCGAACTGGAGTGAATGGCAAGCAGTTCAATATGCTCAAGTTCCGCACGATGGTTCCCAATGCAGAGGAGCTGAAAAAAGAACTAGCTCATTTGAATGAATTGCAATGGCCCGATTTCAAGATTACCAATGATCCACGCATTACGCGCATCGGTCGTATCATGCGTAAGACTAGTTTGGATGAATTGCCTCAGTTGCTTAATGTTCTGCGGGGGGAAATGAGCTTGGTTGGCCCACGCCCCACTTCCTTTGCTGCTGACACCTATGATCTATGGCATACTGAAAGATTAGATGTATTGCCTGGATTAACCGGCTTGTGGCAAATTATTGGTCGCGGGTCTATGGAATTTGATGACCGTGTTTTATTGGATATTGCTTACATTGAACGTCGCTCTTTATGGTTAGATATTCAAATTCTATTTCGTACTATTTTGGTGGCCCTGATTCAGCGAAAAGGTGCTCACTAAGGCTTAGTCTATGCCCAAAATAGCTTACATTATGTCGAGGTTTCCGCATCTGCCGGAAACTTTTATTTTGCGTGAAATGAATGCCATTGTTGAAGATGGATGGCCTGTAGCTTTGTATCCTCTTATTTTGCAAGAACAGGCTGTTATTCATCCTGAAGCACGATCATGGCTGACAAAAGCGCGCCATCTGCCATTTCTGTCTTGGGAGGTGGTGAAAGCAAACGGCCGTCTGCTCCTCAAAAACCCTACTCGCTTCCTTTCTATCTGGGCACGCACTATTAAAGAAAACCTGCAATCCCTGAACTTCCTCTTGCGTGCCCTCGCTCTCTTGCCTAAAGCCGCCTATGCTGCCCAGCAGATGCAGCAAGAAGGCATCCGCCATATACACGCCCACTACGCCACCCACCCAGCTCTTGTGGCTTGGATCATCCACCAATTTACTGATATTCCTTACAGCATCACCGTTCACGCCCACGATATCTTCGTGCGTACTGCCATGCTCAAAACCAAGCTGCAAGATGCTACCTTCATTGCTGCCATTTCTCAATTTAATCGAGAATATCTCGCAAGCCTTATGGGTGGCTGGGTGACAGATAAAATTCACATTGTTCATTGTGGCATTAATCCGCAAAACTACCCTATCCGCTTGAACGTGTTAGAATCAGGCCAGCCTATTGAAATCATCACAATAGGTAGTTTACAACCATATAAAGGACAAATACACCTTGTTGAAGCCTGCGCTCACCTCAAAAAATGGGGCATTCCCTTTCATTGCCGTATTATCGGCGAGGGTGAGGAACGGCCGAACCTAGAAAAACAAATCACTGCTCATCAATTACAAGATCAGGTTGAGCTATTGGGAGCCAAAACACAAGCAGAAGTCGCTAGCCTCCTGTCCACTGCCCACTGCTACGTTCAGCCCAGCATTATTACTGCCGCCGGCAAAATGGAAGGTATTCCTGTCTCCATTATGGAAGCCATGGCCTGTGAGTTGCCAGTGGTAGCCACACAACTTTCAGGCATACCAGAAATAGTGCGGGCCAATGAAACTGGTTATCTAGTTCCCCCGGCTGATAGCATCGCCTTGGCTACAACCATAGCAGACGTATTCAAAAATTACGGGAAAGCAAAGGATTTGGCCATAAACGGCCGTAATCTTGTCTTACAAGAATTTGAGCTAAAAACCAACGCTCAACAGTTATCAAAATTATTGGAACAGACAATATTGTCACCCCCTATTCATCATCATAGCCCTCTGCCAATACCAAATCTAGCTGGACCGAATAAATAAAGGAAATTGATTTCACAGCATACCGTAGTAGCTGGGTATCGTTTCGTTTGTATTTTCACGTAAGACAAAATTTATCAACAGGGGAAGCAAATCCGTGTACCCTGTCATAAAAACTGAGGAACTGAATTACAATGGATCAAATAAAACCCTATTTAAGAATATTAAAACGTAATTGGTGGATAGTTATGCTAACAACGCTTTCGGCTTTTAGCATAGCACTTGCTATTTCCTATTTTTCAACTCCCATATATCAAACACGCGCTCAGTTTATTGTCAGTCCTGGACCAGCTTTTTTAGCCAGCATTAATGAAGATTTAAGTGATGCTGTTCGAGGCATAGAATCTCTTGATAAACGCTCTATTATTACCACCTACGAAGAGATTATGAACAGCCGTCAAATCGTTGAACAAGCTGGTGCTGCCTTGCAAATGACTGCTTCTGAGTTGGATGAATATGAAATTCTAGCTGTTGTTTTACCCGAAGCAAGCTCTCTCGAATTAACAGTAACGGGACCAGATGCTGTCACTGCTTCTAAACTAGCTAATACAATGGGCCAGGAAGGTATTAATTATATTCAGACGCTTTATAACCAGCTTTATAACATAACTTTATTAGATACGGCCGTTGTACCAAGCAGCCCTATTAGCCCTCAACCAATACGTGATGGCATGGTCTCTCTCGTCTTAGGCTTCATGATAGGAGTCGCCTTAGCTATCGTAGCCGATTACGCTTATGCTCCTCTCGCTGCTATGTGGCAATCTGTGACAACCAGTAACTCCCGAGTAATGACAGACGCACAAACTCAAGATGCAGCCACCGCCCGTTCCACTCAAATATAAATGGTTACCAGGATTACCCTGGTTGATAGGCATCGCCACATTCATCATCGGGGCTGTCATTAGCTTGCTTGTTGTGCAAACTGAGCTTGAGCTTCTGTTATTGGCCGCAATTGTTGGTGGCATTTTGGCCCTCATATTACTGTATCAGCCCACTTGGTCAATATACCTATTGGTATTTATGCTATACACTCGCCTTTCGGATGTATTGGTTAATTTCCACGGGGCTCCTTCAATCGCCAAACTTTACATTCCTCTATTATTGCTGTTAGTTGTAGGCCGGTGGTTGCTATATAACGACCAACCAAAAGGACTTAGCAGTTTAGGCATCATCATTGCTTATGGTTTGATTGGTCTTGCTTCCCTCCTCTATGCTGCTGATCCTACTCGCGTAACAGACGCCTTAAGTGATTTTGTTAAAGATATTATCATCGTTGCTGTTATTATCGCGCTTACTCCATCTGGCGAAGCCCTACGGAGAGTCATTTGGACATTGCTCATTGCCGGTATTTTTCTGGGGACGATTAGCGTGTATCAGCAACTCACAAGCACTTTCGACAATCCTTATTGGGGCTTCGCCCAATCCGAGATACAAAATATAGTCGGTCAAACTGATGATTATCGTATTGGCGGTCCTGGCATAGGACCAAATGCCTTTGCTCAATTCTTGTTAATCCTAGTCCCTTTAGCTCTTGATCGTTTGTGGCGAGAAAGAAGCAAATTAGGGCGTATCATGGCTATATGGGCTTTAAGTGTTTGTGTGTTAGCGATTATCTTCACCTTTTCTCGTGGGGCATTTGTGGGTCTAGTCCTCACCATGGCGATTATGCTCGTTTATCGACCACCGAAATTGAAGTTCATTATCTTAACCCTTTTCGCAGGTATTCTGCTCATCGGCTTTGTACCTGATGAGTATGTAGCCAGGGTGACAACACTTACCAATTTGCTGCCTGGTTCCACTACAGAGTCAATAGAAGATGTTTCTTTTCGGGGTCGTTTAAGTGAGAATCGCTCAGCTTGGTTAATGTTCCAAGATCATCCCATGTTAGGTGTGGGCCTCAACAACTTTAAGAACCATTATCAAAGCTATGCCCGCCACTTAGGTCTTGACCCACGCCGTGAAGAACGCTCACCACACAGCCTCTATCTAGAGTTTGCCTCAGAATTGGGCATGGTTGGGCTATTTTGGTTTGTGGCACTGCAATGGGTAACGTTTTATGGTTTATATCGAGCTAGACGTGATTTTATTCAGGCGCAACGACTGGAATATGCCGATATAGCCCTAGCCTATGGGGTGAGCCTCCTCAGTTTTCTCCTTACCAGCATCTTTCTCCATCTAGCTTACCCACGTTACTTCTGGCTTCTTTATGGCATTGCTTTGACGGTGCCTCACGCAGCCCGTTATGAGCTAGCACGACGACAAGCATCTCAATCAACCCCCCCTCAGCAAACGATAACGCAAGACTCCCTGCTTTTGGTCTAAATCATTGGGAATATATGTATGGTTGCTAAACCTAAACCGCCAAACTTAATCCGTGCCACGATTCATGGCACTATGTGGTCATATGCCACCACTTATAGTGCTAAAATTTTGGTGCTTATCAGCACTGTTATTTTAGCTCGCCTACTGGTGCAAGAGGATTATGGCGTGGCTGGTTATGCTCTTGTGATTATGAGCTTCATTGAAATCTTGCAAGGGTTGGGCATTGGCCAGGCTTTGATCTACTATGAGAGAATTCCAGAACGTACGAATACTGCTTTTTGGCTAAGTTTAGGAGCTGGGGTTGGATTACTCTTGATTGCTTATTTTATAGCGGCTCCCTTGGGAGGGTGGTTTTTTGATGATCCTCGCGCCATTGAGGTGACACGTGTATTGGCTCTTTCCCTGCCTATCTCCGCTGTAGGGCAGGTGCATCAATACCTTTTAATAAAAGAGTTAGCTTTTAAGCGAAAATTTGTGCCAGAGTTTGCCAGGGCTTTGGTAAAAGGTACAGTCTCTATCATCCTCGCACTTAGAGGTTGGGGAGCATGGAGCCTGATTTGGGGGCAATTGGCAGGAACGGCCGTTAGCACTATCGCCTTTTGGTTGATCATTCCTTGGCGACCTGCTTTCCGCTTTGATAAGCGTTATGCAGGCTCCCTTTTAACCTATGGCTTTTCCATCATCTCCAACAGTGGCACCGGTATTCTCCTGCTCAATCTTGACTACTTGCTTATCGGCCATTATATGGGTGCCGCGGCCTTGGGCATTTATACACTTGGCTTCCGTATGCCTGAACTGCTAATCAAAGAATTTAGCGGTGTTATTGGCAAAGTTCTTTTTCCTATATATGTGAAAATGCGGGACGGTGGCCAGCAGTTAGGTCGAGGCTTTTTACTCACGTTGCAATATGTCAATATGATTACGGTGCCGCTAGGTTTGGGGTTAGCTTTGGTTTCTAAACCGTTTATCTTAGTGGCTTTTACTGATAAGTGGATTGAAGCTATCCCAGTAATGTCTGCTATTTCACTTTATTCTTTGCTGCGAGCGATGGTTTTTAATGTGGGAGACGCTTATAAAGCTGAAGGGCGACCAGATTTGCTAGTAAAAATTCATGTGGTACAAGTTATTATCTCTGTACCTGTCTTATGGTTGGCAGCAACAACGCAAGGAACAATAACGGCCGTTGCCTGGTCACAAGTTGGCCTTTCCTTCATTGCTGCTATTCTTAAACTGGTCATTGCTGCCCATGTCCTAAATATCTCTCTCACTGATATCTTTAAAGCTCTGCAGAGTTCATTGATGGGTGGTTTGATGATGACTCTTGCTGTTCTCACCATTTTATGGCAAACCGCCACTTGGACACCGCTTGTGCAACTTATTCTGAGCATTTTAGTTGGTGGCATCATCTATCTAGGTACTTTGTGGCTTTTATATCGTCCAATTTTGTTAGACGCACGCCACATCTTACAAACCAACTTGGGTCGAAAATGAGCGATAATGATCTGGTGCAAGCAGACCTTCGTTTTTTGTTGCCGATTGAACCTAAACAACAGGTGGCTGTTTTAGGATATGCTCCAGGTTTAGTCATGGCCTTATCCGAAGCGGGAGCCCATTGCACCATTGTTTTACCCGAGACACAAGAGTTGGACACTCCGGCTGTGCCTAACAACCAAATACGTGTAATAAGTGGGAAATTGCCCTTTTCAGATGAGAGCCTCCATCATATTTTCATTCCTCAGCTCACCGCAAATCAGTTGATTTGGTTGCCTGATGAAGTTGCCCGAATCTTAAAACCAGGTGGTTGGCTATTTCTGGGGGTTCGTAATCGGTATAGCTTCCATCAGCTACGATCCAAAAAACAGACAGGTATCAGCCTCACGTTGCCTTATCTGAAACGGCTATTGTCTTCCCCAAACTGGGAGATTAACCAATGTTATGGTGTACATGATGATCTACAGCATCCCCAATATTTGATCCCATTAGGAACAGCAACGGCCGTCAACTACTTCTATCAAAAAATTTTTATGCCCAACTCTACAGCAGGGGCTTGGATACAACATCTGGCACTTTACTTGAACCAAATAGGTGGTGGACATCTTCTGTTCAAGGATTTAGGCATTACCACGCAGCGTATTTAGAATCATGTTAACGCAACTATTGCACAACCTGACCCATACCTGGCGTGATCCGATAGGCGAGGTTGGACTTCAACTCCAGCAGCCTCTGTCTACCATTCAATTAGGTGGAGCAGCTGGCAAAGATCGCAAAATTAATTATTTAGTTTTCACACCTGGGCAGGAAATGCCCCTGCTGATGATGAAAGTTGCCCGTACAGCTAGCTATCAAGAACGTTTAGTACATGAGCATCAAAGTTTGACTACGATCTGGCAAAATCCAATATTACAAAACAGTGTTCCCCAACCATTGGGTATTTTTAAGATAGACAACAATTTGGTTTTATTAGAAAAGTGCTTGCCTGGCACGTCCCTAAAAGTGCTATTACGGCGGCGCCAGCACCTTGCCTCCGCTCAGGTCCAGCAAGATTGCCAACAGTCCATCGATTGGCTCCAAAAAATGCAGCAGGTGACTGGGAAAGGGAAAGAACAATTTGCCGGGGAAGAGGCTGTTACCCGCCGTCTGCAACACCTTTCCACCCCTCTGCCACTATCCTTTAGCCAACATCTTCAAGCCCTTGCGGAGCAATTCAAAGGCATTAATATCCCTGTTTGTGGCCATCATGGCGATTATTGGCCGGGTAATCTACTGTGGCACAGCGGAACTATCCGTGTCATTGATTGGGAAGATTTTCTGCCTACTTTTTGGCCATTCTCCGACTTCTTCCTCTTTTTCATTAACTATGCCCACACCTATCCCTGGCAGGGTTGGCGTTGGTTGCCAGCCGAGAAGACTTTCCGCTATGCGTTGTTGGAGCAAAACTGGTACAGTGACCTCTTCGTCGATTTTACTCAGCAGTATTTTGAAACTATAGACATTCCCTACATAGCCGCGCATCTCTTTTTTGCGTTATTTCTTATAGATCAGGCCACTCCACCTGCTACCGCTGGACAAAAACGACAACAACAATCATCCATTTGGCAAGATCGCCTTATGTTGTATGCGAAACAGGCTAATGATTCTATTTTCAACAGGAGTAGTACCTGATGCGCCCGTTAAAAATCATGCACCTTATCGCTTCTCTATCTCTCGGGGGTGGCGAACGTCTTGTGCTAGAATTAGCGCAGCACACTAATAGGGACCTCTTTACGTCTTATGTGTGTGCTATTGGGCAGTTCAGTAAGCAAACGCTACTGCCAAAATTTCAGGAACTTGGTAACGCTTTCTATATTGTGCCAAGCCACAAATTTTATAATTTGGAAATGTTTCGTGCTATTATGGCACACATTCGCGAGCAGCAGATAGATGTGTTGCACACCCATCTTATTGATGCTGATATAGTGGGTGGGTTTCTAGGGCGGTTCTTGAAAATCCCTGTTATCACCACCTTGCACAATGCACCACAAAATTACAATCATCAGCGTAAAGATCGACGAATCTTAGCTCAACTTGCAGCTCGCTATGCTACTACCCACCTCGTTGCCGTCTCAGAACATATTCGGCACTTATTTATTCAAGAGTGGCATACGCCGCCGGACCGTATCAGTTCTATTCGGAATGGTATCGTATTAGATCGCTTCTTGTCTATTGCACCAGGAACAACGGCCGTTACCCCCCTCACTATCACCAATATTGCCAGCTTAACCCCTCAGAAAGCACAACATCTGCTCTTAGAAGCTGCCAAAATCGTGCTAACTGAAATGCCCAGCGTCAACTTCATAATTGTGGGTATAGGTGAGCTGAAGCAGGCACTCGAAGCGCAAGCCCAAGCTCTTGGAATTTCTGACCGTGTTACCTTCACTGGATTGCGCCACGACATTCCAGACATTTTGGCCCAATCTGATATCTTTGTCCTGTCTTCATTATGGGAGGGATTGCCCGTTTCAGCCATTGAAGCTATGGCCGCTGCCCGTGCTGTCGTCCTTACTGATGTTGGTGGCAATCATGAGTTGGTTGAATCTGGCCGGTACGGTCTCATCGTTCCCTCCAATGATGTCCCTGCCTTGGCCCAAAGTTTATTGCAATTGCTGCGTGATGAACCAGCGCGATTGTCTATGGGGCAAGCGGCTCGAACGCAGGTTCAACAAGCCTTTAGTATGGAAACCTTTATGCGCCAGTATGAAACCGTCTATCTCACGGTTTGGCAGCAATATCATCGTCAGATCATCCCTGCCCATGTGACTAGGGGAGCAGCATGAACGATTCGGTGATTCGAGTAGCCATGATTATTCAAGCCTATCATCCCCATGTGGGTGGTGCAGAGCGGCAGTTGATGGCCTTAGTGCCATTATTGCAAGATCATGGGGTAGAGGTTCATATTCTGACGCGTCGCTACCCTGGCTTGAAGCCGTATGAAGTCATTGGTGGTGCGCCTGTTCACCGCTTGCCCATACCTGGCCCCAAGCCAGTGGCTTCTTTATTTTTCACGTTGGCGGCTCTACCTTTATTGCGACGGCTGCGCCCTCATGTGCTACATGCCCATGAGCTGTTATCACCCACCACAACGGCCGTTGCCGCCAAACGCTTATTTAGTGTTCCCATCGTAGCCAAAGTCTTAAGTGGCGGTAAGCAGGGGGATGTGGATAAGCTACAGCATAAGCCCTTTGGTCAAAAACGGCTGACAACATTTCGTCACCAAGTAGATGCTTTTATCACCATTAGTCAAGAAATCGATGAAGAGTTGGCCGCAATAGATATTCCGGTTGAAAAGCGGGTATTCATTCCTAATGGCGTAGATACGGATCGATTTAGCCCTGCCAGCCTCCAGGCCAAACAAGCCCTCCGTACCCAATTGAGGCTCCCTGTCGGTCCCATCGCCCTTTTTATGGGACGGCTGGTGCCGCAAAAGGGATTGGATCAGCTGATAAACATCTGGCCGGAAGTGCTTGCTACTCATCCCCAAGCTACCCTCCTCATTGTAGGCACAGGTGAGAAAGAGGCAGCCTTACGACAAATGGCTGGCGCAAATATCCATTTTGCTGGGCGCATTGATGATGTCATACCCTACCTACAAACGGCCGATCTTTTCATCCTCCCTTCTTCTCATGAAGGATTGTCTAACGCCCTACTCGAAGCAATGGTCAGTGGTTTGCCCTCAATTGCCACAAATGTGGGCGGTGCACCTGATGTCATTGTGCATGATGAGCGCGGGTGGCTTGTCCCAACCAAAGACCAAGATTCCTTGCGAGACGCGATTATCTTGCTCCTAGCTGATAATAAACGACGCGCCAAATTTAGCCTATTAGGACGGGACTATATTTTGCAAAATTACAGCTTACCTCTCACTGCCAAGCGCCTAGTCAATTTGTACCGCCGTGTGCAACAGCCACACCTTAAATTGGGAGAATCATTATAATGGCGAGCTTATTTTGGCTAAGTGTGGGCACAATACTCTACGTTTATGTTGGCTACCCTCTTTTGCTGACCTTATTAGCCCGTCTGCGCCCAGAGAGATCAACTATCATTGCCGCACCTGCTTTGCCTGTGGTCACCCTACTCATCGCTGCCTATAATGAGGAAAGAGTCATCGCCCAAAAATTAGACAATAGTTTAGCCTTAGACTATCCACGGGATAAATTACAAATCCTAGTAACGGCCGATGGCTCTGATGATCGTACTCCAGATGTGGTGGCCCAATATGCTGACCAGGGTGTAGAACTATGCTATGCTCCCCTTCGTCGCGGCAAAATGGCCGCTATCAACCGTGCCATGCCCCAAGCACACGGCCAAATCATCGTCTTCTCTGATGCCAACAATATGTATGATCCCAATGCTTTGCAACATCTGGTTGCTCCCTTTGCTGACCCAACTGTAGCAGCTGTTACTGGCGCCAAGAGTATTCTTAAAGGGGATGGTGCCTTGGGCGATTCAGAAGGGCTCTACTGGCAATATGAATCCTTTATCAAGAAGCAGGAGACAGAACTAGGTAGTTGTACTGGGGTAGCCGGTGAAATTTTGGCAATTCGCCGTGAATTATTTGAGTCACCGCCTGATCAGATCATCAATGATGATTTTTACATGGCTATGCGGCTCCTTCAGCGTGGTCACCGAGTAGTTTACGCTCCCCAGGCCCGGTCTTATGAACGGGTATCCTTGTCAGCCGAGGATGAAGTAGCGCGGCGTGCTCGCATTGTGGCTGGTCGTTTTCAAGCGATGAGCTTGGCGGGGGAATTGCTGCCCTGGAAACGGCCGTTTGTCGTTTGGCAAATTGTGTCCCATAAATATTTACGGCCGTTTGTGCCCGTGATCATGATTGTTGCTTTATTAGCAAATATTGGTTCGGTAGTGCGGAGAAGGAACGGCCGTTCTCTGCGTCGACTTACTCATCCTTTTGGCTGGCTCTTTCTCCTTGGCCAACTGGCTTTCTATGTTGCAGCCTGGTTGGGAGGTCGTAAATACCAGGGTAAGTTGGGCAAAATATTGTACATTCCCCACTTTTTTGTCAATAGTAATCTAGCAGCTTTGATTGGCCTTTACCGCTTTGTAACAAGACAGCAGACTACGCTTTGGCAGCGGGTTCGCCGTCAAGAAGATATGGGAATGGAACAAAGATAAAAATTTTTTATTATAGGTTATAAACATTATGAAAATACGAATAATTTGGCTTGGTTTTATCACAGTTTGTCTTTTTTTCTTGGCAAGCATGACGGCACAAGGAATTTTGGCCCAAGAGATCAATCAGGAAGGTGATAAAGTAACTTTAGATCTTTTTGACTTTGGCCCAGAAACCCTACGTGCGCCACTGGATGCAGCGCAACTCACGTTTGCTCTGCCTGCAAACTGGGCTTTGCAGGATGGAGCAACCTTTCAACTCCATTATATAGCTCAGTTAGATATGCCTGTAACAGGGCGAGCCGTGTTGGAAGTGACAATGAATGATGTGCTCTTAGACACTATCCTAATTGAAGACTCGGGCGAGCGAGTTGTCGAGATCTCGGTACCTCCTCTTGCCCTTGTTCCTTCGCGTAGCAATGGGCGCCACCGTTTAAACTTCTCCTTCAATAACAACACAGATTGCACAAACAATTCCACTGCGAAAGTGATCATCCAGCCTGACTCGCACATTATCTTGCCACATGATTTAGGTGTACTCCCCACAGATTTAAGTCTATTACCTTATCCTCTCCATCAAAACTCCTTTGTTGCCGACGATATTCTCATTATTGTCCCTGATCAGCCCACACCTGAGGAACTGCAAGCAGCTTTAAGCGTTGCTATTGGCTGGGGGCAGCAGACAGGTCGCAACCTGGCTTTGCCCTTAGTAAAAGCCAGTGATTTAACGGCCCCTATGCGTGGTAGCAATCATCTCATTTTAGTGGGTAAGCCTAGTACCCTGCCTCTTATTGCCCAAATTGTCTGGCCTGAATCTGCTCAAGGTGATTCTTTTGATATTCCTGGCATCCGAGAGGAAGATGGTGTTATCCAGATGGCTGTTTCCCCCTGGAGTGATGCCCATCTAGCCTTATTAATAAGTGGTCAAAATGATACAGCTCTAGTAAAGGCTGCTCAAGCGATTGGGGCAGACAGCATTCAGCCTTATACTCGATCCGATCTAGCCCTTATATCACAGGTAAGAAAAGAGGCATTAATTGATCAAGAAGTAGCTGTCGATCGCACTCTGGCTGATCTTGGTTATGAAACGATCTTGGTCGAAAACAAGCGCCGGGAAAGTGTGTCAATTGAATTCCAGATCCCTTCAAACTCTATTGTAAGTGACAAGGCTCTTATTGAATTGCAATTTGCCCACTCTGCACTAATAGATCATACGCAATCACGAGTAACAATGAATTTAAATGATACTGTTATTGGTAGTTTGCGTCTCACCGAAGAGACAGTCAATATCAGCAGTGCCAGCATAGTTTTGCCTCCGATGGCTCTGCGCCCAGGTCGAAATGAGTTGGAACTTGATATGGCTTTTACCCCTCATGAGGAATGTAATGTATTGGGAAATGATGGCACCTGGTTTACAATATATGAAGACTCTCTGTTGCATGTGCCTGTGCAGCCTGTCCCTGAAGACATACGGTCCAGCTTCTCATTGCTTGATTACCCAGATCCTTTTGCCCGTGATGTGACTTTGGGCGAAACGGCGGTCGTTCTACCCCAAGACGATGTAGTGGCTTGGCAGACGGCCGCCCATCTTTTGCTCGATATCAGCCATCAAATTCAGCCACCTTTGGCTGATGTCATTGTGGCTTATGCCCATGATGTGCCACAAGCTGCGCGAGAAGCTTACGACATAATGCTAGTTGGGCAGCCAGATAGCCTACCTCTGCTTGCGGAGTTAAATGAATTATTGCCCGTTGGCTTTAAGACCGATAGCAACCAATTGATTACCACAGACCTGCCTTTTGTTTTTCGTCGCCCGGCGAATGTCCCACTGGGCTATTTGCAGATGTTTCCTACTGACTGGAGCAATGGCCGTCATCACGTTTTGCTTGTTTCCGGCAATTCCGAAGCTGGATTGCAACAGGCTGCCCATGCCCTCACTACGACCAATTTGCACAATCAACTACATGGTAATGTCGCTATCGTAGATGGCGATCAGATTGCTATTGCCAATAAGCGACTGACAGAGTCTGTGACCGAAATTGAAGCAACTGCGGCTGGTGATAATTCTGAAGTTACTATTCCAACTGAAATATCAGTGAGTGACGGCCGTCCTGGCTGGTTACTGCCCCTCTTAATCATCTCTGTCCTTGCCTTAATCAGCCTGGCACTTGGTGTTATTATTACTGCTTGGCGACGGCGAACTCCATCAGATGAGGTGTTACATGAACCCCAATAAGCGTCTTTTGATTATCGTAGCTCTTGGCATCATCGCCTGTTATCTCGTTGTTTTATTGCCTGAAGAAGCAATGGAGCCCTTTGTCGAGGAGGATGGTATCTATGAGTCGTTAACGGCCGTTGGTTTTTTCATCACGAGTATAGGTTTCGTCATTGCTTTTTTTAGATCAGGATCAGAGGAAAATAAATCATCCCACCCCATACTTAAGCGCCTTTCTTATCTCGCCTTGGCTATGATTTTTTTGTTTGGTGCAGGCGAAGAAATTAGTTGGGGGCAGCGCATCATTAATCTGGAAACACCCGAAGCCTGGCGTGAAATCAATGCCCAGGAAGAAATTAATTTGCACAACTTGAATATTTTCCATGACGACGAATATGATCTGTTCAATACGGATCGTTTATTTGCTCTCTTTTGGGGCACACTTATGGTAGGCATCCCTGTCCTGGCCTTCGCATCACCTAAGATCAAGGCCTGGCTCGATGTGCTCGTGCCTATTTTTCCTTGGTCATTAGGACTTTTATTCATTGTCAATTATCTAATGGCGAAAGTGGCTAAAAGCTATTTGCTGGCAATCGGTGCCTTTCCCAATGATGGCGGTTCTCTCGATCAAAGCGTCGTTGAAATCAAAGAGGGTGTTTACGCATTCTTATTCGTCATTGTTGTTGGCTATCTACTAAGAGTGATGTTACGAACAACCAATAGGGAATTGAATTCAAAACCAGCTCTATCTTAAAAGATGTATCAGCAAAACAAAATACTGCTTTTTATTTTACTCTTTTTATTAGGAGTAGGGGTTGTTTGGGGCGTATTGTATTTTTTGCCAGATTCGCAACCAACGGCCGTTCCACCAACACCCCCAGTCACTCAATCTGTCGAAAATAGTATTGAACCAACACCGGAACCAACGGCCGTTCTCCCCTCATTTGCTCTGCCCAATTGTCCCACTACCCACTTCGCTGTTATTGGTGATTATGGCCAGGACAACGAATTCGCGCAAAGGGTCGCTAATCTTGTGCAACAACGCCAGCCCAGCTTCATAGCCACTGTTGGTGATAACAACTACCCTGATGGCACAGCTGAAACGATTGATGAACACATTGGCAAATATTACCATCAATTTATCGGTAATTATCAAGGTAGTTATGGGGTAGGCGCAGAAACCAATAATTTCTATCCGGTTCTCGGCAACCATGATTGGCGCACTAGATCAGGCGATCCCCCTTTACCCCATGTCTATTTAGACTATTTTACCTTGCCTGGTAATGAGCGATATTACAACGTTGTGCGTGATTCAGTAGAGCTTTTTCTACTGGATACGGACGAAAATGAACCTGATGGTTATACAGGCGACTCTGAGCAGGCCCAATGGTTAAAAGATAAGCTTGCTGCCTCCACCGCCACTTGGCAAATCGTTGTCTTGCACAGTTCGCCGTATTCTTCTGGCACACGTCACGGTTCAGGAGAAGACACTCAGTGGCCCTTTGCTGAGTGGGGGGCGGATATCGTTTATGGTGGGGATGAACATAATTACGAACGGTTACAAGTTGATGACATCCCATATATTGTCAATGGCTTAAGCGGCAGCAGTGGCGTAACTGGCTTCCAAGAAGAACCAGTAGCGGGCAGCCTAGTACGTTACAACGAAAAGCACGGGGCCGTTTTCGTAGAAGCAAATTGTTATAGTCTAACGACGCAGTTCATCAACATAGATGAACAACTTGTAGATCATCATACACTTACTCACTCGCCCCTGACGTTAGACTTAACCGTTAACGATGATACACCTCGCCCTGGTCAACTTTTAGACTACTCATTAAGTATTGCCAATCACACAGATCAGGATGTGGAGCAAGCGGCCGTTTCTATCACCCTCCCACCTGGTTTGGAGATGAATCACCCTGTGGCCCTCATTGGTGGCACGGGCCAAACCGCCCAAGATGCCTCTGCTTTGCCCTATATTGCCCACGACTTGTTCATTCCTGCGGGGCAAACCGTGACCCTGTCTTTACCGCTGCTGGTTGAAGCCAACTTAGCCCAAGGCACCTCTTTGTTGATAAAGGCCTTTGTCAAAGCCACTGACCTGAGCACCCCCGCTATTAGCACTCTGGTTACCACTATCACCTTCGATTCTTTGATCCCACGCGGCTCAAGTTGGCACTATCTTGATGATGGTTCGGATCAAGGCTCTGCCTGGTATGCGGCCTCTTTTGATGATCAAGCGTGGGCTATGGGCAGTGCCCCATTTAGTTATGAAGAGGATGATGATTATTCTACTGTGAGCTTTGGTTCAGACGAAGAGAACAAGTATTTGACAACCTATTTCCGCAAGAATTTCTTTGTCACCAATACCGAAATTTATCAAGCGCTTCTTTTACAACTGCGACGAGATGATGGCGCTGTTGTCTACTTGAACGGCCGTGAACTTTTCCGCAGCAACATGCCTGAGGGTGAGATTGATTACGAAACAGAAGCAGAAGAAACTGTGTCTGCCGCTGCTGAGGATACTTTCTTCCCCATGACCGTAGATACGAGTTTGCTGGTTGAAGGATGGAATAGTATAGCTGTTGAAATTCATCAAAGCTCACCCACTAGTTCTGATTTAATCTTTGATTTAGCTCTGGCTGGCGATCCTCGTCCCATTTCAACTGCTGAAGAATCTGCCTTGCCATCTGTTACGCCCACGGCAACGATGTTGGGGACTAATGATTACTATGTAGCTGTAAACGGCTGGAACGAAGGCGGCGACGGTTCACGCGACAACCCTTGGGCCACCATAGATTATGCCGTCCAGCAAGTATCAGATGGCTCCGTCATTTGGGTACAGCCTGGCACTTATCACGGTGCTGTTGAGCTTCAGGCACGCTTTGATGAGGGGGTACGCATCGTAGCGGCCGTTCCTTACCAAGCCCGGCTGCGCCATCCCGGCATCGTACTTGGCTGCCATCTTTGTCGAGGCATCACCATTGACGGCTTTGATATAGCGCATAGTCTGCCTGATGCTGACCAATATGTTATTCAAATTCAGGATAGAGAAGGTCGAGGTGAAGGTGGTCGCAACATTACGCTGCGTAATAATGTGCTACATGACAGCTACAACGATGATATTATCAAAGTAAATAATGGTGCCCAGCATATCACGATTGAGAATAATATATTTTATAATCAAAGCAATTTAGACAGCCATATAGACGTGAACAGTACCACCTATGTGACCGTTCAAGATAATATTTTCTTTAATGACTTTGCCGGTAGTAATCGCCTCAATAACAACAATACTGGCAGCTTAATTGTGGTTAAAGATAGCAATGGCAACAACGATGGTATTATGGGCAGCAGCCATGTCACTATCCGCCGCAATGTCCTGCTCAACTGGGAGGGAGCCAATAGCAGCGCCTTCATTGCTATTGGCGAAGATTCTGTAGACTATTACCAAGCTTATGATGTTTTGGTTGAAAACAACTTGTTTCTTGGCAATTCACCTAATCCCATTCGCGCTGCCTGGGCGGTAAAAGGCTCTAATGACATTACCTTTCAAAACAATACCATTATTGGTGATATGCCCGCTAAAGCGTTTGCTGTGCGTCTATCATTACAAGACAATAATCTGATCAACCAAAATATCCGCTTTTACAACAATATCTGGTCTGATCCCACTGGGACGATGGGAATGGAATTGCCCGAATCTCCCAATGACTTTTCCGATACATTACCTGAGGAAACGGAATCGTTTGTGCTGCTCAATAATCTCTACTGGAATGGGGGGATAGATATTCCGGTTGATGATTCGGATCTGATCAATTATACAGATGATTCGATGGCTCTGGTGGTGAATCCTGATTTGCCCGAGCAGAGTCATATTGTCTTGCCACGTTGGTATGAGGAAAACGGCCGTTTTGCTGATGACTCTACCACCATTCGAGAAGTATTTAATCGGCTAGTACTACGCTATGGCTCACTTCCTGAAAGTAGCCCGGCTATTGACCAAGCTAATCCTGCCTTCTCGCCCACTGAAGATATTTTAGGTTTGCCACGGCCATCTAGTTCCCTGCCCGATATAGGTGCTTACGAATTCCAAACCCCCTAGAGGAAGAAGCTGACTGGGGGTCAATCTGCCTTTTGGTGCATGTGACTAAATGTGCTTGCCACTAATGATGGGCGTATAATCAGCCCGATGCAAGCACAATCAGTACGAGCGTTTATGGCCATCGCCTTGCCTCCGGCAGTAGCGGCCGTTCTGGCTCAACTTTCCCACACCTTGGCCCAACAGATGCCAGATCGCGCTGTGCGCTGGGTGAAACCAGACAGAATGCATCTGACGCTGCGATTTTTGGGAGATACGGCCGTCGCCAAACTATCCCATATTGTCACTGAACTAGATGGCGTAACGGCTAATTATGTGCCATTTCAATTGCACCTGTATAGCGTAGGCTGTTTTCCTAACCGCAAACGCTCCCGTGTGATTTGGGTGGGGCTAAGGGGAGAATTGGACTCATTGACTGCCCTTAAGCGTGATATTGATACATTTTTGCAGCCAATGGGTTGGGAACGGGAAAAACGGCCGTTTCAAGCACATCTTACCTTAGGTCGGGTAAAAAACGTACACCAAGTGGGGTCAATTAAATGGGATGTGCCCGTAAAACGAGTCGAATGGAACGTAACGGCCGTGCATCTCATCGAAAGCCAACTCCGCCCTCAAGGTCCCATTTACACCACCCGGCACAGTAGTCAAATTAAGTCTTAAGAATCGCCCAGAATATGATGCCAAATCAAGGGGACGATTCCTCAAGCAATGGTCGTTTTTCCGCTAATAGTGTAGACCGTTAAAAACGGACGTTGCCTTAGGCTTTTCGGAAAGTTAATGATCCAATAGGATCTGAAAAAGCCTCAGGCCAATCTATGAAATTGGCCCCAATCGAGAAAAATATGCTCTTTTTCGGATCATTATTTTTCTCTGTTGATCTTAAGCATAAGCTCCATGACCGAATTCTTGATCGAAACCCCGTATGCATCCGACCAAAGTAGTCCTTTGCGTTGGTTGTTATCCCACTGGATACGCCACAAATGGCTTATTGTTGGCACATTTATTGGAGCCTTCGGCAATGCGGCCTTAGCCGCAGCTATTCCTGTGCTCATTGGCCGTGCTTTTGATGCAGCCCTGGCCGATCCGCCCAACTTTCGCATAATCAGTCTGGCTGCTTTATGGGTCATCATCAGCCAGACTGTACGGGCTGTGTTACAGCTAGGACGTAACTTCTCTAGTGCCGTCATGGGCGAACGATTGGAGCGAGATATGCGCGAAGAGCTATACATCAGCCTTTTGGGCAAGAGTATGACCTTCCACGATATACGTCCAGTGGGCGATACTATGGCGCGGGCCACCAATGATGTCAAAGAAATCAATTTGATGATTAACCCTGGTCTTAACTTAGTAATTGGGTCGGCCAATTTTATGATTATGCCCTTCATTCTGGCCCCCAGTTATCATTGGCAGCTACTGTTAGCACCCACCTTCTATATTGTGCTATACGTCCTGGCTTTAGTGCGGTATTTACGTGTTTTGAACCCAGTAGCAGATAGGGTGCGGCTAGCTTTTGGACAGATGAACAGTCGTTTGGCAGAAGCCATTGACGGTATCGAGATGGTCAAAGGAGCTGCCCAAGAAGAGCACGAGATTGAGCTTTTTGATGACAATGCTGGTGGCTATCGTGATGGGGCTGTGGCCCAAGGACGGATTGAAGCCCGTTTTCTGCCTTTGTTGCTGCTAGGTCTGGCGCAGGCAATTGGTTTCACACATGCGTTGTATCTATTCCGGGCTGGCGAGATTGCTGTAGGCGATGTGATAGCCTACATGGGCTTGCTGACCCTGTTTCAATTTCCTACCTTCATTTCGCTCATTGCCTATTCACGCGTGGCTTTAGGCATTGCTGGAGCACGACGCATTTTGGAATTAATTCAGACAGAGACAGAGCTAGATGAGAATATCGCTGGCCATCGGAGTACGATTCAAGGTGCAGTTCGTTTTGAGAATGTGTTTTTTGGTTATACGGCTGGCGCGAATGTATTGCAGGATATTAGTTTTGCTGTCGAGCCAGGGCAAACAGTGGCTATTGTGGGGCAGACAGGTTCGGGCAAAAGTAGCGTGGCAAAGTTGATAAACCGGACATATGATGTGGGCAACGGCCGTATTCTCATTGATAACATCGATGTGCGCGATTGGAACCTAGCTGCGTTGCGCCAGCAAATCTCCATCATCGAACAAGACATCTTCCTTTTCTCGCGCACCGTCGCCGAGAACATCGCCTTTGGTTGCCCCGATGCTTCTCAGGAAATGGTGGAAAACGCAGCCAAAATGGCTCAAGCCCATGACTTCATTCTGGGTTTCAAAGATGGTTATGAAACAGTGATTGGTGAGCGGGGTGTGACGCTGTCGGGCGGACAGCGTCAGCGTTTGGCCTTAGCCCGTGCTTTCCTCACCAGTCCTAGAATCCTTATTTTGGATGATTCCACGAGCGCGGTGGATAGTGCCACCGAAGACCAGATTCAAAGTGCCATCGAACGAGCTTCGGCCAATCAGACAACCATTCTCATCACCCATCGCCTTTCTCAAATTCGCTGGGCCGATCTGGTAGTCGTCATGCGCAAGGGCCGAGTAGAAGCTCTAGGCAACCATGACCAGTTGATGGAAAGATCGCCAGCTTATCGGCGCATTTTTGAGCAATATGAGACGGAACCCTAGTAAAAAAGCGTATTACCAGGTTAACTCTCTGGTAATACGCCTTGATCAAATTGAGTAATTGATAATCACTCAATTACCAATTTACTTTCTTCTCTAAGGAGTTGCAGTGGAATCGTATTGGGCACCGTCGTCAATAGCCGGCGCACCATTTTTGCTTATTGGTGCACTCACTAAGACTTCACCAGTACACATACCACCGAATCCATCATCAGCCGTAAAGCCGATGTGATACACACGGCCGTTGCCATCCCCTTCATCGCCAACCCGTTCTGCACGGACTTGCGCCGTCGAGGTGCCAATACCCTGTCCATCTGGAGCAGTACCACCACTATAAGGTGCATTCACTGCCTCATCTTGGTAGATACTATCAATGGTAATTGTTACATCGGCCCCTTCGGGATCTGTTACACCTAGGACATCGATACTCTTGAATTGATGATTTGGTGGCCAAAGCACTGTCTGGCTAGCATAGGCTGATGAACAATCAGGTGGTTCAGATACACAAGTCAACCCCACATTATCTATCTGGGCATACCAATCCCAATCAAATGTTGTAGGATCATAATAACGCCAGCGAAGCATGAGGTTAGATATACCAGCATAAGCCGTCAGATCCAACGAAACTGCTTCACCAGGTGCACTACGGAAACCTCCATGATCCTCATTCCAACTTAGCAACGTGGTCCAACTGCTGCCACCATCGGTACTAATATCCACATCCAAGAAATCGAAAGCAGCGAAGTTTTGATAATTGACTAGATAATCTAATGACGCACTAGTTGCACCAGATAAGCTGAAAATAGAACTACGTAGTTCGGTGTCAAAGTCTGCTGGGCCAAAGACATCACTAGAGACCGTGGCCGCATTGCCCATACCACCAGTGTAATTACCAAACTCACCAGCTCCAGCAATATCGCTCCATACTAAACCGCCATTAACATTGTCTATTACATGCCAGTCACTAGGAACACCGACGTCAAAGCCAACGACATTACCACAAGCCACTGGATCAGGCGGGATGACATTCAAGGTCACAGGTACTTGCACTAAGGCTGCATTGGTAGCGTTACTTTCGATACAAAGCGTCCCTTCATAGGTTCCTGGGACCAAGCCTGTTGAGTCATAAGATAAAGTGACCGCACTTGAGGAACTTGGAGCTGTTGTGCCATTGGTGGGAGAGACAGATAACCAGGGGATGTCCTCTGGTGTAAGACATTCATCACCCACTTCACCTGTTACATTCATGACAACATGAATACCAGGAAAACCAATGCCCGCAAATGGAGTTGGTTCTGAAATGCCACAAGCAGGGCCAACGAGGTAACTTGGTGCGGTTTCGCCCAAATTATTAGAACCAATCAGTAGACCGGCCGTTACATTATCGGCTGGTGCATACACCTCTACCACTAACACCGATCCTGGGGGTGCTGAACCAGTAACTGGGACAGTGACGATAGTGAGAGCCTGATCAGCAATGCTTGTTGTTGCCGAACCAATGAGGTTCATATTGGCATAAAGCAGTGCCCCATCCACGGTATAAAGGTTGACAGTAATATCCTGTGAGCCAGCTGCACTAGCGGCTACCTGAATGCCTACTTCTACTTCCGTTACACTAAAAGAGCCAAGTATGCCAAACTCATTTACCAGATCAAAAACGCGCAAATAGCTGTTACCAGGGGCCGCTGGACACCAGACTGAGTTACCAGCTATGATGGACTGATCTAGCGAATGAGTAAGCGTGGTACCAACCGCTTCTACAGTCTCAAGCGCACTGCCGGATGATGCCAAGCCAGTAACACTAAAAGCGATATCGTTGCTGAGCTGATGGGCCGCCCGATCCGTATCGACAGTTGCCGGGGCTTCGATTGTGGATTCACCGGTAGCATATAAAGTACTCGTTGCTTGGTTATCTTCGGTGATGTCCCATCCCAGATCGGCCAATCCTGTATTGAGGATGGTCAAAGTATCGTCCACTGTTTGGTCTGGACCCAATCTAGTAGATAGAGCATTTGGATCAGTATCAATAGCGGGCATACCCACTTCGTCGGAACAAGAATAGGTTTGTACATTGTCTACATACCAACCAATTACGCCGTTACAACCATCAACACCAAAGTCAAAACGGAATTGAACGCTGTCGCCAGGTAAAGCTATGCCACCTAGGTTCACTTGAGACTGGCCCCAAGAGCCATTGACTGTACCACCATCGGTGCCAGTAAAGCCTGGTTCACCAGCTAGTGGATTAGTATTGCCAGCGCCAGCGCTGTTAATGTTTTGATTGTAGGGATTAAAGTCGTAAGCTGAAGTAGGCACGACAACAAAGGGGCCACCATTAACGCTGACCTTAAGATTGCCACCATCCCAGCCTAATTCTGTAGCTACCCAATGGTCAAAGGCAATATGGGGAATATCAGAGCCAGCTGGAATTGTGATAAGCGGACTATCTAGGAAGAGAGCACCTGACTCATCATCAGCAGCACAATCGCCGATAATCAAGTCGGCGATGAAGGCAGCCATCGTAGAACCAGCAGGTGCACCTGCTGGTATGTTGTCTACCACATCCCAGTTGGGTGTATCGAAGGTAGCTGGGTTGGCAACATCATGAGTACCAACACTCCAACCTGAAGGTAAACCGCCTTCCCAATCTTCGAAGGTAATTGTTTCGACTGCACCTAAGCCCTCACAAAGGGCTGGCGCATTGGGATCAAGTAGTGGCTCAAAACCGCAGAAAGTGGGTTCGATGCGGAATTCTACCGCAGCGTTGATTTCGGCCACTTCTTGACAATCAGCAGCAGTAATCATTTCACCAGAAGGACCAGCATTTGTGCTGGTAGTGCTGAGGGTGGGCAAGTCTATCCCGATTAGGGCAGAACAAGAGGCTTCTAGCGCATCAGCATGAGCCACGAAATTACTGCTAGGCGTGAGCATATTTTGGGCAGCCCAGTGGATGTGGGCAGCTTTAGTTAGGCCTAGACCTGTTATTGTTTGTCCATTGTAATCGCCGCCGTCTACCATAAGGGCAAAGGCGTGGTTGGGAACACCAGAATTAGTATGGACACCACCGCTATCAACGACGGAACAAACATATTGGGCAGTATCGGTAACTTTACCGGGATCACCAAAGCAGGTGGGATCCCACATATCGCGAATAGCGTTGCCGCTACCGGCCGGAGTACCGTTGAAGGCTGGATCATCCTCGCCAGATAGCCAACGCACGGTGTCAATCGTGGGGTTGCCAGGGAAGTTGGCTCCAGCCACATTGGAGGAACAAACATTGGAAGCACGTGTCAGGTTAGGTGTATCATCACCACGGCCGTTTAAGAAGTCAACTGTTTCACCCCAGATGTCGGAGTAGGACTCGTTGAGGGCACCTGATTGCCATTGGTAAATCAAGCCACTCGTGAAATCGGTGTAAGCATGACCCCATTCGTGAGCAACCGTGTCGTCACCAGTTACGCCAGTACAGTAGTTGGTGCTGGTGCCGTTCCAGTTGGCATTGGGACAGGCGATGCTTGGGTCGTTATTGACGGTACGCATAACAGCATCAGCGCCATCATAGGAGAGATAACTGCCACTCGTCATGCTGGCAAAGAGATTGTAGGTTTCGCCAGCACCATCGACCTCATTTTGCCAGTCGATTACTTGTTGGGCTGTGCCACCTGCCCAACCGGGAGGAATAGGATTAGGGTCGCCATTACCTTCGTCCCAAACAACATTGGCCAAGCTACCTTCGGAAACCTCACGCTCAATATCATGTATACCGGTAATTTGTTCGATAATGCGCCCTTCATGGGCGTTGATATAAACAAATTCGCGGATGCTGCGCTCACTATTGGCCACCTCTACCTCATAGACGAGATGGGCCTCACCAGCAATTCCTTGGAGCAAACCTGTTTGGAAGATGTAGAGGTGATGATTTTGTGCTTGGATATCAGTTGAAGCATAATGCAGGCCATTCTGAGCCAAAATGGCATTAACAGCAATGTCAGCAGCGGCCGCAGCTGTTAAGCTAGGCGTGGTGTTAATATCTAGTCGAGGCAGGAATGTACCATTAACGGCCGTTACTTGTCTCCTATCATTGAGATGAATGCGTAAAATCCCAGCAAAAATATCTACGCCCTGGTAAACTTGCTTGTAAGTCAAATGGGTCTGACCCGCAAAATCATTACTCTCATTTAATAAAACCAATTCAGTTCGAGCGTCTTTAATACCAAACGCATCGCCATAGTGGCTGAAAAATGCACCTGCTTCATCCTCAGCCGTTCTACTTGAAGACAGTTTTAGAGGTGTTGCTAGATCGGCCTGAGGTAATCGTACAAAATCGGCTACGCCCGTTGCGGCATTGATATGCACTTGGGCCATGCCTTTGGTGTCAGCTACTAGCCGCTCAACGCCAGTAACTTGATCGATCGGCATTCCTTTAACCACTCTGTCACTCTCTGTTGACAAAGCCTCAGTTATAGAATCATCTTCAACGGCCGACTCTTGTTGATAGGCAAACACGGGTGAGAAAAGAAAGGCAAGGAGTAGTAGGAAAATTGGGTGTCGCAACCACTTAAAAGCGATTACGGCAGAGCGATATTTATTCATTTATTCCTCCTAAAAGAATTACATGGTTCAATGGGATAAATCCATTTATTCGCCACAGTAAACAACAGAACAGGGTAACTTTTTTCGATAATCCTCCTTGTGGCTCTCCATCCAATGTCAATACGTAATCTGCCTCCTTCAACATCAAATGAGACTATATAAAACAGCCATAAAAATGGTATTATAGCGGCGACTAAAACAGTAAATATGGCACTTTCGTAAGATAGACGACTATTATAGCCACCATGCCCCAAGTCAACAAAGATTGCCATCTGGTTAAATTTCATTACTCTGCGAAAATAGAGTGATGAATATTTGGAGCAGAAAATCAATTCTATGAAACCGCTTATTTATTATTGCCGCTGGCAAAGGGCTAACTTGCGCTTAAGAGGGCGGAATGATACGGCCGTTTGGGGCCAACTTGTTTATGGTGATGGAGACGATAACCAAGTCGCACAGCCCTTCCACTTCAATTTACAAAATTGGCAGCTTGCTTTGGAATCCCTTGGGGGCAAAATCATCTTGCAACTAGATGAAATGGGGATAGAGGTGGAGTCGAATGGTGAAGAAGTAGATGAGTAGGGCATTAAGTTGTTTTCATTGCTCTTAATGCCAGCGTTGGCGAGTGGCTTCAATGACGTTTTGGGCATTCTCCAGCTTTTGTAGTAACCAATTTAATTCTTCTAACGTAGCAACCTCTACCACTAAATAAATAGTCATCATGTTGCCTGAGGTGATGGATTTTGTTTTTGGGACGTTGATATTGCGGCCACGAAAGGTAGCCACAATGTTTTCGATGAGATTTGGGCTGCGATAGGCTTTGACTATAATGGGAACGGGATACCGCTCTGTCTCTTCACCCCAGCTGACGTCAATAAGACGCTTGCGTTCGTCAATAGTGGCCAGTGTTTTGCAATCACTGCGATGAATTGTGACACCATGCCCACGTGTGATGTAGCCAGTAATCGGTTCAGGGGCGATAGGGTTACAACAGCCCGCTATTTTGGTGGCCATGCCGCTCAGACCTTGCACTGTAAGCCCTTTGCGTGGCGGTTGTGGTGTGAGTAACGGCCGTATTTCATCATCCTCCGCTAAATCCCGACGCAACAAAGCAATGGCGCCACTAATTTGATTGCTTTGAATGTCCCCAAAACCTACCTTTGCCAAAAAATCACCTTCATCTGAAAAACCTAGCCCCTCCGCGATGTTCGCAATGGTGAAGGTATCTAATAACCCCAAGCGTTTTAACTCCCGAGTAACAACCTGGCGTCCTTGCTCAATATTTTGCTCCCGTTCCTGATGGCGGAACCATTGCCGGATTTTGCTACGGGTGCGGGCACTTCCCGTATAGCCCAGATTGGAATTCATCCAATCGCGGCTGGGTCCGCCACGCTTGGCCGTTATAATATCTACTTGGTCGCCTGATTTCAGCTTTTGATCGAGGCTGACCATTTTGCCATTCACCCGTGCCCCACGACAACGATGACCAACTTCAGTATGAATTTGATAGGCAAAATCAATCGGTGTAGAACCGACAGGTAAATCAAAAACATCGCCACGTGGGGTGAAGACATGGAAACGCTCCGCAGCGATTTCTGTTTCGAAGATTTCACCATCACTGGTGACTTGATCAGATTCGAGTAGTTGGGCAACGGCCGTTCGCATTTGCTCAACCTGTTTACGTGCCGCCGCACCCAAATCACCCCCTTCTTTGTAGGCCCAATGGGCGGCGATGCCCTTTTCGGCTTCCTCGTGCATACGCTGGGTGCGAATTTGTACTTCTAGCGTGTGACCTGTCTTGGGGTCTATAACGGCCGTGTGTAAGGAACGATAGCCATTCTCCTTAGGTGCCGAAATATAATCATCAAACTCTCCCTGCACAGCCTGCCATAAGGCATGCACAATCGCCAAAACCTGATAACAAACGGCCCGATCTTCAAAATCTTTTTGTGCTTGCTTTTTCTTCTTATACGCTACTGGATCCAATGGTTCCACGATAACGCGCAAGGCTTGCACATCTAAGACCTGATCAAACGACAACTTTTTTTGCTCCATTTTGCGGTGGATGGAGTAAATATGTTTGGTACGACCTGTCACCAGAGCCTGGATACCCGCTTTCTTGAGGCGTTTTTGCAATTTGGTAATGGCCGCTCTTATTTGAGCAGCTCGTTCTTCACGCCGATTATTATTAGCATACTCCTCTTTCTCTTCATGCAACTGTTTGGCAATCTGATTGTATCTTTCACGTTCTAAGTAACGGAAAGCGAGATCCTCCAATTCCCATTTAAGCTGCCAAATACCCAGCCGATTGGCTAAGGGAGCGTAGATGTTCTTCACTTCATTGGCAACTTCTGTTTGTTGAGAGTCAGGTAAATCTTCGGCTCGCCGCAGATCATGTAGGCAATCGGCCATGCGAATCATCACTACATGAATATTGCCCTTGACCACAGTCAAGATCGCCTTACGTACTTGTTCTAATGCTGCCTCGTTTGTTGGATCGTCTCGCTGTTCTTTGTAACGCGCTCCCTCAGAATAGGCATAGAGGTTTTTCATACTAACGACCAAATCTGCCACGGTATCGCCAAAGGCTGATTGAATATCCTGGGCCTTTTTCTGGGTGTGTGGCAGCAAAATGTCATGCAATAGGCTGGCAACAATGATAGTGACATCTGGGCTGAGTTCAGCTGTAATGTGAGCCACCGCCAAATCATGCTCAATGTATAGTTCACCGGAGGCACGTTCTTTGCCACCGTGTGCGGTCAAGGCAAATTCATAGGCGTGGGAGACCCGTTGTACGGCCGTTCCATTGCTCCGACTATCAACCAACTCTAACAAATCTTCATATGCTACCGAAATGATCTTACTCATAGTGGGAAAACAAAAACGGACACCTCCTGTTCAAGAAGATGCCCATTTTAAGAATCTGAGGTTGAAATTAAGATTAGCGAGATTGGGTTAAATGCACAATAGGTAATCAGTCTTTATTGGACATCCTCATTTGTTGATAAATCTTCTTGCTTGCCATCACGTTGGACAATCGTATTCACTTGCCCGCGCACTTGCGCTGCTCGTTCTTTACCACTGTCCAAGACAATACGAGCGCGCTCCTGTACCTGCCCCCCTGCTTCCTGTACACGGCTACGTGTGCTATCCAATGTTTGCCCAGCTCGACCACGAAACTCGTGCGTCATATTGCCAGCTGAGTCACGATAATGACGTACCCGTTCCCCACCAGCCTCACGCAAATCATGGCTGCGGCTGGCGATCTGTGTCCGTGTTTCCTCACCTGATTGTGGTGCTAGGATAAGTGCAGTAGCTGCGCCGACAAGCCCGCCAATTACAAAACCGGCCAAAAAGGCCCCTAAATCACTGTTGTTTTCACTCATTATTATTCTCCCGAATCACTCAAATTATGTCGCGGATCACCAAAAAGCGTCTTAAAGCCGCGCCGGATACCAGCTATGTACATACTGGCTGTTGTTACAGGCTTGACTACATTTTCGCTGACAAAAACGGTCGTCCCGCGTACCATCCCTACTGTTTCATTTGTCTTTTCTAATATCGGCTTGATTTCAAACTCTAACATATTGACGAGACGAACGACCATCACTAGCAAAAGCAAAATCACAACGCCGAAAAGGCATGTGGAAAGTGCCAGGAAGATGATAAATATGTCTCGAATTGCTTCAACTTCAGCGGCCTTATTTTGGGCTAGCCAAATGACGCCCCAGATAAATAAGCCTACTATGAGGAGTATCGCCAAGATGCCCACGACCACTTGCCAAGGCTTAATCTTTCTGGGGGTGGCAGGGGCACTTATTGATTGGACTTCTGCTGTTGATTGGTTGATCATATCCTTTCCTACGAGCGAGAGTATAACACGACAAGAGGCAATTGCGTAGTGTCTGTGTCGGTCACTATTTAGCGCATAGTGAACGATAGAGGTTGGCTGCTACTGCTCCTCTTGGGCTACAAGCCAACGGCTAGCAATAAGGGCGATCCAGGCACCTAAGCTGGCACTGAAAAGATGAAGTGCTCCTAACTTGAAGGCTCTAACACCGAAAAAGTCGCCTAAAAAGTGCCCAATAGCAAAGCCAATCCAAGCGGCCAGTACATAGAGCAATATGCGTCGAGCTGGACCACCCAGAATGACATGAAAGCCCGCTCCATAAGCTGTTGCCAATAAAAAGCCGAGTACTAATGCTGCTGCTGCTCCGTTCATAATGGTTGTGTCAAATAGCAGATGTCCAGAATTAATCTGCTGCCTATTACCCAAGCCTAGACAATAATGCCTCCACCTAAACAAATATTGCCATCATAGAATACAGCCCCTTGTCCAGGGGTGATGCCATAGACGGGTTCGTGGAATTGGATGTGGACACGGCCGTTTGCCATATTCGTCACTACTGCTTCAACACCCTGCGCTTTGTATCGTATTTTCACCTCTGCTGCCACCGGTTCGGTTGGTGCTTGGCCACTAAGCCAATTCACATCCCGTGCCTGTAATGTCTGTTGCCCGAGCGCTTCGCGTGAGCCAATGACGAGCGCATTATGCCGTATGTCCTTTTTCAATACAAAAACAGGGTTGGGTGTGGAGATGCCTAAACCTTTGCGCTGGCCGATGGTATAGAAGGCAAGCCCCTTGTGTTGGCCAAGCTGACGGCCGTTGTCATCCACAATCGGCCCCGGTAGCGCCACTTGCTGACTATACTCTTTTAAAAAACGCCGATAATCGCCATCACCTAAAAAGCATAAATCTTGGCTCTCACTTTTAGAAGCCACGGGCAAATTGAATTTCCGCGCCAATTCCCGCACCTCCGCTTTGGTGTAATCGCCTACTGGAAACTTGACATGGGCTAAATGCTCCTGGCTAAGCACATGCAGGACGTAGGATTGGTCTTTGTGCGAGTCTAAGCCCTTGTGCAGTTGGTAAGTGGCAGCGGCCGTTTTTACCACCCGCGCATAATGACCTGTCGCTAAATAGTTGGCATCCAGAGCCAGCGCCTGATTGAACAAATAAGTAAAACGAATCTGCCGATTGCACTCGATGCAGGGGTTGGGGGTTCGTCCCTGCTCATGCTCGTCAATGAAAAATTGGACGATCGTGTTGCGGAAATGATCCTGCACATCTACCACATAAAAGGGAATTTGCAGTCGATCGGCCACACGCCGTGCATCAGCCATTTGATCTGGTGTGCAGCAGCGATTTATCGGAGTTTTGACTCCCCGTCCTGGCTCGCTCCACAGGCGCATCATCATACCGATGACTTCATAGCCCTGTTCCACCAGCAAAGCGGCTGTAACCGAACTGTCCACCCCACCAGACATAGCCACCACAACCCGGTTTTCGATGGTAGAATTTGAACGAATAAGGCTAATCATGTTTTGACATGAGAGACCTGAGGTTGGAGGTGGTAAGCTAGCGGCACAATCTCCAATTCCCATTTCCCTCGTCAGGCAAAGGGTTGGTTCATTTTCTGCAACTTTTCAATGATTCCCGGCATCACATCAATAACGTATTCAACATCTTCTAAGCTGTTTTGCTGGCCGACGGTAAGGCGTAAACCGCCCCTCGTCCAGGCTGCATCCAAACCAATAGCCTCTAAAACAGCCGACGGCTTGGGATTCCCTGTCTTACAAGCTGAGCCACTGCTGGCTGCCACACCAGCCATGTCCAGGTGCATCAGCAAGTTATTGCCATCCACGTGGCGAAAGGCAAAGCTGGCATTATGGGGCAGGCGTTCGCTAGGATGTCCGGTCAGTACACAATCATGGGGGAGAGCCCTCAATAGCCCATCAATGAGACGGTCACGCAGCGTTTGATAATGGCAATTGTGTTCATCCAGATTAGCCATCGCCAAGGCAAAGGCATGGGCGGCGCCTACAGCAAAGGGGACATTGGCTGTGCCGGAACGACGGCCGTCTTCCTGCCCTCCACCTGTCAACGAGGTCATCATCGCCACACCTCGCCGCGCATACAGTATCCCTACACCCTTTGGCCCATAAAATTTGTGAGGGGAAATGCTCATTAAATCAATCGGCATGTCGGCCATGTTCCAGCGCATTATGGCTGCTGCTTGAATGGCATCTGTATGGAAGGGAATACCATGCTCACGTGCAATTTGCCCCATAGCCTCAATGGGTTGCAAGGAGCCAATTTCATTGTTGGCGGCCATAATGCTGATGAGGGCAGTGTCCGGACGGATGGCCTCAGCCACCTGGGCTGGCTCCACTTGTCCAAACTGATCTACGGGCAAAATGGTGAGATCAAAATGATAGATGTCACGTAGCTGCTCGGCCGTTTTCAGGACAGCCCCATGTTCAATAGCACAAGTAATGAGATGATTGCCTTGGCTATTTGCTCGTGCCGCTGCCATCACGCCACGCAGGGCCATGTTATCGCTCTCCGAGCCGCAGCCAGTGAAGATAATCTCATCAGGTTGGGCATTGAGCAGGTCTGCAATCGTGTGGCGAGCCTGTTCTAGGGCACTTTCTGCCTGACGGCCGTATCTATGTGATGAGACCGGATTGCCATACATCTCTGTCCAATAGGGCAGCATGGCTTCAAGTACCTTTGGTTGAACTGGCGTAGAGGCACCATGATCAAGATAAATTTGTCTGGCTTTCATGGCTTTTTCTGAAATCACTCTTCGGTGATTGGTAAACGTATAAGAAACGTTGTTCCCTTGCCAATTTCACTATCTACCTGGATTTCTCCATTGTAATTTTCCACACTTTCTTTCACCATGTAGAGACCCAAGCCTGTACCTGCGATACCTCGCTCAACGGCCGTTTTTGTACGATAAAATCTTTGAAACAAGTTTGGCAAAGCTTCTTCGGGTATGCCAATACCCTCATCCTGCACTTTCACCAAAACATGTACATCTTCTGCCCATACATCTAGCCGCACCATGCCCGACATCGTAAATTTGATAGCATTGGTCAACAAATTACGGAAAATCAAGTCATAAGTTTCCCAATTGCCCCATACACTTGGTAAATCAGCGGCGATGCGCTGTCGGAAAACTAACCCTTTTTGGGTGGCTCGATCAGCTATTTGGGGCAACATTTGCTCGAAAATGGGATTCAGCGTAATCGGTTCATAGCTGCGTTGCAACTCTCTGGCTTCCATTTTAGCCAGCCCCAACATCTGCCGCACCATCTTTTGCAGACGATCACTTTCCCGTTCAATGACGCCTAAGAAACGGTCTGCTTTTTCTTCATCTGTGGCTTTGCCTGTGCGAATCAGGCGTGCATACATCAAAATGGTTGCCAAAGGCGTTCGCAATTCATGGACAATGCCGTGGAAAAAGTCATCCCGGATGCGTTCCACCTCTCGAATCTGGCGCAAGTCGCTAAAAACAAAAATCAGTTCGCCTACTTGATTATCGGCCGTTTTAATTGGCACACCACTAATCAAAACAGGTAAATAAACATTTTCACTTCGCACAACATCAGCCGCTAACTGAGGATAGTCATCCTCATCCTCAGCTACTATGACATCCTCAATGAAATCAGCAAATTGCCCCTTTTTCAGACGCAAAACTTCATGAGCCTTGGCCCCAACTACTTCCTCTAATTCCTTTTGCAATAAAGACAATAGCGAATCATTCGCATGGGTAATCAGCCCTTCCGCATTAAGAGTCAACAACCCTTCCGACATGTTGGCAAAAATCGTTTCGATTCGGCGTTTTTCTGCAATCACATCTCCATGCAGATTGGCATTCTCAATGGCAGCCGCCAGGGGGCCACCCAACGCCTGCAATAAACGTAAGTCACTTTCATGAAAATCGCCATTTTGTTTATTAATAGCCTGCAACACTCCAATAATACGGTCTTGTACCTGGAGTGGAATACACATCATGGAGCGCGTTTCAAACCCAGAAAGGTGATCTACCTGAGAAAAGAACCGTTTATCTGTATAAACATTGTTCACTATCACAGACTGTCTGTTATCTGCTACCCACCCCGCAATCCCCTGACCAGACTGCAAGCGAATTGTAGGCAAATCCTCAAACATTGGCCCTAATAATTCGTCCACAAACACGATTTCATTCGTCGTGGCGTCAATAAGCCCCATAGACACATTTTCTACATTGATGATGCGTCGTATAGGGTCACGAAGTTGGTGAAAGACATTCTCTAAACTCAGATCAGATGTCAGTGCGTAGCTAATGTCGGAAACAACCGCGAATTCAACCTCTTGCTTGTCCACTTGATGCCGCAAATAGGCCCGATCTAAAAAAGTAGAAATATTGGTGGTCAATGGCTCAAAATTATGAAGCGTAAGACAACAATGTTCATCAGGATCAATGAGGCAAATCATTCCTGGTGGCGTCAAACTCATCATATTGGGTGTGCCAGGAAAGGGCAATGGTGATACCAAGATGGCTTCACGGGGTAGCTGCCATAATTCGCTGTCAATGACCTCTGCGGCCGGACGATCAAACTTCTCCAGGCGGGCGATTCGACCAGGTTCCACGATAGAATCAAACATAGCCTTATCGCGTCGCCATCGCGTCTGCTCCATTTCGCCCATGCTGTCACAAATCCACACATCATAATAATCCTGTTGTGGAGCTTGGGTGCCCACAACAGTTGTTGTGCCAGTATGGAGGGCAATCTTATAAGCAACCGCCGCACAGATACCGTGTGCATCAAAAATATCGACTAATTCATAGGTCAACTTCTGCCAGAGTTCATGGACATCTTGCAATTCGGAGGTCAAGTGATTGAGTGCCATAATAATGCAAGTTATAGCCTTCACATAGCAAGTTGGCAAGTGTCTGAAGGATCAAAATGATGTCGCTCAATGGGGACATTTTTGTGTTCCCAATTTAATCGTGATCCTGGATACAAAAACCTGCTCCAATTAATTACTACTCACGCAGGCAGCAAGTAGTGGCTGGCTGGGATGAAGACTATACAAGAAATTGGTGATAACTTCCGCCTCTTGTACAATTAGTTTCATATTAGTTGATAGTTTCATATTAGTTAAGATGAGGTATGTTAGCTTGTCAAGTATTCTACCCATTTTGGATATAAAGGCTTATCGTTGGGGCACAGACCTAATAAATTTACTAAGCTCACCAAGTCTTTCGCAAGATGTGGCGAATCTCTCTTGATTTGGAAAATGAATCGTGACAAGTCTTAGCAACAATATTATTTAATGTAAGGAGTGTTCAACGATGAGCTATATAGAGTCTGTTTATGCTCGTGAAGTTATAGATTCCCGCGGAAATCCAACGGTAGAGGTTGAGGTACAGTTGCTAGATGGATCAGTTGGAAGTGCTATTGTGCCTTCTGGTGCGTCAACTGGCGTTCATGAGGCTTGGGAGAAAAGAGATGGTGACAAACGACGTTACATGGGCAAGGGTGTGGCACAGGCTGTTAGAGCTGTGAACGAGAGCATTGCCGCCGAAGTGGTTGGGTGGGATGCGACTCGGCAAACTGAGATTGATGAGGTGATGCTGGCCTTGGATAGCACGGAGAATAAGCGCAATTTAGGGGCGAATGCTATTTTGGGGGTGTCATTGGCCGTGGCTAAAGCTGCGGCCAGCAGCTTAGAAATGCCTCTGTATCGCTATTTGGGCGGAACATTGGCCCGAGTTTTGCCTGTGCCCATGATGAATATCATGAACGGCGGTAAACATGCTGCAGGGGCTACTGACTTGCAGGAGTTTATGGTCATGCCCGTTGGTGCCGAAAGTTATTCGGAAGGGCTGCGTTGGGGTGTGGAGATTTATCACAGCCTGAAAAAGGTGCTGCTTGGCAAAGGTTATCGCACGACGGTCGGTGATGAAGGTGGCTTTGCCCCTTCGGTGTCAGCTAATAGCGAGGCATTTGACCTGATTTTGGAAGCGATTGAGAGGGCGGGGTATTCACCTGGTGACCAGATTATGTTGGCGATGGATGCAGCAGCCTCGGAGATTTATGAGGATGGTAAGTACCATCTCAAAACGGAAGGCAAGGTGCTGACTGGCGCAGAAATGGTGGATTTTTATGCGGATTGGTGCGATAAATATCCGATTATCTCGATTGAAGATGGTTTGCATGAGGATGATTGGGAGAATTGGTCGCAAATGGTGGCGAAGTTAGGCCGCAAGATTCAGATTGTAGGTGATGATTTGCTGGTAACGAATATAAAGCGGATCGAAAAGGGGTTTGAATTGAAGGCCGCTAACAGCTTGTTATGTAAAGTAAATCAGATCGGCACACTAACCGAAGCAATGGCGGCGGTGGAGATGGTGCATAAACATGGCTGGACGGCCGTTGTTTCTCATCGCTCAGGTGAAACGGAAGATGCTACGATTTCTGACCTCTCAGTAGCTCTAAACGCAGGCCAAATTAAAACAGGCGCGCCCGCCCGCAGCGATCGTGTTGCCAAATACAATCAATTGCTGCGGATTGAGGATGATTTAGGTGATTCGGCTGTTTATCCTGGTATGAAGGCATTTACGAATTTACAAAGGTAGAACAGCCCGTGGTATTGAACAATTGGTGATCACCAATTGTTCAATGCCCAAATTAATACGAATCTAACATTATACGGCTACACTATCCGCCTATCCTCACGAAAGAAACAGAAATTAAGGAAGGAACGATGCACACACTTTCAGAAGAAAATGGTGAAAAAGAGAAAGAAAAAGAACCTCGCTTCCGATTTGGCG
Source organism: Promineifilaceae bacterium (SeqCode) (assembly GCA_965223555.1). Lineage (GTDB taxonomy): Bacteria > Chloroflexota > Anaerolineae > Promineifilales > Promineifilaceae > CBDCWU01. The sequence continues at coordinate 3,087,863 of CBDCWU010000009.1, forward strand.
AGAAGTTATTAGAAACACGGACAATCACCGTCTTTGGTGAAATTAACATGAAATTGGCCCAAGTGGTGACGCAGCAGTTGCTTGTCTTGGCGGCTGACTCCGATGAGCCTATTAAAATATTCATCAATTCCCCTGGCGGTCATGTTGAATCAGGGGACACGATTTTTGACATGATCCGCTTTGTAGATGCGCCTGTGAAGATTATTGGCACAGGTTGGGTTGCTAGTGCCGGTGCTCTGATCTATTCGGCTGTACCTACTGAAAATCGTTATAGTTTGCCTAACACACGCTTTTTGCTGCATCAGCCTATGGGTGGAGCGCGTGGCCAAGCGGCCGATATTGCCATTGAGGCGGAAGAGATTTTGAAGATGCGCCGCCGCTTGAACCAGATTTTTGCGGATCAAACGGGTCAACCATTAGAAAAAGTCGAGCGCGACACGGATAGAAATTTTTGGATGTCGGCTGAACAGGCCAAAGAGTATGGTTTGGTGGGCCACATCATTAATTCAGGTAATGAAGTTTAGGTGCGACAACTCATAATCGGGCCATTTTATTGGCCCGATTACTCAATTTCTGAGCTAAAGCCTGTGTATTATCACAGGCTTTTTTATTCAGAGGCAGATTGTTCCAACTCCATCTTTTTTAGACGATAGAGCATTTCTTGAGTCAATTGGCGATGTTTGCCGCTAATATCGGCTTGGATGCCAAAGATGAGGATGATGACCCCCACGACAAACAGCCCTGTGCCGATAGTGATGGATTGAATGTAACGGCCGATGGCGCTGCCCACAAACAGAGCGATATAGACAAAGCGCAAAATGGCTATGCTCCCCACCAGCAAAAAAGGTGAAGCGATATAGCTGAATGTCCGCAGTGGCTCATAAAAGGCATAGAGGCGCATGATAGTGCCCGCCTGGGCTTTGATGAAGTGCCACATATTGCGTTGCAGGCGAGACGGTCGTATGGGACCATTTGTCTCCACCGGCACACTGACAATGCGCCGCCCCATCTTGCCGGCCTGGATAATCGTCTCCAGTGTATAGCTATAGCGGGTCAAAATATTGATATGCAGAGCCATATCCCGCGAATAGCCACGGAAACCGCTGGCGGCATCTGGTACATCTGTGCCACTCACTGTACGCACTGTCCAACTGCCCAAACTTTGCAGCCACCGTTTCAATGGAGAAAAATGGGCGATTTGTCCCACTTGCCGATTGCCCAACACAATATCCGCTTCATCCCGCAGCAGGGGAGCTACCAAATCGGGGATATAACGCCCTGGATATTGATTATCGGCATCTGTATTCACGATCACATCTGCACCTAAGCGCAAACAGGCTTCCAAACCCGTCTGAAAGGCCTTCGCTAGCCCTTGATTACGCGAGTGGCGCACAACATGGGTGACCCCCAATGATTGGGCTACTGACACGGTGTTATCTTCACTACCATCATCAATGATCAATGTCTCAATTTCGTCAATACCCGGAATCTGCTGGGGTAGTTCGGCCAATGTTACAGGCAAGGTTTCAGCTTCATTAAAGCAAGGTATTTGAATAATTAGTTTCACAAGGGAATTGTAGCGTAGGTATTTCGTAATCGGTAATCAGATTGCCGAGTTTGCAATCCCTACGCTTCGTTCGGGACAAGCCTCTAATAACGGCCGTGTACAATATCATCCAACTCCACCAGGTGCAGCCCTGCCCACAAATAGACATCTAGGTCAATTTTCAGGTCTTGGCTGACCACGATGCCTTCAGCCCGGAGTAGGTTAGCCTGCTCATTGGCACTATGTTTACGGTTGACAATGCTGATGCGCCCCTGGCTGTTGATGACACGCTGCCAGGGAATATTGGCATATTTAGGTTGATCTTCGGTATCTTTGAGGGCGTGCATGGCATAACCTACCGCCCGAGCAGCGTTGGGACGGCCCAGCATATTGGCAATCCGGCCGTAACTCGTTACCTTCCCGCTCGGAATCCGGCGCACGACTGCATAAACTTGTTCGTAAAAATTTGTCATTTTCTGCTTAGTTGAGAATTTAGCATTTAGATTGGCCCAATCTTTGCTCAACTTTTTCTACCGGACAGAAAGGAAGGAAAATCTAACGAAAGAATAAGAGACAAAAAATCAGGCATCAGGTAAATTCTAAAGTTCAACCAAAAACAAAAGGAAGAACCTGATGACTGACAAGATGAAAGTATATACCCAAGTGCTAAAAACGCTCAAAAAGATGATGCCAACAACCAAACAATGTTTTGTGGTGACACTGGCGATGATGATAAGCGGAATCGTAACGAGCAAAAAAGCACAATTGAGTGTGATGAGTGGTGAGATAGCGAGCCAGGCTAAGCCAAAAAGTATCGAGAAACGAATGCGGCGATTTGTAAAGAATGAAAATGTGGATGAAAAGGTGATGTATATGCCATTTGCGGAGATGATTCTGCAACAACTGGCACAGCAAACACTCTATATAGCTATAGACGGCAGCACAGTAGGTCGGGGTTGTATGACTATTATGGTCGGGGTTGTCTATCGTCAGCGTTTGTTGCCCTTGGCCTGGATAACATACCGAGGTAAGAAAGGACACACTACAGCGGCACGTCACATCGAATTACTCGAACTATTACAAGAACGAATCCCTACAGGAAGCGAGGTCGTTTTGCTAGGAGATGCTGAATATGACACTGTTGAGATGTTGACTTGGGTAAAACAAGAAACAACTTGGCACTTTGTGATACGCTCTGCACCACAAATATCGATTACTCAAGCAGGTACTACTCAGAAATTGCGTGATTTATCTCCAGAGCAGGGTTCAACTATTTCTTTAGCCAACAGCTACTTTACGGCTCAAGAGTTGGGACCTGTGACAGCCATTGCCTGGTGGGGTGAAGCTTATGAAAAACCGATTTATCTAATCACAAACCATGTTGACCCTCAGCGAGCCTGTCGCGACTATCGCAAGCGCTTCAAGATTGAGACGATGTTTTCTGACAAGAAAAGTCGTGGGTTTCATATTCACAAGAGCCATCTCTCTGAACCGAAACGAGTTGCTTCTCTTCTGATGGCTTCTTGTTTAGCTTATCTATGGATGATATATCTGGGAATCACAGTTATGGCTGATGAACATAAACGTGGTTTGATTGACCGGACTGACCGTGTTGATAAGAGTTTATTTCGCCTAGGGAAGGATTGGCTGACTTACTCCTTGGTTCGAGGGCTTCCTTTTGAGGTCTCTTTTTATTTACCTCCTTCCCTTCTCAATTCAACTGTCCGGTAGAAAAGCTCAACTTAATAATTTTAAATTCCTTAACGACGGCCGTTTGCCAATTTCACTGCTTCCGGTGAACGACGCAATGTCAACATTGCCCACAATCCTACTACTGGGCCAATTGCCAAAAAAGCAAAGGCAAAACGCCAGCCCAGCCAGGCTTGCAGCGGCGGAATCAGGCGAATTGTAAACAGTGTCAGTAAAAAGCCCAAACTCGTTTGCAGTGTCAAGGCTGTGCCCATGTACTCCTTATCAGCCAGCTCAGAAACGGCCGCTGAGAACTGCGCTGAATCCGCCACGATGGTCAGGCCCCAAATGAGAGCTACACCTGTGAGCAAAACGGGATTGCGGCCAAACAGAAAGCCAATCAGCAAGGCACAGGTTCCGCTAATGACGAGGGAAACCGATGTGAGCGTAGTGCGGCCAAATTGGTCGGCCCATTTACCTGCCAACAAGCTGCCTACCCCGCCAATAGCAATGACAGCAAAGGCAGCCACAGTGGCTGAGGTCGCACTGACTCCCACCGTCTCAAAACTAGCCAGTAAAAAGAGCGGAATCCAAGCCCACATGGCATACAGCTCCCACATGTGTCCTAGATAACCCAGATTGGCTAACACCACTTCACGCTGGCGCAAAATGCGGCCGATCTGCTGCCAAGCAAAAGGCGGGGGTTTGGTCCGGTATGGCCCCTCTTCAATAAACAAAGCCGCCATCAAGCCGCTGGCCACAGCTGAGGCTGCTGCCAGATACATCACCGGCCGCCAGGCACTGACCCCGCCCCAAAGCTTGAGCAAGTGGGGTGAGGCCGAGCCGACGGTCAAAGCCCCCACCAGCAGGCCGATGGCCAAGCCCCGATCCCGTTTAGTCCAAGTCGCCATGATTTTCATGCCTACCGGATAAACACCAGCCAAAAATAGGCCCGTGCCGAAGCGCAAAATGAGGGCGGTGCCTAAACTGTTAGCGAGGAGGCCAATCAGGGCTGTGACTATGCCCGCTGCCAAAGCCGAGCCTGTAAAAAACCAGCGGGCGGGGAAACGATCGGCTAAATTGAAAACGGCCGATACCAAAGCACCCACCACAAAACCAATTTGTACCGACATCGTGAGCCAAGCCTGTCCCCCAGTCGTCAAATCCCAGGCGTCCGTTAGAGCAGGCACTACCGCCGAGGCGGAAAACCAGACCGCCATCCCCAAAAACTCGGCCAAAGCCAGTAGCAGCAGCGTGTGCCACTTCTGGGCTTCAACCTCATCATCATTTATGGCTGGCAAAGGGGAAATTGAGGACATAAAATTGCTCCGTCAAGTGGGATGATACTAGTGTAGTACAAGCTGTCCCCATTATTTGTGGCTTGGCCTACGGCCGTTAGGGAATGACAAACGTGGCTCGTACCGCACCATCTGCATCTGCCAGCGTCACCGTCTCGCCCGGCTCCCATATCGGTTCGGCCTGGTTCCAATAAACGGCCGTTGCCCCATCTTGTCCCGTTCCCGTATGTACTGTCACCACCCCTGCTCCCTCGCCAAAAATCGTCAACTGACCAAACGTATACTCACGACCACTCTCATCACGTAATTCCCAATTGAGCAAAGCGGCCGGGCGGCTCCCTTGATTCACAAGTCGCACCGCCTCGCTTTCCAACTGCCCCACACCCTGCACCGTTTCAATCTCAATCAGCACCTCACCTGCTTCCGGTGGCTCGGTGGCGATGGGTGAGGGGGGGACGTTGGGTGTGGCCGTGCTGGTTGGCTGCGGCGTGGCTGTGGGCAGCCCACCCACAGGAATGATCAACTGTTGTCCTACAAAGAGGAAATCAGCGTTGCTCAAATCATTAGCCGCCATGATGTCTGCCATAGGCACATCATAAAATTGAGACAATGTGCCCAGCGTGTCGCCCGCTTGCACCACATGAATGGGTGGCCCCTCTTCCGGTTCTGGTGTGTCGGTGGCCTGGGCTAGGGCCTCAGCCGTAATGGCGATGGGGGGGATAGTAACAGCCGTTAAGGGTACATTGCCACTCACGGCTAGCTTATCTGACTGGCGACTGTCCCACCAAAACAGCACCCCCAAAACCACAACGGCCGATACAATCACATTCAAAATCAAAAAGGGCAGCATCCGGCGTAATGACATAATGTTCTCCTACGCCCGATATTGTACCCCAATCCCGCCTCGGCAAACAAAAAGCGCACCGTGATCTTCACAGTGCGCCTTCTCAATTGTTGGTTAATGTATATCTGGGTATAACCAATTGCCCAACTACTTCTTTGACTGCTCCACCAATACCAGATGGTTGCCTTCAGAGTCCTCGATGATGGCAAAATTACCCCAAGGTTGGACATCTGGCTCCTGCACGAAGGTAATGCCCTTGGCCGTCAAGTCGCTGTGCAGCGCGGTCATATCGGTGACATCAATAGTAATGGCTTGGGATTGGCCCACAACTTGTTTGTAATGTTCCCAATTTTCATCCGGCACATACAAAATTAGCTCGGTAACAGCCTTGGCGGGGGCGACGGCGAGCCAACGGTTGGCGGCTCCGGGATATAGTGGTGCATCAGCCCGTAGGTCCATACCCAGCTTTTCGGTATAAAAGGCTTTGGCGCGATCTTGGTCGCTGACGAATATAGAAACAGTGCCTACATGGTTAATCATATTAGGTCCTCCTCAATCATCCTGGTGGCGTATCCACTGGCCCATTAAACTGCATCACCGTAAAAACGCCCCCTTGTGGGTCTTGAATCAGGGCAAAAGTCCCCATCTCCCCCGCCGGAGTTGGTGGCATCATCAACGTGCCACCCAACTCCTGGGCTTTGTTGGCGGCAGCCTGAACATCTTCAACCATAAAATAGGTAACCCAATTGGCTGGCACCGTCTCTGGCCAATTTTCATCCATTTGGAGCATACCCGCTTGAATGCGATCATTTACTGCATAGGTCACATAACCATTCTCATCTGCCTTGGCTGCCCAGCCAAATACAGCCCCATAAAAGGCTTTAGCGGCTTCACTATCGCGTGTTTGCAACTCATTCCATACCAGCGCATTGGCCTGATTCACCACCTGTGCCCCAATATGATTGCGTGCCTGCCAAACACCAAACATTGCTCCCGTCGGGTCTTGGATAGTCGTCATGCGTCCTGAATCCAATACGTCCATGGGCGCAAACATCACCTGGCCCCCGGCCTCCACTGCCTTGGCTGCAATAGCATCCACATCGCTATGATTCACATAGGAAGACCAATGAGGCGGCATGCCTTGTTCGGCCATAGCTGGCTGCATTGGCCCTATCCCGGCCGCATTGTAGCCGTCCAGCTTCATCATGGTGTAGATGAGACTGCCCTCGGACTCAATATCCTCGCCCTCCCAGCCAAAGAGGCCGCCATAAAATGCCTTGGCCCCGGCCACATCGGTGGTCGTCAAATCCACCCAAGAAAAAACACCATCAGGATAACTTTTCACAATATGCATCTGATTTTCTCCTTAAAATATTTTGGGTTTGCCATGAAGCTGCAATGTAGACACAGTATACCACAAATAGAACAAATGGTCTATTTCGCCTTTGGGAGGGGAGCATTTCAGTTCTGGGGCAGATGAGCCTTAGTCCATACAGAATCGAAGGCATGGCTCATGACTGCAGCCCGAATCGGCAGAAGGTGCTCAGCACCTCGACGAGACCAGCGCATGCCAGGTCCGGCAAAACGAGCTTTAAACTGCTTACAACCACTCTCAACCATGCCAGAGCCAATGGGAAAGCCAGCCGCTTGTAGTGCCTGATAGTGCATGCGGTGCTGGTTGTTATCTAAATACAAAGCCTCTGTCAGAATGTCCTCGACGACACACCAAGGTTTGTCGATGGCAGCGACAATGAGGTCTTCAGCGATTTGGTGAGCCTGCCCGATGAATAACTCTGTTTTTTGTTGGTCATACCAGGCATCTCTAGCTGCTTGTTGGCTATGGAGCAAGCTGGCAGCTGTGTGCAAATGGTTAGTCGCATGATACCAATCAACCAGTTGCTCACTGTTGACAAAACGGTGGTCAAACTGGTGCCAAATCCAAATCGCCCCATCTCCCAAAGCAATCGTTTGCTGTGTACCAAGCCAACCATGACGGTGAGCCAAGGCCCATACTTTTTGCCCTATCGCTTCGGGGCCACCTAAGTGAGATGTGTATTGGTTATGGGTTGCGTGTGCTTGGGATAGCCACTTGCCTGTTTCCTTGTCTTTGGTGGGTCTGACCTCAATATCAAAGACACAACCTATTTTTAACTCTTTCCAACCTTCCTCACGCAGGCAAATCATGGCTCCATCCATAGCCACGCCTTTGCACCCAGTCTCAGGAACTGTTTGGAGCGGCTTCGGCAAGGCGACGGCTTCGGCTAAGCTCATCTCTACTTCTTCCATCGCGGCTAGCTTCTCTCCCCATTTCTGTGCTTGTCGCCACACACTACTATCGGAAACCCCTATGCGCCCTATCCGTGCCAAGGTCTCCTCGGCTTTTTCATAGCTTGTGCTAACCCCGCTTAACCAGACCATTTGTTTGCTTAACTCTGGACTCCAATGTTTTTCCCACAATTGAAGTTGTTCATCTAGGGGGGAAAAACCCTGTCTTACATCTTGGGCAATAGTAATAAGCTCGTTCTAATTTCACTTGGCCGATGAGACATTCTACTGTTTTGGGCTTTTCTCCCTTATTTCTTAGCCGCTGACCACACTCAGGACAGTCTGGCCTCTTTTCAGGGTGGACTGATGCTTGTCCATGTATCAAGATTCGAGTCATTTCCTCACTCAAGACCTGGCGCATTCTCAGTACTTCCTTTTCTATTTCGCTCAATGTTGGCGCTTCATGCTTTTCATACCATTCTAGCGTTTTAGCTATCATTTCTTCTGCTTTTGCTCTCAACTCTCTTTCAATTTCTTCTCGACTTTTTTTCATGGGTACACCTTTTTATGCTTGTACCCTGATTCTCTTTCTTTTTGCCCCTAAAGTGAAATACTCCCTTTGGGAGGCCAAGGGCCTCTACCTAAACGACAAGATATGGGTGGTTAAGAGTATCTAGGTAATATCGCCAATTGTGTTTTCTTTTGCTACAACAAGAATATGGTAAATGAACATTTTTCAGATGAGTTGGTGGAAGATGTCCTGATTGAAGGGCCAATTCACAAGACAATGCTCATGTTTCAGCGAGCGGAAGGCTGGACGGGTGGGCGGGTTATAGCCATTGCCGTTTGCCTTTCAGCCAGCCTTGCCCTTCTTTGGAGTTGGGTGACAAACTTAGTGTTGGCCGGGCTGCTTGTGTTGGCGGTGCATATTTTGTTAGTGGGGGCGGATGCGGCTGTTCTTATAACCCTCCCTAAAAAACAAATTTCCTTTGGTCCCTGGAAAGCGCAACTATTTGCTTTATTTGTACCACGTTGGCTGGCAACGGCCGTTTTGATGCTGCTTCCTTTCTGGTTGAATTGGCGTTGGGCTTTGCTGGATGTCGTGATTGTGCAACTGGGTATAACGGCCGCTTACTTCTGGGGCCTGCTCATTGAGATACATCGCTTGCGGCTCACGCGCCTGACGATTGAAATAGCCGGATTCAAGGAGGCTGGGCCGCCACTGCGCCTGCTGCACATTACTGATTTGCATATTGAACGTCTTACGCGGCGTGAGGCTAAAGTGTTGCGTATAGTCAAAGAGAATGCACCGGACATTATTGTCATCACGGGTGATTATGTAAATTTGTCATATAACCAAAATCCGACAACCCATGCCCAAGTGCGACAGCTTCTAGGCCAACTTTCTGCCCCATATGGCGTGTATGCAACCTTAGGCAGCCCACCCGTTGATTTGCGGGCAGAAGTGGTGCCGCTATTTGAGGGCTTGGATGTTTGTTTAATGCGCTCGGATACGGCCGTTATTCAATGTGCGCCCAACCGTGAACTCATCCTGCTGGGCATGGACTGTACCCACCATCTGCCTACTGACCGCCAGCGCCTGGCTCGTTTAGTTGCCAAGGCATCTGATCATGCCCCTCGACTCCTACTCTACCATTCTCCTGAACTAATGCCCGAAGCCGTGCGACATGGTCTCGACCTTTATCTGTGTGGTCATACCCATGGTGGACAAGTGCGCTTGCCCTTTATTGGCCCTTTATTGACTAGTTCACAGCTAGGACGCCGTTATGTGATGGGCCTGTATCAGGAAGAAGGTACACATCTTTATGTGAGTCGCGGCATTGGTTTAGAGGGTTTAAGTGCCCCTCGCGTCCGTTTCCTAGCCCCCCCAGAAATGACGTTGGTCACAATCGTGGGAAAAGGTGGCCCATGATTGTGATCAGAATGATGCCATAACAGACACAGTAATAAAATAAGGTTCTCTGAGGAATACTGTGGTCAACCACAAGCCCAAAGAATTCTTGCTCTAAAATGTGTAAAAGATGGCAAGCCAAAAGCAATACGTTTCAACGACCGAATCTTGTTGTTCATTCCTTCATAGACCACCAAATCACTGCTGGCCGCAGACCTAGTACCATCAACCGCCGCCTATCAACTATACATACCTTCTTTGAGTACATGGCTGGTGAGAAGCCAAAGCAATATTGGCCGAATCCGGTTGTCAACCGGCGGCATAAGCTCAAGACTGGATCACAGCTACCTCGAGATGTGCCCGATGAAGATGACAGCAAACTGTTTGCTGTTATTTCTGATAAACGTGACCAGGCGATATTTAGCCTGATGGGAGGCGCAGGTCTCAAGTGCGGCACACCTTTAGTCGCCATCTGGCTGAAAATGGATTACCCATTGATAGTCTAGCCAAGTTGCTCGGTCACAATGATCTACAAACGACACAACGCTATACTGATGTGGGTGATCCCACTGTGAGAGATGATTTCTCTGAAGCCATGAAACATCTGGAAACCACTTTCATTCGTGACCAGAAACCACCTGCTTTGCCCAAAAACCTGCCCAACAAACAATGACCAGATCTGCACCAGAAGCACAATTGTCCAAGTTAAAACAACAATTGAATACCCTTCCATCTTGGTTGGCCGAAACTGTTGATGCTTACCTTAGGCGCTGGCCCACCTGGCGTACCCAAACAGCTTACACGATAGGTCGCAACTTTGTCTATGTCATTCGTCGGATCTGGTCTTGGTTGGCTACCCATCGTCAAATTAACAGTTGGGAAACTTTCCATCGCCCTGACCTAGAAGCTTGGCTACAAGCTCGTTATAACGATGGGGTCACCAATGTCACCATCCGCAATGATTTGGCCCAACTCCGTACCTTGTTAAAGTTTCTGGAAGACCGGGACTATCCCCTTGACCCGGGACTTTTTCGTGTACAGCCACCCAAGAAGAGTACAAAACCACTACCCCGCTATTTATCTGAAGCGGATTATCGCTGGCTAGAGACGAACATCTTGCAGGCCACCCAGACAGAAACGTACAACGCCTGTTTTGACCGAGCCTGGTTCTTGACCTTAGCTCACACTGGCATTCGTATTTCTGAGCTACTCGATTTACGCTTGGGCGATGTGAATCTGACAAAGTGCTTTGCTACGATTCGTGGTGGTAAACCAGGTCGGGACCGAGTGGTTTATTTAACCCCAAGATTGACCAATGCCTTGACACGTTATCTTCATCAACGACCAGAGTTACCCAATGACGACCACTTCTTTGTATTGCATGGGCGTTCACCGTCAGCACGGTCTATCCAACGACGGTTGAAAAAATATGGTCAGCAAGCTGGGGTTGAGGTATCTCCGCACAAGCTCAGACGCACGATGGCCACGCGGTTAATTAATCAGGGTATGCCCATCCACTCCCTCAGAAAGTTGTTGGGTCATCAGCATCTCAATACAACACAACTTTATGCCCGCATCTATGATGAAACGCTTTACAAGCAGTTCACAGAGGCTATGTCTAAATTGGAATCGGGAGCAGTAAAAACTCGTTAGATAGCAAAAGGAAGAGAGGTAGGGTTGTTTACAACCTCATCCCATTGACCACTGAGCCAAAGGGCTCGTGCTTTGGCAACCAAACGCGCCCCGCCTTCAAGCCATTGTGCTCCAGAACGTTTTAAGCGCATGGCCCCAATTTGTTTGCAGCCACTTTCAACGGTGCCACTGCCAACGAAATAGCCTTGAGCACGAAAATTAGCATAATCCATGCGAGGCAGATTGTTCTGAAAATAGGTCGCTGCCTTTGTAGCTGGTTCTAAGACAGCCGAATGGTCGGCCAAGGTCAAACAGGCATCAATGACAGTTTGGGTACGGCTAAACCAAAGATGTTCTTTCATCGTAGCCATCCATGCCATTTGTTGCTCTTTTTCAGAGAACAAAGCTTGAGCCACGGGAGTCAGGTACTCAACAGCATGGTACCAATCCAAAATTTGGATAGCCTCTGGGAAGTTCTCCTCAACCAAACGCCAAATCCACTTCGCTCCATCGCAGACAAATATCAATTCTTGTGCTTGGTCGGCTAAATAGTGCGCCCCTGTTGCCCACAATAGAGAAGAAAATGCTTCTGCCTCTTGAATATCACAATGATAGCGGATATTCGTCGCTTTCAACGCCTCTAACTCCCCAACACGCTTCTTGTATCTGCTGGGCCACTGACGCTCGGACACAGGACTCACTTCATACCAGCACACCGTTTTTAGCTCTCGCCACTCAGTGTGAGTCGGCACCATGACCCCATCCATCGACCCATACAATCGTCGGGGGGCATCAGTTTCCTGTCGAGTTGCGTCATTCATATAATGATGCCAATCACTCAACCGCTTCCACTTTTCTTCAAGCGCATCTTGCTTCTCTCCCACCCACTGAACCGCTTTTCGGATACTATTATCACTGATTTGGACCAGCAGTAACTCTTGGGCCAACTCAGCTGCTTCATCAAATGACGTTTGGATACCCAACAAGGCTAACAGCGCCTTGAGTCCTTGACTCATTTCGCCGGGTTTTATCTGCAATCGTCTGTCCAATGGCTTTTTCCCCTGACCACAGTGATGACAGATGTAATAACTTCTCTTGTAGTAGGCTCGTCCAAAGACCGTAATTACCATCCCCTCCCGTCGGCTACAATAAGTTGCTTGATGCTGACAGGAACAGCGCACAGTTGGCTCCACAACGTCAACTTTTTCTAATGCCTGACCGATTGCACGTCGTCCAACATCTTGCAGTATCTGACGCATACCTTGTTCTATATCTCCTAGGCTCACATTGCCTTCTGTTGCAATACCCTCAGCGATGGCATCGCTTAATAGCGTTGCCATTTGGTTGACCACATCTTTATTCTGCCCTGTGTTAAAATCCATTGGAGCCTCCTGCGTTTTTTGTTTTGCTTTGTCAATGGTTAAACAAAATCACAGTTGGCTCTTTTTGTCCATCTTTTTCCCTTACGAGTTTTTACTACACCCATTGGAATCTGTCCCAGTGGATACCTCACATCAAGTAGGTATAATGGTAGAAGAATTGTTGACTTAGGGTTGTCAGTCAGTATTTTGTAATGGAACAGGTGAGATAAGTATATGAGCTGACGTACCAGGATGAAGTCATGAATAGCCAGATAGAACCTAATACCCAATCAGATAATGATGAATCGTTACAGCAGTCTTTCAGCAGCCTAAATGAGATAGATCAATCCATCTTATATTCTTTGTTTGATTTAGCCCATGAGATTCGTACACCAAATTCTCTCATTCAAGGCTATGTCAATCTACTGTTACAAGAGGACATTGATTGCCTAACCGAGAAGCAGAAAAAGCATCTTTCCATAATTCGTGACAGTGCTGCCAATAACGTCAAAATTTGGGACGAGTATTTTGACAGAATACGATTTTTGAGTGGCTGGTCAGGGCTTCAATTTGAGCAAGTTAATCTAGAATCATTTATCCACCAAATCACGGATGGCATGCGCGAGGATGCACATAAACAATACAAGCAGGCACTTCAGTCCCTGCGTAACCAAAAGATATCACAGGAAAATATCGAAGAGGTTCAGAAACGACATGAACGAACCAAACCAAGGTTTAAGTTTCTTATACCTGAAAGCCTACCCTCTATTTGGGCAGATAGATTGCGCCTGCAACAGGCTATCATGCCGATTCTAGACGCAGCTATAAGATCGGCTAATGTCCAAAATACAGGAGATGTTCTCATCCAGCTTGACCATGACCCTGAAAAGATTATCTTCAGCACAACTTGCAGTGGGGTTGGTTTGACGAAAGTTTATTTTGCCAGACACGAATGGGCCTTGATTAGTGCTGTAATTGAAAGGCACGGCGGCAAAATACAAGTGGAAAGTCAAGAGGGAGAAGATTCAACGTTTACATTTACATTACCTATTGTAAAGGACAATCCGACGCTAAAATAGGAAAACCTTTAACCGGCCTATGAATTTCCAAGCTAACTCAATGTAATAAATATTGTGTGACGGATATTTTGTTTACGGTATTTCTCTTTATCCATGTATACAAGGAATTCTTTGCCGTCAGCAGGCTGACGGGCCTATCTCGCTATTCTATCCAGCGAATATGCTGGCAGTTTGGCGTAGGGTTAAAGATGATTTGTTGATAGCCGTTATAAGGGGCTGTGAGTAGGAGATAGTTGGCGCGACTGGTTAGCAGCCACTGGCTATCAGCCGTCCAATCGGGCATATTAGTGGGAGAATGGAGTGATTGTTGTTGGCCTGTTTGAATTTCGGTGAGGGTTATTTGGCCCTGAGGATTGGAGAAGGTTAGCCAACGGCCGTCTGGCGAGAACCCAACATGCTCTATGTCACCTACTTGCATCAGTTGCAGTTCGCTGGCATTCTCCCATAGAAAAACATATTCTAAGCTGTCTGTGAGCAGGTTTGTGGCAGCGATAATAGCAACTTGATCTGGCGCAGCCACAATAGTGTCTACCATGAATAGTTGCCCGGGGGGCACGTTGGCAGGAACGACCGCTCTTAAATCTGCTGCCGTCAACACCACTTGGGGCACATCGTTCTCAATAGCCGCCACAACGAATTCTGGTACACGTTCATTATTCATGCGTAAGTAACTGTACTGGTCATTATCCATCCAGACGGGAGCAAAGCCGAGGCCGACAGCCGTCACTGACTTGCCCGCACCGTCTCCTCGCGATAGGGGTAAGTAGAAGGGTTCATAAGGGCCATCATCACGACTGGCTAACGGCCGTTCGGCCAGCACAATTTGTACCCCATCTGGCGACCATTGTGGTTGACCCAATACCCTCTTCATTTGGCAATTATCCTCTGTGCAGCTGTCCAAATCTACGATGAAATAGTAGCTATCAAAGCGTGTTCGCCCCGATTCATAGAAGGCCAAATAACGGCCGTTCGGATCAGACAGATCCGACAATTCAAATTGAGGTAAAGGAGCCAGTTCCAGTAAAACATATTGGCGCAGCATCACATCTTGCTGTTGATAATGCAATGTCAGCCGTGTCTCTGTGCGAAAACGGGTAGCAATTTGTTGATTGAGCAAATAGCCATCACCTTGTGGCAATGGCCAAAGGAGGGTTTGCTCAGTAAAGGGCGGCCGCTCTGAGGATTGATCTGACCAGTTGCCTGTGCTGGGATGATAAGTGTACAGAGATTGCCCATCTAGGCTGGGACAAGAAGCTTGAATGGATGGTGGCAGTGCTGTGGCAGGGGGACGGCCGTTTTCTGCTTGCATAGAAACAAAAGCCAGCCAACGATAGTCAAAATCCTTCTCACTCACAAGCTGGGGTAAGTAAAGTGAAGCCCCACCATTGCCAAACAAAGCTGCTGCTAATTGGGTAGGGTTCCAACTTGTCTCGGCGATGAGAAAATCTACCAAAGCATAGGCTAACTCACGATTTTCGGGCCGTGATAATTCCGTCTCTGCCATCATTTCCTCTGCTGTCATCTGACCAAACGTGAAATTCAAAAGGTGCTGATAGCGAGCATGTGTGAGTGGCCAGGTTTGCAAGCTAAGTTTGCTAACCTGCTTGGCCAGCAAAGCATGGGCTAACAAGGCATGATCACAGCAATCATAGGCGAAACGATGGACGATAACGGCCGTTACCACCTGCGCTGCATATCCTTTCAGCAGTATCTCATAGCCTGCCTCATCCAAAGGCAACCCTACCAGCGTTGGCGTAGGCAAACTTGCTCCATCTCCCATTTGCAGCCAGCTAAGGGGATTATTTACGGTAACAAGGCTGTGTGGATCGGTGCTGAAGGTGAGATTAAAAGCAAAATCGTGTTCGCATAGCAAAATGCGATTACATACCTGCTCGGCAAATAGGATGTTCAAATCGGCCGTTATTTGCTGCAGCGTCATGGCATCACGTTGAGGATAAGTGATATGGAAGTATTGCGTATTGGTAATTAGCGTTGGCCCCCAAAAGGCTTCTGTGGGTGGAGCCAACAGCCAGTTACGGGATCCTTGCCGGTAGACGGCTGTTTGTTGCAAAATTACTCCCTCACCAGCATCTGTCTGAAAAGTTTGCGGTCCAACTGCCACCGCTTCTCTCAAATCGGGCGATAGGGTTATTTCTGGTACAGCGTTGGGTGCAGGCACTGCTTGTAAGCTAAAGGCAGGGTGATTGGTAAAGTGCCCGTTGGCCATCAACGTTTGTTGGGCTTCTTGCCAGTCTAAATCGCGCCCTGACAGCACCAAATTTAGCATCTCCACGTCTTGGGCAGCAGCCGCTTCTTGCATAAGTGCGTGAGCGATTTTTACATCAGCCATAATTGCTTCTGTTTGCCGAGCCGTGCGCCAACGGAGACCAAGGAAAACGGCCGTTGCCAGCAGTAGCCCACTCATCAACAAGCGCCAAGGCCATTGACGATGCGTTTTTGGATCAGCCATGTTTGGCAGCACCACGCCCATTTCCTCATCATCAGTTTGCCACTCAAAATCAGCCGGACGCATAGCAGGCCACCATTTACTATCTACCGTTTACTGCTCACTGATTACTACTTGTTGTTTGCTCCACATCACCCACGACAACCACAACGCCATCGGCAGCAGTATTAAGCCCGCCATCCAAAGCAGTAAACCTGAGATGCCAATAGCATCCATTGCTGGCCCAGTTGCCGCCGCTGCTATGGCACTCATCAAGGTAAATAAGGCATACTCTGTGGCAAACACGCGCCCTCGTACCTGATTGGGCACCAATTGTAAGAGGAGTTGCGTAGAGAAAACCCACACCACTCCACCACCAATGCCGCGTAAAAAAATACCAATTTGCAATATGATGAAATTGCTTAGAGGCGAGGCGATAAGCAGACCAACAGCCGAGAGTAGATAGCCAATAATAATGGCTATTCGTAAAGCTCTGTCCCGATCCCCCGTAAAATATCGTGCCAGAATCGGTCCTAGGCCGCTACCTACTCCCATCATAGCATACATAATTCCCAAACTAATACCGCCGCCATGACCGATCACAAAAATTTGCTCCGCGATCCGCACCTGAATCACCTGGAAGCCGGTCATGACCAGCAAGGCAATGGCCGATTTGTGCAAGGTAATCACCAACACATCCGTGTATTGGCGCATGTAGCGTAATCCCTCCAGATATTGCCGTAACGTCCCCCCGATCGTTTTGTCTGAGCTATCCAAGCGGTTAGCGGGCTGATAAGTAATGCGGCTGATAAAATAGGCTGATAACATAAAAGTGGCGGCGTCAATGATAAAGGCGGGTTCATTTCCCCATAAGCCAGCTACTAAACCACCAATAGCCGCGCCCAAAGCCAGCATCGTAGACCAGGTAGCTGAACTGATGGCATTGGCTGCCCCTACCTCCTGGGGTGATACTAAATCGGGTAGGATAGCGTTGCGAGTGGGGAAGAAAAAGCCGCTGATGGCTAGTTGAATGGCCGTTAACACATACAACAACCATACCTGTTCTGCGCTCCGCACTAGCAAAAAGCCCAACACGACCACTGCCCGCGCGATGTCCGTCACCATCAAAATCCGCTTGCGGTTATAGCGATCGGCAACAACCCCAGCAATGGGACTGACCAAAAAGGGAGCCAACATACGCACGACAAATAAACTGCCAATCGCTGTCCCCGATTGTGTCAGCCTAGCGATCAAGGCTGCTGAGGCAATCAGGTTGAACCAATCGCCCAACAGACTCACAATTTGCCCCAGCCATAGATTGCGAAAATTGCGATTGCCCCGAATCAGGGCTGTGTAGCTAATAGGATTTTCTTGTGTCATTCTTTTGGACTGTTCAGTGGTCAGCTTACTGTTCACTGCTTACTGATCTGCGCCAACTGTGCCCTAGCCAGCCGGATCAAATCTTGCGGGTTTAGTTCCAAGCCAGCCATAGGGTCGCCACTGCTGATGTTGACTTGTGGGCACTCAGCGATGGCTGTGTCGAAGATGACGGGTATGTGGTCCGGCAGGCAAAGAGGGTTGACTGCGCCTTGAATATAAGTGGTAACGGCCGTTATCTCCTCACTAGTCGCAAACGTCAATCGCCGCCAATCAGCACCCAAATAAGCCCGTACCGCCTTGGGGTCAAGCCGTGCTGTCCCCGTCACGCAAGCCATCACATACCGTTCCCCCTTACTCTCGCGCAGCAAGATAGATTTGACCATCTCCTCCGCCACCACACCCCGCTGGGCCGCTGCGGCCGCCACCGTAAACAGTGCCTCACTATGCGGTAGCAGCCGATAAACTACCCCTTCTCTAGCCAATAACTGGGTTGTTTCCGTTTGAATCACATTGCTCTTTGGCGACTCAATGCTACCCCTGCATACACCAGCCGAAAGCCAGCTGATTCATAAAGATTACGGGCATTGGCATTGTCGTCATTTACGTTGAGGCCAATTTGTGGCACCTGTTGCTCATGAAAGAGCCAGTAAACGGCCGTTGCCAACAAGCGCCTGCCTATTCCCTGCCGCCGCGCCCCTTTACTCACTCCCAGAAATTCCACATAGCCTTCACCCGAACTTTCGTCCACTTTGGCATACACATACCCCAACACCTCATCCCCCATTGCCTCGACAAACACTTTGTTCGTGGCATCTAATTTATCCACAATATCCTGACCTGAGTCAAAAGTCTGAGGAAAGGTGATGTCGTGCAGTCGGGCTAAAGAAGCCATTTGGGATTTTGTACATTCAGGTGATTGCACGAATGGTTCCATAATCTCAATGGGACGCGGGGCAATGTAAACATGAGCCGCTTTAGGATTAGCAAACCCCTGCCGCCGATAAAAGGCATCACCCACCTTGTTTTCTACATGAAGGTAGCTGTTGAGGGTTTGGTTGACGGTAGGGGGTAGGGCTTCTAGCAGATGGTGGAAGAGGCGAGCTGCCGTTTCCCCATCCTCTGCAAATGGCCCCCATAACCAAGCACGCCCCAGCTCCTCATCAAACTCAGCGGCAAAAGCTCCGACTGGCTCACCCGCTTGCCAAGCTCCCACCAGGCAGAACTCACCGCCATCGTCCCAAATCTCCATCTGCTTGCGAATACTCGCCGCGCCTTCACCGCTGTGCAAACATTGCGTTGCCGGATTTTCGTTAGCGTGAGCCATAAGGTGGGCAATGGCCCCAAACTCCGCCCGTGTCGCTAGTCGAATGTGTATCATGTTGTGTCCAACTGTCATTCCGAACGGAGTGAGGAATCCCGACGGATCAGCAAGGCCGTCGGGATTCCCCCTCGAAGACTCATTGGAATGACAATTTGAAGTTTTTATTTCTTCTTCCGTGCAGGGAAGCGCGTTAGCACTGTGGCCGCATCGGGTGCAGGCAGGCGTGCGCCTAATTTGATAGCTTTGGGCACTCTAATATCACGTGTACCACCGCCCAATTGGTAAATGGCCAATGCCGTCTCTGGTTTGCTCATACTCTTTGGCACGACGGCCTGACCGAGCAAATAACCTTCGACATCAATAGCACAACTTGTGACTGTGCCTACCACTTTGCCTCGCTTATCCAGCACGGGATCACCCAACTCAGCCCGACGTACCCCCTTCTCGTTCATACGGAAACGCACCACCACATTGTCGCGGCTCTCTTCTTTAGCGATGAAGGCAGAACGGCCGCTAAAAAAGGGCTTCCATAACTTGACATAACTGCCAAAGCCAGCCTGGGCTGGATTCAGCCCCAAGGGGCCAGCTAACTCATGCCCATACAGCGGCAACCCCGCCTCTGTACGCGTGCTGTCCCGCGCTGCCAAGCCACACGGTTTTAGGCCCAATGGCTCACCCACTTTGAGAAGGGCTTGCCAAAAGGCAGGTGCTTGGTCAGGATGGACAAATAGCTCATAAGCCACCCGCTCCCCAGTGTAGCCCGTGCGCGAAACAACGAGATCGAAGCCGCCCACATTGCCTTCCAACAAACCTGCCCAGGGCAAAGCTTTGATGCGTTTGGCTAATGCTTCATCATCACACAAAGCTAGC
This sequence comes from Promineifilaceae bacterium (SeqCode), assembly GCA_965223555.1. Classification (GTDB taxonomy): domain Bacteria; phylum Chloroflexota; class Anaerolineae; order Promineifilales; family Promineifilaceae; genus CBDCWU01. Next base: position 3,107,506 of record CBDCWU010000009.1, read on the forward strand.
AAAATATCCATCGAGCGGGGACCCTGTAGGGCGATGTCCACCAGACAGTCAGCACCATGTTGGGGGTCGCGCAGGTCGCGCAAGGTGACAGGGTGTTGGATGCGGGCAAACGGCCGTTCCCCATCAATCATCACCTGGCCCTCATTCACCGCATTGAGCCAAGCCCAATCCTTATCATTGTTGGAGGCATTAACCACCAGCATAAAGTTGTCCACACTGCGCCGATAAACGAGTAAATCATCCACCACACTGCCATCAGGCAGCAGCAAATAAGTGTAATGGGAGCGGCCCACTTTAAGATTACTCACGTCGTTGGTTGTGACCGTGTTTAGGAACTCGACTACGTGGGGGCCACTGGCTTCCAGCGTACCCATATGAGTCACATCGAACAAACCGGCCGTTTCCCGCACCGCCTTATGCTCCTCGCTCACCGAAGTGTACCAGATGGGCATATCATAACCGGCAAAGGGTACGATTTTGGCTCCCATATCCACATGTGTTTGGTACAAACTAGTACGGAGCAGGGGCGGGTTTTCTGGCTCTGTCCAGCTAAATTCGGGCAAGGCTTCCCCCTCTTCATGCTGGTGATGGCCGATGAAGTAGGGCTTACTGTTGGCGATGACGCTGGTATCGGCCGTTACCGTTTCACCACTCGCTTCAGCAACTGTAATTGTGATGGGGCCAGGCATTTTGGCATAGACATCTTCATCAAAGCGCAAATAGCCATCGGACAGATCACGCAGCCAAGTGCGGGTTTGGCCCGCTGTTTCCTTGTTACGTAGAGTGAGGCTGTAGTTTGTTGCCTTGTGGCGAGAGATATGGGCCTGAACGGCCGTTCCATTTACCGACAACACCGTCCCCTGCGCATCACCATCAGCCAAAGCCAGCACATCACTGGCACAAGCATAATTCAGGAAGCGCGTCGCCTCCTCGCCGCGAATATTTAGCGTTTCGCTTCTCGGCGCGGTCGCGCGCACACCGCGCAATTGGCGCACTATGGCTCGTGCCCGCGCTATAGCGGCAGCATCTACCTTGGCCCGCAATGATCGTTTGCCCCCCATCGCCATGTAATAATATGGCGTGCAGCCCTTGAGAGCGGTGGCGATGGCCTCCGCCAACAAATCAATCTCGGCCTCGCCAAAACCAAGCTGGCTAGGCCAGACCGTGCCGATACGCAGGCCAGTCGGGTTCAAAGCCCCCTTGTCGCTGGGGACAGTGTTGCGATTGAGAACAATGCCCACCACATCCAGCACCCGCGAAGCGATGTCGCCCGACAGGTGTACCCCGTTATGGGTCACGCTTTTGGTGTCCACCAGTAGCAAATGATTTTCTGTGCCACCGCCGACGATACGCAGGCCATGTTCGTGCAATTTTTGGGCCAGCCGTTGGGTATTGTCCACAATACGCTGCTGCAAATCTCGGAATTGCTCTGTATTGGCTAATTTGAGGGCCAAAGCCAGGGCTGCCATCGTGTTGAGATGAGGCCCACCTTGTTCGCCGGGGAAAACGGCACGATCTAGACGGCGATAAAGGTCGCGGCGATGAGTCATGATCATGGCTCCACGTGGCCCACACAAGCTTTTGTGGGTAGTGGTTGTCACTACATCGGCGATGCCGATGGGGCTGGGATGTCTGCCAGAAGCCACTAAGCCAGAAATGTGGGCGATGTCGGCCATCAGATAGGCGCCGCATTTATCAGCAATTTGGCGGAATCTGGCCCAATCTATGATCATGGGGTAAGCGGAATAACCGGCTACGATGATTTGTGGTTGTACTTCTAGCGCTTGCTTTTCGATGGCCTCATAATCAAGCAACTCTGTCTCTTTATCCACGAAGTAGGCCACGCCTTGATACTGTTTGCCGCTGCGGTTGATGCGCGTGCCGTGTGACAGATGACCACCGTCGTTTAGATTCAGGCCCATGATGGTGTCGCCCGGTTTGAGGAGGCCGGAGTAAACGGCCGAATTAGCAGGCGCACCACTCAAAGGCTGGACATTAACATATAGCTGATCGGCACTCACGCCATTAGCCGCAAACAGTTCGGCGGCGCGGCGGCGGGTGATGGCCTCTAGCACGTCGGCATATTCCACACCTTTGTAGTAGCGGGGGTCGCTGTTGCGCCGGTAAAGGGCCAATTCCGCGTCAATATCGAAAATGGCCTCTTCAGTCTGCTTGCGGCTGGCTTCACGCGGATAGCCCTCGGCATAAACGTTGGCGAATTTGCTGCTCATGGCTTCGCGTACAGCCTCGGGCGCTTCGCTTTCGGAGGCGATCAAGATGATGGTTTCGTCTTGTCGCTGGTCTTCACGGGCCAGTAGGTCAGACAATTCGGGGTCAAGTTCGGCTACGGAGCCGCGGAATATGAAATCTTGGGGCATAGGTCACTCCTATTCAGTGGTTTTGTATTTGGTCATCCGTAAGACGTAACCCCGTATCGGCTAACGGATTACTGTTTACGGAGAACCTGGATTTTAACAGGATTTGAAGGGGATGCCACGCAGTTGGGGCGTGAAGGACGGGGAATACCTATGTTGTTCACCGAGGTCATGGTTCCCGGCTGTCTTGCCATGTTGAGGGCGGGGTGATGAGGGTTGAGGGCCGGGTATGGGAGCGAGAGGGCACGGGGGGAGGTCGTCTGTTGGGAGAGGGCTATGACGCGCCCTCCCGCTCCTACAGGGTGGTGTTGTTTTGGTCGAAGAGGGCTTGGGCTTGGGCGGAGGTGATGTTAGTGATGGTGGCTAGGCGGTTGAGGATGGCGGCTTTGTCAAAGGTAGGCGAGGGTTGGGCTGCCTGCCACACTCGCACCAAGCTACGCACCGTGATGCCTGCGCCATGCTGCCCAACTGGATGAGAACCAGTTTTTAACCTTGAGCAGCGAAAGTTGGACAGGAGGTAGTGTGGAAGCTGTTGCCTTTTCACCTAATGGTCGTATTTTAGCTGCTGGTCAAGGCCAACGATTTGTCGATCCTATCTTCAATGGGGCAATGCAACTGTGGGAAGTGGTTACTGGAATTTCACTCATATCTCGAGCTTCTTTTAGTGGGCAAAAGATTACGGCTATTACTTTTTCGCCAGACGGCCGTTTCCTAGCAACAGGCTCTAGCGATGGCACGGTTCGCCTCTGGGGCATCCCCTAAATAGAAATACAAACGTACATAAGACAGATAGCACAGGCAGTTTGTGACAGCGTGCTGTATAATCGGGTTATGTTGTTACAGAAACGAGTGTGTATTGTGGGCTTGGGGCTGATGGGTGGGTCGCTGGCCTTGGCCTTGCGCGGGAAGGTGGCGCGATTAACGGCCGTTGATACCCACGCCGCCACCCGCCAACAAGCTTTGCAACAAAATCTGGTGGATGGGGTTACAGCCGATTTTGCCTTGGCCATTCGTGAGGCTGACCTGCTCATTTTTGCCACACCTGTGCGCACGATTTTGCATTTATTAGAGCAGCTGCCCAACTTGCGGCCAGAGGGCTGTTTGGTGATGGATTTGGGCAGCACCAAGGCCGAGATTTGTGCGGCCATGTCGGTGTTGCCGCAGCCGTTTGCGGCCATTGGTGGGCATCCCATGTGTGGCAAGGAGACGGCGGGGCTGCTGGCAGCGGCGGCTGATTTATATGTGGGGCAGACCTTTATTTTGTGCCAAAATGACCGTACCACACCCGAAATTGAAAGTATCTCCCAGGAGGTTGTGGCCGCTGTGGGTGCGACTCCACTTTGGTTGCCACCCGATGAACATGATCGGTTGGTGGCGGCAGTGAGCCATTTGCCTTATCTGGCAGCGGCGACGTTGATGCACACGGCCGTTTCCCTGCATGATGATCGGGTGTGGCCGGTGAGTGCTTCGGGTTTCCGTGATACGTCACGGTTGGCTGGCTCTGACCCTTATATGATGCGGGATATTTTGTTGACGAATAAGACGGCCGTTTTGGAGCAACTGGCTCACTATCAAGCCCATTTACAAGAGGTAACGGAGCTGCTGCAAACGGCCGATGAAACAGCCTTAGCCGCTTGGCTGCAAGAAAAACAGGCCGAGCGTCAGATGTATCTGCGGCAGAAAGGGTTAAGTGGTGAACCGTAATCGGTGATCCGATTACGGAAATGGAGGTAATAATGAGCTATTTTTTTGATGTGGAAAATCGGGAAGCAAAAAAGGTGGCACCTGGGGTGCGGATTCGTACCTTTTGGGCAGATCAGATGCTGCTTTCGGTTGTGGATTTGGAGGCAAAGGCGATTGTGCCCCTGCATAATCATCCCCATGAGCAGGCGGGAACGGTGATTAACGGCCGTCTGCAAATGACGATTGCGGGCGAAACACGCTGGCTGGAACCAGGTGACACCTACCTCATTCCGGGCGGCATTGACCATATGGCGCTGGCGGGGGATGAGCCAGCACGGGTATTGGATGTGTTTAGCCCAGTGCGCGAAGCGTATCAGTATAGGTAGGCAAAGAGAGGTGAATATGCTGCCAGAAAGTCGGAAGCGAGCTTTAGTATTGTCTGGTGGAGGTGGGCGTGGTGCTTACCATGTAGGTGTTTTGCGTTTTTTAGAGGAGCATGAATGGTTTCCAGATGTGGTGGCGGGCACGTCAATTGGGGCTGTTAATGGGGCAGCCATGGCTTCTGGGCATAATTCCCGTTCTTTGTGGGCCTTATGGCGCAAGCTGCGCACGCGGGATGTGCAGAAGACGAATCTGAATTTCAGTAATAATTTTTTGCTTGATACCAGCCCGCTGCGGGAGACGTTGCAGGAGAAAGGTTGGGTCAGCTTTGAAAGGCTCAACTCACCGAAAGCGGCCGTTCATTTGCGAGTGACGGCCACAGAAGTGGCGACAGGACATCTACATGTGTTTGGCAACAGCACGGATGTTTATCCTAGTCGGATGGTACAGGAAGCCATAGATTTGGACCATATTATCGCTAGTTGTTCCATTCCTATTGTGTACCCGGCCACACAGTTACATGATACGCTCTATTGGGATGGGGCAACAGTGGCCAACACCCCGCTGGGACCAGCTATTGATGCCGGTGCTGAGGAGATTGTGGTGGTCATTATGACGCCTTGGGAAGAGGATGAACCTGATGCTCAGGCCAAGACCCCCACTAATCTGTTGTCGGCGGCCAGCACAATGCTGGAATGGGCCTTGCTAGCTTCGTTCCAGGCAGACTTGAAGATGTTCCGGCGCGTCAATGAATTGGTGCAATTGCAGATTGAGAATGCGCGTCTGCGGGCGGCTAATGCCTTGTTACAGAGCCAACTGCGCGGTGAGGGGTTGGATTTTGTGGACGAGGATGGGGATGGGATACCAGATATTCTGCAGGACAAGTATCACCAGTTGCCGGAGCCAATCATTGTGGCCCCACGTGAAGCGATCCCAGTGGATCGGATAATTACTTATAACCAAGAAGGACATGAGCGATTGTATCGGATGGGATATGAGGATGCCAAACGCGCTTGGAAGGCAGTAGGGCGTCCGGTGGAAGGGGAGGGATAGGCGCGATCAGTGACCAGTAGTCAGTAAACAGTTTACCCTGCATACGAGACTATTATTAGGAGAAATTATGTCTCAGACTCGAATGATTTTTGTGGCAATTATTGGTGTGACATTGTTGCTGATTTGTGGGGTGGTGGGGTATCAGTTGGTAGGGGATTTTGTGGAACGGACAGCAGGGGGCGGTGGCACTGGGGCAGAAGAGGTTGGCGTACCAACGGCCGTTCCGGCTGGTACGGTCTTAATCACTCTAGCGTCGTCTAACACCAAACGTAATTGGCTGGATCAAGTCGTGGCTCAATTTAATAGTGAAGGGCATCAGGTAGCTTCGGGCAATACGATTGCAGTTGAGGTAAGTCACGTCACATCGGGTGGCTCCATGAATGCTATTTTGGAGGGCACATCGCAGCCTGTAGCTTGGAGTCCCGGCGATCAATCATGGGTGGCCCAAGCCAATGAAGCTTGGCAGCAGCGTATCAATAAGCCCATAGCCAGTCAGACTTGTTCCGCCACCATTTATGCGCCTTTGGGGTTTGCTATGTGGCGGCCTATGGCTGAGGCTTTGGGTTGGCCGGATACGCCCATTGGTTGGGATACGATTGTGGATTTAGCGGCTGATCCAGAGGGATGGGGACGATACGGCCGTCCTGAGTGGGGACAGTTCCAATTTGGGCATACCCATCCGGCTTATGCCAATTCTGGTTTACTTTCGATGACGGGTTTTGTGTACGGTATTGCAGGTAAAACGGAGACTTTGGCTCCAGCAGATATTTATGCGCCAGCGGTGGAAGAGGCGATGCGGCAGTTGGAAGAGAATACGACCAAATACGGCCGTCAAGCTCCGGCTTTGTTGGAGTTGATGGCTAGTGAAGGTCCCAGCTTATTGCATGCCGCTGCGGTGCCAGAGGCTGATACAGTGCGTTTTAACATCGAGCGCGGTGATGAATTAACTTTCCCGCTGGCTTTTATTTTCCCGGCCAAGGGCACTATTTGGGCTGATCATCCATATTGTATTTTGGACAATGCGGATTGGGTGACGACGGAGCAGGTTGAAGCAGCGGCCGTTTTTCGGGACTATCTACTGGCACGAGAGCAACAAGAAGCGGCCATTGATAATTATTTACGGCCTTTAGATAGCAGTATCTCCCTACACGCACCCTTAGACCTGGCTAACGGTACCGACCCACGTGCGAACACCACCACTATTCCTGAACTCCCCAGCCCCAGCTCTGACATTAGTGCGGCCGTCATTGATCTCTTCCAAATTACTAAGCGTAAGGCGACGGTGCTGCTAGTGCTCGATGTTTCTGGCAGCATGGAGGGGGAGAAGATTAAGTCAGCCCGAACGGCCACGGTCGAATTTTTGCAGCGTTTAGATGCTAATGATGAAGTAGGTGTGATGATATTTAGTGATGGCAGCCAACTTTTACAGTCACCCGTGCGCAAAGGCGATGTGGCTGAGACTTGGCCCCGCGATTAGAATCGGTGGTAGCCAATGGGAATACAGCCTTATATCAAGCGATGTGCGAGGCAGTGAAGACAGCGGCAATGCTGCAAGAGGAAGATGAGGCTGCGGGCGAGTCGCGCCTGTATGGGGTGGTGCTGTTGTCGGATGGCGAGGACACGGTGGGCACGATTACTGAGAATCAGATGTTTGCCACTTGTTTGCCAGCCAATGCTGAGGCAGATGGAATTAAGGTGTTTCCCATTGCTTTTGGTGAGGCGGCTGACGAAGCAGTGTTGGCCCGGATTGCCCAAGTGACTGGCGGGCGGATGTTTACGGCCGATCCCACTTCGATTGGCAATGTTTACTTATCTATTTCAGCTGAACAATAATAAGAGCATAGTCCATTTTTTCAAACGCTTGGGTGTCATCTGATTGTTTGGGTTATAATTGGGACTAAACCTTGACAGATCGAGGTGGCTATCACAATGAGCTTTACTGTTTTAAGTTTGTGAGGGGTGAATCCCTCAAGGGAACTTGCTTCTTCTGCTAAAAGTTCATTGCTACATTGCCTCAAAATCGCCGACAGTAGCCCCCAATCTGTAAAAATTCAATAGCGAGGAGCCTAATGAGTAAGAAAAGAGAAGTAGAAGTAAAACGCCGCCGTCGTACTGATCAAAAAGGAGAGAGAGAACGAGCTGATGCGCCAAGACGCCGTAAACAGGAACAACAACGGCCGTCTTCCCAATCATCTGCTGGGCCGCCATCCGGTGGTGGCGGCTCACTGCCTTCCCTGCCTCTAGGTGGCAGTGGTGGTGGGCGTTCCCCCTGGATGATCATCATTGTGGTGATCGTTCTCTTAGTTCTGGGTGGATCACGACTTTTTGGCGGGGGCGGAGGCAGCAGTGGGGGTAATGATGGAGGATTTGTACAACAGCCACCGCCAAGTTTTGAGGAGCCAGTTCAACCAGAAACCAATGTGCAGGAGAATACGGCCGTTGAGAGCGAACCTTTTGTTCCCCCTGTGCCTGTCACTGGTGAGGGGCAGACTTGGCTGATCATGCTTTATGCGGATGCGGACGATAAAATTCTGGAGCAAGACATTTACCTTGACATGAACGAAGCCGAGCGGGTGGGTTCTAATGACCGTGTACACATTGTGGCCCAAGTAGATCGTTACCAGGCTGGCTATCGTGGTGATGGCGATTGGGCCTCCACTAGACGCTACTATATCACTCAGGATAGTAGTTTAGATCGCCTCGGTTCCCAGCAAATCACTGACTTAGGCGAAGTCAATATGTCAGATGGCAAGACGCTAGTAGATTTTGTGACGTGGGCTGCTGACACTTACCCGGCTGATAAGCATGTGCTTATCATGTCCGATCATGGCATGGGTTGGCCCGGCGGTTGGAGTGATCCTTCACCTGGTGGTCGTGCTGATCCCAGTATCGCCCTTTCCAGTGTGTTAGGCGATCAACTATATCTAATGGAATTAGATGATGCCTTAGATGATATTCGGGCACAAACTGACATAGACCAATTTGAACTGATTGGTTTTGATGCTTGTTTGATGGGTCATCTAGAGGTATTTAGTGCGGTTGCCCCCCATGCTCGCTATGCAGTAGCCTCACAGGAGGTAGAGCCAGCTTTGGGTTGGGCCTATACCGGCTTTTTAAGTGATTTGGTTCGTAATCCTGATGTAGATGGTGCGGCTTTGAGCCAATATATTGTGAACAGCTATATTGGCGAGGATCAGCGCATTGTGGATGATGCAGCTCGGGCTGAGTTTGCCCGGCAAGGATCGCCTGTTGGCGGTCTGTTTGGTTTGCTATTAGGTGGTGGCGGAGCGACTGCGGCTCCTTCGGCGAGGCAAGTAGCACAGCAGTTGGAGCAGAATATTACGCTAACGGCCGTTGACCTTTCAGCTATCCCCACGCTGATGAGTAGCTTTAATGACTTGGCTTTTGCCATGCAAAGTAGTGATCAGCGGGCCATCGCCCAAGCTCGCACTTATGCCCAATCCTTCACCAGCGTGTTTGGACGCGAAGTGCCACCCTCTTACATTGATTTGGGCAATTTTGTAGAACTTCTTGGCCGTCAGGATCGCAATTTGAACCAGGCCGCCAATCAAGTGTTGGCGGCTATTGATCAAGCTGTCATTGCTGAACGACATGGACCAAAGAAGCCTGGCGCAACGGGTGTTTCTATCTACTTCCCTAACTCACAGCTTTATGGTTCACCCGTAGTGGGGGCAGCATCCTATACGGCCGTTGCCGCACGCTTCGCTAATAGCTCCTTGTGGGATGATTTCCTAGCCTTCCATTACACGGGACGCACTTTTGAGCCAAGTGCCCAAGCTCTGGTTGTGCCTGACCGCTCAAGTGGTTTTGAAGCCCCTGGTGCGGGGAAAATCAGCGTCTCGCCCTTGTCCCTTTCCGGCAATTCTGTTGCTCCAGGTGAGACCATTGAATTAAGCGTCGATATAAGTGGTGAGAATGTTGGGTATGTCAAGCTCTTCGTTGGTTTTCTGGACGCCGCTTCTAACTCTATCTTTATGGCTGACAGCGATTATCTAGAAAGCCCTGACACCCGTGAGGTAGGTGGCATTTTTTATCCCGATTGGGGCCAGGGTGAATTTACGATGAACTTTGCTTGGGAACCAGTCGTATTTGCCATTAGTGATGGCACAAATAGTGAAGTGGCTCTCTTCACGCCACAGACGTATGGAGCTACTTTTGAGGATTCCACTTATACGGTGGATGGCATTTATACCTATGCCGATGGTGGTGAGTCACGTTATACGCGGTTGATATTCCGTGATGGCATTATGCAGCAGGCTTTTGGCTTCACCAATGAGAGTGGCACAGGTGCACCGCGTGAAATCACGCCCCAATCTGGTGACACGTTTACGGTTCTGGAGCGTTGGTTGGATTTGGATGGACAAGGACGGGTGACGGAAACGGCCGCTCAGCAAGGTGGCACACTCACGTTCGGTAACCAGCCCCTTGTCTGGGAAGTGTTAGATGCGGCTGCTGGTGACTATTTAGTAGGCTTTATTATCGAAGACTTGGACGGAAATGCTATAACGGCGACTGGACAAGTAACCGTGCGGTAATAGATTTTGGACATTAGGGACTAAGTTCCACCAAGGAACTTGGTCCCTACCCAACATGCACGAAAAGATCACTTGGCTGATGGGCCGCCGATCCCTGCGCCGCTATCAGCCCGATCCCATTCCACCCGAATATATTGAACAACTCATAACGGCCGCTATCTGGGCACCATCCGCCCACAATCGTCAGCCCTGGCGTTTTGTCATCATGACCGAGTGGGAGACGAAGCACAAACTGGCAACGGCTATGGGCGATAAACTACGGGCTGATTTAACGGCCGATCAAGTCTCGCCAGACCTCATCACCAAAGACACCAGCCGCTCCTACCAACGTCTTACCAATGCCCCCCTCCTCATTCTCCTCTGCCTCAGTATGGCTGATATGGACAGCTATCCCGATTCTCTGCGCCGGCGGCATGAGTGGACAATGGCCGTGCAAAGCACGGCTATGGCTGCACAAAACCTGCTCCTGGCTGCCCATGCCCTTGATCTGGGCGCCTGCTGGATGTGTGCCCCTCTCTTCTGTCCTGATTTGGTCAAACAAATATTGACCTTGCCTGATGATTGGCAGCCGCAAGCCCTGCTCACCATCGGCTATCCAGTCGAAGAAAAACAGAAGACACGCTATCCTTTGGCAAGTCGTGTCTTGTATCGGTAAGAACGGCCGTTATTTCCATCCAAAACGTAGATACACTTTCTAAGGTTTCGACGACGGCATAAGGTGTTATCCAGCCGCCTTGTTGATAGACTACCACTGACCGTTTCTTGCCTAAAATGGGGCTAGTAGTGCGCATGTGACGACGGCTATTTTCCGGATCAACAACCTCAACCAAGCCGCTAAGCGGAGCCAAATGGAGATAGTCTGGCTCACAGATTTGGCCGTGCAGCGGCCATGCTGCGTTTATGCCATACAGTTCATACAGTTTTGCAGCGCTATCCAACTTTTGATGGATAATAAAATCCATCGAGAGCTAGATGATGCCCCAGGCCAACTAATTTATACTTTTTCCATCTTACTCTTGGAGACAAAAAAATGAATAATGCGCTTGTAATTGATAAAAATAATGTTTGGCGGCGACTTGGCATCGTGACCGTCCTTTTGCTCCTGCTGATTGGACCCAACTTTGGCCCCATTCCCTTGACACTGCGGCAGAGCCTTTCTCTGGAAGGGTCGGTCATCGGCATGTTAGTTTGGTTTTGGGTTGCGTTTAGTATCATTATCGCCGTTATCTTGCGGCTGAGTGGCATCTCCCTGCGAGAACTACTGAGTTATGTTGGTGTGGGGGCTCCCTCTCGCTTAGGGCCAAATATTGTTGGGGTGATCGTTGGCATACTGGGAGCAGCCTCATTCTATGGCAATATTCTCCAATTTGCACCCGAAACCAATGTTGCTCAGATTAATGGTTTTCGGCTATTGACGGTCGTTTTAGCCTCCACAGGCGTGGTGCTTGAAGACATTATCACACGTGGCTGGTTTATGAACCAACTACGGGATTTGCAAATTCCCAATTGGGTGCAGGCGGTGGCTTCGGCCCTTCTCTTTGCCCTCTATCACACCGTTTTGGCTGGGTTTAACATCTTTGCCTTCATCGCCAGCATCATTCTCGGGTTGATTCTGTCTGGCTTGTTTTTATGGGGTAAGCGCAGCCTCACACCGGTCATCATCGCACACGCCCTTACTGTTTTCCTTGCCGAACCGTTTGCTTCAATGATGATCTTCTTGGTGCCCAATTTGTAAACAGTAATTTTAGGATGTGACAGTCACTTTCAAAGTGACTGTCACATCCTTGAGGTTACAGGCTATACTATTTGTATGATAGAGAACGGGACACCCTCTAAGCGCGAGGTATCGGAACAGTGGGATTGGGTATGGCATCTAACGGGCTATACCACACTAGGGATTAGCATCATAATTGGTCTCCGTGGTGGTCAGCTTGGTGACTCTCTCCCACTCTTTTTAACGCTCTCGGCACTGGTGGCCTTATGGTACATTCCTTTCGTGGCTACCCCTATTGTGCGTTGGTGGAATGCGCCTCGACGTGGTTTACTGTATTTTCTTGTTGGTTTCGCGCTGTGGGGCGCTCTGGTTGCCTTAAATGTAGAATCTCTGATGCTGGTAGCGATGTACAATCCTATGATCTTCACCCGTTTCCCCATCCGTTGGGCAATCGGCATCATGGGGTTCCTAACTGCGGTCTTCCTCCCATTCTATCTGCTTCTCTACCCTTCGGAGAATTGGTTGATCATCGCTAGCGTTGTATTGGTAGTGGTATTGATTGGCATCATGATGGGCAATTTTATCTCGGCTATTGCTGGTCAAAGTATGGAGCGTCAACGCCTATTAGATGAACTGACGGAGACCCGAGCCAGTTTATTAAAAGCGGAGCGTGAGGCAGGAGTATTGGCTGAACGGCAACGTCTAGCGCGCGACATTCATGATACGCTGGCACAGCATTTCACCTCCATCATTATGCACTCGTCTGCGGCACGCTTGGGGGATTCAACCGCTATACAAACGCATATGCAGCAGGTAGAGCAATCGGCACGTGAGGGTCTCGATGAAGCGCGCCGTATTATTTGGGATATGCGTCCAGAACAGCTTGAAGGTGCAACATTGGTAGAAAGTATTGAAGGTGTGGCGGCTCGCTGGTCGGCGGAAAATAGGGTTCGTGTGGAAACGGCCGTAACTGGCTCCCCTCACCCCCTAGACGAATCTGTTGAAACCGCCCTGCTTCGTATCACCCAAGAAGCATTGCACAACATCAAAAAACACGCCAAAGCACGGGATGTCAACATTACTCTTTCCTACATGCCCGACCTGCTGGCTCTGGACATAGCGGATAATGGCAAGGGGTTCAACACATCACGAAACGGCCGTGGCTTTGGCCTGAAAACGATGCGCGAGCGGGCAGAGGAACTTGGCGGCACTTTGACGATTGAAAGTGAGTTGGGCCAAGGAACGGCCGTTGCCGTTGCACTGCCCATTGAGGAGGATGTATGAGCATTCGTATCTTAATTGCAGACGACCACCCCGTTGTCCGTAGCGGCCTTGTTGCGCTCCTGAACTCGCAACTCGACTTTGAAGTGATCGCTGAAGCTGAAAATGGCGAGACGGCCGTCTCCCTATCTTTGGCCCACTCTCCCGATGTCATCTTGATGGATTTACAAATGCCTGTATTGGACGGTTTGGTAGCTATCCAGCAAATTCGCGCCCAGCAGCCAGAGGCACGCATTATCGTACTCACCACCTATGGCACCGATGCCGACATCATGCCCGCGCTCAAGGCAGGAGCCACAGGCTATTTACTCAAGGATGCTCCACCTGAAGCGTTGATTGACGCGATTCAGAGCGCGGCGCGGGGCGAAGTCTCCTATGCGCCCAGTGTCGCCGCCAAAATCACGCGCCACCTGATCAACACACCCAAACAAACCCTGAGCAACCGCGAGGTAGAGGTGCTGCAACTAGCCTCACAGGGCAACACCAACAAAGCGATTGCCAGCAAACTGCACATCACCGAAGCAACGGTCAAATCACACTTTGTTCATATCTTCAACAAATTGGAGGTTGATGACCGCACAGCGGCCGTCACAGTTGCGCTAAAACAAAAAATAATTCGGCTGACTTAACAACTCATGATAAATGAAGGTTAGGCTGCCAAAGGAAGTTGTAGAGAAATGAAGTGGAAATGGGGAAATGTTCCAATTCCGATACAGCACCTTGCTGGACTAATTCTTGGCGCTATCCTCCAAGTGTCAGTTCCGCGACCAATTTTCAATGACCCACGAGTCGGGAACATCCTCGGTCTGGTGATTGCGGCGATAGGTATTGGATTTGTTATCTGGTCTGTCGTTGCGGCAGGACATGTCGATATTGAATCTCCGCAGAAGCTCGTCACCTCCGGGCCTTATGCTCGAAGTCGTAATCCAATGATGCTCGCTTGGACACTCATTTATATGGGGATCGCTTTAGTGACAAACTCTGTTTGGATTCTTGCTCTCCTTGTGTTGGTCATTCTTGTCACGCACCTTGTCGACATTCCCAAGGAGGAGCAGTTCCTTGAGAATCAATTTGGAGATGAATACGTCGAATATCGGCATCGAGTGCGCCGTTACTTATGAGGCGTTCTCTGCAATCAACCCCCAACAGTTGGCAGCCTAACAACTCGTTAGCTCACTCGCTGCACCACGGCGGCTCTGGCACTGAAGGTGTGCCTAACATGTAGCCGCTTCGGTTCCCCTACTTTACGCGTTATTTTCATTTATTAACCTCGGTGGTTACGGACTATACTAATTACATGACAGAAAATCAGGCAAGCAGTAAGCGCGAAGTTTGGGAACAGTGGGATTGGATTTGGCATCTAACTTCCTATGCTGTTCTGGCGATATTAGTTATTATTACATTTCGTCGTGACTCGCCTATTGAGCGGCTATCGCTTTTTCTTATCCTTTCCGCCCTATTGGCAATATGGTATTTTCCTTTCCTCACTACCCCCGTTGTGCGGTGGTACGATACGCCTGGACGTGGGTTATTCTATTTTCTTATTGGGTTTGCATTGTGGGGCGGACTGCTTGCCTTAAATGTGAGTTCCCTGATGCTAACCGCGATGTTCAGCACCATGATCTTCACCCGCTTCCCCATCCGGTGGGCAATAGGTATCATGATTTTCCTAACAGTGGGCTTTCTCGGACTTTATCTGCTTCTCTATCCCTCAGAAAATTGGTTGATCATCGTTTTGGTTGTTTTGGCCTCGCTGTTTGTAGCCGCCCTGATGGGCAATTTTATCTCGGCTATTGCTGGTCAAAGTATGGAGCGTCAGCGCCTAATCGACGTGATGCAAAAGAATCGTGAGTTGGAAGAAGTTTATTTACAACAAGAAATCATGTTAAGGCACAGTGAAAAACTGGCTACTTTAGGCAAGCTCACTGCTGGAATTGCCCACGAGTTGAATAATCCGGCTGCTGCCGCGCAACGTGCCGCTGCTCAATTACAAAGCACCCTCTTGGAATTGGAACAAGCTGAATTTGAGTTAGGCCAGTTGAATCTCTCCACAGTACAGCTAAAGACTCTGGAATCATATATCCAACGCATCTACGAACAGGCTAAACAACCCATCTTTTTAGACCCTCTAACTCGTAGCGACCGGGAATATGAAATAGAAAGTTGGCTCGAAGAGAAAGAGGTGGAGGAGGCGTGGGAATTTGCCCCAGCTTTGGTAAACATCGGCTATGGCCCTCCAGAGTTGTCAAAATTAGCGGATAACTTCACGAGTGAGCAGTTTGCAACTGTTGTCGCTCTGCTGAGTCGCACTTATGCGACCCGAAATTTACTTGAGGAAATTGGGCAAGGAACAGGTCGCATTGTTGAAATTGTCAAAGCCTTAAAATCATATAGTTACCTTGATCAAGCACCAATCCAATCGATTGATATTCATGAGGGCTTGAACAACACATTGGTCATCTTGCGCAGCAAACTGAAGGATGGGATTGAAGTGCAGCGTGACTATGCTCAAGATTTGCCTGATATTGATGCTTTTGGCAGCGAGCTTAATCAAGTTTGGACGAACATTATTGACAATGCCATTGGCGCGATGGCAGGGCAAGGCACACTCATCTTGAAAACCTATCAAGAAGATGGGTGGATCGTTGCGGAAATTACGGATACAGGGCCAGGTATTCCCCCAGATATTCAAGAAAACATCTTTGATCCTTTTGTTACGACCAAACCGCCAGGCGAGGGGACTGGTTTGGGGCTAAATATTAGCCATCACATCATAGTTCAGAAACATCAGGGGCAAATAAGTGTCACCTCCAGGCCCGGGCTAACCTGTTTTCAAGTAAAACTCCCTATCCATATTGAAGAACCGGAAACAGGGAATTAACTCTCCAACCAAAAAGTAAATTTAAAGGCGTGATCCCATGACTAAACCAATTATTTTGACTGTTGATGACGAAGTACAAGTGTCTAATGCCATTGAGCGTGATTTAAGGCGCAATTACGGCAAAGAATATCGTATTGTAAAAGCCACATCTGCGGCCTCAGCTCTGACAACGGTGCAGCGGCTTAAACAGCGTAATGACCAGATTGCCCTCTTCTTAATAGACCAGCGCATGCCCGGCATGGAAGGCACTGAGTTTTTGGCTGAAGCGATGAAAATATATCCGGATGCCCGCAAAGTGTTGCTCACTGCTTATGCCGATACCCAAGCGGCCATCAGTGCCATCAATACGGTTGGGCTGGATCATTACCTGATGAAACCATGGGATCCGCCTGAACAAACGCTTTATCCCATTTTGGATGATCTGCTGGGGGATTGGCTGGCGACGGCTCAGATACCCTTTGATGGGATTCGGGTGGCTGGGACGCTATGGTCGCCAGCTTCCCACAAGATTAAAGATTTCTTGGCTCGTAGCCAAATTCCTTATGAATGGTTAGATATTGAACGAGATGTTGAAACCAGAGCCTTGGTTGAGGCCGTGAATCAGGAACAACATCGCTTGCCGGTTCTCTTTTTTCCCGATGGCCAAACGTTAATAGCCCCTGATATTACGGCCGTTGCTGACAAAGTAGGCTTACAAACACAACCGACACAGCCTTTTTATGATCTCATCATCATCGGAGCCGGACCCGCAGGATTAGCCAGTGCGGTTTATGGTGCTTCTGAGGGATTACATACCCTTTTGATCGACAAAGAAACGACAGGCGGCCAAGCAGGCACCAGTTCGCGGATTGAGAACTATCTAGGTTTCCCCAAGGGCTTAAGTGGGGCTGACTTGGCCCGACGCGCCACAGCCCAAGCCGCCCGCTTAGGCGCGGAGATATTGACGGCTCAAGAGGTTGTCAAGGTCGGTGTGAACGACCCTTATCGGTCGGTTACGTTAGCTGATGGCACTGAATTGAGTTGTCGGGCGCTTATTATCGCCACGGGCGCCTCTTTGCGTACCCTTGGTGTCCCTGGTATTGAAGCAGTCACGGGCGCTGGGGTTTATTATGGGGCAGCCATTACTGAGGCGGCCTATTATAAAGGTGAACATGTTTTTGTCGTGGGTGGAGCAAACTCAGCCGGTCAAGGGGCTATGTTTTTCTCCCGTTATGCCAGCAAAGTGACAATGCTCGTGCGCGGCAGCGGTTTGGGTAAGGGGATGTCGCAATATTTAGTCGATCAAATCAATAGTACAGCAAATATTGAAGTCTGCTTGCGCAGGAGTGTCGTTGAAGTAAAAGGCAGGGATCGACTTGAAGCGTTGGTTATCCAAAATAACGATACTGGGGAAACAAAAACTGTGCCGGCAGCCGCCCTTTTTGCTTTTATTGGTGCTAAACCTCATACAGATTTTGCAGCCGATATTGTGGAACGAAATCGGGTGGGCTTCATATTGACTGGGACAGATTTAACGCGTAACGGCCGTCGTCCCCAGAACTGGCGACTGCAACGAGACCCATTCTTGTTGGAGACCAATGTGCCAGGTATCTTTGCCGTGGGTGATGTGCGGCAAGGGGCGATTAGGCGGGTGGCTTCGGCGGTAGGACAAGGGTCAACGGCCGTTAGCTTTGTCCATCAATACTTAAAAACCGTTTAAAGCGATGGCGGCTGGCCTCACTGACCATTGCTGGACGACTCTGGAGATTCTGGGGTTGCCGCTACGGCTGGCTGACGGTGCTGATTATTAGTCATCGTCGGCATCGTGTATGACTGAGCTGGCCCTAGCTTAGTTTTCACCGAGCGTTAAAGGGTCAAACTACCACTGAGGATTCCGCACGTTTCACCGGCCATATTTTGATGGAAATGGCTCGGATGAGTATTGAAGATGGCCTAGTAATGCAGCTTCATCCCGGCGCTTACCGCAGCCATAATCAATTTGTGTTTGAGCGCTTTGGTACGGCCAAAGGTGATGGCATACCCATTGCTACTGAGTACACCAAAAATCTCTATCCCTTATTGAACAAATATGGCAATGACGCTCGCCTCACTTTGATTTTATTTACGCTTGATGAAACTGCCTACTCGCGAGAATTAGCCCCATTGGCGGGTCATTATCCGGCCCTCAGATTAGGTCCACCCTGGTGGTTTCATGATAGCCTCAACGGGATGGTTCGATTTTTGGAGCGGGTTTCGGAAACGGCCGGAATCTACAACACAGTCGGCTTCAATGACGACACACGTGCTTTTCCATCTATCCCAGCCCGGCACGATTTGTGGCGGCGTGTCACCAGCAATTGGCTTGCCGGCCTGGTTGTGCGTGGCCTTGTAGATATAGACGATGCCCATGAGATGGCTCTGGATTTGGCTTATCGGTTGGCCAAACGGTCCTATAAGTTTGAATAGCTCATTGCCAAATTCTAATTGACCAAAATCAATAAAGGCTTCAAATAAGGAGACATTATGAGCCGACAAGATGAAATTTTAGATGCGTTGTATGATCATGTTCTGGATGGCGAAGCGCCACCTACTGTTGAGTTGACTAAAGAAGGGCTGGAATTGGGTATGGCCCCTTTGACCTTGCTCTTTGAGGCCATGATTCCCGCTTTGGAGGAAGTAGGGCGGCTGTTTGAAATCGGTGAATATTTTGTGCCGGAAATGCTTATCTCCGCGCGGGCAATGGCCGGGGCGATGGATATCATCAAACCACTCATCGCTGCCACTGGGGCCAAGCCCATAGGCACCTTTGTAATGGGCACGGTTAAGGGCGATATCCATGACATAGGCAAAAACCTCTGCAATATTATGTTGGAAGGGGCAGGTTTTGAGGTGGTTGATCTAGGGGTGAATGTGCCTCCGGAAAAGTTCGTTGAAGCTATTATTGAGCATCAGCCTGAGGCCGTGGGCATGAGTGCCTTTCTGACTACGACCATGCCAATGTTCAAAACCAACATTGAGGCTATCATTGAAGCTGGTTTACGTGAACAGGTCAAAATTTTGGTTGGAGGAGCACCGGTAACCCAGGAATATTGTGATACGGTAGGGGCGGATGGTTATGCGCCCGATGCCAGTTCAAATGTGCGACTGACCAAGAAGTTGATCGGTATTGCAGAAGCTTAGTAGGGTCTTATGCTGGTTAGGAAAGGCTAAATCCTTAATTTGAAGGAAGTCAGGTTTGCCTTACAAGCGATTGATGTAAATGCAGAGTGTGTGAGCTGTCAGCTTTGAGTATAGTCTAGCACACAGCAATTACCCCAATCCCGCCTCCCGCGCCTTGACAATAGCCTCGCTGCGGCTGGCGACCTGGAGCTTGCTGAAAATAGTTGAAACCTGGTTGCGGATCGTTTTGGGGCTGAGAACCAGCTTGTCAGCAATGGCGTTGTTGATCAGGCCTTGTGCCAAGAGCTCCAGGATTTCTCTTTCACGCGGAGTTAGGTCGGGGAAGGGAACGGGCTCACTTTGCTGACGACTGCCTTTGGCGAAAAAAGCCATCATTTGGCCGGCCACACCAGGGCTAAAGATCACTTCGCCATTGGCGACAGCGCGAATGGCACGTAAAGTCTCATCCCCCTGCGCTCCCTTGAGCAGATAGCCGCGGGCTCCGGCTTGCATGGCCGTGAATACGGTGTCATCGTCGAACATGGTGATGATGAGGATAGCTATGTCCTTGCTCGCTGCGGTTACTTGTTTTGTCGCCTCAATCCCATTCAAATGGGGCATATTGATGTCCATGAGCAACACATCTGGCTGCAAAGATTGGGCCATTTGCACTGCCTCTGTGCCGCTTTCGGCTTCACCGATTACTTCCATATCGGCTTGCGCTTCGAGCAAAGCCCGCAGGCCAAAACGGAATACAGGATGGTCGTCGGCTATGAGAATGTGAATAGGTTGCTCTTTCATCAGTTTTCACTATCCAGTTTTCAGTATTCAGCGACCAGAGAGTAGTTTCTAGTCCCTAATCTCCAATCCCGCCTAAGGGCAGCTGTGCTTCCACCCTTGTGCCGCCTTCGGGATTGGATTCGATTATACAACGACCGTTCAATTCTGCCGCCCGTTCCCGCATGGATTGTAAGCCCACACCGGATTGGTGTTCTGGTGACAGCCCTTGTCCATTGTCACAAATGGTGACGACGAGATACTGGTCGAGGCAGGTGAGGCGAATGGTTGCTTGGGTAGCTTGGGCGTGGCGCACGATGTTGGTCATGGCTTCTTGGGTAATGCGGTAAACGGCCGTTTCCACGGCTGCGGGCAACGCTGGCAAAGGCTCTGGCACATCAATCGTGAACTGCAACCGCCCATTTTCATAACGTGCCGCACTCTGCTTTAATGCGCCCACTAGTCCCAAATCATCCAGCGTCGGTGGGCGCAGATCATAAACCAGGCGACGTACATCGGTGATGGCCTCTTGCGCCTGGGCTTTGAGAGAAGCTAGCAATTCATACGCTTTTTGGGGATTGGTAGGCATTAACTGCTCAACTGCTTCTAAGCCCAATGTTTGGCTGGCTAATTGGGGGCCAAGCCCATCATGCAAATCGCGCCGCAACCGCCGCCGCTCCTCCTCGCGGGCAGTGATGATGCGCTGGCGGGAGTGACGCAGTTCGTTGGACAATCGCACGGCGCGAACGGTGTTGGCCGTGAGGGCGGCGATGGTGTTCAATAAGTTGCGCTCGCGGCGATTGAAGGTTTCTCTTACGCCGCGAGGTGCTACAACCAACTGCCCAATCGTTTTGTTTTGATAGATAAGGGGGATCATTTCAACGTGATCGGACGGTTGTCCCCATGCGGCGACTGGATCGAATTTATTTTCTGATACGGGGAGCCAGATGGCGACGTGGGGGAGCTTGAGGGTGTGGGCGATTGTGCGGACGAGATTAGGCAGAATATCGTCGGGGGAATCGGCCGTTTCTAGCTGTTGGGCCAGTCGGCTGAGAACGGCCGTGGGGTCGTCTCGCTCCCCATACATCAGCCGATTGACGCCACGCTGCAGACGTTCGCGCACTGGCTGGAACAAGACGGCAATTAGCCCTGTTGCCAGCAGGGCAACGAGGTAGTTGTCCTGTGCTTGGAACAAAGCACCTAAAGCACCTACAACGAGCATATAGACCACCACAATGCCCAGCGACAGCCCACCATAAACCAGTGTGCGGTTGATAATGATGTCGATGTCAAAGAGACGGTATCTCAAAATAGCCAAGCCGATGACCAGCGGAAAGCCAAGCCAACTTATCAGACCTAATTTCCCATAAGTTGCTTGAATGAAGGCATAAGCGGCCGTTTCCATCAACTGTGCTTTAAAAGGTAGCAGACCAACCAGCCAAAAGAACAATTCTATAGTAATGAAGCTGAAAACAACGGTGCTAAGAAAGTATACAATCCATTTTGTTTGCTGTCGTATCTCGCCTTCGCTCTGTCGCCAGCGCAGGAAGAGGGAGCCTATTGCCACCAATATAGACAGTATCGTAGGGATGCCCCACAAATAAATGAGTGTTAGTTGGGAAATGTCAGTCAGCCATGGCCAGTTGAGTGCCAATGGGTTGGCAATGGTTGTGGCTTCTCCTTGTCCCCAATCAAAAATGATACCGGGTTGGATAAGGGTTAGCAGGGTAGGAACGGCCGTTAAAATGGCCAGCCCAGTGCCAAAGCGCCGCCAATGTTTGTTGAGATAATGACCATCTGGTAGCAGTAAGGGCAAATAGACAAACATGAGGCTGGTAGCGATCTGCATCAGGGTGAGGCCAATACGAAGGGCATAGGGAAACAAAGTTTCTGCTTGGCTGAAAGGAGCGAGTGGTGCGCCATCAAAAAAACCAAGGATGGCCAGAATGAAAAGCCAGCCGATAAGTAAACAGAGGCGACCAATGCGGTTGGCGGGGCGGCGCAGAATAATAATGGTGCCAACGATGAGAAAGGCAGGGCCAGTGAATTGAAAATACCATTCATCAAAGCGAATATTGCCCCATAGCGTGGTGACAGCCATGGTTGCCGTAAAAAGAAGGAGGCCAAGACCAAGTGAAAGCCAAGCCAACCACTGCTTGCGGCCCGTGAGGGGAACGGTTTCTTTGTCTTCTGCTGGAATTCTTCGATGCGGCGGTTTTTCGGGCAGGGGAATGAGGCGATTAACGGCCGTTTGCCAACGGTCGTGCAGCGGCTGGAAACCGACCAGAGCCAGTGCTGTCATCAGCACCAGCCCCACAATTTGCCCCGACTGGTTGACGGCCAAGGCGCTAAAGCTGCCGACAAGGAGGATGTAAACGGCCGTGATCAATCCCGTCAGTCCACCATAGACCAGCGTACGATTGAGAATAATGTCAATATCCCACAGTCGATGCTGCACAATAGCCAAGGCAAGGGTGACAGGGATCAGCAGTTGGAGCAGACGGGTGAGTGGATTGATGAGCAGATCAAACAGCAGCGGAGAGTCGGACAAAAGGAGTCTCGTGGCTAGCTGGATGAAAACGGCTGTTAAGGCTACGCCCGTTCCCCATACTACCCACTTTGTTTGCTGCCGCTCCCGTGCGTCAGAGACAAGGCGGAACCGCCAAAGCTGGGCCAACAGACCAACCAGCAAAATCAGTATCATGGTTGGCAGATAGTGTTGCAGAGCCAGCCGCCAAAAATAAAGCTCCGGCCATACCCAAGCGGCCACAATCCATAGCAAAGAAAGGGGCAGCAGAATAATCGACCAGCGAGGGACAAAACGGCCGTTGGGAAAGAGAAATAAGAAGAGAATCAGCCCAACCACTATCAACGAGATCCAGATGTCCAACCCATATTGCCAATCGATTTCGGCAAAATAAAGGCTTTGCACGGGGAGGGAGCCAGCACTGGCAAAAACGAGAATCAGCACCAGCGAGGAGAGCCAGACGGCAGTTGTTTGGCCGCGTCGCCAAAAGATGAAGGCGGCGCTGGCGATAAACCCCAGCGTAACCAGTAGCTCAACCCCTACAGCTAGGCCAATAACGGCGGCAAGAGGAATGCCATAGCGGTGCAGCCACGCTCCGGCTTGGTCGCCGCGAATGAGGGTGACTTCGCGCACAGGGCGGTTGCCGGTGCGGAGTTGGAGGGTAACGGCCGTTCCCGGTGTACCTACTGGAATGAGCTGTTCCAACGCCGTCACGTCATAATCCCCAACTGGCTGGCCATCCACCGTCAGCAGCACATCTCGCTCCAGCACCCCCACTCGCGCCGCTTGTCCGTTGATGTCAGGCACCATAAACAGTTCGTTACTGCTGTTGCGCTGAACCCAAAAGCCAAAATTGGCTCGATAAGTCCACTGCAGGTTTTCCACAAATACAGGCACACCGCGCGCCAAGATAATCAGCGCAGCCAGCGTCACCAGCAGCCAGACGGCTTGAGCAAACCAACGCCAATGGCTGGCAAAACGGTTGGGGTGGATGGATATTTGCTCATTCATGTAGCTATTTCATCGTTTTGGCTGTAGGGTCGCAGCTATTTCAACTCTACAATTGCCTAAATGTGACAGCCACTTCCAAAGTGACTGTCAC
Organism: Promineifilaceae bacterium (SeqCode); assembly: GCA_965223555.1. Classification (GTDB taxonomy): domain Bacteria; phylum Chloroflexota; class Anaerolineae; order Promineifilales; family Promineifilaceae; genus CBDCWU01. The sequence goes on from CBDCWU010000009.1 coordinate 3,130,974, forward strand.
CTGAACGCACACTTTTTGCCCATGAGCCAATGCCTTATGACGTACAGGAGGGTTGTGTTGTTAACCACTGCTGGGCGGCAATGAGGACAGAATCATTAGCTGTGCCCAGCTGCTGCCAATCAATCGTTATCGACTCATCAGGGATGATGACTCCATTATACACTGTTCCGTTGCGGTCCATCCCGCGGGCGCCGCTGACAAAGAGCAACGCACCATCGCTGAGAGGGGTGTGCAAAATCAAATGGGGTGCGCCCAAGGTCGGTTCGCCAAAGGTGCGCACGTTGCCCCAGCCTTGAAAAGCAACGACAACGAGTTCACCAGCCGCTTCGGTGAGGGGGCTGATGAGCAGGGCCACGGGGAGAAACGGCCGTTCGGCCACAAACGGTCGCCCGCGCACATAGCTCTCTTCCCGTTCTTCATTTGCCCAAAAAACCTTACTGTTCTCTAGCCGCCATAGCTCCTCGCTGCCGTCATTGTAGACAAAGCCACCTAGCTCCCCATCGCCCAAAATGGGGCTGAGGGCGGCAAAGTAGCTCCATAAATTGCCGCCGTGATTGCGCCGCAAATCAATGATCCAGCCGCAGGTGTCGGCGCTGGCGGCCGCAGCTAAGGCGTCGTGGGTACGGGTAGGAAAGAGGCGTGTGCCAAGGTCGGTGAAGAGGGTGAGATGAACGGCCGTTTTCCCACCCACAGGAACCACTTGCGCCGTCACCTCTCCCTCATTTTCATACACTTTGCCCGCGAGCGTCACTTCCCACTGCTCGCTGCCGTGCTGTAGCTGGAGCGTCGTCGCCTGTGCCACTTCCCCGTCGGGCGGGAAGTCAACCAGGCGCGGACGATTTTCCCCTGGCGTTGGCGGCTGCCCGTTAATGGCCAGCAGTTTATCACCCGCTTGGATATTGGCGGCTTCGGCGGCGGAGCCATGTTTGACTGTGGTGATGATGTTTTGGGGATAAACGGCCGTTAAGCCCAAGTCTGCCCGCTCCCATACGTTGATCTCTGGCGTGCGGAAGAAGGCCTGGGGGTCATTGAGCTGCTCAAGGGCGTATTCGATAGCGGGATAGGTATCGGCCGTTGTTTGCGGCTGGTCGGCCAGGGCGATGGCCTCAGCCCGCACCATGTCCCAATCCACCGTTGGCGACAGGACATCATTGGCTTCCAGCCAGTTGAGCGCGTGCTCAAGGTATTGGTCGGGCGGCAGCGGCTCAGCCAGCTGCGGCTGGCAGCCCAGCAAAAAGAGGAAACTCAGCAGATAGATAACGCTTCTTGTGTGCATATTTGGTTCTCCTTGAAAAAAGTCGCTGGAACAAGATGGTAGCCTGTCAAGATATATTGTGGCGTGAAATTGAGCGAGATGGGGTGCCAATTAGGTTGCCTGTGGCGATGTGATGGCCGCTATTTGTTATGAAACGGCCGTTGCTTCTCGCCACAGCCTCATTCCCACCACCGGAAACGAGAGCAAGAAGCAAACTGTCGCTACCTGATAGGCAATAGGGGGTAGTGCCTGAATAATCCCGCCCGGCCCTTGGTAAAGGAAAAAGGCAAAAGCACCCAAAGCAATCAGGCCACCCACCCATTTAGGCAAAACGCCTGTACGCCGACTGGCAATACCGAGCATGATCATCCCAATCATCCACAGCAGGACAAGTAAGCCAAAATCGAGTGGTGAGCGAAAAATGCCGCCTGTGTTCCAAAAAACCTCAAAACCTAACTCCCGTAGTTCAGCCAGGCGACGTTCCGTGTGGTGAGCTCCCATCTGGTGCAGGCCGCCAATCAGGGCAAAAACGACACCCCAAAAGGCGAGACGCGGCTTTTGGTCTTTGAGCAATCGGGTCAAACCGACCATCGCTGGGATCATGGCAAACCAAGTCGCGGTGAGCCAGCGATACCATTCAACATCCTTGTCGCCAACCCACGCGACGGCATCGGTGTTGAAGGTCGCGTTGTTGGTCAGGGCATAAACGGCCGAAACCAGATACAGTAGCGGAAAGAGAAAACAGGCCACTGCCATCCCGCGTTGCAGCATCTGCTCGTACCGCATCGTGTTGGTTGATATTTTGGGAACAGAATCAATTGTTGTCATTTTTCCATCTCCTTATGTTTGATAATTCAAGCATACTGTCTAATCTGTTCCCCTGTCATGAGGCAGGTGTCACCAATCAATAGGGACATTATGTCCCTATTTTGTGTCACAGTGCTGGCAGACTTCCTTTTTGTTTGAGTGAACACACAAGAAGTGGTGAATCCGGGATGGGCGGCGAGGCTGGTAACGGCCGTTTTCAAGGCAAGCGACGATTGCACGGCCGCCCCCCCACAACATCTCACATCTACTAAACACGCTAAAACACGGCCGTTTCCCATTGACGATTAACGATTTGCGATTGACGATTGCACGGCCGTTTCCCATTGACGATTGACGATTTATGATTGACGATTGCACGGCCGTTCCCCCAGAACCTCTCACATCTACTCAACGAACTAGCAACACGGCCGTTTTCCATTGACGATTGACGATTGACGATTGACGATTGCACGGCCGTTCCCCCAGAACCTCTCACATCTACTCAACGAACTAGCAACACGGCCGTTTCCCCATTGACGATTGACGATTGACGATTGGGACGGCCGTTCCCCCCACAACATACTCACATCAACTCAACGAACTAGCAACACGGCCGTTATCCGTTCATTTCTCCCATCCGCTGTAGTCCTCAGCCCCTTGCCCAAAACGGCATGTCTGCGGAGGCAGACAGCAAAGGAATGCGCCAATAGGGAGCGGCAACGATACTATCTGTTTTTCCACAATACATGTTTCTAGTCAGTGGGAGACAATAGCTGAAATGCCTCTATTAATTGAGTACATATCTCGTAAAGAGAATGTGCTTCAACTTGTGCAAAAATATCGGTCTGCCAATGGTTCCCAAAGCTTATTTTACCCTGCCAAGGCGGATCAATCCTTGGCCAATAGGTAATAGATAGTACATATCCGCCTTTATCATGGGTTAATTGTTGTAATTGGAGAAGGAGCAACTTTATTTGGTTACTATTAGATAAGATGCTTGACGTTGCCGCACGGATAATATCATACTCTTTTTTTTCTAATACTTCTATCAAGCCTTCACATGAGTCCTTTAGGGATGAATTTATCATTCTCAAATAACCTTCAAGAACTCCAATTGAAACCAGCCACTCATAATTTGTATTCCCATTTTCTTGTATATCCACTCCATAATACAAATCGAGCGTCAAAACATCTTTTCCACTCGATTTAGCAAAATTTACGAGGGTTGCCAATGGGGGTAAGATTTCCATATTACTATCCTTTATCTACTATCTAGAGATTGTCGCAGCCTATAAGTAAAGTCTTTGTCGCGGAATATGTTGGGCAACCCAACCACTACATGTGGATGCAATGAATCTCGCATCGCATTTGCTAATATCTCGGTCTCAGAAGTCACATTGATATGACCAAAATACAGCTTGTGTTCTGGAATTTGTAACAGGTAAAGGGTATCTGATTTAGTAACGGTTCGCTCAAGTAGGCTCGCAGGCCCTTTCGCATGTTGTGTATTCACAATTTGTCCAAGTTGTCCTCCTGTTGATATCCAAGGACTTCGTGCATGTGCCCTTTTATAGCCTTCAGCATGCCCCCCAGCATGAGTTTGCAAGAAGTCATCTAACCCTGTTACCTCCTCATCATAAAAATTAGAATATGCCTTAACTTTATGATCGTGGTAATCAAGTAAGTTTTGCTGCTCATCTGAGCTTAATCTAGAAAAATTGGAATCCAAGTGCCTCTCATCAGCAAACCTCCAAACCAAGAAATCAGCAGATGTGTCATTAAGAGAAGCCATCAGATCGAACCCTTCTACATTCACCTCCACCGCGTCGGCAAATGTATTGTCTATTAATCGTAACTGGTCGTTACTCACGCCAGCATTGTGTAGCCTACTAATTATTTCATGACCTTCATCTTCCGTAAAACCTCCCTGCCTTAAGTTCGCTGTAAAGTGGGGATAATCTGCTGGATTGCATACATTGCTATCATTATGGACAAGCACACGAATGTCAAGCACGAAATAAGTATGCGGCCCCTTCACCGTGAAGTTGTAAACCAACTCTGGCTCATCAAACCGGACATGCTCCACATCTAGCACCACCGCCCAGCTATCATCAGATGTTCGTAGGTTGTCGCCAACCTCCAGGTTCTCCGCCCAAATCCAGCCACGTTCCTCAACGTAGATGGGGTGGTCAGGCGTGACCTCCATCACTTCTTCATCTCCGTTTTCGGCATCAATTGTGACTTGAACGATGACATCCTGTTTATGTGCCCGCACCGAGACGACTTTGTAGTAGCCTTGTTCGCCTGTGTCGGGGTCTTCACCAAAGACCTTGTCCCCAGCCTGAATTGCTTCGATGGGTTTAGAGCCTTCATCGGTCTGGACGGATGTTCCTGCGGTGAAGGAGTTTCGTCCCAAGCCACAACCGGCACCGTCGGCATAGCGGGTATTATCTGCATTGTTGGCATAACGGAGATTGACATCAGCTTGACGGGCTGTTGTCACGCCCCGTTGGCACGGGGCAGGATATTGTCAGCTTGCTGGCGGACAATGTTGTCACTTTGTGGCTGCATGCGAGGTGCATTAGCCAGGTTATCGTTACGGCGCACGGCCGTTCGCCCCACATCCCCCACCCCATCACCACGCTCCACAAAGTCAGCCAGCCGCCGCTGGAGAACATCATCCGTGCGGTTGACAAAGGTATCCATGCGCCCTTGCAGGCGAGCCGCAGCCTGCAACTGGTCAGCCCGTTTGCTGGCCGAAATGAAGCCACCTACGGCCGTTTACGACATTCTTATGTCAACTAGACAGCTAAAGTACGATATAACTTTGGCACAAAACACGGCCGTTTTCCATTGACGATTGACGATTGCACGGCCGTTCCCCCCACAACACACTCACATCAACTCAACGAACTAGCAACACGGCCGTTTCCCATTGACGATTGGCGATTTGCAGGGCTGAAAGCGTCGCTGTGCGACATTGACCATTGCACGGCCGTCTCCCCACAACACACTCACATCAACTCAACGAACTAAAACACGGCCGTTTCCCCATCTGCTCCATACTCAAATCCGTTGTAGCCATTTCGGCCGTTCTCCCCACAACACACTCACATCTACTCAACGCGCTAAAACACGGCCGTTTCCCATTGACGATTGACGATTTATGATTGACGATTGCACGGCCGTTCCCCCCACAACATCTCACATCTACTAAACGAACTAACAACACGGCCGTTTCCCATTGACGATTAATCATTGATCATTGACAGTTGACAACGGCCGTTCCCCCACTAACACATGTCACAACCCACACGGCCGTTCCCCCACTAACACACTTCACAGCGCAAACGGCCGTTAACCCACCCCCTCCTACTCAGTTAGCTAATCAACTTGGTCTATCCCCACCAACACCTCACAAGGAAAACGGCCGCTTCCCTACCCAGACTATGCTGACGTTAATTCAACAATTGAGACCCACGACCCGCCTCACCTAACATACACAAAAAAAGCAAAAGGCCGTTCTTTAAAATTCACCTCATGATATTGAGTAAATCGGACATTGATGTTCCTCTACAAGCAACACCACCAACATGCCCCAATCAAGAATAAGCATCAACCCCCTTTCCAAGAAATCAGATCCAAATCAAACTCTAAAATGGTAAGGCCAGTCTCAGAGTGAAAACTCTTAAGGTATTTTTGTACCATTGTATCGCTCTTACCTATGAACCAGAGTGCTTTGTCTGCATCACGAAAAAAAAGATTGTCATCTTTTGCCTCAATATTTTTGAATAATTTTCCATCTTGACTTTTGATCTGAAAGGTCGTTGGTGTACCAATATAGCTATTAGCTTTTTGACTCAATCCAAGTGCTATTTCATAATAAATATTATGAAATGTGTACAAGCTCGGTTGGCTTCCTATTCCAGGTATATTACGCTCAGAGCCTATTGCTTTCAGAAAGGTTTCCTTCCATAGCATTTCTATATCTTCAAACGGAAGGAGAGAAAAATTATCTTCTAACCCTTTTTTGAGTAATGTGCTAACGTAATATTGTCGTAGAAGTTCACGCTGAACAAGAAGTGGCATCCTTGTATGTGGCGGTTCATTAATCATGAACAGGTGATCAAAAAATTCTTTACTCATAATTAATATTACTCTACAGACCCTTCCTGAATGTCAATAAGCTTTCTCCACTTATGATTCGTTTTATCGTCACCTTTTTCGAACATCGAAAACAAATCTAGGCCATGTATTAAGCTGATCCTCCACACGCCGATTGAACTTGATTTGTAATACATGTTCAGCATCACCAACTGGAGCAATAATTGCATCATAATCCGTAAGCGTAGGTTCTAATATACGCCGATATGCTGGATCTACAAACTCATTACGGGCAAAACCACCTTGATTCTTCCAGTTAGCATAAAACACACTATATTCATTACCTAAGTCAAGGTTCTTGATTTTAAGCGACAGGAAGTCCTGTTTAGGTATTCTAATAACAACTAAATTTTGCGAGTAGTCTTTTGCTTCTTTTACCAAAATGCCCATTATTTGCTCCCTTTTCAGACCTTGAATGAGCAGTTCGTCGTAACGACTATACCCTCTATTAACAACTGAATTTTTAATAAATTCTCTAGCAACCTCTTCATTGCCCGCGTAAAAACCAACCCCTAATTGACCTCCACCTGCATTAATGTCAATTCCATTTATATAATTATCAGCAGGATAGGCTGTTCCATGATATACCTCGACAAAATCCCCCTGATCTTTATATGGTGCAGGTCTCCCATCAATTTCATCTGGTAAATCCTCATACTGAACATCATTTACATCGTCTACATAATGGGGATTGGGGTCCGCCTGGTGGGCTGTCGTCACACCTTCGTCGGAATGGGTTAGGATGTTATCCACTTCGTGTCGGATGAGGTTGTCACCGCTATCCAGGTGTTGTTCCAACCGTACTGTATCACCTAAATCATCGCTGTGAGTAACGGCCGTTCGCCCCACATCCCCCACCCCATCACCACGCTCCACAAAGTCAGCCAGCCGCCGCTGGAGAACATCATCCGTGCGGTTGACAAAGGTATCCATGCGCCCTTGCAGGCGAGCCGCAGCCTGCAACTGGTCAGCCCGTTTGCTGGCCGAAATGAAGCCACCTACGGCCGTTTACGACATTCTTATGTCAACTAGACAGCTAAAGCACGATATATCTTTGGCACAAACACGGCCCACCAACACGATCTCCGACTGGTAACGGCCGTTCTTCATCAGCCACCATACGGCCGTTTCTTCCCCAAACTAGATGGATGTCAACTTGCTCTTGGAATACACAACTGAAAGCAACACGGCCGTCTACACCACAAATATATTTATGTCAACTGAGAGATCGCCACACAAGCACTAGATTGGCACACGGCCGTTTCCCCACCAACTCTCAAAACCAGGACAGACACACTAAATAACGGGCGTCTCCCGCCTCATGAGTATAGCAAGAAATCGTGGGGATTTGCCGAGGGTGCTTGTTTAGGCTGTCTCTGGGTCCCCACAAAACGTTGCTATACTCCCGCCTCATTTCATATTAGGAAACGACCGGTGCACCTTTTATAATTATAGGGTTTTTTTACTAGGCATTGCAAAATAGCAACTTAGGCTGCCCTACAAGAATTAGTTTATTAACCTCTGAAGTTGCCGATCCAATTCCTCAGAAGGAAATGGCAATCTAATATATTCATCTACATCACAATCAGGTTTTAACAAACGCAAATACCCTCCTCGCTTAAATACAAGAATTATTCCAATACCATCTAAATCTGGACTATCTCGTAGTTCCCTACAAAATTTCTGGTTGAGTGGTGATGAGAAATCATCATTAGCCAAAATAATTACATCTGGCTTGGATTGTCTACAAATCGCTTCAATTTCATTGAATCGCTTTCCAGTTTGAGGTGGATAGTCATAATAAATCAAATTATAAGCAAACCTTGTAAGGAGCAACTGAATCAGCATATTAATGTCTTCATCTGTTGTAGCAATAAAAAGAATTTTCCCTTTACTCACAATACTACTCTCACTCCTTTAATGATTTCCAAAACTCAAGTCTTTCTTGCACTTCTTTTATATGACCAGCAAATGCATTGGGAAAGCCTTGTTGTGCCATTAAATCTCGCTGTGCTTCCCAAATTTCAAGCTCGGCTCGCGATTCTTTGACCCAGGTAAGACTATAATCAGGAAGAGCTTTAGCCCTATAATTGCGGTTAACATAAGCTGTTACATCATTTATAGTTCGCATTTGGGATATTTCTTCTATTGATTCAAGAAGTTGTTTTTGAGCACCAGATAAATTAGGCGTGTCCAATAATTGCCTCCTAGCTGCATTCAAACCGCCAGTTTCCTCTAATACCTTCAACTCAACAACATGCGCCACTACTTCATGTGCTGTACTGGGAGCGAGTTGCCGACCAATTCTGTGCGTCAATTCATGTGTTACCATAGCTGTGACAACCTCTTCAGGCAAATCTTGCAGTTCGGGACTCAATTTTATAGTGTTTTCTATAGGATGGTATCTGGCTCCTACAACTCCATATGATGTGTCTAACAATTCATCATCATAGCTGATTCTTGGTCGTGCGCCTATATCATCAATTTGCCGTAAGATATTTTGTCCAGTTGGTGTCTTTTCTATAGACTCATAGAGGTCTCTGCTTAAGGTATCAGGAGTTTCTGTTTCACCTGGCCTATATTTCGTATCTCTCGGCTCATAACCAACTTGATTATTGAATTGACTATCCAATCTCTTGCTTGTTTGGAAACCATCTTCGCCTAGTTGTAGGCGAACGGCATCACCTAGGTCATCACCGCGCCGAGCAGTGGCCTCCCCCACATCCCCAGCCCCATCACCACGTTCCACAAAGTCAGCCAGCCGCCGCTTGAGAACACCATCCGTGCGGTTGACAAAGGCATCCATACGCCCTTGCAGGCGAGCCGCAGCCTGCAACTGGTCAGCCCGTTTGCTGGCCGAAATGAAGCCACCTACGGCCGCATCCGCTCCACGACGTGCTAGGGTACCATCGGCGTGATAATGAACATAAAGCAAAAAGCCTCTGACCTAGAGGATCAGAGACTTTTGTATAAATTGAGTACAAATGAAAGAAATTTCTATTAAGAAGCCGATGGATACCGATGATTATTCCATAGAAACTCCGCTTAGTAAGAAAAAGTTATTGAAAATAACTCAGCTAAACATCCTTCTTAATCTTGTTTCTAGCTCCTCTGGAAAGATTGGTAGTTGTAAATATTCATCGGCCCAGCAGAGACTTCGAGAGGTGTTTTTGTCATAATCACGAATAATTTTATAAACAAAAAATAAACCGATGCTTTTTGTATTTAAACTTTCTTTCATCAATTTACAAAATTCGTGATCTTTTCCATTAAAATCATCTCTATTTGCAATTAAAATTTTTGGGCAAAATTCTGCACAGATCTTTTCAAAATTACCAAATTGAATCTGTTTTGCTGGTGTACTGTATAGGGTCACATTATATTTCCAATGAAGTAACAAAGCTTTTGTTAAATCAAAGGATTGATCTTCCCATGGTATCATCAGGATTTTTTGCGTCATGATATTGTTCTCCATTTCACAAATTTAGCATATTCTTGTTTTTTACAGCTAATTATGGGTTCCTTAACGCAAAATCAAGTTGTTTTTGGTACACCCTTCTTATTGATTCTGCCACTTCATCAGGATATTCCGAAAATGGGTTTTGGGCATTATGGCGCAACCATTCAATGGTGTCGATACTATATCCATCTAATCTGTTATAACTTGGGATTGTTTCTAAGTAATTCAGCAAAGGTTGCGAACTGCCTAGTCTCGATGATTCATCAACTAAGCTGAGGACATTATCAAGGGATTGAATCTTTCTTTGTTGGAGTGCTGATAAAGATGTCACATTATCAAATAGACCTTGTCCTTTTATTTCACTATGTTTGCACTTTTTATCGACATAATGTTCTTCTCTCTGGTAGCCTAAGGCCAATGGACCTTTTCTATGTGTGGTTGTAATCATTCTCTACCAGAGGTGATTTCGTTATGTAAACGAAAACTGCAAAGTTAGTGTATTTCTTTCCAGACTAGCCCTTCGGCAATATGTGCTACCTGTTCTTGAGCCAACGAGTTTTTGAACCATCGAGCAGAACGATGCACAAGTTCATGAGTTACAGTAGGTGCAATGAGTTCGGCTGGTAAGTCAAGGTGAAGGGATTCGTTTATTTCAACAATATTGAGTTCATGATCGTATTGAGCCCAAGCACTCATTTTATCTGTAAAAACTATCTTTGGCCTTGCTCCCTCTCTATCTGCTAACTTCAATACATATGACCCAAAATCTGTATCCTCTATAGCTTGATAGATTTCATCTTCAGAGACTCGATTAATATTGGAAAGTTCGCTAAGCTCATCTCCCTGTTCAGGTGATACACTCATTCTTCGTGGCTCTGTAACGACACCGTTATATTGTGTTGTATGATTCATTTTTTGTGGCTGAACAAGAGCATCACTATCGTCTAGATGTTGTTCTAAACGTACAGCATTATCAAAATCATTGCCATGGACAACGGCCGTTTCCGCCGCCTCCGCCCAATCATCACCATGAATAGCACCTGTTTCCGCCACATTGACCAACTCATCACTATGGCGGGTAGAGATTTTGGCTGCATCAGCTAGCTCATCGGCATGGCGAGTGGCATCCACAATCTCATCAGCATGGCGAGACACCGCTGCTACTTCATCAGCATGACGCAGGGCACGGGCCACATCTACTACATCATCGCCTACCCCCAGGGTGAGGACAGCCACAGCCAGCCCTGCGACCATAAGAGCTTTCTCTTCTCGGCTTAACTTCTCGCCAGTACGGACATCATAGCCCACAATCAGCGAGCCTACGTCCAGGAAATCACCAATTAACACTTCGGTGACGATGGTAGCGGCTAGGCTCACGGCCGTTGTCGCCACCTGTATCGCCCTATCTATCAGCGGCCCAAAAGTCTGGTAGACCATCTGCGCCCCCTCATAGCCCGCCTCAAAGGCCTGGCGCAGTTCCATCTCGCTGATGCCCAGATTCTCCTCAAAGAAAGACAAACCTCTTTCGAAGTTCTTGCCTGACATCGGCTGTCCAGCTAAATCATCTAAGAAAGCAATCGGGTCTGAGGGGTTTTGGGCAAAGTCGCCAATGGATCTGATTAAATCTTTGGCGTTTTCTCCCGGATTGGCAAAGAAACCAACTAGACTCACGGTGGCGTCAAAAGCGAACTTTAATGCGCCACAGGCCATTTCCAGGAACGACGGCATGTGCCCACTGGGGTCCGTGTAATTGATGGGATTGTTGAAAGAGTAGGTGTAACGATGCAGCGTGCGCGGCTGGTTGGCTGTGCCCAATACATCATCTTGCTGCAAGAAGCGACCCGTGCTGGGCTTATACGTCCTGGCCCGCAGGAACAGTTGATCCGTCTCTGCATCCTGCTCCTCACCCGCAAAGCCATAAGCCGAGCGACCCGTGCCTGCCTCCATCATCACCGCCCCAAAGGGGTCATAATGGCGACCCACCGTCACCACACCCTGGCCATCCACCACCTGCCGCACCGAGCCAAGGGCATCGGGCAACGTATATTGCCACGTCGCCGGCCCCGCCAGGGGGCCAGTGCCCGCCCGCTGCTCCCCAATCAAGCCCAAACCGCGCAGATAGGTGGAGACTGTGCCTCCCTGTCGCGCCGTTAAGACCTGCGGCAGCGGGGCAGCCACATCCTGCACATAGTCAGTACGCAGGCCATCCTCAATCTGAGCCACCCGCACCCCATCCCCATTGTATTCATAAGCCTTGGTAGAAATCCCATCCACCAGTTGAATCAAGCGGTTGGCACTGTCATAGGTGTAGGTATAGACCCCATCACTGAGCAGATTGCCACTGTTGTCATAGGCATAGGCCTGCTCATCCACCTGGGTCAGGCGGTTGGCAATATCATAGGTGTAAGTCGTCACCTGCGTGCCATTCAGCCCCGCCGCCAGGCGGTTGTTAGCACTGTCATAGGTGTAGGTGTACACCTGCCCCACGCTGTTGTAGTCGGCCTCCGTCAGGCGATAGAGCGGGTCATAACTGTAGTCAATGATTACCGTACTATTGGGCACAATGGGCCCACTGGCTGGCAGAGAAGCCGCCAGGGCACTGTTAACCGGCAGAACCGAGCCTTGCACCAAAGCAAACCCCACGCCCACCAGAGAGACCAGCAGCCAAAAGCCGGTCAGGATTTGGATGGCTCGTCGCCGCCACCGTCGTCGCGCCAGGGGGCTAGCATTTCGAGTTGGAGATAAGGCACGGATGAACGGCAAACGACAGTTCCGTGTTTGTGTGTAAGACGACGGTCAAATGATCGGATTTGATCGCTGCTTGACGCGCCTTAGGGGCTGAGTTAGAATTGCCCGCTTGTGATTTTTCCATCACTTTAGGTTGACAATACATGTTTGAATCTTTAGGAGACCGTCTTCAATCTGTTTTTGACGGCTTGAAGCGACGCGGGAAGTTGACGGAAGCTGATGTGGATAAGGCCATGCGTGAGATTCGCTTGGCTCTACTGGAAGCAGATGTCAATTTTAAGGTCGTGAAAAGCTTTGTGGCTCGTGTGCGAGAGCGTGCTGTGGGCCATGAGGTGATGCAGAGCCTGACACCGGGCCAGCAAGTGGTCAAAATTGTCCACGATGAATTGATCACGACTTTGGGTGAACCGGGTCGTCTGAACTTGGGTATGCAGTCACCAGCAGTGATTATGCTGGTTGGCTTGCAAGGTGCGGGTAAAACGACGATGGCGGGTAAGTTGGCTTTGCATTTGCGCAAGCAGGGGCGACGGCCGTTAATGGTGGCTGCTGATGTATATCGGCCCGCTGCCATCGATCAATTGCAAACGCTGGGCAAGCAGATTGATATTCCCGTCTATAGTGAAGGCACCGAGGTGAATCCCGTTAAGCTGGTGGCGAATGGCGTGAACTATGCCAAGGCACAGGGCTTGACGACGGTGATTTTGGATACGGCTGGTCGTTTGAATATTGACGAGATGAAGATGGACGAGATTCGGGGCATGAAGCAAAAGGTGCAGCCAGTGGAAACGCTGCTGGTGGCTGATGCCATGACCGGACAGGAATCGGTGCGGGTGGCCTCTGACTTTAACAATGCCGTCGAATTGACCGGCCTGATCATGACCAAGATTGATGGTGATGCCCGAGGTGGGGCGGCCATCTCTATGCGGGAAGTGACCAATGTACCTATTAAGTTTTTGGGTACAGGCGAGAAACTGAATGCGCTAGAGGTTTTTCATCCAGACCGACTAGCAAATCGTATTTTGGGTATGGGGGATGTGCTAACGCTGATTGAGCGGGCCCAAGATACGATGGATCAGGAAGAGGCACAAAAAGCTGGTCAGAAGTTATTGGATGGTGATTTTGATCTGGATGATTTCTTGAATCAGATGCAGCAGATTAAGAAGCTGGGACCGATTGGTAAATTGATGGAAATGGTTCCGGGCATGAATCAGGCGATGAAAGATGTAGATATGAGTAATGCTGAACAAGATTTAAAGCGCATTGAAGCGATTATTCAATCTATGACGGGCCGTGAGCGACGTAATCCGAAAATTATTAAGGCGAGCCGCAAGCGGCGGATTGCGACGGGCTCAGGGACTTCGGTACAAGATGTAAATGGTTTGCTACGTCAGTTCCGTGAAATGCAGAAGATGATGAAGCAGTTGCGGAAAGGACGTGGTCGAGGTTTAGCAAATTTATTAGGTGGTAGGTTTTAGGAAGTTGGTAGTTACGTAATCCTCACCTTGCGAATGAAATACTTCCCAGGAAATTAAGAATATGACACAGAGATTCACAGAGAAACATGGGGATTCGCAGAGATAGAGAAGTTTTGTTAAGTCTCTGTGTATCTCTGCGTCTCAGCGCTTCTCTGTGTCCCATTTTTGGATTCTGATTCGTCTAGGTTAGGTAGTTGCGTAATTAATTTTGTGGAGATAAGTAAAAAAGTTATGTTGCGAATTCGATTAGCGAGAACAGGTAAAAAACGTCAACCCAGTTATCGGGTTGTAGTGGCGGATAAGCGGGCCCGGCGAGACGGCCGTGTTGTGGAGCGTATTGGGTTTTATAATCCATTGCGCGATCCGGCAGAGTATCGTATTAAGGAAGACCGCGCCTTGCATTGGTTGAGTGTGGGTGCACAGCCGTCTGATGCCGTACGGCATTTGCTGGAGAAGCAGGGAACGATGAAACGATTGGCGCGGGTTCATGCTGGTGAATCATTGGAAACTATTTTGGCTGAATATGCGGGGGTCGATCCTGTTGCTATTGCTGAAGTTGAGGCGCTTGAGGTTCGGTCGGCCGTTTCTAGTGAAGAAGAGTAAATTATGTCGGCAATGAAAGAGCTTGTAGAGTTTGTCGTCCGATCTATTGTGGATCATCCCGAAGAGGTTTCTGCGACTGAAGTAAGCTATGGGTCTGATGTTACGGTAGAATTGAGTGTAGCGGAACGGGACATGGGCCGTGTTATTGGCAGCCGTGGCCGTGTCATCAATTCCATTCGCACAGTGATCCAGGTGTTGGCAGTTAAGCAAGGCAAACGCGTAACGCTAGAACTATTGGAGCATGATGAAAGACGGTAATTGGTCATGGTAATTGGGCGAGTGGAAACGAGACTCATCGTTAATGACCAATTGCTATTGATATTTAATTGACGAAAAAGAAAGATTATCTACGCGATTCTGAACAGCGAGGCTCGGCGGGTTCATCTCCTGAGCCTCGCTTTTTGGTCATTGGGCAGATTGGCAAGGCGCATGGGGTGCGAGGGGAGATGCGGGTCATTCCTCACACGGATATGCCAGAACGCTTCACTTGGTTAGAAACAGTTTATGTAGGTGAGGTGGAGAAACGGCCGTTGACTGTAGAAAACGCCCGCATGCACAAAAATTTTGTACTCTTGAAGTTAGCTGGCTATGATTATCGAGATCAAGTTGATGCTTTGCGTAATAAATGGCTGTTGGTTCCGGAAGAGGAGGCAATCCCTTTGGCTGAGAATGAGTATTTTCTTTATCAGCTCATAGGTTTGCAAGTATTCCAGGAATCGGGTGAATTATTGGGTGAGTTGGTGGATGTGATTGAAACGGCCGCTCATAATGTCTTCACTGTGCAAATGGCCGAGCAACAACTGCTGCTGCCGGACAGCGAGGAAGTGGTGCGGGAGATTGATTTTGATAACGGCCGTATGATCGTTCATCTACTACCCGGTTTATTGCCTAGGCGTGACTCGTGACAGTTGATGACTTGACACATCTTATCCACATGGTATTTTTGAATTTATGTCCGATCTGAAGTACTGGCTGGGATTTAATCTCATCAAGGGCATTGGCCCTGCCAAAGTGCAAGCACTCTTAGATTATTTTGGTAATTTGGGGCCAGCTTGGCACGCGACTGCTTTGCAGCTACAAAAGATCGGGCTAGATCAGAGGGCTATTCGCAGTTTTACCGAGACCCGTGCTCAATTGGACTTGGATGCTTGTTTGCAGCAGGTTGAAGCCGCCGGCATTACAATGCTGACTTGGAAATCAGATGATTATCCAGCCTATCTGCGAGAGATTCCTACAGCCCCGCCTGTCCTCTATGTGCAAGGCAGCTTGCAGGAGATAGACCGCTTGGCGGTGGCAGTGGTGGGGACGAGGCGTTTGACGGCATACGGCCGTCAAGTTGCACGTGACCTGGTAACAGGTTTGGTACGCAACGGTGTGACTATTATTAGTGGCTTGGCACGGGGCATTGATGCGGTGGCCCATAAAGCAGCCCTTGATGCAGGTGGGCGCACTATAGCCGTGTTAGGCTCGGGGTTGGACTGTATCTATCCAGCCGAGCACCGCTCGCTAGCGCAACACATTGTGACTGGAAACGGGGCTGTCATTAGTGAATATGGGCTGGGTGTGCAGCCTGAGGCTAAGAACTTCCCGCCGCGCAATCGTATCATCAGTGGCTTGTCGTTGGGTGTGATTGTGGTGGAGGCTGGCGAACGGAGTGGGGCCTTGATTACGGCTAATTTTGCCCTGGAGCAAGGCAGAGATGTTTTTGCAGTCCCAGGTAACATTAACAGCCTGGCCAGCCAAGGGCCTAACCGTCTGATTCAGGATGGGGCAAAATTAGTGACTGGTGTAGATGATGTGTTGGACGAGCTGAATTTGCAGATGGTGGCTGAGCAAACGGCCGTGCAGATGTTCTTGCCCGAAACGGCCGAAGAAGCCGCGTTGCTCTCTCAACTCACCTATCAACCCACCCATGTGGATGAACTAGGCAGAGCGACTGGTTTTCCCACCAGCTTGGTGAGCAGCACCTTGACTATGATGGAATTAAAGGGCATGGTGCAGCAGACAGGCGGCATGAATTATGTTTTAAGCCGGGAGCCAGAGCCGGTGTATCAAGTGGAAGAGGAGTGAACAGGAAGCAGTAGGCTGCAATCAGTGAAGAGTAATCAGTGAATATTGGATGCAAATTGCTAATTACTCTTCTACAGATAAACAAGTAAGAAAGTTATGAAAATAGTCATCTTTGCTGGTGGAACAGGCCGACGTTTGTGGCCGATTAGCCGCCAAAAATCGCCGAAACAGTTTGAGCCAATTATTGGCACGAAGTCTACGCTGCAATTAGCCGTAGATCGCGTATTAGGGACATATGGCGCGGAGAATATTTTTATTTCTACCAATGAGCGTTATGTGGGAATGGTGCAGCAACAACTACCCCAACTGCCAGCCACCAACGTGATTGGCGAGCCGATGCGCCGCGATTTGGCAGCGGCCGTTGGATTGGCTATGGCCCATCTATCTGTTGCTTCTGATCACCCAGAAGAACCGGTAGCGATCTTGTGGGGCGATAATTATATGAACCAAGTTGCCAATTTCCTGCAAGTGATGGCTGCTGCAGAACAGTTGCTATTGGCCAAGGAAGCCAACATTTTATTTATTGGAGAAACGCCGCGCTTCGCCAATGATAATTTGGGTTGGTTGGGCTTAGGTGAGGAGATGGGCCATGTTGAAGATCAGCCCTATTTTCGCTTTGGCTCGCTCACCTACAAACCACCCCTGGCTGAGTGTCAGCGCATGTTTGACGAGGGGACCCACGTATGGAATACAGGCTATTTTGTGACGACGTTGGGTTTTGTACAGGCACAATATCAACAGCATCAGCCAGACATGTGGACAAAGTTAAATGGGATTGAATCAACTATTGGACAAGATGACTATCAAGAGACCTTGCATCGTTTGTATCCACAGTTGCGGGAAATCAGTTTTGATAATGCCATTTTGCGCCATGTGGCTCCAGAGCAAGCTTTGGTCTTGCATGGAGAAATGGGTTGGAGTGATCCGGGTACGCTATATGCTTTAAAAGAGGCTGTGAGCCTTGATAAAAATGCCAATGTAACGAAGGGGCAGGTGCTGGATCATCAATCACAGGATTGCCTTGTTTATAATTACGAAGAACATAAACTAGTTGCGGCTGTGGGTTTGAAGGGTATGATTGTGGTGAATACAGAAGATGCTGTGTTGGTGGTGCATAAGGATCATATCCCATTGGTAAAAGAGTTGGTGAATGGTTTAGAAGGAACGGAATTGGAGTCGTATAGTTAAGGCGTGGAAGGTAAAACGCAAGTGCCCTTTCGGAAGGTCAGAATACTTGAAGAGATGCTTGCATTTTACGTTTTACGATTACTTTTATGAGTGAAGTGGAAATATTAGAGGGTTATTGCTTTAAGTGCCGAGAAAAACGGCAAATCCAAAATCCCCAAGCAGAATGGGCAGCCAATGGTGCGCCAGGAACTCGTGGCACCTGCCCTGTTTGTGCAGGTACGATTTACAAGACAGGTCGTACACCCGCCCATGAAAATTTGCCCAAGCCAGAAGTTGTTGCACCTAAAAAGAAAGCGAAAAGAGGTGCCAAAAAAGCGGGCAAGCGTGGCGCGAAACGTAAAAAAAGTACGCCGCGCCGAGGCAAGCTGGTCGTCGTGGAGTCTCCGGCTAAGGCAAAAACAATCGGCCGTTATTTGGGGCGCGGCTATACAGTAAAATCAAGTGTAGGGCATGTGCGTGATTTGCTTAAATCTCGCTTGAGTGTAGATGTGGATAATGGGTTTTCGCCCAGCTACCGAGTGCCTAATGACAAAAAGAAAGTTGTCAAAGAGCTGAAGGAAGCGGCTACGAAGGCCAAAGAGATTTACCTAGCAACTGATCCTGACCGAGAAGGGGAGGCTATCGCTTGGCATGTGATGGAGTCGGCTGAGATGGAGCCTACTCGTACCAAAAGGGTGGTTTTCCATGAGATTACAAAACCTGCCGTGCAAGCAGCTTTTGATCACCCCCGTGAAATTGATATGGATCGGGTGGATGCCCAGCAGGCACGCCGCATTTTAGATCGGCTAGTAGGCTATAAGCTGAGTCCGTTGCTGTGGCGCAAGGTGCGTGGCCGTCTATCAGCGGGGCGGGTACAGTCAGTGGCTGTGCGCCTGACAGTGGAGCGGGAACGGGAGATTGAGGAGTTTATACAGGAGGAGTATTGGACGTTGGCAGCAGAGTTGAGCCAGTTGCAATATGAGGGACAGGTGGAACGGCCGTTTTTCACGGCAAAATTGCATAAGCTGAAGGGCAAGGAGCCTGTCTTTGACAATGAAGCGACTATTATGCCTCATGTGGATGTGCTGGAAACGGCCGTGTGGCATGTGGGTGATGTTCGTCTGGGTAAACGGACTCGCCGCCCACAAGCTCCTTTTACCACCAGTACCTTGCAGCAGGAAGCCTCGCGCAAGATTAATTTTGGCACGAGCAAAACAATGCGGATTGCACAGCAATTGTATGAAGGTGTGGATATTGGGATTGAAGGTTCGGTGGGTCTTATCACTTATATGCGTACCGATAGTGTCACTGTATCGGCTGAGGCCCAACGAGAAGCCCGCCAATATGTAACAGACAAATATGGCAAGGCCTATGTGCCAAACAAGCTACCTGTTTATAAGACAAAAGCGAAGTCGGCGCAGGAAGCGCATGAGGCGGTTCGACCAACTTCAGCCCTGCGTGTACCTAAGCAAATAAAGCAGTATCTCTCGCGGGATCAATATCGGCTATATCTGTTGATTTGGCAGCGTTTTGTGGCCAGCCAGATGTCGCCAGCGGTTTATGATACGGTGTCAGCTGATATTTGGGCAGGAGAGGAGCAGATGGCTGTGAAGAAACGGCCGTATCTGTTCCGGGCCACTGGCTCTACTTTACGCTTTACGGGCTTCTTGGCTTTGTATGAAGAGACGGAGCCAGTGGACCGTCCTGAGGGCGACGCACAGGTGCCATCCGATTTGCAATCTAATGAGGAATTGGATTTGTTGCGCTTGTTGCCAGAACAGCATTTTACGCAGCCACCTCCCCGTTTTTCAGAAGCATCTTTGGTGAAGGCTCTAGAGGAAAATGGGGTGGGGCGTCCTAGTACCTATGCTTCGATTATTTCTACGATTCAGAATCGGGGTTATGTGGAGCGAAGCAAAGACAAGCGTTTGCATCCGACGGAGATTGGTCGGGTGGTGAATGATCTGCTAGTGGAGTATTTCCCTAATGTCTTGTCGGTGGATTTTACGGCACGATTGGAAGGGGCGTTGGATGAGATTGCGGAAGGATCACCTTGGGTGCCAGTGGTGGATAGTTTTTACGGCCGTTTTGCCGAGAATCTAGAAATTGCTGATGAAAAAATCCCGAAGGTGAATTTGAATGAACAAAAAGAAGTAGAATTGGTAGGACGTGCCTGTCCACTTTGTGGTAATGATTTGGTCTATCGGCAAGGACGTTACGGCCGTTTTATTGGTTGTAGCACCTTTCCTAAATGTCGCCATACGGAACAGATTTTGAACAAATTGGGTATAAAGTGCCCCAATGATGGCGGTGATTTAGTGGAAAAGCGAACCCGTCGTGGGCGTGTGTTTTATGGCTGTGCCAACTATCCTGACTGCGATTGGACGAGTTGGAAACGGCCGTTAACCCAAACATGTCATCTCTGCAATAGTTTGCTAGTGCAAGTGGACAAAAACATGGCTGAATGTACGAATTGTGGTGAGAGGCAAGCCATCCAACAGAATAACGCGACTTCTTAACGCTTCCTTAGACTAGGACAAACTGGATAAAGACTGTGAGGCACGAGCATGATACACTATGCTCGTGCTTCTTTATTGTATCCCGACGTATGTTTTTATATACGGCGGCTTTGCGTATGGCAAAAGGAACGTTCATGAAACAAAAATTGCTCCCTTTTCTATTCTTTGCGGTTTTGTTGGCAGTAGTTGTTGCTGTGGTTGTTGACAAACGAGCGTCTGTGGCCGCCAGGACTAGTGGTGAGTGTGGAGATGAATGTATGGCATATATGCCTTGGCAAGTGAAGCCGTTGCCCTCGCCCACGCCAACCTTAACACCAACGCCAACGGCGACACCAACAGCATTGCCCCTTGATTTTACGGTGACGGATATAGAGATTTTCCAGGCAACGCAAACGGATAATAATACAGTGCCGTTGGTGGCAGGCAAAACGGCCGTGGCTCGCATCTACGCCCAGACCCTTACAGGAACTTCGCCCAATAATGTACAAGTCTCATTATCGGCCGTTCGCAACGGTAACAACTTGGGCACAATCAATGCTTCTGGCCCAACCACTGTACCTGGCTCACCAGCACATGGTGCCTACAACAGCACCTATAACGTCATTTTGCC
This sequence comes from Promineifilaceae bacterium (SeqCode), assembly GCA_965223555.1. GTDB lineage: Bacteria > Chloroflexota > Anaerolineae > Promineifilales > Promineifilaceae > CBDCWU01. Next base: position 3,151,852 of record CBDCWU010000009.1, read on the forward strand.
TGACAATTGGCTCTCCGGGCAGGTGCAACTAACAGCAAAAGTGGATGCCACCGAAGCTTACTTTGAGCTAAATGAAGGCAATAATCAATTCGGCCGTTCAGTCACTTTTAACGACGTTCCCGATTTGCAAATCAGGCTCATTCCCATTGACTATGTGCACACTGGCCCCACAAACCAGGGCGACTATCCTGGTCAGTCTGTTGATAACATCAGTGATTGGATATCCCGTGCTTATCCCATGGGAACGATCAATGTGCAAATCCGCGCACCTTATACATTTGTTGGCAATCTAGAAACCAATTTGTCACATTGGGAGGGTTTGCTTAATGAAATGTACCTGCTCAAATTAAGTGATGGCCTGCCCGAAGATACACCCATCGTCTATTATGGTTTTATACCCATCCAGAATGGGTCAGAACAGTGGTTTTCTGGCTCTGGGGTTGCTGGTATTGGATATATTAGCGATCCAGGTGAAATTTTCCGCGAATCGCTTGGCTTGAACTTGGCATCTTTTGGCGAAGATTTTTCCGGTATTCTAGCTGGGCATGAGATCGGACATAATTTAGGCCGGTATCATGCTCCCTGTGGCGGTGCTGCCGGAGCAGACCCCAATTACCCATATGGGGGGGCCAGTATTGGTCAGTATGGTACAGATATTGACGGCAATGCTGTTTCCTTTTATGCTCCTGCCAGCCATGTGGATGTCATGAGTTACTGTGCCCCTGAATGGATGTCTGATTATACTTATATCGGGCTATACAATAATCAGCGCACCTATGGTCTGGTAGCCTCAGCCCAAACGGCCGATCATCTTGTTATTCGCGCAGCCTATGATGAAAATGGGGCAAAACTTGCCCCTACTTATGCTTTTTCTGTGCCAGCGCGGACAACAGCGATTGAGAGCGAAGTTGTAGTAGAGTTGCTTGACAGCAATGGGGCCATTATGGCCAAACGTCCAGTGTCTGTACGTGAGGCTGAGGAAGAGGGAATCCGTCTTCGAGCAATTATGGGGAGCGTGCCGCTGCCCAACAGACCGGTGGCTGCTATGAGATTGGTAGAAAATGGCATGATCTTGACTGAGCAGATCTTCTCGACACCGCAAAACGTGGCGGAGGCGATTTTGTCCCTGAACCGAGCTACGAATGGGATGACACTTAGTTGGAGTGTGCCGAATATCCCTGCCATCATTCGTTATACGGCGGATGATGGTGAAACCTGGACGACCTTTGCCGTAGACGTGCAAGGTGGTACGTTTACCGTACCTACAGCAGAATTGACGGCAGACGGCCGTTTCGAGGTGATTCTGGCCAATACAGGTGCACCTACTATCTTAACGGCCGATTTTACCCACTCCCCATAACAACATAAGGAAATACAATGCTAAAAATCAGTTCCCAAATTACCTTTCTCTACTACAAAGACCTCAGCGTTGCCCAACATTTCTATGAAAATATCATGGGCTTTCAATTGGCTGAAGATCAAGGCTGGGCCAAGATTTATCGTGTTAGCGGCAATGCCTTTGTGGGCCTTGTAGACGAAACACGTGGCTCTCTCAAAGTGCAAGAAAACAGTGCCGTTATGCTTACCCTTGTCAGTGATGACGTGCGTGGCTGGTATGAGTATTTGCAGGGCCAAGATGTGGAATTTATACGCGAGTTTGGCATCTCTGACGAGATTCAAATCGAATATTTCTTTATTCGTGATCCGGGTGGCTACATCATCGAAATCGAGAAATTCCTCAAGCCGGAATTAGCAGAGACGTTTGGCCTATCGTAGTAGACGTTCGTTATTCCAAATTTACAATACCCTGTCGCAAAGCGGCCAGCACGGCCTGGGTGCGGTCATTGGCTTGTAATTTGCCCAAGATGACACTGATATTATTTTTGACAGTTCCCGTTGCCAGGAAAAGGTCAGACGCGATTTCTTGGTTATTTTTGCCTTGAGCCATCAGTTGTAAGATAGAAATTTCCCGTTCGGTTAATTCGGCCAGAAGAGGAGTATTGGTTTGGGGTGGGGTTGGTCCATGGTCTAGGCGATTGAATTCCTGGAGGATTTTGCCCGCAATCTGGGGATCAAGATGTGCTTTGCCAGACACAGCTTCGCGCACGGCCGTTGCAATTTCTTCCCCCTCACTATCTTTTAGTAAATAGCCTGATGCCCCAGCCCGGATCGCGTCAAAGACCCAATCATCACCATCATACGTGGTTAGAATCACCACTTTTGTCTCTGGCAAAGCAGCCACGATGCGTCGGGTGGCATGTATACCATTCAGTTTGGGCATCTTCAAATCCATCAGCACGACATCGGGTTTGAGAGCAGTGGCTTGGGCCACGCCATCTTCACCGTTAACGGCCGTTCCCACCACCTCAATGCCTTCACTATGCTGCAAAATAATTTGCAAGCCCTTGCGCACAACATCCTGATCATCACATATTAAAACACGAATCATGACTCTTAATTACGTAATTACGTGATTACGTCTAACCGAACAGTAGTCCCCTGCCCAATAACCGATTCAAGTTGGAGATGTGCCCCAATTAATGCTGCTCTTTCCTTCATACCCACCAGACCATAACGGCCGTTCCCGAGCACCCCCTCCACCGCAAAACCTGTACCATCATCCCGTATTATCAATCGCACTATCTTCTGGTGCTTTTGTAATGATACGGTAATCTCATTGGCTTGGGCATGTCTCTCGATATTCATCAAGGCCTCATCGGCCGTTCGGTAAATGGTCTGTTCCGTGAGCAAGGGTAGGGGGGGCAAAGTTGTATCAATTTGACAATGAATGATCAGGCCGGATCGCTCGGCTAGTTGAGTGGTGCGCTGATGTAAGGCGTCCGTCAGCCCTAGCTCCTCTAGTGGCGAGGCGCGTAGAGCCTTAATGGCCCGCCGTGACTCATGCAGCCCATCCTTGATTTGCTGCTGGGCTAAACGTAACTCTATGCCAGCAGCTTCTGGCTCCACCTTGAGCAGGGTTTGGACGGCTTGCAATTGAACGGCCGTTGCTGACAAAGAATGGGCCAAGGTGTCATGTAACTCCCGTGCCAGCCGATTGCGCTCCTGACTAATGGCTAACTCTTCAATCACCGCTGCTTGTTCGCCCAGCTTTTGATTGGCTTGGGCCAAGGCTGCTTGCTCCCGCTTCTGCGCTGTGGCTAATGTCTCCACCGTTATAGCCAAAATGAAGGCGATGCCCAGCAGCACAAAGCCTCGTACCGCGTACAAAATCAGAGTAAATGTGCCCTCGGGGATAACGAAGGGCAGTAACACGTAGAGCAATCCTGTTAGACCCATGCTGGCGACTAGGCCAGGACGGCCGTATTGCCAACTGGCTAATATCACTGGCACTAGCGCAAACAAAGCCCCCAAAGCGTGAATGTCTTGTATTTGCTCTGGATACCAACCAAGTTGATCCAAATAAGTGGCGTTGAGCGGCCCCCAACTGCTCTGAATAATGTCAAGCTGCGGGGCAAAAATGGCAAAGGCCAGCGCAGAAATGAGCTGCACGTGGGCCAGGCGAGGATGATCTGGCCAACGTCGGGGCCAAGGGGAGAGAATGAGTAGGAGAACGGCCGATGTGACCCAAGCCATCCACCATCGTGCTAACCCCGAATCTTGCACCAAAACAGCCGAACTGAACATGGCCACTACCAAGCCCAGCACTTTGAGCCAGACAGCGACAATGAATGTCAACAGTAATACACGTGGTGGCTTCTGTTCAAGGTTTATGCCCATTACTCTATTATAACGTCTGAGTCATCTTAAGCGTGTGACATCAGCATCAAAGCCCATGGCTGTCAGCAAACGGCCGATCGCTTTGGCTAAATCATCATCTTCTGATAAAGGGAAATGTCCTTGCCAGACCTTGGCGGTCACATCATACACATCAGTATACCAGGCAGGTGAAGTGTGGGGAATTTGCGCCAATAGGGTGGGCAAACAGTCAGCAAAAATGCCTGCGTCATAGGCACTGAACCGCACATAGCTCAAAATTTGGGGTAGGGTCAAATGCTCAAGATGGTTTTCCAAAGCTGTTTTGAGGGCGAAGAAGTCGTCTGGGCCGCCCTGACTGATGGCTTGGTGAAAGGCGAGGTGAGTTTCACGGCCGTTTTGCGGTACGTCCCCTAACAGATAGGCCACCACTTGCAAATTATCCTGGTAGTGGGATGGGTGCAGAACTTGCCCGCCAGCCCGATGGACATATTGACCGATAGCATGATAGTTAACCATAAGCGAAAAACTGCCGTGTAGGTTGGGCAAAGAATCGCCTTGATCAAGGAGCGATTCAGGTAGAGTGTAGCCCCTATCAGCACTGAGAAGCAGACAACGGCTGTTGCCAAACCCTTGCCAAAAGCGCACACAATCCAGCCCTACATTGGGGAAAGTGAAGGTTGTGTCGGGGAAATTGGCCTCATAATCGGCCAGAATCTCATTGTAGATGGCCTCATCATAATAGGGTTGCTGCAAGGGGATGGCCTCATAAGCCAGTTGCAGCCGCTCCCAAATTGTGGGATCAGCCAAGTCTGGTTCGGGATGGCTGCTGCTAAGCGTAAGCAGATTCTCACACATCTGCCCTTCGGCCAGAACAAAGTTGTCTTGGGGGATGCTGTCGAAGAAGTAGTTGGCGATCAGCACCACAGGCTGGTGGTGTTGGTCAGGCGTTAAAATCTGTTGGGAATGACGCAAGGTTAGTGGCCCCATCTTGGTGGCATCAAATAGGGCAAAGTCCAATATACCTGCCTCGATCCACGGTTGAAAGCGCTTATGTTCTTGCCAAAATGCCAAAATCTCTGGCACAAAGTCCGTCATCACATACTTGAAAGATAGGCCTGCTAGAGGGGATTGCTCTAGCTGGGGCAGTAGATGATGGAGGAAATGATAAGCTAGGCGACCTGACCCAGCTCCCAGTTCTACAATGTAAAATGGTTGATCTGGATTGACTGTTTGTGGGTTAGGGGCAACAGCCATTGCCCAATCACGCCAATACCCCAATACAACCTGCCCATAAGCACAGGCCATCACAGCATTGCTGCTAATCGCATGAGGCACAATATCCTCACGCCAAGCCTGTAGTCCATTGTTCTGGAAATAGTGTCGCTGAATTTGCCAAATCAGCGATTGAGAAAGGCGTTGATCGCCGGCAAGAATATGGGACCCTGACAAGGTCATGATTTGTTGACGATTGTGGTTTGGAGTGATTTGTAACGGAAACAATCTGTGACGTGGTCGTTAACCATGCCTACAGCTTGCATGAAGGCATAACAGATGGTTGGCCCCACAAAGCTGAAGCCACGTTTTTTGAGGGCTTTGCTCATGGCTTCAGATTCGGCTGTTTTGGCAGGAACATCGGACAAAGTTTGCCATGAATTTTGTATGGGTTGACCACCTACAAATTGCCAGAGAAAAGTACTAAAACTGCCCACTTCTTCTTGCAGGGTAAGATAGGCTTGGGCATTTTTGATGGCAGAACGAATCTTTTGCCGATTGCGCACGATGCCAGGATTGTTCATGAGTGACTCGAACTTGGCTTCATCATACACAGCCATCTTGGCTGGATCGAAGCCGTCGAAGGCTTCATAATAGTTGTCACGCTTGCGTAAAATCGTGATCCAACTTAAGCCTGCTTGTGCCCCATCCAAGAGGAGCTTGGCAAAGAGAGCTTGCTCATCATAAACGGGCACGCCCCACTCTTTATCATGGTACAGTACGTATAGGGGGTCTGTGCCACACCACTGGCAGCGGGTTTGGTTGGGCATGAGGCTTATTTCCTGGCCTGACGATGCTGTTCTTTCGCCACTTTGGCCTGCTCTAGAATAGATTTTGCTCCCCCTTCGGCATGTTCTCGGCCTGTGCCCAACATATTGGCCAATTCATGGACGCGGCCCGTGATGTCTAAGGGATTCACGCTGGTGATGGTGCGTTGCTTGTGGACATGTTTGCTCACATGAAAATGGACATCACCATAACCGGCTAGTTGGGGCAAATGGGTGACGACGATGACTTGGTGCTGGGCAACGGCCGTTAAACCCCACAATTTACGCCCCACCACGTCCCCAATGCGGCCGCCGATGCCCTGGTCAATCTCATCAAAAATCAATGTTGGTGTGCGATCCACCTGGGCCAGAGCCGTTTTCAGCGACAGCATGAGACGGGCTGTTTCGCCGCCGCTGGCGACTTTAGCCATGGGCTTCAACGGTTCACCGGGATTAGTGGAAATGAGAAATTCGGCCCGATCGATGCCCATGCTGTCAAAAGCCAGCCGCTGGCCCTGTGCATACACGCCCTTCTCATCTGGCTCACAGGCGAATTGCACACTAAACCTAGCTCCTTCCATGCCTAATTCAGCCAAAGGTGCTTGCACATTTTTAGACAGCTCTTGAGCCGCTTTTTGCCGTTTTTCTGACAGAGCCAGGGCTAATTTGCCAATATGGCCCAAATAGCGTTCCTGTTCCTGTTCCAGCTCTTCTGTACGAACTTCGGCATTGGACAATGTTTTTAATTCGGAGGCGGCCTCATCACGTGTTTCTAAAATGGCCGTAATCGTATCCCCATATTTGCGCTTGAGTTGATTGATCACCTCTAGCCGTTCTTCCACCTGATCCAGCCGCTTGGGACTGAACTCCACTTCATCCAAATAATCTTGTAACTCAGCCGCAACTTCGTTGATTTGGAAGGTTAAACCTTGAACACGCTCTAAAACGGCCGTTTGTGACTCATCGTATCGACTTAACTGGGTTAACGTCCGCTCAGCCTGTCCCATCATATCCACCACTGACTTAATTTCATCATCGTCCATACCTGTGAACAAGACAATGGCTTCAGTAGCGGCGCGGCTTAAATGCTCTGAATTGGATAGTCGATCTCGTTCCAACTTCAGTTCCTCTTCTTCCTCAGGTTTTAGCTTGGCCGTGTCAATTTCCTCAAGCTGATATTTCAGGATGTCAATGCGTTGGGCAATGGTGCGGGCATCTCGGCGCAGATCAGCTAATTCACGTTGCACTTTCTGCAAAGCGGACACTTCTTTGGCTAAGGCGCGTTGCTCGCTGACCAAACCAGCGTAGGAGTCAAGCAAAGGTAAGTGGGAGCGGGGTTTGAGCAGAGAGAGGTGCTCGCCTTGTCCATGAATATCAATCAACGGCTCGGCGATGTTGCGTAGGAGGGTGAGGTTGACGGTACGGCCGTTTACGCGACAAATATTACGGCCGTTTACGCGCAACTCCCGGGCCAGCACCAGCACATCCTCCGCCTCCTCATTATCTAAGCCTTCAGCCACAAGCTGGGGAGATACGGCCGTTTGCAATTCCGAACTTAGGCTGAAAGCGGCTTCCACATAGGCTTCGCCAGCTTCAGCCCGCACCATCGTAACATCAGCCCGGCCACCCAAAACTAGCATTACCGCATCCAAAATAATAGATTTACCTGCACCCGTTTCCCCCGTTAGCACATTAAAGCCGGGATCAAACTGCATACGCAGGTCATTGATGATAGCGAAATTGCGAATCGTGAGTTCGGTAAGCATGGGGCCGTATTTTAGAACGTAAAATGGAAAACGTAAAAGAAAAATGGAGATTGGTGATTAGGGCGCTTTGCTTACTCGATTTCCAATCCCCAAGTTGCTTCCTTACCGCATTTGGTAATAGGCGGCTGAGGGAGCGACCAGCAAGTAAATGCCACTACCGAACAGTCCAGGGGGGATGCCTATCAAAAAGAAGAAGAGGGCGGGCAAAATCACGCCCAAAGCTACACAAGTGCCAACAAGAAGGGGTAGGTAGCGTCCTCGTCGTCGTCCGGCCACACGATGTCCCACACGGCCTATCCAACTGCCAATAAACCCAGCAATGGCAAACATTAAAAAGATCAGCAAAAAACCGCCACCGGCAAAGCGCACCACTAAATAGCCAACAATCAAGCTCAAGGGCAATGTAGCGGCTGGCACAAGTAGATAATCGCGCGGCGTTGCCTCAAAAAAGGTGTTTTCCAGGTCGCGCACACAGTCGGGGCAGCGATAGCCGACGGGTGTTTTGACAGCACATTGGGTGCAAATGGGCTTGCCACAAGTGTAGCAGCGTAGGCTGGTTTGGCGGTTGGGATGGCGATAGCAGACCAGTTCGTAGGCCTCTTCCACAACGGCATGTTCATGGAGCTCAGGCTCAGGTTCGGCAACGGCCGTTTCCTCCTCTATCTCCTTTTCTATAATTGGTTCAGGTTCTAGTATCACTTCACCCCGCAACCGCGCCAATTCTTGTAAGGCCGCCTTATTATCTGGATTCAGCGTCAATACATGGGCATATAGCTTCTTCTTATCAGCCTTATCTTGGGTGAAGGCAGCTAAACCCAACCAGGCCTCTTCGGCCGTTTCATCCTCCTCGATGATCTGTTCATAAATTTGCTTGGCAGCCGCGCGTTTGCCTGCTTCTGCCGTTCTTTCTGCCTGCCGCAATAATGTGCGTAGACGAGGGCCACTAATGGTCATAATGTTGCTAAGGCGGAAATTGGTAATTGGTGATTGCCATTTACCGTTTCACACCATATTTCAATACTGCCTGAATAAGTGATTCTGCCTGATGAGGCAAAACTGTACGTGGATCAAGGAGATAACGGCCGTCTTGAATCCGACCTACCACTGTTGGGCGGTGCTGGCGTAAGGCTGCTGCCAATCCCTCTATATCGGTCTGTTCAATAGCGATCAAACGTGTGGGTAGGCTTGTGCCTGGCAGACTGCCGCCACCTACAGTAGATGTGCCATCTATTACAGTGGCTGGGATGCCATGTTCCTGCCAGCGGGCGGCCCAAGTATCGGCCATTGCCGCCAAATTGGCCAACGGCTGAGCCATCATTTGCCATACGGGAATCTCCTGCACCGCCTGCTCGGTCACATAAGAGGTCAGCGTAGCCGCCAGGCCGGCCAAGCACAACTTGTCAGCTCGCACAGCCCGGGCTAAGGGATGCCGCTTCAATTGGGCAATCAAATCGGCTCGACCACACAAAATGCCAGCCTGTGGCCCACCTAGGAGCTTATCGCCGCTAAAGGCCAGGATATCGCCCCCTGCGGCCAAGCCTTCGAGTACAGTTGGTTCCGGCTCCAGCCCAAATTGACCCACGTCCAGTATGGCCCCACTGCCTTGATCATACAACAGGGGCAGGCCATGCTCATGGGCACATTCCGCCAGCTCTGCCAAAGTTGGCTCGCTGGTGAAGCCGATGATTTTGTAGTTGGAATGGTGGGCGACCAAAATAGCGGCCGTATTCTCATTGATCGCCGCCACATAATCGCGCAAATGGGTGCGATTGGTCGTGCCTACCTCCACCAACTTGGCCCCAGACTGAGCCATCACATCAGGGATGCGGAAGCCACCGCCAATTTCCACCAATTGGCCCCGGCTAATGATAACTTCGCGCCCCTGGCATAGGCTGGTAAGCATGAGCAAAACGGCTGCTGCCGCATTATTCACTACTAGAGCCGCCCCGGCACCGGTCAGCCGTGTCAACAACTGTTCCGCATGGACAGTGCGTGAGCCACGTTGCCCAGCTTGGGCATCATATTCGAGGGTTGAGTAGTTGTGGGCAACGGCCGTTATAGCTGAAATAGCTTGCTTACTGAGAGGAGCACGTCCCAAGTTGGTATGTACAATCACACCGGTGGCATTGATCGCTGGATTTAGGGTTGGTGCCAATAGTTCGTCCAGCCATTGGTCAGCGGCATCTATCAACATAGCCGGGGCAGGCACATAGTCGGCTCCCGCCAAAATCTGAGTTCGGGTTTGCTCAATGGTGTGGCGTAGGGCTTCGATAGTGAGGGAACGGCCGTAGCGGCCCATCATGTCCGCTGTCACTGGCAAGCGCAGCAGTTTGTCCACTGCCGGTATTTCGCGTAGTAAGTTTGGCTTGTCTGAACCCATATCAACTGTCCAACTGTTCGCTGTAACTATTCAACCTCTCGGCTATGGCACGGCGTCTCGCCGTGCCACCTTGGCTGGCTCGGTCAGGAGACCGGCCAAAGCGCCTGTATAGATACTGCATACTTACCTTGTCATGTTGGCTGCTCTTGTTCTTACCTGTAACAATGCTTCAAACATAATCAAAACGGCCGCTACCAATCCGACCACCGCCAGGCCCAGTGTACGGTTCATTTGCAGCCAGACACAAAAGGCCACCCACAACCCCACCCACATGGATTGGCGGACAACTGTAAAATAGGTGGGCGGTTGGCTGGTTGCAAAACGCTTGTTGAGAAAAGAAGTGAGAGGTAATACCAACCCTGTAACAGTTAATAGGATAGTGCCCAAAAAGACCAAAATGATTTCTGGGTTGGCTGATTCCAAAATGAGGGCAGCATCAGCCCGATTGAGAGCCGTTGCCCGCACCAAATCTAAACGGCCGACATCAAAGGGCCACCAACGATTCACAATATGATTGAGGCTAACTAAGCCAATGACAAATAGGCCCGCGCCCAATAAAAGTGAAGGTATCACCCCAAATTTGATGGATTTACGCATAGCCAATTATACCGTTGCCTTTGGTGAGGGTGCTACCCTATTCATATTTACCTCAGCCACCACCCACCGGTTGTACCAATACATTATCAAACACCACTCGCAAACTGCCTTGCCCAAAAGTGCCTGCGTCCAGAGCGATGGCTCCCGCTTTGTACTGTCCATCTTGAACGCGATGCAATAAAATGCCATTTACGTAAAAGGACAAGGTTGGCCCAGCCGCAATCACTCGTAGTTGATTGGATACGCCCGCACCTCGGTTGATAGCAGATGTTTCTGTCCAATCATCTACTAAACGAGTCCAAGAACCATCCGCATTACGCCGTTCGACGATGGAAAAGCCATCGCCCGTAATCTCAAAACGGTAAAATTGGGTAGGGTCTTGAACACGAAAGAGGATGCCCAAACTGCCTTGAGCGTCCCCATCTAATATGCGGGCATCCACGCTCAGATCGAAGTCAGTAAAGAGAGGGTCTTCCAATGTGGCAAATTGCATTGTTCCCGGTTCGTTGACTTCAATGAGGAGGCGTTCTTCAGAGATGGAAGTGCGCCCAATGGCATCGCCTTCTAAGACCCAGGCACCTGTCTGCCCAGCGGCAAATTGATCCCGAAATAGGATGTTGGCATTGGTTGGGGCGTTGGTACAGGTTGCCAGGCTAAATAGGACCAATGTAAGTAGCAACAGTTGCTTCATATCAGGGAGAAATTACCTGGATATTGTCGAATTCGATAACGGCCGTTCCCAACTCAAACGCGCTCACTGCCAAACCGACATCGCCTGTCACGAAAGTGGGGTCTGTCACCGTGGCCAAAGGCAAACCATTCACCGTCATGCTCAACTCATTGCCGACACAATTGATACGCAATTGATTAGTAGCAATGCCCTGATTAATCGCATCCGAAAAGATGTAATGGTATTGTCCATCGCCAGTCAAATATTGTATCTGTTCATTGCCACTCTGGTATTTGCCGATAGCATAGTAGCCATCGCCGCTGATCAGAAAAACATAGAAATTTTCCTGACTCTGGTAACGGCAAATCACACCATAGGCATTATTATCAGGGCCACTGGCTTGTCGTGCTTGAACAGTAATAATCACATCGTCAAAATTCCGTTCTGGGTTCGTCCACCAGATAGGACCAGGTTGGCTAGTTGTTAGGCGTAATAGCTCCTCTTCAACAGTTGCTGAGGCACCACCTTGATTGTATTGTACCCAGCCGCAAGCCTGGGCATCGGCAAAATCGTCCTGAAATAGAACACCAGGGCTGGTACAAATATCTTCTGTGGGACTGCCTAGATTGCACGATACCAGCAAAACGCTTCCAATGCCCCAGATAAGAAGCTGTTTAATTCTTTGCATCCTGCCCTTCCCTATCTAATGTATTTTTTAGGTCATCTATCTGGGTTGTTAAACCTTGCTGTTGGCGTGTGGAATAAAAATACACCCCAAAACTGACCAGCCAAAGTACCACAATAATCACCACAACAATTATGAGATTTTCAAACATATATTTCTCCTATTTGCCTGCATGAAGACAGGAAAAGTGTACCTAAAAAGCGGTGATCAGTCACCAGTAAATGGGAAGTAGCTAACTGTGAGCGGTGAGCCGTAAGCAGTGAGCAGTTGGGGATGAGCAGTAAGTAGTAAGTAGTGGCTGCTAGATAATGCTTATAATTGGCTATCCCAAAGTGGTTCTGGAACGTTGTTTTGGTGATTTTCATAGCGGGCCATGATGAACAACGTATCGGATAGACGATTGAGATAAGGTAGAACGTAACGCCCGACTGCCTCTTCACGCGACAGGGCCACTACTTTCCGCTCGGCGCGGCGGCAAACGGTGCGGGCCACGTGCAGATGAGCGGCCCCTACCGAGCCACCTGGCAGGATAAAGTTTTCGAGAGGGCCGACAACGGCCGTCATCTCATCCATCACCTCTTCTAATTTAGTCACATGCCGCTCCTCTATTTGTGGAATCTGCCACTGCGCTTTATCTTCCTCTGGGAAGCACAAATCAGAACCCAAATGAAACAGTTCATTTTGAATAAGTGGCAGCAAGTCCGCTAGCCTTTCACACAAACCATGCGCCAGGGCTACGCCCAGCACCGAATTTAACTCATCTACCGTGCCATAACTGCTCACCCGCAGTGACTCTTTGGGCACACGCTGGCGGCTGCCCAAACTGGTTGTGCCATCATCACCTTGCCGTGTGTAAATTTTTGTTAATTTTGGCATACCTTCTCCTTGTTTCACTCTGGCGGTTGAAACCACAGCCACAACTACGAAGTCGGCCTTCGCCGACTAAAGAGTAGCCAGCGTAGGCGGGCTTTGTGCTCATTGCCGCGAATTTATTCGCCAAGTTTTAGAATATCTTCCACCTTTACCCAGCCCTGTTCAGGGTAATATTGAGCCAGAATATCGGCCGTTTTTCCCTCTGCGATTACCTTTCCCTCGTCTAGAATAATAATGCGATCGGCCGTTTGCGCCACCAGTCCCACATCATGTGTTACCAGTAGTAGTCCTACCCCTCGCGCTAACCATCGCTGCCAGATGGCAATTAAATTTTCTTTGGCCGCATTATCTAATCCCCGCGTTGGCTCATCTAGCAACAATAACTGTGGCTCCGTAACCATCACCGCCCCCAAAGCTACTCGCTGCCGTTGCCCCACCGACAAATCACGCGGATAAGCCTCCCCATATTCCCTCAGTCCCAGTTCTCCCAATAACTCTCTGATCACACCCTTCTGCTCCTCTGCTCCCCTGCTCCCCTGCTGCCTGTGATTTTGCACCGTCACTGCCAACTCTTCCTTAACAGAATTAGCAAATAGCAAGTCATCGGGATTTTGGGGCAAATAGGCCACTTCGCGGCAAATGTCGGCTACGGTGCGCTGGTTAGTGGAACGGCCGTTCACCACCATCTCTCCCCTCTCTGCTGCCAACAACCCCACCACACACTTCAACAACGTGCTCTTGCCCGCTCCGTTACGCCCCATCACCGCCACCGCCTCGCCAGCCCCCACCGCCAAACTCACATCCTGCAAAATGGGTTTGGCATTGTAGGCAAAGTGAAGATTTTTGATGGTTAAAAGTGTATTGCGTATTGCGTATTGCGTATCGCGTCCCTCTCTCCTGTTCCTTTGCTCCCCTGCTCCCCTGCTCCCCTGCACTCCCTTTTCGTCCCACTCAATCCGTCCACCTTCCACCACTACCAGCCTATCCGCAAACGGCAATACCCGCTGCAACCGATGTTCGGCTAAAATAATCGTCAAGCCCTGCTCTCTATTCAGGCGCACAAGGGCTTGCAGCACCTCCTCTGCCGATTGGGGATCAAGTTGGCTAGTGGGTTCATCCAGTACCAAGATGTTGGGCTGTAAGGCTAAGGCTGTGGCAATGGCCACCCGCTGCCGTTCGCCGCCAGAGAGAGTACGAATCGGCCGTTGTCGTAAATGCAGTAAATCAAGCCAATCAAGCACTTGGTTGACCCGTTGACGCATGAGAGGTGGGGGAACGGCCGTATTCTCCAAGCCAAAGGCAATCTCCGGCTCTACCCTGTCCAGCACCGCCTGCGCCTCTGGGTTCTGTAACACAAACCCCACCTGCTGGCTCATCACCGCTGCCCCCACCGCCAGCACATCTAGTCCGTTCACCTGCACCCGCCCCGCAATCTGCCCGCCACTAAAGTGGGGCACAAGCCCATTCAGACAGCGCAGCAGGGTAGACTTGCCCGCCCCCGACGAACCTGCCACCAGCACAAACTCACCGGCCTCCACCCGCCAATGCACATCACGCAGCACAGGCTGCGTTTGATTGGGATAGGTGTAGGTTAGGGCTTCAATCTCAATCGTCATATTGCCTCATCAGAATGATATGTCATTCTGACACGTCATCCTGACGCTACGATAGCACATTGGAGAGGGGATGGCTTGCGAAACGGCCGTTTCCTCAAACGAATTTCATGTCCCATGTAAGACGAGATCAAGTTGTGAAGGCAAACAGTTTGCTAACCAATCAATGTAATTGAGAAGTAATGATAGAATAGGGGCTATAATTACTGGACAAATTGAATTAGTTGCTCATAAGCTAAGTTAATGACGAACTCATACTTCATTGATTCTCAAAAAGTGAAACTACCATCAGGTGTCGAACATCAGCATACGCCAGATCATGACACCATTGGCTGGTCATATCGAAATGCACCTATAAATATGGTGAATTTCATTGCCTTCCTAGTTGGTCTACTGTTGGCAATCATTAGTGCGCTAGTTATCACTTATCAAATATTCTCAGGCGCCCTCAGTGATAAAGCTCTGATCGAGCAACTAGGTATCATTGTGTTCTTCTCTCTCGTTTGGTTAGTCACTTTTGGAGCTTTATTTACCATAATTAGCTTGACTTGGTTTGAAGCAATCAAGATTACAAATGAAGCGATTATCATTGCCCGCTCAGGGCTTGGCGCACCCAAGGCGAAAGGATTTAACAAAAAAGTTGTGTTGGAGTTGACCTTCCACACACACCAGGGCGATGGACATACATTTATTCCCGCTCTCAGTATCGTGTATGGGGAGAGATGGGGAAATAAGCCACTGAAGCGAGAGCAGTTAGCTTTTTGGATGAGGACAAAAGAAAAGCATCAGCTATTTGTATTGCTGCAGCACATTCTGAGGCAAAGAGGATGGGATAATATCAAGCATTCAGAGTCTGCTTATTTTCTGAGCTAATAACAAAATTGGATGATGAAACAAATATCACCTGATACTACTGGCAAAACATTAAAAATACTGGGTTTCCAGCCCCATATCGGCAAAATACGCTCCGTACAAGATCGGCAAGCACATGTTGATAACCTTATCACCACCCTCGAAATAGAGTGCCAACAACACCCTGACGTAGACCTCGTTTTACTGCCCGAACTATCTACCATTGGCTACTCTCGTGCTGCCTTTCAACGATTACCCGAACTGGCTGAACCCATTCAGGGTGATTCCTTTAAGCGATTTGCCCAATTTGCCAAAAGAACGGGCTGTGCTGTGGCGTATGGCTATCCGCGTATAGACAATGAAAACGGCCGTTACCACATCAGCCACAACGTCATCACCCCCTCCGGCACACTCCTGGCCACCTACGACAAGCTGCACATGGCCCAATTTGGAGCTTCCATAGAAAAAGATTACTTCTCGCCCGGCAGCCATGTGGCTGCTTTCGAACTAAATGGTTTTCGACTGGGGCTAATGATCTGCTACGACATGCGCTTTCCCGAACTGGCCCGCCTTTATGCCACTAAATATAGCGTAGATGCCATCCTGCATCCCGTTGCCTTCACCAAAGACGAGACTTTCGAGAGTTGGCACCCCTTCATTATCACCCGCGCCATTGAAAACCAGATTTACTTCTTGAGCCTCAACCAGGCTGGTGAGCAGTGGGGCAGTTCCATTTTCTGCCCACCTTGGGTAGATGGTCAGCACCAGCCAACGCTGTTTGGCTCGGAAGCCGAGGCTAATATTTTTATCATCGAAAAGGAGCGAATTGCCGCTGCCCGCAGCCAATACCCTTACGCCCAAGACAAATTAGCCAACTACGCCAGCCTAACAGCCCTTTAGGTGACAGTCATTTTTGGAGGAACCAAACGCCACACTAATGCCGTTACCGCCCAACAGGTCGGCACAACCCGCGCTTGGTCAGACGCCGATGGCCTTTTAGCCCCTCTAGCCGACCCTGAATGTCAAGCGGTTCATGAGGCGTATTTGCGGGAACACGGCCGTTAAGGTAGCTGGCAATCAATAAAGTAATCAATTTTAGGAACGTGACGGCTATAGGGCCCCTCTCGTCTGGGGAGTGTCTAACTCCTAAATTATTCCTATTGGGACAAAGGCATGAGATTGTTGATCGCATTTAATATTTCATAACCTGCTTCCTCAATTTGCTCACTGCCAACGTCCAGATGGGTGACTGCCCGTAACCGTCTGTTACTAAATGCCCCAATATTGATTCCTTTTGCCTCCAGCACGGAAACAACTTCAAAAGCAGAGACCCCAGTTCGGGAAATATCAATTAGAACGATATTTGTTTCAATACTGTTGGGATCAAGATTTATAAGGTCATGTGCACTAATTATCTTGGCTAAGCGACAAGCATTAGCATGGTCTATAGCAAGTTGATCGATGTGGTGGTGAAAGGCATAGAGTCCGGCCGCTGCCATCATGCCTGCTTGTCGCATTGCCCCGCCTAGACGTTGTTTCCAGCGCCAGGCCTCCTCAATAAATGCTTGCGAGCCAGCTAAGACTGCGCCAAAAGGACAACCCAGACCTTTACTCAAATCCACCCAGGCACTGTCAAAACCTAAACAGTAATCTGCGGCGGAAACGCCTGAGGCGACCACTGCATTCATGAGGCGTGCGCCACCGAGATGTAGCTGTAGATCGTGTTGCTGGGCAACCTCTACGACTGCTCGGACTGTTTCTAGTGGCCATACTGTGCCGCCGCCCAGGTTCGATGTCTGCTCAACCGACACCAATCGTGAACGAGGCGCATAGCGACTTTCTCTGCGAATCGCTTCTGTCAGCATTTCTGGCGTGTAAACGCCTCGTTTGCCAGGTAGCGGGCAAATGTTGACACCTGCAAGTGCCGCTGGGCCACCTACTTCAAAGTGTAATAAATGAGCACTCTGATCGATATAAACTTCATCCCCTGGCTTACAATGGACGAGAATGGCTATTTCATTGCACATGGTTCCCGATGGCAGAAAAACGGCCGTTTCCATGCCTAAAAGCTCGGCCACAAATGAACACAATTGGTTAACACTCTCATCTAACCCCTTTTGCTCATCCCCCACTGGCGCGTCAAGCATAGCCTGCCGCATTTTTACAGTAGGTCTGCTTTGCGTATCACTATAAAGATTGATTCGTCCTTCGATCATTTGCAGGGCTCCTTTCAAGCATATTGCGATTCATGTTCAGCATAGTACACGAACGCACATTATTTGCCGAAACTGGGTGCAACTGCAGAACCAGCACAATTAATCTGGTGTGACAAAAACGGCCGTTATCAACCCCAACAGCCCCAGCCCCAGCAACGGCTCAAAAAGAGGCGGTGTCAATGTAAAATAGGGGGTGTAATTGGCTGATTCCCCCCACAACCACAGGTGCAGCAAAGGCAAAGCGGCCGTTGCCACCACCACCGTCTCCCGCCATGCCCAACGCCACGGTTGATACTGTGTGCGCTTTACGCTACGCCCCATCTGCCAAATCAGCCCCAGTAAAATCGTTGCTCCCAAGGCTAGCAACAGCCATCCCCACCAGCCAATCCAAAAAGAGAGCAGCCAACCCGCCAAACTCAGGAGCAGCCCAGCCAAGAGACCATAACGCAAAGCAGACGGCCGTTCCTCCACCACCGTCGCCCCATAGCCCCGGGCCACCATCGCTTCCGCCAAAGACATGGCTCGCTCCAAACCCCCAATCAGCAGAGGAATAAAAATCGGCCGAAAATCCCGAATCCCCTGCACCTCATGGCCGCGGATGGCCTGTGCCTCGCGGATGCTGTGCCAATGGGCAATCGTCTCTGGCACATAGGTCAGGGCAATCAGCAGCACCACGCCCAAGTCGCGGAAAGCGGCGGGAATAAGCCGTACCAAATCACCCACAGGCACGATGTTGTTGAAGGTGAGAAAGGTGGCCAACAAGGTCAGCAGCACCAGACCATTGATGGCCCCAAAAACGGCCGCTTCCACCGTCATGGCCCCCCCCACATAAGGCCAACTCAGCGGCCAACGCCACAACACCGTCGTGCCCACATGCACAAACAAAAAGTTAAAGAACGTTGAAAAGAGCAAAATGGTCAGCCCAATACGCCACAACGAAAAGCGCACAATTGTGCCTGCCCCACCGCACATCGCGCCCACTACCTGCACCGCCAGTAGCACAATAATGAGGTAAAGGGGGTTGCGCATGAGCATAATGGTAACGGCCGTTGCCACCAGCCAAACCACCCAAGCACGCGTGTCCAGAGACAGGGGAGCAGGGGAGC
The DNA here is from genome assembly GCA_965223555.1 of Promineifilaceae bacterium (SeqCode). Taxonomy (GTDB): domain Bacteria; phylum Chloroflexota; class Anaerolineae; order Promineifilales; family Promineifilaceae; genus CBDCWU01. Next base: position 3,170,366 of record CBDCWU010000009.1, read on the forward strand.
GGGGGGGCGGGGGAGAATTAGCCATCTATTTGAAATTGAAAACGGCTTTGGAAGCGAACGAGGGCGCGAATAGTGGGTAGGCCTAGAGCCAAAATGAGCAGCACATTGCCCACGGCCCGCGCCATGTCCCATAGCAGCGAGGCAGCAGCGTAAAAGGCGGCATAGCGTGTCAGCCCATCCACAATTGTGCTGCCAGGTTGCCAGGTGGTGGCTCCATCGCCCACCACAAAAGGCCAAAAATAGAGATTGATAATGACGCCATACAGAATGCCCCAGAGGAAACCCCAGACAACTAGCCAAGCAAGTTGCCAGCGCGGGTGGGCAGGATGGGGCAGCCAGCCGGCCGTAAGCCCCACCCAGCCCGCCACAAACATTTGGAAGGGCAGCCAGGGGCCAATGCCGCCCGTAATCAGCGACGAGGCCAGAATGGTCATTGTGCCCATCAAAAAGCCAAACCTGGCTCCAAACACGTAGCCTGTCAGAATAATAGGCGCGAAAATGGGCGAAAATCCGGCGGGGCCAGGGATAGCGACTTCGAGGAAACGGAGAACGGCCGTTATGGCCACCAACACTCCCAAGGCTGCCACCATTTTAGCACTCACCGCCTGTCCCTGTACTTCGATCAGGAGCACCACAAGACACAACAGTAGCAACGCGGTTGTTAAAATGGGTGCTTCCGTGCCCCGAACGCCGCTCTGCTCACTCACCTGTGCCAATTCCGGCAAGAAAAAGGGGTATAAAAACGCCGCCAAGCCCATCAGGCCAGCCACAGCATAAATGCTAAAACTTAGAACCCGTTGCATTTTCCTATTGCCGTTTACCCAACAACAACATGGCTCCCAACCCAGCCACAATCATGCCAAAAATGGCATAAGACAGCCATTGTGTAGGCGGAATTGGCGAGGCGGGTGCTGCGGCAGCGATGGCGGCAGCGGGAGTCGCGGCCACAGCTATTGTGCCTACTGTCGTAGATGGCTGTGCTGCTACCATTGTTGCTGGCAATGTTGCCGTGGGCAACAGCGGGACGATAATGGGGATGACTTCATTTGTGGCCGTGGGCTGACTGAGGGCAACGGCCGTTACCGTTACCGTTTCAACTTCAGTGAGTATATGTGTGGGAACGGCCGTCTCTGTGGGCGGCACTGGCGTTGTTGTGGCTGGATTGACGGCTGGTTGGCTAATGGTTGGCGTAGGAAAAACGGCCGTTGGCATTGTCGTTGCTGTGGGAACAATCACCGACACTACAACCTGCCTATCTTCCTCACCTTGAGGATGGACAATGTGTAGTGTGTACGTTTCCGTTTGCGGAGGACACACCTCCCGTGAGCCATGCCCTTCCACGCCAAAATTGTTGAGGAAAACGGCCGTGATATACTCCACATCCCAACGCAAAATAGTGCAGCTACCTGCTACCAATGTGGCTGTTTCTGCTCGAAAATCAATCTCTGGATCAGGCATTCGTGTTGCTGTGGGCGGAGCGGGGGTGTGGGTGGCTGTGGCCGGAACGGCCGTTTCCGTGGGCACAGGCGTGTCCGTCACGGGCAGCGCACATATTTGCTCAAAGCTGTAAGTTGGCGGCTGTTCACCCCCGCCGGGCGCACCAATGCCCCAAGCCCAGCCTTCCACAGCACCATCCTGCACCGCATACGAGCCAGCACCTACCTGTGAAAACTGCCACGCGCCATCCACGCCATGCCAATAGTTCCAGAATTGACATGTGCCACCACCAGCACATTGGCAAAAACAGTTGTCACTAGGGCAGCCCGTTTCCTCAATGCTGCAAACGGCCGCTCCCAAGCCCTGCACCTGCGCCGTCACATCCATCCCCGCCCGTTGCAGCACCTCCAGCCCCGTAATCTCTGGCTCACTAAACTCAAGGCACTGTGTTTCCACATCACCATCACCAAAACTCACCACCAAGGCCACCCGATTGGGACTTTGTGCCGACAGATGGGAAGCCAGTGTCAGAATGGTGATAAGTAGAAGGGGTGTATAGCGGATAAATCGTTTCATTAGCCTAGTGTCATTCCGAACGAAGTCTTCGTAGTGAGGAATCCCGACGGATCAGCAAGTCCTTCGGGATTCCTCGCCGAAGACGGCTCGGAATGACAATTAATCAAGCGTGATTTCCTAATTTTTAATAGCCAACGGCAAAAATACCTGCTCCATTTCAGGCCATTCAGGTGCTTGCATCAGTAGCATAATGGCATCTGTTGTGCTAAAGGGATCGGGGGTCGTGCCGAAGAAATCGAGCCAACAGCCAGAGCCATCTTGCTGCGCTAAAATGGTATCAGCCACATTCACAACCGTGCCGCTCACCACCTGACTCCAAGTGGGGGCGAAGGGGTTTTGCCCCTGCTGCACCAGACCTTGCACCACTTCGCTCGACGAGCTGGGACTGGCAGGTAGGCCAAAGCCCCAACCCGCATCTGTTTGTTGGGTGCTGCGTAGATGGGCGATGGCTTCAGGCATGTTAACTCCCATGCGCCCTAGCACGTTCAAGGCAATACCATTGCCATCAGCCCCACCCCAGTCACCATTGGTATGGGCATTTAGCAGCCAGGTAACGGCCGTTTCATTCACCGTAAACCCCGCTTGCCACAAACCCAACATGGCCTCTGCTTGGGACATGGGACCAAAACTGGTGTGGTCATATTCGCCTGTGGGTGATAAAAAGCCCGTCATGCTGATGGGTAAATTTAGACCTGCAAAATTCGTCACCGTGTAGGGCGCACCACCGGCCACCACCCCTTGCATCACAATGCCCGTGCGTCCGCCACGCGCCCCTATCAGATAATTGGGTGTCAAATCCAGCAAAGCTGTCACCGCATGGGTATTGCTAATCGTCGTCCACCGGGCTGCTTGTGGGTCTTCGCCAAAAGCAGCAATGGCCTCAATGGCCCGGGCCGTGCCACCCGCGTTCACGCCAAAGCCCGCAAACTGCTCCCAGCCACCTGTTGTTGGGCCTTGCAGCATGTCTAGGCAGCTAATGGCCTGGCGCACCGCCTCATAACGGCCGATTAGGGGATAAGGCTTGCCTGTTGCTCCGGGAATGGCTTGTACTGTCGTAAAAAAATCATCGAATGGCCCAGAGCCATAATCGGCTTGGAAGGCCCCTGTGCTATTTTGCCAGCCTAGCAGCGCGTTTAGCGGTGATGTGCCACTTTGTGTCCAGCCCGTATAAAAATTCTCGCCCATCGCACTCAAGGCCTGTAATGCCAAAGCGGTACTGTTGGCACTTTCGCCAAAGCCTGCTCCTGGTTGATATTCCCAGCCCCCCGTGGCTAATTGAGTGCGGGAGAGGAAGCTCGTGGCACTGATGAGGCGGCTATCAGTTACGGCCGTTCCTGTCTCTAGCAATGCCATCACCGCCAGCGCCGTGTCGTCTGTGGACCCGTCTACCGTGAAAAAGCCATCATTCCAGCCACCATCACCTGTGCCACCGCTCAGTTGCTGATCTAGCAGCCATTGGGTGGCTGTTACGGGGACGGGTTCGTTAACGGCCGTTAAGGCCAACACCGCCAACGCCTGCTTAAAGGGTGTATTCACCCCATATTGCCCTGTTGGTGAGAGTTGATTGGTGACACTAATGACAAAATTATGCCCAGCAAAATCATATGGGTCTTGATTGGCGGCCACTAGCCCCAAAACCACTTTGCCAGCCTGGGCGCCATCGAAAGCAGCGAAAGCGGCCGTTTGGCTGATGTGGTTTTGCAAATAGCTGATGGGGGTGTTGCTTTTGCCAGGAAACAGAGCGGTGGGATTGTAACCAGCCGAGGCGATGGCCATCACAGTATCCAACGTGCCAGCAGGGTCGGATGGAGCCAGATTAGTGCCGCCACTGAAACTACTATAGCCGCCATCATCGTTTTGATGATTGTGGATGAGCCAGTAAACGGCCGTTTTCACCGCATCTCGCTGATCAGGAAATGGAATTGCGCCACCTTGTATTTCTGCTACCACCGACTCCACCTGCAAACCTGTCAACAAGGTAGTCACCATCACCAAACTCGCCAATAGAACAATAAAAACCATCACCTTTTGTCGAAACATCTTTCCACATCTCCTTTATTTTGAGGCTAAAGACTAAATGCGACATGTCGCAGTCTCCAATCTCTAATCTCCAATCTCCAGACCTCATAAGGATGATGCCGCCAACAGCCATAAAAAAACCCGATGCTCGTTGCACCGGGTTAAAGAACTCAAACGCTAGTCGCAGTTCCTAACCCTTTTCCACGAGGCCACAGAACTTATTTTAGGGATTCGACCTGACTTAGGAACTTTTATCAGTTATCAGTTATCAGTAGGTTTACTGATTACTGTTTACCGATCCCATTCCATCACAGTTGCGGGACAGTACTGGACTTGCACCAGTTTCGTCATTACGTCCGGCCATCCGGGGCACGGACACCTAAAATAGGTTGCTATTTATTTGTAGTTAAGAGTGTAGCAGAAAAAAGACGCTTGACAAAACTTATGAAGAACCAGAAAGTGACACAGAGGTTCACTAAGTAGACACGGAGGTTCACGGAGAAAGAGAAGAATACAGTTCGTAAACCTCTGTGTAGCTCCGTTTCTCTGCGTCTCTCTGTGTCCCAATCTTTTCGCCCAAACTTATGACCGTCGAATCCCACCAGCTTCAATCCACCACACCTCATCCGCAAATCGCTCAATAAAATAGCGATCGTGAATGACCGTGAGAATCGTGCCATCAAAAGTGGCTAAGGCCTCCTCAAATTGGGTACGGGAAGGGATGTCTAGGTGATTTGTTGGCTCATCTAACAGCAACACATTGCAGCCATCGGCCACCATCTGAGCCAATTCCAGCCGTGCTCGCTGTCCATAACTAAGCTGGTTGTTGGACTTTAGCGGTTCATCTTTGGTGAACAAAAAGTAGGCAAGGAAAGTACGCGCTGCCCCTTCATTGCTGAAGGCATGTTGGATTGTTTGCAGGGGCGACAGATTCATGTCTAGGCTTACTTGTTCCTGTGTCATGTAGCCCAATTTGACGGTGGGGCCTTGCTCAATCTGGCCCGCCATCAAGGGGAGTTGCCGAGCAATAGAACGTAGCAGGGTGGTTTTGCCACTGCCATTTGGACCGGTGAGCACAATCCGTGCCCCAGCTGAGATTTCCAAATTGAGATGGGTGAGCAACGGCCGTTCCCCCACAAACCCCACACTCACATCCAGCAACCGAATAACCGACTGCCCCAAATGGGCTGTGTCAGCGAAGTCGAGGCGAATATTGCGTGACTGGGACGGCCGTTCCACCCGATCCTCATCCTCCAAGAACCGCTCCAGCTTGCCTTCCCGTGCCTTGGCCTTCTTGGCCACCTTCTTAGCAATCGACTGTTGGTAATCTTTATACCCCTTCAACTTCATCATTTCGCCACCTCGCCGCACCGAACTAGCCTGACGCTCCGTCTTTTCCGCTTGCGCCCGCACTTGGGCAATGTCCTGCTTGATGCGCCGAATCTCCTGCTGCTGATCCTTGTAAGCCGCCCATTGCAACTCGCGCTCGTGAGCTACCTGCGCCTCATAGTCGCTGTAATTGCCCACATACTCCGTCGCTGTCTGCTGCTGGGCATCCATTGCCAAAATGCGCGTCACTGTGCTATCCAAAAAGGTGCGGTCATGGGACACAATTAAAGCGCCGCCAGCAAAATCAGCCAGCCAATTTTCCAGCCACTCCAAAGTTTGAATGTCTAAATGATTCGTTGGCTCATCCAACAGTAACAGGTGCGGGTCATCGAGCAATACTAGAGCCAATTTGAGTCGGGTTTTTTGCCCACCGCTCAACTGCCGCACGCGCAAAGCGGGCGGCACGTCGGCCAGGTCGAGCCCTGCCAAAATGGTTGCGGCCCGTCCGGTATCGGCCGCGCTGATGCGTTGTAGGATGGCGTCGTATTGGTTTTGTAACTGTTCATTGTTGGGTTGTTCGGCTAGAGCCAGGGCTGTGTCAGTTAACTCGGCCTCAAGAATGTCGATATCGCCCGCGGCTCGGCCCACGACTTCGGCCAATGTGGCATCCAAATCTAGCTCAAAACCTTGAGTCAGGTAGCCCAGGCGGGTGGTGGGGGCGATGGTGATGTGGCCGGAATCGGCCGTTTCCTGACCAGCAATAATGCGCAGCAAAGTGGTCTTGCCGCAGCCATTGACCCCGACCAGACCAATGCGGTCGCCAGAGTTGAGACTAAATGTGATGTTGTTGAATAGGGTTTTAAGCGTGAAAGATTTCGCTAGTTGATGGACGGTGAGCATGTTTACCTCCCTGCTGCCGTGAATTGTGGGCAGCTTGAAAACGGCCGTTACACAAGGTAACCCGAAGTCCGTTAGCGGTTATCCGATTGCGGTTTACCGCTAACTAATTACGGTTCACGGATTACCAAAAACCGAAAGGAAGGCAATTTACTTTATCATTCCGTCTCTCAACCTCGTTTTTGTGAAGAATGACACCAGGATACAGGTTTGCGATTGTCCCGTCAAATTACTATACTCCGCCATTATGAGTGACTATCTGGAGCTTTTGCAAACAGTCCTTTTGGACGAGGAAAATTTTGTCAAAGCCAGCCTCAGCGGGCAGCAGCGTGGGCGGGTTAATCGTTGGCAAAAATGTGTCATTCGGCCGGTGATGTTGAAGAACGGCCGTCACCTCCAATTCTCTTTCTTCGACCAAACGCAAAACATTATCAAAAACTATGCAGGTGATGAATCGATCCAGCAGGTAGCCGAGGTGTTGGCCTTGCCTTTTCGCAACTTCCATGTGCAAACCCAGAGAGAAACGATTCAAGTGAACCTGACCAAAAAGGGTAAAGCCATTGTGAAACGGACAGAAACGAAAACGGCCGTTCCTCTCGATCTGGCCCACGATAGAGTGAAAAATATACTGCTGAGTGAAGGGGATGATATCCCCTTTTTACGTGCCCTTGGCCTGATGCGGGCAGACGGCCGTATCAAAACCGACCGTCGCCGTAAATTCCAGCAGATCAACGCCTTTTTGCAACTGCTCTCCGAAATTGACGAGATTGAACAGCTACCTGACCCCATTCGCATGGTGGATTTTGGCTGCGGTAGCGCTTATTTGACCTTTGCGGCCACTCACTATCTGCAAAATATGCTAGGTAAGCAGACGGCCGTTGTGGGCATAGATAGGCAGACCAGTCTCATTACTCGCAATCAACAAATTGCCACAGAACTAGGCTGGGCGGGTGTGTCATTTGATACGGGCATGATTAATGATTATGAACCCCATACGCCGCCCGATATTGTGGTGGCTTTGCACGCTTGCGACACAGCCACGGATGATGCCATTGCTCACGGTATTCGCTGGCAGAGCCAAGTGATTATTGTGGCGCCCTGTTGTCATCACGATTTGCAGGTGCAGTTGAAGGAACGGCCGTCTCCCCCCGAATTTGCCTCTGTCTTGCGCTACGGTCTGCTGCACGAACGCCAGGGTGACATTTTGACTGACGCTTTCCGCGCCGCCATTTTGCGCATCATGGGCTACCAAGTGGCAGTCATGCAGTTTGTCTCGCCCGAGCACACGCCTAAAAATCTGTTGCTGCGGGCCGTGCGTAAAGGTCACGTGGGGCATCGCCCCAGTGTGGCCGAATATCAAACCATGAAAGCTTATTGGCAAGTCAATCCCTATTTGCACCAATTGTTGCAAACGGAGCTAGACACTGTTTTAGAAGAAACATGAGTCAACAAAAGCTAATCTGGCAGGTAGAAACAGACCCTTGTAATGAAGATATTGAAGCGCTCCGTGGCCGTTTACGCATGTATAATAAGTCTAAAGTAGACTTTAACGAGGCGACCGACTTGGCCATCTTTGTGCGTAATGAAGCGGGGAAAATGATGGGCGGCATCTGTGCTGAATTGTGGGGGGCTGTGCTAGAAATCGACTTTTTGTGGATTGACGAGTCTTGGCGCGGTCAGGGTGTGGGCAAACAGTTATTGTTGCAGTTGGAAGAGGCGGCGAGAGAGAGAAACGGCCGTACGGCTGTTCTCGACACCTTCGACTTCCAAGCCCCTGACTTTTACCAAAGCCTCGGCTATGAAATCTTTGGCACTGTCGAAGGCTTTGGCAACCAGCATTGCAAATATTTCCTACGCAAATCACTCATCTGAGGCTGCTATGCCTATTCGCGCAGGAATGTGCGAGAGGAAACCCATCTAAAACCGATGCCTTTCCTGATGAAATAGTTGAATAACGGCAGTGATCTCCCCACAAACAAACTCCGCGCTAAAATCACTTCTAACCCTGCTTCATTTGTGCCACATTTGCTCCAAATTGTAATGCTCCTATAGCGTTGTGAAGGTGTGCGTTTAAGACCAAGTTACTTTACAATATGAATGAAACCTATTGCGACTGATACACAATAACTTTGTTTAATAAAGGTGGGCTATGCTCATTTATGGGAGAAGCGTATGGAAATGGTCAACTCTTTTTCTCGAAAAGATCTTGAAGTTGGATGGGAACCGTTTGAACATCTTCGATTAGATATTAAGAACCCTAGGATTGCTTCTATAACAAACGATGAGGAATTGTCCCAAGATGAACTAGTAAAACTTCTATGGACGGAAATGGCAGTTGAAGAAATAGCCATTTCTATTGCTGTTAATGGCTATTTTTCTGGGGAGCCTCTATTTGTTATCCCAGATGTTAAAACAAAGGAAAACTCAACAACATTTATTGTTGTTGAAGGCAATAGACGACTTGCAGCTGTAAGAATACTGCTCAACGAACAACTAAGACAAGAAATCAAGGCAACTGAGCTTGATGAGCACATATCTATAGATAAGCTACAAACACTCCGGACATTGCCTATAATTAAATACAGCACCCGAGAAGAATTGTGGAAGTATCTTGGATTTCGCCACATTAACGGTCCCAAACCGTGGGATGCTTTCAGCAAAGCTCAATATATATCTCAAGTGCATGACGAATATGAGGTTCCTCTTAATGATATTGCCAAGATGATAGGTGATAAACACTCTACTGTGAAAAGGTTGTATAGGGGCTATGAGGTTTTGGTGCAAGCTGAGCAACAAACAAACTTTGATCGGGAGGATCGCTTTAGAAATAAATTTTACTTTTCTCACTTGTATACAGCTTTAGATCAACCCCAATTTCAAAATCATTTAAACATTGAGAGAGATTCTTCGCTCAAAGAAAGCCCCGTGCCTGCAACCCACTTAGATCATCTGGAAGAATTGATGGTGTGGCTATACGGAAAAAAATCTGACGGTCTAGAACCCGTTGTAAAACGACAGAATCCAGATTTGAATATACTGCGAGAAGTTATTAGCAAGCAGGAATCTCTTACAGTTTTTCGTGCCCTTGCTTCCAGAGGTAGTCCGTTTGCGCTTGCTCGTTCCCATGAAATAGCAATAGGAGATAAACGTAGGTTTAGTGATGCTTTAATCGAAGCAAAAGATAAATTACAACAAGCTAGTGCTACCGTGAATACTGGCTATATGGGTGACGAGAATCTGTTCTTGATTATGCGGGATATTGTCAGTACAGCAGACGGCTTAAAAAGAAGTATGGAAACCATACGCCATACAGTAACTGAGAAGGGATAAGAAGACACGATGCTTGAATTGCCTTCTGAAATCAAAGATCCCATAAAGTTGGCTGACTGGCTAGAATTAGTAGCCCTAAATGCTCACGATAATAATGCAAGTTACGGTGATTTATCCAGCGAGTTGAGGCGTTCAGGAGCATATGAAATCAACGAAGAGAATCCCGAAGACGGTGGCTTTCTTCAGGATGAGCGTATTGACGAAATGTGTGGTGAGATATTTGATGAGCTTAATCATCGCGCTAAGTCTGCTGGACACAGTTATCCTTTTGAAGTTGATAGTTCGGTGCTGCAATTGAAATCAGAATCAACTTGGGAAAACTATGCAGCATATGTTTTTTGTCTATGTTTGTCTTATTTTGGTTCGCCCAGTGGCACAGGAACAAATACACCAAGGAGATTGTTTGAAGATATATCTAAGTTTGCTGCACAGAGGTTTGTCGGTGGAGATGCTGTCAAAATGAGTCCTCCCCGTGAAGAATTACCATCTTCTTTTGCAGATGCAATTAACGAATTATGCATTCGGATTGGGGAAGGGGATGGATATAAAAATCAAGCAAACTCGCGAATTAGACCACAGGATGATCGAGTCGATATTGTAGCGTGGAGACATTTCCCTGATAATTTACCAAGCAAATTGATTTTGTTTGGGCAATGTGCGTCAAACAAAGATTGGTCAGGATGGCGACCTAAACTTACCGAACTGCAACCAGATGTATTTTGTGCCCAATGGATGTTATCCCCTCCTACGACAACACCTTTGAAATCTTTTTTTGTACCTCATCGTATAGATAGTGGGCGATGGATATATGCTGCACGATACGCAGGCATATTATTTGATCGATGTAGAATTTCTTTTTGGGCACACAAAACTTCTAATTTTCGATCTCATGCCGAATGGGTTCGTGATACTTGCCTAAGGAGCGTGCTTTAACAAAGGCCTATACCTGCTTTTCTTGCCCATTTTTCCGTTCTTCGGTCGATTTCCACAATTTAGTTTCGAGAGGTAATTTTTCCATATTAGAAAGAATAACTTCTTGTACAGAGCGACTTCCACCATTCTGGCTGGCGCTATAAAGAAGCTCGACACGTGTCAATTCATCATCACCATATAGAGCCTTAACCTCTTCACAATAATCATAGCTTAAGATCCAATGATCCCCTAGCTTTAATATGGTATCTCTCAGGTCTTCATGATCCTCATCTGTAAAGAAAAAAGTATATAATCTATCAGCTTTTTTGAAAAAAGGAGGGTCAAAATAATAAAGAATATTTGTTTTAATTTTGCCAACCTTTTGCATTTTATTTATTCGCCCCAACCCGTTTTTCCAATGGAGATTCCAGACAAACTTAACCTTATCGCGTAACTTTGCTGCTTGTTTAACGCGTTTTACCAATTTATTGCGTGGAAATCTGCAATCGATCTTATAATCAGAACTTTGTGAACGACCACCTATTGGCCCTGAACTTGGGGCAAGAATTCCTGAAAAACTAGTGCGGTTTAAAAAAAGACACGCTAAAGCTCTTTCCCTCTTAGTTTCAGGTACTGAACCTTTAAACTCGTCCCACATTTGTAAGTTAATTTCGATTGACCTAATCTGCTCTAGAAGCCAATTAATATCATTATCATCCTGAGAAAAAACGATCTGCCAAAATGAAGCAACTAGAGGGTCTTTTTCAATAAGTCCTACACTATCAACAAGATCATTCTGTAATAAGTAAAGCGAAACGCTTGCTCCCCCCGTGAAAGGTTCCACAAAAAGGGGGGTAGCCAACCCATTCAACTTCATAGTTTGTTCAATATAATTAGCAAGCCTTTTTTTAGAACCTGGATAGCGAAGAGGGCTGGTAATATTATTGTTTCGAATATTTTGCATACAATCCTTGATTAACCTAAACAAAAATCATTGCTTATTATACATTTATTCGTCATTGGTATCACATTGAAGAATTGGCATATTTCCCATTAAACAAATCAACCATCCAATTCATTGCAGCCAACCCCCTCCCAAAGAACCTCCCTCCAACATGTAATAAACTACTGCCGAGAGTTTACCAATGTCTGCCGGATCTTTTGGGGAAATAATGGAAATGTGTAAAACTAATGTTCCCTCACCAAACTACCCCCCTTTAAACAGCCCCCTAAAAAAACTGCATATTCCCGCACGTATGTGCAGAGACTTCACTCTGATAGTACAATCTTTCTATGTCAGGCACGGTAGCTCGAAGCACAAGTGGTCATGCTCTTATCTATCAGGTCTTGTTGATTTTCTTGATGATGCGGGAAGTTTTTGTTAATTGGGTGCGAACGGCCGTCCATTTAACCTTTATCCGCCAAACTCCCTTTCTGCTCGATCACTTCTCATTGCTGGCACTGTGGGACAGTACGGCCGTTCCCTACGCCGCCTACCCCCTTTCCTGCTGTCTCCTCCAATAAACCTCCAATCTGATAACGACTAAAAATTAGCGTCACCAATTACGTAATTGCCCAATTACGCGATTGCTTTTCCCTGGAGGTGCATATGAATCCCCTTTCTCTCAAACTTGGTTACTGGTCTGCCCTCACCAGTGCAGTGACCTTTATCATTTTCACTATTTGTTTTATCGGCGTTTTCGCCACTGCGCCTATCTTTATCTGGACAAACTTGGCCGATTATATAGCCTACACTCAAGCCAACAGCCCCTTCTTCCCCACGCTGGCGCGGCTTTCCATGCTGGCTTTTGCACCTGCGTTTGTGGTGCTACTCAACTGTTTGCACGATGTAGTTGCCCATGACAAAAAGATTTTGATGCGGCTCAGTGTCAATTTTGGCTTGCTGTTTGCGGGCTTGACCAGTTTGCATTACTTTGTACAGGTAACGGCCGTTCGCCTCAGCCTACAAAACAATCAACTTGCTGGTCTGGAACAAATCGTGCAAGCCAATCCCTTCTCTGCCATTTCCGCCATCAATATGCTGGGCTTCACCCTCTTTCTGGGGCTGTCCTGCCTCTTCGCCGCCTTCGCCTTCCGTAATGGTAAATGGGAACGTATCTTGCGTTACGCCTTCTTGCTCAACGGCATCTTTACCTTGGCTGGCGGCCTGGGTTACATCCTGCAAATTAATCTACTGGTTTTCTTCAGCCTCAACTTTGGCCTGGGGGGTGCGCTTTTGGTCGTTTTCATTGCTGCCATGAAACTGTTCAAGACGTAGATTGTGTAGGGAGGGGGGTGAGTTGGCTGGCCTCAAAACGGCCGTTCCCCCACTCATCCTCCCGCCACACACCCTGTAAGCGTAATGGCTGCCACAACGGCACTTTCTTGCGCTTCATCTGCACAATCGCAAAATCATCGCCATCGCTGACAAAAAAGCCCTTATCGCCCGTCCAACCGGGCAGACGATAGCCGGCAATGGTTGTGGGCTGATTGCGTAAACGAGGCAGGAAGCGCAGGGGAACATCATCGGCCGTTTCGCTTTCGTCTACCAAATCCAACGGCCGTACAGTGACAGGCAAACCCAATAGGCGCATCTCCCATTCAAAACGTTGTTGGGCTGATTCCACAGGAACGGCCGTTCTCTCGCCAAAGTCAAACCCCATTTGCAGGGCATTGCCCGCCCGCATCACCTCATTCACCTCTGCTAGCAATTCTGCTCGACTGTCTCTCAACCCGTCTAATGCCCCACACTGTATTAAATGAGTGATCTCCTTCGTCTGCATCGGTACGCGTGCTAAAAGATCACGTAAATTGTGGAACGGCCGTCCTGCCAAAATCCCGTGTACTGTCTCCCGCCGCACATCCCGCACCTGCCCCAAACCCATCCATAAAGAAGGAGACTGTGTAAGCGCAGCGGCAGTCTCTAGTCTCCGGTCTCTAATCCCCCTTTTTGCCAATGTAAACCGCACCCCGCTCACATTCACATGGGGTGGGTGGATGGCAAAGCCCAGCCGCCGCGCCTCAGCCATGTAGATAGCCGGGTGGTGGAAGCCACCCGCATCGGCTAGACGAGCGCATAAAAATTCGGCGGGGTAATGGGCTTTGAGATAGGCCGAACAGTAACTGACATCGGCGTAGGCGGTGGCGTGTCCCTGGTTGAAGCCATAACCCGAAAAAGAAACCACTTGCTCCCAAAGCGTTTCCGCTTGTTCGCTGCTGAGTGCATGTTCTCCAGCTTGACACCCCTTCACAAATTGTAAGCGCATCAACGCCATCTCTCGCCGGTTCATTTTGCTCATGCCCTTGCGCAAGTGATCTGCCTGCGCCCAACTTAGCCCCGCAATCTCCACGGCCACCCGCAGCACCTGCTCCTGAAACAGCAGCACCCCCTGTGTCCGCTGCAAAATTGGCTCCAAGGCTGGATGCAAATAGCTGACGGCCGCTTCGCCACGATAGCGACGAATAAAGGCATCATAGTTGCCCCCCATGGCTGGGCCGGGCTTAAAAAAGGCATTGGCAATGGCTAAACCCGGCACATCTTTCACCTGCAACTGGCGCAAGGTACGCTGCGCCCCGCTCGATTCACATTGGAACACGCCAATGGTACGGCCGTTTTGCAGCAGATCGGCCGTTGGCTCATCCAGCATAGGCACATTATCCAGGCGAAAATCGGGGTCGTGACAGGTACGAATGAGGTCGGCGGCATCGGCCAAAACTGTGAGAGCGCGGATGCCCAACAAATCAATTTTGGGCAGGCCAATCTCCTCCAGGTCAGCATGGTCATACTGCGTGATGAGGAAGCCCTTGTTGGCCCATTGCACAGGCAAGGTGTTTGTTAAAGCCGTCGGCGTGATGACAATGCCGCCAGGGTGAACGCTGAGATGGCGTGGACGGCCGATCAACTGCCAGGCCACTGTGACCACTTCCCGAGCCGCCTCATCTTCAACTTTCGTTAGCACACCTTCTAACTCTGGTACATCACCCGACCGCCAGCGTCCCGGCATCAGTTTGGCTAACTGCTTCATTTGAGCTGAGCTAAAGCCATAAGCCTTAGCTGTCTCGCGCACGGCCGATTTGGGCTGGAAAGTGTTCATCATGGCGACCAGAGCCACTTTGTCCTCGCCATACGTTTGGCGCACATAGCGCAGCACCTCATCGCGGCGATGGCTGCAAAAGTCGAGGTCAATATCGGGTAGATTGCGTCGGGCAGGGTTCAAAAATCGCTCAAAAATGAGGCTGTGGGCGATGGGATCAACGGTGGTGATGCCCAAGCAGTAGGCGGTGAGCGAATTGGCCACGCTGCCGCGTGTGCTGACGGGGACATTTTGTTCACGAGCAAAGCGCACGATGTCGGCAACTACCAGAAAGAGGGGGGCGAAGCCGTGCTGATTGATAGCGGCCAGTTCGGTTTGCAGACGGTTGCTGATGGTGGCGGAGGGGGAATGGCCGTATTTGGTTATTAGTCCTGCTTGAGCCTGTTCTGCGAGAGCGAGATTGGGAGACTGGGAGATTGGAGACTGATCACTGCTTACTGAACCCAGAGCCGCCAAATCTGGCCAAAGGGTTTCTCCACTGGGGAGGCAGTTACCGCATTTGTGGATGATCTCGTGGACGTTGGACAGGGCTTGGGGGAAATGGGCGTACATGTCGGCGATTTCGTCGGGGGTGCGCCAATGGCGGGCGGTGGTGATGGGGGGCGTGTCGACTAGACGGCCGTTCTGTTCAATGGCAGCTAACAAACGGAGCAACGTTACATCATCCGGCTCTAAGCAGTAGACGGGTGGCACAGCTACAGGGCGCAGCCCAAAGCGTTGCCCTATGCTGATGGCTTGTGGCCAAACGGCCGTATCGCCATGCAAAGCCACATACCCATTGTCCTCAAAAATGCCGCCTAATTGGGCCGCATATTGGGTAGCGGCGGACTGTTCGTCCGTTTGCAAATAGCGCATCAGCCAGCCTGCGGCACCATCATCTATGCACACAAGGCCCTGCCGATTGGCTTTCAAATCGTCCCAGGCTAAGCCCTGTGCCAGGCGGTCTTCGCGGTCGGGGTGACCTTGCAAGCAGGTTGCCAAGCGGCACAGAGAGCGGTAGCCAGTGGGGTTATAGGCGAGGAGGATAAGTTGGGCGGTGGCCTGATCACTCATTGTTGCTAATGGTGCGGCCATAGGAATCGTCATGCCAATGATGGGCTGGATATTGGCGGCACGACATTCACGCACGAAGGCTACGGCACCGTATAGTCCATTGCTATCTGTAAGGGCCAGATGGCTATAGCCATCGGTTTGTGCTTGCCGCACCAGTTGGGGAATGCTGGCCGTGCCACCCAGCAGGCTGTAGTGGGAATGGACGTGCAAGAAGGTGAAGTCGGACATGGGATATGATCATATGTTCTAGTGGCTATGGGGGCAAGTTATTTCGTTATCAGTTATCGGTTATCGGTTATCCGTGATCCGATCACTGTTCACTACTTACTGCTTACATCTTCTTGGTTCTTTGGGAATTGATGGGGCATGGAGATATGTAGGGGCGTGGCTTTATGCCCGCCCTTTGGGGCGACCACAAGGGTACGCCCCTACATATGGTGTTGCCTCTTGAAATCCTAAAGACCCATCTTCTTTTGGCGTGATAGCTAAACAAAGTTAAGATTGCGGCAGATTGAGATGAGAGGTGACTGATGGATTTACAAGGACAAACGGCCGTTATTACAGGTGGTGGTACAGGTATTGGCCAGGGCATTGCTTTGGCTTTGGCGCAGGCAGGTGTGCGCGTAGTCATTTGTGGGCGGCGGATGCAGCCATTGCAGGAGACGGTGGCGGAGATTGAGAAGCAGGGGGGAACGGGCATTTGCGTTCAGGCCGACGTGTCGCAGGTGGCCGATGTAGAGAAGGTGGTGGCAACGGCCGTTGCCACCTATGGCACAATTCACATCCTCATTAACAATGCTGGCATCAGTTCTGGCGGCTATTTGCACGAAATAAGCCCTGAAGCTTGGGATAAGATGATGGCTATCAATCTTCGTGCGCCTTTTCTGACAGCGCGGGCTGTTTTGCCGTTGATGCGCCAACAGCAGCAAGGCCATATCATCAATATCAGTTCCGAATCAGGTTTGGAGTATTACGGCAATAGCAGTGCTTATGGTGTGAGCAAACATGCGCTCAATGCTCTGGGCGAACATTTACAGGTAGAGAATCAAGTATTAGGTATTCGCATAGACACTATTTGCCCTGGCATGGTGGTGACGCCCATGGTGGCGGGTGCACCTGGGTTGAATGTTGATAATTGCCTTTACCCTGAAGATATTGCTGATTTAACGCTGTGGTTATTAACGCGACGGGCTAATGTGAAAATCGGCCGTCCTATCCTTATCCAAACGATGAAAAACCCTTGGGGGTAAGAATGATTTCATTGACATTAGCACGCACATTAAAAGATGAAGGACTTGTCTGGCGGGCCGATTTGCATCACTTTTTTGCCATTCCTGAACGCGGCCTAGATGATCGTATTTTTGTCATCTCGGACATGATGGCCAATTTGGACTTATTAAAAGGCTGGCCCATTGTGGCCTTCCATGGGGCGATGGAGTGGGCATTGGACTATATTTTGACAACAGAGGTGGTCTGGATGCCGACAGAGGCGCAGTTACGCCAGGAGTTGGAGGAGATTTTGCTAGGCGAGCCGGAGGTGGTGTTGCAACTGAGTTGGCAGCCACAGGGTTATACTTGCGACATTCGTTTTCGTGGAGAATCGCTTAGTTTTGAGGCGAAGACGGCCAGCGATGCCTATGGGTTGGCTTTACTGCATATTTTGCAAAGTGTAGAAGGATGATTATTTGAAGGAGAGATTTCATGCACGATTTGCTGCATAATACTGCGGACCGTGCGAGCCGCTACTTGGCTAGCTTGGAAAGCCGTCGCGTTTTCCCTAATACTGAAACGATTGCTCAATTGGCTGCGTTTAATGAACCTTTGCCAGAACTGCCAACTGATCCAGCTGATGTGTTGGCGATGCTGGATGAGAATGGTTCTAAGGCTGCCATTGCTTCGGTGGGCGGACGCTATTTTGGCTTTGTGACGGGTGGCACATTGCCAGCTTGTTTGGCTGTCAATTGGCTGGCGGGGGCTTGGGATCAGATGGCGGGTTTGCGAGCTGCTTCACCTGTGGCTTCGGCAGTGGAGGAGGTGGCTTTGCAGTGGCTGCTGGATGTGTTGGATTTGCCCAAAGGTGCAGCAGGTGGGTTTGTGACGGGGGCGACAATGGCCAACTTTACAGGGTTGGCGGCGGCGCGGCATGCCCTGTTGGCCAAAGAAGGGTGGGATGTGGCCGCGCGAGGGCTGTTTGGTGCACCGCCCATCACGGTGATTGTGGGAGAGGAGGTTCACGTAAGCCTTTTGAAGGCGTTGAGTATGTTGGGTTTGGGACGTGAGCGGGTGCTGCGCGTGCCAGTGGATGGGCAAGGGCGAATGCGGGCGGATGCGTTGCCCACTATGAGTGGCCCAACAATTGTGGCTATTCAAGCAGGCAACGTAAATACGGGTGCATTTGACCCAGCAAGTGAGATTTGTGCGGCGGCGCATGAGGCAGGGGCTTGGGTGCATGTGGACGGAGCTTTTGGTTTGTGGGCGGCGGCCTCACCCAGGTTGGCGCATCTAGCGCTAGGCGTAAATGAGGCAGATTCATGGGCGACAGATGCTCATAAGTGGTTGAATGTGCCTTATGATAGTGGTCTTGTTTTCTGCCGCGAACCGCAGCATATTCGAGCGGCGATGTCTACGACGGCGGCTGCTTATTTGGTGGTGGAGGAGCAGCGTGAGCCAATGCACTACACGCCGGAGGCCTCACGGCGGGCGCGGGGGTTAGAAGTATGGGCGGCGTTGCGTTCTTTGGGTCGGGCTGGCTTGGCTCAGCTGATCGAGGGTTGCTGCCGCCATGCAGCTCGTTTTGCTCAGGGTATACAGGCGGCAGGGTATGAGGTGCTGAATGAAGTGAACCTGAATCAGGTGTTGGTTTCGTTTGGCAGCGCGGAGAAAACGAGAAGGGTGATCACGGCCGTTCAGGAGGATGGCACTTGCTGGTGTGGGGGTACCGTGTGGCAGGGCCATACAGCCATGCGGATTAGTGTTTCCTCTTGGGCGACAACGGCAGAGGATGTTGAGCGAAGTTTGGCGGCGATTTTGCGAATTGCGGGCGAGATTGAAGGCTAATTTTCGACAGGCTGGCGGGGGATGCGGAGGCGCAAACTGGACCTAGTTTTATGAGTCATTTCTTCCGGTAATTCTATTGCAGGTTGGTCTGCCACAATGGGTAACATGACAAAAAAGGTTGTGCCTTCGCCCACTTCGCTGTGAACACGGATTGTGCCCTGGTGGGCTTTGGCGATGGATTGGGCAATCGAGAGACCTAAACCGGAACCGCCTTGCTGTCGGGTGCGGGCCTTGTCAACTCGGTAGAAACGATCAAAGATGTGGGGCAAATCCTCTGGCGGGATACCGATGCCAGTATCGGTGATTTGCACGGTGGCCCAGCCATTTTCTTTGGATAGGGCTAGATAGACTTGGCCCCCAGGAGACGTATATTTGATGGCATTGTCGATGAGGTTGAGGAATAGTTGCTTCAGTCGGTCAGGATCGCCATAGACACACACTTGGTCAACGGCCGTTATCACCAACTGGACTGTATTTGGTAATAATTGGGCTTGGCGGTACACATCAAAAAACAGATTGTCGAGTTCTAATGATTTGGCTTGCAACGACATACCGCCAGAATCGGCTCGCGCTAACAATAAAAGGTCGCTAACTAGCCGAGTCATGCGTTGAATTTCATCATGGATGATGTCTAGCGAATCCCAGTCCACCTCTCCCATACGGCGCATCAAATCTACATTACCACGCATAGCCGTTAGAGGTGTGCGCAACTCATGAGAGACATCGGCCAATAGGCGTTGTTGGGAGCGGAATAACTGCTCTAGCTGTTCTAATGTCTGGTTGAAGGAGCGAGCCAAGTCTCCAATCTCATCTGTCCGTTCTGAGCCTGGTACCCGACGGCTGAGATCATCAGCTTGGGTGATTTGGCTGGCAACAATAGCGATGTCTTCTAACGGCCGAAATAAGCTGGGTGTGAGCCAGACAGCCACAAAAAGCGAAGCTGTGGCCGCTCCCAAGCCGACTAGCAAAGAGATGAAAAGGACGCGATTAAAACTTTCGTAATTGTCTAGTAAACGGCCGATCTGTAAATAGCCCACAATACGAGAGCCATCCTTGATGGGGGTAGTTAACACACGTAGCAGAATATCACCCTGGCGTACCTGGGTTATCTTTTTTTGGTTGCTAAAGCCGTCGGGATCCAAATAACCCTCGAAGTTGCCTAGATTTTGTGAGCTGGCCAAGACTGCACCACTGTTATCCACAATAATGAGTAGCGTAGAGGCTGTCTCATAATTAGCCAAATCATCTGGCAAAGTAATGCTTAAAGTCCCCAGGCGGCCAAAGGAAAGATTACCGGGACGCATCACTTCTTCACCCAATGCCTCCAAATTGCTGTCAATTTCAGCCAAAATCCGATTGCGCGGCAAATTGTACACAATCAAAGCTATCAATAGAAAAGCGATAGTAAAGATGATGGTGTAGATAAGAAGGAGGCGATTCTGAATGGACATAGAGTGTAACCTGAGTGATTGAGTAATTGGTGATCAAAAAAATTTCCAATTACCAATTATCAATTACTGAAATTTATGCCCCTTCGCGGAGGACATAGCCAATGCCGCGTACAGTGTGGACGACGCGCGGCAGACCATCTGCTTCTGTTTTTTGGCGTAGGTAGCGGACATAGACTTCAATGATGTTGCTTTCCCCACCGAAGTCATAATCCCACACCCGGTCAAAAATGATTTCGCGAGTTAAGACTTGGCGAGGGTGACGCATGAACAGCTCTAGCAACTCATACTCTTTGGCGGTGAGGTCAAAGATGCGACCAGCTCGCCGACCTTGCCGCGTGCCTGTATCTAATTCTAGATCGCCGAAGCGGTAGACTTGTGGCTTGGCTGGTTGGGCGCGGCGGAGTAAGGCGCGGACACGTGCCATGAGTTCATCAAAAGCAAAGGGCTTAACAAGATAGTCATCTGCCCCAGCATCTAGCCCTGTAACCCGATCTTCAACGGATTCTTTGGCGGTGAGCATTAGAATAGGCAGCTCGCTAGCAGCGCGGAGACGGCGACAGACTTCGATGCCATCTAGCCCAGGTAGCATGAGATCAAGGAGAACTAAATCAGGTGGATTATCACGAGCGATGTCTAAACCAGCTTCGCCATCAGCGGCGGTATCTACCCGATAGCCTTCAAAGGTGAGGCCACGTTGTAAAAAATTGCGAATTCGTTCTTCGTCTTCTATCACTAAGATTCTTGCCGACATATGTTTTTTACCTCTTGTTGAATTGTACTATAAATGAGTCTGGGGGAATCTGACCAGTACCTTTCATAAACAAATTATAATCACCTGTATGGGCCTGACAACTTGGTAGTTTTTGCGGTTTGGTAGATGGTGGTTACAATCTTGTCTGGGAAGATTAGGATTTTGCTGGCAGAACGGCCGATTATCAGGAGAGATTAGATGGATGCCATTTTCGACATTGGCCTGAATGTGACGCGCTGGCTTCAGGGCACTTATCCTCAACTGGTTGGATTTTTTAGCTTCATTAGCTCTCTGGGCGAGACGGAATTTTATCTTCTGCTGTTTCCTCTGCTGTATTGGAGTGTAGACAAGCGGGCCGGAAAACATGTAGCGTATCTGTTTTTGCTAGCGGTGGCAGTGAATACAGTTTTGAAACAGGCCTTTCGTGCGCCACGCCCTTATTGGCTAGATGATAGTTTGCGCTTGAGTGAGGCAGAAGGATACGGTGTACCCAGTGGTCATGCTCAGCTAACGGCCGTGATTTATCCATTTTTGGCTTATTGGCTCCGCCGTCGCTGGTTTACAGTGTTAGCGGTTTTTATGGTGATTGTGATGTGCCTGAGCCGGATGTATCTAGGTGTCCATTTTGTCCATGATGTGCTGGTGGGTTTGCTGTTGGCGGGGTTGCTATTAGGTGGTTATGCACTATGGCAAAGGCGTGTGGCACCAAAGCTGGATAAGCGGATTTTGGGACAGAGATTGCTGGTCGTATTGGCTGTTCCCATTATTTTTTCGATCCTGTACATAGTCGTGCGCTTGTTGATTGGGGAAGTAGATACGGCCGTTGCTTGGCGTTCTCATCTTGAATTAGCGGAGAAAGAGAGCATAGAAGCAATGGTGACGGCCGTGGCTGCTCTCACGGGTTTTGGCATTGGCGTATTGTTTGAGGGCAGTCGTGTTCGTTTCCAAGCCACTGGTCCCGTGTGGCAGCGGGCGGTGCGATATGTGGTGGGTATGATTGGCACAGTGCTTATTTGGTATGGCCTGCGTGAAATTTTCCCTGAAGACCCTTTGTGGTTAGGGCTTGTTTTACGTTTTGTGCGATATCTGCTGACTTTATTGTGGGTATCTTATTATGCACCAGCCTTTTTTGTTTGGGTGAATCTGGCTAAATCGGAGCCTGATCCGGGGATTACGCTTTCGCTCAAGTAGCTGCCAGTTGCTTGAAGCTCACTCGTCAAGTCTACTAATCATCACTTAAGCCCGCCAAATGCTCGCCAACGCTGCCAGCTTCGGCCGTTATTTCCTGGTGGTATTGGCTGACTAGTTCTCGGCGCAGCACTTTGCCGATGAAACTGCGGGGGAATTCCTTCACGAAAATAACAAGGCGTGGTACTTGATTGGGTGGTAATCTCCGCTTACAGAAGGCAATGACAGTTTTGGCTGGGATACGTGTTTTATCGCGCAGAGAGACAAAAGCGATGGGCTGATTGGCAATAGCGACGACAACGACCTCACGTACTTCCGGTAGTTCGTAAATGATTTCTTCGACATCGCGGGGGAAGGCAGGGGAATCATCATCTGCTTGCCACATGTCTTGGCGACGACTGATGATTTGAAAGTAGCCATCTTCGTCCATGCGCGCAATGTCGTTGGTGTGTAACCAACCTTGGGCATCAATGACCTTTTGGGTCGCTGCTTCGTCGTGCCAATAGCCTTGCATCACCTGGGGGCCACGTATAATGAGTTCGCCAATTTGACCAGGCTGGAGGGGCCTGCCCGTCTTGAGGTCTATTATGCGGGCTTCGGTGCTGGGGAGGGGGAGGCCGATAGTGCCGGTTTTGTTACGGCCGTAAATGGGGTTGCTGTGGGTGACGGGACTGGCTTCGCTAAGGCCATATCCTTCTACAAGTTTGCCTTTGGTTAGTTTTTCAAAGGCTTCTTGTACTTCAATAGGCAAGGGAGCTGCCCCACTGATACAAGCGCGAATGGATTGGACATTATATTTGCGAACGTTGGGAAAGTTATTAAGGGCGACATACATCGTGGGTACGCCGGGAAACACGGAGGGCTTGTATTTTTTGATGTGTTGTAGAATCTCTTCGGCATCGAAGCGGGGGAGTAGAATCATACTAGCCCCTTGGGAAACGGCCGTGTTCATGGCCGAGGTCATGCCGTAGACATGGCTAAAGGGGATAACACATAGGCTAACCTCGCGCCCATCTTGCACATCAGTGAGCCAAGCACGGACTTGCATGACATTGGCTACAAGATTGTGGTGACTGAGGGTGACACCTTTGGGGTCGTTGGTTGTGCCGCTGGTGAATTGGATAACGGCCGTATCCTCTGATCCCACCTCAACTTCTGGTGGAATAGGTGACTGTTTACGAAGTAGTTGTTGCCAATGGAAATCAGTGGGATCTAACGGCCGTTCGAGGTCATTATTTGGGGCCAAGAGCTTTTTGTGAAGGGGAAGATAGTCTTTGAGATTGGCATAGATGATCTGTTTGACAGGTGATTGCGCCTTGATGGTAACGGCCGTTGCTTGTAAGCGGGTCAATGTCACCAAAATTTCCGCCTCTGTGTGCTGGGCTTCGCGGGCCAATTCGTCAGCACTGAGCAACGGATTGCCCATCACGACGATGGCCCCCAGGCGTAATGCACCAAAAAAGGCGATGACAAGATGAGGCACATTAGGTAGAACAAGCATCACCCGTGTGCCTTTTTGGATGCCCAGCGCTTGGAGGGCATTGGCAAAACGGGCGGCTTGGGCACTGAGGTTTTTGTAGGTGAGGGTGTGACCAAGGAAGCGCAGAGCAGGACGGCGCGGAAAGCGTCGCCAGGCGCGATCCAGTAATCGAGTAAGGGGAATGTGGGGAATATCTAAAGTAGGTGGAACAGTCGATTCATAATGGGCTAACCAAGGTCTTTCGCGTAGTAAGTTGCCACGCCCATTAGCCTCATCCATACGCCAACGGGGCTGGTGAGGTTGAGAGATATCAGCTTCGATGAACCGTTCAATGGCGCGGTTCACGGCATCGCGCCGTTCTAACATGACCATATGGGCGGAGACACCAACGTTGATAACCTCGGACGTTTGTGGGGGCACAAGTTCAGCTACACGCTCGAAGGCTGCTTGGGGAAGAACACGATCTTTATTGCCTAGGATGACCATTGTGGGGGACTGAAGTTTGGGGAATTTGTCCCAGCCACGCCAACTGCGCAGGTTGTGCAGATATATTTGGCGTAAGGAGCGCAGGCTGGCATCGGCGAAGCGGTCGGCGATAGGTTGCAGAAGACCGATGAGGTTTGGTGGTAGGCGGAATAGGAGTTTATAGGGCTTGGGGATATTGTATTCACCAGCACCGGCAATCAAGATGAGGCGGCTGATGCGCTCTGGATAGAGCCAAGCAAATTCAGTGGCAATAGCTACTCCAAAAGAGTGTCCGACTAGGATGATAGGGTCGTTAAGGTGGAGGTGGTTGAGAACGGCCGTTATGTCAGCCATGAATTGGGGCATATCATAACCACTTTGGGGGCGATCAGAACGGCCATGTCCACGCATATCGAGGGCAATGACACGATTGGTTCTAGCAAATTCTTCGATTTGATAGCGCCATTGGCGGGCACGACCACCAAAGCCATGAATAAGGAGGATGGTTTGAGACGGCCGTTCAGGAGAGACAACAATGTAACTGATGCGTACCCCTGATTCCACTGTAACCCTTTCGCGGAAAAGTTCTAAATCTAACTGCACGTTGCCTCTTGCCTTTGCTCTTGCGAAAATTGGAAAAATTTGCCTTGTCAGTTCAAGTATAGTGAGCTTAGGAGGATTTACCAACAAAACACGGACTAGCCGTTCAACAAACAAATATTATGTGATAGGACATCGGATTTCTCCAAGAAATCCGATGTCTGATATGCGACTAAAGATCATTGTCGAATTGCTAAGTTTTGTTGGCCGTTTAACTTTGCCTTTCTGACCGCGAAGAGGGCAGAGGCAGAAAGGGCGTGAAAAGTCCACAAATCACTGTTTAGATGCCGTTAAAATTTGGAAAAATGACCCTATTATCTGCTTGTAGGCTTCAAATTTTGTCAAAGTTTCTGCTATAATATTTTTCGGCAATCACCAATTTTATCCATCACTCCCATTGATGAACGGTTGATTGCGTCTCATTTTACTTTCATTATGTCTAATTCGATGCAGCAAACAGCAAAAACGAGACTAGATGTAACTTTGCAACAGGTTGCCCGAGATGTAGTAAATGCCTTCGGCTATATTGGTGCCATGGTGGCTACAGTCGAGAGAGACGGTACATTGCCTGTTCGTGCTGTTTATTTTGACCCTCAATTGGCCCCTCTGGATAAAGTGGAACCATGGGAAAAACGAATTTCCAAATTAGTAGGACGTGATCTGAGCATTACAAACCCTGATCCCAATATTGCTCGTGTTTATTTAGACCTAGACAAATATCAAGATAATCTCAGTGTTCAAGCGGTGAAGGCTAGAGAACCTGTCATCAGCGATGATTTTTTCTCGCTGTTTACGCCCATATTGCCCGGTATCGCTCGGCCAATGTTTCGGGCAATCCAGATAGGTTTTGGCATCAAACAAGTGATTGCCGTGCCCTTTTTCCTGGAAGGCGCACACGAGGGTGAGCCGGAAATTGTTGGTAATTTATTTGCCATCAAGCAGGGCTTGATAACTGAGCAGGATACGGTAATTTTGACGGCTTTCGGTCGCCAGGCAGCAGCAGCTATTGAGCTGGAGAGTCACCGCACCCAAGTTTTAGAAGTGGCGAAGGAGTTGACTACTGAGCTACAGGCTAATTTACATCAGGACGAGCAGGCTATTGCCCGACAAATTGTGGAGGGGGTAGTCAGTGTATTGGGTTATGTAGCTGCTTTGGTTTCGACCTATGAGCAAGACGATTCTCTATCACTGCGTGTGTCCCACCTGAACCCCAAGAATGTAGAAATTGAGCAAATACAGCAATGGGAAACGGCCGTTTCCCAATTAATGGATCGTCGTGTTAGCATCTTAGACCCTGATCCAGCTTTGGATCGAGTTTATGTGCATCAACCGGAGTTTCAGAATAACTTGAGCGTGCGTGCTTTTGCTGAGAGAAGACCAGTTGTCAGTGATGAAATTTATTCTCTCTTTACGCCTGTTGTGCCTGAGGAAACCCGCCCTGTTTTCCGAGATATGATCCAACCGGCTCTTGGCATCAAGCAGGTCATTGCTGTTCCCTTTTTCCTGGAAACCACATCATCTAACTCGGAGTTACAGTTTGTGGGTAATCTATTTGCGGCAACGGCCGATCCTGAAGGCTTCAAGCGGGAGGAGATCGAGTTATTGCAAGGCTTTGGCCAGCAAGCTGCCGTTGGCATTCGCAATGCACGCGTCTACCGGGAAGTGGAAGATTTGTATAGTAAGGCTGAAAAACAGCGGCAGGAAATTGAAAAACTGTATCAAACGGCCGAAGAACAGCGACAAGTATCCGAAGTATTCGGCAAAATGGCCTTTAGCGCAGCCGCCAATGTCCACGCTCTTCGTAATCATGTAGGGGCTTTTCGTGCCTTTATGCAGATTTTAGCGCTGGTCAAGGATGATCCCATTCAACTACGTGAGATGTTGGAATCTACCTCGCGCTATGTGAAGCGTTTGGAGGATGCTACTGCCATCTTGGATAGTTTACATGAGCCTTGGCGTGAAGTGACGGATGAATTTGTGGATGTCAATCGTGCCTTAGAACTAGCAATCTCTAAAGCTAATGATATCCTCAATATGGATGGACATATTGAAGTCCAAACTTCTTTTGCTCCAGACTTGTCTAAGATACCAACATCGTTTGAAATGCTGGCTGAAGCTTTTCGGATCCTAGTAAAGAATGGCATGGAAGCGATTATCGAGAAGCATCCAGAGATAGAAGATTCGCAGGTATTGGGCCATTTGGGTGTTTTGCGTGTGACCAGTTGCCGTGCCGAGGACAATTGGACACAGGTCACGATTCAGGATGATGGGGTGGGTATTGGTGAGGAAAATATGTCCTCTATGTTCCAATTGCGTTGGTCTACCAAAGAATCAGGGATGGGATTTGGGCTATTTTGGTTGAAGGATTATGTACAAGGGTTAAACGGCCGTGTTGAAGTCAGTAGTGTATTGGGCGAGGGGACAACTTTCCAGATCATGTTGCCAGGTTGTCAAAATGGCGAGTAGCTGCCACTAAGCTATATACATCAACGTGTCCTATTTTGGGGAAGACAGTAGGGATGAGCCATACCTTCAATAGGCATCCCTGGGCCCTGTTATAGTGACAAAGATCACTTTATTGCTTGTGCCAGCCTAGATACAATATGTGTTGGATCAACTCAGATAGATAGCAAGAGAGGATAAGATGATAGAAAGAATTCCCTTTGGTCGTACCGGTCACATGAGTACACGGACATTATTTGGCGCAGCCGCATTGGGGCAAGTAACACAGACAGAGGCTGATGAGACGTTAGAAGTTTTGCTGGCATTTGGCGTCAATCATATTGACACGGCCGCTTCTTACGGTGAGGCTGAATTACGGCTTGGTCCCTGGATGGCGCAAAATCGGCAGGATTTCTTTTTGGCGACGAAGACGGGTGAGCGCACCTATGAGAAGGCCAGGGAGGAGATTTATCGCTCACTAGAACGGATGCAGGTGGATTCGTTTGATCTGATTCAGCTGCACAATTTAGTTGACCCGCAGGAGTGGGAAGTGGCAATGGGGGAAAATGGTGCTTTGCAAGCGGCTATTGAGGCGCGGGCGGAGGGTATTGTGCGTTTTATTGGCGTGACAGGTCATGGCACGACGGTGGCGGCGATGCATATAAAGAGCCTGGAGCATTTTGATTTTGACTCGGTGCTGCTGCCTTATAATTATTGGATGATGCAAAATCCGCAGTATGCGGCTGATTTTGATGCTCTACTGGATTTGTGCCAACAGCGGCAGGTGGCGGTGCAGACGATTAAGTCTCTGACGCGGGGGCCGTGGGGGGACAAGGCGCAAAATCGGGCGACGTGGTATGAGCCGTTTGAGGAGCAGGCGGATATTGATCGAGTGGTGCATTGGGCACTAAATCGGCCAAATATCTTCTTGAATACGGCTGGCGATATTCATTTGCTGCCACGAGTGTTAGACGCGGCAAATCGCCTGAAAACGGCCGTTCAAGCTGAAATGGATGCAGCGGTGTCAGAATTAGAAGGTGCACCGCTGTTTGTGTAATCAAGTAATTGGATAATTAGACATCGCCCAATTACTCAGTACTTTTTGCTTTTTGGCCGTTCGTCGCCATCCTGGAATTTCCATGTAAAGTTTTGTTTATCAGAATGGCTGTGGGTACGGTTGGTAGCACGTTCAGCGTGGTGATAGAAGATCACGCCGACGAGAAGAAGTCCGCTCCAGATAGCAAGATTCCAACTTGCTCCGCTATTCCAATGCTGAAAAATGCCCCAAATCACGCCAGCGGTGCTGGCAATGGTAAGAAAATTACCGCTCATTGTTGCTCCATTTTGAAGGTTGAGATTTATTGGTTTATACGAGAGAATAGGGGGAATTAATCAAGGTGATGGTTGTTTTGGGGGACTATTTGCGGCAAACGATCTCGAGCACAAATCCTCAGTCGTTTACAGGTTAGGAGATTTGCGTGATGACAAAAAAACCTAGGGTATCGATGGTTCTGGGCGAAATAGCCTTTCGTGTAGCGAATTTGGAGAAAATGCAACAATTTTACGAGGAAATCATTGGGCTAGAGTTAATGAAGCGGTTTTCACATGCGGCCTTTTTCAAGATTGCAGAAGGTCTGGCAGGGCACACTCAGATTTTGGCCTTGTTTGATCGTACAGCCGAGCCTGATTATGTAGGCCTGGATTCTGCGAAAACGACGGTTGATCATATTGCTTTTACCATCGCTCTAGAGGATTTTGAGAATGAAAAGGTGCGTTTGGAAGAGTTGGGGATGGCGGTTCGCACAAGCACACATACCTGGGTGCAGTGGCGCAGCGTGTATTTGAGTGATCCGGAGGGGAATTTGGTGGAATTTGTTTGTTATGATGGGACAGTGTCGTAATGTTTCGCTCTAAGATACGTCAAATTGTTATTCCGCAATATGAGCACGGCCGTTTGGCTGGACTTTTGGCGCAGCAGTGGGGTAATGAGCGGTTTGATCGGCCAGCTATGAATTTTCCCTCTTTTGTGGCTGGTGTAGCCTTACATGATTGGCATTATGGTTTTGGAGATGCCTTGCCCATTCTGGAGGCTGAGGAGGCTGATTGGGTGGCGATGACTCAACGCGGCTTAGAAATAACGCTAGCTGATCCCATTGCTGACGTGGTAATGAAGCTGCATTTGCGCCGTTTGTGTACCTATCATCGTACGCCAGAACGATTGGCACTGATGGCAGCGTTTGATGAATTGATAGCGGCGCAGTTGCCTGACACGGGCCATATCCGAGCTGAGTTTGACTGGGCGGACAGGATTACACGCTTTTGTGATAATGTGGCCTTTTACTTTTCGTTTGAAGCACCATATCAGCGTACGGAGAATTTGTACACTCGGGCGGGAGTAGAGACGGAAACGGCCGTTTCCTATCACATCCAACCACACGGCCAAATCGTGGTAGACCCCTGGCCTTTTGCTGTCACTACCTTTCAGGGCATGATTATAGGTTATCAGGCAGAGGGCTATCCAGAACGGCTGCAGCCAGTCCCTGTGCCCTTCCAATTACGATCTCTAGGGAAAGGCGGGTAGTTCGCCACAACAGCAGTATAGCAAAGAACGGGGTGCCATTTTGGGACATTACCTATGTTTGTGGGCGGAATGACGATTATTGATACAAGATGACTGCTCGATTTGGTGGATTCAATCGTTCATTGATTATCATTGTCCCCAGGCGATTCGGGCCTCTGAATTGACTCTCTTACAGCAACAGCACCCTGACCATCCAGAGATGGCTACCATTGAACAAGCTATTGGCTATTTGCATAAGCGGCAGGCTATGATTGATTATCCTCACTTTGCAAAAGCTCAACCCCCCATTGACTCTAGCATTGTTGAAAGTCGTCACAAAGTCATCATGCAGCGTCGTATGAAATAGGCGGGTATGCACTGGGCTGAGGAGAAAATCAATCCCACGCTTGCTTTACGGATGGCCCTTTGCAATCATACCTGGGCTGACAATTGGCAAGCCATTCAAGCTCATGCTCGTAAAACCCAACTACTGCGCCGCTAGTCCCGCTTACCCAATCCCGGGTCTGCCATTAGTCCTACTCCATCACCGAAGTGGATTCTCAGCGCTTAACCACTTTAGCTCAAAAGATTAAGTCTAAGTCTAGACCTAGGCGTGGTTGGCAAGACAACTGCTGGATTTTTCCCTATCGTCAACCTTTTCCCCACAAAAACTAATCGCACCCCAAGTATGGGAGTATTTCACTTTAGGGGCAAAAAGAAAGAGAATCAGGGTACAAGCATAAAAAGGTGTACCCATGAAAAAAAGTCGAGAAGAAATTGAAAGAGAGTTGAGAGCAAAAGCAGAAGAAATGATAGCTAAAACGCTAGAATGGTATGAAAAGCATGAAGCGCCAACATTGAGCGAAATAGAAAAGGAAGTACTGAGAATGCGCCAGGTCTTGAGTGAGGAAATGACTCGAATCTTGATACATGGACAAGCATCAGTCCACCCTGAAAAGAGGCCAGACTGTCCTGAGTGTGGTCAGCGGCTAAGAAATAAGGGAGAAAAGCCCAAAACAGTAGAATGTCTCATCGGCCAAGTGAAATTAGAACGAGCTTGTTACTATTGCCCAAGATGTAAGACAGGGTTTTTCCCCCCTAGATGAACAACTTCAATTGTGGGAAAAACATTGGAGTCCAGAGTTAAGCAAACAAATGGTCTGGTTAAGCGGGGTTAGCACAAGCTATGAAAAAGCCGAGGAGACCTTGGCACGGATAGGGCGCATAGGGGTTTCCGATAGTAGTGTGTGGCGACAAGCACAGAAATGGGGAGAGAAGCTAGCCGCGATGGAAGAAGTAGAGATGAGCTTAGCCGAAGCCGTCGCCTTGCCGAAGCCGCTCCAAACAGTTCCTGAGACTGGATGCAAAGGCGTGGCTATGGATGGAGCCATGATTTGCCTGCGTGAGGAAGGTTGGAAAGAGTTAAAAATAGGTTGTGTCTTTGATATTGAGGTCAGACCCACCAAAGACAAGGAAACAGGCAAGTGGCTATCCCAAGCACACGCAACCCATAACCAATACACATCTCACTTAGGTGGCCCCGAAGCGATAGGGCAAAAAGTATGGGCCTTGGCTCACCGTCATGGTTGGCTTGGTACACAGCAAACGATTGCTTTGGGAGATGGAGCGATTTGGATTTGGCACCAGTTTGACCACCGTTTTGTCAACAGTGAGCAACTGGTTGATTGGTATCATGCGACTAACCATTTGCACACAGCTGCCAGCTTGCTCCATAGCCAACAAGCAGCTAGAGATGCCTGGTATGACCAACAAAAAACAGAGTTATTCATCGGGCAGGCTCACCAAATCGCTGAAGACCTCATTGTCGCTGCCATCGACAAACCTTGGTGTGTCGTCGAGGACATTCTGACAGAGGCTTTGTATTTAGATAACAACCAGCACCGCATGCACTATCAGGCACTACAAGCGGCTGGCTTTCCCATTGGCTCTGGCATGGTTGAGAGTGGTTGTAAGCAGTTTAAAGCTCGTTTTGCCGGACCTGGCATGCGCTGGTCTCGTCGAGGTGCTGAGCACCTTCTGCCGATTCGGGCTGCAGTCATGAGCCATGCCTTCGATTCTGTATGGACTAAGGCTCATCTGCCCCAGAACTGAAATGCTCCCCCCAAGTATTGACAACATTTCTTATATCTAATATATTAGATACAATGTTTAATGCATTGAATCAAGAGCTTGACAGGGATTTTAATTATGACACTTGGTGCCTTACCTGTGACACCTTCACGTAGTGAACAAGCTTATCAAGCAATCATGGAGGCCATCCTGTCTCTACAATTGCGTCCCGGGACATTCTTGTCCATTGGCGATTTAGCCAATCAACTGGAAATAAGCCGTACGCCTGTACGTGATGCGTTGCTGTGGTTGCAGCGGGACGGTTTGGTTACCCTGGTTCCTCAAAAAGGGGTCTACGTATCCGAGATATCAGTGAAAGATATCGAAAATATATATGAGCTCCGTATTGTGTTAGAGAGCTATGCAGCCAGGGTTGCGACTACCAAATTAACGCCTGATGATCTAAACAAATTAGAGGAAACAATAAACGAGGCGCAACAGGCTTTTGAACAAGGGGACCGCGTGTTGGCCTCAGACTTTGGCCGCCAGATACATGACCGATTAGTGCAACAAGTCGGTAATAAGCGGTTGACTTTGTACTTAAATGATTTGGACATTCACTATACACGCATCCGGCGTTTTTCAGTACTCATTCCTGGACGGTTCGAAAAATCTCACGAAGAACATCAGAAAATCCTTATAGCTCTTCAAAGTGGGGACTCAAAAAAGGCGGAACAGGCAATGGCAGATCATCTTTCATCAGTACATAAAGACATATTGGCGAATGCAGAAGCTTGGACGAATTTTCTAGAAAATCAAGAATAGATATCTGTGAAGACTAATACTGCTGCCACGAATTGAAAGGAACTTGGTATTAGATTGTCAGATAAAACTATATATAGCATGAAGGAGTTGCAGTAGATTATGACAATTTCACACAAGGGAGTCATCATCCCTTTAGCCACCCCTTTCGATACAAATCAAGAGCTAGATATTTCCACCCTGAAGTACCTAACCAATCATTTAATTGAATGCGGAGTACATGGTCTCTTTCCTTTTGGTAGCACTGGGGAATTCTTTGCGCTCTCCTCGGAAGAAAAAGGAAAAATTTTGGAAGTCGTGGTTGAAGAAACCGCAGGCCGCGTACCGGTGTACGCAGGTACTGGGGCTCCAAGTACACGGGAAGTCATCAAGATGACGCAAATGGCAGAATCTCGGGGGGCCGATGGCGTCTGTGTTATTACCCCGTTTTATATAGTCCCCTCAGATGAGGAGCTTTATGAACATTTCTTAGCCATTACATCTGCTACACATTTACCCGTATTATGTTACAACAATCCAGGTCGCACAGGCGTCAATATGTCGGTTGAGATAGTTGCCCGGCTGGCCGAGATTGAAAACTTTGCTGGAATTAAGGATAGCAGTGGAGATATTGGGCGAACAGCCCAATATGTGGTCAGTACCCCACAAGATTTTGCCGTGATTCAGGGACGTGATGATATTTTTTATCCATCCTTTGCCGTTGGAGCCGTTGGAGCTGTCGCAGCTACAGGCAATATAGCGCCCAAGTTGGTTGTAGAAATCTACGAAGCGTATATGGCTGGGCAATTTGACCGTGCGCAGGCTGCCCAACGACGATTGACCCCATTACGACGCGCTTTGAGTTTGGGCACTTTTCCAGTAGTGATGAAAGAAGCAATGGCGATGATAGGAATCTCTGTAGGACCAGCTCGGTCACCAGTCAAACCCTTAACAGAGACAAATCGGGCCCGATTGCGAGCCATTCTGAGGGATATACAGGTGCTTGAATCAGTTGCAGCACCTTGATGCAAACAATTAGCGAATATCTGATCAATCTAGCCTTACACATATGTTAGTTTGACAAAAAATTTGTACATAAAAAGAGAATAGGGAGAAAAATGTTAGATTTAGCACTAAATAACAAGGTTGCTTTGGTAACAGGAGCCTCAAGTGGAATCGGGCGACAGACAGCACTCAAGTTAGCTGAAGAAGGTGCCAAAGTTGTCCTGGTAGCCCGTCGCAAAAAGCATATAGATGAACTGGCTACTAGGATCAAAACAGCTGGAGGTGACGCGTTTGCCCTCACTGTGGATGTCACCCAAGAAGATGAAGTATTCCATTGTATCGAAGAAACCATTAATGCTTATGGCAAGTTAGACATTTTGGTCAATGCAGCTGGCATTTTGGAAGGCGGCACCATCGAAAACACAACCCTTGAAATGTGGGATAAAGGCATGGACATTAACTTGAGAAGTGTGTTCAACCTCATGCGTCTGGCAACGCCTTACCTCATCAAAACGCAGGGAAACATTGTCAACGTGTCAAGTGTTACTGGTCCCCGCAGCTTTCCAGGTGTGCTGGCCTACTGTGTTAGCAAAGCTGGAGTTGACCAATTAACTCGCTGCACAGCGCTGGAACTGGCCTCCAAAGGAGTCCGTGTTAATGCTATTAACCCTGGTGTCATCCGAACGAATCTTCACAAAGAAGGCGGAATGAGTGAGGAAGCCTATGCCAATTTTCTGGAACACAGCAAAACTACCCATCCTCTAGGGAGAGTGGGAACGCCCGAAGAGGCGGCGGATTTGATCGCCTTCTTAGCTTCGGATAGGGCTGGTTGGATAACCGGTGTGACAACCCTAATTGATGGGGGCCGTGGCCAAACTTGCGCCCGGTAGCAAAATGAGATTCAAGATTCACTCAATACTTAACTTGTTGTTATGGAATTAGCGATGAAAAATACAACTCAAGTTGTCCAGTACTTAAGAGCACTCACCTTTGAGGAACTACCTGAAGCGGTAGTTGAGGCAGCAAAGGTCCTTGTACTGGATACCATTGGCGCTCTCTTTGCAGCCTGGCCGTCGCGGCATCCTGCACCCCGAATCGTCGGTGATTATATAAAGGACCTGGGCGGTAAGCAGGAATGCACTGTCTTTGGCCGCGAGTTTAGAGCCCCAGCTCCTCATGCCGCATTGGTTAATGGTGTAATGGGCTATGCAGCCGATATCGAGGGTGGCATTTTGTCTCCACCTCCTGTACACGTGGCTTCTTCCGCTGTTCCTACTGCTCTGGTCATGGCAGAACGGCAGGATGCCAGCGGCGCCGATCTAATTACTGCCCTTACTCTTGGCTATGATATCGCCGACAGGGTGAGCAAGGCTAATGCTACCTCGCACTCGTACCCGCACTCTTTTCATCCTTCGGCTGTCTTTGGCACCTTCGGTTCAGTTGCTGTGGCCGGACGGTTGCTTAAGCTAGATGAATTACAGTTTATAAACGCTCTTGGTCTGGCGGGAAATAATGCCGGGGGGCTTATCGCTTGGGTCAATGACCCTACCGAACATTCACGTCCTTTGAACAATGGATTAGCTGCCCGCAACGGTACACAAGCCGCTTTATTAGCAGCTAAAGGGTTTGGCGGACCTCAAGGTATCCTCGATGATATCAAATACAATATTTTTGAAGCCTATTCTGGGGCGATGAATCTGGTGGAGATTACCCGTGCTTTAGGCACTGATTTTGCTATTACCCGTCACGATGGATTCAAAAAATATCCGTGCTGTTACGATATCCATACAGGGTTGGATGCATTATTAAAGATACTGAACGATCATAACATAACAGCTCCTCAGATTGAGCAGATCACTCATACTGTCAGTGCCACGCGCCGTTCTGTCATTGATAACAACATTCTGAAATCTCATAATGCCCAATACATCATGTCGGTAGTCGCCGTAGAGCGGCAACTCCTGTGGGACGATTTTTTGAAGGATCGCCGCTTGGAGCCAGAGATTGGAAATATGTTCAGGCGTGTGAAGCTAACTGGCTCGCAAGAATTGGCTGACACACCTTACCATGAGCCAGCTATTGTTGAAGTCAAAACCAAGGATGGGAATCGGTACACTGAGCGTGTTGATTTACCACGAGGTCATTTGAAAAATCCTATGACTCAAGATGAAGTGGAGCAGAAATTTCGCCGCCTGGCTAAAACTGCTGTGAGCGAAGCGCGCTCTGAAAAGATAATGGAGATTGTTAACCGTCTAGAGACGGTTCCTTCAGTTAGAGAATTGACTTCTCTCCTAGCATATTAGAGCAGAAGGAGATAATTAGTGAAGATTGCATCCATTGATGTACGCTTAATTGACATTCCCTTTAGATTGGCTGCTAATTTGGCATATGGCACAAGTACACTGCAAAACTTCGCCATTATCCAAGTACGTACTGATCAAGGTGTGGTAGGTTTGGGCGAGGCGTCTTGTGCCGGCGGTCCAACCTGGAATGAGGAGAGCATTGAATCCATCAAGCTAGTCATCGATCGCTATCTTACACCAGTTTTAATCGGACAGGATCCCTTCAACATTGTATCGATGATTGAACGAATGAACTTAGCGGTTAAAGGAAATTACTTTGCTAAAGCTGCAATCGAGATGGCACTGTTTGACATTGTGGGGCAAACACTCAATCAGCCAGTTTTCAACCTGCTAGGTGGTCTGTATCAAGAGCGAATTGAATTAAGTTGGACATTGGCCACTGGGGAAGCGAAGGATGAGATTGATGAGGCTGGTCAGCTATGGGATCGCGGTCATCGAATCTTCAAGTTTAAAACTGGAGTTCAGGATATTGCGAAGGATGTGGCTCGGATTAATGAGTGGCGGACTGCTTTTCCTGATGCTCGAATCCGTATTGATGCTAATCAGAGTTGGGACGAAATCACAACTCTGCGAGCGATGGAGGGATTGAGTAACGCTAATGTTGAGTTCCTTGAGCAACCGATCCCCCGTTGGAACCTAAAAGGTAATGCTTATCTCCGGCAGCGCCTTCCGGTTCCCCTTATGGCAGACGAAAGTGTTTGTACAGTTGCAGATGCAATGAATCTTGTACGCTATCAGGCTGCTGATGTTTTTGTCTTGAAACTAGCAAAAGCGGGAGGATTTTTGGCGACTACATATGTGGCTAGCGTTGCTATTGGAGCTGGCATCCCTTGTTATATGGGATGTATGCGAGAAACAGGCATCGGAACGGCCGCATACGCCCACTTTGCTGCCGCAACGCCAGTAGTATCGTTGGGGTGTGAGTTATTCGGCCCGCTTATGTTGATAGATGACATTATCACTGAATCAATACATTATGAGGATGGTTATATTGTTGTCCCACAAGGTCCTGGGCTTGGCGTGAGCCTAGATGAAGACAAGATGCGTCACTATGCTCGAAAAGAGTGAATTATGGGGTCCCTAGGAAAATATTCTGCGAAAGGAGGTGATTTGAAAGAATTAATTTGAGAAACCTTACTTTAACATACTTTATCTAGTTTAGTTTCGAGATGTACCCAAATATCAATTCTGAGATAATTTCTCGAGGAGGAAATTCGAATGAAGAGGTTAAATATTTTTATAGTGATGTTAGTTTTGATGGTCGTTTTTGCTGCATGTAGCACAGCCTCGCCAGAAGCAGAAACCATTGTCGAAACAGACGAAGTTGAACAAGAGGTCGATACGGCGGAACAAGAGGTCGATACGGCGGAACAAGAGGCTGAATCTGGGGGTACAGTGACTTATGTGATAGGTGCAGACGCAGATTCACTGGACCCGCCTAATATGACTCAAATGACCTCTGAAATGGTCAATCGACTGATTCATGATGGTCTTGTTGCTTTTAGTCCCGAGATCGGTATTGTTCCTGGGTTAGCTGAAAGTTGGGATATATCAGAGGACGGACTAACTTACACCTTCCATTTACGCTCAAACCTGAAATTTCATGACGACACGCCGTTTAATGCCGAAGCTGTCAAATATAACATTGATCGTATGATTAATGAGGATACAGCCAAGTCAGGCTTACATCGCGACGTAGTAGAGAGCACTCGAGTTGTAGATGAGACGACGTTCGAGATTGTGCTCAAAGAGCCCTTTGCAACCTATCTGAATAATCTGGCTCATCCGGGTTCGATGATTTACAGTCCGGCTGCTCATGAGGAGTATGGAAAAGACCTGACGCTACATCCGGTTGGTACAGGCCCCTTTAGGTTTGTAGAGTGGACAAAAGGCGACCAGATTATTGTAGAGCGTTGGGATGAAAGTTGGCGTGGCGAACCCAGTTTAGACCAGGTTGTTTTCAAGGTTGTGCCAGAGGAAAGCGGCCGTGCCCTCATGCTCGAAAGTGGCGATGCTCAGCTTATGGCCTTTGTGCCGCCAGAACTGGCGGAGCGCCTAGAGGCGAACCCCGACATCGTTGTAGAACAATATCAAAGCGCACGGGTGCTTGGGTTATCCCTTAACCATCAATGGGAGCCGTTTCAAGATGTACGGGTTCGTCAGGCTCTGAACCATGCCATTAATAAGGATGCAATTGTGGAGAATCTGTATCAAGGCCACGCCAAAGCATCCGGCAGCCCCTCAGGGCCGCTGATTACTGGAGCAGTTGAACTTCCTCCCTATGAATATGATCCCGAAAAAGCGAAGAGTCTGCTAGCCGAGGCTGGCTATCCTGATGGCTTTGAGGTAACTCTGTCAAGTCCTAGAGGGCGGTTCCTAAAGGACGGAGAGCTGATGCAAGAGGTTCAAAAGCAGTTAGGTGAGGTTGGGATCAAGGTGAATTTGGAATTCATGGAATACGCTGCCTTTAGTTCTGCTGTCCATAAGTCGGCTGAGGAAACTGATGTACAGATGTTCCTTCAAGGGTGGGTTCCATCAACTGGAGAAGCACGTTGGACAATGTTTGCCTTATTTGATTGTGACATGTGGGTGCCGACAGGATCGAATGGCTCCTTCTACTGCAATCCAGAAATGGATGAATTGATTGAAAAGGCGACTTCGGCCCCAAATGCTCAAGAGCGAGATGATTTCCTTAGGCAGGCCCAACAGCTTGCTCACGATGATGCTGCGTGGGTATTCCTGATTGCGACGCCGCAAATTGCAGCATATTCATCCGACCTACATGATCCGTGGCTTTCGGCGTTTGAGTATGTCACTGTCTCTGAAAAAACCTCGCTGGAACCATAGAAAAGGATTAGAACCATGATAAACTACTTGCTCCGTCGAGTGATTCTAGCAATCCCGGTACTTTTAGGAGTAACGATAATTTCTTTTAGTATCCTTCGCCTAGTACCCGGTGACCCTGCTCTGGTTTTGGCCGGGGAAGAGGCCACCCAGGAGCAAGTGTTGCATATTCGTCAAGAGTACGGACTGGACCGCCCAATTGCGGTCCAGTACGCACTCTTTATGAGACATCTTGCAGTCGGTGACCTCGGGATATCGTATCGTAATCGCGCCCCAGTAACTGAGCTTCTTCAAGAACGATTCCTGTTCACAATAAAATTATCTCTCATGAGTATTATCTTAGCTTCTGTGGTAGGTGTCGTTGTTGGCGTTTTTGCAGCCAATAAGCGCGGATCGATGTTGGATACTTTCAGTATGCTTGGTGCACTGATCGGTATATCAACACCAGTATTCTGGATGGGACTTATCTTTATCCT
Source organism: Promineifilaceae bacterium (SeqCode) (assembly GCA_965223555.1). GTDB lineage: Bacteria > Chloroflexota > Anaerolineae > Promineifilales > Promineifilaceae > CBDCWU01. Next base: position 3,209,566 of record CBDCWU010000009.1, read on the forward strand.
TATTTTTGCAGTTAAGCTGCGTATGCTACCAGCAGGAGGAACCGGCAGTTTACGTCATCTAATTTTACCAGCAATTGTCCTCGGTGCTCAACCTGCGGCTATGATGGCACGGCTTACCCGTAGCGTCATGGTCGAAATTTTGAGGCAGGATTATATTCGGACTGCCCGTGCCTTTGGTTTGAGTGAGCTAAGAATTATCTTCGCACATGCCTTGCCAAATGCCATGTTGTCTGTAGTGACAATTTTTGGATTACAATTTGGTAGCATGTTAGGAGGAGCCGTCCTTACCGAGTCTGTGTTTGCTCTTCCTGGATTAGGCCGATTGGTTGTTGATTCCATCTTCGCCCGTGACTATCCAGTGGTACAAGGAGGAATTCTCGTTATTGCTACCACTTTTGTAATTGTCAATTTGCTTACTGATATGCTCTACAGTTCTATAGATCCGCGGATTCGCCTTTCGTGAAGGTGTGTCCAAGTAAATCTAAATCATCCTTATGAGACAGCTTTTGGTACAATAAATCGTTGGAGGTAATATTTTGCGACTAAATACCGATAGACAATGGAAAGCTCAATTACAAGATGCATTAAGAGCACTTAGCCGCAATAAAACAGCAACAATTGCCGGTGTAATTGTGGTTATTTACCTGCTTCTTGGCCTATTAGCCCCAATCTTGGCGCCATACGATCCCTTCGCTGGCGAACTTAGCGAACGTCTCCAGCCTCCTTCCTCAACTTATCTTTTCGGTACTGACGAATTAGGAAGAGATATTCTCAGCCGCATTCTGTATGGTGCTTCAACATCACTTCTGGTCCAGGCTGGAGTTCTAGCCATCAGTTTTCTTATAGGTGGCGGTCTAGGAATAATTGGAGGGTACACCCGAGGTTGGTTTGATGAGGTTGTCATGCGTGTCATGGATGTATTATTAGCATTTCCTGGTGTTTTTCTTGCAATCACTGTGATCGCCGTACTTGGTTCAGGAACAAAGAATGTCATTTTTGCTGTAGGTATAGCTCTTATCCCCTCGTTTGCACGCCTTGCTCGTTCCTCAGCAATTTCATGCCGGGAGCTTGAGTACGTAGAAGCTGCTAGAATGCTCGGAGCTGGACATGCACGAATAATTTTGCGACATATCCTGCCTAATAGTATTCCGCCACTTATCGTATATACAACTCTGGTTCTCTCATATATTCTTCTGACTGCTTCTGGTCTTAGCTTTCTTGGTCTTGGCATCCAACCGCCACAACCGGAGTGGGGCGCGATGCTTAGTGAATCTCGCACTTATCTCCTGACGGCACCTCATGCTACTGTCGTCCCTGGGATCGCTATCTTGATTGTGTCGTTGGCCTTTAATATTCTTGGCGATGGTTTGCGGGATGCCCTTGATCCTCGGATGCGTGGCGGACCTTGATGTGTAACAAGCGAATCCCAATATTCAGAAACAAACACCTTGTGGGAAGGAACCTTTATGCACACTACTGCGGATGTTGTTGTAATTGGAGGAGGGGTAATTGGCACGGCCGTCACTTATTACTTAACCAAACATGGTGTCAAAGTTTGCCTTATTGAACGAAATGACATAGCCAGCGGTACTTCCAGTGCTTGTGTAATGGGTGTAACCCTACAAACTAAGCCTCCAGGTCCAAAACAAAATCTGGCCCGCACTAGTGTTGGTTTGTTTCGGGAGTTGGCTGGAGAGATTGGAGCAGAAATTGAATTCATCAATCAAGGAAGTATGTTGGTAGCCGAAACCGAAGAACAGTTCGAATTCATTTCTAAAAAAGCCCGCAAAGCAAACAAATCGGGTCTGAATATAGAGATTCTATCTGCCGAACAGGCTCGTGCAAAGCAACCTTGTTTGGCCCCACATGTTTTTGGAGCTACTTACTGCGCTGAAGATTCAACCGTGAATCCCTATCTCTTGGCTTTTGCTTTCTCCCATGCGGCTAAACGGCTAGGCGCTGATATCCGCACCGACTCAGAAGTCATCGGCATCGAACGCCAAAAAGAGCAGATTTCGATGGTTGTCACCACCCGGGGCAAGATTTTGACAGACACTGTGGTCAATGCCGCCGGACCTTGGTCTCCTAAACTGGCCAAAATGGTCGGGATCAATCTGCCAGTACAGCCTCGCAAGGGCGAGTTGTGTGTAACTGAGCCCGTTCCTCCTTTGTTACGAGGTAGCATCGTTTCGGCCGGATATTTGTTGAGCAAAGCCTTGCCAAACGATCAAGATAGCCAAAAGATGACTGCTGGGTTAGCGGCTAGCCAAACCCGTCGGGGCAATCTATTAATTGGTAGCACGCGCGAGTTTGCCGATTATGATCGGAGTAATTCCTACCAGGGTATACAAGCTCTGCTCCGGCAAACTATAGCGCTGATTCCCGCTGCGAAGAAGTTACATGTACTACGTTTCTATGCTGGTTTGCGCCCAGCAACACCTGACGGTCTGCCGATTCTAGGTCGCTCATCGGAATTGCCGGGTTTCATTCTAGCTACCGGCCACGAAGGAGACGGTATCGCCTTGTCGCCCGTCACCGGCAAATATATCGCAGATTTATTCACTGGCTACATTACGGAAGAAGAATTAGCCCCCTTTTCTCCCCAAAGATTCAGAATTTAGTATTTATGCGCAATACCCTACCGTTCGCCAGTGATTAAAATGACCCCATTGTCAAGACCACGGATCTGACTTTGGGCTTCTATATCTTTGAAGGAAACGACAAATGTCCGAGCGACAAAACAAACAGGGTTCGTGTGTTGCCAGCAGACTGCCTCACCAAAGGGGCAGTAGCCAAATTCAGGTGGAAATTGATGGACAGATGGTCTTCGCGTATATAGGAGAGTCGGTAGCCTCCATATTGATGGTATTTGGTATTCGCACTTTTACCCAAGCCAACACATACAATCTAGCTCGAACCCTTTTTTGTGGTATGGGTGTATGCCATCAATGTCTGGTTACTGTTGATGGGATTCGAGATGTACGAGCCTGTATGACCAAAGTTCGCCCAGGAATGAAAATCGAAACCAGTTGGAGCACCGAAAATGAAGCAAGTTGACGTTGCCATCATTGGAGGTGGCCCGGCTGGAATGGCCGCCGCTATTGAATTAGCGACAGGTGGAGTTAACCTAATTGTAATTGACGCCTATCCACAGCTAGGTGGCCACTATTTTATGCAACCGGCCCCAGGCTTTGCAATAAATAGCACTGAGAACAGCCGCCAGGCCGAATATACCGCATTAAAGGCAGATCTTGAGCGGTTAAATGCCCAGATTTTGCACGAAACAGTTGTATGGAGCATCTTCCCCGCCAAGGCTCCATCAACTGATTTCGTCTTGTATTTACAAGGTCCGCATGATGTTGCTTCTGTCCAGGCCCGATATATTCTATTGGCTCCCGGTGTTTATGACCGACCAATGGCTTTTCCCAATTGGCACCTTCCTGGAGTCATTACGCTGGGTGGGGCACAGATGCTTATGAAGGGACACGGAATACTCCCTGGTCAGCGCATTTTGGTTGCCGGGAGTGGCCCTTTGCTTTTGGCAGCAGCTGCTGGGTTGGTTGAGGCCGGTGCAGAGGTTGTGGCTGTTCTTGACGTTGCTTCCATGCGCGAAGGCATATTCAAAGTCCCCCAAGCATTCTGGGGCCAGAAGGAGCGTCTCAAAGATGCCTGGAAATACTGGTACACTCTCAAACGCAAGGGGGTTCCAATTATTTTTCAACATGCTGTTTTCAGGGCTTTGGGAGAAACAGAAGTGACTGCTGCCGTCTATGGAAAAGTAGATACTCAGGGACGCCCTCTTAAGCAGACAGAAAAGATTGTCGAAGTGGATACCATATGCGCGGCCTTGGGATTTTTACCTAACTTGGCCCTGACTCGTTATCTTGAGTGTGAGCATTTTTACGATGATACATTGGATGCCTTTTTTCCTAAACACAGCAGCTCAATGGAAACCTCGGTTCCCAACGTTTTTGTGGCCGGAGATATAACCAACATAGGTGGCAAAGAAATGTCCAAGCTTCAGGGAAGGATAGCCGCAATAAATATTTTGGGCAAGCTGGGCTATCTTTCTCCCAAAGAACTTAAGCACCATACGCAATCTTTGCAGTTCCTACTTAACCGTGAAACACGTTTCAGGCAATTGCTCAGAGATCGTCTCCAAATTCGGCCAGGCCTGTTTGAGTTGATTGAGGATGATACCTTTGTCTGTCGCTGCGAGATGGTAACGGCCGTTCAGATCAAGACAGCCATTAGCGATGGGGCGCGGGACATTCGTGGCGTAAAACTACGAACGCGATGTGGCATGGGGCCGTGTCAGGGACGTCTTTGTGAATCAATTGTAGCTCATCTGGTAGCACAGAATACAAATCGAACCAGAGAGGAGATCGGCACAATGACTATTCGTCCGCCCATTATTCCTGTATTGATCAATGACATTATGCAGGGATCCATAGAGCAATGATGTACAGAGTAGGGACAAGGTGCACCTTATCAACTTACGAAGAACATGCTTCCTAACATCAAGTGACTGTCACCCAAAAGCGGCATCACCCGGTAACAACGAGGCTAGGGTACGGGCAACAAAGACACGTACCATTTTCTTACGATAGCTTAGACTCATATCGGTGTTGTCCAGCGGCTTGGCTTGCCGAAAAGCTTGCTGCGCCACTTCCGCCAGCAAGGTTGGCTCTAATCGCTGCCCCAGCAACAGTCCCGTCACCTCATCTGAAACCACAATGGGCTGCGAGGCAACCGCCCCTAGCACAATCTTGGCTCCCGTACAAAGGCCATCATCTGCTAGCCGCAAAGCTGCTGCCACCCCCAAAATGGGAAAATCAATAGCCCCACGCCGGCGCAACTTCTGGTAGGCCACTCGCCAGCCAGCCACAGGCGGCAGATGGATAGAAGCCAGAATTTCGTCTGATGATTTGGCTAGATAGTCTGCACCATCGTTCTTGTAAAGTGCCTCAACTGGCACTGTGCGCTCCCCCTCTGGCCCCACCAATCGCGCCGTGGCCCCTAAAGCAATAGCAACTGGCGCACAATCAGACGAAGAGACAGCTAGACAAACGTCACTACTGCGTGCCACCCAGCAGGTATCACCATCCTTCTTCAAACAAAAGCCAAGAGCCTTACGCCACTCCTGCGTTTGATCATAGTAAGTGCAGCGGGTATCCACACACAAATTGCCTCCCAGCGTGCCGACTTGGCGCAAAGCTGGTGAAGCAACAAGGGAAGCAGCCTTGGCCAAAGCCGGATAGTGGGCCACAATCTGCTGTTCTGTTGCCACCCTGGCCAAAGGAACACCACTGCCAATTGTGAGGCCATGACCATTGCGAATTGCCCGCAAAGGCGCAATCTCGCTGAGGCTAATCAACACGGGCGGTGTCATCTGGCGGCGTTTCATTTTAGGAAACAGGTCTGTGCCACCAGCGACATACATAGAGGCAGAGCCATGCTCTTTTTTGAGGGCAATGGCCCCGGCTATGGTCTGCGGCTGGTGCAATTCAAAAACAGGTAGTCTAAGCATGAGCCATCATCCTGCTGAATCTGGTGGATCTACATAAATGGGTTCGGGAAATTGTATGGCTGGGATACGTGTGGGGCCAACGCGAGGTTCACGTCCTCGCTCTTTTTGGGCCATGGCCTTTATGATTTTCTCTGGTGTGATTGGTGTTTCGTCAATGCGTACACCAACAGCATCATAAATGGCGTTGGCAACGGCAGGCATAATGGGCAACAAAGCGCCTTGTCCGGCTTCTTTGGCACCATAGGGGCCATCGGGATCATTCGTCTCGACTAAGAAAACTTCAATTTCTGGCATTTCTAAAGTGGTTAAACTTTTATAATCGAGCAAGGAGGGAATTTTGTGCAGACCGCGTCGAAAAACTTGCTCTTCCATCATCACCTCGCCCAAACCCATGTAAATGCTGCCCTCTATTTGACCTTTGACCAGAATAGGGTTCAAAGCTTTACCAATATCATGGCCCAGCCACACTTTATTTACGGTGTAAATGCCGGTGTCGGGGTCAACCGTTACTTCAGCCACGCAGGCTGAGTAACTATAGTTGGGCGTTGGCCCCACACCCGCGCCACGAAAACGGCCGCCCCGTCTTGGCGGTCGATAGCTACCAGTAGAGGTTAGGGTGCCAAATCTAGCCTCGGCTAGCTCGGCCGCCTCAGCAAAGGTCATCAGCCGCTCTACCTCTTGGCTATACACCAGGCTGTCTCGGAGCGATAGCTCCTCGGGTGGGATGTCGAGTTTCTCGGCCACGGCACTTATGATTTTTGCTACCAGCGGTCTGGCGGCGGCAATAGCCGCATTGCCCGTCATTAGGGTGACGCGGCTAGAATAGCTGCCTAAATCGACCGGTGTCAGGTCGGTATCACCTGTGTAAATAACGACATCATCCAGCTTTAGCCCCAACTCCTCGGCTACCACATAGGCCAGCACCGAGGTTGAGCCTTGCCCGACGTCAGTGCTGCCACACATGACGGTTACACCACCGCCGCGATCTACTTTGACCTGCACTCCCGAATGGGGCATCTTGTTCCAATAGATGGGCAAACCAGCACCGCTCAAGTAGGCGCTACAGGCCAGCCCCAGCCCTTTGCCGGGGGCTAAACGGCCGTGTCGCCCCTCAAAATCGGCCGCTACAACTACCTGTTCAATGCAGTCCCCCAAACCAATGGTGGTCACGTCCAAATGGTTGATGGTTTTGCTGTTGGCTGGGTGAATGTGCCGCAGCCGCAGTTGGGCGGGGCTTAGCCCCAACTCTTGGGCAAATTTGTCTAGCTGCACTTCCAGCCCAAAGCGGGGTTGCGGGGTTCCGTGTCCCCGCTTGGGGCCGCAGGGGGGCTTGTTGGTAAAGGCGCGAATGGCTTCAAATTTATAGTTGGCGATAGAGTAGGTGACGGTTTGCAGCGCACCTGTGTAATAAGTGCTGGCCGTGCCATAGCTGCCATAAGCCCCACCGTCTAGATGGGTGCGCAGGTGCATGGCCGTAATGCACCCCTCTTTAGTCATGCCTGTTTTGAGCCACATGAGCACGGGATGCCGTCCCCGATGGCTGTAAAAGACCTCTTCGCGGGTGAGCGTTATTTTGACGGGACGACCCGTTTTCATGGCTAGCTTGCACACGATCATCTCATGGGAAAAGGGGTCGGTCTTGCCACCAAAGCCGCCGCCGGGGGGCGTGGCAATGACGCGAATGCGGCTGCGGGGCAGTTCCAAGGTTTTGGCGAGGGCGCGATGCACGTAGTGGGGGGTTTGGGTGGAGGACCAGAGGGTTAAACGGCCGTTGGCCCCATACTGGGCCGTGGCACTATGTTGTTCTATGGGCATGTGGGTGTTGCCCTGATAGAAAAATATATCCTCGCGGATATGGTCGGCGGCGGCAAAACCAGCGGCCATATCACCAAATTCGAGGGAAACAAAGCGGTGGATGTTGCCTTTATCGGCATAATCGTGGATTTGGGGGCTGTCCTTGGCCACGGCTTCTTCAATGGACATGATGGCTGACAGGACTTCGTACTCAACGACGATATCTTGGAGGGCTAAATCAGCCGTTTCCTCATCCACCGCCGCCACCGCCGCCACCGGATCGCCCACCATGCGCACCTTATCAATACACAAGGCTTCTTCATCCTGGCTGACGGGCAAAATACCAAATTTAATGGGCATTTCTGGCCCCGTTACCACCGCAAATACCCCAGGTCGTTCCAGCGCAGGGGTAGCATCTATAAACTTGATTAGGGCGTGAGGATGCGGACTGCGTAAAATTTTGCAGATAGCCATACGCGGCAGAGCCAGATCATCAGCATAGATATTCTCGCCCGTCACCTTACCCAGCGCATCCACCTTCATGTGCGAACGGCCGATAATATTGAGTTCGCCCTCCTGGACATAACCTTCATTGCGAATATTAGATTCAGTCATAGAATATCTCCAGTGGAGAAATAGTTGCTTGTATGTTCATCAATTACTTCTTCTCCTACTTCAGGACAGGCTCAACGTTTGGGTAAGCGGCGTGTGGGAAAAACCGAGCCTACGCTGGCACAAACCCTTCAACCACCAGGTCCTTATCAGGCAAATGAACCCCGATCTCGTCCGTCCGCTTGACCCGCTGTTAGACAGCCAAAACCAAATTACATAAGCAAATGTGGTTGCTATCGAGTAATCATTGGCAAATACACTTCTTCCTTCTGCATCTCTTCCCAAATGACTCTAGTATCCTGACCAACATATTTATCAAGTTCCATCTCTTCCCATACTTGTAGCATCTGAAGCCGAAATTCCTGGTCGCTTACATCAACAATATCATTTATTAATGCATTGGCCTCATTGTATAACTCTTGACTCAAGATAGTATTGTCAACAGAATCTGATAACAATGAGTCAAATTCATCAGAGGCATTTTGTAGGAATTGAGATGCTCTATCTAATAATGTCGGATTTGTGAGAAGAATATTGGCTAACTCAGGCCCGTACTCGTAAAAAAGACCTGTATAGCGTTGTCCCAACGTACTTGATAATAGGACTTCGTCGCGCAGTCGCATATAAAGGGTAAGGAGCTCCTCCGTTCCCGAGTTATGATCTGATTCTATTGAATTAACCGGACAAATAGCTGCTGGTGCAGGATTGACCGATATTGGGAGAGTGTTCATTGCTTGAGCCGCGTCAAGTCGCCCCCAACCGGTCTGATCATCCCATCCACTACTGTTTATGTCAATAGCTGACCGTTGAAGAATGTCTTGAACTTGAGCAGAAGAAAGTAAAGGATTCTGAGATAAAAGTAATCCGACTGTGCCAGCGACCATTGGTGCGGCCATTGACGTACCGTCAAGGTTCTTATATCCGCCATTTAGGTAAGTACTGAATATCTCAATCCCCGGAGCTGAAATATCGAGTGCAGAACCATGAGATGAAAAGCTGGCTCTGTTATCATTGATATCCGTGGCGGCTACTGCTATAACGCGCTCGAATTTAGCAGGAAAGTTGACCTCGAATGATTCTAGCCCAAGAGCAACACGAACCGGACAAGCATTACCAGCGGCAGCAACCAATAAAACATTATGATTGTAGGCATAATTAACAGCATTAGCTAATTCATCTGTACAACTTCCACTTCCTAGACTTAAATTTATTATTTTTGCCCCTTGGTCGGTCGAGTAAACAATTGCATTAGCTACATCTTCGGGTCTTCCTTGACCACCAGCATTTAGCACTTTAATTGGTAGGATAGGGCATGATGGACATATGCCTGCAATGCCTTGTGCATTATTCGTGTTTGCTGCTGCTATACCAGCGACGTGCGTACCATGCCCATTATCATCTTGTGCATCTGAATCATTATTAACATAATCTTTATCGTTACTTATTAGGACTTTGCCATCACTTAGATCAACATGAGTATAATCCACGCCAGAATCAATGACTGCAATTACAATATTGCTTGATCCCTGAGAGTACGTCCAAGCCTGTTTAACATTAATCCTATCAAGTGCCCACTGTTTACAAACGAGTGGATCATTGGATATATCGTACGTACACACTTTTGAAACATTCACACCAGCATCAGCAAAACCAATGACATCAGCCAAACCATCCCCATTGACATCAGCCATCATTCGCGGATGTTTATCAACTAACCAGCCACCTGCTGCGGCACCAGCACCAAAGGCATCAACCCAGAGTTCTGGAGGGTTAAATCCAGTGCTTGTTGAAGTTGAAACATTCACACCAGCATCAGCAAAACCAATGACATCAGCCAAACCATCCCCATTGACATCAGCCATCATTCGCGGATGTTTATCAACTAACCAGCCACCTGCTGCGGCACCAGCACCAAAGGCATCAACCCAGAGTTCTGGAGGGTTAAATCCAGTGCTTGTTGAAGTTGAAACATTCACACCAGCATCAGCAAAACCAATGACATCAGCCAAACCATCCCCATTGACATCAGCCATCATTCGCGGATGTTTATCAACTAACCAGCCACCTGCTGCGGCACCAGCACCAAAGGCATCAACCCAGAGTTCTGGAGGGTTAAATCCAGTGCTTGTTGAAGTTGAAACATTCACACCAGCATCAGCAAAACCAATGACATCAGCCAAACCATCCCCATTGACATCAGCCATCATTCGCGGATGTTTATCAACTAACCAGCCACCTGCTGCGGCACCAGCACCAAAGGCATCAACCCAGAGTTCTGGAGGGTTAAATCCAGTGCTTGTTGAAGTTGAAACATTCACACCAGCATCAGCAAAACCAATGACATCAGCCAAACCATCCCCATTGACATCAGCCATCATTCGCGGATGTTTATCAACTAACCAGCCACCTGCTGCGGCACCAGCACCAAAGGCATCAACCCAGAGTTCTGGAGGGTTAAATCCAGTGCTTGTTGAAGTTGAAACATTCACACCAGCATCAGCAAAACCAATGACATCAGCCAAACCATCCCCATTGACATCAGCCATCATTCGCGGATGTTTATCAACTAACCAGCCACCTGTTGCGGCACCAGCACCAAAGGCATCAACCCAGAGTTCTGGAGGGTTAAATCCAGTGCTTGTTGAAGTTGAAACATTCACACCAGCATCAGCAAAACCAATGACATCAGCCAAACCATCCCCATTGACATCAGCCATCATTCGCGGATGTTTATCAACTAACCAGCCACCTGCTGCGGCACCAGCACCAAAGGCATCAACCCAGAGTTCTGGAGGGTTAAATCCAGTGCTTGTTGAAGTTGAAACATTCACACCAGCATCAGCAAAACCAATGACATCAGCCAAACCATCCCCATTGACATCAGCCATGAGGATCAATAAAATAAAAGTACTACAAAGTACCATTTGGATAAAATGATTGTTCTTAAGCATTTTGTTACTCTCTTATTTTGCTGGTCACTTTTATCTTTACCAGTCTAATAGAAATGTCATTGCTGTCTAACGGCCGAATCAGCTTGCCCTGTCGGCCATAGAGATGCGGAGTTAGCTACCCCTCACACCTTCAATAGCTTCTAAGATTTTCACGTAGCCAGTGCAGCGGCAAAGGTTGCCGGATAGAAATTGGCGGATTTCTTGGCGGTCGGGGTTGGGGTTTTGATCCAGCAAGGCTTTGGCCATGAGCAAAATACCGGAGGTGCAGTAGCCACACTGCGCCGCACCTAATTCGGCAAAGGCCTTTTGCAGGGGGTGCAGCCTTCCATTGTCGGCCAAGCCTTCAATGGTGACAATTTCTTTGTCTTGCACAGCCATAGGCAGCGTGAGGCAAGACAATGCTGGTTGGCCATCAATCAAAACGGCACAAGCACCACACTCTCCCACTTCACAGCCGTGTTTGGTGCCAGTCAGGCGCAGTTCTTCGCGCAGGAGTTCGAGGAGGGTTTTGTGAACGGCCGTCCACACCTCATGTTGCTCGCCATTAATAGTTAAAGTAAGTAACTGTTTCATAAAAGCTCCAGCCTTAATTGCTCACTACCAAAAAACGTTTTGCTTTCAACTCAAAACGGGGCAAGCTCCCCTGAGGAGCTACAACAATGCAGGGTCGCAGTCCCAACGAATTTTGCAGGCTTTGTTTCATGGCCAGTTGCATATTTTCAGCATCTACGCCTCCGGCAACTTCAATTTCAATCGTTAGCTCTGTCATTTCCTGTTGCTGCAGCACCTTGACTTGAAATTCGTCAACCCCTTCAAAGTGGCGCACCAGGTTTTCAATCGCACTGGGGAAAATATTAACCCCGCGCACAATGACCATATCATCTACCCGGCCAATGACACCGCCATCAAAACGGCCGAATGTGCGCCCACAGTCACAGGGTTTTCGATTCATTTTGACCAGATCGCCTGTACGGTAGCGGATTATCGGGTAGCCAATGCGCCCCAAATTAGTAATCACCAATTCGCCCGCTTCCCCTTCGGGCACAGCCTGACCCGTTGCCGGATCGATCACTTCGGCAATGAATTCGCTCTCAATAATGTGCGTCCCATTTGGTTGGGCCTGACACTCAAAGCTATGGGCCCCTACCTCGGAAGCCCCGGCATGATCAAAGCATTTAGCGTTCCACGCCTCTTCAATGCAGGTTTTGGTAGCCGGGATATTGGCTCCTGGTTCCCCAGCATGAATGGTAATCCGCATCGGAATGTCATTTAAGTCAAAATTGTCGGCGCGAGCTACCTCAGCCAAGCGCAGGGCGTAGGTCGGGGTGCAGCACACGGCCGTTATACCCAGTTCACGCATCAGGTGCAAGCGCTGGCTGGAACTACGGCCTCCGCCCGGAATCATCATAGCTCCAACCTCCCTGGCTCCACCCACGGCCGCCCAAAAACCGATGAAAGGGCCAAAGGAAAAAGGAATAAAGAGTCGATCATTGGCCGTTAGACCTGCTCCTGCCAATACATAACCCCAACAGCTTTCCCACCAGGCCCAGCTTTGGGGGGTGTCTACCACCCGCAGTGGTGGGCCAGTGGTGCCCGATGTTTGGTGGAAACGAGTATAGGCAGATTCGGGGAAGGTGGCGTTCGTGCCAAAGGGCGGCGCGTCACATTGCGCCTGTACCAACTCCGCCTTTGTCGTCAAAGGCAGATGTGACAGATCGGCCAGGGTTTGGATGTCGTCAGGTTTGATGCCAACGGCCGTTAACTTGTCCGTGTAGAATCGGTTACGGCCGTTAATCTGGGCCAACATTCCCCGTAATTTCTGCAACTGGTGAGCTCGTAGCTGTTCCAGGGGCATAGTTTCGATTACCTGCTTAAAATATACTATCTGCACCAATTTTTCTCCAAACCTGACAAGTCATACTCCCAAATATTGCTGCCTGATCTCTTCTTGAGCTTGAAGCTCAGCTGGGGTTCCTTCAAAAACGATTCGTCCTTTGTTCATCACATAGACCCGATCGGCAATCTCCAACGCCAGGGACAAATTTTGCTCCACAACCAGGATTGAAATCCCCTCCTTTTGCAGTTGGCTGATAATTCGGCCGATTTCGACGACGATAAGAGGGGCTAACCCTTCTGATGGCTCATCAAGCAGCAATATTTTGGGATTTGTCATGAGAGCACGAGCCAATGCCAACATTTGCTGTTCGCCACCGCTTAACTGATCTCCGCGATTTTTCAACCGCTTGGACAGGGCCGGAAATATCTCCAAAATTGCTGCCAGCGTCCAGCCGCCCTCTACCCCTTTACGTGCCGCCAGGGTGACATTTTCGCGGACTGTTAAGGTAGGGAATATGCCTCGCCCCTGAGGCACAAGTCCCACCCCTAGCCGTGCTGTTTGGTAGGATGGTTGATGCGTTACCTCAACCCCATCCAGAATTATTCGACCTTGCCGAGGCGGTGTGAAGCCAATGATTGAGTTGATCGTGGTTGATTTGCCAACTCCGTTCCGACCCAACAAGGTGACAGCTTCCCCTTTGTTCACAGTCATTGAGACTCCCTGCAATACGTGGCTATTGCCATAATATGTGTGAATGTCTTCAACGATAAGCATGTCAGGTTCACCCTTTAATCAAACACAATTACACCGCGAATGTTTTTACCAGCTACCATGTCTTTATAGCCTTCATTAATCTGGTCGAGTGTGTAAGTGGTCGTGACCAACTCATCGAGCTTGAGTTGGCCTTGTTTATACATCCGTAGCAATTTGGGTATCTCTACCAGGGCATTACTGCTGCCGTAAAGCGTACCCATCAGCGTTTTTTGGGATAGCACCAAACTTAAGGGACTGATAGGCAGGCTGCCAAAATGGGACGGGGTGAGGCCAATAACGACGACAGTCCCCATTCTAGCGGTGGCTTCATAAGCCTGGGCAATACTGTCTGGATGCGAGATTGCTTCAAAGGCAAAATCCACACCCATACCATCGGTGATGTTCATGACGCTTTCAACCACGTCGGCTTGCTGCGCATTAATTGTGTGGGTCGCGCCAAATATTTGGCCCCACTCTAATTTCTGGTCAACTACATCTACAGCAATAATGGTGCTGGCTCCAGCAGCTTTGGCTCCTTGAACAGCATTCATGCCAATTCCACCGATTCCAATAACCAACACGCTACTGCCGGGTGTCACTTTGGCCCGGCTCACGGCCGCATTAAAGCCACCAGTTACGCCGCAACCCACCAAGCAAGCCGAGCTAAAGGGAAAATTTCGATCAACCACGCAAACAGAGTCTTGATTGACAATAGCATACTCACTGAAGGCGCCAATCAAACAAAATTGTCCCACCGCCTGCCCCTGACGATTATGTAACCGAAAGGTACCATCCAGTTGGGGGCCTTTGGCAATATTGACGCTTAGTACGCAGGCGTGTGTTCTTCCAGAAAGACAATTGTGACAACGGCCGCAGGTGGGAATAAACATCAGCACCACATGGTCACCGGGCTTGATGCGGGTTACGCTTGGTCCTACTGCCTCGACCACCCCGGCTCCCTCATGCCCCAAAACCATAGGGGTCATGCCTACGGGGCGTGAGCCTACCATCACGTTATGGTCGGAACGACACAGACCGACAGCTTTCATTTTGACCCTTAACTCGCCCATTTTGGGTTCGTCAATGTCCAACGCCTCAATGAGTAGCGGTTTGTTTGGTTCGTAGAAGACAGCTGCTCTTGTTTTCATTATCCGCTGTTTAACTCTTTACCTAGATAGATTTCCTGTACCAATGGATCAGCACGTACTTTATCAGGTATTCCCTGGCTGATTACTTGACCGTAATGCAGCACTGTAATGCGGTCGGCCAGGCTGAAGATGACATCCATGTCGTGTTCAACAATCATCATAGTTAACGAACGGGGCAATGTATGGATGAGCTGGGTCATCTCAATGGTCTCTGCTGGTGACATGCCAGCCGTTGGTTCATCTAGCAGCAGCACGGTTGGGTTTGTGGCTAAAGCCAAGGCAATTTCTAGGGCGCGTTGCTGTCCATAGGCCAGCATATTCACCGAGTTTTCTTTTATAGGGAGCAAACCCACTTGTGATAAGATAGAGTCGCATCTGTCGCGCAGTTCAGCAAAGGTGGTAACAGATCGAAACCAGTGATGATTGATCCGCTGTTGATGCTGTACGGCCAGGCGTACATTTTCAAAAACCGTCAATCCCATAAACAGGTTGTTGCGCTGGAATGTATGTCCCAGACCCATATTGGCTCGTTGGTGGACGGGCAAGGCAGTTATCTCTTGCCCATCCAGATAGACATTGCCTTGTGTTGGGACACATTCACCAGCAATCAAATCAAAGAGGGTGCTTTTGCCAGCGCCATTGGGGCCAATAATGGCATGACGTTCGCCGGATTCAACCGACAGGCTGATTTCGTGAACGGCTAATATGCCGCCAAAATGTTTGCTCAGATCACTTGTTTTTATCTGGCTCATTTTGGATGTGGCTCCTCGTCCTGCTTGTTCCGTAGCAACCCCAGGATACCTTGAGGGGCAAACAAGACGAAAACGATAAAGAGCAAGCCTTCTAACGATTCCCACCTTTCGGTGTAACTGCTGACGACAAGGGGGAATAGGCGAATGAGGCCTGCTCCCAGGATGGGGCCTGTCAATGTGCCGGTGCCGCCAATGATTAACATGACCATAACTTGACCGGAGGTGGACCAGTGCAGCGATTCGGGAGAGGCGTGGCGAAAGAAGTGAACAAGTAACAGGCCAGCCACGCTGGCGATGGTTCCAGAAATGGTGAAAGCGGCCATTTTGTAACGGAAGGTGTTGTAGCCTAAGGCTTGCATACGCTGTTCGTTTTCGCGGATGCCGCGCAGGGTCCAACCTAAAGGGCTATGTACGATTTTTCGCAATAGCCACCAGCATAGCAGGAAGAAGATGAGAACCAGGAAGTAGTAACTTTCTCGGGAGGTAAAGGCATAGCTTAATGAGCCAATGCCAATGGTGGGGCGGGCGACGCCGGGTAACCCATCGGAGCCGCCGGTGACGCTTGACCAGCGGATGGCGATGCTGAAGAGCATCTGGGCAAAGGCAAGAGTGATCATTAGAAAGTAGATGCCGCTGGTGCGCAAGGCAAAAAAACCGATGATTAGGGAAAGAACGGCCGTTAACCCCATCACTACTGGCACGACAACAAACAAATTGCTGGTTAAGCCTAAAGCCAATTCATTGGTACTGGCAATGTAGGCTGCCAGATAGCCGCCAAAGCCAAAAAAAGCGGCATGACCAAATGAGGGTAGACCCGTATAGCCGAGCAGCAGGTCGAGGCTCATGGCAAAAATGCCGAAGATGAGGACTTCAATGGTTAGGCTAAGGTAATAGGATTTGATTAGGAATGGATAAGCCAGAGCGAGCAGGGCGAGACCCATTATTACGGCCTGAGGATGCTGGCTTATCCGCTGGCGTAAGCGTATGAATTGTGTGGAAACGGCCGTCATCCTTCAGCTCCCTCCAGTCCGAATAATCCAGACGGCCGTAGCAGTAGCACCACCGCCATCACCGCAAAAATGAGGAACAGAGCAAACTCAGGAATTAGTGCCTTGCCAAACGTATCCGCCATACCGATTAGCAACGCCCCCCAAAAGGCCCCCTTGAGCGTTCCCAACCCACCTACCACCACCACCACCAGCGTCAGAATCAAAATTTCAAAATCCAGGCCAGGATAGAGGTTGGTAATGGGCCCACCAATCACCCCGGCTAATGCGGCCAGAGCCGTGCCTAGCGCAAACACAAGGGCAAATACCAAATGAATATTGATCCCCAAGCCGCTCACCATTTGTGGATCCGATACACCGGCTCGGATAATGGCCCCCAGACGGGTGCGCCCAATAAAAAACCAGAGCAACAGTCCTATCAGTAAGCCAAAACCAATCAGCGAGAGACGATATAGGGGAAACTGAATCGTGAAAATGGGTACTTGCCCGCTGAGCAAAGCAGGGGCAGGCACCGCCTCAACATAAGCTCCCCAATGCCAGCGAATCAGATCGGAGGCAATTAGAGCCAAACCAAAAGTGAATAAAACCTGATCTAGGTGGCGGTGGGCCCCATACAGGCGACGTAGAAAGAAATATTCAAGGAACAAGCCCAGCCCACCCACAAGCAGCGGTGCTAACAACAACGCCCACCAAAAACTGCCCAGTTGTTGCACCATTGTCAGGCCAATATAACCGCCCAATAAATAGAAAGAGCCATGAGACAGATTGATAACATTCATCTGCCCAAATATCAACGACAGCCCAGCCGCCATCACAAACAGCAACATGCTGGAGACCAGGCCGTTGAGAAGTTGAATGATGAAATTTTCCACGATAGCGAGGAATCAGTATTCAGTAATCAGTAAACAGTTGGCCGAATACTGACTACTGAATACTGTTTATTGATAACTGTTTAACCCAGCGAATCGTCACCCGGATCAGTTACTTCACCCAAATCTTCGACGACGATATTATGCAATGCGCCATCTACTTCCTGAACCTCACGCACATAGATATGCTGTACCGGATTTTGTGAATTTGCATCCAGACGGAAGGGGCCTCGTGGGCTATCAAAGCTGACATTACCTAGAGCCTCAATCATCTGATCATTGTCATCGGTGGCCCCATCTGTTGCCTTTAGCATTTCGACAATCACGCGGGCGGTGTCATAACCTTGCAGGGCAAACACGTTGGCGTCCAGGCCGGTTTTTGTTTTGTAAGCGGCCGTAAAGGCTTTGTTTTCTGGATTGTCAAGTAGCAGTGCCCAGTGCAGGCCACTGAACGCGCCCAACGCTGCCTCACCCTGAGCTGGCAACACATCTTCTTCAACTGTAAAGCCAGCACAAACAAGCGGAATATTGCCACTCAAGCCAAATTCGCCATAAGCCTGGACAAAAGTAACGGCCGCACCACCACTATAGAAACTGAAGACCATCGGCGGGTCTGAACTTTGAATTTCAGTGATGAAAGGTGCGGGATCGCCCATATTAGGGAAAGGGGTAAATTGCGTTCCCAAGATCTCTCCACCGGCTGCCTGGAAACTGTTGGAGAAAGCATCAGCCATGTTGTGACCAGCACCATAATCGGGCGCACTGATGTAGGCTTTTTGAGCTACGTTCTCATAAGCCCAGGTCCCCAGCGGCCAATTTGGTTGCCAGTTGCTGAATGATGTGCGCCAAATATAAGGTGTTTTTGCGCCCCGACTAATGGCGTTAGCCCCAGCATTGGCACAAATGAGCAACTTCTGATTATCATGGAAATAATCTCGGATACCCATTAAGACACCGGAGCTGACCACTCCAGCTACAAGGTCTACCTCGTCTTGTTCAACCAGTTTGCGTGCCTTTTGTTGGGCGACGTCTGGTGA
This sequence comes from Promineifilaceae bacterium (SeqCode), assembly GCA_965223555.1. Classification (GTDB taxonomy): domain Bacteria; phylum Chloroflexota; class Anaerolineae; order Promineifilales; family Promineifilaceae; genus CBDCWU01. The sequence continues at coordinate 3,227,856 of CBDCWU010000009.1, forward strand.
AATCTCTGTATTTTCCTTGATTAGCTGAATTTCGCGGCCACCTGCTTCATTGCCCACTTCCTCAAAGTACATTTCCATTGCGGCCGTAATACTGTCGCCGAGGACTGCATAAATGTCTGAATAGGGCAGTAGGACACCAATTTTAACTGGGCCAGATGCTCCTCCGCCACAAGAACTCAATATAGCGGGCATTGCCAGAGCTGCGGCTGTGCCACCGGCAACCTTCAAAAACTTACGACGCGTCAACGTGAATTTTTTGCCATTCATGATGCCTCCTTTTTCTCCTTACAAACAAACTATTAAAGGACAATATAATATTTTTGAACCATGACTAAATCTGGACGGGTATTGGTGAGCCAAAATATCTCCGAAACGGAGATTCAACAACCATTCAAACATAAAACATGACAAATGTCACCTTTTTATCATGACATTTGTCACTAAAACCATTGACAAAGCGTGTCTACCATTGCTGCAAACGTCTCGCTTTTATGACGAAGCGCAAAAATTACGGAGTATATTGAAAATGAAATCACCCGTCTTCGATAGCTGGCAAGACCAGCCACTTGATGAAATCCTTTATGAGTGCCGGGAGCTGTTGGAAGATATGGATTTCCCAACAGTACGGCGTTGGCGCGAGGCTGGGGGGAAGGTTGTTGGTCATTTTCAGGTCTATTTCCCCGAAGAGATAGCCCATGCCGCTGGTATGCTTCCCCTCAAAATGCGCGGTGCCCCTCTAGAGGCAAATCTAGCCACATCCCGCTTTGGATCTTATCTTTGCTCAATTCTCAAGACCTCATTAGAGATGGTCTTAAGTGGGCGGGTTGAGTTAGATATGTTCTTTACCCATCCCATTTGTGATGCAGCTCGCAACCTAGCTCCTATTTGGGGGCGCAATTTTGACTACCCCTGCCAAATTCTCTATCTACCCCAAAATGCCAACTCTGCCTATTCAGCCCAATATCTTCAAGGTGAATACACACGACTCAAGGAGGATATCGAAAAGGTAGCTGGTCGGCCCATTACCAATGACGACTTACGACATTCACTCACGGTATTCAACGAAAATCGGACTCTGTTACGTGAGTTATACGCCATTAAAAGAGACACGCCGTGGCTTGTTTCGGTCGATGAGGCGTATGCTTTGTTAGCCGTGGGTGGACTCATTCCTCGTGAAGAACACAATGATCTGCTGCGAACCACGCTGCCCCTCATCAAACAGCGAGACGCCAAGAAACAAGACAAGATACGCATTGTATTTGAAGGCGGTTTCTGTGAGCAGCCACCACTCGATCTCATCCGCATGATGGGTCGATCGTGCTATGTGGTTGATGACGATTTGCTCATTGGTCTACGCTGGTTGCTGGACGATGTTCCGCTAGAAGGCGATCCCCTTTACAATCTAGCAGAAGCGTATCTGGAATGTTCTTCCTACAGCCCAGTGCAGCATGATCTTCGTAAGCCTAAGGAGCATATGCTGTTGGAGCGTATCAAACAGGCTGGTGCCGAAGCGGCCGTTATAACAGCCGCCAAAATGTGTGAACCGGGGCTGGAAGAGCAGGTTGCTTATACCTACATGCTCGACGATGCCAATATTCCCTACTTCATCAGTGAATTTGAAGAAAACATGACCAGCTTTGACCATCTGGAAATCCAATTGGAAACCTTTGTTGAGAATTTACTCTTTAACTAAAGAGTGTAAGGAGTATGCAGTAAACAGTAGGTAAGTATGCACTGCTTACTGCTCATTTGGAGGGCTTATGACCCAAGTCAAAATAGAAGACCCCTTAGTAGGGCGAGGAAATCGTGAAGGTGCCCAGCTTTTTCGGGACTGGTTCAGTGAACTAAATGATGTTGCTGACACAGGTGGTCACTCTGCCTATGTTTTTGTGATGGGTAGTATGGCTGAACTTCTGCGTGTTTTTGATCTCCCCGTTGTTTTTCCAGAGATCAATTCACTGCAAACGGCCGTTCGCCGGGTGGCCCACGAATACCTAAACGAAGCCGAAGATTATGGCTACTCCCCTGACATCTGCGGTTACGTCAAAGCCGATGTCGCCGTGCAGTTGCGCCAGGGTAAACACCCCATGGGGCAGATTCCCAAGCCATCCATTGCCGTCCTGACCAACGCTTGCAACACATATATTAAATGGGCTGAAATCTGGGAGCGTATGTACAACATTCCCATTTTCACGCTGGATGTCCCCGGCACGCGTGCGGCTGGGGAACAGACGTGGGCGGGCAACAGCAGTTTTGAAAATGATCGCCGCTATGTTGCCGCTCAAATCAAAGAGCTTATCGAACAGTGTGAAACGCTAACAGGTGTCCCCTTTGATATTGACCGTTTACGCGAAGTGCTTGGCTATGCCAATGATATGAATCGGGGTTGGAAACGAGTGCTGGAACTCAATCGCAGTCAACCCTCCATTTTCAATGCCTTAACCGACGGAACGGTTTTCCTTGGTGTCACCAACGGCTTTAAAGGCTCGGCCGCTGGCAGCCAATATTTTAACGACTTGGTCGAGGAGATGGAGTACAAAGCCGAACAGGGCATCGGCACATTGACAGATGAAAAACATCGTCTGATCTTCGTTGGTGTCCCTTGCTATCCCATTTTCCGTCGCTTCAACGAGATGTTTACCGAGTGGGGTGGTACGTTCATCAATTCCACCTATTTGTGGTTTGCCTCTGGGGGCACCAATCGAGGCTTTGAGTATGATCTAAATCGGCCGTTAGAAAGCCTGGCCGAAGGTGTCTTAATCAGCGTCCGTGATGCCATGGACAGCATGTTTTTTCAGGATCAAATTCTGGTCAGCATGATAGAAGAATTTGCCGTCGATGGCATCGTCTACCATCCCATCAAAAGCTGTCGCACCGTCTCTACCGGTTTGGCAGACAATCGACGGTCGGTTATGGCGACGCATCAGGACATTTCGACCCTGTTCATCGAATCGGACATGATGGATCGTCGAGTTGTCTCTGAAGCGCAACTCAAGAATCGGATTGATGCTTTCTTTGAAGGTTTGGAATCGCGGAAGCAGAGGGCAGTGGCCAGTAGGCAGTAAACAGTAAGCAGTAAACAGTGAACAGTAATGAGGCACTGAATACTGCTTACCGAAACGGAGAAACACATGGCTTATACAGCTGGCGTAGATGTAGGGTCTACGCAAACAAAAGCAGTCATCATTGATGAGAATAGGGAGATTGTTGGGCGGGCTCTGGTGGACACGGGAGCTAATGTCGTTATGGCCGCGCAAAAAGCTTACGACGAAGCTCTGATCGACGCTAACTTGCGTGAGGTTGAAGTGGAGTATGTGATTGGGACAGGATACGGCCGTTATCGTATCACCTTCGGCAACACCCAAGTCACGGAAATCAGTTGCCACGGTCGTGGTGCCGTCCACATGTTCCCCAACACCCGCACCGTCTTGGACATGGGCGGGCAGGACACCAAAGCAATTCAGGTTTCAGAGTCAGGCGAAATCGTGGACTTTTGCATGAACGACAAGTGTGCTGCGGGAACCGGCCGTTTTCTGGGCGCAGCCTCCGCAGCCTTAGACATCCCCCTGCCCGATCTCGGCCCCACGGCACTGCAAGCGCAGCGACCCGTGCGCATCAGCACTACCTGCACCGTTTTTGCCGAATCAGAAGTGCTTTCCTGGTTGGGCAAGGGCAAAAAGATTGAAGACATTCTCATGGGCGTTCACCAATCCATTGCCAAACGCTCTATTGGCCTCCTGCGGCGGGTAGGAATTGAAGACGAAGTGACATTTACTGGTGGCGTGGCCAAGAACAGCGGCATGATTTACACCCTCGAAGACAACATTGGCTTAAAAATAAACGTGAGCGAGGATTCGCACTATATGGGCGCATTAGGGGCGGCTCTGTTCGCTATGGATCACATCTTTGCCAGCCGTGAAGCCCACACATTGGCGGAGGCAGCAGCATGATTTATACAGTTGGCATTGACGTAGGCTCAACCTATACCAAAGCACTCATTTTGGGTGATGATTACGAAATCGTGGGCAAAGCGATGTGTAGCACCGGCTTCAAATTGGAACAAGCAGCTCAACGCGCCCTAGACATGGCACTGGAGACCTCGAATTTACATCAGAACGATGTTGACTATATTGTGGCCACTGGTTTCGGCCGTCACCAGGTCTCTTTCCGCGACGTAAACGCCACCGACCTAACCGCCAGCACCCATGGTGCTTCGCTCCTCTTCCCCAACACACGCACCATCTTGGACGTTGGCGGACAAACGATGAAAGCATTGCGTTTGGGAGATAATCGAACGGTGAAATCCTTCCGCCTCAATGACAAATGCGCCGCTGGTACTGGCGCATTTCTAGAGAAGACAGCTCGCTATATGGGTTACTCAACCGAAGAAATTGGCCCCCTGGCTTTGACATCAAAAGAGATGGTACCTGTCTCTGGTGTCTGCGCCGTTTTTGCCGAGTCTGAGGTCATCAACCACCTTTCGCTGGGAGCTTCACCCGCCGACATTATGTATGGCTCCATTCACTCGCTGGTGAAACGCTCTGTGCAACTGCTAAAACGGGTTCGTATGGAACCCGAGTTCACCCTGATTGGTGGCATCCTGCGCTTTGAAACGATGGCCAATATTTTGCGCGAACAGCTAAAAGCGAATGTGAATGTTCCCGACGGTGATTTGGTTCAATTCACAACGGCATTGGGAGCGGCCGTGTTGGGGCATCGCCGTCTACAGAAGTTACAAGAGGAGCAAGGGGTAGCAGCAGGTGGCCCCGAAGCTATGGCGCAAGCGGTGTAAGCAGATGACAAATATAGAATTTAACCCTCAATTGGATGGGGAACAAGATGGCTGTTTGCTGGAACCAGCTACCAATTCGGAGGGCTCGAGCACAATCCCCCTGATGCCCACCCTTGAATTTCCGGCCGATGCCCAACTTGCGGCTGAGGGCTGGCAGCGGCGTTTTATGGCTGATCCAGCCCGACTAGAAGAAGCGATACAGCTCTATACAGAGATGGGGTTTGAAGTACGGTCTGAAGCTATCCAGCCCAATGAGCTTAGTGAGGTATGCGGCAGTTGTCGCGCCGCAACCTGCCAAGCTTATGTGACGATTTACACGAGAAAGCGAACCGATAGCAAATAGCTATGACGACGATACAAGCCGTAGAAAAGCCGCCTGTACAGACCCAGTTTCTCATTTTTACGCTCTTTGGTGATTATGTGCTTGAGCGTGGGGGAACAATTTGGACAAGTGATTTGGTCCACTTGATGCAGGTGTTAGGCGTGAGTGAGCGTGCTGTACGTTCAACCTTATCGCGTTTGACCAGTAAAGGCTGGCTTGTCTCCCAAAGAGTGGGTCGCCGCAGCCAATATTCACTTACCCAGCAAGGTCATTCGCTTTTGGAAAAAGGGGGACGACGTATTTTTGAACCAAATATTGCTGATTGGGATGGCCAATGGCATCTGATCCTTTACTCGCTGCCGGAGGATATGCGCGATGCCCGTCATACGCTACGCACGCAATTAACATGGCAAGGATTCGGCTCCCTGATGCCGGGGACGTGGATCTCTCCCCATAATCGCGTTGCCGAGTTGAGTGAGTTTATTGACGAGATGGGCATCAGCGCCTATGTCGAACAGTTTTATGGCTCGCATTATGGGATGTCGTCTGACCAAGAATTGGTTCAGCGCTGCTGGCCGCTTGATGAGCTGGCAGCTTGTTATCAGGAATTCATCGCTCGTTACGAACCTGAATATCTAGAATGTCAGGCGCAAGAAAGTGATGCTGATGCACCTGACCTTGAGCTATGTTTTTTGCGCCGCTACTGGCTCACACATAAATTTCAAGCCTTGCCGCTAAAAGACCCCAATTTGCCTACGGATTTATTGCCGTCTGATTGGATTGGTTTTGCAGGGCGTAAGCTATTTCACAACTACCACCAGCTATTGGGCAAATATGCTAACCAATTTGTAGATGAAGTGGTGGGGCGATAGAGATCGGCTACCAATCATCAATATGGAAAAGGAAAAGAGAATGGACGACGTATTAACTGATCAACAGGTTGAATTCCAGGAAATCCTTTACGAAAAGAAGGATTGGGTGGCTACGATAACGATTAATCGGCCGTTTAACTACAACGCCTACAGCACTAACTGTTTAGAAGAATTAGCCACCGCCTTCCGCCAGGCCAGTTTTGATGACGAAGTGGCCGTCATCGTCTATACCGGGGCTGGCGACCGCGCCTTTTGCACAGGTGGCGATGTCAAAGAGTATCAGCAACGATACACTCGCTCACCCCATGATTACTGGAAATATATGAAGCTGTTTGGGGCCTATATCGAAAGCATCGTCAATACTGGCAAGCCGGTCATTGCCCGTTTGAATGGCATGGCTGTGGGCGGTGGCAATGAGTCGCAAATGGCCTGTGATCTGGGCATCATTGCTGAACATGCCTGGATTGGGCAGGTGGGCAGCGGTGTGGGCAGCGTGGCCGCTGGTGGGGCTACGCAGTGGTTGCCCATCACCGTTGGTGACAGACGTGCCCGCTACATCCTGATGACCAATCGCCGTATCCCACCCCAGCAAGCTTTAGAGTGGGGGTTGGTTAATGAAGTGGTGCCTTCGGTCAAGAAAGACGGTGAATTTATTGAAGGAGCCACGCCCCAACAGATTAAACTGGCCCAAAAAGGGGCTGATGGTTACAGTATTGACCTCTCTCGTTTGGATGAGGCTACCGATGCCTTAGCCCAAGAGTTAGTAGATAAATTCCCTGAGTGCATCCGCTATACCAAGGAACAGGTAAACTTCTGGAAGAACACGGCCTGGCACAACACGATTGGTCATGCCCGTGATTGGCTCTCGATTCACTACTCATCCTGGGAACCGTTGGAGGGGATGACGGCTTTTGTGGAAAAACGGCCGCCTAACTACCGTATGCTGCGTGAACGAGCTGCCGCTGGCAAAAGCAGTGAGTTTGTTTGGGGGCCATATACCCAAACCTGCCCCAACTGTGAGGCCAAGGCCATCCCCGAAGAGTTTGCTTTCTGTGGTTCTTGTGGCACGGCTCTGCCGCAGCCGCAACATAATGGGCAGTAAGGTGTCAAGGTGACAGTCACCTCCGAGGTGACTGTCACTGACTCAGATGCGATGAGCAGCAACCAGAATCAGCACATAACAGTGACTCAACAGGCTGGCGTGGGGTATCTGACTTTGGATCGCCCGCCGGTGAATGTGATCAACATTACCATGTTGCGCGAAATTGAAGCTGCTTTGGTGCAAATGGCTCAGTGGTCTGAGGTACGGGTTTTGGTTTTGCAAGCGGCCGGTAAGCTCTTCTCTGCTGGTGTAGACATTGCTGATCACACTGATGAAAGAGTGGGTGCAATGATTCCCCTCTTTAACCGTGTTTGCCAAGCGCTGGCTGACTTTCCGCGACCTACTATTGTCGCTGTGCAGGGTCATGCCTTGGGCGGTGGTTGTGAATTTGTGATTTGTTGTGACTTAGCGGTGATGGCGGAAAGTGCCAAGATCGGCCAGCCGGAGATTCAACTGGCCTCTTTTGCTCCGATAGCCGCGTTACGCTTGCCATATTTGGTAGGGTACCGGGCAGCAGCGGATTTTATGTTTAACGGCCGTAATCTGCCAGCCTCTAAAGCCTATGAAATTGGCTTAATCAATGCTGTTGTTCCCCTAGATGAGGTAGCAGATTGGGCGAACTCACGCGCCGATCATTTGGCCAGTTTGAGCCAGCCAGCCCTGACGCTGGCCAAGCAGGCACTTAGCCTGGGCTACGGTAACTGGGCGCGGGACATGCAAATGGTGGAACGCCTCTATTTAGACGACTTGATGAGTAGTGTCGATGCTCATGAAGGGCTGGCGGCATTTTTAGAAAAACGGCAGCCTGTCTGGCAGCATCGATGAAACAAGTGAGCAGTGGTCAGTGGGTAGTGCTTACTGTTTACTGCTGACTATCTAAAGAGGAAGTAATAATGTCCAACCCCCGTGGTTTGACCTTTGACGAGTTTGAAATTGGTGCGCTCTATGAATCGCAAGAGCGCACCGTGACCGAAGCGGATGTGGTGGCCTTTGCTGGTATTTCCGGCGATTACAATCCATTACACACGAGTGCCGAATTTGGCAAGAAAACCCCCTTTGGCCAACGCATTGCCCATGGCATGTTGATCATGGCTATGGCCACTGGCATGGCCAATTGGACAGGTATCTTTGAAGGCACCACCCTAGCCCTGATGGAACAGACCATTGGCTACAAAGGGGTTGTGCTTTTTGGGGATACGGTTCATTTGCAGCTTGAAGTCCTGACAAAAAAGCCCACGTCTAAGCCAGATCGGGGCGTTGTCAGCTTTGCAGCACGCATGATTAATCAGAGTGACAAGGTTGTGGTTGACGGTGAGTGGACATTGTTGATGAGGAGAAAAGAGAATGTCACTAGCTGAGAAAGTTGCGCTCATCACGGGAGCGGGCAATGGGATTGGTCGGGCAACGGCCGTTCGCTTGGCCAAAGATGGTGCTCGTGTGGTTTTGTTTGATGTGGATGCGGATGGTTTGGCCGAAACGGCGCAGGCGGTAGCCGTTGTGGGTGGTGAAGCCGTGAGCGTGACGGGCAGCGTGACGGATCGGGCTGATGTGCAAGGAGTGGTGGAAACGGCCGTTAATAAATACGGCCGTTTAGATATTTTAGTTAACAACGCGGGTATTACCCGCGACGGGCTGACGACACGCCTCAAAAACGATACCCCGCTGTTCATGTCTGATGAAAAATGGGATGCCGTCTTAGACATCAATCTCAAGGGAACCTGGCTTTGTAGTCAGTTGGCCGCCATCCCCATGATTCAGCAAAAATCAGGCAAAATCATCAACACCTCATCCGTGGGTGCTTTGGGCAATATTGGGCAGGCCAATTATGCGGCTTCCAAAGCCGGGGTTATGGGTCTAACACGAACCTTGGCTCTCGAATGGGCACGATACGGCATCGCCGTTAACTGTGTGGCTCCTGGTGGTGTCAAAACGCAGATGACAGCCGCCATTCCCGAAAAAATAATGGCTGGCCTATTGCAACAAATCCCCTTCCGCCGCCTGGCCGAACCAGAAGAGATCGCTGCCGTCCACGCCTTCCTGGCCTCAGATGACGCTTCCTATATTACGGGGCAGGTTTTGCTAGTGGATGGCGGCATGAAGATTGGAGCGTAACAGTAATCGGTGATTGGTTATCGGTAATCGGTTTACCGATAACCTCATACGGCTTACCGAAAAGAGGAACCCTTGTCTTTACAAAACGCATACATCCCCTATGGAGGCTATTGGAGCACACCTTTTGTCAAGTGGCAGGGTAGCTTTGCCAACTTGCACCCGCTGAAATTTTCGGCTGAGGTCACGAAACGAGCCTTGGCGGAAAGGCACATCTCTCCTGAAGTCTTCACCAGCCTTTATTATGGCATGACCGTGCCAGCCAAAAACTCGTTTTATGGTGTGCCCTGGTTAGCCAGCCTGATTGGTGCGCCCGATATTACTGGCCCTATGTTTGCCCAAGCCTGTGCCACCTCAGCGCGGGTCATTGGCAGTGCGGCCACTGCCTTAGAGGTGGACGAGGGAACGATACTTTGTTTAACGGCCGATCGCACCTCCAACGGCCCCCACATCCTCTACCCCAATCCGTTGCAGCCAGGTGGGCGCGGTGATGCCGAAGATTGGGTGTGGGACAATTTCAACTTTGACCCCAACGCCCGTCTGGGAATGCTACAAACGGCCGAAAACGTCGCCCACGATCACAACATCTCCACCGCCGAGCAACATACCGCCACCCTGATACGCTATGCTCAGTATCAGCAATCCCTAGCCGATGATGCTGCCTTCCAAAAACAGTACATGGTCACGCCCGTAGAAGTGAATCCTACCGGGCGCAAAGTTATTGGCACAGTTGAAAGTGATGAGGGCGTTTTTCCCACCACTGCTGCTGGCCTGGAACGCCTAAGACCCGTTATGAAGGAAGGCACCGTCACCTTTGGCGGTCAAACCTATCCCGCCGATGGCAACGCAGGCTTGATCATCACCAGCCGTGACAAAGCACGTGAACTTAGCCAAGATGGGAATATTGAAATTCAGCTACTTGCTTTTGCCGAAGGACGAGCCAAGAAAGGCTACATGCCTGAGGCTAATGTCCCCGCCGTGCGACGTGTGCTAGAGCGAGCCAATGTTGCCCTCACCGACATCAAAGCCATCAAAACCCATAACCCCTTTGCCGTCAACGATTGCTATATGAGCCGCGAGCTAAATATCCCCCTAGAAGGGATGAACAACTACGGTTCTTCGCTCATCTGGGGTCATCCCCAAGGTCCTACCGGGATGCGTTTGGTCATCGAGATGATAGAAGAACTGGCTCTTCTGGGTGGTGGTTATGGCCTATTTACGGGCTGCGCCGCTGGTGACACAGCCGCAGCCTTGGTCTTAGAAGTTCGAATATGAGATGTGACAGTCACTTCCAAAGTGACTGTCACATTTAAGGTAGCTACTCTATGAAAGCAGCCGTTTTTTACGAAGCCCATCAGCCAATACGTGTGGAGGAAGTGCCGACCCCTGAACCTGGCCCCGGTGAGGTGTTGGTGAAGGTAGCCGCCTGCGGTCTTTGTCATACAGATTTACACTACATCGATCACGGTACGCCCACCTTCAAAAAGCCGCCGCTCATTTTGGGCCATGAAATATCGGGGACGATTGCGGCATTAGGGAAAGGCGTTACGGGGTGGGCTGAGGCTGACTCCGTTTTGTTACCGGCCGTTTATGGCTGTGGCAACTGCCGCATGTGTCGCCTGGGGCGTGAGAACGTGTGTGAACGCATGATCATGTTTGGCAACAACGTAGACGGCGGTTATGCCGAATACGTTTTGGCTCCAGCCAAGGATATTTTTGCCATGCCCGCAGAGATTCCCCTTGTTGCAGGCGCCATTATTGCCGACGCAACAACAACTCCCTTCCACGCTGTTGTCAACCGTGGACGGGTTGTGCCTGGTGACACCGTGGCCGTTTTTGGCTGCGGCGGCATCGGTCTCAATGTGGTGCAGGTTGCCGCCGCCGTTGGCGCACAGGTGATTGCTGTGGATATTTCCGATGAGAAATTGGAGTGGGCCAAACGTTTGGGAGCGCAACATACGTTTAATTCCAGCACGGTAGATCGCATTGACAAAACGATTCGCAAATTGACTGGTGGGGGCGTAGATGTGGGCTTTGAAGCCATTGGCAACCCAGTTGTTCAGGCGCAAACGTTTAACTCGCTGCGTACCGGCGGCCGTTTTGTCGTGGTTGGCTTTGCTGAAAAACCAATGATGTTGAGTACAGGCAAGGTGATGTACCGCGAAATGGAAATTATTGGTTCGCTCGGCTGCCGCGCCGTGGATTATCCCCGTGTACTCGAGCTGGCGCGACAGGGCAAGATCAAGGTGAAAGAGCTTGTCACTGCCCGCTTCTCATTGGCTGATATTAATTTGGGCCTCGATGCCCTGCGGGCCGGCAAGGGCATCCGCTCGGTTATCGTACCCTCCTGACTGCTTAGAGGAGGCGATATGCATTGGTAAAACTAGCAACTCGCATACGTTACGTAGACCATATCCCTGCTTTTTAGTTTGTCATTTGGAGGATAGAGAAAATGAAGAAAAAATCGCTTATACAGATTGTCTTACTTACTATTTTACTGGCACTGGTCGCTTGCAACTCCGCCCCAGAAGAAGTCGCGCCAACTAACGAATCGGTTGCAACCGAAGAACCCAGCGATGCCTCGGAAGCCGCCGAGCCAGAGGTTGAGGAAGTCAGCGAGCCAGAAGTCGAGGAGGTTGGTGAACCATACAAAATTGGCGTCTTCTTCTCCGCTACCGGTCCAGCCTCATCTTTAGGTGTTCCTGAACGAGATACAGCGTTAATGGTGGCTGAACAAATAAATGCCGCCGGAGGCATCGAGGGCCCCGACGGCCTTATGCATCCGCTAGAAGTGACGGTCGAGGATGACCAAACCGACGCCACCGAAGCAGTCCTCATCGTCAAACGACTCATCGAAGAAGAGAATGTGCCCATTATCGTCGGGGGCACGGCCAGTGGCATTAGCCTGGCTGTGATTGATACGATAACTGAAGCGCAAGTGCCTTTTATTTCTAATGCTTCGTCGTCGGCCATTATTCAGCCGGTTGAGGAGCGTCATTGGATATTCAAGACACCACAGACAAATCTACCCGTGGCTCAGGTACAGGCCGATTGGCTGGAGGCCAAAGGCTTCACTCAGATCGCCTCATTTGGAGTGAACAATGGTTTTGGTGTGGACTCGATGGGTGCGCTGCAAAGCGTCGCTGCCGAACGTGATTTTGACATCGTATGGGAAGGCACTTTTGAGCCAGCCGACACCGACTTCGCGGCGCAATTGACCCAAATTGCCGGTTCAGGTGCAGAAGCTCTGATCGTTCACGCCACTCCGGGCGAGGGCGCACCGCTCACCGTGCAGTTTAGCGACTTGAGTTTGGGCATTCCCATCGTCCATAACCATGGTATTGGTAACCAAGCCTTCATCGACCTGGCGGGCGACGCGGCCGAGGGGGTGCTATTCCCCATTGGCAAGCTGCTGGTAGCGGACGATTTGCCAGCCACTGACCCGCAAAAAAGTGCCTTGACCCAGTACATCGCCGACTATAGCGCCTTCACTAATGGCGCGACGCCTAGCACCTTTGGTGGTCATGCTTGGGATTCAATGCAAATGGCGATTATGGCTTTACAGGAGGTTGGCCCTGACCCAGCGGCAATCCGCGATTATCTGGAAGGTATCCAGAACTTTGCGGGTATCTCCGGTGTCTTCAACCTCTCAGATGCCGATCATAATGGTATTGGCAAAGAGTCGCTTGTCCTTGTTGAGATCAAAAATGGCGGTTGGGAATATGTGCCGCCAGCTACCTACGCTCAGGCCCCCACCGGTTTGGCCGTGCGCGAAACGGGAGAACCGTACAAAATCGGCATCTTTTTCTCCGTCACCGGCCCAGCTTCTTCGCTGGGTGTTCCTGAACGAGATACGGCCCTCATGGTTGTCGAACAGATAAACGCCAGAGGCGGTCTGCTTGGCCCAGACGGTAAGCTGCATCCCATCGAAGCTATCGTTGAAGATGATCAGACGGACGCGACCGAGGCTGTGCTGATCGTCAAGCGCTTTATTGAAGAGGAAGGCGTACCCATCATCGTCGGTGGTACAGCCAGCGGCATCAGTCTGGCGGTTATTGACACCGTCACCGAAGCCAGCATTCCCTTTATCTCCAATGCGTCATCCTCGGCCATCATTCAGCCGGTGGAGGAACGTCATTGGATATTCAAGACGCCACAGACCAATCTGCCTGTCGCCCAGGTGCAAGGAGAGTGGTTGGCGGCCAACGGCATCACCAGTGTGGCTTCATTCGGGGTAAATAATGGCTTTGGCGTGGACTCAATGGGTGCGTTACAAAGTGTCGCCGCTGATATGGGCTTTGACATCGTGTGGGAAGGCACTTTTGAGCCAGCCGATACTGATTTTGCGGCGCAGTTGACCCAAATTGCTGGTTCCGGTGCTGAAGCCTTGATAGTTCACGCCACCCCCGGCGAGGGTGCGCCGCTGACCGTGCAATTCCGTGATCTGAGTTTGGGTATCCCCATTTTGCATAATCACGGGATTGGCAACCAAGCCTTTATTGACTTAGCCGGTGATGCGGCTGAAGGTGTACTGTTCCCCATTGGTAAGTTGTTAGTGGCGGAAGGGTTGCCGGACAGCGACCCACAAAAGGCGGCGCTGTTGCAATACATCACCGATTACGTCGAGTTCACTGACGGAGCGACACCAAGTACCTTTGGCGGCCACGCCTGGGATGCAATGCAGATGACTTTCTCGGCGTTACAGACAGCTGGGCCCGATCCAGCTGGCATTCGTGACTATTTAGAACAGATTCAGGGTTTTGCGGGTATCTCCGGTGTCTTCAACTTGTCAGACGCGGACCACAATGGCATTGGCAAAGAGTCATTGGTACTTGTTGAGATCAGGAATGGATCGTGGGAGTACGTGGCCCCAGAGGCGTACACTGAGGCTCCGCACTCGAATTAACGGTGAACAGTAAACAGTAGTCAGTAAGCAGTGTTCAGTAGGCGCACTGCTTACTGACTCTGAGGAAGACTGTGACTTTAGGACAACAGCTTTTGCAATTTCTGGTTTCGGGCCTCACGGTGGGCAGTATCTATGCACTCATCGCGCTGGGGTTTGTCACCATATACAATGTCACGGGAATTATCAACTTCGCTCAAGGTGAGTTTGCTGTCTACGGGGCGTTTGCTGCTATCTCTGTCTTTCAGAAGATTCGGCTGTTCAGTGGGAATGTACAGCTTGATCTCGGATGGCCATTGCCATTAGCGGCTTTGTTCGGTGTGGTCGTGGCTACTCTGATTGGGCTGGCCCTTTATCGCTTGGGGATTCAGACGGCGCGTAAGGCCTCGGTGCTGAGCATGATCATTATCACAATTGGTGCCGCTTTCGTTTTGCGCGGTATGGCTCTCCTGATATGGGGTACAGACCCCTTCCGTCTACCAGTCTTTACTGAGGGGCCACCGTTGCGTATTTTCGGGGCTATTCTGACGCGGCAAGGGGTGTGGGTGATGGTGGTCACGGCCGTTTTGCTGACCGTGCTTTACTTCTTCTTTAACCATACGCTGACGGGCAAAGCCTTGCGTGCTTGTTCTGTCAATCCAGGTGCCGCCCGGCTGATGGGTATCAACACCCGGCGCATGGCTTTGTTGGCTTTTGGTATCAGTGCCGCCACTACGGCCGTTGCTGGTATTGTCATCGTCCCCGCCACCTTTATGACCTTTGATCGGGGCTTGACGCTTTCGCTTAAAGGCTTTGTGGCGGCCATTGTAGGCGGCATGTCTAATCCGGTAACGGCCGTTATCGGTGGGCTGTTACTTGGTATTCTAGAAGCCTTTGGCGCAGGCTTGCTCTCTTCCGGCTACAAGGATGCCATCTCCTTCATCGTCTTGTTTGTTGTCCTGGCCGTGCGTTTGGGTGGGTTGTTGGGCGGCCGTACCCGCGTTGTTGAGCAAGGGGGATTGTGATGCTGACTACTGGCCGTCGCTTCCCCAATCTAGCCGCCATGATCGTTGTGACCCTGGTAATGGCCCTACTGCCGTTGTTCATCCAAAGCACCTACATCCTGACAATCCTGATTTTAGTGGGGGAGTTTACGATACTCACCGTTGGCCTTTCACTGTTGATGGGCTACGCTGGGCAAATATCCTTGGGGCAGGCCACCTTTTTCGGCATTGGAGCATATACAACAGCTATCCTAGGCACACGCTTTTCCCTCTCACCATGGTTGTCACTGCTGGTCGGTGTGCTGTTGGCTGCGGGCATCGCCTACCTGGTCGGCACCTTGATCTTCCGGCTGCGTGGTCACTACCTGGCTATGGCCACTCTGGGTATGAACGTCATCCTATTCCTGGTGCTAACGCAGGAAGTAGAGTGGACAGGTGGGCCGTCTGGCTTTCGTGGTGTGCCCGACCTGAACTTTGGTTCTTTTATCTTGAGCAGCGATGTCCACTACTACTACGTTATGTGGTTCTTTACCCTGATTGTGATCGCCCTGTCATTGAACATCGTCAACTCACGGGTTGGGCGGGCGATGCGGGCTTTGCACGCCAGCGAAGTGGCAGCTGAAGCTGTCGGCATCGATACCAATACCTTCAAACTAAAGGTCTTTGCCTTAAGTGCGGCTTATGGCGGATTGGCTGGTGGCCTGCATGCAGCCTTCCTTGGTTTTATCAGTCCTGGCTCATTTGGCATTGCCGTTTCTATTGAAATTGTGGTCATGGCTGTCGTTGGTGGCCTGGCCAGCATCTGGGGCGCGCTCTTTGGAGCCGGCATGGTTTTAGCAATTGAACAATATCTGCGTACGGCTATTAAAGCCTTAATTCCCAATGCTTCTGGCGAGCATGAGATCATCGCTTTTGGCCTCATCCTGATGCTAATCATGATATTTTTACCACAGGGATTATTTGCTGGTGTCGTGGAAGGTGTGCGCCGACGGTACGCTAGGAGGAAGGCAAGCAGAAAGCAGTTAACAGTGAGCGGTTAATGATATCTACTGCTCACCATTTACTGCTCACTGTTCACTCAAAAAATTATGTACCAATTAAAACCCGAAGCCATGCCCAGAGAGAAGGATAAGCACAACTATGGCGAGTAAGGCATTACTGGAGGCTAGGAAACTGGAAAAGCACTTTGGTGGTGTTACGGCCGTTAATGATGTCAGTTTCAACGTGCAACAGGGCGAGATTTTAGCCTTGATTGGACCGAACGGAGCTGGCAAGACAACCATTTTCAACTTGCTCTCCGGTACGCATCATCTGGACGCAGGCGAGGTACTATGTAGTGGACGACCCATTTCTGGTCTACGTCCCAGCGGCATTGCTGCCAGTGGGGTTGTGCGTACCTTCCAAAACCTGCAAATCTTTGGCAACATGACCGTTTTAGAAAATGTCATGACTGGCTGCCATTTGCAGGGGAAGGCAGGTTTTTTGGCCTCGGCCACTCGTTGGCCAGGGACGACCGCAGAGGAGGTGCGATTAAAAGCACAAGCATTGGATCATTTAGCTCTAGTTGGGCTGGCCGACCTGGCCGATATGCCCGCTTCTTCCCTTCCTTTTGGTCAACAGCGGCTGGTGGAGCTAGCTCGGGCTCTGGCGGTGCAACCAGTATTGCTTTTGTTAGATGAACCAGCGGCTGGGTTAACCCGGGTTGAGGCGGAGGCTCTCGACGAGTTGATTTGGCGCATTCGTGGTGAGGGGATTACTGTCTTGCTGGTAGAGCACGACATGAATCTAGTCATGGGAATTGCTGACCGGGTATTGGTACTGCACTATGGCCAGCTGATAGCTGAGGGCACGCCAGAAGAAGTACAGGCGAACCCAGCAGTGATCGAGGCTTACCTAGGCACAGAAGTTGTTGAATATGCTTAAGATTAGATCCATCTCCACCTTTTATGGCCATATTCGCGCCCTAAACGACGTTTCCCTCGTCGTCAACAAGGGGGAGATTGTCTCTCTGGTTGGAGCCAACGGTGCGGGCAAAACGACATTGCTCAACACCATTTCTGGTGTTGTCCCCCCGCGCCAAGGGGAAATCTTTCTGGATGGGCAGGAAATGGCTGGCATGGCCACGGAAGCCATCGTTGGCTTAGGGATTAGCCAAGTGCCAGAACGCCGGCAGGTTTTTGGTGAGCTTTCCGTGCTTGACAACCTGACACTTGGAGCCTACTTGCGTCTGCGTGCAGGGGATAACCAGGATGTGGAGCAAGACATTGAGCATATATTTGATATGTTCCCCATTCTCAAAGAGCGGCAAAAGCAACAAGCGGGCACTCTCTCTGGTGGTGAACAGCAAATGTTGGCCATTGGCCGGGGGCTAATGGCTCAACCGAAAGTCATGTTACTGGATGAACCATCGCTGGGACTGGCTCCCATTCTGGTGCAGGAGATATTTATAGTGTTACGCAATTTGCGCGATGAGGGCACGACCATCCTCTTAGTTGAGCAAAACGCCCGGGCTGCTCTGGAAATTTCTGACCGAGCCTATGTGCTGGAAACGGGAGAAATTGTGATGGAAGGTAGTGCCGCTGCCCTGGCCGCTGACGAAGGTGTGCAGCGGGCTTACTTGGGGCGGCAGAATCATAAGAACCGACGAGGAGACAGGGTGATGGGGTGACTTGGTGACAAGGTGAATTTTTGCCCCTTGTCTCCCCCTCTCCCCTTCTCCGTGTGAAGGATTGAATAATGAAAGACAGTCTAGAACCTGGTATCAGTAAAACAGTCCGTATTACGATTGACGAAGCCCGCACAATTGGCTTCATGGGCGATGAAGGTCGGGTTTATGCCACGCCGGAATTGGTGCGTGACATTGAAATGACCTGCCGTGACCTGCTGTTGGAGCATGTAGACTCTGGCGAAGACTCGGTGGGCATCCGTGTAGAAATTGATCACATGGCCGCGACTTTACTGGATATGTGGGTTGAAATTACGGTGACGGTAACGGCCGTTGACAAACGTCGCATTACCCTAGACATCAGTGGTCGTGACCCAGTAGATGAAATCGTACGCGGTCAGCACATGCGCTTCATTGTGGATATCGCCAAGACGGTAGCGCGGCTAAAGCAAAAGGCGGCAAAGGCGAGCGAATAGTAACTGAGGTGACTGTCACCTCCAAAGTGAGCGTCACCTGATAAAGGGCTGGCTAATATGAAGGCAAACGGAAAAAGCGGTACAAAACATGTTCCCACTTACTGCTACCAATGTGTGGCTGGCCCTGACTTGATGACGGTCAAGGTGGAAGATGGGGTGGCAACGGCCGTTGAGCCAAACTTCGCCGCCGCCGATATCCATCCCGGCAAGGGAACCGTCTGTGTCAAGGCTTATGGCTTGGTGCAGAAGACCTACAATCCCCACCGTATCAAAACTCCCATGAAGCGCACTAACCCGCGCAAAGGGCGCGACGAAGACCCCGGCTTTGAACCCATCAGTTGGGACGAAGCCCTCGACCTAATCGCTGATAAACTTAACGGCATTCGGGAGCAGGGTTTGAAAGATGAATCGGGCTATCCGCGCTTGGCTGCTAGTTTTGGCGGTGCGGGCACCGCCATCGCCTACATGGGCACTCTTCCTGCCTTTCTAGCATCTTGGGGGCCGATAGATATGAGCTTCGGCAGCGGTCAGGGGGTCAAATGTTACCATTCAGAACACCTTTATGGTGAGCTGTGGCATCGTGCCTTTACCGTCTGCTCCGACACACCGCGCACAAAATATGTTATTTCTTTCGGTGCCAACATCGAAGCTTCGGGCGGCGTTTGTGGCGTGTGGCGACAGGCGGATGCTCGCGTTCAGCAAGGCATCAAGCGGGTGCAGATAGAGCCGCATATGTCCGTCACTGGTGGCTGTTCGGCCGAATGGGTTCCTATCCGACCCAAAACAGACCCTGTGTTTATGAAAGGGCTATTGCATGTCCTCCTCCATGAAACACCACGCGACAAGCTTGATTTGCCCTTTTTGTTGCACATGACTAGCTCGCCTTACTTGATTGGCCCGCACGGTTACTACCTGCGCCATCCCCAAACGCGCCAACCTTTGCTATGGGACAAGCGTACAGAAACGGCCGTACCCTTCGACACCCCTAACACCGAACCAGCCTTGGAAGGAGAGTTCGAGGTTGTTGCTGTAGAAGTAGGCGCAGATGATGAAATTTGGCACTACGATACTGTCAAAGGCATCACCGCCTTCTCCAAGCTGTTAGCCCATGAGCAAGCCAGCACCCCAGAATGGGCGGCCAAGATTTGTGACGTGCCAGCTACCACTATCCGCCGTGTTGCCCATGAATATCTTGAACATGCTCAAGTTGGAGCCACTATCGAAGTTGAAGGGCGCACCTTGCCTTATCGACCAGTTGCCATCATCATGGGCAAAACCGTGGCTAACGGTTGGGGCGGTTATGATTGTGCCTGGGGACGCACCTTGCTTGCCTGCCTTGTCGGCGCACTGGATGTGCCTGGCGGCACGTTAGGCACCACGGTACGCCTCAATCGACCTGCCAAAGACCGCCATCTCAGCGTTCGCCCAGACCCCGATGGCTTTATGGAATATCCCTGGAACCCTACCGATAAGGATGGTTGGGTATCCCGTCCCACCGTGCGCCATGCTCACCAAACCCTGGTGCCATTGGCGGCCAACTCCCCTTGGAGTCAAGCCCTCGGCCCAACCCATCTGGCTTGGATGCAGCAACATAAACCGTTTGACCATTGGCCGGAGCCGACGCTGCCTGATGTCTGGTTTATCTACCGCACCAATCCAGCCATCTCTTTTTGGGATACGGCTAAGATAAGCGAGGCGATGGCAAAATTCCCCTTTGTCGTCGGCTTTGCCTACACCTACGATGAAACGAACTGGATGGCTGACGTGCTACTGCCGGAGGCTACCGATTTGGAAGGCTTACAACTTTATCGGGTGGGCGGCACCAAATATGTCGAATATTTTTGGGATTATCAGGGCTTTGCCATTCGCCAACCCATTGTGGAAACGCAGGGGGATGCGCGTGACTTCACCTGGATTGCCACTGAACTGGCCCGTCGTACAGGCTTGCTGGAAAAGTATAACAAAGCGATTAACCGTGGGGCGACCAGTGTCCCCTTAAAAGGTGAGGGGTTCGATTACTCGCTCGATATCAGCCAAGCCCACGACGTGGAGACGATTTGGGATGCCGTTTGTCGGGCGGCCAGCGTCGAGATGGGGGATGGGGATAAGGGTCACGGCCTTGATTGGTACAAAGAAAATGGTTTCAAGGTGCAGCCCTTCTCCCATTTGAAATGGTACCTCTATCCAGCCATGGTCGACAAAGGGTTGCGTTTTGAGATGCCCTATCAAGAACGCCTGTACCGCGTTGGCAACCAGCTTCGCAACCGACTGCATGAAAACGGCATTGAGTGGTGGGACAAACAGTTGACTGAATATGAACCCATGCCCGTTTGGCACAATCTGCCAGAGATGATCCGACAGGCGATTGCCGACAATTTTAAGGGGACGGCCGCAATCCAGGCACAGGTCACAAGCAACGGTGGCGAACCTTTTCCCTTTTGGCTGTTGACTTCACGCAGCATGCAATATTCCTGGGGGGCTAATGTCGGTATGCAAATTGTCAACGAGGCGGCGGCCAATATCAAGGGACACAGAGGCATTGTCATCAACACGGGCAAGGCACGGGAGCTGGGTATCCAAGATGGTGACATTATTGAGGTGCGATCGGCCGTGCGCGCCACACGCGGCCCGGCCGTGCTGCGTCAAGGCATTCGCCCCGACACCATCCTGATGACGGCTCAATTTGACCATTGGGTAACACCCTACGCCAAGAATCTCAAAGCCCCCAGCATGAACCCGCTGGTGCCGATGCTGATGGATTTAACCGATGCCACTGGTTCAGCGGCGGATATTGTGCCAGTTATGGTGACTAGGAGACAGGGGGACTAGGAGACAAGGTGACAGGGGGATTAGGAGACAAGGAGACGGGGGGATAGGGTGATTAAGTTATAGGAGGAATGAGATATGGTGAAGAAGGTTCGTACTCATCAGGATTTGGAAGTTTATCAGATGGCGTTTAAGGTGGCGATGGAGATTTTTGAGTTAAGCAAACGGTTCCCGCCGGAAGAAAAATACGCCTTGACCGATCAGATTCGCCGTGCTTCTCGATCTGTTTGTTCTAATCTTGGCGAAGGTTGGCGCAAGCGACGCTATGAAAAAGCGTTTCAACTCAAGTTAAATGATGCTGAGGCAGAAGCAAATGAGACGCAAGTTTGGTTAGAGTTTGCCGTTGCTTGCGATTATCTCAAACCTGAAGAAACACGCAGCCTCTATCAGACTTACAACAACATCATTGGCAAACTTGTGACCATGATCAACAATCCTCACCAATGGACAATTACCAAATGACCCCCTTCCCCCTGTCTCCCCCTCTCTCCTTGTCCTCTTGTCTTCCTGTCCCCTTATCAACGGAGGCACTATGACTCGATACGTGATGATTGCTGACTTACGCCGCTGTGTGGGCTGCCAGACGTGTACGGTTGCCTGTCGGCATACGAATGCGACGCCTCCAGGGGTGCAGTGGCGTTGGGTATTGGATGTGGAATCAGGTGAGTTTCCCGATGTGCGCCGCACCTTTGTGCCTGTGGGCTGTCAGCATTGCAGCCAGCCGCCCTGTATGTATGTGTGCCCCACAACGGCAACCGGACAGCGGGATGATGGCATTGTCACCATTGACTATGACCTCTGTATTGGCTGTGGTTATTGTATCGTGGCCTGTCCTTATCAAGCGCGTTATCGGGTGAAGAAAGCAGCCTATGCTTACAAAGCGCAGCCGACGGCGGATGAAAAGGCGCGGGCGTTTCCCGACCGCATTGGGGTAGCGACGAAATGCACTTTCTGTATTGAACGGGTAGATGCGGCTCAAGGGAATGGCAAAACGCCAGGGGTTGATCCTGAGGTGACACCTGCTTGCGTTGGTTCTTGTATTGCCAATGCCCTGTATTTTGGCGATATAGAAGACCCTGAAAGCAATGTTTCCCAACTGCTGCGCGAGAATGAGCACTTTCGGATGCACGAAGAGCTGGGGACGGAACCCAATTTTTACTATTTATGGGAGAGTAAACCATGAGAGGTGTAAAACCTTGGCATCAAACTCCTTGGGATTGGCGGGCGGCCATTCAGTTTATCTGTGGTGGGGTTGGTGTGGGCTTGCTTTTACTGACGGCGCTGGCGGCTTTGGTGAGTGACCAGTGGCTCAGAATTGGTGGTGGCGCGGCTCTGATTTTCCTTTCGATAGGGCTGTTCTCGGTCTGGATTAAGCTGGGGCGACGCTGGCGGTTTTTGCTGGTATTTCGCAATCCGTGGACATCGTGGATGTCGCGTGAGGCACTGTTCTCTTTGCCGATGATGGGGCTAGGAATAATCGGAGTCTTGTTTGCTTGGCCGCTTGTCACGTTGCTGGCGGCGTTGTTTGGGGTTGGGTATCTCTATTCACAGGCGCAAATATTAAAAGCGTCACAGGCGATACCGGCCTGGCGCGAACCGCTGATTGTGCCGCTGTTTGTTGTGACGGGATTGGTAGAGGGAACGGCCGTTTACGTCCTACTCCTCGTTATTTTGGGGGTGAGTGAGATGTGGTTAACGGCCGTTTTCTTCCTGCTGCTCATCGGCCGTTTTGGCTTATGGCTGACTTACCTACGCAAGCTAACCACTCCTGGTCAAGCCCCCGAACAAACAGTTGCCGAACTCACCGCCGCTAATCGGCTCGTTACGCCAATCGGCCACATTGTTCCCCTACTTATGCTCATCGCGGCCTTTTTTATGCCCAGTGGCGGGATTATCCTTGGCGCTTTGGCTGGTCTGAGTACGCTGTTTGGCGGTTGGTATCTCAAGTTCATCATCATCGCCCGTGCGGCCTACAACCAGGGGTTTGCCATTGAGCGAACGCCAGCGCGAACGCCGGGCTACAGCGGCGCGGGAGTGAAGCCGGGATGGGATGTTTAGGTAATGGTTTTAGGTGACAGTCACCTCAAAGGTGACTGTCACCTGAGTGGATAAACAAATGGCTAAAGGGAAAGGATATACAGCAACGAAAGGGATGGAACGCTCCTTTGCTACTGAGGTGCATAAGCTGACACTCGGGGCAGGGGAGACCTTTCACGGTGAAGCGATTTTGGCGCTGACCAAAGCGTTGCTGCAAGCTGGCGTGTCCTACGTGGGCGGCTATCCTGGCGCACCTATCTCGCACCTGATGGATGTCTTGGCCGATGCCAAAGACGAGGTGTTGGAGCCGATGGGGGTTCAGTTTGAATCCTCGGCCAGTGAAGCGGGAGCGGCGGCCTTGCTAGGAGCCTCCATTCATTATCCTTTGCGCGGAGCCGTGACATGGAAATCAATTGTGGGGACAAACGTGGCTTCAGATGCGCTGTCTAACCTGGCTTCGGCTGGGGTGACGGGCGGGGCGTTGATAGTTGTTGGCGATGATTATGGGGCGGGGGCCAGCGTGCTACAAGAGCGTACCTATGCTTTTGCCCTCAAATCCTCGCTGCCGATGCTCAATCCCCGCACCCATTTGCCTAAGTTGGTGGAGACGACGGAGCAGGCATTTGCTTTGTCGGAAGCCAGCCATTTGCCAGTGATTATGGCCTTGCGCATTCGGGCGATTCATATGACGGGTAGTTTTGTCTGCAAGGATAATCAGCCGCCCGCCTTTAGCCCCAAAAATCCGATACCAGAACCACAATATGATTACGGCCGTATTGTCCTGCCCCCATCCACCTATGCCCACGAACGTGCCAAAGTCGAGGAGCGGCTGCCAGCAGCACGCCGCTTTATCATTGAGCAGGAGATTAACGAGTATTTCCCCGGAGCGGGCGGTCAGGTGGGCATTATGATGGAAGGGGGAGCATACAACACCGTTCTGCGCGGCTTGCGCTTGCTGGGCGTCGCCGATGCACTGGGCAATTGTGACTTGCCCTTGCTGGTGCTAAACGCCGTTTACCCACTCGTGCCCGAACAAATCGAGTCATTTTTGGCGGATAAAGCCTGTGTCCTCATCGTGGAGGAAGGGCATCCTGCTTATATTGAACAGGGGGTGCGAGCCATCGCTCAACGGGCTGGCCTTGATTGCCATCTGGCGGGGAAAGCGTATCTGCCAGCGACGGGTGAATATACGGCCGATGCCGTGCGCCCTGGCCTTGAAAAGTGGCTTGGGGAAGCACAGGTGGTGCCTGTGGCGGCATCCAAACCTGAACGCATCGAACTGCCAATGCAAATGCCGCCGCGTCCACCGGGTTTTTGTACGGGTTGCCCTGAACGGCCGTTATTCACCGCCCTCAAACTCATCCAGCAAAAACGGGGGGCGATGCACATCTCCATGGACATCGGCTGCAACCTCTTTGCCACCCTGCCCCCCTTCAATGTGGGCAATACCGTCTTAGGCTATGGCATGAGTTTGGCCAGCAGTGGTGCTGTTGGCCCGGCTTTGGGGCAGCCAAGCGTGGTGGTGATGGGGGATGGTGGCTTTTGGCACAATGGTCTCGTCACTGGCGCGACCAATGCCCACTGGAATCGGCATGATGCGGTGCTAATTATTGTTGAAAATAGGTACGCCTCGGCCACCGGGCAACAGCATGTTCCCTCGACGGGAGCAAATCCTTGGGGGGAACCGATTTATGTTTCCATCGAATCGACTTTACGAGGGATGGGCATTAATTGGATAAAACGGGTCAACGCCTACGAGGTGGCTGATACGGTGGCGGTGATTGAGCAGGCTTTGGATGAGCGCAGCCCCCAACTGCGGGTGGTGATTAGTGACCAGGAGTGTCGCTTGGCGCGGCGGCGGCGCGATCGGCGGGAGAGGGAAACGGCCGTAAATGCAGGCCAACCTGCCACCTTTACCCGTTTTGGCGTAGACGAGGAAGTCTGCACGGGAGATCACTCCTGTATGCGCCTGAGCGGCTGCCCCTCGCTCACGCTGAGACATTCCACCGACCCCTTAAAAAACAGCCCCACCGCCTTTGTCAATGCCGATTGCGAGGCTTGCGGACTGTGTGGATCGGCCGCCCATGCCGCCCGGCTCTGCCCTTCCTTTTATAAAGCGGAACGGGTTGTTAATCCAAATCCCTGGCAGAAGTTCCGTGCCAACGTTAGCGGTCTGCTGATAAGCTTGTTGGGTAGCCAAACAACAAACTCCACAAGAGTACAGGGGGAATATGAGAATGGGTGACAGTTATCGTTTTAAAATTGGGGATTTTCAATGTACGGCCGTTAATGATGGTGACTTTGTCGGCAATGCAGATATGTTATTTGTCAACGCACCAGATGACGAACTCCTTCAAGTACTCCAACAATATGGCCTTAAACCCGACTATTTACCTTCTACCTTGACTTGCCTACTTGTTAGAACACCCACAAATGTCCTGCTCGTTGATACAGGTTTTGGTACGGGAGGGAAGTACGGGGGACATTTACTGCCAACATTACGCGCAGAAGGACTTCATCCAGAAGATGTCGATACAGTGATTCTTACTCATGCCCATGTAGACCATATTGGCGGATGTGTTGATGAAGAGGGTAACGTAACATTTCCTAAAGCTACCTATTATATGTGGCAAGATGAATGGGATTTCTGGACTACAGAGGCGAGTCTGAAAAAAGTTCCTGAGTGGGCGGCTAATATTGCTCGTCAGAAACTTTCGCCGCTTGCCAAACAACTTAAAACGATTGATAAAGAAATGGAGATTATTCCTGGTATACGGGCTATCGCCGCACCAGGCCACACAATCGGGCATATGGCTGTTGAAGTTGTGTCAGAGGGAGAACGTCTTCTTCATATAGTTGACACCGCTCTACATCCAATACATATTGAGCATCCAGAGTGGTATGCTCGGTTAGACCAATTTCCTGAGCAGACCGTTGCCACAAGACAAGCTGTTTACCAACGTGCGCTAGATAAAAATGCGTTAGTCTTGGCTTTTCATTTTCCTCCATTCCCCAGTTTAGGATATGTCATCAGGCATAACGGGGGATGGAAATGGCAGGCTGTTTCGGAGGGATCATGGTAAGCAGACGACCTCTTACTCTCCTCATCGGTGCGTTAGGTGGCCAGGGAGGTGGTGTTCTTACCGATTGGCTGGTGGAAGCGGCGCGGCTGGCTGGCTATCCAGCGCAGGCGACATCTATTCCGGGAGTGGCACAGCGCACGGGAGCGACTACCTACTATTTTGAGCTGTTTCCAGAGAAAAACCCAGCCAGCTATCCCATTTTCTGCTTGTTTCCCAGCCAAGGGGATGTTGATTTGGTAGCGGCTTTGGAGCCAATGGAAGCGGGCAAGGCGCTACAGCAAGGGTATGTGACGAGAACCACAACGGTCATCACCAGCATCAACCGGATTTATAGCACGGCCGAAAAATCTGTGGCTGGCGATGGTACGGTAGCGGCAGCACCAGTGCTGGAGGCATTGGCTAAGGCAGCACAGCGATTGGTTGAAGTTGAGGGAGGTGTTGCTGGTACGCAGCTAAATGCCATCATGTTTGGTGCTGTTATTGGCTGTGGGGTGCTGCCGCTTTCTGTCGCCGATGGGCGGGCAGCGATTGAGACGAAGGGGCTGGCGGTGTCAGGGAATTTGGCTGGTTTTGAGCGGGGGGTTGAACTAGTGGTGAAGAGTAAGCAGTTATCAGTAAACAGTAAACAGTTCACGGGGAATGGGGTGGTGTATACATCACCACCGGCTGGCTTTGAGGATGTGATGGGGGGATTGCCGGAGGTTTTACGGCCGTTAATTGGACACAGTTTGGCGCGGCTGGTCGATTATCAGGATACCGACTATGCGCGACATTATTTGGCTCGTTTGGAACCTGTTCTAGTAGCCGACCGAGCCGCTGCTGGCGAGGAGGAAGATTTTCGGCTGACGCTGGCGGTGGCGCAGCGTTTGGCGGCCTGGATGAGCTATGAGGATGTTATTCGGGTGGCCCAGTTGAAAACACGCCCCGGTCGCTTGGCGCGGATTCGTGAGGAGGTGGGGGCTGAAGCGGACGAACCGCTGAGAGTGACAGATTATCTCAGTCCAGGTCGGACAGAACTATTGGGGGTCATTCCGGCTTCTCTGGCGCGGCGACTGCCTAAAGATAATGGGGGAAACGGCCGTCATTACGCTTGGCCCACCTCCACCTTTTTGGGGTTCGCTACCCTGAAATTTTTGTCCATTTTGAAGCCACTGCGACAATACACCCTAACATTTGCTCATGAGCAGGCTGTGATTGAGCTATGGTTGCAGGCTGTGTTGGCAACGGCCGCTCGCGATTATGAATTAGCTTTACAGGTTGCAGAAACGGCCGTGTGGGCCAGAGGTTACGGCGAGGTGCGGACACGCGGCCTAACGCATTTGGAAACGATGTTGCCCATTTGGATACATAAGGTAGTGGCAGATATTGAAATAGTACGTTCGGAAGTGACGGCCTCCCTGCACACCGCTCTTCATGACCCAGATAACATTGGTAGCGCAAGGATACAGGCAAACGGAGTAGGCACACCATAAACAAGGCCTGTTATAGATTATCAAGGATACAAGTATGCCCATCTGGAATCCCAAATATGAAAGTATGCCCCGAGGTGATCTGGCGAAGCTCCAGGAGCAACGACTGCGCCAGATTGTGACATATGCCTACGAACGGATTCCCTTTTACCAGCAGCAGTTCAGACAAGCCGATATCGTCCCCAAAAAGATCAAAGGGCTGGATGATCTGAGACGCATCCCTTTCATGACCAAGCAAGATATGCGCGACGAATACCCCTTTAACAATTTTGCTGTGCCTTTGCAAGAGGTCGAGTGTATCCATGCTTCTAGTGGCACCACTGGCAAACCGACAGTGGGCGGCTATACGCGCCGCGATATGCAGGTATGGCAGGAGGTTATGGCTCGCGCCATCACTTCGGGTGGCGTAACGGCCGTTGATGTGGTTCACAACGCTCTGGGCTACGGGCTTTTTACGGGCGGTCTTGGCTTTCATATTGGCCTCCATGCTGTCGGGGCCACCGTTATCCCCGCTTCCAGTGGTCTAACGCGGCGGCAGATTATGTTGCTGGAAGATTTTGGGGCGACGGTGCTGGTGTGTACCCCTTCCTATGCGCTCATTTTGGCAGAGGAGGCCAGAGAGCAGGGCATTGACTTCAGGCAACGAATGAAGGTGCGGGTGGGGCTTTTTGGCGCGGAACCGTGGACGGCCGAAATGCGCCACAAGATTGAATCTCAGCTAGGTCTAGACTCTTATGATAATTATGGCCTGACCGAAATCATTGGCCCTGGTGTGGCGGTGGAGTGTGAACAGCATAATGGGCTACACATCAACGAGGATCATTTTTTGCCCGAAATTGTTGATCCTGATACTGGGGAACCGTTACCTTATGGCCAAGAAGGCGAGTTGGTTTTCACCACCTTAACCAAAGAGGCGATGCCCATGCTGCGCTACCGCACCCGTGACCTGACAGTTTTGTATGCCGACCCTTGCCCATGTGAGCGTACCACGGTGCGTATGGAAAAGGTACATGGTCGTACCGACGATATGTTGATTGTGCGCGGGGTCAACATCTTTCCCTCGCTCATTGAAAAAGCTTTGCTGGGCATCGAGGGGCTGGAACCCCACTATCAAATTGTCATTGACCGCCCCCAAGACCGATTGGATAAACTCGAAGTCTGGGTAGAAGCAAACCACAGCTTCTTCGCACCCGTTGACACGCACAACCTGGACAGGCTGAGTGATGAAGTGGCCTTAGAACTGTCGCAAACAGTGGGGGTAAAGGTCGAGGTTAAGTTGATGGGGCCACAATCGATTGATCGCTCTTTGGGTAAAGCCAAACGCATTGTAGACAAACGGGAACTATACAAAGGATAAATTGTGATTGCTTTTGAGTTAACGGCCGAACAACAAGAAATGCGCGACATGGCTCACCACTTTGCCGCCAAGGAAATTCGGCCGATTGCGGCTGAATATGATGAGCGGGAGGAAGTGCCTTGGGATGTTGTCAATCAGGCAGCAGCAGCAGGGTTCTTTTCCTACTACATCCCTAAGCGATATGGTGGCGGGGATATCACTGATCAGATCACCCAATGTCTGGTGCATGAGGAGTTGGCTTGGGGCTGTGCGGCGGTTAGATCGATTATTGGCGCTACGCAACTTTGCGCTACGCCCATCCTCTTGGCTGGTAGCGATGACCAAAAGTTTGAGTTTCTGTCTGAGTTTTCTTATGCCCGCGACCGACCCATTCTTGGTGCTTTTGCCCTTACCGAGCCATCGGCGGGTTCTGATGCGGGCAGCTTGGCCACGGAGGCGTATCGGGATGGTAACTACTACATCCTCGATGGCTACAAAACCTTCATTTCCAACGGGAGCATTGCTGACTATTACCTCATTTTCGCCACGGTAGACATCAGTCGCGGCCATGGGGGCATCACTGCTTTTGTTGTAAAAAAGGACACCCCCGGTCTAGTTATTGGCAAAATAGAGAAGAAGATGGGGTTGCGGGCGGCGCCAACGGCCGTTTTAGCCTTTGAAGAGCTACGTGTGCCCGTCGCCAATCGGCTGGGTGCCGAAGGGGAAGGGTTCAAAATTGCCATGCAAACCTTCGATATTACGCGCACCCACATTGCCGCCGCTGCTGTTGGCATCGCCCGAGCTGCTTATGAGTATGCCCTGCAATATGCCCAAGAACGAGTGCAATTTGGTAAGCCCATCAGCCAACATCAAACTATTGCCTTTATGTTGGCCGATATGGCTACACAAATTGATGCGGCCCGACTGTTGACCTGGCGGGCGGCTTACCTGGCTCAGCAGGGTCAGCCCTGCACCAAAGAAGCCAGCATGGCCAAAGCCTTTGCCGCCGATGTAGCCATGAAAGTAACAACTGATGCCGTCCAGATTCTGGGTGGCTACGGCTTTATGCGTGATTATCCAGTGGAGAAATGGATGCGTGATGCCAAAATCATGCAGATATACGAAGGAACAGCCCAGATTCAACGGTTGATTATTGCCCGTCACTTAGTTTAAGTAACGAGCACCTAAGGAGAAAATTATGAGTAAGCAGTTTAAGTACGTTTTGACAGAGAAGGATTTACCCGAAACCTGGTACAACATCAACCCCGACATGCCGGTGAATCCTGCTGAAACGGCTTGGAATGCCGTGTTGCATCCGGGCACGAAGGAGCCAGTGACGCCTGAGTTCTTGTCGGTGCTGTTTCCCATGCGTTTTATTGGCGAAGCGATGAGTATGGATCGCTGGGTGGAGATTCCCGAACCGGTACGTGATGTGTACAAGCTGTGGCGACCCACACCAATGTACCGCGCCTGGCGTTTGGAGCAAGCGCTCGATACGCCAGCCCACATTTATTATAAATATGAAGGCGTTTCACCTGTTGGTTCTCATAAACCGAATACGGCCGTTGTCCAAGCCTATTATGCCAAGGAAGAGGGAGTCAAAGGGTTTACGACCGAAACAGGTGCTGGTCAGTGGGGTTCGGCCATGTCGATGGCCTGCAACTTCTTTGATTTGGAATGTTACGTCTACATGGTCAAGGTATCTTACCAGCAGAAGCCCTATCGCCGTGTCATTATGCAGAACTATGGTGCCTCAGTGACTCCCAGCCCTTCAATGGAAACGGAATACGGCCGTAGCGTATTGGCCGCAGACCCCGACAACCCTGGTTCCTTGGGTATCGCTATTTCTGAGGCAGTGGAAGCGGCCGTTAAATCGAATGGGCAATTAAAGTATTCGCTGGGTTCTGTGCTGGGGCCAGTTTTGATGCACCAGACCGTTATTGGTTTGGAATCGCTCAAGCAGATGGAGATAGCGGGTGAATATCCCGATGTAGTCATTGGCTGCACGGGCGGCGGCAGCAATTTTGCTGGTTTCACCTTCCCCTTCCTGCACCAAAACTTCACCAATGGCAAGACAACGCGGGTGGTCGCCGTTGAACCAACCGCTTGCCCCACGCTGACCAAGGGTAAATATGCCTTTGACTATGGCGACACAGCCCAAATGGCACCTGTCGTCAAGATGCACACGCTCGGTCATGACTTTATACCGGCTGGTATCCACGCTGGTGGTCTGCGCTATCACGGCATGGCCCCCCATATTTCCGCTCTGGTGGACAATGGTGATATTGAGGCAGTGGCTCTTAATCAGATGGATACTTACGAGGGCGCGGCCACCTTCTCCAAAGCCGAAGGCATTGTGCCCGCCCCAGAATCAGCCCATGCTGTGCGGGCAGCCATTAACGAAGCGATGCGCTGCAAGGAAGAAGGCCGTAGTGAAGTGATCGCTTTCAACCTGTCCGGCCACGGACTCTTCGACC
Source organism: Promineifilaceae bacterium (SeqCode) (assembly GCA_965223555.1). Taxonomy (GTDB): domain Bacteria; phylum Chloroflexota; class Anaerolineae; order Promineifilales; family Promineifilaceae; genus CBDCWU01. The sequence goes on from CBDCWU010000009.1 coordinate 3,259,308, forward strand.
TGGGTGCCTATGATAAGTATATGAAGGGCAATTTGGAACGCTACGCTTATCCCGATCAGAAAATCGAGGAAGCGATGGCTCATTTGCCGGAAGTGACTTTGGGATAGGACTTTTTAATGAACCAACACATTTTGCTCGGCAATGAAGCTGTGGCGCTGGCTCTAGTGGAACAGGGCTGTCGGGTTGTGACTGCTTATCCAGGTACACCCAGTTCAGAGATAATGGCCGGGGTTGTCAAGCACAAGAAGCGGCTAGATCGGGAAATATATACCGAATGGTCGGCCAATGAAAAGGTGGCCTTGGAGGTTGGTCTAGCCGCCAGTTGGACGGGCTTGCGCACGGCCGTGGCTATGAAGCAAGTGGGGCTAAATGTGGCTGCTGATCCGTTTTTCAGCGCGGCTTACACAGGTGTGAAAGGTGGCTTCGTGGTTGTGGTGGCTGACGATCCTGGTTTACACTCCTCACAAACGGAGCAGGATTCTCGCCTGATGGCGCTCAGTGCTAAAGTACCCGTACTGGACCCGGCCAGCCCTTTGGAAGCAAGGGAGATGGTGGCCACTGCCTTTGATCTGTCTGAGCGTTATGGCATACCCATCATGCTGCGCCTTACCACGCGGCTCAGCCACGCGGTTCAGGGCATTCCTCTGGATGGTGATCCCTCACTCGATGAGGGCATACCCCGAGCCAGGTTTCGCCGTGACCCCAGCCGCTGGGCAGCAGCCCCCAAAGCCCGGGCTGCCTTACATGTGGTTTTGAATGAAAAGTTGGCTGAAATCGAGTCTGAGTTTGACGAATCGCCGCTTAACACAGTTACTAATGCCGATAGCGATACTCGTGTGGGGATCATCGCCTCTGGGGTTGTCTTCCATACAGTCGAGCAATCCTTGGCTGAATTGGGGATGGCGCTGCCCATACTGAAAATTGCCATGCCTTATCCTTTGCCTCACACATTGGTAGCGGATTTTGTGGCTGGTCTGGATAAGGTTTTGGTGTTAGAGGAAACGGCCGCTTGTATAGAATTACAAATGCCAACCCGAGATAAGGTACACGGCCGTTTGGATGGCACAGTGCCAAGGGCAGGTGAGCTAACCCCAGAAACTGTGGTCGAGATATTGACCAAGCTCTTGACTGAGCATGGTTATCAACTAGACGATCCGTCGCCCGATGCCGAACTGCAAGCCCTCATCAATGACATTCCCTTACCGGTGCGACGACCCCGCCTCTGTCCTGGTTGCGCCCATCGTTCTGCCTTTTTTGCGGTTAAACGCGAGTTTGGCCCCCGCGCTATTTATCCTGGCGACATTGGCTGTTATACGCTGGGTATTAACTTACGGGCCGTAGATACCGTGGTCGATATGGGAGCCTCAATTGCTATGGCCAGCGGCTTTTATCAGGCTAATAAAATGACGGGCGACAAACGCCCTATTGTGGCCTCCATTGGCGACTCAACCTTTCTAGCTTCGGGTATCACACCCTTGCTCAATGCCGTTCACGTCGGCTCGCGCTTCGTTCTCATTATCCTCGACAACCATACCACTGCCATGACGGGTTTTCAACCAACCGCTGCCAATGATTCGCTGGCAGACGGCCGTGAGGCTCCGCGTAAGGCTTCGATTGCTGGACTGGCGCGAGCTTGTGGGGCGGAGTTTGTGCGCGAAATGGATCCTTATGATCACGATGCCTATCGCCAGACGCTGCGTGAGGCTTATGAATATACCCTTGCCGACGATGGTGGCGTGGCGGTTATCATCGCCAATCGCCCCTGCGTCCTCTATGACCGCAATCCAGTCTATGAGCAACCTGTACCAGTGGTAATCACAGACGAGTGTGATGGCTGCCGCTTCTGTACCGAAGCTTTTGAGTGCCCCGCCCTGGTTCTAGTACCTGAGCGCAACATTGTCGAGATTGATTACAAGATTTGTATCGACTGCGGTCAATGTATTGATGCCTGTTACAAAGGCTTCATTGTGCCGCAGTTGGAGGACAAGGTGACTAGGGGACAAGGAGACAGGGTGACAGGATGACTAGGGAACAAAGTGAATTCTTTGCTCCTTGTCTCCCCTTCCCCCCGTCTCCCTATCATAATTATGGAACTTAAACTCATCTTAACCGGACTTGGTGGACAAGGTGTTGTCTTCTTGACGAGATTATTGGCGCAAACGGCTACCGATTTGGGGCATATTATTATGGTGTCGGAAACACATGGCATGAGTCAGCGCGGTGGCTCGGTCATGTCCCATTTGCGCGTGGGGAGTGGCCAAGCTCCACTCATTCGTAAGGGCACGGCCGACGTACTCATTGCCCTGGAGGTTAACGAAGCGGTACGTAATTTGGGTTATGTACGGCCAGGTGGTGCTGTTTTTGTAAACAGTGAGGAGGGTTTGCCAGCCACAGTCAAACCGCATCTGGAACGGCTGAACATCCAGATACACCATCTACCTGCCAGTAAGTTGGCCGTCAATCTGGGCTCAGCGGCTATGACCAACACAGTTATGGCCGGTTTTGCCCATCCCTTTCCTATTGAAGCCATAGAGGCAACATTAATGGCTATGGCTTCACGCGGACGGGAGCAAAATTTACAGGCACTGGCTGCTGGTTTTCAAGCCAGCAGCGATTTCGTAGCTACCAACGGGAGAGTCATATGAAACCTTTTAAGCATATTACACCGAAGTCACTGCCCGAAGCGGTTTCCCTTCTGGCGCAAGTGAACGGTCAGGGACAGATTATCGCTGGTGGCACCGATCTGCTACTTAAAATGAAAGCAGGTATCACAGAACCAGCAACCATCATTAATATCAAACAACTGCCCGAGTTGAAAGGGATCACTTATGACCCACAGTCAGGGCTGAGGATCGGGGCTTTGACCACAGTGCGAGAATTGACACGATCGGCCGTTATTCGCGAACATTATCCGGCACTGTTACAGGCGGGCAGCTTGCTGGCCTCAGAACAGATTCGCAACCTGGCCACGGTGGGGGGTAATTTGTGTAATGCGGCGCCATCGGCCGATTTCGCGCCGCCACTTATGGCATTGGGCGGCATTGCTCATCTTGTTGGCCCATCCGGTGAACGGCAAATTCCCTTGGAGGACTTCTTCCAGGGGCCTGGCAGCACGATTCTGGCGGCGGATGAGTTGTTGCGAGAGGTCTCTTTGCCAGTGCCTACGGGAACGGCCGTTTATCAACGATACACACCCCGGGCACTCATGGACATTGCCGTTGTGGGTGTCGCTGTTTGGGCTGAGTTCGAAGCTGACGTATGTCGTGCCGCTCGTATCATATTAGGTGCGGTGGCTCCTGTACCGTTCAGAGCGACAGACGCAGCAGCCCTTATTGTGGGCAAACCACTCACCCCAGACCTGATTGAGCAAGCGGCACAGGCCGCTGCCCAAGAGTGCCAACCCATTGATGATATTCGCAGCTCAGCTGCATACCGTCGCCGCATGGTGGCGGTTCTCACTCGGCGTGGCTTGCAAGCAATTTTGGATCAACAGAGGGATACAGCATGAAGAAACTGATTACATTGACGGTTAATGGCGACCCGCACGAATTGTATATTGACACGCGGCGCAGCTTATTGGATGTGTTGCGCCACGAATTGGATCTATTAGGTGCCCATCGCGGCTGTGACGCGGGTGATTGTGGGGCTTGTACCATCCAAGTCAACGGCCTGCCGGTGACCTCCTGCATGATGCTGGCCGCCGATTATGACGGAGCCGAAATCACTACGGTGGAAGGGGTCTTGGTTGCAGGCGAGATGCACCCTGTACAAGAAGCTTTGGTAGCGCATGGGGGCATTCAATGCGGTTTTTGTACGCCGGGCATCATTATGAATACGCTGGCCTTGCTAGAGGAAAATCCACAGCCGACCGAGGTTGAAATGCGCCACTGGCTGGCGGGCAATCTCTGTCGCTGCACGGGCTACGTTAAAATTATTGATGCTGTGATGAGCGTGACTCAGGAGGCAAAATGACAATGCAATCACTTATTGGTCAACGTATTCCCAAGCTAGACGCACCTGACAAAGCAGTGGGGCGTATGACCTATGGTCATGATGTACGCTTGCCCGGGATGCTTCACGGCCGGATTCTCTATTCAGGCCAGCCCCATGCCCGCATTGTGAACTTGGATGTCTCTCGCGCAGCCAAGGTGCCGGGGGTAAAGTGTGTGCTGACAGCGGCCGATAATCCGCCTACGCGCTTCGGTTATGCCAAAGATAACACGCCTTTTAAGGGGGAGGTGGTGCGCAGTCCCCGTGATGAGGTGGCTGGTGTGGTGGCCATCGACCCAGACACAGCCGAGGAAGCGTTGTCTCTGATCAAGGTGGAATACGAACCGCTGCCGACCGTCTTCTCTGTGGAGGAGGCGTTGGCCGAAGGTGCCCCCATGATTCATGCCGGGCGCGAAAGCAATCTCTTTCAGGTGTGGGATTATGATCATGGCGATTTGGCTCAAGGGGAGGCGGAGTCTGATGTGATCGTAGAAGATAGTTACAAGCTGCCTTACATGTCTCACGCCTGCATGGAAACAAGTGTGGTGGTGGCGCAATTTGATTATCGCGGCAACCTGACCTTGTGGAGTACGACGCAAATCCCCTTCTTGCTCCAGCGCGATTTGGCTGAAGCGATGGATATGTCTGGCAGCCAAATTCGCATCATTCAAACGGGCATTGGCGGCGCTTTCGGTCGTGGTTTAGACACCTATCCCTTTGAACCGATTGCGGCTCTGATGGCGCGTAAATCAGGCAAACCCGTGCGCATCGCGTTCTCGCGTGAGGAGGAGTTTTTAGCGGCTCCACTGCGCCAGGCAATGGATATTACGGTACGGGCGGGGGCGAAGAGAGACGGCCGTTTGACCTTCCGTGATGTGTACCAAACGCTGGATATCGGTGCCTACGTCTCCTGGGGCGTTACCACACCCGTGGTCATGATCGAAACCGTGGCCTCCCTGTATCGCGTCCCCCACGTGCGCTTTAAGGCGATATGTACCTATTCCAACAATCCCATCACCAGCGCCTTGCGTGGCTATGGCAATCCACAGTCCACCTTCTTTATCGAAACGATGATGGACCAATTGGCGGAAAAATTGGGGATAGACCCCGTTGATTTTCGTTTGCGCAATGCTAATCGACCCAATAGCTCCACCCCCCAGGGCATTAAAATTACCTCCTGTGGCTTCAAGGAATGTTTGGAAGCGGCTGGGGCAGCGGCCGACAGGAGCGAAGACACCCAGCCCGAGTCTGAACAGCCCAACCTGAAGCGGGGCATCGGTTTTGCCTCAACGCTCAACGTCGGCGGCGGGGCACGCATCTATCGTAGCGATGGTTGTGGGGCGACGGTCAAAGTGGACGATTTTGGCCATGCCACACTGGTTACGGGAGCGACAGAGATTGGACAAGGCTCAGAGACAGCGCTGGCTCAAATCGTGGCTGAAACGCTGGGCGTGCGCCTGCAAGATGTCTCCGTCATCAACACCGACACGGATGTGAAGCTGTGGGATGTGGGCGTTCACGCCAGCCGCACCACCTTTATTGCTGGCAATGCGGCGCGTCTGGCTGCTCTAGATGCTCAGGCGCAGATTTTTGAAACGGCCGCTGAGTTGTTGCAGGTTTCGGCCGCTGACCTGACGGCTCAGGGCGGGATCATTTCTGTAAAGGACAACGGGGCACAATCTATCAGTTTGAGCAAAGTGGTACGTAAACGCCATCTGCGCGAGGGGGGGCAGGTGGTGATCGGGGATGGCTGGTATGACCCGCCAACACAGCTCATGGATAAGGAGTATAAAGGTAACATTTCCGCTGCTTATGGCTTTGGCACCCAGATGGTGGAAGTGGAAGTGGACACCGATACGGGACACGTGCGCGTTTTGCGTCTCGTCTCGGCTCATGATGTGGGCAAAGCCATTAACCCCATGCTGGTGGAAGGGCAAATTGAGGGAGGAATCCACATGGGGCTAGGCTATGCGCTGACGGAGGAGGTGCTGGTGCATAAAGGTAAGGTTCTCAATCCAGACTTTCTCGACTATCGGCTGTTTACGGCGGCCGATATGCCCCAAATTGAGACGGTGCTGATTGAACCAGATGACCCTGAAGGGCCGTTTGGGGCCAAAGGTGTGGGCGAGATGGGGGCTACCCCCGTGGCGGCGGCGATTGCCAATGCGATTTATGACGCTGTGGGTGTACGCTTGACACAACTGCCGATGACGCCGGAGAGGGTGTTGGCAGCGTTGGATAAACAGGCAGAGGAAGCGGCGTAATGACAAAACCTCGTTCCAACCCTAAACTTCTAAAAGTACCGCAATATGTTCCGGGTAAGCCCATCGAACAAGTCAAAGCGGAACTGGGTCTAGCAGAAGTTATCAAGCTGGCCTCCAACGAGAGTCCAATTGGCCCCTCGCCCTTGGCTGTGACCGCGGCTCACGCCATGCTGCTTGGTGCTCACCGTTATCCAGGCACAACGGAACGAACTTTGCGTCGTAAGGTTGCTGCTAGGCTCGGGGCAGATTTTGATGAACATCATATCGTGTTGGGTAATGGGGGGACGGATGTGTTGCGCATGATTACACAGGCCTATGTTTTCGATGGCGGCAATGCCATTATGAGCCGCACCACATTTCCCATGTATCAAGCTCTTACGACGAGTTTTGGTGGTAGGCCGCGCCAGGTAAAGCCATTGCCCGGTTATGGGCATGATCTGGAGGGGATATTGGCCAAAATAGACGAAGGTACGCGCCTGATCTTCCTTTGCTCACCCAATAACCCAACCAGCCACATTATCAATCAGGTAGAAGCAGATAGGTTTATGGCGCGGGTGCCAGCGCACGTCGTTGTCGTCTTTGACGAATCGTATTTTGATTTTGTAACCGATCCTGATTTTACCGATAGCTTGGCGTTTATAAGGGCTGGGTGTAATGTTCTTACAGTACGTAGCTTTTCTAAGTCGGCTGGATTAGCCAATCTGCGTGTTGGCTATCTGGTGGGACCTCGGCATTTAACAAGCTATATTCGTCATGTTCAGTTACCGTTCCATGTAGGTGATGTGGCCTTGGCAGCGGCTGTAGCCAGCCTGGATGATGACGATTATATGGAACGCCATCAAAAGGCTGTGTGGGCGGGTCGGGACTATTTGTTTGTGGCAATGAGCGAGTTGGGTCTGCAATGTCTGCCCAGTCAGACAAATTTTGTGACGATTGTAAACCCGCCCCTGCCGGCCGAATCTCTAGTGGCAGCCCTGCTCTGCAAGGGTTTTATTGTGCGGGCGACGACGGCTTTTGGTTTGCCCAATGGCGTTCGTGTAAGCACGGGGACGATGATGGAAAACAAGAAATTCATTGCCGCACTGCGGGAAGTGTTGCATGAAGCAGACACCAACGGCCGATCGACCAAGGACAGTGGCCAATGGCCACTTCTCAAGGAGAATGTATGAGTTATATAAAAGGAATTGAACGGATTGCTCTGGCTGTACCTAATTTGGAAGAGGCACAGGCATTTTTTGAGGGCTGGTTTGAGGCCAAGTTTCAGCCGGAGGAAGTGATCGAGGATATGGGTATTCGTTATCGGCCGTTTTTGATTGGCAATGACTGTATGGAACTGTTGGAACCGACCCGCGACGATAGTCCTGTGTCTCGCTTCTTGAAGTCCAACGGTGGACCCGGTGTCCATCACATCACTTATGAGGTTGAGGACTTGGACGTAGCCCTGGTCGAACTGGAAAAGCGCGGTGGCCGCGTCGCCTATCGCCACACCTACGCCGACGGTGTCACCTTTGAGGGGAAAAAATGGCGCGAAGCCTTCGTGCACCCGAAGGATGCCTTCGGCGTTTTGATCCACCTGGCTGAGAAGAAAATTCCTGGCGACTAATCATGACTCTCTTTGAATCTATCACAGTATTATCACTCGAACAGGCGACCACGCTGCCCTTTATGACCTTGCATTTGGCCGGGGAAGGGGCGCGAGTTATCAGGCTGGAAAATCCACCCTATGGTGATCCCAATCGTTGGATTGGGCCGGAAGTATTGGCTGAAAATAGCGAAACGGAAAAGGGGATGAATGCCTATTTTTTGCCCAACAATTTGGGCAAAGAATCTATCACACTTAATTTGCGTCACGAAGAGGGGCGGCAACTGCTGCACCGTCTTGTGTGCGAACTGCCGGTGGATATTTTTGCCACTAATCAACGGCCGCGTTCTTACCAAAAATTAGGGATCGACTATGAAACGCTGCGAGCGTTGAAACCTGATTTGATTTGGGTCGGCATTTCTGGTTTCGGGCCTGAGCATGATGAAGCGGCCTACGACCCTATTTTACAGGCGCGCGCGGGCTGGATGGATTTGACGGGTGAGCCAGATGGCGAGCCACAGGTATTTGGTTTGCCGATGGTTGATTTGGGGGCGGGGGGACATGCCTATGGGCAGGTGATGAAGGCGCTGTATCGGCGGGCAATGACGGGGGAAGGTAGTCAGATTGAAATGTCGATGTTGCAATCGGCCGTTTCCTGGATGGTATCGCCACTGCTGATGTCCCACAGCTTTGACATTCCCATCACCCGGCGCGGCAATACCCATCAATTCTTTGCCCCCGTCTCCGTTTTTGCCACCCATGATGGCTTTGTTTATATCTCAACTGGCAATGATCGGCAGTGGGCGGCCATTGTTCAATTGCCCGATTTTCAATCCCTGGCTTGCCCCGAATTTGCGACCAATGCTGGCCGCATTGCGGGCAAGGAACGACTTTATGGGGGGATGCGAGCAATTATTGCCAGCAAATCTAGGCAAGAGTTGATGGCTCAATTTCAGGCGATTGGTGTACCCATTTCTGTGGCTAATAGGGTGGCTGATGTGGTGCGCGATCCTTTGATCGCCGATAAGTTGGTGCATGCTTGCGATCCTCGTACTGGCTGTGAGATAGCCATTTCACCTCCGCCTTTGATCTCCAATTTTTTGCGGGAGCAGCAAATGGGTTTGTCTTTCCCACCTCGGCTGGGTGAGCATAATCAGCCCATATTTGAAAGTTTAGGCTGTGATGTGGCCGATCTCCAAGAGAGAGGCATTTTATGAATTTTTCCTTGAGTGAGGAGCAACAGCTTTTTCGTGCTTCAGTGACTGCCTTTGTTGATAAAGAGGTAAAACCAGCTGCGGCTAGGTTGGATGAAAGCGGTGAATTCCCCCATGATCTGTTTCAGCAGTGTGCGGTCAACGGTTATTTCGGGCTGCGTTATCCAGAAAGTGCAGGGGGCATGGGGGCTGATTTCACCACGTACTGTCTGATGATTGAGGAGTTGGCGCGGGGGTCGTTGTCATTGGCGGCGGCTGTGGCCATGCAAAGCCTGATGGGCACTGATCTAGTGTATCGCTTTGGCACGGTGGATCATAAAAAGCGGTTGTTAGAACCCGCCCTGCGGGGTGAAAAGATTGGTGCGATTGCCATGACTGAACCTGATTTTGGGTCGGATTTGGGGGGGATTACGACGAGTGCGGTGGCGGTTGATAGGGGGTGGGTGATTAACGGCCGTAAAATGTGGATCACCTCCGCCACGCTAGCCGATTTCTTTACCGTGGCCGCCAAAACGAACCCTGAAGCTGGCTTCAAAGGTGTTGACCTCTTTCTGGTGGAAAAGGATATGCCTGGGGTCACGGTAGGCAGGCGTATCAAGAAACTAGGTGTACGGGCCTCAGAGACATCGGAATTGATCCTGGACGAGGTGCATATTCCCGCTGAAAATATCTTAGGTGAACAGGGAACCGGATTTAAGAATCTGGGCGGCATTTTGTCTGAGATTCGCGCGATGACGGGTGCATTAGGTTTGGGGCTGGGGCGAGCAGCTTTGGCGGATGCTGTGCAATATGCGGGCGAACGGGTTCAATTCGGCCGTCCTATCGGCGCATTTCAGGCAATTCAACACAAAATAGCCCGGATGGGTACTGAGTTGGAAGCAGCCCGGGGGCTGGTGTATCGGGCAGCCTGGCAAATTGACAGGGGTGAAGCGGATATGAAACTGGCGGCTATGGCTAAACTGTTTGCTTCGGAAGCGGCTAATCATATTGCTGATGAGTGTACCCGCATTTTGGGCAGCTATGGCTTCGCTATGGAGTATGATGCCCAACGTTACTTTCGTGATGCCCGCTTCCTACTGTATGGTGGTGGCACGTCGGAGATATTGCAAACGATCATTGCCCGCGAGATGGGCGTGCCGAAGAGGAGAAAGAAGTGAACGGTAAACAGTATTCAGTGGGCAGTGAGCAAGAAATATACCCATGTTTGATTTGTGAACGATCAGAAATGGATGTTCCTTTGTTGGCTTTACGCTATAGGGGTGAACCGGGCTGGATTTGTTCCCAATGTTTGCCAAAATTGATTCACCAGCCGCAGCAATTGGCAGGGAAATTGGCGAATGTGGACGGGCTAATTCCAGTTCCAATTAGGATTGACAATAAATAATCCTTGCTTACAAAATTATCTTCCTGACTGGCAAGGTTGTTTATTAGGAGTCTTACATGACAAGTAAACCTATACGGGTGCTAGTCGCCAAGCCTGGGCTGGATGGCCATGATCGGGGGGCTAAAGTGGTGGCTTTGGCTTTGCGCGATGCTGGTATGGAAGTGATCTATACTGGCTTGCACCAAACTGTCGAGCAAATTGTAGAAACAGCATTGCAAGAAGATGTTGATGTGATTGGCCTATCTATTTTATCTGGGGCACATCTGCCTATCACCAAAAAATTGATGGCGCAGCTAGAGGTAGAGGAGATGGGGGATAAAGTGGTTTTGGTTGGCGGCAATATCCCTGAACGGGATGTGGCCTCATTGCAAGCATCAGGTGCGGCAGGTGTATTTCCCACGGGCAGTCAGTTAGACGATATTATTGAATTTATCCGTGCCCAGCACAAGGAGTAGCAATAATGACTCATATACGTGATGTGATTCTGGAATCTGGTATCCCGGTGAAGCCAGTTTATGGGCCAGAGGATTTGGCGGGGATGGATGTCGAGCGGGAAATCGGGCAACCTGGGGAATATCCTTTTACGCGGGGGATTCATGCCAATATGTATCGTGATCGGCCGTTTACCATGCGTCAATATGCGGGCTTCGGCACGCCTACGGAAACAAACGAACGTTTCAAATTTCTGATCGACAATGGCCAAAACGCGCTCAATGTCGCCTTTGATTTGCCTACTCAAATGGGGCTGGATTCGCATGACCCCATGGCCGAAGGAGAAGTGGGTCGGGTCGGTATGGCTGTAGATACCCTGGCGGACATGGAAGTGGCCTTTGCTGACATTCCCATTGACAAAATCAGCGTCTCGCTCACAGTTAATGCCGTGGCTGCGCCGATTATGGCCATGTATTTTGCTATGGCTGAAAAACGAGGCATTGTCACAAACCAGGTGCGCGGCACGGCTCAAAACGATATTTTGAAAGAGTATGTGGGTCGGGGAGCTTGGATTTTCCCGGTTGAACCAGCGGTACGTCTCATAGGGGATACCATTGAGTTTTGTGCCCACAATGCGCCAAGATATTATCCTGTTTCCGTCTGTGGCTACCATATGCGCGAGGCTGGGGCCAACCCTGTACAAGAGATTGCCTATGCTTACGCCATTGCTCGCCATTACATTCAGGTGGGTCTGGAGCGTGGTTTGCAGGTGGATGATTTTGCTGGTCGTATCTCCTTCAATTTCGATATTTTTGGCAATTTCTTTGAGCAGATTGCTAAATTCCGCGCCGCTCGTCGGCTCTGGGCCAAAATCACCCGTGATGAATTTGGGGCGCAAAACCCGCGTACTATGAAAATGAAGATGATTGCCGGTGGTGGAGGTGGTGGACTCACGATTGAGCAGCCAGAGAATAACATCGTGCGTGGGGCCTACTACGCCATGATTTCCGCGCTTTCGGGGACACAGACGATGGCTCTCTGCTCCTACGATGAAGCGTATACCATTCCTACTGAAAAAGCAGCTCTCATTTCGCTGCGTACTATGCAGATGCTTATCGAGGAGATAGGCGTGGGTGATACGGTTGATCCCTTGGCTGGTTCTTACTATGTGGAATCATTGACGAATGAGATGGAGTCTCGCATGGTGGCCGAGATGAAACGGGTTGATGTGGAGTGGGGGGGGATCGTAAAGGCGGTCAGCGAGGGCATGGTGCAACGCGAAGTTGCTCATCAAGCTTACCGTCATGAGCAAGGCATTCAAAAGGGTACGATTCGCAAGGTAGGGGTGAATGTTCATCGGCAGGAGGAGGAACAGCGGGATGTGGCGCTACATCCTTATCGTGTAGAACAGGCGGAGGAGTCGATACGACGCACGGCTGAGGTGAAAGCTGGTCGTGATGAGGAGGCGGTGGCTACTTCTCTGAAACAGGTGCGACAAACGGCCGTTGCCGAGCAAAACTTGATGCCAGCTATGATGGATGCCGTGCGGGCTTATGCCACATTAGGAGAGATTACTAGCACTTTGAAAGATGTCTTCGGCACTTTTCAAGAGCCAGTGAGATTATAAGGCATGTCTATGACACCCCGTGAACGAGTATTATCAGCCATTAATCATGAAGAGCCAGATCGGGTTCCCCTCATTATCGGCGTCAGTAATGCAACTGGCATCAAAATGAAACCATACCAGGGTATCAAAAAGCTGACGGGCATAGAAGCACCCGACAACTATATTTATCAATGGCCTGAACTGGGCACAGCCAAAATAGATGAAATGACTATGCAGCGGCTACACAGTGACGTGCGCGGTGTCCGTGATTTACCTCCGGCAGCAACCTTAGAGCGAAATCGCAACCGTGATCCCCACAGCCCTTACATCGATTCGTGGGGCAGCGGACAAAGCGAAATCAAACCAGGCGAATGGTTTCCTGGCATCCACCCCCTGCCAGAAGCGACCACAATTGAAGATATCGAAAACTATGCTGGCTGGCCAGACATGAGCGACCCTACCCGCATAGCCCATGTCAAAGAAGCCACCCAACGCCTAGCTGATGAAAATCGCTATGCCATATTAGCAACCCCGTGGTTACTCTTTCCTCTGGAACGCGCTTTCGCCATGCAGAGTATGGATGTTTTTTTACTAAATTTGGCCCTCTACCCTGATTTTGCCCAGGCCTTATTGCTTAAAATCACTGAAATGTGCAAAGCATTGATGGAACCCTTTCTAGCAGCTTTAGGTGACAATGTTGATATGATCAAAATTGGGGATGACATTGGTACCCAGAACAGCTTGCTCATGTCCCCCAAAATGTACCGCGAAATTCTAAAACCAATTCACGCTGACTATATTCGTTTTATCAAAGAACGCACCAAAGCTAAACTCTTTTTTCATACAGATGGTGACGTTTTTCCTCTGATTGATGACTTTATTGACATTGGTGTCGATATTCTCAATCCAATTCAAACTTCTGCTGGCAAAATGTCTGATCTGGCCACCTTAAAAAAACGCTTCGGTAAGGAAATCGTATTTTGCGGCGGGATAGATACGCACAGAGTTCTCCCCAGGGGCACACCTACGGAAGTTCGGCAAGAGGTTCGGCGCGTCATTGAGTTGCTCGGACAAGGTGGTGGGTACATGGTTGCTTCAGTTCATACCATTATGAACGATGTTCCTGCCGAAAATGTACTGGCAATGGTCGATGCCGTAGCAGAGTTTGGGCACTATCCACTTAATCCTTTGTTACAATAAGTACCTGACTAGAGGCCAAATCAGAAATCCGTCAACAACGGCATCAAAAATTGCACCAGCGTATTATTGAGCAAGAGCCAAAAAAAGAGAAGTGATTTATGCGACTTGGTTGTGATATTGGTGGCACCTTCACCGATTTTGTTCTACTCGACGATGAACGTGGCAAAATCTATGTGCATAAATGCCTGACCACTCCCAGCGATCCTGCTGATGCTATCGAAGAAGGAATTGTAACCCTGGCTGAACAAATACCAGATTTCATGCCAAATTTGGACGAGGTTATCCACGGCACAACATTGGTGATTAACGCCATTATCGAGAGAAAGGGAGCCTGTACCGGGCTGATCACGACGGAAGGTTTCCGTGATGTTCTGGAACTGGGGCGAGAGATTCGCTATGCCCCCTATGATATTATGGCCCAGTTCCCTAAACCGCTTGTGCCGCGGCGGCGACGCTTGGAAGTTACTGAACGTGTACGTGCTGATGGGAAAGTATTAAAGGAATTAGACAGCAACAGTGCGAGAGACACCGTACGGGCGTTGCAGGCACAGGCTGTGGAATCTATCGCCGTGTGCTTGCTGAACTCTTTTGAAAACCCCAAACACGAACTAGCTCTAAAGGAGATTATCGCCCAAGAGTTTCCTGAAGCATCTATTTCCATCTCCTATGAGGTATTGCCACAGATTCGGGAGTACGAACGCACCAGCACAACAGTCACCAATGCTTACGTCAAACCGCTCACGGCGGCTTATCTACGACAGCTTTCGGGTCGGTTAAGAGCTTTGGGATTTAACGGCCGTCTCTTCATCATGCTTTCTAGCGGGGGTATCACCTCCGTAGAGACTGCGGCCGAATTCCCCGTCCGTATCATCGAATCAGGACCAACGGCGGCCGTGATGGCTGGACAATATTACAGCCAACTGTTTGACATCCCGGAGATATTCTGCTTTGACATGGGGGGCACAACGGCCAAATCCTGCTTAATTCAGGGTGGTGTTGCTGGCATTGTGCCCACATTTGAAGTGGGGCGCGTGCAGCGCTTCAGGAAAGGCAGCGGCCTAACGATCCAGGTGCCAGTTGTCGATCTACTGGAAATTGGGGCTGGTGGTGGCAGTATCGCCCGCACCAGTCGCTTGGGAACACTACAGGTGGGCCCCCAAAGTGCCGGGGCTGAGCCTGGCCCTATTTGTTATGGTCAAGGTGGGACTGAGCCAACTGTGACTGACGCTGATCTGCTGCTTGGTTATCTAGACCCGGCTTACTTCCTCGGTGGCGAGATGAAGTTGGCTATAGACGCGGCGCGGCGCGGCATTGAGACCAAGATTGCCAAACCTTTGGGGGTTTCCCCTGTACAAGCTATATGGGGTATCCACGATTTGGTTAACGAGACAATGGCGGCGGCTGCCAAGTCCCATATTGCCGAACGAGGTGGTAATCCCCAGACGGTCACTGTGGTCGCCTTTGGCGGCGCGGGGCCAGTACACGCCTGCGGTCTGGCACGTAAGTTGGGTGCGCCTCGTGTTCTTATTCCTCCCAACGCTGGTGTAGGCTCCGCTTTGGGCTTTTTTACGGCACCGCGAGCCTTCGACCTAGTTCGCAGTCACAAAACAGCGGTACGTGATGCGGATTTTAACGAAATCGAGACGCTTTTTCAGGGGATGGAAGCAGAAGGTGAACGTACTTTGCGGGCGGCCGGAGCCACGGCCGATATTCACTATACACGCTCGGTAGATGCTCGATTTGTGGGACAGGGGTCTGAAACGAATTTACCGCTGCCAGATCAAGCTTTTACAACATTGGCCGCAGAAGACCTGCGCCGTCAATTTGATGAAATGTATGAAGGGCTTTATGGCCGTACCTATCCCGAAATTCCGGTTGAGTTCATTAACTTTCGGGTTCGGGCTAGTTTGCCCGTGCAGTTGCTGGCATTGCCCAAACTGAAAACGACAGGGAACAGCATAGCCTCAGCTCACAAAGGGGAGCGAACGGCGTATTCAGATATCTGTCAAGATTTTATCCCTTTCACCGTTTATGATCGTTATCGCTTGCCGGTGGGGGCAACCTTTAGTGGACCAGCCATTATTGAAGAACGAGAATCAACCGTTGTAGCAGATCGTGACGCTTCGATTTCGGTGGATGAGTATGGTTTTCTGTGGATTGAAATGCACCGAGAGCAAGGGGAACATAGCATATGAGCAAGTTCGACCCTATTGCTCTGGAAATTCTTTGGCGACGTCTTATCTCTATTGTTGATGAGGCTGATGCGGCCGTGTCGCGAACCGCTTTTTCTAGCTTACTTCGTGATGCTCACGATTACACCTGCATGTTTACGGATCGGCGAGGGCGAGAATTGGCCCAGGGAACGCTGGCCACGCCAGGTCAGTCGGGGGCAATGGCTCTGGGCATCAAGCGGCTGGTGCAAAGCCTGCCAGCAGATGCTTTTCAACCGGGCGATGTTTTTATTACCAATGATCCCTGGGCATTGGCCGGGCATCTAAATGATATCTGTGTGTTCAGCCCCATCTTCCACAATGAGCGGCTGGCCGCTTTTACTGCTTGTGTCCTGCATCATGCGGATATTGGCGGTCGGGTAGCTTCGGACAATCATGATGTATTTGAGGAAGGGCTTTTTATCCCTCTAATCAAGCTTTATGACGTAGGTGTTCTCAACGAGGCCGTGCTGGAGATGATCCGTTGGAATGTCCGTACACCGGATAATGTCATTGGTGACATTCGTTCCCAAATCGCCGCTAACCATGTATGTGCGGACAAGATCATCGGGATGATGCGTGAGGAGGGTCTTGATACTCTCGATGACCTGGCTGATGAAATTATTCAGCGCAGCGAGCAAAGCATTCGGACTGCTATTGGCCAGGTGCCTGACGGCATCTATCGATCTGAGGGTGTGATTGAGCAGATGGCGGGGCGGGAGGACATTGTTATTAAAACGGCCGTAAAAATCACTGGCGACAATATAGTGGTCGATCTGGCAGGATCGTCACCCCAAGTGGATTGGGGTGGCAACGTCGTCTATAACTTTACCTTCGCTTATGTGCATATGGCCATCAAAAGCATCTTTGACCCTGATATTCCCAACAATGAGGGCGCGGTGGCTCCAATTCAGTTACAAGCGCCCGAAGGCAGCGTGGTCAATTGTCGTTTCCCCGCAGCAGTCGCAGCCAGAATGCAAATCGGGCACTTTATGACGGAAATCATCTACCGGGCTCTGGCTCCTGTTCTGCCCGGACGGGTCATTGCTGGCAGTGGGGGTACACCAGCCACAATGAATGTGTTTTATGGTCAATATGATGACGGCCGTCCTTGGCATACCGTACTTATTCGGGGCGGTGGCATGGGTGCTAGTCAAACGCATGATGGACAATATTGTTACATCTTTCCAGCAAATGGGGCCAACACACCTGTAGAGATATTAGAAAGCGATACGCCACTATTGGTCGAGCGGCGTGAGCTGATTCCTGACTCTGGCGGTGCGGGTAAGCAGCGTGGTGGATTGGGACGAAGGATGGTTATTCGAGTGCCAGCGGGGGATGGAGTACCCCAACAACCAGTAACACTAGGTATTCAGGCTGGTCGTTTCCGCTTACCCCCGGCGGGTTTATTTGGGGGTAAGCCCGGTGCACGAGCACGCTTTCTTGTCAATGGGGTACCTGGAAATCCCTACGGGCTGACAAAGCTTCAGCCCGGTGATGTGGTGACGGCGGATACGGCTGGTGGGGGTGGCTACGGCGCTCCCCGAGACCGCGCTCGTCAGACATTGGAGGATGATATCCTGGATGGGAAAGTGACTCATGTTTCCTAAAAAATGGTTTATTGATGCCTATGTAGCCATATGTTGACTATTGTAACGGCGGCTGATTCGCATAGCCATTATCGCCCCTCCACAAAACCAACTACACACAAACTGTACCTGTTGCTTGAGATAGAGAGTGATATAGTATTCCTGTCATGATGCAGCGTCATCATCACACAATTATTTTAGACAAGAGGTCTGATATGAGCATTGTATTTGGTGTAGCGGGCGGTACGGCTTCGGGTAAAACAACGATGGCAATGGCGATTTTAGAGGCGGTGGGGACGGCCCAAGTTGCTTATTTGCCGCATGACGCTTATTACAAGGACATGAAGCATTTATCGTATGAGGAGCGCTCAAAGCTGAATTATGATCACCCCCATTCCTTGGAGACTAAATTATTGGTGAAGCACATTAAACAGTTGCGGCGCGGCAAGGCAGTGCAGCTACCAGTTTACGATTTCACACGCCATCGGCGCACGGATGAGGCCACGTTGGTAGAGCCTTGTCCCATTATTTTGGTGGATGGAATATTGATTTTGACGCGGCGAAAGCTGCGTGAGTTGATGGATATTAAGGTGTATGTGGATACAGATTCGGATGTGCGGTTTATTCGGCGGCTGATGCGGGATATTCAAGAACGTGATCGTTCTTTAGAGTCTGTGGTGCAACAGTATTTGGAGACGGTACGTCCGATGCATTTGAAGTTTGTGGAGCCGAGCAAGCGGTTCGCGGATGTGATTATCCCTGGCGGTGGGCATAATCAGGTGGCAATGGCGATGGTGGTATCACGGCTGCAAGATATGCTGCGTGGAGAGGGCAGAGGGGTTGGCAATTAGAAGCTTATGGAGTGAGCCAAGCAGCGTAGGCACAGGTGGGCGTGGGTGGAACGAGGGTGTAGTTTGGTGTGTGTTCTGGTGGATGCAGGGTGATAAGGCCATCATTTAAGGCTAGAAGCCAGCGGTTTTCTGAAGTGGCGCGACTAGTAGTCAGAAGCTCAAGGATGCCAGTAGAACGATAAAAGGCGAAGGTAGTGGTTTGCGCATATTCTGGCGTGTAGACTTCGACCATAATCTGGTTAATGTTGTAGGGAACAGGGGTTATAGCTGTGATGATTATGGTTTCTGTATGGTCAGGGAGCTGAGCTCGAATGTCTTGGGTGGTGAAGAGAGGGTAGGTTTCGTTGTTGTTGGTATTACGAATAAAGACTTGAATGTCAGCAGATGAGCCAGGCAAGGGCCGCAGATAGCCATAAAACCGATCTTGCAGCCAAAAGGGAGCGAAGGCGTTGGGTGAGGTGGTTGGTGGACTTTCATCGCCTTTGTCATGAATGAGGTGGAAGCCATGCTGGCTGAGCTGCTGACGGCCGTTTGGTGACACAAATACTGTTTCTGGTGCTATTTGCCACTCACAAGCTGATGATCTACAGGTGGGGATGTCCAATAGGAGAACATCATCAGTCTCACGGCTGAGGAGGCGTAGTTGTAGACCATCAGAATAAGGCACAATTTGGGCATCATTAGGGGCAGAATCATGGATGATTTGGTACTTGCCCTCAGGCCAAGTTAACAGCCATTTTGTTTGTTGATCGCTTTTTTGTTGCAGGAGGAAGGCTCCATTGGCCAGAGGCAGTAGGGATGAAATGGCGTGGAGTGATTGCTTTTTGTGCCAAACGGCCGTTTGTGGTTGATAGTGCCACCAGTCTAAACCTGTATGCTCTTGGTTGAGACAAAGAGCAGCAAGGGTAGTATCCGGCCACGTAGGAGGGGAAGAAGCATTAGACGGCGGCCAGGTGCGGACATTGTGTTCGATGAGGTATTGGTTCCAGGCAGCCTGGGCGAAACGGCCGTTATTCATCAACTCTCCTGATCCTTCACCTGGCAACAGCTGCCATAACAAATCTGCGAGGTGGCGGCCATAATAACGAAACAGAGGCTGGTAACCACTCTCGTCAACAGGAACGCCAAGCAAAGAGGGTGTAGGCAGAAAAGCTGTTCGGAAAAGAGGCATACGGCTAGAGGCTGGGCCAGCTGTATTCAAGTTCACATTCAAGGGTAAAACAGATTGACAAGAAATATTGGGGCGTTGGCATAGCTGGTTGAGCAACTGGTTGAGATCAGCTGCTAACTGCTGGACAAGGGGAGCATCGCGGGCTGGATAGTTAATTACCAACTGCTCTGTCTCTGTTTGCTGGAGCTCACCCCAAAAGGCGGCATCAGGTGCTGACAGCAGCCAACGGTCGTCTTGCTGTTGGTAAATGTAGGTGTGATGTAGGCTGACAGGGTCGCCAACGGCCGTTTTATACTGTTGCTCGGCAATTACTTGGGCTGTGTCCAAGCTAGGTGCGACAGCAACTGTGATGATCTGGGATGATTGTGGTTGTAGTGCTAAGTCTAGCTGGGGGCGGTTGAAGGGATTATGGGAAAAGGTTGCCGGACCTTGCCACTGCTGCTGGGATTTGATTAAAAGCAGGGAATTAAATAGTTCTTTATCGCCACGTTGGGCTGCTTGCCAGATTAGATCATGGGCAGCGATGATGTCCGTGTGGACGGCCGTTTCGACTTGATTGGCGCGATTATGAGCAATGAAATAAGCCACACATAAACTCAGGATCATCAACAATAGGCCAATCTTGAGCCAAAGGGACTTTGTTTGAACCGCGCCCGGCTCTGGAGAAACCTCATTTCTAGGCCATGTCGGATCGGTCTCAACTCTCCAATCAAAATCGGATGACATGAACTGAGCCTAACATGCTAGTTGGGTAATAGTCAAACCTGCATAAGCATATTTGTGCCTACTCCTTGTTTGTGCTTCTTCGTATGTTTGGTACTATGCTTTTTGCTGGAACAAAACTTTGGAGGCGCAAGATAACATGAAGCGTAAGCTATATCATTACAAAGCGGTGGTGGAGTCGGTGTATGACGGCGATACGTGCCGGGTAAATATTGACCTGGGCTTGAAGACATGGATTATGGATGAACCGGTGTGCTTGGTTCGGATCAATACACCAGAAGTGCGTGGTTCAGAACGAGAGCAAGGATTGTTGGCACGAGATTTTTTGCGGGCGCTTATTGGTGGGAAAGAGGTTTATTTGCAGACAGTACAAGATAAAAAGGGAAAGTACGGCCGTTATTTGGCCGATATTTGGCTGGAACAAGAAGGTGGCACTTGGTTAAATGTCAATGACCATATGGTTGCCCAGGGCTATGCAGTTTACAAAGAGTATTGATGGATTGCGGAGGTTTAGGAAACGGCCGATACACGATAATCACTAAACCCAGCAATCGAACTGCTGATAAAATGTTCCGCAATTTCTTGAATGCGCCGATTGGTGATACTTTTGGCAATGTTGTTGACAGCACGTCGGGGCATAAGACGCATTCCTAAAGGACGGGGCAGCACGGCTTGTAAGCGCAATTTATACTCAATACGTGTTTGATTGCCCAAGTCATGAAAGTAGGCTTCACTGCTATAAAAACCACGCGCAGTAGTGCTATTGAGGGTGGCATGTGATTCGATAGGGGGTAGATTCTCGAAGGAAACGATACGAATAACATGATGTCCAGGGGGACAGTCTAGGCGAACATCACAGTAAACGTGGAAATGATTGGTGGCTAATTCTATGGAGTGAAAGTGGAGGCGATATTGATAGCCTGGTAAGCTGTCGACTAGCTCAATATGTTTGAGATGACTAACTAACCGATTCATATCACGGTAATAGTCATAAGCTGTAACTCGGTCGGCGGGGAAGAGGAAGGAAAGGGAGGCAGACCCAGCGATGGTGAGCATGAAAACTATGAAGACTCCGATTCAGTAGGGATGTTTAGATTTTCCAGCGCAGAGGTGAGCGTGTCTAGCTGTGTGGAAAGCTTTTGTATATCGTCCTGAGTGGGCACACCACGCTTGTTGAGAACTTCTTCGATTTCGGTGGAACTGGGTGGCGAAGCACGGCCACTAAGGGAAAGTAGCTTGCCCAATAAGGTTTGACCGTCTTGTTCGGCTAAGTCGCCACGTTTGACGAGGGTTTGAACGCGCTTCTCGATTTCATCATCTACATGACGCAGTAAGTCAAGGGGGGAAGCTAATGTGCGGCGCAAGTTGCCAAGGGTATCACCTCCAGCCTGGACGAGTCCGGTCAGGACAGAACGTGGCAGGAAACCACCTCTCTTTTTCTCTTGTTCAAAGATAATTTGGGTGAGGGTAACGGCCGTTAAATCCTCTCCGGTATTATGGTCAACAATCTGGACTTCTTGGCCAGCGCGGATCTGTTCAGCAATACCCTCCAGAGTAATATACCTCTTGGCATCAGAATCATAAAGTTTGCGATTGGGGTAGCGTTTAATAGTGACCATGTGACTTTCCTGTAATGCAATGCGTCATGATTATAAACCTAAAATGTATAAAACGTAAAGTTTCGTTATGTGCTACGATTTTCCCGCTGTTTTTCCAGCCACCAAATCGCATAGAGGGCTAGCAAAATTGTCGCCGTGCCGATGGTATAAGCTTCGACGATATTGGCCTTAGACACAAAAAGACCAATCATGCCCAGACAACCTGCCACGAGATATAAGATGAGTACGGCTTCCCGCTGGCTAAATCCTAATTCTACCAGGCGGTGGCTGGTATGATCTTTGCCCGGGGTTGTCATCGGGTTGAGCCCGCGACGGGAGCGAGAAAAAACGACAAGGCTCATATCGAAGATGGGCACGGCCATAATGAAGATGGGAACCATCCAAGTGACGGTGTTTAAATTTTCGGGAAACCGTAATTGTAAGCTGGTGACAGCCAAAAGAAAGCCGAGAAATAAGGCCCCTACATCGCCCATAAAGATTTTAGCCGGTTTGAAATTGTAGCGCAGGAAACCCAGGCAGGCACCTAAAACGGCCGCTGCCAGGGTGGACACTAAAAATTGGCCGCCTTCTGAGCCAAGCAGGAGGATGAAGGCGGCGGAAACGGCGCTAAGCCCCGCACTCAGACCATCCATATTGTCTAAAAAGTTGATGGCATTGGTGATGCCTACAATCCAAACGAGGGTGATGAAGTAATTGAGTATGGTTGGCAAGGGTAGCTTGACACCCATGTTAAAGGCAATTAGGAGGGCAACAACCCCAATTTCAGCCAAAAATTTCATCCAGGCAGGCAGATCGTAACGATCATCTAGAAGGCCGATGATGGCAATAAAGGTGCTGGCCAGGAGAACGGCCGTGATTGTTCGGGGCAATGTGCCATAGAAAAATAATAGTGCGACCACAAAACCGCTCACGATAGCTACTCCACCCATGAGTGGCATAGGTGTGCTGTGCAATTTGCGGCGGGCTGGCTCGTCCACAAACCCCAAAGCAATGGCAGCGCGTCGTACCCAGGGGGTGCTGAAACCGGTAATAGTAAGTGCTAGGAGAAAAATGATGGGAAAGGTCCGCACAACTATTGCTCCACCTTGATAATGTCAATTCTTTCGATGACATCGGCCGGGGCATTGGCATCACTGGGATCACGGAACTGGAGGGAACTCAGTACTTCATCCCCTTCTATCAGACGGCCGAATATGGTATGTTGGCCGTTGAGATGGGGGGTGGGTACGAACGTGATGAAGAATTGGCTGCCGTTGGTATTTGCGCCAGCGTTGGCCATTGCCAAAAATCCTCGCTGATCAAAGGTGCGGTTAGATATCTCATCTTGGAATTGATAGCCTGGTCCGCCTGTGCCTGTACCAGTAGGATCGCCTGCCTGGGCCATGAACTCTTCGATGACACGGTGGAAAATGGTGCCGTCATAAAAGCCCTGGTTGGCGAGGTAGGCAAAATTATTGACGGTGAGCGGTGTTTGGCCGGTGAACAGGCGGAAGCGCATGATGCCTTTGTTGGTGGTGATGATGGCATCGTACCGTTGCCCCGTTTCAATGACAAAAGGCGGATACTCACTGTAGTAGTTGTTGCGTTCGAGGGGAGGGATGGCGGCTAACGGCCGTTCATCTGTGAATAATAGAGACTCATCTCCCTCCTGCAAATTGCCTGATAGCTGTTCCACCAGGAACTGAATTTGGCTGGCTTGGTCAGGCGGAGCCGTTGCCAATGCCTTTTGAGCAAACTCAACCGCCATATCCTTATCTCCTAACTCTTGATGGGCCAAAGCTATCGAATAATCAATTTGCCACCCATCAATTTGGTTGCGGCCTTTATTGCGGGTTTGTGCTTCTAAATAAGCCTCAATGGCTAGCTCGTACTGTTCTAATGAGAAACGAGTTTGGCCTAGCCGGAACCAAACTCGGGGGTTCCGATCATCAATTGTGACGGCTTCTTCTAACGACTCGGCCGATAGGCTGAAATAGTCTTGTTGTTCAGCCTCTGACACTTCACCAGCACAATTTGTGAGCGTGCTCGCCTGTTGCACATAGGTTGCTTCGTAATATGGGTCAATTTCCAAGGACGCCTGCAGAATATCTATTGATTGGGGACAGTCCTGGCCAACTTGGAGGACAAGCCCTGCATATTCATTACGGATGACGGAATTTTGGGGGCTGAGAGCCAGGGCATCTTGGTAATAATTGAGGGCATTGTCATAGCGAAGTTCCCGTTCTTCGGGAACAAGCTGAATCCAGCGAGTATTCAAGCGGGCTAAATTGGCGGTGTGATCGGTATTGAGTGGATTGATACCCTGGGCTCGCTTGAGGGAAGTATCAGCTTTGTTTAAAGTTTCTAATTGCACAGTCTTATCAGGCGTAATGGAGGCCAACTCTAAATAAGCTCGGCCAATAAACAGATAGTAAAAATCCTCTAGTGGAGCTTTTTCCAAAGCATCCTCATAAATGGCGATGGCAGTGTTCCAGTTGTTTAGACGATTTTCTGGCGGTTGGTTGCCCCTGGATCCTGCTTGATCAAAGGGCTTGGCCCGCTTGTAAATAATGTCGGCTTGGATGATGCGCATATTGGTGCGGCTGATGGCAAAGAAACTGAGGCCAAGGAGAATGGCTAGGCCAACTAAGGCGGGTGTGGTGCCAAAGGTCTCGCGTCGGCTGCTCTTGATAGAGCGTACGAGTGTGAAGGCCATGAGAAAAATAAGGCTGATGACGAAGGCATAAAACAGAGCGAGGAACCCAGCAGATTCATTGGCTCGGGCCACCTCTAGAGCTGGGCCTGCGGCAACACCGGGAGGACTGAAAAGGATGGAACTACGCAAGAAGGTGGCTTGCATATACCCCATGAATAGGCCAATGGCCAGGGAGAGAAAGGCGAAAGTAACAGCACCACCTAGGGAATTGCCCCATGTTTTATCCCAAAGCAGGTATAGCAAGCCGCCGCAGACAGCTAGTAAAACAAGGCTAAACAAAGTGTTGCCCGCAACTAGGATGGGCAAGGCGAAGACCAGTCCAACGGTGGCTGTTATTCCAGCAACCATGCGCCCAGACTCATGTTGCCGGAGTAGCAGGATAACGGCCGTTAGACACAAGGCTCCCCAAGCTAACAGCAAGCTGCGGCCAAGTACCCAAGTGGAGCCGCCAGAGTCAGTTGGCACAGGCAACAGAAAGCGTAATCCTATACTGACAATAGCAAATGCTAATAAAATACCACTGATTAGTTGTCGGCGGTCAGCTGATAATTTGGTGGTGATTAAGGAAAATTGCAGTTCGTTGCTTTTGATCATTTCGCTAAGGGAAATGAAGATACCAAGCCCCCAAGTAAGAATGATCATGACGAAGAGAAACGGCCGTTCCGCAAAATCTTGACGGGGATTGATGAAAAAAGATTGATAGAAAATGTCACCCGCTGTCAAATCGGATGCCTGGGTGATTTGGGTTCCAGGGGGCAGACTATAGGTGATGTACTCAAAGCCCAGAGTACCCAGAACAAGAGCCAGGATAAATGTGTGGGCTAATATCACTTGCCAACTGCTCAATTCGCCAATGACGGCTAATTCACGTTTCTGACGTAGGGAGGTGGCGGCAGCCTCTTGGGCTTTGATCTGCGGCAGCAAATAACCAATAAGGAACATGAGGCCGATGTAGACGAAGAAATGGGTGCGGGTGGCGGCAATGGCGATGCCGAAGTGGATTTCGACGTAATGGGCTAGGACGGCCGTGACCAGACCAACCATCAATAAGCGATCTAATTCAAAAGGATCATCACTGCTTTCACCGTCGTTTTGGGCAAAGAGTGCGTAGTAGATGAGGTATAAAATGAGACCGGCTATGCTGCCAAAGGGAATGGCAACACCCAAAAACTCCATATCCAAAGCGGCCGTGAGGCCAATCGCTGCTACAACTGCGCCAAGAATCCACAAAATAATGAGAAGGTTACGGTCCCGATTGGAACGTACAACCCCTAGCCAACGAAAGCCATAATAAAATACGCTCAAATAGAGAGCTTGCCAGACGATGAAGCCAACCCCGCCGGTGATAACTAGGGCATCAAATGTTTCATTATGAGAGCGATCGGGTGAGGCATTACGGGCTTCCACAGTGGCTAGTTCGGGTTGGTAGAAGCGATTATAGGCCACATACATGGATTCGGGACCGTAGCCGAATAACGGCCGTAAAAAGTTGAAACGGTCACTCTCTCCATTGGGGAATTGAATTGGCTCATGAATGCCGATCAGCTCTAGTACACCAGCCCAGATAAGAACACGTACCCGGCCTGTACCACCGTCTGATTCGAGAAGGCGCCCTAAACGGCCGATGGTGGGTAAATCTTGCCACTCGATCAAAGCATTCGTGATACCACCGACAACAGGTGTGTCACCCAGCTGATCGTTAAGTGGTTGCGCAAAATTGAACATTGTAAGCCAGCCGCCCACCAGCAAGGCCAACATGAGCCAGGAGAACCATAACCAGCGCCAGCCTCGTCGTGCAGCAATCATCACAAAAACCACGACGACCAATAGACCAATGGCAATGGCGAAGGAGACAAATGAGGACATAGCTCCGGCGAGCGATGGCAAACGCCCGCTGTTCACAATGGCGTTGATGAGTGTAGATACTAGTAAATAAGCTGCTAAAGCACCTCCGACCACCATCAGCAAGGCTTTCCCAATTTCAATCAAGCGAAATGCGCCAGAATCAGCCGAAGCATTTCTCAATGTAACTAAGACGATTAGGATGAAGGCGAAGGCGGCGGCAGCTAGTCCCAGCCAGGGGCCACGACTGCCTGACCAGTAGATGGCGATAAGCTGAATGGCAACAATAAAAATGTAAATGGAGGAGCGAATAACATCAGCGTAGGATAGCTCTTCATCGCCCAAGATACTGGTGAAGGCATCAATGATGCGGGCAATGGTGATGGGCACAGCCATGATGAGATAGGCGGCGATGAAGATGGCATTGCCCATATGTCCCGCAACACGTGCGGTGGTGTTGCCTCCCCAGGGCAGCGGGTCTAGGTCAAAGTGCTGCAAAAGGCCATAGAAGGAGACAGGAATGCTGGTAATGATCACGGCCGTTACTACCCGGCTTACCTGCGTTCTAGTGCGCATAGTATGGATCATGATGGCGAAAATGATAATGTAAGAGAGTGTGGTATAGGTGCCTTGCAATCGTTGGTATGAGCCAGCCCAACTGACGGTAGGGGTTACAGAAAAGATATTGGAGATGAGATAGGTAAGCACTAATAGAAAAGTAGGCAATATAAAGGGCTTGCGCCAGATACTGTCCTTATCACGCGGATGTAAAGATAGCCACTGCTGCCAACCTCTCACATCTATAAATTTGACGATCCAGGCGGCACTCATCAGGATAGCTATGGAGCGTAATAATGTTAATTTGTCAGGTTCAAAGACACGATCAGAATGGATGTTAAAAAAGAGGGGAATAGCGATGATGGCCGCTAACCAGCCAGCTTCCATTAAACCATCACACCAACGAGCCAATTTTGAAGTCATATATAACTCTCTTTCAGGTGGTTTTCTGACAGCAGAACGTGCAAACGCCTGCTTTCCTACAGGCTGATCTTATCGCAATGAGGAAATCGGGCAAACGAGTTAAAGTTGTGTTCAGTTTTTAGTGCCGAGGACAGATTCATAAACGGCCGTTACCCGATTTACCATTTTCTCGACAGTAAATTCCTGCATGACTCTTTCTCGGCCAACCTGTCCCATGCGCTGGCGCAAATGAGGATTATCCAACAAGGACTGGATAGCTACTGCTAACTGTTCTGGTTGTTTAGGTGGAACGACCAGCCCAGAAATGCCATCTTGCACGACAAAGGATGTGCCCGTACCGACTTCAGTAGTGATGCAAGGCAGCCCTGCTGCCATGGCTTCTAACAGGACTTTGCCAAAGGCTTCAGAACGGACATTAGCAGGTAGAACAAAAATATCCGCACTGGCATAAAGGCGAGGCAAATCTTCGTCGTCCACTTGGCCCAAAAATTGCACACGATCCCCCACACCTAAAGTGTGGACAAGCTGTTCCCACTCTGGCCGCATAGGCCCATCACCACCGACGAGGAGTCGTGCTTGCACTTGGGGCATGGCTTTAATGAGATCGTCCACACCCTTGTAGTAGCGGTGACGGCCGACGAAGAGGAGAGTGGGCAAGGAATCGGGTGCTATGAGGGGTGAGGTATCCTCAAAAAGAGTTATTTGGACAGAAAGGGGAATGACGGTGCATTTATGGGCAAACGGCCGTAATACATTTGAAGATTGTATATAATTTTCACTAGTAGGCAGGATGCGGGCCGCGCCTTGTAGGACTTTTTGCATAAACGGCCGATAGAAGCGCAAGATGGCTTGTTGTTTGACAACATCGCTGTGATAGGTGATGACATACGGCCGTTTTTGTCCAAGCATAAGCTGGCTCATTTCGCCAATGGGATAGGGAAAATGGAGATGGGCAATGTCGGGTTGCAATTGGCGTAACTTTAGGGGAAGTGATGTTGTGAGTGGTGTGGAGGCAATGGTGGCTAGGCGACTAACGCGCCAGACGTGTACGCCATTGATTTGTTCGTAATCGAGCTGCCCGCCGGGGTTGGTGACGAGGATGGTGACGTGATTGGGGGAGACGGCCGTTTGGGCTTCGGCTAACGTTTTTATATGGTTCTCAATGCCACCTAAAATGGGGTGATAATCTTTGTAAACGTGTAAAATTTTCATAGGCATTTCGAAAGCGGCAAAACAGTTAGGCTACTTTTCAGGTCAGAGTTTATTTGGATCTTTGCCAGATTCTTGATGCAATGGTCGATTCTCGACAAACTATCTGTCGCTGAGTGTGTGTCCAGACAATATCACATTTATCCTTTAAACTTCTTCAAATTTCATGTTGGCAATTTGTGCGAATTGAGCGGCGTGAGTAATACGTCTAGATCTAGGTAGGCTTGGAAAATATGCATCCGCCACTGATAACATTGCCAGCTTGTTTTTGGCGACATCCTTTCTAACATAAAATGCATTTGTTCCTGTCGAATCACAACCAACTAAAATGTACCCTTTTTTATTTGCCAATTTTGTTAACGCTTGTAGAGATGCACCATGATAATAACCCAACGGATGTTTAGCATAGCGATTGAAATCAGGATCATAAACGGCTGTAATTGATTTTGCGTCACCCAAAGTTGCGTTATATTCAATAACAACCACACGAGCTCGCACAGCTTCAATAGTTTCCCAAATCCAATAATCATTTCCATCAATATCAATAGAAAGCAAATCAATTTCAGGGTCTATTTGGTTTTCTTTCAATATTGAATTGATATTTTCTATTGTAACCCGTTCATTTATAATTTTAACTCTATGGGCAGATTGAGATAATCTTGTCGTGTAATATTCTTGGGCGGCAGAAGCTTTTTTCGTATCGGCTTCAATTAACAACCCGCTCCAACCAAAATTAATTGACAAATTTGCGCTGTTACATTGCTTACCATCGCCGATTCCAAATTCCACAAATTGACGATTAACAGTCCCAATAGTTGAAAAAATATAAAACAGAATGCCGTCCTCGCCATTTTGAGAATAGATAAGTAATTCATGTTGATTAAGTTGATTTTGGCTAACAGCAATTCTTTGAGAAGCGGCTTGTTGAAAAAGTGTGTGTTGAGCAAGCAAGCTCGTGCTTTTTTCATTGTCTTGCATCCGAAGGCGTAGGGATAAATAATCTCCATATAAAATTAGCTTGATGCTTTTTAATGCAGTTCTTACTGGTTTGGGCAAATAATTGACCAGAGCAATTTTAATGGACTTCATGTTCGTTTTTATGGACAAGTTGGAACCTAATTATTACCCTTTTTCTAAATTGAATCATAGCGAATAATCGGATAGCTCTGTCTGCTATAATAGCAGTTTTGCTGACACCAGCCAACGAATGGGGAGTATTTCACTTTAGGGGCAAAAAGAAAGAGAATCAGGGTACAAGCATAAAAAGGTGTACCCATGAAAAAAAGTCGAGAAGAAATTGAAAGAGAGTTGAGAGCAAAAGCAGAAGAAATGATAGCTAAAACGCTAGAATGGTATGAAAAGCATGAAGCGCCAACATTGAGCGAAATAGAAAAGGAAGTACTGAGAATGCGCCAGGTCTTGAGTGAGGAAATGACTCGAATCTTGATACATGGACAAGCATCAGTCCACCCTGAAAAGAGGCCAGACTGTCCTGAGTGTGGTCAGCGGCTAAGAAATAAGGGAGAAAAGCCCAAAACAGTAGAATGTCTCATCGGCCAAGTGAAATTAGAACGAGCTTATTACTATTGCCCAAGATGTAAGACAGGGTTTTTCCCCCCTAGATGAACAACTTCAATTGTGGGAAAAACATTGGAGTCCAGAGTTAAGCAAACAAATGGTCTGGTTAAGCGGGGTTAGCACAAGCTATGAAAAAGCCGAGGAGACCTTGGCACGGATAGGGCGCATAGGGGTTTCCGATAGTAGTGTGTGGCGACAAGCACAGAAATGGGGAGAGAAGCTAGCCGCGATGGAAGAAGTAGAGATGAGCTTAGCCGAAGCCGTCGCCTTGCCGAAGCCGCTCCAAACAGTTCCTGAGACTGGATGCAAAGGCGTGGCTATGGATGGAGCCATGATTTGCCTGCGTGAGGAAGGTTGGAAAGAGTTAAAAATAGGTTGTGTCTTTGATATTGAGGTCAGACCCACCAAAGACAAGGAAACAGGCAAGTGGCTATCCCAAGCACACGCAACCCATAACCAATACACATCTCACTTAGGTGGCCCCGAAGCGATAGGGCAAAAAGTATGGGCCTTGGCTCACCGTCATGGTTGGCTTGGTACACAGCAAACGATTGCTTTGGGAGATGGAGCGATTTGGATTTGGCACCAGTTTGACCACCGTTTTGTCAACAGTGAGCAACTGGTTGATTGGTATCATGCGACTAACCATTTGCACACAGCTGCCAGCTTGCTCCATAGCCAACAAGCAGCTAGAGATGCCTGGTATGACCAACAAAAAACAGAGTTATTCATCGGGCAGGCTCACCAAATCGCTGAAGACCTCATTGTCGCTGCCATCGACAAACCTTGGTGTGTCGTCGAGGACATTCTGACAGAGGCTTTGTATTTAGATAACAACCAGCACCGCATGCACTATCAGGCACTACAAGCGGCTGGCTTTCCCATTGGCTCTGGCATGGTTGAGAGTGGTTGTAAGCAGTTTAAAGCTCGTTTTGCCGGACCTGGCATGCGCTGGTCTCGTCGAGGTGCTGAGCACCTTCTGCCGATTCGGGCTGCAGTCATGAGCCATGCCTTCGATTCTGTATGGACTAAGGCTCATCTGCCCCAGAACTGAAATGCTCCCCAACGAATGTTGGTCATCACCACCGCCTAAAGAAGTGGCACTCTTGTTATTCCATCCCCCTACGAAGTACGGTTACGACCGATTCTGCCAAACCCTTAAGGCCTAGTTCTAGCCAGCTCTTAACAACTACTGGGAACAAGGAGCTTTCCCAGGGTCTCTTTTTTGTAATAGTACAATTCTTCTCTTGTTTTAGCATTTCCGATTTGCTTATGGTAGCATCACAGCACAAACGTGAAACTATGCGACTATCCACCTCAAGCGTATCTATCACCCTTTTGACGGCCGTTAGCATTGGGTTAGGCATTGTCACACAAATGGTGTTAGCCCGCTGGTTTGGGGCAGGCATAAATCTAGATGCTTATTATGCTGCTAGCTCGCTGCCAAACTTATTTACACTTGTACTCACCAGTTCATTTAGTATTATTTTCGTCCCCATTTTCCTAACTTACAAAGAAAAAGGATCCGACCAGGATGCCTGGGAAATTGCCAGCAGTTTTGTCAACTTCTTATTCATCTTCCTCGGTATCATTGTCCTTATCGGCGTACTTTTAGCCCCTATTGTTTTGCGATTCTTAACACCTGGCTATGAAGTGGGATCCGCTAGTTACAATCTTACGCTGATAATGCTAAGAATACAGTGGCCGATTATTCTGTTTAGTGGCATTAATGGCGTATTGTCAGGGGTTTTCTTTGCACACGGCCGTTTTTTAAGGCCCGCCTCAGCTCCAGTTGTCAACGGTGCGGCTGTTCTCATTTTTACATTAGCATTTCGTTCCCAAATAGGCATTATTGCCACAGCCATTGGTTCATTAGTAGGGCCTTTGTTGATGATGCTCTGGTTGCTGCCCTTATTGTTACGCAATAAGAATTACAAATTAACGATAAACTGGCGGCATCCTGGAATCCATCAGATTAGACAACTTAGTATACCGTGGATTGTATCTAACTCCTTTGCCAAAGGAACAACAGTCATTGATACAATATTGGCTTCTTTCTTATTTTCAGGTAGTTTGACGTACATTAATTATGCTTATCGCTTGATTACAATGAGTGTCAATTTGGTATCAAAGGGGACAGCATTAAGCATATTCCCACGCATATCCCACAGTTATGCAGAATCTAACCCTACTGCATTCCGCCTTTACTTCTCAACTGGAATTCGCTTTATAAGCTTGGTGGCAATCCCTGCTACGGGGCTCCTTATGGTGCTAAACCGTCCCTTTATTCGCCTCCTTCTCGAGAGAGATAATTTTACTGCAGAAGATACCACTGCCACTAGTTGGGCTGTCACTATTTATGCCAGCGCATTCGTTGCCCTTTCTTTAGGTACTATTGTTAGCAATGCCTTTTATGCACAGCACAATACTAAAACCCCCGCCATAATTAGTGTCGTCAGTATCTTCTTTCAAGCAAGTTTAGCATATCTATTGATCCCACGCTTTTCTCACTTATCATTAGCTATTTCCTTTACCATTTTCGCAAATTCCAAAATGCTTATCATGGTAATTTTATTACGAAGACAACAATCTCTCGATGGATTAGAAATTATGAAATCGCTGGTAAAAATGAGCTTAGCGACAATTATCATGATGATATCCGCTCTCTTTTTGTGGCGTACCATAAATCTAATGGCAAATACAGTTATCTTAACAGTGATCTGTTTAGGCCTTACTTATATGCTTGCCGCAGCAATCTACGTATTCATTCTTTTTCTGTTAAAATCACCTGAATTAAATATCGTTTTGCTTCGAGTTAAAGAAACAGTGCCTTGGAGGTGATTGTATGAGTAATAGTCCTTTCGTCCAACAGGCGGATATAGAGGCCGCTCATTATCAAGTTGGGCAAAGTTGGGGACATATTCAGCCAGAACGTTGGCAGGCCATTCAGACATTTTCTGCCAATGGCACGTACTTGGATATTGGTTGCTCATCAGGAAAGTATGTGCAGCATTTGCGGGCTAATGGTAGAAAAGCATGGGGAACAGATTTGCGCTATGATCCAAATTGGTCAGAACTTTATTTTTGGCAAGGGGATGCCTAGAATTTACCCTTGAAAACCAATGCAGTTGATTTTGTTTTTGCATTTGAAGTTTTGGAACATTTACCCCAACCTGTAACTTGGTTAAAAGAATTCAAAAGGGTTGCTCGCCAAAAGATTGCTTTGTCTGTGCCCAATTGTGAAACCCCTGATATTTTGCGGCGTTCTGGCGTAACGTTTCATCACTGGATTGATCCAACTCATGTTAATTTTTTTACCCAAGAAACAATTCTGGCCACACTGATGGATGCTGGTCTTAAAATTGAAAAAACCCAGTTGATCAACCCCATCAGACCGGAGCTGTTAACATTTAAGGCCTGGAGAATACCAAACAGATTAGCAATTTCTCTGTCACGTTGTCTACAACGGATGCCTTGGCGGCAACAATATTATATGACTATTCTCGTTACAGCTTCTGTGTAAAAGAGTATTTATGCGGATTCTTGTGCTTACACCTACGTTTTCACCTGTATGGGGAGGAGCCGAAAGATTGCTTCACGAAGTTTTTTGTCGTATTGGGGAGCGGCATACTGTTCATATTGTTACGCCAATTCCACCATTGCATATTGCAAGTAATAGCAAACTTAAAGAAGATGAGCTGCCTTATACGATTTATCGTTATTCAGAAAAATACCGAGGGGATCGTATGGCTGGGCGTCGGTTTCACAAAGGATTTTTTCCTCCATTTGAATTGGCCGCAATCCCAGCTGTATGGAAACAGTTACATACATTTCAACCTGATATGATTAGTGCGTTTTATGCTATTCCCACAGGACTTGCGGCTTTAACCGCAAAATGGCGGTTTAATATTCCTTTAGTGCTAAGTTTTATTGGACGTGATGTGCCTGGGCCAAATACACCGCCTGGCTGGAAGTTTTATGACAGGCAGTTGGGTAAAGCTGCCGATGAAATAACCTATATTTCCGATTACTGTCGTACAGCAATATTTAGTAACACAGAAATTGACACTGGAATTACTGTGAGTAATGGTGTCCAGGTTTATGCAACGGCCGTTCCTGAAAAGGTTCAAGCATTACGCCAACAATTAGGGTTGGTGCCTGGCACGATAGTCTTATTTGCCTTACAAAGGCTTGCTTTGTACAAAGGTGTTGATATTCTAATTAAAAGTATGGCGTATTTGAGAGATTTGCCATGTGTTTTACTGATTGCAGGCTCAGGAGCCGATAGCTCTAGGTTGGAGGCCTTAATCGAGGAACAGAATCTGCAAGGCAAGGTGCAGCTATTAGGCTTCGTTGCTGAAGAAACCTTATCTGCGCTTTGGGATTTAACTGATATATTTGTCTTTCATTCCTATTATGAAACCTTTGGTATGGTTCTGGCAGAAGCAATGCAAGCAGGCAAGGCGGTTGTATCGGTGCAGAATACTGCTATTCCTGAAGTTGTAACCCATAATCAGGATGGTTTATTAGTGCCAACTGGTAATGCCGCCGCTATGTCTGAGGCCATACGTCAACTCATATTAAATCCTGAGCAGAGAGCTGACTTCGCCACCTCAGGCAAAGCAAAAGCTGAACAGAAATTTTCTTGGGACACAGTTGCCAATGCTTATGAAGACGTATTTATAAATGCCCTGCATAAAAAACGATATGGATGAAATTGATATAGATGGCCATGCGACCGCCGCCAGTAGCTGCTCTCTTTGCCAAACAGCTAAAGCGCATACATTATTCACACAGCACCAATTTGCTTACCAACGCTGCCAGCAGTGTGATTTGGTCAGAGTTAACCCGCAGTTAACACAAGACGCTATTGGTAAAATCTATCGGGAAGGGTATAAAAATAAAAGTCGATCCACATCTGCCCCTGCTGAACAACAGCAAATTCCGCACCGACAACAAGATATATTAAAAACTCTCGCCCAAATCTGCGGCAATACAGGCTATCTTCTAGATGTTGGCTGTTTTGAGGGGCAGTTTTTATGGGCGGCACGTGAATTAGGTTGGCAAGTGACAGGCACAGAAATCTCAGAAACGGTCGTTGCCTTCGCTCGTGATACATGGCAGTTAGATGTGCGCTGGGGTGCATTAGAGGAAGTTCAATTTGCAGACAATCAATTCGATGCCGTTGTGTTACGTGATGTCATTGAACATTTACCCAACCCCAAATGCACATTGCAGGAAATAAACCGTATTTTACGACCCGGAGGCGCATTATACGTATGGACACCTAATTTTGATAGTCTAACACGATACCTAGCTGGGCCACGTTGGGGCGCAGTGATCTTTCCCTGGCATCTCTACTATTTCACGCCAAAAACCTTGTCACAGATGAGCCGGGCTGCCGGTTTTACACCCATTAAAATGAGTACTCGCAACTTGCTGTTAGATTTCCGTGACAGGTATGCTGCCTTAAAAAAGGGTGAGGCCTTGGCGGTGAAACGGCCGTTGACAAAACGATTCAACCGCCTGTTAGACAAACTATTGTGGCCCTTCTTTGATTACGGTAATCGACATAACCGATATTGGGGGGCGCAGATTGAAATGTTCGCCCATAAAGCGGAAGTATAATGCCCTTTCCCCGCGTGCAAATCCTCATTCAGCGCTTTTACCCTGTTGTTGGCGGCATGGAGCGGCAATGCCAGGCTGTGGTTAGCAGCTTAATCGCTCAAGGGTGGGATATCAAGGTGTGGACACGACGGCCGTCTCCGGAACTGTCCGCACAGGAAATTATTGATGGTATTCCCGTGCGCCGTTTCGGGCGTGGCACACATACTCATCTTGATATTATCATCGTTTTAGTACAACAACTCATCGCCCTGCTGCGCAGTAGGCAGCAATATGACATCATTCATATTTATGGCGCAGGGCATCTGGCAATGATAGGTTTGTTAATCGGTAAACTTACCCGTAAGCCTATTGTTGTCCGCCCTGCAACCTACAGTGATGTCACCCGGTATTTACAAGGGAATCAGAGTGCAACTCCCACACTGTTGGGTCGCCTTTATCACACCGATCCCTTAAAACTCAAACTGTGGCTCTTCCAGAGTGTCACGCTTTGGGTGGCACTCACTGAGGAAATCGAGGAAGAAATAACAGCTTTACCTTCGATGCCGCAGGCCACTGCCCGCATTGCCAATGGCGTAGACACCAATCGCTACCAGCCAGTCTCATACAGCGAGAAGATCATACTGCGTCAACAGCATCATTTACCATCAGATGCCGTCATTTTTTTGTTTATCGGCCGTTTTGTCCCACGCAAAGGATTGTGGGAACTACTAGAAGCGTGGGAAAATCTAAGCCAAACAACCCAAAACATACACCTGCTTCTGGTCGGTTCTGGCAAGGGTCAAATAGATAGCATAGAAACAGCGGTCACTGAGAAGGCTGCCACCTTATCAGAAGTCACTTGTCTGGGATTAAAACAAAATCCTACAATCTATTATCAACTAGCTGATGTTTTAACATTCCCTTCGCACCGCGAAGGAATGCCTAATGTGCTCTTGGAGGGGATGTCATGTGGACTGGCTCCCATTGTCACCCGTATTGGCGGCGTGTTAGACATTGTGAACGGTGAGCAAAATGGCATGATTATTGCGCCGCAAAATGCAGAGCAATTGGCACAAGCAATGAACGAATTGGCGCTAAATGATGAGAAACGGCAAGAGCTAGCTACGGCCTCTCGGCAAACGATTGTTGAACAGTATAGTTTGGTGCAAATAGTTCAACAATATGCTGATCTATACCAGCGTGTAAGAGAAGATTGTGGTTAAACGTATATCCATTTTGGCACCAAACCTTTCGCAAAACAATTTGGGGCGTGCTTATTTATTAGCACGGGTCTTGCAACGCAATTATGAAGTGGAAATTCTTGGGCCACTCTTCCAAGACCGCATCTGGCCACCAGTGGATGATGGCTTGGTTTCCTATATCACGCAGCCGGGTCACAACTTTCCTATGTTTTTGGGTACAATGCACCAACTAAATCAGCAAATTTCTGGGGATATTGTATATGCGGTCAAGCCCCGATTAAGTAGCTTTGGCATTGGCCTTTGGCACAAACGAAAATATAACAAACCACTTATTCTAGATATTGATGATTGGGACGATCAGGGAGAATATAATATCTCACGTTGGAAACGTTGGCTGCGATCTGTGGCTCGTTTGCCAAATCCATACAGTCATGCTTACTTGCGTCTCATGGCACGATTTCTTTACCGTGCTGATGCCATTACGGTGGTATCTTCTCGATTGCAAGCTCGTTTTGGGGGCATACTTGTGACCCACGGTCGTGACACCGAGGCTCTGAACCCGAAGCTATTTGACAGGCAAGGGCTGCGACAAATACATGATTTGCACAATAAATTTGTATTTATGTTTTTAGGCACGCCACGTGCTCACAAAGGTATTGAAGATGTGTTGCAAGCGATGGCGGACATTCATGATCCCCGTCTTTGTTTTATGGTAGTGGGCGTGGATGAGGACGATCCGTATACGGCCGTTTTACGAAGCTATAACGAGCCTCGATTACAGTTGATTGGTATGCAACCCTGGACAGCTATCCCTGAATTTTTAGCCGTAGCTGATGCCATCGTACTGGCACAGAGGCCATTACCCTTTGCCCAAGCACAAATTCCCGCAAAAGTATTTGACGGTATGGCTATGGCAAAACCAACCATAGCAACGGCCGTCAGTGATTTGCCCCAAATCCTCAAAGATAGCGGCCTCATCGTGCCACCACAGGACATTCCTGCATTGCGAGGAGCCATGAAAACCCTTATGAACAATCCCGACCTATGCCAGAAACTGGGACAAAACGCCCGTCAGGTCTGCCAGGCACATTACAGTTGGGATGTGATGAATCAAGCTTTAACACAATTGATAGAAGATATTAGTGATCCATGAACGATGCTATCCAAAAACAGATCCAAAAACATCTTGAGCAAATTATTTCATGCATCACAGAAACGTTAGATACAGAATCCATCATCCTTCTCGGCTCTGCCGCACGCGATGAATTA
Organism: Promineifilaceae bacterium (SeqCode); assembly: GCA_965223555.1. Taxonomy (GTDB): domain Bacteria; phylum Chloroflexota; class Anaerolineae; order Promineifilales; family Promineifilaceae; genus CBDCWU01. The sequence continues at coordinate 3,297,526 of CBDCWU010000009.1, forward strand.
AGCATTCGCGCCATTTCGTCAGATAAGATCGAACTGTTTAGTGATTATGAATGTTTGGTTGTGGTCAGGAAACGACCATCTTCTATCCAACGTTACACCTTACAAACCAAACTTAATCGCTTGGAAAAAAATATCAATAATCCTAACCCTCTCTTTCATATTGATATCATCATTCGGGAGGAAAAACGGCTTGAATCATTGCCCCCTATCATTTTTACATATGAAATGAAAGCAAATGGACGAGTTTTATACGGCCGTGATATTTTCCCTCAAGTTCCCACTGTTACACTCAAAAACCTTGACCTACAAAACACAAACGAAATCCTTTACAAACGTTTGTGGGCGCTGCTGCTGTACTTGCCAGAAACATTTGTAACAGGGCAACAAATGAATATGAGTGAAAAGCGGGTAACCAACTATATACTGTGCCGCAATTCATTAGATATTACAACCGTTTTGCTTCCCCATGAAGGGATTCTCTTACCCACATATCAGCAGCGCGTGACCAAACTACGAGACATATACAATACCCTCAACTTAGCACATACTTACGGCCCTGATTTCCCCAATACCATGCAAAAATGCTTCAACTTCCGTCTCAGTCTACAGTTCGACGAGTTAGATTTACCTCTTTGGTATAGCGAGACCATTGCGAACCTTGCCCGGGCTCTTCGCCAAATTGGCTTTAAGTTAGATTCGACCTCCACTTCAAAAATTTATAATGAGTGGCCAATCTCGCGTGGCGAATGGTATAATTTGGCACGTATGACCCAGCAATATACACGCAGTTATGGGATACAAAAAGCGGTAAAGTGGCTACGTACTTCCAAAAAACAAGAGCTGACAGCAGGCTTATTGAGGATGCATCAAGCACTCATTGCTTGGCAAAAGGGGGATGCGGCAACGGCCGTGAACCATCTACTACAATCACAACAAATCTTAAACACATTTCTGTTCACAAAAACTACCATACCCCAAACCAGTTTCGCCCAACAATGGTTTGCCCTACGCCAACAATGGGCGGAATTTTGGCGGATTTATATCCGCCTTAATGACCCAAAATTTATTGAACGGTTCACTAAGATTATTACATGGCAATACCAATAAATGAGCAGACCATTGTTATGTCCGATTCAATCTGCCTAGAATACCTTGTAAGTCGCATAATAGGGAACTTAAACAAGACTGTTGTCATTATTATTCTGACTATCTTATTGTACAGTATCTATACAATTGCGCTTACACCTAATCTCTTTTCTGGTGGAGACAATGCGCATTATTTGGTTCTTGCAGATGCATTACAATCAGGACAAGGATATAAAACAATCAGCCAAGTTTCTGAGCCGTTCGCCACAGAAAGACCTCCCGGATTATCCATATTGCTTGCCCCTCTTGTTTACAGCAAAGGTCTGAATATTCCTGCGGCAAAACGTATGGTAGCGATTTGGGGTTTATTAGCCATATTGGCCACCTACTTTCACTTTAAACAAGCAACAAACCCTCTTTATGCTTTAGGTATTGCCTTTATTTTTGCCGTCATGCCAATTGTATTTATGTACTCCCGACGAATATATGCCGCCATGCCTTTTACATCTTTTACCTTCATGACATTTATATTCGTTCGCATTTATGAGCGGAAAAAGAAATGGTTAAATAGTCATCTCATTTTCTTGTCTGCTTGCATTGTTCTGGCCTTTTATATAAGGACTATTGGAATTGTTTTGTTAATAAGTGTCGTTTGTTGGCTACTCCTCAAGAAAAATTATGCTAAGGCAACAAGCCTGACGGCTTTATGTACTCCTTTTATAGTTTATTGGTTTTGTTGGACGAGTAAAGTCCAACAAACTATTCGCTCAGGCTATCTAAATCAAATTTTTCAAACTGACGGCATCATATCGCAAATACAATTAGGCTTGGCAAATCTACATGGTAACATCCGTCTAATTTCCGAAAATTTATTTTATCTTAGTAGCAAAGCCCCACGCCAATTAGATTTAATAGCTCCAATTTTTACTTTCATCAGTTATGCAACCATTTTTATTGTTTCCATCTTCATTGTCATTGGATTTTTAAGCGCGAAAAGTATTTCCTTGCCCAGCATTTATCTGTTTCTTTATGCTTCTATATTACTTATATGGCCCCACGTAATAGATCGATTTATTATTCCTATCTTACCCCTGATAATTCATTACTATATTCAAGGCATAACTCAATTTTGTCATTGGTTATATCAACGTTATAAATTTTCAGAAAAGTTCGCATTATTAATTCTCACAGGATTGACATTGGAAATCATTTTATCAGGCCTGATTCACATTCCGGCACGTCTTTATCAGGAACAACAATTTCACATTAACAATATGGAGATGGCTGCCTTTTATGATGTTGCCAATTGGGCTGGCCAAAACCTCAGTCAAGATAAAATTGTAGCTACACAGTATAATAATTTTTTCTATATTTATTCTTCTCGACGACAAACAGTGCCATTGGGAGTAGATAGAACCTTTACCTCTGGTATTAGTGATTTCTTTATTGCTAGTCCATCTCAGGATATTACTTCAACAGTGACACCACTTTATTGTTCAACGATCTCAGATATTTGTATCTTCAAACCGCCAAGGTAATTTATGTCTCCAGTACTCATTATCTTCATTGACAGCCTCCCCTTTGCCTTGCTCAATAAGACTCCATTTTTAAACTCAATTAATGAAAAATGGAACATAGAACCGGGCTTTGGCTATAGCGTTAACATCCACGCAGAACTTTTTGCTGGATTGCTGCCAGATGACATTGGTTATTTTGGCGAATGGATTTACGATCCACCGCGATCACCTGGATGGCGATATCGGGCTTTGCTGCCGCTGATGGACACGATATTATGGCCGTATATCCTTAATCGTGGTGTACAACATATCCTCACAAAACGTTACAGCAAGGGGCATCCAATGCCGAATATCCGTCTGCGTCATCTGGATAAATTCGCGCTGGAAGGCAAACACATTCAGTCACCTGACTTCCCGGCTCCCACATTGTTTACCCAGTTTCCAGAAATGAGAATGTTGCCTTATCGGAATATTGGCCGACCAAAGGGAGAACGAGATGAACTTTTGTTTGAGCAAGGCATGGCTGCTATTTCTGACCACCCGACTTTATTTGTACCTTTACCAGATCTGGACGGTTTTGGGCATCAATATGGCATTGACCAGCAGCCATATTTAGATCATTTAACGGCCGTAGACAATTGGTGTCGTCAATTAAGCCAGTACTATCAACAAAAATATCCTGACAGACATATCTTCATTGTTTCTGACCATGGCATGGTCAATGTTGATAGAGGTGTTTTTCTGGACATCGAAGAGAAAATTGGTAGATCATCAGCCAATAGTTACCTGTATTTCAGTGATGCCAATCTATTGCGGGTTTGGGTTTTTGACGAGAATTTGCACCCGAACATTCAGACCTATTTAGAAGATTTTGCACATGGCCATATCATCAACGAATCAGAGCGGCAATATTATGGGCTCACCTCTTCCCATTTTGGTGATTTTATTTATGTCTTAGATGAAAAGCTGGCTTTTCAGCCGAGTACATTTGCACGAAATATACCTAAAGGAATGCACGGCTACCACGCAAAAGCCCCCAACCAGGCAGGGATTGCTCTTCATATTGGTTCTATCTGGCAAGGCGTTGCCCCCCAGCGAATGAAGGATGTATACTGTCTAATGTATCGAGCCTTGGCAGGAGAATGGTAAAACGTATTCTTTTCGTCGATCATGCCGATGGCTTGGGTGGTGCAGAGCGTAGTTTGCTACTGTTCATGACCCATCTTGATTCACAAAGGTATAAGCCTTACCTGGCAAGCGTTAAAGGGAAACTCCTAGCCACGGCTCAGCCACTAGGCATATCTGTTTATCCGATTTTATTGCCTCGCCTGCGTCGTTCACCCTGCTTCCCCTTAGACTGGTTGGCTGGTACGCGAGCAATTGCTGCTGCTGCCCACGAGATATGTGCTGATGTTCTTTACGCCAACACCGTCCGGGCTACCCTGTACACCGCTCCAGCCGCACGATTAGCAAAACGGCCGTTCATCTGGCATATGCGTGACTTCTGGCTCTCTGAGAGCAAACCCGACAACATATGGACTGATACTTTCCTCAAGAAAGTGCTTTGTCGTACCGCTACTCGTGTTATTACGAACTCTCGAGCTGTTGCTGATCATTTGCCATGTTCTAATAAGATTGCTGTTGTTCATAATGGGATTGATGTAAGCCGTTATGATCTGGATCAAGAAAGGGAAGGCTTCAAACAACAGTATCAAATTCCTCATGGTGCATCCATTATTGGCATGGTCGGCCGTTTGCGTCCTTGGAAGGGGCAAGCCCGCTTCCTGGAAATGGCAGCTGAGATTATCCAGCAATGTGCAGATGCCTATTTTTGCATAGTAGGTGGTTCCCCCTTCGGCGTAGAAGATAAATACCCACAACAGTTACGGCAATTAACGGCCGATCTCAATCTCAGAAAGCGCGTCATTTTTACAGGTCATCTAAATGATGTGCGCTCTGCATTGGCTGCTATGGATATTTTTGTCCACCCAGGTGAGCCAGAACCATTTGGGTTGGTCAATATTGAAGCCATGGCTATGGGGAAACCAGTTGTAGCTTTGGCCCATGGTGCTTTGCCTGAAATCGTAGTCCCAGGTGAGACGGGATTATTGGTTCTTCCTGGTGATGATAATGGCTTGGCCCGAGCTGTATTGAGTTTGTTGGAGAATCCTGAGCAGCGTGAACGTATGGGTAGGGCAGGACATGAGCGTGTTCTGAAGCATTTCACAATTCAGAAGACAACGGCCGAAATTGAAGCTATTCTCCACCAAGTTAGCCAATGAAACGCTATGTTTTAGACGCCCGTACTGCTACTAATCATTTTCCAGGAATCGGCCGTTATGTCAGTCAACTGGCCCAAGCTATGGCTAGGCAGTTGACACCAGACGAACAGCTAATTTTGTATTATGATCCCGCTCAACCGTCCCGCTGGCAATTGCCAGAGCAATCAGCGAATGTGCAATGGGTTGCAACGGCCGTTTCCCCCTTTTCCCTCGCCCAGCAGTGGCGAATTCCTCGCCTTCTACGCCAAATTCAGGCAGATGCCTATCACAGCCCTTACTACCTTATGCCCTATCGGACACCCTTACCCACTATCGTTACGATTTACGATCTGACCCCCCAACTTTTTCCCCATTACGTTTCCAGTCGTGCTCGCCTTCTATTCCGCCTCACCACCCAGCTAGCTATGCGCCAAGCAAACCGTATCATCAGCATTTCTCAGGCTACCAGCCGTGACCTGAAGCAATATTACCCTTTTACTGCACCAATCATTGCCTCCATACCTCTCGCCCCCGATCCCCAGTTCCATCCCCAATCAGCCAGCGAAATTGCCCGCGTGCGCCTGCATTTCGATTTGCCTGAAAAATATGTGCTTTATTTTGGTATTAACAAACCCCACAAAAATCTAGTCAACCTTCTCCAAGCTTGGCAGTTGCTAGCGGAACAAACGCCCGATATTCCTCTCATCATTGCTGGAGCTTGGGACAGCCGCTATCCTGAGGCCAAACTAGAAGTAGAAGTATTGGGCTTACAAAATAAGGTTCGTTTTCTAGGTCCAATTAATAGTCCCGATGTTCCACCACTTTATGGGGGTGCGTTGATGTTTGTTTTCCCCAGCCGCTATGAAGGATTTGGCTTACCGGTAGTGGAGGCGATGGCCTGTGGCACGGCCGTTGCTTGCGCCAATACATCAAGCCTGCCTGAGGTGGGGGGAGATGCAGTACTATACTTCAATCCCAACAATGTTGAGGAAATGGCCCAACAAATCGGCCGTTTGCTCACTGATCAATCCCTGCGAGAGAATTTATCCCATCGTGGCTTGGCCCAAGCTAGACGCTTTTCTTGGCATAAAGCGGCCGCCCAAACCTTGTCTCTTTATCGATCATTGGGCAGCAATGAAGGTCGCACCGGTGAATATTGAGCTACGAGAAATTGATGAGTCGGAAGCAAGGGTAGAACAGGTTTAGGGTGGTGGCGAGGAAGGTATGTGCAAAGTTGTTGCAGCCAACAGGCTGAGTTTGCTGGACCTTCGAATCGACAATTATTTTCTATAATATTGGCGTACATATTGTGGTCATATGTACAGGATATATGTTTTGTGCTACAATCAACACATGTCTGATAATGATGGCTTGCAGGGAGAAATTATTGTTGTAGCTGACGGCCGTTCTCTACAACAGCAACCACCTCCAACACCCTTAGAAGTAGCCGGACAAATTGCTAACCGTGCTGCTGGACAAAATATCTTCCAGCGATATTTGAGCGAAAAATCAGTTAATACAGTTAAGAGGCATGCTCGTGACCTGGAACTCTTCGCCGAATATTTGATAGACGCTCAAATCCCCTTAGAAAATGGCGCTGACTTCCAAACCAATCCTAGTGCCTGGCGCGGTGTGACCTGGGGTGTTGTTGAAGGCTTTGTCCAGTGGCTTTTGCAGGAAGAGTATGCGATTGCTTCGGTAAACGCTCGACTATCTACAGTGCGAACTTATGCTCAGATGGCTGTCAAAGCCGGTGTGGTCGATCGGCAAGAAGGAATATTGATTCAATCCGTGAAGGGATATTCCCGGCAAGGCGGCTTGAATGTGGACGAACGCCGTCAGCAAACCCGAAAACAAGCTGTTACGTATGCCTATAAGCCAGAAAGCAAAAAGCGCAGCGTCGTTGTCACCCGCCGCTCTACTAAAAAACAAAAGCCAACTTTACTCCGTGAAGCGCAAGCCGAGGTTTTGAAACAGGTGCAAAACAAGTCGCCACAAGCCTGGCGTGATGCCCTGCTTCTGTGCCTGCTGCTCGACCATGGATTGCGGGCTAGTGAAATCGCCCTGCTAAGGGTCGGTGACATTAACTTAACCACCAAACAAATAGCCTTTTATCGTCCTAAAGTGAAGGGAACCGAACATGAGTGGACAACGCACAAGCTGACTATTGGCGCACATAAGACTGCTACCACCTATATAGGGTCACACTACCCCCCTCCCCTGCTGGCAGATGGAGCATTGATATTAGCTACGACACGCTTGCTGAAAAATGGCGAAGGGGGGCTATTATTGGCTGAGGGATTGAACCGGGTGCGAATCAGTGAGCGGGTAGCTTGGCTTGGGGAAAAATTAGGCGTGCCTAAATTGTCAGCCCATGATTGTCGTCACTACTGCGCCACTAAGATGGCACGGTTAGGGTATGGTGTGGATGAGTTGATGGCTTGGTTTGGCTGGACAAGTGCCCAGACAGCTATGCGTTACATAACGGCCGTTGATGTGAAAGAACGCTATAAAGGATAATTCTAGCCATGTAACGGCCGTTAGTGTCGGCCCGCCTTATCATGACAAAAGCAGCTATAGATTCAAGAGTTTGGTGAGATTATTGCTAGCACGCAGAAATTCAGAGTAGGCGAGATTGAGGTCTTGAGACTGTTGCGGTGTGTTTCGGAAGGTTTGAAAGCGATTGGCGAGAATTTGTTGGTATAGAGCCATGGTTTCAGGCATGGGGATGATTCCTAATTCTTCTTGGAGAAGATCAGAGCAAATTTGAAACTGTTGTAGAGCCTGATTGTATTGGCCGCATTTTTGGTGGCACAGCATGATGGCACGATGGACTTCTTCGCGTAAAGGATCATGATTGAGAAGACAGTAACCGATTTCTAAGGCTTGGGGGAACTGTTCAGTTTGTAGGTATTGGTGCATTAGCTGGCCTAAGGCCCAAAGGTATTGTCGGGCAAGATGCTCACGCTCGACCAAACACCAGTCTGAGTAAATGCCTTCGTACAACTCCCCACTGTAAATCTCAATAGCTTGTTGTAGCAGAGATACACGTCTTTCGAAGTTGATTTTCGCTTGATTGATAAGAGATACAAAGCGAACTGTATCCAAAACGGCCGTATCCCCTAAAACAAGAGCGATAGTGTGACGGGTTGTATTGAATATTTCATCCGCTGAAAGCCCCAATTGTTCAACAAAGCACCGTAGCCGCCACAACGCGGTACTCAAACAAGCTCGCCCTTTTTGGGGCGGATGGTTAGGCCATAGAAGGGTTGCTAACTTTTCACGGTCGTGGGGTACTTGTTGATGTAGCAACAGGTACCCAGCCAATTCTTCCACGTGTCGAGTAGGAAAGCGTGTCAACCACTTCCCCTGGTATTGCAACTTTAACTTGCCAAAAGCTTGTATGTGAAGGCTTTGTGCCATTTGCAGTGTCAGAAATGAACTATGTTATGGATTAATGAATTAACTCACCCGTGACGTGATTGGAAAGGGGTCGACTGCGATGGTTTGTGTGTGGTATTGTACAAATTTCTCCTAGCAAACTGTGTGAAAAGATCATCAAATTTTGGAATTAGTTCCGAATTACCAATAAACAAATGGGGAAGCGTGCTTTCATTTCCCTTGAATGTTGTGAGACTGTTGTGAGAGTAACGCAATAAACTGCTTGCATGACACAACAGCAGATTCGTATTCCATCTTTCTGCTGCCGTAATCAAGTACCAAGGAAGAGGACAAATGGATGAACCAGGAATCATGGCCAAATTTGAGAAAGAGGCTCATTCCTTTTTGATACGCTTATGGCGCGAAAATCATCTTGATGCAGGTAGCGGCGATTGGCGTGGCTGGATAGACCATGTGCAAAGCGGTCAACGCCATTATTTTCAAGATACCAGTGAAATCGGTCATATCGTTGGCCGCTATCTCAGCCAAATACCTGATCTAGATGACATCTTCAAACCCATTAAACCCGAGAAAAAAGATGCTCAAAACGACAACTGATATCATTCCCACCACTTACGCCACCAGCACAGATCATCTATTGGCTGGGCTAGCTTATATTGATCTACGTGTTCGTTGGGCCGTAGCTCGGGCCAGGGCTGGCGGTCTCGATCCGCAAGATGAATTTCGCGGTCTCTATGTTTCTGATACGCAGATAGATGCACTCTTGGATTTTGAACTTGGTGGACACAGCTGGTTAGGCAACGGCCGTCACAATGGCTCCTCACCGACAGAGTGGCTGACCCCCATCACCCAAGCCCGCACCGAATGGCAACAGCAGACTACGGCCACGCTTGCCACTGGCCTCCATCTCACCTTCGCTCATCTGCAACGTGCCTTCACCTTGTCCCCTCTTGAAATCGATATTTTTCTAATCGCCCTAGCACCCGAGCTTGATCCCCGTTACGAGCGCATCTTTGCCTATCTACAAGATGATGTGACTAAGAAACGGCCGTCCATAGACCTTATCCTCAACCTGCTCACCGACTCCTATGGTGAAAAACTGCAATTGCGGGAATTATTCGGGACAAATAGCTGCCTCCTACAATCCCGACTCCTCACCCGCTTCGCCAGCCCCAGCGACCGTGAACCTACGCTGCTGGGTCACTACTTGCGCCCCGCCCCCAGCGTCGTCGAATACCTTCTAGATCAAACTACACCTGATGAGCAGCTAGACGGCATCGCCCGAATCACATATCCCAACCTCCACACGCTCATCTCTGCCCCCAATCGGCTTACTCCAGAATTCCATCATCAACTCCACACCGCCAACCAGACCAGCCCTGCCCCCCTTTTCGCCTTCAGCGGCAATTATGGCGTGGGCAAACAAGAGGCGGCTCAATATTTAGCGGCAGCAGCCGAACGGCCGTTAATCCAACTTGACTGTGCTACCTTACAAGAGAGTGAAATTGGGCTGGCCGATGGTATCACTCGCCTACTGCGCGACGGCCGTTTACATCAGGCCACCCTCTATCTCACCAACTGGGATGCACTGCTAACAGATGGGAAGATCCCTGCTGCTCACTTTCAAAATTTACTTACCTATCCCCACACCCTAATCATCGCCAGCGAGGCAGCTTGGCAAGCTGGACAGCGTAACAAACCCCGCCCCATTTTCCCCATCACCTTCCCCACACTTACCTATGAACGCCGCTTAGCTATTTGGCAAGACCACGTGGCAACGGCCGAGCTTGACCTACGACCCCTTGCTAACCATTTTCGCTTCACCCCCGGCCAGATCGCCGATGCCGCCGCTTCTGCCCACGATTTAGCCCAATGGCGTGGCCAATCATTAACGACGGCCGATCTCTTCACCGCCAGCCGTCAACATTCCAATCAAAAACTTGCCACCCTGGCCACCAAAATCCAGCCTCGCTATCACTGGCACGAGATCATCCTGCCCGACGATACTCTGGCCCAACTCCAAGAAATGGTCAACGTCGTGCAACAGCGACCTATCGTCTACGGGCAATGGGGCTTTGGCCAAAAACAAGCACTGGGCAAGGGGCTAAACGCCCTATTTGCCGGCGAATCCGGCACCGGCAAAACAATGTCAGCCGACATTATGGCCAACGAGCTTGGCCTCGACCTTTACAAAATAGACCTCTCCTCCCTCGTCAGCAAATATATTGGCGAAACCGAGAAAAATCTGGATCGCATTTTCACCGAAGCCACTACCAGCAACGCCATCCTCTTCTTCGATGAAGCCGATGCTATCTTTGGTAAACGCTCCGAAGTCAAAGACAGTCACGATCGTTATGCCAATATCGAAATCAGCTATCTCCTACAACGCATGGAGGCTTACGACGGCGTAGTCATCTTGGCTACAAACCTACGCGCCAACATGGACGATGCGTTCACTCGCCGCCTTCACTTCGCTATCGAATTCCCCTTTCCCGAGGCGACCGACCGTGAACGCATCTGGCATGTTAACGTGCCATCACAGACCCCGCTGGCTGGTGATGTGGACTTCGAACAATTGGCACACCGCTTCCGGCTGGCTGGCGGTAGCATTCGTAACATTATCTTGGCTGCCGCCTTCCTCGCTGCTACTGACAAAGCTATTCATATGAAACATTTCCTCCACGCCACTCGCCGCGAATATCAAAAAATGGGGCGGTTGATCGATGAGAGGCTATTTGAAACCGAATAATTTCGGTATTAGGAGTTGATATGAGCAACCAATATCTACACGATGATAAACAAAATATCAAACAGCCAGATAAAACTGCCGATACTACCACCCACGACACTCCCATCACGCTCGCCGAAATCAACCAGCCACTCACCGACAACAGCGTGACTCGGATGCAGCAAACAGTGGGCAACACGGCCGTTCAGCGCATCATCGCCCAACGTAGCGGCGAAGGTCAAGCAGAAGTAGATGACGAAATCGCCAACAACATCCACAGCCAGCGCAGCGGCGGTCACAATCTAGATGAAGATATTGCCGCCAAAGCAGGCAGTGTGATGGGACAAGACTTTAGCAACGTGCGCGTCCACACCGATAGCCATGCCGATACCCTGAGCCGCCAACTGAATGCCAAGGCCTTCACCACCGGCAATGACATCTTCTTCCAACAGGGTGCATACAATCCCAGCTCCAGCGAAGGCCAGCACCTTATCAGCCACGAATTGACTCATGTTGTGCAACAAGGCGCATCCGTCCCCTCAATCCAGGGCAAACTTACCGTCAACGACCCCAATGACCAATATGAAACCGAAGCCGATCACGTGGCCGATATGGTCATGAGTTCTCCCGACATCCAGCGCCAGGGTGATTTTATAGAAGAAGAGGAAGAAATGGTACAGCGACAACCTGTGGAGGAAGAAGAGGAAATGCTGGAGTAATTTGAGCAGGTAATCAAGCTGTCATCTGAGATTCATCAAAATACCTCAGTATGATAATTAAGCACCGTCACTATTTTGTAAATTACCAAACACCATGATAGCAGACCTAGACGAAACCCTCCGGCAACTACTCATTGCCGAACTACCTATCAAAAACAGTGATATTGATGTGAAATTCGAGCAGCCGCGGCGCGAATGGAGCGCTCGGCTGACGCGCCCCACTATCAACTTCTACTTATATGATGTGCGCGAGAACCAGACCCTACGCCAGCATCAGTGGCAGCGGATGGATAATGGCAACGGCCGTCACGCTCACCTCAAACGCACCCCTCTGCGCGTAGATTGCCACTACATGGTTACCGTTTGGGCTGCCGAACCAGAAGACGAGCATCGCCTCCTCACCCGCACCCTGCTCACCCTCTTCCGCTTCCCTGAGCTGCCCTCTCACCGCTTTGTAGGCCAGATGGTTGGGCAGCCGTTTGAAGTGCAAACACAATTGGCCCGTAGCGACCGCCTGGCCAACCCTTCTGAGGTATGGAGCGCCATGGACAATGAAATACGGCCGACCACCCCCTATGTCGTCACGCTCGCCCTCGACCCCTGGTCAGAAGTCACTGGCCCCATCGTACGCACTCCCATCTTCAATGTCGGTCGTGCTGAGCATTTACCCGTTCATACTCAACTTGACCCCGCACTGGGCATCAGCCAAACAGCTTTTATTGGCGGGGTTGTGCGTGAGGGTGATACTCCCCAACCAGGCATCGAAGTCGCTGTTAAAGGCACAGGTTTTATGGCGACAACGAATGAACACGGCCGTTTCACACTAGGCACCCTTCCCCTCGGCCCCTACACCCTCATCGCCTGGCCGCCAAAGGGCAAACCGAAACAGCAAGCAATTACCATCCCGCAAGAAAACTACGACATTGAATTATAAGAGGCAAGCCATGAACAAAACTATGTTATTTAACGGCCGTGCGCCACCCAGAGCACCATTCATCCAGCCGATAACCGTAAATCACAAATCGTAAATCATTTACAAGGAGATAAACAAAATGCCTGCAACTTATACAACCCCCGGCGTTTACATCGAAGAAGTAGACAAAGGGTCGAAACCCATTGAAGCCGCTGGCGCTTCCATGGCCGCTTTCGTCGGCATCACTGCTGAAGCTAGCGTCAAGGCCATCGATCCCGACAGCGGCGAACGTGTTCCCGTTGAGTCAGTGGTGAACAAGGCCATACTCGTCACCAATTGGACTCAGTTTCAAAATATTTTTGGCGGCTTCACCCCTGGTGCATTCTTGCCTGATGCCGTATACGGCTACTTCAATAATGGCGGCGGCCCTTGCTATGTCACCAGCATCCGTGCTCTCAATGAAACAGAAGGAACGGCCGCGACAGCTACCATCCCTCCCGTCAGTGGCAAAGCCAAAGTCTTCACCATCACCGCTAAAGCAGCTGGGCCAGGTGGCAATCAACTAGCCATCGTCGTCAAAAACGAAGGCGAAAAGGGTGAAACCTTCAGCCTCGCTATTGGCAACGAGACGAAAACTGGCTTGACCATGAAAAAAGGCGAGGCCAACTATGTTGGCGATGCCCAATTCGATGCCATAACCATTGAAGAAATTGGCTCCGCCTCACCCCAAGAAGGCACTTACGAGATGTCTGGTGGTGGTATGCCAGCCCTGACAGCGGCTGACTTCATTGGCGATGTCGTCGAGCGCACTGGTCTCTCCGGTTTTGAAGCTATGGATGATGTACGTCTTGTTCTCTGCCCTGACCTTTTTGCCGATTACGATGGTTCAGACGAAGCCAAAGAAACAGTCAAGACTGTGCAAACAGCCATAATCGCCGACTGCGAACGGCTACGATACCGCTTTGCCGTACTGGACACACCACCGGGCCTCAATGCACAACAAGCCAAAGAGTGGCGCGAATGGGTCAACTTCGACTCATCCTTCGCTGCTATGTACTATCCTTGGATCCGCGTAGCCGACCTGAGCGATAGCCCACAAACGACGAAGCTCATGCCGCCCAGCGGCCATGTCGTTGGCGTCTACAATCGCGTAGATGGTGCAGTTGGCTTCCACAAAGCCCCTGCTAATGAAACGGTCGCTGGCGCCATTGACCTGGAAATCAATCTGACAAAAGGTGAGCAAAGTACGCTCAATCCCATTGGCGTAAACTGCATTCGCTCCTTCACCGGACGTGGCATCCGTATCTGGGGTGCTCGCACTCTCAGCAGCGATGGTTCCTGGCGTTACATCAACGTGCGCCGCCTCTTCATCGTCGTGGGTGCTTCCCTAGACACAGGTATGCAGTGGGTTGTCTTTGAACCCAATGATCGCATGTTGTGGTCCAAAGTTCGTCGCGATGTAACCGCTTTCCTCAGCACTATTTGGCTTAGCGGTGCGCTATTTGGCTCGACCAAGGACGAAGCCTTCTATGTGAAATGTGATGACGAGTTGAATCCGCCGGAAATCCGGGATTTAGGTCAGTTGATCATTGAGATTGGCATGGCTCCTGTCAAACCGGCCGAATTCGTTATCTTCCGTCTGAGCCAATGGGCTGGGCCGAATGCAGAAGGATAAAAGAGAGACTAGAGAGGCTCATTCAGTCTCCAATCTCCAATTCTTAAATAAGGAGCATAAAAATGACATCATCAGTTGATTCTATTAGTGAAAATCCCCTTGTTAGTTTTCACTTTGCAGTGGATGTGCAAGGGAAGGCCAGTGGTTACTTTATGGAAGTCTCTGGCCTTGGTTCCGAAACGGACACCATTGAACACAAAGTTGTCAATGAGAGCGGTGTGGAAGTTGTCATGAAGATTCCCGGCCGTCTCAAATGGCAAGACATTACCCTCAAACGGGGCATAACTAGTGAAATGGATTTATGGGAGTGGCGCAAAGAGGTTGAAGATGGTGACGTGGAAGGCGCCCGCGCTGACGGCACAATCACTATGTTTAATCAGAAACTAGAACCGGTGGCTCAGTGGACGTTTAATCGCGGCTGGCCCACGAAGATTAGCGGCCCGACGGTGAAATCAGACAGCAATGAAATTGGTGTCGAAGAGATGACACTTGCCCACGAGTACATTGAGCGGGTGAGTTAAGAGCAATTGGTAATTACGTAACTACGTGGCTACGCAATTACGTAATTACCTTTTCTTGAACTATGCAGACTGAATTTGAATTCACGTTACCGATTGGATATTTGGATGAGATGGGGCAGCGGCATCAACACGGCCGTATGCGTCTGGCAACGGCCGTTGATGAGATAGAAGCTGTGGAGCACCCCCATGTGCGCGAGAAAGAAGCCTATTTGCCCGTTTTACTATTGGGGCGAGTGGTGACACAGTTGGGATCGGTAACGGCCGTTACCCCCCACATTATCGCCAACCTTTTCGCCGCCGATCTCGCATATTTGCAAGACCTTTATCTGCAAATCAACAGTGGCAGCGCAATATTAGTAACGGCCGAATGTCCCCACTGTCAGAATCAATTTCAGTTGAAGATTGCGCCCATCACGTGATTCAAGCTCATGACTCAAACAAGCCCCACGACCACAACGAGCAAAAAGAAGCAAGCAGTTACCTCCGATTTGGTACGGCAAGTAGCTGACAAAGTATATGCCTTGTGGCAGCAAGATGTGCAGATTGAGCAAGAACGGCAGCGTCAAGCCGCATCCCGCTGGCCACGGCGATAATGAGATAGGCAATGAGCTTAGAACAGATACGCGCCCAAGCTAATCCCACCTTCCGCTTCATTGTGTCCATTGATGGTATCTCACAAGGTGCGTTCACCGAATGCGCTTTGCCCTCCGTCGAGTGGGAGACTGAAGAGTTGAAGGAAGGCGGCCTGAATACCTATATTCATCAGCTGCCTGGTCGGCGGCGCGGCGCTAAATTGACCCTGAAAAATGGTGTTGGCTCTAGCGACCTAATGAATTGGTACCGTGACACGATGAATGAAGTGCTGCGGCGGCGCAACATCACTATTAAATTGCTTAACGCCAAAGATAAATTGAACGATCCCATTATGACTTGGAATATCCAAGATGCGTACCCTACTAAATGGATGGGGCCACAACTCAACAGCGGCGAAAACAGTATCGCCATTCAAACTTTAGAACTGGCCTGCGGGCTAGTGACGATGGAGTGATGAATAGGAACATGTCAACAAGCAATAATCTCGGTCAAAAAAATCCCCTGCTACAGCGAGTGCGGCGGCATACGGAAATGGCAATGCTGTTTCGTTCGCCCAGGTTAGGTCAAGCATCTACCTGGACGGCCGAAATCGTTAACCACGTCTCACCCCAGGCTGAAACGATGCCTCTATCCCAAGACATAGTGGCAGAAACAGGGCCATTGACTCCTCCTTCCCCTGTTCCATCTATCCCTCCTACCCAGCCAACTACACAGCGAAAAGGTACCGCACAAAACACCACCGAGAGCCATCAAACCGCCCGCCCCACCCTTTGGCAACGTGCCAAAGGCCTTTTCCGTAAACAGGTAGCACCCTCAATCAACGCTATCGCCCCTACGCAGCCCCTATCCACCAGGGCAACTGAGGATACTCTACACGCTGCCCCACTTGAGACTCAAACCCAACCTAGTGCTGATACTTACCACACTATCCAACGCCAATCTGTCGGCGAGCAGTTGACAGCAGACAGTAAGGAGGTGTCGAAGGTTGGTGGGCAAATGTTACTCACTACACGCAATACAACTTATTCAATGTCAACAACTCCCTCAACTCCATTGAGGGCCACTTATCCGGCCGTTCAACGCCAACAGATCAACAATCAGTTATCAGCAAACAGTATTCAGCCTCCAGAAGTGAAGCCGACTAGTCACCAGAAGCACAGCGACCAAAGTGATCCAATCGCCCCATTACCCCATCATCCCATAGCTTCCGACACCGAGTTTCCCTGGTCATCCCTCCAGGCTGTCTACAACAGTCATCACCCTGATGAAAATCGCCAATCACTTAATGTAAATCAGCAAACAACACCGGCTGTGCAGCGACAACCACCCCCCCCTGCTGTTCCTGATGACGGCTCCTTCCCTTGGGGAGCTTTGCAAAACATTTATGATGTTCACCAAAAAGCAGCTCGTCAAGAACAAGAAGCCACAATGACAGAACCTATTCAGAAAGCAGAGGCAACTCCCCTTATTGTTGAATCCCACCTGCCTGAACAAGCTGTACCCCTGGAAGCCATCTGGCCTGTGGAGAAAACAGCTAAACATGAAGAAACGGCCGCTGTCCAACCTATACCATCTACCATGCCCATCCAACGTACCGCCGCTGACCAAGCTCAGGATGCCCAGGTACGCGTAAAACTCCAAGTGGTAACTCCCGCTCATCCTTCCGATTCATCGGTCGAGCTAGTCACACCGCGCCGCCCTCGGCCCGCCATGCCAGGCAAGAAAACGGCCGCACCTGCCGTCCAGCGAAAAACAAAAAAAGGAGAGGTAGCCAAAGCCCAAGAGCGTGTCGGCAAGACAGTCTCGCCACCCGCTGCCACCACCATTGAAACTGAGATCGGCCCCCTGCCCGCCGATTTGTGGGACTATATTGGCACAGAACCACCCATAGCCACCCCGACCAACCAGGAACCCACCGGGCCAGCCTCTAAGATACGGACAACCGATCCAGCCGTGCAACGCCACATCGCCCAAGCCGAATCCCCTCCCCCTGATAATGACGTTTCTCTGCCGGCTACCTCACTCTCTCCTATTATTGAAGAGCAAGGGAGCGAGTTTGGTCATGGGCAAGCGAATAAACAGGGGGCCATAAAGAACTCTGCTTCTTACCCCACCTCTGTTTCTGCAACGAACATTGAATCACAACCTGGCCCCTTCCCCCGCACGCCTACAACGGCCGCTCCCACCGCCATACAACGAAAAGAGCAAAAAGGCGAAGCCTTGGAAGTGCAAGATAACCAATCGAATGCCACACCACCACCCTCTACTCTACCATCTCCTCCCTTTTCCCTGCCAACCGCCGACCTGCAACACGCCCTTCCCGCCGCCGAAGCCAGCCTCGCCCGGCCAAAGCGACTGGTTAGCCAGCCTACTGCAGCTGAGTCAACTACCAACATCATAGCCAATCAAGTCCAAGCCGCTGTTGCGCAACGACACCTGGATGCCGCAACGGCCGTCCAATCTAGGCCTCAGCTACAAACAGGACCGCCCGATCTTCCCATCCGGCAACAGCCCTCAGGACAAGCAGTCCCATCTCCCGAACACATAACTAACCCGACAGCAACCTTTACGTCTGCCCCATCAACCAGCAACGAGACACCTATTCAACGCGCTTCTCAACCCGTGGCCAATCCAGCCTCAATCTTGCAGGGTGCACCTACCCAAATAACAACAATAGAAACGGCCGTCCCCCCCCATCTCCAAAAGCAAAGCGACCAAAGCAATCAAAGCGACCGACACAGCCCATTTGCTAATCATACCAACAGCTCCCAAACGGCCGTTACCTCATCACCAACAGAGACCAACATGGCCCAGACCCTGGCTATAAGTGAAGAACCAACAAACGGCCGTACCTGGCAACACCAATCAGACCCAACCGGTTTGACAAACATGCCAGTTATCACCGAGCAAGTGCAACGCGCCATACATAACGCAGAATCGGCCCCTACTGCGGCTGCAAGCGCCACCAGCAATTTGCCACCTACTCCTATAGCCAGCCAGGAAAGCACGCCGGACAGCCAACCTGCAACGGCTACCATTCAACGCACTGAAGAGGAAACGGCCGCCCCCCCCCATCTCCAGAAGGAAAATGACCAAAGCGACCAAATCTCCCAATCTTCTCATCTTCCTCCTACCATTGAACAAACAGAAACGGCCGAACCAGATATAGACGAACTGGCCCGCGAGGTCTATTGTGACCTCAAACGCCGCCTTACCATCGAGTGGGAGCGCACACGCGGGAGAATCACCACGTAATGACGCCCTAACGTCATTACGCATTATTAAGCTATGGCAAACACACGAGGCAATCTCACCGCCGCTAAAATTATTGAAGTGGATGACGAAGGCAATGATGTCAGCGATGGCCTAGCTGTTGACTGCATGTTCAATCCCTTCGAGTACACCGTCTCCAAAAGCAACAGTTATTCCGAAGAACCTAACAATGGCTCTAGCGCCCCTGAGGTTGAGTTTCAAAAGTCAGGGCCACAAACGTTGCAACTCAACCTCACCTTTGACACCTACGAAACAGGCGAAGATGTAAGCTTGACCACCAACCAACTCTGGAAATTCATGGAGCCAGGCGAAGGTGAAGGTGAAGACAAAGCACCACCACCTAAAGCAGCCTTCGTCTGGGGCGTTTTCCGTTTCGTGGCCGTCATCACCCAGATGACCCAACGCTTCACCCTGTTCAAGCCCGACGGTACACCCGTCCGCGCTACTGTCCAATGCACCTTCACCCAATACGATGATCAAAACGACTACCCTAATCAAAACCCCACCTCGGGTGGTGGGCCAATCCAACGAGTACGATCTCTAGTGCTGGGTGACCGACTCGACAGCATCGCCGCCGAAGTCTACGGCGATGCCACTAAATGGCGGGCTATCGCCGAATACAACGAGATTAGCGATCCTCTAGCTCTTAAACCAGGGCATCGGATCATTATTCCTGAACTGTAGAAGAGCTTTCTAGAGTGCAAGGTATACCTCACGACCAACTATGCAAACCCGACTCCATACTAGCCAAATCGCCTTCAAGCTCGACGGCAATCCAGTACAACGGCCGATCCTATCCAAGCTTGTCGAAATGATGGTGGACCAAAACACACATCTCCCAGCCATGTTTACCCTTTGCTTTCACGACTCCGATTTGAAAATGCTTGATGAAGGGCCTTTCGACTTGACTAAAGAGGTGGAAATAACGGCTGAAAAAGCAAATGGCGACAAAATCGTTCTGATGAAAGGCGAAATCACTGCTCTTGAGCCTATTTTTGATCAAGGCATGGTCGCCAAATTGGCCGTGCGTGGTTACGATAAATCTCACCGCCTATACCGTGAAAGCAAAAGCCGTGCCTTCCTCAATATGAAAGACAGCGAAATCGCCAACAAAATTGCTAAGGAAGGGGGTCTGCAAGCGGTCGTAGACGACTCCACCACTGTTTACGAACACATCTTCCAGCATAATCAATCTGACCTACAATTTCTCATGCAGCGGGCTTGGCGCATTGGTTTTGAATGTTTCGTAGATGAAAGCAAACTCTATTTCCGCAAACCAGTTACTGAGAGCACGGCCATTAGCCTCACTTGGGGCAGCGATCTCAGCTCTTTCCGTCCCCGCCTCACTCTAGCCGAGCAAGTAGATGAAGTCATCGTCAAAGGCTGGGATGTGGACAAGATGGAAGCCATTGTAGGGCAGGCAGAAAACGGCCGTCTCTACCCTCAAATCAGTGAAAGCCAAAATGGTGCTACGTGGGCTGGGGAATTCGGCACAGGCAAGCTAATCATTGTAGACCAACCCATTGTCAGTCAGGCCGAAGCCAACAGCTTAGCCGCCGCTCGGTTAGACGAACTCAGCGGGGCCTTCATCGAAGCCGAAGGTATGGCTTTCCGTCGCCCTGACATTCGCGCTGGCAAAAAGGTAAAGTTAGAAAAATTAGGCCAGCGGCTCAGCGGCGAATATCTCGTGACCAATGCCACCCATATCTACGATGCCAGTGGCCTCTACACCCGCTTTACCGTGCGTGGCAGCCGCAGCGGCTTGCTGACAGAACAAATGAACAAACAACGGCCGATCAGTCGCTGGCCCGGTCTCGTCACCGCCATCGTCACCAACACCGAAGACCCCAACAACTGGGGCCGTGTCAAAGTCAAGTTTCCCTGGATGACCGATGAGGCCGAAAGCGATTGGGCACGGGTCATTGGGCAAGGAGCCGGCCCCGAAGCTGGTTTCGTCTGCTTACCAGATGTAGATGATGAGGTAATGGTCGCCTTTGAACATGGCGACTTTAGCCGCCCCTATATATTGGGTGGAGTTTGGAACGGCCAACATGCCATCCCCTCCCGCCCTGGCGACGCCGCCAATGGTGAAAAACCCCTCGTGCGCGTCTGGCGTTCCCGCACAGGCCACGAAATCGCCATGCACGACGATACCGATAACAAAATCGAACTGACCACTGCTGGCGGCCATCTCATCACTTTCGATGATGCCAATCAGAAAATCGAACTGACCAGCACTGGCGGCGTCACCATCGTCATTGACGACACTCAAAAAAGCCTCAGTGTCAAAGCCGATGGTGATATCAAAATCGAAGCTGGGGCCAACATGGAATTGAAAGCTGGCGCCAATATGAAAATAGAAGCTGGTGCCAATTTAGACCTGAAAGCCAATGCCCAAGCCAATTTGAAGGGCGCGATGGTGAATATTAATTGAGATTGAGAGATTAAGAGATCAGCGATTTAGCGAACCTCTCAATCTCCTGATCGCCGAAGGAAAACATGGCACAACTCGTCTGCTCAGGAGCCACCATGATGTGCAGTTTTGGCACAGGCCCTAGCACATTAAATGTACTACCGACGGCACGGGTCAACAGTAGTAACAAACCCGCTGCCACCATTATGGACAATAAGCCGATGGCTAACATCAGCCCTTTCATCATGTGTACCTCATTAGCTAATCCTCAGGTGGCCGCGGCCACATCAGCAGCATCGGGCGTACTCACGCCCCAACCCTGCATCCCCAACACTGTGGCCCCTTGGACACCTGGCTCCCCCACTGTGATGATTGGCGGCTCGCCAGCTCTCAACAGCACTTGTACTCTCAATTGCCTCTGGGCCGGCATAATCACCATCTCCGTGCCAGGGCAGATGACAGTAAATGTAGCATAGGAGTCATAATGAGTAACGAAATTATTGGACGCGGGTGGGCCTTCCCACCAAGAATTGGACCACAAGGTGGTTTTGCCTTAACCAATGATCGCAATGAGATTGACCAGGCGATTGAAGCTATTTTGACGACGGCCTTGGGCCAACGCGTGATGCGTCCGACCTTTGGCTGCCGTCTGCACGAACTAGTCTTTGCCCCCAACAACAGCCAAACCCACACTCAGGCTCGTCGCTATGTGGAGGAAGCGCTAGGCATGTGGGAGCCACGCATTAAAGTACAAACTATTCATGTGAAAGCGGATGACAATGACAACGGCCGTCTTCTCATTGAAATCAGCTACAAAATTAAAGCCACCCATGACCGACGCAGTTTAGTCCACCCCTTTTATCTCATACCAGGAGAGTAATTACATAATTATGGGAGACAACCATGACATTAGCAGCCCCTAGACTCGACGATAGACATTTTCAAGATATTGTGGATGAAGCCAAAAAGCGAATTCCCCATTATTGCCAGGAGTGGACAGATCATAACGTCAGCGACCCCGGCGTAACTATGATTGAGCTGTTTGCTTGGATGACGGATATTATTTTATATCGTGTCAACCAAGTGCCTGACCGCCTCTATATCAAATTTATGGAGATGATGGGTGTTTCTTTGCAGGAGCCTGTACCAGCCCAAGTGCCTGTCACTTTCTGGCTATCCGCGCCACAGGAAACGGCCGTTACCATTCCTGCCGGAACCGAAGTCGCCAGCACCCAGACCGAAACTGAACGCTCTATCATCTTCACAACAAATCGGCCCTTCGAGGTCATCCCGCCAGAGCTAAAAACTGTGATGTCACAGGTGATTCATAACGACGGCCGTAAAAAGCAGTTCCTAAGCCATAATTTGCGTCGCCTGGCGGCTGGTTTCGAGGGCCTAGATACCTTTTCCAAAGTACCACAAGTGGATGATGCCCTCTACCTAGGCTTCACCAATGATTTGAGCCATCACATTTTGGGTATTGAGATGAGCTATGATTCGGCTGGAGCAGCGGGCATTGATCCTACCTTGCCCCCTTACATTTGGGAAGCCAGCACGGACGATGATAAATGGCAACCCTGTGATGTGGATATAGATACAACAAAGGGATTGAATGTAAACGGCCGTATCCATCTTCACCTGCCCCAACTACACAAACAACAGCTTAATAAGCAAAACCTCTACTGGGTTCGTGTTCGCGTGCGTGATATTACTCCTGACGAACAAAAAGCAGGCATGCGCCCTTACCGCACTTCACCCCGCTTACAGCAAGTCAAAGTTACCACTTGGGGTAGCACCACCCTAGCCACCCATGCCGAAAAGGTAAACAGCGAATATCTGGGACAGAGCGATGGTACGCCAGGCCAACGTTTCCAACTGCAAGCCGCTCCCCTCCTCAAAAGGCAAGAAGGGGAGCATCTGTTAGTACAGGCTGAAGGGCAAGAGGCACAAGTTTGGACAGAAACGGCCGATTTCACGCATTCTGGCGCCTATGAAAACCATTACACGCTAGACAGTATCAGCGGCGAACTTCGCTTTGGCCCGGCTGTGCGTCAGCCAGATGGCACCATGAAGCTCTACGGCGCTATTCCACCACGCGGGGCCAATCTTACCTTTGCTCAATATCGTGTTGGCGGTGGGCAAGAGGGCAATGTACGGGCGGGTATCCTCAACACCCTCAAAACGGCCATACCCTACATCGCCCGTGTGAACAACCGCGATGCGGCTTGGGGTGGCCTTGATGCCGAAACATTGGAAGCGGCTCGGATGCGTGTTCCCTCCATGATGCGCTCCCAGGGACGTGCTGTCAGCGAGGCTGATTTTGAGCATCTCGCCCGCCAAGCTCTACCAGCCAAGATTGGCCGCGTCAAATGTTTGCAGCCCCTTCCCCACGAGGATCGCGTCAACCCCGGCCAAGTTTACGTGCTAGTCATCCCTCGCGTGGCCCAGCCAGAGGGTTATTTAGAACCAACGCAACTGGAACCGAAAACGGCCGATGTCCGAGCTCTCACCACCTATTTGGACGAACGCCGTCTCCTCACCACCCGCCTCGATGTCCGCGTCCCTGCCTATCGCTGGGTTTCGGCACGAGTACAGTTGCGAGCCGCGCCAGGCGTGAATCAAGCCGAATTGGAGGCCCAGGTCTTGGCGAGGCTCTACCGTTTTCTGAATCCGCTCACTGGGGGTAAAGATGGCAATGGCTGGCCTTTTGGTCGCACCCTATTTATTTCCGATGTGTATCAATGTTTGCAAGGCATGCCCAATTTGGAGTTTGTGCGGCAGGTGGAGTTATTTACAACTTCTCCTGGCAACGGACCTCAAGGTGAACCAACTGAGGAGGTTGATCTCGTAGCGCATGGCGTGGTGGCTTCCGGACAGCATGAGGTGTTTTTTGTATGAGACGCTTAAGCAGATTAGCAGAGAGGCAAAGCCAGCAGCAAGGGCCATCATTCATCTCCTCAGCGCCTGTGCAAAACCACCAACCAACGGGACATGAGGGGCGGCAACGGCCGTTTGCCCCCACCTCCCTGTTGCAATTGCAGCAACAAATTGGCAACAGTCAGGTACAACGGCTGCTGGCTCAGCGGGATGACGCGCTTGACATCGAGCAGCTTCGTCAGCAGATGCAGCAAGCCCAAGCCCATTACAACGCTGGTGAATGGACAGCTGCCCTGGACCAGTTCCAATCCCTTTACGGCCTCCCCCACCCCGAAATGCGCCAACATCGGCCCATGATGCTCTGGAACATCGCCACTTGTTTGCAGCGGTTAGGCCGCTTCGACGAAGCTATTATCGCCTATGAAGAGTATCTCCATCATCCTAACATCTTAGAAGCGGATCGTACCCAAGCATTAGACCGAATTCGCCAAAACCGGCTAGGGCAAACAGATATGACGGGGGACGGTAGCAGCCCCCCACCACCACTGAGTACAGACGAAATGCAAGCTGCCTGGGATGCCGCCAACGAACGATACAATGCAGGCGAATGGGAAGGAGCACTGACCCATTTCCAAGCTGTCTACAGCCACCCCCATCCCGTCATGGCCCAACATCGGCCCATGATGATTTGGAATATGGCAACTTGTTGGCAACGGCTAGGGCAATTTGACCGTGCCACAACTGCTTACCAGGAATATATCCAGCAGCCCGGTGTGCAGGAAGCTGACCGCAACCAGGCGCTAGACCGTATCCGCCAAAGCCGGATGGGGCAAGCAACGGGTTCACTCGGGCAATCAGAAGGGGATGGGAATGTGGACATGGACGATGTGCAGGCCCGTTTACAAGAAGGGCAAGCCCGTTTTATGGCAGGTGACTGGCAGGCAGCCTTAAACATCTTCTTGGCCTTATATGGTAATCCCAGCCCTCAGCTTGAATCATCGCGGACTGCCTTCATTTGGAATATCGCCACCTGCCATCAACGGTTACAGCAGTTTGATGAAGCGATGAGTGCGTATCAAGAATATCTATTGCGAGCTGGGGCGACGGGATCAGATAGGCAAGAGGCGTTGGAACGGTTACGGCAATGTCGCATGGGCGAGGTCGGGCGCAATGTACAAGTAACAGAAGGTGATGAATTTAGTATCTCTGGCGACGAGGAGATGCTGTTCATAGGACAGGTCTTTTTTGCCACTGGCAGCCATGATTTGAGTTCTGAAGGGGAAGAAACGTTACGGACTGTAGCGGCGATGATACAAGCACGCCATCGGGCTGAACCTAATTTAACGTTCCGCATCGCGATTGTGGGTGGTAGCAGCAGCCGTTGGCGCAGCGCAACCACAGAAGAAGAGTCGGACGTATTGAACCAGATGTTGTCCGAGCAGCGGGCGACTCGTGCCGAAGGCGAGATGCTAGCTCTATTACCCACCGAAGATGTATCTGGCGGTGTCTATCAATTGATGCCGGAGGGGATGGGGGATGATATGAGTGAAGCGGCTGGGTTAAGCCCAGATAGTAATTTGTGGACGCAGCGGAGTGTGGCGATCACGGTTTGGGCGAGTGAGGAGAGTCGCCAAACGGCCGAATAGCCATCTAAATCTGAGATGAAGATGAAGGGGTCATGATCGATAGTCAAAAGTCAACGAAAGGGACGCAGAAGAACGATGTTAGCCAACGGCCGTCTTCCATTGCGGAGCCAACAGCCTCTGACTTGACGAGCAGTGGTGTCATGGCACGATCACCTATAAAGAGCTTGCAGCAAGGAGATTGGCTTCATGACGGCCGTTTGCACACAGTACAACGCCAACAATTAGCACACAGCATTGGCCAAATACAAGGCAATCGTCATTTGCAGCGTCTGGTCAATAACTCAATCCTGCCCCCAACGTCAGGGGTACGGATACAACGGGATAGTGAAGCGCCATCTTCAGTTAGAGATCAGTTTCCTTGGTCTGGCAACGTACATCGTACCACAAATGCTGCCTTACGTGAGGCACCACACAAAGACCCAGATAATCCTCATGTTAATACACTAGCTGATTTGCCACGAGGCACCGCTGTTTGGGTAACAGGCATAACCAGAGGGTGGTTACATGTCGAAGTTTTTGTAAAGGGGAAACAACTAAAGGGTTACGTCTCCCAGGAACTTGTGAAATATGTCCAAGGGGATAAATTTGTTATTGGTGACTTGGAAGTGGAGCAAGAGCGCATTACTGTTGCTAGAGCTTTTGTTATTTTGAAACGTGCTGAAACCATGAAGGCCAGCGATCCCACCTACCAACCAGATGAAGAGTTGGCTGACAAAATAGAGACATCAATTTGGGTACTGGAAGGCAGTGGAAGATGGGTTATTGATCCGAAAACCTATCGCGTAACACTCGGGCAAGAGGGTGACGAGAAGATAAAGCTCTATACCATTGAAGATTTCATCCTATTTGTCGAAGCTGTCGAGCGTCAATATCCTGCTGCATCTCCTCAAGATATTGCCAGCGAAATTCGGCAGATGTGGTTTAGCGGCGATACATGGGAGGCGATGCTAGATAGTCGAGGGGTTAGAACCAATGGTACGGCTGAGGATATTGAGAGTAAATCAAACCCTATTGCGAAGACATTTGATATGGATCATTTACGTACGACGGGTGGCAGAAGCAAAGTGCTTGAGACTCCCTTAGGCAAGGTCGATATTGCTCATGTTATGACAGGGATCGATGGTGCTTTGAGCAATTCACCCAAAGGTTCTAGCTTTAAGACAAAAGAACTGCGCCAAGCGAATCAAGGCGATCCGCGTGATTTCGTCACCTGGTCGGGCGATTTGGGGCAGGCTTATGCCCATTACTTGCTAGCACGATGGAAGAAAGGAGATAAGTCCGCTACCTTGGCCGAGTTTGTGGAGGCGGAGGCTGGTCAGGAGGCATTGTTAGGTGATATTCATGGCTACATTGCTGAGCGAGTATTTCTTGATGTGCCACGTGAAGCTAGCCCTACTGGTAATAAACTCAAGGTATCCAATCTCTTACGCACACTATATCTTGTTGATAAGGAAAAGGCTGGGATCGAAAATCGCAGCTACCGCGATTACATGGAAAAAGCCAGTGGACAAAAGAGGGAAGATTTACGGGATTTCATTGTTGAACGCTCGTTAAAATTTGCTCCATTTGAGTACGCTAAGGAAGTGGCTGGCGAGTGGGGTCTTGGCAAAAAGGTATGGGAAGGGATCACATCATCCAAAAAAGAGGTCTTGGGTGAACAGAAAGATGATTTTAACGAGCAACACAAAAAAAATGAAGATCGGGCAGCTGAAGAAGATAAATTAGGCGGTCTGGTAGATAATTTTATGGACATGTTAAATCAAGAAATGCCATAGGTAACATGATGACAACTGAAGGAAACAGCTCACCTAAATCTAAAACCAAAGTGCTACAGCGGCAGCATCTCATAGCGGGAATGGAATCAACAACGCCTGGCTTTTATTCATCAAGCTCTGTGAGGTTGGAGAATGGCTCTTTGCAAAAACGAGCGGATGCTGAAAATTATACTAAGGTGGTCATGCGACAATTGGCAGGAGATATATCTCTATCTATGCCAACGGGGAGGACAACACGGCCGTTCCGCCAAAGCGCCCTGTTACAACTACAAAGACGACAAGGCAACAGTTACGTTATCTCGCAAATGAGAAAACAACCAGCTCGCCTGATGGAATCACCCCCTAAACTGCAAAGGGATGAAGAAAAGGAAGACGCAATTGAGTACACCTTTGATGCTGATGTCGATCGTGCTCGTGAAGTAGGCGAACAACATGCAGCTATCATCCGCAAGGAAGGGTTTGAAAAAATCAGAGACGAGATAAAAGAAAATGCAGATACCTTTGTTGATGAGGCTAACGAAATCTATCTCAAATTAATTCGGGAAGCATATCAAGAATACCAAGTACAACAAGGTGTTCCGCGTATAGGGGCCGATATTGCCGCTTTTAGAACGCACCCCTTAGTCAGGAGGATTGAGGGCAGTATTCAGGCTGCAAAACCTTCGCAAGAGGGAACAATTAGAAACGAAGAAGTAGGAGCCGTGCGACAAGAGGTTAATAAAAAAATCAAGCAAATCAGGGGGCAAATCGATCGCTTGACAGCGGATGAGTTAAAAGCGGACAAGGAATCGTTAAAGAGTGTTAAAGCTTATTTGTATGGTGAATTAGCCACACTAACCCCTTATTACTCCCAGGGTTCCAATGCCAACATCTTGCCACATCCTACTGAAGGGAATGCGGCCTCTTCCAGAACCTGTAATGTGACTGCTTTAGCAATGGTGCTAGAGGGTTTGGGCAAGAGTAGTCAGGATTGGCAGGGGAACAAACAACTCTTGCAGTTAATCGCCAACTTCTATAGTGGCAAATTCGGGGAAGAGACACCCGCGAAATTTAAAACAGATGCCACTGATGTGTTAAGCTGGCGTTTGCCAGATTTTCTCCAAGTTGCTGTCATTTACAATGAATTGGTCAACACCAATATGGCGCAAGAGGCAGACAAGTTGGCGCGTCAAGCATTAGAGCTGAGCGAGGGAACTGTTCCTAAGAAACAAAGCAAAGCCTTTGCCACAGAAAAGAAGACACAACTAGCCACCTTGGAAACAAATAAGGGCGATTTTGTCAGCAACTTGTTAGATCAACTGCAAACACAGCAGGAAGACAAGCCAGATGATTATGGCAAACGGATTCGGAGTGCCCAGAAAGTGGCGGCTAAGAAGATAACCAATTCCGCAGTCTTTGAGAAAATGGGGAGATATTTTGGTGTAAAAGCTGAACATAAATCTTCTCCCCATGCTACCTATCTAACCGAATTTGGTCGGTACAATCGCGCCTTCAAGCGTGATGCAGAGAAGGAGGCGGAGAACCAAGTTAAAAAAGAAGCAAGAGACAAAGTTGAACTCGAAGCTGAGGAATTGGCTAAAGAAAAGTTAAATAAAGAAGGCAAAAAATTAACTAAGAAAAATCTAAATCGGGAGAAAAAGAAACAACGAAAGATTCTTAAACAGGCGGAAGCACAAGCCTTGGCTGCTAAGATTGATAAATTAGCCCAAGAAGCATTGGCGCAAGCTGGAAAAGAAGCGACTAAGAAAAACTTAAGCAGAGAGAAAAAGAAGCAGAAGCAGATTCTTGAATCAAAGAAAAAGGAAGAAAAAGAAGCACGTATTGCCCAATTGGCTGAGAAAATATTGGCTGAAAAGCGGGAAGATACGGTCACTGGTTGGTTAGACACCTATGTGCACTCAATCATAGAGGAAGATGTCAATGTTGATTGGTTACAAGAGATAACCCAGGATAATGAAGGTTTCAAGATGCCTAAGAAGAGAAAAGATATTGAAAAGACATTAAAGAAGCTCCTGAAACCGATTGCCAAAGAGGCATTGAAGGGGGAGGGCAAAAAATCTGGGGGGAAGCAGGTCAATAAACGGGTTGAGCAGATGCTTAAGGAGCGATATGAGGCAAAGGCCAATGAAGAGAGTGAGGATATCAAAGCCCAGATTGAGCGCGGTGAAATCGACCGCCGAGGGTTGAAGGGTGGCAAAGAGTGGGTGGGTGCTGAAGCGGCCGATTCTGAAGCGAAGATGGAATCGGTTGTGGCGATGGAGGATTACAAGGATTGGGTTATTAAGGAAATGACAGCTGCTAGGAGCAAAGGGCAAGAGGTTATTGTGAACTTGTTTAATCACTTTGTGCGCTTTGAAGGCTTTTATGAGGGTGGGATTATTGAAGATGATCCGGGTAGATATAGCCGCAAGAGCAATAAGGTGCCTTGGTCAGAAGCGAGGCAGAAAGGTTATTTCAGAAGATTTACGGCTCTAAAATAAATTTTTTGGGTAGGATGATTTCATGTCTAAGCGTATTAGAAAGGAAGTAACCAAAACAGAAATTCCAGCGTGTGTCAAGCCCGTTAGCACGATTAAACCAATATTGAGAAGTGGACCGGGAGTGACGGCCGTATTGCCAGAAACGAACCTGGAAAACGTCCGTTTGCTCACAGCCCAGCGACGACAGAGAGTGGCCCAAATGGGTCAGCACCAAGGCAACCGTCATGTACAAAGATTATTACAGCGGCAACAGGCAACGAACGTTTCACCAGCCCCCAACTTTGCCCAACAGGACCAAAACGACTGGTATGATGTTCGTCACCAAGAAGGCAAAGCTTGGCTAGAGATGGCACTGGGCATGACCTCAACCCGACAGGCAATCCTCAACCTAGCCCGCAGCCAAATCGGTACAGTAGATGCCAACAATCGAGGCGATAGCAACAAAACAGGTTGGCAACGAATTCTACGCTTTTATGAAGTTGCCTTTGAAGGGGCCAAAGTACCCGGTGGAGAAGCAGATTGGTTTACAGCGAATTTTGGTGACAACAGCACCCCAGAGGCGGCAGCACAATCAAACAAGCAAGCTGTAAAAGGAATGAAAAAATTTGCTTCTTTTGCCTTTCATGGTGCGCCGCCTAAGGGTGAAACATATGCTTCTATGAAGAAGAAAAATCCCAAATATAATCCCGGCCCATGGTCCTGGTGCGGTATGTTTGCCGTTTGGGCGGTCAAATCAGTGACAGGGCGAGGTAGTTGGGCCAATAGCCATGCTCAAGGGCTTACCGCCGTACCAACAGCCCAAGCTCAGCCGGGTGATATTGTCCATTTTAATGACAAACGGCAACATCATGCCATTTTGGCCAAGCCGATTCAACCCGGTGATAAGACATTAACTATTATTGAAGGGAATGGCAATTATCAGCGCATTGATGAATCCTCTAATCGGCGCATTGATGAAGTATTGCATTTTTATCAAGCTGAGCCACCACAAGCCCACCAGTCCCCACCTAATGCTACTAACAGTCACAACGAAACACCTCTGCAGAGTCATGTGCAAAAAAAGGTGCAGACACCTCAATTTGTGCACTATTTGCCAGCGACTAGCCAAGCACAATCAGGGGGAGCCACAACAACAGTCAATCGCAAGTTACGTTCATCCATGGTCCAACGGAAACCAATCGTTACTCCAATAAAGCAACATATTCATCATCAACTGACCCTATCAGATATACAGCGACAGAGCATCTACTTTAATTCGGTGACGGGTGAGGTGATTGCCAAGATTCAACCAGGGCCGGTAGCGGGGGCGGGTGATTATGTAGGAGCGTATAAGATTTTGAACGGCCGTTGGCTGAAAGAAATGCTGGAAATCTTAGAAGAACTCAAACAAAAAGGGTATCTTGGCCATTTAGTTAGCAATTTGGCCCAAGCCAAAGACATTCATCATGCCCGCATGAAATTGGCTTTAAAAGTAGTCGAATTAAATGGCAGCGTGACTCCAGACCAGTATAAGCAGCAATTCGCCACAGAGTTTGCAACGCTAAACAAAAATCCTGACCAACAACAACTGCTACTCAGCCACTTAACACCACCAACGCCAGCTACTGTTCCCTCTGGGGCACAACTAGCTGCAGCCAATGCCACTACCAGCGGTTTCAGTAGTCAAGAAGCGCAACAGATCCAACAAGCGTGGACAACTTCTGGCAGTTACACAGTGACCAATACAGGCGATCATCTAGAAACCCAAGCCTATATGCAATGGCGTGCCAAAGCCCAAGCGGCTATCAAAAAGTTAGCGGCTAACAAGGCCAAAACGGCACAGGATTGGATCGCTGAGTTTGAGGTACATGAAAAGTGGAAGCTGCACCAAAAAGGAACCGAGCCAAAAGATCCCGGCGCAACCCCAGCTGATTTATCAACGGCCGCTTATGGCAAAAAGTCAACCGTGGGAGATGCGCCGATGCCTGCCTTCCGCGATGTCAAAAAATATGATGTTTCTTTGCCCAACAAGCAGGGCAGCTACAGCTTCCGCGATGATCCCATTAAGAAGCGATACAAATATATGAAAAATGAGACGGGAGTCGCCAAGTTTGGGAAAAAAGTAAGCGATCGCACCGACGCTGACCAGATATTTAAACTGGCTGGCATCACCGATCCTGTTGTTATTAAAGTGATGAAGAAGGTTTCGACCCATGAAGGTGGCTTTGAAGCGGTCAACACTTATGATACGGGCTACATTTCAGTCGGGTTTATTCAATTTATCTCAGGTAAAGAGGGGAAGAAAGGAAATTCGCTTGTCACTCTTTTACAAACCTTCAAACAATCTGATCCCACTGCCTTTAAGAGCCACTTCCATGACATGGGCATTGATGTCGATCAGAAGGGATTGACAGTGGTTGATCCAGCAACAGGCAATGTGTTGCAAGGCGCTGCAGCGGTACAAGCGGTCATGAATGATAAACGGCTAACGGCCGTTTTCCATCACGCTGGCAAACAATCTGAACCCTTTCGGGTGGCCCAAATCAAAACGGCTTATAACGGTTATTATCTAGCTGATCACAGCTTTACTATCAAAGATGGACAAACGACGATTAGTGGCAAATATGGCGATGTGTTGCAATCAGAAGCAGGCAAAACAGCCATCATGGATCGTGGCGTACAAAAAGGGGTTCCCGGCACGAAGAAGGTGTTTGCCACAAAGTGTAAACAGTTGATGAAAGCACATAATCTCACTTCTGTAGCCGATTTAGCACGGTATGAGCGGGCGATTATTCCGGCTATCCAAAATCGAGTTGATGTCTTAAATGATAGTAAGTTGAGTCAGCCGGGACCGGTGCCTTAAGGGCAGCATTGAGTGGAATGCGTTATGAAGGATAAACAGACGACACAACAAAAAAAGCTGCCGAGCAAGGAAGTGGGCAAACGGCCGTTACCCTTAGAAGGTGAAATGGCGACTGAATCTCTTCAGTCGCTGCCAGTAGACTTCGCTACCAATTTGCCAGAGCATCGCACCTGTCAATTATTAAGGCAAGCGAATGTCTTGCGCCAACAACGTCATCGGGGGAATGGTTTTGTACAGCGGTATCTGCTTGCCCAGCAAACGGCCGTTAAACCTCGTCTGGCTACCACGCCTAATCACATTCAGCGAGTATTGGGGCCCCCTTATCCTTTAGAGGGCATCATTTCTACGCGCTGGAATGCCGCCCTACGCCGAGCCCCCTCACGTAGGGGCCGTCTGATCGCCAATTTAGACAGAAACAGTAGAGTAACGGCGATTGGCAACAGAGGGAATTGGTTAGAGGTACAAACAACGATCAACGGGGTGATTGAAAGAGGGTTTGTCTCCCAAGAGCTTGTCAGTAAGATCGCCGCCCCCGGTTTTGCGCCCGCCTTGACTGCGGGTGGGCGCGAAGAAGTAACTGATTTTGGCACCTATAATGTCTACCCCAATAACAGAGGCGGTGGTTTACAACGCCATGAGATATACGAGGCGGAATTTCAGCGATTACGAAGAACTTGGACGCGTGTTAATGACAATTCTGGGGGACTCATCACCAACGGGGCTGCAGCCGATGTCGCGGCTATGCGCCGTACCATTGGCGGCTTGATCGCGCGTTCGCAAACTTTTCGCAACTTAATTGTAGAAATTACCTCCGATTCTGGTAATCCGGTGACGATTAATGCTGGCCGGAATAACGCCTATTGGGTAGATGAATTTGCGACCAACCGGGTGGACATGAATGATATTGCTTACTTCGATGCCAATCCGCGACCCGGTTATGAATGGGCCAGTACACAGGGGGAATTGATCATTCATTGGCTCGCCGAACGTCGTCATGCGGCACGTCAGGGGGCAGGTTTTGGCCCAGCCCATGCCGCCCCATTAGCTGCGAGCGGGCTACAGCAGCAATTCCGCGCTGACATTGGGCAGATAGGTCGTATTGTATCCCAAGTAAGAAGCGGCCCAGCAGGAGGCGTTCATGCTGGGGTCTACACAGATGATTCGGGCAATATCTTGCGTATTAGGCGAGATGGTTCTGGCGGTAATCCTGTTCCTTATGAAATGCAGTATGAGCCTACTGGAGGTGGCACAGTTGATGTGCGTCGCAATCGTGTTGTCGTCGAGGTTAGCTCAACCAATGGCTCGGCTGAATCGTTGTTTGTCGTCTGTAAAACGGCCGCTCATACCATTACTTCTCCTGAGGACGATGTGTCTACGGGAACGCCCCTGAATTTTACGACACCGCTGGGAGGGTTGGTGCCTACCGCTGGCTCTATTAGGGTTGAACTATTCAAAGAGGGAATTTGGTTTGCTCTCGATAGCAACTTAGGGAACGTAGTCTGGGCACACCCATTTGATGGCCAACGAACGGTGGTGACTTCAGGTGGTGTAGATTATACAGTGAATGTTCGGTTGCAAATGGATCCATAAATGCGGCGATTGGTCGCCCAAGCAGGATAACTATAAATGAGCAAAGATTTAAGAGAAGTATTACGAAATAAATTAGTTGAGTACTTTCCCTACCAAGAACAGTTGCCTGAGGAAGCGTTTTGTTATGAGGAACGGCCGCTTGTCGAATTGGCTATCGCCCATAAATTGACGATGTGGTTACCTTATTACCGCTTTTATCATACCCAACTGACGACTGGTTATGAAGCCTATCCTTTTGTTGAGATCATTGCCGCTATCCACCATGAGAATCATCATGATATTAGGTTATTGTTTTCTCCGATATTTACACCGAATTCGCCAGCATTTTTTGAACTATTTGTGGGTTTACGTATTGAAGAGAGAGAGGGGCAAAGGCAGGTGGCTGAGGCCATTGCCGAGCTGTTAGTCCAATTGCTATTTGCGGGGAAGGCGACATTGGTATCTATGGCAAACGGCCGTTATACCTTGACCCTTTATCGCCAAAACATTGTCGAATATCAGGTGACAGTTGATTTTACAGAGCAGGGATTGTTAACGGCCGTTCGGGTTACAAAATGAAAAAAACAGCATTTAAAACAGGACAGCAGTTTACTTCTAAGAAGAGCGACCAAGATTCGCTAAGAAGGGTACGAGGCGGACAGCCCAAGGATATGGCGGGTGTGGCTGGATCACGGCCGTTTTCTCCGCCACACCTCCTACAACTCCAACGCACTGTCGGCAATACGGCCGTGCAACGCCTCATCATCCAACGTGATGACGAACAAACAGCTACCACCGCCTCCCCGGAAGAGCCAGAAATGCAGGATACAACAGTGCCCGTGCCTCAACAGCAGCAAACGCAAGCGCAACAGGCCGCCAACAGCGCAGCTCCAACTCCAGAAGGGGAGCAGGAACAGCCTCCTGCCGTTCCCAACCAAGCTCAAATACGCGCTCCTGTGCAATTCAGATTTGAATGGCTGCCACCAGAGCTGCAAATTCGCCTACTAGAAGAATATAGCTTTACGGCAACAGTGACCCAAGCCCGATTAGCATGGCAGCGCGAACGTTTCCGCTTACGTCTGGGCTACAACTATGGTGGGGCCATAACGGCCGATGCGCGGGGCGAAACGGATGTGGGCACATTCAGCGGTTCAGCTAGCTACGATCCCAGTAACCAGGAAGGTCGATTAGGGGCGGGTTATCAATCAGGGATTGGCAACTTCTCAGCCACAGGCGGCTACAACTTTGGTACAGGGATAGGCACCTTTGGCTTGGGGTATCGGCACGACCATTGGCGGGCAGGACTAACAGGTTCAACAGATGGCTCAGTGGGTGCCAATCTCAGTTTTGGAGCAGCTTTACCACCAATGAGTTTTGCCCAATCGATTTATGACGCGGAAACAAGCGGCCGTAACATGCTCGGCTCGATTCCTGGGATTGTGAATGATCCCGCCACCTTACCCGGCGCGATCAGCGGGCATAGTGAGGATATTAGCAATATTAGCACTGCTGTCCGCAACTTGGGGCGTGTGGCCGATCTGCGTCCGCATGGGGCACGTCCGATTGATTGGGGCTTTTACTTGAATGCGTCTCGTTCGCCTAGCTCTGGGCTTACATTAGGCTTGGGAATCGGTGGGTTGTTCTAAACTTCACGTCCTATTTGCGCCCCATTTGCGCCCCTTTCACATTGAATCCACGCCGATTTTACCCTCACAAAAAGGGGTCAGTTGTATGCTACAAACATAGCCTCTGGTCTCGACACAACACCGCCGCCTCATCTTGTCCTGTCAGTCAGAGGCAAATGACTATCAAGCAATGGAGTATGACTCTATTGCTTCATTACTTATCTCATGGCACAACAGTTCATTTTTCAGATACGAGTCACTGGCCCTGAAATAGATCAAGCTTTTCGCGTCCCAACAGGCAAAATTGTGATCGGCCGCGATGACAATGCCACTTTGCCCCTTAAGCACTTTTTGGTGTCGCGCCGTCATGCCGAAATACATTGCCGACCATCAGGTTGCACTCTTACCGATCTAGATAGCGCCAATGGCACGCTAGTGAACGGTGAAAAGCTACCTGCCGACGCGCCTCAACTCTTACCGGATAAGGCTATTATCCAAATAGGACCTTTTGAATTACAGTTCCGACAGATTCCGGTAGAACCAAAGGCCGAAGAGTTGTTGCCCCCGCCGCCCAAAGAAAAAGTGCCCCCGCCAAAAGTTAAAAAGCCAGTGGCAACAGTAAAACCAAGAACGCCACCATCTAAGCCTGAACTGGAAGCTGAAACGGAACGGCCGATCCCCGGTGATATCCAACCCCCGCCCGGCCTCACCATCCACAGCCAACGCCTGCTCAACTATCTACCGAGTAGCTACCAAACTGACTTCATGAGCCGCTTCTTGGGCATTTTCGAGTCCATTCTCACTCCCATCGAGTGGAACATCGCTAACCTTGATCTTTTCCTTGATCCCCAGGCAGCTCCTGCTGACTTCCTGCCCTGGTTCACCAGTTGGTTTGACCTCACCTTTGACGATAGTTGGAGCGAAGCCCAACGCCGCACCATTCTTGTGGAAGCCCACGATATCTACCTGTATCGCGGCACCAAACGAGCCTTAGGTCGTGTTCTAGAAATTTATACTGACAGTGTCCCAGAGATCATTGATCTGGCCGACGAACAGTCGCCTTTTACCTTCACCGTCAAGTTACCTCTAGCCCAAAAAGAGCGACAGAACCTTATTGAACAACTCATCAACGCCCACAAGCCAGCTCACACCAACTACCAACTTGTGTTCGAGTAATGTCAAAATTACCGAATTCTTGAATATCCATGAACGAATTTGTCGGCTCCCAAATTGATCGATACACCGTTGGCAATTTAATTGGCGAGGGCGGTATGGCTTCTGTCTATCAGGCTGAAGATCGGATAACAACGCGCACCGTTGCCTTGAAAATCATCCACCCCCATTTGGCTCGCCAGGAACAGTTTCGCCAACAATTTTTGCAGGAGGCGCAAACGGCCGCTCGCCTACAACATCCTGGCATTATTGACATGTACCAGGTGGGTGAGTGGCGCGAACTGCTGTTTATGGCCATGGCTTACGTGGCCGATGGCTCACTAGACCGCCATATCCAGCTCATGCAACGGGCACAAAGACAGTTTACAGCCCAAGCTGCTGTTGGCGTTGTCATTCAATTAGCTGAAGCACTCCATTATGCCCATGAACAAGGTGTGGTACATGGTGACATCAAACCAGGCAACATTCTTCTCCAACCCTTAAGCGAGCCACCACAGCCTGGCCAATTGGCCTTGCAAGCCGTGATCACCGATTTTGGTCTGGCAACCCTAATGGGTAAAACCGAAGACACAACAGCCCAGCAATTCGCAGGATCACTGCCTTATATGTCACCTGAACAGTGTATGGCGCGCCCTCTAGATGGCCGTTCCGACCTCTACTCATTGGGCATCATCCTCTACCAACTTGTTACCGGACAGCTCCCTTTTGATGTGAAGACACCGACTGAAGCGGTGATGAAACACCTCAATGACACACCCATCCCCCCTCGCCAGCTTCGTCCTGATTTACCACCAGCGATTGAAGCTATCATCCTTAGGGCGATGGCTAAAGACCCAGAGGAACGCATCCAAAATGGGGCCGAGATGCTCCAAGCCCTACGAGAAGCCATCGCACCCACGCCCCCACAACCTACGCCACCGCCAGCTGTTAATGGTAATGTGACCCAACTCCATCCCATGTCTTGGGAAGATGTGCCCCAGCAGATGATGGCCGATATTCCTTGGGACAATACGGCCGACCAACTAATTGTAGGCCGGTCAGGCCAAACGGCCGTTAGCCAACCCCTAGACAAAGATGAAATGACCATTGGTCGGGGGCGCGAAGAAGACATTCGGTTACTCGAACGGGGTATCTCGCGCCGCCACGCTCGGATGGAACAAGTGCCTAATGGCTGGCAGATCGTTGATCTCGGCAGCACCAACGGCACCTATTTAGAGGGCAACCGCCTCCTGCCCGATGTCGTCGAAGAGTGGCCCAGTCACCAAACCATTCGTATCGGCTCCTATTACTTGCAGTGGCGGCCAGGTGTACAACGCACTAGCCGCGAGGCCCTATTGCCACCTATCGAAGCCACCTCTGCCCTATCCCCGGATGAGCCAGAAATCCACCGCTCGGAACAGTTAAGCATGATCGTTACCCCAGAACAAATCGAGGTTGAGCCGGGTGGTCAGGTCACTGTGGAGATCACTCTGTTTAATCAGGGTTCAATTGTAGATCATTACCAGATTGAGATGCCCGGCTTGCCCCTCAGTTGGGTGACGTTGCCCTTAGAACCATTGCAATTGCTGCCAGGGGAACGCGGCGCATTGCAGGTCATCATTCATCCACCACACGACAGCAGCGCTCAGGCGGGCCGTCACGAATTTCAGCTGAATATTGTCTCCATTCAAACTGGCGAGGAGGTGGTTGGCCTTGGCACTTTTGTGAATATTGCCCCCTTTGAAGCCTTTGGCGTGGACATGCAGCCCCGCACGTTGCAAAATCGCAGTAAGACGCAGGTGTTGGTAACAAATGAGGGCAATTTAGATTCAACTTTTCATGTAGTTGGCCGTGATCCAGGCGAAGCCTTGAACTTTATCGATCCGCGTCATGCTCAAGATGAGAAGATGCGGGTGCGGCGCGAGATTGAAGCTCCAACTACCCCACGTTGGCTGAAACCCCTCCTCCGCACATCCTTGGTCCGACGGTTGCCCTTTATGCGGGACGCCCGCCGCGCCCAAAGTTTCATTCGTCGCTACAGTCGATTGGGCAAACAGCTGGGCATTCAATTACCGCAGCGAGAGAAGCAAGAGGAAGAAGCAGGAGAAGCACCAGTCCGTTTAGCAGCCTTACATTCACGGGTACAGATTGAAGCAGGGCGACAAGGGACAGTCGATTTGATGGTCGAGCCTTTGGAACGGCCGTTTTTGCCCAAACCACCCGAACTGCTGCCTTTTGAAGTCCAGGTGGCCACCGCCACCAGCGATCCCCAAGTATTGACAGGACAGGTAGAGGTAACTTCTATCATGACACAGCGACAGGTGCGTTTGGCATCTCTTTTGCTGCTGTTGTTACTGTTACCCTGTGCTTGGTTGCTCTATTCAATGGTCTTTTTACCCATACAGGACAATGTAAATGCCACAGCTACCGCCGAAGTAATTGCCAGCCAAACGGCCGTTGTTGGCATTAACGCCACCGGCACAGCCATCGCTGAAACGGGTGCGACGGCTGTGGCCGCCGCGGCGGCTACCGAAGAGGCCGCTGCAGCAGCCACAACCAGTGCTGAGGCGGAGGAAGGTGATGAAGCAGGCGGTGAAGGCGACGAAGATGAGTTGGACGGCACGCCGACACCAGAGGGTTCAGGTGTTATCACAGCCACCGCTACCCCTACAGTGACAGCAACACCCACCATTACTGTGCCGCCTGTCGTAGCCGTGCCAGACAGTTTCTTTTTGACTGAGGATATCATTTTTAACAGTGGCCCCTTGAGTGTATTGGCCAATGATACGACGGAAGAAGAGAATGTGGTACTAACGGCCATTCTCGACAATGGCCCTAACTTTGGCACCCTGACCCTCAACGCCAACGGCACCTTTATCTATCGGCCTAATGCTAATTTTGCTGGCGTGGATGCCTTTAGCTACATGGCGCGAGTGGGTGATGATGTTTCGGAACCAAGCACTGTGCTATTGACGGTGACGGCCGTTAACGATCCACCTGTGGCCGTGGCTGACCGCTTCGATATGAGCGAGAACAGCACTCTAGACACCACTCCAATCAGTGTATTGGATAACGATCAGGATGTGGAAAACGCTACCCTCACCGCCTTACTCAATCGTAGTGTAGAAAATGGCACACTGACCTTTAATGGTGATGGTACCTTTGCGTACACACCCGACTTCAATTTCTTCGGCTCCGATACTTTCACCTATTTTGCCAATGATGGTGTGAACAACTCTAACCCAACCACAGTCATTATCACCGTTGGTGGTGGCAATAGCACACCAGTCGCCAATAATGACAACTTTAATGTGAATGAAGATGGCACATTGAATAATAATGTGTTGAGTAATGATAATGATGGTGATGGCGATGCCTTAACGGCCGTTCTTGTTAGCCCACCCGCCAATGGCACTTTGGTGTTGAATCCCGATGGCTCCTTTACCTACCAACCCGACGCCAATTTCAATGGCAGTGATAGTTTCACCTATCGTGCCACTGATGGTTTCCTCACCTCCAACACAGCTACGGTGCTATTGAGCATCAATGCTGTCAATGACCCACCCATTGCTGCTTCAGACCGCTACAGCATGACGGAAAATACAACGCTGAATACGACTGGCGACACCAGTATCTTGGATAACGACACCGATATTGATAGTGCTTTGTTAACGGCCGTTCTCGTGGCTCATCCTGAAAACGGCACTCTTGCCTTCAATGGCAACGGTCATTTTGTCTACACACCTGACCTCAACTTCTTTGGCTCAGACACCTTCACTTATCATGCTAATGATGGCCAGGCTGACAGCAACACAACCACCGTCATCATCACCGTTGGTGGTCTCAATTCGACCCCAACTGCAACTAACGACAGTTTTGTTATAGATCAAGATGCAGTGTTAAATAGTGTGCCCAACAGTGTATTGGATAATGATACTGATCCTGATGGGGATCCCTTAACGGCCGTACAACTCTCCAACCCCGTTAGCGGCACCCTCGTCTTTAACGCCGATGGTACCTTCACCTACACCCCTAACGCTGGTTTCTTTGGCAGCGACAGCTTCACTTACCACGCTAATGACGGTGCAGCCAATTCAAATATAGCGACAGTCACCATTACTGTGCTTCAAGGTAATACCGTGCCCATAGCCAGCGATGACACCTACACAATTGATGAAAATGTTACGTTGAATAGTGCACCAGCTTCCGTTCTGGATAATGATGTGGATGGGGATGGCGATGGCTTAACGGCCGTGCTCGTCACCAACCCCAGCAACGGCTCTTTAGCCCTCAACACAAACGGAACCTTCATCTACACTCCTACACCCCAATTCAATGGCACCGATACCTTCACCTATAGAGCTGATGATGGTACAGACAATTCAAACATAGCCACTGTTACCATTACGGTCAATCCCGTTTTCCTCATCGCCTTTGAATCTAGTCGGGACTTTACTGAAGAAATCTATACCATGCACCGTGATGGCTCAGCACAAACCAATTTAAGCAATGACAATAGCAGAAACGATACAAACCCAGTTTGGGCACCAAATGGTTTACGGATTGCCTTTGAGTCCAGCCCTTTTGAGGGGGCAACACAAATTCATGTTATGAACTATGATGGCACAGGACAAGCACCCATAACCACGAATGTTAACGGTGACAACTTCAGTCCATCTTGGTCACATACCAATAATCGGATCGCTTTCGTATCCAACCGCACTGGCAGCCGGGATGTGTATGTGATCAATGCCGATGGCACGGGAGAAATTCCCGTCACTACCTCCACGATTGGAGCCGAATATTCACCTGTGTGGTCGCCAACTGAGGATCGAATCGCTTTTATAAATGAACCAACAAGCAACCAGACTTTCATATATGCTATGGATGCAGATGGGGCACGGTTACAACAACTAACCTTCGGCGGGCAGGAATTTAATCCTGTTTGGTCACCCGATGGCTCAGAGATAGCTTACATATCTGGCGAAACTGGCAATTTAGAAATTTTTGTAATGGATCGCTTTGGCCTCAATCAGCGAAACCTAACTCAGCATGATGCTTCTGACACAAATCCCGTTTGGTCACCCGATGGCTCAGAGATAGCATTTGTGTCCACACGTACCGGTGGTATGGAAATTCACAGACTGAATGCCGATGATGGATCAAATGTAAGACGGGTAACAACACATCCTGCTGAAGACCAGAACATTGCTTGGTCACCGGATGGTACGCAAATTGTATTTACAGATGATGGGTTCGGCGTTTTTGTGGTAAATTTGAGTGATTTTTCCGTTGTGCCTCTATCTACGGCCAATGGAGATAGTGCCCCAACATGGGAGCCTAATTAGAGCAAGGTGTAGATTTCGTGCTAGGGCCACAATCTTGGTTTTAGCAGCTTTTGCTTTCTCATCCATAACTCGCCCCCAAAATCTCAGCGCCTTCCTCCCAGGTCAACATCCCATATGTCATATATTGGCGTTTATCAGAAGCAATAAAATCCCAGACAGTGCTCAAGGAAAAATTATCATCATATAAAAATTCTCGCCCCCGAATTTTGAGCGATTCGCCATAAAAATGCTGACTTGTATAAAGCGGACGGCCGTATGCGATCCCATTCCCCACTACATCCGGGCCCTCAAACATATGCCGAATCCCATTGCGCCGCCGCACAAACGAATAGCTGCGATTAATCACACCCGAAATCGTCACTGCCATTCGCGCACTCAGCAACGTTAGCGGCGTATACTCAATCGTAACCTGATTCACCCCCACCTGCTCCTGATTCGCATCATACACAAACATCTCACCCGACCAACATCCCGCATGTTTAATTGGCAAAATATGAGGTTTCTTACCATTCACAATCTCCTGTTCCGTAAAGGCATCAATCCGCGCCCTCGTCTCAGGATTCGTGTGATAATCATAAGCCACTTTATAAACCCCATTAAACACACCATTAATCGTCGGCCCGTCATACAGCAGCGACGAATACACCTGCGTTTCACCATCAGACAAAATATGCACCATCGTCCGCAAATCACTCTCCCAACCAGGCGAATAATAATGTGCATCTACCAACGCCGTGCCAAAAGGATGCCCCGCTCCCAAAAAATCTGGCCCCATATAAATACGATCCCGATCACTATCTAGCACCCCAAAGGCAAACTTACCCGCCTCAAAGCGGGCTCGCAATGGCCCCACAGCATCAAGGATCGTGTTCATGGTATAGGTAGTACGGCCGTTTTCAAAGGTGCTAGCTCGATATACCTTGTTGTATCCCACATGGTTCCCTGCTGCATCGAAAATAGACGGGCGACCATGCCATTCACCTGTTATTTTTTCTTGCCATTGGCTTGGTTGTTCATCTGTCATAATTACACACTTTCCACATTTTGATTCCGCAACACCGATCGCATTAACGCGCCCATTTCCTCACCGATAAGAGGCTTGAGTTGATTCCAGACTGGATCAACATCTACATTAAAGATAATGGCGCGATTTTGAGCATCTCGGTTTGTCAGATAATCGGCCGTTAGGCCAGCCGTTGCTGCTTCAGGCAAGCCACTTTCCACCAGCCTCGCCCAATGATTCACATAGAAATCAATCGAAGGCTCCACTTTCCGATAGGCTGCTTCTGTAGCCCGATTAACTAGCATCCAGGGCGACATGATAGCATATTGACGTGGCGACAAACGCGCCTCCGCCAACCCCTCAATCTGCCGCGCCTTCTGATACTCATCCGTCAACGGATGAAAAGCCGCATCCAAATAAGCCAAATTCGCGCCCAAATCAGTGCGTGGAATCAAGTCTAAATGAAAGG
This sequence comes from Promineifilaceae bacterium (SeqCode), assembly GCA_965223555.1. Lineage (GTDB taxonomy): Bacteria > Chloroflexota > Anaerolineae > Promineifilales > Promineifilaceae > CBDCWU01. Next base: position 3,341,414 of record CBDCWU010000009.1, read on the forward strand.
CAAAAGTTGGCCCTGCCAGCACCGAATCCAACGTAAAATGAGGAATGGGACTCTCAGGCGGCGTAAACGCGAACAACATATGGGAATCCAACTGCATCATCTCCACCGTAATGCCAATATAGACCAGCTTGCGAACGGCATCCCCCCGCCAAATCCGCATCTCACCCACCTTCGTCCCCGGCGGAATCTGACTATGAATCACCCGAAAGGGATCACCAGCTTCAGTCATACTAAATCGCTCAATAATCGTATCTAATGTTTTGTGGCTAAGTTCTTTTGATAATGACATATCTGTATTGCGTATTGCGTATTGCGTAGGGATCCATTTACAGTATACGCAATACGCCTCCCCTATTTAACGGCCTTCTCCATTCGACGGCCGTTTCTTCCTCTTAGGCTTCGGGTCATTCGGCCGACGTAACCGATGCCCCTCCGGCAACACAGCCCCCTTCGTTGGCACCTCCCGCATTACCCAAGCATTAGCAAACTCAGGGTTATTACGCCGCGCTGGCGACGGAATAACAGTCGCCTGATGCCGCGAATACTCCGACTCAATTAAATGCAAATCAATCCCCCAGCCCATATCCAAATATTTATTGCGCATCTGCCGATACGCAATCTGAATTGCATCCGAACGGACATGCAACTCCGCTGCCAAATCATAAGGCAACAACTCTGGCCGTTGCGCTTCCACTGTCCCCTGATCCTGCAAGAAAATCTTCTCTACCCGACGCCGTGCATCCCGATCTGCCCACTTACCCTTAAAAAAGTCTCGCAATTGCATCCATTTAGTAATCGTCGTGTAATCATCCACCGGCACATTGGCATCATACAAAATCATATTGCCCATCGGCAAACGCACATGCAAACGAGTAATATTGGGCATCCAAAAGCCATTCGTCGTTACCACAGGTTTGGCTTCTGTACGGCTGCTATACAGACGACCCCATAACCCTTTCGACGGCGTTGGTTTCATCGTTACCGTCGCTGTCGCCCCAAAATCTTCATAATCCACTTCATATTCATCAATCTGCGGTTCATCCGGGTTACCAAAGGCTGCCCCATGCACAAACGGCGCGTGAGCAAAATCGACTCCATTTTCAATCACCCTTGCATAATGGGCATTCCATTTGAATTCACCCGTCAACTTATAGAGCTTCCCGCTCTCCAAATCATCCATATAGGGCAACACAGGGATAGGCGGCCGTTCCTCTTCGGGCAAATCGCCTAAAAAGACCCAAATCCAACCATACCGATCCACCGCTGGATAGGCATCGACCCGCGCCTTTTTGGGAATAGGCACACCGTCCAAATTAGCTGGAATATCAACACAAGCGCCTTCTGGTTCAAATTTCCAACCATGATAGGGACAGCGAATACAATCCCCTTCGACATTGCCATCAGACAAAGCACCACCACGATGAATACACAAATCACTCATGCAGACAGGATTGCCCTTCGTATCTCGATACAGCACCAAATCTTGACCCAGCACTCGTAAACGCACCGGTTTTTGTGGGGCAACAGCCTCCGAAAATTCGACGGCATACCAGAAGTTTTTAAGCATAATTCTCTCCGTTTATCTCACTTTACTCATCGCAATCAGCGGATTGCTGCTGTTTAATTGCTGCTTCAAGGCGATTTTCGCCTTCGGATTGCCCCGCACATGGGCATCAATAAAAAAGGTAATCAGCGTCACTAATTCGTGACGCAGCTGATCGTCGGGTTGGGTTGTGGGATGATCCAAAAACGGCCGTCCCGTCGTCTCATCAATCGGGTACGCCATCGTAAAATGGTTAGCTCCCGCCAATACCACCAAAAACGTATTCTCACCACCCGTCTCAAACGTCTTTTCCAATGGGATAGTTGAACTTGGGTCGTTGCCGTACCGATGACAACTCGCCTCAATCACCCCATCCAAACTCCCCCCCATAAGCAATGTTGGCACATCCCACAGTGGCAACGTCGTCTGTGGCTCATAGCCCAAAAACGTCGTTACCATCGTATGCGCTCCGTAAGAAAACACCCCTTTCACCTGTGGAAACCACTCATGGTTCCCATTCTGCAATGCCATCGTGCCACCCGCCGAATGACCGCCCAGCACCACTTTGTCTAAGTTAAGCAGGCCAGCCAGACGGCCGTTTTCATTCTGTTTCGCCATCTCCGCCAAAATCGGCGCAATCGCTGGCGACGTTGGCGCACTACCATAGGCTCCCACCTGCAAAGCTGCCAATTCGACCCCTGGTGTGAGGCTGATATAACCCGGCATCTCCTCCGCAATCCAACTATACGTGACAACAACTAGCCCTTTTTGCGCCAGTTCCACCGCTAGCCACTGATATGCCTCTGGCCCGACGTTAATACCAGGCATGATAATGACTACAGGAAATGGCGACAAAGCAGCATTAGCTGGAACCACACCTGTATTCCGCTCTTCATCACTACCAGACAGCTCTGCTAGATAATAGATTTTGAGCGCGATTATATTGTAAGGGGCAACAGCCGTTTCCACCGCCACCGACTGATAAAATGCACGAACCATCATCCAGCCACCTTCGTTGTCTCCTTCACCTTCACCCTAATTTCCAAAGAAGGCACAGGCTGCTTATGCCGATTGCGTTTCAACATAAAATACGCACTCAAAACAACATGCGCGCCGATAAACAGCCAATTAATGACATAAGTAATCATGTGAATCGGCTCCACACCAATCAACGACTGGCTGACCATTGTAAACAAAAACACCGCATACCCAATATAGACATGCACTACACGAATATGACGACGCGGCTTAGGGATGCCATAAAAGTAGAAACTAGCAACAGTGTGAATGAAAAAGAGCAAAATAAAAAGTGTGTTGAAAGTGTAATCCACCCACGCTGGAATGGCCGATAAATTGAGGCTATCACGATAAAAAGCCACTGTACCAATAATGAGGATAGGAAACATGACCCAGGCCATTTGTCGATTGTAAATAGCCAATTTGCGCTTGCGGTGACGAATACCTTCGGCCAAGACTTGACGCTCGGCTGGGGTCCGCAGGCGCAAAGCCTTATTGTACGCTTCATAAGTTTGATGAGGAAAATGGCGCAAGGTACCTAAAAGCGAAACGATGAGGATAATCTCGCCAAGGTTTGCGACAACCCCAATAGTCGCCGCAAATCCTGAGATGAGAAACATCGCCAAAGAACCCACCAACAACCAATACCAACGTGTTTCTACAATGACACTAATGCCAATAAATAATAAAACTCCTATCGTTAAAATAGCGGCGATGGGCGGCCCCTCCCAACCAATATTGACATAGCGTAATGTGCCATCTTCGGCAACAGGGCTAAGATTAAGCAAAAACACATCAGCGTAGAGGCCAATAGCAACGAAGATAGCAGTGAGGCTATAAACGGCCGTTACCACCCGCTTGTTCCAAGCCCAATCTACCCCAGCATTCCGCGCCACCATCAAGCCAAAAATACACAAAAGCGGTGTAAATAATACATGTGTCAAAAAACGAAAGAAATTGAGCGTTTGTAGTGTTTGCCCTTCACCTATCCAGATTCCCGTACCCACTACGAAATTATCATAAACCAAAGCGGCAACAATGACGGGCAAAATGAGATAGACAAGACGGCCGTTCTTACGCCACTCCCCGACTGCCAAAACCAACAAACCTAGTTGCACCAAACTATAAAATATAAAGATATACGGTACCATCTCTAAACCTCCTTAATCCTTATCTAAAATCATAATCCGTATATTCAAACGTAAAACCTGTCGCCGCGATCTTGTCCGCCAAAATGGGACGACTTGGTAGCTTAATTTGGCTCAAGAAAACAAGCGGCTCCAAGCCAGCTTCAGCTGCCAAGCGATCAAAAACTGCCTGATTAGTTGGTGGCAACTGCTCATTGAGGCAAACATTAAACGCTCCCACCAAATCATGCCTCAACGCATGAACAATTGACCGCGCCGCATCCAAACAGTGCAAACGATATAACAATGCATCCCCACTAAACGGCACCCTCCCCCCCATCATCTTATGCGCCAAGCCCAAACGCTGCCCATAATCTAAATCATTCTCCCCACCATACACATCAGGGAAGCGCAGCACACACCCTTGCTCGTTCGCCAAAACCAATTTTTCTGCTGCTTGAAAATAAACGGCCGATGGCTCTTGAGAGGCTGACAAGGGACTATCTTCCGTAATAGGGCCATCTCCCTCGCCACTATCCCCATAAACCGAAAATGATGATGCAAAAATACACCGCTCATGAACGGCCGTTACACTCCGCCCCGTCCGCTCAAACACCCGTTCATACTCAGCCAGCCGATCCTCAGGTGTCGTCGTCCGACTAAACTTGGGACTCACCGTCATCACAATCCCATCACACCCTTCAGCAGCCACCGCGATTTTGTCCTGCTCCTCCCCAGTCAAAACCGCCACCTCAGAGCAAAAAGCTTGCAACCTCTCCACCTTAGCAGGTGTCGTCGTCGTGCCCACAACCTCATGCCCCTCAACCATCAGCATCTTGGCAACCGCTTCACCAACCAACCCCACCCCAACAATTAAATATTTCATAAGTACGAATTGCGACCAACGGCCGTTGGCTTATGCGTATTGCGTATGGATCCGTTTACAGTATACGCAGTACGCCTTATCCCGCTCTTGCCAATGTGCGATTCCCCCCCCATAACGTCTTCACTAAGTCATCTGCCATTTCCTGACCAAACAAGCGCACTGCAATGGCATTGGCCGGATCACGCTCACAAATCGTACGGCGCACATACAAATCTCGCGTTGCCAAAGCCTCACGCTTGCTTTCCGGCACCGCCTCCGCCCCGTCAAACCAGCCCAGCCAGCGATCCAACATCTCGTGGGCTATCTCACGAATAATGCCCAGCGTATCATCATCCGCCGGAACCATATGGCACAGGCTAACAGGGCTTTGGTATAAGCGCATGGCCATATCTTGACTAACAAAAGGGGAGAAACGGCCGTCATTGCGTAACTGCAAATACCTCTCATTCATCGGCTGCAAATACTTGTCAAAATAAGCCGCATCCTGCCAAAAATCGACACGTGGCAGATAATCCATATACATAAAAATATCGGGGGCAGTCCCCAAGGCAAAGCCAAAATGGGGAATACACGACTGCGGTCCAACATTAATCGTCAAATGCATATTGGTAAAGCTGGTTCCGGGCGTGCCAATCCAAGAGTAAACGAGCCAATCGATCTCCGGCCCTGCCCATGTGCTTAAAAAACCACTGGGACTATTTTCACCACCACCATACGGCTGATAATTAGCCGAACAAGGATCAGGATTCAGCTTAAAACGAGCAAAAACCTTCTCTTTTAACTCAGTCGTAATCGCCCAAAGCTCATCAAATACAGCTTGGTTATCGATTGACGGCCGTTCCGCCACCATCTCGGCAATTGATTTCGTCGTATCTTGTGACATTTAATCTCCTAATCTCCCTCACCCCAGCGGGCGAAGCTGAATCACCTCAACCCGTTCCAGTTCATCATCCTGCAGCCAACGACGGAGGCCAACCAGATGACCAGAACGGCCGTCCAACACCTCCATCAATTCCACACGCAATCCCCCTTCAGAAATCGCTTCCACTTCCAGCAACCAACCATACTGCTTGCCAATCCCCTGCAAAACTGCGCCACGCTCGCCTCGGCCATTCATTTGGAAACGGCCGATCTTTGGACACAAATCAAGTGAAAAACTCACCCGACCATCCCACTCATCGACCCAACTCAGTTGATCGATAGAATGTTGCTCATAATGACGCTGTAGCGGAACTTCCCGCTGGACAATGCCATCATTATTGACATGACGAAGTGTACCTTGCCAATTGCTCGCCACATCACCCGCCCAAAGGAAACCTACCAACTCCGGCCAATCGCCACTGCTTTCCTCATGAACGGCCACACCCACGATGTTCGCCACCATCTCCGTCGCATTAAAAAATTTGCCGCCTGTTAACTGCCGATAGGGTTCAGGCAAAATGCCAAAAGAGCGGAAATTATGCCCAAAGTCTGGCCACAAACCACTACCCGTCATAGCCCCATCACCCCAAGGCAAGCCTGTGCCAATCACGGCTGGGCCATGATAACGTCGATAACGGCCGTCTACACTCAACTCAAACACAGGCTTGCCTACAAACCGTTCCATCACATGCCCTTTTAATGAAGGCTCTGGCTGGCAATCTTGCGTCACCCGGATACGGCCGTTTTCCAACTGCTCCAACTCCCGCCGCTGCCGCACAATCCCTGCAAACGTGCCATCAGGATTGTAAACATATTCAGTTACCAACCATGCCCCTAAAAAAGTCATCGGATTGCGGATTACGTAATGTGACAAAGCCACAACCAAAAATTTCACGCAAAGATGCCAAGGCGCACTGATTTTTCCTCCTTAGCGGCTTTGCGCCTTAGCGTGAGTCATCTTTTTATGCTCATGGCGCACATTTTGCGCTTGTACGACGTATTGCGTATTGATCCGCTTACGGCGCAATACGTCTCATTCCTCAACAAAATTCAATATGCCAAACTGCACACCCACCCGTTGTCCCCCCCGATACCAATTGTGCAAAACTGCCTTCATATTGCCGTCGTGGCTCACAACTTCCCGCCGCCAGAGGCGCAACTGTTCATCCAAAAAATGGAACTGCCCACTTAATGCCCGTCCACCACTTAAACTATAACTACCCACCACTTGCCCAGGAACAGTCCAAGCTTGACGGCCGTTTGTTTGCAAATCAAATGTGTTCGCGGCTGGCACAAAAGCCAAACCACTCACCGACACCGACAAACCATCCATCTGTTCCGCATAACTCGTCTCAGGTAACATATTAAGGTCGCCATCGAGGGTAGAAAGCGTGCCTGTGTAACGGCCGTTCCTGTGCAACAAAACCTCGCCGCGTCCCGCCGTCACATCATCAGCCAAATCATAGGAAGTACCATTAACAAAAGCCGGTGTTTCTACATATTCCTCATCTGAAAAACGATGATACTCGCCCACAACGACATAAACCAACTCCTCACCACGGGACATAAGAGCTAGAGACATTTGTCGCTGACCATCAGGCAGCACCATCAGGAAAAAGCGTTGACTAAGGCCCACGGCTGCCCAATAGGCGTTGGCCTCGATGAGACCGTTGCTCAACGTCTCGGCATAACCAACATTGGCTGGCCCTTGATATAGGCGATGTGTTTTATGGTCTTCGATAAAATAATGTCCGGCGAATTTGAAAGGGCCAACAAATGAGAGATCAATCCGCACTCGGTTATCCTCTACTTGCTTCTGGACATGGCGCCGGTCCGTCGCATTTCCCAAAAAACGGCCCTTGCCATCATAAACTTCAGCCGTGCCCAGCCAACGGCCGATAGCTTGCGTGAAACCTTGCTCGCGAGAATGCTCACCCATTCGCCTCAAATCACACTACCTGACGAGTGTCACCTGCTCCTCAACAGGCTCAATACCATGCAAATAATGTCTCAAATTTACCTCAGCGGGCTGTGGCCTAACGGGACGGCCGATATAGGAAAAGGCCATCTCATCTTGAGCAAAAGGATATGGCTCAAGACGATACACACCAAGGCCAACAGGCTGAATCGTGACAGTTGTATCATGATCTACACCCATCGGGACATTGGGAAAAGTAGATAGGGCGCGGGCCTCACGATGTACCATATGAAAATATAGGGCTAACGTATCGAAGAATTGCAGCAATTTGTAATTGTGAAAGAGATTCGGGTACGTGACCCAAACGGCCGTTGCCTCATCCTCTTTCAACTGTCCAATTAAGCGTGTCTGCCGCTCCAGTTCTTCATGAAGCATTCCTTCCACTGCCTCCTTATGCTCCTCTGGAATCAAATCCACAAAAATTTTATCACTGAGACCATAACGGCCGTGAAACAGACCATAGGTGTGCATACTCGACAAGATACCGCTATATGGATGATGGCGCTCATTAAACTCGGGTGAGCGGGCACTCGTTTTGACCAACTCCGTGAGTGGAGTTTGAGTCAAATGATAAGGCAAATTGGTGGTAGGGTCGCGCAAAACGGCCGTGTCCGTTGCTGCCCAGCCCTCATCATGATGCTCCGCCACAAAAACCACAGGCTCTTGCGGATGCAGCCCGGCAAATTCATCATTGCCAAAAGCAGTTGCAAATTGCCCTGACATACGGGCATGGTCTGTCTGTTGAATGGCTAAATGAGAATCACCCTCTGCTGCGGTTTGTATGATCATATCTGTGCCTATCGCGTCTAACCCACCCTTACAAAATCTTGAATCTGGTAAATATGTGTCTTCCCATCCCTCACTTTGTGAGTGATAATGCGGCGCGTGTTGGGGTCAAGAAAATAATGGTTATTGTAAACTGTCGAATTCGATAACTTGCTTACAATCGTAAAAACATAGTTGTAGGGTGTGATCTCGGCCCCTTCAATAGAGATAACATCATTAGCAGCGGAACATGTTTTGCCATCTACTGTAATATCCGAATGAATATCAGAGGGCCCAAATTCATACAAATTCTCAAAATATTCATGCAAATGCCAGGTAGTCTCATCCACCCAATAAACATTCATATGAACGGCCGCTGCCTCGATAAAATTCCCTTTAGCATCAAACGTCTTGCACAGCCCCTCCCAACGTCCCATAAAACATTGATAGGGCCTAGGCAAAGGTGTTCCATAATCTACATCTGTGTCCATTTCAAATTGCTTACTGTTCATACTCTGCACTTTGCCTATTGCGTGCTGACCCTCACGCAATGAGCCACACATCTTCTATAACTTTATCTGATACTTAAACCGTTCTCCCCGATAAGCGGCCCACAACAGTTCCAAGGGGGTACCATCAGCAGCCAAAATTGTGCGCTCAATAGCCAAAATCGCTTCACCCCGTTTGGCCCCCAACTGGCGTATCTCCGGTTCATCCGCTATGGTGGCCTCTATAGTACGATTGGCAATACTATTCTCCATTTGGGGAGCACCACGTAAATACCGCAACGACCCCCCATCCATCAAAACTGCTTCATTAATGTAGCCGACCACGGCCTCTGGTAAATAAGCATAGTGATAGCCAATCGGTTCGCCATTGGCTAAACGCAAACGATGAATGCGATAGACCCGCGCATCGTCTGGCAGATGTAGCCGATCCCGCACACCATCGGGCGGCGTTTCGCACCAGCCCGTCTCGATCACTTGCCAACTGGGTTGGATTCCCTGCTGTTGTAAATAGTCCGAAGCCCCCAGGCGGCGCACTGGATCATGGGTCATCTTGGGCAGGGTGACAAACGTTCCTCGCCCACGATGACGATTGAGCCAACCTTCATTCACCAACTCACTCAAAGTTTGGCGCACAGTTGTTCGGCTGAGGCCAAACGTATCTTGCAATTCTTGTTCACTGGGAATCAGATCCCCGATCTGCCACTCCTGCTCCTCGATCTTCTGTAACAGGATATTTTTGAGTTGATAATAGAGTGGGACAGGCGAGCTTCGATCCAAAATCGTCATTGGTTAATTGCCTCAACAGCAAATGTCGTAACATTACAACAATATGATAAATATCCTATCTGGATTTAAGGGATTTGTCAAAGGATGCTCTGCCTCAAATTTCGGACGATACGCCCAGAAATTGCCTGGAGCTGGTTTTTATCAAATTGGGGAGTGAGTTGAGGATAATTGTTGCTCCTCGCCCTATTTGGGCACGGGCGGCTTCGACTGTGCCCGCAGTGATACCTACAGCCAAATCGGCAGCCTGAATAATCTCAATAGCCTCCCCAATCACCTGTTGCACTTGGGGGTGATTAGAGCCATCGGCATAGCCCATGCTCAGGGACAGATCGCGTGGCCCAATGACAAAACCATCCAGGCCTGGAACGGCCGTCATCTCTGCCAATTTATCTAACAAAACCACATCCTCAAATTGAGGCAACACCAAAGTGTTCCTGTTGGCCCACTCAATGTACTCCGCTTGCGATCTTTGTCCCATCATGTAATCAGAAACACGAGAAAGCCCTACACCGCGTTTACCGAGTGGCGGGTATTTAATAGCAGCAACAAGCATTTGTACATCAGCGGCCGTTTCCAAGCCGGGCATCATAATCCCCATAACCCCGGCATCCAAATAAGGCAAAATTGCCTTGGGATCTTTTTGGCTCACCCGCGCTAGAGGTGTCACACCCACTGCCTCACAAGCCCGCACAATGTTGACTGCTTGGGCTGGCGTAAGCGGGCCATGCTCCGCGTCCATCATATAATAATCGAAGCCGCTTAGGCCAATCAACTCGGCGATTTTGGGGTCTGTCACGCCAGAGATTACTCCAAAAGCAGGTTGCTTTTGTTGTAGTTTGGTTTTTGTTTTATTGTCTCGCATTGTTATGTAAAGTTTTCCGCGCATTTTCTAGCACGTCATACCTGTTAAATAGTCCACAACTTTAACCCTGTCCCCGCATGCAAAGCCCTATGAACAGGGTCTCCATCGTAAGCAGCAAGGGTAAATTCGACGGCAAAAGCCAGAGCATGGGCCGCGTGACCACCGATAACGGTTATACTGTGTGGTGCATTTTCATCAGGAAAGGCCAAAGTGAGGTGGAGATGCACGTGAGGCTGACCATCAAGTTGGCTAATTGTGCCTTGGCCAGAGACAATTTCGAGCGGTTGTTGCCAGGTCAAAGGGTCTAGGCGGCGTTGTTGTTCAAAATCATAAGCGGTCAAGGTTACTTCATGTAATCCTCCCAGCAGGGAAAAGGTTGCAGTGTGAATGTGATGGGCAACGGCCGTTTCTGCCAAAGCCTCATGCACATTTACCCCATCTGTCAATGTCCCCATATACACACGTATCCCAGCCAGGTTTACCTGTTTCATTTTTATGCCCAAGTCTTGCCTCCAATCACACCTAAAAAATTGTCAGGCGTGTCCCCAAAACGGCGGAAAGTGCATGAAATAGGCGGATAGCAATAGCGCCATAGTTTGCCAGATAACAAAGAAACCCACACCTTCATAAAGGGTCAGAAAGGTCAGCGTAAAAATGAGATTTGGTGTGTGAGCCAATAACACCTTACGCAAATTCCAGGCTTCAATATTGTGTTCAGGGGAAACATAAATATCCCAATATTGACTATGCCATAACCCCTTAAAGGTTGCCAGAGTGAGAAAGGTCAGCCCTACTATCAGCCATTTGCTTGGTAGCCAAGCTGCTAACAGGAGCCAGACGGAGATAAATAAGACACCTTCACTGATACCCCATAACAAGCCAAAAGGAATAACGGCAACTAAATTTAGTGAACGGCCATGCGTCAACGTGCCTCTCGGCCACACATACCCATAGCCCACTAGAATCACCACAAAACAAGCAACCACCATAGGCAAAAAACCTGTAGCTCCCGTCTCGCCCCAGGGTTGCCTAAAGAGTAAGGCTACTGCCCCACTCCACCATCCTAACAGAAAGCAAGCCACAAAATAAATCATTGCCCGTCGCCAGGCTGCTAGTGGGCTGTAAGATGGAACTGTCTCGATCATGTTCAATAATTTCTGATGGCGTATTGGCCAGTTCTCCCACAAATTGCCTACACGATCCCTTTCTCACGCCACGCCGCAATCTCAGCCTCGCTCTTGCCCAAAAGCTCACGCAAAATAACGGCCGTATGCTCTCCCAACAGAGGTGGTGAAGAATAGCTCTCTTCATATGTCTCGGATAACTTTACCGGATTACCTGGCATTTTTACAGAGCCACCCTGCACATGTGGCACATCAACAACCATATCTCGTGCCCTAATCTGCGCTTCCTGCAAGGCCTGGGCAAAGTTATTAACAGGCGCACAAGGAATACGTGCCTCACTCAGCCGCGCTATCCAATATGCCTGTGTATTCGTCTGAAATTTCTCGCTTAGTTTTTGGTTTATTTCTGTCTGATTGCGCCAGCGACCCGGCTGCCCTTTATTTTCGGCCGTATCAAGCTGAGGCAACTCCACCACTGCCATTAAGTTTTCCCAAAAATTGTCCATGATCACGGCCACAATAATATAACCGTCAGCCGTAGGAAATGTGTTATAGGGCACATGGACAAAGTGACCGTTACCCAATTTATCCGGTACTTCATCTGACAGAAAGTACATTGTTGCCATGTAATTAAGCAAGCTAATTTGAGCATCCAACATAGAAATGTCTACATGCTGCCCTCTCCCTGTTTGCTCCCGCGCCACTATAGCGGCCAAAATACCCACGACACCCATTAGCCCTCCACCCAGATCACCAATAGGAATACCAGCACGGGTCGGTGGCCCGCCAGGCTGCCCGGTTATGCTCATACCCCCCCCCATCGCCTGGGCCACCATGTCGAAGGCAGGGCGCTCATTGTCAGGGCCGCTTTCGCCAAAACCAGTGATGGTGCATGTAATGATTCGTGGATTGACACGGGATAAATGATCGTGATCGATTTTCAAACGGGTAGTTACACCAGCACTAAAGTTGTCGAGAACAATATCGGCCGTTTTCACAAGTTCATAAAAAAGCGTTTGCCCTTCCTCAGATTTCAAATTCAACGTCACACTTTTCTTATTGCGATTCAGCGTCAAAAAGTATGCGCCCATACCATGCAAACTATTTTTCGGATCATTTGCCAACAAGCGACGCGTACCCTCCCCCCTCCCCGGTGGCTCAATTTTGATCACATCCGCTCCCAAATCTGCCAGCACCATGCCTGCATAAGGGCCACTTAGCATGTGGGTTAAATCTAGCAAACGAAGGCCATGCAATGCTTTCATACCATCTCCAGCTTTAGTATTCTTAATCAAACGTACCAACTAATTGTTATAACATTATATCATTACATCATGTAAGCAGCACAAAACCTACGCAGCTAAAGCGCATAAATCAGCTAAGGCCAGCAACAAGTGTCCATATAGGGTGGCTATTCTGATTTCCAGCCGATAACATCCAGCATCTGTTCACAAAACTGTCACAATGCAGAAACAAAACAAGCCACATTCTTCTGTTATATTTACCTGCACAATTACATACTCACACTCACTTCAAGTATTCAAGCAGTCTTCAGTGTTCAAGCTCCATCACAACTTCACCATCACCAACTTCATTGCCTCCCTCATCATCATTCCACTGAGCCACTTCTATCGCTACAGAATATTCAATGACACTGACAGCAAAAATATAGCGCTCACCCGCCCATTTTTTACTCCATTTATACACTTGCCCCTACTTCACTATCCGCACACCCGGGCAAGCACATCTTTACCAAGCAGTTCCCGGGCAAATGATGGGCCCCTCTATAGACAAAGTAAAGGTCTATGACATGAAGTGGAATTTGAGAGTCAAGTCGGATATGGCAGCTAATTCACTGTTACTTTGCCGCTTGAAATTGTCGAGGACAAAATAAAATGAACCTGAGAAAAGCTCTTGTGATTGAAGATGATTATGATTTATCCAATGTGGTCAGCATCATACTTGAAATGAATGGCTATGAAGCCAATACTATCTCAGACGGAAGTCAAGTAGAATCTTATTTAATGACCAAGACACCAAATTTAATCTTACTTGATCTCCATTTACCCACCCTATCTGGGGATAAATTGCTGCATCAGATCCGCGCCAATGAGAGATTGGGACAAACACGTGTGGTTTTGATGACGGCCGATATTCATAAAGCCTCGACCTTAAACAGTTTGGCTGATGCTATACTCATCAAACCTTTCGAGATGGATGATCTGCAAGGGATATTATAACGGCCGCTCGTGACGGCCGTTAAACTTGGCAAAAATGTAGTCATAGAAACCTGCCAGGCTCCCACGAAACGTTGCTACACGTGACAGGAAGTGCCCAATATCTCATTTTCATCAAGACCGCGTATAATTAGCTCTGGAACCTACTTATTTCAAGGGGAAATTATACATTATGCGATTGGTTGATAAAGTAGCTCTGATTACTGGTGCAGGCAGTGGTATTGGCCAAGAAACATCCTTGCTCTTTGCCCAGGAGGGAGCAAGTGTAGTGGCTGTGGACATTAATGACGCTGGAGGCCAGGAAACCGTGCAGATGGTGGTGGATAATGGGGGAACGGCCGTTTACGTGCATGCTGATGTGTCTCAGGCCGCCGACTGTGAAAAAATGGTGCAAACGGCCGAAAACACCTACGGCAAGCTCAACATCCTCTTCAACAACGCTGGTATCTCCCATGCCCAAGACGATGATGCTATTAACACGAGTGAAGAAGTTTGGGAGCTCACCTTCCAAGTTAACGTCAAAGGCGTTTTCCTAGGCTGTAAATACGGCATCCCCGCTTTACGTCGGGCTGGTGGCGGTTCCATCATCAACGTGGCCTCCTTTGTGGCTGTTCTCGGCGCGGCCACGCCGCAATTAGCCTACACGGCCAGCAAAGGTGCGGTACTATCTATGACGCGGGAACTGGCAACCATTCACGCCCGTGAAAACATCCGCGTCAATGCCCTTTGCCCTGGCCCCCTGCGCACCGAGCTACTCATGAAATACCTCAACACCGAGGAAAAACGGCAACGCCGCCTGGTCCATATCCCCATGGGCCGCTTTGGTGAAGCCCACGAAATAGCTAAAGCCGTCCTGTTTTTAGCCAGTGATGATGCCTCCTTTACCACTGGCTCCACCTTCTTAGTCGATGGTGGCATTACGGCCGCTTACGTGACACCAGAATAATTTGGTCAGAGGGCATAGTGGCTCAACGTCACTGTGTCCTCACCCTGTCACCTGCCACGGCCAATTCACACATGCTGCCACTTCCGGGAAAATCACAAAATCCCCCTGCCCTTTCAACACCAACGTCGTCACTTGTTGCTGACACAAATGCGCCTTGGCCAGTTCAAGCGTCCGTCCCGTCACCGAGACATCATCGACTAGTAAAATATGGTGCAAATCACTCAGATCAGGCAAAGGAGCCAACAACAGCGGCCGTTCATGGCGTGGCGAGTTATCTTGGGCGCGGAAATTGATGTGCAGCTTCAGCATGATGTTTCCCCCTTTTCGCTTTGATCTATAAGGATAATAGAGTCATCCAGTAGCTGATCCGATACTGAAAAATCGGAAACATGGGTTTCCATCTGTGCCTGAATAAATTGCAGCATACCACTCAAATGATGGAATTGCCATTTATGGCCAGTTTGCACCGACTCTACCTCGCCACGCCAAGCTCCCTCTGGCTCTCTCCCTTTGTCCTCCCACCAAAAGCGCACCAGATATGAGCTATATGGCACAGGTTGATCAGGCATCTTTTCCAAATCGAAAATAAGCATATCTGGCAACCAGGGCAAGGTAAATCAATACGGCCAACCAGGCCACCAGCACATTGAATGCGCTGGCCAATGTTCCCATTGAGGACGCACCTAACTTAACCACCAGGGCGAATCGGCTGAGGCACAATGGGGGATGGCGCCCCACAACTCTAATGACATGTTGTTAACCATCGTTCTCGCCTCAGCGATCACTTGCTGCACATCGTCATGGCCATACCATGCAGCCCATGCTTTATAAGCTTCGACTTTGTCAGGCTGCACATTCCATTTCAAAACATAAAGCACCATTTTCAATCTCTCCTTTGCCTCATCATTCTAGGCTGACAAATCAGTCAGATATAGTTTCAAATCAATTAAGTTTGGGTCTGCGTGGCTACGGCCGTTTCCCTGTAACTCTCTGCGCTGCCCAATCTTCTAGGCTGGTCAACTTAACTGGGTAAGCGGCCAACATCGGCGCCGGATCAAAGGTGCAATCTACAGTGTCGGCGTAGATGCTGGACTGCATGATCTGGCTGAGTCCGGGGTGAAACGGCCGTATCAACCGATACATCACCCTCAACATCCCCAACGGCACGTGACTCACCTTCGCCTGCCGCCCAGCCAACTTTTCATACAGCCGCACCACTTCCATATTCGTCAAGTTTTCCGGGCCGCCAATGTCGATGATACGGCCGTTCAGTCTTTCATCTTCCAGGGCCATGACCGCGAATCGAGAGACATCATCAGCGGCTATAAAATTGCGTGGGTTCTGGCCCCGGCCAAATAACGACACCTTCCCTTTCTCCATAATGGGCTGACCAATCAACATTTCTGCGTGGGATTCCATGAAAAATGTAGGACGTAAAATGGTATAACTCAACCCGACGGCTTGCAGATACTGCTCTACCTCGCGTTTAAATTGGAAAAATGGGACCGAATCGTATTCTGGGCCAAAATTATACGCCGATGTGTACACAAGATGCTGCACCCCGGCCGCTTTGGCCGCATCAATCAAATCCTTGTGCCCTTGCAGGTCAACATATTTGGACGCTTCCCGCCCGCGCCCAAATATCGAATGGGCTGAGGCCAACACCTTCTCAACCCCACGGCAAGCCTGCGCCAACGATGGCTTATCCAGCAGGTTACCCGCTACTACTTCTGCGCCTAACTTTTGTAAGTCAGCTGCCTTTTCCGGCGTGCGCGTCACCACCCGCACCAATTTCCCCTTGCCCAACAATCGCCGCGCCACTGCGCTGCCCATTGACCCTGTTCCACCAACTATTAAAATCATCTCTTCCCTCTATTGTCATTTACTGGCAAGATTGGTTCAATCTTCAAGATTGAACCAATCTGGGAGTTGCCAACTTATTTGCAATCACCTTCCAAGACTGTAACACTGCTTGTCAGACGTTTTATGAGCAGGAGACATTGCCCCATTCAAAGTCAACAGCGACCTCTCCATCTGGGGTGATGGTTACATGTTCGAGAAACTGACCCACAAAATTACCGCCAGACCCCTGACTGATGTAGTTCACATGATGAACTGTTGTGCCACCACCAGAACCCACCGTGTGATCATTTAATGCGCCAACAAATCGGTACACGTCACCTGTATCTACGTCAGTCATAATGACACTATCCCTGCCGCCACCTATGTGAAGAAAGTATCCCTGACCCGTTGGGTGTATCACTACAGTGATATTTCCTTCGGCTTCAAGTGTGCCGCCGGTGCATGGTTGAGCAGGTGGAGGGCCTAAAAAACTAACAGGCACATGCAAGACAGTTGCCCCACTTGCCAAGACAGGCTGGCTATAGCCAGCAGCCAATAACAACCCAATGAAGAGCGTTACAAAAATGAACAGAAAACGGTTTGATTTTAATATACGCACGAAATTCTCCTTTTTTATAATGTGCTACGGATTAACAATGCCTACAGCCTACCAAAGCAATGTCCACAAAAAGTCCACAACCGGAAGAATTTATTCAGTTGGGATGTCTTGGGGGTTAGAGATAGCCGTGTTGGATGGCAAGGGCAACGGCCGTTGCCAAACAATCACGCGCAGTCAGTTCATCATCAGCTTCGTAGGCGGATACGGCCGTTGCCAACAGATCATCAATATCATCCGGCAGCTTCTGCTGTTTGACATCCACCATGGCATGGGCAGCATGAATGGCCTCCGGCAGTTGGCTTTGTCGCAGAGCCAGCGCCAGTAGAAGCCACTGAGCCAACCAATAGAATGGATAGGACGATTTATCCCAGCTTGCCATCGCCGCCGCAGCCTGGGTTTGAGCCTGCTGCCACTCGCCTGCACGATAGCGCAGCCAGGCGGCATTAGCCTGAGCCACACCGATGTAATAGGGGTGGCTAACCGAATGGGCAACTTCAACCAGGCGCGGTAGCTGCGCTTCAACCTGAGCCATATTGCCTTGCAAACGATACAAAATATTCAGATAGGCCAAACATTGATCCTGTAACCAGAAATCTCCTATCGCTTCGGCTGCCGTCAAGGATTGTTGGAGATATTCCTCGGCTTCAGCCAGGTTACCACCCCATAACAATTGAAAGCCCATGTGAAACTGCTGGCGGGCAATCAATTTGGCATTGCCCGATTCTTGAGCAAGGGTCAACGCTATTTGACCATTCCTATTATTCTCAGTTGAGACACGAAATCGATTTTGGATGAAAGCTATCTGATTCAGGCGGGAGCAGTAATTGGATCGCTGATCAGCCGTCCCCACCTCATCCAGCAGTGCCTCCGTTTGCTCCTTCAAATCTATCATCGCATCTGACCGAGTTTGAAAGTACAGCGCATCCAAAAGACCGAGGAGTACGTTTAAGCGTATGGATTTGTGTTGTTGGCTAACGGCCGTTGACGGCACTCCATCCAGACGGGCTAGAGCAGTTCGATAAACGGTTTCTGCCTCGGCATACCGCTGTTGAGTTGGCAGCGTGGCACCCAACTTACGCTCTAACGCCGCCAATAACAAGGGATCATCCTTTGGCGTCAGCGCCAAGGCAGCATGATAGGCTGTTTCAGCAGCGGCATATTCCCCGGTGATAGCCAAATTATCAGCCAAGGCTTCATGTAGGTAAGGTAGAACGGCCGTTTCCCCTACTTCTCCCGTCGCCAATTCGACAGCCTGTTTAAGGTAATCAATGGCTTCCTGATGTGCGTACAGCGATTGAGCCGCTGCTGCCGCTTGCCGGTAATAGATAATAGCCTGCCCCACCTCACCAGCCGCTGCCAAATGGGTCGCCATCGCCGCGGCTAGTCCCACATCTCCCTGATTGGGCAATGCTGCCAGCGACTCCCCCGCCCGCCGGTGCAGCAACCGCTGCCGCCAATTGCTGATGTTCTCATAGACTGCGGCCTGTGCCAGCCCATGCTGAAAGCGAAACTGGTCGCCATCGGCCAGCAGAAGTTGGTGTGCGGCCAGTTCCTCCAGGCTGTCGGCCGTTTCCAGGTCGCCCCGTCCCGCCGTCTGGTGGATGATGGGAAAGGTTAATAATGGTGAAAGAACGGCCGTAATCTCCAAAATCTGCTGCGCCAGCGGCGTCAGACGGGCGGCGCGGCGTAAAACTGCTTCACGTACAGTGGCAGGCAGTGGCAAATCGGGTGGCGGGTTGGTCAGTTGGTTGGTTTCCAGCAGTTCTCGTATTGTTTCCAGGACGAAGAAGGCATTGCCATCTGTGGCTGCATGGATGCGATCCGCCAATGGTTCCGGGGCAGCGATATGGTTGTCTGCCTGTCGTAGCAGGGAAGCAACGGCCGTCGGCGCCAGCCCGACCAATGGCACATCCGCCTTGAGGTGGGCGCGGCCCAATTCCCGCCGCCATTCAGCCAATGGGGTAGCTTCGTTGGAGCGATAGGCAGCGGCAATGCAGATTTGGCTGCCTGCCAATCGTTTCGTCACATATTGCAGCCAGCCGCACGTCGCCTCATCTGCCCAGTGAACATCATCCAGACAAAGCAGTAAGGGCGTATCGGTGGCCAGGCTGCAAAACAGCTGGGTCAGCGCTTCGAAGAGACGCGCCTGCGCCTGGGCTGGCTCCACCTCTACCGCAGAAGGTAAATCGGGGAAGTGAAGGGACAGTTCTGGCAGTAGGCGGGCTGCTTCGGCCAGCCAGATAGGCCGAGCGTGCCGCCAACGATCCCGCAAGGGCAAAGCCACGCGCAGCGCCTGTACCAATGGCTGGTAGGGCAATGTTTGGTTTCCGGCAAGGCTGTTACCGGTCAGGGCAAGACGGCCGTCAGCTTGGGCTGTGGCAAAGGCTTGCATGAGCCGGGATTTGCCCACCCCTGGTTCGCCGGAGATGAAGATGACGCCGCCTCTGTAGAAACGGCCGTAAGCTGTCTCCAACTTCTCCCAGGCCGCTTCCCGCCCCATGAGCGGCAAATCTAAACTGGGCAGGGTGGCCCATTCTGGCTGTGGCCGCTTCTCTGGTACAGCTAGGTGACGCCCATCACGAGCCGCTTCATAGGCAGCGCGGGTTTCTGGCAGGGGTGGCACGCCCAACTCCCGTTCCAGCACAATCACGCATGATTCATATTGACGCAAGGCCGCACTGCGGTCGCCATTGGCCGCATACGAGGTAATCAACTGTCGTTGAATATCCTCGGCCAGGTCATCAATTTCCAGGTAGGCTTGGGCAAAGCGGATGGCCTTCTTTGGTTGATGGGAGGAAGCTGCCACCAACCGTCGCAGCGTTTCCAGGTTCCATTGTTCCCATCGTCGCTGTTCCTGACCCAGCCAATTATCAAACTCGGGGCTGTCATTCAAACTAAATCCTGCAAGAAAGGGGCCGCGATAGAGGGAAACGGCCGTTTCCCAGTCGGCTGGATCATCAGCGTGACACAACTGAGCAAATTGAATGACGTCAGATACACACAGATCGGGATTGAGAGAGACGGCCGTTTTACTGAGCGAAAGCAAATCAGACTGCGGCAGTTGGCCGCGCAGGTAGCTGAGCAAGCGGATTAGATTACGACGGGCAGCGGCCGGTGCCACGTTCGACCACAACAGATCAGCCAGTTCCTCCTGTGGCACAGGCTTCTTATCCACTGCCAAGCGAAAGAGAAGGGCACGGGCTTGACGGCGCGACAGGCTAAACGGCCGTGTTTGATAATCCATTAATGGCGTTCCCAACAAGTAGACCTTAAACACACTAAACCCCGTGTTGCCTAACCGTTTGAATCCCCTCTCGACTCATACGAACATATCCATCTAAAGCCAATAGCATCTCACGAATGTTCCAGTATCTCTTGAACAATTTAAAAATCATCTGCTGGTACATAGAATAATACACGTTTTTGAGTATGTGCCTAATAGGCTACTTTCTCAAAATCAGATATAAACTCTAGAAAATATTCTCTAGGAATCATGATGATGAATAAAAAAGACAACTGGTTTGCACCCAAACATCCTGAAACACTCTTCTCACCCGCCCTCCTTATCTATCCCCACCGGATCGAGGCCAATATTCAGTATCTCATCCAGATAGCGGGCAATGTAGAACGATTACGCCCCCATGTAAAAACACACAAAATGCCCCAAGTGGTGACCATGCACCAGCAACAGGGCATCACGAAATTGAAATGTGCTACGATTGCCGAAGCCGAGATGGTAGCAAGTTGTGGGGTGCGAGATGTTTTATTGGCTTATCAGCCCGTTGGCCCCACCCAGCAACGGCTACTTAATCTAGCCACCCAATTCCCCCAAACGCAGTTTGGCTGTTTAGTGGACAATGAGCGGACATTGCGACAGTTGGGAGCAACTATTGCTAAAACGGCTACCTCGTCGAGCCACACCGTAGGCTCTCTCAATGTGTGGGTGGACATTGACAATGGCAACGGCCGTACTGGTATACCCCCAGGCAGCGCGGCTGAAAACCTAGCCAAACTAATCAGCGACACGCCGCAGCTAACCTTTGCTGGTTTGCATGTCTATGATGGGCAATTTTCTCGTGATGCCATTAACATTCGTGCTGAAAAAGCCAAAAAAGCCTTTGTTCCAATTCAAAAAATGATCAAAAACTTAGAAGCAGCTGGTTTAAATGTGCCTAACGTTGTTGCTGGCGGCTCTCCCACATTCCCAGTTCATGCTCATGATGCAGGCATTGACCTCAGCCCTGGCACATATGTGTTATGGGACATGGGCTATTCAGAGCTATGCCCAGAGCTACCCTTTCTGCCAGCGGCCGTCTTGCTCACACGAGTCGTCAGCAAGCCAGGCCCAAATCGTCTCTGCCTCGATTTAGGTCACAAAGCTGTTGCGGCTGAAAATCCTTTGGATAAGCGAGTGCGATTTCTCAATGCACCTGAGGCCACGTACATTGATCAAAAAGAGGAACATCTCGTTATTGAAGTCCCCAATGGGGTTAATTTCTCTGTTGGTGATGCGCTGTATGGCGTACCCTGGCACATTTGCCCAACTGTGGCTCTGCACCAAGCGGCCGTCGTGATTGATGAGAATGGCAATATCGCGGCTGAGTGGCCAATTGTAGCCAGAAATCGGAGATTATCAGTCTAGACATAATCAATGCTGGTCATAAAAGCGGGTAACACGTTCGATAAACAGCGCATCCCCTGAACCACGAAAGGTATGGGGAATGGCCTGATAGGTAAAGCACTCAACTGTGTGTGACAAGTTTTGCAACCGCTGGCACAAGTCATTTGACCAAGCGATGGGCACAATTTCATCGGCTTGGCTATGATGGATACTCACAGCAGCATTGATACGCTCTAAATGGTAAATGGGCGAGATTGCTTGCAGCATTTCAGAAGAAGCCGCTAATTCAAAGGGGTCGGTGGCCCCACCTGACCATTCTTGGATGCGTTCATAGTTCCAAGCTTCATTGCCGCTCATACTGGCGTAGAGAACGGCCGTTCGTAAATAGTCTTCATTATTGACCGTAATCACCCGCAGAGCCACCCCACCCCCCATACTATGTCCCCATAAATTAATGTCCTCCGCATCAGCCCGACGTAGATAGCCTACCGGGTCTTGGCTCTGGTCGCGGATGATGGCAATAAGATTCAGCACATCAATGGCATAGCCAATACGATAGGGGTTGGGGCCAGGATCAGAGGGAGGATAGTCACGAAAATTAGGGTGGATGACAAAATAACCTGCTTCGGCTAAAGCATCGGCATAACGGCGCGTATAGGCGATGGTTTCATATTCAGTTGGCGGGATATAGCCATGCAGCAGAATCGCAACCGGAAATTTTGTGCCTTCTCGCGGAACATTCATATAACCATAGATTGTCAAACCATCGCTGGGATAGGTGATAAGGTAGCGGTTGAATGTTTCCTCTTCATGCAATGGTTGCAATGTATCAATGATGTCCAACAGACCACCACCGTAGGAGCGGGCAGCCAGTGCATCTATGGTCAACGGGGCGTATGCATTAGGAGTCGCGGTGGGAGTCGTCGTAGGGGGAGAAGCTGTCGTTGTAGAACTGGGTGCAGGGGTAAATGATGGTACAGGGGAAGGATCAATGGTCAACTGTAATGTGGCGTTCGTGGATGGCGGTGTTGTAGGAGTTACGATGGGGGAAACGGCCGTTTCCCTCATGATTTCGGTCCTCGTCAGAGTAGGTGCAACCGCGAGACGCGCCACCGAATTTGGCTGACCACAAGCCGACAGCAGCCCCAAAACTAGCCATCCACACCCCCACCATTTACTGACAACTGATAACAGCTTACCGATTATTTATCCTGACTCCCGCCAAGAAACGTGACTACGCTCCCGTTCACAAATGACCAGAAGTTCCTCAATACGGCCGTTTCGAGCCAGCGCCGTAATCAACTCTCGCGCCATCGAACTCAATCGTTCGCTAAAATCATCCTCACTTAATTCTAGCTCAAACAGCACATCAGATAGCTCCTCGCGACTAAAAGACTGAACCAACTTATTCCGTAGTTCAAATAGATTCACCCCTTCTGGGGCAGGCAACCTAGCCAATGCCTCACGGCTACCAGTTGAACCAAATGAAGATGTGTCTAGCGGTCTTGTTACCACCTGAGTAACCTCACCGGACACAGGTAAATAAAAGATTTTCTCCTCTTGTTGTAACCCGCTTTTATCCATGTACTCAATATTCAGTTGCATGGGCACACTGGAGCCTTGATGGCGGGGGCGTACATCTAAACGGCCGCTGGAAGTACGACCAGCAGCCAATGTCACCATATTTTGCGTGATTGACATCTGCCCCTCGAAACGATCATCCTTAAGTTGCACTGTCATATAGCGGGCCGTGCCAAAACCCACATTTTTTATCTTGTATTCAACCTTTGCCCAAGCATTAATAGTCATGGTTTCTGGCTGAATTTCAACAGTCAAAATGGGCAAACGACGATAACGAGCTATTTCTTGTCGGCCAGCATCACGTTCTTCTTTTTCGCCCATTTCGGCGAAGATACGTGTTGCCTCTGCCCAAGCTTCCGCTTTTTTTTCATCAGGCGCATCACTTTGACTGATAATTTGGGCATGGTGCCTTAGAGCCTCGGCTCGTCTACCATAACGGTCAAGCTGCCGCCATATTTGGGCAGCCTGCAGCCAAGCATCACCTGCCTCATACTGCACGGCTGCCCGTTCTAACTCGCCTAATTCGTGCCATAATTCTGCAGCTGCCAGGAAATCATCTTCATGCTCAAAGTTTTCCGCAGCTTGCCTGCGTGTCTGACGCAGGATAGCTGGGTCTACGACAGGTTCAGCCGCAGGTTTGTCAACCAGCCCAGACGGCCGTTGTACAGCCACCACATTCCCGCCCCGATCAGCGACAAGAACGGCCGATTCTGTCAATAATGGTGGCATTTCAATACGGCGTGGCAGCTCTTGTTGCCACTGCTCTGTGCCATCATGTTTATCCAGCACATACAGTTTGTGATCCTCACTCGTAATCAAAACGTGATCAGGGAGGACAAGTGGCCGGGCTGAAACAGGACGCGGGGTCTCAAATGTCCACAGGATACGGCCGTTGCCCACCGCCAATGCTGCTATACCTTGCCTAAAACCCACAAAGATATGCTCACCATCCGTAGCTGGCGGACTGGTGTCTCGCCCCTCCCCCAGCACTTCATGCCATACCGTTTGTCCTGTAGCTCGGTCTAACACATAAATGCTGCCCCGGCTACTAGTGGCAATCACCCGTTCTTCAGCCATCACAGGCGTTTTGTCTAACCAATCTTGCTTGTCGCCAGCAAAAGAAAAGTGCCACTGCAACTGGCCATCCAAGCCCAATGCCAATAAATTGGCACTGCGGCAAGGTACAAAAACCATACCATCCACAACCAGTGGAGCCGCCATGGCTGCTTGTGCCCCTAGGGAAAATCGATGATCATCACCGCCATCTAGGTCAATGAGAGCCAATGCTTTGCCACCAACCGCGACCACAACTTTATTGCCCATCAATTGTGGCGCCGAAAAATGTTCCTCATCCGTCTGCCAGCGCCATACCTCATCGCCTGACGTATTGAGAGCAAACAGGTTGCCCTGACCATTCATGAAATCGCTGCTGCTACCAGTGACAATAATCACCTCTTGATCCTGCCAGCGATAGGCAACTAGACCACTGATAAGGCTGTATTCTAGGCTTTTTTGCCATACTGTGGTGCCATCATTGAGCGAAACGGCCGTTATCACCCCATGTATTGCCCGAGCTCCTGAGGGCTGGGTAGCCACAATCAATAAATCACCTACCACAATGGGTGGCTGACTGACAGTTTGCTTTAATTCGGCCGTCCAGGCAACATTCATAGTCATAACGATCTATTCAAATGGCGTAAAGATAAAATCGTCAAAAACAACAGTAGCAGAACCATCACTACCATAACTTACTTCAGCTAAACAAACCCTCACATCACCCAAAATGTCAGTTGGCAATTCGATAATAACCTCCCCACTCATGCCAAGAGACATGAACCCATCTTGATCTAAAAGAATCTCGATAGTAAACCAATCGCCTTCGTCTTGGAAAATTACTTCATGCTCTTCCCAAGGGTCATTGTCATCACCTGTAAGGTTTGTCCATGTCTCCGTCTCCCAATCCATGTTTCCTGCACTAAATGCGCCTTGCTGTGGCGAAAATTCAATAAACAAAGAAATATCCGATTGTTCATCACTTAAAATAATATCAAGCGCATAATCATCTGATGCTGAGTCAACAACTGCGTTGATAGCATAATACCCAGCACCAAAAACATCATCACTACAGCCCTGATAAAGAATATCTGGTTCAAATGCCGACACGACATATACTTCTTCGTCAATATCCACATAGGCTTCCCCGAATTCATCAGAAATATTTTCCCAATCGTCTTCGTTACTAAAATCAATACTTATCGTATCACCTTCAGCCAACACACCCTCCTCTATTCGGTCTAGCACACCAAACCCATCTGTTTCGTTGCTTTCCACCGTTGGTATTGATGGTTCTTCTTCCTCTGGCTCATCTGTGGGCTCAGGTTCTGGTTCATCCTGTAGCTGCTCAACCTGCTCATCACCGGTGACATCGCCAGCAATTTCATCACCACTATTTTCACCCTCATCACCACCTGAAAGAGCGAAAACGGCAATGATGGCAACTACGACAAGACCTACAATGGCGTAAACCCAAGTAGGAATACCGCCTTTTTTAGTGGGAGGCGGCGCATCGGCCGTTTTTGTGGTCGCGACCTCTTTTTTCACAGGGACAGACACCGACTCCGGTTTGGGCGGCGGAGAAGTGGTTTCTGTTTCCTGTTTAGGCGATGATGCCACTGGTTCCGGTTCAGGTTCTGGTGGTGGCGTGGCCGGAGCAACTTCAGGGACGGCAACGGCCGTTGCTCGACCATCTGCCACCGCCGCCACAGCCTTGGCCAATGCTCCCGCCGTCTCATATCGCTCCTCCCGCTTCTTAGCCATCGCCTTGTCAATGACAGCCTGAATTGCCTCCGGCAAATCCGCTTTCGCCTCCAAGATTTGAGGAACTGGTTCCATAATGTGCATCATCGCCTGCCCAATCGTCGTTTCCGACTTATAGGGCACATCCCCTGTCAGCATCTCATATAAAATCACACCCAAGGCATAAATGTCAGAGCGGGCATCAATCACCTCCACGCCTCGCGCCTGTTCTGGACTCATATAGGCGGGTGTGCCTAGCGTATTCCCCGTCTGGGTGAAGTTTTCTGATCCTTCGGCCAGCTTAACGATGCCAAAATCTGTTAGATAGGCATCATCATCCTCATCAAACATAATATTTCCGGGTTTGAGATCACGATGGATAAGATTACGACTGTGTGCCCTATCTAGGGCGCTGCCCACCCGCTTCAAGATGGCGGCTGCCTCTGCCACGCTCAAGGTGCCTTGCTCAATTTTTTCCTTGAGCGATCCACCTTTCATGATCTGCATGACAAAATAGGGCCATTCGCCGTCCTCACCATAATCATACATGGAGACAATAGCATTATGCTCGAGAGCCGCCACTGTTTTCGCTTCTGTAGCAAAACGAGCTGAGAACTCCGGCTCATGAGCAAAATAAGTTGGCAGCACTTTCAGAGCCACTTCCCGCTCCAGCACCGGATCATAAGCCAAGTACACAGTAGCCATGCCACCACGCCCTAGTTCTCCTCTAATCTCATAACGGCCGATCATTTTTCCACTCATCTGCATGCCTCCATAGAATTGGTAATTCAGACAGGAATTCTTATTTGTAGATAGAGAAACGCCTCCTCATGCCAATAAAGTCATTGATTTCCTTGTTTTCTCAGCAGAGAAGCCAACTCAATTATAAACAGGCCTATTTTTTGAGCAAACTATATTGACAATCGGCCTCTGGCTCACTATAGTCCTCACCGTCATGAACCACCATATATTGATCATTGAAGATGATACGGCCGTTGCCCACAGCCTCCAAGATGGCTTGCAACAAGCTGGCTACATCACCACTTGGCATAATCATGGGCAGGCAGGGATTGCTTTTGCTCGTGAACAGCATCCCCACTTAATCTTGCTAGATGTGCGCCTGCCAGATGGGTCAGGTTTCGACTTCTGCCGCCAAATGCGTCAGCTCAAACTGCGCCAGCCTATCATCATGCTCACTGTCCAAGGTGAAGAGATGGACAAAGTACTGGGCCTCGAAATGGGCGCAGACGATTACCTCACCAAGCCCTACGGTCTACGCGAACTTCTCTCGCGCATCCGTGCCCATCTGCGCCGCGCTTACGGTGAACTTTCTACCGCCGAAGCTGATCATCTCTTTGTACGCGATCTAGTCATTGATTTGGGACGTAGTAAAGTCGAACGAGGCCAGGAAGCTCTTAATCTGACCCCCACCGAATTTCGCTTGCTTGTGTATTTGGCCCGCCACCCTGGTCAAGCATTGAGTCGCAGCCAAATTTTGCAGGCAGTGTGGGAGGACGAATTAGGCGTGGAAAGCGAACGTACTGTCAATGTACACATTCGCCGATTGCGAGAGAAAATAGAACTTAGCCCAAGTCACCCCACCCTTATCTTGACCGTCCCTGGCATTGGCTATCGATTAGCCGGGTAACAAAAAAGGTAGTTATTCAGGTGCGTGGCACTGTCTGCCAAGAGTTTGACAGCAAATAGCCTTTGGACAGTGCCCTGCACCTCTCTAATTCTAAAAAAGGTATGTTAGAAAAATCCCTTCTCGATTGGATAAAGAGTCAACTGAGCATCCACAGCTACACCTTAAAGGATGACATCAAACTGACCCATGTTCGTCCCTGGTCACAGGTAGCTACTATCCCCACCACACAAGGCACGCTCTATTGCAAGATGACGTTGCCCGACTTGCAATTTGAGGTGAGATTGACAGACACCCTATGTCGCTGGGGCATGCCCGTGCCCAAAGTGATCGCGATTGAGGCGAAAGAGGGTTGGTTGTTGATGCAGGATAGCGGCCTGCCACTGCGCCAATTATTGCAGGCCGATGGAGATATTGGCCGTTGGCACACGGCCGTTACCCAATATGCCCAGATGCAAATCACCCTCATCCCCCATTCCGACGCTCTCTTAGCCACTGGTCTCTTTGATCGAAGACTCACTCTTCTGCCCACACTTTACGACAAATTATTGCAAGACACAGGGGCCATGATGATTGGGCAAGAAGATGGTTTAACGGCCGTCCAGTATGTGCAGCTCCAACAACTTTCACCCCATTTTGCTACCTTGTGCCAGCAGCTTGCTGCCTTTCATATTCCGCAAACCCTCCATCATGACGACTTCCACGATGCCAACATCTTTGTCCAAGATGACACAATTACTTTTGCCGACTGGGGTGAAGCCTGTTATACACATCCCTTTTTCTCGATGATCATTGTTCTGCGTATTGCTGAATACATCCTGAAGTTAGAGGGAAATGACCCAGCTTTGGCCGGGTTGCGTGATACCTATTTGGCCCAATGGCAGGATTTTGGCACAGCGACTGAATTAATGGCCGCCTTTGAAATTGCTCATATGGTTGGTATGGTTAATCGTGCTTTAACTTGGCATACCTTTTTAGGTATGATGAGTGATGCCGAACGAGCCGAGGAAGCTGATGCTGTACCTGGCTGGCTACAAGAGTTCTTAGAAGAAATTGGCTGAATTGGTGGCCCATTATAGCGACTTAAACTATCTATATCACGTAGAATAGGCAGGATGAAAATCACCATTATTCTGCCTGATGGTTCACGCCAGCCTGTTGAGGTTTCGGAACAGGCCACTTTGCGACGGCTGCTGCCAGCTTTGGCCGCTAAAATTGCTTTGCCACGCCGGAATGAATTGGGTACGGCCGTTGCCTACTACGCCTCCTATCAAGACCAGCCCCTGCCCGATGATCAACCCCTATCCACTTTAGGTATTCCTGAGGATGCCCTGCTGATGCTGCATCCTGTAACCATGCCCGATCCCCACGAGACCATTGAGCCAGCACCAGAGGTTGTCCCGGAATCACCAGCAGCAAACACGAGACCCCGCCATAATGACCGCCAACGGCAACGGCCGTTTCGTCTACCGAGATTTATCAAAGTTGGCTGCTTCATCATTCTTCTAGCATTTTGTTGTGGGCCGATAGCCTTCTTTTCCTGGCTAGCTTATGTAGTTGAGCGGGAGACACCCTTACAATTTGAATTAGCTGAAACAGTAGAAGTAGAACTTAGTACACCTGTGGCATCTGGAGTTGAATTATTAGCTGCTAATGTTGTTACTGCTACCGGTCATACCTGGGATTTTATGGTTATTGATGCGGCCTATGCGCCCGCAGCCAATCGCCTAATTATGGTTTCAAGCGATCCCCATGTGCTTCATATTTACGATCCCACTAGCGAACAAGATGTTCAGATACCGTTGGCACGGCAACCAACGGCCGTTTCCCTTAGTCATGACGGCGGTTTCGCTTTAGCAGCTCATCATGACATGATATCTCTAATCAATCTAGCGACCTATACGACCCAAACCATCCCTACAGAGATTCCCAGCTATGATGCAGTCTTGGCAGATAATGGCTGGTACTATTTGACTGCCAATGATCATTTTAAGGATCGAATTTATGGCTTAGAATCTGATTCAGAAGCTGAAGTAGTCATTGAATCCCCCCACGATAACATAGGCCGTATATTGCAATTGGCCGTTGACGGCCGTTCCCTCTATGGCACAACACGCGGGGCAAACACAAGTCGGCTGGAGAAAATAGATATTGCTCAAGGCGAGCCCCGATTTATGTATGATTCTGGCGCTATTGCTGACACCTGTGGCGAGGTGTGGTTGACTAAAGATGGCGGAACTGCCTTCACTGGTTGTGGCCATATCTGGCGCCTGGCTGACCAACGCCAAAACGACATGGTACTGCTGGGCAATTTCTTCTCCACTCCAGAAAAAATCATCACCCTCGATCATTCCACCACGGCCCAACGGATTTTGCTCATCACAGAAACTAACGATAACCAGTTATTCATGTTTGACAGCGATGGTTCTAACTTATTGGCGACAGAAAACTTGCCTGAAGGCACACATGGCCGCTATCTCTTCATTAGCAATCAAGCCACACAATATTACACCATCGTCCAAACCGATGACGGACATTTCAGCCTCGTCACTGGCAATTTGCGATTTTCATCGGCCGTTGGATCATGACAAAAAATAAACTGTGGCTACCAGATGTGATTCTCTATGCTTTACTCCTCCTTGGTGGCGTTGCACTTCTACTCTCTAACGTTCATCACCTCATCATCTACGAACCTCGTTTACGCCAACCCACCACAACTGGCACAATAATTTCAGCTACCTATCACACTGCACCTATGCGTGATGATGCTCATGTACCTAAAATCGAATTCACTTACACAGTTGGTGATAGAACCTATCGAAAAAATGCAGTTGAAGACATAAATCGCGTGGTTTTCTTCAATACAGCTGAAGTTGAGGCAATACTAGCAAACTATCCTGAAGGGACTAAAGTGCCAGTTTACTATGTGGAAGGCAAACCAGAAACGGCCGTCTTCCAAAGTGGCATCGGCACACCTTTTAATAACAGCCGTCGCCGCCTGATCTATAGCTTTTGGAATTTGTTTTTGATTATTTTCGTCGTTTATGCTGCTGTCAAACGGAGTGATTACGATCACGATCACAATGCTAAAATTTTCGCCAGCCCTCTCAGACGCCTTTTTGATATTCCCAAAACATAATCGCGGCAATATGAACGAACCGTAATCTGCTACCAGATTACGACAATATTTGATAAGCTATAGTCTACGTTAGTAATGTCCACTTGAGACTAGCCACTGGAGGTATGAGTGTGAGCGAAGACCCCGGCAAGAAGACGGAAATGGCAATAGCCATCATACTATGGCTGGCAACGGCCGCTCTCAGTGTCGTCTGCCTACTAACTGTCCGTACCATTATCTTTACGATCTTAACTAGTTTTGCCTTAAACAGTTTGATACCAGCCACCAACTGGATGGTCCTTTTCCCCATGCTGGCCTTCTGCATCGCCGTCATCATCGGTGGTTTTGAATTCCATTTCCGCAATCCGGGCACAGCCCGCTCTTGGCAAATATTCAGTTGGACAATTGGTATTGAAGCAGCCATTTTGTTACTCGCCCTATTTATCTAGCCTTTTACTGGTGCTCAGAGTGGTCAAACGCCAGTCTCTAGGCGCCAACTCAATCATTTTGTGACCACCATCAACTTACAAGAAACGACGCGAGCGATTCGCCACAATGTCAACCAAGTCATTGTAGGCAAGGAAGCAGCCATAGACCTGTTACTAGTGGCCCTTTTGTGCCAGGGGCATGTACTGCTGGAGGATGTCCCGGGTATAGGCAAGACAACCCTGGCTAAAACATTGGCCCGTTCCTTAGATTGTCGCTTTCAGCGCATTCAGTTTACACCCGATCTGCTGCCCTCGGACATCACGGGCGTAAGTATTTTCAATCAAAAAACGGACACATTTGAGTATCGTCCTGGACCCATTATGGCTCAAGTTGTGCTGGCCGATGAGATTAACCGGGCCGGGCCGCGTACCCAATCAGCCCTTTTGGAGGCGATGCAAGAGCGTCAAGTGACAGTGGATGGGACAACACGGCCGTTACCCACCCCTTTCTTAGTTCTAGCTACCCAAAACCCCATAGAATTGGAAGGTACCTTTGAACTACCCGAAGCCCAACTCGATCGTTTCCTGATGCGCGTCAAGCTAGGCTACCCCGATTATGAAGAGGAACGGCAAATTTTGCGCCGATTTAAGGCAGATGGTCCTTTACAACAAGTGACGGCCGTATTAACGGCCGTTACCATCCAAAACGCCAGCGATCAATGCCGTCAAGTATTTATGCACCCTGTTTTAGAGGAATATCTGCTCAACCTCATACGAGCTACCCGTGAGCATGAATCTATTCAGTTAGGAGCTAGCCCCCGCGCTAGTTTGGCCCTGTACCATACTAGTCAAGCCTTGGCAGCCATTAACGGCCGTTCTTTCATTATCCCCGACGATATCAAACAGCTACTCTTGCCCGTCCTGGCTCACCGTCTCATCCTTACCTCCGAAGCCCGGCTACGTGGCAAAACAACTGAGGAATTATTAGCGGCCATTGCCGAACAAACGGCCGTGCCCGTTGAAGAATTATGGGAAGCTGCATGAAAATCAGGCGATATCATTGCTTTACCAGAATGCATGTCAGGAAGATTAGGGCTAGAAGTTGGCGACTGATATACGCTACTTGCTAAACGCTAATCTCCAATTCACATTTTATGAACCACTTAAAAGCCGGATTACACGATTATGCCCGCACCAGTTCCCAGATCATTTTATGGGGCTTTATGATCACGGCCGTTTTCATTTTTGGCCTCCATGCGCTCTTCGCCACAACCCATCCCTATCCTCTAGACTATGGAGAGGCTCCACTAGTTGACCAAGCCCGACGCTTGGCCACTGGTGAGACTATTTACCAAGTTGATCGATCTGCACCCCCCTACACCGTTGCCAACTATCCACCCCTCTACCCCCTTTTGCTAGCCCCTTTCGCCCAAAACGCACCTTTCCAGATGGGGCGATTAATTTCGGTAATCGGGGCCGTGGGATCGGCCGTATTTATGGCCCTCACCCTATTTGCCCTCACTGAAAACCGAATAGCCGCCTTGGCCACTGCCAGCCTCTTTCTAGCCACACGCTACCTCGTTCAATGGTCAGGCTTGGCCCGAATTGATTTGTTGGCACTGCTATTTGCCACGGCCGCTTTGTATGTACTGGTCCGCTGGCCCCATGGCCGTTGGGCCATCATCGGCAGCAGCCTCCTCCTCATCGCAGCCATTTATACTCGTCAATCTTATGCCCTAGCTGCCCCTCTAGCAGCAGTGTCTTGGCTCTGGTCACAGAATAGGCGCAAAGCCATCACCTTAGCTGCCATTGTGATTGGTGGCAGCCTTGTCCTATTCGCCCTACTTACCGTGTTAACAGGGGGCGGATTTTTCTTCCACATCATCACCGCCAATGTAAATCCATTTTCCTTTGAGCGTACCCTCGAAGGTTTGTTAGATGTGGGAGGCATATTACCCTTGGCCATCATTCTGGCCCTTATCCTATTAATTGGTGGCTGGCGGCGACTACCAGCTTGGCCTCTATTAGCTGGCTTTCTGCTAGGTGCTTTCATCTCCGCACTTACTTACGGCAAAATTGGCTCAAATATAAACTATTTTCTGGAATTAACCGCCGCCCTCAGCCTAACAACAGGCATGATTTTGGCTTGGAGCGACAAACATAGTTGGTGGCATACGGCCGTTTTGCTATTGGTTGCGTTACAAATCGGTATGAGCCTGTCAGCCACAATAAATATAGCCGTAGATAGTCGTTTAGCCCCACGTCGAGCCGATTTGGAAGCTGTCCGTCGTCTAGAACAAATCGTCAAAAATACAGACGGAACCATCCTAGCCGACGAGTACATGGGCCTATTAACGTTGCAAGATCGGCCGTTATATCTACAACCCTTTGAAATGAGCCAACTGGCTAATGATGGGCAGTGGGATCAGCAACAATTAGTCAATGATATTCTCCAGCAGCAATTTCCCGCCATCCTCATTCATCATTTTGGCCCTTTCCCTGTCCATCGTGAGCGCTGGACACCAGAAATGCTGGCGGCCATCGAGCAAGCCTATCGTCCCGTGCAAACAGTTGCCGGAACCGTGATTTATAGGCCACAAGAAGAAACAGTAGCAACGGCCGTTCCCTCGGCCATGGCTAACAGCTTCGCCGCCAACCTAAACCCCAGTTCGCCCACCCTTGTCAGCCAATCCCCTCACCTCTACCAACCCAGCCTCGCTATTAATCCTGTTTGGCCCGAACATATGGCTCTGATCGTGACGGCTGGGCCAACGGCCGAATTTAGCACAATCGATCCTAATACCAAGCTGCTGCTTTATATCTCTACTGATGGCGGCAATACCTGGAGCGAACAAACAGCCTTCACCGGCCCCCCCCAGCCTACCCACA
Source organism: Promineifilaceae bacterium (SeqCode) (assembly GCA_965223555.1). GTDB lineage: Bacteria > Chloroflexota > Anaerolineae > Promineifilales > Promineifilaceae > CBDCWU01. Next base: position 3,375,654 of record CBDCWU010000009.1, read on the forward strand.
GCGGCGATGTTGCCTTTGCTCCTGATGGCTCGCTCACCATTATGGGCATTCGTGGTGGTGAAATCACCCTCAATTCTGCCATCCGCGAATCAGACTATGATTTGAGCGTCGTCCCCCAGGCAGGCGTTACCCGCGCTCAAGTTATTGCTCGCCCCCGCTTCCAAATCGACCCCCAAACAGGCAATTACTATCTTTCTTTTGATTCGCAAGCAGAAGATTTATATGACACGCCCGCCTTTATTCATTCAACCAATGGTGGACAATCCTGGTCATCCACATTCCGTGCCAATCAGCAAGTAGCCCTAGCTGACTTTAACAACGGCCGTGCAACTTGGCCTACTGACATTCATCTTTTGCTGGGCGAAGGCAGTAACCTGGCTCTAGCCTGGGTATGGGAGGCCGAGCCCTGGATTTGGCCACGAGATGTGTGGCTGTCCACTTCAGAAGATGAGGGCAACACCATGTCCCCACCTCAACGTATCGGCGAGACCTGGGGACCAATAAGCGCGGCGGCCAACCGCAACGGCCGTTATGCCCTCACCCTCCGTACAGGCACAGAAACCGAACAACAGTTAGTCGTCGCCATCACAGACGATAACGGCCGTTCCTGGACCAGCACCACCATCAATGGCAATATTCCCCTCACCTTCGATGTGGATCAAGGGCCAGCTTTGGGCGTGGCCGAAAATGGCATTGTGGATGTCATTTATTATGCAACAGAAACGGCCGATTGCAGCCCTACCCTTGAAGAGTGGCGCCACGAAGCCGTTTTCAGCTATCACAACAGCTGCAACTACAATCTGTACTACAGCTACAGCCCCGATGGTGGCCAAAGTTTCAGCCAACCTATCCAGCTGAATAAGTCAACCATCCGCGGCAATGATTTTGCAGTAGTAGACGGCCGTTCCCAGACAGGCTCACCCACTATTGCTGCCACCAACGACATAGCCTATGCAGCCTGGATTGAAGGTGATCAAGTCTACACTAGCCGCATTGAGCGCTAAACGTCCATGCCTCTCCCGGCCCTTTTGTAAAATGGTGTGATGGACAACCGTCCCGCCACTAAAATGGAACCAACCAAGCTCAAACGGTGTATATTAGCCTAGATGGTCATCACCGACATTGAGGCGACGGCAGACGGCCGTATACCCAAACTAATTTCCCAGGCCAAGCGAGGGGATGCTGTTGCCTGGGAACTGCTCGTGCGCCAGCATCAAGAAGCTGCCTTTCGCTTGGCTTATCTTATCGTAGGTGATGCGGCTGAGGCAGAAGAAGTAGCCCAGGATGCTTTTGTGCGGGCTTATTTGTCATTGGAACGGTTTGATGAGGCACGGCCGTTTCGTCCCTGGCTGCTCACAATTGTGACCAATTTAGCCCGCAACCGCCGCCGTAGCTGGGGCCGCTATTGGAATATGGTGCAACGTTGGCGGCAGGCCAATGAAACCAGCCCCCCCCATATCGCCACAGATGAGTCTGCCCTGCTGTGGCAAGCAGTCCAACAACTGCGCCCCAAGGCTCAAGAAATCATCTACTTACGCTATTTTTTAGAACTATCAGAGGCAGAAACGGCCGAAACCCTTCAGATTCGACCCGGCACTGTCAAATCCCGTCTCCATCGCGCCCTACAACAACTGCGCACCGTTATCGAAACTGATTTCGTTGAGTTAGTCGAATACAGACAATGAACGAGAAACAACTACAAGAACAGATTGCCAACTTTCCCTACCCACCAACGCCCGATCTAGCAGCAGGCGTCCGACGAAGATTAGCCGCACCTACTAAGCAATCCCGGCAGCTTATCACACGCCGTTTAGCCTGGGCAATGGTGCTGCTTTTTGCCTTATTCGCCATCAGCCTGGCCGTGCCGCAGGTACGGGCGGCCGTTTTACGCATCTTCCGTGTGGGAGGCGTGACTATTGTTGTGCCGGAGGAAGGGGTAGAGGAAACGGCCGTTCCTCAGGTCACAGCCACAACTCCACCACAAACCACCCTCGCCCAAGACATCCTGCTGAGTCCTACAGGCAAAACAACCCTTGCTGATGTCCAAACCCAAACAGACACACCCCTATTCATCCCCGAAGGTTGGGGACCACCTGACCAGGTTTATCACCAAACCCATGATTGGCCTGGTGTCGTCATTTTTGTCTGGCTAGAATCCGGTTCAGAAAATAGAGCTCGCCTCAGCCTATATCAAATAAATTCCCCTAATTTTCTTTATAAACAAGCCGGAAATATGCAAGAGATCACGCTTCAAGGGCAACGCGCCTTTTGGCTAGAGGGTGGTCATTGGCTTCAACTGCAAGATGATACCGTTCAACCCTGGCTGTTTGTCGAAGGCAGTGTACTACTCTGGTGGTCAGAAACGGCCGATATGACCTTCCGACTAGAAAGTGGACTATCATTGGCAGAAGCCACAGTTATCGCTGAGTCACTCACTCCGCTGCGACCAATAAAATAAGTCCGAAGTTTTTACCCGCCCATCCCCAAATCAATGTGATGCCCCCAATCTTCGATTATCGCTCTCTTAACCCTTGTTGAGTCTGTTTCTCGATGATCGTTGCCACAAATGCCCCGCACACACTCTCCTGCTCTTTCAGCCTTGCATATAGCTTTCGATCACCCTTTGATCTTGACGCAATTTCTAGCTTGATTGCTTCATATTGCCGTCGTGCATCGGCGTTAACTCGCAAGTAGTCTCTAAATGCAATATGTCGTGCCAGTTCTGGGCTGGTAGCCAAGCAAACATAAAGATGATGGAGCATCCAAGCTTGACGGCCGTTATAATATGGCACATGCTCATCTACCCTCTTGAACACCTCGCGCGTAGGAACGCCTTGATCCCCATTGTGCCAATATCCGACCAACAATAACCTGTCCTTTACCACACCAAACGATGCCTCATCAGCAATCACGATATCAATATCGAGAATTGGCTTAGCCACGATGCCTTCGATAGCTGTGCTGCCCACATGCTCTACAGCAATAATGCTTTCGCCGAGAATATCTGCATACACGCTTTTCAATATCTTAAATTCGTTTCTCCAATTCGGATCATGGTTAACCAATATCATCTCATTTCACTATCCTCCAGTTGCTCACACAAGACACACACCAACTCCACCCCCAAAAAGCGACGGCGACCTGCTTCGGTCAATACCCACGGCCGATTGGCTAATGGAGGATTATGGCGCACATGCTGGCCATGACCACAGGCCAATACGGCCACCCAATGCCCCTCCTCATCCTGCCGAAAATCTACAATTGATTGCTTCATACAATCAGGCTGCTACTCCTGAACCACAAATTCTCCTAAATCCTCCTGCCATAGCAACCCCGTGACCAACCCTGGCTCAACCACCACCATCTCATCGAAAACAGGCCGCCAATCACCGCCATCATCAATCATCTCCACCATAATCCGATAATCGCCTGGTGACAACCAATGCACTTCTGCCGCATAAATTGTGCCTTCATCTCGCAGGCCACCCGGCTCAAAACGCTGCTCCCAAACAGCCTCACCATCTAACACCAAGCGCAACTGCACTGGGAAACGCTGTCCTCCCAAAATGGTAGCTGGGTCTACATTGGGCGGCAATTTTTCGGCCACTTCGGGTGGGAGATTATTTGAATCAGCCATGCGACGGCCGTTATGATTCAACACCAAGCGCACTCCTGACTCAGCCGGGTAGGGTCGCATCACAGACCAGGTGGGTAACAGCGACAAGCCCAAAACAGCCAGCAAAATCAGTAACCCTGGTAGCATATGGCGCAACTGTTGCCCCCGCGTCGGCAACTCAATAGCTGCTTTGGGAATACCCACCGTGCTCAAATCTGCTTGCGCTTGGGCCATTTGAGCTTCATCACCAATCATTTGCAGCCATAAATCACGCACGGCCGTTTGGCTGCCCGGCGCAATCTCTAAAAAATGCGTATTCCCCCGGCGCAATGTTTGGCGGCGAATCAATCGCTTACCAATCCAATGTGGCCCCTCTCGATGAGCACAATCACCCGCAGGACAGGACACAACAATGGCTCCCACTCCCCCTGCAGCCAACGTCTCGCTGGCCCAATTGGGATGCAACATACCACTACAAGGCACAACGGCCGTCATCACTGGCCGCGCCTGCCCTTCATCGTCCAGCCAGGTTCCTACCGTAATACGTGGTGGCAATTTGGCCTGCAACAAGGGAATCGTATCACCCACAGCTACCTGCATCCCATCCGCTTGAGGTGTAGTCAGCGATGGTAACGTGCCCAAACTATGATGGCGATCACAAGCATAAATCGTCACCGCTGGCTCGCCAGTCCGCGCCATCTGTCCTAAACGACGCTGCAAATCCTGCCGTACCACTGGCGATGGCAACCGATCTAACTCAATCGCCTTATATGGGCATGATCCGACACAAATGCCACAGCCCGTACACAAATCAGGTTTCACCACCGCCAACGAACTGTACTCCGTCTCATCATCGCGCGGCAGCATATCAATGGCCCCATATGGACATTCGCGCACACAGGCCCCACAGCCCGGGCAAGCCGCGGGGATCACCTCCGCTGGCCCCTCATCCTGCCCTCGCCATAGCCAGGGCAATGCCGTCAGCACAGCTATCACCAACAGCGTCAGCCCCCAAGTGAGCAGCGAACCCAGCCGCTCAGCCACAGGCAAAAAGCCCAAATAGAGCCAATCTAGACGAATATTGCTTGTCATCTGCTCAAAATCGGCAGGCAGGCCATTGGACACTGGCAGCAGCAAGCTGATGATGAGCAGGGCCAACACGGTAAGCCACACCAACCAGCGGGGTGTCCAATAACGTGCCCGTGCCAGTCGCAGCACATGAATCACTACACCCACCCCCAACAAAGGCGGCAGAAAAACATGCAGAAACAGCACAATCACAAACAGGGCAAAAGTGGCTGACGATACATTAGGGCCAAAAAAGCTGTAGGCCAGCGGCCCACCTAGCCCATTCGTAGCCCACTCCGTCAGCCACTGGGCTGGCTCATCCCACACCAACCAGTAACCCATAACCCCCAAGCTCCACGTCAAAGCCAGCAATAACCAGCCTGTAAGCCAGGCTAACCAACGACTACCCCAGAAGCGATCACTCACTAGCGTTTTGAAGGCATGCAACAAAACAACCACCACAAAAGCATCTGAGGCATAACGATGGCTGGTGCGCATCAAACGACCGATCCAATTCCCACTCAACAACACCACACTCTGATAGGCACGATCCGCGCCAGGACGGTACAAAATCGTCAGATAGATGCCCGTCACTGTTAAGATAATGAGGAGCAAAATTGCTAATTGGCCTAGATAATAAAAGGGATTAAAGGGCCTGGTGCGAATGGTCACACGGGTGAAGCGGTCAATTGTACGTTCAATGGCCGTCAAGCCCCGCTCCAATGAGCGCAAAAAGCGACGGCGGGCATAAATAGATTTCTGTTGCATAGGGTATTATGGGGCTAGATGATAGGGGTTTGCTGGATTTAAGGAAATATCTTGGTATTCTGCTGACAAAATTGGGTCAATTTCTAGTATATCGGTCACAGGCCGAAAAGTTGGTAAAGACCAACGGCGCAAGCGCAGGGCATTGCTAGTGACGACGAGATTACTCATCACCATGAGCAGGGCGGCAATGGAAGGTTGCAATAGGCCACTTAGGGCCAGTAATAGGCCACCAATATTGTAGGCAAATGACCAAGCTAGATTTTGGCGCACAATGGTGATTGTACGTTGTGCTAGGGCCACGAGCCAGGGAATTGTCCGTAGATCATCATGCAGCAACACCGCATCAGCGGCGGCACAGGCAATATCTGTGCCCTGCCTCAGGGCCAGGCCCACGGTAGCTGCTACCAGTGCTGGCCCGTCGTTAATACCATCGCCGACCATAAGGGTGTCATTATCGGCCGTTTGCAACCGCGCCAATTTTTCCTCAGGACGTAAACCAGCATGAACAGCAATGCCCAACTCTTGCTGCCAGCGAGCAGCGTTGGCTATCTCATCGCCAGTCAACACGGTTACTTCTATTCGTTGCGCGGCTAATTGGCCAAGAGTAGCGGCCGTTTCCTCCCGCCACCGTTCCCCCAACCCAATCAAACCTTGTACCATGCCATCCCAACCCGCATAAACCACCCGCAGCCCCGCTTCTTGCCAGTCGGCCACCTGTCCCGCCAAATCATTTGCCAACGTCAAATCTGCTTCTGCCATCAAGGCTCGGCTGCCAATCCAGACCGATTTGCCCCCAACTTGCGCTGTCACTCCCTGCCCCGGCAAAACACGAAAAGCCTCAACGGATCCCAATTGACCGTTAACCATTGACAATTGACAATTAGCAATTGCTTGTCCCAACGGATGCTCGCTATGCTGCTCCACCGCAGCCACCACTGCTCGAAAATAATCTTCATTAGCAACGGCCGTTATCTTTTTCACCTGCAACGGCCGTTCCGTCAAAGTCCCCGTTTTGTCAAAAAAAGCCTGCCGCACTTGAGCCAACTGCTCCAAAACTCCCGTGCGCCGCAAAATGATGCCCGCTTCTGCTGCTCGTCCTAGCCCCAGCCACAGTGTCAACGGCGTAGCAATGCCCAAAGCGCAAGGGCAGGCGATCAGCAACACTGACAAAGCCACAATCAAACCACTCTCAAAATCCCGCCAACTACTCCAAAAAGCAAAGGCTCCCAGTGCCAGCAACACAGCAATGGGCATCATCCAAGCAGCAATACGATCTGCTAGCCGCTCTACAGGGGCACGTTGCCAGGTTGCTTCATGCAGCAAACGGCCGACTTGCCCCACCATCGTTTGCGCTCCCACGGCCGTTGTCACCACCTCTAATGACCCATCCAAATTGATACTGCCCGCCAGTACGGCATCGCCGCTTTGGCGCAACACTGGCTCCGGTTCGCCCGTCAACCAACTTTCATCTACATCGCCACGTCCAACCGCCACTAAACCATCCACTGGCACCCGCTCACCGGGCCGCACACGGACGCGCCCCCCCGGAGGCACTTTATCAGCCGCAATACGCTGCTCACCTGTGGATGTTAACCAGGTTGCTTCCGGCGGAATACGCTGCCACAGCTTTTCCACCACCTGATGGCTCTCCTTTTGGGCGCGCATCTCCAGCCAACGGCCGATCGCCAATAAAAAGAGAAGAACGGCCGTTGTATCAAAATAAACCGCACCCCCCACTATCACATTACGGATGGACAGCCCAAAAGCAGCTAAAGCTCCGAGGGCTACCAACGAATGGGTATTAGGACGACCCTGCCATACCGCCGCCAATCCGGCTCGAGCAATCGGCCAGCCCAAAACCAGCACCACTCCCAATGTTAGGGGGATCATCATAATGCCAAAAAGATGCTCCAGCCAAGCTGTTTCCGGCGAGGCCAGCCCTAGCCAGTGGCGAAAATAGATGATAAAGCTAATCACCATTACCTTCATGGCCAACAGCCCGCCTACGAGCAAGCGTAACCAATGGGCTTCTTCTTCGTCGTAAGGGGTGTCGCCCTCTAACCAGGCACGATAGCCCACCCGTCGCACACGCCGCACCAGCTTAGGCCCACTAGTTTGCGCTGGATCGAAATTGACCCGGGCCTCACGCCGCACAAAGTTGGTTTCAGCTGTGGCAACCCCTGGCGTGCGTTGCAGCCTCTCCTGAATGAGCCAGGCACAAGAAGGACACCACATATTGCCCAATTGGAGAACGGCCGTTGCTTCTTCTGACTCTGAAGCTACCCTCCCTTCCGTCAGTGGCTCCTCCTTAAGCAAAACACTTACTTCTTGGCAAGCCACACAACAAAAAAGACCACCCTCGTCATCTTCCAGTGGGTGGTAGGTAGGCAACTGACAAAGTGTACACAAAATAGCTTCGCGCATCATGTCACCAAAGCATTACCTGCCCCACCTGCATATGGGCCACCCAGCCCCAGGCAGCCAGGCCACGTAAGGCCATCTGTATGCCAAAGAGGCAAACAATGAGGGCCGCTGCCGAACGCAGCCAGACGCGGGGAGCGGTTGGCTTAGTACGTGCCAACAGGGTCACAGCCAGGAGCATGGGCCAAGTACCCACGCCAAAGACCAGCATGACAAGTGCTCCTTGCATGGGAGTAGCGGCCACAGCTGCTGTCAATAAGGCTGTCAGCACCAAGCCACACGGGAGTAAACCCCACAGCAGACCAGCAACAAGGGGAGTAAGGAGACCAAAACGGCCGTTGCCCACCAACTGCATCCCCTTGCGCCAGCGCCGAGTGAGTTTCGTCAAATAAAGCTCAGGGGAGGGTAAACGGCCGATCAATGCCAGCGCCATATAAATCGCCATAACCGCTGCCAACCATGCCAATCCCCCTTGCACCACATTCAAGGCTGTCACCCCTTGTGCTTGGTGATGATGTCCAGCAGCCCCATGCGCCATTTGACCCATCACCAAACCAAGGCTGCCAGCCAGCCCCCCCAACAATCCATAACTCAACACCCGCCCTACATGCGCCAGCAGCAATCCCCAACCCCGCACCACACCACTGCGCGTCAGCACCAGAGTCACCCCACTGCACATGCCCACACAATGCCCAGCACTACCTAACAAGCCCAGCAAAAAAGCGGTCACAAACATAATAAAAAGGGGGGTTCCTCATTAACAACCACAAAGGAACGCGAAGGGCACAAAACAAGCTGCTTCATTTATTTATTGTCTTCGTGTTTTTCGTGTGACTTCGTGGACGAATTTTATTTAGAAACAACTCTAAAGATGAAGTGGGGAAAGTAGTATCCTTCCCCACTCATCTGTCAGCGAATGATCCAGGCCCGCCCCAATAGCCACCAATTACTAAAGTAATAGACCGCAAAGAACATCAGGAAACCAAAGACAAGCACCAACGATCCCTTCGGAGCGATTTTCCCTTCCGCCTCCTTGCCCCAATTAGGCAGTGCATCCTCAACCAGAGGATTCTCTTGTTCCATGACCAGTGTCAAACGCCTAGCTTCCTTGCGCTTGCCCGTCAAAATCGATGTGAGCACCACTGTCACATACATAATGCCACCAGTTATGGCAATGATGGCTCCAATTCCCATGATAGCCAGCATAACTTCGGCCACTGTAGGCACAAAAACCTTAAAAGGTGCATTAGCAAAAGTGACATCCCAATGACGGCGTGAGACACCTTGCAGCCCTGCCCCAATCATGCCAATCGAGACGAGTAACATACCCAAGCCAAAGACATAAGGCTGGTATGAGGCCCACTTCTTCAGCTTCAATTCTCGACGGAAAATCAGGGGGATCAAGTAATAGGTAAGACCCATAAAGGCCAAGGTTGTGCCAGACACAACTGTTGCATGAAAATGCCCAGGTAGACGCATGGTATTGTGCGCCACCATATTAATCTGCTCGGTGCCAATAGTCACACCTGTAACCCCGCCAATCCAGCCAAACAGCACCATAGAGATGACCATAGCTGAGAAACCCGGTTCGCGCCAGGGAGCACGCCGCAGCCACTCAAACAAAGAGCGCGTATAGCCCTTACGCCGCTGCGCAGCTTCAATAGCACCCGGAATAGAAAAGGCATGAATCAGACTACCTAGCACGGCCAAATACATGGCATAGGAAGTATTGAACGTTTTCCACAAAAAGCCAGGACCAGGATCAACCAGCAAATGGTGGGCCGAACCAAGATTAATGAACAGAATGTAGAGGACAAAGGCAAAACGGGACAGCTTTTCGTTCAATGGCGTAGCACCAACGGTGATGGAGGCTAAAGCATACCAGATGGCGACCATGGCACAGAGGTTAATCTGTTGCGCCGGATGTCCAAAGCTCCAGAACAGGTTGCGGTAGTAGCCAGCGTCTAGTTCAGCCATCCAGCCGAGCGACCAAAAAAAGGCGGGAACAAAAGCCAAGGCTCCTGATACTAAGGTATACACAGCAATGATGGCAGCAGCCACCAAGCCATAAGTCACAAGTGGCAAGGAGCCTTCATAAGTGCGCAGGCGTTTGGCATTGACCAGCGTGGCAAAAAAGAGAAAGACAGCGACTAAAGCACCAACCGCGAATAGGATAATGCCCAGATAGAAGAGTGGATGGGCTTTGAGTGGCACATATGCCGTGAACATCACGTCAGCTTGGCCAATTAAAACCATCACATTGACCAGTGCGCCACCGAGAGCCATCAAGCCAAAGGCAACCCAGCCCACACGGGGCCATTTCAACGGGGCGTTGAGCATAATGGCACTACCGAAGTAAAGACCGGCTATTTCAAAAAAGACGATCCAGGCCACCAGCATATCAACACCGTGTGCGGTCAAAATACGATAAAACCAGGTGGGGTTGAGCAAATGAATCGCTTGCCATCGTGTCAGAGCCAATAACAGCGCAAATAAGCCACCTAAGGCCAAACAGACCACGGCAGCTACAGCATTGGCGATAATTAATTTTTCAGCAGCTAAATCAACTTTAAGGGCGGTGACGGGACAGGTACGAAAGTCACCGTCAGCGGCCGAAGGGGGTGCGGTTATTGCAGCCATATTTCCTCCTAAAATGTAATGGGTGTGATCAAAAATCCCTAAACGGTTTCCTGTCGTCTACGGATGTCTAGTGATGGATATTATTCTGTAACAATAATTTTGCCCGTCATGATGTGGTGTGGCAGTCCGCAGAATTCATTGCACAGGATTTGATACTCACCGCTGGCGGTGGGCGTAATGGTGGCCACGTAATCATAATTGGGCAGCACTTGCAGGTTAAGGTTAATGGGCTGAAGTGAAAACCCATGCTGGACATCTACTGAAGAGAGATGAAGACGATACGTTTGCCCTTTTTCAAGTTGTAGGACGGGATACCATTGCCACTGTTTGGCTAATATGTAGATGTCGCTATCAGGTGGGGGAGCTACGACGGGGATAAATTGTTCTTCACCTATTTGATATTGGGTGACAAAACTGTCAACGGCCGTTTGAAATTCCGCTGGTGTAGTCCGAAAAGTAGTGGCAGGGACATTTTGACGGCCGTAATAAAACCAAATCGGCATCATAGCAGTCAACACCAGACACCAAACAAAAGCCACCAAAACCCAACTGCGCTCATAACGGTGAAGTGGTTTCCACCAAACACGTTCTGGTACAAACATAGGCTTTCCTCCTTTCTTTTATATAGTTAGCGGGTAATGACGAATAGTTCGATCATGCCCCAAACATTGTAGAACAAACCACTGAGAGCAATGGACAAGATGAGCAGAAGGAAGATGCGATCAAACCATTCCTGCCCACTGGGAATTGGTTCTGGGTCAGTTTCAGCCGAATGTTGCTGGTCATCCATAATAATTCTCCTCTTCCAAAAGCGTATTGTGCCATAGAGACAACACACAATATCAGCCATTTAATACGGAAACGAATAATTAGCTGATGTCGCGCAGACAAATACCAACCTCCAGGCTAAATAATAAGCACTTGGTAGAGCAAGAGCGCAACACCAACTATGATTTTTTAGAAGCGGCCACTTCAGATAGTATAGAGAACAGTATACAATGCTTCTTTGCGCTGGCGCAAACAATAGATGCTAAATGGCAGCACGCATTTGAGGAGAAGTCAGTTCAGTATACGGCTGCGGGGCATGAGCCACCTGATAGCCAACATAAAGTGCAACCAAATATAGTGCAAGCGCCGTGCCCTGATGGATAAGTGCCAACACAATGGGTACATGGAACCAAATAACGGTGACACCTAAGGCAATCTGCACCACCACCAACCCTATCAGCCATAGTAAAGCGCGGCGCAATTGGGAACTATCTGCACGATTATTAACAGCCCGATAGAGGATGAGAACGGCTATCAATACAGCGAAGGCAAACCAGCGATGCACAAAATGCACGGTCGGCATTGCCTCTACCAGGTTACGCCACCAAGGCTGTACCACCGACAACAAGCCAGGCGGTAGCCAATAACCAAACATCAGCGGCCACGTGTCCGACACATGTCCCGCCTTGAGCCCGGCAACAAGGCCACCATAGCCGATTTGCACAACAAGCGAGCCAATGACCAAACCCGATAGCCAGTTAAGCGGTGATCGTTGGCGAGGACGATCAGGCGCACCCAAATGCAACGCCTGAAAGAAAGCAATGGCCAGCAGCAGCAGAGCCAGCAACAGATGAATAGTTAAACGGAAATGGCTGACAGCAGGTCGATCTACCAAACCGCTACTAACCATGTACCAGCCCATAGCTCCCTGCGCACCAAACAGCACTACAATAAGCCAATAAATGCCCGATTTGCGCCAGGGGATCGACCCATTGGCTACAAAGACAAACACCGGAATAGCCACAACCAAACCAGCAAAACGAGCCACGAGCCGATGGATGTATTCATTGTAGAAAATGAATTTATACTCAGTCAACGTCATATCAGCGTTGACCTTTTGAAATTCAGGTGTTTGTTGGTATTTTGCAAATTCTGCTTGCCACTGTACCTCACCAATTGGAGGAATGATGCCACTGATGACATTCCATTCAACAATTGACAGACCAGAACGCGTTAGGCGCACATAGCCACCAAAGACAACCATAAAAACGATCAGGCCGCAGACGATGAACAGCCAACGGCGGATAGCGGGGATATTATTCATAAGACTTCTCCTTATTGCAGAAGCCAATCCAGTAAATTAATAGCCCCAGAAAGGTGGTGTCTTCTAGATTGGCTTGAGGCTTTTCCGGCATAGAATTGGATCATTTACATTTCGATAAAGCCCTATGCCTCTTTTGTCTGTTTCCAAGCTGTGCGCACCATAATAGCAAGGAAAAGCAATATGGCAATCTCGTTGATCAAGCCACTCCAGCGGCGCAAAACAGGTAATGGCGCAATGTCAGCAATCAGCCGCAGAAGCAGCGAGAAGTGTAACAACAAGGGGGCGCTGTAAAAGCGTGGCCGGTACGGAATAGCAAGACCGGTAACAGCAGGGAAAATCAGCGGTGCATGGGCAAATACCATGCCAAATACGAAGCCAAGAAAGAGCGTGTGCAGCCAAGCATCATAATACAAACCGCTGGTCAGGGGACTGTACAGCAGACCCAACAAGCCACTGATTACCAGCCAACCGTAGCCTACCAGTAGATTGGCGGCAATGTAGCGTGTTAAGCTGCTGTGGCGCAGGTTGCGGCGGGCAAGATCGAAGATGAACAGCCATATTGACAGGAGGATAACGGCCGTATTCGCCACCCGCATTCCCCACACATAATTACCAACTGAAAGCAGCAACCCCACACAAAAAAGGGCCACCAACCCACCAAACATTCGCCGCGCCCAAACTGGCGGCTGACGCACTCGGCTTAATTCGAGCCGTTCACCCACAATCGTTAATAGCAGAAAACCACCCCACCAATAGCTAACACTGAAGATCGTCGCTCCCCTTAACCAAAGCAAATTGCCGCCAAACCAAGCCAACGCACCCAAAGCCATCGTCCAGGTGTATAAGGCACTTTGGTGGCGAATAATTATCACTGAAATGAACACCATGCCCGCACTGCCCAGCGTCATCAATCCGGCTCCCAACTTAAGGGGTAAACCCACAATTAGCACCAGTGCCCCCGACCCACTTAATATTGGCACCAATAGGCCCCAGCGTCGGCCCAGAGCGACTACACGCTCAATCGCTATCAGAGTGCCTAAAAACCCAGAGACCATCAGAGAGCCGTGTGAGCCTGCCAGTCGCGGCTGAATAGGAGGCAACTCCCAACCTAAGCGCAACAACCCAGCCCACAATGCAGCCAAAAGACTGAGAGCCAGCAAAGGCAAAAGTGGCCAGGGGTTAAGTAGTTTCTCCTGCATAAATTGTTATTGTGTGTTGTACAACGTGGGCAATGCCGCAACCAAAGCCAATATACCCAGATAGCCACTAAGGCAACAACATCAACAAAAAGCCGTTGATGTTCGTAATCGTTGTCGTGAGTCGTGATCGTAATCGGTATTTTCGATAGCGATTACTTCGCACAAGCGCGAAATGTGCGCCATAAGCGTAAATTGTCCTCCACGAAGGTCACGAATAACACCAAGTACAGATAAATTTTGTGTCCTTTGTGCCCTTTGTGGAAAAATTTTGCGGCTTTGCCGCCTTATGACCACGGCTCTTTTTGCCAGCATCGTCTAGAAAAAGATGTAAACAGATTATTCGCCCAATGTCCCCATAAACGTCAACACCTGCCACATCTGTTCTTGATCCATCTGCCGGATGAATCTCGGCATCTCGTTCAAGCCATCAGCCACTCGGCATAAATACTCCCCGCCATTCTCACGCAGCAAGGTTTGCACACCAGGATTGGTGAGATCTGTAGGAATGTAATCAAGGTCTTGTGTACCAACCCCATCATCACCATGACAACGGGTACAATATTCCATATATAGTTCGCCGCCAGCGGTTATAGCTTCGGGATCATCCCAGGCAAATGGGTTAGACTGTTCTAAGTAACTAGCATCACATTCTGGCTTTTCTGGCTCTTCAATTTCGGTGGGGGCAAAGGCCACGGCTTCTTCGCCATCTGCCTCAACCTCACTTTCGGGAATCGGCAATACGGGATCGTAGGTGAAGGTGCGAATATAATCGATCACCTCCCAGCGATTATCCTGATCCAGACGGGCTTGCCAAGCTGGCATCGATCCCTTGCCTTGAGTGATAGACACATACAATTGACTCGCAGGATGATCACTCATAAAACGTTGGTCAGAAAAGTCCGCCGCACCCAAGATTTTGGAACGGCCGTTTACTCCATGACACTCCACACAATTCTCAGCATAAATCTCCTGTCCCGCCAACAGTGATTCATCTGGGGCGGCAAAGCGCCACGCATAATAAACCACATCCCAACGCTGGTCAGAAGTCAGGATTTCGCCAAAAGCAGGCATATCATTCCCCGCCCCAGCACCACTATGCCCCTCTGTAGTATCTAGGAAAAATCGAAGCGGTGTTTCCCCACGCCGATAATCTACATCACTAAAATCACGTGCATTAGACACTTGTCCTGTGCCATCCAAGCCATGACACTCGGCACAATGTAACTCATAGAGAGCTTGCCCGTTTTCGGCCGATGGTAGCGCGGCTGGAAAACTAGCTGCCACTGGTTCCAGTTCAGCCTCGGTCACAAAATCAGTAGGCGGCAACGTTGCCGGAATGAGCGTGGGGATAGGCGTCGCACCGGTTGGCAGCGGATTAGGATTATCGGTACAGGCCACTAACACCCCTATTACTAGAAAGATACAGGTCATTAGAATTTGTCTTCTCGTCAGCATTTGCATAATCTCCAGAAAGGGTAAAAGTGAATTCTTCATGACGGCCGTTCACAATCCACAATTAATTTAGCTCCAACGTGCGAACATAATTCACAACGTCCCATCGTTCCCGCAGCGTCAAGCTTTCCGCCAATGGTGGCATCGTGCCAGTTCCCTGTGTAATCATGCGGAAAATCACACCATCAAACTGATTGGCAATATTGCTACCCGTCAGGTCCGGCGGCAGTTCTGCCTCATACTCCTCATAAAAGGCAACCATCGGCCCATCCCCAACCCCCGAATCACCATGACAAACAGCACAGTGAATTGAATAAAGAATCTGGCCACGCTGCAGGGAAACCTCATCAGCCATCACCGGATTTTCCGGCACACTGCCCACCACAATAGGCTGCCCCTGCACCGGCACAGCTCCTTCAGGTGGCAGCAAGCGCGGACCTTCCTGATAGCCAGCTGTCGGATTCTCAGCCATATCGGTCGGGAACTGAATCCGAATGACCTGGTAGGTAATTAACAGACCAACAATAAAAGGCAGCAGCAAGAGCCCCACAATGATATAGGCGCGTTTCGTTTGTCTGCTCATAATGTTATCTTCTCTGGGCGACGAATATCATGGCCACCATGAGTCGACATGGCCGCAATCGCTGCCTCTTCTTTTTCCACCGGAATTCCTTCTAGCAAAACAGCCAACTGACCACTGGTCACACGCCGATCGTAGAATTTCTTCTCAAATGCAGGCACATCAATTTCCCACAATACGCCTAAAAAAGTGGCGATTACAGCAAACAGCATCGTAAAGATGTAGGTAATAACCGCCGCTGGCGGACCGCCACTCAAAGGGTGGCCGCTTACGTTAAGAGGATATAATCGAGGCGTAATTGCCGAGAGAAAGTAACCAAATAGAAAGCCGGCGAAGGCTCCAATCAGCACAATGGTCGGCAATCGAATCCATTCATGATGACGGCCTAACGCCTGCTCTGGATAAGGAATACTGGAAATGACCGTAATCTGGTCATCATCCAAACCCAACTCATAAATATCATCCAGCGCTGCCGAAGTTACTGCATCATTTTCAAATAATCCCATGAGGTTGATTGTGTCGCTCATACTCTTTACCCTTGCCAGTAATCGGCTATCAGTCATTGGTAGTTACTTACACTGACAACTGATTACTACTTACTACCCACTGATTATTGCTCAGTCCACTTGTGTAATCGTCGGAACCTCTACACGACCAACGCGGCGTGTACCATAGCGCAAACGCCCTTGCTTCACTTCCCAAACAGGAACCCAGGGAATCAGCCGCGTAAACAACATATAGAACAAAATGAAGCCAGCAAAGGTCATGGCCACAATGCTAATGGACACCCAAGTAGGCCGATACGTGCCCCAGTTGAAGGGCAAATAGTTACGCGTTAGATTCCCCGCCACAATAAGGAAACGTTCAATGTACATGCCCACATTTACAAGCAGGGTCAAAATCAACAGTAGAGCCGGATGGGTGCGTACCTTCTCAAACATTAGCAAGACGATAGGCACAAGATTGCACACCATCATGGTGTAAAACAAGGGAGCTAATTCACCACTCGTTTCATCGTGCAGTAGTTCGCCCACGACGGGCATATTGCCATACCATTCGACGAGAAAACCAGCAAACCAGACATACGTCCAGGCAATACCAGCAACCATAACCAATTTGCCGATATTGTTGAGGTGCTCTTTACGCAAGAAGAATTGCAACCCCATCCCATGCCGCATCAACACCAAAATAGTGGCCAAGGCCGATAGCCCCGAGTAAACAGCACCAATGATGAAGAAAATAGGTAGAATTGTGCTATGCCAACGTGGCTGCGACGTTACAGCAAAATCCCAGGAAACAATAGAGTGTACTGAAAGAAAAACGGGAATAATAACAATAGCGAAGATGCCCAAAGCCTTCTCCAGCTTATGCCAGGCTGATTCCGTACCGCGCCAACCTAGCGCTAGACCACGATACAGGCTGTGTCGCCAACCAGTTGTGTTGTCGCGGGCCATAGCCAGATCAGGAATGAGAGCCAAATAGAGGTAGAGGCCGCTGCCCACTAAATAAGTGGTGATGGCGATCATGTCCCACATCAGCGGGGATTGGAAATTAGGCCACAACTGACGATTATTAGGGTAAGGAAACATCCAATAGACTTTCCAAATGCGCCCGACGTGAATGAGGGGGTATAAACTAGCCATGAGCAGGGCAAAAGCGGTCATGGCTTCGGCTCCGCGTGTAATAGGTCGCCGCCAATCAGCCTTAAAAATGCGCAGCACGGCCGAAATCATTGTGCCCGCGTGGCTGATGCCGACCCAAAAGACAAAGGTAGAAATGTACATTCCCCAGTAAACGGGACGGTTGATGCCAGCCACACCAAATCCCCAGCGAATTTGGTAGGCCCAGGCGTATAGTCCCCAGATGAAAACGGCCGTTAACACAGCCACCACAATCCAATACAGCGGGCCACTTCTCATCATTGGCCCTAGCATATATTGGTTCAACTCATCATCAGTCGCGTCCGTGAGAAGCAGTTGATCACGCACATCCTCGGGCACGATAACATCGCCACTATGTTTAATTCGGCTCACCGGGTTAGACATGTGTCTCGCCTCCCTTAAGGTAAATCACACCTGGCTCGGTTCCCAGATTTTCCAGCAAACGAAAAGCGCGGGGGCTGCGAGCCATCTGGCTGACCTCACTTTCAGGGTCATTCAAATTGCCAAAAACGATGGCATTTGTGGGGCATGATTGGGCACAGGCTGGTTGAATTTCACCATCAGCCACAGCTCGCCCTTCCCCTTTAGCATCTTCCTGAACACGCCGGATGCGCTGGGAGCAGAAGGTGCATTTTTCCATAATACCCCGGGTACGCACCGTCACATCAGGGTTTAGCTGTTGTTCCAACGGTTGGGGGAAGACAGGATCAAACCAGTTGTACATACGCTGCTTGTAGGGACAAGCACTGCCACAAAAGCGGGTGCCAATGCAGCGGTTATAAATCTGTCCATTTAAGCCCTCGTCACTATGATAGGTGGCAAAAACGGGACAGACGGCTTCGCAAGGGGCTTCAGTACACTGTTGGCACATGACGGGCATAAATTTTGCTTTGAGGTTGGGGTATTCCCCTTCCCAATAACGCTCGACACGAATCCAATGAGCCGAACGGCCGTATGCCGTTTCCTCTTCACCGACAGTAGGGACATTATTCTCGGCATGACAGGCCACCACACAGGCTTGACAGCCAGTGCATTTATCCAGGTCAATCGCCATGCCCCAGCGACGACCCGTACTTTCTTCTTCCACTTCAAGATAACGATTCTCTGCCTTCGCCATGTAAATTCTCCAATCGTGCTAAGGTATGTGTGCGCTCCGTTCGTTCAATACGCACCCGTGTTGCCCCCCAGGCCAAAGTACCACTTTCAGAATCAGCGAGAGGTGCTAATAAATCTATCGGGTTATGCCCACGCTTAGTGGCGTAACGGCCGTAATCCTCATGCCCCTGCCCCACCGGAATGCCGATCACATCAGGTCGGATGCCAGGATATTCCACCACAATGGCCTCAATCTCCCCCTGTGGCGAGACAATTTTTATTACATCATTGTTGTGCAAATGGTATTGATGTGCCGTCACCGGATTGATCTCCACCCAGGTATTCCAAGCAGCCGTTGTCATAGGGTCGGGCGTTTCTTGCAGCCAGGGCAAATTGGCACCACGACCATCGCTCAAAAGGGTGCTGGGGTATGGGAAGAGGATGAGCGGAAATTCGCGGGCTGAGCCAGCAAATTCCGGCGCAGCCACGACGATGGGCTTGTCGCCAAAACCAACTGGCTCTGGCTCTTGGAGCAACGGCCGATCCGCCCACCAGCCGCCATGCTGACGAAAAGTAGCCCAAAACTCACTCGCTGTATTCGCTGTGTAGGGATTGAGGCTGGAGCCAAATAAAGCATTAGACACATCCTCCAAGAACAGCATCTCGCTACCCCAGGGTAGCGTCTCAGCAGCTGCACCACCCATTGCTTGCGCCAGGGTTAAGATAGTGCTGGCTGTGGAACGTGTATCATAAAGTGGCTGTACGACGGGCTGTTGGCAGGCCACCGCCGGACGATCTGCACCGGGGGAAGCTACCTGATAGCCCCAGCTTTCCAGATAAGTGTGATCGGGCAGGATAAGGTCGGCTTGAACGGCCGTTTCATCTACAAATGAACTGAACGAAACAACAAATGGCACTTTGGCCAAGGCCTCATTAAAACCTGCCACCTGTGGTAATTCAAAAACGGGATTAGCCCCATGAACAAACAACACCTCCACCTCACCCGCATCCATCTGCTCAACAAGCATTTGCACATCGGCAAAAGAATTGGGCGCAGGTGTTGTTACCAATGTCTCCGCTGGGGCTGCCTGCGATAGATAAACACCACCCCGCCGCCCCAAACGGCTCAAAACTAGATTCAAGGTTTGAATGGCCTGATAGCTATCAAAGCCATTTGTTTGTCCTGCCACATAACCACCAGGGATGATCACAGGCCGATCTGCCTCCGCCAAAATACGAGCCAGCCGCCGTAGCTGTTCCACTTCTAGGCCTGTTGCCTGGGCGATTGTAGGCACATCCACACCGCGATACAGTCCAGCAAAGGTTTGGCCAAAGGTGCCCACTGTGCCCAAACGCTCTTCGATGATGATGCGTCCCAGTGCCAGAGCCACCAGGCCATCCATGCCTGGCCGCAGGGGAACCCACTCATCAGCCACGGCCGCCGTGGCCGACATACGCGGTTCGCATTGGATGAAGAATCCGCGCCCGCCTGCCTGCCCCCGGAACTGACCATAAGCGCGGTTATAAGCCACTGGCGACTGCCAAGTTTCGACGAAATTCGCCCCAAAGGACAGCACCACATCAGCATTGGCGATGTCGTACACAGGCATTTGGGCTATACCAAACAGTTTTTCGGCCGTTTGCAGGCTGGTAGCTCGTCCTTCTAAGGTGGTATGCAAATCATACATCAAGGGCGGCGGTGCACCGATAGCTGCCAACCATTGGCTAACTAACAAGTACAAATGATCGGGCATGGTTCCGGCATAGAAGGCGATTTTGGCGGGATCGGCCGTTTCTAATTTCGTCAACACCTCATCAAGGGCTGCTTCCCAATAAAGAGTTTCAAATTGGCGTGAGCCACGGCCGTTTTGTCGCACAGCGTTTTTCAGCCGATCGGGATTGTACAGCACCTGGACACCAGCTTGTCCCCGGGCACACAACTTACCCTGATTCAGGGGATAGGTCAGATTGCCCTCGATTTTCTTAGCCCAGCCATCTATCGTCCGCACCACAATACCGCAACCAGCAGGACACATGCGGCAAGTGCTGGCATACCAAGTTGCCTCACCGGGCAAGGCTTCCTCTGGAGGCACAACATAAGGCTCAAACTGATTAGCTATCTGCTGGGCTGCTACCGGCAAAACAGCCGCCACTGCCCCCGTCGCCACTGCCCCACCAGCCATTTTCAAAAAGATTCGGCGTGATAATTTACCTTCCATAAGATTACTCATTGGGGATTAGCAGTTAGAGATCGGCTGACGTCTAAACACTAACCCCTAATCTTCACTCCCTTATTGGTGACACACCAAACAATCCCACAGATGAGGGGCAATCTCCTCATCCTGCTGGGCATGGCAATCTAAACACCAACCCATGTCCATTTCCACGACTGGCTCGACCAAATCCATCGTGCTAACTTCGCCGTGGCAATTTTCACAGGCCAGACCACTGTTTACATGTGGCTGATGACTAAAATAGACAAAATCCGGCTGCTTATTCACTCGCTGCCAGGGAATCGGTTCTTTTCGTTCCCAATAGCCAGTTAAGGTTTGTACAGAGTCACTCTCAGTCGCAATAACTTCATGACAGCCCATACATTTCTGTACCGATGGTACACCTGCTATAGGCGAACGAGCTGCGCTAGAATGGCAAAAAAGGCACTGTGTCCCGGCTTCAATATGAACCTGGTGACTGTAATCAAGGGGCTGATCTTGGGCAACGGCCGTTTCTCGATTCAAAACCGCAACAGCAACAATCATTAACAAAACAAAACCCACTAATAACAGCATGGATCGCTGTTTCAGTCCTGATAAAATTCGGGGCATAAAAAGCTCCTTCTACTCTCCTGCATCCTCACCCAAGTGGCTATTTGCCTCATAGTCTGTTAGCGAACTAAGCAAGGCTTCCGCCTGATGCCGACCTTCCTCATCCTCAGTCATCCCCATGTATATCGTCAAATCCGCAGCCGCTAATTCAAACTCATTCAAATTCATATAAGCAACCGCTCGATTAAAGTAAGGAGCAGGTGCCTCAGGAGCCAAGTCAATGCAAGTTTCAAAATCAGCCAGGGCATTATCCGACTCACTCCGTTCCAAGTAGAGTGTTCCTCGGTTAAAATAAGCCGCCACCAAATTCTGGTCGAGAGCCAACGCTTGATTAAAATCCTGCATCGCTAATTCTGGCTGACCCATGTTCAGATAAGCCTGACCACGATTGACAAATGTGGCCGCATGTTGAGGATCTAGTTCAATTGCCTGGGTAAAGTCCGCCAAAGCTGTGGCAGGCCGTCCCATAGAGGCATTCGTCGTGCCTCGAGCCCCAAAAAGTTCTGGCATATGAGGATTGGCAGCTATCCCGCTATCAAAATCAGCCAGCGCCTCGCCCAACTTCCCTTGCTCAGCCCGGATCAGACCGCGATAATAATAGGCTTCGCCCGCACCAGTTGGATCGGCCGCAATCGCAATATCTAGGGCTGCCAAAGCACCATCAACATCACCCGCTTGGGCGCGTTGTAAAGCCAACGACACAAAATCGTTTGCTGGAGATTCCACTTCTACCTGCTCCGCCGGAGCCGCTGGGGAAGATTTGGAGCTATAGCGATCTGTCAACCATAAAATGCCACTGGCCGCCACTAACAAGATACCTAAAATTATCAGAATCGCCTGCCAGTTTAGGCGCTTGTTGTTATTCAGTGCGATTTGTTTCATACTTCGTTTGTTAATTCTTCCTCATAGCAACCATGCCACCCGCACCAATCAGCAATCCGCCAACCAGGGCTAGGATGATGTAGAGGGTATTGCTAGATTCGCCAGCTTCTTCAACTGGTGTGTGCTCCACAGTCGCTTCGGCATTCGCCAATTCGGCTTCAGCATCAGCCAGGGCGGCTTCCGAGGCTGCTAGTTCCGATTCCAGGCTTTGCACCTGTTCCTCGGCAGCCACTAAAGCTTCAGCAGACCCGTCGGCGACTGCTTCTCCTTCTACGGGCTCCTCGCCGGAGGCTTCCGCTTCGACAACTTCGGGCTCAGATACTGCATCCTGAATGATCTGGTTCATCACGTTGATATGATCATCATTGGAGACAATTTCGCCATATTTAGCCACAACCTGATCTGTCCAGAAGGTCGCATCGGCCATATTGGTATGGCAACCCATGCAAATACCAGTGCGTTCCATCCGATCTCGCTGATCGGCCGTTAACGGGCCAGAAGCAGGCCAATGAGAGCCAACAGTTTGCAACTGTTCGCCTGTTTCTGGGTCTACAATCTGACTCAAGTCCATGGGTAGATCGGGAATGGCAGGAATTTGTGTCTGATAGTTGGTGGGGATGATATTACCCTCAGCATCCCGCAGATCAATGACAAAACCTTCATCATAACCCTGCAGGAACTTGCCACCCTCGATGCCGTAGCCTAATGCTTTGGGATCGCTATGGCAGGATTCACACTTACGAGCCTCGCGGCCAACCGTATGCGGCTGGGCAGGAGCCATGTCTAGACCACGTTGGCCTTCTTCGCCACCACCTTCTTCGCCGGGCAAAGTGTGGCCAATGACATTATCAGCGACACTAGTCCCATCCGGGCCGATGACGGTGTAGATAACCTGACAGCCAGGGATGAGCGGAGTGACCCGCCCCTCACCGTTGATGCCCAAGATGGGATTTTCCCAACGGAGATAGGTGCGCCCTTCGCTAATCTTACCGGGCAAAGTAAGGCTGGTATCGGCCACGCCACTGGCGTTGCGGGAGTTACCAACAGCCACCCAGTCGGTGCCTGAATTACCTTCGCTGTAATCGGCCGTTACGTGACAGCCATAACATTGCGGTGCCCAGTCGGCATGGCAAGCGTAACATTCCAATTCTTCCTTATGTGCCGTGATCGTCTCCATCGCCACTTGTGCGTCTGGGGAACTCCACGAGCCAGCCAGACTGATACCTTTCAGCGTGGGCACAACGTAATCACGACCTGTAGCTGAGTGAACAATCACTTCGTCACCGCGACGAATCACATTGCCAAAGGGATTACCACGAGCCGTTAACAGATAGCCATCTTCCACCTCGTAGGGCGTACCATATGAGTATTCAAGAGGCACTCTATCGGCCGTTCCTCGCGGTTCGTCGGAAAAATCAGGCAAAAGCTCCTCGCCATAACCAATAGGAAGCTCCCAGGGATACGCATCCGTTTCTCCATGACAGTCAGAACATTCGATTTCCACTTGAGCCAAGGTAGTGCCAAACAAGTTGCCATCACCATGCATGTCAATCGATGTATGGCAATCCTGGCAGAGCATACCACCTTCGGGATTACCCTCGCGGCTGATGGGATCGTGGTGAAGATCGTCTTTAATATACAAGTACTGTTTGGTGTGCAGCCTAGGTTCTGTGCTTCCCAGGGCATCGGTCGGTGTGCCGTAAGGGAACTCCATGATGCCTTCAAAGCTAACACCGATGCGCTTGCCCCGATTGTGGCAAGAGTTGCAGGTTTCTACGGGAATACCACCTGTTTCGCGGGTTCCCTGAATGGTATGGGACAACATATGCCCGGGTTCATCTAAGGGGATTGTTGGATCTCCCCCTTCATAGTAGCCTTCGTTACTATAGGGGATATGGCAAGCCGAACAGCCCATGCCTCGCCAGTCGCCCCGCTTATCGCGGGGTGGGGTACCCACATGACAACGTTGGCACTGGTTGCGCTGGTAGGTGAAGGCCGCCAGCGAGGGATCGGCAACAATCTCTTCCACAGTGGGATTAGGCAGTTCATCCATATGGGAAGGCAGCTGGTCAGGATAGGCAGCGATGAGAGCCTCCATATAGGCTTTGTAGGTGTCCGTCCCGAAAATGGGGGTAGGGCCATCCTCATCATCAATAGTGTAGTTGCCATAGGTATGGGAACGCTCTTCACCATATTCTCCGTGTACACCCCAGGCCCACAAGTTGCCCTGAATCTTACCAGCTTCAGTATTCATCAAAGCCCGTTCCAGAGTATAGTCGTAATCTATGTGACAACGGCCACAGGTCTTACCAGCAACTGTGAGTGAACCTGGATCAGGGTAGAAAGTTCCTTCAAATTCGACCTCATGGGCGGCATCAACGTCATCAATAATTGAGGCATCACCACCATGACAAATTGTACATTCCCCTTGGTTGGCAATTTGCTTGCCCATATCCGAGGCAGGATCAACGATATCTTCGATACCTTCGTGGCAATTAAGACAGCCTTCCTGGTCGTCCTGGGCTGCTGGCACGGCTTGGGGGATGGAGGCTGTAGTAGAGGATGGGGTTTCAACTGAGGAAGAGGCCAACACAGCCCCTGCTATCATTAAGATGAAGACAAGAGTTGCTGCTATAAGAATGATGTACTTCTTCATTACTGTGTCCTCCTCATACTAAGGCAATTCGATAACGGGTCACTGCTTACCCTTTTCATGGATAGTGGTGACCCTGTTCACGAAATTTCCTTGCAGACATTCTAAAAAATCAACCCTCGGCATGATTCAGCCCCATACCGAGGGTTGATACTAACTGTTCGAATTCACGAATCTAGCTAAGGTATGTCATTTTGATCAGTGACAAATGCCATCTTTGTTAAGTCCTAAATGTCAACCTAAATCCCTTAGTGTCCTAATGTCTCGTCGCGGCGACTGCTGTTGAAGATACCAGTAGGGGTAACGACATCCTCAAAAACTGTAACCAATTCAAAGGTATTGGCGTCAAAGACGTAGACTTTGCCTGAGCCATATTCGTCATATTGTTCCGGCGTGGGCCAGTCACTCACATAGACATATTGGCCGTCAGACGTCGGTTCAGGATGGAGGAAGCGCGCTGCTTCATCGACATGGATTTCATGGACAGCAAAGGGTGGGTTCTTCTCAAGCGCATAGAATGTATTGGGAGCATCGTGGCTAAAGATAGCATCGGCCCATACGTAAGGTGAGTTGTGGTTGGTGCCGATAAAGAGACCAGGACCACCGGTAGGAATGCTGGCAACTTCTTCTTGGGTGGCAGTGTCCCAAATTAAGATGCTGGAGTCGGCAATGTGAACGGTGGCGGCATAAGTTGTGCCATCGTCTCCTTCCCATGACCAGACTGCGCCGGGGCCAGGATGGGGTTTTTCGCCAGCGGGGATTTGGGTGATGAGTTCCATGTTGGCTACGTCGATGGCGGCCATCCAGTTGCTGGCTTGAGAAGCAACGTAGTAGATAGACTGATCGGGCGTCAGGAAGGATTCATGCAAAATGTCGCCAACGCCTTCTAGCTTGACGATGGGAGCATCAAGATCAGAGTAGTCGACGCGCCACACTTGCCCTGCATCTTTTAGGTTCAGCAAAAAGTAGGGGCCACCGAGGTCGGAACGGGTTTGGTTGATACCACCAACGCGCGATTCGACAAACTCACCGTCGGGCTTGTTGCCTTCGGTGGTAATGACTTTGACCGGCTCCATGGTTTCGGTGTCAAGAATAACGGCCGAATTGGGGATATAGTTACCGCCAATGACGTATTTACCATCGTCGGAAAGGGCAATGGCGCGAGAGTCGATGCCGATACGAGTTTTGGCGACTGGCTGTAGGGTGTAGAGGTCAATTTTCAACAGCCAACCATCACGGCCAAGGTTGTAGGCCCAACGCTCGTTGGAAGGGTCAAAGGTATAGCCGTGGGCGCGGTAGGTGGCTTCGATACGGCCTAGGTCTGTGTGGGTTGTGCCATCAAATACTTTAATGCTGCGGTTTTCACGTTCGGTGACCAGCATCAGGTTGTCCATGTCACCATCATGCGTTGGCGCATCGGGCAAGGAGTCAACATCCACCAAAAATTCGATGGAATCCATAATCTGTTCTTCACCCCAAACAAAGGCTTCTGCACTGGGTTCACTCATAATATATTCGACCAGCGCATCGATTTCGTGGTCTTCCAACGCTGGCTCGCCACCAAGGGGATCCATGGAGGTACCAGGACGGCCGTTTTTGATGGCGGCAAATAAGATGTCAGGATTGGACGACAAACGTTCAGGAATCAAAGCCGGGCCTAGTGTCCCTTCACGGAAGGCACCGTGACAACCACCACAGGTGTCTACATAGAACTCAACTAACGGCCGTCCTTGAATCATAACCACATCCCCTTCACCCGACTCTGCGGCTTCAAGTTCTTCTGTGGTTGGTGTCTGCGCAACGGCCAAAGCCGCTTCGGCTTCCTCTTGAGCAGCTTTAGCTGCTTCTGCTTCGGCCAGGGCCGCTGCAACTTCTGCTTGGGCAGCGGCAGCAGCAGCTTCAGCAGCAGCCAGAGCCGCTTCGTTTTCGCCAGCTGCCGCTTCAGCGGCGGCCAAGGCGGCTTCAGCATCAGCCAGGGCAGCTTCAGTTTCGTCGGCTGCCGCTTCGGCGGCTGACACAGCGGCAGCCGCTTCGGATTCAACAGCAGCTACAGTAGCGGCCACATCAACTTGTGGCTCAGACGTACAACCTGTAACGACCATGAAAACGGCCGTCAGGATCAACAATAAAACAGTTTTCCTTTTCATTCTTTTCCTCCTAAATTAGGAATAGATAAATGAAAACATCCAGCAACTATCTTGAGTAGGTTAATGACAGTTTTCCCAAAACCACAAATTACTTTAAGTCATGAAGATTTTGATATGATTGCCATTCAAGGTGTTTCGCAGCTCAAAGCTAGTGTAGAACAGATATATTAGTCACATTTACCACTGGAAGTTGATTACCGAATGCTCTCCACACACTAAATTAGTAATAAACTACAGTTACAAATGCTCCCGCGCTTAATTAAACTATACGGGAAGCACGCATGATGATAGTCGTTCATAGTTATGTTACTCATTATGGAGCTTCGGTTCTTTGCGCCAGCGCAAATTAAACCTCCAAAATCAGTTTGGAACAGAATTAATCTACAACGTCTTTCTCAGGGCTATGAATAGAGACTGGAGAACTAAATTACTTCGTAAAATTAGGTATGGTTGATTTCAGTCGATACCGTATTGCGAATAGCTTCTATCAAGTCGTCAAGGGGTACATCATACTCACGTGCGGCATCTACAATTGTGCAAAAAGAGGCGATGGCACAACCTACACAGGCCGTCTTGTATTCCTGAAAGACAACTATTGTTTGCGGCCATTGGTTAATCAACGTTTCAATTGATAGTTGCCCTATCAACATCGAATCAGTCATTACAATCCTCATGGAGGGTGGTCATCCGTTTAGCACTGAACGGCTCGTCCAGACCGGCAACACCAGTATTAGTAACTCCGTAACTGGTTGGGTTATTTTGGCTATAAACAGCGTCGCACTATCAGCCATCGGCTCGCTTTACTAAGCAGCCCATCAGCACCACAGGCAGCAGTCAAAAACAGTAGCAATAGGGACTGAGTAAGCAGCAACGTCGCATTTCTCTACACGTTGGTAATGACGGTAATGATTGGTAATGAATTGAAGAGATTGTAACAATTGGGTGTGAGGATGTCTTTGCGCTAACGCAAATATTTATGGGAGGGGATGTTGGGGGGGAAATCTTCGGCAACGGCGACAATTTTATGTGGTTTAAGTAATTCAACCCTTGTACGTCCAACCCGAATCCAACCTTCTTTTCTCCACTGACTAAGAATACGACTGGTTGTGTAAAGGGTGGTTCCCGTCATTTCGCCCAGATCCTGACGCGAAAGGGGTATATCGATCAGAACCCCATCGGCCGTTTTCTTTCCAACCTGTCTAACAAGACGCAGTAGTGCATGAGCCACACGTCGTTCTACACGCTCTGTTGCTAGCTCTCGGTAGCGATCCGAGATTTGGACAAAGCGGTGGGCAACCAGGTTCAATCCGTTGATAGTAAGTTGGGGGTGTTTCAGCATCAACTGGCGGGCCGTAGTAGCATCCCAACTAAGCATAGTACAATCCTCAAGAGTTTCGGCCGAAACAGGATAAGCCATGTGGCTGAGGACAACAATAATGC
Organism: Promineifilaceae bacterium (SeqCode); assembly: GCA_965223555.1. Classification (GTDB taxonomy): domain Bacteria; phylum Chloroflexota; class Anaerolineae; order Promineifilales; family Promineifilaceae; genus CBDCWU01. The sequence goes on from CBDCWU010000009.1 coordinate 3,404,193, forward strand.
CAAATCCTTCACCTGGCATTACGTGATGGACAATGACTTGATGGCCTTCTGGTGTTAATTGAGACAGGCGAATTTTGCCTTCAGCCAAAATGTAAAACAGATCACCCAACTCATCTTGGCAAAAAACAAATGTACCAGCAGGTAGTTGCCGTACTCGCCCGGCTGCCAAAAACTCGGCACATACACCACTATCTAAATTTTGTAAAAATGCGCATTTCTCAAATATTCTTTGTTGATCAAACTTGATATTCATAATGCCTCAAATCAAGCAATTACTACTCGCCTTTGACTACCATACTTGTAGCATACTTTGAGAGGGGGATTTAAGCAAAAAGACGGAGTGAGTCGATTACTGTCCGTGCCCAGTTGTGTTATACTCCCACACATGAAGTATAAGAATCGTAAAGCCATCGAACGAATGCGGGTATCTGGACGAATGGTTGCCGAATGTTTCGCGCTATTGCAAGAAAATATTCAGCCCGGAGTTAGCTTGCGCTTTTTAGACCAACTCGTCGCAAATTATTTGAAAAAATTTGGGGCACAACCTCTCTATTTAGGCTATCGAGGTAGCCAAAAGGATCATCCTCCCTTCCCTGGTGTCATCTGTGCCTCTATAAATCATGAGATTTGTCATGGGTTACCAGATGACCGCATATTAAAGGATGGCGACATTATTGGCATTGATATTGGGCTAAAGTATAAAGGCTTTTGCGGTGATGCCTGTGTCACTTTTCCTGTCGGCAATATATCTCGGCGAGCCCAGCGGCTGCTGGACATTGGCAAAACGGCTTTATGGAAGGGAATTGAGGCAGCGCATAAAGGCAATTATCTAAATGACATTGGTGAGGCGATTCATGGCTATGCTGATTCGCAGCAAGTATCCGTGGTGCGCGAATGGGGTGGGCATGGCATCGGCCGTTCTCTACATGAATGGCCGTCCGTCTCCCATGTGCGTCAAGAAAAAAAAGGCCACCGCTTGCGGCCAGGGATGACATTCACGATAGAACCCATGATCAATGAGGGAACCTATGAGTGGATATTGCTGCCGGATGGGTGGACAGTGATAACGGCCGATCAGGCGCTCTCTGTCCAATTTGAGCACACTGTTGTCATTACCAACAACGGCCCCGAGATTTTGACACAGCTATAATTTACAGCGTGCCTACCCTAATCACCAGTGCCTTCTGGTTCAGTGATCTCTGGCCAGGGATCCATGTCCAAAACTTTGCAATAAATGTAACGGCCGATCACCCCAGCTGAACTGAGCACGGGGATGATTATCAAGGTAACCAACACGCCAGCCAAGGCAAGTGATCCCATCACGGCAATAAACACAATCGCTGGATGCAAATGCACCCAACGGCCGATCACTCGAGGTCGTAGCCACACATTTTCCACTATCTGGATCAGTCCAAAAAGAATAATGACCAACAGTGCCACCCAAGAACCAGATAAAGCGAAAAAGGTTGAGCCATCCACCCAGGCCACAGCAGCAGCAATGAGCATAGCAATAATTGGGCCAACTGACAGAATAGCATCTAGTATACCCGTTAGAATTCCCAATGCTGCCGCCCCAGAGACACCAATAACAGCCAGGCCAATACCAGACAAAAAGCCCACGATAAACATTAGAACCAACTGTCCACGCAAATAATTGCTCCAGACTGCCTGCACCTCAAAATATAGACGGCGAGCATCTACCTGGTATTCATCGGGAGCCAAATTCAGCAACCACTCCCGCAAGATGTGCCAATCCTGCAACAGATAGAAAGTTGTCACTAATATAACTAAAATCCAGGCCAAATTAGTAGATGCACTCTGAATAATGCCCACGATCAGATCGGGGCGAATGAAGTTTGTGGAAGCAATCCCAAAATTCGTCACAGCTTCGTTCAGGGGAAACTCGAAACCAAGAAAAACAATGGGGGTAGCCAAGGATTCAAGTTGGGCCTGAACTCGGGTCAATTCATCGGCCAAATTGACTACTTGTTCGGCAATGAGCGGGGCAAAAACAATGCCCAAAGTGACTAAGACGGCTAATGAGGCGAGATAAACGAGCAGGACAACCCATTTGCGAGGTAATTTAGTACGTGTATTGACAAAAACCACGCTTGGGTTGAGTACATAGGCCAAGAGAGCGGCAATGGCTAACGGGCCGATCAAGCCTCTGGCGGCAATTAGAAACCATACAAGTCCTGCCAAGGAGAGTATCAAAACAAGGTAACGTGTCGTTTTATTCCAACTTTGGCTCATTCCTATTATTGTAGCCCCTTTTTGTAATCTTGTAATGCCGGCCAAACAAAATTTGTTCAGCTTTCACCTGAACCATGGGACAGGCTAAGCACCTGTCCCATATACGGTATAAGGGGCTGTTCCGTTGCCTGATGTGTTGAAACCCCGGTACGCCTATTATGTTACCAACAAATGTTAGAAAGGGGTTAAACGATGACAAAAACAGCTTTAATTACAGGGGCTTCACGGGGCTTGGGCCTGGCATTAGCACAAGAATTAGCTCGACGTGGTTGGAACTTAATCATTGATGCTCGGGACACGGCCGTTTTACGTGAAGTTTGTTTAGAGTTATCAGCCGTTACCAATGTTACCGCCATCGCAGGCGATATTGCCGATGCAGCCCATCGGCAGGCCTTAGCTGTGGCGGCCCGGGCGGCAGGAGGCTTGGATGTTGTCATCAATAATGCCAGCATTCTCGGTCCTAGCCCACAGCCGGAATTGCTTGACTACCCTTTAGACGTGTTGGCCGATGTCTTTCGTATCAATGTGTTGGCTCCATTAGGACTGTTGCAAGCCGTCCAAGATGAGTTGAAGGTTGAAGCAACCATCATCAATGTGAGCAGTGATGCCGCTGTAGAGGCCTATGAAGGCTGGGGCGGCTACGGGTCAAGCAAGGCGGCTCTAGAACATTTAACGGCCGTCTTCGCTGCCGAAAATCCCTATTACCACATCTACTGGGTGGACCCCGGCGATATGAACACCCAAATGCACCAAGAAGCCTTCCCTGACGAAGATATTAGTGATCGGCCACTACCTGAAGCCAGTGTGCCTGGCTTTATCGCTTTATTAGAAGATGAGTGGGAAAACGGCCGATACCAGGCACGTGAACTACCCACTCCAGCAATTTAGAAAGACTAGAGGCGATAACATTATGTTTGAAGTCTTCAGTCCCTAGTCTCTCGTCTCCTTACCCTAAAGCGGGGAAACATCATGCTAAATTTACTCGCCCCCCAACGAATGATTATGCCCTCACTTGACTTTACTCTGCCGCCCGAATTAGAAGCCAGCGAACCACCCGAAGCACGGGGGTTGGCTCGTGACCAGGTGCGGCTGATGGTTTCACACTATGGCACAGATCGAGTAATACACACCCAATTCCGTGATCTAGCCTGTCACCTCCAAGCGGGCGATATGTTGGTTATCAACACTAGCGGCACTATGAACGCGGCTCTGCCAGTCACCCGCAGCGATGGCTCGCCGCTCGAACTACATCTTTCCACCCGGCTCCCTGCCGATTTGTGGAGTGTGGAAGTGAGACGGCCGTCTAGCAACTCTACCGAACCCTTCCGCGAGAACATTGCTGGTGAAGTGTTAACTTTACCCGATGGCGGCTCGGTCATTTTGCACACACCCTATGATACGGCACAGCGAACGGCCGTATCTGGCTCTATCCGCTTGTGGGTTGCTACCCTCAACCTGCCTGTTCCCTTGGGTGCTTATTTGGTGGAACATGGCTTCCCTATTCGCTACAGCTACGTCAACAAACAGTGGCCGCTCAACTACTATCAAACCGCTTATGCCACAGAAATCGGTAGTGCCGAAATGCCTTCTGCTGGTCGCGCCTTTACACCGGAGCTGATCACACGCCTGGTGGCGCAAGGCATCCAAGTTGTACCGCTCATTTTGCATACGGGCGTAGCCAGTCTGGAAGATCATGAACCACCTTACGAAGAGTTCTATCGTGTCCCCACCGACACTGCCCAAATCATAACGACCGCTCGCCAAGCTGATAAGCGCATCATCGCCGTCGGCACTACCGTCATCCGCGCCCTAGAAACCGTCACCGACAATGAAGGTATTACCCATCCCGGTGAAGGCTGGACGAGCTTGCTCATTACACCCCAAAGAGGAATTCAAGCTGTCAACGGCATGTTAACAGGTCTACACGAGCCCCGGGCTACTCACCTGGCCATGCTGGAAGCACTCGCTGGCGAACAACATCTCCGTGTCACCTACCAAGCAGCCTTAGACCAAGGCTATCTCTGGCACGAGTTTGGTGATTTGCACCTGATCTTGCCCTAAAGGAGGTTGTTCAGCAGCCCGAGAACGGGCAATATCTCGATCTACTGCCTGCGCTACTGCCACTAGGTCTCGCACCAATTTAGCAAAACGCTCTGGCTTCAGGGATTGACGGCCGTCTGACCAAGCCTCATCTGGTTTGGGGTGTACCTCCAGAATCAAACCATCTGCTCCCGCCGCCACTGCCGCCTTCGACATAGACCCGACATACTCCCACTTGCCTACTGCATGACTCGGATCGGCAATAATAGGTAAATGAGACAACTCTTTGATAACAGGAATAGCACTAATATCAAATGTATTGCGCGTCTCCGTTTCATTAGCTCGGATACCTCGTTCACACAGTATCACCTGATTATTGCCATGACTCAAAATATATTCCGCACACATCAGCCACTCTTGAATTGTGCCACTGAAACTTCGTTTGAGCAGGACAGGATGGCCAGATTTACCCACTTCATTTAGCAGGGTATAGTTCTGCATATTGCGGGCGCCAATCTGCAAAATATCAGCGTAATCACACACTAATGGGACTAGAGCGGGGTCCATCACTTCTGTCACAATGGGCATACCGGTTTCTTCACGGGCTTCGGCTAGGTAACGCAATCCCTCTTCGCCCAATCCCTGGAAAGAGTAAGGGGAACTGCGCGGCTTATAAGCACCACCCCGCAAAATGGTAGCTCCAGCCTCACGGCAAGCATGGGCTACTTCCAATAATTCAGATCGCCCTTCCACCGAGCATGGCCCAGCCATAACCACTACTTCACTGCCCCCAATCGTCACCTCCCCCACTTGGATAACGGTGTCCTCTGGCTTGAACTCGCGGCTGGCCCCTTTGTAGGGCTTACTGATGGGCATCACCGATTCTACCCCAATCATACGGCCGATCTGCCGAATATCAATCATGCGGCCGTCACCAATCACTCCAATCACGCTACGACCTTCACCTACAATCGTGTGAGTCTTGCACCCAAGGGCTTCAACACGCTCTACAATCGCGTCCACATGCTCTTGTGTGGCGGCTGGTTTCATAACAACTATCATTTTTCTCTTCCTTTTTTTTGTCGAAATATACTCTGCAAAACCGTAATGATGCTTTCAGCTCAGCATACGGTTTTGCCTAACTATTACGATTGTATGAGCTGCATAAACAACTCAATCTCTTCGGCCGGAATAGGCGGAATAGACTCCTTGTCAGGGCGCAATGAGGCAGCATCATGCAAGTATACATGCACAATTTCCTGTTGCGACTTTGTCGTATTCCAATGGAGCAAAATCCGAATACACTGAGGCAAGCTACCAGGCACTGAAATTTCATAGCCACAAAGCAATGGCACATCAAACCAGCCAAGCTGCCGTGCTGCTGTCGCTGGGTAAATGGCATCCAAATCCATCGTTACCGTAAAGTAGGCACTAGCGACATCACCAGAATCTATTTCATTATGCCGAATCATTGTAAATAGTAGCTCGCGGGTTGCTGCCAAAATTACTTCTCGATTATTCTCTGCGATGACAGTAGCCCCGCGCACACCCCGACACATTATTGTAGGGACAGAAGCTTGGGTGAGATTACGGCCGTTTTCCTGCATTTTCTTACCTCCTTAAAATAAAAAAGGACGCGACCTTTTGAGCCGCGTCCTCTTGAGTTCAGTTCCTTGCCCTGCTTCCACTCAAAGCAAATAAACCTCCTCAGCCAGTTGCGGCTGGTTTGAGTTGCTAAAAAAGTAAAAGCTAAAAGCAAAAGTGTGATTCATGGCGCAGATAGTATCAGTATGTTCCCTATCCGTCAATTGCAAAACTAACCAAAAAGACACCTAAATCATTAGACAATAGCGTAATCATTCCCATTTCTCTATTCCACAACGGTAGATTGCTCTGGTTTTTGTGCGAAAAATCCATCAGGATTCTGCCTGCTTGAGGTTTGACAAGGTTGTTATAACAATATAACATTACAACAAAAATTCTAATGGGTGCAGTAAGAAATTTTTCTATGTTCCTTGTGTCTTCTGGAGTTCATTTCAAGGATTTAGTCCATGTCAAAAACTGTTGTAATTACAGGTAGTTCACGAGGCATTGGCCATGGCTTAGCAGAAGCGTTTTTGGAACGTAGCTGCCAAGTGGTAGTAAACGGTCGTTCACCGCACAGTGTAGAAAAAGCCATCGCGTCCTTGAGCCAAAAGTATAGTCCCGAAAAAATCGCCGGACTGACAGGGGATGTCAGCCAACTAGAAAATCACCAAGCCCTTTGGGAGACGGCCGTTGCCCAATTCGGTAAAGTAGACATTTGGATTAACAACGCTGGCATCGGTCACCCCATGCAGATGGTGTGGGAACTTCCACATGAAAAAGTAGCTCAGGTGGTAGAAATCAATCTCAAGGGGCTGATCCTGGGTTCACAAATTGCTATCCGTAATATGATTGAACAAGGGCATGGGCATCTATACAATATGGAGGGCTTTGGCAGTAACGGCCGTACCCGACCTGGACTCAGCATCTATGGCTCTACCAAGTCGGCCGTCCGCTTTTTGTCCAAATCATTGACCCAAGAGACAGAAAATTTACCCATAAAAGTGAGTACACTCAGCCCTGGCATGGTGATCACCGATCTGCTATTAGACCCATACAGAGACAATCCTCAAGGATTAAAAAAGGCCCAAAAGATATTTAACATCCTCTGCGATAAAGTAGAAACTGTGACGCCGTGGTTGGCAGATCGAGTATTGGCCAATGAGACATCTGGGGCTAGAATTGCCTGGCTGACTACACCCAAAATTATCTGGCGATTTATGAGTGCTCCCTTTAATAAACGAGATTTATTTGCCTAACAGCAAACGATAAGAATCTTTATGGCCATCAATACAACCGATTTCAAACAAGCGATGTCCCAATTTGCCACGGGGGTTACTATCCTGACAACCGTGTACCAAGGCCAGCCAATAGGTATTACAGCGAGTTCATTTAGCAGCTTGAGTATAGAGCCACCGTTGGTGTTGGTCAGTTTAAACAAACAGCTATTCACCCACAATGCAATTGCTGATACGGGCAAATTTGCTGTAAACGTACTGGCCGCCCATCAGCAGGAGCGTGGCATGATTTTTGCTGGAATGCGGCCAGAGATTGAAGATCGGTTTGCAGGGATCACCACCGACTTAGCTGCCACAGGCTGCCCCATCTTTCCCGATGCACTGGCTTGGGTGGATTGCAATGTTTGGGCCATGTATGATGGCGGCGACCACACCATTTTCGTGGGTGAAGTGCAGGATGTATTTGCGGCCGAAACAGATACCCCTCTACTTTACCATAATCGCTTATGGCGGCGCAGTGAAGCATTGGAAACGCCCGCTTTGCCTCTCAATGCCAATATTATCGAAGTTGGCCCACGTGATGGTTTGCAAACCCAAAAGAAGTGGGTGCCGACTGAGCTGAAGGTGGCCTTAATTCGCCGTTTAGCTGAGGCAGGTGTGTCACGAATTCAGGTCACATCCTTTGTACATCCCAAGCTTGTGCCACAAATGGCAGATGCAGAGGCCGTTTGCGCCCAATTGCCAGCCATAGATGGGGTGCAATACAACGGCCTCGTCCTCAATATGCGCGGCTTGGAACGTGCCCATCAAGCGGGGCTGAAACATGTAGATATGGGTGTTCCAGCTACAGAAACAATGAGCCAACGGAATGCCAATTGCAGCGTTGAAGAAGGGATGCTGCAGATGGAAACGATGGTGAAGAAAGCCCATGAGTGGGGTATGTCAGTTCGCGCCGGAGTGCAGGTGGCTTTTGGCTGCGTTTATGAGGGACAAGTAGAACGAGGGCGCGTGGTCCAGTTGGCCAAGCGTTTTTTGGCGATGGGCATTGATGAATTGTCTTTGGCTGATTCGGCTGGTATGGGCAACCCGAACCAAATTCGGCGTGTGATTCAGGAAATACGGCCGTTGACCAACAATAATATCCCCATCGTTCTGCATCTGCACGATACACGGGGTATGGGATTAGCTAACTGTCTGTCTGCCCTCAAAAGCGGGGTCACTATGTTCGACACCTCTTTTGGTGGCTTGGGGGGCTGTCCCTTTATCGAAGGCGCCAAAGGCAATATTGCCACCGAAGACACCCTGTTTATGATGCGTGAAATGGGTATTCAGACCGACATAGATCTAACGGCCGTTGCTCATATTTCCCATGATTTGGAGAAATTCTTTGGCAAGGAGCTGCCGGGGAAAATCTATCAGTTGGAAAGATGAACCAAACGGTCGCCGAAAAAATCGTCTCCCACCATGCCGGCTATTCAGTTGCTGCGGGAGAGATCGCTATTGTGCCCTTATATGGCGCGATGGCTACAGACGCGACCGCCCCCTTTGCTATTCGTGCCTTTCAGGAGATGGGTGGCACTCGATTGTGGAACCCCAAAAAAGTATTTCTAGTCATTGATCATGCTGCCCCTGCCCCTAACGAGCGCATTAGCAATCTGCACCAAATGATGCGAGCCTTTGCGGCTGAGATGGGCTGTAAGCTGTACGACGTGGGCGAGGGTATTTGTCATCAATTGATGCTGGAAAACGGCCATGTTCAGCCAGGGCATATTTTTCTGGGTGCAGATTCCCACACACCCACCTATGGTGCAATAGGTGCACTGGGCATTGGTGTCGGGTCTACTGATTTGGCAGGCGTCTGGCTTACTGGTAAGACATGGTTGAAGGTGCCACAAACTGTGAAACTGATTCTAGATGGCCAACTGCTTCCGGGTGTATCCGCCAAAGATGTGATCCTATTTCTGGTAGGACAGTTGGAGATAGCTGGGGCGACCTATCAGGCAGTAGAGTTCACAGGAACGGCCGTAGCTACCTTCACCCTCGCTAGCCGCATGACTTTGGCCAATATGGTGGCAGAAATGGGGGCAAAAACGGCCGTTGTTGACACCACCGGGCTTCACCTACCGGTCAACTTCGAGCCAATTCAGGCCGATGCACAAGCTCAATATCATGCCATCCATCAATTTGACCTATCCAATTTACGCCCGCAAATTGCTGTGCCCCACTCTCCAGACAATATCTTGCCCATAGATGCCGTGACAGGACAAAAAGTCAATATGGCCTTTATCGGTTCTTGCACCAATAGCCGCTTAGAAGATTGGCACGCTGCCGCTCATGTTCTCCAAGGCAAACAGATCGCGTCTACTGTTCGCCTGCTGATCGCACCCGCCTCTAAAGCCGTCTTTGACGCCGCTCTTGGCGATGGCACAGTTGCGACCCTATCTGCTGCTGGTGCCACATTTATGACTTCTGGCTGTGGGCCCTGTGTGGGCACACATTTAGGCGTGCCGGGCAATGACGAAGTCGTCATTTCTACGGCCAATCGCAATTTTCGTGGACGCATGGGCAACCCCAATGCGCGTATTTATCTGGCCTCGCCAGCAGTGGTGGCCGCCGCCGCCTTGACGGGTGAGGTTACCGATCCAGCAGAGGTCGTTTAATGAATATCCTTACCGGCATGGCCCACGTTTATGGGGACAATATTGATACAGATCGGATTATTCCCGGCAAGTACACTAAAACCCTGAACAGCGACCATCTGGCCGCGCATGTGCTGGAGGATGTAGACCCTGACTTTCGTAATCAGGTGCAGGTTGGGGATATTTTGGTAGCGGGGGAGAATTTTGGTTGCGGCTCCTCGCGGGAACAAGCGCCGCTGGCGATTAAGGCTGCCGGGGTTTCGGTGGTTGTTGCCGTCTATTTTGCCCGTATCTTTTTCCGCAATGCTATTAATATTGGCCTACCTGTTGTGGAAATTGGCCCTCATAACATCGCCATAGGTGCCCAATTGAGGGTGGATTTGCGGCAGGGGCAGGTGGTGGATGAGACAAACGGCCGTGTCTACTTTGCTACACGAATGCCAGATGTGATGATTGAGATTCTCAATGTGGGTGGCTTGGTAAATTATCTGCGCGAACATGGAAGCTATGATGGGTAATAATTTGCCCCTTCAAAATATCCGCGTGCTTGAGTTCAGCCATGCTGTGTTGGGACCAACGGCCGGGTTGATGTTGGCCGACTTTGGCGCAGAAGTCATTCGGATTGAGCGCACCCCACATGGCGATGACACCCGCCGATTAGCGGGCTTTGGCAAAGGGTACTATGCCATGTTCAACCGTAATAAGAAAAGCCTAGTGGTGAATCTGAAAACGGAAAACGGCCGTGCCATCATCCACAAATTACTTAAGACCACAGATGTCCTCATTGAAAATTTTGGCCCGGGCACTATGGAGAGGCTGGGGTTTGGCTATGAGGCATTGGCCGCAAATTATCCCCGCCTCATTTACTGTGCACTCAAGGGGTTTTTGCCTGGCCCTTACGAAAAACGGATGGCGCTAGATGAGGTGGTGCAGATGATGTCTGGCTTGGCCTACATGACCGGGCCGCCTGGACAACCTCTGCGCGCTGGCGCTTCGGTGATTGACATTATGGCGGGTATGATGGGAACGATGGGGATTTTGCTGGCACTGCAAGAGCGGGAACATACTGGCGCGGGCCAGTTGGTGAAGAGTGCGCTATTTGAAACGGCCGTTTTCCTCATGGGTCATCACATGGCTTATGCGGCTCAGGTTGATCTGCCCCTGCCGCCCATGCCCGCTCGTGTCAGTGCCTGGGCCATTTATCATCAATTCGAGAGCCAAGACGGGGAACATATCTTTGTGGGCGTGACCAGCGACAAGCAGTGGGGGCGTTTTTGCCAAGCATTTGGACGCCAGGATTGGCTGGAGGATGAACGATTGGCTACCAATAACGGCCGTATCGCCCAGCGGGATTGGTTCTTGCCCCAACTGCGCCAGATGTTCCGCACCCTGCCTCATGCCGACATCATCGCTCGCTGCGAGCAAGCCAATCTGCCCTTTTCACCCATCGCCAAGCCGGAGGATTTGCTCACTGATCCCCAAATCAACGAAGGGAACAGCTTGTTAGAAGTTTGCCTGCCCGATGGCACAGCCATGAAACTACCTCGTATTCCCATCCTGTTAGATGACCAACATTGGGACTTACGCACCCATCCACCCACCGTTGGCGAGCATACGGCCGATTTGTTAACCGAACTTGGTTACACGTCTGCAAAAATTAATGAGCTGGAAAATGAAGGAGTCATTCTCGTTGGCTAAAACCAGATGAAAGTAGCAGTAGCCCTTTGTGGCTCACCTCTCAAAGGAAAGTTATGACAGAAAGAACGCTAGACCTCATTATCAAAAATGCGCGAGTAGTGCGCCCAAATCAGGAGAGTATTGAGCGGCTAGACTTGGGCATTATAGATGGAAAATTTGCCCGTATCGCTCCCGATATTCCAGAAAACAGGGCCAGAGAACTATTTAACGGCCGTAATCTGCTAGCCTTTCCGGGAGCAGTAGATGCTCATATGCACGTTGGCATCTATCGCGACTTAGCAGAAGATGCCCGCACAGAAAGTAAAGCAGCAGCGCAGGGTGGTGTCACCACAGCCATGACCTATATTCGTACAGGCAGCTATTACCTCAACATGGGGGGCAGTTGGCGCGATTTTTTCCCAGAAGTGCTGCGCCGTTCCCAAGGTAACTATTTCGTTGATTATGCCTATCATGTGTCTCCTATCGAAAGTGCCCAAATTCAGGAAATGGAGTATTTGGCTCTAGAACAAGGCGCGCCCAATTTTGGGGAGGTGTTTATGTTTTACGGGTCACATGGGCTACACGGCCGTTCTGAGAATCAACGTAAATGGCTCATGCTGGCCGATGAAGACAATTATGACATCGCCCATTTTGAGCAAATTTGCCGGGAAGCAGGCCGGTTACAGGAAAAACACCCTGATTTGGCCCCCTATCTTCAGGTCAGCTTTCACTGTGAAACGCCAGAAATTTTGCGTGCTTACGAAAAGGCAATTCGGGATACGGCTGAATTAGAAGGTTTGTCCGCCTGGAGCGCCGCGCGCCCAGCCCATAGCGAAGCCATTGCCATTGCCATTGTCGGCTCAATGGCGCATGCCGCCGGGTTGAAGCAAGTAAATATCCTGCACATCACGTCACAAGCAGCTATGGAGGCAGCTCTCAAAGCGCGAGCTGCCTGGCCAGATGTTCATTTCGGCTTGGAAGTGGCTGCCGGGCATTTGCTGCTAGACACAGATGCAACTTGCGGTGCTTTGGGCAAGGTCAACCCACCCTTACGCTCAGCCGCTGACCGCGAGTTTCTGTGGCAGCAGGTGCTGGATGGCACGGTGGAATGGATCATTACTGATCATGCTGCCTGCCCCAGAGACATGAAAGTAGCTGGGGACGACCCGACCAATATTTGGAAAGCGCGGGCTGGCTTTGGCGGCACTGAATATTTGTTGCCAGGTATTTTTAGTGAGGGCAGCAAACGTGGACTGTCTCCTAATCGTGTTGCTGAATTGGTTTGCTGGAATCCGGCGCAACGCTTTGGCTTGCATCACAAGGGGGATATTGCCGTGGGTTATGATGCTGATCTTGTCTTGTTGGATCCCGATAAAAGCTGGACAATTGACGCCGCTGAGTCCTTTTCAGCACAGGAATATACGCCCTTTGCCAGGCTTGAGGTGCAGGGAGAGGTGAAAAATACTTTTTTGCGCGGCCATCTGGTTTATGACAGTGACAAAGCGTCACCAATTATTGGCTCTCCACAGGGACAGTATCAGAAACGGCCGTTTCAAAGAAAATAGCCATCTCTAAATAACCGTACATACAAACCCTTGAGAAGAAAACTATGTCACAATCCAAGCCCATAACGCTTACAGAAATCCACCAACGTGCCCAAGCGATGCAGCCCCAATTGCAGACATGGCGACGTACCATTCATCGTCAGCCTGAACTCAGCTTCGCAGAAGTACAAACTGCCCGTTTTGTCACAACTGTTTTGCATGAATTGGGTATCGAGGCTGAAACTGGGGTGGCCAAAACGGGCGTTGTCGGTCACATTGAAGGCGGACGCGGCCCCACTATTGGCCTTCGGGCTGATATGGATGCATTGCCTATTCAAGAAGAAAATGGCACGGCCTTTGATAGCCAACACCCCGGCATTATGCACGCCTGCGGTCACGATGCCCATACGGCCGTTCTCATGGGGGCAGCCACTCTGCTCAAGGGCTTTGCTGATGAAGGGCGGCTGCCCGGCAATGTTCGCCTACTATTCCAGCCCAGCGAAGAGTCCCGCGATGAAGAAAACAAGTCTGGAGGAATGCGAATGGTTGAGGAGGGTGCCTTGGCCAACCTAGATGCTGTTTTTGGCCTGCATGTAGATGCAGCTAAAGAAGTGGGCAAGGTTGGCACGATGGCTGGGACCATGATGGCCGGTGGCGATACCTTTGATTTGACCATTCACGGCTTTGGTGGGCATGGAGCCCGTCCACACCTGGCCAATGATCCTATCCTTTTAGCTGCCCAGGTCGTTCAAGCAGTGAATCAGATCGTCAGCCGCCGCATTGATCCTTTGAGTGCCGGGGTCATTTCTATCTGTACTATCCATGCTGGCACAGCCCGCAATGTCATCCCCGACAAGGTGGAGCTATCTGGCACCATCCGCAGTATGACGGCCGCTGGACAACAGATTTTGCATGAAGAATTCCGTAATGCTTGCCGCCTTGTGGAACCATTAGGTGGACGGTTTGAGCTTGACCTGAACGGTGGCTACCCGCCTTTAATTAACGATGCTCAAACAGCCCAGATGGCTCTAGAAACATTGGCTGAGATGCTGGGAGAAGACAAGGTAGAAGTGCAAGAACCTATGATGGCCAGTGAGGATTTCAGCTATATGTTGCAGCAAGCACCAGGCTGTTTCTTGCGCTTGGGGGTGAAAGATCCAGCTTGGGAGCGCATCTATCCAGTTCACACACCTACCTTCCGTATTGATGAGTCAGCTCTGGCCATTGGCACTGCCTCGTTGGCAGCAATGGTGGTACGTTGGATGCAGGAAGGAGACTAGCGATCCAAAAACACCCAGGCAAACCAAAAACTAACTGTCTAGCATATGAATGCGAGGTATTATTGGTCTTATATATACCGGATGCTTACACCCGATGTAATTGTACCCGATCCTACCAATCCTCAAAGCTATAATCGCTACTCATATGTGAATAATCGGCCTGTCAACTATACGGATCCATCTGGGCATGTAGCTGAATGTGGGGTGGCAACCGATGATTGCGAGGGGACACCTCCACCCGTGCCAGGGTTAGTGTTATTACCCTTTACACCTACTTCTCAAGATGATCCTCGACACCTTCAGTATGCACAAGTTGTGTATGTAGATGGTGAATCCCATGTCCTACGGTTGCCAGTTTTTACTGCAAAACCTGGTGTACAACCTGGAGTTCCTGCTCCTAATCAACAAGCAGCCGATAGCTTAGCCTTTTGGGGATGGATGTTTGATACGTGGGCTCTAGGAATCAGTGCGTCTCATGCAGTTATTCAAGGAGCGGCTCTCGCCTTTCCAGCTGCGATGTTGGATGATGCAATTGTAACTGGTTCCTATACAGAGGTGATTGATCCGTGGGAAAATCGGATAAGTCGGCTCGGAATAGGTGCAACAGTTCTAGCCGATTATTATTCAGGTGCATCCTCTTTTGAAATCAACTATGATCGCCTACTTGATTCTCAGATAACTTTAGGGCAGGATACGGTATTTGAAGGTTTGGCCGTGGGGCTAGGAGAGGTGGTTGGACGAATTCCATTTATTGGCTCTACTTTAGATTCGGCTATTAATACAGGGGTAGTAGCCTATGATATCGGAAGGCTTTACCCACAACCCATTCCAACATTTTTCGAGCTAAGGATAAACCATCAAAATAGCTTCTATTTTTTGGGCTTTTATACAGACCAAGAGTAGCAATCAATAAATAAGGTCGTAATATAGATGAGAAGATTAGGGAGAATATTGTCAATTGTTGGTTTTATAGGTTTTTGTGTATTTTTTATATTAGTGGCGTTTGGTGATATTACTCACCCATTCTTAATTCTTTTAGGGTGTTTAGTTTTCATGGTTGGATCAATATTGATAGACTTGGATAAAACAGTAAACTGGCTCAAGAACCTATCTGAAAAATAAATTGACGTAATAAATGAAAATGTAGACCTACCAGAATATGTTGTTCGTAAACAACAAAACCAAGGCAGTACATCATAAAGAAGCAAAAATCATCTCTTGTTAGATATCCCCTTGAGGGCTGGTGGAAATGTGGACAAATGCAAACAGCCCATTTGACCACATTCCCACAGCCACTACGACTGCTACGGCCACACCTCCACTGGTAGTTGTAGCTTTGCTTGTTGCTCGTTAACAACATGGTTTAGCAACATCGGCTCGGTGTTCAGGGAGTCTGCCAGCGAGAGGAGGCCACATTGGAGTTGGTGGATAGTGGCTTGTTGGCTGGTGGTCAGCGGCTCATCTTGCAGGGTTGTCAGCAGGGTGAGGAGGTTGGCTGTTGTGCTGTTTGTGTTTGCTTGCGTCTCTGGTGGGGTCTGTAGGTGAGCGGCTAGTTTGGCTTCGATGTTGGTCATAGCTGTGTAGTAATCCTTGGCCACCGTCTGGTCATGGACACGAGCGTAAATCATGGTCGAATTGAGCTGGCTGTGGCCTGGGGGAGCTTAATAGGTAAATTCGTACTTTTGAGCAGTGCGCCATTCATAAAAATCAAGCTGGGTGTTGCCATAGCGGCGTTGATCGTTGAGAAGCAGATTTTTTAGTGACAGAGGACGGTATTCTTTGGGGTCAATTTGGACAATGATGAGGCCGTTGGGCGTGAGAAAAGATGACGGCCGTTTATCTAGCAGTTCCATCACCTTAACCCATATTTCCTTGTATTGTGGTGGCGCAACATAAATCATGTCAAACGGCCGATCGCCAAAGCCGCTCAAATAGGCAAAAGCATCCTTCTGGATTACCTGGGCTTTTTGACTTAACCGGGTAATCTGCAAATTATTGTGAATCGTTTTAATAGCTGGACGGGCATCATCTGTAAAGACCACTGCGGCAGCCCCACGACTAAGTGCCTCAATTCCCACCTGCCCTGTTCCAGCAAAGAGATCAAGCCAGCGCGTTTCCCTCACAGATTGCCCTAAAATATTAAAAAGGTTTTCTTTGACACGATCCATAATCGGCCGAGTCGTGTCACCGGGCACACGCTTTAAGCGACACCCTTTGGCAGAACCACTAATTACGCGCATAACTTTACTCTACAACAAATTCAAACAATTCAAAATGATCTCCAATCTGCTGCTCCGCTTCATCAAACAGAGGCAACCGCCAGCCCTCATCTTGCACCCAAAGACCAGCAGACACTGTATATCGACCTGGTGGTAAATCGGCCGTTAGGTGAATTTCGTGGGTGTCACGCACATATTTATCCACGGGCCAACGGCGAGTGGGGAATTCACCAGGGTTGAGTCGGTCAGATTGAGCCACCAAGCGGCCGTCTGTGGCTTGGACATGGACAAAAACCTGATAATTAATGTCCAAAGGAGATTTGGTCTTCCAGTAGAGCGTCAAGGCTGGTCTGTGGTCAGGCTGCCAGGAAGTTGGTGACGCATCATATCCCAGCAACATGATCTGGTCACCAAAATCGGCTAAGACAGGCGTATTGGCTGGCTCAACCTCGAGGCCAACAGAGTGGTTGTGCAGCCAACCCAGAGGGTTCAACAGAAGTAGGGTAACGGCCGTTACCCCCAGCACCCCCACAACCACAGCTCGATCAGCTGCCGTAGGTGGCAGGACAGACAATGATTGCCTGGGAGGTGTAGGTGGAATAACTAGGGTCATTAAGATGGTGACTATCAGGGCAGCCAAACTTATGCGGCTGGCTAATGTTCGGGCTGGCGTTGTGCCGAATTGCACATCTACCACATGCTCCCCCTTAGGGATTTTAATAACTATTAAGCCCTCTGGCTTCCCGACCTCAATATCCACGGGCTGACCATCGATTGTGGCCGCCCAGCCTGGGAAATAGAATTGGAAGAGACGCAGGTGGAACGACTTTGGTGTATTAATGGTGTACCTGACATGCAACGGCCGTAACTCTTCTTGTTCTATCACAGCTTCATCCGGAACCACCGCCCAATTCACGCGATCTAGGGGTGTACCGTCAAAGAAACCCTGAACCACCTGCCCTTGTCGTTTGGGAGTTACTTTGACCTTGCGAGGGACATAATCGGCTGTCGACGTCGTACCCAGCCACCGCCCCCGCTGCTCAATAACCGACATGCGAAGCGTATTAACCTCCTCAAAATCGGGCCAAGGTGCGGGTTGGCCCATAGGCAGGCCCAAGAGGACAGGCAAAAGTACCAAAATGAAGGTTAGGATGCCTGTTTTTGTTTTGTTAGGTGGTGTACACCACCCACTGGCTATGCGAAGAAATCCATCTGTTCCAATCCCAGCTACAACAGCTATCATGGCGGCGGCTGGTCCCAATAAACGCCAAGGAAATTGAAAATAGGGCAACACAGGAATAAACTCCCAAACTGCTGCCGAACTTGGCAGCATCAGCCAAAGTAACACGGCCGTTATCAGCGCAAAAAAAGTTGCCTGCGCCTTATGCTCCAAGCGCCGTAACAACAGAAGCACCACACTAACGGCCGCTAACAGCCACTGCACCACACCCAAGTTAAAGCGAAAAGCCGGCGCAGTGGCTCCCCAATCCAAACGCTGCGAAAAGGCCAAGAGATCGGTCCATGCTAAAAAATGGGTATGGAAATCATAATTATCCCCCTGCCCTATCAGCGTGTTCAAGTTAACAGCATCTCGCTCTAACCAAACTGGCAACCAAAAGAAGGTAGCCATGCTCAATCCCAAAAAGAGCGCCACCAGTGGCGGCCACCAGCGGCTTTCCGTCTCATGCCACTTGCCACTGCTGGCACTCCACAACACCCAAGCCACAAGCAAACCGAAGAAGAGCAAAGCCATCAGATTGTGACTCAATATGACGGCAGTAATACTGAGAACGGCCGTTAGCCAGCGCCATCGTGTTGGCCATCTCCCCAAACAATCCAACAACCACAAAGCCAGAGCAAACGCGCCAAAGCTGAAAGACTCCGGCAATACACCACGAGCGTGGGGATCAATATATTGCACATAGGGCGCGTAGAGGAAAACGGCCGCTGCCACATAGCCAGCCTCTCTGCCCCAATTGTCCCGCACAAAACCATATAGCCCCAGCCCCCCCAACAACATCCCCAACACAAACACTGCCTTCACCCCGTCTACCGCGTCAAATTGGGGCATCAACGTAATGGGTAAAGCCAGATAATAGGTCAGGGGCGCATAATAATTGAAAATGGGATAGCCATAGCCGTGATAAAAATTGGGTGCCCAACGCGGATACCACTCGCCATTCCTCACCAAATAGGCCAATTCGTGTACCCGAAAAATATGCAATTCTGCATCTGTCTCTTGAGGCAAACTGGCAATACTCAAAAAAGGCCACACCGCCAATAAACCGATGAGCAATACCACACCAAAACCTGGATCAATTCGAGACAAAAATCGCTTAATCAACAATCTGCTTCCATCACCCTACACCCCCAAAAAAAACGTGAAACATGACAGTATCACGTTTCACGTTTTGAACTTGACGTTTGAACAACGGCCGTTAGACGCTAGTCAGTCACCATATCCGCAATCTGGTCAGGATGATCGGCCACACGCACCCCAGCCGCCCGCAAAGCAGCCACCTTGCCTTCAGCTGTGCCGCTATTGCCTTCCACAATGGCCCCAGCATGACCCATACGCCGCCCTGGGGGAGCAGTACGGCCAGCAATAAAGGCCGTCACGCGCTTGGTCATCGAACGGGAGATGAAAGCAGCTGCATCTTCTTCGGCCCGACCACCAATCTCGCCAATCAAAATCACCTGCTCCGTCTCTGGGTCATCCTCAAACAGTCGCAGCACATCAATAAAATCGGTGCCATTGATGGGATCACCGCCAATACCCACACAGGTAGACTGTCCTAAACCACGTCGGGTCAGGGCATCTACCACTTCATAGGTCAACGTACCGCTCTTGGAAACGAGGCCAACATTGCCGGGCATGGCAATGCTACCTGGAATAAAGCCAACTTTGGCTTCCCCAGGTGTCAACAAACCGGGGCAGTTAGGGCCAACCAGCCGCACTCCTTTAACGTCCAAATAAGAGCGTACAGAGATCATATCTAGCACGGGAATGTGCTCAGTGAGACAAACTACAAGAGGAATACCAGCATCGGCCGTTTCATAAATGGCATCTGGGGCAAACCGGGCGGGAACAATTATCATAGAGGCATTGGCCCCAGTCGCCTGCACAGCTTCCTTCACCGTATCAAAAACTGGCACTTTTTTGCTGCCAGCGTCAAACCATTGGCCGCCTTTGCCAGGGGTCACGCCCGCCACCACATTCGTGCCATACTCAATCATCTGCTTAGAATGGAACGCCCCTTCACGGCCCGTGATACCAGAAACAACCAATTTTGTATGCTTGTTAACTAAGATGCTCATGATTGTGTCTCCTCTCGTTTAGCGGCAGCCACCGCTTTTTGGGCAGCTTCAGATAGGGTAGCGGCCGTATCCATCTCCGCATCTGCCAAAATCGCCATACCCTCTTTAGCATTCGTGCCAGCTAACCTTACCACCATGGGCACATCCGTCTGCACCCGGTCCAAAGCAGCAACAATACCACGGGCCACCTCATCACCACGGGTTATGCCACCAAAAATATTAAACAGTACCGCCTTCACATTGGGATCGGACAAAATGATGCGCAAGGCTGTGGCCACCTGCTCAGCCTTGGCTCCACCGCCAATATCCAGGAAATTGGCAGGGCTGCCACCAAAATATTCGATGACATCCATCGTCGTCATCGCCAAACCAGCCCCATTAACCATACAGCCAATATTGCCATCTAACTTGATAAAGTTGATGCCGCTTAAACGGGCTTCACGTTCAGCTTCCGGCTCCTCTTCCGTGTCACGCATCTCGGCCAGCTGGGGCTGACGGTAGAGGGCATTGTCATCAATAGACATCTTACCATCAAGGGCAAGGAGGTGATTGTCACCCGTAATCACCAATGGATTAATCTCTGTCAGCGAAGCATCATTAGCTTGGAAACAAGCAAACAAGTTGCTGACAATATTGTGAAATTCTTTCCATAACTCACGGGGCAAATCTATGCCGGCGGCGAGATAGCGAGAATGATAACTCTTAACACCTAAAGCAGGCTCAATATGCACTGTCAGGATTTTCTCTGGGGTTTCTTCAGCCACCTGTTCAATATCCACACCACCCGCAGCCGAAGCCATCACCATTGGGCGACGGCGTGCCCGATCAATGAGGACAGCCAAATAGATTTCCTGTTCGATACCGGGTGCTTGCTCATCAACAAGCACTTTACGAACAGTGAAACCCTTAATATCCATACCCAAAATTTGCCCAGCCAATGTTTCGGCTTCGTCTGAATTACTGGCGAGCTTAATACCGCCGGCTTTGCCACGGCCGCCTGTCAGCACCTGCGATTTAACGACCACACGGCCACCTAATTCCTTAGCAATTTCGCGGGCTTCACCGGGGGTGGAAGCTACTTTGCCTTGTGGAATGGGCACACCATGTTTGGCAAAGAGCCCTTTTGCTTGATATTCGTGTAGATTCACTGATGACTCCTTTTTTATGGAATGATGTTGCAATGGAGAGACAGGCATTTCCGGAAAAACAATACAATTCCACCTTGATTATTTTTCGGAATTGACCGTAATTACCCAAATACAAGTCACAAATATAACACGGCCGTTTCTCAACGGCGAGTTCGCTATTCGTCTAATAAATAGGATTCGGCTTTGAGAACTAACGGCCGATTTCCAATAAACAAAGGCACCCGTTGATGTAGACTCATGGGCATAATATCCAAAATCGGGCCTTGCCCATCAGAAGCATAGCCACCAGCTTGTTCCGCCAAAAAGGCCAAAGGGCTTGCCTCATACAACAAGCGCATTTTGCCTAGTGGTTTTTGTTCTTCAGCAGGATAGCAAAAAACGCCACCACGCAGCAAATTGCGGTGAAAATCAGCCACAAGCGAGCCGATATAGCGCGAAGACAAAGTGTAGGGATTATTGCCATGCCGCCCCTGCAAATAACGCATGTATTGTTGGACTTGGGGCGACCAATGATCAAAATAGGAAGTGTTCACACTGTAATAGGCTGGCGGATCAGGGAAACGCATATTGGGATGAGAAAGCAGGAATTCGCCCAACTCTGGATCAAGTGTAAAGCCATGCACACCATTGCCAGTACTATACACCAGCAGGGTGCTGGCCCCATACAAAATATAACCTGCGGCCACCAGGTTACGACCGGACTGTAACACATCCTCAATTCGCCCCCGCCGCTCCCAGTCTATACAGCGATAAATACCAAAAATAGTCCCAATGCTGACATTGACATCAATATTAGAAGAGCCATCTAAAGGATCATAAACAAGGGCATAATTACCCTTCTTGAATTGTTCGGGAATGTGTCGCACATCTTCATGCTCTTCTGAGGCCATAATACAAGCACGGCCCGTATGATCACACATGCGAAATATAATTTCGTCAGCATACACATCCAGCTTTTGCTGCTCTTCACCCTGAACATTAACGGCCCCAACTCGGCCCAAAATATCAACCAGGCCAGCTCGGTTTGTTTTATGGGATATAATTTTGGCAGCGAGTGCCAAATCATACAACAGATTGGTGAACTCGCCCCGCGCATAATCTGGCTGATTCTCTAAAATATATCGTTCAATGGTTATGAGTTTATCCATAGCGTACACTCCTGAAAGGGAAATATGGGTTGGGAAATAAACATTATCGCTCAACAAACAATGCCAAATAATAGGCCATCGTAACAGACCAAAGCAGTGTATCTACACGATCTAGCGCACCCCCATGACCAGGGAATAATACACCGGAGTCTTTGACACCTGCTTCGCGCTTCAGTAAGGATATAACCAAGTCGCCCAAGGGACTAATCATGGATGAGAGCAGGCCCAGAAGCAGGGCAGCCCATATAGGAATTTGTAGAGGGCCAGCCAGGGCAACAGTAATACCTGTGCCGATCAGAATACCGCCCACGAAGCCTTCAACTGTTTTGTTGGGACTAAGGCGGGGTGAAAGTTGGTGCCGTCCCAGGACACGACCGGCCAGAAATTTACCAACGACGTAGGCTCCTGTGTCGGCCATCCAAGCACTGACAATAGCCAGCATTGTCCATTGCCAATTGAACTGTTCCAGGCGCAAAAAGTGGCTACCAACCCAGCCCAAAACCAGAATGCCAGCTGTGAGGGCAAACCAGTCGGCAACGGCCGTTTCACTCAAGCACCGTTCATATAGCCACAACACATAGGCAATGACGATTAATAGACTAATCACTAAAGCTGGAGCAAAAAAGGCGGTTTGTGACCAATAGCCAGCCAAAAGCTGGACAAAAACAGTTGGCAACAGCAGCCATAGAGGCATCTGCCAGCCTAACTTACGGATGATTTGAGCATATTCATAAGTGGCAAGCAAGAGAACGGCCACCACCGGAATCACGTAAAATAGACCACCTCGATAAATGAGGTAGACCATTAAGGGGCCAGCAGTCAAAAAGACGACGACTCGTTGCCAGAGCATAATGCGATCAAGATTCTGTCAAAACCAGGCCAAAACGGCGTTCGCGTTGATTGAAAGCCAAAATCGCCCGGTGCAGTTCCTCACGACCAAAATCGGGCCAATAGGCCGGCTCAGGATGATATTCCGCATAAGCGGCCTGCCAAATGAGGAAATTGCTAATACGTAACTCACCACTAGTACGGATCACGAGATCAGGATCAGGCAACCCCCGTGTAAAAAGGTAGGAACTAAAAAGGTCTTCTGTCAGTTCATTAGGGGACACATTATCTTCCAGCATCTGTTTGACAGCATGGAGGATTTCGGCCCGGCCACCATAATTGAAAGCTACATTTAAGATAAGCCGATCATTATCCCTGGTCATATACAAAGCTCGGCGCACTTTTTTCTGTAATGATTCACTGACACCTGTTAAATCACCCAAATGATGGAGGCAAACCCCCTGTTCATAAAGGTCTTCTACCTCCTGGTCTAAGACCCTAGCAAAGATGCGCATAAGGGCTTTTACTTCTGTTTCTGGCCGGCCCCAATTTTCAGTAGAAAAAGCATAAATTGTCAGGCATTTAATGCCAAATTCGACACAGGCATTGATGACTCGGCGTAGATTTTCAGCACCCGCCCTGTGTCCAGCATGTCTAGGCAGGCCACGTTGTTTGGCCCAACGGCCGTTGCCATCCATGATAATGGCAACATGTGTAGGAATTTTGAGACCAGCAAGATCCAATGGCTTGTCGGCCATAGGTTAAACTTCCATGATCTCGGCTTCCTTAGCCTTGCCGATCTCATCAATTAAGTTCGTGTATTTATTAGTAACACCCTGCAAATCATCTTGTCCCCGGTAAAAGTCATCTTCGGGAATCAGACCTTCATCTTTAAATTCACGCAAATCATTAAGGATGTCACGACGCACATTTCGCACAGCCACTTTAGCCTCTTCCACACGACGATTTACCAGTTTGTTCAGGTCCCGCCTTCGCTCCTCTGTGAGGCGAGGAATATTCAGGCGGATAATTTTACCATCATTGTTGGGCATAATACCCAAATCTGACTTCAAGACCGCCCGTTCAATGGCCGAAATTGCATTAGCATCATACGGCCTTATGGCCAACTGTTGTGGCTCTGGCACGGAAATAACAGCCATCTGTTTCAGCTCCATCTCCACTCCATACATCTCTACCACCAGCCGTTCAATTAGCTGAGGCGATGCCCGTCCGGTACGAAAACCACCCAGATCACCCTCTAATGAGGTAATCGCTCCTTTCATACGACCTTCTGCATCCTGAAGTGCTTCTTGAATCATCAGAACCTCCTCTTGACAATGATCAGTAATCAGTTACCAGTGATCAGTAATCAGTGTATACGGGTCAACATATTGATCCCTGCTTCCTAACCACCATTTACTATTTACTGAATACCGTTCACAAACTCAAGATAGTTGTACCAATAGTTTCGCCTAGAATCAATTTTTTGACACTATCTTCTTGCCAGAGATTCAAAACAACAATGGGTAAATCATTTTCCATACAGAGAGTAACGGCCGTACTATCCATGACTCGCAGGCGTAAATTTAGAAAATCTATATACGAAATCTGATCAAAACGCCTAGTCTCAGGATTGACCATAGGGTCTGAATCATGAATGGCATCCACCTTGGTCGCCTTGATCAATACATCCGCGCCAATCTCCATCGCCCGCAAAGCTCCAGCCGAATCCGTGGTGAAAAAGGGATTGCCTGTACCGGCACCAAAGATCACGACCCGTCCCTTCTCTAGATGACGTATCGCTCTGAGACGAATATAGGGTTCAGCAATAGATTTCATTTCAATGGAGGTTTGCACCCGGGTAATCAAATCAATACGCTCTAGCGCATCCTGCAAAGCCAGCGCATTCATCACAGTAGCCAGCATACCCATGTAATCGGCCGTTGGCTGCTCCATCCCCTGATCCATACCAATAGATCCTCGCCATAAATTACCGCCGCCAATCACAATAGCCACCTGAACGCCCAAATCATGAACGTTCTTCACAATTTGAGCTACCTCAGCCGCCCGCTGGGGATCAATGCCAAAACCCTCTGGCCCCGCCAAAGCCTCACCACCCATCTTCAAAAGAATTCGCTCATAGCGCACTTTCGTCATAGTCCGTTTCTCCACCGCAGATAGAAAATGAAAGGGCGTTCAAATGAACGCCCTTTCATTTTCATCACAGTTCTTCGCCTAACTCATACCTAGCAAAACGGCGGACAATGATATTTTCTCCGGTCGTCTGAATGGCATTCGTAAGCATCTGCTTTATCTTAATCGAGTCATCACGAACATATGGCTGTTCCAAAAGGCAAACCTCTTCATAAAACTTGTTCATGCGACCTGTCACGATTTTGTCGACAATATCGGCTGGCTTACCCTCGGCCAATGCTTGATCACGCAAGACAGCAAGCTCCCGATCCAAATCCTCTTGCGGCACATCGTCCGTGGAAATATAAAGCGGCTTCATAGCAGCAATATGCAAAACAATATCATGAGCCAGAGTCCGAAACTGTTCATTGCGAGCTACAAAATCAGTCTCACAATTCAGTTCTAACATGACACCCACACGACCACTGTGATGGGCATATAATTCGACAACACCCTCATTGGCCGAGCGATTCGCCCGTTTGGCAGCGCGAGCAGCACCTTTTTTACGCAATTCGTCAATAGCCTTATCAAAGTCACCGCCAACGGCCTCTAACGTCTTTTTGGCTTCTAATACACCAGCACCTGTTACATCACGTAACTCTTTCACCATTTGTGCTGAAATTTTCATCTTAATTTCTCCTTACAACAATCGTTCAGCAAGGTATTTGCTAGGGAACGGACCTAAGGATTGAAAGGCTTCTGCTTTGTTAATTATACAGAATGAAACCCTTGAGGCCCGAATGATTACTCTTTCTTATTCATCACCTGCAACGTCATCATTGGCATCGCTGGCAGCTTCAACAACCACATCTTCGACTTCTTCTATGGCTTCTTCAGCAATTGCTTCAGGAGCGGCATCAGCAGCCTCTTTGGCAGCTTCAGCAGCAGCGTCATCGCGTAATTTAGCGAGGGTGGACTCGCCTAATAATGTTTCGTCATCTGCATATTGGAGATCATCGTAATCTTCATAAGCATAAGCATCCACATCTGAAACTTCTTCGTCAAAGCTCTCTTTGCGCAAGGCTGCGCCCTCAACGGCCGCATCAGCCATTTTACCCACAATGAGTTTGATGGCTCGAATAGCATCGTCATTGGAAGGAATCACATGATCAATGGAATCGGGATCACAGTTGGTGTCCACCACGCCAATTACAGGAATGCCAAGCTTATTGGCCTCGCGCACGGCCGTTTCCTCATTATTGACATCAACGACAAACATCAAAGCCGGCAAACCACTCATATTGCGGATACCGCCTAAGCGTAAGTTTAGCTTCTCTACTTGGCGTTCCACGCTTAAGCGCTCCTTCTTCTTCAAAGCATCAAACTCGCCCGCTTCTTGCCGCTTTTCCAGCACTTCCAAATAGTTGATACGCTGCCGGATGGTTTGCCAGTTGGTCAAAGTGCCACCCAACCAACGTTCATTCACATAGGGTTGACTAGCTCGTGTGGCCTCACTCGAAACCGTATCCTGAGCTTGTCGCTTTGTGCCCACAAACAAGACTTGACGCCCTTCTGCGACCGCATCACGGATGAGGTTATAAGCGTCCTCCAACAGGACAATTGTCTGTTGCAGGTCTAAAATATGAATCCCGTTACGTTCTGTAAAAATGTAGGGTTTCATCTTTGGATTCCAGCGTCGGGTGCGATGACCAAAATGAACACCAGTCTCCAGCAATGCTTTCATTGAAACAATGGCCATTAGTAATTCTCCTTTTATCGTTTTAGCTTCCATGCCTTTCAACCGAGCTTGGGACTGACAGGGCCAATCAAATCACGGCCATTATTCGGGGAAGAACAGAGCCGGACTCGCTGTCAGCACACCCAATTTCGTCAAAGCATGTGTAGGATATTAAAAACTGTCAGCAAATAGACAGCCCTACAAGTATATAAAAAGTGAAAATTTTCGCAAACATGAAATTATTACAATCGTGGCCGAAAACTGCATTAAACCTATAATAACAAACCTCTCATGATTTTAGTTTTTGATTTCGGCGGGACGAAGCTAACAGCTGCTTGTGTGGAAACGGCCGACAACCAGCAAACTTGGCACAAACATCAGCGTATCTTTTCTCCTGAGGGGGCCGATGCCCAATACGACATTGACACAATGATTGGCACGGGGCGCGAGCTGATGGCTGGGTCCAAACCCGCGGCTATTGGTGTCAGTTTTGGTGGGCCAGTGGACTATGAGCGGGGGCTAGTACGACTATCGCACCATGTGCCGGGCTGGGAGAATACACCTTTGCAAATGATTTTGGAAGACGCGTTTGCTGCTCCCGCGCGGGTGGACAATGATGCCAATGTGGCCGCCTGGGGCGAATTCAACTACGGTGCAGGCCAAGGCGTGTCTGATTTGATGTATTTGACGGTGAGTACGGGGGTGGGCGGCGGCTGGATTTTGAACGGCCGTCCTTGGCGCGGTTATGACGGCATGGCGGGCGAAATTGGGCATACGGCCGTTGATCCCAATGGCCCCCTCTGCTTGTGTGGCAAGCGGGGCTGTGTAGAACGGTTAGCTTCCGGGCCATATATGGCAGCCGATTATGCAAAAGCAAAAGGCAAGCATATAGAGGTAGGGGAAACTATAACAGGGAAGTACGTCGCTCAATCATCCGCTGCGGGGGATGAAGTAGCGCAACGGATATTATTGCGGGGAGCTTGGGGCCTGGGTGTAGGTATTGGCAATGCGGCCAATCTGCTCAATCCGCAACGGTTTGTGCTGGGCGGTGGGGTTACAAAGGCTGGAGACTTATGGTGGACGGCCGTTCGTGAGGCCGCTCGCCAAACTGCCCTACCTGAAATACATTTCGACATTGTACCAGCCCAATTGGGCGACGACGCGCCATTGTGGGGCGCAGTGGCATTGGCGGGTACAATACAAGATACCAATGCTAATTGACACACATTGCCACTTAGATTTTGAATGGTTTGACAAAGACAGGCCAGCCATGATAGCCCGAGCCGTGGCCGCCGAGGTGACACGCATGATTGTCCCTGCCATTGATCTGGCTGGGTGTACGGCCGTTCTACACTTGGCTGAACAATATGAAGAAATCTACGCGGCCATAGGCATTCATCCCAACGCTACCGCCCCCTGGCTGCATCAATGGATTGAAGCTCTACGCGACCTGGCCCAACAGGAAAAAGTCGTCGCCATCGGTGAAATCGGCCTAGACTACTACCGGGATCGCTCCCCCCAGGCCACACAACACCAAGCCTTGCGCCTACAGCTAGAATTAGCAGCCGATCTAGATTTGCCCGTTATCCTGCATAATCGGGAATCAAACGAGGATATTATTCGCCTACTGCGCCAATCCCCCTTGGCAAGGCAAGATAAACCAGGCGTGTTGCACTCCTTTGCCGCCGATTGGCCCACAGCCCAGGCAGCCCTCGATATGGGCTTTTATCTGGGTTTCACCGGTCCCGTCACTTATAAAAAGGCTAATGCGTTGCGCCAAATTGTGGCTAAGGTACCTCTAGACAGGATTCTGATAGAGACCGATGCTCCTTTTCTCACACCCCAGCAATATCGCGGCAAGCGCAATGAGCCAGCCTATGTACGCTTTGTGGCGGAGCGGATTGCAGCGATTCGCGGCCTGGAAACGGCCGAAATTGCCCACATCACCACCACTAATGCCCAACAACTTTTTCCCAAATTACACAATGCCAACTAATGCCCCACCCCTCCTCTCTATCATCATCGTCAGTTGGAATGTGTCTGAGCTACTGCAGACTTGTTTACAATCTATTGTGGATAATCAAGCCAAAATGCCCCTAGAGGTTATTGTAGTAGACGGTGGCTCCCATGATGGCAGTCCAGAGATGGTTGCACGAGAATTCCCTTGGGTGCAGTTGGTGGCCCGATCTGATAATGTGGGCTTTCCTAAAGGCAATAATTTGGGGCTAGCCAGGGCCAACGGCCGTTATCTCCTCCTCCTCAATCCAGACACAGTGATCATAGGGAACGCGCTGCAAGTAATGGTACACTATTTAGAAAAACAACCCGCAGTAGGCGCACTCGGCCCCCAACTACTTAACCCGGATGGGTCGATACAATCTTCACGCCGTCGTTTTCCTCATTTACGAACGGCCTTTTTCGAAAGCACCTGGCTGCAAGATTACGCGCCCCCCAAGTTACTGCATGATTATTATGTGTTAGACGTGGCTGATGACGAAACGGCCGTTGTAGATTGGGTTATGGGGGCTTGTTTATTGATTCGGCGTGAGGTTTATGAACAAGTTGGGGATTTGGATGAAGATTATTTCATGTATTCAGAAGAGCTGGATTGGTGCAAACGTATTAAACAGGCAGGTTGGGACGTTGTTTATTTGCCTGAGGCTCAAGTCGTCCACCATATTGGCAAAAGCAGCGAGCAGGCAGTGACTTACCGCCATATCAACTACCAACGGGCTAAATTACGCTACTTTCGTAAGTATCACGGGCGTCTGGCAGCAGCCGTCCTTCGCGTCTTCCTGTTGATGAATTACGTCTGGCAGCTAAAATTAGAAGCAGCCAAAGGCATTGTGGGCCATAAACGGCCGTTGCGCTGGCAACGCGTCAAAGCCTATTGGCAAGTGATCCGCTCCGGCTTACGTCCGGCAGGATTTTAATACGAATAGTAAGCAGTACGCCGTAAACTGTTAACAGTAAACAGTGCATAGCAAACAGCAAGTGTAAACAGGTGAAATTATGGGACAAAAAATAGAAATTGATTTACCGAACAGTATTTATAACCAGTTAAAGGCCATTGCTGATTCTTCATCTTGGACATTTGATGAAGTGATTTTACAAACTATTCGCAATGGATTACCCCCCCTTCTAGGCAAGGTGCCGCACACCTTTCATCAGGCATTATTAGAGCTAAATCGCCTGACAGACAAAGATTTATGGCGAGTTGTAGAAGGCAAATTGCTCAGCGATGTTGACACCTCCCAGGAAGAGTACCGACAAGCTGATTTTGATTTGCTGCGTCGCACCTATGCTCTTTCCGTGCTCAAATGGCGTGGTCATCCCATTCCTGAACCGTATGATGCTTTGATTCTCTAAAATGTAATGTGGCCGGGTTTCAAGGATTATCCATCTAAGGAATTACGTAATTACGTCATGGCGTAATTACCTTATCTCTCGTGTCTCTCAAAATTGGCCTCATCACCGGCGAATACCCCCCAATGGAGGGGGGCGTGGGGGCCTTCACTCAAGAACTAGCCAAAGAACTGGCTGTTCTAGGTCATCAGGTACATATCATTACGAGTCGCCAAGCGCGTCCAACAGCGGGAGAACGACGTATTCGCAACCTGTTTGAGCCAATAGACATCGGCTTTGCCCAACTCCATCCCCATGTGCCAAAATGGCGTTGGCCGTCTCTAGCGACAGTAGCCAACATTGTGCTGCGCTACAAATTGGACATCGTGAATATCCAATATCAAGCTGCGGCCTACCATATGCGTAGCCCGGCAGCCAACTGTTTGCCTTGGCGGCTGAAAGGGTTAGTGAAAACGGCCGTTACCTTCCATGATCTACGCGTACCCTATCTGTTCCCCAAAGCAGGGCGACTGAGAGACACGGCCGTTACCTTCATGGCCCGTCAGGCCCATGGCTGCATCACTACCAATGAAGCCGACTATCAAGCATTAAGCACCCGCAGCCATACGGCCGTTACCCAAATCCCCATTGGCAGCAATATCACAACCTACCAGCCCCATCATGTAGAACAAGCCGAAGCCAGGGAACAGCTAGGGCTACAAGCTGATGACTATTTGCTGGGATATTTTGGTTTTCTCAACGAGAGCAAAGGGGCCGACACCTTGTTGAACAGTTTGGCAAAGTTAGATGAGCGCGTCCATTTAGTTTTCATTGGCGGCCAAACTGGCAGCAGCGATGCTTATAACAATGAATCTTTCTTGAGCCAACTGAAAGAGCATATCCAGGCCCTTGGTCTAAAAGGACGGGTGCATTGGACAGGTTTCTTGCCCGATCAGCGTGTTTCTACCTTTTTGCACGCCGCCGATCTGATGGTGATGCCTTATCAGGATGGCGTTTCCTTGCGGCGGGGCACATTGATGGCGGTCTTGGCGCACGGCCGTCCTCTCATCACCACCCACCCCCTCTCTCCCACACCAGAACTCATTCATGGCCAAAACTGCTGGCTCGTCCCAGCTACCGCCGAACAAGAGTTGACTGAAGCTATCCAACACTTATCAGACAATGCCAATCTACGAACAAAATTAGGTCAGGGAGCAGCCCAAGTCGCAGATTTATTTACCTGGGATAAGATCGCTGTGCAAACGACCGACTTTCTACAAACCTTATAAGGTGACAACATGGGTGATAAATTGACAAAAGTGCGAACGGCCGTTATTCAGGCTGCCCCTATCCTCTTTGACCTTGAAGCAACCGTGGCTAAAACCTGTGATTTGATTGCCAAAGCAGGCAATATGGGCGCGGATTTGATTCTATTCCCCGA
Source organism: Promineifilaceae bacterium (SeqCode) (assembly GCA_965223555.1). Lineage (GTDB taxonomy): Bacteria > Chloroflexota > Anaerolineae > Promineifilales > Promineifilaceae > CBDCWU01. The sequence goes on from CBDCWU010000009.1 coordinate 3,435,766, forward strand.
AGCCTTTATTCCTGCTTATCCCCGTGGCCTCAGCTTTGGCATGGTGGTAGGCAGCCGCACTTCATCAGGGCGACAAACTTGGGAGCGCTACTATGCCAACGCCGTGGCCGTGCCCAGCGCCGCCACCAAACAGATTGGGAAAGCGGCCCAAGCAGCTAACGCCTACGTAGCCATCGGCATTATCGAGCGAGAAGGCGGAACTTTATATTGTACAGTGTTGTATTTTGGGCGGGGCGGCCGTCTGTTGGGCAAACACCGCAAACTAAAACCCACCGGCAGCGAACGGCTCATCTGGGGTGAAGGGGATGGCAGCACATTAACCGTCATTGAGGCCGAGTTTGGCAAAGTGGGTGGGTTAATTTGCTGGGAAAATTACATGCCCCTAGCCCGCCTGGCCATGTATAGTCAGGGTGTGGACATTTATTTAGCGCCCACGGCCGATTCCCGCGACAGTTGGCAAGCCACCATGCAGCACATCGCCTTAGAAGGTCGCTGTTATGTGCTGGGCTGCAATCAATTCATCACCAAAGAGATGTACCCGGCTGATTTGGCCGGGATCGAGGAATTAGCCAATCAGCCCCAAATCATGTGTCGCGGCGGCAGTGTGATAGTCTCCCCCTTAGGCCAGGTCATCGTCGGGCCGCTGTATGGTGAAGAAGGCATATTGTGCGCTGACCTAGATATGGGCGAGGTGGTGCGAGGCAAATTAGATTTTGATGTCGTCGGCCATTATGCCCGGCCAGATGTGTTCGAGTATAGGATTATCGGGTAATTGGTATCCTTTGTGCCCTTCATGGCCAATCAGGAACACCTCTTTCAATAACGAGGAACACGGCCGATAACATCAGGCATCTCCCTCCTGGCATAGCCCATCTATCAACCACCAAGGGCGGCTTTCCACCACATTTGTCTTCTGGCTGATTGTTCGATTAGCGGTCGCGGCTGGATAAATGGTAGCTGTTGTCAAACCCGAACCCGCTTCGGTGACAATAGGATAGTTGATGTTGCCATCAAACGGCCGTTTCTGCCACTCTGTCCACAATGTAAAATCGGGATCTGTCGCCAAAACCAGACCGCTATCAGGGCTACCAACCACCACATTCATACGATTTTCAGCCGCACGTTCACGCAAGCCTAACCGACTTTCCCATGCTTCTAAAATGTGGGTAGAGACAGCCACCACTTCTACATCCTGCAAAACCAACAAGCGGAAAGTTTCGGGGTAAATGGCATCACTACCTGTGACCAAACCGACGCGCCCCCAAGCCACATCGGCTGTTTGCACACAATGACCCAACTGCGTCACCCAGCCATGCCGCCCGCTAGAGTGTAACTGGGGCTGGCGCAAAAGCACCCCTTCGGCAGTCAGCAAAACGGCCGTATGCCATACCCCCACCTCATCCATCTCCACAACCGTTGTCGCCACCAACATATCATCCGGCAAAGCAGCCATCACAGTCGCCATCATTTGGGCGGATTGTGCCGCAGCCACCGCTACATCCTCTACCCGGCCAGCCGCCAAATGAAAAAGTTCAGGCAAAACAATCAATTTCACTTGTTGAGCCACTGCTTCAGGCAAAACAGCCAGCCACTCAGACACGGCCGTTGCACCACGCTGTCGGGGTTGGAAAACGGCCGTCATCATTTCCGCCGCCCCCGGTGGTTTTTGTCGCCCTTGGGGTCTTTGTCGAAACGAACTATACAGCTCAGGACGGCGCGTAGTCATCACATCCGTGCCATCAGGCCGTCGCTTCTCATCAGCCAATGCCAAATCGATATCAGCATAAACAACCGCCTCACCCGCTGGAGGGGCTTGGGCCAAGACAGTGCCATCTGGAGCCACAATTTGACTGTGTCCCGCTCCATGCAGTTGGGCTGGCCCAATTTGCAGCCGCGCCGCCACACCCTCCAATAAATCTGGTGGCACCAAGGCACCCACCTTATTCGCTGCCACCACAAACACCTTGTTTTCGGCCGCCCGCACTGGAATATGCAGTGAGCCTTCATCTTTGGCAAAGGAGTTAAGGCTGTTAAGCAATAGCTGGGCCCCTCGCACAGCCATGCCCCGCGCTGTTTCAAAAATCACCCCATCCATACAGGAATACATGCCCACCTGGCCAAAGGGTAATTGCAAAATGTCACAACTTCGGGTCGCCTTCTCCAAAAAGTTATTCTCATTACCCATGAGCACTTGCTTATCTGCTTGAGCAAGGAGCCGGCCGTCAGGCCCATACAGCAAATTCGTCCCCGTCACCAACATTTCCGGGCGGCGCACCGTGCAGTTAATCATGAGATAAAAACCATGTTCAGCCACTTTGGCTGCAATTGTGGCTAAAAAATCCCCTTCGATAGCCACCGCCACCTCATAGCTATGTTCCCGATCCTGATACCAGGCCACATGGTTACAAAACTCCGGCAGAACAACCAAATCTGGTTGAAATTGGGCCGCTTGGTTGAGAAGACGACAGCAGGTAGTCAGATTGGCATCAACATCATCTGTGGTAGCCAACTGCACGGCAGCTGCCCGAATTTTTGAGGACTTAGACATGAAATTACTCTTTTGACGGAAATGTTATAACAATGGTATATTACTACTTTACAATATCTAGTCAAGAACCTATTACGCGATGCGTATTGCGTAATATGGTACTCAATACGTAATACGCAATACACAAAAATGACAACACTCACAGGCCAACTCCTCATTGAAAAAATGACCTCAGACGAACAAGAACGGGCCCAACGCGTCGAGGCCATTTTGCCCACTTTGCGAGAAGCGGCTGAAGAAGCTGATGCAGACGGCCGTTTCCCGCCCACCCACGTCACCCTCCTACGCCAACATGGCCTCCTCGGCCTCGTCGTCCCCGAAAAATATGGCGGCCTAGGCGGCACACTGCGCGATCTAGCTGCCGCTACCTTCGCCATGGGCACAGCCTGTCCCTCGACAGGACTCGCCTACTTCTTCCACAATAGCAGCGTCTCCCGCGGTCTGCTAGCCCTGGAAGCTGTGGAAGCAGGCATGTTTAATGATGAGGAAGCCACATTAGTGCAAGCCTTTGGTGAAAAAGTACTGACGAAAATGGGGCGCGACGGCCGTTACCTGGGCAACTTCGCCAGTGAAAGTGCCAAATCCTCTAAAAGTGCCGTTTTCATCGCCACCGAAGCCACACCCACCCCCAATAGAGATGGTTGGCTGCTCAACGGCGAAAAATCCTTCGGCTGCAACACAGGCGTTGCCGATGAATATCTCGTCGCAGCCAAACTAGCTGGCACAGATACAGCCGCCGGTCTGGCTCTATTTTTTGTACCTAGAGAGGCAGATGGGGTAGCTGAACGGCCGTCTTGGGACGCACTAGGCATGAGAGCCACTGCCTCACAGGGCATCACCCTCAGCAATGTTTTCGTTCCCAGCGTCGAGGCCCTCACTGTCCCCGAAGCCTTTGTCAAAATGATGCAAATGAGCCGAGGCAGCTTATTAGGCAACCAACTGGCTATCAGCGCCATCTATCTCGGCGCAGCCCAGCGAGCTTACGACTATGCCCTCCAATACACCACCGAACTTAAATTCCGGGACACCGGCTTGCCTATTGCCACCAGTCCCTTCCATCAAGAACTCATCGGCAAAATGGCGGTCGAACTAGAAACAGCTAAACTGTGGCTGCGTCGGCAACTAGAGTTGGAAACTGCCGATCCTCCCCTATATCCTAAACCCAGTGTTGTGCGTCAATGGCGCCTGGCCAAAGGTGTTGTTTCCGAATGTGCCATGCAAGTGGCTCAACTAGCCCTCAAAATGTGTGGCACCAGCAATACAGGCAACCATGGCGTACTGGCCCGTATGTTGCGCGATATTACCATGGGTCTAATCATGGCCTTCCCTGCCGAACGCGGCCGTCTTGAAGCCGCCAAAATGATCGTCGAAGGCCAAGAACAAGTTATATTTACAGTCTAATTGAGAGACTAGGGACTGCCCAAGCGAAGCAGCCTAATCTCTAGTCTCCAAACAAATATGAACATCCTTCCCTCAACCAAAATCCCCCTTCCTCCTCTCCGCGACTATATCGCTGGACAATTTAGCGAGCCTTCTGAATCATTAGGCACCTGGCTAGAAAATCCCAACACAGGCCAACAACTGGCAGAACAAAAAGCCACCAGTAAAGCAGGTCTAGAAACAGCCCTACAAACAGCTTGGGAAACCCATCAAGCAGGCACATGGTCCGACATGCCCCTAGCGGAGCGAGTAGACACCTTAGCGCGGCTTTCGGCCGAACTAGAAAAACGCCAAGAGCGTATTGCCCAACTGGATGCCCTCAACACAGGCGTTACTATTCGCTTTACCAGTATGCTCAACATTATCGTCACTGGCGCTTGGCATTTGGCCAATGAGCAGCTCAAAAGCGGCTGGACCTACACCACTATGCCTGGCACCAATGACAATTTGATGCACATTCATCGCCTCCCCTGGGGGCCAGCCTTGCTGCTTGTGGCCTGGAACGCACCCTCAACCTTCATGGCTCATAAGGGGGCTAGTTCCCTGGCAGCTGGTTGTCCTACCATCCTCAAACCCACCGAATGGGCCCCCTACGGCTGTGACATTTTTGGCGAGGCAGCCGAAGCAGCCGGATTACCTCCAGGCGTGTTCCAAATTGTGCATGGCGGGGCAGAAGTTGGCGCGAAATTGGTAGCCGACGAGCGCATCAAGGCCATCTCTTTTACAGGCGGTGTGGCAGGTGGCCGCGCCATTGCGGCCGCCTGCGCCCAATCCTTCAAGCCAGCCCAACTAGAAATGGGAGGCAACAACCCAGTTATCATTCTGCCCGACGCCGACTTAGACGAAGCCGCCACTGGCGTGGTATCCCTCATGACTTCCCTAAATGGGCAATGGTGTCGCGCCTTGGGACGTTTGATTATGCCAGCCAATATGCAGTCGGCTTTGCTAGATCGTGTGCTGGAAAAATTCAACCAAATCAACATCGGTGATTCGTTGGATATGGCCACCGATTTGGGGCCCATGATCCATTCACAGCATTTGGCAGGACTTCAGCGGCAATTAGGTGACCTTATCACGGCGGGTGGCACAGCCCACAGCAACAGCACCCTACCAGAATGGGGTGGCAACTTCATTGCACCCACGTTAATAACAGGCGTCGCTGCCGACCAAGCACAAACAGAGATTTTTGGCCCCATCGGCACAATACATACTTATGAAACAGAAGCGGAGATATTAGCCTTAGCTAATGGCACAGCTTATGGTCTGGAAGCCTACATTTTCACTAAAGACGAGACTAATGGCGTTAAGTTAGGTCGTAAGATTCAGGCGGGTGAGGTGAAGGTGAATGGGCCGTCTATTCTGAGTCTGGGTATCATGACCCCGCGCCCAGCCTGGGGCCTGAGCGGCATGAATGAGGAAGGCACAGCCGAAACCTTCCAATTTTTCTGCAATACCAGGGTGGTAGGCATAGAAGGGCCTTTGAATTTCTGAGATGGCACATGAATCATCAATTTCATATACGTCCAATTGACCCCAATTCTGAGGCAGAGGCAACGGCTGTGGCTGAGCGCATGCGCCAAACTTTGGTTGAAGTTTTGGGTGAGGAAAAGGGTGATGCCATGTACACAATGGAGTGGCTAATCAACAGAGTGCAGTGGCACCTGGATGCGGAAAAGATCACAGGCCAAGTCTATCTGGCTGAAAAAGTTGATGGGGCAGTGATAGGGCATGTGATTGTGAGGGTGGATCGGGATGAAAACGGACAAGAAATTGGCCTGTTTGCAACAACGTATATTGAACCAGAGCATCGCCGTTATGGCATCGCCACCAAATTGCTCAAACAAGGGGAGCAATGGATGGTCAGGCAGGGTATGAAAACGGCCGTAACCTACACTGACAAAGATAATGAGAAACTACAGAAGCTATATATCGGCCAAGGGTATGAAATGATGCCGATGCCGAAAGAGTTCGTCAAACTCGAAAAATCCTTAGCCCAAGAAGAATTGGTTCCAGTAAGTTAATCTGCTAATTGACGTAGGTAGTCCATAACCATTTGTTTGGTAATGACATCGCCGTATTTACTGTTGATGTCGAAGAGGTTGGCCTCATGGGGCCGGGGATGACGGTCGCCGACGCACTCTTGGGGGACAATGACGCGGAAGCCGTATTGCATGCCATCAACGGCCGTTGCCCTCACACACCCACTCGTAGAACAACCCGTTAAAATCACTGTGTCCACACTGAGACTGGTCAACATCGCCGCCAATGATGTGCCAAAAAAGGCACTGGCGTATTGCTTATTGATGATCACATCGTCCTCAGCTGGAGGCAGTTCAGGTACGATCTCGGCCAATGGTTCACCCTCCACCATTTGACGTAAGATAGGCACTTTCTGGACAAAGATGCCGCCGTCTAGCCCATTGCGATTGTAAATAACGCGAGTATAGACGACAGGTACGCCTTTTTGTCGGGCTAGGTCGAGCAGATCGGCCGTTTGCTGCACCGCCGTTACCACATCAGGCGCATACAAAGCGGCACCGGGTGTGGTATAAGCCTGAATAAAATCCACGACAAGAACGGCCGCTTTATTGCCAAAACCTAAACGGCCGTCGAACACACCTTTGTAATTGTCTTGAAGAGTCATAGTTTGTGGATATTGTGTATTACATAACTCTATACGTCATACACAATATGTGATCACGCTGGATTTACTACCACTTTTGCAGCCACTCTTTGCGCCAACAGCCAAGCAGCATAAACAAACGCGCTTTGTGAGAGTGTGTTGAGTAACTGTTCCGTCCACTGCAAAGGGATGGTTTGGGTAGGAATACGAGCCATGCCACTGAGGATGAAGACGATGATAATATTGACCAGAAATAGGAGAGCCGCCAAGTTGATTCCCAGACGGCGTGATTTTTGGATGAGGAGAACGGCCGTTACCACATTGCCAATCGTCGTGATCCCCAGCAAGATAAAGCGCCAGGTGTTAACAGACAAGTCAGGGAAGCCAGTAGCGAAGACGGCCACAGCGGCCAACCCCAGCACAATGGCTGGCCCCAGCCATAGCCGTCTGGGCACTGGCATTTGCCCCTCATTCATCATGATTTCAGCCGTATACCAAAGAGCAAAGGCCAGCAGAGTAAAGCCAGCCGCCATCCAGATAAACATCCCTTTGTCTAGCCAAGCTAAATTGGTTTGGGCATTGGTAACGGCCATGACTAGCTTCCAGGTGGCTTTGAGCAGGCCTCCCAGCGACACGAACAACCAACCAAGCTGCGCCATCTGCCCTAACTGGGCATCAATCCGGCGCACCATTTGGCTAGTAATATACAATCCGATAGAAGACAGGATGACGGGGATAAAATCTTCGAGGGCTAAACCGATTGTGTATTCCATAATCTCTCCGTGTATTGCATAGGAGTTATGCAATACATTAAAAGCTCCGTATCAGTTCTGCCACAACTTCTGGCTGCTGATCACAAATATATGTGCCAGCGTTGGGAATACGCTGCATTTTGCTATTTGGGGCGAGGTCGTGAGCGGGGTCTAGGCTATGAATCAGGCTGTCATGTTCACCAGCCAGGAGCAAAATAGGGCAAGTGAGGGTGGCTAACTGTCCTGCAAAATCATGGCTGAATACGGCTTCATAGGCTTCATGGTAACGGCCGTTCAAGGCCAATCCCAACAATGTCTCCCGCAAAATCAAGTCCAGAGGGGCTCCAGCATCCTTGTGCCGTATACGCTGCCAAGCTGCCAATAAGAAATCGCCTGACTCAGCAAGTTTGTTCTGGGGCAAGCTAATTCGCAAACGCTGCTTGGTGGTTTCATCGAGCAGTGGAGGACCAGATAGGATCAATTTGTGGATGAGGGACGGCCGCTTATAGGCGATTTGCACAGCTACGGCCGCGCCAGTGTGGTGGCCAAAGAGGCAGCAATGAGTGATGTTGAGGGAAGAGAGCATGTGACAAACGGCCGTTGCCCAAGCTGCCACAGAGAGCGGCTGGTTTGGCACAAAGGAGTTGCCAAAACCAGGTAAATCCGGCGCAATGAGCCAATAATCGTCGGCCAATTGGCCCATTACTTGCTCAAACATGACAGAACTACTCGGCGTTTGATGCAAGAGGAGGAGGGGTGGCGCAGACGGCCGTCCAGCAAGCCGCATATGCAGTTGCCCTTGTGGGGTAGGCATGTATTGCTTATGAATCAACATCTTATGCTTTGCATATTGCATCATGTTTAACTCATTACGCCAGCCATCGTGCAAATTGACCAATAAAATCGAACGTTGTAATATTATATTGTTATAACATTTGCGTCAAAATACGGCTTTAGATTGGCTCAATCGTGAAGATTGAGCCAATTTCACAATTTAGGAGACCTCCATGAGTAAAGATGCTCTCGGCTGGCGGGCCAAATTCGGTGTAATTGCACCTAGCACAAATACGATTGTCGAACCTGACTTCTACCGCATGACTGTGCCTGGTGTGACATCCCATTTTTCTCGTATCTGGATTCGGGATCAAAATTTAAGCGACAATGAGGCTTTTGAAGCCTTGTTAGAACAGATTCGGATAGAAATCGAATACTCTGTCCAGCGTGTGATGACGGCTGAACCAGATTATATGGTCATGGGTATGAGTGCAGAAACTTTTTGGGGCGGGGTGCAAGGCAATCGGGAATTCATTCGCCAGATAAAAGAATGGAGTGGCCTGGATGTAGCTACAGGTGCGGAAGCCTGTGAACGAGCCTTAAACTTATTCGGCGCTAAGCGTATTGGGGTTGTGACACCCTATCAACCGATTGGCGACGAGAATGTGATCAAGTTTTTTAATGAGATCGGCTTTGAAGTGGTGAAGATCAAGGGCTTGCGCTGCCCTACGGCCGTTTCCATTGCCCATGTCACCGAAGATGAGCTGCGGCAAGCCCTCATTGAAGTAAATGGTGACGATGTTGATGCCCTTGTCCAAGCTGGAACCAATCTCAGCATGGTGGGCTTAGCCGATGAAGCTGAACGATGGCTGGGCAAGCCTGTTCTAGCCATTAATACGGCCACCTGGTGGATGGCCCTACGCGAAAACGGCATTGAGGACAAAGTACACGGATGCGGGCGACTAATGCGAGAATTTTAGAATAGCCAGACGAGAGACTGGAGATTCAGCCTCCAGTCTCCAACCATTGATTAAATCCGATCTGCCAGCATAGAGGCCCGCAACAGATATTCACGGGTGCGCACAGAGTCAGCAGCAGTTGTCCGTAGCTCCTCGTTACGGCGTTGCCGATAAACAGGATCAGTGGCAGATAGGTCTTTGTAGTTTTTATCGCTGTATTGTTGGATATTTTCCAGAGCGGCCATACGACGGCTGCGGCTGTATTGGTCAAGGATATTATCAGACTGCCCCTGAAAAACGGCCGTTAACCCTGCCGCCAACATATGGGCATCGTGAATACCGCTGTTCATCCCCATCCCCCCAGCTGGATTGTTAATGTGTGCTGCATCGCCCAACAGTAGCACACGCCCCTTGCGAAATGTGTCGGACACCCGCTGATGAACCCGGTAGAGTTGGGTGGTTTTGATAGTAAAATCCGTCTCTTGGTCAATAAAGTGCCACATGCGCTGCTGCAAAGCTGGCCTAGACATTGCCATCTCTGTCTCTTCATCATCGCGCAAGCGGAAAACCACCCGCGCCAAATCGGGCAAGCGCAGAATAATGACCCATTCTTCAGGATCATAAATATAGTTCACGGGACCAAAATCAGGAAAGAGCTTGCTAAAATCATAATCGGTGCCAATGAGTAGAAAGCGGTCGGCATAGGTCATGCCCTCAAATGACAACCCAGCCGCTTGGCGCACAGTGCTGGCCGAGCCATCAGCTCCACACAAATAGCTGCCTTTGACAGTGCAACGGCCGTTTGCCGTCTCAAAAACCGCTTCAACATGTGTTCCCTCATCCCTGTAACCGATAAATTTATGACCCATATGGACAACGGCCGTTTGCGCCTGAGCCACATGAGGCAACAACACCCTGGTCAAGATATGCTGTGGACATTGTAATCGAAATGGATATGGTGTGTCATTAGCAATCGCCCCATAATCAAAAGCGGCAATACGCTCTCGCGATTGCCGTTCCCAATACATCAACTGCCTAACAATAAACCCATGCGCCATCACATCGGTCAAGATACCCCATTCAGCTAACATTTCCAATGTCGGTGGATGAAAAGTGCTGGCACGAATTTCCTGGTTCAATGCCGCCTCAGCTTCAAATAATGCAACTGGTACATTTTGTCGGGTCAACGCCAATGACAAGGATAAACCAACAGGACCAGCACCTACAATGATAACGGGTAAAGGGATCTGTTCAGTTCTAGTTTTTTGTGCAGCCATTCCCGTCATGTTATCAGACACTTGGCCTTGGCTGCAAACGGCAAGAAACGATGCGAATTTTTACAACAACGGCCGTCCACCATCCACCGGCACAATATTACCCGTCATCATGGTCAACTTCGCTGCCACTGCCCACACCGTCTCAGCCACATCCTCTGGCATGGCCAAACGCGCCAATGGCGTCAGGTCAACTTGTGTCTGCAAATAAGCCGGGTCCATCCGCTTGGCATACTCACCTAGCACCCAACCTGGAGACACCGACACAACTCGGATTTTAGGAGCCAAAGCCCGAGCCAAAGAGCGCGTCATAGAGTCCATAGCTGCTTTGGAGGCACAGTAAGCAACATTACTGCCTATGCCCGTCACACCAGCAATAGAGGAAAGGTTAATAACAGTACCGCCGTCCCCTGCCAGCAGCAGGCCTTTACAAGCACGCACAGCAGCAAAGGCTCCCCGCCAATTGGTTTGGAAGATACGATCAATCCACTCATCAGTTAGGTTATCCAAATCATCGTGGGGCACAGGGGTGGTGATGCCAGCATTATTAACCAGGAGATCAAGACGGCCGTATCTCTTCTCAATCTCCCCCGCCACCGCCTTCATCTGTTCACTCTCCGTCACCGAAGCCTGCACAACCCAATGCCCCTCCCCCGCCAACGTCACCAATGTGGCCTCTGCCCTTTCCCGGTTGCTGCGATAGGTGATGACAACCTGTGCTCCGGCCACTGCCAGCCGTCGGCAAATAGCCGAACCGATACCACCACCGCCGCCTGTAACCACGGCAACTTGTCCCTTCATTGTATTGTCACTCATATACTCGTAAAGTAGTCAGTAATCGGTAATCAGTATCTAGTGAGGTCTACTGCTTACTGCTCACTGACCACTGCTTACTAACCTCCGTACCGTTCCACGCGCAAATCAGCTTGCGCTTTGTGTCCCCAGAAACGCTCGATGGCGCAGAGGCGTGAACAGTATTCGCCCACCATCGCGCTGGCTTCATCAGTTAGTACGCGCTGATAGGTGACGGTTTTAATGAATTTGCCCACCCAAAGGCCACCCGTGTACCGTGCTGCCAATTTGGTGGGCAAAGTATGATTTGTGCCAATGACCTTATCGCCATAGGCCACATTGGTGCGTGGCCCGATGAAGAGTGCGCCGTAGTTGCTCATATTTTGCAGGAAATAATCATCATCGCTGGTCAAGATTTGTACATGCTCGCTGGCAACTTTATCAGCTTCTACACAGGCTTCCGCAAGGTTGTCTACCAAGATGATTTGACCGTAATCTTGCCAAGAGACGGAGGCAATATCGGCCGTTTCCAATATTTCCAACTGCCGCCCGATTTCCACTTCTGTTTCCTGTGCCAACTGTTCGCTGGTGGTGATGAGAACAGCGGGTGAGGTAGGGCCATGCTCGGCTTGACCCAGCAAATCAGTGGCGACCATTTCGGCATCGGCCGTTTCGTCGGCCACAATCAACACCTCTGTAGGGCCAGCCAGTAAATCAATGCCAACCCGACCAAATAATTGCCGTTTGGCCTCGGCCACATAGGCATTGCCGGGGCCAACGATCATGTCCACTGGCTCCATTGTTTCTGTTCCCAAAGCCATACGAGCAATGGCTTGCACACCACCAATGATGTGAATTTCATCGGCACCGCCGAAGTGCATGGCGGCAATGGTGGCCGCAGGTAGCTCACCGTTGATGGGTGGTGTACAGGCGATGATGCGCTTGACCCCAGCCACTTTGGCTGTGAGTACGCTCATATGAGCGGAAGCTACCATGGGATAACGGCCGCCTGGCACATAACAGCCCACGCTATTTACGGACAAATTTTTATGACCCAAAACGACACCTGGTAGCGTTTCTACTTCAATATCTTGCAGTGCAGCTCGTTGATGCTGGGCGAAGTTCCGTACTTGCGCTTGAGCAAATTTAATGTCGCTGATGGATCGTTCATCTAAAGAGTTAACAATGTTGTCAATTTCTTCTGGTGATAATTTGAAGCTGGGTGGATCCCATTTGTCAAATTTGATGGAGAGTTCACGAACGGCCGTATCCCCTCGCTGCCGAATATCATCCAAAATTCCTGCCACAACTTGCTGTACTTTCACATCTGCTTCATGTTTATCAGCATCACTCATGCCATGTTTTAATATTTTTGCCATTTTTCAATTCCTTATCTATTTAAAATTCCTTGCGTGCGTTGCAAAACATCTAAACCTTGCTGTTTCAACCAGTAAGGCAAATCAATCAACACCCAATTTTCAGACAGCTTATTTCCCTCTCGATAATAGACATCCACAACTTGCATATCTGCACTTTCACCACTGCTAGGAAGCCCCAAAAAGCCGCCAATGGGACGATTCGACAAATTCGGCCAACCAAAGAAACAGGCAAAATTCCCCTCGGCAAAGCGGCAAACATGCCCATTAAATTTTTTGTCATCCAAATTATTGCGGAAGGGGAGTTGGTGCTGCTCCTGATAACGGGGAATGGTGTAGCTGGCACCTATGCCTGCTGGCCCATACCAAATCATATCTTTAGACCACGTTCTTTCCAGCACTTCAGGGGGGCAGCCCATTGAGCCACTCTCGTTGAGGGCGGTCAAATCATCAATCATTTCATTGACTAAAGCCAGTGTCGCAACCCCTTCTTCCTCTGGCGCGTCTTCAAAAAGCAAACCATTGTGATGGCGTGGCCCTGGGTAGGTAAAGTAAACGCCTGTGGATGGGGGGAGTGGGTAAACGCCTGCCTGAACCATCAGCCCAATAATGTCGATAAACAGCCCCGTTTGGCTGATTTTGCCATTTTCCACACAGCTAAATTCGGCATAACGTAAGTTTGCCATTTTGCGCGTGTGGGGGATTCCGAGCCAATCGGCATCGAATAGCCCCATGAAGTTGCCCATACTCATAACCCATTGCTCGCCGCTGATTTCATTGGTACCAGCAATGAAAATATCCTGGCGACGCTGCATGTGAGCTAAGGTGCGCAGTAAGGGTTGCCAGAATGTTGAGGCAACGGCCGTTACCCCCCGCTGGTCCCGAAATGGATAGACACCCCTCCAAAGATAATCCTCGCTGACGAATTCTTGCAATACGTCTGCTACTGTGTCTGGCGAAGCGTTTTCCATCGCGTCAAAGTAGTCGCGTACTACAGTTTTAGCTGCTTGATATCTACTCATTTACCAATGCCTTGTTTTGTTTATTCATTTTGCACTACCCAATTAGCGTCGCCAATCGCTCAAACAAATCTATCCCAAACTGGCGAAAAAGATGAATCATATCTACAAAAACCCAATTCTCGACATACATCTCCCCTTCTCGCTTCCACCAATCTAAGCCATTAAAGGCGATTTTCTTATTCGTAGCTGGTACATCAAGATAAGGGCCTGTGTGCGTCGCCAAAACACCAGCCCAGCCCGGTGCGCCCGTGTAGTTCCCCTCGGCAAATAGTGCCGTTAAATTCTGCACCTGCCGATCAGGATAGGCGATGAGCCACGGCTGCTGATGTAAATCCTCAAATTCTTTGAGGCTAAGGCAAGCCCCAATGCCGCCTGGCCCATACCATTGCACATCGGCGTGAAAAAAGTCGGCCATGCCCATGCTTTCCAGTTCAGATTGGTCGTAGCTGTTGAGGCCATCAAAAATAAAGCGGCGAATGTGGTCGAGGCTGTAAGCGGTTGTGGCGCTATCCTGGGCTTCCAACAGAATGCCGTCGTTGGCACGAGGTGGTGGATAAATATGATCTTTGCCACGACTAGGCGGCAGCACTTGGTACCCAGCCTGTTGCATAAGGTCGATGAGGTCGAGCAGGAAATATATCTCGACGATTTTGCCATTTTCCAGACGATAACATTCGCCCCAGCGAATATTGACTTCACGGCCGTTCGCAGGAATAGTTAGATAGTCGTTGGCAAAGGTAGCGTTGAAGTAGCCTGTGCCACTGACCCACATCTTGCCGTCTAGCGCGATGTTGCCATCAATACGGCCGTTTGACACCCCGCCCATAAACAGATGCGTCTGTCGCTTCAAATCAGGAAACGCTTGCAACAACGGCTCCCAATAACCCGTCACAAAGCCAGCCACGCCCTGTAGCTCATTAATCGGGTCTGGCCCATAAATGGCCACATCCTCAGCCATGACTGTGGTGGCGATGGCTGGAAAATCGGCCGTTTTCGCCCCTTCCAATGCTTGCCAAAACTCCCAGACTAGTTGCTTATTCGATTGATTGAGTTCAGTATCCATGAACGATTCCTCGCTATTCAACATCATCAAAAAACTCTGGCGGCTTTGAGCCGATAAACCTCAATACCTTTTCGATGTCGTAGCCCGTCTGCTCTAATACGCCCAAAATGTCGATGAGGACGAGATTCTCCGCCAATTTGCGCTCACCCGTTGCCTCATCCACCTCCACACGCCAAAAATCCATATAGCGCATACGAATCTTCTCGCCACTGGCTTTCAGACCCAGCCAATCTTCAGCAAAAGTTGTGTCCTGAAAACCTGTGCCAGCCACCCAATCCCCTTCGGCCAAGCGCACAATGTCGGTCGCATGTTTGTCGGGAAACGATCTGATGAAGGGGTCACGGTAGACGTTCTCGAACTCATCAATGCCGTTCATTGTGCCGATGCCGGCTGGCCCTTCCCAAACCATGTCCTCTTTCCAATATTTTTGCATCAGGCCGAGGACATTTTCGTTTAGCCCCGCATACATATCATCTACAAGCTGTTTGTTTTTGTCTTCTGGAGTCATTACAGTATAGGGTACGTGTTCCGCACAAAGTAATGGAACGCAACACGTACCCCTGAGTGAGCAAACCGTATATTAGGGCGTGCTGTTAAATAAATCGATTGTGCGCCCGATGGCGGTTTCTCTGCCTGGTACTGAACCCGGTGGCGACCAACCATCATATGTTCCAAACTCATGGGTGTTGCCTGCATACATGTAGGCATTAGCAGACGCGCCCATAGAGCGAACTTTGCGTACTACCATCTCATTCCATTCAGGAATCGAGTAATGATCCATATCGGAGTAATGCAAATCTAGGGGCATATTGATATATTGTGTATGCTTTGCCGCATCTAAGGTGGCCATAACTTCAGCTAATGAGTCATAACCACCACCAAAGGTGGTGGCTTGAACATGAGAACCGCTCAAAGCGGTTTGAATGTGTGAGCCGCTCAAAGCGGCTGACTGCTAGCCCCTCACTGGGGTAAGCACCTTAACTTTCATCGTCGAACAAGGTCAACTGGTCATATCTTCTGTCTTCTTGCTCTTGCTTCTGGATATATTCTCGTATCACTGCCTCCTCTCTACCTACTGTCGAGACATAATATCCTCTCGCCCAGAATTTTTGCCCAGTGAAATTCCTTTTCCTGCCTCCATATGTTCTAGCTATATGTATGGCACTTTTCCCTTTGATATACCCTACCACCTGCGATACTGCATATTTTGGTGGAATTTCTATCAAGATGTGCACATGGTCTGCTCTCAAACTCCCTTGCACTATTTCACATTCTTTATGTCTTGCTAATTCTTTGAACACTTCTCCCAAATGCTTTCTCAACTCTTTGAACAATTTCTTTTTTCGATATTTTGGTATCCATACGATATGGTATTTGCATTCCCATTTTGTATGACTTAGACTTTTTGCTTCCATTTAAGAATCTCCTTTTTTGAACTTTGAGCGGTTCTTTTTGGAGATTCTTAAATGCTCCCGTATCTGTCAAACTTTAGCAGTCTCCCCAGCATAGCTGGGGGTTTACTTTTTTAATTACTTTCAGGATCAGCATGGGCCTGATTAGCGACGTAAGCACGCACAGTATCATACATTTGCGCCTTGCGGTAAGCGACCCCTTCTCCGATGGTCTCGGGTGACCATGCCGGACTCCACCACCAAGGCATATGGGGGAAGTAGGCGGGATCAGTCCAGGCATCAGCACTGCGCTCTTGGGGGCCAAAGAAGGCACCTTGCTCGATACGTCCCTCGATGCTGCCAGACCAAATGGAGGCGGCAGCAATATGATTGTCTAGTTTAGGGCTGCTAGAGATGGCTAATGCTGTAAAAGCAGCATCACCACCCTGGGAGTGGGCTGTCAGATAAATGCGGCTGGTGTCTATTTCAATATTGTCACCCCCCCAGGCTACCCAATCAGCATCGGCTAAAGAATCAACACCTTCAAGCGTATTGAGGATATCAATAGCGTAAAAGATGGGAGATAAATAGCTGCCATTATCATAAGCCTGGATATACTCTAGACCTTCAGCGGCCACACCATCTACTGTGCCATGCCCGCGGAAACCAGGCATGACGAGAACATAACCTGCCTTGACATACGCATCAAGCATGTCACCATAATAGGAACCTGGCCCATAATTAAAAGTGTATGTGGGTGCACCACCAGCTCCAACCCAACCGTGGGCAAAGATAACGACAGGATAACCATCTTCGGGCATTTCGGTGGGTGGAATGTCTACCCGCGCATAGACGTGTAAGCCGTCCGAGTTATACGATGCCATATATGTGTCGTAGTAGGGTGCTCCATAATATTGGGAGTAGTCGGATGAACCGCTGTCATCACCAAGTTGTTCAACAATGGTCATGTCTGAATCAAAGTTCCGGCTACGTAAACCATCAATTGAAATCTGTTTTAAGTTAGCAATGCCTGGCCCAGACCCAGGGCCAGCAACAACAGTCGCATTAGATTGCATACTTAGCAAGGCAAATAAGCCTAGGGCGATCGTAGCGACGATAATTAAAAGGGGTTTGTTTTTCATTTTCCATGTTCTCCTAGTATTTAGACAAGTATCTTCAAGTTAATTTTTTGACTGGACATTGGGAGTCTTATCTGATTTTGCCCATTATCACCTCCTCAAAACTGCGCCAGAGGGAGAACTTTGGAGATAACGGCCGTCTTAACTATACTTACGGCCGTTCTCGGGCAAACACGCCTCTGAACCTCTGAGCCACTCACTCTGCTTGCCGGCTGCTTGAGTGGCTCACTTCTTTTTTATTATGTCTTGGCAATATCACGCTCTGGCAGCAAAAAGCCAGCCAGGAGCAAGCTCCAAGCCAATATTGCCCAGATAGAAAATCCAGGCACATAAGTGCCCAAAATATCACGGGAAGCCCCCACCACAATGGGTGAGATAAACATCCCGAAACCTGATATTGTCAAAGCAGACCCCCACACAATGGCTATCTTCTTCTCAGTCATCCACGACAATTGCATGGGCAACGTTAGCAGAATGGGCTGATAAACCCATGTGCCGACCCCAACCAACATGACTGACAGATAAATCAGTGTCTCGTTAGTCATCAAAAAAGAGCCAAAGCCACCTAATCCTACTAAAATGCCCGGAATGATAAACAGCAGCCGTTTTGATTTGATTTTGACCGCCAACGCGCCACCAACCAGCACCGACAGCATACCCACAAATGGCAGCAGCCCGGTAGCCTGCCCCGCCTTCACCAAGGACATGCCCCGAACTTCATGGAAATAGGTGGGGAGCCAACTGGTCAGAGCTGCATAAAGAATAAAAACAAGGCCGTCACTCACCACTAATAGAAAGACCGTTTTATTGCCTAGCACGCTCCAAATGGCTCTCAAACTAAAGCTGCTGGCTTCTTCTTGCGCTTCAGCTTCGGTCGTCTTGCCCAAAAAGTGCCATAGTAACGCGCCTAAGAGACCAATACCCCCAAAAACAGCCAGCACCGCTTCCCAAGACATAACGCTTGTCATCGGTGCGGCCGCAGCCACAGAAATAGCAATGCCTAAGCTCATCACAACGAGGTTTAGGCTATTCATGATGGGACGCTCTTGGGGTGGGAACCATTGCATCACCAACGGCCCAATGGCTGGCATCATCAAACCAGCCCCAATCCCATAGAGTGCCCGCAAAAACAACACACTGGCAAAATTAGGAGCCAGAAAGGATAAGCTCAAAGCCCCTATCAGGAACCAACTTAAGGTAAATGCACGTTTCAGCCCCAAACGGCCGATTACCACACTCCCCGGTAACCCAATAAAAGCCTTAATCAATGTCGGCACTGCTATCAGCAGACTCGCACTGGCTCGGCTTACGTCATACTCCTCAATTGCCAATGGCAGCAGCGGCGAAACAGAAAAGAAATTCACCCCCAACGCCAAATGTGCCGCCAAGATTAAACCCGCGATGACAAAGCGGTAACGTGGTGCCTGCTGCACACGAGCAGCATCAATTGAGGATACTTTGACAGACATAATGATGTTTTAGTGTGTTGATGGAGCTTAAGAAAATAAACAGATAATAAGCGCAAGAACGTATTGCGTATTCCGTATTGCGTAACCAGAGGGCTTTTACGGAATACGCAATACGCAATATGAGAACTCTATTGCCCAAATGATTTTTGAACTTCCATCAATCCACACTAGCCTACAAACCAGAGCTTACCCTGCTTCTTCAACTCGATCTGCTCTTGCAGCCTGTCAAAAAGATCAACCCCCATCTGGCGGCAGATATCAATCATGTCAATCGGAATCCAATTTTCAATCAACAGCTCCTCTTCCCGCTTCCACCAATCAAAATCCCGGATCGTCATTAACTTGCCCGTCGCTGGAATCCCCGCATAATCCCCATGATTATGGGAGAAAACGGTGTCCCAAATGCCGCCACAAGCATATTTGCCTTCCCCCACAAACCCCATTGTCCGTCCCCCACCATTATGACTAAGGTTGCGATCGCCAAAGCCATGTAGCCAGGGTCGTTGATGAAAATCGGCAAATTCTTCTAGGTCCATACAGGCTCCAATCCCCGATGGCCCATACCATTTCATATCCTGATGCCAATAATGCCACTGCTCCATCTTGCTCATGTCGCCACCATCACGGCTGCGAACGTAGCGCTCCAACCCACGCCCCATCGCTTCAACCAACTGCAACGTTTTGCGCCCTTCCAATTCATCTTGTTCGGTTAAGAGAAGGCCATCTTTGGCGACTGGGGCGGGTACTTTGCCGCCTTCCGCGCCAAAGGCCGGAGGAAGAAGCTGGAAACCCGCTTGGCGTACGACAGCCAAAATGTCATACATCACATAGCTTTCGGCGATTTTGCCTTCGCGCATGAGATAAAATTGACCAAAGTGTATGTTGGTCTTTTTGCCAGTAGCTGGAATACCCAGCCAATCTTCGGCAAAAGTGCCCGTCAAGTAGCCTACGCCAGAAACCCACTCTTCAACTTCATCCGTGCCATAAATCGATTCGCCACTGTCTACCCCGCCCATAAAGATGTAGGCACTTCGCTTCAAATCAGGGAATGAATGTAGCAGCGGCAGCCAGAAGTTGGAGATGAGGGCTTCAGCACCTTGTATTTGGTCAATAGGAGCCGAGCCGTTCCAATTAATATCATCATGAACGGCCGTTCGGATCACATCCGGCACATTATCAATACCCACATGGTTCAGCTTTTGCCAAAAATCCCAAACAGCCTCTTTATTTATCTGGTTTTTGTTAGACATTCTTTCTCCCGTGGAAATATTGTGGTAGGGGCGACCCTTGTGGTCGCCCTTTCCTATGGTCGCCGCAGAGCAGAGGGCAGGCACAAGGCACTGCCCCTACTTACGTTGTTCAATTTGCTGGCGTAACTTTTCAAAAAGGTCAACCCCCATCTGTCGGAATAGATCGATCAGATCGATGGGCACCCAATTTTCAATCAATAAATTGCCTTCCCGCTTCCACCAATCAAAGTCACGCAGCGTCATCATCTTTCCCGTCGCTGGATAACCCAAATAATCACCATGATTAATGGAAAAGGCGACATCCCAGATGCCACCAGCAGAGTAGAGGCCTTCACCCACGAAGCCCATGCGACGACCGCCTGGAATAGAAACATTGCGGTCGCCAAAACCGTGTAGCCACGGCCGTTGGTGGAAATCTTCAAATTCTTCCATGCTAAAGGTGGCTCCGATGCCCGTATAGCCGTACCAGCACATTTGCGGATGCCAATAGTGCCAATGTTCCATACGGCTCATGTCGCCCCCATCTCGGCTGCGGTTGTAGCGGCGTAAGCCATTCATAGCAACGGCCGTTAACTGCAAACTCTGTCGTGATACCAGTTCATCTTGCTCAGTAAGCAAAATCCCATCACCCGCGACAGGTCCTGGAATCTTGCCCCCTTCCATACCTCGTGCTGGTGGCAGAATCTGAAAACCCGCTTGCCGCATCACGCCCAAAATATCGAGAATTACATAGCTTTCGGCGATCTTGCCTTCGCGCATTACATAGAACTGGCCGAAGCCGATGTTGGTTTTGTCGTTGGTGGCTGGAATCCCCAGCCAATCTTGGGCAAATGTGCCTGTCAGATAGCCACAGCCCGAGACCCACTCATCCCCTTCACTATCTGTGCCACCCATAAAAACATAGGGTCGCCATTTCATGTCGGGGAAGGCGGTGATTAACGGCCGTATATACCCCGTAAACACCGTTTCTGCTCCCAGTAGCTGATCAATCGGGGCTGCCCCATTCCAATTTACATCTTCGTGCATGGCTGCCTTGATGACATCAGGCATATTATCCAGACCAACATGATTTAATTTTTGCCAATAATCCCAAACGGCCGTTTTGTTTTGTTGATTGTTCTTCCCAGGCATTATTTACTCCTTGCTACAGGTGGTTGCGTTTCCGTTGCTCAATTTGCTGGTGCAATCTCTCCATCAAATCAACGCCCAATTGTAGGCAGAGATCAATCATATCAATCGGTACCCAATTTTGAGATAGCAGATCCCCCTCACGCCGATACCAGTCAAAATCACGCATGGTTATGAGCTTCCCAGTAGCTGGAATCCCCAAATACTCCCCATGATTATATGAGAAGGCCGTATCCCAGATACCCCCACCGCCATAATACCCCTCACACACAAATTCCATTTCACGCCCACCCCCCGTCACATGAATACCACGATCGCCAAAGCCGCGTAGCCACGGCCGTTGGTGGAAATCTTCAAACTCTTCTAAGCTGAAACAGGAACCAATTCCAATCGGACCGTACCAGTGCATATCAGGATGCCAGTACAGTTCCTGCTCCATCGTGCGTAAGTTTCCCCCATCCCGACTGCGGACATAACGCTCCATTCCCCAGCCCATGGCCCCCGTTATCTGCCTCGTTTTCTTAGTTTCCAATGGGTCTTGCTCCGTGAGCAGGACGCCATCACCCGTATGAGGACCAGGAATCTTGCCACCTTCCCCACCCCGTGCAGGTGGCAATACCTGATACCCAGCTTGTCGCATCACGCCCAAAATATCCAAAATCAAGAAACTTTCGGCAATCTTGCCATGACGCATCAAATAGAACTGTCCAAAATAGATATTGGTTTTCTCGTTCGTGGCGGGAATTCCTAGCCAATCCTTTACAAATGTACCCGTGAGATAGCCAAGACCCGACACCCACTCATGCTCCCGCCCGTGACCACCGATAAAGACATCAGCTTTTCTTTTAAGATCAGGAAATGAGGATCGTAGCGGTTGCCAGAAATCAAGAGCTACCGCATCTGTTCCCTCTATCTGGTTGATGGGGTGCGAGCCATTCCAGTTCACATCTTTGTGCATAGCCGTTTGGACAATTTTTGGAATATCATCGACGCTAACATGGTTCAGTTTTTGCCAAAAATCCCATACGATTGCTTTATTCTTTTGATTATTTTTGTGATTATCAAGCATTGTGCTAGCCTTTCACGGCACCAGCCGTTAGCCCCGCCAATAACTGTTTCTGGAAAAAGAGAACCAAAATCACAATAGGGAGTGTGGCAGACACGGCCGCGGCCGCTGCCAAAGTCAAGTGCCCTGGGTCCTCGCCTCCAGTAAATTGGGCAATAGCGACCGACAGCGTCCAGTTCGACTGTGTTAAAATTCTGACTAACAAAAATTCACTATAGGCCAGGAGTACAGAGAATAATCCGGTAGATATGATGCCGGGCCACATGATTGGTATGATGACCTTGCGAAACGCCATCAAGCGGCTGGCACCATCCACCATGGCCGATTCCTCAATCTCTTTGGGGATGGTCATGAAGAAACTGCGCAACATCCATATCGTAAATGGTTGGTTGATGGCCACCATCGTGATGATCAACAATGCGTATGAGTCAAATAGGCCTAATCTTTGCCCCATAAAGAAATAGGGCAATACAAAGGCCAAACTAGGCAAAGAGCGAAATCCAAGAGCCGCTACTAGAATAACCACACCAGATATACCCGAATAGCGGGCCAAGGCATAACCAGCAAGGCAGCCTATGGTCATAGAGATAGTCACTGTGCCAATGGTAACGATAATGGTGTTCAAAAAATATTGATAAAATTCGGCCGTGTTCACAAACCGAGGAACTGACCATAAGAGTACAAAGGCAGCTACGACGATGCCCGTATAGATGGCGGAGTTTGGTATGGGGATGCGGTTGGCAAAAGTACCAAGTAAAACGAGAGCAATGATAATGCCTACTAATGTAAAGGCGACTGCGCCCGGATTATCGGGAATTGAGTTGAGCCATAGATCGATATAGTTGTCCCAAGTCGCGTCGAAGATGAACAGCGGTGTACGTGAATTGGCTTGCCGTGGTGTTTTAAAGGATTGCAATGTTGTCCACAACACAGGAGCCAAGCTGAAAATGCCATACAGTATCAGTGCCAGATAGATAAAAGCCAGCCCAACAGGATGTTTTATTTTCGTCATGATATCTTAGCGCTCCTCAATTTGCTCACGATAGGTTCGGACCAGATATGGAACCAAAATTATCAAGATCATAATGACTGTTAGAATGGCCATGGCATTACCTTTCCCTAGTCGCTGCACACTCATTGCCGTGCGGAAGATATACACCATAACAGAGTCTGCTTTGAAGATGGGATTCATCTCCGACAATACAAAAACACTGTCAAATATTCGATAGGAATCCATCGTTAAGATGAGACCAAGGAAGACAAACAAAGAACGTAGATGGGGTATAACGATATACCGAATCTGTTGCAATCGGTTGGCGCCATCTACTAATGCTGCTTCCGCCTGTTCTTTGGGCAGGGTGAGCAGCCCTGCATACAAAACCATGAAGGGGAAGGGGGTGCCACCCCAAATCGCATTGAGGATGATAAGGGTTTTGACAGAAAGTTCTGTAAAGACAAACCGCTCTTGTATGACTTCTCGAAAAAACCAGGAAACGACGCCACTAGGTACGAATAGTTGCTTAAACATCAAAGTTCCTACAACCGGTACGATTACCATCGGTAACAAAAAAGTAGAGATGAAAACCCCGCGAAGACGTTGTCTTACTTGATCAAGAAGCAGGGCTAAAACAAACCCATTGATCATTAAAGCTGGTACAGCTATGGCAATATAAATTATGGTAAAGCGGACGGCTTGCCAGAACCTAGGATCAGTCAATACCTCCGCATAGTTGGCTAATCCCACAAACTCTGGCTCATTGATATTGCGGAAAGTCATGAAGTTAAGACCGAGCCAAATGGCCATGATGAGTGGGAACAACATAAGCGTGCCCATAGCAATAAGACTTGGAGATGCAAACTGGTAGAAGGTCTTTGCTTTCATAGTACCCTCGCCAAAGGTAGAACCAGACGAATGACCCTGCTTAAGCTTAAGACAGGGTCATTCTGTCTAGTCAGTATCAATATCTAGCCGTCAATAAATCCCTGTATAGTCGCTTCGTTCGTATACTCTTCAGCAGCTGCCTGTAGAGCTTCCTCGGGAGTCATATCGCCACTACCGACCAGAGGTAGCCAGTTGCCCAAGGCTGCTTGCGCTAAGGCAATGGCTG
Organism: Promineifilaceae bacterium (SeqCode); assembly: GCA_965223555.1. Lineage (GTDB taxonomy): Bacteria > Chloroflexota > Anaerolineae > Promineifilales > Promineifilaceae > CBDCWU01. The sequence continues at coordinate 3,459,940 of CBDCWU010000009.1, forward strand.
GGTTGGGCGGTTGCGCGCCAACACCTTCAGCAATTGATGCAGAAGCGGCTGGTAGATACCGAGCACCCGCGCCTGCGTCGGCAACAGATGTCCGAATGGTAATACCCAACTCGGCACCTTCGATCATGCTTTGAAAGTCAAAGGCTTCCATGATGATGCGGAATGCAAGGTCTGGATCGACATCTGTATTGGTGGGGATAGAGTAAGCATCAAGCCAGGCAGAACCACCCAATGCGCCACCGGGGCTTGGTGCTGGAGATGGGGCAAAACCGATCTGACCAACGAAGTCAGATTTTTCTGGATCATCCATGTTAGCTGCTCGACTGGCCCAGATGTGGACGAAAGCCAAGCCGCCCGTTTCCATGCCAATTTCACTGTCATCAATGCTATAGGTCAGACCTTCGGGTCCCATACAGGCATCGATAACTTCCTTCATCTTGGTCAGGGCGGCAACGCCTGCATCAGAGTTGAAAGCGGGTGTGTTGTCCTCGTTGAGGTATACGCCATCAAAAGAAGAGATGAAGTGGAAGAATTCGATATCCCAGGCCCAGCCAGCATGTAGATTCATTGTAAAGGGAAGATCAATGCTTGGTTCGTCGGCCAAGACTTCACAGGCTTCGATAACACCATCATAGGTTGTTGGTGGTGAAAGATTATATTGTTCGAATAGATCTGTGCGATAGAACAAGTGCATTGTGTTGGACATGAAAGGCACGCCATAGATCTGACCATCAACGGTGGCAACGTCCCAAGCACTTTGGGGGATTTCAAAAAGCTTGTACTCCACCCAATATTTTTCGACCAAATCATTGAGTGGCAGTATTAAACCTTGATCGATGAATTCAACTGACCCAGGGTTGGTGTGGATGATAGCCCAGGGTGCAACACCACCACCTGCTAGACCGAGGCGTTGTTGCTCTAATTGAGCGCCGGAGTCCATTAGTTGCGTATTCACTGTCAGATTCTCGACAGAATTGCATTTCTCAAGCTCACCAGCAAAGAATTCAGTAATAGGGAAAGCGGTACCGAGCATGTTTACTTCGACAGGATCGGCAGGCGCGTCTAGGTTACAGGCTGTAGGGTCTGCCATGACTTCAGTTTCGACAACGCGGGTGACTTCGACTTCCTCGACAACGGTTTCAACGACGACTTCACCGTCTACCACGCGGGTGACTTCGACTTCAACTTGTTCGGTGACTGTTTCAACAATGGTTTCGGTTTCGGTGACGACACGGGTCACTTCAACGGTTTGGGGCTGACAGGCAACGAGGATCATCGCGCCTAAAAGTAATAAAATTAAAGTTGCTTTTTTCATGTTTTCTCTTCTCCAATGTGTTTGATAGTTTTGTGAATAAATTGACTTATACAATTGTTTTATATTGTTTTTTATGTGCACCACCTCCTCTGGGGAAGTAGGGCAGGAAGCTTCCTGCCTTACTGCTCTCTCAATGATGAAAAATCTGTACGAAATATAGGTGGTTTTAGGAGGAATGTGCTTTTGGGGAAAACGGCCGTACCTTATACAATTACGGCCGTTCTCAGGCACATCTGCCTCTGAACCACCCTTGTTGAGCCACTCACGATGCTTGCCGGCTGCCTGAGTGGCTCACTTTTTTAGGAGACTAGAGACTGGAGACTATGTGGTTTGGCTTATTCAGTCTCCATTCTCTAATCTCCAGTCTCTCTATACAACTGTTTCAACAGGGCAAACTCATCAAACAGCGTCCACTCTTGGATGAATTTACCGTTTTCGATTAAATGGTGAGTTACACCTATGATGCGAATTTGGTTGCCTGTGGGTTCACCATAGATGCCAGGACCGGTGTGAGTGCCCCTCATTGTCCAGCGTGTGGCGGCCCGATAACGGCCGTTGCCCTCGCTTAAGGCACAAAAATGATCGACAGAGATTGCAATATCGGGGAAAGGGGACATCAAGGAAAGAATATAGTTAATGTATTGATTACGGCCGTAAAAGCTGCGTCCTGATGCCGATTCACAAATATAGTTGGGCGCATAGTAATCTTCGACTTTGTTGAGTAAACGCCAATTCCAAATTTCATGAATGCTGCGCCGCACCAAATTCTCCACCTCCGAATCGGCGACATCTTCATAGGGTGCTGGCGAAAGTTGTCCGCGTAATCTATCAACTTCGGCGGGCACGGACAGCGTTTGGGCTGAATGCGCTTCCTTAGCCGCCATTTTGCGCGCCATCTCGTGGACATCAAAGCCGAGTTGGTAAACGAGCGCCAGCTCATCACGAATTAGCCACTCTTCCACAATGACATTCTCAATGGCATGACAATCGGCGACGGCACGATAGTGAATACGACGACCAGTCGGGGGGCCGTAGGCAGTGTGTCCCCAGTTCGTGCCTTCGTGGGTAATGCGGTGGGAAGAGTAGTAACCTTGTGGCTCTTTGCCCCAAATAACCTCGTCGCCATAGAGGCGGCGATCAGGAAAGGCAGCCAATGATTGAATCGTGCCTTCAATCACCTTGTCGCGGGTATAAATGTCGCCGCTTGAGGTATGGATGCGCATGTTCGTGCCGTAATATTCATACAAACGGCCGATGCCCCGCTCTTCCCAAATTTCGTGAGTGATTTTGATGATGTAATCGACAAAATCCCCAAATTTCGGATCAAATCCAGGGAGCGTAGAAGATTGTCCATGATTATCTGAGGCAATGATATGCCTTACATCCCCTTTGCTGTTGAGGGTGCTATCTGCCTGATAATTATCTAGTTGAGCGGAGGTTTTTTCTTTTGCCATATGTATCTTAGATTGATTCTATTTCCAGATAGAACCAACCTAATCATGCTTTAAGGGCTTGCGTTGATTGACGAATGATTAATTCGACAGGAAAGGTTTGACGAATAGGGAGCTGTGTATTGTCCGTAATGCGGGCAAATAAGGCGTGCATTGCTTGTTGGCCCATTTTAGCCAGAGGTTGTTGGACAGTGGTAATGCGCGGTTGGGTAATGCGAGATGAACGGAGGCCATCAAAGCCAGCGATGGCTATATCGTCGGGAATACGTAACCCTCGTTCTTGAGCTGCATGTAAAGCATCCACAGCTACTAAATCATAAAAGGCGAAGACGGCCGTTGGCGGTTCAACCATCTCTAAAAAACGTTCCATAGCCTTTTCTCCACTTAGCGGCTCAATGATTGTCTCTACAACCAAACTTGAATCAAAAGGAATATTGGCTTCTGCTAAAGCCTGTTGGTAACCAGCCAAACGATCCTGGCTGACTGTGCCTAGTTGGGGACGGGTTGTAAAACCGATGCGTTGATGCCCTTGGTCGATAAGGTGTTGGGTGAGGGCATAAGCACCAGCCTGGTTATCAGGGGCGACAAAGGAGACATCGGGATGCTCCACGCGGCGACCAAAGACTACAAAGGGCATATTTTCATGTTCAAGAACCTGAACGGCTGCAGGTGATGGCTCAAAGATAAGCATCAGGCCATCCACCTCACGGGCGCGGCAAATACGTTTGAGTTCGGTAGGGTTAGAAACGGCCGTTGTGTACAGGACTAAATTGTTGCCCTGCTGTTCGGCCGTTAAAGCAGCACCAGAAATGATGTCAGCTATATATTCGCCTAAAAAGCTAAGGGGGTTATTGATGAGGAGACCAACCTTATCTGTTCGCCCACGTCGCAAATTACGAGCGGCACTGCTGGGATGATAATCCAATTGGCGAGCTATTTCCAGGACACGGTCTCGTGTTTGCTGAGACACGTCCGGGTAGCCATTCAACGCCTTGGAAACAGTTGAAATGGAGAGGCCCAATTGTTTTGATATATCTTCAATCTTCACAGACATGATTGGTAAATGAGGGTCTAAGCGAAATCGTTTTCGATAACTGGCGCGAGAATACCCCGAAAACGATTTCGCGTCAAGGGGAATTTAGACTGGCTGATGAATTCGAGTCAAGGCTGAGCGAATCTTAGGGGGAATGGGGGTGGATTTGTTGCCATCCTGGCGATTGACAAAGACATGGACAAAATAGCCAGTGGCGGCTGGCTCTTCATGTCCAACCGTGAAGAGACCAATTTCATAACGTGCGCTGCTGCGGCCAATTCTAGTAACACGCAGGCCAGCTTGCACCACATCAGGGAAGGACAACGGCCGTAAATAGCAACAGCCATTCTCAACCGCAAAAGCCACAACTGGATCGTTGCGGTAATCAAGTCCGCCCTCCTCCATTAGGAAACGGCCAATTACCGTATCAAAAAAGGCATAGAAATGGACATTGTTCACATGCTGATAGAGATCATTGTCAATCCAACGTGTAGGAATGTCTAAAAAGTAGGGGTAATTCTCACGAACTTCCATCGGCTGTTTCTGTTTCTAGCCCATGCTGCTGAATTAGCTGGCGTACACGTTTAGGAGGATAGGCACTTTCCAACTCCGCCACCAGCTCGTCGAGTACAGTTTCGGGATCCCCGACACGTTCTTGCCAGGCACTGCTGCGCCATTCAGCCAAATAATCATTTGACTCCGTTTTGCCCGCCCGCATAGCGGCCTCATCAATGGCCACGGGAAAGCGGTTGGACAACGGCTTAGACAACCGTTTCCGACCAACACGACCTTTCACTTGTGCGGGAATATCTCGCCAATAGATGATTTGATATTTAATATTCATTGAAGGTAAATCTCCTGCATTTATAAAACTTGTTGGCTGAGAACTGTGCGCCGTGAACGCCGTCCTGAGCCATTTTTAACCACGGCCGTTTTCTTAGGCAGCAACCCTGCAATATGCGTAAACGAATCTGTCGCGTGCGGGATATGGATGGCGTTGGCAAACTCGTCTTGGAAATCAGGATCAACGGCCGTTTCCACATACGTCACCCACTCCACCAAATCTTGCGCCTCGGTACGCTTGTGCCTGTTCAACAAAGCAATCCGTGCGCCATCGCCAGCCGCATTGCCAACGGCCGTTACTTTAGCCAAATCACAATCAGGAATCAACCCCAAAATCATGGCATGTTTGGGATCAATATAACTGCCAAAGGCCCCTGCCAAAATGACCCGATCCACTTGAGCAATATTGGCGCGATTCATCAATAACTTAGCACCAGCATAAAGAGCTGACTTGCCAAGTTGGATGTTGCGTACATCATTTTGCGTAATGCGTAACGGCCGTTGCGTCGTCGTCTCATCCTCAGTGGCCAGAATATAAGACCCTCGGGGGCCATCCCACTGCATACGTGGTGAGGTACAGTCAGGGTTGAAACGGCCGTCGGCCAACAATACCCCCGCCAAAAATAGCTCTGCCACCGCCTCAATAATGCCACTGCCACAAATACCCGCCGCCAAATGTTGTGGCTGCTCAGCAAGCGGCGCATCAGGCGAAAAATTCCACGAATCCGACCACTTCTCCTCACCAATCACACGGAAACGGGTTTCTTTCGTCACAGGATCAATACGCACTCGCTCAATGGCTCCAGGCGCAGCCCGCATCCCATGCTCAATTTGCGCCCCTTCAAAAGCTGGCCCTGTAGGGCTAGAAGCACTCAGCAACCACTCCTCATTGCCCAACACAATCTCAGCATTGGTTCCCACATCAATGATGAGCATAATCTCAGCCTGTTTGTGCGGCTCCTCCGCCAACAACACACCCACATTGTCCGCCCCCACATGCCCCGCCTCCGCTGGCAACACATGCACATAAGCCCCAGGATGCAGGCGTAAGCCCAATTCACGCGCCCGAATATCCATGCCATCTCGATTGGCGAGGGCAAAGGGTGCGCCCCCCAACTCTTGCGGGTGAATGCCCAAAAGCAAATGCACCATGGTCGTATTGCCCACAAAAACAGCATCATGGATGTGCCGCGCTTGCACGCCAGCTGTTTTGGCCGCCCGTGCCGCCAATTTATTCAGAGCTTCAATGACAGCCTCGTGCATCTTGGTCACACCATCTTTATTTTCGATGGTGTAAGAAATACGGCTCATCAAATCTTCGCCATAAGTCACTTGCGGATTCATGACCGATTCAGTGGCTAAAATTTTGCCTGTGCGTAAATCACACAAATGCCCCGCAACCGTGGTACTGCCAATATCCGCTGCCAGCCCATAAATGCCTTCCGCGTAGCCAGGTTGAATGTCAATCAATTCGCGCTCTTGCCAAATGATGACGGTGACAGCCCATTTTTGTTTACGCAAAGCCGGCTGTAATTTGCGTAAAACCCGCAAATCAATGGTCAGATTATCTAGTCCCTCTTGCGTTGCCAGCGCGTCTTGCAACCGTCCCCAATCGCCGCGATGCTCGCCCAAATGCGCCTGATCTACTTGAATGTACACTTGGCGAATGGCGGGGGCAATCTCAATGATGCGTTCGGTGGCCGATTTGCGAATGATTTGCTTCTGTCCGCGACTTTCCTCTGGCACAAAGATGAGGGCGTTACCCTGTACTTGTGCTTGGCAAGACAAGCGACAATCGAGCCGTTTGAGTCGCTCCAGCAGGGCGATCTCGTCACTGGTGGCGGGGGAGAGGTGATCGGCGTGGGAAGTGATGCCGTGTTTGGCAAACTTACCTTCTTCAACCTGAATCAGGCATTTGTTGCAAGTGAGCCTGCCGCCACAGATGCTTTCGATCTCTACGCCAAGCTGACGAGCCGCATCGAGAACGGCCGTTCCCTCAGCCACATGCCCCCGCCGCCCGGAAGGCATGAAGATGAGTTGGTGTTCTTGGTTTTCAGTCATAGTCTCTTATCAGTATTCAGTAATCAGTGGTCAGTAATCAGTAACCGATAGACTGAATACTGATTACTATTCACTGAACACTGTCTACGCAATGCCCATCTGCGCCTTGAGCACACGCACCAAAACACTGGCATTAGGCGCGTAGCCATCCGCGCCAACATGGTCGCAATACTCTTGGGTCACGGGCGCACCACCTACAAAAATCAGCAAATCATCGCGCAAGCCTGCGTTTTTAATAGCATCAATCGTGGGAATGAACATGGGCATGGTGGTGGTTAGAAAGGCACTCATGCCCACCGCTTGCGGCTTATGTTCGATGATGGCCTCGACAAAAGTTTGCTCCTGCACATTCACACCCAGGTCAATGACATCAAACCCTGCCCCCTCTAACATGATATTGCATAGATTTTTGCCAATGTCGTGGATGTCGCCTTTGACGGTTCCCATGACAAAAGTGCCCACAGGTTTGGCATCGGTTTGGGCTAGTAACGGCCGTAATACCTCCATCGCCCCCGCCATGGCCTTCGCTGCCACCAACATCTCTGGCACAAAAAAGGTGCCTTCTTCAAAAAAACGCCCCACTTCTTCCAAAGCCGGAATCAGGGAATCAAACAAAATGACCAAGGGATCCATCCCCAAAGCCAATCCCTCATTGGTCAAAGCCACCACACTTTCCCGCTCCCCATCAATCGTGCCGTCATAAAGTTCGTCTAGAATGTCTTCTTCTCTACTCATCGTCTTACTCCATTTACGATTGACGATTTTCGATTTACGATTGAATCGAAAATCGTCAATCATAAATCGTAAATCATCTCCTCGGTCTTGGTCGTCGTTTCAGTTTCTTGGGCGCAGCCTGGGCCTCTATCTGTTCGGCTGTTGGTTTTTGCAGATGTTCGGGCTTCAGCACGTGTTCTAGGTCGAGGGGATAACGGCCGTATTCCTGCGCCGCTTCATACATGGCCTCAATGTTCACAGGCGGCACATCCGAACCAATGTTATGGCAAGGTGCCAAAATGTAACCGCCGCCACGCCCCAAATCATAAAGTCGCAAAGCCACGTCGTAACGCACCCCGTCAGTTGTTTCAAATGGCAACATCTGTTGCACGTCAATCGCCCCGTGGAAGCACAAACGGCCGTGATACAGTTCCTTGAGAACGGCCGTATCCATGCCCAAAGCCGACGTTTGAATCGGGTTCAAAATATCCACGCCTATTTCAATAATATCTTCCACCACCGGCGTCACTGTACCATCCGTGTGATACATGAACTTCACATCCGCCTCGCTTTTGATATGGTCAATGAGGCTGGCCAAACGGGGTTTCACCAACTGGCGAAACGTATCTGGCGAAATCATCATCGAAGATTGCCCGCCGATGTCGTCCGTAAAGTAAACCGTTTGAATATACGGCCCCACCGCACCCAGAAAGTTGCTCCAGAACGCCTTGTACAGGTCAAGCAACTTATCCATCAACGCTTCTGCCATCTCCAAATTATTGGCCAAGTCAGCAAACGTCTGCTCATAACCACGAATTTGCAGAGCTTTTGTCAGGATGCCACCCTTAATCGAATCACCCACCAGCACATAATCCGTATTCTCATACAGCCATTTGGCTCGCTCTTTCAGGCCAGTCACCAAGCGCGGGTCATTGGGGTCTGGCCAGGGGTGGTTTTCAATATCGGCCACCGTTTTGGCGTCGCTTAAGGGCGAGGAGTACACGCTGTAAGCGTCCAGCATATATTGCCACTCAATGCCCCACATGTCGCGGTAAATATCACCGCTCACATCCACCATATCCAGCCAGTGGGGCGCAATCCAGCGAAAATCAATGTTGTAGCGACGCAGTAATTTCTCATCGGGTATCACATTCTGCACCATCCGATCCAACACCAAATCCTGGTTTTTCAGGTCAGCATCATTCAGATACTCTTTCAAGGCCACATAGGAAAAACGGTGAATAGAAGCCACATGGCTGCCCATATCCACTGGTACACGATCTGCTTCTTGAAAACTCGTGATTTTCTTATACCGTTCACGTCTATTCATCTTGTTACTCCAAATTTGTTGCTATTAATTGCGGCTCAAATCGTAACCGTTTAAGTGGGACACAGAGATACGCCGAGAAGCAGAGAGGCGCAGAGAAAAGAAAGATTTGATGGCAAATATAGCCCTATCATCTACTGTGAATTCCCGGCATCGAACTTTCTCTCCTGCTCTCTCCGTGAACCTCTGCGTAACCTCTGTGAATCTGTGTAACTTACGCTTACATCAAATCTTTATCAGGCTTTCGTAATCATCTTGTTGGGAATCACCAAACAAAGTCGGCTTTAAGATCATAATTCGGGTTTCACTAGGCAATGACCCTTTGGTGAATTCGGCCACGGAACCATCTACAAAGGTGACTATTTCAGACGGGTACATGGAGGTGAATTCAGAGATAGGCAACATGAAGAAACGCGGCCCTGGGATGCGATAGTGCATGGGGATAACTACTTTTGGTTTGATGGTTTCAATCACGGCTTTCAAATCTGCCAAATCGATGGTTGGGTGTCCGCCAGCCAGTGCCAATAAAATATCTGTCCCAGCCATAGCTTCCATCTGCGCCGCAGTCAGAGTATTGCCCACGTCACCCATGTGCGTGATGTTGATGCCGTCCAGTGTAAAGCGATACATGGCGTTGTCGCGGATGATGTTGTCTGCTTTGGTCAGACTTTCCATTGACCAAATGGCACTAAAATCAATCCCTTTCGCTGTGGTTCCTGTTTCCACAATATCCGTGGCTGTCACAAGCTCGAAGCCTAGGGGAATGGTGTCTATGAAGCAGTGTGCTTCGTCATCGTCGGAACTACGCACCACAATATCGGCCGTTTCCGTCACTGGTGGCAAATTAATAATCTCATTCGGTTCATAGGGATCGGTGATGATGCGTAAACCATCACCTTCAATCAAAAACGAAGCATGAGCTAACCATTTAATTTTCACTGTCTACTTCTCCAGTTATTGAGATGGTAGGCGCTTTTGAAATACCTACCATCCAGATAATTATCTACTTCTTTACAGGGTCCATTTATCAAGCGTGAATACGTATTCATTCGCATGAAAATTTTTAACCTAACTATCGTGTTGAGCCACGCACGAGCAACTCACCAGACAATAGGTGTGTCTGTCCACCAGAGGCATAGTCGGAAGCGATGAGAGAAACGGCCGTATCCACCATCTGCCTGACAGGCTGCCGCACTGTTGTCAGATTATAAGCCGGCCAACGGGCAGCCGGAATATCATCAAACCCCACAATAGCTACATCATCAGGCACTTTCAGCCCTGTCCCACGCACAGCATCTATTGCCCCTAACGCCATAATGTCAGCGGCGCAAAAAATTGCATCTGGCCGTGGCTCTAAGGCTAGCAGACGTTGAACTGCCGCAAAACCAGACTCATACGTGAAAATCCCCGCCTCTTGCCAGACATATTGAACGCCACGTTCTCGCAAACGGCCGACATATCCTTCTTGGCGCATAGCGTTTGTCGCCGTACTAGCAATCCCCGATAGAAAAGCAAGACGCTGGTGACCAGCATCCAAAAACAAATCAGCTACCATACGCCCTCCAGCCACATTGTCACAACAAACGCTGCTGGCATCCGTTTCTGGGGCAAAGCGATTGAACAGAATCACAGGTGTTCCGCGTCTGCTACACTCTTCAATAATCTCATTGCTGGGAGTTGTGGAAGCAATCACGAAGGCATCAACTTGATAGCCTAATACCTGTTGCAGAATTTCGTCTACGGGCACATCCGGGGCGACATTAAAAAGCAAACTCTGCTTGCCATTAGCCTGTAACTGTTCTGTAAAAATATCCAGAACATGGGGATAAAAATGACTGTTCGTCAAATTCGCCATGACCAAACCAACAATATTCGTCCGCTGCGACTTTAAGCTGCGCGCAATAACGTTTGGTTGATAACCCAACAATTTAGCCGCCGCCAGCACTTTGGCCCGCGTTGCTGGAGCAACACTGGCCTCAAGATCAAAGGCTCTCGATACGGTGGGCTGTGAAACACCCGCAAGTTGGGCCACTTCAATTGAAGTAATGGGTTTCCTAGACATAGGCACTAGTCACCATCTAACCACATGAGCATTAAAGTTGTTCCTAAATAAGATTCACCTACGCAGTCACGCAAAAAAAACAAAGTGAAGTCGCTCATTTTGTACCCTTTGCGTCCTGTCGCGGATGATCAAGAAAATTTCCATCCTAACAATCATTTTCTGAATACGTATTCAAATTATATTCTGAACTTGCTACCTGTCAACAATAACCTATTCAGCTTGTCCTTGGCTTCAGATAAACGGTGATTTCGCTGCGGTTATGAAAGAGTTGCCGTGCACCAGCGATCCTATAAGTTGGGCGCAAAATGTTGAAAGCATGATCCAGAACTGGCAGACGGCCGTTTTCCGGCAACTTAAACGTCATGATCACAAAACCATGTGGATATAACAAGGGTGCATAATCCACCATCAGCCGCGCTGAGTCTCGCGCATCCAGGCGCATATCATTGACAATCAAATCAAAACGATCAGGATCGGCCTCCAAATAAGCCTCAGCCGTCAAGCGCAAATGACGTACTTTAGCATCATTTTGCAACGATGAGTGTAACCTAGCGGGATCAACGGCCGTAACATACTGCTCCCTCTGCCGCAATACCCTGGTCCAACCACCTGGGGCCGCACCCAAATCTAGCGCAATGCCTCGTGGTGGCAACGCAATTCCAAAAACTGCCAAAGCTTCCAGCAGCTTAAACTCAGCTCGGCTAATTTGCGCCGGCTCCCGCGCCCAGCGATGTTCGCCCCCCGCCCAGCTAGACAAATTCGTCGCCGCCAACGATAAACCCAAATAAGCTACAGAATCCGTCACCACCACCGACAACACTTGAACAGGATCGGCCGTTTTCAACACAGCCCCCGTCAGCAGCTCAATCGCGTCCGATAAGGCCGAATTGACAGAAAATCTCTTGTAGGGCTTGTCACATAGCAGCCTTGTCTGCACCGAAAACGGCAAATCTGGGTCAACAAGATTAGCAAACTCAGCCTTGACAACCCGTTCCAGCAGCTTCACATCCCGTTGATTATGGGGCAACGATACCACTGAGCCCACAGGGCAAATATGGCGCACAAAAATAGGTGGCTGCTGCTGCCACTGCTGAGCCAACGGCCAAAAGCCCATTGGCAGATACACAGACCACACACCAGCCACCATTTCCGTCAACAGTTGCGCCTGGGGGACAGCCTTTTGCAGATCAGCCAGGGCTAGTTCAGCAAAATCGGGAGCGGCCGTCAGAATGAGGTTGGGGGCCATCTTTCTATACGTCTCGCTTCAAGCGAAAATGAGCTTCCAGGCGAGGCAAATTTGTGTCCTTGAGAGCCACTTGCACCATCGTATTCAAGGCCCTCTTCTCTTTATGACGCATCTGTGTCTCCCAATCAAGCGCAGGCATCAGTACCAAATCCCGCCCGCCTCGCCTATCAATAACAATACCTTCGCCCGACCAATCTGGATTTTGCTCAAGATAAACGACTGTCCAATGGGCATTAGCCTGCCGCTCCACGTACCGTACAGAGCCACTCACAGCACTTGCCGCACCGACACGCTCCATAACGGCCGTATCATCCAGCCCCTCATCCCCCCGCAGCCAGGCCCGCAACTGTTGATGCACTACCAAATCCAAATAACGGCGCAGAGGGCTAGTGCATTGCACATACAAACCCATACCCAGCCCCGCGTGTGCCCCGGGCGCACTGCTCTGCTGGCTGCGCTGCATCACCTTGCGTTGAGCAAAAAAGCCAGCCATACCATCGGCCATATTGTCCACCTCCCCTGGTGGATCTTGCGTGGTAAAAGGAATAGGAATATTGTTCTGCAAAGCCAAACGGCCGATCCCCTCCCCCACCATCAACATCGCCTCTCGCACCAAATCACGGCTGCGCAACTTAAGCAACGGCCGTATCACCACTCGCCCCTCCACCACCCGAATCCGCACCTCTGGCAAATCAATCTCAATAGCCCCTTGCCTGGCCCGCCGCGCTTGATAACATTCCGCTACAGCCAACATCTCTTGAAATGGCGATTCTGCCAGCTGCACCTCCGCTTCGGCATAGGTCAGCCGTGTCACCCGCACCCAACTCGGCACAACCTCCACCTGGGCGATCTCTCCCAGTCCCGACACTTCTAGGCAAAAAGAGAGCGCTGGTGAAATAGTCCCCAAACCCAAGCCCAACTGCTCCGTAGCGGCCGGCGGCAGCATGGGAATGGTACTTTCTGGCAAATAGAGATTAGCCCCCCTCGCCCGGGCCTCCTGATCGGCTGGGCCGTCAGGCAGAATAAGAGCCGCCACATCTGCAATATGCACCCAGAGACGGCCGTTATCCCAACTAAGAGCATCATCTGGGTCTTGATTGCCTTCATCATCAATAGCAAAAGCAGCTAGATGAGTCAGATCATGGCGCGATTCTTCAGGCAGCGGTGGCAAAACGGCCGTAGGCACAGTGATGGGCAAACCAGCCCGCAAGGGATAGGGATTAACATGGCTGTCCCAATAGCCCACCTTTAGCAGCAGGGCATGGGCATTTTCCACTGTTTGTCGCTGGTTCAGGGCTTGTAGTACACGACTACGCTCGCTTTGCCCATTGGCCAAGGTCACAACATCTTGCAGGAAACGGCCGTCCGCCTCATCCATCTCTCCGCGCCCCATGCGTTTCAGAAAGCCAGACCACGCCTGCTCCTTGGCCGCCTTGGCCGTCCGCTCCGTCTCAATTTCGGCTACACGCTCGGCTGTATGAGCCAAAACAGCCTCTGGAGTGCCCGAAAAGTAGAGGCCAGCCACCACCCACTGCCAAATTGTCCAAACACCTGCTGGCGACACCTCAGCAAAAGCCAACTCTGCCACCTCGGCCAGTGTCGTTGTCTCCCCCGCCAATAGCTCCCAAGCCACCAACACATCACCATCAAGTTCTTTCAAGTCACCCAAGTCGTGAATAGGGCCAGGATGCAACAGTAGCACATCTTTGGGCCGCACACTGAGCGACTGATCACCCGCCAGCGCAATTGTCAGTTTCTTGCCCACAGCCGTCACTACACCGGGTTGCACTTTATACAAAACTAGGCTATGCCGTGTGATTTCCTGCATCTTATAATCCCTGCCTGTGCCACTGACGTAAGGTACGACGCATGATTTTGCCTGTTGTTGTCATAGGCAGCTCCTCAACAAAGGCAATGTGGCGCGGGTATTCATGAGCAGCCAACCGCGTTTTGACATGATTTTGAATATCCTGGCGCAGAACCTCACTGGGTTGAAAATCATTAGCCAGCACGATATAAGCCTTGACAACTTCATTGCGCAGTTCATCAGGCACACCGATAACGGCCGTCATCTGCACCGCCTCGTGCCCCAACAAACAATCCTCAATCTCTCCCGGCCCAATACGGTAACCAGCACTGATTATCACATCATCGTTGCGACCAATAAAGCGAATATAACCCTCCTCATCCATCACCCCCATATCGCCCGTCAACAGCCAATCACCCACAAATTTAGCTGCCGTAGCCTCAGGGTTGCGCCAATATTCAACCATCATCACCGGATCGGGACGACGGCAGGCAATTTGTCCTGGATCGCCTGGTGGCAGTATCTGCCCCTCGTCATCCACAATGGCAATCGTATGCCCCGGCGCCGCCCGCCCAATCACCCCTGGCTTGGCCTCCATAATCGGGGCGCAAGTCATCACAATTAAATTGCACTCTGTTTGCCCATACATTTCATTGATGGTGAGGCCAAAAGTCTGTCGCCCCCATGCCAGCAACTCCGCACCTAAAGCCTCACCTCCACTAGAGATCGAACGCATATTAAGCCGCCACCTCTTCTCTGGCTCCTTCACTCCACGCATCATCTTGAGAGCCGTTGGTGGCAAAAAAGCATTGCGAACTTCAAACTCCTCAATCAATTGGAAAGCCGCTTCCGGGTCAAATTTGTCAAAACGATGGGAAACAACCGTGACACCATAATGCCAAGCCGGAATTACGACATCATACAACGCCCCGATCCAGGCCCAATCTGCTGGTGTCCAGATACGATCACCAGGCTGGGGAAAGAGGCTAAGCGACATTTCCATACCTGGTAAATGACCCAACAATGTACGATGAACGTGCAAGGCTCCTTTAGGTGGCCCCGTCGTACCAGAGGTGTAAATCAGCAAGGCTGGGTCTTCGGCTAACGTATTTAACGGAGAAAATTCTGCGCTATGGGTTGGCAGCTCAGCATGAAAATCAATCGCGCCCGGAGCTGTCCCTTCGATAGAAAAAACTGTTTCTAAATCGGGCAACTCCTCACGGATTTGCATCATCTTGGCCACCCCTGCCCCATTGGTGATGATGGCCTTGGTACCACTGTTTTGCAAGCGATATTTCAAGGCTTCGGGGCCAAAGAGGGCAAACAAGGGCATGGCGATCGCCCCCATTTTGTAGGCGGCGATATGCCCGTAGCCCGTTTCAGGCGCTTGGGGCAGCATAATAGCCACGCGGTCACCTCGCTCTACGCCATGGGCCTGCAGCAAATTGGCTGTTTGATTAGACAATCGCCGCAAATTGGCAAAAGTGAAAGCTTGCACCGAGCTATCAGCCAGTTTGTGCAGTAAGGCCAACCGTTCTGGCTCAGTGTCAGCCCATTTATCACAAATATCCACACCGATATTGTAATATTGGGGGATGTTCCATTGGAAGTTGGCAACTAGTTCTTCGTAGGTTTTAGCAGGTGGTAACATATTTTGTCGGCTGGTTGGGCTAAGAAATCTTTCGTCTCGTGTCCCAAATTTCGGGGTTAAGCAGGCCGGACGGCCGTTCCCCGCGCAACACCATAAAAGCCTGCTCAATAGCTGTTACCCATAACCGCTTGCGCCCCACAATCGTAGCCGAGGCAATGTGAGGTGACACAATCACATTGTCAAACTGCAACAGGGGATGATCCTTACTGGGCGGTTCCACCGCCATCACGTCCAAGCCCACCCCAAACAATCGGCCGTTCGAAACGGCCGTCAACAAAGCCGCCTCATCCACCAACCCGCCACGTGCTGTATTAATCAAAATCGCCCCCGGCTTCATCATCGCCAGCATTTGCCCATTCATAATGTGCCGATTTTCAGAGGTCAAAGGAATGTGGAGTGAGACAATATCAGCCAACCCTAGCAATTCTTCTAAACTTTGTGTGGAGTGGATGTTTTTATTTTCTAGCTGGCTACGCGAAATATACGGATCGAATGCCGCAACTTGCATCCCCAAGCCTTGGGCCATCTTAGCTACTTGGCTGCCTATGCGGCCCACGCCAACCAAACCAAGTTGCCTGCCCTCCAATTCCCAAGCCTGATAATTACTAAAACCATCCTCAGCCTGCAAACGACGTTCCAGCCACTTCAATTGCCTAGCCACCGCCAACATAAGTGTAACTGCCATTTCGGCCGTTGATCGTGTGGGTGCGTCCGGGGCATTACAGGCCACTATGCCCCGCGCTGTAGCCGCAGCCACATCCACATTATCATAGCCAATGCCCGTACGCGAAATAACACACAAACGGGGGGCCTCATCCATAAATTCAGCCGTAAACTGCCAGGCACCAGCAATCACCGCCTCTGCCTCTGTCAATTCAGCCACTTCAGCCACGCCATCAAATAGGTATTGATACTCAGACGGCAACGGCCGTTCTAACCATACTTTATACATCTTTACCATCCTTCCTACATTCTAGTACTCTGACAAACTTCTATTGTCGGACAGAAGCGATAGCTTCTGCAAGGTGCGCCACGCTGTCTTATCCGTCAATAGGTGTTTGGCGCACCACTAGTCCGACTCTCATAAGATTGTAACAAAATTCAACCGTCTACCGAAGAAAGCCTACAAAAACAGGTAGCGACAGCATTTTAGGGTAAAATACCGTATGGTAACCAACCTGCTACCAACAGAGCAATCCCCTGCCATAGTCCGCGCCTTCAGCAGCATCTGGGGATACACTCGGCATGAGCTAATCTACCTGTCATGGGCACTCATGGAACTGGCCTTGATAACCCCAGTCATCTTATCAATCCTAAACTGGACACGCTATTGGCCTATTGGCCAAGTCACGCTCTGGCTACTCTTGCTCATGCTTCTACCCTTCAACATGATCCGACTCATGAGTCTTCTAGAGTTACCTCGAGAACGACAACGCTGGAGCATGGTCCTAGCCCTATTCGTAACCGCCTTTCTAAGTCTAAGGACTATTCTCCATGATCCTCAATCCGTGCTTGATGTAGGTTGGTTAGGAGATTTTTATCGCAGCTTAGCCGACGAAGGCAACCAACTGTGGACACGTGATATTGCCCTGTTTTTGATCACCTGCTTTATGTGGTGGCGCGGTATTCGCCTCACATATCACGTACCCAACATACACAAAGCAGGCTTACGTTTTCGCGTTGGCGGGCTACTTCTAGCACCTTTAGTCATCTGGATAGCTGCTGATTTACTATTGGCAAATGTCATGTCCTTCATTCTACTCTTCTTCACAGCTGCTCTGACAGCCATTGCTCTCATCCGAGCCGAAGAAACCGAGCAGGAACGTACCCGCCAATCTGCCTCCCTTACGCCCCAGTGGGTCGGTTCGATCTTTGTGGCAGCACTGGGAATTGTCTTCACAGCCTCATTCCTGGCTACTATTGTAAGCGGGCAGCCACCAGAAATGGTTGCCACCTGGGTCGCTCCTATCTGGCTCGCCATACGCATGGGAACAACGGCCGTCCTGACAACGGCCGTCTATATTGCCTCTCCCATCCTCAATGTCCTGGCTTGGCTGGTAGAATTGATATTTGCATTTTCTGTCATCGGGCCATATCTGGCGCTATGCAGGCGCTCCAAGACGCTGCGCCCAATATCATTCCTCCCGCCGTCCCCGACATCATCCAAGCCACAGAAACCCCAGAAGGAGTGGGTACAACAGATGGTACCAGAATCATCATCATTCTCTTAATGATTGCCACTATCCTCCCTCGTGACCTTGGCTCTTAGTCGCCTATTTCGCCAAGCTGTGATCGCCAATCGGAAAAGTGAAAATATCGACCGTCAAGCACTTGACATCCCTAAGAAACCGAATCTAGCTCGTCGGGTATTAGAAAAGCTTGGACTTCTCAAGGGCCTGCGCACAGCAATCTCCATCCGTCGCATCTATTGGCAAATGTGTCGTGCTGCTGCCGGGTCAGGTTATCCTCGTCTCGATGTAGAGACACCATACGAGTATCTCTCCACGTTGGCCCAGGTTTGGCCTACCAATACAGCCGACGCCCGCCTCATAACACAAGCCTACATCAAAATCCGTTATGGGGAGTTGCCAGAATCAGCCGAAGAGCTGAATGATATTCGAACAGCCTGGCGGCGGCTAGAAGCGACTGAACCTACCCAACGACCCGAAAACGAACCTATATGAAATTGACATCCCTTTTATCCCCCTCCAAAACGGCCGTTCTGCTTGCAATTCAGCTACTCATCCTCCTCACCATAACAGCTTGCAATCTCATACTTGGTAATGAAATAACAGTTGAAGAACCACCACTAGCAACGGTCGTTTCTATCACCGATAACCCCGCCACAACCGCCGCTCCCCAAGCTGAGCCAACCGCTGATCCATCACCAACAACCAGCGTCATAAACGGCCGTGTCTGGCATGACATCTGTGTTAATCAGGGCGATCCCCCCGACGGCTGCATAACCAGCAACGGCGCTTTCCAAGCCAACAGCCTCCTCGACAAAAACGAACCGGGCATCAGCGACATACTTGTTCGGCTTGGCAATGACGAATGTCCCAATATCACCACTGAATCTGGCACAGTTCTAGGCACAAGCGAAACAGACATCGCCGCCACTACCACCGATGCCAATGGCGAATTCCTCTTCATTGGTCTCCAAGCTGGAACCTACTGCCTCATGATAAATACCCTCGACGAACCCAATCGGAACTTACTCCTGCCCGGCACTTGGACTAGTGAAGCAAAAGGCATCCAAACCATCACCCTGGCTCCTGGCGCAACCCATAACATCAATTTAGGCTGGGACTATGAATATCTGCCCATCTCAGCAGCCGCCCTCAACTGCGAAGATAGTGCTGAATTCGTAGCCGATGTTACTATTCCGGATAATACCATCATCACTGCTGGCGCAGCATTCACCAAAACCTGGCGCATTCGCAACGTGGGTACCTGCGACTGGACACCCGCCTATGCCCTCACATTCATAGATGGGTTTGAGTTAGAAGGCTCTAAAATCATCCCCATTACCCGCACCATTGTTCCCACCAATACCGTAGATTTCTCCGTCGTCTTAACTGCCCCGCCTATCACCGGCACATTTCGGGCGGACTGGCAAATTTATAACGCTAATCAACGGGAATTTTTCGGCATATTTGGCAACGAACCAATCTGGGTGCAAATTATTGTAGAAACACCATTAACGGAAACAGTAGATCTCACATCATCCATCACGCAGACAAACATTCTCACTGCCACAGTCGTAGGCACACCCGTTTTTGAGAATGCTGCCTTGAGCGGCCTCATCTGGGAAGATCGGGATGGGGATGGCAATCAAGGCGAGGATGAATCGCCCCTGCGGGGCATCACCATCGCCATCCATCGTGATGACTGTCCTGGAACCCAACTTGTCACCACCCAAACCAGCAACTTGGGTGGTGGCTACGTCTTTACCAACCTGGCCCCCGGCACATATTGTGTCACTGTAGATGCTTCTACACCAGAAAACATCTCACTGCTATCGTCCGGCACTTGGATCTATCCAGTGGATAGCACAGGCGGTGCCACTATTACTTTACAGTCAGGACAAAATTTGACAGACATCAGCTTTGGCTGGCAATTTGATGAGGAGTGAAACAATGGATGCCCAATGGCGTTTAGAATTTTTGGCCCGGCTGGCAGCTGAACGGAACTATCTGCTACGCCAGTTTTGGGGGTTGGACGAGGAGACCCTTACTTCGATACCTGTCACAAATGATTGGACGGCTAAAGATATTCTAGCCCATATCGCGTTCTGGGATGGTTTTGGCAATGAACGAATGAGCAGAGCCATAGACGGCCGTCTACACGAACTCGTTACTGTTGGTGGCCAAGCTGCTATAGATGCACACAATCGCGAACGATCGCAACAGTTCAAAGAGATGCCATTAGAAACGGCCGTAGCTGCCCTTCTCAAAGAACGCAGCAGCTTCCATGTCCTCCTCAAACGCACTTCTGATCATGATCTTCACCGCCAACTTCGTCTGGCCGATGGCCATCGCACCCGCATGAGAGTCTGGGCACGCAGTCGTTGGCGTCACGACGCCAACCACGCCCAAACCCTGGCTCACTGGCGTAAAAAACTACCCCTCAACAATCAACAATCACAAATTGGTCCCAAATACATTCTTCGTGCCCTATTACAATCTGCCCGCAAAGAGCTTTTACGAACGGTCGATCTCTTTCCTGATTTTCAACGCACTACCCTGCCAGTCTGTGGCATTTGGACATTAAAAGATCTACTTGGCCATATTACTGATTGGGAGAAAGTAGGACTAGATGGACTCAAACAACTAGCCGCTGGACATATACCCCAGTTCAATTACACCATTTCCGCCCCATTTGACGAATTCAACAGAAAAAATGCTGATACTCGTCAGGAACAATCCTGGGCTGAAGTTTGGGATGATTTCATCGCCGTACGTCAACACTTTATGGCAGTCTTCGATACAATGTCCGAAACTCAACTAACATGCGCATTCACCTCTCCTTGGCAGCGGCCAATCAATGGCTATCGCTGGATCACAGTTTGGCTCGGCCATGATCACGAACATGTCCTAGACCTGCTGACCGCCTCCTTCATAAACAGCTGGCCCAAACGCCTAAAACATTAAAACAGATACTAACCCTATGCCCAACGAAACCGTCCTTACAGCCACGGCAGCCAGAATCCTCCGCTTCCCTTTCTGGCTACAATCACAGCCATCCCCTTCTGCTCCCAAAAAGGCCCTCATCCTCAAGCCCTGCTGCCTCAGCCAAGTCATGCTAGCCACACCTTTGTTAACAGTCTTAAGCAAAGCTTACACAGATAGTCGCTTCGATTGGGCCGTTAGCGAATGGGCACGTCCTGCCCTCAATGGCAATCCGCGCTTAACTGAACTTATCATCACTAGCCAAGGTGATATACATGACCTAAGTTGGCAAGACCTCTATGCTTTCTCCCAAATCTTACGACGACAACAGTACGACACCTGTTTTATCCCCAGCCGCTCCAGTTTGCTTTCCCTGGTTGCGTGGTGGGCACGAATCCCCCAACGAATTGGCCTCCACATCAAAGGGCAGGGATTCGCCCACACCGTTGCTGTCACACCCCCCTCTGACATTAAACATGAAGCGGCCGTTTACCTCACTTTGGCCCAAACGTTTGGCCTCGACACAAACCCGACCAGCGCGATGGAATTTTATCCACCCGATGCTGATAGAACGGCCGTTACCCAGCGACTCGTCAACGAAAACTGGTTGGGAAATACCCCACTGATCATCATCCATCCTGGCGGCGGGGTCAATCCCGTTCACACCGATAGGCGCAAACAGTGGCCAATCGAACGATTCATCCTGCTCACCAATCACATCCTCCGCCAATACAAAGCACAAATCGTCCTCGTCGGTGCCGCCTCAGACATCACTCTGGCCAAAGACATTATCGGCCTTTTACCCCTCCCTCTCATTAATCTAACTGGAGAACTAACATTGGGCGAATTAGGTGCGCTCTGTGAAGTGGCCAATCTCTACATCGGCAATGATGCTGGTCCGACCCACATCGCAGCCGCCGTAGGCTGTCCCACCCTAGCCATATTTGGCCCAACAGATCCTGCCGTCTCCAGTCCATATACTACTAAAGGCAAAGTTTTGGCCCTTAGTCAAGATGAAATAACAACGCCGTTCTCCTGGGAGAACAGTGTAACAGTTACTGCCGCCTGCAAGGCAGTTGATCAATTGCTCAGATGACCATACACCTCCTGCTCGCCTCCCAATCCCCACGCCGCCGCCATCTACTCAAGTTAATTGGCCTCCCTTTCTCTGCTATCAGCGCCGATGTGGACGAAAGCACTATCACCGATCCCGAGCCCACCATCAATGTTGTGAAAACGGCCGAGCTCAAAGCCCGAGCTATTGCCTGCCAAATATCATCACCTATCCAGCCCACCATCATTATTGCTGCCGATACCACCGTGGCCTTAGACCAGCAAATGCTCGGCAAACCCCACGATATCGCCGATGCGAAGCGAATGCTGCTAGCCCTACGCAATCGAACCCACGAGGTACATACCGGCATGGTGCTAATTGATATGAGGGATGGGGAAATAATTACTGGAGTGCATACGGCCGTTGTTACGATGCGTGCTTACACAAACAAAGAAATTAACACATATCTAGCGACTGGTGACTCCCTAGACAAAGCCGGAGCCTACGCTATCCAACACCCTCAGTTCAACCCCGTCAGTCATCTCCAGGGCTGCTACCTAGGTGTTATGGGCATCTCCATTTGCCATCTTTTGCAAATGCTAACCCAACGAAACATTTCCCCGCCAACCAACTTAACAGCCCTCAGGCACGCACACCCAAACATGACCTGTCCATTACTGTGAGCATCGTGTCTATTCTACTTCAAGGAATTTAGTAGATTATGTAGGGAAGGGATAAAGATAAGAAGAAATGGGGAAGAAACAGGGGGATAAGAGGCAAGGGAAGGAAAGAGAGAGCGAGTTGGCAATGACCTACTCTCCCACAGAGTCGCCCCTGCAGTACCATCGGCGCTGACGAACTTAACTGCCGGGTTCGGGATGGAACCGGGTGTACCCTCGCCGCTCATATCACCAACTTCCTTTCTCTCTACTCTTTCTCTTGTTAATCTTGCTTCATCTTCAACTGAATCATTTCCAGAACACACCCATCACCACCAAAATGCCCAATTCTCCGTACCATGTTCTCTTAAGCCCTCGACCATTAGTACGGCTTAGCTTCATACATTACTGCACTTTCACTTGCCGCCTATCTAACTAGTCGTCTCCTAGCGGTCTTACTCCCTTCTCGGGATGAGGGAATTCATCTTGAGGCGGGCTTCCCACTTAGATGCTTTCAGCGGTTATCCCTGCCAGACGTAGCTACCCAGCTATGCCGTTGGCACGACAACTGGCACACTAGCGGTCTGTCCACCCCGGTCCTCTCGTACTAGGGGCAGATCCTCTCAATTCCCTTGCGCCCACAGCGGATAGAGACCGACCTGTCTCACGACGGTCTGAACCCAGCTCACGTACCGCTTTAATGGGCGAACAGCCCAACCCTTGGGACCTTATCCAGCCCCAGGATGCGATGAGCCGACATCGAGGTGCCGAGCCTTGTCGTCGATGTGAACTCTTGGACAAGACTAGCCTGTTATCCCCGGAGTAGCTTTTATCCGGTAAGCCACGGCCCTACCACTTGGTACCGTGGGATCACTAAGCCCGACTTTCGTCCCTGCTCGACCTGTTTGTCTCGCAGTCAAGCTGGCTTGTGCCTTTACACTCTCCGGCTGGTTTCCATTCAGCCTGAGCCAACCTTTGGGCGCCTCTGTTACTCTTTCGGAGGCGACCGCCCCAGTCAAACTACCCACCAGGCACTGTTCCCATACCGGCTTACGGTTACAGGTTAGAGCCAAAACTTAACCAGGGTGGTATTTCAACATCGGCTCCACCGAGACTGGCGTCCCAGCTTCTTAGCCTCCCACCTATCCTACACAAATTAAGCCCTAACTCAATGCCAAGCTATAGTAAAGCTTCACGGGGTCTTTTTGTCCTGCTGCGGGTAACGCGCATCTTTACACGTACTTCAATCTTCGCCGAGTCCTTCGTTGAGACAGTGCTCCTCTCATTACGCCATTCGTGCGGGTCGGAACTTACCCGACAAGGAATTTCGCTACCTTAGGACCGTTATAGTTACGGCCGCCGTTCACTGGGGCTTCAGTTCAATGCTTTGCAATCGCCTAAGCGACCGCTAACATCTCCCTTTAACCTTCCAGCACTGGGCAGGCGTCAGCCCCTATACGTCGTCTTTCGACTTTGCAGAGACCTGTGTTTTTGTTAAACAGTTGGAAGAGCCATTTCTCTGCGGCCTTCACCAGCTTCACCTGTTAGCTAACCAGTAAAGGCCCCCCTTCTCCCGAAGTTACGGGGGTATTTTGCCTAATTCCTTAACGAAGGTTCTCTCGTTCCCCTTGGTATTCTCTACCCACCTACCTGTGTCGGTTTGCGGTACGGGCACTTAACTCTCTTTGCTTAGAGGTTTTTCTTGGCAGCTTGGCTCAATCACTTCTGGCTCTTTTGGCTCCGCCATCACGCCTCAGACTCCAAGAGCGGATTTGCCTACTCTCTTCTTTGTCCTAATCGTTTGGCACCTCAATCCATTTAGAGGCTGACCTACCAGACTGCGTTACCCCATCACTCCTGTTAAGTGGTTCTGGAATATTAACCAGATGTCCATCACCTACGCCTTCCGGCCTCGGCTAAGGCCCGACTAACCCGACGCGGACTGACCTTCCGTCGGAAACCTTAGGTTTACGGGGAACATGGTTCTCACATGTTTCTCGCTACTCATGCCAGCATTCTCACTTCTGTTAGCCACAGATGTCCTTTCGGTCACCCTTGTTTCTCTAACAGAACGCTCTCCTACCATGAAGATAATTGTCAATTGTCAATTGTTAATTTTCAATTGCCAATGATTTCTCGTTCACAATCTTCCATTCACTCCTTATAATTCACAATTACCCTCATCCGTGGCTTCGGTACGGTGCTTGAGCCCCGTTACATTTTCCGCGCAAAAGCGTTTGACCAGTGAGCTATTACGCACTCTTTAAAGGAATGGCTGCTTCTAAGCCAACCTCCTGGCTGTCTCTACACTCTCACAACGTTTCCCACTTAGCACCGATTTAAGGACCTTAGCCGTCGGTCTGGGTTGTTTCCCTTTCGACTATGAAACTCATCTCACATAGTCCGACTGCCGTGCTAAAGTACTGGTATTCGGAGTTTGGTTGAGGTTGGTAAGCTTGCGCCCCCTAGCTCATCCAGTGCTCTACCCCCAGCACTCATCTCACGACGCTAGCCCTAAAGCTATTTCGGAGAGAACAAGCTATCTCCAGGTTCGTTTGGCATATCACCCCTACCCACACGTCATCACCCAATTTTGCAACATTGGTGTGTTCGGCCCTCCACGAGGGATTAGCCTCGCTTCAGCCTGCACATGGGTAGCTCACCTGGTTTCGTGTCTAATCCCAGCAACTGTCGTAAACCTTCGGTTTACTTATGGCAGTTTGCCTAAGGCAAACTGCTTGGCAAACCTTTGGTTTGGTCGCTCTATTCAAACTCGCTTTCGCTGCGGCTCCGTCTGTTTCTAACTTAACCTTGCCACTGAAATTAACTCGCTGGCTCATTCTCCAAAAGGCACGCCGTCACACTTGCCTTACGGCATGGTGCTCCGACCGGTTGTAAGCACACGGTTTCAGGTTCTATTTCACTCCCCTTACCGGGGGTCTTTTCACCTTTCCCTCACGGTACTTGTTCGCTATCGGTCATCAAATGTATTTAGCCTTGGGAGGTGGCCCTCCCAGCTTCCGACAGGGTTTCTCGTGTCCCGCCGTACTCAGGATCCTTGCTGAAGCTTCTCTAATTTCGTATACGGGGCTGTCACCCTCTTTGGCCTGTCTTTCCAGATTGGTTCTACTATTAAATCTTGTCTTCGTTTTGCAAGTCCTACAACCCCACCGCCTTATAGGTGGTGGTTTGGGCTTTTCCCCTTTCGCTCGCCACTACTAAGGGAATAGTCTCTTTTCCTGAAGGTACTAAGATGTTTCAGTTCCCTTCGTTCCCTCGGTCTATCCTATGTGTTCAGATAGCCGTCCCAGGGCATTGACCCCTGGGGGGTTTCCCCATTCGGATATCCCCGGATATTGCGCTTGCACACAGCTCCCCGGGGCTTTTCGCAGTGTACCACGTCCTTCTTCGGCATTTGATGCCTAGGCATCCACCGTGCGCTCTTTATAGCTTATTTTTCATGATACGGAGAATTCGGCATTCTCGCGTTGATGTGCGTCCCTTCTATGATTCAGTTGTTAATGTGCGCTCAGCTTGCTTGGGTAAGCGGCTGACGGTTGTCCTTTTTCTTCTAAAAGACCAACGGTCAATTGCTTACGCTTGACAAGAAAAAACCTGACATACTGCCAGGCTGTTTTTGCATCCTTGGTCTGTATGCTTGTTTTATCTTTTCTTGTCTGTTTTCAATTTTCTCTATCCGTTGTTTTAGAATAGCTTTTTGTGCTTTCTATTCTTGTTTATGGAGATAAGGAGACTCGAACTCCTAACCTCCGCCGTGCAAAGGCGGCGCTCTCCCAGTTGAGCTATATCCCCATTTTGAATGGTGAATTGTGAATTCAATATTCACAATTTACCATTTCTCTGGTGGGCCTGGTTGGACTCGAACCAACGACCTCTCCCTTATCAGAGGAACGCTCTAACCGGCTGAGCTACAGGCCCTCTTTGCTCGGTTTCATTGTTAATGCCCTTAACTTCTAAAAAGTGACAGAAACTCAATCGCTTTTTGCGTTTGTTTGGTAATACTTTACGTATTACTCTTTGGAGTGGATTGCTTTTTTGTTTTGGTTGTTTTGGTCTGTCGACTTCTTCCAACTTCTACTCTCTGCAATCTTTTCTTGCTCTCACTTTCTCAAGTAAGTGGTTTCTCGTAAAAGGAGGTGATCCAGCCGCAGCTTCCGCTACAGCTACCTTGTTACGACTTCGTCCCAGTTACCGACCCCGCCTTAGGCAGCTGCCTCCCTTAAGGTTAGCCCACTGACTTCAGGCGTTGCCAACTCCCATGACGTGACGGGCGGTGTGTACAAGGCCCGGGAACGTATTCACCGCACTGTTGCTGACGCGCGGTTACTAGCAACTCCGACTTCATGCAGGCGAGTTGCAGCCTGCAATCCGAACTGTGACCGGCTTTGCGGGATTGGCTCCGCCTCACGGCTTGGCTACCCATTGTACCGGCCATTGTAGCGTGTGTGTAGCCCAGGATATAAAGGCCATGCTGACTTGACGTCATCCCCACCTTCCTCCGGTTTATCACCGGCAGTCTCGTTAGACACTTGTAACTAACGACGAGGGTTGCGCTCGTTACAGGACTTAACCTAACACCTCACGGCACGAGCTGACGACAGCCATGCAGCACCTGTGCAGGCTCCCCGAAGGGTCATTCTGCTTTCGCTTCACTACCACCTGCATGTCAAACCCTGGTAAGGTTCTTCGCGTAGCCTCGAATTAAACCACACGCTCCGCTGCTTGTGCGGGCCCCCGTCAATTCCTTTGAGTTTTAGCCTTGCGGCCGTACTCCCCAGGCGGTCAACTTATCGCGTTGGCTGCAGCACAGACGGATTCTTAACCGCCTACGCCTAGTTGACATCGTTTACGGCCAGGAATACCGGGGTTTCTAATCCCGTTCTCTCCCCTGGCTTTCGCATCTTAGCGTCAGGTGTGACCCAGCGAGCCGCCTTCGCCTCTGGTGTTCCTCCCGATATCTACGCATTTCACCACTACACCGGGAATTCCACTCGCCTCGATCACCCTCTAGTGACCTAGTTCGAACGGCCTCTCCTAGTTGAGCCAGGAGCTTTCACGTCCGACTTTGGCTACCGCCTGCATGCGCTTTACGCCCAGTAATTCCGGATAACGCTTGCCTCCTACGTTTTACCGCGGCATGCTGGCACGTAGTTAGCCGAGACTTATTCCTGGGGTACTGTCAAGTTAACTCTCGTTAGCCTTCATCCCCCAGAAAAGGAGTTTACGACCGAAGGCCTTCGTCCTCCACGCGGTGTTGCTGCCTCAGACTTCGTCCATTGGGCAATATTCCTGCTGCTGCTACCCGTAGGTATCTGGTCCGTGTCTCAGTACCAGTGTGGGGGTCACGCTCTCACGCCCCCTACCCGTCTCTGCCTTGGTAGGCCGTTACCCTACCAACTAGCTGATGGCCGCAGGCCCCTCCTGGAGCACCTCTGTTTTAGTCATCTCTTTCTAAGAAAGACGACATCTGGGGTTTTAGCCAGCGTTTCCACTGGTTATTCCCTCTCCAGGCAGGTCACCAACGTGTTACTCACCCGTTCGCCACTCTCCGCCTCAAACGAATTCAAGGCTTCCCGTTCGACTTGCATGCATTAGGCACACCCGCTAGCGTTCATCCTGAGCCAGGATCAAACTCTCCGTGTTTGTTCCTGTCCCTTCTTTATATTGAAGGGGTTTTTTTCTCTTTACGCTTACTGCTTTTTTGTTTCTGTCACTTTTTAGCTGTTAAGGTTCTCTTCTCTGCCTGCCTAATCAAGACATTAAAAAAGACCAGACTCTTTCAGTCTCTGGTCTTTGGCTGCTCCTTTGTCATCGATGCGCTTGCTCTTGCCTTTGCTCATCTCTCTTGTGTTCTTACCACAAGAACCGCCCATTATATCCTCTTCCTCTCCCCCTGTCAAATTGTCAACCAGGGGGTGTAGTAAAAACTCGTAAGGGAAAAGATGGACAAAAAGAGCCAACTGTGATTTTGTTTAACTATTGACAAAGCAAAACAAAAAACGCAGGAGGCTCCAATGGATTTTAACACAGGGCAGAATAAAGATGTGGTCAACAAATGGCAACGCTATTAAGCGATGCCATCGCTGAGGGTATTGCAACAGAAGGCAATGTGAGCCTAGGAGATATAGAACAAGGTATGCGTCAGATACTGCAAGATGTTGGACGACGTGCAATCGGTCAGGCATTAGAAAAGTTGACGTTGTGGAGCCAACTGTGCGCTGTTCCTGTCACATCAAGCAACTTATTGTAGCCGACGGAGGGGATGGTAATTACAGTCTTGGACGAGCTACTACAAGAGAAGTATTACATCTGTCATCACTGTGGTCAGGGGAAAAAGCCATTGGACAGACGATTGCAGATAAAACCCGGCGAAATGAGTCAAGGACTCAAGGCGCTGTTAGCCTTGTTGGTATCCAAACGTCATTTGATGAAGCAGCTGAGTTGGCCCAAGAGTTACTGCTGGTCCAAATCAGTGATAATAGTATCCGAAAAGCGGTTCAGTGGGTGGGGAGAGAAGCAAGATGCGCTTTGAAGAAA